>CAWFDW010000001.1:0-1174422 GCA_963814715.1 uncultured delta proteobacterium
TTTTGTCTTGCCGTTCAGCACTGTAGCTACGGTGGGATTGGGCAGTGAACCGCTTAAGTCACCGCCCGAGGTTTGTCCGAACGAAATAGCATCACCTGCATTTGTCGCGTTACCCAGCGAGGTGACCTTGTTGCCGTTGGCGTTAAGGTTCGCCTCGAGCGCGTCGATCGCACAAGACCATGCTCCCCGATTTCCGCGCGCCCATGCACCGCCGCCGCCGCTGACGCATGCGGCGGTTCGCTTGCAATCCTTGCAGTAGAGAATCAAGCCGTCCTGCTCGGGCGGCAGATTGGCGAAACTCGGACCGACGACCAGCGGCAGGATGGGTTGTCCGCCGGAGAAGCGACTGTTGATGGCCTGGCGGAACTGAAGGCCTGCGCCGACGCCGGTGAAATTGGGAATCGGTTGATAGGCGCCGGGCGGCGGCAGGTTTTGCGCGCGCGAAGTTACGATAGTTAACATGAGAAATCCCGACGCCGAGAGTATCGACGCGATTACCAGCGACCAAGTCCGTTTCGAGTACATTCCTGATTACCTTACAGCGGACTTGCGGGCGTTCAGCGGGCGGGTCTCAAGCCGTGATCGAAAGATCCACGAACATCAGGAGACAGTCTGCCATCATAATTGGGAAAGCGTAAGGCTGAAAAGTTCAGGGGGCGGGAAAGAGTAATCGCCTGCGCGGCGGGCGGCAGGGGTGACCCCTGCACCCAGTGTTAAGAAAATCGCGAAATGTCGAGGACGACCTTTCGCTCGAAGGGTCGTGGGAGGTGGCGGCCGGGAATTTACCTCGGCCGAGTTAGGATGTCGCGTTCCGCGTTACTGGTTACGTCGAGCCATGCGGCGGATACTTTGAGGTCGCCATCAATTCGGGCCTCTGTTTCTCCTTTGATGCGGTAGCCGAAGCGTCTCAGGACCGCGGAGGCCGGAGGAAGTTCCGGGGGCGCTTCGGGCGGTCGCGGCATATAGATGCTGAAAATCAGTCTGCCGGTTGAACTCAGGAACCTGGTGATGAGCCGGTCGACCAAATTGGGTCGTACGGTTTCGGGAACGCTTTCCGCGATGACCGTGACGTAATCGAAACGCATCTGCGGTTCCCACGTCATGACGTTTCCGGTCCATATTCGGTCGGCCCAATGCGGCAATCGTAGCCGCGCGGCCTCGGCGATGCGTGGTGACAATTCCAAACCGTAAGGTTCAACCCGGAGATGTTTCTCCGTTGCCCACATCGCAAGCGTTTCCATCAAGAGACCGTTAGCGCAACCAATATCGAGCCAGCTACCGTCATGATCGAATGCGTCGACAAGTGCACGTCGCTTCTTCTCCCATCGCTCCAATCCTCCACCTGAACCGGAGCCGCCCGCGACATCTCCCCGCGCGTTGGCCTCTAAATAGGATTCTTCAAGCAGCTGGAGCGTGCGCTGGTAATATGCGTCGTGATCGTTCACATCGCGGCCTCGTTGTTGTTGGCACGCCAGACCGAAGAGGCGCGTTTGGCCGCTTCATCAGGCGACAGTAGCGTCCCGCGCGGGGGCGGGCGAGCCCGAAGAGCAGTAGCGGTTCAAAAGATAATCGCCTGCGCGGCGGGCGGCAGGGGTGACCTCCTTCGGCTCCGCTCAGGACAGGCTCTGCATCCAGTGTTAATCGCAAAATGGCGAGGACGCCATTTTGCTCTAAGGTTCGCGGTTAGAATGTGGCGCGGTGAAGCGCGCTCGGGCAATCCAATCGCTGCCAAGCTTTGCCGGAATGGCCCCACCGCCCGCAGTTTGCTGCGGGCGGTGGGGGCTAACACGAAGCGCTAAAAACCTATCGGTATTAAACTGATGCACTGGGCGGCGTTATCACCGCTGCCGCCTAAATCAATCGTCGCGATCCACGGTCCATCCGTACCCAGGAGTGGCTCGAACCTGGAATACAAAGCCAAACCTCCATTGGTACCTGAGTTACCGTTTTGGAAGCTCAGGATAGTCGGCACAGAAGGTGCCGTGTTGAATCCAGTGGTCGTATTTGACGTGCCAAAGGCGCAAGTCACGAGACCATCGCCTAAAACGTTGATGGCAGAAGTCTGGTCAACCGTAGTACTCGCATTCGCGGTTCCGCTGGTTGCATCGTCGATCGGGTTCCCGACAGGGCTACCTGTGGAGCACGCGGTGGGCGTACTTTCGGTGCAGGTGTTTTTATATACGATCGCAACTCCGGTCGACCTGACTACGGCAGGAACTACTGGTGAGGTACCCTCGGTAAAGGCGAACGTGAACGAGGGCGGAACCAAGGTCTCTGCGGTATTAACCTTGTGCCAGTAGATATACTGCGAATAATCGGTCGGAGAGCCCGCTGAATTGACGCCGATCAGGTTCCACGGGTTGGTAGATGTCGGCGGAACCGGATCATTAAAGTCAATCGGCGGGTCAAGTACGTTAAGGGAAAGAATGACCAGTTGATTCAACTTAGGAGGAGTGCCTCCGCCCGGAATTGTTATGCCCGCGGCGCCGTCGACGGTGTTATTTGAATTACCGCTCTGAGATAGCGCCGGTGTCGGAGTCGCCGTAGGAGTTGCCGTCGCAGTTGCAGTCGCAGTTGCCGTAGCGGTGGCAGTTGCAGTCGCCGTAGCGGTGGCAGTTGCAGTTGCAGTCGCCGTTGCTGTGGCAGTCGCCGTTGCCGTGGCAGTTGCGGTTGCTGTGGCAGTTGCGGTTGCTGTGGCAGTTGCAGTCGCTGTGGCGGTTGCAGTCGCCGTTGCTGTCGCGGTTGCAGTTGCTGTCGCCGTCGGCGTTGCTGTCGCGGTCGCAGTAGCCGTAGCGGTTGGCGTCGCCGTCGCAGTCGCAGTAGCCGTAGCGGTTGGCGTCGCCGTCGCAGTCGCTGTCGCCGTCCGCGTTGCGGTCGCGGTCGCAGTAGCCGTAGAGGTTGGCGTCGCAGTCGCAGTCGGCGTCGGTGTCGGCCCACCGTTTGGCACTATGCTAAGCGTCCCGCTCCAACTGCCGGAGGTGCCGTCAGCGTAATGAAAGCGAACATGGACCTTGTCGACGCTATCAGTCGAGGTAACGTTCGTGCTGAAGAGTGCGCTCTTAGCATGAGCCTTACCGCCACCGCATAGGTGCGTGACAAACGATCCCTGGTATACGCTCGGACTCTGCTGGTTCCCCGACGGGAACCAGTGGTTGTTGTTGTTAGGATCCGTATAGCTCAGGGTGCCAAAATTATTTATGACGAAACTGAGGCCGAGACCGGGGTTACTGTCGCAGGAATAGAACACCGTCACCGTGGTGTTGGAAAAGGTGACAGTCGCTCCTGGATGCTGCCCGGGCATGGTGAAGTCGAAGCCCGCGAGAACCTTGTCGCCATTATTGATCGGCAAGTTGCCTTCCATCGATCCAGAGATGGTCAGGACCGTGGCGGCGGCATTCGTCGCGATCGCAAATGCTGCGACGATGACGAATAACGCTGCCAGGAGCCTCGACAGCTTCGTGATTGATCTCTTCATGATAAATCCCCTCGGTTGCGCAGCCACGTCAAAACTCAGTGACTATCGTTTGGTCACGAAAAATCGCCGTTCGCAAAGGCATGGCAAGTCCTCCCGGATCACCAAGCTTCGATTCCAGTGTTGACCTTCTATGAGCCTTGCACGCCCTCTACTATGGATTTACCCGTCATAGAGCAAATCTACTTATTGTATTACATATTAGAATCACTGTAGTTTATTTGGCTATTACAGTAGGTAATGGCTACATTAGGTAATAGCTATAGTCAGAAAACAGTACACGGCCCGGCGTAAGTGATGCCCCGCCTTACTGGAATAAGAAATTCCGAGCAGAAATTTGAATCGCGAGAGAGAAATCGCGCGCTGGATTAGGTCCCCTGATCCTTCGGCGGGTTCGGCGCAGGCTTTTCGATCCTCTCCTTAGAAGAGAGCTTTGCGTGAGTTCTGCGCGCCTTTGGAGAAGAATCAGAATCTTGAATCGCGCGCTGGAAAAACGCGCTATATAAGGACCCTCTCCTTCATCCTCTCCCTAACAGGGAGAAGAGACAGGGCGAAGGCGCTTCCTGGCTCATCGACTGATGCGGGAAGTACTCATTACGGCCAGGCCGGGGATTCTGCGGGCGCGATCCATTGTTCGCTGGCGGTCCATAGGTGCTCTGCGACGGTGGGGTCGTTTGATTCGGGGCTGCTGGGGATGACGTGGCAGTCTTGCAGGTATTGGCCGGCCAGGTCTGAATTGGGTTCGTGGATGGTCGCGTAGACGCTGGTGGCTGCTCCTTGAGACGGGTTCTTGGTGAAGGGGCTCACCAGTTTCATCAGGGCGCCGGCGATTTTGGAATTGCGGCCGATATCGGTCGTGACCAGCGTGCCGGGGTGGAGTGCGCAGGCGACCAGGCCGCGGGAGCCATAGCGGGATTGCAGCGATTTTGCCATCAGCACGTTGCATAACTTGGCCTGTCCATAGGCGGCCATGCCTCGAAAGTTTTCGCGCGTCATCGGCAAGCGGTCGAAATCAAGCTTCGCGGGCGAGCGATGGCTGGTACTCGATACCATGACGACGCGCGGGGCGGCGCCCGTGAGCATCCGCGGCATCAGCAGTCGTGCGAGGAGAAAGTGACCGATGTGACAGACGCCCACCGTTCGTTCGAAGCCTTCCTCGGTCTGGCCCCACGTCATCTGGATGAGGCCGGCGTTGCAAATTAACGTATCGATCCGATCGGCATTCAGGCGATCGGCGAACTGCGCGATGCTCGCGAACGATGCCAGGTCGAGCTGCGCGAACTCGGCGGCGCATCCGGGATGCGCCTGGCGGGTGCGGGCGACGGCGGCCTCGCCGGTGCCGGGCGTGCGGCATGCGAAGATGACGCGCGCGCCGGCGCTGGCGAGCGATCGCGCAGTCCATTCGCCGATTCCGGTGTTGGCGCCGGTTACGATAATTATGCGGCCCGAGAGGTCGCGGCCGGCGACGACGTCATAGGCGCTCGAGCGCGAGCTGAATTTTTGTTTGCCGTTGGTGGCAGCCATGGGTGGGACTTATAGCATCGGAGGGGGATTTAATCGCCTGCGCGGCGGGCGGCAGGGGTGACCCCTGCACCCAGTGTTAAGAAAATCGCGAAATGTCGAGGACGACCTTTCGCTCTAAGGTTCTTTTGGGGAAGAGGCGCGGGGGAATTACCTCGCCCGTTACTTTACGGGA
The DNA here is from genome assembly GCA_963814715.1 of uncultured delta proteobacterium. Classification (GTDB taxonomy): domain Bacteria; phylum Desulfobacterota; class Binatia; order Binatales; family Binataceae; genus Binatus. The sequence goes on from CAWFDW010000001.1 coordinate 5,169, forward strand.
GAGGAGGCCGGACGCATCGCGGCCGGTAGGTGAGGGTTCTGTGGTTCAAGCTGCAACTGAGCATAGGAGATCAGGGGCCGGTTCCGGTTAGGGTTATGTTGTGGGGGCTGGTTGGGTCGTTGCCGATGGTTAGTGCCATGCTGGCGCTTTCGGGGGAGGCTGCGGCGGTTGGGGTGAAGGTTATAGCTATCGTGCAGGTTGCGTTGGGCGAGGCGGTTGTCGCGCAGGTGCCGCCGGTTATCTTGAAGTCGCTTGCGTTGTTGCCGGTGATGGTCTCGTTCAATGACAGCGAGAATCCGGATTTGTTGGTGATCGTCAGGCTTTTGGTTTTCGACGCCGTCGTGAGTGTGCCGTATGCGATTGAGGTCGGCGTGACGGTCGCGGGGATGGTTGGGCCGGTGCTGATAGGTATCGTGTAAGGGCTTAGGGGGTCGGGATTGTCAGCAATCGAGATCGACGCTGATTCTGTACCCAGGACGCTCGGGGTGAAGGTCACGGAGATGGTGCAGGCGGTCTTGGCGGCCAGCGATGCGCCGCAGGTGCCGCCGGTTACCGAGAAGTCGCTCGCGTTGGTGCCGCTGAAGCTTTCGCTGAGAGTTATTGCCTGCGTCTGATGGTTGGTCACGTTGAAGGACGCGAGTCCTTTGGCGCCGAACTTGACGCTGCCGAATAGCAGGCTCGTCTTCGAGATTGTCAGGCCTGCGATGCCGGTACCGGTGAGGGCCACATGCTGTGGGCTGGTGGCACTGTTATCGACCATCGCCATCGATGCGTTGTGCGCACCGACTGCTTGCGGGGTGAAGGATATTCCTATCGTGCAATTTGTTTTGGGTGCGAGGGTGATAGGTATCGCGCCGCAGGTGCCGGTGCCGCTTAGGACGTATTCGGAATCGGAGGGTGTCGCGCTGGAGATGATCAGCGGATGGGTCGCGCCGGTGTTGGAGACTGTGACGGTCTTGGTCAGAGTCTGACCGACGGCGACATTGCCGAAGGCGAGGGACGCGGTGAGCGTCATTGAGGTGGTTGGAGTTGCGGTTGGGGTGGCTGATGCGGTTGCGGTGTCAGTTGCTGTTGCGGTTGCAGTTGCGGTCGCGGTGTCAGTAGCCGTCGATGTTGCCGTCGCAGTGTCGGTTGCGGTTGCAGTGCAGTTGCGTCGATGTTGCCGTCGCGGTGTCGGTGGCGGTCGCAGTTGCGGTGGCTGTGACGGTTGCGGTGGCAGTAGGTGTCGAGGTCGCGGTTGCGGTGTCGGTCGCGGTCGCCGTGGCAGAGACGGTTGGAGTGCTGGTCGCGGTCGCGGTCGGAGTTGCGGCGGAATTTACGGTAAGGGTGGCGGAACCCGATACGGTACCGCCGCAAGTTAGCGCGTAGGTGTAGGTGCCAGTTTCAGTTGGGGTTATCGACGACGAGCCGGAGTAGGATCCGCCCGATGAGGTGCCGACCTGCTGGCCAGTCCATGTACCTGCGCCGGGCGCGCCTCCTTGCACGAATGCATAGCACAGTGTCTGCGTGATGGAAGGTGCTGGAGACACATTCCAGGAGAGTGTAACCGGATTGCCCAGTTGGATTTGCGAGTTGGCCAATGACAGTCGCACCGGCGCGGTGAGCGCTGGTGATACGGCCAACTTGAAGGCGACGCCTCCAGCAGCACCGGAATTTGCGGCCTGATCTCCAGCTCCGCCAAAATTGGTGTCACCGTAAAAATTGCCGTCGCTGCCTTGTATCAGTCCAGCGAGAACCTCCGCTCCATCGGCGCAAGCTACACTCCCGAGATGCTGGGTGCAGAAGTTATAGATGGTGCTGAGGCTTCCCGAGGGGGTGACCGAAAAGGCCGTACCACCGATACTGCCAGACGCGCCGAAGATAGCTGTTGTTCCATAGAAGTTGAGGTCGGTACCCTGAATCACGCCGTTCGGTCCGGCACCGTCAGCGCAACTGCCGCCCGCGGCGCAGAATCTATATAGCGTGGTTAGAACGCCAAACGGGGTTATCTTGAAAACGGTGCCCGACGAAGATGCGCTGCCTCCGTTCTCGGTAGTGCCGTAGAAGTTCCCATCGGTTCCTTCGACCAAGCCTGCGACGCCTTGAGGATTCTTGCCGTCGGTGCATGCGGAACCGCCCTGGCTGCAGAAACTGTACATGGTGGCAACTGTGAAAGCATGGGACACCTGGAAGATCGTACCGGCGGCATTCGCACCACCGGCCGCAGTCATTCCGTAAAAGTCGCCGTCGCTGCCTTGTACGAGGGTCGTGGAAGGATTCTTGCCGTCGGTGCAATTCGCACCGCCCTGGCTGCAGAAGCTGTAGAACGTTGAGAGGGCACCGGCAGGAGTCATCTTAAAGATAGTGCCGCCGCCATTGGCGCCGCCGCGTAGCGTGGTGCCGTAGAAGTTGCCATCGATGCTGAAGATCAAGCCGCCGAGTGGACCAGCGCCGTCAGTGCATGCGCTGCCCCCAACGTTGCAAAAGTTGTAGAGCGTGGTCAGAGCGCCGGCGGGAGTGATTCTGAAAATCGTTCCGTTGCCGTTTGTTCCGCCATTTTCGGTGATGCCGTAGAAATTGCCTTCGGGACCTTCGATCAAATCTCGCGGCACAGTGCCGTCGGTACAGTTATTTCCGCCCTGGCTGCAGAAAGAATAGAGCGTGGTTTGCGTGCCCGAAGGAGTGAGTTGGAAGACGGTGCCGGCGCCACCGGAGACCGGGCTGACGGCACCTCCAGCGAGGGTGGTGCCGTAGAAGTTCCCGTCGTGGGCTTGAATTATACTGGCGGCGGGAAGGGCGCCGTCGGTGCAGTTGGCGGCCCCCTGACTGCAGAAAGAATACAGAACGGACTGGCTGAAGGTCGGTGTCGCTGTCGGAGTGGGAGTGACTGTCGCTGTCATGCCAGATGTGGCAGTCGAGGTAGGTGTAGCTGTTGAAGTAACTGTAGGGGTGGCGGTGGAGGTAAATGGTCCGGTCGCGGTGGCGGTCGGAGTCGGAGTGGCGGTGGCGGTAAAGGGTCCGGTCGCAGTGGCGGTCGGGGTCGGAGTGAGTCCCAGCGGGTTGTCGTATTCGAGGACGCGACCGTTGATTGCGTCGGCGACGTAGATATTGCCGTTGGAATCCGCCTTGACGTCGAGCGGGACCCGACAGGCTGCTCGCACTCACGCCGCCGTTGTTGCTAGTCGCGGTGGTAAAGCTGCCGAACTGTCCGAACACGAGATTGGCAGTGTTGTTGGTTGAAGGATTGTTGTATTCGAGGACGCGGTTGTTGTTGTTATCGGATACGTAGAGATCGCCGTACGGATCCAGGCCAATTCCGAAAGGAAAGTCCAGGCTGTTGGCATTGATGCCGCCGTTGTTGCACGTACTTGAGACAAAGTCGGGCTGACCGAACACCTGATCCGCGACAGTGTCGGTGGTAAGCGGGCTGTCGAATTCGAGCACGCGGCAGTTGCTGGTGTCTGCGATGAAGATGTCGCCGCTCGCATCCACCGCCAGACCATTGGGTCCGCACAGGCTGCTCGCGCTCAGACCGCCCGTGTTGCAGCCATTGGAAGTGAAGCTGCCGCCTTGCCCGAATACGAGGTCTGCGGTGGTATCGGTGGTGAGCGGCGTGTCGTATTCGAGCACGCGATTATTTGTATCGGACACATACAGGTTGCCGTCGGCGTCCACCGCCAGCGCGCTGGGTACCTCGATACTGTTCGCGGTTACTCCGCCATTGTTCGCGATATTTGAAGTGAAGCTGCCGCCCTGCCCGAAGACCAGATTGGCGCGGACCTCCGATACAGGGAAATGAAGCACAGGCGTGAATGGATTGTTGTATTCGAGCACACGATGGTTGCTGTTGTCTCCGACATAGAGGTTACCGCTGCCGTCCACGGCAACCTCGCTGGCTCCGCAGAGGCTGCTCGCGCTGGCGACTCGTAGTTGCCGTTGTTGCAGGAGTATGAGGTGAAGTCGGGTTGACCAATCACCAGGTCGGCCGGCGTGTCGATGGAAATAGCTGTCACATCTTTCCAGCCCAACACCCGGTTGCTCTGACTGTCGGCAACATAGAGCCGATTGGGGAATACGCTGGTGTCGATCGCAACGGAACTTGGAGATTACAGCGAGGCGGCAGTGGTCACCTGCCAGTTCGCGGAGTTACTGAAAAAGTTGCCCTGACCGAGGACCACGTCGGCAGTGGTGTCGGTGGTGAGGGGGGTCTTGTATTCCAACACGCGGTTGTTGTTGAAGTCGGCGACGTACAGATTTCCGCTGCTATCTACGGCGACATTCGTTGGGTTGTAGAGGCTGTTCGCAGTCAATCCGCCATCGTTGCGATTGACGGTAGTGAAACTTCCCAGTTGACCGAACACTCTGACAGCGATCGTGCCGTTGGAAAGCGGAGGATTGTACTCGAGCACGCGATTGTCGACTATGGCCGCGATGTAGACGTTGCCGGATGCATCGACGGCAACTCCTTGAGGGTCGCACAGACTTTTTTCTTGTAGGGCCCACTGCAGACATGCGCAGTAAAACTGCCAAGCTGACCGAAGACGGTATCGGCAATGGTGTCGGTGGTAAGCGGAGTGTTGTATTCGAGCACGCGCATATTGTTGGTATCCGCGACGTAGAGATTGTTGCCGGCGTCCACCGCGACTCCAATGGGAGCCCGAACAAGCTGGTCGCGCTGGTCCCGCCATTATTCGCGGTGTTCGAGGTGAAGCTGCCCAACTGCCCAAAGACGGTATCGGCAGTTGTGTTAGTGGTAAGCGGAGTGTTGTATTCGAGCACCCGGTTGTTGCCTGAGTCCGCGATGTAGAGATTGCCATTCGAATCCAATGCGACCCCTTGCGGGCCGCATAGGCTGTTCGCGGTTATTCCGGGGCTGTTACAGGCGCCTCCGTTGAAGAAGCCTCTGACCGAAAACCCGGTTGGCGGGCGCGCCTATGCACGGAAACGAAGCGCATCCGGCGAACGGCGCGTTGTATTCGAGCACCCGGTTGGTCATGGTGTCCGCGACGTAGAGATTGCCGACGGCGTCCACGGCAAGACCGTGTGGTTGGCACATACTGCTCGCATTCAATGCCGCCGCCGTTGGTGCAGGTGTTTGAAGAAAAACTGGACTGCCCAAGCACCAGGTCGGCCGGCCCGCCGTTTATCAGAGAGGTTACATCCTTATAGCCGAGGATCCGGTTGTTCATGCTGTCGCTGACGTAGAGGCGGTTGGGAACCACGCTTTTATCAATCGCGACTCCGAAAGGGCCGTTGAGGCCGCGACTGCTGATACTGGTGGGACGGGTGGACAAATTGGGCTGACCGAGGACGCGATCGGCGATGGTGTCGCCTTGCATCGCGATCGAGGGGGTCGCGAGGGCGGCGGCGGATGCGATCAGCAGGCAGATTGCTGCTAGTTTTGACGACCTCGATATTTTCAAATCGATCCCCCCAGATCTGCTTGCCGCCAGGCTCCGACGCTGAAAAAGCTCGGAAGCTTCATAGCGCAAATGTGGGACTAGTAGCTATCTGTAGTGCGACATTGAGTCAACTACTGGTTGTAGGATTTTTAGCGAGAGGGGTTGTGATTTGCGCGGTGGTTAGACGAGTCGGGATGTGTGAGGTGTCGGGCGTTGTACCTCTCCCGCTGCGCTCCTGCGGCGCGCAGCGACCTCCCCTCGGACAAGGGGAGGTTAGGATCGATCCGGACGGATCCATGCGATCGGGTCGTTGCTAGGCGGGGGTTAGTTGGCGGTCGGCGATTTTGGGGGCGGGCATGTCGGTTACGCCTAGCATGAAGCGGCGGAGGGTTATGTGGTGGATTTGGGCGAATGATTCCAGCGATGCCAGTTGGGGGGCGGACAGGTCTTCCTGGGCGATTACTATTTCGTCGAAGGGGGTGCGCGCGAGGATCGCTTCGAGGTCGTCGAGGCATCCGAGGACCGGGTAGCCGTGGAATAGTTTGCCGTGTTTGAAAGTGTCGTCGTCGAGGAGTCCCAGCAGTTCGATGTTTGCGCCGATGGTCGAATGCAGATGCTGAACTGCGGCGGCGCCGCGCGAATCGACGCCTACAATCACGAGACGCCGGCCGGTGCGCGCCAGCAGGCGTCCGATGCGCTGGAACAGATGGAACGACCATCGGGTACCGACCAGGAAATTGAACAGCAGCAGGACGAACATCACGGCGCTCGAGCGCGAGATAGTGATCGGCAGCACGTGCGATGCGAGCTTGACGGCGAGTCCCGCGAGCATCGCAGCCAGCACGAAGCGCAAGCTCTCCGCCAGTCCGGTGTAACGCCAGATCCCGCGATAAACGCCGGCGACCAGGAACGAGACGCATCCAATCGCCACGATCCACGGCAGGCCGGCCAGCATGTTGGTGACTTGGTGATGCTGAGATCGAAGTCGAATCGCAGCAGCATCGCGCCAAAGTACGCCGCGGCTACCAGCGCGACGTCGAGGATCAATTCGACGAAGCGACGCTTGTAGCCGAAGCTCAGGATGACGCGCGCGATTGCGGGCAGATGCTCGATTTGGCCGGGCGCTTCGGCGTCGAACGATCGATCCATCAGGAACAGCGCCACCAGCGCGAAGAACAGCGCGATGAACGGAATCAGCAGGACCGCGTCGTAGCCGGGCACCAGGCTGAGCGCGATGGCGCATCCGCCGGCAATCACCTGCAAGCCGATCAGGGTGGCGGCGGCGCTGTTACTCGACATGCCGAGACGCGTCAGCCGATGATGCGAATGGTCGAGGCCGCGGCGCGAGATGGGATTTCCAGTCGCGAGGCGCGTGACGGTGACCGTCACGGTGTCGAGGATCGGAACCATCAGGGCCAGCAACGGCATCGCCAGGCGCGCGGGAAGAGAACCCTCGCCAAATCGGCTGCGCTTGAATCGACACGACGCCGAGCACGAGGCCGACCGCGAGCGCGCCTTCGTCGCCCATGAAAACCGTCGCGGGCGGAAAGTTGAAGACCATGAATCCGCGCCAGCGCGCCGGCGATCGCGAGCGCCGCGACCATCGTTCCGTTGTGGAGATGCAGGCCGGCGACGATCGCGATACTCAAGCGCGGCGACAATTCCGACTCCGGCGGCGAGGCCGTCGATGCCGTCGATCAAGTTGAAGGCGTTGGTGGCGGTGACCAGCCAGAAAATCGTCAGCACGATGTTGACGGCGTGGTAGGGAAGGAAGTCGAGATGCGGGCCCCACCATACGAGGACGCAGATCGCGGCCATCTCGAGCATCAGTTTGTATCGCGGCTGCAGATCGACGATGTCGTCGAGCAAACCGACCAGGCACATCGCGATCGCGAATCCGGCGAGCCACGGGATGGTGTGATAGGGCAATCCGCGAGAGGACTCCGACGAGACCGATCGCGACGACGAAGCCGGTCATGACGGCCAGACCGCCGAGCAAGCGCGGTGGGCTTTTGATGGGGGCGATCGGCGGAGGGATGGGCGACGATCGCCAAAGTAGAGGGAGGCGGCCTTCGCCAGGGGCATCATGGCGGTGGCGACGATGAACGCGGTGAGCAGGGTGAGAGCTATTTCAAACTGGGTGGTCAAGTTAGCTCGTTATATGCTCGTTAGATTCAGGTTGTTACGGCTCCCAAGTTCAGCGACCACCGCTGCCCATCGAGGGCAACTTTCAGTTCGCCGACAGACACTAGCGCCCTTCGAGGATTATGGCCAACCCTCGAATTTGGTGAAGCGCGACGTTGCTGACAATCATGGCGAGGCTGAGCGAATCGTTGCCTCGGTCGGAAGACCATGGCAGAGCGAGAGATGCCACGTCAAGGCATGCTACGTTAATTTAATAAGCGCGTACGCAAGTTGGCAGTGGCCGCGCAACGCAGACCGGACGTTCATTTACTTTATGCTAAAAAATGCTACTTTAAGACGGTCCTACTGTTTCATCACCATCACGTTGCCGTCTTTGTCCAGGGACAGGCAATCGACCTGCTGCCCCGAGTAAAATGCCCCGCAAATCGACTTGTCCACCCCCGGACATTTGTAGAGATTCGGGCCCGTCTGCTGGCATTGCGTGATGTCGAAATGCAGTCGGGTCTGCGCCTTGTCCTCTGCCGCCTGCGACGGCGAGAAGATGTAGCATCCCGACAGCGCGATGGTCGCCGCCGACGCGATCAATGCTGCGACTCGTAGCGAGCGCATCCGCGATAGTGCGTGTCTGATTCAGGTTCATCTTTCAGTACCCCCGTGGTGGCAAGGATTTACAATGAATTCGCGCGCATCACAATAAGGGAAAGAAATAATCGCCTGCGCGGCGGGCGGCAGGGGTGACCCCTGCACCCAGTATTAAGAAAAGAAAATCGCAAAATCGCGCGGACGCGCTTTTGCTCTCAGGGGTGGTGGAGGAGCCGTCGGGCAGGGCCGCCCGCGCCACTAAGACAAACCGAATCAGCCAGCCTTGAAGGTGCCCGGACCGGGTGCAGTGGCGCGGGCCGACGTACGCGCGGCCCTCCGTGACGCAAAGGTGCGCGGTTCGACTTTCATCCATCACGTGCGGACCTCAGATTTTTGAGTCATCCTGAGCACAGCGAAGGATCTCGCGCGTAGCGCTCTCACTTCGCCGCCACCGACGTGAGGTTACGCGTCATTGGTCGGTAGGCGTGGGCGCGGACGCCCACGCGTCGATGGCGGGCACGGCGGCCCGCCCCACTACAAAAGCGTAAAGACCATAAGCTCCATCGCAATGTCGCTGTGCCATTTTAACCCTGGCGAAGCGGTATTGAGCTGGATTCAGTGGAGCGGGCCGCCGTGCCCACCCTTTCGTTAAGGTAGCCCCTCAACTTCGATCCTCTCCCTAACAGTCGCGACGGGGATCACAGTCGGGGAATCGTGATTATCTTTAGTTTCCAGGAGTAAGGAAGATGCGTTCATCGTTGGAACTTGTTTCGGATGGGGCTGCGCTCGTTCGTTGTCTCATGATTCGTCTGACGATCGGCTGTTCGACGCGTATTCGCGCGCGGTGACGGGGGCGGCTGAGTCCGTCAGCCCGGCGGTGGTGAATATCGAGGTGTCGCACGCTAGCGGGCCGCGGAGTAATTCGCGCAATCCCGACGCGCCAGCGGGCAGCGGTTCCGGATTTATCGTAGCGCCCGACGGGTACATCATCACCAACAGCCACGTCGTTCATCGGGCGTCGCGAATCTCGGTCACGCTTTCGGACGGGCGCAAGTGCGATGCGCAGATGATCGGGGACGATCCGGAGACGGACCTGGCTGTGATTCGAATCAGCGGGGCGAACCTCGCGGCAGTGTCGCTCGGCGACTCGCAATCGATTCGGGTCGGGCAGTTGGCGATCGCGATTGGAAATCCTTACGGCTTCCAATGCACGGTAACGGCGGGCGTGGTGAGTGCGCTCGGACGATCGCTGCGCGCGGGATCGGGGCGGCTGATAGACAATGTTATCCAGACCGACGCGGCGCTGAATCCGGGCAACTCGGGCGGACCGCTGGTCAACTCGCGCGGCGAAGTGATCGGCGTCAACACCGCGATCATCCTGCCGGCGCAGGGAATCTGCTTTGCGATCGCGATTAACAGCGCGAAGCTGGTGGCTGGACATCTGATCAAAGACGGCAAGATAAGCCGCGGGTACATCGGGATCGCCGGGCACAACGTCGAGCTGCCGCGGCGGTTCGTGCGCTTCTATCGACTGCCGGCGGAAACCGCAGTGCGCGTCGCGTCAGTCGAGGCGAACAGTCCGGCTGCGTTGGGCGGAATCAAGGAAGGCGATCAGATCGTGCGGCTGGGCGAGACACCGATTGCCGGTATCGACGATTTGCAGCGTCATCTGACGATGAGCCAGGTGGGTGTTCGCACGCCGGTGACGGTGATACGCGGGACCGAACAACTGTCGGTGGAAATCGTGCCGTCGGAGGCGGCGCACAAAGCGCGCGAGTAGGCGCAGCAGCGATATCGCGTCTGCGTTGTCACTTAGAGCACATTGCATAACGCAACGGTGCGTCGATGGTCTCCCGCTTGCATGATTCCCAATGATGCCGGGGAGAATTCCAGAATGCGAGGCGGTTTTAAAGCAAACCGAGCAGAGCCTGCGTGCCATGAAGGTTCATATCCTCAATTACCAACTGCGTATGCTTCTATTGGGTCTTCGGAATCCTGTAAAAGATTCTCCCTCGCCGCATAACTACGGAAACGGTGTTTTCTCGCGGCGTTTTCCCGCGAAAAATACCGAGGAATGATTTAATGTGGAACCCACGGTGGGTTCCACACCTCCTTCGGCAGGGGTAACCCCTGCACCTTAGTGAAAAAGAGAAATCGCAAAATGGCGCGGACGCCATTTTGCTCGAAGGTGTGGGAGGCCGCGGCTGCTATAATCGCGTTGTGGCGGACCTCGACACTATCATCGTGGCTGCGATGGCTCCTGACGATCTGCTTGGGCTTGAGCTGCATTTTCTTGACGCGGTTGCGAGGCGCGAGACGGCGCCGGTCCTGCTTATTTACGGATCGCCGGGTCGGCTCGTTTCGATCGGGCGCTATCATCTATATGGCGGACCGTCTGAGCGCGACGGGATCAACGTGATGCGGCGGCTGACAGGTGGGCGGGTCGTTGGGGCGGGACAAGGATGGCTGGGGCTCGCGCTGATTCTGCCGACGCGGACGGCGCTGCTGAAGGAAGACGTGACGCGGCTCAAGCCGGAGCAAATCATGAACCGCTACGCGCGCGGGATTCTGAGTGCGATGCGCGCGATGGGAATCGAATGTTTCTACCCCGGGCGCGACGCGATAACTTTTGAGCATCGCGAGATTGCGATGTGCACCTTCGAGACGGAAGCGGCGGGCGCGATGCTGTTCGAGGCGTCGGTGGCGCACAATCGCGGGATGGAAGAACTGGTGCACGATTTGGAACGTATCGATCCTGAAGGCGCGCTGTCGTGCCGGATGTATGATGCGGCGTCGGCGACCAAAGTGGTGCGCGAGTTGGCGCGCGATATTTCTTTCGACGAGCTCGCCGGCGCGATCGCGTCGGGATACGGAAGCACGATCGGCGAGACTCGGCGTCGCGAGTTGACGGCGGTCGAAACGTCGAGCGGGGCAGCATCGCGGGCGGGCGCTCGCGGCGTCGGACTGGATCGCAGGTCCATTGGGACTGTCGTCACTGAAGCTGAAGAATCGGATCGCGATCGCAACTCGGCACAATCGAAGCGGCGGTCGCGCTGAATGGCGAAGGCACAATCGACGCGGTGCAGGTGAGTGGAGATTTTATCGCAAACTCGCCGGCGATGGCCGAGCTCGAGAGTGAACTTCGCGGACGCGCGCTCGACCTGCGCGTCTATCTCGCATGCGGTTACGAAGACGTTCGGGCATAACGACAACTTTTTTCTTGGCGCGGGCGAACTCTCCAATCTCGTGCGGCTGATCGCGGGTGTGAATTGAACGCATCTGAGGATACCGGCGTGACGGTCGTCGAGAGGCTGGTGCGCGAACTTGGCGACGCGCACAAAACCGTTCAGCGGCGCGCGATCGATGAACTGGTCGGCGATTGCGGCGTCGGGCGACTCGAGCGTCATCGAAAAACTTCGCGAATCGATCGCGAGCACGGATCGGCGCGTGCGATGGGCTGCGGCGTATGCGCTCGCGACAAATCGGGGCGACTGCGCTCGCGATGGATTGCGCGGACGCGCTGAGCGAGGCGATGGGCGATGACGACGGCGATGTCAGGTGGGCGGCGACCAACCTGATGGTGCAGCTGGGACGCGAAAATCTCGCGGAGATCAGCGCGCGCTTGCTCAAGCTCGCAGCCGGCGGCGATCGCAATACGCGGAAGATGGCGCTCTACTGCATCCGCGATCTCGAGATTGGCGGCCCCGAACTGATCGCGGTGGTCGAGGGCGTCGTGCACGATCCGGATGTTCACGTGCGGCTGGCGGCGCTGTCGGTGCTGTCGCGGATTCGGGACGCGTCGGGGCAAGCGGTACGAATCGTGCTTGAATGCATGAAGTCCGATACCGATGCGGGCGTGCGCCGCGCGGCAGCGTCTGCGCTCGGGCAATATTCAGAACGTAACCGCCGACGCGATGGCTGCGCTCGTATCCGCGGCGGATGACACCGCTGACGAATCGCTCGCGCGGGCGGCGCGCGGCGCACTTAGACCGACTGGAGAAACGATGATGGAACCAACCACAAACACGAAGCAGTCGAATGGTGCGCCCCGTCAACCCGACGACCTGGCTCGGCTGGCTGATCCGCACGTGCGCGAGTTCGTCACCGCCGCGCGCCTGGCACATCTGGCGACTGCCGACGCCAGCCGGCGCTCCGCACAACGTTCCGCTCTGCTACTGGTTCGACGGCGAGCATATCTACTTCGCGATCGACGAGAAGCCGAAGCGTCAAACCGGGCTGGGGCTCAAGCGGATGCGCAATATCGCGGAGAATCCGCGCGTCGCGGTCGTGATCGATCACTACGAGGAAGATTGGTCGCAGCTTGCGTACGTGATGATTCGCGGACATGCGCGCGTGGTCGAAGATCCCGAGGAGTACCTCGTCGCGCTGCGCTATCTGCGCGACAAGTATCTCCAGTACCGCGGGATGACGCATGACGCCGGAGAAAAATCCAATCGTGAAGATCGAACCGGAGAGCGTGCACGCGTGGGGCGCGCGCTTCTCCTGATGGCGCGACTTGACGAAATTGCGCTGGCGCTTGATCACGCGGGACTCGACGGATGGTTGTTCTACGACTTTCGGCTGAGCGACCCGCTCGCGTATCGAATTCTTGGGCTGTCGGAAGACGGCATCGCGACTCGGCGATGGTTCTGCTACGTGCCGGCGCACGGCAAGGCCGAGGCGATCGTGTCGGCAGTCGAGGCGCATCGGCTCGACGCGATCGGCGGTCGAGAAGATTGTCTATCGGTCGCACATTGAGATGATCGCGGCATTGCGCAAGGTGCTCGAAGGGGCGCGGCGAATCGCGATGGACTATTCGCCGGGATGCGCGATTCCGTACGTGTCGCGAGTCGATGCGGGCACAGTTGAAATGGTCCGCGCGATGAACGTCGAGGTCGTCACGGCGGCCGATCTGATCCAGCGCTTCGAGGCGATGTTGACGCGGGAGCAGCTCGGGAGCCATCAGCGGGCGTCTCGCGCACTTCGAATGATCGTCGATGAAACGTTCGGCGAGATCGCGCAGTTGATTTCGGCAGATCGTGCAGTCAGCGAAGTGTCGGTGCAGGAATCGGTGATGGCGCGATTCGCCGCGCGCGGTCTCGTCACTCATGCGCCGCCGATCGTCGCCGTCAATGAGCATAGCGCCGATCCGCATTACGGTCCGACGGCGAAACATGACCGCGCGATTCGCCGTGGCGATTTCGTCCTGCTCGATTTGTGGGCCAAAGAGTCGGGGGCGGACAGTATCTACGCGGATTTCACCTGGGTCGCATTCGTCGGAGACAAGGTTCCCGACGAGCACGCGCGTATTTTCAGGATTGTCGCGGATGCGCGCGACGCCGCGGTGGACCTGGTGCAACGTCGAGTCGCAGCCGGCGAGGCGGTCAGCGGGCGCGAGGCAGATCGCGCGGCGCGTTCGGTGATCGAGGCGGCCGGCTTCGGCGATGCGTTTGTCCATCGCACCGGCCATTCGATCGGCCGCGAAGTGCATGGCACCGGCGCGAACCTCGACTCGCTCGAAACGCTGGACGATCGGCAGCTGATCGACAACACATGCTTCTCGGTCGAGCCGGGAATTTATCTGCCGGGAAAATTCGGAGTGCGCAGCGAACTCGACATGACGATTGAAGATGGACGCGCGAAGGTCAGCGGCGAGCCGCGGCAGAGGGAGATCGTCGCGCTGGGAGGAACTTGATTTAATGTGAAACCCGCGGTGGGTTTCACGCTTCCTTCGGCAGGGGTGACCCCTGCACCCAGTGTTAATCGCAAAATGGCGAGGACGCCATCCTTTGCTCGAAGGTTCCTGTTGGGAGGCTCCCGCGCAGGCGTCCACTTCCAAAGCTCGGGCGCAGGTAACGACAGTACTTCGGCATGATTCGCGCTGTCATATTCGATCTCGATGGGACGCTGGTTGAAACTGAGCCGTTGCATTTCGCGGCCTTCAACGAGGTTTTGCGTCCTGACGGAATCGAGATTGGGTTTGAGGATTATACTGACGCGGCTGATTGGGCTTAACGATCGCGATTGTTTTGCGACGGTGCTGCGCGAGAATCGTAAAGATGCGGGCGAACAGCATGTCGCGGATCTGATTGCGCGCAAGACGGCTGTCTATCACGCGATAATCTGCGGAGCGTGATGTGATGTACCCGGGCGCGGAGAAGTTCGTGCGCGATTGCGCGCAACGATTTCCGCTGATGATCGTGACCGGCACTTTGCGCGCGGAGGCTGAAACGATTCTGCGGCGTGCGGGACTGCGCGATTTGTTTCTCGATGTTATCGCGGCCGACGACGTCGAGCGCGGCAAGCCCGAGCCCGACGGCTTTATCGCGGCGCTCGGGCGTATCGGCTATTTGCTGCGGCAGCGCGACCCGGTGCTGGCGGACGAATGCCTGGTGGTCGAGGACACGCCGGCAGGTATCGAGGCGGCACATCGCGCGGGCATGAAGGTGCTCGCGCTATGCCACATGGTTGCCGGCGAGCGATCTCGCGGCAGCTGACGTCGTGCGTCCCTCGATTTCAGAGCTTGATCTCGACGACGTAATCCGCGCACTCAGGGGACGATGATGGCGGCGAAGCTCTACCAGTTTCTCGGCAGTCCGTTCTGCGCCAAGGCGCGCAAGCTGCTCGCGTTCAAGGGCGTCGAGTTCGAAGTGATCGAGGTCGACTACCTGGAGCGCAAGGAATTGCTGATCGCGTCGGGACAGATAACCGTGCCGGCGGTCACGCTCGACAACGGCGAGACGATTGTCGATTCGGCGCGAATCGCGATGCGGCTCGAGGAGCTTTATCCCGAGCCGACGATTTTTCCCGCCGGATGGCGCGGGATGCATGTCGTGCTCGCGGACTATATCGACAACCATCTCGAAGAGATCGGTGTATCCCGTCGCGCTGGCCGACGAGCTTGCTTACTACAGCCGGCAGGGTGCGGATCGCGGCGCGTTGTGGCGATTCATTCGGGAGCGCAAGTTCGGCAAAGGCTTCGTCGATCGAACTATCGCGGAGCATTCGGCCAACTGGGAGCGCTTTCGCAGCGCACTCGCGCCGTTCGAGGAGCAACTCGGCAACGCGCCGTTTCTTACTGGCAGGATTGGGCTGGCGGATTTCGCGCTTTATGGCCAGTTGTACTACCTGGCGTTTACGGGCGAGCTGAAGATTCCTGCCGAGATGAAGAATTTGCGCGCGTTTTTTGGGCGGGTCGATCGGATCACGTCGGTGGTCGAACGAACGATTGAATGTGAAACCCGCGGTGGGTTCACGCTTCCTTCGGCAGGGGTGACCCCTCACCCGTTCGAGGATGCGGGACTTCGTCCCTGTTAGGAAGTTGTTAGCAGGGAAGAGACTGATTAGGCGATTTCGGCGATTGCGGTTGTCAGGAAGTGGCTGAAGAGGGCGCCGGTTCCGTCGAGCGCTACGTCGTATAGCGATGCGGTGCGGCCGGGCACGAAGACCTGATGGCCCTCGTCGGTGAGCGCGTACACGATACACAGCATCAGCGCCAGGTACGGCCGCTGCGCCATCGGGCCGCGCACCAGCAGCCAGAAAAGAATTCCGTATTCGGTAAAATGGGCGGCCTTGCGGATGAGCATGTGGCAGACGTCGACGGACGCGGCGGTGATTCCCGGAATCACCCATCGCAATATCGGGTCGATGATCTTGCTGGTGTTGACGGCGGAAAACGAGGAAGTCGAGAGCATGAAGATCATCAGCACCCCACACGAGCACCGGGATCCATTCGCGGAGCGGAACCAGCTCCGGCGGATCGACTGACATAGACTTCGTCGCAGGCATCTAGTTCGCCACCATCGGTTGGCGGATGCGCGCAGCCGAATTTGGTGGTGCGCGTTATTTCGGGTTGTGCGCTTTTTCATGAAGATCGAAAACATGCCAGACTTATCAATCATGGCTGCGCAGTTGCCAGTAGGAATCGCGCGACGCGAAATCCGACAAGGAAGGGCCGCATCATGGATAACCTCATAACTATACAACGAGCACAGCCGGCGCCGCCATGCACGGTCGTGATCTTCGGCGCGTCCGGCGATCTTGCCAAGCGCAAGCTGATTCCGTCGCTGTACAATCTGGTCGCATGCGGCGAGGGCATGATGCCGGCGAAGAGCGCGGTGGTCGGATTTGCGCGGCGCGAAATGTCGATCGACGAGTTCCGCAAAAGTGCGCATGACTGGACTACGCAAGTATCTCGCGGCTGAAGGTCGAGGAGGCGTGCTGGGCGAAGTTCGCCGACAGCCTCGACTACCTGTCCGGGCTCGACCGTCCCGACGGTTTCGCAAAACTTAAAGCAAAACTTGAAGCTATCGAAAAGGCGCGCGGTATCCCGCCCAATCGCGTCTATTACCTGGCGATACCGCCCGAAGCGATTGGCGAGTCGGTTCAGCGGCTGACTGAAGCGGGCCTGATCAACAAGCCGGACGCGCCGAACTTCACGCGGGTGGTGGTCGAGAAACCGATCGGGCACGACTTGTCGAGCGCGCTCGAAGTCAATCGCGTGCTGGTGAAGTATCTCGACGAGTCGCAGATTTTCCGAATCGATCATTACCTCGGCAAGGAGACGGTGCAGAACCTGCTGGCGCTGCGTTTCTCGAATAATATTTTCGAGCGGCTGTGGGGCAGTCGCAACGTCGATCACGTGCAGATAACGGTGGCGGAGGCGGAAGGCGTCGGCAGCCGCGCGATGTACTACGATCATTCGGGCGCGCTGCGCGACATGGTGCAGAATCACATCTTGCAGATGCTGTGCATGCTCACGATGGAAGCGCCGGTGTCGCTCGACGCGTCGGCGATTCGCGACTCGAAGCTGAACGTGCTGCGCATCGCTGCGTCCGATCACGCCGAAGGATGCGCGAGCGAATACGGTGCGGGCGCGCTATGCGGCGGGCGTCGATGCGGACGGCAAGTCGGTGCCTGGCTACATGGACGAACAGGGAATCGCGGACAATTCGCGAATCGAGACGTTCGTCGCGCTGAAGACATATATCGATAACTGGCGATGGTCGGGGGTGCCGTTTTTTATTCGGACCGGCAAGCGGATGAAGGCGCGGGCGAGTTCGATATACGTGCAGTTCAAGGACGTGCCGCAAATTCTGTTCAATCGCGAGTCAAAGATTCCCGGCCAACGGGCTGATGATTCGGATTCAGCCGGACGAAGGTTTTTCGTTCGACGTGATGACCAAGCGGCCGGGGCTCGACCTGGTGCTGCAGCCGGTGCGGATGAATCTCAGCTACAACGCAGCGTTCGGCGAGCGGCGCGTCGCCCGACGGATACGAGCGGCTGCTGCTCGACGTGATGGACGGCGACCATACGCTGTTCATCAGCGCGCCGTTCGTGGAGAAGTCGTGGGAGTTCGTGCAGGGGATTCTGGATTCGTGGAAAGACGGCGCGCGCGTGCCGATTGTCGAGTATCCGGCCGGTGGCTGGGGTCCGAAGGAAGCCGACGACTTGATTCGCTCGGTGGGACGAGTGTGGCATGAGCCTTAGAGGATAAATTCATGGGGACGAATGCTTGCTGCAATGTTGAAATCTTCGAGACGCCGATCGCATGCCGGCTCGATGCGATACCGGCGATCCGATCGTGCGCGCTACAACGAGTTGCGCGCGATGCTCGCCGCGGCGGCGGTCGGCAAGTGCGAGCTGCCGAATGGAATCGAGGTGCAGATCTCGACGGAGCGGATGGCGCTCGCGCAGTTGGCGGAGTGGATCTCGTTCGAGCGCAAGTGCTGTCCGTTTCTGGATTTCAGAATCGATGTCGCGCCGGAGTCCGGGCCGGTGTGGGTGAGCTTGACGGGGCGCGCGGGCGTCAAGGAATTTTTGGCGCACGCGTTCGGGGCTCCAAAAAACAAAGAATCGACGAAATAAATTTCGTCCTACTAGTCCTCCCCTGCGCTGCTGGCATAGCTGACCGGCCTCGGATAACATCTCTCGCGGCCTGGGGCTGCGAAATCAGAAATCCACGAGGCTGGAGAGCACTTGGCCGACAACAACAAGGTCGTAATTATCGGCGCGAACGGCACGATGGGTGCCGGCGCGGGATGCGTCTTCGCCGGCGCCGGGTACAACGTCACGATGCTCGCGCGGTCGGCGGCTAAGGCCGCTGAAGGATTGGCGGATGCGCAGAACGATGCGCGCGCTGAAGCGATCGCCGAGCGAATCTCGCTGGGCGCGTATGACGCCGACCTCGGCCGCACGGTTGGCGAGGCGGCGATCGTGTTCGAATCGCTTGCGGAAGACCTGCCGCTGAAAAAACAATTCTTCGAGCTGATCGACAAGAGCCGGCGTCCTGAGTCGATCATCGCGACCGGATCGTCGGGACTGTCGATCGCGGAGATGGCGCGCGGGCGTAGCGATTCGTTTCGCCGCAATTTTCTCGGCGTGCATCTGTTCAATCCGCCGCACGTGATCGTCGGCACCGAAGTGATTCCGGGACCCGACACCGATCCCGCGGTCGTGAAGAACGTCGTCGCGATGCTGACGAAGCGGCTGGGGCGCAAGGTGATCGTCACCAAGGACATGCCGGCGTTCGTCGGCAATCGGGTCGGCTTCAAGGTCCTGAACGAGACTGCGCAACTGGCCGCCGAGCACGGCGTCGCGTACATCGACTATCTGATCGGGCCGCATACCGGGCGCGCGATGGCGCCGCTGGCGACGGTCGATCTGGTCGGATGGGACGTGCACAAGGCGATCGTCGACAACGTGCATGCGAATTGCAAAGACGAGGCGCATGAGTCTTTCGCGATGCCCGCGTACATGAACGCCGCGCTGGCGCAAGGGATGCCTCGGCGACAAGACGCCGGAGAGTGGCGGCTTCTATCGTCGCGCGGGCAAGGAAGTTTTCGTGCTCGATCCGAAGACGGGCGGGCACGAGAAGTTGCAGAAGCCGGCGCCGATCGAGTTCGTCGAGAAGATGAAACAGGCGCATCGCGTGGGCCGTTATGCCGACGCGTTGAAGGTGCTGGCCGATGCGAAGGGCGCGGACGCCGACCTGTGCCGGCGCGTCGTGCTCGGTTACGTCAGCTATGCGCTGAATCGGGTCGGCGAAGTGGCGGCGAGCGCGGCCGACGTCGACAGTATAATGTCGTACGGCTTCAACTGGGCGCCGCCGACGGCGATTGTCGATTTGCTTGGCGCGAAGAATACGGTGGCGATGCTGCAAAAGTTGAAGCTGACGGTTCCCAAGACGGTCGAGCAGGCCGCGTCGCGCGATGCTAGGATGTTCGCGGGCGGAGTGCTCGAATATGGCCGGACTTTTGTTGGATGATGCAATTCCTGGTTGGATGGTTATATTGTTTGTCGTATGATTACGCTAGTAATCAATAGGAGCGCGCGATGACAAAACCAGCGCCGGTGTACGTATTGGGCGGAGCGCAAACCGACTTTGCCCGCAATTGGTCGAAGGAAGGCAAGCATTTCGTGGCGATGATGCGCGAGGCGACTCTGGGCGCGCTCGAAGCTACCAGGATCGAGCCGCGCGAAGTCGAGACCGCTCACGTCGGCAACTTCGCCGCCGAGTTATACGCCAAGCAGGGGCATATCGGCGCGTTTTTCGTCGAGATCGATCCGACATTTTCGGGATTGCCGACGAGCCGTCATGAGGCGGCGTGCGCGTCGGGCTCGATCGCGCTGATCGCGGCGTCGGCGGAGATCGAGGCGGCGCGCTATGACCTGGCGTGCGTGGTCGGCGTCGAGCAGATGAAGACTGTCGATTCGACCACCGGCGGCGACTACCTGGGCACGGCGGCGTGGTACGAGCGCGAAGCGAAGGGAATCGAGTTTCCGTTTCCGAAACTGTTCGGACGGCTCGGCGACGAGTACGACAAGCGCTACGGCCTGAAGGACGAACATCTCGCGCATATTTCGGCGGTGAATTATTCCAACGCCAAGCGCAATCCGAACGCGCAGACTCGCAACTGGTTCATGAGCGAGAGTCACGCGCAGCACGAGAGCAAATTCAACCAGGTGATCGGCGGGCGAATCAAAGTAAGCGATTGCTCGCAGGTGACCGACGGATCGGTCGCGATTTTCCTGGCGTCGGAAAAATTTGCGACCGCGTGGGCCAAGCGCAATGGAAAGCAGCTCGCGGATATCCCGCGCATCCTCGGATGGGGCCATCATACGGCGCCGCTCGAATTCGACACCAAGGTTTTAGAGAGCCGCGACAACGCGTACGTGTTGCCGCATACGCGACAGGCGATTCTCGACGCGTTCAAGCGCGCGGGACTCGGGTCGGCGGCCGAGCTATCGGGAATCGAGACGCACGACTGCTTCACGACGTCGGAGTACATGGCGATCGATCATTTCGGAATCACCAAGCCGGGCGAATCGTGGAAGGCGGTCGAGGAAGGCGTGATCGAGCTTGGCGGCAAGCTGCCGATCAATCCGAGCGGCGGCCTGATTGGCGCGGGGCATCCGGTGGGCGCGACGGGCGTGCGCCAGATGCTCGACTGCCATCGTCAGATCACGCATAGCGCGGGCGACTACCAGGTCGAGAACGCGAAGAAGTTTGCGATGCTGAATATCGGCGGCAGCGGCACGACCAGCTGCGTGTTCATCGTCGGCAAGTAAGTCGCGGCTAGCTTTCGGTTTTCAAAGCGGCGATCCCATCCAGGATCGCCGCTCTACTTTTACTCTTGCGGGTTAGATAGCTCCGTGCAGGTGGCACAGCCGCCGCCGAATCCGAACTTCAGGCTCTGGCCGAATAGCTTCCCCGTCGCACTTTCGACATTCAGTGTCGTGCCCGACGTCGATTATCACCAGAGCAAGTTTTCCTGCGTCCCCAGTCAGCGTGATCTTCGATGTGTCGCTAGATGAGTTGTAAGTTCCTTTAGCAGTAAAATCAGCGGTTGCACCGGTTGATAGCTGGACGGTTGCCGTTCCAGTGTAGGAGTTTCCGTTCGGAGTCAAAGTAAGCGACAGGTTCCATGCGCCAGTCGAATCATTGGGCAACTCCATAGAGCTCAGGTCCGATCGCTTGAATGTCCCGCTCTCGCTGTCGGTCTGCCCAGTCGTAAGGTCTGTTATCGTGAGTGATCCGGATCCGGTGGGATGGTCCAATTCGTGATTGGCGCTGTCCAGTTTGTAGTGCATGTTTGCCGTCAAACTGACTCTCGCGTGGATTCCTTGCAACTGCCCGCTGGCCGACATCCGCATTTTCAGCGCGACCTTCGGGGCGTTTGAGGAGCCCATGATTTTACCGCTCAGGCTTTTAACATTGCCGTGCAATCCCTCAACGTTGAACGTCCCAGTGCCCGACAGCTTGCCGGACGGATTTTCAGCGATCGAAAGATTTAGCGAAAAAGGACCAATATCGCCGGAATAGGACCCCGAAATATCCCAAAGAGGGATACCGCCGGTGAAATCAAACGAGTAGCTGCCGTTCGCCATGTCGGCATAGGCGGCGGTCGATCCCAACCCCAACACCAGAACGACTGCAAGAAACGCGGCCTGAATTCTCGATACAAATCGGAACATAAAACGAGGGCCTCCCCCAACGAATTAATTAATCGCCCTTCTGCGAACGGACAGCGCGCGATGATACCCTCGCCGCTCGCGGCGAGCAACTGCGCTGCTAACAGTGCGTCAGCTATTTCGCCCATGCAGTTTGGCTCGCTCTTCGCGGCGCGGCACAATCTTCGGATGCCCAGAAAGACTCCGTTCATCCTCGTCGATGTCTTCACTTCGCGGCCGTTCGGCGGCAATCAACTTGCTGTCTTCACCGACGCGGCCGCGCTCAGCGCTAGTGAGATGCAGGAGCTGGCGCATGAGATGAACTTCAGCGAATCGACGTTCGTGATGCCTCGCGATTCTTCGGGCGCGCGCGTCGTGAGGATCTTCACGCCGAGGCGCGAAATGCCGATGGCTGGGCATCCTACTGTCGGCACGACTTGGGTGCTCGCGACTCGCGGTGAGATCGCGCTCACGTCGGCGAGTGTCGATGCGACGTTGCAACTTGGAATCGGGCCGGTGACGGTGACGGTCGAGAGTACCGGCGGCAAGCCGGATTTTGTCTGGATGGCGCATCGCGAGGCGGAGTTCGGCGCGAAGCGAGACGACGTCGAGCGCATCGCAAAGGCGCTTGGAATCACGGCGGCGGACATTCGCGACGATCTGCCGATTCAGGCTGTCTCGACCGGGGTTCCATTCATGTTTGTCCCGGTGCGAACTCTCGACGCGCTGGCGAAATGCACTGTCGAACGCATCGGCACTCGCGGCTCTGTTCAAGCCCGGCGAGCAGATTCTTCCGACATATATGTTCGTCGCGAACGAGTCGGGCGAGTTTGCGCCGCGATCGCGGATGTTCGCGCCGCATGACGGAGTTGCCGAGGATCCAGCGACGGGCAGCGCGTCGGCTCCGTTCGGCGCGTATGCGGCGACGTATGGATTGATCAAACCCGCGCCCCGGACCTCGTTCCTGATCCAGCAAGGGGTCGAGATGGGACGGCCCAGTGAAATACGCGTCGAGGTCGCGCGCAAGGACAGCGGCGCGTTCGCGATTCGAATCGGCGGGCGATGCGCGATCGTCGGCGAAGGCGCGATGTTCCTGTGACGCGACAGATTTCTACGGCGCGTGCTTGATCTCGATCAGCAGCGCGTCGACGCCCCTGGCGCCGGTTTCGATTTCGCGCGCGCCGTGACCAACCCAACTCGCTTTGCCGGTCTTACGCTCGACGACTGAGGTCTGTCCATCGGGACGCTTCAGCGTCGATTCGTAGTCGGTCAGCGGGACCACGACCGCATCGTCGAGTTCGTGCAATTGGATTTTGGTGTTCGGCTCGACGGTGACGTGCAGCACGCGCACGCGATCGTTGTTCAATTCGACTTTGAAGTGTGCCGGATCGATGGTGGCCGGATCCTGCGCGCGGCACGGCCCAGCTGCATAGCGCGAGTATCGCAACGCCGCCCGCAATTGACGCGAAAGTTTTCATCGTTTGTCTCCTTGAGATGCGTTTTACAGCGCGAACGATTAGCAAACCGCGCAGTGGCTGCTCAACCGAATGCGCGATGGTCGGCGAAGGTTCAATGTTCCTCTGACGCGCGAGCGCGGCTATTGTTGTGCGCATGGACGAACGCCAAATCCCGTCGGTCGGCGAGAAGGCTCCCGAGTTCGCGATCGCCGACTCGACCGGCGTCGTGCGGCGGCTCGACGATCTGGTCGCCGGCGGGATGTGCGTCGTCGTTTTCTATCGCGGACATTGGTGACCGTTTTGCCTCCGCCAGTTGGCGGACTACTCCGCGAGCATCTCGAGGATTTTCGCGCAGCCGGCGCCGAGCTGGTTGCAATTTCGGTTGACGACGCGGCGCGCGCGGAACCGATGCGCCAGGAGCTCGGGATCAAATTTCCGCTGCTATGCGACACGAGTCGCGAAGTCGTGAAGGCATACGGGCTGCTCAACAGCGGCGAAAAAGGCGGCATCGCGTTTCCCGCGTCATTCGTGATCGATCGCGAGCGGGTCGTGCGTTTCCGCGCGCTGGAAGAGGTCGCGTCGCGAGTCAGCGTCGATCAATTGCTCGAATTGGTGCGCGAACTCGGGCGCGGCGGCGGCGAACCGCAAACCAAACCGCGCAAACGCGGCGTGTTCCCCGGCTTGATGTTCCTCCGTGCGACGATGAACGCGATGCGGCACGGAGTTCGTTCGCCGATCAAATAACTTTCCAACGCGGGGCGCCGAGCCTATGATTCCCCGCGCGAGGTTTGCATGAATCGTCGGTATCTTATCGCGCTCTCGTTTCTTCGTTGCGGCCGGAATAGCCGCGTGCGGTGGCGGTGTGACTGAGGCGCCGCCGGCGTTTGTCACGAGTCCGCAGGGGAACCGCGTCGAGGCGCTTGCGATGACCACGCCGCGGGCCAACGCGGCTGCGATACGACTCGAGCGACGGACGCGTGCTGATTTGCGGCGGCACGGCGACTGGAGAAGTCGGCGGCGTGCTCTCGAGTGCGGAGATTTATAATCCGGTCGATCGCAGCTTCACGCCGACTGGCGCGATGACGGTGGCGCGCGCGGGGCAAACGATCACATTGCTTCGCGACGGTCGGGTGCTGCTAACCGGCGGCGTGCAGAACGCGGGCTTTCGATCGGAGCTTTCGAGCGCTGAGATTTACAATCCAGCCAGCGGCGCGTTCATCGCGACGGGATCGATGTCGGTGCCGCGCGAAGGGCATACGGCGACGATGCTGCAGGACGGACGCGTGCTGATCGCCGGCGGCAGCGACAACGGAATCCATACGGTGGACTCGGCGGAGATTTACGATCCTTCGAGCGGAACGTTCAGCCGCACTGGACATCTGCATCAACCGCGCGTCGCGCATGTCGCGGCGCTGCTGGGCACGGGGAAAGTATTGATCGCAGGCGGCGGGCGCGGCGGGATGCCGGGCGGCTATATCTCGTACGACACCGCGGAAATGTACGATCCGGCGACGCGCAGCTTCAGCGCGATACGCGCGCACATGAAGAGCGATCGCGTCGGCGCGGCTGCGGTCAAGCTGAACGACGGGCGCGTGCTGATCGTCGGCGGCAAGAGCGGACGAATGATGACGAGCCGGCTTCGCAATATCGCTTCGCTGACGCCGCTCAACACCGCGGAGATTTACGATCCCGAAGCCAATGCGTTCATCAGAACCGGCGACATGAGCGCGCCGCATTACCTGGCCACCGCGACGATGCTCGACGACGGCAATGTGCTGGTCGTTGGCGGATGGATGATCAGGGGACCGATTGTGGTGGGGATGCGCGATGCGGATCTTTACCTGCCCGAGACGAATCTTTTTTCGCGCGTCGGCCAGACGAACGTCGCGCGGCTGACGAATACCGCGACGCTGCTGAACGACGGTGAGGTGCTGATCGCCGGCGGCATCGCCGACAAGGCGTTGATCACTGCGGCGGTCGAGTTTTATTCTCCGAAGCAGCGTCGATTTCTGATGCTTCCGGAAACTTCGCCAGCCACCGAATGAAGGATTCACCAAAAACGGAAACAGAATCTAAAATCAAAGGTCCCCCACCCGACGCACGCGGTCGCGCGTCGGCCTCCCCCGACGAACGTGGGAGGCAAGATCATTCTTCATTGCCCGCGTTTGAGTTGCGCGATGCGCGTGGGACCTCGCGATCATTTCCGTCGGGGCGCCCTGCCCTGCTCTGCTTCGTCAAGGAAGATTGCCCGACTTGCGGGATGACGATGCCGCTGATCGAGGCGGCGCATCGCGCGTTTGGTGCGTCTGTCGATGTGTGGGCGATCGGGCAGGACGCTGAGGGCAACGCGAAACTCGTCGAGCGGTATGCGCTGACAGTTCCGATGCTCGATGATTCGGCGCTCAAGGTTTCGTTCGAGTACGACCTCGACACGGTGCCGACGATCATTCTTGCGGATGCGCACGGCCGCGAGCATGCGGCGCTTCGTTGGCTTTGGACGCGACGATTGGCGCGGATTGTTTGCCGAGTTGTCGCGATTGTCGGACAAGCAATCGCCGGCAGTCGATTGGGATGCGTATCCCGAGTCGCGGCCGGGATGCGGTTCACGTTCGGTCGAGCCGGGAATCGCGGAGCGGCTCGAAGCGACGGCGCGCGGCGACAAGCTGACTGCGCGACGAATCGAACTGGGCGACGCCGAGGACGTTTTCGAGTTCATGTTCGAGCGCGGGCTCACCGACGGATTGCCGGTGGTGCCGCCGACGCCGGAGCGCGTGATGTGGATGCTGACGGGAACGCGGCGCGATCCGCGCGACGTGATCGCGGTGGTGCCGCCGAACCTGGCGCCGGTGACGGTCGAGAAAATTGCGGTCAACGCCGTGATGGCGGGATGCAAACCAGAATATTTGCCGGTGGTGATCGCGGCGCTCGAAGCGGTGTGCACCGACGAGTTCAACATCCACGGCATCATGTCGACGACGTGGGGTGCGACGCCGGTGATCGTGGTGAACGGTCCGATTCGGCATCGAATCGACATGAACATGGGGATGATGGCGCTGGGCTACGGCACGCGATCGAACGCGACAATCGGGCGCGCGCTGAAGCTGGTGTTGCGCAACGTCGGCGGCGCGAAGCCGGGAGATATCGAGCGATCGACGCTTGGCGCGATTGGCAAGTTCACGACCTGCTTCGCCGAATGGGAGGAGCGCAGTCCGTGGGAGCCGCTGCACGTCGAGCGCGGCTTCAAGAAAGATGAGAACGTGGTGACGGTGTTCGGGCTCGAGGCGGGATCGCGACAGATTGCGGATCAGACTTCGCGAACGGCGCGCGCGCTGGCCGGCAGCCTGGGCATGGGGCTGGAGGCATGCTGGCATCCCAAGCAGCACAACGCCGGCGAGATTCTGCTGGTCATCTCGCCGGAGCATGCCGACACTCTTGCGCGCGAGAAGTGGAGCAAGGCGCAGGTGCGCGCGCGAATCCAGGAAGTGACGTCGCGGCCGACGCGCGAGTTGATTCGCGACGACGATAGCGGAGAAGGAATTCCGCTGAGCGCGCTTGGCGACGCCGACCGAAGAGCAGCTCGCGAAGACGATTGCGAAGTTTCGCAGGCCGGAGGATATCAATATTATCGTGGCTGGCGGCAACGCCGGAAAATTCTCGGCGGTGTTCGCCGGATGGGTCTCGGGTCCGATGGGATCGTCGAGCGTCAGCCGGCGAATCGAGGAGGCAACGAAAACATGAAACAGGTAATCATCGATCCGACTGACGAGCGCGTGCCGATTCGACGGACACTTGCGGCGCGATCGGACACGATTGTCGGACGCGTCGCGCTACTCGACATCGCCAAGCCGCGCGGCAACGTGCTGATCGACCGGCTCGCGGAACATCTGGAGGATCGGCTGCCCGGCATCGAGATCAAGCGCTTTCGCAAACCAACCTTCACCAAGCCGGCGCCTGAGGACTTGCGGCGGCGGATCGCGCAGGAGGCTGACTTCGTTATCGAAGCGCTCGCCGATTGAGGGTCATGCACGACGTGCAGTGTGCACGACTCCGTATGGTTCGAGATCAATAAGAAGCCCGCGGTGGTAATCGCGTCGAATGAGTTCGTCGATGCGGCGCAGAAACAGGCCGAAGCGCTGGGATTGCCGGAACTGCGGCGCGTTTTCGTGGCGCATCCGATTCAGGACGCGACCGACGAGCAGATGCGCGCGAAGGCCGACGCGATCGTCAATGACGTGATCGCGGCGCTCAAGAAATAGTTATCTGATCAGGGTCGAGGTCGATTCGGCGACGTCGGTGACCATCTTGCCCGTCGCAGAGAAGGTTCCGGCGGTCGGATCGTAAAGGTCGGCGAAGCCCGACCTGCCGCCGGCGATGAGCGCGTCGCCATTTTCAAGAACAGTTGCGGTCGCACCGATGTGGACATTGCGCATCGAGCCGGTGGCGGCAAACGATGCGTGCGCGGGATCGAAAAGCTCGGCGCTGGTCAGAAATTCCGTATCGCTGCTCTGACCGCCCGCGATCAATACTTTGCCGCTGGCCAGCAATACCGCGGATTGCAGCGTGCGCGCGGTGCTCATCGCGCCGACCGGCGAAAACGATGCCGTTTGAGGATTGAAGACTTCCGCGCTGTCGCTCGCCGCGCCAACGTCGCTGCCGCCAGCGACTAGCACGTCACCGGCGAGCGCGCCTGAAACGACGCTCGGCGAAAGAAATGTGGCGCTGTGATTTTCGCGCGGCGTACTCATCGCGCCAGTCGAGGTGAACTGGCCTGTGGCCGGATCATAAATTTCCGCGGTCGCGACGTCGCCGCCGCTTTCATCGCTGGTGCCGCCGGCAATCAGCACGTTTCCTGCGAGCGGACCGCTCGCGAGCAGCGTGGCCGAATGACGCGCGCGTGTCGCTTTCATCGCGCCGGTCGTCGTGAACTTTCCGGTGGCAGGGTCGAACAATTCCGCACTCTTCAGAGTGGAACCAAGCGAGCCGGTTGCCGAGGTGCCACCGGCGATGAGCACTTTGCCGTCGGCTGGGCAATTGCATCCTGAAATCAGCGTCGCGGTATGGCCGGCGCGCGCGGTGTTCATCTTCGAGGCGACTGCCGAAAATGTGCCGGTGACTGGATTGTACAATTCAGCTGACGACAGCGCGCGACCGGAAGAACCGTCGCCGCCGGCGACCAAAATCTTGCCGCTAGGCAATACCGTGGCGGTATGATCTTCGCGCGCATCTTTCATCGATGGGGCGGCTGAGAACGCATTGTTGGCTGGATCGAAGAACTCCGCACTGGCGAGCGCGAACTTGCCGTTGCCCTGGCCACCAGCCAGCAATACGAATCCGCGCTCCGACGGCACAGCGGGATGGGTTTGCGGAGAGCTTGGGGATGCGGGGACGCCACCGCCGGAAACACTGGGCGGCGCACTCGCCAAAGATCCAGACGTCGGCGAGGTCAGCGGCGCGGAGATACCACCGAACGCGCTCAGAGCAATCGGACCGGCGGGCGCTTGCGAGTTGGTTCCACTGACAGGACTTGCGCTGCCCTGATCGTTCCACACGCCTGCGGACTGCGGCTCTGGATTATTCTGACGAGGCAAATCCGGAACCATCATGACCATCGTGCCGTCGGTGGGTAAGGGTTTCGTTGAGGGCGGCCCTAATCCGATCTGTTTAGGCAGAGCGCTCGCGGCGGGAGAGGCGTGGGCCAAATGCTTTGGCGCGGTCGATTTTGCGGAACGTGGTGCGGAACCGACGTCGTCGGAATGCTCGGTCGAAGTTGCGAAACTGAAGTGTTGAGGACGCGGGATAGGGCCTCGGTCGAGTGCAATCAACGTAGCGACCGCGCTTGCAGCGATCACTCCGCCGGCAAGCAGCGCATCGCGCATCAGCGGTCGGTCCCTCAAACCAGCCATCGCGGCACCCCCGTGCGATTCCCCGATGGGAATAGCGCAATATTAGTACGATTGCGGATTTTGCGGAAGTCAGCGCGGTGTGGCGCGCGCGGTAAGGTTCCAGAAGTCGCGGGGACTCATGATGCGTAGACCTTCGGGTTTTTTCTTCAGCTCAAGCATCTCGCGATCACCGGTAATCAGGATTTCCGCTTGCGCGTTGAGCGCTGAAGCTACAACCATCTGGTCATTGCGCTCGCGTAGACCCAGATCGGGAAAATGACGTGGCTTGGGCTCAACCCAATAGTCGCGGAGGAACCTGTCGACCTCTTTCAATTTGTCCGCTCGTGCGCCAAATTTCCTGCTCAACACCCGGTGCAATTCCTCGATCACAATTTCGCCAGTCACTAGCTCGTATTCCCCAATTATCAGCTGCAACACATCGGCGCACAGGCCGCGCGTGGCGAGCGCGCTGGCCAGCACGTTTGTGTCGAGAAAAACTCTCAAGACACGCTATCAAAAACATCCTCGTCGGTGAGGAAGCCACGCGCCGCGGCATATGGCATCAGGTCTCGGCGCAACTGCCGGAACCGCACCAGCGCAAGATGCCGCTTCAACGCGGAGCGTATGACTTCGCTTCGTGTACGTCCCGAAACTTTGCAGACTTCATCCAGGATTGGCGCCAATTCGTCGTCGATTCGGACTGTGATCGTGTTCCCTTTCATGTGTGACATAGTAACACATTTGGATCGATGTTCCCAAGCGCAAGGCGGAACGGAAAAGGCGGGTTTATTTGGGGGCGGTCGCGTGATGAAATCTTGGGACGGCATTGGCGGGAACCTTGAGTTTGGAATCGGAGACTATTGGACATCACGAGGCGATTGATTCGCGGATGACTGCGCCTGCGGTCGTGCTCGATCCGCCGCCCGGGCGCATCCTGGTTAAGGAAGTTAACTGGCTGGGCGATGTCGTGATGAGTTTGCCGGCGCTGCGGGCGGTTCGGCGCGCGTGGCCTCGCGCGCATCTTGCGGTGCTGATCAAGAAGGAACTCGCGAGCTTCTTTGACGGGGCTGGATGGATCGACGAGGTGATTCCATATTCGGTTGGGCGCGGGCTTTCGGGATTTTTCGATCGGCGCAGGATTGTCGGCGAGATCCGGTCGCGTCGATTCGATCTCGGAGTGTTATTCCCGAACAGCTTCGAGTCGGCGTTGTGGCTCACGATGGCGGGAATTCGGCGACGTGCCGGGTTTGTCGCCGATGCGCGCGGCGCGATGTTGACGATGAAGGCAGTGCCGCCGCCGGAGGCGTTGACCGGGCATCAGGCTCATTATTGGCTTGCGATGGTGCGGGCGACGGGCGTCGCAGATGGCAGCGTCGATGATTTTGCGATCGATGTGCATGGACCGTCGCGCGAGCGGATGCGCGAGTGGCTCGCGGCGAATCGCAAACGTCCCGGTCGTCCCATTTTTGCGATCGCGCCGGCGGCCGCATATGGGCCCGCGAAGGAGTGGCCCGCTGACGCTTACGGTGCGCTGATCGATTTGATCGCGCGTCGCGACGACGCGGAAGTGGTGCTGGTTGGTGCGCCGTCGGAAAGAGCGAAGTGCGAGGAGGTTGCGGCGACGAGCAAAGCGGGCGCGATCATCGCGGCCGGACACACCAATATCGGTGAACTGATCGCGCTGTTGTCGCTGTGCGACGGATTCATCGGCAACGATTCGGGATGCATGCATATTGCTGGAGCGATCGGAATTCCGACCGTGGCGATTTTCGGTTCGACCAATCCGGATCGAACCGGGCCGATGGGGCCGAAGACCCGCGTGATTTACCGCAAGCTCGAATGCAGTCCCGTGCCTGGCGCGCACCTGCCGCTTCGGGCATTACAACTGCCTGACGCAGATCGAGCCGGCGGAGGTACTCGACGCGATCGACGCGATGCGCGGGCCGCATTGAATTCGAAGACTGACAATTTCCACTCACGGAAACATCGGGGCATCAAGATGAAACTCAAGGAACTCGCATCGAAGCTGGGACTCGAAATTCGCGGTGATGGCGGCGTGGAGATATTCGCGCCGGCGCCGATTGAGGCGGCCAGTCCCGGCATGATCGTTTTCGTCGCGAGCGCGAAGTACGCATCGGCGCTGCAATCCAGCGTGTCGGCGGCGATCACGACTGCTGAGCTCGCGACCGGTGCGAAGTGCGCGACGCTGATCAGCGCGAATCCATACGCGGACTTTGCGCGCGTGCTCGAGATTTTTTTTCCGCCGTACCGGCCCGCGCCGGGAATCGATCCGCGCGCCTCGATCGCGCCTGATGCGACGATTGGTGCGAACGCGTCGATCGGCGCGTCGGCGGTGATCGGAGCGGGCGTGTCGATTGGGCGCGACGCGGTGATTCATCCGAACGTCACGATTTATCCGAACGTGCGCATCGGCGATCGCTTCACCGCGCATAGCGGCGTGTCGATTCGCGAAGGCACGGTGATTGGAAATCATGTGACGCTGTTGAACGGTGCGGTGATCGGCGCCGACGGTTTCGGGTTCGTCGAGGAGAAATCTGACTTGACCAAAATTCCGCAAGTCGGGATCGTTATATTAGAGGACGATGTGGAGATTGGCGCGAATTCTACGGTCGATCGCGCGATGATGGGGGCGACGGTGCTGCATCGCGGGGTCAAACTCGACGACCAGGTGCATATCGGGCACAACTGCGAAATCGGCGAGTACTCGCGATTCTCGGGACACACTGGAATCTCGGGCTCGACGCGAATCGGCAAGTGGTGCCTGTTCGGCGGACAAGTCGGATGCGCCGATCACGTGACGATTGGCGATCGCGTGATGGTGGTGGCGAAGGCCGGAATCCACAACGACTTGAAGGACGACGCGGTCGTATCAGGAATCCCGGCGGTGGACGTGCGCAAGTTCCGCCGCTACGCGGTCGTGCTGACGCGGCTGCCGGAAATAATCCGGCGGGTGCGCGCGCTCGAGCATCGCGCGGGCATCGGCGGCAGCGAAGCGTAGCGAGACGGGTTGGAGAACGATGCGTAAGACGCGACAGTTGTTAGTGACGATCGCGTTGGCAGTGACCGCGGCGTTTATTTGTTCGGGATGTCTCGCGATGATGATTCCCGGACTCGCCTACTCGGGCTACAAGTACGAGCATGACAAAAATCAGCCTGCGGCGAGCGCATCGCCGGCACCGAGCACGCAGACCAGCAAGGCGACTGCTTCGCAGCAACAGAAGATTCCCGACAGCGAAATCGAGTAGCGGATTCGGCCGCCGTTTGTGGGCGAGCTGACCTTTACACTTCAGCCGCGGCCGCCGTTCCGTCTCGATTTGACGGTGTGGGCGCTTCGCCGGCGTGCGCACAACATTGTCGATCGTATTTGACGACGGCATCTGGCGTCGCGTGTTGGTTATCGGCAAGGCGCCGGTGGCGGTCGCGGTCAGGCAGACTCGAAGCGGTGCGCATCCGGAAATCGAAGTGCGGATTTCAGCGGCGCGGCCGCAAGTCGTGAAGGCGGAAGTCGCCGCGATCGTGACGAAGAATGCTCGGGCTCGATCGCGACTTGTCGGACTTCTACAAACTCGCGCGCGGCGATACGCATCTGCGGGAGCTGGCCGAGCGTTTGCGGGGAATGAAACCGGTGCGCTATGCGACGGTGTTCGAGGCGTTCGCGAATGCGGTCGCATGCCAACTCGTCTCGCTGAGCGCGGGAATGCACGTGTTGAACCGGCTGGCGAACGCGTTCGGAGTGCGTGCGCGAGATTGATGGGATGCGATCGTTTCCGCTCGCAACGCACGGTCGCGCGCTCGAATCCTGATGCGTTGCGCACGCTCGGGCTCAGCAGGCAGAAGGGGGAATATCTGATCGGACTCGCGCAGATGGCGATCGATCCGAAGGATCGCGATTTCGAATCGATCGAGCGGCTCGACGATGACGACGCGATCGCGCGACTCTCGAAGATTCGCGGCGTCGGACGCTGGACCGCGGAGTACGTGATGCTGCGCGGGTTCGGGCGGATCAACATTTTCCCCGGCGACGACGTCGGCGCACGCAACAAACTCTTCGAATGGCTCGGCGCGAGTGACGCGCCGACTTACGACGGCGTCGGGAAGATGCTCGCGCGGTGGCATCCGTACGGCGGACTCATCTATCTTCACCTGATTGTAAATGCAGTTGCCGACGGCGGCCACGTCGCGGCCTGAAATTGCACGGAGGGTTGCGGGTGATCGCGTATGTTCTGATTGCGATTGGCAGCGCGCTTGGCGGGATGGGCCGGTATTTTGTTTCCGGCGTGGTCACGACGCTCACCGGCGGCACGTTTCCGTACGGCACGATGATCGTGAATATCACGGGATGTCTGGTGATCGGATTTTTCGCGACGCTGACGGGCCCGGATGGACGTCTGCTGGTCGGCACGCCGGCGCGTCAGTTCGTGATGATCGGAATCTGCGGCGGCTACACGACGTTCTCGAGTTTCTCGCTCGAGACGCTCTACCTGATGCAGGCGGGCGAGTGGATGCCGGCGGTAATGAACGCCGCAGGTTCGGTTATCCTGTGCGTCCTGTCAGTATCTCTTGGGTATGTCGCCGCGGCGGCGCTCAACCGGGGAGTGTAGCGATGCAAATCCCACGCGATGCGGTGTTGCTCAGAATTTTTATCGGCGAGAGCGAACGATCGAACCACAAGCCGCTGTACGAAGCGATCGTGCTGAAGGCGCGCGAGCTGCAACTCGGCGGCGCGACCGTGCTGCGCGGGCCGATGGGCTTCGGCAGATCCAGTCATCTGCATTCGGCGAAGATTCTGCGGCTGTCGGAAGACCTGCCGATGATCATCGAGATCGTCGACAGCCAGGCGAAGATCGACGCGTTCATCCCGGTGCTCGACAAGATGATGGGATCGGGGCTGATCACGGTCGAGAAGGTGCAGGTACTACAATACGGCGACGGGAAATCCAAAACTTGAGCGAGGAGCAAAGACGTGGAGAAGAAATATATCAATCCGGATACGCTGATGACGCCGCGCGGATTTACGCAAGTCGTGACGGTCGCGGGGGCGTCGAAGCTGGTGTTCATCTCGGGCCAGGTCGCGGTCGACAAGGAAGGCAAGCTGGTCGGGCCGGGTGACCTGAAGGCGCAGATTCGGCAGGCGGCAAGCAATCTGAAAGCGGCGCTGACGGCTGCAGGAGCCACCTCGGCGGATATCGTCAAGACCA
Source organism: uncultured delta proteobacterium (assembly GCA_963814715.1). Classification (GTDB taxonomy): domain Bacteria; phylum Desulfobacterota; class Binatia; order Binatales; family Binataceae; genus Binatus. The sequence continues at coordinate 39,288 of CAWFDW010000001.1, forward strand.
ATACTTACATCGTGAACTACAAGCAGGCTGACTATTCCGCGATGCGCGAGGCGCGCGCCGAACTGTTTCCCGAAGGAGAGCCGCCGGCCTCGACGATGGTGGGCGTGACGTCGCTGGCAGTGGACGGGCTGATGGTGGAGATGGAGGCGATCGCAGCGGTGAAGTGAGTTCCGGGTCCGGGGGGTGAGAATCAACCTCGGGCTGCCTCCATGTTATAATTTCTTACAATTTGATTCGTCCGCGCGGTCATAGTAGACAGTAGGACTCGTCGGCGAAGCCGGGGGACGGCGGGCAGCCCGACTTGCGGGGAACGCAAACGATGGAGGAAATTATAGTGGAAGCAGAAGCGCAGCCTGTGGCCGCATCGCGTCGAGGGATGGGGACGATGAACACTATTGAGGAAACTTATCGCGGAGCGACCGAAAAGTCCGCGCAGCTCGCCAAGCGCGCCGAACGGGTGATGCCCGGCGGCGACACGCGCACGACGACCAACTACAAGCCCTATCCGCTCACTCTCAAGCGCGGCGAAGGGCCGTTTTTGTGGGACGTTGACGGCAATCGGTACATCGACCTGCTCGGCAATTACACCAGCCTGGTGCATGGCAACGCGTATCCGCCGATCGTCGAGGCGGCGACCAAGGCGGTGAAGGATGGAAGCTCGTGGCCGGCGCGATCGGAGGCGCAGACCGAGCTGGCGACGCTGTTGTGCGAACGCGTCGAGTCGGTGGAGCGGGTGCGATTTTGCAATTCGGGGACGGAAGCCGGGATGCTCGCGGCGCATGTCGCGCGGCGCCTCACCGGGCGCAAACTGATCCTGATGGCGCGCTACGGCTATCATGGATCGTACGACGATCTGGAAGTCGGACTGGCCGGGTCGGACGGCGAGCGCACGATGCTCGCGGATTTCGGCGAGGCGACGGCGTTCGAGGCGCTGCTGTCGGAGCGCGGCGCGGAAATCGCGGCGGTGTTCCTCGAGCCGGTACTTGGATCGGCGGGAATCGTGGAGCCGCCGGCTGGATTTCTCGAGCGGGTGGCCGAGGCGACGCGGCGCGCGGGGGCGATGTTCGTGGTCGATGAGGTAATCACGCTGCGGTTGGCCGAAGGCGGCGCGCAGCAGATTTTCGAGGTCAAGCCGGACCTGACGATGTTCGGCAAGATTATCGGCGGCGGTTTTCCAGTCGGTGCGATCGGCGGCAGCGAAGACGTGATGTCGGCGTTCGACCCGCGCAATCGCGGATCGATTTTTCATTCGGGGACATTCAACGGCAATCCGGTGACGTGCGCGGCGGGCACGGTGTCGATACGCGAGCTGACGCAGGCGCGAATCGACAAGATGGCCAAGCAAGGTGAGCGGCTGGCGGCGGAGCTGGCGCGCGCGGCGCGTCAGGTCGAATTGCCGTTTTCGGTGCGGCAATGCGGATCGTTGATGAACGTATTTTTTCTCAAAGAGCCACCGCCCCCGACGATCGCGCGCGAGGACTCGCGCGCAATCGCTAATTTCCATCTGGCGGCGCTGAATCAAGGTTTGTTTCTCGCGCCGCGCGGGATGATCGCACTCTCTACGGTGATCAGCGACGAAGTGCTGAGCGAGATTTGCGAGCGCGCCGCGAAAGCGATGGCCGACGTCGCACAGGCCGGCGAGTAAAGCGCAGCGTCAGCACGTAGCGTTGCTTGAACGACGAGAGCACGCGCGATCTCGTTGACGCGCGCCTGCGTTTATAGTCGCGTCACACGAAATTTCCCGCAGCGAAAAATCTTATTCATCGCTCCGTCACCTTCCCCGGTTATGGTACGCGTCGCGGATCGAATTGGTCCGCCCGCTAACCACATACCAGGGAGGAACTCTCATCATGCGAGGAACCAAACTACTCGCGCGCGCCGTCAGTGCGCTCGCGATCACATCGATCTGTGTCGCGCCGGTGATGGCGAAGCCGGGGCCGCCGCCGGCAGAGACGACGACGCCGATCCAGCACGTCGTCGTGATCTTTCAGGAGAACGTCTCGTTCGATCATTACTTCGGCAGTTACCCGAATGCGACGGGCTTCGTCGCACAACCCGGAACTCCGACCGTGAACGGGCTGACCGGATCGCTGACGACCAACAATCCCAACGCGCTCAACGCCGCCAACGGCACCAACGCGATCAATCCGTTTCTTCTGGACCGCACCCAGGCGTCGACCTGCGACCAGGATCACAACTACGGCGACGAGCAGAAGGCATTCGACATGGGCCTGATGGATTTGTTCCCGCTCGATGTCGGATCGGGAGACGGCGGGTTCTGCCTCCCTCACTATGCATACGGAAAGGGCAACGGCGTGGTGATGGGCTACTTCGACGGCAACACCGTCACGGCGATGTGGAACTATGCGCAGAACTTCGCGCTTAACGACAATTTTTACGGCACAACGTTCGGACCGTCGACGCCCGGCGTGTTGAACCTGGTCGCCGGCAACACGCATCCGGCCACGGTCACCGGGAGTTCGACCAAGGTCGTGGGCGGAACATTGACCGGCGACCTCGATCCCACCGGTGACGTTTGCTCGGCTGCTACGAATGTTCAGATGGGTGGGCTGAATATCGGCGACCTGCTGAACGCGCAGGGATTGAGCTGGGGTTCGTTCATGGGCGGTTTCGATTTGACCGTCACGAATCCAAATGGAACGACCGGCTGTAAACGGTCCAGTCCGGCAACGCCCGCGAACGACATCACGAATGTTCCTCCGATCCCGGCTGATAACAATTTTACCGCCGACTACATCCCGCATCATGCCTTCTTCCAGTATTGGGCCAGCACCGCAAACCCGATGCACACCAGGCCGAGTGTTTCGCCCAGCCAGTACGGGATGTTCAGCGCGCCGACCGACGCCGCCAACCACAACTACGACACCAACGACTTCTTCGCCGCGCTCGATGCGCACAATCTGCCTGCGGTCAGCTTCCTCAAGGCGCCGGCGAACATGGACGGCCACGCGGGCTATTCTGATCCGCTGATGGAGCAGGAGTTCGTAGTCAACGTCATCAACGCAGTTCAGCATTCCGAGTTCTGGAAAAGCACCGCGGTGGTGATCACCTGGGACGATTCTGACGGATGGTACGATCATCAGATCGGTCCGATCATCAACTCGTCAGCGGTCCTGCAGGCTGACGCGAAGAACAGCGATGAGCTCAATGGCCCGGGCAAATGCGGCAATGGCACTCCACTCGACAGCATCGAGGGGCGATGCGGATACGGACCGCGAATCCCGATGCTGGTGATCTCGCCGTTCGCGAAGCAGAACTTCGTCGATAACACGCTGACTGACCAGAGCTCGATCATCCACTTCATCGAGGACAACTGGAGCCTCGGGAGGATCGGTGGCGGATCGTTCGACGCAATTTCGGGGTCAATCGAAAACATGTTCGATTTTTCGCATCACGACGGCCATAACCATCCGCTGTTTCTCGATCCGAGCACGGGACAACGGGCGCATGGTCATGGAGACGACTAACTTCTAGATCAGGCATGGCTGGAGGCGCGCGCGGCAAGTCCGCGTGCGCCTCCGCATTTTTTGTGTCGCTACGCGGCCTTCAGTTCCGACGTGCAATGAGGGCATCGGGTGGCGGCGAGGGGAATCGGGGTCGCGCAAAACGGGCAATCCTTGGTGTTTTGCGGCAAGCGGTTTGTCGGCGCCGGTCAGGTGATTGATCCATCTGACGAGCAGGAAGACCGCGAATGCGATTATCACGAAGTCGATGATCGTGTTGAGGAACAGTCCGACGTTCAGCGTCGGCGCGCCCGCCTTCTTCGCGTCCGCGATGGTGGCGTAGTGCTTCGACGACAGGTTGATGAACAGGTTCGAGAAATCGACCGCGCCGAGCGCGAGCCCGATCGGCGGCATCAGGATGTCGGTGGTGAACGAGGTCACGATTTTCCCGAATGCGGCGCCGACGACGAAGCCGACCGCGAGATCGATCACGTTGCCCTTGATCGCGAATGCTTTGAACTCTGAGAGTATCGACACGATGCGTCCTCCATTGGCCGGTGAGGAGCCTCGCCTACCAAAGCATCGCGGCGCGACAATGTAAAACTCCCGCAGATCCTGGTTTGCGCGGCAGGACTCGATTGACATCCCGGAAACGCATCTGGTAGCCGATGTAGTAACGCGCACATTCAGGAGGCCAGCCGATGGGAGCAGTTCATATCAAGGATGAAGAGCGGGTCGGTTCGCAGGCGAAATACAAACTCGAGCCTTCCGTCTATCTGCAGAAGCTCTACGAGTCCGGCACTCCTGACCTCGGCTGGATGAACCAGATGGGCGAATGGGGCGTGCGCGCCAAGCCCGGCAACCTCGGACTGCGGCTCGAAGGATATCGAGATCGGCAGCTACGGAATTGTGCCTGAACACGGCGGAGCGCATCGATCGATGGCGCCGCGCGGTGCGGTGATTTCCGACGACCTGCCCTCGCTCGGATTCACGATTAACGAAAAGGCCGAGTGCTGGGCCGACAACGTGAGCGAGCTGTACGAAGAGGCGGTCGCGCGCCAGTGGAGCTCCGCGCGCGACATCCCGTGGACGCGAACTCCGCCCGCTGCCCGACGATCTCGAGCGCGCGATGTGCCAGTTGTGCACGTTCCTGACCGAGGTCGAATTCATCGCGGCCGACGCGCCGACGCGATGGATGGGGCAGATGAATCACGACTTCTTCGAAGTGAAAATGTTCCTCGCCACGCAGGCGATGGACGAGGCGCGTCACATGGACGTGTTTCGAAAGCGCGCACTCGCCAACGGCGGCGGGCTCGGCAAGGCGAGCCCGATCAGCGAGCTGTCGTTGAAGCGAATCTTCGACTGCCCGAGTTTCTCGGCGCAGACCGGCCGCCTGCAACTGCTCGGCGAGGGCTTCGTGCTGACGATGTTCCGTCAGGGCGAGTTCCTGGCGCCGAGCCGTGTCGATCAGGAAATCTTCCGGCGGTGCATGCAGGACGAATCGCGTCACGTCGGATTCGGCACGATGCATCTGCGCGCGCAGCTCAAGGCGAATCCCGCGGTGGCTGAGGAACTTCACGAACAGCTCGACGATGCCGAGCGGATTCTGCTCGAGACGTTCAGCGTGCCGGAGGCGGTCGAGCCGATGGCGATCCTGATGGGCGGCGGCGTCGAGCATTTCGACAAGGGCATGGAGCTGCAGGGACAGTTGTGGCGGCGAATCGTGCATGAGTACCTGCAGCGATGCGATTCGGCGGGACTCGACCGGCGTCCGCGATGTATCCTGCCGACGGACTTCAACAAGCTGTTCGAAGCGGCGGCCTGATGGCGTCGTTTCCCGATTCAGACTGGTTCCTCACCCTCGGCAAACTGATGAATGCCGAGGGTGAACTTTTCCGACGCCTCGGATACGCCGAGACGCGCTTCGCGGTGCGAGTCGTGCCGAACAACACCGGCAACGGCGGCGATCGAATCGTGGGGCTGGTGATCGACGGCTATCAACTGACCGAGGCAACGCCGGTCGCCGATCTGAACGACTACGATCCCGACTTTGTGATTTGCGGCAAGCGCGAGATTTGGGATCGGATGCTGACAGAGATTGCGGAGCACGGCCGTCCGCAGCTTCGGCATACGTTGAGTTCGCTGGCGCTGGTGGGCGAGGAGTTGTGGCTCGAATCCACCGATCAGTTGCGCGAGGATAAGTTCTATCGCTTTAATCAGACGCTGCAGGAATTACTGAATCTCGCCTCGAAAGTTCCCGCATAAACATTTCGAACGAGTTACCGCCGCCCAGAACGATGAGCGGCTGAAACAAAGGAAGTCACATGGACAAGCATCCGATTCGCTTTGGAGTTCAAACCGCCCAGCAGAATATTCGAGTGGGAAAAGTTGCGCAGCTTCTGGGCAACGGCCGACGGATGGGGCTACGACTCGCTGTGGGTGTTCGATCATTTTTATCCGATCTTCTCGCCGGACCCGGCCGGACCGTGCTTCGAAGGCTGGACGCTGCTGAGCGCGCTCAGTCAGAACACCAAGCGCGCGCGAATCGGGGCGCTGGTCAATGGCAACACCTATCGCAATCCAACGCTCACCGCGAAGATGGCGGCGACGCTCGACAACGTCAGCGGCGGCAGGCTGAATCTGGGAATTGGCGCGGGATGGTTCGAGGCGGAGCATCGGAGCCTCGGCTTTGATTTCAAAACGCTGGGCGGCCGGCTGCAGGCGCTCGACGAGTCGTGCCAGATAATCAAGGGGATGTTCACGCAGGAGAAGACCACGCTGAAGGGCAAGCACTACGACGTGGTCGATGCGGTCTGTAATCCGAAGCCGGCGCAGAAGAATCTGCCGCTGATGATTGGCGGACACGGCGAGAAAGTGTTGCTCAAGATTGTCGCGAAGTACGCCGACATGTGGAATATGGGCAACGCCGATGCGGCGGAAATGAAGCGGCTGATCGGCGTGATCGAGCGCCACGGCGATACGGTCGGGCGCAACACCGACGAAATCGAAAAGACTCTTATGCTCGCGAATTGCTACAAGGCGCCGAAGCAGCGGGAGGAAATGCTTTCATCGATGGTTGGGATGATGGGGCAGACTACGCCCGAACGCGCGCGCGATCGGATGATCATCGGGAGCAAGCAGGAGTGCGTCGACAAGCTGGAAGGCTTCATCAAGGCGGGCGTCACGCATTTCATTTTCATGCACAACCCACCGATCACCGCGGACGAGGACATCCAGGCATTCGCCGAGGACATCATGCCGCAGTTCCATTCGCGGTGAAACGACAGAAGGTTTAGAACTTAACGGTCGTGAGGACGGGCGACGTGCGTGACGCGAGGCATCCCCGCGTTCGCAGCCGCGATTACGGTTCCAAACATTATTGTTGCAGAAAGAATTGCGGCAAAAACAAAACTGACGGTGTTCATTGCATTCCTCTTACAAGGAATACGCACGGCGGCACCTGGTGGTTACGGAAATTAGGTAAGCGCTTACGCGCATCAATGGCGGGCACGGCGGCCCGCCCCACTATCTTTGGGGATGCGGCCCGCCCTACATTATCTTTGTGTGCATGGCGGGCACGGCGGCCCGCCCCACTGACCTTTGCTACTATGCTGCCTTGACGATTATTTCGTCGGCGTCGGCGCGGTTGCCTTTGCCGCGGCTGTGCGGGGTGCCGTGACGAACGTCGGTGGCGAGGCCTAGCTTCTCGAGCGCCAGAATCAGCATGTAGCCGGCGTCGGGCTGGCGCCAGCTCCATCCGAGACGCGCGGAGCCGGGGCGCGCATGATGGTTGCGATGCCAGTTCTCGCCCTGGAACAGATGCACTATCGCGAGCCATGTTACGTTGCGGCTGGAATCCTGGCCGACGGTGACGCCCGGTTCAGTGTGGCAGACGCTGTTGACGAAACATTGCGCGTGCAGTCCGAAGCATAAGCGAATCGCGCCGAGCCAGAAAAATGCGGCCGGGCTGAAATGCAAACCGACAAAGAATGAGAGCGTGAGAATCGGCGTCTGGAACCATCGCCACGCGCGATACTGAGACGCCGCTCAAGTCGGGGCAGTAGCGATCGATCGGCGGTTCGCCCGCCTGCCACAGCCATCGCAGATGCGCCCACCAGAATCCGCCCCATCGCGGGCTCGAGATATCTTCCGGGGTGTCAGCCTTGGCGTGATGCAGACGATGGCCGGCGGCCCAGGTGGTCGGTGCGCCGGAGCCGTTGAACATCGCGAAGAAAATCAGCACGCCGCGCGCCCAGGGATTCAGCGTAAGCGAGCGATGCGCGATCGCGCGATGATAGCCGACCGTGGTGCCGAGTCCGCCGAGGAACACGAGCGCGAGCGCGCCGAGAAACACGGGCCATCCGGGAATCGGATACAGCACGAGTCCAATCGCGGCGGTAATATGAATGAGGAGAACCCAGCCGAGGATCGCGATGTCGCGCTTGCCGGCGTGCCACCATGGCTGCTTCCAGGGCTCGCTCTTCAGGATTTCTTCGGTCGTACTCACCGGCGCGAAAACTGCTGCCATTGGTTTCTCCCACCGAAAAATTTATTTTCCTACACCACCGCCCGCGCCCGTTTGGCTGCACGGATGATGATGCTCAGGCAGCAGATGCGCCTGTGTGCGCGTTTTCAGACTGCCGCCAGCATCAGCACATTTTCACTTTTACAGGGATGCCTTCGATTCTAAGGCGGGGAGCGCAATGTGCTTGCCGTTGCGAGCTCTGACACTACAGTATACAGACGCTGTGCGCTACATGCGGATTCAAGCAGATGGCATGGGCGCGGGCTGATGCGTTTTCAAATGTTCTTCAAGTAACACGGATGGCGGGCGCGGCGGCCCGCCCCACTATTAGCGCCACAGCGTTGTCGCGAGGCCAATCATTCCACCGCCGAGGACAATCCAGGCGGAATTCACGCGATAGCGAATCAGCATAAACGCGCTGGTGGCCGCGAGAAGGATCGTGGTGGCATCGACGATTGCGGCGCGCGCGAGGAACAGCGTCACCGCCGCCATCAAGGCCCACGCGCCGACGTTGACGCCGTCGAGAAACGCGCCGGCCAGCGGAGAGCGGCGCAAATGCGGAATCAGCGGTCCGCTGATCGACACGAAAAAGAACGACGGCAGAAAAATTCCGAGCGTGGCAACCATCGCGCCGCGAAATCCACCGAGGATGTATCCGATGAAGGTCGCAGTCGTGAAGACAGGGCCTGGTGTGATTTGGCCGACGGCGACGGCGTCGAGCAACTGCGCCTCGGTGAGCCATCGCAATCGATCGACGAGGTCGGTGCGCAGGAACGCCAGCAATACGTAGCCGCTGCCGAAGAGCACCGCGCCGACTTTCAGGAAAAATAAAAACAAGGTGGTGAGACTGAACGGGACTGCGACGACGCTCGCAGCGAGCGCGGCGCCCTTCGCACCGGACACGCGTGCGACGGACGGGAATCGCGGCAAGCGTCGCGCGGGCGGCGTCGCGGTCCTCGAAGGCGCGAATCGCGAGCATCACGATTCCGCCGCCGAGCAGGACGATCATGTCGTTGACGTCCAGAAGCGAGGCGACCAGCGTAACGATTGCAATCACAGCGAGGATGCGCGACTTGATCGCGGTGCGGCCGAGTCCCCACAGCGCCTGCAGGACGACCGCGATGATCACCGGCTTGATGCCGTAGAGCAGGCCGACCGCTTGCGGCATCGTACCGAATCGCACGTACATCCACGCGATCACGAGCACGATCGCGGCGGCCGGCAGAATAAAGCACGCGCCGGCGACGACCAGTCCCGCGAATCCAGCGCGGAGTTGCCCGATATGAATCGCCATCTCGGTCGAGTTGGGGCCGGGAATCAGATTGCAGACGCCGAGCATGTCGAGGAAGCGCTCGTGGGTCATCCATCGCCGGCGGCGCACGACCTCGTCCTCCATCATCGCGATGTGCGCGGCGGGACCGCCCATCGCAAGCGTGCCGAGTCGAAGAAACAGCACAGCCAGCTCGCGGAGCGCGTCGCGGCGAGGAGGCAAATTATTTTGCGGAATCAATTCGTCCATCAGATGTTCGCGCAGATGTTCGCGCAGATGTGCACGCGTCGCGACGATATTACGGCGCGCGCGTTTTGTCATTTTTTGGCGATCTTAGCGAGCACGGGCAGAACCGGCACCGGGGACGTTTGTCTGTAATTTTTCCAAGGTCTCGATTTCTACCGATTGTAATTTCTCCAAGATTGTATAGATGAAAAAGATCCGCCGATTTCTCCCCAAAAACCTTAGGTCCTTTTAACCCAATGCGCGAGACGTTTTATTCTCTGTTTTTGCAGGGCGTTCGCCTTTTATGGGCACGTCGTTTGCAGCTTCGATCTAAACGAAACCCTGCTCTGACATAGGCTATCCATTTGACCTCGAGGAACATTCTGCGTGACTGCGGGATTAACAAAGTGATGCTTAGACATTCTTGCAACCCTATACGCAGCTGGTCGCAATGGAGATCAAACATGATGAGTCCTTGAACACGAAAATTGTTCAAGCATGACGCGGAGGGGTGATAGGCGCCTGCCTGAACCAAGCACTGGGAGGATAAGAGATGACTGCGTGGCCACATGATAACCATCTCGAAAAAGCTGAAGGGGATTATCCCGTACACAGTACTTGTGTGGCCTACAGAGTCAGTAGTGCGCGAGATAGTAGAGAACTTGCCGCCGACTCACGCCGCGCGAATCGAAAGTGCGAAAACCGAATTGCAGACCGGCAGATGTCTGGTTGATCACTATTTGACTTTTACACTCGCTATCGATTTGCGGCGCGACCTCGAACAAATCGACAAAGATCTCATAACCAACGCGCGCATCCGGATTCATAAGGCGCAAAAGCTTGGCGATCGGGTGACCGTTCGCCGATGTAGAGAACTCGCCGGCAACGAAGACCTGATCGAGGAATTCGTGCAGCTCTACAGTAATTCCATCGCGGGTAAAGCCACCTTCGCGTTTCCAATGTCGAAGGCTGAGATTTCGAGCTATTTTCCAAACGCGGAACTGATCTTGATGGATCTGGATGGGCAAGCGATCTGCGGTCATCTGAATCTGCTTGATAAGGAAGCAGGCGTAAGCCGGATGCTCTGGTCCGCGAGCCGCCGGTTCGAAGATCATGCTACCGCCCGCCTTGCCGGCATCCTGAACGTTTATCTTCATTGGTACGAAATCGAGAAGTATCGCGAAGAAGGCCTCCAGACCTACGATCTAGGCGGGATAGGTGTGCTGGGCGACAACGTGGGAGTCAATCGATTCAAGCTGCAATTTGGCGGAACAATAGTTCGCGAGCATAACTACCTGATGGCGGGAATGCCGAAATTGTGGCGCCCGGTCTTTAGCACGTTCTTCGCCGTCTCCGCGCGAGGTCGTCGCCAAAAGCAAATCTACCGAGCGGCCGATCGATGGAGCGGGATGCCGCTCGAGCTGATTCAGCAAACCATCGTAACCTCGGTGCGGAATTTTGAAGATAGCGCGCACCAGCAACAATTGAGCGAGATGGCGCGCAGGAACTGACGCGTCGCCGAAAACTACAAGGCCTATTTCATCAGCAACGTCTCTGCGGTGAGGTTTCAAGCTGGAGCTTGTACTGCGCAGCGGGTCGTGTTCTATTGTCACCTCGATTCAGCTACCAAACCCGGGGAGAGCGAAATGAAAACGTCCATGTCCATTCAGAGAGCGGTTTTAACCCATCAGAAGGACATGGTGTTTCATGCAAATGCGACTTTCCCGGGGGGCAGCACGTACAACCCCCGATAAAACAAAGCTGAGCGAGCGGGCTGCGAATCGATTCGCAGGCTCGCGAGCCAGAAAGTTCCTCTCCTACTACAAGCCGTATCGAGGGCTGCTGCTCGCAGACCTTCTATCCGCCATCATCATATCGGCCGCGGCATTGCTGCTGCCGGTCTGTACGAATTTCATTACCAAGAGCCTGCTTGCAAAAGGGGGCGTGCCCGGCGCGCTCGATAAGATCTATACATTCGGCGCTGCGATGCTGGCGCTGGTCGCTCTCCAGGCCCTATGCACGTTGTTCGTCGATTACCAGGGACACGTGATGGGCGCGAAGATGGAACGCGATATGCGCCGGGAGCTGTTCGAGCATTACCAGAAACTATCGTTCAGCTTTTACGACCGGCAGAGAACCGGCCAGCTCATGGCGCGGATAACGAACGATCTCCTTTCGCTCGCCGAGCTCTATCATCACGGACCCGAAGACCTCGCGATCGCGAGTCTGGAGCTGATTGGGGTGCTGATCATCCTCGCGCATATCGATCGGACGCTCACGCTGATCGTGCTGTGCTTCATCCCGGTGATGTTTCTCTTCGCGCTGCATTTCAGCAGGCGCATGATTGCCGCGCTCAGATTGAGCAAGGACCGCATCGGCGACATCAACGCGCGCGTCGAAGATTCGCTCTCGGGGATACGGGTGGTTAAATCCTTCACCAACGAGGCGTTCGAGACTGCGCGCTTCGGCTACGAGAACGATCGCTTTCTCGCGAGCAGGAGCGAGGGCTATCAGAGCGAGGCATGGTTCTCCGGCGGCATGGCCGCTTTCACGCAGCTCATCACCATCGCGGTGATCGTGTTCGGCGCAACCGGCATCGCGCGAGGGTCGCTCGACCTCGCCGACCTGCTCACCTTCCTGATGTGTGTCGCGGTGCTGGTCGATCCAATCCACCGGCTGGTGAATTTCGCGCGGCTATACCAGGAAGGCAGCACGGGTTTCGACCGATTCTTTGAGATGCTGCAGATGGAGCCGGACATGCCCGACCTGGCCGGTGCCGCGGAGCTGACCCGCGTGCGAGGCGATATCACGTTCCGCAACGTGAGCTTCCGGTACGCCGGCGATTCGCCGCTCGTGCTGAAAAACCTAACTCTCGATATAAGAGCCGGCGAGTTTGTCGCGCTGGTAGGCGCCTCGGGCGTCGGCAAGACCACGCTCTGCGCGCTGATCCCGCGTTTCTATGATGCGACCGACGGCGACATCCTTATCGATGGCAGCAACGTGAGGGAGGTCCGCCCGCAGTCCTTGCGGCAAAATATCGGCATCGTGCAGCAGGATGTTTATCTGTTCGCAGGCACGGTCGCCGAGAATCTGCGCTATGGCAAGCTGGATGCACGCCTCGACGAAATCATCGAGGCCGCGAAAATGGCTCATGCGCACGATTTCATCATGGCGCTGCCGAATGGCTACGATTCGGAGATCGGCGAACGCGGCGTGAAGCTCTCCGGCGGGCAGAAGCAGAGGCTCAGCATCGCGCGCGTATTTCTCAAAAACCCGCCAATCCTGATTTTCGACGAGGCTACCAGCGCGCTCGACAATGAAAGCGAACGAGCAGTGCAGGAGTCTCTGCACCGGCTCGCGCGCAATCGCACAACGCTGGTCATCGCGCATCGGCTATCGACGGTGAGGAACGCGGGTAGAATTGTGGTCCTGACCGAGGATGGGATCGCAGAAGAAGGCACGCACGATGAGCTGGTCAGGTCGGGCGGCGCGTATGCGCGACTGTACAATACTCAGGCGAGCATATGAGATATGAGTCGAGGCATTATGGCATCACAACCAAATCAGCGAGTCGTACGCGCGTCGAATATGAATTTCACGGTGCTCGAGATGGGCGATTCGAAGAGTCCGCTCGTGCTGTGCTTGCACGGATTTCCCGACACCGCGCATTCGTTCCGGCATCAGATGCCCGCGCTGGCGGCGGCGGGATACCACTGCGTCGCGCCGTTCATGCGCGGCTACTCGCCGACTGAGCCGGCAGTCGACGGCCGTTACGATTCGGCGGCGCTGTCGGAGGACGCGCTCGCGCTGATAACTGCGCTCGGCTACAAGGACGCGATCATATTCGGTCATGATTGGGGCGCGGTCGCGGCATACGGCGCCGCAGGCGCCGCGCCGGATCGCGTCAGCAAACTGGTGACGGCGGCGGTCGGATACGGATCCGGATTTTTCGAGGCGCTCGTCACCAACTACGCGCAGCAGCGCCGCTCCTGGTACATGTTCTTCTTCCAGACCAAAATTGCCGAGGCGGCAGTAAGCCTCAACGACTTCGCGTTCCTCGAAAAGATGTGGGCCGACTGGTCCCCCGGATGGAAATGGACTCCCGAAGACATGGAGGCGCTCAAGCGATCGTTCCGCGCCAAAGGCACGCTCGAAGCGGCGCTTGGCTACTATCGTGCGACACTCGGCCCGGTGCTGAGCATGCCAGTCGATCTGAAAATGCTGGCGCCCGCGATGAACATTCCTATCAACGTGCCCGCATTGATGTTCCACGGACGCGACGACGGATGCATCGGCGCGGAAACGCTCGAGGGGATGGAGAAGCTGTTCCCGAAAGGATTGAAGATCGAGCTGGTGCCAAACGCGGGGCACTTCGTACATCAAGAACGTCCTGATCACGTAAACGAGTTGATGTTAAAGTTCCTGAAATCCTGATCGCCGCTTTAGAGGTGGTACGCGGAAATCGACCTATCCCCGAGGGGAGAGGTAAGACCTGTGACTGCGTTGCGTCTCTGTACCGCTCGGTATACACTTACTTGCGATGGATTCCCGGGCTGGATTACTGCGCGCCGCGCTGACTCTGTTCGCTGCCAAGGGCTACGATGGGGTCGGCGTGCAGGAAGTTGCCGAGGCGGCTGGCGTCGCCAAGCCGACCCTCTACCATTTCTTCGGCAGTAAGCACGGTCTGCTGGAGGCGCTGTTCGCCGCGTTCGCAACCAGGCTCGACGAGGCTGTTCGCGATGCTTCCGACTATGCGCGCAACTTACCTCTGACGCTCGATCGAATCGTCGCTGCTTATATCGGTTTTGCCAGCAGGGAACCGGTTTTCTATCGTCTCGAACTGACTCTCTATTTCTCGCCTCGCGACAACGAAGCGCATCAGGTCGCGTTGCGGCACTACGCGTACCGGCAAGAAATTCTCGAAGAGGTGTTTCGCAAAGCGGTTCGCGAGCATGGCAACATGCGCGGACGCCATCGCCGCTATGCGATCTCGCTGGTCGGCATGATTAACAGTTACATCGCGCTGCAGTTGAACGAACATATCGTGATCACCGACCGTCTTCGGCGCGATATCGTCCATCAGTTTAGCCACGGAATTTACTCGTAATTTCTATACCGATCGGTATGCCTTTTATGAGCTGGTCCCAGGACGCGATCTTCTATCACCTCTTCCCGCTTGGATGTCTTGGCGCGCCTGAGCGGAATTCCTTTGAGGGGTCGCCGGCGAATCGTCTCTCAGAGCTGACACGTTGGCTCGATTATCTCGAGGATCTGGGCGTCAACGCATTACTTCTCGGCCCCGTGTTCGAATCGAGCGCGCACGGCTACGACATCGCCGACTATTTCCACGTGGACCGGCGCCTCGGCGACGAATCGACGCTCGCCGCGTTCAGCCGCGAGCTGCATCGGCGTGGAATTCGCCTGGTGCTCGATGCGGTCTTCCATCACACGGGGCGCGACTTCTGGGCATTTCGCGACGTTCGTGAAAAGGGGCGCGCGTCGGCGTACTGCGACTGGTATCACCTCGACTTCGCGCGCCGCAGCCCGTACGGCGAGCCGTTTCATTACAAAGGATGGGCCGAGAACTACGACCTGGTGAAACTCAACCTCAGAAATCCAGCCGTTCGCGATCATCTTCTGAAAGCGGTCACATGGTGGATCGAACAATTTGACATTGACGGTCTGCGACTCGACGCCGCCGACGCGCTCGACCTCGACTTTCAGCGCGCGATCGCCGCGCATTGTCGAGCACTCCGACCTGATTTCTGGCTGATGGGCGAGGTAGTTCACGGCGACTACCGACGTTGGGCGAATCCGCAAGCGCTGTCATCGACGACCAACTACGTAGCGTACAAAGGGCTGTGGTCCAGTCACAACGACCGCAACTATTTTGAGATTGCGTATACGCTCAACCGACAGTTTGGGCCCGAGGGAATTTATCGAGACTTGGCGCTTTACTCCTTCGCCGATAATCATGACGTCAGTCGCGTCGCGAGCATCCTGAAGAACCCGGCGCATCTATACCCGCTCCATATTTTGCTGATGACGATGCCGGGTGTCCCCTCGATTTATTACGGCAGCGAGTGGGGCATCGAAGGTATCAAGGTGTCAGGGACAGACGCGCAATTGCGTCCAGCGCTCGATCCGGCGTCACTAGCCCAGCCAGTCGCGTCATCCGGAGTTGTACGTCTTGATAAAATCGCTGATCGCGATGCGCAAGCGATACACGCCGCTGCGTCGAGGCGACTACACCCAGCTTCACGTCGCGCACGAGCAGTTTTCATTCATGCGTCGCGATGCAACCAGCTCGATCGTCGTCGCCGTAAACGCTGCCGATCACGCAGCAGAGGTCCCGCTTCGGATTTCCGATATCACTAGTGGCCAGCTGATCGACGTATTGAACGAGGGCGCGGTATTCGATGTGAGCGACGGGCAATGCAAGCTGCCCGTCGCTGCTCAATCGGGTCGTATTCTCGAGATTCGTTAGCAGAATACGATCACCTATTGACGATGTAGCCGCGGAACATTGCCTGGGCGTTCATTGCGGGGCGGTATTCTGAAATTGAGCGTGAGCCGTGGTGGTCGTCGTTCCATACGGCGTGTGGCGTGCCCATGCGGGATGACCATCACGCTGCCCCGCTCCAGGACGTATTCACGGCCCGCCACGCGGCATCGCACACTGCCCTCGACGACTTCCAGCCGCTCCTCCTGATGGGTGTGAATGTGATCGCGCGGGGCGGGCGATACGACGCTCGCGATATACTCGCATCGGAAGAATTCGCCGGCGGTCTCTTCCGCCGACTTGAGGACGATCACTCGATCTTGAGCTGCGGGACGATCCGAAACCTGAGTCGCCATGATCTCTCTCCTTGGTCGAATGCCGCGTAAGGAGAAAATTTAGCATCGCGACAGCGATGTAATGGTGCGCCGCTCCTGACAGCCGTCTGTCAGCAGCGTGAGTTAGGCGGAGAGATCCTGACAGCATGCCGTCAGGAGGGTTCGCGCGGGCGTCAGGATTTGCTGAGCAGATGGCGGAAGAGATCCTCCGCCGATTTGCCGTTCTCTTGCTCAAACGCTTCGCTCAGGAACTCGACCTCGTTCATGCGGTCGACGCGAAAGAAGCGGAAGTCGTCGCGCAATTCGCACCACGATGCGGCGGTCCAGAACGGCGGATAGAACCAGAGACTCAAAGGACGCACCTTGCGACGCGTCTCGGCGCCCTTCTCGTCGCAATAGTGGAAGCGGACTTTGCGGCATCCGCGAATCGCGGCGCGCAACTTTCCAAGATCGAACGAGACCGGCACGCGCCGCACGTCCTTCGGCGCCCATAGCGATCGATCGTCCAGCATCCGCTGCAGATGCGCCGGCAGGACGTTCTCGATCTTCGACAGTGCGGCGTCGGCGGCGCGGCCCAGCTCGGCGTCGCTCCAGTTCTGCACCATCCGAGCGCCGAAGACGAGCGCCTCGAGCTCGGTCTCGCTGAACATGAGCGGCGGCAGGTCGTAGCCCTTGCGCAACGAGTAGCCGATTCCGGCCGCGCCTTCGATCGGCACCTTGCTCGCGATCAGATCGCTGATGTCGCGATAGATGGTGCGCTCGCTGACGTTGAACTGTTCGGCGAGCGAACCGGCGGTGACCACGCGGCGTCGGCGCATCCGCTGAATGATTTCGAACAGGCGATCGGCGCGACGCATGATGGTTGAGTTTCTGTCACTGTCGCGGTCTAACGGCAACACCCATCTCATCGTCAGGTGCGCGGGTGCGGAGCAATCCGTACGCTGTCACGGCGAAGAACACCGCCAGGTTGATCGACGCAGCTGCGATCAGTGGCGCGTTTGGATGATCGGGGAAATACGACGACGTGTCGGTGAGATGCTTTATGTACATCAGGTTGAACAGGAACGTTCCGCTGACGATGGCGAACATCGTCGTGAGGAATTCGCTTTCCAGCGCGATCGGGATCAGGAAGACCAGCGGGTAGTAGAGGTAGCGCTCGTGCATCCGCGGCGCGAACATGAAGAAGCCGAACAGCGCGATGAATATCGCGAGTATCGCGGCGCGGGCCGATCGCGCGCGCCAGATCAGATACGACGCTACCAGGTAAACGGCGCAGGTCAGCGAAAGGCCGAGCGCGCTGTACGAAACGCCGCCGAAAACTTTGTCGGTATCGGGCGTGCCCATCCCGCCGATCAGCCCCATGAAGTTGAACGCGCCGACCGACGCTTCGCTGAATCGCGTGCCGAGGTCCTTGTAGACGTTGACGATCCAGTCCCACGAATGTCCGAGTTGATACGGCAGGATTCCGATCGCAATCGTGCCGACAACCGCGCCCGCGCACCAAACGCATTCGCCGATGCCGGCGTTGAACAACGTCCACAGTGCGAGGGGCGGCGTGAACGCGAGCGCTTGCGGCTTGGCGAGGATCGCGATCGCCGCCGCGCTCCAGCCGAGGCGATAGCGTCCGGTGAGAATCAGGATCGCGCCGATGATCATCGGCAACGCGACGACCGAATCGCTCTGGCCCCATACGACAGTGTCGAAGATCAGCGCCGGGTTCAGCGCGAACAGCATCATTATAATGAGGGCGCGCAGGTTGCGTCCGTCGCGCCACGCCGCGAAGTACAATGTGAGACCGATAAAGAGATCGGCAATCAGCGGCGGCGTCTCGACGATCACGCGGAAGCCGTTCGCAGTCGGCTCGATCAACTTGCCGATCCATCCTGAGAGCCACAGCAGGTACACCGAACCCGGCGGATAGGCGTCAACCGGCAGTCCGGGATCGTAAATCTTCGAGGGACCGAGCACGACGGCCAGCAACGCGCGATTGGTCTTCGCCCAGATGTCCCAGTAGAAGCCGGTGAAATGAAACAGCGCGACAAACTTGACGGCGGTGATCGCGAGCATCAGGCCCGTCGCGAGCATCCACGCACGATCGCTTGTCATGCGCGCCGGTCGCGAAATTTCGACCAGCCCCACTCCCAGCAATCCCAGCAGCAGAATTCCGCACACGATGCCCGTGACGCGGACTGCGATACTCTCATCGGGGCGGTGCAGTCGGTCCTTGTAGACGCTGCGGATCGCGCGGAGATCGAATCTCACCGCGCCCATCGGCGGCGGACTCGCGACCTCGATCACTTTGATATTTCGAAATGACGCGCGGCCAGTGTCCGGATAACCCGAGACGCCGAGCTGGCAGAGCAATTCGGTGGTATCGCCCCATCGATCTTCGATGAGGAAAAACGAAAGCGTCTGCCAATCGGTGTTGCCTTGCAGATGATTCGAGATGAGCTGGATGCCGTCGAAGGTGCTGAGCGCGATATTCGCACCGCCTTCCTTCGGCATCGCACCTTCGACGCGGGCCTCGGCAGTGACATGGTAAATGCCCGGCCGCAGCATCAGCGCCTGATGCCAGCTGGAAAACGTCCGGCTGTTATTCGAGATGCCAAGGACGCCGCCCTCGGCCGGCGTGTAGGTCCATGAAAACTTGGTCAGCTTCTTGTCGGACGACAACGCGTACCAATCGGAGGGCGCGTTCCCGACGCCGGACGCAAGGTCGCCGTTCTTGACGAGATTAGTCTCGGCGAAAGCGCAAACTGGCTTGCAGAGCCATGATGCGCACAGTAGGAGCGCCACAACCGCGATGAATCGACGCATTGGTAGAATGGAATCCGATGCCGCGAGAGGTACCGATCCATGCGCATCCAATCAAGTGTCGATAACCATTTGCAAGACCTGATGCGCTTTTGGCGCGCGCCGACTAGGCTGTTGCCGCAACCCGGGGAGGGATATTCGATGGCAGGTAAATCACGCGGCGCCGCGCTTACGATCTTCGCGCTACTGTTCGGACTTCTCGCGATATCCAACTTCTCCAAGCCGTTCTCGCACGACCCCGGCATCGGCTTCGTCTTCATGGGCGTCCGGTTGAAGGGCACCGCCAACGCGATCATGGGACCGCTGTTCGGGATTCTGCCTTGCGATCTACGCATACGGCATCTGGACGATGCGCCGATACGCACTGCCGGTCGCGTACATCTATACGGCGTGGGTAATCGTGAATACGATTCTGTTCGGCATGAAGAACCGCGCCGAGCCGCCGCCTTCGCTCGCCTTTTCGATTGCGGCAACCGCGATTGGCATTGGCGTCCCGCTCGCGACGGCGATCATTTTGTCTCGCCGTCAGGCCGATCTCACCTGATGGAGCTTTGAGTCCACGATGCCGGACAAATCGCGCGGCGCGGCTCTGACAATCTTCGCGGTGTTTCTCGCGCTTGTTGCGATGACGGATTTCATCAAACCCCTACATCTCTTCGCGAATGATGGTTTCGTTTTTCTCGGCACCAAGCTGACCGGTACCGCCAACGCAGTGATGAGTACGCTTGCCGGGATAGTTATCCTGATCTGCGTCTATGGAATCTGGACGATGCGCAAATTCTCACTGCCCATCGTGTATGTCTTTTTGCTGAGTGTGATCCTGAATATGGTTCTGTACACCATGAAGAATCACGACAGCCGGCCACTTCCGATCGGGAACGTTCTGGTTGGGATCGGCGTTCCGCTCGCCTTGGCGATCATATTGCGTCGCCGACGCGGAGACCTCACCTGATTGAGAGAGGATTGCACGATGCCAAATAAATCACGCGGTGCGGCGCTCACGATTCTCGCGATACTGCTCTCGCTGATGGTGATTTCCAACTTCCACAAGCCCTTCGCGCATAATCCCGGCGAAGGCTTCGTCTTCTTCGGCACGCGTTTGTCGGGCACCGCCAACATGATCGTCGCGCCGATCTTCGCGATCATGCTCGCGGTGTACGTGTATGGAATCTTCGCGATGCGCAAGTTTGCGCTGCCGCTCGGAATGTTTTACGCCGCGTATGTGATCCTCAACATGCTGCTGTTCGTCCTGAAATATCACGGCACCCCGGTGACGCAGGAGCATTCGTGGGCGTACCTGGTCCCCTACCCGTTCGTCGCGATCGGAGTGTCGTCGGGCGCAGCCTGGCTGCTGTACCGCCGCAGAGCCGACTTGCGGATGAAGCTTTTCGGTGCGTCACGCCGGCGCGCGATCGAGGATTTTCGCGAGTACGCGGCGGAGCGCGCGATCGCGTTCAAGGATCTGGAAGCTGTCGAGGAAAATGCCGGCAAGCTCTCTGATTTTAGATCCGCTGATTGCTGGAAAGCGCTTCGCTTACATCGGCGAGTCGGATCATTTTATTCACGAGAAATATGCGTACCGACTCGCGATGCTGAATTACCTTGCTGGGCGCGGGTTCACGCATCTCGGCGAGGAACTCGGCGCTTCAGACGGAATGCGAATCGCTCGCTTTGTCGAGACCGGCGACGAATCGCAGCTCGAGCGCGTCACGATCTACGGCTATTCGGGCGCCTCGCGAAGCGATCGCGACGATACTCCGACTGGAATTTTGCGCGATAGCTTCGGAGACGCGTACCCGACTGCGCTATTCGCGGCCGAGCAGAAACGATTCGCGCACGGCCTGCGAAAAATTGGCGTGCGCTTCTTCGGGTTCGATATCGATCCGCTGCCCGGCGGCGGGTATGAGGATCTCGCCGAAATACTGGAGTCGATGCCGGCCGATGCGACCGTAGATCGAATACGCAATGCGCTTCAGCGCGTACCGGGCGAAACGATTGATGAGGAAATTGCACGGCTCGACGAGGCGTTGAAATTGATCGAGGCCGACCGACTTCGATGCGCTGCGCTACTCGGCGACCTGCCTTCGCGACAGTCTCGAATACGTGCGCATCACATATCCGGCGAAGACCTTCGATGCGCTCAATCCGGGGATGGCATTTCGCGAGCGCTACATGCATCGGCAGGTGGACCGGATGCTCGGGCAAATGCGCGCGAATGAAAAGCTCGCGTTGATGAGTCACAACATGCACCTGTGCCGCGCGCCCGACGCGGTCGCCGGCAGCGATGCGAGCGCGGGTCCCGGCGGGAAAACCGATCCACCACTCGGCGCGTGGCTGGCGGCGCGCTATCCGGGCGAAATTTTTTCAGTGTGGATGTTGATCGGACGCGGCCGGGACTCGCAGCCGTTTCCTACGCTGTCGAAAGACATTCGAGAAAAGTCCGGGACGCTCAACGCACTGCTGGGCGAAATTGGCGAGTGTTTTCTGTTGCCGATCGACGCCGTCCGACTCGCGCGCGCGACTGCTGACCGAAAATATCGAGATCATGCACGACGGAAACGGCGGCGTCCGCACGGCGATCGCGCGGCAGGCGGATGCGATTTTTTTCGTGCGCGACGTGACCCCGCTGCGGGCATAGAGTCTGGCCGCGTCCTGGCGGTAGAATCGCGTGTTAGCCGCGAAAGGCTCCGACCCACGCGGCTCCGCGAGGTGCTCAGATGAAACGATCGCGTGATGAATCGATTTTTGGACGACGCGAGTTCCTGAAACGTGGCGTGATTGCCGGCGTGGGCGTATCGATCCTGCCGCTGGCCGGCGCCGCCAACGCGGCTATCGAAGCCGCGCCGCAGATTCGACGCTACTCGACGCTCGGCCGCACCGGGCTCAAGATTTCCGACATCTCGTTCGGAGCGAGCCGCCTGACTTCCGGCGAGGAAGACCTGGTGCGTCACGCGTACGATTGCGGCATCAACTATTTCGACTCGGCCGATACGTACACCGACGGCGAATCCGAGACCACGATCGGCAACGCGCTCAAAGGCAAGCGCGACAAGGTGTTCCTGACGTCGAAGACAGATGGCGCAGGCGGACGACAAGCGCGATGCGATGATGACCGCGCTCGAAGGAAGTTTGCGACGCCTGCAAACCGATCACGTCGACGTGTACTTCAACCACGCGGTCAACGATCCGGCGCGGCTGAAAAATCCCGAGTGGCACGAATTCACCGCGCAGGCGCGGAAGCAGGGAAAGATTCGCTTCGTCGGGATGTCGGGACACGCCGGCAATCTCGCCGAATGCCTCGACTACGCGATCGACGCCGGCCAGGTTGATGTAATCCTGTGCGCGCATAACTTCGGCCAGGACCCGCGCTTTTTCCAGCGCTTCACGCGCGGCTTCGATTTCGTCGCGCGACAGCCCGAGCTGCCGCGTATCATGGAAAAGGCACAGAGCAAGGGCGTCGGCGTGGTCGTAATGAAAACCCTGATGGGCGCGCGTCTCAACGATATGCGCCCGTACGAATCGGGCGGCGCAACTTTCTCGCAGGCGGCGTTTCGATGGGTGCTGTCGAATCAGCACGTCGACGCGTTGATCGTCTCGATGACGAGCCGGCAGATGATCGACGAATACCTGGGCGCGTCGGGAGCGCGCACGACCGCCGCGACTGATCTGCCACTGTTGAATCGCTACGCGACTCTCAATGGCGATTCGCAATGCCGTCCCGCGTGCAACGAGTGCGCGAATGCGTGCCCGTTCGGCGTGCCGATTGCGGACGTGATGCGCACACGGATGTACGCTCGCGATTACGGCGACCTGCGGTTTGCGCGGACTGAATACGCGATGCTCGCATCGAACGCCGAGGCGTGTCTCACCTGCGATGCGAAGCCATGCGCAGGCGCGTGTCCGCATGGAATTGCGACGGAGATATTGCTCGCGCCGACGCATCGGATGCTCGCGACGTAGTGGGCGGGCCGCCGTGCCCGCCCTTTCTTTAAGGTTGCTGGCAAATCCCAGAGTCATTCATAGGTAAGCGCGGGCGGGGACGCCCGCGCGTCGATGGCGGGCACGGCGGCCCGCCCCACTATATAAAAAAAGGCCGGAGGCCACACTATTAAGGCACTGGCATACTCCAATGGCACTGGCGGGCTCCGACATTTCCAAGTACGAGTGGTACGCGATGGCTGACGTAGGCGGTAACGATCCGCGAGTTCAATTTGCCGCGGAGCGCACGTTTCTTGCGTGGATCCGCACCGGACTTGCGCTGATGGGATTCGGGTTCGTCGTCGCGCGCTTTGGGCTGTTCCTCAAGGAAGTGGCGAGCAGCAGTCAAACGCCGGGCGTGAAGTCGTATGGATTTTCATTGTGGGCGGGCAGCGCGATGGTGCTGCTGGGGGCAATGGTGAACCTGGCGGCGGTCGCGCGTCATTTGGAGGTTATCAAGCGACTCAATCGTGGCGAGAGCGTGTGACGAGACCGTCATTGATCGCGATCACGGTTGGAATCCTGCTCGGATTGGTCGGTATCGCGATGGTCATTTTCCTGGTGGCGGTGAGCTGACGGGCATAGCGTCACCGCCCTTTGAAGATTTCGAGCGTCGTGACTCCGCGAATCCATCGGGCGCCGCGCTTGTCGCCGGGGATGACGATTCGCAGCGGACCTTCGCGGGTGTTGAGTGGCTTGCCGTCGCGACGGTCGGCCAGCAGGATGACGCGGTCGTTGAAGGCGGGATCAAATTCCGCGAGGGCGAAAAGGACCTGGTAGCCGTCCGGGGCGCGCGCGACAAGGCCCATCGCCATGTTGGGGCCTCTCAGATCTTTGCCCAGCGGCGCGCCTGCCTTCCGTAGGATCTCCGCGACCGGCTACCCCGCTGTACTCAGCTTGAATGCCTTTCTCGTCGGTGACGCGAACGGTCTGATGCTGAAATGCGGCAATATCGGCGATGCTGAGATCGAGATGATTCGGCACCTCGCCAGTGACGTGCAGCGCTACGGCCTGCGACGCTTGCGCAAACGCACTCGCGGGCGCGCACAGAAGCATCGCGAGCAGCGCCCAGAGGATCGCCTGAAACCGTTGCTGCCGATCGAGGATCGTCACCCTAGCCTTTCTGAATCATGACCTCGGTGGCTTTGATCACCGCCGTCACCTTGTCGCCCTTCTTCAGGCCCATTTCTTCGGCGCTGCGCTTGGTGATGACGGACTCGACGACATTGTCGCCGACCTTCACCGTGATGAGCGCGGTGACGGTCCCGAGAATTACTTCGGTGATTTCGCCTTTCAGATGGTTGCGAGCGCTGAGTGCCATAAGATTCTACCTCAGCATCATTATCCCATTTCAGACGCCGCGTGTCAGAACGGGATGCGCGCGGTCAGGATGACGTTGTGGTTGTAGTTGCGATGGAACGTCACGGCTACCTGGTAGCCGGCGCCAAAGGTCAGGCCGACGCGATCGTGGATCGGGATGCGGCCGATTAGCAACCCTGGCGTCAGAAAGAGCGATCTGGTGCCCGGTGTCCTGACCGTATGATTGCCAGGTGTAGTTGGTTTCGAACTCAGGCCAGAAATATTTGCAGATGCGATACTGGAAGGCGGTGTTCCAGGCCAGCGGCATCCCAAGCCGGTCCAGACCGCCGCTGGGAAACGCTACGCCCACCGTCGATTGCACGTCGAAATTGCCGAAACCCTTGCCGGCCGCAATCGTTGGCGTGAAGAGCGAGTGGCCGTTGCCATTGACGTTCGAACCGGTCGGCACTGTGAACCCCATGAAGGCAGTGACGATGTAGTTGCCGTGCTCCTCGTTGCCCGAGATGCATCCGGTACTTGACGAGGAAGGGCCAGTCGGCGAAGCCGTCGGTGTTGCGCGGGATGTTGCGCTTTAGAAACGCCGGGACGCCGATTATGACTTCGGTGTTTTGAAACGGGATCAGCTCGATTCCCTTGCCGCCGCCGAAATTGTCGGTCGCGAGACCGTTGCGAGACGACTGGAAGAACTGATCGTAGCGCACTTCCTCTTCGAGTCGCGGCGTGACGGTCACCAGCGGCGTCACCCAATGCGGCTGCTCGCTCTGAATTTGAGTGACTCGCGGAAACCAGTTTATGAAATAGTTTACGAAATCGGTGCCGAAGTCCGTGCGCGGCACGGGGTTGCCGCCGCGAGCATGACCGCCAGTACCATTGTGGTGAAAATCGGAAGATACGAGGTAGAACGGATTTTCATAATAGCGAACGATATGCCATTTTAAGAGCGGGTTGACAAGTATTATGGCATCGATTGGCAAGGCCCTGGTTAATGCGCGGATGGCGCGGGATCTCACGCAGACCGAGCTGGCGCGGCGCGCGGGAATCTCGCGGCAGGCGCTCGGTGCGATCGAGTCCGGCGCTTACCATCCCGGCGTCGCGATCGCGATTCGCATCGCGCGCGAGCTGGGCACCACCGTGGAAGCGCTGTTCGGCGAGATCGACGATGAACACTCGACGCTGGTCCAGGCAAGATGGTCCGGCGACGCGCGACGCCACCCCGCGCTGGCACAATCGCGCGTCATGCTCGCGCGCGTGGGCGGAAAAGTCGTGGCCGTGGCGCGGCCCGCGGCGCATCTCACGCTCGCACCGGCGGCCGGCGTGGTTCAGCGTGCGCGACGCAATCGCGCGGACGTCGCGACCTTTCAGATGCCTGACGAAATCGACTCGACGCTGTTGATGGCGGGATGCGACCCGGCCGCCGCAATCCTCGTGGACTGGCTCGCGCGCCGACGGTCGCCGGTGCGCGCAGTGGCACTTCCATGCTCGAGCCGCGAAGCTCTGCGGGCGCTCGTCGACGGTCGCGCGCACGTCGCCGGCGTACATCTTCGGGATCAGAAGAGCGGCGAGTATAACCTGGCGTCGATTCGCCACACATTGGGGCATCGCCGCTCTATCGTCGTAAACTTTGCGCGATGGGAGCTGGGGCTCGCGACGGCGCACGGCAATCCGCTCGCAATTCGCGGTTTCGCGGACCTGGGGCGACCCGGGCTCAAAATCGTGAACCGCGAAGATGGTTCCGGCGCGCGCTCGGTTCTCGATCAGGCGCTCGCCGAGGTTGGTATCGATCGCGATCGGGTCGCAGGATATCAGGACGAAGCCGGCGGCCACCTCGAAGTCGCGGCTGCGATCGCCGCGGGCCTGGCTGATGTGGGCGTCACTATCAGGCTGGGTGCCGACGCCTTCGGTCTGCACTTCCTTCCACATCAGGATGAGCGCTACGACCTTGTGATCATGGAGCAGGACGTTGACTCGGCGCCAATCAAGGCGATGCTCGACGCGCTCAACTCGCGGCGTTTTGCGCGCGAAGTCAGCCAGCTATGCGCCTACGATACCTCGCAGATGGGCCAGGTCGTCAGCATCTGATTTCTGTTCCCCTCTCCAGAAGGGAGAGGGGTTAGGGGAGAGGTGATCCCTCCCATCCTGTGAATTTCCGCTAATTCTCGACCTCTCACAGCGTAAGAATTCGCGCGTTCGTAACAATCGTCTCATCATGTCGTAACGGCGCCTCTTTAGTTTGCCCGTGCCGCGGAGGGAGGACGCCGATTCCGTGCATTGAGCAGGTCATTGGCGTCCTGGCACGCTCTCGCCGAATTACGCCGGCGAGAGGTTTCGCATCGTGGAAGAAGGAGAGTCCAGGGAGGACGATGATGAGACGAACGATACGAATGGTTGCGCTGTCGATGCTGGGCGCGTCGCTGATGCTCAGCGCTGTCGCGATGACACCTACGCCAGCCGGGAGCGAGGAGGTGCGGTCGATCACGCTGTACACCGATCCCGGTACCGGACAGGTGTATCACCAAGCGATGCAAACATTGCGTCAGGATGGGCGAGTACATCCCGGCCGGATCGACCGAGGAGATCGAGCGCAAGGTCGAGCGGCGAGTGAGCGCGCAGACCCAGGCGCAACTCGATCAGGAACGCGCCGCGATGCAGGCTGAAGAAACTCAGCGGCAGGCCCAGCAGCAGCAGTGGAACGCCGAGATGGCCAAGCAGGTCGCGACGATTCAGCCGTGCGCGGCAGAGTTCGGCGATCGCTGGTACAAGAAGATCTCGATCGGGACCCTGGTGTATGCGGACTATCGGTTATTATACGCACACCGGATTCGGCCCGCAGTTCCTGACTCAGCAGGTCTGGCCCGGTCCCGGCAACAACAGCTTCAACTCGTTCGATATCACGCGCACTTACCTGGATTTCAAATTCACGCCGGTTGACGACGTCTCGATGCGCGTGACGCCCAACATGTACCTGACGAATCGGAACGCGACCGGCGACACGGTCGGCCAGAACAGCGGCAATCGCCAGCACGACCGACGGCAATCTCGGCTTTCGCCTGAAGTACGCGTATATCGACTACAACACGTTCTTCACAGAAAATTCTGAAAGTCGCTGCCGATGCAGCGACGACAAATTCACGTTCGGCCAGCAGCAGAATCCGCTCGTCGATTGGGAAGAGAACCTGTGGGGCTTCCGCTACACTGCGCTCACCCCATGGAACTATCTGAGCTTGAGCTCGTCGCAGGTCGGCATTCGCGATGAAGGGCCCGATCAAAATTAACGAGAAGCAGTACGCCGACTACGACGTTGGCGTGTACGACGACGCCAGCTTCCACGCCAAGAAGAGAGCGCATACAAGCAGGTGATGGGTCGCGTGACGATCAATCCGTTCGGCGCCGAATCACGGTACGACGGCCTTGGTCTCACTGGCTTCTATGACTACGGTTACACGAACACGTGCACTCCGGACCCGAATGCCCTCAACGCCACCTGCGGGCATATCGCGCGCGCCGCGGGGATAGCGCACTACACGGCCGAGACCTGGGGCGTTATCGCGGAGTGGGATTACGGCCACAATGCGTTCTCGCCGGGCAACCTGTATTCAGGCAGCGGACCGTCAGACGCAATCGGTATCGCCAGCCCGGGCGGATTTGCAGGCTGGAACAATATGGTGGGCGATATTCTGAACTCTCAGGCGGTGCAGATGGGCGCGGACCTGATGGGCCACTACGATATCCCGTACACACCGTTCACCACCTTCGGCCTGTTGCAGTGGTTCCAACCGAACACGCGCATCCAGAAGGACCCGCTCGATTTCACTCGTTACGACGTGGGCGTCCAGTGGCTTATCAACAAGTACCTGAGGGTGGCGCTCGATTCGCAGGCTATCCAGTACTACCACAGCCAGTTCACCTTCCCCGCGGGATCGACGTCGGCGCACTCGAAGGCAGTGCCGTTCGCAGTCGCGCGCGATACCCACGGCGTTCTTCCTGCACCTGGAGTTCAGATACTAGTAGCTAGTCAGTCGGCCGGCGCGAGCATACGAAATGCTCGCGCCGGCTCGCGTTTCGGGAGCCCGCGCACTCATTCCTTGTCAGTTCGAGCGATGGGGGCTATTCTTAGAGCTGAAGTGCTGCAACATCTTCTGAAAACCACTGGACGAACGATTAGCGCGTCGCTGCGAGCGCTCGCGTGCATATTAAGCGTCGCGATGCTGCTGTCGTTCCCGGTTGCAAAGGTACATAGCTTTGGCCCGCACTTTGGCACCACCGAAATACGCCAGAACATCGTGCGCCACACTTTCGTAGCGGGACCTGAGACCGGCGGCGTAGAGCGGATGACGCATGTCGACGCGCTAGCCGCGATTCCGACGCCCGCCATCGTCGAGAACGTCGCGAAGTGCGTCCTTCCTCTCGCGACGATTTTGATAGCTCCGACTTTCCACACTCTCCGACATTTGAAGCTCGGGCCTTCGCGCTCGGGTGCATCTGACCCGCTGCTCTAGCGTCCAGATTCGGCGATCGAAGTCCCGCGCGACGCACCTTTGCGTGTCGCAGGCGGGATAAATCCGAAAACGCTGCTGGAGGCCGCTCCAGCCCATCGCGCGAGGTCATCTACAGTGCCTGGATTCTCACTGCGCAATCCGCATGCCGTGATCGTGGGCGCGCTGCTCACGGTAATCCTCGGCGTCGCGGCATTTCTGAGTATGCCGGTCGACGTTTTCCCCAATCTCGACATCCCGGTCGCGGTCGTCGCCACGTTTTATCCGGGGATGCCGCCGCTGGACATGGAGGCGGACATCACGACCCGCTTCGAGCGTTTCTTCACATTGGGCAGCGATATCGAACATATGGAATCGCGATCGCTCCCCGGCGTCAGCATCATCAAGGTGTTTTTCCAGCCCGGCGTCGACCTGAGCGCCGCGTCGGCCTCGTTGGGCAACCTCGCGATGGCCGACCTGCGTCATCTGCCTCCCGGTACGTTGCCGCCGCTGGTGCTGAAGTCTGGCGCGTCGTCACTTCCGGTTACGCTCGTTACGGTGGCGGGCGCGGGCTTCCATCAGGCGCAGCTCCACGACGCCGCCCAGTACAACATCCGCAACTGGATCGCGACGGTGCCCGGCGCGTCGGTGCCACCGCCCTTCGGCGGCAAAGAACGGCAGATCATGGCGTACGTCAACCGCGATGCGCTTGAGGCGCGCGGGCTGACGTTGATGAACGTCGTCCATTCGCTCAACGATGCCAACCTGCTCATTCCGGCGGGCGACGCGAAAATCGGCTCGACTGACTATTTCGTTTACAGCAACAGCATGATCGAAAATCCCACCGACATTGACCAGGTGCCGGTGAAGATCGGGAACGG
The DNA here is from genome assembly GCA_963814715.1 of uncultured delta proteobacterium. GTDB lineage: Bacteria > Desulfobacterota > Binatia > Binatales > Binataceae > Binatus. Next base: position 69,074 of record CAWFDW010000001.1, read on the forward strand.
CGAAGCCCCGGTGCTTGATGGGCGACGTCGGGCACGTCGAGGACGCTGCGCAGATTCAGCAGAACATCGTGCGCATCAACGGCCAGCGCTCGGTCTACATCCCGGTGATGAAACAGGGCAACGCCAACACGATTGCGGTCGTCGACGGCGTCGGCAAGGTAATCAAGAAAATCGCTGGTCTGCCCAGCGGAATGGACGTCAAAGCGATCTTCGGGCAGGACTCGTACGTGCGCGCGGCGGTCGAGAGTCTCGAGCACGAAGCGGCTACGGGCGCGATCCTGGCGTCGCTGATGATCCTGATCTTTCTCGGCAGCTTTCGATCGACGGTCGCGATTTTTTTGTCGATCCCGCTTTCGATTCTTGCCGGCGCATTCGGTCTCCACATGATGGGCGCCACCATCAACGTGATGACGCTCGGCGGCTTCGCGCTCGCAATCGGCCGCTTGGTGGACGACTCGACGGTCGTACTCGAAAACATCAACCGCCATCTGGCCGAGGGCAAGGCGCCCCCCGAGGCCGCGCGCGACGGCGCCAACGAAGTCGCGCTGGCGGTCCTCGCCTCGACGATCACGACTATCATCGTGTTCTCGCCGGTGATGTTCCTGTTCGGCGTGGCGAAGTCGCTGTTCAGCGCGCTGTCGCTGGCGGTGGTGCTCTCGATGCTGGCGTCGTACATCGTCGCGATGACGGTTATTCCGGTTTTCTGCGCGCGCTTTCTGACAGCGGAATCGGCGCGAGAAGCGGAAGAAGGCAGCGGGCGCGGCTTCCTGGCTGCGTTCATCCGCAGCTACGACCGCTTCGCGGAACGTTACGAGCATCTGCTCGATCGAGTTCTCAATCACAAGGGCGCGGTGGTTGGGGCCGCCTCGATTCTCTTCGTGGTGAGCATGGCCGCATTTCCTCTGCTCGGAACCGAACTGTTCCCGAGAACCGATGCGGGCCAGTTTGTCATCCAGTTCCGCGCGCCGCTGGGAACGCGCATCGAGCTAACGGAGCAACTGGCTAAGCAACTGGAAAATACGATCAAGGAAGTGATACCGCCGGCTGACCTCTCCACGATCGTCTCGAATATTGGACTGGAGCCCGAATTTTCGGCGATTTACTCGCCTAACGCGGCCAGCGATTCCGGCTTTGTGATGGTGGCTCTCAATCCCGACCATCGCGTTTCCACGTGGGACTACGTGGCAAAGCTCAAAACGATTTTGCCCGAGCGGATGCCGGAAATCCGCACCTTCTTTTCGTCGGGCAGCATCATCGATTCGGTGCTGAACTTCGGCCTCGCGGCGCCGATCGACATCCAGGTAAGCGGACAACACTACTCGCAGCTCTTCGATCTTTCGCGGGAAGTTGATGGGCTCGTGAAAAAGCTGCCGCAAGTCGCCGGCACCTTCATCCCCGAGGAATCGAACTATCCGACCCTCAAGATCAACGTTGACCGCGTGAAGGCGGCGCGGCTGGGTCTCAACCAGCGCGACGTCGTCACCAACGTGATCACGGCGCTCACCTCGAATCAGATGATTGCGCCGTCTATCTGGATCGACCCGAAAACCGGCAACGATTACTTTCTGACCGCGCAATACGACGAAGACAAAATCACTTCGGTCGACACTCTGCGCGATATCCCGGTGCGCAGCAGCGACGGCGACCATTCGCGCGGCGATGCATTGCTGCTGCGCAACGTCGCGACGATTACCCACGAGCAGCATCCCGCCGAAGCGGACCACTACAACATCCAACGCGTCGTCGACGTACTGGTCGCGCCGAGTACCGACGACATGGGCGGCACGCTGACCGCGGTGCAAAAGGCGCTGTCGAAGCTTGAACTGCCAGCGGGAACTGAGATCGCGTATCGCGGGTCGGTCGAGTCGATGGAGCGATCGTTTTCAAGCTTCGGCTACGGGCTGGCGATGGCGGTGGTGCTGCTCTACCTCGTGATGGTGGCGCAGTTCAAATCGTTCCTCGATCCTTTCATCATCATGTTCGCGGTTCCGATGGGTCTGATCGGCGTAGTGTGGACGCTTTTCCTCACCGGCACGACGCTCAACATCGAGTCGTTCATGGGAATCATCGCGATGGTCGGGATCGTGGTGTCCAACGCGATCCTGCTGGTGGATTTCGCCAACCGTCGCTTCCGCGGCGGCGAAGAACTTCGCTCCGCGGTCATCGAGTCGGCGAAAATCCGGATGCGCCCGATTCTGATGACGACGCTGGCGACGGTAGTCGGCCTGATGCCGATGGCGCTGAAGCTTGGCGCCGGATCCGAAGCTTCGGCTCCGCTCGCGCGCGCGGCCGCAGGGGGACTCGCGGTCTCGACAGTGCTGACGCTGTTCCTGGTCCCCGCGCTCTACGAAATTTTCTACAGCCGTCATCAGCAGGTGTCGAAATGAACAAGTTTGTTTGGCGCACAATCGCGGCCGTATGCATGTTAGCGGCGGCCAGCGGATGTTCTCGCGCGCATGGTGATGCGCAGACCGACTCGCGACGCACGGTTATGGTAGTTCGGCCGCAGCGTGGCGACATAGTCAGTTCGATCACGCTGCCCGGAGATTTGGTCGGCCTATACCAGTCGACTCTGTACGCGAAGGTAACTGGCTATTTGAAAACTATCTCAGTTGATAAGGGCGACTGGGTAAAAGAGGGACAGGTGCTGGCCGTGATCGAAGTGCCCGAGCTTCAGGAGCGGCTTGCACGCGTGCGCGCCGATCTGGAAGTTCAGCACCTGACCTATCAGCGCCTCGAGCAGGTCTGGAAAAGCGATCCGCGGCTGGTCGCGCGCCAGGACGTCGATATCGCGCAGGGCAAGTACCTCGAAGCGAAGGCGCAAATGGACGAGCTCACTGCGATGGTCTCGTACACCAAAATCGTCGCGCCGTTTGCGGGCGTAATCACCGGCCGTTTCGTCGATCCCGGAGCACTGATCAAAGCTGGCGGAGAGCAGACGACGTCCGCGCCGGACCAGGGCTCGGCGCATCCGAGCGGCGGCACGTCGCCGGTTCTGAGCCTCGCGATGATCGACACGATGCGCACCTACGTTTACGCACCGCAGGACGCTGTCGGATCGATCCGGCGCGGGATGCCCGCGAAGCTGACCCTGCAGGATCTGCCGGGCCGCTCGTTCGACGGAGTTGTGACGCGCTACTCGAACTCGCTGGACCTGGGAACCCGCACCATGCTGACCGAGATCGATCTGAAAAATCCCCGGCACGAGCTTTACCCCGGGATGTACGCGAACGTGACGCTCGAACTCGAGCGCCATCGCGACGCACTGGAGCTGCCCCAGTCTGCTATCGGCGAGTCGTCGGATGGCAAGTACGTAATGGTCGCGGAGGACGGGAAGCTGCGGAGGCAAGCGGTCACCGTTGGGATCAACAACGGCAAGAGTGCCGAGATTGTCAGCGGTCTAAGCGGCAGTGAAGAAGTAGTGACCGCCGTGGACCCGTCAATCGTCCCCGACGAGGCAGTCAATATCGTGCAGCAGAAGCCCCAGCCTGATCAACGATCGAACATGGTTGCACAAACCCCCTGACTACTGGAGCAATACTATGTCGATATCTACTATCAGGACCGCAATTGTATTTGCAGGGTTCCTACTGACTATAGCTACTCCGCAATTTGCCGGTGCGCTTGAGACGCTACAACCGGGTGAGAAGCTGACGCTCGAACGCGCAATCGAGCTGACTCTGCGCAATCATCCGCGGGGTCTCGAGATGAAAGCCCAAGCCAACGCCGCCAATGAGCGCGTCGGCGAGGCTCGCGCAGCGCTGCTGCCGCAAGTGTACGGCGCCGCAGAATACCTGCGCTCGACAGACAATCCGATCGGAAACGCCACCTTCCTCAATCCGGGATTCATCCCGCGCATCACCGGCACGCTGCACGGCGCGCCGGCGAATGCGGCGCAAAGTTTTTCGACCTCGACCACCGACAACTACCTGGGCGGAGTAGCGGTGCAGCAGTACCTGTTCGATTTCGGAAAAGTGCGCGGCCGAATCGAGCAGCGCGATGAAGAAGCGCACGCGGCATTGTCGCAGTCGCAGTTGACGCAACTCGATCTCATCTTCGAAGCAGCGCAACGCTACTTCGCATTATTGGCCGCCGGGCAAAAGGTGAAAGTCTTTCAGAAAGCGATTGACCAGCGATCCGAGCAGCTTCATGCCGCGCAGGTCAAGGCTAGTGCCAACCTCACTCCTCAGATCGATGTACTTACCGCGCAGGCGGCGCTGGCGCGCGCCAAGACGGACCTGCTCGAGGTTGCAGATGAACGCGACATCGCGCGCGTGGCGCTCAACAACACGATGGCTATCGATCGCAACGCGCCGGACTACGAACTGGCGGACGTGCTGACTTACCAGCCGGTTTCGGGCAGCCTCGAGGCATTCTTCACTTCCGCAATCGCGTCGCGGCCGGATCTTCGCGCGCTGGAAGCCGAAGCGCGAGCTGCCGGCGCGCAGGTAAAGCAGGCACGCAGCGATTACTATCCATCAGCAGGAGCGACTGCCGGATACAGCGCGATAGGTACCGGTCTTCCGGCGGCAAACAACTTCAACGCGGGAATCGTGGTGACGTGGCCGATCTTCAACGGCTTCGAGACGACGCATCAGGTGCAGGAGGCCAAAGCCACCCAAAACGCAATTCGCTATGCGATCGAAGACCTGGAGCAGCGCGTCTGGCTCGACGTCAAGAGCGCGTACCTCCAACTGCAAACCTCGGTCGAGCGAATCCATCAGGCAGAAGCGACGCTTGCCGCATCTTCGGGACAACTCGAACTGGCCGACAAGCGCTACAACGCCGGCCTCGGAAATATAATCGAGCTCACCGATGCCGAGCGTTTCTATATTCAGGACGACGCGGCCTACGTCGATGCGCTCTACGGATACTCAGTGGCGAAGGCGACACTGGATCGAGTAACGGGCTTGTCACTTCAATCGGTAGGTGGAAAATGAAAACTAAAATTCTTCGACGAACGGGAACCATAGCAACCGGAATCATCCTGGCTGCATCGCTATCGGCATGCGCTCCAACCGAATCGAGCGTCTCCTCCGCGCAAAGCGAACGGACCTTGCAACGATTGCAGGCAGCAAGAGAGAGCGACTTGGGCAGCGCGACCGATCCGGATGTAGGGCCGGTCGCATCTGGCGACTATTCAGTCCGAGCGGACAAAGCCGCGGAGGTCATGTACGAAATTGAGCACGGTCGGTACGTAAGCCAATCGCAAATCGATGATGCTTTATTCGTTCCGCCCAAGACACTCTCGCCAGCGCAGAAAGCACAACTCATTTACGAGCTTGAGGATGCGCGAAATCGAGATGACCAGGGCTGGTGGGACTGGACGCGCGATCCGGTCATCGCGCAAGATTTCTCGGTACAGGAGATAAAAGCCAACCACGCGATCAAGGATCTGCAAACCAACCAGCAGATCTCATGGTCAGAGATCGACGAAGGCCTCACTGTTCCGCGGTATCCCTAGCACTCTGGAATAAGCGCGTGCGGCGAGCGCGATCAGTCTGCGCAGCCCGCCGATGAGACCGGAGCTAGTGCGAGCAGTCGAGCTTGTTGAATTCCCGCATTGCCTTCCGTGCCGTCTTGCAGGACATATTGCTGCGTTGGAGTAATCGACGTGCTGACCGACGCCGACGCGCACAGGCCAAAATAGCGGCAGCAACCAGATAACGACAACGACAGGAGCGCAACGAAGGTTACGAATAGTTTACGCATCATCGAAAAATCTCACTCTCTCAGGTCTCGAGGTTAGCAGTCAGAACTCTGCCAACATTTTCGCACAAACCGAATCCGAGACAAGTTGGACGAAGGAGCGCGGTCGGACGGCGCGGAGATGCGGCGAGAAACAAGCGCATCGGCAGGACCTCGCGCGTCACAGGATTCACCATCAGCCCCAGACTCTCCAAGGTGAGAGCCCCCAGCAGCGGAGTAACGTTGGCGGGGCCGAATACAACCTTGGAGGTGCCGCGCCGGTCGCCGAGTTCGAAGAATGCTTCGCCGACGTCATAGGCGCGATGCGTTCCGTCGGCGAGCGTGAACTCTTCGCGATCGAGTTTCTCAAGGGCGAGCTTGCGCGCGATCGACCCGGGCACAACGCTGTAGATTGCGCCGGTGTCGATCAGAAATTCGACCTCAGCGGCGCGCCGACGCGGATGGCGCGGATTGGAGACTTTCGCGGTGGTGAGTGTAATTCCCATTTTTTTGGTGGGCCGTTCCGGGCTCGAACCGGAGACCCGCTGATTAAGAGTCAGCTGCTCTACCAACTGAGCTAACGGCCCACCGTCGAAGAACGTTTACGTAGCAGGATGTTTGGGGTGAGTGAAGGGATTTGAACCCTCGACCGCCGGAGCCACAATCCGATGCTCTGCCAACTGAGCTACACTCACCACCTCGATCACCTAATCCATTCAGCGCCTCGTGCCGGCTACTTCTAAAATACGCCTCCGTGGCGCGCCAGAAGGGATTCGAACCCCTGACCCACGGCTTAGAAGGCCGTTGCTCTTTCCACCTGAGCTACTGGCGCGTATCGGGGCGAGCCGATTTGAACGGCCGACCCCCTGCTCCCAAGGCAGGTGCGCTACCAAGCTGCGCTACGCCCCGAGCCTTTAGGAAGTAACACACGGACGATGCGCCTCTCAACCAATGATCGATCGCGCGTCGATTTTCGCGCTCGAGAATTTCCCCGCGAGAGCCACTGCGACACGCATTCTCTGTGGATAACTTCATCGTCGATCCCGAGCGACAACTCTTCGACCTCTCTCGCGAGTCATCAGCATCCCGACGTGGGAACTCGCTGCGGGGTGCAGTCGTCATGGAGCAATCCCTGGAATGCAGTGAGCTCGTTTTCGAAATTTGGAGATCGCATCTGGCGTACACATCGCAACTTGCAAAACGGACGATTTCCCTGAAAAGTGGCCCGATTCGAGACTCTCCGCGATACATTCGGTCGCAGAAAGAGAAAAAAGTCGGGATGGCCGTGCTAGGATTTGTTTAGCTTTTTTCGAGGCACGAGCTTTGCTTTAGAGTTCGTTGCGCTGACAATCTCCTCCCCCGAGACCCAGCGCCTGTCCCCAAGCAAAGGCCGGGCTACTTGAACCGTCGGATCCCCACCGCGGTCCCCACTCGTAGCCCGGCCGTTCTCTTTTTCAGGAAAGCGCTTTTCAGGAAAGCGCACCTCAGATTGTTGCGGCATCCTCGCCCTACATTTATCTTTCACAATTTCTGCTAGTCTATCGGCCACTGGATCGCCTCCTTGCCTGGAACGATCATCAGCGCGCTGGCGGTTCGGCCGGGGGATAATATCGCTCGCCTGAAACGACACATATGCGGATCGCTGGTCGCAATATTCGCGGCGGCGGTCACCGTTGGGATTAGCGGATGCTGGCTGGCTGCGGCGCAGCTCGCGCCGCTCGCCAATGAACGCGGCAGAGTACGTCGGCAGCGGCGCCGTTCACATGGCCGCAGGCGTGGGCGCAACTGCGACTGCGGGATCCACGGAAGCAAAGAAGGAAGAAGCCGCGCGAGAGTCTGCGATGAACAGCGGCGACAACTGCAATCAACTCGAAGTCGAGGTTCCTGACGTGATCGAGTTGCGCAGAGGCGCGAGCGGCGCACCCGAATATCGCGAGCTGCAGATCAGCGATTCGCTCGACCAGCGGCAATGGCTCCCACTCGCGGACAGCGAGACGACGCCGGATGGCTGGCGGCCAGCGGTTAATTTTCTTCAGATGAACTTCGCGCCGCCACTGGGTGCAGTCGTTCCCGAATCCGCCAGCAGCTTTCTCGCCTACACTCCGTCCAAGGTCATCACTCCGGCCGACGGCGATCGGCTGACTGCGATGACAACGAATTTCGGCAGGCCAATCGGGACGTTTACCTGGAACGGGACCTACTATCACTACGTGGTGACCAGCTCGCTGCCATGCTTTCCGCCTCCCCCCGAGCGCATCGCACAAGATGTCCGCGTCGGTCCGGGTATGTAGGAACAGCTTCCGCTGAATCGATCGCTATAAGGTCAGCCGTTCTCGCGCGCGTAGCGTCGCGGCATGCGGGACGAGCCGGCGACTCGGGCTTTCGCGCGTTGGAGGACGAAGCTGCGGACCGCACGGCGCGCTTCATTGGTGTTGGCGCAAATTTGAGAACATCCCGCGTCGATCAGCTCGTCGGAATGCTCAACTGCCGCCTGCATGGTGGCGACGATCAGCACGCTCGTCGAGATGGATCGTAGCGCCTTGACCAGTTCGATCGCTGCCGGGATACATTCCTCCGCCACGCATGAGACGAAGACAAAGTCGGGGGTGAATCGTTTGACCAGGTCGCAAATCTCAGCCGGCGATTTATTCTCGCCGGAAAAGCTTGCGACGATGCCGTCCTTGCGCAGCAGTTCGAGCAGCATCAGCAAGCTCAGGAAGTTCGCGTCGCCCGGCGCCATCACGCCCAGCACGCGCACGCTGGGAGAGATCCGGTCTTTCGCAAATCTGCCGGCGAGCTCGCCGATCAGCTGATGCGCGGTTTCGAGGATGAGCCGCTCGTTCTCCTCGCTGATACTGTTTCCCGCGCGTTCCTCCCTGGTCAGATTGAGCGCCGGCTGAATCACATCTTCGAACGTCCGTCCGAGCCCATTCTCGTCGCAGTAGCGGATTGCAACCTGTCGCGCACCGTCCGGATTCATTTCAAGGAGCATGCGATAGAAGTCGTGGTAGTCGTCGAGAACCCGATCCGCGCCGAGCAGGATCGAGAGAAATCCGAGCGGCGCAATGTAGTCGCCCGCGACTTTCAGGCACGCGGTCAGCGGCGTCGAAAGCAACAGCCCCGGTATTCCCCACAGCCACGACCAGTACATCGCGGATACCAGCAGCGCGACCGGCGAGACATCGATTCCGTGGCCGATGATAAATGGCTCGGCAACCTGCGCCGCGACCTGATCGAGAAGTACGAAGGCAGTAAGTATCTCGAGCGCCTTGCTCCATCCGGGGAACATCGCAAAGGCGACCAGCGCCGGCAGAAACGCCGAGCTGATCGCGCCGACGTACGGGATGAATCGCAACAGGAACGCGACCAGGCCCCATAGCGCCGCGCTCGGCAGGCCGAGATACCATGCGACGACTCCGGTGGCGATACCGTACGCAAGGTTGATCAGCGAAAAAAGAAACAGGTAGCGGCCAACGGTTTCACTCGCGGTTTCAAGCGCCTCTGCTGCGATGGGAACTCGTCCGCGCGCCGCGAGCCGGATAAATCGATCGCGCAGATCCTTTCTGCTGTAGAGAAGAAAGAACAGCAGCACGATGATCAGCAGCGTGTTGACGACTGCGTCGAGGATCGGAGCAACCGGCTTGAGGCTGTCGGTGAGCGGGGACGGAACCGGCAACGCCATCACTTCACGCGGTTTGGTGCGGGGTGCCGGATTTGCGCCCGCGACGCGATTCTGAACGTCGGTGACGGCCTCCTTCACATGCTGGAGCCATGGCGGCGTGTTCTTCTGGAGCGCCGCGATTTTGTTTCCGATATTGTCGGAATATTCCGAGACCTGGTCGGCTACCGCGGTCAATTCGATAGTCATGAAATAGCCGAGCGCACCGATGAAGGCGATCACAAACAGAACCACCAGTGCGGCGCTGATGAAGCGTCCGCAGTAGGGTTCGAGACGGGTCGCGATCGGACTGAATACGACGCTCATGACCGTTGCGATCGCGAGCGGCAGAAGGACAGGTTTGCCGAAATAGAAAGCCGCGGTGCTAATGAACACCGCGCAGATCGGGACGGCGACCCAGAGCAGCTCGAAGCGATCGTCGGTGTCGTCGTAGGGCTGTAGCGTTTCCTTTTCGATTTCTGTCACCGAGGACCCCGAAGGCGCGATACAACTCGCGCCCGTTGGTTACAGTGCAATACCTATTCCACCGCGCAGTAACGCTGATTTGCTCACAATGGAGGAAGCTCTTGTTGTAAACTCCGTCGTATCTGCAATTTTTTCCGCATTATTTCCTCGACGCGTCGAACCAATCGAATAATGCAGGGCGCTTTTTGCGGATCGATTTGCGGCACATCGATTGCTCTACTACGTCCCGATAGCTCGGAGGGTGCGTCGGAGCCCGCAATACCTCACCCTACTCAACCCGTTCCTCCCTGCGGCTCCGGCGCGACCCTCCGATTAAAAATGCCTGGGAAATCTCGCTCGAATCGCAAAAATCTTGTGGGACTGCCGGCTGTCAAAAAGCCTTGTGTTTTCTATATATTTTGGCGAGTGCCGATGACTCAGCCGGCTTTTCACGTTAATGTCGAAGTGCTTTAGCGATTGCCCCTACTGGATTTCGCTCGCCGCGAAATATAAGAAGGCAGGTCCGGGAATGCGGATCGCCTTGCAGCCCCGGGAACGCGATTGCAAATTTGACTCGCGCTGAGAGCGCGCGGGAGGTTTGAAAATCATGCCGGCTCGTTCGATATCCACCGCCAGTCTCACCTTTGGCCTCGTCTCGATTCCGGTGCGATTATTCCCGGCGACGAGTTCCAAATCGGTCTCCTTCCATCTGCTGCACGCGAAGGACATGAGCCGCATTCAGCAGAAGATTTATTGTCCCAAGGAAGACAAGATCGTCGATCGCAGCGAGCTGGTCCGCGGCTACGAAGTCGAGAAGGATCGCTACGTCACCTTCACCGACGAAGAACTGAAAAAACTCGAAGCACAGGCCGATCGCGCCGTCGAGATAACCGAATTCATTCCCGCGTCGGAAGTCGACCCGGTCTATTTCGAGAATTCGTATCTGCTCGGATGCGAGCCGACATCCGCCAAGGCGTACCACCTGCTGCAGGAAGCGATGACCAAGGCGGACAAGGTTGGCGTGGCGAAGTACACGATGCGCGGAAAGGAACGCCTCGTGCTGATACGTCCCTACGACGGCGGCCTGATGATGCATACGATGTACTACAACGATGAGATTCGCTCATTCGGCGAAATCGATCACGGCGCCAACGCACCGGTGAAAGAGTCTGAATTGGGATTGGCGCAGCGGCTGCTCGATGATCTGACGCAGAAAGAAATTCAAGCCGGCCGAATTCAAAGACAATTATCGCGAGCGCGTAATCGAGGCCGCGGAGCAGAAGATGGCGGGCCACGAATTGACCGAGCCCACTCCGGAAGCGCGTCAAGGCAAAGTGATCGACCTGATGAGCGCGCTGAAGGAATCGCTCAAGAAGCGCGGCGTCTCAGTCAACGAAGATCGCGAAGAAGCCCCGGCCACTGCGGAAGGCGAAGAACGCAAGGTCGCGCAGGGCTCGCGGAGACCGTCGCGCACCCGCCGCGCCCACTGAAATCGCGCACAGACTTATAGCTGCTCCCGCACCTCCTCTCTCCGGTTCCCCTTCCCGCTCGGGAAGGGGTTAGGGGTTAGGTTGTAAGGTGCAACCAACACGATAGATCCGATGTGAACTATTTAGCCTGACCTCGCCGCATTCGGCGTGCTAAGTGTAGGGCATGGACACCCGTCAGGATGCCCGATACCCCCAACCTCGCCTGAAATCGTCCAACACCGGTTCGCGCAAAAAACAATTTCTGACGGAACGAAGCTACCCTTGGTGGAGAACCTGCCCCGAAACCACTACAGACGGTATGAAATGCCCTTTACCCTCGGCAACGAACAATGTCGCTGACCAAGTACCGCCGCAAACGAAGCGCCGAGAACACTCCCGAACCATTCGGACGCGAGGTTCCAACTCCGACTTCCACCACCGGCGGTACCTTCGTCGTTCAGAAACACGCGGCGCGCCGCCTCCACTACGACTTTCGACTCGAGATGGAAGGCGTTCTGCGCTCGTGGGCGGTCCCTAAAGGTCCGTCGATGAATCCCGCCGACAAGCATCTCGCCGTCGCCGTCGAGGACCATCCGCTGGAGTACGGCGACTTCGAAGGCGTCATTCCGCCCGGTAATTACGGCGCGGGATCGGTCATCGTATGGGATCGCGGCGTTTATGAGGTAATCGATCCGCCGGGCGACGCCGCCGACGCCGTGCGCAAGGGGAAAATCGACATCAGCTTGCGCGGCTTCAAGCTCAACGGCGCGTTCACTCTCGTACACACCGGTGGCCGCCGCAAAGATGATCCCAATGACGAGAAGAACTGGCTGCTGATCAAGAAGCGCGATCAGTACGCAACCACCGAAGACGTTTTCGAAGCGCATCCGCGCTCCGTCCTGTCCGGATTGACGATCGAGGAACTCGCCGACGCACCGGCTGCGGAGCGCAAACTTGCCGACAGTCTCGCACGCAAGCATCTGCCGGAACTCGGCAGCAAGCTCAAATACTCAGACTTCCCGTTGACGCTGGCCAAGACGGTTGACGATCCTTTCGACAACGACAAATGGCTATTCGAGATAAAGTACGATGGCGTGCGCGTACTGGCTATTCGGGAAGGCGAGAATACTCATTTGTACGCGCGCAGCGGCACCGATATTACTAATCGATATCCGGAGGTCGTGCTCGCGCTGAACTCGATCGCGCTCGACCGATTCGTGCTCGACGGCGAAGTTGTTGCGCCGGACGACTCGAGGACGCCCGAGCTTCCAGCTGCTGCAACGACGAATGCACGTCAACAACGCGCAGCAGATCGCGCGCCTGAGCCTCGCGGTGCCGGTCAACTATCACGTCTTTGACCTGCTCGGCTTTCGATCGCTTCGACACGCGCACGCTTCCGCTCGAAGAACGCAAGCGTCTCCTCGGCGAGCTGATTCACAGCGACGGACCGGTCCGCTATTGCGATCACGTTATCGGGCGCGGCAAGGATTTCTACGCGGCGATATCCGAGCATGAGCTGGAAGGAATCGTCGCAAAATTGCGCGATTCACCTTACCGCGGAACGCGCACCGGCGATTGGCTGAAGATCAAACGTCCGCTGACTGAACAATTTGTAATTGGCGGCTACAGCAATCCCGACGGCACGCGAACTCATTTCGGCGCGCTGCTGCTGGGGCAATACGAATCGAACGGTGCGCTGCGCTACACCGACAAGGTCGGCACCGGCTTCAACCAGGATAGATTGCGCACGATTCACGCGATGCTCACGGAGCGCGCGCAATCGGAATCACCGTTTCGCAAACCCGCCGACGGGGAGCCATCTCCGGAAAGAAATGTGCATTTCGTGCGGCCAGAGCTGGTCTGCAAGGTGCGCTTCACGGAATGGACCGACAGCGGCGGCATCCGCCAACCGAGTTTCCTGGGCATGGTGGAGAACGTCGATCCTCGCGAATGCATTTACGACGGACCGGGCGCCATCGCGACGTCACCGGACGATGAGGTTGTCGAACAAAACGGAAGCGCCGATGAGAGACCGGCCAAAGGACGCGGCAAACCGGCGACTGCGCCGCCCGCGGAGCCGAAGGCCTCAGTGACCAATCCCGAAAAAGTCTTCTGGCCGAAGGACGGCTACACCAAGGGCGACTTGGTCGCGTACTATCGCGCGATTTCGAAATGGATGCTGCCGTATCTGAAGGATCGGCCCGTGATGCTGACGCGATGGCCCGACGGCATCGAAGGCAAGATGTTTTACCAGAAGGACGCGCCGGCATTCGCGCCGCCGTGGATTCGCACCGAGAAGATTTACTCCGAGGACTCGCAGCGAGAGATTTCTTATTTCATCATCGACAGCGAAGAAGCGCTCGCGTACGTCGCGAACCTCGCGGCGATTACGATTCATATGTGGTCGTCGCGCATCCCGCACCTCGAGCGTCCCGACTGGCTGCTTGTTCGACATCGATCCCAAAGGCAGCACGACCATGCATGCGGTAGAAGTCGCGCGCGAAGTAGCTAATGTACTGCGCGAGGTCGGACTCGAACCAGTTCTCAAGACGTCGGGGCAAATGGGTCTTCACGTAGTAGTGGGCCTGGCGCCGAAATATACTTACGATCAAGCGAAGATGTTTTCGGAGTTAGTAGCGCAAGTAGTAGTGAATCGGATTCCGAAAGTCGCGACTATCAATCGCAATCCGAACACGCGCAAAGGCCGCGTATATATCGACTACCTGCAACTCGGCCACGGCAAGACGATCGCCGCAACATTTTCAGTCCGCCCGGTTCCGCACGCCCCCGTCTCCGCGCCGATGACGTGGAAGGAACTGAAGCCGTCGCTCGATCCCGACGATCTACAATATCGAAACGATGCCCGCGCGAATGTCCCGAATGAAACGCGACCCCTTCCTCGACGCAATCGAAAAACACGCCACCCTCGAAGACGCCCTCCCCCATTTGGAATCACTGCTAAGCGGCTCCGCAACCCGCTCTGGAAGCCGACCTGCGATCACTTCTTAGCTTGAATGAATCCAGGAAAGACGCGCCGTTATTGACGCATGTCGACTCAGGCTCTGTGTTTCTCCCGCGAATGAACTCTTCGCGGAGTCTTCATCGCTCGACTCGCGGTCAATGCGGAAAGTTTCTGCCGGAGTTCTTTCGCGCTCAAATGCTGACTGGAGTATTCTGTCAACACCGAGTGGATCTCTCCGACGAGCTTCCGGACCTCATCGTCCTCGCGATGAACGTTCCAGGTGCTTCGGGTGAGCCAGTCGGTAAACGAATTCAGCGACTGTTCACGAGCAAGAAGTCGAGCCAGATTCTCCCGAATTTCAGCCGCGCTGGTCATGCCACTCGATTCCCGCATTCACTCTCTAGACTTCGGAGGCGCGGTCACTTCGTTGAACGCGCGAATCGCTTCCACTGCGGTCGGCACTCCGCTGTATTGCGAGACGTGCACGATCAGCTCCTTGATCTCCTCGGGCGGGATGCCAAGGTTCAACGCTCCACGCATGTGAAGTCGCAATTCGGGTCCGCGCCCAAGCGCCATCAGCGCGGTCATCGTGAGCAGCGATCGCAACTTGATCGGCAGGCCGGGACGACTCCAGATCGTGCCGAACAGTTGCTCGTTGAGAAAGGTGGCGAATCCTTCGTCGAAGTTTCTAAGGAAGGTGTCGCCGTCCTGTGCGGCCTTCTCGCCAAACAACTTCGTGCGCACTTCCATTCCTTTCTTCGCTGTAGTCGTCAGACATGGGAACACCTCCGCGGTGATTGTGCAGACAGTTATGCGTTGCGAATCATCAGGCCGCCGTCAACCGGAATGATCGCGCCGGTGATGTACGATGCGGCCGGCAGACACAGGCTGAAGGTGATGTGCGCGACTTCTTCCGGATAGCCGTATCGCTTCAACGCGGTGCGGCGCTTGGCGAAGATCGTCTTGTGCTCTTCCGGGATCGCGTCGGTCAGCGCGAGTGCGAATCGGTCCGGGGCAGATGCAGTTGACGGTTATTCCTTCGGGTCCGAGATCGACCGCCAGCGCGCGCGTGAGTCCGATCACTCCGGTCTTCGCGACTGCGTAGGGACTGTCGCCGGGAGTCGCGCCGAGGCCCTCGGTCGATGCGATATTGACGATGCGCGCGGCGTCCGACTTTCGCAGATGCACCAGCGCGGCGCGGACCATCCGCTGTTGCGCAGTCAGCAAGCCCGCGATGGTGCGATCCCAGATGAGGTCGTAGTCGTCGCTGCCGAGCGGAGAGAAGCCGCCGAAGCCGGCGTTGTTGATCAGGATGTCGAGGCGTCCGAAGCGCGCGGCGACTTCCGCGACGACGCGCTTGATCTCGGGATGGTCGGAGACGTCGAGCCGCCAGCCATGTGCAGTACCGCCGGCCGCCGCAATCTCCTCGACGACGCGCGTGACACCCGCCTCGTTTATATCGGTGATCGCAACCAGCGCGCCTTCCTGCGCAAACAAGTGAGCGGTCGCACGGCCCATTCCGCTGGCGGCGCCGGTGACAGCACCGCGCGTCCCTTCACCGAGCGATCGAGTTTCTTCACTGGCTCCATTTCAATTCTCCGTGCAGATGATTTCGAGCTACCACACCCGAGGTCAGTTGAGGTAGTGAAACAGAGTAATTGTCACAACGAAGCGGGAGATAACAATGGAATTTGAACGCGCGAAACTCGATATCGAAGGTCCAGTCGGAATCGTGACGCTCAACCATCCCGAGGTCATGAATGCGGTCTCGGCCGAAATGCTCGGCGGGCTGATGAAGGCGCTTGACCATGTTGAAGATCCGAAGAACGGCGTGCGATGCATCGTGATGACAGGCGCGGGCCGCGGCTTCTGCGCGGGCGCCAATTTGCAGCCGAGTGGCGGTGGTCCCAGCGGATCGCGCGACGCGGGATCGGTGCTCGAGACACAATATCATCCGTTCCTGCGACGCCTTCGCGAGTTGCCGATTCCATTGGTCACTGCGGTCAATGGCGCAGCCGCCGGCGTCGGGATGAGCTTCGCGCTGATGGGCGATCTCGTACTGTGCGCGCGCTCTGCGTACTTCCTGCAAGCGTTCCGACGCATCGGTTTGATTCCCGACGGCGGCTCGACCTGGATTCTGCCGCGGCTGATCGGAAAGTCGCGCGCGATGGAACTCTCACTGCTCGGCGAGAAGTTGCCTGCCGACAAAGCGCTCGAATGGGGACTGATCAATCGAGTGTTCGACGATGCGCGAGCTGATTGAAAAGGCGAAGGAGCTCGCGCGCGATCTCGCGAGCGGGCCGACCGTCGCGCTCGGATTGATTCGGCGGCTGTATTGGGAGAGCGCCGACAATACTTACGAAGAGCAGCTGAACCTGGAGCGTCAGATGCAGCGCAAGGCGGGCAACACGGCGGACTTCGGCGAAGGGGTGCGCGCCTTCCTGGAGAAACGTCCCGCGAAATTCAAAGGTGAATGAAGATGGCGAACACCGAAAATGAACGCGAGGCATGGTTGGCGAAGGTCAGCGAGGATGCGCTCGAACCGGAACTGCCGATAGTCGATCCGCATCATCACCTGTGGGACCATCCGGGCAGCCGCTACATGCTCGACGAGATTTTGCGCGACACCAATTCGGGGCATCGCGTGCTCGCGACGGTGTTCGTCGAATGCATGTCGATGTATCGCGCGGACGGCCCGGAGTCGATGCGGCCGGTGGGCGAGACCGAGTTCGTCAACGGCATCGCGGCGCAAAGCGCGAGCGGACAATACGGCGAGACTCGCGTCGCGGCGGGTATCGTCAGCTTTGCGGATTTGACGCTGGGAGACTGCGGTCGTGCCGGTGCTCGAGGCGCATATCGCGGCGGCGCCCGCGCGCTTTCGTGGAATCCGACACGCCGGCGGCTTCGATGCGAGTCCGGACGTGCGAAATTCGCACACCAACCCGCCTGCCGACTTGTACGAATCGCCAAAGTTTCGCGAAGGCTTCGCCAAGCTGCGCGGCCTGAATCTCAGCTTCGAGGCGTGGCAATACCATCCGCAGATGCCGTCCGTGACTGCGCTGGCGAAAGCGTTCCCGGATACGACGATCGTGCTCAATCATTTCGGCGGACCGCTGGGAATCGGGCCCTACGAAGGTCGGCGCGCGGAAGTCTTCGGCGAATGGAAGAAGAACATCACGGAGCTTGCGCGATGCCCGAACGTCGTCGTCAAGCTCGGCGGGATCAACATGCCGGTGAACGGATTCGGATGGCATCGGAGAGCCGTCGCCACCGACCTCGGATGAACTGGCGTCGGCGACGCGCGACTACTATCTGCACACGATCGAGAAGTTCGGGCCGCGACGATGCATGTTCGAGAGCAACTTCCCGGTGGACCGGGTTTCATGCTCGTACGCCGTGCTGTGGAACGCGTTCAAGAAGATCGCCACGGGCTTCAACGAAGGATGAGAGCGCCCAGCTATTCCATCGCACCGCTGAGGAGGTTTATCGCCTGAAGCCGGCGGATATGTCCTGATTACCGCCTGGGGGACGCGCATCGTTCAGTTTCATTGAACACAGGGTTCAATCGAACGTCACGCCTTATTTGTGACGGCTCAGAACGAGCAAAGACGGCAGGTGACCCATGGTTACGACACTTACCCGGCATCGAGAAGCTGACATTCGATTCCGCGCGTTTAATCGATCACGCGAAGGATTCCGAGATACCTGGATGGGAGGTCGCGCTGGACCGCCTTGCGCGCGAACTGGTGTGCGCGTTCTTCGTCGCGATGGCGGTCATGTGGGTCGTGACCTCGATCGCGGGGATCTTCGGCTAGTTGTTCTGAACGGCGCGGTCACGACGTGACCCCTTCTCGCTTTCGATTGATAGGGACGTATGCGAATTTCGACGATACGGCCGAGTGCGGTAAGCCAAGCCGTCAGCCGGTCGATTGTCACGCTCTCCATCCGCCCACGGAGGACTTTGGACAGAGTAGGCTGATCCGTCCCGCAGCGCCGGGCTGCCTCGAGCTGCGGTGAGTTTGCGCCGCTTGATGGTTTCATCAATGGCGGAAATGAGCCTGCTCTTCACGGTGAGCTCGGCCGCTTCGGCAGGGGCAAACCCGATGTCAGCGAACACGTTGCCGCTGCTCTTGTGAACGCGAATCTCGGCCATTCTTTCAGTTCTCCGCATCCGACCCAGACAATGGGCTTGAGGAAAAAGCGAGCCGGGACAGGTCGCTTACTTGGGCCGTGTGACACTTCTCTCGGTGCAAATTCTCTTACCCGCCAAATCGGGCGATAAATGCTGGCGTTGGGGCGACGCGCGAAGACGCGCGAGATCCTTCGCTGCGCTCAGGATGACTCGAAAGACAAGCGACCATTCGTGTCATTCTGAGCGAAAGCTGCCGGAGCGAAGAATCTCGATGGACGCTCCGGCGTCCATCATAAGCCACGACGAGGACTTATGACTAAAAGTCTGGCTTCACTGAAGAAGAAGATGCTGACGGTCCGAGAAGTCATCGGGGCCATTCTCGCAATATGGCATATTTGCCATATCTTCTCAATCGACGTGATTTAGAGGACGAAGGGTTTGAAATCTCTCCTATCGACGGGCTGCTACACGTTGACGGTGCTCATGTCGTGGTAGCGGCCGCCGGCGGCGAAGCCCTTGGGCGCTACTTCCTCGATGCGGGCGAGATCGCTCTTCGATAGCTGAACTTTGGTCGCCGCGACGTTCTCCTCGAGATAGGTGCGACGCTTGGTGCCGGGAATCGGGACCATGTCGTCGCCCTGCGCGAGCACCCACGCGAGCGCGAGCTGACTCGGCGTGATGTTCTTCTCGCGCGCGATTTCCTTGATTCGATCGACGACCTTCAGGTTCCTTTCCATATTCTCGGCGGCGAAACGCGGCGAGATTTTGCGGCGCATGTCGTCGTCCGACAGCTCGCGAATGTTCCCGCTCAGGAAGCCGCGGCCGAGCGGGCTGAACGGCACGAATCCGATGCCGAGCTCGCGCAGCGTCGGAATCACTTCGTCTTCGTAGTCGCGGGTCCAGAGCGAGTATTCCGATTGCAGCGCGGTAATCGGATGCGTCGCGTGCGCGCGGCGAATCGTATTCGGCGCCCGCTTCCGACAATCCGAGGTAGCGGACTTTTCCATTACGCACCAGCTCGGCCATCGCGCCGACGGTTTCCTCGATCGGCACGTTCTTGTCGACGCGATGCTGATAGTAGAGGTCGATGTGATCGACGCCGAGCCGCT
The DNA here is from genome assembly GCA_963814715.1 of uncultured delta proteobacterium. Lineage (GTDB taxonomy): Bacteria > Desulfobacterota > Binatia > Binatales > Binataceae > Binatus. The sequence goes on from CAWFDW010000001.1 coordinate 88,557, forward strand.
TGAGCGACGCGTCGCATGCGGAGCGGACGTATTCCGGGCGTCCGTTGATCGCGCGCTTGCCGTCGGGCAGGACCTGGTTGGCAAATTTGGTCGCGATGATCACGCGGTCGCGATATTTCTTCAGCGCTTTGCCGACCAGCTCTTCATTGTGCCCGACGCCGTAAACGTCGGCAGTGTCGAAGAAGTTGATGCCGAGATCGACTGCGCGCTCGAGCGTCGCGACGGATTCCTTGTCGTCGCGCGGACCATAGAACTGCGACATGCCCATGCATCCGAGTCCCAGCTCCGATACCTCGAGTCCCTGTTTGCCAAGTTTTCGTTTTTCCATGACAGATGTCCTCGTCTGCATATTGAATAGCCGAATCGACGCCGTGAGCGGAAGCGCCGTTCACTGCTACTCCGTCGCGCGAGCTGCGTACGGAAGCGTGAATTGTTTTCGCAGCAAAGTTTCGGTCGCCATCAACGAACCTGCTAAAGTCTCGAAACTAGCTACGGGAGGACTCGTGAGGAGCGTTCGGGGCGGCGTACGGTTCGCATTTTCAAACGCAGTGCGCCACGCGACGGTTGCGTTATGCATCATCGCCGTTGCGATCTCGTTTGCGACGGTCGTGCATGCGCAGGGCAGCGTCGGCAATGCCTCATCGAGCAAACTGGGTGTCTCGAAAAACAGCCTGGACTTCACCAAAATCGATCTTTCGAGCAACACGCTGACTCAGACAAGGTCGTTCACAATCACCGACAGCGGCGGCCTTGCGCTCTCGGTGACTGTCGCGCCGCCGGCTGGGAGTCCATTTTTCAAGATAACGTCGGGACAGGGTACGACGATGATTGCGGCGCACGGAACGTTGACCGTCAAGGTCGTGTTTGCGCCCATCAATAAGGGTACAAGCTTCTCTGCGAGTATCGCGATCAGCAGCAATGCGACCGCGGGTTCGGCATCGGCGAAAGTTAAGCTGACTGGATCTGCAAAGGGATCGCTTCGCCCCACCCCATCGGCTTCGCCGACATCGACCGCGACGGCGACGCGCACGTCCACCGCAACCGCGACATCAACGGCGACCGCAACCGTCACGTCCACCGCAACCGCGACATCAACGGCGTCGATGACAACAACTGCTACGGTCACGGCGACGGCGACGGCAACTGTCACGGCAACCGCGACGCCAACCGCTACGGCCACTGCGACTGCCACTCAGAGCGCAACGACGACGGCCACGTCAACCGCAACCGCATCGGCGACTGTAAGTTCGACCGCTAGCGCAACTACGACCGCTACTCTCACCGCGACGCCGACGCCGACGCTCACCGCCACTGCGACCAAGACGGCCACTACGACGCTAACTGCAACGCCGAGCTCCACGGCTACGGCGACGCCCACGGCTACGGCGACTGCAACTCCGACCGGAACTGCCACGGCAACCGCCACGCCATCCGTTACGGCTACTGCGACTGCCACTCAGAGCGCGACGGCGACGTCAACCGCAACCGCATCCGCGACCGCAAGTCCATCCGTTACCGCAACTGCTACCGCTACCCGCACCCAGACGGCGACCACGACGCCGACCTCCACCGCATCTCGGACTGCGACCGCAACCGCGACGGTAACTGTAACGAGCACGGCCACAGCAACGGCGACGCCGACTGCGAGCGCGACTGCAACTCCAACGCATACGGCGACGGCTACATCGACCACCGTCGCGACATCTACATCGACTGCGACCTCGACCTCCACGCCGACGGCCACCGCGACTTCGACACCTGCTGTACCGACCGACGTACTGACCTATCACAATGACAATGAGCGCACTGGACAAAATCTCACCGAGAACCTTCTGACGCACGCCAGCGTCAAGACTTCGTTCGGCAAGTTGTTCGAGTTGCCGGTCGACGGGCGAGTGGACGCGCAACCGCTCGTCAAGACCCTGGTGACTATCCCGGGGCATGGAACGCGCAACGTGCTGTACGTAGTCACCGAGAACGACAGCGTTTACGCCTTCGACGCCGACGCCGGCGGTTTGCCGCTGTGGCAAGTGTCGGTGCTCGGGACGAACGAAGCGGCGTCGGATGATCGCGGATGCGGGCAGGTGACGCCGCAGATTGGAATCACGTCGACGCCGGTGATCGATCCGTCGGCGGGCCTCCACGGCACTATCTATGTTGTCGCGATGTCCAGGAATACGACGACTGGTGCCTACTTTCAGCGTATCCACGCGCTCGACATGACGACCGGCGCTGAGGAATTCAGTGGTCCGGTTGCGGTGGCGGCGACGTTTTCGCCCGGTCCCGCTTTCGATCCGAAGCAGTACAAGGAGCGCGCGGGATTGCTGCTGCTCAACGGCCAGTTGATGACCGCATGGGCGTCGCATTGCGACATCAAGCCGTACAACGGCTGGATCATGGCGTACGATCAGAACACGCTGGCGCAAACTTCCGTCATCGATGTCACTCCAAACGGCAGTGAAGGCGCGTTCTGGCAGGCCGGCGGAGGCATCGCGGCCGACGACTCGGGCAACATCTATCTTCTGGACGGGAACGGAACCTGGGACACGACCGTTAACACCAACGGCTTCCCGATCAAGAATGATTTCGGAAATGGTTTCCTGAAATTGTCTACCTCGACCGGATTGCAGGTCACCGACTTCTTCGAGCCCTTCAACACGGTCAGCGAGTCGAACGGTGACACGGATTTGGGCTCCGGCGGAGCGATGGTGCTGCCGGACCTGATCGACAAGAACGGTGCGACCCGGCATCTCGCGGTCGGCGCCGGCAAAGACGGAAATATCTATCTCGTCGATCGCGACAACATGGGCAAGTTCACCGCGGCCAACAATAACAACGCCTACCAGGTGATTGCAGGTGCGTTGAACAACGGTGAGTGGGCGGTGCCCGCCTACTTCAACGGCACCGTCTACTATGGCGGTGTGAACAATCCGCTTGAGGCCTTCACGTTTTCACTGGCAAAGCTGATCGCGATGCCGTCGTCGAGCAGTGTCGAGAGCTACAACTATCCGGGAAGCCTCGCCCAGCATTTCGGCCAATGGAACGAGCGATGCAATCGTGTGGGCTGTGCAGAATGCGGGATCGCTTGGAGTTCTGCGCGCCTACGACGCAGGCAATCTGGCCACGGAGTTCTACAACAGCAATACCACAGCCGGCGATAGCTTCAGTGACAACAAGTTCATCACGCCGACGATCGCGAATGGCAAGGTTTACGTAGGAACGCCCAACAGCGTCGCCGTGTTCGGACTAAAGCCCTGAGACCGCGGCGCCTCATTTCTTCTGGTCGCCGGCGATAAAGCGGAGCATCAGCGCTTGCAGGTCGGCGCCATAGCGGTCCGAACAGGATCGCGGTGCCGTGAGCGCGGCCAGGATAGACCTTCATCGACTTCGGGGCCTGCGCTTCACGATACAGAATTTCCGGCTGTCCTCCGACCAGTGGATCGGCAGCCGACGTGACGAACAGAATCGGCGCGCGAACGTGGCGAATCGACTCGGTCACGACTAGTCCGCCGAAGCTCGTAGGCGTCGAGATGCAGATGATTCCCGCGACGTTCTCGCGCGCGGCGACAATGATTGCGGCCTCCGAGCCGAGGCTCGCGCCGGCGATGAAGATGCGCGAGACGCGCGAGCGCATGAAGTTGTAGGCGGCGAGCAGATCGGTGCCGGCGAACTCGGTGCCGGAGGTTCCCTCCGATTCCGTGAATCCGCGGAAGTCAAAAGTCAGCGCCTGGTAGCCGTGTGCGGCGAGCACCTGCGCGAAGTCGGTCCAGTCGGACTGATCGGCGGGATACATGTGCGCAAGGATCACGCCGGTCGATCCCGTCCCATAAAGATGCCCGCGCAACAGCACTCCGTCGGAGGTAGTGAACGAGACGTGCTCGCCACCGAGATCCTGCCGCGTGCGAGTCGGAGTTGGCGCGAAGCATCCGGCGATCAGCGCGAGGATTGCGATGAGCGGAAGTGCACCGCGCGTTCTTCGGGCTTGTAAGGAGCCCAATCGCTGGTAGTAAGATGCGAACATCGGAGGAAGCAGGATGACAAAACTTCATGGAACTTCAAGATCGCGCAGCGCGCGGTCCTTGTGGGCGCTCGAAGAGCTCGGCGTCAATTACGAACACAATCCGATGCCGACGACTGACGCCAAGTCGCCCGCGCATCTCAAGCTCAATCCCAACGGGCACGTGCCAGTGCTCGAAGACGAGGGCGTCGTGCTTTGGGAATCGATGGCGATAAATCTCTACCTGGCCGACAAGTACGGCAAGAATTCGCTGTGGCCGTCAGATGCCGCGGGCCGCGCCGAGGCCTACAAGTGGAGCTTCTTCGCGATGACCGAGGTCGAGCCGCATCTCATCACACTTCTGCGCAACCGTGTGATGAATGCGCCCGAGAATCGCGACGAGAAGGCCGCGCTGGCCGCGGTCGAAGCGTTGAAGGCGCCGATGAATGCGCTCGAGGAATCGCTAAAGGGCAAGGAATATCTGCTCGGCAAGAACTTTACGATCGCGGATCTCAACGTGGCGGCCGTGATGAGCTGGATACCGATGATGAAGCTCGACATGTCGGCATGGCCGAGCGTATCGGCATGGCTGCAGAAATGCCTGGGGCGGGAAGCGAACAAGAAGGTGCGCGGGCTTAAGTAATCGCAGAGGTAAGAATCATGGGAGTGTTGTCAGGTTATCGCGTCATCGAGCTGGCCGGGATTGGCCCCGGACCTATGTGTGCGATGTTGCTGTCGGACATGGGCGCCGACGTTTTGCGAATCGACCGCGTGGCCGACGCTGGTTTGGGCATCGCGATGGATCAGAAATACAGCCTGCTCAATCGCGGGCGGCGTTCGGTCGCATTCGATCTCAAGAAGCCCGAAGCGATCGAGGCCGTGCTCAAGCTGGTCGAGAAAGCTGACGCGCTGATCGAAGGCTTTCGTCCCGGCGTCACTGAGCGGCTCGGCCTCGGCCCTGACGACTGTCTCAAGCGCAATCCGCGGCTCATCTATGGTCGCATGACGGGATGGGGTCAGGAGGGTCCGCTCGCGCTGGCGGCCGGTCACGACATCAACTACATCGCGCTGTCGGGCGCGCTGCACAGCTTCGGGCGCAAGGGCGACGTTCCGGTACCACCGCTGAATCTCGTCGGTGATTTCGGCGGCGGCGCGCTCTACCTGGCTCTGGGAGTGGTCGCGGGCCTGCTCGAGGCGCAGAAGTCCGGCAAGGGACAAGTCGTCGATGCGGCGATGGTCGATGGAGCCGCGTCGCTGATGACCGCGATTTACGGGATGCACGGTTCCGGATTCTGGAACAACGAGCGCGGCGACAACATCCTCGATACCGGCGCTCACTACTACGAAGTTTACGAAACGAAGGACAACAAGTACGTCGCGATTGGATCGATCGAGGCGAAGTTCTACGCGGAGCTGCTCGAGAAGTCAGGGCTGAAGGGCGAGAAGCTGCCGCATCAGCAGGATCGATCGCAATGGCCCGCGATGAAGGATCGGCTGAAGACGATTTTCCGCACCAAGACGCGCGACGAATGGTGCAAAATAATGGAGGGCAGCGATATCTGCTTCGCGCCCGTGCTCAACATGGATGAAGCGCCGCAGCATCCGCACAATAAGCATCGCGGAACTTTCATCGAGGATGGCGGCGTGACGCAGCCGGGGCCGGCGCCTCGATTCTCGCGGACGCCGAGCAAGATTCAGCGCCCACCGGCCAAGCCCGGCGAGCATACCGAGGAAGCGTTGCGCGATTGGGGCTTCGCCAACACGGAATTGGAGACGCTCCGCAAACGCGGCGCGATCAGCTAGGCGCTTAGCTCGTCGAGCAGGGCCTTCGCGTCTTTCAGGTTGGCGGTGTCAAAGCCGTCGGTGAACCAGTTGTAGATTTCCGCGAGCATCGAGCGCGCGTCGTCGCGGTTGCCTTGACTGGCGAGCAATCGCGCGAGGCTGGTCGTCGCGCGCAGTTCCGGCATTTTTGCACTCATCTTTCGGGCGAGTTCGATCGCATCGCGGAAATCGGTTTCCGCGGCTTCGGCTTGACCGATTTTCTGCCGCAATTCTCCGCGTACGGTTAAAATCTCGGGCCTGATTAAAACTTCCTGAAGGTTCGCTTCCACTGCTTGCTCGATCGTCGCCAGCGCATCGTCGAACATGCCATCCAATGCCTGAACCTCGGCCAGACAGATCATACTTTCGGCAATTCGGAGCCCGTATCCCGCCTCGATCGAGCCGGCCAGTCCCTGACGGATCAGCGAGAGGCCATCGCGCGCGCCGCCAAGTTGTATCCGCGCCCAGCCAGCGATGCTCAGGAGTGAGTCTCTTGTCGCGCTCAACCCGTACTCTTCACAAATCGCCAGGATTGGCGTGACCGCAGCCTCGGCGCCCTGTGGATCCCTGGAACTCCGGTAGAAGGAGGACTCGAAAAATCCGATCGTCGACGATGTGAAAGGATCTTTGAGCTCGCGCGCTATCGCGATCGCTTCTGCGAAACGTTCACGCGCTTTGCCGGCGTGACCGAGGTACCATGCGCACTGGCCTGCGGTCGACAATAAAATGACCGCCAAACCGGTATTTCTTTCGACCAGGCCCGCTTCACGGGCGTTACGCCAAACTTCGAAATGTGCTTCGGCGCCCGGCAGATCGCCGCGATAGTAGAGCGTTTGGAGTTTGCCGAGGTGCGCGGGTGCGAGGCTGGCAGGGCTCCCTTCGCGCTCAGCCAAATCGAAGAGCCGATCCGAGAGCGCCGCCGCCCCGGCATAGTCGCCTGAAATCAGAGTGCTGGCCCGCATCAGACTCAGGAGCACGATGATTTGTGCGGGGCTGCCGGTTCGCTCAGCGAGTTTGGCGGCGGCCGTGCTTACCTCGCGGGTTTCAGGCGCAGCCGGTCCCTTGGTTCGCCACAGCACCGTGACCAGGGCAATAGCGAGATCCAGATCACTCGCGTCGCGCGCCGGCGATTCGGGCAAGGTTCTGAGCAACTCGATTCCCTTCTGCAACTGCGCATAAGACTCGGCCAGCGCGTAGCGCTCCAACGACTGTTTGCCCGCTAGCGCCAGGTACTGGATAGCCTTGTTGACGTTCGCGCTGCGGGCGAAGTGATGCGCCAGCTCCGCCAGGTGATCGTCCAGATGGTCGGCGTAAAGCGTTTCGATCGCTCCGCCGGCCCGTTCGTGGAGCACGCGCCGCCGTTCCGTCAGCACCGAATTGTAAGCGACCTCCTGGGTCAGCGCGTGTTTGAACGTGTACTCGACATCACCCATCGCCGGCTGCTCGTAGATGAACTCGCCGAGCTGCAGGTCGTCGAGCATCTGCGCAAGATCGTCGGCGGAAGTTCCGACCACTGCGCGTACGAGGCTTAGCTGAAACTCCTTTCCGATAACGGCCAGGTTCTGAAGAAGATCTTTCTCCGCAGGCGGCAGCCGATCGATGCGCGCGGCGAGGATCGCCTGCACCGTCGGCGGGATCTTCAATTCTCCCAGCGCCTTGTTAAGCCGGATCGACGAGCCGTCGCGCACCAGAGCTCCCTCGTCGAGTAGCACCTGCACCGTTTCTTCCATGAAAAACGGATTGCCTTCGGTGCGTTCGATGATAAGGCGCTTGAGCGGCTGTACTTCGGCCCCATTGCCAAGCATCGCGGAGAGCATCTCGTCGGCCGACTCTTTGCCCAGCGGATCGAGCCGCAGTTGCGTGTAATAGGTTTTCGATCCCCACTGATGCGAGTACTCGGGACGGTAATTTACCAGCAGCAGGATTTTAGCGGTGCCGATCGAATCGGCGAGGAGATTCAGGAACGCCTGCGTTTCCTCGTCGATCCAGTGCAAGTCCTCAAAGATCACCATCAGCGGCTGATTAAGCGACTCGCGCAGCAGGATCCGCTTGATCGCATCGAGTGTGCGCCGCTTGCGGATTTGCGCGTCCATCTGCGCCAATGGATCTTCGCCTTCAATGATTCCGAGCAGAGCGAAGATATAGGGCAGAGTGTCTTCGAGCGCGCGATCCAGGGCGAGCACGGCGCCGATCGCCTTCGCGCGGCGGGAGCGCTCGTCGTCATCGCCGCTTATCTTGAAATAGGTGTGCAGCAGGTCGATTACGGGAAAATATGACGACGCTTTCCCGTGCGAGACCGAGAACGTCTCGAGCACCATCCAGCCCGACTGGTTCTTGGCCTTGAACTCGAAGAAGAGGCGCGACTTGCCGGTGCCCGCTTCCGCCATCGCGGCGACTATCTGGCCGCGACCGGCTTTTGCCTGATCGGCAGCGCGTGCGAGCGCTTCCATCTCGCGCTCGCGTCCGACGAACTTGGTGAGACCCCGTCCCGCGGAACGCTGGAGCCGCGTGCGTAGCGGCCCGAGTCCGGTGACCTCGTAAACATTCACCGGCTCGCTGACGCCCTTGACCTTGGTCGGGCCCATCGGCTTGAGGGCGAAGTAGCCCTCGACGAATCTGCGGGTCTGCTCGCTGGTCGCGATCGATCCGGTCGGCGCGACCGCCTGCATCCGCGACGCCAGGTTGGTGGTATGCCCAATCGGCGTGTATTCGACGTGTCCGCCGCCGGTCGAGATCGATCGTACGACCACTTCGCCGGTGTTCGCGCCGATACGGGCTTCGAGCGGCATTCCGCCATCGGCGACCAGTTTCGCCGAGTAGCGCTTCAATTCTTCCTGCATTCGCAGCGCCGCATACAGCGCCCGCTGCGGATGGTCCTCGTGCGCCACCGGAGCACCGAACAGTGCGAAGATACCGTCGCCGGTGCTCTGCACGATGTAGCCGTCGTAGCGGCGGACCGCGTCGATCATCAGCTTCAGCGCGGGATCGACGATCGCGCGCGCTTCTTCGGGATCGAGGTCCTGCTCAAGCTCCGTCGATCCTTTGATATCGGCGAACAGCGCAGTGACCGTCTTGCGTTCACCCTCGAGCGCTTCCGATGAGGCGCTCTCCGGCGCTACGCGCACGTTGGATGTTGATTCTGGCGAGCTTGCGGGCGCCGCGGCTGCGGCACTTGTCAGTGGAGTCCCGCACTTGCCGCAGAAGTCGGAGGTCGGCGGATTCTCGGCCTTGCACTTTGCGCAAACCTTCGCGAGGCCATTCCCACACTTCGCGCAGAAGTTATTGGTCGAGGGATTACTCGTCCCGCATTTCAAACAGCGCATTGACGGTCAGCTAACCCCGAACTTCGATGCGCAAATGTCGCTCGTCTCAATTGGCATCATGCGGACTTGGCGATCGCTTTGCCTGGAGTGAGTTGGCACTCAATGAACTTTCCGCCCTTCATGATCACGTTGAGATTGGCACGATTCTGTAGCACGGTAATATCCTTCTCCGGATCGCCATTAACCACCAGCAGGTCTGCCAGTTTGCCCGCTTCGATCGTTCCCAGGTCGTCTTTCATCCCCAGCATCTCAGCGCCGTTGCGAGTCGACCAGCCGATCACGTCGAGTGCCGGAATTCCCGCGCCTTTGACGTAAGCTTCGAGCTCCTTCGCATAGTCGCCGTGGAGTAACCCAGCGACGCCAAAATCATCGCCGACCACCAGCTTGACGCCTGCCGCGTTCGCCCTTGGAACCATCTTGTACGAGTATTCGAGCCCGCGCTTCATCTCGTCGTTAAAATACTCGGTTTTGGCGCTGCGCCGGGACTCGATCAAAGTAGTCCGCGTCGCTCTCCAGGTCATGTCCAGCACGCGCCAGGAGGTGCCGATCCCGCAAGCTCGCAGATCGGCGCAATCGCCGCAAGCTGGATCGGAAATCCAGGAGACGCTCCGCAGGTGCAGCGCCTTCGGATATGCGTCTAGTTCGTCGCGGTCGCCCTACTTCGCGTTGCCGCCGTTCGGACCGCGCTGCGGAACGATTCCTTGCTGCAAGCGCTCCTGCAGATTCTGCGGACGCGGGATGCCGATTGCTGAGTCGCCCTCGAGCTTGTCGAGCATCTCTTTGCCGCCGTACTGCTCGATGAGCTTCTTCGGGAGTGCCTCGATGAGGTAGTCCGCCGGCATCTTCGGGGCGTCGTCGCGCTTGCGCTTCATCACCATCTCGATGATCGGCTCGAGCTCCTTCGTCTTCTTCGCGCGATATGCGACGTCGCGCTCCGCGAACTCCGGCAACACTTCTCTGCCGAACAGCTCGATCGACTCCATGATGTGCTCGTGGCGATTCTTCCCGGCCTGCATCACGAAGATCATCTGATCGACGCCGGCGTTCTCGAAGCGCCGAAAGTACTCGCGCAACTGATCGGGCGTGCCGACCGCGCCGCGCAAGCCCTGCTGTGCGCCCTGATCGTCGTCGAGCCGCGCGCTCAGCCGGCGCTGGCGCATCGCAATCGCGACGTCGGGCGAGTACCCGCGCTCGGCGCGCTTGTGCGTGAACTCCTCCCACACGTTCGACACCCCCGGCTTGTGATCGCCGAAGACGTAGTAGTGGCCGAGCGAGTAGCCAAAGAAGTTGCCGCCCTCGAGTCCGCGCAAGATAGCCTCGCGCTCGTCCTGATGGCACATCATCGGAGTGACACACGAAATCTCGGGATTGACGCGCGTGCCAATCGGAACGCACTTCTCGGCGAGCGTCTTGCGATAGTCGCCGACCCAATGCACCGCTTCTTCCGGATCGATGAATGAGAACGTCAGCGCGCCGATACCGCATTCCGCGGCGAGCAGGATCGTCTCGCGCCGCGAGCATGCGACCCACACCGGCGGATGCGGTTTCTGCACCGGCTTCGGCACCACGTTGCGCGGCGGCATCTTGACGTACTTGCCGTCGACGCCGCCGAACGGGACCTCGGTCATGCAGCGCAGCGCGGTCTCGAGTCCCTCGCGCCACATCTCGCGTTTCAGCGCGGGCGTGAGATTGAAGCCACCGAGCTCCGCGAGCGATCCCGACTCGCCCGAGCCGAACTCGACGCGCCCTTTCGAGACCAGGTCGAGCATCGCGATTCGCTCGGCGATGCGCGCGGGATGGTTGTAGCCGGGCGCGGTCAGCACGATTCCATGCCCAAGCCGCATCTTCGTAGTGCGCTGGCTCGCCGCGGCGAGAAAAACTTCGGGCGCGCTCGAGTGCGAGTACTCTTCCAGAAAGTGATGCTCGACTTCCCACACATTGGTGAAGCCGAGCTTGTCCGCGAGCTCGATCTGATCGAGCGCGTCCTGGATCAGTTGCAGCTCGCTCTTTTCCTCCCACGGGCGTGGAAGCTGATGTTCATAGAAGAGTCCAAATCGCATAGAGTCCTTCGCGCGCGCCGGTTTACAGTCAATCTGAAACTTACCTAACAGATGTTAGCTTGTCATCAAATATTCTGGCAAGTCTGGCGCGGGTGAGGCTTGCTGCATTATAGAATCCGAGCATGCGCAAAATAGATCGAATGCTCGCCTCCTTCTGGTCGCGATCGTTCTGGTTGCGGCGATCGTGTCGTCGCGTCCCGCTGCCGCTGGCGATGCCGTCTCGCACACCATCGACGTGAACGGCTGTGAGCCGCACCTACCTGCTCTACGTGCCGTCCGGGCAGAGTGGAAAGCGGCTGCCGGCGTTCATCATGATGCACGGCAGCGGCAGCACCGGCGCCGGGCAGGAACGCTACTCGAACTTCGATGCGTTCGCGCAGGCGCACGGCCTGGTCGTCATGTATCCGAATGGGATCGACAAGCATTGGAACGACGGGCGCGTGATCGGGCACGAGTCGATGGCGGACGATATCGGGTTCATAAAAGCGATGCTCGCGGAGGTCATCGCGCAGGGCGTGATCGATCCCAAGCGCGTCTATGCGGCTGGAATTTCCAACGGCGGCTTCATGGCGCAGCACATGGCGTGCGTGATGCCCGACGCGCTGGCCGGAGTCGCGCGTGATAGCGGCGACGCAACCGGTCGATGCGGCGTGCCCGTCGGCGCGTCCGATGCCCGCAATCTTCTTTCATGGCACCGACGACAAATTCGTTCCGTTCAATGGCGGGCCAATCGCACCGCAATTCGGCAATCGCGGCATCGCGATCAGCAATGCGCAGGCGGTCGCAATCTGGCAGAAGCGCAACGGCTGCGGCGCAGCGCAAAAAACGACGTTGCCCGCCAAGAACGATTCGATGAGCGTAACGGTTGAAACTTATTCCTGTCCGCCCGGACGCGGGCTGGAAAACGTAGTCGTGCAGGGCGGCGGCCACACCTGGCCGGGCGCTCATCAAGGATGGCTGGTTACGAAATTCCTCGGCCCGGTCACCGACAACATCGACGCAAACGACACGATGTGGACCTTCTTCCAGTCGCAGTTCCCGAAGTGAATGATCACACGGCTCAAGCGCGGCCGGTGAGGCGGGCGCGTTCGAGGACGCCTTCGAAAATTCGCACCGCGACTGCGTCCACCAGCATCCCGCCTGCGCCTGCGGCGCCGGCGCCGTCGCGGGTCGCGGCCTGGTAGGCCTCGGACATTTTGCGCGCGTTTTCGATTTCGTGCGGCGTCGGCGCGAATACGTCGTTGGCGATTTCGATCTGGCTCGGATGTATCGCCCATTTGCCGACGGCGCCGAGTGTCGCCGCCCACGTCGCCTCGCGCCGGTAGCCGTCGGGATCTTTGAAGTTGCCGAAGGGTCCGTCGATCGCGTCGATACCGTTGGCGCGGCATGCGGTGATCATCCGCACGCGCGCGTGATGCCACATGTCGCCGGGATACCGCAGCGCCGGATCGCTCGCGACGCCGAAGCGCATGCCTTGGCTGGCCGAGAGATCTCCAAATCCTAGAATAAGCGCTTCGAGCCGCGGCGACGACGCGGCAATTTCCTCGACGCGCGCCAGCGCCGCGCTCTCCTCGATCAACGCTTCGAGACCGATCTTGTTTTTTAGATGGAGCTTGGTCTCGAGTTGCGTCAGCAGCGTGTCGAAGAACCAGATATCGCGCGGCGCCTTCGGCTTCGGCACGATGATGACGTCGAGCTTGTCGCCGGCGCCCTCGACGACTTCGATGACGTCGTCGTGCGCCCAGTGCGTGTCGGCACCGTTGACTCGCACCGCGCGAATCTTTTTGCCCCAATCGAGATTGCGTAGCGCATCGACGGCATTCTTGCGCGCCGCTTCTTTCTGCGAGGGCGCGACCGCGTCTTCAAGATCGAGGAAGACCATGTCGGCAGCGGTCGCCATCGCCTTCTCGATCATCTTAGGACTCGAAGCAGGCGTCGAAAGTTCTGAACGTCTTAGTCGAAGCGTCATGATGGCTCCTTGCGCGCGATTGATATTCCCGCTTCGGCGAGCACCTGATCGGTATGCTCGCCGAGGCGCGGCGCGCGCGCGTAAATCCCCGACGGCGTGCCGGTCAGCTTGATCGGACATCCCGCAATCACCAGCGGAGGATTGTCGCCCGGCTGCTCGACTTCGACCAGCATGCCGCGCGCCCTCGGATGTGGATCTTCGAAGATATCTTTAGCGGTGTTGACCGGACCGACCGGCACCTTGCCGCCGATCGCATCGACGATTTCGCGCGTGCTATGCGCCGTCGTCCATTCGGTGAGAATGCCGCGCACAAACTCGGCGTTGGCAACGCGCCGATTGACGTTGCGCGTCCGATCGTCGGTCACCAGCTCAGGACGGCCGATCGCGTCGCACAGAATCTTCCAGTGATTCTCGCCGGGCGCTGCGATCGCGACGGCGCCATCGCGCGTCGGAAAAATATCGAACGGACACAGCACCGCGGTGCCGTTGCCCGCCGGCTCCCTGACGATGCCCGTCGCTCGCGTAGCTGTAAACGATCATCTCGCACAGCGCGAGAATCGCGTCGTACATCGCCACGTCGAGAAATTGCCCCTGCCCGGTGCGGCGCGCGGCGTGAATCGCGGACACCACTCCAAGCGCGGCGAGCGTGCCGGGATAAATGTCGCCGATGCCCGGACCGGCTTTGTAGCCGGCACTTCCTTGCGGACCGGTGACGGCGACCAGCCCGCCCATGCTCTGCGCGACGATGTCGAACGCGGGCCAATCGGCATACGGACTCGCGCCGGTGCGCGGATCGCCGAAGCCACGAATCGCCGCATAGACGAGCGCCGGATTTATTTCGCGCAGCCGCTCGTAGCCGACTCCCGCGCGATCCATCACGCCGGTCTTCGCATTCTCGACGACCGCATCGGCAGTTTTCACGAGCTTGAAAAGCGCGTCGCGGCCCGCGTCGGTCTTGATGTCGAGCACGATGCTGCGCTTGTTGCGATTGACGCTCGCGAAGTAGCCGCCGTAGTCGCATCCTTTTCGATCCGCCGGAAGCGGCCCCATGCTCCGGCTCATGTCGCCGGCGGGTGACTCGATCTTGATAACGTCGGCGCCGAGGTCGGCCAGCAGCATCGTGCAATACGGACCGGCCAGCGCCTGCGTGAGATCGAGCACGCGAACATCCGACAGCGGTCCGGTGCGCGCGTTCATCGATTGCCCCAATGCGAGCGGCGCTTGATCAGCACGGTGCGCTCGCCCTCGAAGACGATCGTCCCGTCGTGCTTGGTGCCCCAATGCTTGAAGCGCACGATGCCGGCGTCGTCGCGATCGGCGTCGCGCTTTTCGAGCACTTCGGTGTAGGCGTAGAGCGTGTCGCCATGAAAAACCGGCGACGTGAATCTGATTCCGGTGAGGCCGAGCTCGGCGAGCGCATTTTCGGCGGTGTCCTGCGTCGCCAGCCCGATGCATACGGAGCCGGTGATGAGTCCGAATACCAATCGCTGGCCGAATTGCGTCGAGCGCATGCGATGCTCGTTGTAGTGGCCGTCGGCGGTGTTCAGCACGAGCTTGGTGAGCATCTGATTTTCGATCTCGCCGATGGTAGTGCCGCGCGCGTGACGCATTTTCGCGCCGACCTCGAAATCTTCGAAGTAATTTCCAGTGCCGGTCAGTTTCGAAATCGGTGTACTCATTTTCGCACCCGCGGCAGCAGACGATCGGAGATGATACGCAACTGGATTTCGGAAGTGCCCTCGAAAATTTTCGTCAGATCGCGCGTCGCGCCAGTAGCGCTCGAGCGGGAAGTCCTTGGTGTAGCCGTAGCCGCCGTGAATCTGCAGCGCCTGGCTGGTCACGCGCTCGGCCATCTCGGAGGCGAACAGCTTCGCCATCGAGGCTTCCTTGTCGCATCGCCGCTTGCTGTCGACTTCAGTCGCGACGAAGTACATAAGCTGGCGCGCCGCTTCGATTTCGGTCGCCATCTCGGCCAGCTTGAATCGAATCGCCTGGAATTCACCAATCGGCTGTCCGAACGCGATTCGCTTCTGCGCGTAGGCCAACGCGTCTTCGAGGCCGCCGCGCGCGAGTCCGATCGCACGCGCCGCAGTATGCACGCGCGCGACCTCGAGGCCGCTGACTGCGCCGTAAAATCCCTTGCCCTCGCCGCGGTCTTCGCGCTCGCGACCGAGCAACGCGTCCGCGGGCAGCTTGAAGTTGTCGAAGTGCAGCTCCCACGTCTTCCATCCGAAGTAACCGATCTTGCGAATCGGCGAGCCAGTCAGCCCCGGCGGAAACTTGCCACGCTCCTTCAGCACCAGGAACTGGCTGATGCCCTCGTGACGGCGGCGCGGATCGGACGGCTGCTTGGTGCGCGCCAGCACCGAGATGAAATCGGCGCCGTCGGCAAACGTGCACCAGGTCTTGGTGCCGTTGAGCATCCAGCCGTCGCCGTCGCGCGTCGCCTTGCACGAGACGTTGGCGAGATCACTGCCCGCGTCCGGCTCCGACAGCGCCGCCGCGCCGAGAAATTCTCCGCGCGCCATCCGTGGGAGATACTCGCGCCGTTGCGCCGCCGTGAAGCCGCCGCCGAGTCCGTTGCCGCGCGCGATGATGCTCGCGACGCTCATCCACGCGCGCGCGAGTTCCTCGGTGATCAGCGCGTACTCGAACGCGCCCAGACCGAGCCCGCCGTATTCCTCCGGGATGACGACGCCGAAGTAGCCCATCTCGGCCATCTTGTCCCGCAGCGCCATCGGGATGTCGCCTTGCTCGGGGTCGAGCTTGTTCGCGATCGGCAGAACTTCGTTCATCGCGAAGTCGCGCGCCGTTTGCTGAATCATCCGCCGCTCGTCGGTCATGTAACTCACAATGGCGCTCCTCTGCGTTTGGCGACGAGGTTCGTGCGCTCGTAGCTGATGACGAGTTCGTCGCGTTGATTGCGCGCTTCGGTGCGCCAGGTGACGATTCCAAAGTTGCCGCGGCTGGCGGATTCGCGCGTCGAGACAACAGTGCTGCGCGCGGTCAGCGTATCGCCGGGATAGACGGGGCGGTGAAATTCCAGATTGTTGATGCCGAGGAACGGTCCGCCCGCTTCGCTCAAATCTTCGACCGAGATGCCGACTACGGTGCACGCGACCAGCATCGGATTGACGACCACGTCGGGATGCCCGTGCGCGCGCGCATACTCAGCGTTGAAGTACAGCGGGCAGTGCGCGAGCGTCGCGGTGGTGAACAGCGAATTGTCGCCGGCGTTTATCGTGCGGCCCCAATGATGATCGAAGACCTGGCCTTCGTGAAATTCTTCGAACGAATGCCCTTTGTGCGCGAGCTTGAACTGAGTGAAATCAGGATCTGCCATAGACCATGCTCCTAGCAAAACTCTCGTCGCGCGGCGAATTCCTAATCAGCAACCGAGACGCGCGAGCCTGGATAGAATGCCTTCTCGAACGACGGCCGAGCTCTTATCCGCGCGTACCAATCCGTCATGTTGGGCAAGTCGCGCCAGACATCTTCGAGGCCGATGTCCGTCATGCGCGCGATAGTGGGCAGGACGCATAGGTCGGCGAGAGAAATCGCGTCACCCGCCAGCCATGGGGATTTCTTCGCGGCGCCATCGATTCTCTCGACGGTCTGACGCAGCCGCTCGGTCGATTCGTCCATCTGATCTTTCGAAAAGCCGTCGGTGCCGAATCTGCGATAGTGCCCCTTACGCAACGGCGTTGCCGCGATGTATCCGGCGCGCTGCGTGTCGCTCATCTGACGCCATCCCTTGAGAAACAGCCCGTTGAACGACGGCACGCGAATCGCGGCAGTCGGGACTTCCTCGATGTACCGAAGCCACGCACGAACTTTGGCGCGGCCGTAAGCGTCGCGCGGCATCAACGTTGTGCCTTCGTCCGGTGCGATCTCTTCGAGATATTCGCAGATCACCGACGAGTCGATGACCGGCCGGCCGTTGTCTACGAGCGTCGGCACCACGCCGTTGGGATTGAGGGCGAGATACGCAGGGGTCAGATGCTCGCCGCGGGTAAACTCGATCGGATGACTGATCCACTCGAGCTCTTTCTCGGCCAGGCATAGCCGGACCTTCTGACTGCACGTCGAAATGTGCGCGTGATACAGCTCGAGCATTTGCGTCTCCTCGACCCTCGATTCGCTAACTTACAACTATTCCGCTGCTTCCAGAAAATGGTGAAATTGTGCAAGATGGCGTCTGAATCACAATCATCGGAGACTCGTATGAAAACGGAGACTGTTGAATACAAGGACGGCGGTGTAACGCTTCGCGGATATCTCGCTTACGACGACAAGAAGTCGGGCAAGCGCCCCGGCGTGCTCGTGATGCCAGAGGCGTTCGGACTGGGCGAACATGCAAAGAAGCGCGCAGAGCGTCTCGCGGAACTCGGCTACGTCGCTTTCGCCGGCGACCCATACGGCGACGGGATCGAGGTGTCGAATTTGCCCGAGGCAATGAAGCTCGCGACGCCCTTGTTTACCGACCCAGTCGAAACTTCGCAAGCGCGGACGTGCCGCGCTCGATCATCTAGCGTCGTTGCCTCAAACGGATGCCGGCCGATTGGCAGCTATAGGATTCTGCATGGGCGGCACGTTCTCGCTGGAGCTCGCGCGCGACGGCGCACCGCTGAAGGGAGTCGTCAGCTTTCACGGCGGCTTGCAGACGCAGCGACCAGCTGAGGCTGGAAAAGTGAAGGCGAAGATCCTCGTGTGCACCGGCGCCGATGACACAATGATCCCGTTCGAGCAGGTGAACGCGTTCGAGTCCGAGATGATCAAAGCCGGTGCGGACTGGCAGGTCATCACTTATGGAGGCGCAAAGCACAGCTTCACGAATCCGAACTCGGACAGCCTCAAAATGCCGGGGATTGGTTACAACAAGGTAGTCGATGCGCGATCGTGGAAGGCTATGTCTGATTTTTTCGGGGAAATATTCGCTGCCTAGCGGCGTGATCCTTTCTTCGGGTGAGTTTTCGTGGGTGGTGCAGGTTTAGCCTTGTCGAAAGGCTCGGTATGGTTCCACGCGGTAAACAGCGCGAACGCCACGATGAGAGTCATCAGTGCGCCCGTAACCAGGGACACATAGTACGACCACCGCCGGATAGGAGTAGGACGTAGCTCCACCAGGACACTATGCACGCCGGCTGGGATATTGAAGGTGATCTCGCCGCTATCTGCATCTGGCGCAGTCGCAACTTCACGCTCGTCAACCAGCACCGTCCACCCGGGGTAGTCGAAGAGCGAATCCTTCATTAGCGAGGGCTCGCTCGCGTCGACTGTGAACGACTGGCGGTTCGAGCTGACATTGAGCTGAGATACGACGGGCGCGGACCTCACGCCTTTGAGCAGGACGCTGTCAAAACCAGGACGCTGATAGACAGTGCGCGGCTCATACTCTTCACGAGTCGTCGTATTTATCCCTCTTTGAGCGATCAGGTCTGAACTGTAGTAGGCCTCATCATAGGTCTGAACTCCCTTGGGTTGAGTGTGCGCGATGTTGAGCAGTACCAGAGCTACGATTGCTGCCGATGCGAGCCGAGCACCCATTCGGTCGAATGCGTAGAGCGCCAGTAACGGCATGAATAGGGCTGGAATGCACAATGTACGCCACGGGTAGACGAGGTATTGAAGCGTGGTGGCGTGCTCCCAAATCTTCCATGACAAATCAGTGGCTAACCATGCTCCTACAATCGACGCGACGGCAAACACAATCGCGTCAAAGCGGCGGGTAAGGTTCGTCACGCGAATCGCGATAACGATTCCCGCAACTGCGAGGGCTATGTGGCCGAGTCCTAGTGAGTATGAGATGCCGTTCGTAGGACCGCGCGTCGCATAACCGTATCCCCATGGCGACCAAATCAACTGGGACGGCGAGATAATAAAATTGGTCCAGTTGAGAAAGTCGGTCCGCAACAGGTCGGTTTTCACCAAGCCGCGTTCGAGCAGTGCCGGGAGCCAGAAGAAAGCACTTAGTCCAAGTCCGCCGATAAGCACCGAAGTGCCGGCCACGGCGGTTTTCAGCCTATGATCAGAGAGGACCGCGCGAACCGCGACCAACGCCGCGAAAGCCGGAAACATCAGCAAGGCGATTGCGTTATGCGCCAACGGCAGCATCGCTACTGCCAGCGCGCCGAGCATCACAGTTACCACGGCCGGGCGCTGAAGAGCTGTAATCAACCCGAGCAGCGCGATAGGAGCCACTGCAATCGCGGCCGACTCCGCAAATCTCCCGCAGATGTAGATATCCAGCGCCTGATAAGGAGCAAACAGCCATGCAGCCGCGGCGCCGATCGAAGCGACACGCGAAAAGGAAAGTTTGCGCCCGATCAGGAAGACTGCGATCGCACCTAGAGCGAACAGAATCGCGAGTCCGAATTGAAGCGAGTTGGCCAGCGTCGCACCGGCTTTGAAGAAAGGCAATGCCGTCGCGTAGATCAACGGTGGTGCAAATTCAAACAGTGGCTGTCCATGTCCGCTGCCGAGATCCGGCGCCCATAGCGGAGGGAATTGATGGTCGCTCAATATCCTCGCGAATTCAGTCAGCCGGGGTGGATATGCTAGTGAGTCGTGGCCGTCGAGCAAGCTGCCACGGAACAGTGCGCGAGTAAAGAGCAGGATCAGAACCGCGAGCGAGAGTGCCGTTCTAGTGCGAGGAGTATTCCAGGTGGTGCCCCAACTCCGCCAGCCGCGCGGCAGTGTTGCGTTCCATTGCGGAGTACTCAGGCCGGCGCATTGCTTGCGCGATCAATCCCACTAAGATGAACCCAACGACCAGGAGAATCGGCTTGATAGGTCCGGGACGGTATCGCACTACGATCTGATGTTCGCCGGGGCCGACAGGAATCGCGCAGAAGTTGGGATAGACGCGAAATATTGGCGCAGGCTTTCCGTCAACGGTTGCAAGCTGGCCTGGAAAGTAAGTTATCTTAAGCAACGCGTAGCACGGTCGTAGGACTGCGAGCTGTGCGCTATAGGTTTCACCCACTTTGCTCTCGGAAATTACTTCGCCGCGCACTGTCGAGAACCGAGGATCCAGCGGAGGCAGCGCCTGAAACATCTTCCATTCCGGTACTTCTCTGATATCGCTTCCTAGCGCGATCACCGCGCCGGCCCGCACCGCAGGATCGTTCATCCAACCCCAGTCACGATTGAGCACGGATGTAAGAGGACCTTCGTAGCGCGCTCCAATATCCACCAAGCCGAAGTAACCCTCGTGCGAAGCCTCGTAGACTGCAAGTTGGCCGTGAGTTGCGCGAAGCTTGAAGTAGGAAGGCATCGATTGAGCTGTAGGAGCAAGCACCGCGCGCATCGCAAACAACTGGGCCTGGTAAGGATCGCGCTCGTTGATTTCGGCCGTCACGTCCGAGCTCCACGACAAGCTATGATAGAGAAAGCTGAGCTCATCGAACCCCGCTAGCGAAAGAAAGGTATAGGGCTGCGACTTGGCGATTTGAAAATGGGCGGCCCACATTCCCGTTGGACCGGACCAGACGCGGCCCGGTCGCTCGCGCAGAATCGTGTGGATGTCGGCAAGGGAAGCGTCGAGGTCGCCGCCCTCGTGCGCAATCGCCGCCAGACTCTCATCTCCCCAGTAGTTGCTCATCCTCAGGAAGCTGGCACGCTCGGCAAAGATCACAAGTGCGATAGCTCCGAGTGCGACGCCGGTTACAAGCTTGCTTGCGACTCCGAGCCGCCATCCCAGGGCTACAACTTTGGCCAGCGCCCACGCCGTCAAGAGCACGGCGAACAATTCGAATACCGACTCGAAACGGCTGACGTGAAAGGTCGCCGGCAGTCCGAGTGCCAGCATGTAATATCCCCAGGTGGTGCGGCCGAAAAAAACCGCGAGCCACACCGCGGTGAGAATCAGCAAGCGTCGCGGCATCGGCCTTTTCCAACGATACAGCGCGAACATCGTCGAGCATGCAAATGCCAGCGTCATCACCGGCAGGCGCCCTTCGTCGAAAAATTGGCCGGAGAGCAACGCGCTGAATATGCCTTTCGCGCCCCACGAATCGAACTTCCAAACGTCATCCCATCGGCATCGGTTCGCCTCGCCGCTCGCCAGCAACATTGGAATGACGAACCATGCGACCAGGATGAACGTAGGTATCAGGATCGAGGCGGCGCGAACCATCCGGCGCGAACGATCGCCTCGCGGACCTACCAAGGCCATTATCACTACTGATACTATAGCTGCGTATCCGAACACGACATGACAGAGTGCTGTGGCCGCAACCAGGCAAGCTGCCAGAATTCTCCTCCTACTCGTATTGAGCGAATAGTTAGCGAGTCCTAGCGCCGGCATGAACAGGTTATAGGACATCAGCTGCGTGTAGAGTCCTGAGCCGCGCCGAACGTAAGCGCCGTAAGCCACGCCGTAACGGCTGAGATCGCCGACTTCGCTAACACCTATGATCAAGAGCGAGGCAAAGCCCGCAGCGATCGGCTCCAACCCGAATAGCCGCGCACCCAAGTAGGTGGACGCGGGCAATGCTACCATCAACAGATAATAGAGCACTGCGAATGACGCCGGCGCAGACGCGAAATGACTGGTTATCGCCAGCCATAGTCCTGCAACCATGTGCGGGATCGGCTGATAGAAGTGCCATAGCGGGATATCCCAATGCCCACTGCGACATCCATGGGTCGAGAAATGAGTCACCGGTGAAAAGGCTTTCTGTAAGACGCTGCGACGCGGCGATGTGGAAGGTCAGGTCGTTGACCGGAACGCGCTCAATACGGACCTCAGGCCATAGCAATGCCGCATTAACAGTCAGCGCGAGCGCCAGCAACATCAGCCCGCCCGCTTCCGCGCCGAGCCGTGCCGAATCACGAATCTTCCGCCGCCCTATATCCGCGTGCGGTACCGGTGGTGGCGCTTCACCACGAGGTTTAGCTTTCGCTGACGCCGGCATTCCTCGCTAACTGATTTCGCGAAACTCTTACGGGATGAGAAGAACTCGGCCTACCGCCTGGCGACTCTCGATGTAAGCGTGCGCGGCTCCAGCCTCAGACAGCGGGAAGGTTCGATCGATCACGACCTTCAGCTCGCCGCGCGCGGCCTCATCGATCAGCCGCTGGATCATGTTATGCGCGCGATCAGTACCTATCTCAGCTCCGAGAAAGACTCCCGTCAAAGATCGGTTGCCAGCCATCAGCGATGACACATCTACCGTCATTGCCTCGCGTCCCGCCGCACCAACCATCGACACACGTCCGCGATAGGCGAGCGATAGCAGGCTGCCTTGCAATGTCGCGCCACCTACGGGATCAACGACCAGGTTGACGCCCTGATTGTGGGTTATTTTCATCACCGACTTTGCGACATCGTCCGTCTTATAGTTAATTCCGTGATCGAGACCTAGCGGTTTCAGGCGTTCCAGCCGCTCGTTACTCGACGCTGTGGCCAAAACTGTCGCGCCTGCACGCTTGGCCAGCTGAATAGCTGCAACTCCTACGCCGCTGGCACCAGCTTGAACCAGCACCGTCTCTCCCGCTTTCAGATGCCCGAACTCGAACAGGCAATCGTCCGCGGTGCCGAAAGGTACTGGAATAGCCGCGGCCAGCTTGATGTCGAATCCTTTGGGCACCGGCCATGCGTTTCGCGAAGGCACCGAACGCAACGCCGCGTGAGAGCCCATGGCGTTAACGGTGGTGACCTTCTGCCCTACCTTCAGGTCTGTCACCTCTGCGCCAACCTGTACGATCTCGCCAGCAGCCTGGTAGCCAACGATGTGAGGCTTACTGAATAACGCGCCATGCCAGCGATTGAGCGTATCGCCACCTTCGATACTTACCGCCTCGACACGAATCACTACTCCCTTGGGATGACACTCGGGATCGGGCACGTCCTCGTACTTGAGAACCTCGGGACCGCCGTTTTGATAATAGACCGCAGCCTTCATGTCGCACTCCTCACTCGACGATAGCCGAGTAGATGATGTTCCTTAGTTGTCCACGGAAGTTAAAGGTGGCCGACGGCATCAGTTGAGTCATGAAGATCACGACCAAGTCTTCTTTGGGATCCACCCAGAAGATAGTTGAGGCCGCACCACCCCAGTAATAGTCGCCGCCGCCGAGTGCGCCAGCTTCGACTTGTCCGAGCGTCATCGCGAAGCCGAGCCCGAAGCCTACTCCTTCATAGGCGGTTTCCGAGAATGCGCCGATCGCCATCTGGCTGAGATCCTTGCCGCCCGCGAGGTGGTTAAGATGCATCAGCTCGATCGTGCGAGGTCCCAGGATGCGCACGCCGTCCAACTCGCCGCCGCGCCGCAACATCTCGCAGAAGCGCAGGTAATCGGCCGTCGTACCGGTCAATCCTCCGCCGCCCGAGAAGAATGTAGGCTGCTTCAGATAGTTACTCCGCTCCGGATCGTCGATGAGCTTGAGACTCTTATCAGCCTGCCGCTCATAGTTAGCCGCAAAACGATCGGCCTTGCGCGGCGCGACCATA
Organism: uncultured delta proteobacterium; assembly: GCA_963814715.1. Lineage (GTDB taxonomy): Bacteria > Desulfobacterota > Binatia > Binatales > Binataceae > Binatus. Next base: position 112,183 of record CAWFDW010000001.1, read on the forward strand.
AACGAAGTGTCCTTCATGTCGAGTGGATCGAAAATCGTTTCCTGCAAATACTGATCGAAGCGCTTACCGGAGATCGCCTCGACCAGGTAGCCGCAAACATCCGTCGAGAGCGAGTACATCCATCGCTCTCCCGGTTGATAACGCAGCGGCACCTTGGCCAGCTTGTCTGCGAACCCGCTAAGAGTCTCGCCCGCGCCACGTCCTACGCCAGCCTCGCGATAACTGCGGTCAACCGGATGATTAGTAGCGCCATAAGTGAGGCCGCCGGTGTGGCTCAACACATGACGCATCGTCATCGGCCGGACCGGCGCCGCGGTCTCCATGCTCGCGCCTTCACCCGACACCCACACCTTGTGATCGCGCCACGCCGGGATGAATCGCGATACCGGATCGTTGAGCTGGAAATGTCCCTGCTCGAAAAGCGTCATCAATGCTACCGACGCAATCGGCTTGGTCATCGAATAGAGCCTGAAGATCGTGTCATCGGTGAGCGGCTTGCGACGCTCACGATCCATCAAGCCTTGCGATTTGAAATAGGCGACGTGGCCGTGCCTCGCGACCAGCGTCTGGCATCCGGCGATTTTGCCGGGCGCAATATAGTTCTTGTCGAGGTGTTCGGTAATCCGGTTGATTCGTTCCGGCGCGAATCCAGCCCGCTTGGGTGCCAGTTCCATCTGTCTTCTCCTTTGGCAGCGTTGATCGTTCAGATGATCCTAGAAGTAAATCGGATCCACGTACAAGCCGCGAGTGGACGCGCCCGGAGGCTCCGGGATGCCGAACGAAATCACCACGTACCGCTCCAACTCGCTGGCCATCGCGCGCACGCGTTCGTAGCCGGCGGAGGCCTCCGACGTGAAGACTGACAGCCGGTCCAGTCCGCGATCGTGAAGCCATCCGCATTGCGCGCGGAGCAGCGCCTCGAACTCGTCTTCGGCGCCCGGTAAAACGCCCCAGTCCAGCGCGAGACCGCGCCGCGACTCGATGCGCTCCCCCTTCGACTCGATGATAAATCGCACCGTGTCGCCCGCCGGCCATACTCCCACCACGGCGCGATCCGTCATCCGCACGCGTTCCCAGCAATAGTCACGCGGCGAACGCTCGACGCGCGCGGTGAACGATTCCGTTGTGTACGGCAGGTACATCTCATCGTGCTGGTGAGTCGCGTTGAGAATTTCGACAATCCGCGACGCATCGCGCGACGTGGCCGCTCTTCCGATTTGCGGTCCAGCCAGCGACGCACATGGAAGCTGCGCGCGAATCTGATGCATGCTCCATCGCGGCGCGCCGGCAAATCCTCGCAACATCGCGGCATTGTCCACCGACGGATACGCGGTGCTGCCGTCCACAGTTCCTTCCGGATACTTCTCATCGAAGAGGCGGTTAATCGCGCCCCACAATCCTTTCTTCTGATGCTCCGGGAGAATGCGCAAGTGCGCGAACGCGTGGATGCGATAGTCGCGGCCGCCGACTCTGACGGTATGCAGCGCAGCCACATTGACGCCGGCCGGTTTCCCATCCACGAAGCCCAGCGCGACCAGGAAATTGTCCATCAGCCGCGTGTACGCGAAGTAGTCGTCGCCGCGCTCGATCGTCATCGTGACGCCGTCGCTCAGCACGATCGGGCATCGCCGCTCGATGTCGGCGAGCACGGCTGCGTCCGCAATCGTCGCTTCGCGCGACACCACCGTCGAAATCGAGGATACGCTGCGCGATTGAGCAGGGTTATCTTATGCGGCTCGCTGTCCTCGACTTCGCACGACAGCCGAAATTTTTTGTCGCCGCTGCTTTCCAGTATGACCGCCACGCGGAAATCGGAAACCTGCTCGACCGACGCCACCTTGAAATCGCCGTAGCTCTGGCTGCATCGTTTCCATCCTCCGGTATTCACTTCGTGCGGATATGGAAATGGCGCACGCACGATCATGTTCAATGCGCATCGTGCACCGAGTTCATCCTCGGACGATCCTTCGCGGCCCGATCTCACGCGGTCCAGGTACCAGGCGAGCTGGCGCCCGGCTGGACTGTCGGGAATTTCGGGAAACGTCATCACAGCCTCTGGTGATGATCTAGTACGAATCCGCGCAATTGTCGCGCGCCGACAGCTATGCCGCGAGTCGGGCATCCCGAGTCATGTCGCGCCCGCTGATCAGTTCAGATGTCGTATTCGGTCAGCAGGGCCCGTCTTAATTTTGCAAAATGGATTACTCCGGCCAGGTACTGAAACTTCTTGGCGGAGGGAAGCTGCGCGCCGAAGCTAAGGCCGAATTGACCTTCGAAATATTTGAGCACCGAAGCGGATACTGAATCCGGCAGTTCTGCGGTCCGGACAGATTCGGACTGACTCGCTTTCCGCGGCTTCAGAAAAATCTTCCGCGCGATTGCCTCAGGAAATACGCCGAGGCTGACGAGAACGTCCGCCGCCAGTTCCTCGGGATCGTTCAGATGTTCCCGTATGCAGTGTAGGTCAGCAACTGCGCGTGCGCTTTGTGCGAATCAAAGAGCCGCCCGACCAGGTGATGGCCCATTTCGTGAGAAAATGCCGCACCGATCGCCGCAGGGTGATGCGCTGTGTTCACGCAGATCAGCGGCAAGCGCGAGCCACCCATTTCTCGCACGTAAAATCCCAACAGCGGCGAGCCCGTCCGTTCCACTGCAGCTTGGCCAACTGGAACTGAACTCCCAATCCCGACCAGAGTCGTGTGAATTCCGTCGGTGAAACCAGTCTCACGGATTCGTCGTTCAAATGCGGCCAGACGGTACTTCTGGCCTCCGCAATGATTTCTCGAACCTCGGAACGCGCCAACGATCTTCTTAGCGGGCGCGCATAGTCCTGTTGTTCGAGAGACTGAATTTCCAGCGCTGGCGGTGCGAGAGGCCGATGAAGCCCGGGGCCCCTTGCTTGCCTTCACTATTTCCGACGCTAATACATCGAAAAACGACATGCTCTCAATTGCCCTGGTTGTCACGTTCCCCCCCACTTGACTTCGAGTTTATCGGACTACAAGCCGCCCGTTAAAGCCACCTAACGTTAGTCTACGTATCACAACATTAGTCGAAAGAAAATCAAATCTGATCGTTTTCTTTCCGGCACGACAGCGGTCCGACGCGAGGCCGCTTGTTGACTATTTGTCATCGAATGGGAGTTAACAAGTGACTGATTGTCTGGTTTGGAATGATCTTTTTGCTACATCTCGGGCGACTGGAACGTCAATCTTTTGCCAGCCAGACCGGTCCTTCGCGCTACCCGGTACGATCGGCAAGTGCCCGCGGTCCGCCTCGAGTCGGCCGTAACCAAGCCGTTCACCATCTGTAAATCGTTCAATCATAAAAAAGGAGTTATCCGATGGAAATGCGCCTCTTAACCACAGAGGACGAACGAAACGTTTTCGCGCAACGACTCGCGGATGCTCGCGCGGGACATGGCGCCAGCTTCAGAGATGTAGGCCGTTCGCGGGCGAGAAACATGGTCCGTCTGGCTGCCGCCGACATCTACGGTCTGTTCGAAACAAAAGGAGACCATCCGGAATGCATGATAGCCGGCGTCGCGCTTCACGATCTCGCTGCGTTTCCGCAAAGCTGCGAGCAGCCTGACCTTTCGCGCTACGAGCCTCAAACGGTGCTGGAGTGCAGTGATCACTGGTCGTTGTCGCGCGGCGCCGGCATGCTTGCCTGGCGCGGTATCGCGGTTCAGGTCGTTCGCCGAAACCCGCGTGCGGTGCTCGTGTACCTGGCCGTCGGGAGATCGGATCATGGAGGATTTTACTCCGCGATGGGCTTCGTCAGCGCAGGCACGCCGGTCGAGTATCCGTATCTCGAAGGACCCGACGAGGGCCGACTTTGGGTTCAGCCCAAGATCCTCGAAGGAGACGCGCTCGCCAGACTGACCTCAAACGTTCATCGCTTGAAGATCGAAACGCCGGACAATTATCTGACTATCAGGTTCGACAATTCAGACCGGTTGAGGCCGGCATCGAGTCGCTATCCGCTCACCGGCCGTCGAAGCGCCCGCCGTACCCGCTCACGCCTGAATCTGTCCTGCAACGGTCCGGTGGATCCATCACAACTTTCATTTTGAATTCGCGCATCATCAAGCGGATTCGTTCGTTCAAATAAGGGAAAAATCTATGAATATCGATCTCATCAAAAGATCGCAGGGCGTTCGAGCGCCCGTCGGACGATCTCGACGGCACCATTCCGGTCAAGCTCACCAAGGAGGAGCTGCGCGATTTGTCGGCGCTGAGCCCGCTCCGAAGTACTTTTCACATCGTTGCTGAATGGACGCTGATACTTACCGCAATCTCTCTATGCCAACGCCACTGGAGCATCGCGGCGTACCTGCTGACCGTTGCATTCATCGGAGCGCGCCAACATGCGTTGCTGATCCTGATGCACGACGGCGTTCACTACCGGTTGTTTCGAGGTCGGCGTCTCAACGATTGGACTGCCGAAATTATCCTGGCGTGGCCCAATCTCATCTCCGCGCGCGCATACCGCAGGAACCACTTCGCGCATCATCGCTATCTGAATACCGGCCAGGATCCCGATTGGGCGCGCCGGCAGGGCGACGCGACCTGGGTATTTCCCAAGCACTGGAGCAAGGCTCACGATGCTGATGCTCCGCGATTTGTCGGGGCTCGGCGCAATCTACTATCTCAAGCTGGCATTGATGCTGCTGTCGAGGGACACGGGTGTAAGCCGCGGTTTCCTGGTCGCTCGATACGGATTCTACGCCGCGATGCTCGCGGTGCTCGCCTGGTTCGGCGCATCCACCTTCTTTTGATGTACTGGTTCGTGCCGCTGTTCACCTGGATGACCGTGATCTTCCGCGTCCGCAGCATCGCCGAACATTCCGCGATCGAGGGCCGCGTCCAATGCGTACGCGCAGACCAGGTCCACCGGCGCTTCGGTGCTCGCGCACATTTTCGTCGCGCCGAAGAACGTGAACTACCACATCGAGCATCACTTCTACCCGAGCGTTCCGTTCTACCGACTGCCGAAACTTCATCGCGTGCTTGATGTCGAGGTCGGACTTCAAGGAATCCGTTCACGTGACGCGCAGCTATCTGGGAGTGCTTCGCGAATGCCTGGGCAACTCGCATTCGATTCTCCGCATGCGCCCGAGCCGTGTTGAAGTCTGATCGTGTATGATGCAAAAGCGGCGGCGGACATCTCGGGTCCGCCGCCGCTGACGTTCAAGAACCAAGAAAGAGAGCCACCAGCTTGTAAATCTCATCGACATAGATGTCCGAATGCTGGCCCGAAAACCCATTCCGAACGGTCGGGTCGTTAGCAAGTGGGGGTCATTCAGTCGGGCTTGATGAAGCGGCGTAAGATCCGCCACCACAAACTTTCCAGCCGGCGCCGGAACGTTTCCAGGGCTAATCGTAATGTTTTTAATTGCTCCCGGCGCAGGCGCATCGACGAGACCTGCCGCGCCCATCGCATCGATCGGATCCCTGAACAGATGCGCGAGCTTCTGCGCCGCTGGATACCAGGTGTTCAACGCCTTGTCGTTTTTCGACGTCGTGACCAGCATTTTGAACTTCGGGAATTTCGTCAAGAATATTTTCGTAGAGCCTGCCCGGCGCCAACGAATCGCAGTCCGCGGCGGCTTCTATCAGAACCACGTTGAACTGCGCTTGCGCCGCCAACGCCAGGGTAGCCGGGTCGGTCGGTCAATTGTTCCAGGGTCGACAGCACAACTCGACAACCGAAACTGTGCCCGAGCAAATGAAACCTGAATGGTGCGGCGCCTACCCGGCTTTCAAGAAGCATCCGAAGCAATGCATAGCCGGCAGTTTGGCCGACATCATCGGCTCGAAATTCCATCGTGAAAAACGATGTGGCCTCTACAAAATTCACGACCGAAGTGGAATCTTCCGAGAGCATCGAAGGCCAATGCATGCCGATGCTAAGGGCCGAAAATCCAGGCGCTATATTCGGAAGTGGGTTCGTAGTCTGTCCAATCAAGCTCTCGAGGGTGCGCGCAAATCCGATCGAGAAATCGTTGTAGTCGGCCATCGACGCCACCGCGCTGGTCCACCAGCCGTGCGAATAGAGGAAGACGTCGGTAAACGCGAACGGCGCAATAGCAGCGCGCTGGATTTCCGTGTCGATGTTTTTATCGGTGATAATCCCGTTCTCATTGATCGGAACGGTAAGAAAATGAGCCATCGTCTCCCCTTTTAGATGCGCGTGTCTATGAAGCGCGGGCTTCGGGGAAAATGCGCAGGAAATTTTCCGAGTAGAATCGATCGCGGATTTGTTCGGAACGATTTCCCAGCGACGTCTCGAAGCGCGCTATCGGATTGCGGCCGCCCTCGGTGTGCGGGTAGTCGGTAGAGAACAGGTACAGCTCTGGATTCGACTGATCGATCAAAGCGCCGACGTCCTCGAATACGAACGGAGTGAAAGCCATCTGTTGCGTGAGCTGTTCCGACGGCTTGCGCGTGAACCGCGCGAGATTCGCATCGGTCTTGCTCCAAATCTTCACGGTCCAGTCCAGCCGTGTGAGCATCGCCGGCACCCATCCAGCACCAAGCTCGATACATCCGCCGCGCAGGTTCGGGAACCGCTCGAACACGCCGTCGATCAACATCATCGAAAGAAACGTCTCCGGACCCTGATGCAGCACGGCCATGTCCTTGGTGCGAAGATTCTCGCCGCCGCCCATCCAATCTTTGACCGGTGGACGGCCGTTGTTTATCCACGCCTTATCCAGCTGTAGCGGCGATCCGCCGACATGCATCACGAACGGAGTGTTCGACTCGACCAGCCGTTGCCAGAAAGGATCGAACTCGACGTGGCCGGGAGAGCGGCCGCCGCACGCGTGATGCGGCACCCAGATGGCTTTGGCGCCGCTCTTCAGTGCGAACTCGAGTTCGTCGAGCGCGAGCGCCGGCTCGTCCAGCGGGACGACCGCGACGCCCATCAGGCGCGCGTCGTGCGCGCAGAAATCCGCCATGTGCCGATTGTGCGCGCGCGCCGCGCCGTAGCGCAGTTTCGGCGGAATCTTCGAACTCGGCGAAAACGGCATCGTGACGCTATGCGTCGCGAACACGAGTTGCTTCTTGAACCCGAGCATGTCGATAGCCTTCGAGCGTTCGCCGCCGTCAAACGCGCCCAGCGCCTGGATCTCTTTCGATCTCTCAATCAGATTGTCGCCCCACGCGATCATCTCGGCGACGTGCTGCTCAGTATGCCGCCCGCCGCGCGCCATGATCTCCGCAACTTCCTCGTCGGTGACCAGCGACGCGCTGTAGCTCACCGCCGGAATGTCATTGCGCAGTTCCGGATCGGCGTACTTCTGCAGGAAATCCGGAAGCTCCATGATATGGCTGTCGGCGTCGTACATCGCGCGGTTAGCAGGTGCATAAGCCATGGCGGATACCTCTACTTGCTGAGCGCTTTTGCGGGAGCGTGAGAAGCCGATTAAAGCACCATCCTCCGCCCTTGCTCAATCGCTTGCCTCACAGCTGGAGATGGGGCTATGAAAAATCCAGTTGAGGCGTCAAAACGGAAATTCCGGATAAGGCGGAAATTCCGGCTACGGTCGTCCGGGTTTGTAACATGTTGATCGGTAAGCAGGCATTAGAGAGACGGCAATGCCCAGTGACGCGACCCCATCCACGGGAAATCAGCCAGTTCCCCTGACCGCATCCAGCACACTGGTGCGATTGGCGGGCATCGGCGTTGTCATCCTATGCGTCGTCGCAGGGTTTCTCTATTTGGGAGGCTGGTTCAATCCGCATGAACTAACACCTGCGCGGTTCGTCAACGGTTTCGAAGAGGTTTTCGGAATCCACTCCGGTTTCCGTCGCAATCATGCCAAGGGCATGTGCGTCACCGGGTACTTCGACAGCAATGGCCAAGGAGCGCGCCTCTCTAAGGCCGTTGTGTTCCAGACCGGCCGCGTGCCGGTCATCGGCCGCTTCTCGCTACCCGGTGGCAACCCCTTTGTGTCCGACAGCCCGGCGTCCGTACGCGGAATGGGACTCGACCTCACAGCAGGCAATGGGGAAGAGTGGCGGACGGCAATGGTTGATATCCCCGTGTTCGCGGTCAGCACCGCTCAGGGATTCTACGACCAACTGCTGGCGTCGAAGCCGGACTCGGCGACGGGCAAGCCGGATCCCGAAAAGCTGAAGGCATTTTTCGCCGCCCATCCTGAGAGTGCGCGAGCTCTAACGATCATCAAAGCCAAACCATTTTCCTCGGGATTCGACAACAGCACTTTCAACGGTCTCAATGCGTTCCGTTTCATCAACGCGGCCGGCGTCTCGACGCCGGTTCGATGGTCGATGGTGCCGGTGGATGCGTTTAAGCCTGAAGACTCGGCTCAATCCGCCAATCCCGACAAGAATTATCTCTTCGACGATTTCATCGCGCGGATTCATAGTGCGACCCGTGCAGTGGCGGCTGATCCTCACGGTTGGGCAACCCGGCGACCCTACCGACGATGCGACGATCCCATGGCCGGAAAATAGGGAGCAGGTCGATGCCGGTACTCTGACCCTCGACCAGGTTGAGCCCGAGGCGCCTGGAAACTGTCGCGACGTCAACTTCGATCCGTTGGTGTTGCCGGTCGGCATTGCACCGTCCGACGATCCTTTGCTCAGCGCTCGATCGGCAGTTTATTCGCAATCGTTTACGAGACGAGCGGGCGAGACGAAGGAGCCGAGCGCGATCACGCCTTCGGACGTACAAAAGTGAGTGTCAGGATGACGACGAACCCGCAGCAATTCCCGGTGTCCATGCGGTTTTTTCACTGGTTGATGGCCGCGATGGTGCTGACCATGCTCGGCATTGGTGTTGCCATGGTCGCGTCGCTCGCCGACTACCATTGGCTAGTCGCAATCCATCGCCCGGTGGGGATCCTGATCCTGATTTTAGTGGTAATCCGGTTCGTGAACCGGCGCTTCAGCACCATGCCTCCCTTTCCTGCGACGATGTCGTCTCAAGAGCGCTCAATCGCACACGCGTCGGAAATATTGCTGTACACATTGCTGTTGGTGCAGCCTTTGGTCGGCTGGGGGATGTTGTCCGCGGCGCGCTATCCGATCGTGTTGTATGGGTCGCTGCATCTTTTCCCCATCCTTCCGCATAGCGTGATGTTGTACGCGGCATTGCGGAAGGCGCACACGGTTCTCGCCTACCTCTTATTCCTCGCGTTCATCGCCCATTTTGGAGCTGTTCTGTTTCACACGCTGATACTGCGGGATCGGTTGTTCAGCCGCATGGCGCCTTATCGAGTCCCCGCGCGCTAGCGAGTTTCTGCAATACGGTACTCGGCGGCATACATTCAGAAACGTGATTGTAGCGAACCCCACCGAAGGTTTCCCTCGTCTTCGCCTCCCCCTCGCGCTCCTCCTCAAACCCAGAAAATGTGTTACCCATCATGCCGGTCTAAACTGTTACCGATCATCCGGTCGCTCAGCGCGTCCGCGCGCGGCGGGTGGAGGACCTTTGATTCTGAATTCTGGTTGGTGCGCGCGACGCATCGGAACGTGCACTCTCGCCGCTCATCGGCAGAACCGCGAGACTCTCGGTTTCAACTACGACCCGGCAGCCACCCCAGCCAAGCGTCGCCTCGCGTTCTTTCCTTACGGAGCCAAGGGGGGTGAACTCCTCTGCCTGCCCAAGTCTCGCCTCGCATGCTAATTAATGACGATGTACGAGCCTCATCGAATGCATCAGGTTCGCCACCAGGAAGATCTACTTTCGAAAAGTGTTTCTGACGGAACGAAGCTACCGATAGTGGTTTAGCTGATCCAAACCACAATGGATGGCATGACTTGCTGATTTCGAGTCCTCTAACCCACGCTTCCGCCTGCATTCGCATGCTAAGGATATAGCCCCCGGAGGCGCTAATGGCTCAACCTGATTTCTATTTCAATCCTTTCGATGCCGACTTTCGCGCAAATCCCTATCCGCACTTCCCCGCGCTGCTTGACGGGCCTCCACGACAGCTCCAGCTCTTCATGCCGACGACGCTCATCGCGCGTTACGATGACGTGGTCGCCGTCCTGCACGACCACGAACGGTTCACCGTTCGGCGCCCCGAGATTCCATTTCGCGAGCGTATCGATCCTTTCGGCGGAGCACCCACGATTCTTACCGCCGATCCGCCGGTACATTCGCGCTTGCGACGGCTCGTCAGCAAGGCTTTCACCCCTCGACGCGTGCGGGAGCTCGAGCCGCGAGTCCGCGAGATAACCAACGACCTGCTGGCTCGTGCGACCGACTCCGGCGAAATCGAAGCGATGGCGGCGCTGGCCAATCCGCTGCCGGTGATTGTGATCGCGGAGATGCTCGGAGTGTCGGCCAACGATCACGCGCAGTTCAAGAATTGGTCCAACGATCTGATCAGCTCATTCGGACAGGAAATGGCGACCGGTCCCTCTGCGGCCGGCCTCGCGGCAAAGGACGAGTTGCGCCGCTACCTGGCCGAGGCAATCAAGCAGCGCAGCGCGAATCCCGCCGACGATCTGATCAGCGCGCTGGTCACTGCGCGAGATGAATCCGACGCACTCAGCGAGAACGAGCTGCTCGCATTCGTCGTCTTGCTGCTGCTGGCCGGGAACGAAACGACCACCAATCTGATCGGCAACGGTCTGCTCGCGCTATGCCGCAATCCAGAACAGCAGCAAGCGTCTGCGCGATAATCGCGATCTGATTCCAATGGCGATCGAGGAGATGCTGCGCTACGACCCTCCGGTCCAGATGACGGTGCGGATGCCGACGGCGGCGACCAGCGTCGGCGGCACCGAAATTCCTGCCGGCAGCCTCGCTTTCATCCTTCTGGCGGCGGCTAATCGGGACCCCGCGCATTTCCCGAATCCGGAAAACTTCGACGTCGCGCGCGATCCGAACGAACACGTGTCATTCGGCGAGGGGATTCATTTCTGTCTCGGCGCACCGCTGGCGCGGCTGGAAGGGGCAATCGCGATCGAAGCGATGCTGAACAAATTCCCGCGTCTGCAACTCGCCGATCCGCAGGCCAAACTGGAGTATCGCGGATCGATGGCACTGCGGGGCCTCAATGAATTGCGCCTGTCCGGCAGTTAGGACGGTCCTCTGACGCGTCGCGATTGCGCTCAAACGTACCTTTCATCCGTTGGCGAGGGCTGTTAGTAAAGCCCAGATGTTGATGCGCCGAATTCCATTTTTCGCCGCCTGTTCGCACGCGATGACGCTCCTCCTCGCGATCGCAATGTTCGATTGCGTCGCGTTCCTATGCTGCCGCCGCGGCGCCCGACACCTCTGCCACCGGCACTCACGGGATGGTGGTGTCGGAAAGTCCGGACGCTGCGCGCGCCGGCGTCGAGATTCTCAAACATGGCGGCAACGCCGTCGACGCCGCGGTCGCAACTGAACTCGCGGTCGGAGTTACGAATCCAGCCGCGTGCGGAATCGGCGGCGGCGGCTTCATGCTCATCTACATGGCGAAGGCCCACAGTTTCTATGCGCTCGATTATCGTGAGACTGCGCCGCTGCAAGCCCGACCCGATATGTACATTCGCGACGGCAAGCCCGACGAGGACCTGGCGCGTGACGGCATCCTTGGCGTGGGAGTGCCGGGCGAGATAGCGGGTATCGACGCGGCGCTCAGGCGCTTCGGCACGATGAGGTTTCAGCAGATCGCGGCGCCCGCGGAGAAATTAGCCGGCGATGGTTACGTGGCGAGCGAGCATCTGGCGAAAGAAATCGAGATGACAGCGCCGAAGCTGAAGAGCGATCCCGGGCTCGCCCAGGTTTTCCTCAAGCCCGACGGTTCTCCGCTCAAGGCCGGCGACACGATCGTCGCAAAGAATCTCGCGGCAATGTTAAAGGGCCTCGGCGACAATCCGGTCGCGAGTTTCTATCACGGCGAAGTAGCCAAGGCGCTCGTCGAGTTCATGAAGGCGCACGGCGGTATCGTCACCGCGGCCGACCTCGCCAACTATCGTCCCGACTGGCGCAATCCGATTCACCACCGCTACGAGGGCTACGATGTCTACGCGATGCCGCCGCCGTCGTCGGGCGGTGTCGTGCTTGAGATGCTCGGTGCACTCGACGCGGGCCATCTGGCCGGCCTCGGCGTCAACTCGCCGCCGTACCTCGCGCGTCTGATTGAAGTGATGCGACAGGGGTTTATCGATCGCGAGCGATACGCCGACCCCGTCGTTTGTCGGCGTTCAAATTCAGAAGCTCCTGACCGACGAAAACATCCAGCAACTGCGCGAGCGCGCGATGCATCCGAAAACGGCGCCGCCACCGCCTGCTGCGGCGCACGATCACGGCACGACGAACCTGCTCGTCGCTGACAAGGACGGCAACGTCGTCGCGCTGACGACCACAATCAATACCGTGTTCGGCGCCAAGGTGAGCGTGCCCGCGCTCGGGATCATTCTTAACGACGAGATGGACGATTTCGCCGTCGCGCCGGGGGTGCCGAACGCGTATCACCTCGAAGGCGAGCGCGCGAATGAGGTACGAGCGGGTAAGCGTCCGCTGTCGTCGATGACGCCGATAATCGTCACGAAGAACGGCGCTCCCGTGATGACGACCGGCGGATCCGGCGGTCCGACCATCATCAGCGGAGTGTTGCAGGTCGCGCTCAACATTCTGACGTTCCATCTCGACGCGACCAGCGCCGTCAACGAGCCGCGAATTCATGAGCAGGCCGCGCCGGACGTTGTGTCGTCGAGCAGGCGATGCCCGCGGCGACGCGCGACGCGCTCGCGCAGATGGGCTACAAGCTCAAGGTGGTACCGAATCTCGGAGCGGTCGGTGCAATCACGATTGCGCCGGCGAATCTTCGCGGCGCCGCCGATCCGCGCAAAGGCGGAGGCGCGGTCGGCTATTAGGCATCGCATCGGCACGTTAGACTCCATCCTCGTGTCCGGAACTGCGCGCAACGAAATCTCTCCGCCCGCCTTCGCCACGCCGTCGGCGCCTGCGACACCGATCGCATACGACGTCGCCGCGATCGTCGCGCTCGCGCTCGCAGTCTGCATGTTTCATCTCGGGTCGTTCGGTCTGTGGGAGCCCGACGAGGCGCGTTACGCCGAGATCGCGCGCGAGATGCTGCAAAGCGGCAACCTGCTCGTGCCGCATCTCAACTACGTCGCGTACGTCGAGAAGCCGCCGCTGCTCTACTGGCTGACGACGCTGTCATTCTGGATCTTCGGCGTCTCGGAATTTGCCGCGCGCCTTCCGGTCGCGCTCTCGGCAATCACCGGAATACTCGCGACGTACTTTTTCGCGCTGCGCGCGTTCGGGCGCCGCCACGCGATCCTCGCAGCCGCGATCCTCGCCACGACTCCGCTCTACGCGTTGATGGCGCAGGTGATCACGACCGACATGACGCTCACCGCGCTGGTGACGATCGCGACGTTCTCGCTTTATCTGCATTGGCAGGAAGGCGGGCGGCTGGTGCTGGGTCGCATACGTCGCGATGGGTCTGGGCGTCATGACCAAGGGACCCGTCGGTGCGGCGCTGCCGATTCTGTCGATGCTGATCTGGCTGGCGCTGAATCGTGAACTGCGCGGCGCGATCGCGAAGTTCCACGCGATACCGGGCCTCCTGCTCACGACTCTGATCGCGGCGCCGTGGTTTGTCGATGATGACGATACGCGAGCCGGGCTTCGCCGACTTCTACTTTGTCGGCGAGCATCTGCGACGCTTCTTCGAAGCCGACTACAGTCACCGCGAAGCGTTCTACTTTTATATTCCAGTGCTCGCGATCGGACTGCTGCCGTGGACGCTGCTCGTGCCGTTCCTGACCTGGCGCGAAGTCACGCGCAACCCGGCGCGGAGTGCCTGCCTGGTCGCGGCGAGCGTCACGGTGATTGCTTTCTCCTGCGCGAGCGCGAAGCTGATCCCGTATATCCTGCCGGCGATTCCTCCGATCGCGGTGCTGATTGCCGACGGCCTCATCTCATGCGCATGGCCCGCCGCGGACTCGCGTGCCGCGCGCCGACCGCCCGACTCGCGGATACTCATCGAGAGCGGCCCGATGCTTGCGCTGTTGGGCGCGGGCGTGATCGTCGCTGCGATCGCGGCGCCTCAGTTCCGCACGCCGTACGTGATGGCAGCGCGGCAATCGATGTATGCGATCGGCGGGATCCTGCTGGCAGGCGGCGCGGTCACGACGTTGATGTTCATCGACGCGGCGCACGGCGGCGGGACTCGGCGCGATCGTCGTCACGCTCGCGTTTGCGTTGATCGCCGGCGGATGGGCACGGCTCGAGGCCGAGCCGATGCGCTCGTACGCGGCGCTCAGTCGCGCGATCGCGGACAAGGCCCCTGACGCGGATATCATCTGCTACCATCGCTACGTTCAGTCGCTGCCGTTTTACAATCGCAAGCGCATCGTGCTGCTCGGCGGGCGCACCGAACTCGACTTCGGATCGCGACTCGATCCGGACGCGCGCCAATGGTTCATCAACAATGACGATCAGATGTTTCGGCGATGGGAGCGGCCGGGACCGATCGTGGTCGTGCTCGACGCCGGCGATCTCGCGCGATTGAAGGAGCGCTTCGGCGAGTTCGATCTGATCGCGGCTGAAGGAAAGAAGCGCGCAATTATCCGACGTGAACGAATCTCGCGCCGTGAGCCAATCACCGTCAACTGAGCAGGCCGCGCCGGCGCATCCGTATCGCGCGTTTGCGATACGCGCGGGATTGGGAGTCGCGGTCGTCGCCGTATTGTTGTGGCGTTACGACGCGCGCCCGATCTTTCGAATCCTCAGCCGCGAACGTCCTGCGTACTTCGCCGCAGTCGTCGTGCTTTACGTCGCCGGGCAGGCGATGTGCGCGTATCGATGGCAGCTACTCGCTGCGCTACTGAAAGTTCACGGGCGCTATCGCGAGTTCCTCGCATACTTGTTCCTCGGGATGTTCACCAACCTGTTCGTTCCGGGATTGATGGCGGGCGATGCGGCGCGATCCGTTTATCTCGGGCGGCGGCAGCGGCAGGATGGGCGAGGCGATCGCGTCGGTCGTCGCGGATCGCGGCGTGGGATTGATCGGTTTGTTCTGGCTGGCGGGTTTGCCGCGATCTTTCTGAACTTCGCGCCGCTTCCATCATCGATCATCGCGCCAACGATTGCAGTCGGCGTCGATCTCGTTGGCGGGATTTCTGGCGACGCCGCTGCTCGCGCGCGCTGATTCATCTGATGCCGCGGCCTTTCGCCGCGCGGGCGGAATCATCGCGCCGTATCTGCATCATCCTGTGACGCTGATTCCGGCGATCGCATTGTCGATCGTGTTGCAGATCACGTTGGCGTTCGGCCAGTACATCCTGGCGGTGGGACTTGGACTGACGGTGCCGCTCTCGCTGTTTATTCTTTGCGTCCCGATCGCGAATGTTTTCGCGAGTTTGCCGCTGACGTTGAACGGCTTGGGGATTCGCGAATCGGCCTACCTGCTGCTCTTTGGGATGGCCGGGATGCGAAAGGAAGATGCGATCGCACTTGGACTGTTGTGGTTTGCGGTGACTTTGGTCGGCAACTCGACGGGTGCAATTGCGTTCGTTGTTACACCCACTCCTGTGGAAGTGTAGATCACTTAATTATCGTTGGCGGCAGGACTAGCTGGCCGGTGGTTAGATCGTGCTCGACTTTGCGGGCGCGTTCCAGGGCAGACGCGGGGATTTGCGATTCCAGTTTGGGGTTGAAGACCACGCTTACCATTCCATCTTTCATTCCGAATTCCAGCATCCCGGGATGAAAGGTCTTATCTTTCACCTCGGTGGCGATCTTCAGGAAGGCCAGTGGAGTAGAAGTCACGGCACTGGCGAGAACTACATCAGGCGCGACGTTGTTTTGATTGGTGAAAACGCCGAATGCGTAGGCGTGACCTTGTTCCGCGGCAAGGAAGACGCCGAGCCCGGCGGCGTCCGCATTGTGAATCAAGGACGTCGGCGCCCTGGCTGATTTGCGCGAGCGCCGCCTCTTTCGCGGCGCCTACGTCGTCGAAGTTACCCGTATAGCTGATCAGGATGCGGCCTTTAGGATTTGCTGCAAGGAATCCCCGCTTGAAGCCTTCGAAGAATAGCTTGATCGAAGGCAGTTCGATGCCGCCAACCGCACCTACTACTCCGGTTTTCGAGACGCCTGCCGCCAGCACTCCTTCGACATAGGTCGCCTGATCGACATTGAAGGTTATCGACGCAACGTTCGACGACGACTCACTGCCCGGAGCTAACTACGAAGTAGGTATTGGGAAAGCTGCGAGCTACTTCGAGCGCGGAGTCGCTGTACTCGAAGCCATGGGCAAAGATCAGGTCGAATCCGCGCGAGGCGAAATCGCGAAAGGCATCCTCGAAGTCGGCAGGCGACTTGGTCTGCACCAAGGCGGTGTCGGCGCCGAGTTTGGTCTTGATGAGTTCGAGTCCTTGATATGCGGCCGCATTCCAGCCGGCATCGCTTACAGGTCCGGGTGTTAGCAGTGCGACTTTGAAGGTAGTAGATGTCGGCTTTCCGTCGGTCGAAGGATGAGAGGTGCAGGCTTCCAGGAGACTTATCTGCACCGAGCAGAAGAGTTATGCTGAGGATATTTCAGCACCGGCCAGCTATCCGAGATAGACGGTGCGATCGACTACACCGGCCTTCTGAAAGGCCTGCTGACGTTCGAAGCATTTGTTGCATTGGCCGCAGTGCTGAGAGTCCCTCGGGGCCATGCAGGTCAGGGTCAGCTCCAGCGGTAGGTCTTTGAACTGCTTGATCAGGTCTTCCTTGTGGAAGCCTCTCAGTGGCGCTTCGATCTTTACTTTGTGTCCCAGTCCCATGCTTAGGGCGCGGGCGAAGGTTTCGAAGAACTCAGGCGTCGCGTCGGGAAACGGATTGCCGCCGAGCGATCCGATCGCGATGCGTGAGACGCCGTGCGTGCTGCCCCAGATGGCGGCCAGCGAAATCAGGAGAATGTTGCGGCCGGGCAGGTAGGTGTTCTCGTCGGGCTCGTCGGCAGCCGGGGACACGCGCGCCAGTGACGCTCCAGTGGTCGCCGTAGAGGGCGGCGGTTGGAGCCGAGAGGATGGTTGTCGCGCTTCACGTTTGGATTGTGGAGCGCGTCGAGGAACAATCGTAGGAAGGCTAAGTTCCGCATCCTCCCATTCGAAACCGCATTGCACGTAGATCGGGTATACTTCGGCGTCAGCCGCCAATTTCGCGATCAGGACCGAGCTGTCCAGGCCGCCGCTCGCGAGTACTGAAATCTTTTCCACGCCCACTCTCTCTTAGCGCAAGACCGTAGCATCATCGAAAGCGACGCGGGCCACAGGACCGGCGCGAGACTCGATCTTGCTGCGAGCGTTATGCGTTAACTTCGGATTATCAATCTTCATCCGAACCGCTTGAGAGGGAACGCGATGGCATCGCAAGGCTCTGCCTGGTACGTGGATTTTTTTCGCAGCGACTACCTGAACGTCTATGGTCACATGTTCACCGAAGAGCGCGCCGAGAAGGAGAGCGCCTTCGTTGCGCGCGCGCTCGACTTGAAGCCGGATGCGTCGGTGCTCGATTTGTGTTGTGGACAGGGGCGGCATTCGGTGCAACTCGCGAAACGTGGATTGAAAGTCACGGGCCTCGATCTGAATCCCGACTACGTGGAACTCGCGCAACAGGCGGCCAAGGCGAGCAAGGTCGAAATCGAGACAGTGGCCGCCGACATGCGCGAGATTCCGTTCGCAAACAAGTTCGACGCAATCGTCAATATGTATTCGTCGTTCGGATACCTGGAGTCCGAAGCCGAGGATTTGAAAGTACTGGAATCGGCTGCCAAGGCTCTGAAAGCCGGCGGGCGGCTTCTGCTGGACATGCTGAATCGCGAGTGGGCAATCGACAATTATATTCAGAACGACTGGCATACCGGCGCTGACGGGACGCTGTACGTCGAGCGGCGCGATCTGGATCTCGCGACGAGCCGCATGCACGTGCACTTTATCGTCGTTGATCCGAAGGGCGGTCGCCGCGAATCTATCGGCCATATCATCCGGCTGTACACGCTCACGGAGATGACGCGTCTGCTGGAGCGCGTGGGTCTGCGCGTGACGATCGGTATTCGGTGGATTCGAGGGCGAGGAATATGGGATCGGTACGCGGCGGATGATCATCGTCGCGACAGAAAGAAACCTAACCCCTAACCCCTTCCCGAGCGGGAAGGGGAACCGGACGAGAGTTCCCCTCTCGAGGGCACCGGATGACGTCTAGTCGCGGTCGTGATCGTGATCGCGGTCGCGATTGGCGTGCTCCTCGTGCTCACTGTGGCTGCGCGATTCATAGTGATGATCGTCATCGCGGTCGCGATGGCCCCACCAGTTGTGCCACGAACTATGCTCCTCGACGACCACCGGCGCTGAGTAGTATCCGCGTCCGTATCCATATCCGGATCCGTAGCCGCCGCCGTAGTCGGGATAGTTCGTTTCGTAACAGCCCTGAAGCGCGAACATCCCGAGGACCAGGGAAGTCGCCCCGATGGCGGTGATAATCTTGCTTTTCATTAACGTGAACCTCACGAGTAAATGAGCATCAGCTGTGCCATGCAAAAATCCTCGAAAATGTGAGATTTTGGGCGTCGCAAACGGTCGGGCGAGAGACGCAAAGCGGGTATTAACTTCGCTCATTCTTGCCATCGGTGGTTCCGGTTTGTATTGTATTTAAAGACGACTAACCAATCGGACAGGCTTAGGAGCATGCTTAAAATATGGATGTAATGAAGACACTTTTCCTGAATCCGCCCTCGTACGATGACTTCGACGGGGGTGCCGGTTCACGTTACCAGGCGACGCGCGAGGTCTGGTCTTTTTGGTATCCAACCTGGCTGGCATATCCGGCCGGGATGATTCCGGGTGCACGGTTGCTCGACGCACCGCCGCACAATTACACGGTCGAAATGACGGTCAACGAGGCGAAGAATTACGACCTGGTCGTGATTCACACCTCGACGCCGTCGCTTCGGATGGACGCGCGCACGGCGGAAGCGATCAAGGCAGCGAATCCGAATGCGATCATCGCGATGGTCGGCGGGCATCCGACGGCGCGTCCCGAGGAGACGCTGAAATTGTCGGCGGCGATCGATATCGCGGCGCGCAAGGAATTCGACTACTCGATGCTCGAGGTGGCGGAGGGCCGCGACTGGAGCACGATCGGCGGAATCAGCTGGCAGAAAAACGGCACGCAGCATCACAATCCCGATCGGCCGGCGCTCACCGACGAAGAGCTCGACAAGCTGCCGTTCGTGACCGAGGTCTATGAAAAGAACCTCGACTACCTGAAGTACAACAGTCCGTACTGCCAGTATCCGTACGTGTCGATGTACACCGGACGCGGATGCCCGGCGCGATGCACGTTCTGCCTGTGGCCGCAGGTCACGCAGGGGCATCGCTATCGCGTGCGCAGCCCGGAGAACGTTTACGAAGAAGTGGCGGCGATGAAATCGAAGTTCCCGAAGATGAAGGAACTGTTCTTCGACGACGACACCTTCACCGCGGACCCGGCGCGCGCGCGCAAAATCGCGCAACTGCTGAAGCCGCTGGGGATCACGTGGTCGACCAACTCGCGCGCCAACGTCGATTACGAGACGCTGAAGATCATGAAGGACGGCGGACTGCGGCTGTTCGTGGTCGGCTACGAGTCGGGCAACGCGCAGATTCTGAAGAATATCAAGAAGGGCGTCGGCATCGATCGCGCGCGGCGCTTCACCAAGGATTGCCACGAGCTCGGGATCCTGATTCACGGCACCTTCATCCTCGGGCTGCCGGGCGAGAACAAGGAGACGATCGAGGAATCGATCCGGTTCGCGCGCGAGATGGACTGCGAGACGATCCAGGTGTCGCTCGCGTCGCCGTATCCGGGCACCGAGCTGTTCGACTACGTGACCAAGAACGGGTTCCTGGCGGTCGATCCGCTGCTCGACGAATCGGGCTATCAGAAGTGCACGATCACTTATCCGGGACTGAGCAACGAGGAGATTTACGGCGCGGTCGAGCGCTTCTATCGCAGCTTCTACTTCCGGCCGAAGTACATCTTCAAGTCGGTGAAGAAGATGATGACCTCGATGGAAGAGACCAAGCGGATGCTGAACGAGGGGCGGCAATTTCTCTCGACGATGCGCCAGCGACGGCATCAGACTGCGCAGCAGGCGTCGGCCTGACATAGAATTCCGGGGTGAGGGTCGAGGCGCGAGATCCGCGAGAGGATGTCTGTGGCGGCATCCAGCGCGCCGGATAAGATCGCGGCGCGAATCATTCGATGACGATCTTGATCGCTTTACCGGCTGCGGCCGTCTGCGTGTCGATGTTCTACTACATCGCAGCGACGGTCGCCGCGATCAGGTTTGCAAAGCGCACGACTCTCCCCTGCCCCCGCTGCCCAAGGTCCCGCCGCGCGTGACCGTACTGAAGCCGCTGCACGGGAGCAGCAATTCGCTGGCGGCGAACCTGGTCAGCTTTCTGGAAATCGCATATCCGCGCGCCGACTATTATTTTGGCGTCGAGAGTTACGAAGATGCGGCCGCCGAGATTCCGGTGGCGCTGCGACAACGCTACCAGTACGCGAATATCACGATGGTCGTGGGCGAAGAGCCCAACTGCAGCAATCGCAAAATCGCGAAGCTGGTCAAGATGGCGGATCGCGCCGAGAAGGCCGAGGTGTTCGTGCTGAGCGACGCCGACGTGTCGGTCGACCGCGACTATCTGAAGCGAATTGTCGGCGAACTGATGTCGGACGAGAAAATCGGCATCGTGACCTGCGCGTATCGCGCGCGTCCGAGCGGCTCGTTCGCGTCGCGGCTCGAGGCGCTCTACGTCAACACCGATTTCGTGCCGCAGATTCTGCTCGCCGAAATGATCGAGCCGATGCATTACGCGCTCGGCGCGACGATCGCTATCAAGCGCAAAGTGCTCGAGGCGGCCGGCGGATTCCGTGCGGTCAAGAACCTGCTCGCCGACGACTTTTACCTGGGCAACCTGACCAATTCGCAGGGCTACGAGATCAAACTGTCCGATTCGATCGTCACGTTGACCTGCGAGGAAAAGAGCTTCGCCGACTTCTGGCATCATCAATTGCGATGGGCGCGCACCTACCGCACGGTGCGTCCGATCAGCATCGCGACTATTCTGATGCACGGCCCGTTCTGGGCGCTGATGTTGCTGGCGGTCACGCGCGGTAGCGCCGCGGCCTTCGCGACATTGGTGCTGGTGGTTGCGGCACGGCTCGCGATGTCGGCGGCGATCGTCGGCAGCGTGCTCAAGATGCCCGAGATGCTGAGCGAGCTGTGGATCGTTCCTTTCAAGGACTTGATAATGACGGGCGTCTGGTTTGGCAGCCTGCTCAGCAACAAAGTGATGTGGGCGGGACGGCAGTTCAAGGTGATCCGGGGCGGCGCGATGCACGAAGTGAAGAGCTGAGCGACGTGATCCTCTACCTGTCTCTCGCGATCCTCGCGAGCTGCGCTGATGGCGCTCGGGCTGCTGATGATGAAGAGCCGATCGGCGCATCTGCCAATGGCGGCAGGCGCGAATACGATCGGCGCGATCGTCGCGTGGCTTCGCGATCCAATGTGGATCGGCGGACTCGGCGTGCAGACCGTTGGCTGGGCCTTCTACGTGATCGCGGTGTCGAGGGCGCCGGTGTCGATGGTGGCGGTGATGAGGCAGGGCGGGAATCGCGTTGTTCGTAGTCGCCTCAGTGGTGGTTCTTGGCGAGCGGGCGAGCCGCGCGAATGGGCCGGGCATCGGCGCGATCGTGTTCGGAATGTTGATGCTCACGCTGTCGTTAGGCAGCGGCGAGACCTGAGGTAGCGCTCGAGCCCGGCGACGCTGCTGATCTTCGCCGTACTGCTGACGCAGCGGGATTGGCTCCGATGGCCATCGCGCGGCTGAACGCGAGTGGCACTGGCGGC
The DNA here is from genome assembly GCA_963814715.1 of uncultured delta proteobacterium. Lineage (GTDB taxonomy): Bacteria > Desulfobacterota > Binatia > Binatales > Binataceae > Binatus. Next base: position 134,069 of record CAWFDW010000001.1, read on the forward strand.
GGCGATTTTTTCCGGCGTCGCATTCGGCCTGGGCTCGTTGTTCACCAAGGCGATGACCGACTTGAGTTTGGCGGCGACGCCGCCTCACTCGCGCTTACGAATCGTGACTCGAATCCTTACGTGTATGGCATGATCGTCGCCAACATCATCGGGATCGTCATGCTGCAGAACTCGTTTCATTCGGCGCGCGCGATAATTGCGATGCCGCTGTCGGGGGCGCTGTCGAACATCGTGCCAATCGTCGGCGGGATGATCGTGTTCGGCGAACGATTGCCTGCCGAGTTCGACTGCCGCCTCGATGCGCGTTGGCGCATTCGTGCTGACGATCGCAGCAGGCGCGCTGCTGGCTGGATCGCGCGAGCAGTTGCCTGCCGAGCCGGTCGTGGTCGCACCGCTGTCGAGAGCGAAGACCTGAAAGACTAGAAGTTTGCTTTCGGCACCGGCAGTCCCGGGCACGTCGGCGCGCCCGCGAAAGATCGTTCCCTTGCGATTTGGATCGTCGGTATTGTCGGCGGTCACGACGTAGAGATCGCGCAGATCGCGGCCGCCGAAGACCAGGCTCGTTACCATCGTGGCCGGCAATTTGATTCGCTTCACCACGGTGGCGTCCTTCGAGAAGTGCACGACTTCGCCGACGCGCACCGCCGCAACCCACACGCCGCCTTGCGCATCGACGGCGAGACCGTCGGGCATGCCCTCGGGCATTTTCGCGAAGATGCGCCGGTCTTTGACGCCGCGCTCGTGCGTGACGTCGTAAACCCACACTGCGCCCGTGCTGGAATCGGAATGATATAGATGCTTTCTGTCGGGGCTGAAGCCGAGACCGTTGCTGACCTCGATGCCGTCCCACAATTTCACCGGGCGGCCCGGCGGATCGATCCGGAACAGGCTGCCGGGAATCGGCTTGTCGTTGCTCAGCGGATTGAAGTTGATCGTGCCGGTGTAGACGCTGCCGTGATCGTCGCGACGTGAGATCGTTCATGCTGACCGGCTTGCCTTCCCACGCGGCGAACAGGTCGCGGCTCTTGCCGGTTTTCTCGTCCCAATGAATCAGCGCGCGGCCGGTGAGCACGAGCCCGCCGCTTCGGTTGAAGTTCATCCCGCCGACGCCTTTGCGTTTCGGGATCAGCGTTTCGACGTTGCCGCCGGGATTGCGCCGGTAGATACCGCCGTTGGGAATGTCGGTGAAGTAGAAGCGGCCGAGATCGTCGACACGCGGCGCTTCGAGCAGGCCGTAGCCGCTCGCGAGCATCTCGAATTCCATCGCGGAGAACCTCCTCTCGCCCGTTTACCACGGTTTGCGCGCGCGGCGAGGCTTGTTTCCGGGTCAGGCCGGTCGGATCGATTTCGATCTCCTGCGTCATGCGCGCGCGGTTCTGATCGTCGAAGCGCAGGCGGCGATGGCACAGATAGATCAACACCGGCTGCAGGATTCGCGTCAGCATCATGATCGCCAGCGCGCCGCCGATCACGACGATCGCCAGCGGCTGCTGCGTCTGAGCGCCGATTCGCGTCGAGATCGCCGCAGGCAGCAGACCAAGTGCGTCCACCAGGTCGGTCATCATCGTGGCGCGCAAGACGACGGTCGGAGCCGGTGATGATCGACTCGACGAACGGATTGCCCTCCTCCCACAGCCGGCGAATGTAGAAGCTCAGCAGGATGCCGTCCATCACGGCGATTCCGAAAATCGAAATGAAGCCGACGCCGGCCGATACGCTGAACGGTGTGCCGGTGATGATCAGCGCGAGAACTCCGCCGAGACACGCGACCGGAATCTGCGCCATGATGATGAAGGTGTCGATGAGCGATTGAGTCGCGGCGTAGAGCACGCCCGCGATCAGCAACAGCGCGAATGGCACGACGATGGCGAAGCGGCGATTGGCGGCCTGCAGTTCGCCGTACTCGCCCGACCATTCCAGGTGCACGCCCTCGGGAAGATGGACTTCCTTCGCGATTCGGCGTTTGGCATCGACGACGGTGCTCTGCAAATCGCGATCGCGGACCGAAAACCGGACCGGCACGTAGCGTTGCAGCGCTTCACGGTAGATGAAGGACGCGCCCTCGGCGGTTTCAATGTTGGCGACCTGGTCGAGCGGAATCTGACCGCCAGACGGCAGGTTGACGCGAATTTGGCGAACCGCGTCGAGGCTCTCGCGATACTCGGGCTTCCATCGCACGACCAGGTCGAAACGCCGGTCGCCGTCGAGCACCTGCGTGACGGCCTGGCCGCCAATCGCCGCCTGCACAATCGCGCCGACGTCGCCGACGTTGAGTCCGTAGCGCGCGCATGCGGTGCGGTCCGGAGTGATTTGCAAATTAGGCTGTCCCATCGAGCGCAGCACGACTTGATCGACGACTCCGGGAACCCCGCTCAAGCGTTTCCCTGACGTCGTTGGCGATACGTTCGTCGGTCGCGAGGTCATGGCCAAAAACCTTGATCGCGTTTTCTCCGGCCTTTACTCCTGAGATCGCCTCGTCGATGTTGTCCTCGATATTTTGCGAGTAGCTGAAGCTCACGCCCGGAAATTTCTGCGTAAGTTTGTCGTCGATCTGCTTGACCAGTTTCGGTTTCGTCATACCGGCCGGCCATTGATCGTCCGGCTTCAGATCGACCGAGAATTCAATGTTGAAGAATCCCGCCGTCTCGGTGCCGTCGTCGGGGCGGCCGAGCTGCGAGACGACCGTGGTGACCTCGGGGAAACTCCTGAAGACGGAGCGCATCTGGTTGCACAGCTTGGCGCCGTGCTCGAGCGAAATCGTGAGCGGCATCGTCGCATGCGCCCAGATATTTCCTTCCTCGAGCTTGGGCAGAAACTGGCCGCCCAGCAGTGGGAACAGCGACAGGACTGCCGCGACCAGCAGAACAATCATCGCCAGGGTCAGCCGCGGCCAAGTCAGAATCCGCTCGAACATCCCGTGGTAGAAGGCCGCGATCGCCGTCCAGATTGGATTGTGAATCGCCTTCATTCCGCGCGCGAAGAAAAACGAGGACAGTACCGGCGACAGCGTGACCGCGAGCAGGATCGCAGTGCCCAGCGCGAACGCGTAGGTGTGCGACATCGGCGAGAAGATCGCGCCCTCGACCCCACGCATCGTGAACAGCGGCAGGAACGCGATCACGAAAATCAGCGTCGAGAAGAACATCGGGCCGCCTACTTCCTGCGCGGCGGCCAGGATGCGCAGGCGATAGCTTTCGTGCGATCGCTCGGGCGCGGTCAGATGCCGCTCGATATTTTCCATCACGATGACGGTGGTATCGATGATGATGCCGAAGTCGATTGCGCCCAGCGAGATAAGATTGGCGGGCGTATTGGTCAAGTGCATCAGTGCGAATGCACCGCACAGCGCCAGCGGTATGTTAATCGCCGCGATGAGTGCGGCGCGCAGGTTGCCGAGAAAGAAAATCAGCACGAGGAAGACCAGCACCATTCCGATGGTGAGATTTTCGAGCACCGTGTGAAGCGTGGTCTCGACCAGCGTCGTGCGGTCGTAGTACGGCACGACCTTGTAGCCCTTGGGCAGGACGCCCGAGGTGTTGAGGTCGTGGACCTTGGCCTCGACGCCCTTCAGCGTCTCGAGCGTGTTGCCGTATTTGCGCATCAGCACGATGCCAGTGACGACCTCGTTCTGATTGTCCTTGCCGACGATTCCAAGCCGCGGCGCGTAGCCGACCTCAACATTGGCGACGTTGGAAACCTTGATCGGGGTGGACTTGCTGGCGTTGAGCACGACGTCGCCGATGTCGTCGAGGCTGCGGAAAAAACCGAGCCCGCGCACGTCGAACGCCTGCTCGCCGACGCTCATGTAGTTGCCGCCGGAATTGGTGTTCGAGTTCTGCAGCGCCGAGATCAGAGTCGATAGCGGGACCTGGTAGTAGTTCAGCTTGTGCGGATCGACTTCGACCTGGAACTGTTTCGTCAATCCGCCGAAGCCCGAGACGTCCTCGACGCCCGGCACAGTGCTTGATCTGCTTTTCAAGAATCCAGTCCTCGATAGTCTTCTCGTTGGTCAGATCGTGATCGGGACTCTCGACCGTGTAGCGGTAAATTTCACCGATCGGATTGTCGGGCGAGATTGCGGGCGTAACGCCCTGCGGCATCGAGATGAACGACAGCCGATTGATGGTCTCGACCCGGTCCCAGTAGTAGTCGCTGTCCCAGGAAAAGTAGCAGCGAATGTCCGACAGTCCATAGAGCGAGATCGAGCGCATCGCGTGTAGATCACGCATACCGGCCAGGCCGTATTCGATCGGCACGGTGACCAGCTTTTCAACTTCTTCAGCGCTAAGACCGTTGGGCAGCGTCAGGACTTCGACCAGCGGTTGAACCGGATCGGGATACGCCTCGATGTCGAGTTGCGAGAACGAATAGATCCCGGCCAGCAGCAGCATCAGCGCGATGCCGACTACGACTATTCGCTCGCGCAGAGCCAGCGCCATCAACGATCGAATCATTGCTTAGCCAAAGATTCCCGTTGCGATCGCCACTAGCCGGTTGGCCTAGGAGCTTTCCCCGTGAGCCTGGTGCCAAAGCGCGTTTATCTGCAAAGTCTCGCCGCTAACGACGCGGTCGCCGGTCTTGAGCCCGGTGACGACGCGCGCGTAGCCGACTTTGCTCCACGACGCGATCGAGACCTTGCGATGCTCGAAGGTGCCGGGGCTGACCTCGACGAAGGCGTAGTAGTTGTCGATGTCGAAGACGAGGGCGTCCTGCGGAATTACCAGCGCCTCGCCGGGGCGCGTGACGATCGGTCACCTTCGCGAGCATCTGCGGTTTCAGTCTGCCGCCGGGATTTTTCACGGCGCAGCGTATTTGAAGCGTGTGCGTGGCGGGATCGATGTTCGGACTGATGCGGTCGATCACTCCGTGAAAGACTTCGTCGGGAAACGCGGTCGTGACCGCCGACAGATCCTGGCCAACGCGCACGCGAGAGAGATCGTCCTCGTAGATGTCGCCGGTGATCCAGACGTCGTTGAGCGTGCCGAGTGAGAAAAGTACGTCGCCCGGATTAACGGCGGCGCCGCGCTGCACCTTGTTTTCCACGACGGTGCCGCTGATCGGCGCGCGCATCCAGACCGTGGGATCGGGCGCCTTGATGGCCGCGATGTCGGCGTCGCTCATCCCGAGAAACTGGAGCTTGCGTTTCGCCGCCTGCGATAGAGCGCCGGCAAAATCCGACGAACCGCCCACGCCCGGCGCCGCGATCAGCTTTGAAGACTCGTGCGCCTGCAGGTACTCGGATTCCGCGGTCATGAAGTCGGGACTGTAGAGCGCGACGATTTTTTCGCCGCGCTGAACATTATCCCACAGCGAGACACGCGTCTGCTCGATTCGTACCCGCGACGCGCGAAACGATGGTCGAGGTACTGCGGTCGTCGTAAGTGATCTGCCCGGAAGTCTCCAGCAGGCCCGGCATCTCGATGTTCTGAACCTCGACCATCGACAGACCGGGCACCTCATGCGCATCGAACTGGAGCAGCTCAAGCGCCCTGCTGCTTAACCAGCCGAACCGCGGGCGTCGCTTCCGGAACCGGAGCGGCGCGGCTGGCCGAGTCGCTGTGACATCCGCCGAGCAGAAGTGCGGCGACACTGACCAAGCGCGATCGAGATTGAAGTGGCGACGAGCTCATTGATGCAACGGCGCTCCGATTGCCTGCTCGAGCGAAACTTCGCCGGCCAGGAATTGATTTGCCGCCTGCAGGTAACTCACGCGCGCAGCGTATAGGCGTTGCAGTACGGTCGAGAGCGTCGACGAAATCGATTTTACCACCCTGATACGCGGTCAGCGCGACACGAAGATTCTGCCGCGCCAGCGGAATCAGCGAATCGCGATAGAGGATCGCGCTTTCGTACGCGAACTGCGCGTTGCGAAACAAGCGTGGCTACCGCGGCAGCGGTCTGAATTCTTATCAGCGCCTGATCTGAGCGCGCGGCTGCCAGACTAGCCTTCGCGCGCACCACGTCCTCGTTCTGCTTCATCCAGAAAAAGACCGGCAGGTTGAACCCGATGATCGCGGACCAATCGCGCGGCTGACTTAGTCGCTTGGGGCGAAGCTGGGAACCAGGTAGTCGTCGTATTGAACGCCCGCGGTGAAGTCCGGCAGGTATTCCATCTTCGCAAGATAGAGCGCGGTATTCGCGTTGCGCTCGGCGAGCGCCGCTTCGAGAATTTCCTGCCGCGCCGCGTAGGCACGATCGATGAGCGCATCGAGCGGGAAGGTGAGCGCCTCCAGTTTGAGCGTTCGATCCACCGGCAGCGGCGAGCCGACCGGGCGATAGAGTTGCAGGTTCAGCGCGGTCTCGTCGTTTGCAACTGCCGTCGCGTACTGACGCTGGAGCTGGCGCGCCGCGGCGAGGTCGAACTCCGCGCTGATCACGTCGGTCTGCGGCACCGCCGAGGTCGAATAAGCTGTCTCGGTGACTCTGACGACCTGGTCGAGGTTCTGGACGTTCTCGGCGTTGACTTCCGACAGCGCACCGTCGAGCACCAGTTGAAAATAACCGGTCTCGGTCGCGGCACGAACGTCGCGAACCGTCGCGGCGAGCATAAGATGCGCAATCTCGGCGCTACGCTCGGCCTGGTCGCGCTGATGGAGCGCTTTGCCGGGAAACTGAAACGTCTCGGTGAAGTTGAATTCGCGCAGTGACGCGCGACCGAGCGGATTTTTGGGGCTGTCGCTATTGGTGTAGGTGAAGATGGGATCGTTCGGCGCGACGGTCTGCTTGATCGAATGGACCGCCGACGTCCCATCGGTAGCGCGCCGATCTTGACCGCGGGATTTGCCTCGATTGCGATTTCGACAAGCTGCGCTTCGGAAAGCGGAGCGTCCGCGGCGCGCGCGTGCGAGGCGACAAAGGCGATAGCTCGCGGTCGCAAGTATCAGAGCACCGCCGATCTTCCTCGCACGCATCGCGAACTCCCGGTCCTCGTCCCCCATGGCCTATACGTCACCGGCGTGAAAAGGTTCCATCACCCTGACCCGAATCGGTTACATTAGACGCGTCGGGTTCGCAATCGACAATCGATTAAACAGATTTAAATCGGCGACCGAAAGCACCTTCGGATCGCATAATGCAATTGTCAGAAGCGCGGCGACGCAGGTTCAGTTGCCGGCGACCTTGGCTTTCGCTGCGGCACTCTGCATCGATCGGATGTACATCACGACCTGCCAGCGCTGATCGGCCGGCATTTCTTCGGCATAGGAAGGCATCGACAACACGCCGTCGCGAATCGCGCCATAGATGTAGCCGTCGGGAAGATCCTTGCTGGTGCCGGCAATCAGGTTTTTCGGCGGCTTCGCCAGGATATGAGCGACCGGGCCGTTACCCTGCGCCGATTCTCCGTGACAGGGCGCGCAGTAGGTAGTGAACTGCTCTTTGCCCTTGGCGAGATTTTCCGGCGTCGGCTGCAGCGGGTTGTGCATCTTGATCGTCGCCTGCTCGAGACTCATCGGCGGCTCTCCGCCATGTACGGGAATAGTGTCGGCCGGAGTCACGCGCGGCGCCACCGCGTAGGGCTGAACCTCCGGCCCGCGGTACATGTCGATGCTCCACGGGAAACAAATCGGCAGACGACGGCCATGCCGCAATTGCGATCGCGAGCGTCAGTCCTGCGACGCGGATCCTCCCGGCAATTGGACCAATCACGTTTCCGAAAATCTCCCGGCTCTACTTCTTGACGACAATCACCCCGACCATACCCGCCTTTTCATGCGGAAGGCAAAAGTAGCGATAGGTGCCCGGCACGGTGAAGGTGTAGCTGTAGTTGCCGCCGGGCGGGATGAAGCCTGAGTCAAACGATGTCGCGCCTTTTGGCATCGAGGTGTCTTTCGAGTTCTGGGCATTCGCAGCACTGGTCGAGACCGAATGCACCGTCTCGCCGCTGTTCACCCATTGCACCGTATCGCCGACTTTTATCGCGACTTTGTCGGGCGTGTAGAACGGCTGATTGTCAGCCATCTTGATCACGACGGGACTGTTTGCAGCCTTGGCGGGATTGGGAAGCAACGCAAGCGACGCCGCGATTGCGGCGGCTGCGACAACGATTGCCACGCGAACGATAGTTCGCGAACGGAGCTTGCGCGAAGCTGCGCGCGCGATACGGAGATCAATTATGGAACTGGCCATTACTCACCTTTTTGTATGATGCCGTCAAAATCGCGGTCATTAGAAATGCCAACTAATATAAGCCAAGCTGATTGAATGACCACACGAACATCACACCATCTAAAGTGTAACGACTATTTTAGGCGATGCAACAGCGCCGCCGATCGGGTTGAAATATGCTGTTAAAACAGATACTTAGGCAGCATTGGCGAGCGGCTGACTCGAGAACTCCAGCCCTCGCGCCCCGGCATCGACTATGACGCGCGAATTGTCCCGAATCTCACCAGAAAGCAGCTTCCGCCCCAGCGCCGTCTCGAGCTCGCGCTGGATCAGCCGCTTCAGAGGACGCGCGCCGTAGGAAGGATCGTAGCCGCGCTCGGCCAGGTAGTCGCGCGCCTTGTCGGTCAACTCGAGCTCGATCTTGCGCTCCTCGAGTCGCTGTCGCAGACGGATGAGCTGAACGTCGACAATCTGGCGCAGCTCCTCGCGAGTCAGCGGATGGAACACCACAACCTCGTCGACGCGGTTGAGAAACTCGGGCCGGAAACTTTGCCGCAGAACCTCGAGCGCCTGCGCCTTCATCTTCTCGTAGTCCTGTCCCTTGAAGCCGAGAATAATCTGGCTGGCGATATTCGAGGTCATGATCACAACGGTGTTGCGAAAATCCACCGTGCGTCCGTGGCCGTCGGTGAGGCGGCCGTCGTCGAGCAACTGAAGCAACACGTTGAACACGTCGGCGTGCGCTTTTTCGATCTCGTCGAACAGAATGACCGAGTAGGGACGGCGCCGCACAGCCTCGGTCAGTTGCCCGCCCTCGTCGAAGCCCACGTAGCCCGGCGGCGCGCCGACCAGCCGCGAGACTGTGTGCTTCTCCATATACTCCGACATGTCGATTCGGATCATCGCGGCTTCGGTATCGAACAGGAACTCCGCCAGTGCGCGTGCGAGTTCGGTCTTGCCGACGCCGGTGGGGCCGAGAAAAATGAACGACCCAATTGGGCGATTGGGATCCTTGAGGCCTGAGCGGGCGCGAATGACAGCGTCGGCAACTGCGATCACCGCTTCGTCCTGGCCTATGACGCGCTTGTGCAGATGCTCTTCGAGATGCGCGAGCTTCTGCACCTCGCCTTCGAGCAGCCGCGAGACGGGAACCCCGGTCCATCGCGCGACCACTTCGGCGATGTCGTCCTCGGTCACTTCTTCCTTGATCAGGCGCTTGCCGCCGGCGTTCTTCTTGATCAGCTGCTCTTCTTCCTCGGCGAGCTGTTTCTCAAGCGACGCGAGCGTGCCGTATTGGAGTTCGGCGACCTTGTTGAGGTCGTAATCGCGCTTGGCTTTTTCGATCGCGATCCTGGTTTGCTCGATCTCGGCTTTGATCTTCGCGAGTTTCTCGAGTCCGCCGGTTTCGGTTTCCCACTGTGCTCGCAGACCTGCGCGCTTTTCCTTGATCTCGGCGAGTTCCTTCTCGAGTTTCTGCAAGCGATCGCGCGAGGCCTGGTCGGTTTCGCGCTTGAGCGCCTCGCGCTCGATTTCCAACTGCATCACGCGCCGATTGACCTCGTCGAGCTCGACCGGCATCGATTCTTTCTCGGTGCGCAGCTTGGCCGCCGCTTCATCGACCAGGTCGATCGCCTTGTCGGGCAGAAATCGATCGGTGATGTAGCGTTTCGAGAGCACCGCGGCCGCGACCAGCGCGGAGTCCTTGATTCGAATTCCGTGATGGACCTCGTAGCGTTCCTTGAGTCCGCGCAGAATCGAGATGGTATCCTCGACGCTCGGCTCCTCGACCATCACGGGCTGGAAGCGCCGCTCGAGCGCAGCGTCCTTCTCGATATATTTGCGGTACTCGTCGAGCGTCGTCGCACCGATGCAATGCAGTTCGCCGCGCGCCAGCATCGGCTTGAGCAGATTCGACGCGTCCATCGCGCCTTCCGCCGCGCCCGCGCCGACCACCGTATGCAGCTCGTCGATGAACAAAATTATTTCGCCCGCGGCTTCCTGCACTTCTTTCAGCACGGCCTTGAGCCGTTCCTCGAACTCGCCGCGAAATTTCGCGCCAGCAATCAGCGCGCCCATGTCGAGCGCGACCAGTTTGCGATTCTTGAGACCCTCGGGCACATCGCCCTGCACGATGCGTCGCGCGAGGCCTTCGACAATCGCAGTCTTGCCGACTCCCGGCTCGCCAATCAGCACCGGGTTATTCTTGGTGCGGCGCGAGAGGACCTGGATGACGCGCCGAATCTCTTCGTCGCGTCCGATAACCGGATCGATTTTGCCGGCCGCGGCCAGTTTCGTGAGGTCGCGGCCATACTTCTCGAGCGACTGGTAAGTCGCTTCCGGATTCGACGACGTGACGCGCTGGTTGCCGCGAACCTTCTTGAGCACGGCCATCAGCTTGTCGTGAGTAAGCCCCGCTTCGCGCAGAATCTTCGATGCTGCGCCGGGCTCATCGAGCATCGCAATCAACACGTGCTCGACCGAGACGTATTCGTCCTTGAGCTTGCCCGCTTCCTGCTCGGCGCGCGCGAGCACGCGGCCCAGCCGCTGAGTCGCGTAGACCTGTCCGCTGTCGGCGCCGCCGCCGGTTACTTTCGGAATTTTAGCGAGTTCAGCGCCGAGCTGGCGGCTCACCGCGTCGCGATCGACACCCGTGAGCTTGAGAATCGACGAGGCCAGACCCTCGTTGTCTTCGAGCAGCGACGCCAACAAATGCTCGACGTCAACGGCCTGGTTGTGCGCGCTGAGTGCGGCGTTCTGCGCGCGCCCGAGCGCCTCTTGAAGTTTTTCGGTGAATCGGTTGGCGTTCATGTGATTGCCGGTTTCGGCGGCCTATTTAAAATTAACCACTTTCCCAATTTGGGCAAAGCGAGAGTCTGGGTGACTCCGGCGTAGGGGGATCAAAGCTGCGCCCGGCTGCGGGAAAGCAGTCGGGCGCATCAGTACTACTTAATCGAAGAGCAACGACTAGATATTCACAATCGGGGCTGCCGGCACTCGCACCGCACGGCGATCGGCTCGCATACGGCGAGTCGCCGCGGGCGCGGGCTCGAATGCCGGATGCAGGCCCGGTTCGCGCGGAGCGGCAGCGGCGCCGGCATGGGCAGCTTTCTCGGTCGAGAGCAGGATGTGGCGGCGTCCCTCGCGAATCAGCACGCCGCGCTCGGTCATCTCGGTCAGAAGCTTGCTGACCATCGGACGGGAGCTGCCGATCATCTCGGCGAGTTCTTCCTGCGCGAGTTCGGGCAAGAGCAGAGTTCCCCGCGAATCCGGCACGCCGAATCGTTCCGCCAACTCGCCGAGAACAATCTCAAGCCGCTTGCGCAGCGACATTCCCAGAAATGTCGCGTAGCGGTAAACCATCGACGACCACATCGAATTGATAGCTTCGGTGATCCGGAGCAGCGCTTCGGGCTCGAGGCTCTTGAGCACTTCAGCAATCTGATGCCGCGTGAAGAGCGCTACGCAAGTGTTCGACAGTGCGGTCGCCTCGAACAACTGCGAACGTTCTCCGTCCGCGCCGGCAAAATCCGCGTATCCGACGAGGTCGCCGGGACCGGCAATCTCGACCAATACGGGGTCGCTGCCCGCACGCGAGCTATGAACTTTGACGAGGCCGGTAAGCACCGCGAAGACGACATCGGCGGGCGATCCCATCGTAAACAGCTCCGCGCCCTTGGGATAACGCACGAGCATGTGGCGCTCGAGCAGCGTGGTCGCCGCGGATCGCGGAAGTCCCATCGATGTGAGTTTCGTCAGCAGCCTTTCTTGAGCCTGAGCCGAGACCTGAAGATTCATAGGCATCTCCCCCATCGGCTGCACCATATGACGGCCGGTGTGTAATTAAACCCTACAAAAAGTTAGCCCAGGGGCGCGCTTAGGTCAAGCGGAGGAGGAATGCCGGTAAATTACTATCGACAGGCGCGCTCAGGCGCCGGCGATTGTCATTTCGGCGATCTTTGATCGTGGGCGCGACGGTGGACGATCGCCAGTTGAGATCGTTGCCGATCATTTCTACGCCGCCGATCATATCTTTCAGATTGCCCGCGATCGTGATCTCCTGCACCGGATACGCCAGCTCGCCATTCTCAATCCAGATTCCGCCCGCGCCGCGCGAATAGTCGCCGGTCACCATGTTCACGCCGAAACCGATGGTCTCGGTCAGGTACAGGCCCTGCTTCACCGAGCCGATTATCTGCGCCGGCGTGTAGCTGCCCGGCTCGAGATAAAGATTGGTGGTCGAGACGCTGGGAGCCTCGCCAACTGAGCGCGCGGCGTTGCCGGTGGGCGCCAGGCCGAGCTTGCGCGCCGAATAACAGTCGAGCAGATAGGTCGCGAGCACGCCCTTGTCCACTACGGCTTTGCGAGAGGTCGGCAAACCTTCGCCGTCGAAGGGCTTGGAGCCGAGACCGCCGGGAATCAGCGCGTCGTCGAAGATCGTCACGCCGGCAGCGCCGATCGTCTTGCCCAGTTGCCCGACCAGGAAAGATGCTCCCTTGTACAGCGCGGGCCCCGACGCCGCGCCGACGATCGATCGAATCAAGCCGGCAGCCATATCGGGATCGAAGACCACCGGCGCGTGCGTCGTCTTGATCTTGCGCGCCCCGAGCCGGCGCAATGCGCGCTTGGCAGAAGTTACGCCGACCGACTCCGCATCTTCGAGTTTTCCGAAGCGGCGATTCGAGGTGTACCAGTATCCCTGTTGCATCGCGTCGCCGTCCTGCGCGATCGGCGCGACCACGAGGCTGTACGACGTGCCGGAATACTCGCCGGAAAATCCCTGGCTGTTGGCGAACAGCACCTGGTAGCGTCCGGAGCTGAATTCGGCGCCGCCGGAATTCTTGATGCGCGGATCGAATTTCAGCGCCGCGTTCTCGCCGGTGCGCGCGATCTCGAGCGCGCGATCCGCATTCACTATTCCACTGTCGGGATCGGCTAGCGAAAGCTCGGGCAACGACTTCGGATGCATCGAAGGGTCGGGCAATCCCGCCCATGGATCGGCAGCCGACAAGCGCGCGAGCTCGACCGTGCTCGCGATGAACGCACCGAGCGAATCGCGCTCGAGCTCGGCCGTCGACGAAGTCGCGGACGATTGTCCGCAGAACACGCGCAGTCCCAGCCGCCGCTCGCGCGAGCTCTTGAGCTTCTCGACTTCGCCCATACGCACGCCGGCTTCCAGGGACTCCGCCGTGACGCACAGAACTTCCGCAGCGCTGGCGCCCTTGCGCTTCGCTTCGTCGAGCGCCCAATTGGCGAGTTCAATATCAACGGTCGCCATCAGATTTTTCTCACTGTGATTTCAATTGTCAGGCGCGCGTGCCGCCGACCGTTATGCCGTCGATGCGAATCGTCGGAAGTCCCACGCCCACCGGCACCGATTGGCCGTCCTTGCCGCAGGTGCCGACGCCCGCGTCGAGCGCGAGGTCGTTGCCGACCATCGAGACGCGAGTCAGCACGTCGGGACCGTTGCCGATAAGCGTCGCGCCCTTCACCGGTCGCGTCACCTGGCCGTCCTCGATCAGGTAAGCCTCGCTCGCTGAAAAAACAAATTTGCCGTTGGTGATATCGACCTGTCCGCCGCCGAAGTTGACGGCGTAGAGTCCCTTCTTGACCGACTTGATTATATCTTCGGGCGTCGATTCGCCGTTGAGCATGAAGGTGTTGGTCATCCGGGGCATCGGCGAATGCGCAAAGCTTTCGCGCCGCCCGTTGCCGGTCGGCTCCATCTTCATCAGCCGCGCGTTCATCCGATCCTGCAGATAGCCGCGCAGGATTCCCTTTTCGATCAGCACGGTGCGCGAGGTAGGGGTGCCTTCGTCGTCAACGTTCAGGCTGCCGCGACGATTCGGAATCGTGCCGTCGTCGATCACCGTGCAGAGTTCGCTCGCGACCTTTTGTCCGATTCGATCTGCGAATGCGGAGGTCTTCTTGCGGTTGAAGTCGCCTTCGAGGCCGTGGCCGATCGCCTCGTGCAGCAGAATTCCCGGCCATCCCGGTCCGAGCACGACGACCGTCTCGCCCGCGGGCGCATCGACGGCGTCGAGATTGACGATCGCCTGGCGCGCCGCTTCGAGCGCGTACTCACGCCATCGATCGTTTTCGATGAAGTAGTTCCACTCGACTCGCCCGCCACCGCCGTAGGAGCCCATCTGGCGGCCCTTGCCGTCTTCGGCGATCACCGTCACGTTGAGCCGGCAGAGCGGCTGCACGTCGGCAGCGACCTGGCCGTCGCTCTTCACGATCATCACGATCTTCTGCTCGCATGCGAACGACGCCATCACGTTCTTCACGCGCGGATCGGACGCGCGCACGATACGATCGATCTCGCTCAGCAGCTTCGCGCGCTCCTGCACGGGAACTTCGAGCGGCGTGCTGGGCAGATCGTACAGCGCATGACGCGCGACCGGCGCGCCGACCTGCACCGCGGCCGGCAGCGTGCCGCGCTGATCGGCGATCGCGCGCGCAGCCTCAGCCGCAAGGCGCATCCTGTCGATCGTGACCTCGTCGGAATACGCGTAGCCGGTGCGATCCTCGGCGCACACTCGCACGCCGACGCCGTGGCTGACGCTCTTGCTGGTGTGATTCACCATCGATTCTTCGAGCGCGAGTCCCTCGGCACTGTGGTACTCGAAGTAGAGATCGGCGTAGTCGGCTTTGCGTTCGAGCGCGCTGCCGAGGATTCGCTCGAGCGCGCCGTGGTTCATGCCGAATCGATTCAGGAAAAATTTATCGGGAGCAACAACTTCGTTGGACATTATATTTTGCCGCCTGTGAATCAACATTATCAAAGCGCGCCCTCGCCAAGAAGGTGTTCGCTGCGTTACGATTCGCGGATGTCCTCGCGGGAGACATTGACGCTGATCGATCGCCTGATGCTCGAGATGATCGCGCAGCAGGAGAGCAAGGTGCTCGCGATGGCGCGTGCGATTCATCCCGGGCTGACGCCGGAGGATATCCGCAATCCGAACGACTTTGCCGACTTGATGGCGAGCGGCGAGTGGAACTTCGAAGACGGAATCCTGTCAGGACTCAAGAGCGCGCACATGGCGCTCCGCGCGAAGCTGCTCGAGAGCATCGAATAAAAGAAAAGGCACGAAGAGATTCTCTTCGTGCCCTTTCGTCGTTGTGGTGACGTTAGAGTTGAATCAGCCGGCGGCTGCTGCCCGACGCGGACGTTCTGTCGTCGCGCCTTCCTTCTTTGCAGTCGAGCGCTTGCGCGGTTTCTTGGTCTTGGTTTGCTCTTCCTGTCCGGTGAACTCGATCACCGACATCATCGTCGCGTCGCCGCGGCGATGACCGAACTTGATCACACGCGTGTAGCCGCCGTTGCGATCCTTGAAGCGCGGCGCGATCTCGTCGAACAGCTTCTTGACCGCGTCACGCGATTGCAAAGCCGCGAACGCGCGGCGTCGCGCGGCGAGATCGTTCTGCTTGCCGAGCGTGACCATCCGGTCGGCGATTCGCCGCAGTTCCTTGGCCTTGGGATCGGTGGTCTTGATTCGCTCGTGACGAATCAGCGCGAGCACCATGTTCTTGAACAGCGCCTTGCGATGCGCCGAGGTGCGATTGAGCTTGCGGCCCGAATTCAGATGACGCATCGTTTCTCCAGCCCGAATCTTACACTAATCCAGTCCTTTCTATGCCGATTCGCGGCGTTCCTGCTCTTCCCACATGCGGTCGAGCTCGCCGCGCGGCGGCAGGTTCTCGAGACGCATGCCGAGCGAGAGGCCCATGTCGGCGAGGACTTCCTTGATCTCGTTGAGGGACTTGCGGCCGAAGTTTTTTATCTTGAGCATGTCCTGTTCGGTGCGCTGGACCAGCTCGCCGATATACTTGATGTCGGCGTTCTGCAGGCCGTTGAAGGCGCGCACCGAAATCGGCAGGCCTTCGACCGGGCGATAGAGCAGCTCGCTCATCGATGGGACGAGCATCGCCGCCTTCGACTGCGCCGGCGGGCACTTCGGCCTCTTCTTCGACGCCCGCGAAGATCGTCATCTGATCGCGCATCACGCGCGCCGCGTAGGTGAGCGCCTCACGCGGGTTGATCGAGCCGTCGGTCCATATTTCGAGCGCGAGCCGGTCGTAGTCGGTACGCTGGCCGACGCGCGCGTTGGTGACGGTGAAATTAACTTTGCGAATCGGCGAGAAGATCGCGTCGAGGCGAATCGTGCCGATTGTTTCCTCGTCTTCGGTGCGCTCGCCGGGGACGTAGCCGCGGCCGCGCTTGATGACGAGTTCCATATCGAGGTCGGCGCCCTTGTCGAGCGACGCGATATGCTTGTCGGGGGTCAGGATTTCGAGGCTGGGTCCGCCGGTAATGTCGCGCGCGGTGACTTGCGCCTCGCCTTTGACCTTGAGGGTCGCGGTAATCTGCTCGCCCTCATGCAGGCGCAGGCGGATTTCCTTGAGGTTGAGGACGATGTCGGTCACGTCCTCTTTGACGCCGGCCAGAGTTGAGAACTCGTGCAGGACGTTTTTGATCCTGACTGCCGTAATCGCGTAGCCGGGCAGGGTGGACAGCAGGATGCGCCGCAGCGCGTTGCCAACGGTGATTCCGTAGCCGCGTTCGAGCGGTTCCGCGGAAAATTTGCCGTAGGAAGGAGTGACTTCCTTCTCGTCGAACTCGACAGTTTTGGGTTTGATCAGATCTCGCCAGTCGTTCTGCATAGTCTGTGCTCTTTTTTCCCGATGGATTTCCCGCGCCCACACAGGTCCACCACGGACCGGGACGCCAGAATCGGTAGCCTCCGCCTTATCTTGAGTAATGCTCGACGATCAGCTTCTCGCTGATCGGCATCGTCAGTTCAGCGCGCGCCGGCAGCGCCCGGAGCGAGCCGCGGAATTGTTCGCGTTCGAGTGCCATCCACGGCGGTACGCCGCGACGCTGCGCCATCTCGATTGCCTCGACGATCACCTTCTTGGTGCGGCTCGCCTCGGCCACGCTTATAACACTGCCAACCTCGACCAGGGTCGAGGGAATCGTGACTTTTCTGCCATTGACGTGAATATGCCCGTGACGGACCACCTGTCGCGCCTGCGCGAGCGAACTCGCGAAGCCGAGACGATAGACCACGTTGTCGAGACGCCGCTCGAGCAGCACCAGCAGATTCTCGCCGGTGATTCCGTCCATCCGCTCCGCCATCGCGAAGTAAGCCTGAGAACTGCGTCTCCATCATCCCGTAGATGCGCTTGACCTTCTGCTTCTCGCGCAATCGAATCGCGAATTCAGAGAAACGCGTGCGCGCCTGTCCGTGTGCGCCGGGCGGATAGTTGCGCCGCTCGATCGCGCACTTGTCGCTGTAGCATCGCTCTCCCTTGAGGAAGAGTTTCAGTCCTTCGCGCCGACACAAGCGGCATACAGGTCCTAGATTCCTTGCCATTTCTTTTGCTCTTCTTTCAGTGAATCCGCTTTACTGATGACGATCGGCGAAAATTTCCTTCGTTGTTTGCGTTGTTTCGGATCAGACTCGGCGCCGTTTTGGCGGACGGCATCCGTTGTGCGGGATCGGGGTGACGTCCTTGATCGAGATGACGCCGAGACCGGCTGCTTGCAGCGCGCGCACCGCGGATTCGCGGCCGCCGCCGGGACCTTTGACGTGAACGACCACCGCGCGCATCCCGACTTCCGAGCATTTGCGGGCGCATGCCTCCGCCGCCATCTGCGCGGCGTACGGGGTGCCCTTGCGCGAGCCCTTGAAGCCGACAGAGCCGGCGCTCGACCAGGCGATCACGGTGCCTTGCTGATCGGTGATCGTGACGATCGTGTTGTTGAAGGTCGCATGCACATGCGCGACGCCTTCGGGGACGTTGCGGCGGACCTTCTTGCGACGCGGCGCAGGCGCAGGTGCTCCAGCGGCGCCGGCAGCAGCAGGCGTCGCAGCAGCGGCCTTCTTCTTCTTCTTTGATTTCTTCAGCCATTTTTCTCTTTTTTCAGTGAATCCAGTTTCGTGTGACAGATCGGCGACAATTTCCTTTGTGTCGCGCGCTTTTGGACGTTAGCCCTTGGGCGGCGCCATCTTCTTGCCCGCGACGACCTTGCGCGGACCTTTGCGGGTGCGCGCATTGGTATGCGTGCGCTGACCGCGGACCGGAAGTCCGCGACGATGCCGAATGCCGCGGTAGCATCCCGAGATCCATCAGGCGCTTGATCGACTGCTGAAAGTCGCGGCGCAGATCGCCTTCGACTTCGTAGTCGGTATCGATCACCTGGCGGATATGAACCTGCTGATCGGCGGACAGGTCGTCGGTCTTGACCGCGGGATCGACTTTGGCGGCGGCGAGAATTTTGAGCGCGCTCGGCCGGCCTATTCCGTAGATATAGGTGAGCGCTATATCCATCCGCTTGTTTTTCGGGAGTTCGACTCCAGCTATTCGTGCCATCGCGGAGACCCTTTCCTAGCCCTGACGCTGCTTGTGGCGCGGGTTGGAGCACAGGATGCGCACGACGCCTTCGCGGCGCACGACCTTGCAGTTCTTACAAATCTTTTTTACTGATGCTCGGACTTTCATAATCGTCAATCTCTATGCTTACGGAACCTCTCCCCTAACCCCTCTCGCTTCTGGAGAGGGGAACAGAGAAGCGGAGCTTTAGCGCATCCGGTATGTTATTCGGCCTCGCGTCAGGTCGTACGGCGACAGTTCGACTGTGACCTTGTCGCCGGCCAGGATTTTTATGTAGTGCATCCTCATTTTGCCCGAAATATGAGCCAACACCTTGTGCCCGTTGTCGAGCGTCACTCTGAACACCGCATTGGGGAGTGCTTCCTGCACCGTCCCCTGTACTTCTATCGCGTCGCCTTTAGACATTTGCCAATTCGCTTAAGATTTCAGGGCCGTTGGAGGTGATTGCGATGGAATGCTCGAAGTGGGCAGATAGTTTACCGTCTGCCGTCACCGCAGTCCAGCCATCGGAAAGTATCTCCAAATCAGGGGTTCCCTCGTTAACCATCGGCTCGATCGCCAGCGCCATCCCCTCGCGGAGGCGCGGATTCGGCATCCCGGGGCGGAAATAATTCGGGCACCTGCGGGTCTTCATGGAGGCGGCGGCCGATTCCGTGTCCGGCAAAGTCGGTGACGACCGAGAAGCCGGCGCGTTCGACAGTTTCCTGCACCGCGCGCGCGATATCGCTGATGCGATTGCCGGCGCGCGCCTGCGCGATGCCCGCGTAGAGCGAGTCGCGGGTTACATTCAGGAGTCGCGTCACCCGCTCCGGCACCGGTCCGACTGCGACGGTGCGGGCGGAGTCGCCATAGAAGCCTTCGTAGACGACGCCGAAATCGAGGCCGACGATATCGCCGGCTTTCAGTTTGCGGCTCGACGGAATGCCGTGGACGATTTCGTTGTTAATCGACACGCAGAGACACTTCGGATACACGACATCGCCCGGCTTGTAGCCTTTGAATGCGGGCTTTGCGCCTTTTTTGTACGTCAGATCTTCGGCCAGCTTATCAAGCTCCTCGGTCGTGATTCCGGGACGGACAGCGGCGGCGAGAGCCTCGAGGATCTCGGCGACGATTTGGCTCGCCTGGCGCATCACGGCGATCTCGGTGGGTGTTTTAATGGTAATCATTTTTTTCAGTATTAAGGCTTTTTCAGTATTAAGGCCGCGCTCCGTTGTCGCGCGCGGATTGTACGACTGAATCTTGCGGTTCCGGACTTAGGAACCTCTCCCCTAACCCCTCTCCCTTCAGGAGAGGGGAACCGGACGCGATTTTGGCGTGTTCGCGACGGTCCGAAAACCTAACCCCTAACCCCTTCCCGAGCGGGAAGGGGGACCGGATATGAGAAAAGGCTTTCACTTCGCGGGGACCGCCAGTCCGTTTACTGCGGAGAGGATTCGCTTTTCTACTTCTTCGGTGCGGCCTACTCCGTCGACTTGCGCGAGCAGGCCGAGGCGTCCGTAGTGGTCGAGCAGCGGACGGGTCGCTTCGGCGAAGACCTTGAGGCGTTCGCGCACGGTTTCCTCGGCGTCGTCTTCGCGCTGATACAGTTCGCCGCCGCATTTGTCGCATACCCCGGGTTTCGCCGGCGGCTCGAATACCACGTGATACATCGCGTTGCATTTCGCGCAGGTGCGGCGTCCTGAAATTCGCTTCACGATCTCTTCGTCCGGCACGATAACGGCGACGGCCTTGTCGAGCTTCAACCCGGCTTTGTCGAGTCCCTTTCCCAGCGCTTCGGCTTGCGACACGTTGCGGGGGAAGCCGTCGAGGATGAAGCCCTTGTGCGCGTCTTTTTTCCTGAGCCGCTCCGCGATCAGCTTGAGCACCAACTCGTCGGGCACCAACTGTCCGCGGTCCATGTAACTCGCAGCTTCGCGGCCGAGATCCGAATCTTCGCGCACTACCGCTCGCAACAGGTCGCCGCTGGAAACTTGCGGGATACCCCAGAGCGTTGCGAGCGCCCGCGCTTGAGTACCCTTGCCCGCACCCGGCGGGCCCAATAACACCAACCGCACCCCTCAGGCACCCCTCTTGGTCTTGACCCGTCCGCGACGCATGAAGCCTTCGTAGTTGCGGGTCAGCAGATGGGTTTCGATTTGCGCGACGGTATCGAGCGCGACGCCGACGACAATCAGCAGCGCGGTGCCGCCGAAGAAAAACGGCACGTTGAAGCGTGCGATCAGGATGGTCGGCAGCACGCATACGGCGCTGACGTAAATCGCGCCGCCGAGCGTGATTCGCGACAGCACGCGATCGATATAGTCGGCGGTGAAACGTCCGGGCCGAATTCCCGGGATAAAGCCGCCGTACTTTTTCAGATTGTCGGCGACGTCGACCGGATTGAAGGTGACCGACGTGTAGAAGTAACAGAAGAAGACGATCAGCGCGACGTAAACCAGGTCGTAGTAGAAGCCGCCCGGGGTCAGGTAGCTCGAGTACGGTTTCAGAAACGGGACGAAGGTCGCGAGCGTCGCCGGGAAGACCAATAGCGCGGAGGCGAAAATCGGCGGAATGACGCCCGACGTATTTATCTTCAACGGCAAGATGCGAACTCTGACCGCCGTATACGCGGCGACCGACGACGCGGCGCGCGTACTGAATCGGGATACGGCGCTGCGCGGTTTCGATATAGACGATGCCGGCGATGACCGCGGCGGCGATTGCCAGGATGAAGATGAGCAGGAAGATGCTCATCTCGCCCTCGCGCACGAATTGCGCGGTGGTGCCGATTGCGCTCGGCAGCCGCGCGACGATTCCCGCCATGATGATCAGCGAGATGCCGTTGCCGATTCCGCGCTCGGTGATCTGCTCACCGATCCACATCAGGAACATCGTGCCCGCCGTGACCGTGATCACGGTCATCACGACGAATCCGACGCCGGGATTGTAAACGATACTGCCACCGCCGGGCGCCGGCGCTTTTTCGAGCGCGATCGCGATCATCGTGCCCTGGAACAGCGCCAGCATCACGGTGCCGTAGCGCGTGTACTGGGTGATCTTGCGGCGGCCTGCCTCGCCTTCTTTATAAAGCTCGTCGAGATAGGGCGACGCGATCTTCAGCAGGTCGAGGACGATGGCGACCGAGATGTACGGCATGATGCCGAGCGCGAGGACCGAGAAGTGCTCGAGCGCGCCGCCGGAAAACAGATTGACCCAGCCGAAGAGCGTGCCGCTGGTCTGCTGGAAGAGCGAGGCGAGCGCCTGGCCGTCGATGCCGGGAGTGGGCACGGCGACGCCGAGGCGGAACACCGCCAGCATCGCGGCGGTGAACACCAGACGTCGGCGCAATTCCGGGATGCGCGAGGCGTTTGAAAACCCGTCGAGCATTTAGCTTTCGGAAGGTTTTCACCAACTCCGCAACGCCGCCTAACGCGGCGATTTTGTCCAGCGCGCTTTTCGAGAACGCATCGGCGCGCACTTTAATCTTACTCTTCAAGTCGCCGTCACCTAGAACCTTGACCTTGCGACCGGCCGGGATCAAGTCCGCGCGCAACGAGTCGCAGCCGCGTCGATGGTGACGCCCTCGCCGAAATCGCCGAGCCGCGACAGATTGACGATCGCAAATTCGTCGCGACGCGCCTGGTTCTTCAGCGTGCGACGAAAACCCTGCTTAGGCAAGCGCCGCTGCAAAGGCATCTGGCCGCCTTCGTAACTCGGCGGCGTGTTGCCGTGCGAGCGCGCGCCCAGTCCCTTGTGCCCGCGGCCGGCGGTCTTGCCGTGGCCCGAGCCGATTCCACGGCCGACGCGGCGTTTGCGATGAGTCGAGCCGGGAGACGGTTTTAGATCTTTCAAATCCATGACTGACAACTAATCCTTGAGCTCGATGACCAGATGCTTGAGCCGCTTGACCATCCCCTCGACCGCGGCGCTGCGCTTGAGCTCGCGCTCGCTGCCGACTTTGCCGAGGCCGAGGCCCTTGACGGTTTCGCGCACGCGCCGATTGGTGCTGATCGGACTGCCGACGAGCTTGACGCGAATTTTATCGGACATCGTATTCTAAAGCCTCGATCACGCGGCCGCTTCGGGCTGATTCGGGGTGCGTCCGCGGAGACGATTAATATCCTGCGTGCTGCGCAATTCGGCCAGCGCTTCGAGCGTCGCTTTCACCAGGTTGTGCGGATTCGACGAGCCGAGCCGCTTGGTCAGGATGTTGCGGATTCCCGCGAGCTCGACCACCGCGCGCACACCGCCCGCCGCGATAACGCCGGTGCCCTCGGCCGCCGGCCGCAGCACGACGCGTCCCGCGCCGAAACGTCCGACCACTTCGTGCGGGATGGTACCGTCCTGAATCGGCACGCGCACCAGGCTTTTCTTGGCGCGATCGACGCCCTTGCGAATCGCCTCGGGAACTTCGTTGGCCTTGCCGAGACCGAAGCCGACCAGACCGTTGTGATCGCCGGCGACCACCAACGCGCTGAAGCTGAAGCGGCGTCCGCCCTTCACGACTTTCGCGACGCGGTTGATATGCACGACCTTCTCTTTGATCTCGAGGCCCTGCGGATCGATCCGCTGGACGACGGTGCCTTCTCTTAGCGTTCGTTGCCTGCCTATCAAAATTTTAACCCCGCTTCGCGCGCCGCGTCGGCCAGCGCCTTGACGCGGCCGTGATAGAGAAATCCGTTTCGATCGAAGACGACGTTGGAGATGCCGCTTTGGAGGCATCGCTCGGCGATCGCCTTGCCTACCGCTTTCGCGGCGGCGAGATTGCGCTTGCTCTTGAGCTCGTCGCGCAGGCCGGCGGTCTCGGTGGAGGCGGCGGCGAGCGTGCGTCCGCTCTCGTCGGAGATCACCTGGACGTATATATGATGCAGCGAGCGGAACACCGACAGCCGCGGGCGACTGTCGTTGCCGATCGCCTTGCGCCGGACGCGTCCCTGTCGCAGCTTGCGTTTTTCTGATCGTTCTACAGCCATAGTCGTAAACTTACCTTAACGCCGAGGTCGATCCCGCGGCGGCCTTGCCGGCTTTGCGGCGAATCGTCTCGGTCGCGTACTTGATTCCCTTGCCCTTGTACGGCTCCGGCGGCCGAAGCTCACGAATCTGCGCGGCAACGGTGCCGAGCAACTGACGGTCGGCGCTCTCGAGCGTCACGGTCACCTGCTTTTCGACTTTCGCGGTGACGCCGGGCGGAAGCTGATAGACAATCGGATGCGAATAGCCGAGCGTGAGATTCACCTGCTGGCCCTTGGCTTCCGCGCGATAGCCGACGCCGTTGATTTCGAGCACGCGGCTGAAGCCCTTGCCCACGCCTTCGACCATGTTGGCGACCAGCTTGCGCATCAGGCCGTGAATCGCGCGCTCTTCGCTGGTATCGCCGGGGCGCTTCACGACGATTTCCGAATCCTTGATCTCGACGGTGAAGCCGGGATGCAGCTTGATTTCGAGCTTGCCCTTGGGGCCTTCGACCTTGAGGGTCGAGCCTGAGACGGACGCCTTGACGGTCTTGTCGAGATGAATCGGTAATTTTCCTACGCGCGACATTTTTTATTACCAGACCCTGCAGAGAATTTCGCCGCCGACTTTTCTGCGCCGCGCCTCGCGCCCGGTCATCACGCCGAGCGGAGTCGAGACGATTTGCACGCCCATCGCGCCGCGCACCTTGCCGATTTCGGCGGCGCCGGCATAGCGGCGATTGCTCGGCTTGCTGATGCGGTCGATGCCGCGGATGACGGACTCGCGCGTCGGCGAGTAGCGCAGCTTGAGCGCGAGCATCTTGAGCGGCACTTCGCCACCGACTTCGACGCCGGCAAGAAATCCTTCGGCCATCAGCACGCGGCAAATCGCCTCGCGCAATCGCGAATGGGGCACGGTGAGTTCGTTGTACCGCGCGCGCATCGCGTTGCGGATTCGAGTGAGCAGTTCTGCGATTGGATCGGTCTGCGACATAATTCGTCTCTTCTACCAGCTCGCCTTGATCACGCCGGGCAACTTGCCGTCGAGCGCGAGTTTGCGCAGGCATAACCTGCACATCTTGAAACGCCGATAGTACGCGCGCGCGCGGCCGCATAGCGGGCATCGATTGTACTGGCGCACTTTGAATTTTTGTTTGCGGGTTGCTTTGACCCGCAGGCACGTTTTCGCCATCTGCTGTCCTTATGCTCCCTGCGCCGGCGGCGGAGTTGCCGCAGCCGCGACCGCTGCCCGGGCTGCCGCATGCGCTTGCGCGGCGGCCGCTGCTTTGGCCGCGTCCGCCTCGCGCTCGGCCGCACCGCGCATCGGCATCCCGAGTGCGCGCAACAGCGTCAGCCCCTCGAAGTCGCTGCGCGCGGTGGTCGTGATTGAAATCGTCAAGCCCTTCACCTTCTCGACCTTGTCGAGATTGAGTTCGGGGAAAATCGTGTGCTCCTTCAGGCCGAGCGAGTAGTTGCCGCGGCCGTCGAAGGCCTTGTCGCTGACGCCGCGGAAGTCGCGCACGCGCGGCAGCGAGATATTCACCAGGCGATCGAAAAACTCCCACATCTTTTCGCGCCGCAACGTGACCATCACGCCAATCGGCATCCCCTGGCGCAGCTTGAAATTCGATATTGCCTTGCGCGCGCGGGTCAGCACCGGCTTCTGCCCGGCGATCACCTTGAGCTCTTCGAGCGCGGAGTCGAGAATCTTGACGTTGTCGCGAGCTTCCTGCAGCGCCATGTTGATCGTGATCTTCTGGAGCCGCGGCACGCGCATCTTGTTTTCGATCTTCAACTCTTTCATCAGCGACGGCGCGATTTCATTCTCGAAGCGCACGCGCAGACGCGCCGGCAGCTTGGGCTCGGGCGGCAGCGGCGCCGCAGCGGAGGCTTTCGCTTCTTCGGCGGCCTGCTTCTGCTGAGCCTGACGTGCCTTGCCTTCGCGCTTGGCCTTGGCCGCGGCGTCGGTCTTGACGGCTCGCTTCAGCCTTGGCGGCCTGTTCGGCTTTGTCCGGCTTATCTTTTTTATCGGCCATTAGTCGTTACCTATAACTTCGCCGCATCGCCGGCAGACCCGGCTCTTGGAGCCGTCGTCGTTGGCCTTGACCCCGACCCGGACCGGAGCGTTGCAGCGATCGCAAAAAATCATGACGTTCGAGATGTCGATCGGCGCTTCCTTCTCGACGATTCCGCCCGGGCTCTGCGCACCGCGCGCCTTGCTGTGACGCTTGACGATGTTGAGGCGCTCGATCACGACGCGTCCAGCCTCGGGCAATACGCGCATCACCTTGCCGGTCTTGCCGCGGTCGCGGCCGGTGACGACCATCACGGTGTCATTCTTCTTAATCTTGTATTTCGCCGACGCCATCAGAGCACCTCCGGCGCGAGCGAGATTATTTTCAGAAACTTCTTGCGCGCGCAGCTCGCGAGCCACCGGGCCGAAGATACGGGTGCCGATCGGCTCGTGATCCTTGTCGAGCAGCACGGCGGAGTTGCCGTCGAAGCGGATGTAACTGCCGTCGTCGCGGCTGATTTCTTTCGCCGTGCGCACGATCACCGCGCGCGACACGTCGCCTTTTTTGACCTTGGCGTTGGGAATCGCTTCTTTCACTGCGACCACGATCACATCTCCGACCGACGCGTACCGGCGCTTGGAGCCGCCGAGCACCTTGATGCACATCACCTTGCGGGCGCCCGAGTTATCGGCGACATCCAGAACTGTTTGCACCTGTACCATCTTATCGCGCCCTTACCCCGCGGCCTTTTTGAGAACGCGGCTGACGCGCCAGCGCTTGTTCTTCGAGAGCGGACGCGATTCGATAATCTGCACGCGGTCGCCCTCTTTGCATTCACCGCGCTCGTCATGCGCCATGAACTTGGTGCTGCGACGCTCGCGCTTGCCGTAGAGCTGATGCTCGACCATCCGATCGACCTTGACCAGCACGGTCTTGGTCATCTTGGCGGAGACCACCGTCCCCTCGCGCCGTTTAATTCGCTCCCGCATTAACTTGCCTTCTTCTTCGCCGTTGTATGTTCGCCGCGCGTCTTTTCGCCGAGCAGACGTCATGATAAGCGCCAACTCGCGGCGCGCGCGCCGGTAGCCGGCGTGATTGTCGAGCTGATTGGTGCGCAGCTTGAGGCGCAGCCGGAAAATTTCCTCGCGCGCCTCGCGCTCTTTGACGCGCAGATCCGGCGCGGTCATCTGCCTTAGTTCGTCAAGCTCCAAGGCCGCCCTCCTCGCGCTGGATCATAATTGTTTTAATCGGCAGCTTATGCGCCGCCAGACGCATCGCTTCTTTCGCCGTGGCGTAATCGACGCCTTCCATCTCGAACAGAATCCTGCCCGGGCGCACGCACGCGACCCATCCTTCGGGCGAGCCCTTGCCTTTGCCCATGCGGGTTTCAGCCGGCTTCTTGGTGAAGGGCTTGTCGGGGAACACGCGAATCCAGACGCGGCCGCCGCGCTTGATATGACGCGTCAGCGCGATACGGGCGGCTTCCAGAGCGCGCGTGTCGATTCGGCAAGTCTCGAGCGACTTGAGGCCGTAGTCGCCGAAGGCGAGCGTGAGTCCGCGCGATTCGGCGCCGCGGACGCGGCCCTTCATCATCTTGCGCCATTTAACTTTTTTTGGTGCGAGCATTTCTTACTTCGTCAATTCGCCTGCACAGGCGTTCCTGCGCGTTTCGCGTCCGCATCTTTGCGAGTCAAAACTTCGCCGCGGAAAATCCAGGTCTTCACGCCAATCTGGCCGTAGGTCGTGCGCGCCTCCGCAAATCCGTACGCGACATCGGCACGCAGTGTCTGCAGCGGCACGCGACCCTCGCGATACCATTCCTGGCGCGCGATTTCCGCACCGCCGAGGCGTCCCGCGACGTGGACTTTCACGCCCTGCGCGCCCATCCGCATCGCACGGGTGACCGCTTCCTTCATCGCGCGCCGAAAGGCGACGCGACGCTCGAGCTGGAGCGCGATATTCTCGGCGACCAGCTGCGGATCGAGGTCGGGACGGCGCACCTCGTGGATATTGATAAAGGAGTCGCGCCCCTTCATCAGCTTCTGGATATCGAGCTTCAGCTTGTCGATTTCCGCGCCCTTCTTGCCGATCACGATTCCCGGACGCGCCGTATAAATATTTATCTTGGCCTTGTTGGCCATCCGCTCGATTTCAATTCGCGAGATACCGGCGTGGTAGAGCCGCTTCTTGATAAAATCGCGCAGCTTCAAATCTTCGTGCAGCAGCTTGGCGTAGTCGTGACTCGCGTACCATCGTGAGTCCCAGCTCTCGATAACGCCAAGACGAAACCGCGCGGATGTACTTTCTGTCCCATCTAAGACCTCAGGACGCCCGCTCGTCCACGATTACCGTGAGATGGCTGGTGCGTTTATGTATCGGCGTCGCATGCATATGTGCGCGCGTCAGCGAGCGCTTCCAGGTCGGCCCGGTATCGGCGGTCGCGCGTTTTACGAACAACTTGTCCTCGTCGACGTTCTGCTGATCGCGCGCGTTGGCAATCGCGGAGAGCAGGGTCTTCGAGACGAAGCGCGCCGCCTTCTTGGGCGTGAACTCGAGAATCGACAGCGCCTGATCGACTTTCTTGCCGACGATCAGCTCGCACACAAGATGCAGCTTGCGCGGCGAGATTCTGATGAAGCGGGTTCGCGATACGGATTCCATGACTTCTACTACTTTCCCCGCTTACGCCTTGGCTGCCGCCGGAGCTGCCGGCGCGGCCGGAGCTGAGGATTGTTTCACTTCGCCCTTTCGATCGCCGGCATGACCGTGAAAGGTCCGCGTCGGCGAAAATTCGCCGAGCTTGTGTCCGACCATGTTCTCGGTGCAGTACACCGGGATGAACTTGTGGCCGTTGTGGACGGCGAAAGTCAGCGCGATCATGTCGGGCGTGATCATCGAGCGCCGCGACCAGGTCTTGATGATGCGCTTGTCGCCCGAGCGCGGTTGCGGCACCGACTTTCTTCTGCAGATGCCCGTCGACGAACGGACCTTTTTTCAGTGACCTTGCCATAACTCTCTAATGCTTCCCTTTCGGGCGCCGGCTGACGATCAGATTGTCCGACGGCTGCTTCTTGCGCGTCTTGTATCCCTTGGCGGGCTGGCCCCACGGCGACTGGGGATGGTTTCCTTTCGACTTGCCCTCGCCACCGCCGTGCGGATGGTCGACCGGGTTCATCGCGACTCCGCGCACATGACCGCGCTTGCCGAGCCATCGCGAGCGCCCGGCCTTGCCGATCGAAATATTTTCGTGATCGAGATTGCCGACCTGGCCGATAGTGGCGCGGCAATCCGCCTGCACCATCCGCTGCTCGCCCGACGGCAGTTTCAGGAGGGCCATCTTGCCCTCTTTGGCCATCAACTGCGCCTGCACACCCGCGCCGCGCGCGAGCTTCGCACCGGCGCCCGGCTTCATCTCGATCGCATGAACGACGGTGCCGAGCGGGATGTTCTTGAGCATCAGCGCGTTGCCGGGCTTGATGTCCGCGTTCTCGCCCGACTCGACCTTCGCGCCGACTTTGAGTCCGTCAGGCGCGAGGATGTAAGTCTTCACGCCGTCCGCATAATGCAGCAGCGCGATATTTGCGGAGCGATTCGGATCGTACTCGAGCGCGGCGACGACGGCGGGAATCCCGTCGCGATTGCGCTTGAAATCGATCAGGCGAAGACGGCGCTTATGCCCGCCGCCGCGATGACGCGAAGTCATGCGTCCGCGATTATTGCGTCCGCCAGTGCGCTTGACCGGAACCAGCAGACTTTTCTCGGGCTCCTTTTTGGTGAGCTCGGAAAAGTCCGCAATCTGCATGAAGCGCTGCCCAGGCGTGCGCGGATTTAACTGTATGACTGCCATATCTTATAGGCCTTCGAAAAATTCGATCTTGTCGCCTTCCTTCAGAGTCACGTATGCCTTTTTCCAATCGATCTGGCGGCCCTTGATTGCGCCTTTCTTGCGTTCCTTGCCCATGAAGTTCGACGTGCGAACTTTGACCACCGTCACCTTGAACAGATGCTCGATGGCCTCGCGAATCTTGTCCTTGCTCGCGCCGGGACGCACGCGGAACAGCACCTGGCCGGCCTTTTCGCTGGCCATGGTGCCCTTCTCGGTGATGATCGGCGCGAGAATCAGGCTCTCCGGACTACTCATTTGGCTTCTCCCGCAAACCGGGCTTCGATCGCCTTGGCGGTCTGACTGGTCATCACGAGTTCCCGGTAGTTGAGCACGTCGTACACGTTAAGCCCTTCAATCGCGAGAACCTTGTGCGCCGCGAGGTTGCGCGCTGCGAGCAGGAACTTGCCGTCCGCCTTCGCCGGTGACGATCAAACGCGTGCTCGACGCCGAGCTTGACGAGCGCCGCCTTCGCGGCTTTGGTCTTCGGCTCCGACAGATCGAGCGACTCGACGATGAACAGCTTGCCGTTTTTCGCGCGATCGGAAATCGCCAGGCATAGCGCGGCGCGCCACGCTTTTTTCGGCATCTTGTATGAGTAGTCGCGCGGCTGCGGCCCGAAGATCGTTCCGCCGTGTCGCCAGATTGGCGAGCGAGTCGAGCCGGCGCGCGCGCGTCCGGTGCCCTTCTGCCGCCATGGCTTCCGTCCGCCGCCCGAGATGAGTCCCTTGGTCTTGGTCGATGCGGTTCCGGAGCGGCGATTCGCCAACTGCATCCGGACTGCTTCGTGCAGCAGCGACACGTCGCCCTCGCGACCGAAAACGTTGCCCGCGACTTCGAGCTCGCCGACTTTTTCGTGCGCGGCCGAATACAACGGCAGCTTCACCGGCGATGCCGATTGTTTTTCCTTTGCGCTCAGGCACTGGCTGTCACCTTTACTCTGGAGCGCTTGCGCGGGCGGGCCGCATGATGAACCGCGAGCAGCGCTCCGTCGGGTCCGGGCACGGCGCCCGAGACGACGACTGCGTTGTCGTCGGCAAGAATTTCGAGCACTTCGAGATTGAGGATGGTGGCGGTCGCATTGCCCATCTGTCCCGCCATCCGCATGCCCTTGCGCACGCGTCCGGGATAAGAGCGGTTACCGATCGAGCCGCCGTGGCGGAAATATTCGTGGGTGCCGTGCGAGCCGGGGAAGCCGGAGAAGTGATGGCGCTTGATTACGCCGGCGTAGCCGTGACCCTTGGAGATTCCGGTCACGTCGACCTGGTCGCCGACTTTAAATACGTCGCCAGCCGCGATCGGCTGTCCGAGCGTCAACTCGCCTTCGCCGCGGCGCTCGAACTCACCCGACTTGACGCCGGCCGCGACGTTCGCCTTGGCGAAATGTCCGCGCACCGCGCCAGTCACGCGATTCAGTTTGCGCTTGCCGAACGTCACCTGTACGGCTTCGTAGCCGTCAGTCGCCGCGGTCTTCACCTGCGACACCGTGCATGGCCCGAGCGTCAACACCGTGGCTGCGCGCACGCGGCCCGTCGGGTCGGTCACCTGGGTCATCCCGATTTTCTTTCCAATCAATCCGGTCAGCATCGGCCCTACTCGAGCTTTATTTCGACGTCCACGCCCGCAGCGAGGTCGAGCTTGCCCAGCGCGTCGATAGTCTGCTGGGTCGGCTCGAGGACGTCGAGCAAACGTTTATGCGTTCGTATTTCAAAATGCTCGCGCGACTTCTTGTCGACGTGCGGCGAGCGGTTAACCGTGAAGCGCTCTATCCGGGTCGGCAGCGGAATCGGACCCGCCACGCGACCGCCGGTGCGCCGGATGGTATCCACGATTTCGCGAACCGACTGATCGAGCAGGCGGTAGTCGTACGCCTTCAGGCGTATGCGTATCTTATCGTTCATCTAGAAAATACCGCGCCCGATTCGTTCAGCGCTCCGCTCCCATCCTGCTCATTTCGCAACGATTCTTCTTCGCTGTCCGTTACTTCAAAATTTTCGAAACGACGCCGGCGCCGACCGTCTTGCCACCCTCGCGGATGGTGAAGCGCAAGCCCTTCGTCCATCGCGACCGGCGTGATCAGCTCGCCGAGGATCTTGATGTTATCGCCCGGCATCACCATCTCGGTGCCCTCGGGCAGCGTCAGCACGCCTGTCACGTCGGTGGTGCGGAAATAGAACTGCGGACGATAGCCCGAGAAGAACGGCGTGTGACGGCCGCCTTCGTCCTTGGTCAGGATGTAGCCCGACGCCTCGAAGCTGGTATGCGGCGTGATCGAGCCGGGCTTCGCGAGCACCTGTCCGCGCTCGACGTCTTCGCGCTTGAGACCGCGGAGCAGCACGCCGATATTGTCGCCGGCCTGTCCTTCGTCGAGCAGCTTGCGGAACATCTCGACGCCGGTGACGGTGGTCTTGCTGGTATCCTTGAAGCCGACGATTTCGACTTCCTCACCGACTTTCACTTTGCCCTTCTCGACGCGTCCGGTGACGACGGTGCCGCGGCCGGAGATGGAGAACACGTCTTCCACCGGCATCAGGAACGGCTTTTCGGTCTCGCGCGCGGGCTGCGGGATGTAGCTGTCGACCGCGTCCATGAGATCGAGGATCGGCTTGCAGTTCGGGCAATCGGCCTTGCCGCATCCGCAGTTGAGCGCGTTGAGCGCGCTGCCGCGAATGACCGGGACTTCGTCGCCCTTGATAGTTGTACTTGGTCAGCAGGTCGCGGACTTCGAGCTCGACCAGGTCGAGCAGCTCGGCGTCGTCAACCATATCGACCTTGTTCATGAACACGACGATCGACGGCACGCCGGACTGGTAGGCGAGCAGGATATGCTCGCGTGTCTGCGGCATCGGGCCGTCGTTGGCGCCGACCACCAGGATCGCGCCGTCCATCTGGGCGGCGCCGGTGATCATGTTCTTGATGTAGTCGGCGTGTCCCGGGCAATCGACGTGCGCATAGTGGCGCTTGGTCGTTTCGTATTCGACGTGCGCAATGGAAATCGTGATGCCGCGCTCTTTTTCTTCGGGCGCCTTGTCGATCTGATCGAAAGCCGTAAAAGTGGCAAGCTTCTTCGACGCGAGGACCTTGGTAATCGCCGCAGTTAAAGTTGTTTTGCCATGATCGATATGTCCAATCGTGCCGACATTGGCGTGCGGCTTGGTGCGTTCGAATTTAGCTTTGCCCATTGATGTAACCTCCGATTGAGCGCTTGCGCGATGAGTCGTTAAGCGCGCTTCTTTTCCTTTCCGTCGCCGTTTTGCGCGGTCAACTCATCCAGAATATTTTTTGGCACGGGTTCATACGCGCCGAACTGCATTGTGTAAGTCGCGCGGCCCTGCGTCATCGAGCGCAGCCGCGTCGCATAACCGAACATCATCGCGAGCGGGACGCGGGCCTCGATGACCTGCGCGCCGGCGCGATTTTCCATGTCGAGAATCTTGCCGCGGCGTCCGCTGAGATCGCCGATCACTTCGCCCATGAACTCCTGCGGGGTGACGGCTTCGACCTCCATGACGGGCTCGAGCAGAATCGGCTCGGCCTTCTCGCAAGCCTCTTTGAACGCCATCGAGCCCGCGATTTTGAACGCGAGCTCCGACGAGTCCACGTCGTGTTCCTTGCCGTCGATCACGATGGCCTTGACGTCGACCATCGGATAGCCGGCGACCACGCCGTTCTCCATCGCCTCTTTCACGCCGGCTTCGATTGCCGGAATGAAGTTGCGCGAGATCGAGCCGCCCTTGGTGCCGTCCTCGAATTCGAAACCGCCACCCTTGGGGAGCGGCTCGATGCGCAGCTCGACCACGGCGAATTGTCCGTGACCGCCGCTCTGACGGACCAGCCGGCCTTCGGCTTCCGACGCGCGCTTGATCGTTTCGCGATAGGCAACCTGCGGCTTGCCGATATTCGCGTCAACTTTGAACTCGCGCAGCATCCGATCGACGATAATTTCGAGATGCAACTCGCCCATCCCGGCGATCAGCGTCTGCGAAGTCTCTTTGTTGACGCTGACGCGGAACGACGGATCTTCCTTGGCGAGCTTCTGGAGCGCCTCGCCGAGCTTCTCCTGGTCGGCCTTGGTCTTGGGCTCGATTGCGATCTGGATGACCGGCTCGGGAAACTCGATCGACTCGAGCACGATCGGATGGTCCGCGATCGCATAGCGTGTCGCCGGTGGTCGTGTCGCTGAGCCCGACGGCGCAGATGTCGCCGGCGTAAACCTCGGTGATATCTTCGCGCTTGTTCGCGTGCATCTTGAGCATCCGGCCGATTCGTTCGCGCTTGCCGCGCGTCGAATTGAACAGCGACGAGCCGCTTTCGAGCTTGCCCGAATAAACCCGGATGAAGGTGAGCGTGCCCATGTGCTGGTCGTTCATTATCTTGAACGCGAGCGCCGAGAACGGCGCGTCGTCGCGCGGCCATCGCTCTTCAATCTTGTCGCCGACCTTGCCGACCACCGGCGGAAGGTCGAGCGGCGACGGCAGATAATCGACGACCGCGTCGAGCATCGGCTGCACGCCCTTGTTGCGGAACGCGGAGCCGATGATCACGGGCGTCACCGCCATCTTGAGCGTGGCGACGCGGATCGCAGCGCGAATCGCGGCGGGCTCGGGATGCTTACCCTCGAGGTAGAGCTCCATGATCTTCTCGTCGTGATCGGCGAGCGTCTCGATCATCTTGTCGCGATATCCGGCGGCCTGCTCTTTCAACTCGGCGGGAATCTCGGCGACGCGATACTCCGCGCCGAGACGATCCTCGTCCCAGATGAGAGCCTTCTGATCGATCAGATCGATAAGGCCGGTGAACTTTTCTTCGGCGCCGATCGGCAGATGCAACAGCAGCGGCGTGGCCTTGAGCTTGTCGCGCATCTCCTGCACGACGCGCTCGAACTCGGCGCCAACGCGATCCATCTTGTTGATGAACGCGACGCGCGGGACGCGATACTTGTCGGCCTGGCGCCAGACGGTCTCGGACTGCGGCTCGACGCCGCCGACTGCGCAGAACACTGCGACTGCGCCGTCGAGGACGCGGAGCGAGCGCTCGACTTCGATCGTGAAATCGACGTGTCCGGGCGTGTCGATAATATTGATGCGGTTGTCGCGCCAGAAGCAGGTGGTCGCTGCCGACGTGATCGTGATGCCGCGCTCCTGCTCCTGCACCATCCAGTCCATCGTCGCGGTGCCTTCGTGCACCTCGCCGATCTTGTAGTTGATGCCGGTGTAGAAGAGCACGCGCTCGGTAGTGGTGGTCTTACCGGCATCGATGTGCGCCATGATGCCGATATTGCGCACCCGTTCTATTGGTGTCTGACGAGCCATCTAAAAAACTCGGTATTACCAGCGGTAGTGGGCGAACGCCCTGTTGGCATCGGCCATTCGATGTGTGTCTTCGCGCTTCTTGACGGCGCCGCCGCGATTGGCGGCTGCGTCGAGGATTTCGGCGGCCAGCCGCTCTTCCATCGACTTCTCGCCGCGTCCGCGAGCCGCGGTGACCAGCCAGCGCATCGCGAGCGAGTTGCGCCGCGCAGGACGCACTTCACTCGGGACTTGATAGTTGGCGCCGCCGACCCGCCGCGAGCGAACCTCGACTGCGGGGCGGACGTTGTCGAGCGCGCGTTTGAATACGACCAGGCCGTCTTCCTTGGAGCGATCGGCGGCGAGATCGAGCGCGTGATAAAAAATCTGCTCAGCGATCGACTTCTTCCCGCGTTCCATCACGATGTTCATGAACTTCGCGACGGTGGTGTCGTGATACTTGGGATCCGCGGGAATTTCGCGAACGCGTATTTGTCCTTTGCGCGACATATTACCTTACTTATTCGGGTTGCTTCACTTGGGTTTCTTCGACCCGTATTTCGAGCGGCCCTTGCGCCGCTCCTGAACGCCGATTGAATCCAGCGTGCCGCGAATCACGTGATAGCGGACGCCCGGCAAGTCGCGCACGCGACCGCCGCGAATCAGCACGACCGAATGCTCCTGCAGGTTGTGTCCGACGCCGGGGATGTAGGTATTCACCTCGATCCCGTTGGACAGCCGCACGCGCGCTACTTTGCGCAGCGCCGAGTTGGGCTTCTTGGGCGTGGTCGTTTTCACCTGCGTGCATACGCCGCGCTTCTGCGGCGAACCTTCGAGCGCGCGCGCCTTGGTCTTGAAGCTCTTCTTTACGCGAGCCCGCCGGATCAATTGATTTATCGTCGGCACTTTAGTCTGCTCAATCTAATCACTCTCGTTCATCTACGCTCGCGAGGCGCACCTGTTCTGCGCTCGCCCATTCTCAAAGACCGCTCGGCGCCGGCGTCATGCCCGGCCCGGTTTTTCGCCGGATTGCCCCCGTTGGGGCGCGGTGTTCAAACAAACCCCCCAAGGACAACTTATGCCCTTGGGGGAAACATCATTATGTACGGGACCGAGCCCGCCGTGTCAATCTCCGCCGGGTGCCGCGACTGCCGCGAGCTCCGGTTTTTCCACATCTTCTTCGGCCGCAGCGCCTTCGACCTTCACCACCATCGCGTTGTACGAGTTCATCCCGGTGCCGGCCGGGATCAGGCGTCCCATGATCACGTTCTCTTTCAGCCCGACCAGCCGATCGACCTTGCCGTTGATAGCCGACTCGGTCAGCACGCGCGTGGTTTCCTGGAACGATGCCGCCGAGATGAAACTCTCAGTGGACAAAGACGCCTTGGTGATTCCGAGCAGCAGCGGCTCCGCGATCGCCGGCTCTCCGCCGCGCGTCAGCACGCGTCCGTTCTCTTCGTCGAAGCGCCATTTCTCGACCTGATCGCCGACCAGGAACGGCGTGTCGCCGACTTCCTTGATTCGCACGCGGCGCAGCATCTGGCGCACGATCACTTCGATATGCTTGTCGTTGATACGCACGCCCTGCAGCCGGTAGATTTCCTGGATTTCGTCGACCAGGTATTTCGCCAGCGCCTTCTCGCCGAGGATGGTGAGGATGTCGTGCGGGTTGGACGAGCCTTCCATCAACGGCTCGCCGGCCTTGACGATATCGCCTTCGTGCACCGCGATATGCTTGCCCTTGGGAATCAGGTACTCGCGCTTCTCGCCGATTTCCGGAGTGACTTCGACCTTGCGCTTGCCCTTGGTGTCCTTGCCGAAGGAAACCTGTCCGTCGATTTCCGAGATGACCGCGAACTCCTTGGGCTTGCGCGCTTCGAACAATTCCGCGACGCGCGGCAGACCGCCGGTGATGTCCTTGGTCTTGGTGGTCTCGCGCGGAATTTTCGCGATAACGTCGCCCGGGCCGACGACCGTCCCTTCCGGCACGTTGATATACGCGCCGACCGGCAGGAAGTATCGAGCCACGTTGTTCGAGCTCGGCAGCTTCGCGGTCTTACCCTGCGCATCTTTAATCGAGATACGCGGGCGCACGTCGAGATCCTTGAACTCGACGATAACGTTGGAGCGCGCGCCGGTTCGTTCGTCGACCCGCTCCTCCATCGTCTTGCCTTCGATGATATCGCCGTACTTAACCGTGCCGCCGACTTCGGTGATGATCGGCGTGGTGTACGGATCCCATTCCGCGATCAGCTCTCCGGGCTTGACCTTGTCGCCTTCGGCCTTGCGCAGCTTGGCGCCGTAGACCAGCGGATAACGCTCGCGTTCGCGCTCGCGCACGCGGCCGGCTTCGTCGGTGACCTGCGCCGCGATAACGACTTCTCCGTGACGAGTCATCACGACCAGGTTGCCGTCGCGGCTCTTGACGGTGTTGACGCCATGCAGGCGCATCACGCCTTCGTTGCGCACTTCGAGCGCGGTCTGCTCGGCGCGCCGGCTGGCGGTACCGCCGATATGGAAGGTACGCATCGTGAGCTGCGTGCCCGGCTCGCCAATCGACTGCGCGGCGATGATTCCGATCGACTCGCCAAGGTTGACGAGGTGGCCGCGGCCGAGGTCGCGTCCGTAGCATTTCACGCAGACACCCTGTCGCGACTGACAGGTGAGCACCGAGCGAATCTTGATTCGCTCGACGCCGGCGTCTTCGATTCGCTTGACCTTGTCCTCGTCGATCATGTCGTTGGCCTTCACCAGCACTTCGCTGGTGAACGCGTCGCGGATGTCTTCGAGCGCGACGCGGCCGAGCACGCGATCGCCGAGGCCTTCGATGATCTCGCCGCCTTCGACCAGCGGCGACATCTCGATTCCGTCCAGCGTGCCGCAATCGTCCTCGCTGATGATCGAGTCCTGCGCCACGTCGACCAGCCGGCGAGTCAGATAGCCGGAGTTCGCGGTCTTGAGCGCGGTGTCGGCGAGTCCCTTGCGCGCGCCGTGAGTCGAGATGAAGTACTGCAGAACGGTCAGACCCTCGCGGAAGTTCGCGGTGATCGGAGTTTCGATAATTTCACCGGACGGCTTCGCCATCAGGCCGCGCAGTCCGGCGAGCTGACGAATCTGCTGTTCCGATCCGCGGGCGCCCGAGTCGGCCATGATGAAGATCGGGTTGAAGGAAGGCCCGGTGATCGTCTCGCCCTTGTCGTTCTTGCCGAAGACCTGGGTCGACAGCCCCTTGATAACGGCGCTGCCGATTTGATCCTGAACTTCGGCCCAGATATCGACGACCTTGTTGTAGCGCTCGCCGTCGGTGATGACGCCGTTGTTGTACTGCTGCTGAATCTCGCTGACCTGCTTCTGCGCGCCTTCGAGCAGATGCGCTTTCTGCGGCGGAATCGTCATGTCCTTGATCGAGATCGAGATTCCCGCCTTGGTCGCGAATTCGAAGCCGATGTCCTTGAGGCGATCGGCGAAGATGACGGTGGCCTTGTCGCCGGCGCGTCGATAGACGATGTCGATAAGGTTGCCGAGCTCCTTTTTCTTCATCGTCTTGTTGAGCTCGGTGAAGGGAATCTCGGGCGGCACGATCTCATAGAGGAGCACGCGGCCGACCGTGGTAGTGACGCGCTCGTATCGCGGCATCGCGGCGACTGCGGCAGCAGCGGCGGCGGCGCGCTCTTTCTTGGTGCGCGGCTTGCCGTTGGTCTCGACTTCCGCCGGCGCGATTCCAGTCGCGAGAATCGGCGACATCCGCACCGTGATCTTCGCGTGCAGATCGATCTCTTCGTGATCGTACGCGATTCGCACTTCTTCGACGTTGGCGAAGTTCTTGCCCTCGCCACGCGCCAGCGGCTTCTCGCGCGTCATGTAGTAGAGACCGAGCACCATGTCCTGCGTCGGCACGATTACCGGCTTGCCCGACGCGGGCGACAGGATGTTGTTGGTGCTCATCATGAGGGCGCGCGACTCGACCTGCGCTTCGATCGACAGCGGCACGTGGACCGCCATCTGATCGCCGTCGAAGTCCGCGTTGTACGCGACGCATACCAGGGGATGGAGCTGAATCGCCTTGCCTTCGATCAGCACCGGCTCGAACGCCTGGATGCCGAGTCGATGCAGGGTGGGCGCGCGATTGAGGAGAACGGGATGCTCGCGGATGACGTCGTCGAGGATGTCCCAGACGTCCTTGCCCTCTTTCTCGACCATCTTCTTGGCGCTCTTGATGGTGGTGACGTAGCCCTTTTCTTCGAGCTTGTTGTAGATGAACGGCTTGAACAGCTCGAGCGCCATCTTTTTCGGAAGGCCGCACTGATGCAGCCGCAGCTCGGGACCGACGACGATAACCGAACGGCCCGAGTAATCGACGCGCTTGCCGAGCAGGTTCTGCCGGAAGCGTCCCGACTTGCCCTTGAGCATGTCGGACAGCGACTTCAGCGGACGCTTGGACGGTCCGGTGATCGCGCGGCCGCGGCGGCCGTTGTCGAAGAGCGCATCGACGGCCTCCTGGAGCATCCGCTTTTCGTTGCGAATAATGATGTCCGGAGCGTTGAGCTCGATCAGCCGCTTCAAGCGGTTGTTGCGGTTGATCACGCGCCGATAGAGATCGTTCAAGTCGGAGGTGGCGAAACGTCCGCCGTCCAGCGGAACCAGTGGACGAAGATCAGGAGGAATCACCGGCAGGATGGTGAGGATCATCCACTCGGGCTTGTTGCCCGAGTCGCGGAATGCGTTGACGACCTTCAGCCGCTTCGCAACTTTCTTGCGGCGCGCCTCGCTCGCCGTCGCCTTCATCTCGGCGCGCAGCTCTTCGGCGAGCTTGTCGAGCGTGAGCTGTCCGAGCAGAGAGCGGACGGCCTCGGCGCCCATCTCGGCCTTGAAGCCTTCGCCGTATTGCTCGCGAGCCTCGCGATACTTGCGCTCGGTGAGCAGTTCTTTGTACTGGAGCGGCGTCTCGCCCGCGTCGGTGACGATGTAGCACTCGAAGTAGAGGACCTTCTCGAGTTCCTTCAGCGTCATGTCGAGCAGGGTGCCGATTCGCGACGGCAGCGAGCGCAGGAACCAGATGTGCGCGACCGGGCGCGGCGAGATCGATATGACCCATCCGCTCGCGGCGAACTTTTGATTGGATTACTTCGACGCCGCACTTTTCGCAGACGACGCCGCGATGGCGCATGCGCTTGTACTTGCCGCAGTTACATTCGTAGTCCTTGGTCGGCCCGAAAATCTTGGCGCAGAACAGCCCGTCACGCTCCGGCTTGAAGGTCCGGTAGTTGATCGTTTCGGGCTTCTTGACCTCGCCGTGCGACCACGAGCGGATCATTTCCGGCGACGCGATCGAAATGCGGATCGCGTTGAACGCCAGTGGATTCTTGGGCTTTTCGAAAATGCCGAAGAGATCTTCCATCTCTATATAACTCCCTGGCCCTTAAGCCCTTTGCGGCTGCTCGAGCAGCTCCATGTTCAGGCAGAGCGATTGGAGCTCCTTGACCATAACGTTGAACGACTCGGGCAGTCCGGGCTCGAGGGTGTTCTCGCCCTTGACGATCGCTTCATACATGCGCGTTCGTCCCGCCACGTCGTCGGATTTAACCGTGAGCATCTCTTGCAGTGTGTACGCCGCGCCGTAAGCCTCGAGCGCCCACACTTCCATCTCGCCCAGTCGCTGGCCGCCGAACTGCGCCTTGCCGCCCAGCGGCTGCTGCGTAACCAGGCTGTAGGGACCAGTCGACCGCGCGTGAATCTTGTCCTCGACCAGATGATGCAGCTTCATCATGTACATGACGCCGACTGTCACCGGCTGCTCGAACGGCAATCCGGTGCGTCCGTCGTGGAGCTGCGCCTGTCCGGTCTCGGGCAGGTCGGCGCGCTTCAGCAACTGGAAAATTTCCTCTTCGCGCGCGCCGTCGAAGACCGGCGACGCCACGTGCACTCCAGCGAGCGCCTTGGCGGCGAGCTTGTAGATATCGGGCTCGGCGAGCTCGTCGATAAACTCGTGGCTCTCTTTCTCGGGATAGATTTCCTTGAGCCGCTTCTTCAACTGCGCGGCGCTGACGCCGTTCTTGAGGTCTTCTTCGATCTTGTGGCCGAGCTCGCGCGCGGCCCATCCGAGATGCGTCTCCAGAATCTGGCCGACGTTCATGCGTGACGGCACGCCGAGCGGATTGAGCACGATATCGACCGGGGTGCCGTCGGCGAGGCACGGCATGTCTTCCTCGGGCAGGATTCGCGAGAGCACGCCCTTGTTGCCGTGGCGTCCCGCCATCTTGTCGCCGACCTGGAGGCGGCGCTTGATTGCGACGAACACCTTGATCATCTTGATCACGCCGGGAGCGAGTTCGTCACCCGCCTTCAGGCGCTCGAGCTTGGAGCCATAGTGATTCTGCACGGCCTCGACGTTCGCATTCATCGCGGCGATCGCATTCTCGGCTTCTTCCTGCGACGATTCGTTCTCGACGCGGACCTGACCCCATAGCGTCGGCGGCAGCTCTTCGAGCTCCTCGGCGCTGATCGGGTCGCCTTTTTTGAGCAGCTCCTTGCGATCGTCGGACATCACGCGTCCCGCGAGCTTCTTGCCGGCGAGCGACTTCTTGAGCTTGCGCAGGGTTTCCTGCCGGATGATTCGCACTTCCTCGGCTTCGTCATTCTTGAGGCGTTCGGCCTCGAGCACTTCGATTTCCTGCGTGCGCTCGTCCTTGGAGACGCCGCGGCGCGAGAAGACGCGACCGTCGATCACGGTGCCTTCGACGCCCGGCGGCACGCGCAGACTGGTGTCGCGGACCTCGCCGGCCTTTTCGCCGAAGATCGCGCGCAGCAGTTTCTCTTCGGGAGAAAGCTGAGTCTCGCCCTTGGGCGTGATCTTGCCGACCAGGATGTCCTGCGGACGGACTTCGGCGCCGATGCGGATGATGCCGCTGGCGTCGAGATCCTTCAGCGCTTCTTCGCCGACGTTGGGAATGTCGCGGGTGATTTCCTCAGGTCCGAGCTTGGTGTCGCGCGCGATACATTCGAACTCTTCGATATGCACCGACGTGAACAGGTCTTCCTTGACCACGCGCTCGGAAATGAGAATCGAATCCTCGAAGTTGTAGCCGCCCCACGGCATGAACGCGACCAGCACGTTGCGGCCGAGCGCCAGCTCGCCCATGTCGGTCGAGGGGCCGTCAGCCAGCACGTCGCCACTCTTGACGCGCTCGCCTTTGACGACGATCGGGCGCTGGTTGATGCAGGTGTTCTGATTCGAGCGCTGATACTTGATCAGGTTGTAGATATCGACGCCGGCGTCGCGCAGGTCTTTGGTCTGCTTGTCGGCGCGGACGACGATTCGCTCCGCATCGACGCTCTCGACGACGCCGTCGCGCTTGCCGACCACGGTAACGCCCGAGTCGCGGCCGACAGTGCCTTCGAGGCCGGTGCCGACCAGCGGCGCGTCGGGCTTCAACAGAGGAACGGCCTGACGCTGCATGTTCGAGCCCATCAGCGCGCGGTTGGCGTCGTCGTTCTCGAGGAACGGGATCAAGGAGGCGGCGACCGAGACGA
This sequence comes from uncultured delta proteobacterium, assembly GCA_963814715.1. Taxonomy (GTDB): domain Bacteria; phylum Desulfobacterota; class Binatia; order Binatales; family Binataceae; genus Binatus. The sequence continues at coordinate 176,223 of CAWFDW010000001.1, forward strand.
GCTGATTCGGCGACACGTCCATGTACTGGACGTCCTCGGCGCGGACCATGGTGGACTCGCCGCCGATGCGCGCCGACACGATCTCGTCGGTGAAGCGCCCGTGCGCGTCGAGCTTGGCGTTGGCCTGCGCGATGACTTTGTCTTCTTCGTCGAGCGCGGACAGATAGAGGATTCGTTCGGTGACGCGATTGTTTTCGACTTCGCGGTACGGCGTTTCGATAAAGCCGTATTCGTTGACGCGCGCGTAGGTCGAGAGCGCCGCGATGAGACCGATATTCGGACCCTCGGGCGTTTCAATCGGGCATACGCGGCCGTAATGGGTCGGATGAACGTCGCGGACTTCGAATCCAGCGCGCTCGCGCGTCAGACCGCCGGGTCCGAGTGCGGACAGGCGGCGCTTGTGCGCGATTTCGCTGAGCGGATTCGTCTGATCCATGAACTGCGACAATTGCGACGAGCCGAAGAACTCCTTGATGACGGCGGAAGCCGGTTTGTAGTTCACCAGCTCCTGCGGCATCAGGGTTTCGATATCCTGCAGGCTCATCCGCTCTTTGATCGCGCGCTCCATGCGCACCAGGCCGATGCGGAACTGGTTCTCGACCAGCTCGCCGACGGCGCGCACGCGGCGATTGCCAAGATGGTCGATATCGTCGACCTGGCCGTTGCCGTTCTTGAGCTCCATCAGGTAGCGGACGACCTCGAGGATGTCCTCGCGGCGCAGCGTGCCCTGCTCGAGCGGCACGTCAATCTTGAGCTTGTGATTCAGCTTGAGGCGTCCGACTTTGGAGAGGTCGTAGCGCTCGGCGTTGAAGAACAGGTTGTTGAAGAATGTGGTCGCCGTTTCCTGCGTCGGCGGATCGCCGGGGCGAAGGCGCCGGTAAATCTCGATGACGGCTTCTTCGGGCGTGCCGAGCTTGTCCTGCGCGAGCGTCAGGCGGAGCGGACCGCCGCCGGGCGCGTCCTCGGTGAACAGCACTTCGATTTTCTTGACGCCGTGGGCCTTGAGCTTTTCGAGCGTGTCCTCGGTGATCTCCTCGTTGGTGCCGATCAGCACCTCGCCGGTGGTGGAATCGACGATGTCATGCGCGGAGACCTTGCCGACGATCTCGTCGAGCGCGATCGGCACTTCGCTGATTTTCGCCTGTTCCATCGCGCGCACGATAGCCTTGTTGAACTTGCGGCCTTCGCGCGCGATAACCTCGCCCGACTTGGGATCCTTGACGTCGCGGCCGACCCGCGAGCCCATCAGATGGTCGGCGACGAACTGCTTGGTGTACTGCTTGGGATCGAGGTTGATGACGTCCTTGCGGTAGTAGTAGTTGAGCAGGTCCTCGGTGGTCATCCCGAGCGCGCGCAGCAGCACGGTCGCCGGAAATTTGCGGCGGCGGTCGATACGGACGTACAGCACGTCGCGCGGGTCGAATTCGAAATCGATCCAGCTGCCGCGATACGGAATGATTCGCGCCGAGTAGAGCAGCTTGCCGGTCGAATGCGTGCGGCCCTTGTCGTGCTCGAAGAATACGCCGGGCGAGCGATGCAACTGCGAGACGATTACGCGCTCGGTACCGTTCACCATGAAGGTGCCGTTACCGGTCATCAGCGGAATCTCGCCGAAATAAACTTCCTGCTCTTTGACGTTCTTGATCGAGCGGCGGCCGTTCTCGACGTCCCAGATGACGAGCTGAATCTTGACCTTGAGCGGTGCGGCGTAAGTCATGCCGCGCTGATGGCATTCCTCGACGTCGTACTTGGGCGTGCCGAGCTCGTAGGAGACGAACTCGAGCGACGCGGTCTCGTTGAAATCCTTGATCGGAAAGACCGACTTGAAGACCGCCTGCAGACCAACGTCGGCGCGGTCCTCGGTCGAGACTCCGACCTGGAGAAAATCGTCATACGAGCGTTTCTGAATCTCGATCAGATTCGGAATCTCGATGATCTTCTTGATTTTGCCGAACGATCGGCGAATGCGAAGATTGCTGGTAACGTGAACCTGAGCCATTAGCTACCTCACCGTGCGTGCGCCATATACTTCGGCGCGCCGTGAAGGCCGAAAAGAAGAGAAGTCCGCGGGCGCAGGAGTTTCCCCCGTGCCCACGGCTTCATTAATAAAGACCGTATGAAATTCCCGCGCGCCATCAGATGCCGCGCCGTGTGAATTCCCCGACCCTTGGTTGTGCGTCAAAAAGACTAAGTCCGTCCTACTTAAGCTCCACGCTGCCGCCGGCTGCTTCGAGCTTCTTCTTGATTTCTTCGGCCTCGGCCTTGTTGACGCCTTCCTTGACCGCCTTGGGCGCGCCATCAACCAGGTCCTTGGCCTCTTTGAGTCCGAGTCCGGTCAATTCGCGGACGACTTTGATCACCTGGATCTTCTTGTCGCCGGAGCCGGTCAGGACGACGTTGAACTCTTCCTTCTCGGGCGCCGCCGCTGCCGCACCGCCGCCTGCCGCCGGAGCAGCCGCAGCCGCGACCGGAGCCGCAGCCGATACGCCGAGCTCGGCCTCGAGTTCCTTGACGAGAGCCGCTGCGTCGATCAGGCTCAGGTTCTTCAGATAATCCTTCACCTGATCGCGGCTGAGTTGTGCTTCTGACATTTACCTTCTCTCCTTGTTCACGCATCCGGGGAAGTGTGGGAGCGCCCCAGAATTTGCTTTCTCATTCAACGGGATCGTTTAACGTAATCATTCGCGAGCGTTCTGCACGCGACCAACTTTTCTCATCAACCCTCAGCCGGTGCTGCCGGAGTCTCCGGAGCAGCCGGTGCTTCGGGCGCAGGTTCCGATGAAGCCGCGGCCGGAGGTGCTTCGGGCGGTGCCGCGGCGCCGTTCTTTTTTCCAATCGCATCGATCACGCGCGCCAGGTACGAGCCCGGCTCGTTGAGCAATCGGACCAACTGAGTCGCCGGCGCATTCAGCAGCCCGAGCAACTGGCTGAAAATCACTTCGCGCGACGGCAACGTCGCCAGCGCCTGCACTTCCGCCGGCGTGAGCGCCTTACCGTCCATCACGGCGCCGCGCAGCTTGAGCTTGTCGCCCAGCGGGCCGAACGAGGTGAACGTCTTCGCCAGGACGACTGGATCCTCGTAACTGAGGATCAGTCCGATCTGCCCGCCGAGATTGCTGTCGAGCGCCTCGTACTTGGTGCCCTTGATCGCGTGGCGGACCAGCGTGTTCTTCGCGATACGCATCTCGCCGCGCACCGCGCGCAGCCGCTTGCGCATCTCGGTCGATTCCGCGGCGGTCATTCCGCGGTACTCCGACACGAGCGCGATACTGGCGCGGCCGAAGCTACTCGACAGATCTTCAACCAGCGCGGTCTTCTCTGATTTCTTCATTATACTGATCCAGCTCCAACGAACGAAAACCCGAAAAAGCGAAAAACTTTATGCAGCCGCCGCGAGCGCCTTGGCCGCCGCCTGGCCGGTGTCGACGCGAACCCCGGGGCCCATCGTCGACGACAGCGCGAGGCTGCGAACGTAATTGCCCTTGGCGCTGGCGGGCTTGGAGCGAACGATCGCACCGAGCAGCGCGCGCACGTTGTCGAGCAGCTTCTGATCGCCGAAACTGGTCTTGCCGACGCGCGCGTGCACGACGCCGGCCTTGTCGACGCGGTAATCGACCTTACCGGCCTTGATCTCGGCGACCGCTTTCGCCACGTCGAAGGTGACGGTGCCGACTTTCGGATTGGGCATCAGGCCGCGAGGTCCGAGAATCTTGCCGATACGTCCGACCTGGCCCATCATGTCGGGCGTCGCGATGACGCGATCGAAGTCGAGCCAGTTCTCTTCCTGAATCTTCTTGATGATTTCTTCGCCGCCGACGAAGTCCGCGCCCGCTTCGCGCGCCTCGCGCTCTTTCTCGCCCTTGGCAACGACCAGCACGCGCGCAGTCGATCCGGTGCCGTGCGGCAGCACGATAGTGCCGCGCACGTTCTGATCGGCCTGGCGCGGATCGACGCCGAGCCGCACCGCAATCTCGACAGTCTCGTCAAACTTGGCGACCTTGTTCTCGACCACCAGCTTGACCGCTTCTTCGAGCGTGTAGCGCTTTTCGCGATCGATCTTTTTCGAGCGCTTCTTTGTATTTCTTGCCTGCCATTAGTCCGAAACCTCGATTCCCATGCTGCGGGCGGTGCCGGAGACTGTGTTGACGGCTGCCGCCAGGTCGGCCGCGGTCAGGTCCTTCAGCTTGGTCTTGGCGATTTCCTCGACCTGCGCGCGGGTGACCTTGCCGACCTTGTTCTTGTTCGGCATCGGCGATCCTTTTTCGATTCCCGCCGCGCGCAATAAGAGGATAGAGGCGGGCGGGCTCTTGGTGATGAAGGTGAACGAGCGGTCGGCGTACACGGTGACGATCACCGGGATGACGAGGCCCTGCATGTTCTGGGTCTGCGCGTTGAAGGCCTTGCAGAACTCCATGATATTGACGCCGCGCTGTCCGAGCGCGGGTCCCACCGGCGGCGACGGATTCGCCGCGCCGGCCGGAATCTGCAGCTTGATCGATCCGACTACTTTCTTAGCCACTTTAAAATCGTTCCAATTGAGTCAGTCGCGAACGCCGCTCGCGCGCTCTGAAAGCGCGCGTCCGACGAGTCGGTTGTTATCGGTTCAGGCCTTCTCTACCTGCACAAAGTCGAGCTCGACCGGAGTCGCGCGCCCGAAAATCGAAATCAGAACACGCACCTTGCCCTTCTCCGGCTTGACTTCCTCGACGGTGCCGTTGAAGTCCTGGAAGGGTCCGTCGACGACTTTGATCGCCTCGCCGACTTCGAACAGCACCTTGGGTTTCGGACGGAGCGCGCCCTCTTCCATCTGCTGCTCGATTTCTTCGACTTCGGACATCGGCACTTCGGGCGGATTGGTCGAATGCCCGACGAAGCCGGTGATTTTCGGCGTATCCTTGATGACGTGCCAGGTCTCGTCGTCGAGGACCATCTGCACGAAAATGTATCCGGGGAAAAATTTGCGGCTCGACACTTTGCGCGCGCCGCCCTTGCCGAGTTCCTGCACGCGCTCGATCGGCACCAGCACCTTGCCGATTTTTTCTTCCTTGTGGAGCGAGCGCACCCGCTCCTCGAGCGCGGCCTTGGCCTTGTGCTCGTAGCCCGAGTAGGTGTGGACGATATACCACTTCATCGCGGGCTTAATTGTTTCAGTCGTCGGTTCAGTCATTGGAATCAGCAGTTCTGCGTCCGTCGTTAATGTCTAGCGGAGCAGCATCTGGACGCCGCGCACCGCGAAAAAATCGATCACTCCGAGCCACAAAGCCATCACAAACGCTCAGACCGACAACCACAATCGTGGCCTGCATGGTCTCCTTGGGCGAGGGGTAATGGACCTTGGCAAGCTCCGTCCACGCTTCCTGAGACGAAACTTACGCCCTGATTGAAGTAACTTTTCAGACTATTCATTTTTCGTGCCTAACGCAAGAACCATGCAACTTCGTAAATTTTGGCGGGCCAGCCAGGGGTCGAACCTGGAACCCTCGGATTTGGAGTCCGATGCTCTGCCAATTGGAGCTACTGACCCTGTTTTCAGTATCTACGCGGGCTGCTGATCTGCTTTTTCAGTATCTACGCGGACCGCTGATCTGCCGGCGTTTCTGCCATTAAGTGACTTTGCCTTCTTTGTGTACGGTGTGCGCGCGGCATCGCGAACAGAATTTTTTGATCGCAAACTTGTCGGTCTGCGTCTTCTTGTTCTTGCTCGTGGTGTAGTTGCGCGATTTGCAGGTCTCGCACGAAAGTGAAATCAGATCTCTCATTGTGATACGCCTCGAAAAAAAATTCTTTGCCGGTCAAATCTGGAAAGCCCACGACGGGATTCGAACCCGTGACCTCTTCCTTACCAAGGAAGTGCTCTACCGACTGAGCTACATGGGCATCCGCGCAAACAATCGATAAACAACACTCCCAACAAACCTCACTGCTCGACTCGATTCACTGAAAAAATTCGATTCACTGAAAAAAGCGGGAAACGGGACTCGAACCCGCGACCCCGAGCTTGGAAGGCTCGCGCTCTACCAACTGAGCTATTCCCGCTCTCCCCATTCGAACCCATCATTATAATACTGGTGGAGAGGGAAGGATTCGAACCTTCGAAGGCATAAGCCGGCAGATTTACAGTCTGCTCCCTTTGTCCACTCGGGAACCTCTCCCGCCAAGGCGATAATGCCGACCAAGCCGATGGCGAGAATCGAACTCGCAACCACCTGATTACAAATCAGGTGCTCTACCGTTGAGCTACATCGGCAAACAACGAAACACGTAAGAAGGAAAAGCTATTCGGCGGCGGTACGACTGTCAAGCTAAACGGGGTTTCAGGGTCTGCTTCTTGCATTGCGGCGGGGCATCTCCGCGCAGCACGCGGGACTCGCGGCGCAGCGCGGCGGCGATTGCGTCGGAGACCAACTTGATGCGGGCGGTGCGGCGCAGGTCTTCGTGATGGATTAGCCATAGCGGTACCATTCGCGGCGTGAGGTCGGGCCAGATGCGCACGAGTCGCGGATCTTCGTCTGCGAGATAACACGGGATGTAGCCGATTCCGAAGCCCTCTGCGACCGCATGCGTCAGGGCGAGCGTGCTGTTGCTGCGGAAGACGATTCGCGCGTCGCTCACCGACTCGCCCATGAACTGTCCGCGGGTCGCGGGCAGCAGGTAGGTCCACGAGACGAGGTCGTGGGCGGCGAGTCCTGCGCCGCGGCGGGGTGTGCCGCGTGCGGCGAGATAACTGCGGGAGGCATACAGGGTGATCGCGAAGCCGCCGACGCGGCGGCATACGAGGCGCGGATCACTGGGGCGCGCATTGCGCATCGCGAGGTCGGCCTGCTGACGTGAGAGATCGAGCAGGCGATAGTCGGGGATCAATTCGATTTCGAGCTCCGGATGGCGTTTGCGCAGCGCGGCCATCGCGGGAATCAGGAATCTGGCGGCGAGCGTTTCGGTCGCAGTCAGACGGACGGTACCGCCGAGCGCGCGGTCCTGGCCGGCGGCGCGCCGCTCGACTTCGAGCGCAGTGGCCTCGATTTTTTCGCACAGCTCTTTGACCGCTTCGCCTGCGCGCGTGAGCGTGAGGCCGTCGGGCGTGCGCTGGATCAGCGTTGCGCCGAGATTGTGCTGGAGGGCGTCGAGGCGGCGGCCGACAGTGGTGTAGTTGACGCCGAGCTCGCGCGCGGCGGCTGAGAGGTTGCCCCCGCGGACCGCGGCGAGGAAATAGCGCAGGTCGGTCCACTCCATGAGTATGCATTTTCGCTTGGCGAATATGCATAGGCAAGCGGCGCTTTGTGGCGGGATTCTGTCATCTTGACGAAGCGAGCGACCTAACCCCTAACCCCTTCCCGTAGTGGGAAGGGGGACCGGGCTTTTGGAGGCAGGCGATGCGGGAACTTACTTTTGTTGGACCCGGGAAACTGGAATGGCGGGAGGTTGCGGCGCCGACGATCGATGGGCCTGAGCAGGCGCTGGTGCGGCCTATCGCAGTTGCCACTTGCGATCTCGATACCTTGTTGTTGCGCGGGGAGGCGCCGATGTTTGGCGGCGGCTTTCCGCTTGGGCATGAATCCGTCGGCGTGGTGGTCGAGGTTGGTGAGGGTGTCACGGCGTTCAAGCCCGGCGACCTGGTCGTCCCGTCGTTTCAGATTTCGTGCGGCAGTTGCTCACGATGCCGGCGCGGGCTGACCGGGAATTGCGAGCGGGTGCGCGGCACTGCGATGTACGGAATCGGCGCGCGCGGCGGAAATTTTGGCGGCGCGCTTTCCGACGTGATGAAAATTCCGTACGCCGACGCGATGCTGGTGGCGATGCCGGACGGCCTCGCCGCGGCGGACGTGGCCAGTGCCGCCGACAATATTCCCGACGCGTGGCGGACAGTCGCGCCGATGCTCCGCGACAATCCCGGTGCGCCGGTGCTGATAGTCGGCGGCGGCAGTATTGGGCTGTACGCGATTCAGATCGCGCTCGCATGCGGCGCGTCGCAAGTCGATTACGTCGACGACAACGCGGGACGTTTGAGGTTGGCGTCAGAACTCGGCGCGTCGGTGCGCGAGGGGCTACCGCCCAAACGAATGGGACCGTATCCGATCACGGTGGCGGCGTGTGCTACGCAGGCGGGGCTGCTATGCGCGATACGCTCGACGGCGCCGACTGGAGTCTGCACCAATTGCGGGATACATCCGGGCGAGACGACGCCGATGCCGCTGTTCGAGATGTACATCACGGGAATGACGTTCGTGACCGGGCGCGGGCATGCGAGAACGGTGATTCCCGAGGTGCTGGAGTTGGCGCGTTCGGGAAAAATCCAGCCGGCTCGCGTGACGAGCAAAGTCGTTAACTGGGACGATGCGATTCCGGCGCTGCTCGACGCGCCGACCAAGCTGGTGATCGCGCGTGAAAATTCCTGACGATCGACAACAGCGGTTTCAGGTCATTGGAAATGCTACTTGAACATGTCGAACGTGCCGTGGTCGGCTGCCATCCCTTTGCATCCGCTCAACGTATAGCTGCCGGAAATTTCGTTGCCGTTTTTGAAAGTCCCGTGAAAGATATAACCGCATTTGCCCTAATGTGGAACTTCATCTTCGCGCTGATGGCACCGCCTGATTTGATGGATCCCTTCCAGAATGCGGGGGGCACGAAGGTGTCCTGCCAGACTCCGCTCAGCTTTGATTTGAGTTGGGTGAGAGCGGCCGAAATCGTACCCATCCCCATGTTGTTGTCCATGACGGTTCCCTCGTAGATTCCGCTGGCCGGTCCGGACTTGATGTTGGGATAGTCGGGGTCGTCCTGCGCAGCAGCGGCAGCCTGCGCCGCGAGGTCGTCGGCCGAGACAGAATCGCCGGCCTGGTCTTCTGAATCTTGCGATTCTTGCGATTCTTGAGCCCACACTGCGGATTCGCTCAGCCCGCGATGCGTCGCGAGGCTCCGAATTGGCCCCATCGCGAACATCGCCAATCCGACGCCAACAGTCACGAAGCCAAATTTTGACAGCATACTTCCCCCGCATGCTTCTTCGACGACATTTAGTACGAAAGCTCTGCTACGAGTAATTAAATAGCGCAAATTGATGATACGATGCCACCAGTCACACGGCGAAGACGCAGTCAAGTTTGACAATCAGGACGGGAACACTCAGAAATGAAAGTTCTCCACGTAACACCGCGCGCCTTGCGCGGATCCGTAACTCTCGGGAACAGTAGTCGTCATGCCAAAAGCAAAACCTACCAGCAGTACATTGATGGACCTCGAATGGGCTCGCGTTTACGCGGACCGGATCAAGGAAGAGCTGAAGCTGATTTCCAGAACGCTGTCGGACCTCAACGCGCATGCGATGAATCCGCACCTGGCGAAGGGTGCGGTGCTACTGAAGACGCAGATGAAGGAGGCCAGCCAGCAGGTTGGCTCGATGAGAAAAATCGCCGACCAGTTCGAGTCCAACTGGATGAACACGATCAAAAAAGCGCTGGCGCGAAAGCATCCAGGTATCAATCAGCATCAATCGCCGCGCACCAAGCCGGCAGCTAAGGCGACGTCGGGGAAAAAATCGGGAGCCGCGCGAACCGCTTAGGCGTGCCCGCCGAACAGGCTGCCGATCCACGTCACAAGAGCGCCGAGCCGTGGTTGGAAACGCAGCGCCGAGCAGCACGAGAATCGGCAGTAGCGCGTGGGTGGCGACCTGAAGGACCAGGGTGGAATTCCAGTCGGTCTGGCCGGGAGTCGTTCCCGCGATCATGCTCGCAACGCGGTCGCGATTGAGCGAGAAGAACATCCACATCATCGAGCCGACCGTGGCCAACACCACGAATCCAGCTGAACCAGAGCAAGTCGTCGCGCGCGGGGAACGGATAGGAACTGACGGCGAACAGCATCAGCAGCATCGCGACGTCGTGGTGACTGCGAGGGTCTCCAATTGCGGCATCACCTGTCGCAGGAAATCGACGACCCGGCTCGCGACGTAGATCTCGCCCAAATCATTGACTGGCCTTGATCCCCTCGCAGCGGCCGCTATCGCAGGCGTGCCCTTGGGAGAGGTTTCCGTGCGCCAGAGTGGTTCGAAGATACGCGTCATCAAGGTTGAAATAGGCTGCATGCACTGTTCGGTTTTGCGCTTACCCGCGATCTCATTTTTCGAGTCGCCGCCGGATCTTGCCGAATATGTTTTCGCCAGCGCTGCTTCTGCATCCAGCAGGGCGGATTTCAGACAATCCTGGTACAGCTCGATCCTTCGGCGGAGCTCAGGGTCTCCTGCAATTCGATCGATCGGCGAATTGACCAGTTCGCGGACTTGAGCGAGCCCTATTTCTACCGCAGTTTGGGCGGGCATGGAGGCCAGTAAATCGATCTTGCCCTTGTCATCGAACCCCAGTGCATCGTGAAACTTGGCGTAGCCGGTACGAGAGGGATGCCAATAAAGACGTGTCAAAAGACCGCGGGTAGCGAACCAGACCGAATGTGCGCGCACAACTGCCGTGACAATGCCAACTACTGCCCCGAACGAAAGCACGAGAAACAGTATGTCGAAAGGTTTTGTGTCGGCTTGAGAAAACTCGGTCATCCCATAGAACCACACGTACCAGGTCAGTATCAGAGCAACTACCGGCACCCATCCGCGCAAACACCAGGGTTCGATGTCTGCGCATTTGAGGACGCGGTCCTCCAGATCCCGGACGCCGGAGAACGAATACTCATTGAAATCAAGATAGGGCGTCGCAGTCTGCCGCGCCTCGAGGATCCCCCGCCGGCGAAGCGCTCCGATGATCAGAACTAGGCCTGCTGCGAACGCAAACAGGATCGGAACGAGCGGAGAAACCTCGCTGTCCAGATCTGCGGTACGCAAGAATAGAAACAGCCGATCAGTCGGCTCGTCGGGCGGCAAAAAAATCGCTATCCAACAAATGCAGGCAGTGATTGCCGCCAATGCCAGAATTCTCCAAGACAAATCGTCCGGGAGGTTAGCATTGGATCCTTGGGGTAACGTCTTGAGCATCCACGGTTGCGACGCCAGTGCTACCAAGCCTGCACAAACTATCAGTATGGAAAAGATTTGTGCGGCCCAAAATGGCGGCACTAACGGATCGACGAACTTCGCAATTTCCGGTCCCGTCCGCAGCGGCAAAAAAAAGTAATAGGCAACTGTGCCGATTAGACCAAACAGAATGCCCGACGCGAAAAGCAAGTATGCTCGTCGAACGTGAGCATACCTCGGTACGACCGAATCGCTGAAGATCTGCTGGATCGCCAGCGGCATGGCGTTGCGCAGTCGGAAAAAAAATCCTTGGGCAGGCGCGTCCGCGGCAACTGCGAGCAGACACCAGACGAAGAAGGCGCCGAGTCCTATCGTCAGACAAAGCGCCAAGAAAGGAGAAGGGTATAGCTTGAACCCAGGATCATTGGGCGATACATCCTGCGCAAACAGCAACGACGTGGGAATGTTCGCAGCAACCGTGGTTTGCGGTAATACATCATCGCTTTTGAATGTATGAATCCATCCATTGCTCCGATCGTTCGTCGAGGTAAACAAGTAGGAATATGCGGCGGTATCTTTTTTCACGCTACGGATCGTTAGCGGCCAGAATTGATCTCCTCCAACGATGCTTATCCATAGAGGAGGGACGTTTGTATTCGGATCGAATGGCTGGCCGTAGTCCAGCATCAAGTCAGGCTCGTTCAAGAGCGCGAGGGTTGCGTTATATACGCCCTCGGCGCCGTCAGTCGGAAATTGCACAACACTTGTCCAGTCCTGCTGAGGCCGAGTCCAGCGTTGATTCTCCGGGTAGAGAGGATAGGTTGAGGCGACGAGCATGCCGCGCAGATCCCGATTCACCGAGCTGTGCAGGTACATCACGTCGCCGTTAAGCGCGATGGGCGTAACGTTGGGACACAATTCGCGGATCTTTCGAGCTAGGTAGATGGTATCTTCGGTGTCGGTCGCGCCGATGATCACATAGTCAATTCGCCGTTCTGCGATTGTGCGGAGTACGCCGTCGAGAACCAGCTCGATCGAGTTCGTTTCCGAAGCGGAATACAGCGGAAAAATATCCTGCCTCGAGTGGGATTCGTCAAAGCCAAGAGGAAGATCAGGGTTACCTAGCGAAAGCTCCGTCTGGGAACCAGTCTTAGCGTCGAGTTGAGCGCGCTCGGCGGCGCGTTTTTGGAGTTCGGCGATATGGAGGGGGAACGACAGCCTCAGGGTCTTGTTCCCAAATGTGGTCGTCCAGGTATCGCCCGAATTGCGACTGATCATTCGCGTGCCAAAAAGCGTATCCTCCTCACTGAGGAGTGCGACGTGGTCACCGTCCCACCGCTTTAGCCAGGAAAGCAAAGTATCTGTCGTGAACGTGTACGGAATCACCGTCGCGTGAAAGTCGCCCAGTCCCGGCAGAAAGCCCTTGGGTTTGATTGCCGTCGCGCTCCCGGATATCACGTGGAACCAAGGGGTACAGACAGGATGAAGTTCTTGCATCCATTGCCGAATCGCGAACTCCATTGAGAAGGCAGAGCCCGAGAAGCTCGGTCCCAGTATCTTGACACTTTGTTTGCAATAGCCAGCTTGAGGAGGTGCAAGAGAGGTGTCATTGCCGATGTCGGGAAGTTGGACGGCTTGTGTTAGCGCGCTCGCGAACGCAAATTTGTGGATTCCCCGGGTCGGATTTTCACCGACCAGGAAGACTACCAGTAAGTGACGGTCGTAATTTCGACGAAAAAGCAAGATGCTTGGATTGCGTACATAGGGCCGCTCGTCGTCTGCAAGTTCAATCTTAGCCGCCTCGTCACTGGGCTGGTCCTCCTGGCGGATGACATCGGCGGTTTTCCGCTCCTTCGTTTTCTCTCCTAATCTATTTTTTCTACGTTCGGTGAACTTATCCTTTCCGTCTGCTGCACGAGTGGAATCTGTTTCTGTCGGCGGTTTACCGTCCGGGTGCTCGGCACTTGGCGAGTTGGACAATGGCCACAGATTGTCGAAGCGATCGAGAACGAAGCCGTCGGCAATCATGGCGCGCTGGATCGCGTCGGTGAAGTTGTCAAACTGACCGCCGAGTCCTGATTCGATCGGGTCCGGCACGGTAGCGATCAGAGAATCGACACTCCAGTAAGCTGAGGTCGGCTCTTCGGGCAGTTGCAGGTGACCAAGCGAGACCGCGTCAACCAGAGCGTATGCGTCGTCGCTGCCCAATTCCCTTTCAAGCTCGAGCATCCCCAAAAAAAACTTCGTGAGCATTGCTTTTGCGCTGTGCTCGTTTGAGAAGGCAGTTGGGTCGGTCGCGCTGACTGTTTCCGATTGCGAGAAGCCGGCACTCTCCTTGGTGTAGGCCGTCCCGCTCGATCGCGGCGCGATTGCAGCTGAGCCCAGAATTGCGGCCAGGAGGATTACGACGAGGCTGTTGCGCTGCTCCATCGCATTGCTCTGCTGCCGGCTGGGTTGGCCGGGGCTGTGTCGGTCGTATGGGTTCTATGTGCGATCGGAAGTTCCCCCCTTTGGAAATTCCGCGCATTGCGCGTTGCGGTCTATTTGTGGCTCTTAAACCAAATTGGCGGACTTAAGTACAGGGGGGTTAGGGCGGTAGGGATGCGGCTAGACTGACTGTTTAACCGTGGCGCGGCGGCGGTCGCTTTTCCTAGCCGGACTGGAGCATTTGCCATACTGCGCCGAAGGCTCGCTGGACGACTGCGGTGTCGGTCTTGTCGCATTGGACATTTACTGTTGCGTCGGAGGACATGTTGCCCGAGTAGGATTTGCCGTCGGGGTAAGCGACCGTGAGGCCGGCGCCGCAAAGCGCATCGGCGGCTGGATCGGCCATCTGGAGATAGATCTGTTTTTCCGGTCCTACTGCGATTGTCACGATATTCGTCTTCGGCGGAACATCGGGAAGGCCAACGCCCTCGATTGTGTCGAATCCCGCGGCTACGAATCCTGCCTTTACTCGCGGAGCGTTGGCCGGATCGCACTGGACTTCCAGCGAACCGCGGTCGGCAACGCTGATTCGCGATGGGAGGCCGCCCGGGAAGGCCTGCGTCAGGCCAGCGCCGCATAATGCGGTAGCCGCAATGCCGGCGAGTTGGAGATCCTGTTCCTTGCGAGGGATTATCGTGAGAATGCGAATCATTTTGCTGCCCCTTGCCGGGTCTGAAGGGACCCGATGCCCGTTCACTGGAGGTTTATGATCAACGCATTATCAAATGGGCAGGCGAGCGCCAATCCATATCGCGGATGGAAGTCAGGGCATCGCGGCGGCGCGGCGGCGGGCTATTTCGAATAGCGCTACTGCGGCGGCGACTGAGACGTTGAGCGAGCCGACTTTGCCGCGCATCGGGATGTCGACGACGAAGTCCGCGCCTTTCTTTACGATGTCGCGGACGCCGCGTCCTTCCGAGCCGACGATTATCGCGAGCTTGCGCGACGTGTCGAGCGTGTAGATCGACGTGTCGCCGCCGGGTGCGAGCGCGGCGGTCCAGTAGCCGGCTTCCTTGAGCTGCTCGATAGTGCGCGCGACGTTGCCGCATCGCGCGATCTTCAAATGTATCCACGCGCCGGACGACGACTTGACCGCGGCGGGCGTGATTGCCGGCGGTTCTATCTTTCGCGATTACGATCGCGGTGACGCCGGCGCCCTCCGCCGATCGCATCAGCGCGCCCAGGTTGCGCGGATCGGTGACGCCGTCGACCAGCACGATCGGATCGGGCTGCGCGGCGAGAATCTGTTCGAGCGGCGTGTACTCGTACTCGCGCATCAGGGCCGCGATTCCCTGATGGCGCGCAGCCGATCCCGCCAGGCGCTCGAGTCCCGGCTTCGTCGACGAACTCGACGCGGCCGCCGCCGGTTCTGACGAGATCGATCTCGGCGGCGAAGCGGCGCTCGTCGCCGGATTTCACGTAGAGCACTCGAATCGAGGCGGGGGCCGCGGCGACCAGCTCGCGGATCGGCTCGACGCCGTAGACTATTTCGCGATCGTTGCCGCTGGGGCGATCGAGTCTCGCGCTCATTCGAATCGACGCGTCGATAGTCGCGCACAGGAGGCGGCGCGGCGGCGGGCTTGGCGGGCGACGCTGGCGAATTGCGGCGCGGCGGATGCGGCGCGTTGCGGTTGAAGCGCGGAGTGCGGCTCTTGTCGCGGAAGTCTCTCATCGTTGGGGATAGTATCAGAGCGGCGGAACGCGGGCACGGCGGCCCGCGCCATCAGACCGGACGCGTTTCAATGCACGAATGATCCGGCAACCTAACCCCTAACCCCTTCCCGAGCGGGAAGGGGAACCGAAGAGAGGCCGCGGGATGGGGACGGACGCGGAGGGGCACGGCGGCCCGCGCCACTGGAAACAGAAGTTTCAATCGCGGCGTCGGGATGTCTAGACTTGAGCGCGGTACCTGCGTCTATCAAACGATGAAACTGGCGATTCCAGGATTTGCGATTATCGATCGCTACGTCGCGCGCGAAGTGCTCGCGCCGTTCGCGGTGGATGTCGGCTTGCTGACCTTCGCGCTGGTCACCGGCAAATTGCTCAAGCTGATGGACATGGTGGTCAATCACGGGGTCAGCCTCGGCGAGGTGATGCGGAATCATCGGGTACATCATGCCGGCCTTTCTCGAGCTTACGTTTCCGATGGCGGTGCTGCTCGGCGTGCTGATGGGCTTCGGGCGGATGTCGAGCGACCAGGAGATGACCGCGGCGCGCGCCTGCGGTATCAGCCTGTACCGGCTGGCGATACCGGTGTTGATCGTGGCGCTGGGCGTGTACGCGGTTTCGAGTTACTTCGCGTTCTCGCTGCGGCCGTGGGCGAATTCCAATCTGCGCGAGCAAGCTCTACGAGCTCAGCCAGACCCGGACCAGCGCGGGTCTCAAGGAAAAAATCTTCAACAGCAATTTTCCCGGGGCTGGTGGTTTACGTCGACGAGATGTCGGACGTCGATTCCAGTTTGAAGGGCGTCATGATTTCCGACGCGCGCGATCCGCATAATCAGAACACGATAATCGCCAAGCATGGCGCGATGCTCCCTGACCCGAAGACCAAGACGACTCACGCTGCGGCTGTACGACGGCTCGATTTTCGGCGTCGAGCCGCAGAACGACGCGACGCACGTGACCAGCTTCAAGACTTACGACCTGAGTGTCAGTCCCGAGGAATCGCTCGGCGTCAGCGACGTGGAGCCGGACGAGATGACCTACTCGGCATTGCAGCGCGGCAATCACGACGGCGCGCGCCAAGGGCAAGCCCGACTACGACGCCGAGACCGAGATGGCGAGCAAGTTTACCGTCCCGTTTGCGACGATGCTGTTCGCGCTGCTCGGTATCTCGCTCGGGCTCAAGCCGGCGCGCGGCGGGCATTCGGAGCGCTTCGGCGTGAGCGTCGCGCTGTTCTTTCTCTACTACTCACTGATGCGGGTGGGCGAGACGCTGGCGCAGCGCGGCAAGACTGAACGCGTGGGCCGCGATGAGCATCCCGGACGTTGTGTTCATGGCGCTGGCGTTCTGGTTCTTCTATCGCGCGGCGTCCGACAGAGCCGACCAGGGACGCGGCCCCGGCGACATCATCTGGGATCTCGTCGAGCGTTACGAACGCAGCAGGCAGGCCGCATGAGACTTCGACCGCGCCTTTCGCCGGTGATGGATCGCTTTATCGCGGGCCAGTTCTTCGGCCCGTTCATGGTTTGCCTCGCGGCGTTCACGGCGGCCTATCTGCTTGGCGACATGTTCGATCGATTCGACGATCTGATCCGCTACGGCGGGCTGGGATTGTTGGGCCTCGAGTACTTCGCGCTGAAGCTGCCGCTGATCATCTCGCAGGTTTTGCCGGTGGCGTGCCTGGCCGGCGTGCTGCTCGGCTTCGCGCTGCTGAATCGATCGGGCGAAGTGCTCGCATGCCAGCAACTCGGCATCAGCCGGCTCGAGATGGCGGTGCCGGTTCTGCTGGTCGCGGTTTTGATCTCGGGTTTTGATTTTCTCATCAGCGAGACTGTCGTTCCCGCGGCGACGCGCGAAGCGAAGTACATCTACTCGGTGCAGCTCAAGAAGCGATCGCTCAAGGCGGTGTTCGCCAACCGGCGCATCTGGGTGCGGGTGCGCGACGGATTCGTGTCGGTCGATAATCTCGACAAAAAAGATTCGCAGCTCAAGGGCATCACTCACTATCAGCTCGATGACGATTTCGGACTCAAGAACCTCGCAGCATGCGAAGACCGCGAAATGGAACGGTCACGACTGGGTCGAGAGCAGACGTGAATTCGTTCAGATCGCCGAGAGCGGCAACGTGACCAAGACCGCCGCGACGAGGCTCGACCTTGGACTGACGCCCGCCGATTTCGGCCTGCTGCGCTTCGACCCGGAGGAGTTCAGCCTGTGGGAACTCGACCGCTACATCGCGGATCTGCGCAGCAAGGGTCTCGACCCGGGCGGCTACGTCGTCGATCGCGATTTGAAATACGCGATGCCGCTGGCGTGCGTGATAATGGTCGCGCTGGGGATGGCGCTCAGCCTCGATCCGCTGCCGCGCAACCTGAGCCTGGGCCGCAGCTTCGGGCTGGCGATCGTCATCGGCTTCGCCTACTGGACGGCGCTCGGAATCACGTCGGCGCTGGGCCGTTCGGGACTGCTGCCGTCGGTAGTCGCCGCATGGATTCCAAATTTCATGTTCGCGATGATCGCGATTTCGATCTTTTTGTTCGGCGAAGAACGCTGACCACGCCGCGTTTTCATCTTGCCGACGCCGCGCTAAGCTTTGGAACCACAAAGGAGACCGCCATGCAGATGAATGTGAAACCCATCCCGACGCTCGACCCACGCGTCAATGAGATTCGTGCGTTGACGGCGAAGATCGTCAATCAGGATATTCTGCCCAACGAAAAGAAGCTGTGGGCGGGATGGCGTGATGGAGGGACCGACGAGGACCGGCGCAGCTCTCGGGAATTGCGCGAGTCGATCAAGGCGAAGGTGAAGAAGGCGGGCTGTGGGCACCGCATCTGCCGCCGGAATACGGTGGCGCCGGGCTGCGCTTCCTCGAGCATGCGTACATGAACGAGGTGCTCGCCTACAGCATGGGAGCGGCGGCGCTGTTCGGGGTGGTCGCGCCCAACTCGGGCAATCAGTCGATCCTGCTCAAGTACGGGACCGAGGAGCAGAAACAGAAATGGCTGGTGCCGCTGACCGAGGGCAAGATGGAATCGGGCTTCTCGATGACGGAGCCTGACTCGGCGGGATCAGATCCGCGGTCGATCAAGACGACGGCGGTTCGCGATGGGGACCAGTGGGTGATCAACGGGCACAAATGGTTCACCTCCAACGGCTTTCGCGCCGACTTCTTCATCGTGATGTGCCGCACCGGCGGCGAGCGGCGCCGACAACGGACGGATGACGCAGATAATCGTGCCCAAAGACACTCCGGGCGTGCGCATCGTGCGCGGCGTCGAGGTCTGGGGGCATCGGAGCGATCACTGCGAGATCGTTTACGACGACGTGCGCGTTCCGCTCAGCAATCAGCTCGGCAAGGCGGGCACGGGGCATCAGGCGGCGCAGGATCGGCTGGGCGCGGGACGCGTCTATCACTGCATGAACTCGATCGGGCAGATGTGCCGGGCGTTCGATCTGATGGTCGAGCGCGCGACGACGCGCGAGGTGCACGGCGGCAAGCTCGAGACCAAGCAGTTCATCCAGGGCTTCATCGCCGATTCGTACATCGACATCCAGGCGGCGCGCCTGATGACGATTCACACGGCCGAGCGGATGGACAGCGGCGGCGACCCGCGCACGGACATCTCGGCGATCAAGATTTTCGTCCCGGCGGCATACACGAGGGTGGTAGATCGCGCGATCCAGGTGTGGGGCGCGGCGGGAGTATCAGGCGACCTGCCGCTGGCGGGCGATGTATCAGGGCGCGCGAACCCTGCGCCTCGCAGACGGCCCGGACGAGGTCCACAAAATCCTGATCGCGAAGAACGTGCTCGCGCACTATCACAATGGAGAGAGCTGGGACTTCGGGAATTAACGGGCGGCGCTGGCGCGCTTGACGATTTCCTCGACGACTGACGTCTTGGCGTCGGCGTAGTTTTGCACGTACTTCCAGGTCTGCTTTGCCAGTTCGCGCTTGGTGCGTTCGTAGAGTTCGCGGTCCGCATCGTTGCTGCGCAGCCAGTCGCGGAACATGAGCATGCGGTCAATCTCGGGGCATCCGAACGAGTAGACGTGGAGATTGATGTTGGTGTCGGGCCCCTTGAACAGCCGATGCTGATGCCATTCGGGCTCGCGGATGTGGAGCACGTATCCGGCTGACTCCATCGCAGGCACGTACGCGGGCTCATCGGCAGAATCCGCAACCGCAAGAATCATGTCGATGATCGGCTTGGCGGCGAGCCCCGGCACCGAGGTCGAGCCGACATGCTCAAGCATCAGGACGCGATCGCCGAGCGTCGCGCGGACGCGGTCCGCCTCTCGGATGAAGAGTACAGGCCACTCGGCGCTGTAATCGATCAACTCGATCGGAGCGTTATGCACTCGCATGACGCCGCCGACATGCGCCGCTCGCATCTCTTCTTCAGTAGCCATGTTTCGTTAACTTCGACCCATCGCTCTAATAGTGGCCGGTGAGACTACCAACGGTGGATCGTGCAGATCTAGTTGCGACTCCAGAAAAGCGGCTTTGCAACTTACCGCTCCTCAATTCGACCTACGTTGCTAGGTCAATAGGTAGTACAAGTGGTGCTGCTACGAGTACTGGAACATCGTGTAGTCACGGTATTGGCCTGCGCATCGGCGGCGGCTGCCGCTCCCACCAGAACCACAAGTGCTCCTACTAGAAGCACGCCGACTACAACCTTGCCCACTTTTCGGGCCGTATCACCCTTATGCTCGTAAGCTTGCGCGTGCTGAAGATCTGGGAAAAATTGTGCACCCCTGGATCCTGCACCTTCCTGGTCAGTGAAAAACTGGGCACTGCCTGTTGAGACCAGATAGCCTAATATTTTTTCCCCTTCGCCATCCCGCACCATCATAAGTTTGGGATCATCGGTCTGAAGTAATTGATAAGATCCGTCTGAGAGGATTTTACTGCCCCTGATTTGAAGGCGTATATTTTTACAGTCCCCGCCCAAACAGATAGCGTCGATCTTGCCACCATTCGCTTTACGAACGATTACCTCATGCGGAGTAACGTGGTCGGGATAAACATCTATAACGTCGCCACTTGGATAAACCATTTCATCGTGTTCTGATTCGCCCGCACTCATTTCCAGATGGACGGTCGCTGGTTTCGCAGCCTCCGCACATGAGCTGATCCAGAAACAAAGAGCGAGCGCGACCGCAAAATATCTCATTCTGCCCCCCCAATGGTGGCTCACCATGGCAGAATGGCAAGAAACGGTCTATATCACACCGAGCAAAAGCAGAAATCATCTAAATCGCAGAAAGTTGTAAGCGATTCAGACGTTTCTCTGGCTGTAGGTTGACGGAAGAAGGCTAGTTTCTCGCGCTAGCCGCCGATTTGGTACATCGAGCGGTCTTGGGTTGAGCGGCCTTCGAGGAGGTGGTGGCCTGTGGGTTTTAGGTCGACGGCGCGTTTCAGGATTCGCGCTACGTCGGCGATCACGTCACCGGAATTTGAGCGGAGGGCTTTGCGGACGTCTAGTTCGTCGTCGTTTAGCAGGCATAGGTGGAATTTTCCGTCGGCTGTCAGGCGCATCCGGTTGCAGGTGCCGCAGTAGGGCTCGCTGACCGGGCTGATGAAACCGATCACGCCGCGCGCGCCTTGAAGATGGTAGTTGCGCGATTCGTCGGCGAGGTTTTCCGATGGGAGTTCGGTCAGCGGGCCGAGTGCCGACTCGATTCTGCGGCGGGTTTCGATGTTCGAGACGTAACGCTTCATCGACAACGTCGCGCATTCGCCGCCGCCCAGCGGCATCAGTTCGATAAATCGCACGTGCCAGTCGCGCTCGATCGTCAGGCGCGCCAGCTCGACCACGTCGGCTTCGTTGAAGCCGGCCGTCACGACCGAGTTGAGTTTTATCGGCGTCAGTCCCGCTTCTTCGGCGGCGACTATTCCGCGCCAGATTTTCTCGAAGCTGCCCCATCGCATCTGCCGCTCGACGGTCGCGGGATCGAGGCTGTCGAGATGCACGTTGATGCGATTGAGGCCCGCGCGTTTGAGTGACGGCGCGAGCTCGGTGAGCAGCAGCGCGTTGGTGGTCAGCGCGAGTCCGTCGACGCCGTCGACACGCGCGAGGCGCTCGACGATCTCCACCAGATCGAGCCGCAGCGTCGGCTCGCCGCCGGTCAGCCGGAATTTTCGAAAGCCGATGCTAACCGCGGCGCGCGCGACGGTCTCGAACTCGGCCGGCGTCAGCAGCTCGTCCTTGGGCAGGAAGCGGATGCCCTCGAGCGGCATACAGTAAACGCATCGCAGGTTGCATGCGTCGATAACCGACAGCCGCAGGTAATCTATTTCACGATTGAACGAGTCGCGGGGCACAAGTCCATAGTTATCGGAGCGTCCCACACGAAACAACTTCGCCCGTGCGGCGTATTCAATCTTGCCAATTCACGCGCGGGCGCCTATTATCAATGGTATCGTGGTGCACGGTGGGGAGAACATGATTTGTCGATTGGGCGGGAAGTTGCGATTCAATCGGGGCTGATGCTTGCGATCGCGATCTTCGCGATGGGAGTCCTGGCGATCGCGTCGTCATCGAGCTACGCCGCTGAAACCAATCGCGCCGAATCCGACGCGGTGGTTGCCGAGGCGGAAAAGCTGATGATGAAGGCCGGACAGGCCAATCCGGTGGATTCGAAATTGATTCACCAGGCGATCGACAAGCTGCGGATCGCGCTGAAAATCGATCCGCGCAACGACTCGGCGTACGTGGACCTCGGCTTCTGCTACGGCGTGCTGCGCGACGGCAATACCGCGGTCGATATGTACCGCACGGCGACCGAGCTTGAATCCGTCGGGCAACAATTTTCTCGAGCTGGCGGACATTTATATGCGGGTCGGCGACACCGAGGATGCGCTGCTCGCGTCCAACGCCGGTATCGTCAAGGATCCTTCCAACGCGCGGCTCTACAACGCCAAGGGCATGGCGCTGAACGACTTGCAGCGCTTCGACGAAGCCGAAGAAGCATGGGAGAAGGCGCTGCAGCTGAATCCCAGATCTGAAAGTTGCGCAGGCAAATCTCGACGCGCTAAACGGCGGCCCAAGCGGCCGCGGCAGCATCAGCAAGCATTCAGCGCAAGCGCCGGCGTCCGGCGGGATGCACTAACGCGGCGCGACGGCGAGTCCTGAAAAGCGAAAGGCCGAGCCATTGTGGCCCGGCCTTTTCAATTTCCAATTGACCGTCAATTACCTGTGCGCGGCAGTGCGTTCGGGCTCGAGCCTCTCGGTGGGCGCGGCGCGATTCGTCGCCGATCAGCGAATGACGGAAACAATTCCGACGATCGCCACAAACAAGGCAAACCCCGCTGGAACCGCAAACGCTCTGGAGTGTCTCCATTTTCAGATTTCTCCGTTCAGGCAATCGGGCTCAATCATTTCTCGTTCTTTCAATGACTACGCCCGTTGCCCAGACGATGATACACCCAATCAGAACGTAGATCGTTACCCTCCAAGGGAAGGCTAGATTCTTATTCTCCCTCATCAGGTTGTCGAGCGTGAAAAAGACCGCCGACAATATTGCTACTTCGCGGAGAGTCTCGGCCGTCATCTCCGCGATCAGTTCGCTTTCCCACGGGCAACGTGTTTAGCATCTTTCGCCCACAAAATGCTAAGTCTCGCTGACTATCAGTTCTCGCTGAGCCCCCTCGTCTACGGCGCGTCGCCGACTGAGACCAGTACCAGGTACGGGGTCATGCGATCGTATACGAAGCCATCGACGACGACCGGCTTCGACGGGTTTGCCGCTGCTGCGCTTCGCAATTTGAGTGCGCAGTTTCTGGTCTCCGACCACTTCCAGCCGCTTGCTCAAAATCAGGCGATACAAGGTTCTGTCCCAGCTCGTCGCCTTGATCGAATTGCAGGCTGTCGCTCATCGCGTCGCCGTTGATCGACATCGGGATATCGCGCCCGTCGACGTGCATCCGCACGATTTGCCGATCGATAGTGAAGCCCTGATTCGTCCTTCGCGAGGCGTCCGACAATTTTGATCTCGTGGTAGTGATTCGGGTCGTTGGTCGGGAAGACTGAGCGACTGCGAACTATTGGAACCCTGGAACCGCCGAAGTCCCTTCGGGAGATTCGCGAGGTGACTCATCATGCCGGTTCATTGTCCCGGAGCCCATCGCGCCGCCAACGCCGGTCGCCACCTACACCCATCGGACCGCCGCGCCGGCCGGCGAGGCAGCCGTCATGCAAACGTCAGCGCCGCCGCGAATCCCGCGAACACTTTGCCAATCATCGATGAATCCTCTCGCGATGCGGCCGGATTTAGCCGCCGGTGATCGGACGCTCAGGCTCCGCGACGCAGTACGCGCATCGGCACAGACTCCTGAGTTGCGACATCGTGTAGATAGTCTCGTGACCGTCAACCCATCCGATGAACACCGCCGCCTCGCCCAGCCGCGAAAGCTGGCGCATCCGCATCGACGCGGGCGGCACGTCGCCGCTCAGGTTGCCCTTGCACGCGTCGCACATACATCCGCGGCGCAAATTTTCCAGCGGGAAGATGCTGTCGTGACCGTCGACCCATTGCACGCCGACGGCGTAGCGCCCCACTTCGTGCAGCCCTTTGATCTTCGGAGTCTTTGACTTGATTAGCGCCATCGGTGCAGTCTTTCGTTAAGTATATCTCCCGCGCCGCCGGGTGTGGAGATGTTATTTTTCGCCCGCGGCTCTTATAAACCTCGTCCAGGAAAGGAGTTCTCGAATCATGGATGAAAAAGCAAAAAAACAAGCGCTGTTGATGATCCCCTACGGACTGTTCGTGCTCGGCGCCGCTCATGGCGGCAAGGCTACCGCGGCGACCGTCAACTGGGTCACGCAAGCCAGCTTCAATCCGCCGCTGGTGGTGGTCGGGATCAAGAAGGATTCGGGCTCGCATGCGATGGTGAAAGATTCGAAAAAGTTTGCGCTCTCGATGCTCGCATCGGGGCAGAAGGGAATCGCGGGCGCGTTCTTTCGTCACGTCGAGCCCAAGGACGGCAAGTTCGGTGACTTCGCATTCGAGAACGGCAGCGAACGGCGCACCGATAATCAGCGATGCGCCCGCGTCGGTCGAATGCGAGGTGGTCGGCTTCTACGAGCTCGGCGATCACAGCGTCGTCGTCGGCAAAGTCACCGAGGCGCACGTCAAGCGCGACGCCGAAGCGCTGACGATGAAAGAGACCGGATGGAATTACGGCGGATGATGAGGAGCAGGGAAGGGAAAATCACTTTATTGAATGTGAAACCCGCCGTGGGTTTCACGCTTCCCTGGGCAGGGGTGACCCCTGCACCCAGTATCTAAGAAAAGTGGATGTTCCGCTGAAATCAGAGTCGATAAAGTTCGAGACGCGCTGGAGCGGCTGACCGCCAACGCCAGTCGCGAGTTGCTCGTCAAGCAGCCGCATTGGGGCGATGCGATCCTGTGCGACGGGCTGCTCTACGCTGCGCGATGCGCTGAAATCCGACGCGCCGGTCGAGGCTGCGCAGCGATGGTTCGAGCCGAAGCTCGCGGCGGGTCCGCGCACCAACGGATGGTTCTGGTTCTGGGCGGCGGAAGCGTTGCCGGCGCTCGACTTGCACTTGAGAGACGAACGATCCGCGCTACCTGGAATATGCGCGCGCGATCGTCGGCTTCATGGAAAATTCGGCGGCGCGAACTCCTGACGGCGCTTTCGTGCCGCATCCGCCGGCGCTCGAAGTGTGGATCGACGTCTGCTACTTCACCGCGCCCGCACTCGCGCTGCTCGGCCGAATTTCCGGCGATGCCGCGATGCTCGAGTCGTGCGGCGGATCAGATGATCGTTCATCGCGATCATCTGATCGATCCGGGCACAGGGCTTTTCTGGCACGTCGCCTACGTCGATCAGAAAATCGCATTCGCCGTGTTTGTGGGCGCGCGGCAATAGCTGGTTTTCGATCGCGGCACCGCAAGTGATCGCGGAGATCGAGGCTGCAGGCGGGACTCAAAGGCTTGCGGCGAAGGTTGAGAAGATTCGCGAGGCGCTCGCGCGTCAGCTCAACAAGGTCGTGTCGCTGCAGGACGATTCCGGCTTGTGGCATACCGTGATCGATCGCGACGATTCGTATCTCGAGGCGTCGTCGGCGGCAGGGTTCGCGCTCGCGCTCGGCCGCGCGCTCAGGACCAAGCTTGCCGGGCCTCGACGAGGCTCGCGCGCGCGACGCGTACTCGCGCGCGCTCACTGCGATTTGCTCGAAGATAGATGCGCACGGCGCGTTCAACGACGTGTCGCAGCAGACGCCGCCGGGGGACTTTGCGTTTTACAATTCGATCGAGGTCGGGACCGCGCCGTTCGCGACCGGCGTGTGCATGATGGCGCTAAGCGAGGCGCTCGAGACCATGGCGGTAAAAACAAAAAAGTCGTAGTGCTGCCGGGTGACGACGCGGCGCCGGAGGCGATGGCGGCGACGATGGACGCGCTGCGCGCCTTGAAACTTCCGATCGATTACGTCGAGTTCCCGGTCGGTGAGAAATGGGTGCGCGGCGAGACCGACGCGGCCGCGCGCAAGGCAATCGACGCGTCCGACACGACGCTGTTCGGGTCCACCTCGGGCAAGACTACCGCGATCACGTATCTGCGATGGGGCAAGCAGACCTTCGCCAACGTGCGGCCGGTGCGTTACTCGAAGGGTTTCAATAGCCCGCTCGCCAAGCCGGACGGAATCGACTTCGTGATCGTGCGCGAGAATCTCGAAGACCTGTATCTCGGGCTCGAAGGTCCGCTCGAAGCGCTCGCGCCGCTCAAACTGATGAGCAAAATTCTGCGCGCGCCGCTCGACACGTCCGAGCGCGGTATCTACGCGATCAAAGTGATCACCGAGCGCGCGACGCGGCAGGTCGCCGAGTTCGCATGCCAGCTGGCAATCAAGCGCAAGCGCGCCGGCGGCAAGGGCAAGCTGACGTGCACCTCGAAGTACAACATGCTGCGCGAGTCCGACGGATTGTTCCGTAGAATCGTCGAGGAGACGGCGGCGAAGTATCCTGAAATAAAGTACGAACAGTTTATCGTCGACGACTTTGCGCGACGCCTCGTGCAATCGCCGCACGATCTCGACGTGGTGGTGGCGCCGAATCTCTACGGCGACATCCTGTCTGACGCAGCGGCGGGGACTATCGGCGGACTCGGGTCTTGCGCCGAGTGGATGCTACGGCGTCGACTACGCCTACTTCGAATCGGTGCATGGCACCGCGCCCGATATCATGGGGATGAACATCATAAATCCGTCTGCGACGATGCTCTCGGCAGCGTTGATGCTGGAATACCTGGGCTTCGGCGCCGACGGGTCACGCCTCGATGCCGCCGTGCGCAAGGTTTACGCCGACGGGCGCGTACTGACGCCCGACCAGGGCGGCACCGCGAAGACCTCGGAGTTCACGCGCGCGGTGATCGGGAACCTTTAGTCATTTCATTTAATGTGAAACCCCTCCGTGGGTTTCACGCTTCCTTGGGCAGGGGTAACCCCTGCACCTTAGTATTAATGCGATAGGCCTTTCGCTTCTTGCTTGACTCAAATTCTGTATCGGCAAGACTAAAACTGTTTGTTTCTATTTATAGGAGGTTAATTTTTTTCGAACTGGAACGTTCTCCGCCCGGAGTTTTTCGTAGCAATTCCGGAGCGCGAGCCGCAACAAAGGAGCCGACGATGCGCCCAGCCAGCATTGCCCGAGTTGTTATTGCCCTCGGAATCTTTGCCCTTGCGCTCAATATCTCGAATGCTTTCGCGCAGATTCTTCCGCCGCTATCGCCTCCGTTTCCAGCGATAGCGCCGACGCTCAACCCTTCCGATCCAGCGAACAATCTGAATGCTTGCAGCGGTTCTGATTGCACGCTGGGTAAATTCACCGAGCCCTTCGAAGAACCGACTATCACCTACACCGATTCCACCGGTACTCATACGGTGACGACCCAGCAGAAGTGTCTTGTGGATGCGGACGGTGTCTATCGATGTAAGCCGGCCGGGGCCACCCAGGTGATGCTCCCCGATGGAAATATTCTCTACTGGGACGCGCTGGAGGGGACCGAGAACGTCGAACTCAGCATCGTGGCGGAATACGGCTTTGTCTCGGAAAACGATCAGAGCCGCGTGCTCAAATTGTCGCCCAGCGGAAACACTGTGGTCCCGTCGTGGACGCGGCCTTCGCCGGTCGATGGCGGCGCGAATCCCAACGGCACCGCAGGCACTCCGCTTCTGCCGGAGGGTCTGCTCAGTACTGCGGGAACTCAAACCAACAATGAAGGCGCGCTGTTCTGTTCCGATCAGGTCGAGTTGCCGGACGGGTCTGATCATGGCGGCGGGCGGCACCGACTACTACACGGAGCCCGGCGTCCAGGGAATTCCGTACGGCGTCGCTGAGCTGGAGGGTCTCAAGAATGCGCGCTTGTTCGACTGGCGCAATCTCAACTGGAGCCAGACCGGCAGTATGAATTGGGGACGATGGTATCCGTCGCTGGTGAGTCTGACCAACGGCAACGTGTTCGTCGCGAGCGGCGTGACCAAGCTGCTCAAGCCGGTGTATCCGCAGGCGCCGATTCAATCCGGCACCAACGTCGTCCAGACCGAGACATTCGACTGGCAGACCGGCGTGTGGACCGACAACGGCCCCAATGCGCAACAATCGCTCCCGCTGTTTCCGCGAATGCATCTGCTGCCCAACGGCGACGTGTTCTATGACGCGGGCGGCCAGACCTTCAACCCGTTCGGGCAAGCGTACGATGAAGCGCTGTGGAATATTGTCAGCGCGTACGATCCTTCAACGCAGTCGTGGACCGATCTTGGCATACGCGGGACTGCCGCTTCAGCTCAACCAGGTGGGTCTTAACAATCTGACGTCGGCGCTGCTCGCGTCGAATCCGAATTTTCCCGCGCTCACGGCGGCGACGATCACGAGCGTGCTGAGCACTCTCGTCGGCCAGCCGATCACCTCGTCGGAGCAACTGGCGAGCCTGCTTGGCGCGATCGTCGGTCCCGGCGGCGCGGACACGATTCTCGGGTCGGGATTTCGCGGGACTACGTTCAACATCATGATGCCGCTGAAGCCCGATGCGAGCGGGAATTACTCGAAGGCCGAGTTTCTCACCGCCGGCGGCGTGCTCAGCGCAGTGCTCGATACGAGTCCGGGCACCTGGGTCGCGACTCCGCTCAGCCGGATCGACACGGTGCAAATCGGGACCGGCGGCACGATGACCTATTCGTCGCGGCTCACCGGCAATCTGAATTATCCGCGATGGTTCACGTATGGCGTGTTGCTGGCGGACGGATCGGTCCAGGTTTTCAACGGTGCGAATCGCGACGACGTGCTGACTCCGGGGCTGAGCAACCCGATCCAGGTTTCGGAGCGATTCAATCCGGCGACTGAGACGTGGAGCACGATGGCGACGTCGCATGAAGCGCGCACGTATCACAACAACGCGATCCTGATGCCCGATGGACGCGTGATGATCGGGGGTCATGCGCCGATCAGCACGGCGTACCTGTCGAATATCAATTTGGCCAGCCTTGGATTCTCGCCCGACGACGGCCGCGATCCGTCGTTCGAGATCTACAGCCCGCCCTATATTTTCCAATCGCGTCCGCAAATCACCAGTGCTCCCGCTTCGGTGAACCTTGGGAGTTCGTTCAGCGTGATCAGCTCCACCGCCTCGACGGTTCAGGCAGCGCTGCTGGTCCGGAGGACCTCGACCACGCACGTGGTCGATGGGGACCAGCGCGCTGTCTATCTGCCGATAACCGGAGTGAGCGGCAGCAAGATCACGATGGCGATGCCGTCGAGTCCGGCGGTCGTCGTGCCCGGCGAGTACCTGCTGTTCCTGGAAAAATCGGACGGCCACGGCGGACAGATCCCGTCGGTATCGGCGCCGATCCTGGTGTCAGGGCCCTGAGGATCTTCGATGCGCAAAACCTTCTTGCTCATGGTCGCAGCGATGCTCTGCTCACTCGCGGCACCGGCTCATGCGCATGAGGAGCATCGCTCGAATCTCGACGTGGTGCTCGATCGCGTCAGCCCGCAGCCCGCGCATCTCGAGGTGCGAATCGTCGATACGCTCGCGCCGCAAATGCTGGTCACCAATCGCACCGGACAGACTTTGGAGATTGTCGATCGGACACAACATCCCGGTTATCCGAATCGGCCCCGATCGCACCTGGGTGAACGCGTCCGCACCCGCGTACTACTCGGAGCATCCGATGAGCGATCGTCCGATCATGACGGCCGCATCGAAGGAACCCGCGATGGGTAATCGCGAGCCATGAGCCGTCATGGGGATGGTTCGATCCGCGAATTCAGACTGGCGCCGCGGATGAGCCCGCGATGTGGCATATCGATATGCGCCTGGGCTCGCAGCCAGTCGTCGTGTCAGGCCGGTTCCGCGCGCGGCCGATCTCGCATGGCTATTGGATGCCTGCGATGAAGACACCGCATGAAATCGCACCACAGGTGGAAGTCGCGATTATCCCGGGCGTCGTGCCGGCAGTCACGATTCAAAACAACGGGCATGAACCTGTGACGGTAATTGGCAGCCGCGGCGAGCCGTTCCTGCGGATCGGATCGGACGGCGTCTTCGCCAACACAGTCAGTCCGACCTGGATGCAATCGGGCCGCGCGCCGCAGACTACGTCGCCGATCGCACTTTCCAGCGATAGCAGCGCCGCGAGATGGACGAAGATTTCTTCAGGTTCGCGATACACCTGGCTGGAATGGCGCGCGCGATGCGCCGACGATCGAGTCGAGAAGACCACGATGAAGTGGAACATTCCGCTGTTGATAGACGGCAAGTCGATTACGATGCTAGGAGAAACGCGATGGATCGCGATTGCTCCACGCCTCGGCGATCAGCCGAGCCTCGCGAACGCCCGGCTCAACTAGGATAGTAAAGAATGTCGACTTTGAATTGGCCGCAGGGCCGCTCGGTAAAGATCGCGCCGCGCGCGAATCAGCCTTCGATTAGTCTTACGGTTCACGAAACCGGCGATGGGCCGGCGGTGGTTTTCTGTCATGGATTTCCTGAGCTGGCTTACTCGTGGCGGCATCAGTTGCCGGCGGTCGCGGCCGCGGGCTTTCGCGCTATCGCTCCCGATCAGCGTGGATATGCGGATTCGAGTGCGCCGCCTGCGGTCACTGATTATGGTCTTACCGAGCTGACCGGAGACATGGCGGGGATGCTCGACGCGCTGAAAATCGACCGCGCCATCTTCGTCGGTCACGATTGGGGCGGCTTCGTCGCGTGGGCGATGCCGTTGCTGTATCCGGAGCGGACTGCGGGCGTCGTCGGTGTCTGCACGCCGTACATGGCGATCCCGCCGATTTCGGTCTTACGCGCTATGGTTAACGGCAAGGACGAGCGCATGTACATCGTGTGGTTCCAGGAACCCGGCCGCGCCGAGAGCGTGATGGATTCGAAAGCGCGGCTGATTTTCGATCGCCTGATGCGCGCGCCGCTCTCGCCGGAAGAATCCGCCAAGCGCTCGATGGCGAGCGGCGAGCTGGATATGAATCCGTTCCGGCGCATCGAGGAGTTGAAGGCGGAGACGGCGTCGATAGTTACACAGCGAAGAACTCGACACCTATGTGCGCGCATACGAGAAGAGCGGGTTTCGCGGCGGTATCAACTGGTATCGGAATATCGATCGCAATTCTCGGGAGCATCCTGAGATTGGGGTCAAGAAGCTCGACCTGCCTTGTCTGATGATCACTGCCGAGTGGGACGGAGCGCTGCCGCCGCGGATGGCGGCCGGGATGCCGGCGCTATGCTCGGATCTCGAGATGCACAACATCGAGCGCGCGGGGCATTGGGTGCAGCAGGAGTTTCCGGACGAGGTGAATTCGACGATCGTCGATTGGCTGAAGCGGCGGTTTAAGAAGTAGTGACTCCGTTCAGCCAAATCTCAAGTCTAAAGTGTCGTTTCTCGACGAAACTGAGTTAACTAGAGACGAACGCAAGAGCGTCCGTCGAGATTCTTCGCTCCAGCAGCTTCCGCTCAGAATGACACGTAGGGCACTCACTTTTTTGTGTCATCCTGAGCGCAGCGAAGGATCTCGCGCTTCCAGCGCGTCTACTTCGTGTAGTCGAAGATTTCGTGCTCTTCGGTCAGGAAGATCGATGAGTGCTCGAAGTCTATGAATTTCGATTCGTCTTCGAGCAGTGCGCGCGCTGCTTCCGCGCGTTCCTGCACGGCGCCGCCTCCGCTGAAGTCTTCGAGAGTGTCCCACCATACTTCGGTGATTCCGTCGTAGGTCTCTTTCATCTTCGGGCGGGTGCTGCGGATTTGTTTGCCCGCGTCTTCGTGCACGGTGTGGCTTTGCACGTATTTCTTCGCGCGCATCGATTTCGCGAAGCCGCGGACCAACGGGCCGTGCGTCTTCAGCCAGTACTCGTGGAAATCTTTTTCGGAAACATCAGCGCGCTTTCGGATTACATAGACGAGTTTGATCATAGCAACACCTCACATCGCACGTAGTCGATCGAGTATCGTCTCGTCAAACATTTCAGCGGGCAGAATTTCGGGTCCGACGAAGGCCGCGGGCTGGATGTCGGGGAAATTACCGCGGAGACGTTCTTCGCGAACCGTCGCGCGCCGCTTGCGGGCATCGTCGCCAAATTCCACGCTCAGTATCGAAAAGGTCGAGGCGGTCAGCCTGAGCCGGCGCATCCGCTCGCGCCGCTCCTCCGCGTAAGGTCGAAACAGGTCCGGCGTCCAGTTGCGATTTTCGAGCATCAGGTCGCGCACGATGCGCACGTCGCGATATGCGATCGACAATCCCTGCCCGATGATCGGATCGTTGTGGCCGGCGGCGTCGCCTATCAGCACGACGCCGGGAGCGTACGGCACATCGGTCCAGGTGTCCTCGTTGCCATAGGAATTGCAGGGGCCGGACGGAGTGCCATTCGCGAGGTACTCGCTGCCGGGAACGGTCGCGAGCCGGAACGCGTCGAGGAAGCGCGCCTGGTTGTCGGCGCCGGCGAAGCGTTTCTTGTCCTCGGTCGAGTAACAGATGTAGAGGCGCACGCGCTCGGCCGATTGCGGAAACGCGAGAAAGTTCACGCGCTGCCTCGGTGCCGAAGATCTGCAAATCTGCAGGCCATCCAGTCGTGTCGTCGACCAGCATCCCAGCCATCAGGTGATGCGTCGGATCGCGATGCTGCTCGATGCCAACCTGCGAGCGCACGACGGAGTTGCGGCCGTCGGCGCCGATGACGATACGCGGATTGAACTTGCGCTCGACGCTGTCGTGCCTGAATCGCACTTCGGGCGCGCTTCCCGCGACTACCTGCAAATCGGTGATGCCGCGCAGCAGTTCGGCGCCCGCTTTGATCGCTTCGCCGTTGAGCAGGTCGCACATATCAGGATGCCGCATGCACAGCGGCGGCTTGAAGCCGGCGTTTGCGAACACAGTCATATCGAGTAGCTGCGATTCCGCGGTCGCGGGATCGATATCGTCGCCGTATGCGATGTGGCGTGCGAGATGATGCCCGCCGGCCGCCAGCAACGTTTCGTACAAACCGAGGCGCTGGGTTTCCGCGACGCCCCACGGCGCAAGCCATTCGCCGCGCACGTGATCGACATGCACGAGCGACTTCTCGAGGATCGTCACCGCGATGCCTGCTCGCGCGAGCACCGTCGCGAGCGCGCTACCACCGATACCTGCGCCGACGATTACGACCTCGGGGTTCAAGTGTTTTTCCATGGTGACACGCTCTCGATGCAAAGCAGTTGTAGCAGATTCCGGAATGATCTTGACCATCCGCGCGACCATAGTCATAGCCTAGGCTGAGCGGCCATTATGTCATCGCAAATGTTGTATGTATGGCCGGTGACTGATAGCTTGTTGCTCGTAAAGGGGATGGGTTGGGCAAGGTTGAGTGTATACAGGTCGCCGGGCTGAGCCTGTGGTTCAATTCCAACGACCATTTGCCTCCCCACTTTCACGTGAACAAGACAGGAGAATGGGAAATACGAATTTTCTTTCTTGGCTGCTCCGACGGCTTCTTGGACTTCGACATCAAGTGGGGCAGCGGCCCCTCGGGTAAAGTTCAGAGAGAGCTTTTGACGATGGTGCTCGCCGAGCGCACTGCTCTGTTTGTGGAATGGGAACAAAAGGTATGCCCTTAGAAATAGAATCCGGCCGTCAGCGCAGCTGCGCTCTGGTGCGGTGCGACAACGACAAAAGTGGACGGGTCCCGACAGGGTTCCCAGTCCTGCGGTCCACGTCGCTGCGGGCGGCGCGCCGATACCGGCATCTGTTCGTACTTTGCTCGGCGCTGCATCTGCAAGAAGTCGCGAAGTTTGTTAGCGAGATGAATCGGGAGCATCGGCTACAAGCTCTGTTTGTGCGAAGCGACGTCGATTCCGCGTGGCTGCCTCGAGTCCTGGAGAGGGCTGGTCTTCGCACTTTCCGCAATTTGCTCGTGCATTCCAACTCGTCAGTCCCCAACCGCGTACTTGCCGCGTGGCTACACAATGCTCAAGGCGAATTGATTGCGGATGCCACGGTCGCAGGCGATCGGCTGATCGTCGTTTCGTGCGAGCCGAAGACCTACGAAGTACGTTTCGATCAGATGCCGTCGCTCAAAAAGATCGCACCTTTGCAACGACGTAACTTCGAAATTGCAGAAGATGGCAGCTTCATTTGGTGGCCATCCGCAGATATCCATCTTGATCTTGATGCTCTGAGAACAGTAACCGATCCGGCCTCGCGTAAAAGGGCAAGGCGCATTCGGCACACGCACGGCCGTGAGTATGGAATGGCGATTGCGGCGTTGCGCAAAGAGCATGGTCTTAGGCAAACCGACATAGACGGTGTCTCGGAACGTCATCTCAGGCGAATCGAGGAAAACGGCGCGGTGTCTGTCCACACCATGGAACAGTTGGCCAAAGCCCACGGTGTGACGCTGGCTAAATATCTGGACGAGTTGGCCTGCAAGTTAAGACCGTCGTCGCATCGCAACGGAGGCTCGCCGGTGGCCGAAACCTGAACGCGGCTCAGTTCACGACCGTATCGAAATGGGCGGTTTCGATTTTGTTGGCGCGTTTGAACTGTAGGAAAATACGGTAGTGGCCGGGTTTGGGGAAACCGTAGGGCATCGACAGCTCCGGCGAAACTGGCTCGCGTGGAGTTCATATCCATTCCTGGCATTGAATCGGTTGAGGTTGTGCTCGCCATCATCAGCGCCGCCATCGGGACTGAGCCTGACGGGTGGATATGCGCGAACACCTGCAAGTCGGAACTCATGATTTCGGCGTGCGCCGCCATTCCCATGTAGGGCTCGACGTCGGTCGCCGGCTTGCCGTTTTGATCCTGCGACTTCGAAGCGCAGGATCGTCGGCACATTCGCGCGAAGGGCGGCGCTGTCGCGATGCCAGACGACGCGAGTGCCGTCGTCGAGCACATTGATCGCGGAATCCGAGGACGGCGTGAGCGCGGGCGCATTGCCGCCGCTGTCGTCGCCGCTCAGCGGTGTGCCGCTTATCTGCGGCAAATCGATCGAGCCGACCAGCGTCCATGGAAATCCGCTTTTGTCCACGATGTCGGCGAACACGCTGTAGCTGCCGGGCTCGATCGGCGGCAGCGCGGCGACGAATGAGCCGTCGGGCTGGCGAGTCGGATGCAGATGCCAGATGCGGTCGAGTGCGGGCGTGCGGACGAGGAACAGATGCATCAGATGGCCGTGGTCGGGCACGATGTTGTCCATAACTTTGAACTTCAACCAAACCTTGTCGTCCGGCGACGGACGAATCGCGAGGCGGTTGCTATCGACGACGGTCAGCGCAAGCTTCGGCGGCTTGAATATTTTTGTGATCATCGCGTAGTTCTGCGCGTCGGCGTTCCACCACATTAGTGCGAGATAGAAGATCGCCGTGACGACGACTGCGGTTATCGCCATCGCGCGCCATCCGCGGCGCTTCAGCTCAGGCGTGACCGGAGAACCGGGAGCGAGGCGCGATTCGCGGGCCGCTCCGCCGACGATCGAAACCGCGCCGATGGCCAGCGCGATCGCGAGCGTCAACAGCAAGGCGCCAAGCGCCGGCGGCATCGGAAGCATCCGCCGCGCGGCCGACGGGACAGGTACCGACATTTGCGCCGGGCCGTGCGCACCCGCGACGTTTATCAGCACCCGCATCGAGCCGTACTCCATCAGCCACAAGCTCGAGGTGAAGAGATGCGGATCGATGGGCGAGCGCTGCGCGGCGTCGGGGACGGGCGCGTACTTCGAGCCCGCGCCTGCGAGCCGCGTCACCGCGGTGCTGACCTGGCGCACGTCGTCGGAGTCGGCGCGAATCTGCACGTCGGCGACGCCGGGGATTACCGCGGGAACGTTGACGGTCACGAACAGGTGATACGGGCCCGCGTCGCCTTCGTAGAAGACGTTGGGACTGCCGACGTGGGCGTCGGCGGGAACCGCGAAGAGGAGGATGGCGAGCGCGAGCATCGCGGCGATGCATGTGTCGAAGGTGTGGCGAGCGTTGAGCGTAGCTACAGGCAACCTAACCCCTAACCCCTTCCCGAGCGGGAAGGGGAACCGGATTTTGCGAGGTAAGGCTGAACAGTTCATCTGCCTGCGCACGATTCAGGTATCATTGCGCAAGGGCGGCGCAGCGTCAGCGGCGGACTGTGCGCATCCAGTTGCCTAGCGCCATTCCTAGCGAGCAGAAGATGATCGACATTACGAGCGCGATCATCATTCCTTCTGCTGAATGCTCCGCAAAGTCTTATCCAGATGCGCGAAATTGTACGGGTTATAAAGCAGATTGGCGGCGTCGAAGAATCCGAAATAGTTGGCGCCGAAGATCGAGTTGCGGGCGGCCGGCGAAATCAGGAAATCGGCGAACGGCCACTGCGCCGCGACGAACGCCGCGATGAAAACAAATCCGGCCGCGAGCGCTGATTTCCAGCCGCCCCACTTCTCGCCCATCCAAGCGCGCAGCAGGTCGAGCGCGAATGCGGGCACGATTAGCAGCACCGGGAACCATAGCGGCACCATGTGCGTGATGTGCTGATAGACCGGGCCGAGCTTGGGCGCCGCTGGGAACAGCGGGAAGATCCACAAGGCCGCGAGGAAGAGCGCGGTGTAGATAGCGGCCATCGTGGTGGCGGGCCAGCGCTTCTTCGAGACGACTGTTATCGAGATGAGCGCCCAGGGAAACGCGGTCGCCACCGAGCGATAGAAGCTTGAGCTGTGCATGAATTCCATCGGCGTCGATTCGAGGATGAACAGCGCCGAGCCTGCCACGACGATCCCGCCAATCACTAGCAGCAGCCAGTCGAGCTTGCGCTGATACGCGCCGGTCGCGCGATTGAGATGCGCGCATACCAGCAGCATCGCGCCAAGCTCGATCATGAGCTCGCCCATCCCCAGCATCGAATGCGGCAGGCTGACGATTTTGACGTCGAGTCCGTAAGCGTTATGCCACCAGTTGTCGAAGGGCGCCGACGTGAGCATCGCGAATCCGCCCCACGCCGCCATGAAGCATCCGAGCGGCCCGCGAAATCCCCAGACCGAGATGCTCGAGTCCTTGGCTTCTTGCGACGAGCCGAAGGTGGTCGAGAGAATCGCGTAGCCGCTGGCGACTCCGGCGAGCACGCCCGCGAGATAAATCATCATGTGCGCGGGAGTCCAGAAGGTGTCGCGGCCGATCGAGATATGCCACGAGATGTCCCAGTAGCCACCGAACAAGTCGGCGGCGGTGGCTGCGGCGAGGCACCATACGTACCACGGAATCGAAGCGGTGCGCTCGGCGGCGACGGCTGCGAATGTCGGCGCGCTCGCGAAGGTCGAAGGTTGCGGCGGCATTTCCCATGGCTGATTCTCCGCGACGATTGTAGCTCGATTCGGCGCGTGCGCCCACAGGCAGGAGCAGTCGAAATCTTGCGGGGCTGAAACCCTTTCAACGCACCAGTTGACAGACGCCGACCAGGGGCTCACACGCTCACGCCGGACCGGTGCGTAAATAGCAGATCGGAAAACGGTATTGCTAAGTCGAGCGCCGCACTATCCCGCGATCAACGTCATCTTGATCAAGGCGTTGCCGAGGACATACTTCGCTCAACCATCTCGCGTTTACAGCTTTGGAAAGAAGCGTAACCTTAAACACGCCTACAAAAACTGCGTGCCATCCAGCGCCGTTCAGTCCTTGCGCGAAATCGCGTCTACAGCGTGCACACTGCCGAAGCAGAATCGTCTCGTCG
This sequence comes from uncultured delta proteobacterium, assembly GCA_963814715.1. Lineage (GTDB taxonomy): Bacteria > Desulfobacterota > Binatia > Binatales > Binataceae > Binatus. Next base: position 213,527 of record CAWFDW010000001.1, read on the forward strand.
CCTTGTTTGAATGGTCGTGGATTTCCCTCTGACCAAAGATGTGTGTGCAGAAGATCGACGTCGCTCAATGGAGCATCCTCGCAGCGTATTGGCAGACCAGTGCCGGACTAGGCCGGACGAGGGCGGACCACGCGATCAGCCGCCGGAAGGGCCAGACATTCAGGGCAGACTCCATTGTCATGTGCGACGCCGAATTCTCTTTCGAGCATCTTGCGCACCCGCTCGCTGAGCGGGAACTGATCAATCTTCGCTTCGATAGGCGATTTCTGGCCACACAGCAGGCATCGCATGAGCCAACGCTATCCGATCTGCGCTGATTGCGACGAGAACCAGAAGGTTCTTGCCGTAACAAAGGTGCGCGCAATTAGACAGCTTAGTCTGTCACGGCTTCGATACCGGACTTCTTGAGTATCGCGACAGCCGGTGGGCCGTCTGACTCCGATACGAGCACGACCGCTTGATGATTGACAATGCCGCCTACCCGCGCGGACAAGATCATCGAATGGCGTAGAACTTCGCAAGCTCGCAGCACCAATTTCTCGGGTGCAGGACCTGAGTCGGGCGGCAACAGGAAGATTCGCAATGTGGACTCCCCAGACGACGATTTATACTGAGAGCATAAATCTAGACGGACGGCGGCCGGGAGACAAGCGCAGACAAATCTGTTCTGTAGAGAACACGGAATAGAGTCCAAGCGCTTGACAAACTAAATGGCGTCAACGCCTGCAATTTCCCCTCAATCGCGCGCGGCAGTCCATTTGTCTTTTATGGCGTACTGCCAATGCTGGTTAGCAGGTTCCGCAGAACGGTAGGGTGAACCGGTTTCATGAGGTGGCCGTCGCACCCGGCTGCTTTGGACAGGCGGAGGTGCTCCTCCTGGCCATACCCACTCAGTGTGATCACAACCAGGTTGGGTTTGCCGGTCTGCTCCCGAATCCGGCGCGCCAACCGATAACCGTCCATTCCCGGCAGGCCGATATCCAGGAACACAACGTCGGGATTGAATTTACCCAGCATGTCCAACGCGACCGCTCCGTTTTGAGCGATGTCGGCTACGTGTCCGTCCATCGCGAGAAGTTCTGCCATACTTTCGGCGAAGTCGCAGTTATCGTCGACCAGAAGAACGCGATGGCCGGCGACCGGGCCGACCTCCTGCTTGATCGTTTCCTTCGCCCGGTCAGTCAAAGGGGATTCCGGAACGATCGGCAAGCGAACCGTGAAAAGACTTCCCTTGCCCGCTCCGTCGCTAACGACTCCAACCGTGCCCCCATGCAGATCCGCCAGACTGCGCACCAGCGCCAATCCCATACCCATGCCTCGCGGCCCGCTGGTCTGCGATCCTTCCAGTTGGGTGAACATATCGAAGATATTGTCGAGCTGTTCCTTCGGGATTCCGATTCCATTATCGCGAACGCCGATGCAAACGTGATCGGCCCCGAGGGCCACCTCGATCGAAAGTTCACCTCCGACCGGCGAGTACTTCGCGGCGTTGTCCACCAGGTTCGACAACAACTGGGCCAGCCGAAGTGGGTCCGCCTCAAGCGTAATCGGCCTGGCCGGGAGCGTTATTGATACGTGCTGCCGGCGGCGATCTATCTGCGCGCGACTGGTCTCCACCGATCGATCGATAATTGTCCGGAGATCGACCATTTCCGGATGAAGCTTGAGCTTCCCGTGACCGATGCGCGTCAGGTCGATCAAATCTTCGACCATCCTGCCGAGATGTTGCGATTGTCGAGACACGACGCCGATCGCGTGCACAGCCTTGGTATCGTCGAGGGTGAGATTTTGCAAAATATCTTTGGCGTTGAGAATCGCCGCCAGCGGATTCCTGAGCTCGTGGCCCAGCATCGCGAGGAACTCGTCTTTATGGCGACTCGATTCCGCCTCGTCCTCATATGCCTTCCACAGTTGCCAACCGGCTTCGGCGAATCGCGCGAGGGTTCGCACGACGCGCTCGTCTTCCCGATCGAATTTCCGCTGGTAGTTGTGCGCGGCCACCCAGACCGTTCCGATCGGCTTGCCATGGTGATGAAAAGGCACCAGCAGCGCTTCGACGAACCGTGGCTCGGAGACCAGCGCGGGAAAAAGACGATCGGGTAGATACATCAACTGCGTGGCATTCTGATCGATGCAAACTCCGCACGGACTCGCGTCACGAGGCATGGTGTCGTTTTTACGCGAGGCGAAGACCCCGGCCAGGGCCTCCCATCGAAAACTATTGCCTTCCAGGATGCTGATTCCGGCGGTGTCGGCCTTGCAGAGAGTCAACGCTATCTCGACCAGCTTTTGCAGCGTGTTGCGCGGATTCTCGCCCATCTCGGTCGCGAGTGCGGCCAGGGCTGCATGTTCAGTTTCGTAGTTTGGCTGACGATCGGGTCGAGACTGTAGCTCGGAACGGACATCGATGTCGTCGAATGAGGCCGCGGTCTCGTTGCGGATCGGCGCGGACCCATCGGAGCTGGCGCTGCCGTTTATATTCGGGTCCGCAATACGATCTTGAGTAGTTGTTATCGACAATAAATTGGCTTTCACCTGGAAAACTCCCCTCCGACCAATCGCCGCCATGTGTGCCAAGATGCCAAAAAGCTATGCGATGCCAGTGCTTAAGAATCCCAGTTATAGTCCAATTGAGACAAGTAAGACGTGTGCCGTGGAGAACATCCGATGTTCTTCGCGTAGATCTCACAAACCGCGGGGAACCAATTACCGACGTTTCCGACTTCGAGGCCGGTTCATGCTCACGCCGAATTGCTTCCCTGACGAATGTAACTGCCAACGTGGGTCATGTAGTCGCGCTTGCCGATGTCGACGCCGTTGTGGCGCAGGATGTCGTACGCGGTGACGACGTGGAAGTAGAAATGCGGCAGCGCCCAATCCCGCAAAAATTGAAGGCCGTTCATTTCGAACCTGATGTTGTTTTCAGGAATCGGAATCGTGATTTCGCGATTTTCGGCGCCGTCGAATGCGGTCGCGCGCACGCTCTGCACGTATTCAATCGTTTTGGCGATGCGAGCCTTGAGCTGCTCGAGCGTCGTCTCATTGTCTTCGAACTGAGGAGCCGTCCTGCCCGCCCAGGCGCGCGGTCGAATCCGTGGCTTGATCGCAGGCGAGTTGCACTTGCTGCGCCAGCGTGATACATGTCCGGCGCCAGCCGCCCATTCACGAGCGCAGCGGGATCGGACTTGATGGCGCGCGCATGCTCGGCGCCCTTGTCCAGAAGCTGAGACAGCGATCGCAGCATCGGCACATAGGTCTCGACAGCCATTGAATGTATTGAAATTTTCACAGTGACTCCTTTCCCGTGTCGTGCGGAACCAGATCCGAACTCATACACCCCAGTTTGCCTCTGATGGAAATCCCGGCTAATCAGGATGACCGCTGAGTAGGGGGCGCATTTTGGGGGGAATCCAGTTTCGAAGATTCGTTGCGATAATCGCATCCGCATGCGTCGTCGCCGCGTTGTTCTGCAACCACGCATTTTCGTCAGGACGACGAACTGAGCAGCGACGAGGCGGCGGTGGTGAAGGCTCGCGTTCAGAAGATTCGCGGGCTCAAGCTCAAAAGCGATGTGCCGGTGACTTATCTCAGCGTCGCGGAAACCGAGGCCAGGTTCAGGGCCGAGTTCGCGAAGCAGATAAGCCAGGAAGAGATCGACACCGGCGTCGAAGAGAACAAGATGATCGGTCTGTTTCCGCCCGATCTGAAAATCGAGCGCAAAGACCTGGCCGATATGACGCTCGAGCTGGCCGGCTTCTACGACGACCATCACAAGGACATCGTCATTATCGATCGGCCGCTGACGGTCGCCCTGCCCGAGCGATATCGAAATGTCGTCACGCGGATGAGAAAGCTGGACACGATGGGCACCCTTGGGCATGAACTGACTCATGCTCTTCAGGACCAATACTTCGACATCGAAGCGACGCAGAAAAAATACAAGGGCAACACCGATCGCGAGCTCGCCTACAAGGCGATTGTCGAAGGCGACGCGACCCTGTCGGGATTTTCAGTGGTGACCGGACGCGTCGATGATCGAGACGATCGACTATTTTGATTCGCATCTGCAGGAGATCGTGCCGATATTCATGGGACGCGTGGAAAACAAGCCGCGCGCAATGACCTACCCTTTTATTTTTCAATACACCGAAGGCGCCCAGTTTCGTCGCCGAAGCTTACCATCGCAAAAAATGGGACGGAGTGAATGCTTTGTTCAAGGGGCCGCCGCTATCGACGCAGCAGATCATGCATCCCGAGCTCTACTTCGACCATCCGACTCCCGCCCTGACGGTCAAGCTCGACGGCTACGAGAAGGCTCTGAACGATTGGAAAAAAATCGACGAGGACACGCTCGGCGAGCTGATGCTGAAGATCATGCTGGAGCGGACGATGGGCGAGGATACGCCGTACGTGCAGGCGGCGAACAAATGGGCGGGCGATCGGATCGTCGCGCTGCAAAAGGGAAAATCGCTGACCGTGTTGTGGATGATCGCGTTCCGCGACGCGGGCGCCGCTGACACCTTCGCGCGGCTCTATACGCAAATCCTCGACAAGGTCCTGCCGGGCAGCACGGCCCGGAAGATCGATCAGCGCGGTCCGGCAGTCTTCGTGATGATCGGCGACGGCGCAATCCGCAATCGCGAGTACCTGCCGGAAGTGTGGAAGCAGAGCAGAGTCGACGGGGCATCGATCGAAGCGCAGTGAAGCGCTCGCTCCAGCAACTTTGCTGTCTACGGCAATGCCGTATAGTAATAGTTCATGTCTAAGCTTGGAACCAGGCTCATCAAGGCGGCCAAAGAAGCGCGAGCGATCGTACGGGGCGAAATCACTAACGGCTTCGTTGTGCATGTGCCGGATGACGTTGACGTCAAGGCGTTGCGGAAAAGACTGAAGTGCTCTCAATCAGAATTTTCGCGTCGATTCGGACTCGCTATCGACGCTGTGCAGGATTGGGAGCAACATCGCAGAACGCCGGACAGAACGGCGCGGATTTATCTGACGGTGATCGAACGCGACCCAAAGGCAGTCCGGCGCGCGCTCGCGCGATGAGTCGAAGGCGACGACGAGGCGAGTTCCACCCGATTGTTCAACGCGCGGATAGAATAGATGTGAGCGCCTCGCGTTTGGAGCGAGGCGCTCACATGATACGAGAAGACTGTTATTCCCGGTTGTAGCAGCGGGCTCGCGCTTCAGCAGCTTCCTGCCTCTACATCGTTAGCCGCGGCAGGATGTCCTTTGGCCCGATCTTGCCACACCTGGTTCTGGAGACCGCGGGCGCGGTCGCAGGCATACCGCTTACCGCCATATTCGTAGTATCCCTGTGCCAACCATGATTGGCGTAACCGTCGCGGTCGCCTTTGTAATGATCCCACCACCAGTCGACCTTCTGGATGTGACCTGAATCTGCGCCGTAAGACGATTGCGCAAATGCGGGCAGGGTCATTGGCAGCGCCAGCATCGCACCGCCTAACAGACTCGTAATCAGCATTCTCTTCAGTTTCATGCGAGTCACCTCGTGTTCTTGGGAAGCATCATCGGTGCCAGATTTCTGATCCATCAAAAAACTTGGAAATCAAAGAGTTGTCAGAACGATTCGCTGAATTCTCATGCGAAATACCGCGTGCCTCATCGGCAAAAAATTCAAATTCCGATGAGGCGAAGGCGCCAGGAAACTTAATTTCCACTCGCATCTCCGCGAACTGACGCCAGCTTGAAGGCCCCGACTTCGCGACGCGTCGTCTTGGCCGGCAAGCCCTTCGACTTCGGAGCTTCCTTGGCGGCGGGACCGGGCATCACGCGGATGATCGCCATCATCCCCTGATCCTCGTGGTTGAGGATGTGGCAATGGTAGACGAAGTCGCCGATATCCTGGCCGCGGAAATCCAGCCGCACCGTCACGCTCGGATATTTGTGATGAGGATTTCCGTCCCAGAACGGGACGTCGATCATATCCAGCAACTGCCCTTGCAGCGCCTTTATGGGCTTGCTGCCGTTCTGCTGAAAATTGTCCTGCGACATCACCATGAAGTGGATCTGATGGATGTGGAATTCGTGATTCTCCTGCGAGCGATTCTGGATCGTCCAGTCCTCGACCGAGCCCTGGGTCGTGTCGATAGCTGGAGGATTGTCGGGCGAGAAAACCGTCGGGGTCGCGCCGTCTACGGTAATGAAGAATTGGGTCTGGTCCGAATTCTCTGAAAAGTACAGGGTGCGCTTCGCGGTGACGCGCGCGTCGGCCAATCCTTCGAATCGCTGGCGCCACGGCGTCGACATCCTGGCGCTGACTCGCGAGTCCTGACTGCTGTTGTCGCCGACCGGCTTGATATTGGCGAGCACGCGCGTCGTGTCATTGTCGCCATCGGGGCCGGTGTTAATCGACTGGGTCAGGAACTGCGCGCTCTTCACCTTCGGCGAAGGGCCGGTGACGATGAATTCCATTCGCGCGGCAGGCGGCAAACGCAAATCAGTGACGGTAATCAGCTTGCCCTGCGCGGTGCCGTCCTGTGAGCCGACCGGCACGCCGTCGAGCGCCACCAACTGGATCGGCTGCGGCTTGTGGTCATAAACCACCTGCAGATCCAGGATTGTATCCGCCGAAGCGTTAGCAACCCGCCAGAACTGCTTCTCGTTGGGCGCCATGTCGATGACGGCCGGCGTCAGTGCGGGATAAGGAATTGGAACATAGTTGATCGTCACGTCCCAGGCCGGCACCGACGGACCGGGCGGCGGATTGCCGGCGACAACCTGATCGCGAATCACGAAAACCCTCTGCGGCAATCCCGCGACTGCATGCTGGATGCTTTCGATTCCATCGACGATGATCGCGCCGGAGGCACCGCCCTGAGTCGCGCGCTCGGCTATTCCATGAACGTGCGGATGGTACCAGTAGAGGCCGGGCGGCTCGTCGGTCGGGAACGCTACATCGTATGTGAAGGTCTCGCCGGAATTGATCAGCGTGTGGATCACCTCGTCCTGATGGCAGGACGGGGAGGTGTTAGTCCCGTGATAATGAATGTTCACCGACGAGTCGTTCATCGTGGTGTCGCCGCAAACGGTGGAAGCATTGGTCGCCATTTGCATGTCGCTGGCGCTGGCCGGGGTCGGGAGATTGTTCTTCACGTTGATGATCAGATGGTCGCCCGGATTGATATGAAGAGTAGGCCCTTCGCTGCCGTCGGGCGTAGTGAAGCAGTAAAGCGTGCGGCCCTGCGCGTCCTGGGCGGTGTTGTACGCGAGGTTGACCGTCAGGGTGCCATCGTGGCTGAAAAGCGCGGGCGGATTTGTGACGGTGCTGCCGGCCGGGAATCGAGGACATGGATTTGGAGCGGCGCCGACTGCGATAGGCGTCATCAAGAGTGCGAGCATCATCAGCAAGTTGAATCGAAAGTACTTCAAAGGCTTCTCCCAGGTTGAGGTAGATGAGGATATCGGTAATGCGCTGAGCAAGCTTCCAGCGTTGGCTGCCCGCGACGTTCTATGCCTCCGTCAGTCATCTTATCAAATCGGAATTTTGGTCCACCTGCCGGCGTCCTTGACCTGAAGAATCAATTCAAGCAGGCGGTTGACTTGCCGCGCGTACACGCGGATATTTCCATCAACTCCCTGACGGGAGGTGCACACGCAATGAGTAACCACATCAAAGATCTTGCCGAATCGCACACTGGTGCACCTCCGCTGAGCAGTAGTCGCCGGTAACCAGCCGGAAAATCCCCGACATCGTAGCCACGGAGGCGAAAGCTCCCGTGGCTTTTTTGCTTCCGCTACGCGCGGAAGCCCCGCGCGTGCGCGATTCGACTAATTCAAGTTTCGAAAATCGCAAATGGAGGACGAAGCCATGAGGAAAGATGCGCGACAGAAAATCAGAGGTGCGCGAACGCAACTTCTAACTATTGAGGAACAAGAAATGACCACTGCTTTAGAGATAGACCAAGGATTGCTCGACGCGTTTATTGGTGATGGATCGATAACCGATGTCTTATACGTAGTTCGGAGCGGAAAAGAGGCGACTGTCTATTGCTGTCGCGACGCGGAAGGCGAGTTGGTTGCGGCGAAAGTTTACCGTCCGCTCGAGCGGCGCAATTTTCACAACGATGCGATCTATCAGACCGGGCGCGACGCGATACTGAGCAGCCGCAGTCAAACGCGCGCTCGCGAATAAGAGCCGTCACGGGCGCGATGTGCAATATGGAACCTGGATTCACGCCGAATTTCAGACCATGCGGATGCTCTACGACGCGGGCGCCGATGTGCCCGAGGTGTTCTCGCAATCGAATGGCGCGATCCTGATGCAATACTTCGGCGACGAGGAGGCGGCAGCGCCGATGCTCAATCGGGTCACGCTGCCGCGCGAGAACGCGGAGAAATTTCTGCGCCAGATTATCGACAACGTCACGCTTGTGGCTCGCGAACCATCTCGTGCATGGCGACTTGTCGCCGTACAACCTGCTTTACTGGGAGAATCGAATCGTCGCGATCGATTTTCCGCAGGCGGTTGATGCGCGGGTTAATCCGAGCGCGAGGTCATTGCTCGGCCGCGATCTGGAAAACGTGTGCGGCGCATTTCGCGAAATACGGAATTCGCGCCGATGCAGCGAGGATCGCGAACGCCTTGTGGGCGAACTACCAGGCGGGCAGGCTGTGATATTCGCCATCTCGCATTCGCGCGGTGGTGGCGATTAAATGAAATCGGAATCAGACATGGCAAGGCAAATCGGTCCCGTTAAAGCTCGCATCGAATACACCGGCATCACCGCCGTCACGGCGGCGCTGCGTGCGATGCCGTTGGAACGCGCGGTGCGTGCAGGCGCGCGACTGGGCGGATGGGCGATGAATTTCGATCGTCCCAACCGGCCGATCGCGCTCAAAAATCTCGAGATCGCTTTTCCCGAAATGACCACGGCGGCGCGCCTCAACATCCTGCGCAAGATGTATCGCAGTTGGGGGCGCGTGCTCGCCGAATGGACTCACTTGCCCGAGCTCAGCCGCGCCAACGTCGAGCAGGTCGCGACTTACGAGGGCAAGGAAAACTGGGACGAGGCCGAGCGCCGATCCAACGGCCGCGGCTTGTTCGTGCTGACCGGGCATTACGGAAATTTCGAGTTGATGCAGATTGCGCAGTCGATTTACGGCTACCGCCTCGCCATCGTGCATCGCGCGCTGCGCAATCCGCTGATCGACGCCGCAATCGCGACTCAGCGCGTCCGCTACGGCAATAAAATTATCGAGCGCAAGGCGGGCGGGCGCGAGATGATGCGGATGTTGCGGCAGAACTGGATGATCGCGATCGCGCTCGACCTCGACGTGCGCAAGGGCGTGTTCGTCGATTTCTTCGGGCTGCCGGCCTCGACCAGCGACGGCATCGCGCGGCTGTCGATCGCGACCGGCGCTCCGGTGATGCCGGTATTTATGGTGCGCGAGGGCGACAGCGTGCATCACAAGATCACGATTCTGCCGGCGTTCTATCCCGAGAAGAGGCGCGACCGCGAGGCGGCCGTGCGCGAGTACACGCAGCAATACAGCGACACGCTCGAGCAGATGGTCCGCGCGCATCCCGATCACTGGAACTGGATTCATCGGCGATGGAAAACGCGTCCGCCGGGTGAGTCGCGCTTCTACTAGATCGCACGCCGCCCGGGCTAAGCTCGCTACAAGGTACAAGTTTCAATATTTGACTTCTGTAACTTAATCGGGTACGCTCGCTTCTGTCAGCACTCGAACACGCAGCAACACGACGCTGAAAGGAACAACCACCATGAATGAAGCGAAGCTCGGTGGCCGGTTCACGTTCCCCGGCACCTCATTGACAGTCGATCGGATTGGCTACGGCGCGATGCAGCTGGCCGGCCCCGGCGTGTGGGGACCGCCAAAGGATCCCGACGCTGCCGTCGCCGTCCTGCGCGAGGCCGTCGCAGCAGGCGTGAACCATATCGACACGTCCGACTACTACGGCCCGCACGTCACCAATCAGATCATCCGGAAGGCCCTGCACCCCTACCCGGCTGGACTGGTGATCGTCACCAAGCTCGGGGCCCGCCGCCCGGCCGACCAGTCGTGGCAGAAGGCCATCTCGCCCCAAGAGCTGACCGCCGGCGTCCACGACAACCTCCGCAACCTGGGCCTGGACGCGCTCGACATCGTCAACTACCGCGTGATGGGCTCGGGCCACGGCACTGAGGAGGGATCGATCGCCGAGCAGGTGACGGTGCTGGCCGAGCTGCGGCGCCAAGGGCTTATCCGCCACATCGGCCTGAGCAACGCCACGGCCTCGCAGGTGGCCGAGGCGCAATCGATCACCGAAGTCGTATGCGTGCAGAACCTCTACAACCTGGCCTACCGCCACGACGACGCCCTGATCGACGACCTGGCTCGGCAGCGCATCGCGTATGTGCCGTTCTTCCCGCTCGGCGGGTTCGCGCCGCTACAGTCGTCCATGCTGTCGTCCGTCGCGAGCCGGCTCGGAGCCACGCCGATGCAGGTCGCGCTGGCATGGCTGCTGCACCGGTCGCCCAACATCCTGTTGATTCCCGGCACGTCGTCGGTCGCGCACCTGCGCGAGAATCTGGCCACGGGTCAGTTGACGCTGTCGCCGCAAACCTTGGCGGAGCTCGATGCGATCGCCGCCGAGACGGACCTTCAACACAACCGCTCAGCTAACTGAAGAGGATTCTATCATGCGTGTATTTGTAACAGGCGCTACAGGATTCATCGGCTCTGCCATTGTTCCGGAGCTAATCAAAGCGGGCCATCAGGTGATCGGCCTTGCTCGCTCAGATGCGGGCGCCAAGTCGCTTGTCGCCGCTGGTGCCAAAGTCCAACGAGGTGATCTTGAGGATCTGGACAGCTTGCGCAGTGGAGTCGCCGCCGCGGATGGCGTGATTCACGCCGGCTTCATCCATGACTTCACGAGATTCAAGGAAGTCTGCGAGATCGATCTGCGCGCCATTGAAACTTTCGGCGCCGCGCTCGCCGGCACTGATCGTCCGTTGATCATTGCCTCGGGGACCGCGCTCGTTTCGCCGGGTCGCCTTGCGACTGAAGAAAGTGTGTCAACGCTCACCCCCGCTGACTTTCCCCGTGTCGCTTCGGAAGAAGCAGCAACCTCGATGGCGACGCGGGGAGTGCGCACCGCATTGATGCGTCTTTCACCCACGGTTCACGGTGATGGCGATCACGGCTTCGTTCCAAACCTCATCAACCTTGCGCGTGAAAAACGGGTTTCGGCTTACATCGGCGACGGCCGCAATCGATGGAACGCCGTGCATCGACTCGATGCGGCCCGTCTTTTCAGGCTTGCACTCGAGAAGGCTACGGCGGGGGCCAGGTATCACGCGGTCGCTGAAGAGGGAATTGCTTTCCGGGATATTGCTGAAGTTATCGGAAGACAACTGAACATTCCGGTTGTAAGCAAATCACCTGAGGAGGCAGCTGATCATTTTGGCTGGTTTGCAATGTTCGCTGGAATCGACTGCCCGGCCTCGAGCAAGCTCACTCAGGAACGCCTCGGTTGGCGTCCCGTGCAGACCACCCTCCTCAATGACCTCGAACGAGGGAGCTATTTCAAAACATGAAGAGAGAATCGGCAGCGCGCCGACCGGTGCCCACGCCCGGCGTTGACACCCCGCTCACTCGCGATCGGATCGTCGCCGCGGCCGAGGATGTCCTCCGCCGCTTCGGCCCGGCCAAGGCGACCGTCGTGGACGTGGCCCGCGCGTTGGGTGTGAGTCACGCCGCCGTCTATCGGCACGTGGCGACCAAGGCCGAGTTGCGAGACCTGGTCGTCAGCCGATGGGCGGAGGCGACCTTGCCTGCGCTGCGGGCGATCGCAAGTGGGTCCGGCCCGGCTCCGCAGCGGTTACGACGGCTGTTCGACGCCCTGGTCGCCGTCAAACGCCGCCGGGCCGCTGACGACCCTGAGCTGTTCGCCGCCTATCGGACGCTGTCGGCCGATGCCCAGTCCGTTGTCGCCGCCCACATCGAGGAGTTGATCGGGCTGGCCGCGATGGTCATCCGGTCCGGCGTAAAGGAAGGCACGTTCCGCGCCGTCGATCCCGTGGCCACCGGCGAGAGCGGTGCTGTTTGCGACGTCCCGGTTCCACCATCCGGCCCACGCCGCCGAGTGGGCCGATCCGGCCATCGACGCGGCGTACGACGACGTCTGGCAACTGCTGATGAACGGGCTGCGCGTCGCGAAGAGCCGCGGCTAGATCGTCATTTTTGGCGGAGGCGACGACGCGAACTCGGCTTTGAGGGCGTCGTAGCTTTTCAGATCGTCCATCGTGCGGAAGTAGCCGGTGTGGACGTAGCCGAAGACTGGCTGCGCGTCGGCGACCATCGGGGCGAACAGTCCGTTCATCAGGCTCCACGGCGGATTCGGCGGAATGAGGTCGAGGACCGCGGGCTCGGCGACGATCACGCCGCAGTACATGAATCCAGAAAGTGTCGCGGCGACATTGTCGTCGAGGTTGGTGGGATAGTCGTCGTATTGAAGAGGATCGCGGCGCGTTAGTAATCGCATCCGGCGGAGCTTCTGCACGGCGTCGATTTCGAGGCGGCTGTAGTAGTCGAGATTCGCAGGATAGTAGAGCGCGATCGTCGCGAGCGCCGCGTGATCGCGATGGAACGCGAGCATCGCGCGCAGATCGAGGTCGAGGATCGTGTCGCTGTTGGCGATTACGAACGTATCGTCGCCGAGAAAGTTGCGCAGGCCGTTGAGCGGGCCGCCGGTGCCCAGCAACACAGGCTCGGGCGCATACGTTATGTGCACGCCGAGCTGCGAGCCGTCGCCGAGTCCATGCTGAATCGCGTCGCCCAGATGATGGAGATTGATTGCGACTTCGGTGATACCGGCGCGGCGGAGCATCGCGAGCGGATGGTGGATCAGCGGATGACCGCCGAGCTCGAGCATCGGCTTGGGCGTCACGTCGGTCAGCGGGCGAAGCCGCTCGCCCATCCCGGCTGCAAGTACCAGAGCTTTCATGGCATCATCGCTGCGGACAGTTTGGGGAAGTCGGTGCGCATCTCGGCGAGCATCCGGCGCGCCTGTCCGAGCGCATGCGGAATGTATTGACGATAGCCGGTCTTGCCGTTGCGCTCGAACATTTCGAAACGTCCGATCATTTTGAGTGCGTGCTGCAAGACGCAGAGGCGATAGCTGAGCATGAATTCCGCGGCGTCGAGCGCAGGTGCGCCGCGGCGCGCGAGTGCCGGCGCAATAGAAGTCGAGGATCCGGCGCTCGATCGCGGGCGTGATTACTTCATCGGTATCGCGCGTAGTCAGGAGCACGGCGAGATCCTGCGCGGCGGGTGCCATGAGCGCATCCTGAAAATCTATGATGCGAATTCGCGGACCGTCCTGAATGTACAGATTCTCGCGGTGGTAGTCGCGATGAGAGAGCACGCGCGGGAAACGATCGAGTCGCGCGGCGAGTTGCGTCAGCTCGGGCGCGATGGGCGAAAAGTCGGCGCCGGGTGCGACGGCGGCGAGGCCGACCTCGCGCAAATTCCTTGAGCTCCCATTCGAAGAGCCGGCCGGTGTAGGAAATCTCGTGCGCGATACATCGAGAGTCGATGCGCGCAGTGCCGTCGACGTGGATTCGGATGAGTTCTGACGCCGCTAGCCGAAAAAGATCTGCGGCATCGGCGCCGGGACGGCGGACCGCGTCAAGCAGTGAGACTTCGCCGACATCCTCGACGAGCATCGCGCGCTGGGCTGGGTCGGCGTCGAAGAGCGCGGGGACGGGTGCGCCGATCGAATCGAGGAAGCGATGAAGATTAATCCACGGCGGCTCGGTGATTGGCGACGGTAGAAGATTGAGGACGCGGACATAGCGCGGGAGGTCGTCGGGGCCGAGGTCGACGAGGATTGCGGTGGCGGGGGCGGTGGGTTCTGCGCGCGTCGCGATAGCGACGCGCCAGAAGCGGCGCGTCGAGAGATCGCCGCGGAGCGCGGCGATCTCGTCGAGGCGCGCATGCGGCCATCGGCGCGCGATGGCCGTTGCTGCCCATGCCTGGAACGCGCCGTTGTCATCCATCGAAGATGGATTCTAGCGGCGCGAGGCATCGTTGCGCGAGTGTAACTCGCGCAACTTCGGTCACGCGCGCATCAGTCGCCGCCTACCGCGTGGCCGCCCTCGGCTGCGCGCGCCATCTGCTCCGGCGTGAACCAGTCGCGATCGACCGAGCCCATGTTGATGAACCATGAGTCGCGCGACGGCGCCGACTAGCGACGGATGGTAGCAGACGGTGGAGAAGCCGCTCTGCACGTTGATGCTCGAGGAGCCGGACTGGAACTCGCGCTTGAACGGATAGATCGCGATCTTGGCGTCGGGCTCGGATCGATCCGCGTAGTGCATCCACGACGTGTAGTTGATGAACAACTCGCCGCCGCGGTCGTACATGTCGTTCGCCATCACGAAGTCCGCTTCCGAATCGATGTACATGACTTCGTGATTGTAGATCGAGTTGAAGCGGCCGGGACGCGGGCGGCCCTCGATTATGAAATCATGGCGAATCTGCCAGTTGTCGGGGCAATGGCTCGCGCCGCCGTCAGTCGGGCATCGAACGTCGGGCGACTTTTGCGATGTTGATCGCGCCGAGCATGTTCTTCTCGCCGAGCAACTTCCAGTCGTAGTTCTCGTTCTTGCCGCTGAAGCCTTCGTAGTGATTCGGATCGTAGGCCTGCGCGCCGGTTGCCGTATCGAGAATCGCGTAGTTCAGACGGCGCACGCGGCGAGCGCCGGGCGTCCACGTCCAACTGGCGTCCTCGATAGTCGGATCGGCGTAGCGGAACTTGATCAATCCGGTTCCACGCGCATCCTGCGGCGAGAGAACCGGATAGAGCAGTCCGAGAAAGTAGCGGCCGGTTTTCTTGAAATCGGGATCGATCGGCATCGGATCCACTTCGGTGCGACCGACCTCGTTGTAGCCGGCATAGTGGCCGACTTCGATATCGGTGATTTCACGGAAGGGCGCGTTCTTGCCCCAGTACACGCTGTCGCAGTCGAACCATCGGAGATCGTATTCGTCGCTGGAGATCGGCCGGAACGCCACGTTCCACATCACCTTGGTCCCGGCGTCGGGATCGTTCGCATCGACGATCGGGAACGGCTCGCCCGCGACGTAGCCAATCAGGCTGCGATGGTCGGGCGTCAGGCGCACCTGGCTCGAGTACTTCTCAGTCGCGTCCTTGTACGGCGGCGGCCAGTCGATACGCTCGGTCGGCATGACCTTGATCGTCATCCCATGCAGCACTCGCAGGTACTGTCCCGGCGAGACGAGGTCCTTTACCTTGGTGGCGTTGTCGGGCGTGATGAAGTCCCCCGGCTGCACCTGAGCCGATGCAGGCGTGCTGGAAATCGCGATCATAACGAGCAATGCGGTGAGGAGTTCCGAGGCACCAGCTTCCCAATCCGATTGCGCGATTCATATCGACTCCCTCTTTCGGCAAGTGTTTGCCGTTGTCTGGAATTGGTCCGCTACAATCTCTAGCTGTCTACAATTTGTCATTAGCTCTACTGCTCCAAGTCGTCAATAGTAATAATATCAGCGCGGATAGTCTTATCTGTTTGCACACAAGTCCCGCACCATGACTGGAGTTGATGAAATCCGTCAATGATATTTGCAGTACAATAATTCAGACCGGCAGAGCGCGCGTGACTAATGTTGAGTACGGCAGGGATCAAAGATCGTTCCAAAAGACGCGCTCATCGGGTATGCATATGAAGATAAGACGGGCTTGTAGGGCAGATTGAGAATGACGACCTGGTTTCCTATCGCTGTGACCCTGCTGGTGGCGGGCTTGATCGTCGGCGTCATGTGCACGATCAACATGTTGATCGGGCCCGAAGCGTCCCACCGAGATCAAGGGCGAGGCGTTCGAATGCGGCAATCCGCCGAGCGGATCGGCGTGGGGGCGATTCTCGGTGCGCTTTTATCTGACGGCGATTCTTTTTCTGCTGTTCGACGTCGAGGTGATTTTTCTGTATCCGTGGGCGGTCGAGCTGCGCCACCTGGGAATGTTCGGCTTCGTCGAGGCGCTCATCTTCATCGCGATTCTCGCCGTGGGCTGCTGTACGCATGGCAGCGCGGCGCGCTCGATTGGGACTAGCGGACTTCCAGATGCTGATAGAAAAAATCAAAGCACGCTTCGGCGCGCGAGATTCTCAGCGCGCAAAATGAGCGCGACGAGGAAACTTTCACCATCGATCGCGATCGCGCGTACGATTTTTTTCGCGCGCTACGCGACGAGCCGGATTTCCAATTTAATTTTCTCACCGATTTGACCGCCGTCGATTGGCTCGAGCGCAAACCGCGCTTCGACGTCGTCTATCAGCTCAACTCGCTCACCCTGGCGCATCGCATCCGCGTCAAGATTGGCGTCGACGGCGCCGAGCCGTGGGTCCATAGCGTCGTGGGAGTGTGGGGCGCGGCGGACTGGCTCGAGCGCGAATGCTTCGACATGTTCGGGATCGACTTCAAGGGCCATCCCGATTTGCGGCGCATCCTGATGTACGATTCGTTCGAGGGACATCCGCTGCGCAAGGACTACCTCTACAACAAGCGCCAACCGATCGTCCCGGAAATCGATCCCGTCGTGAATCCGATTCGCTCGTCGCGCTGAAGACGCGACTCGAGACAAGCCATGTCACTGCCCGTCCGCTGGAAAGATAAAATCGTGCCGTCGGATCCGTCCGACGAGATCATGGAACTGCAGATGGGGCCGTCGCATCCCGCGTCGCACGGCACTATCAAGTTCAACCTCAAGCTCGACGGCGAGAGGATCGTCGATTGCGACGTCGAGGTCGGCTTCCTGCATCGCGGATTCGAAAAGATGTGCGAGCAGGGAACCTGGACGCAATGCTTCCCCTACACCGACCGGCTGAATTACGCGTCGCCGTGCATCAACAACGTCGGCTTCGCGCTCGCGGTCGAGCGCCTGCTCGGCATCGACACGACCGAGCGATGCAAGTACGTGCGGATGATCATGAGCGAAGTCGCGCGCATCGCGGATCACCTGACGTGCCTCGGGATGGCGTCGAGCGAAGTCGGCGCGACGACGGTTGCGTTCTACATGCTCGAGGCGCGCGAGTTTCTCTACGACTTGATCGAGGCGGTCACCGGCGCGCGACTGACCGTGACGTGGTGCCGCGTCGGCGGCATGACGCATGACCTGCCCGCGGACTTCAACGATCGGATGAAGGCGTCGTTCGCGCGGCTCGACCAGGTTCTCAGCGATTGCGACAAGCTGCTCTCGCGCAATCGCGTGTTCATCGACCGGATGGCGGGCGTCGGGAAGTTGCCGAAGGAAGAGGCAATCTCGTACGGGCTGACCGGTCCGCTGCTGCGCGCGTGCGGCGTGTCGTACGACGTTCGCAAGGCGCATCCGTACCTGGTGTACGACCGGATGGAATTCGAGGTGCCGGTGGGCGATCGCGGCGACAACTACGATCGCTTCAACGTGCGCTTCCAGGAGATGTACCAGTCCAAGCGAATCATCGAGCAGGCGCTCGCGACGCTGCCCGAAGGTCCGGTCACGATCACCGATCCGAAAGTCGTGCTGCCGGACAAAGGAGAAAGTGTACAACTCGATCGAAGGCCTGATGAATCACTTCAAGCTGATCATGGAGGGCATCCACGTGCCCGCGGGCGAGGTGTACCAGGCGGTCGAGGGCGGCAACGGCGAGTTGGGATTTTACATCGTGAGCGACGGCAGCGGGCGTCCCTATCGCGTGCGCGTGCGGCCGCCGTGCTTTCTCGGGATGGGCGCGCTCAACAAGATGCTGATCGGCCGCATGATCCCGGACATCATCACGACGTTCGGGATGATCAACATGATCGGCGGCGAGTGCGACCGCTAACGCGTCGTCAGACCTGCTCGCCGCCAATCGCAAAAGTCTTTCTCACCAGCGTTGTCGAATCGAAAAACAGGAACGGCGTCGGCATCGTGTCAGGCGGGCGCGGCTTGATTGCGAATCCCGGAAGTCTGCGGTAATCCGTCGGTCTGATCGATTATCGTCACGACGAATGGCGCGGGCGTCGCGAGTTTGAGCGTCAGGTCGAATCCAGCGGCAGGCGCGCGCCAGTACCATCCGCTCCATCCGTCGGTGACGCGATCGCCCGGTGACTTGCCGTCGATCGACGCACCGAGCACCGTCACGCCAACCGGCACCGACATCCAGATGATCGATGCTTTGCGGGCCGACGCGATATGCATCTTCACGGTGCGCGCGCCGAGAATCGTCGAGTCGTCGAGGACTTTGAGCTCCGGCGGCAGCGACTTTGATGAGGGGCGCGTCGCCCTCGATCGTTCGGCCGCGATTCAGATATGCAAAGTCGTGCGAGATGCCTTCGAGAGATGCGGTCCGGCGTGTCTCTGGTCGCTAATCCGGCGAGCTTCGGCAGCCATCCGCCGTGCACGTGATGCTGGAAAAATTGCGCGGTGAAAGTGTCGGGCCGCGAATCCAGACTGACCCATCGCGCACGACCGCGGTCAGTGTCCTGAAAATAAAAGATACTGTCGGGATGCGGCTGAGATGCGTCGAAGTTACTGGCCGCGTTGCCTTTGATGATCATGACGATCGCGAGCAGCGCCAAGCACGGCCGGCACGATCCATCGGCGTCCGGCGGTAAGAAAATCGATGTACGGGATGAACAAGCCGAACAGCAGGACGGCGGTCAATCCGCGAAAGTATGAGGAAGAGCATCGTGCCGTCGGCGCTTGCGGCGAATGACGGCGCGAGCATCGCAGTTGCCGGCGCCAGTGCGACCAAGGCGAGAATCGCGAGACGGATCGCAGCGCGGCTCGTCGGTCGCACGCGAGCGAAAGCCGATCGCGAGCGTCGCGAACAGCAGCGGCCACGTGAAAATGTAGCTGCCGCCGGGCATCGCGATGCTGGTCGCGAGCATCATGAATGTCCAAAGCGACGAGCGCGCCCGCGCCCAGGTTTTGCAGACGAAAGCGGCGGCCGATCAGCTCGTACGCGATCCACAACGTGCCGAAAATCAGAGCGTCCGCTGCGACCGAAAAATAGAAGCCGCCGTAGGTCGTGCCGACCGGCAGCATCCGCCAGCCCGCGAGCGCCGCCATCAGCCACCACACTCCGCGCGCCTCGACGATCGCAACTGCGATTGCGATCGCGTAGATTGCAAATCCGGCGGCGATACCGCCGACGCTGAATCGTCCGTCGCGGATTCCGATCCAGATCACACCGAGGAACGAGGATGCGTCACGAGGATCGCAAGCGGGATCGCCAGCCGCGCCGAGTAGTGAATCAACTATCCAGCGACGACGAAGAAAACCGCGTCGGCGTCTGTGCGCGGAGCGTTCAGATCGATCGAGCCGAACCGGCGCGCCATCGAGAGCGCGTACGATCCCCTGATGCTGCAGCGTGCGCTGGTCGAGCAAGTCGGCGTTGTCGAGCGCGGTGTGATAGCGCGTGATTCCGCCGGCCGCCGCGAAATTCATCCCGGCCATTCCGGCGTCGAGAAAAACCGTCAGGTCGGTGTCATTGGGCAATCGCTTGTATACCGTACGCCGCCGCCGAGGTCGCGTAGGGAAATGGCGCTGCGGCCGCGAGCTGATCGATCAGCCACGAATTATGCGCGCTGGTCTGGAACATCATCGACGGTCCGTAGTCGCCGCGCATCTCGAAGTTCAGCACGACCTTGATGTTCGTGTAGCGCCGGATAGGTTTCGACGAAACCCTTTGCGCCGAGCAGACCGAGCTCTTCGCCGTCGGTGAACAGAACGACCAGATCGTTGCGCAGCGCGGGAGCGGCCTTGAGCGCGCGAATCGCTTCGAGGATTGCGGCGACCGACGCGGCGTCGTCGCCCGCGCCGGGACCGCTGGGGACGGAGTCGTAGTGCGCGACCATCATCACGGCGCCGGTCGATTGCGTGCCAGGAATCTTCGCGACGACGTTGTTCACGACTGCCCACGTATCCGGGCCAAACGGACTGTGGCGCGCGACGGTCGCGGTCTGCACTTCGGGATTCGCGCCGAGGTCTCGCAGGCGGCCGAGGAGATATTCGCGCACGCGATCGTTTTCGGCTGAGCCGAGCGGGTGCGGCTTCTTCGCGATCTCGCGGACATCGCGCATCGCGCGCGCCGCGGAGAATTCTGTCGCGGGCGCGTGCTCATCGAGAGCAGTCGGAGGCTCTATGCTTCGGATCGCGAGAAACGCGATCAGAATCAACAGCGCAAATGTGATTGGTCCGGCGAGACTGTGCGAGTTGCGCGGTTCGTCGGTCAAGTGAGGAGTTCCTTCGCCATTCAGCGCCACTTATACGCGGATGCGGTCGCGGCGAACAATTGCGCGCACGCTCTTTGCGGCGCCGGTCCGCGTCGTTATCATCGAGCGTAGTCTCGAAATGTCCTCTCCTGAAGCCATCGCCCCGCAAATCGTGCCACAGCCGCGTCGTGTGTTGATCGTGCTGATGGGCGCGATTGGCGACGTGGTCCGCGCGCTGCCGTTGCTCGGGCGAATTCGCAATGCGTGGCCCGACGCGCATATCGCGTGGGCGGTGGAACCGAAGTCGAAGGCGGTGCTCGAGCATCATCGATGGCTCGACGAAATTATCGTGTACGATCGCGCACACGCGCCGTGGACGTTTCTTCCGTTCCTGCGACGAGTGCGCAAGGGCCGTTTCGATCTGGTGATCGATCTTCAGCGTCATCTGAAAAGCGGGTTCACGTCGCGAATTTCGGGCGCGCGCGATCGTTTCGGTTTCGACGCGGCGAATACCAAGGAGTTCAATCATCGGTTTTCGAATCATCAGATACGCGCCGCAGCCGAACATGCGGCTGAAGCTCATGCAGTACCAGGCGTTTGGCGACGCGCTCGGCCTTGCACAATCGCCGATCGAATTTGGACTCGCGGCGACTGATGACGAACGCGCGCGCGCACTCGAAGTGCTGCGCGAGGTGCCGCGACCTATACTGGCGGTGATACTTGGATCGTCGTGGCCGAGCCGCATCTATTTTCCCGAATCGACCGCCGCGGTAATTCGACGGCTTGCGCGAACCGACGGTGACAGTCCCGCACTGTTTCCGGTGTTGCTCGGCGGTCCCGATGAAACGAAGCTCGCCGACGACGTCATCGCGACACCTCGACGGCGTCCCCGCGCTCAATCTTGCCGGACGAACTTCGCTGCGCGATCTGATCGCGATCTTTCCGGAGTGCGCCGCGGCGTTTGGACCCGACTCGGGACCGATGCATATCGCGGCCGCGGTGGGATGCCCGGTGGTGTCGCTGTGGGGCGCCACGGCCGCCGAACGATCCGCGCCGTGGGGATTTGCCGAGCTGGCGATCAGCGGCGCGATCCCGTGTCATCCCTGCTATCTTCGTAAATGCCCAATCGGGCGCGAATGCATGCGACGAATATCTCCTGAAGAAGTCGGCGTCACGGTCAGGCGCGCGCTCGCGATGCCGCGAGTCGGAGCGGTCGCGATGAGCTGGCGGATGACGGGCCTGGACGGGGTGCGATTGACGCGCGGCGGATGGAGCTTTCTTCATCCCGGGCTACGACGCGCGATTTTCCGAAGAGCTGCGCGAGAGCCTGATCGATTCCGCATTCGCCGCAATCGACGGCACGCTGGCGACTCGCGTGCGCCGCTCGCGTCACGCCGAGACGTGGTTCAATCATTTCGATCATGGGCTGGAGGTCCGCAAGCCTATTTCAAAGTGCTCGACCCGATCCGCGGGCATCGAATCGCGTCAGGTCGATATTCAAGCGCAGGCGGGCGGCGCACGTCGCGGCGATTTCGAAGCATCTGCGGGCCGACGGGATCGGAGTCGCCGGAAATTCTGCTGCTCGGCGCCGAGCGCCGCGGCGGCCGCGAGATAATCGTGACCTCGCGGGTCGATGGATTTAATCTTGTGCGTCATTTGAAGCGTGCGACGCTTGCGTCCAGACGCGTTGTGCTTGCGTGCGCTCGGTGCGGAGGTCGCGCGGCTGCATCGCGCCGGATACATCCATGGCGACCTGACGCCGTACAATGTCTTTGTCACGGGAATCGAGCCGCCGCAATTTGTTTTCATCGATCACGAACGGACGCGGCGGACGATTCTGAGCCGCTTCGAGCGGCCGCGGATGCGCAATCTCGTTCAACTGGGGCATCTCGAGGTCACTGGCGTTACGAATACGGATCGGATGCGCGTGTGGAGCGGGTACTCAGCGCAATTATCCGCGCGTCGCCGGCGGCTGGAACGACGCCGCGTTGCCGCGATGCTTGCAGGCCAGAATCGCGCTCGAACGCAGAGACGCGGCAGTCGCGGCCCGCAGCGTCGTCGTCGCTCGGCCGGCATCGGGAGGCCAGCGGAAACTGATGGCGGAGCGGACGAAAATTTCCGTGGTGATTCCGGTTTACAACGAGGCGTCGACGATCGGACGCGTGATCGAGCGGGTGCTGGATTGCGGCTTCGACCCCGAGGTCATCGTCGTCGATGACGCTTCGAGCGACGGCACCGCGAAATTTCTGCGCGAGTTCAGCCATCCGCAGGTTCGGTGTTTTTTTCACAGCGTGAATCGGGGCAAAGGCGCTGCGCTGCGGCTCGGATTTGCAGCGGCGAAAAATCCTTACGTGTTCGTGCAGGACGCCGACCTCGAATACGATCCGCGCGACTATGCCGCGATGATCGGGCCGATGCTCGACGGGCGCGCCGATATGGTTTACGGATCGCGCTTTCTCTCCGGACCGCATCGCGTCATGTTCTTCTGGCATTACGTGGCGAACCGCGCGGTGACGCTGCTCTCCGACATGGTCAGCGATCTGAATCTGACCGACATGGAAACCGGGATGAAGGGTTTCGTGCGCGAGAAGTTGATGACGCTGAAACTCAACGCCAACCGCTTCACCTTCGAGCCCGAGATCACCGCCAAGGCGGCGCGCGCGCGATGGCGAATTTACGAAGTGCCGGTGTCGTACTCGGGGCGGACCTACGAAGAGGGCAAGAAAATCGGCCTTCGCGACGCGCTGACGGCGGTGTTCGCCATCCTGTATTACAGATTTTTCGATTGATGCGATCCGAACTGTATGATGACGCAGACGGTTCAACATGACGACGCCAACCAGGTGACTGCCGATAGCAAAACGGCTGAGGCTCAGACGATGAGCGTCGCGGGCGTCGATCCCGAGCTCGGTTTCGCCGGGGGTGAGACGCAGGTGCTCGGGTTGACGCTGGCGTTGGCGAAAGGCGGGCATCGCGCGGAGTTGATTTGCGATCCCGCGGGGCGGCTCTGGGAGCGGGCGATGGAGGCGGGCATCCGATGTCATCCGATCCGCATCCGCAACGCGATTGACCTGGCGGCCGGGGTCAAGCTGCGCGCGATTCTAAAACGCGAGCGCTACGACGTCGTTCATTTTCATACTTCGCGCGCGCATTCGATGGCGCCGTTGGCGCGCAGCTTCGGCAGCACGCTGGTTGTTACGCGACGGATGGACTACCGGCCCAATCGCGTATTTGCGCCGTACCTGTTCAATCGCGCGGTCGATGGCGTAGTCGCGATCTCCACTGGCGTGGCCGATTCGCTCGAGGCCGCGGGTGTCGATCGACAGCGCGTTACGGTTATTCATAGCGGGGTTGATTGCGAGCGGTTCCGCCCGCCCACTTCGCAGGAACGAACCGATGCGCGCGGTGCGCTAGGAATTTCAGATGATGAAATCGTGATCTCGGCGGTTGGCGCACTCGAGCAGCGCAAAGGCCATCGCTATCTGATCGAAGCGATCGGAGCGCTTGCGGCACGACCGGCTTCGAACAAATTGAAATGCTTTATCGTCGGGCAGGGCTCGATTCATAAAGTACTGCAAGGCGAGATCGCGGTCAGCCGAAGTCTCGAGCGCATCAAGCTGCTCGGGAGAGTCGACGACCCGCGGGCAGTTCTGTGGGCGTCGGACGTTTTTGCGATGCCGTCGCTGAAAGAAGGACTCGGGGTGGCGGCTCTGGAAGCCATGGCGAGCGGTTTGCCGGTGATCGCGAGCGACGTTGGCGGTCTGCGTGAAGTGGTGGAAGATGGCCGCAGCGGAATTCTCGTGCCGCCGGCGAATGCTGGAGCAATTGCGTCGGCGATTGGACAATTGGCCGAATCGGCTGAGTTGAGATCGCAGATGGGCGCGGCGGCGCGTTTGCGCGTCGCGGAAAATTACTCGATGGAGACGATGGCGGCGCAAACGCTCGCGCTCTATCGCGCGTGTGTGAAAAAAACGCAGGGAGAAAGGGGCGGAGTCGCATGAAAAGCATGACTGGATTCGGCAGGGCAATCGCCGAGCAGGACGGCACTCGAGTGGTGGCCGAAGTTCGATCGCTCAACCAGAGATTTTTCGAGCTCAAGCTGGCGGTGCCGCGTGGATGGGGCGAGCATGAGGCGGAGATTCGCAAGACGGTGCAGAGCGTGGTGGCGCGCGGGCGCGTCGAAATTTTTATCAAGTCGGTCACGCTGAAACCGCCGCCGGTGCGGCTCGAGGTGAACGACCGGCTGGCGAACTTGTACGTCGGCGAGTTGCGCCGGCTGGGCAAGCAGCTTCATCTCAACGGCAATCCGGAAATTGGATCGATCCTGAATCGGCCGGAAATTTTTCACGTCGTCGAGGAAGAGCACGACTCGCGCGCGGCGTTCAAGCTCGGACAGAAGGCGTTGGTGCGCGCGTTGAAAGCGCTGGAGGCAGAACGGGTGCGCGAGGGCCGCAGCCTGCACAACGATTTTGCGTCGCGGGTGCGCAATATCGAAGCGGCGGTGCCGAAGATTGAAAAGCTGGCGGAGCAGACGCGCGCTGAGATTATGGAGAATTTTCACAAGCGCATTCGCGAGCTGCTCGAAGAGCTGCCGGTGAACGAGAAACGGCTGTATGAGGAGGCGTCGTCGGCGTCGCAGCACGGCGATATCAGCGAAGAGATCACGCGATTGCGGACGCATCTCGAGGGTCTGAAGGCGATCCTCAAGCGCAAGGGGCAGGTCGGGAAGTCGATCGAATTTCTGTTGCAGGAAATCAACCGCGAAGTAAATACGATGGGATCGAAATCGCAGAACGCGGCATTATCTCAAGTGACGGTTGAAGTTAAGGCCGAGGCGGAAAAGATGCGCGAGCAGGTCCAGAACGTCGAATAGGATATAGTATAAGGGCCTTTGCACCTGGTTAATGGCTTCGATACCGTTGAAATCAGATGATTCTATCCCGCCGCGGCGCGGTATAATTTTCATTCTCTCGGCGCCGTCGGGCGCGGGCAAGACTACGATTTATCGCGCGGCGCTCAAGGCGATCAAGAATCTGGAATTTTCGATATCCCTGACCACGCGCGTGCGCCGCGAGAAAATGAGGCGGACGGAATCGACTACAGCTTTGTGAGCGAGGAAGAATTTAATCGCAGGCAATCGTCCGGCGAGCTCGCCGAATGGGCGCGTGTGTTTGAATCATCGTACGGCACGCCGCGCGCGCCGCTCGACGCCGCGATTGCGTCGGGCCGCGATATCCTGCTCGACATCGACATCCAGGGCGCGCAACAGATCCGCGCAAAGTATCCGCGCGATGCCGTCTCGATTTTTGTATTGCCGCCGACTCTCGAGGAACTGGCCGGGCGTTTGCGCGGCCGGGCCACCGAGGATGAATCGAAGATTCAGCATCGTCTGCAAAAGGCGCGCGAAGAGGCCGAGGCGTATCCCGAATACGACTACCTGATCGTCAACGCCGAGATCGCGCAATCGGTCGCGCAACTTGAAACGATCGTAAACGCGGAGCGGCTGAAGGTCAGCCGCCTGCGCGGCGAATTCGCACCGTGGAAGAGCTAGCGCAGAGCAGTACTCCCGACGAGCTCGCCGGCCTGATCGGGCGGGTGCAGACCTACAATCCGCAGGCCGACATCGGGCTGATCCGGCGCGCGTACGATTATTCGGCGCGGATGCATCTCGATCAGAAGCGCGAATCGGGCGAGCCGTACGTCACGCATCCACTAAACGTCGCGATGATTATCGCGCAGCTCAAGCTCGACGTGCCGTCGATCGTCACCGGCCTGCTGCACGACGTGGTCGAGGATACGCACGCGTCGCTGGCGGAGGTGCAGACGGATTTCGGTCCCGAGGTCGCGCAGCTGGTCGATGGCGTGACCAAGGTCTCGAAGATCACGTTCCAGAGCCGCGAGGAAAAGCAGGCCGAGAATTTCCGCAAGATGATCATCGCGATGGCGAACGACATTCGCGTCGTGCTGATCAAGCTCGCCGACCGCCTGCACAACATGCGCACGCTCGACCATCTGTCGGCTGACCGGCAGCAGGAGATCGCGCGCGAGACGATGGAGATCTACGCGCCGATCGCGCATCGGCTCGGTATTTATTGGCTCAAATCGGAGCTCGAGGATCTGTCGTTTCGCTATCTGAATTCGAGCGCGTACCAGACGCTGAAGGCGTTCGTCGCGGCGAAACGAAAAGAGCGCGAGGAGTATATCGCCAACGTCATCGAGATTTTGTCGCGGCGCATGAGCGACAGCGGAGTGACGGCCGAGGTTACTGGCCGTCCGAAACATTTCTTTTCGATTCACTCGAAGATGCAGGAGCTGGGGCTCAGCTTCGAGGAAATTTACGACCTCGTCGCGTTCCGCATCATCGTGGATACGGTGCGCGAATGTTACGAGGCGCTCGGCGTCGTGCATGCGAACTGGAAGCCGGTGCCCGGCCGCTTCAAGGATTACATCGCGCTGCCCAAGGCCAACATGTACCAGTCGCTGCACACCACCGTGATCGGTCCGCGCGGGCAGCGGATGGAAGTGCAGATTCGCACGCGCGAGATGCACAAGGTGGCCGAGGAAGGAATCGCGGCGCACTGGAGCTACAAGGACGGCAGCGCGAAGGAGCTCAAGGAGAAGGATACCGAGCGCTTCGCGTGGCTGCGGCGGCTGATCGAGTGGCAGCAGAATCTCAAGGACCCGCAGGAATTTCTGTCGACGGTCAAGGACGATCTGTTTCCCGAGGAAGTTTTCGTGTTCACGCCCAAGGGCGACGTGTTCGATTTTCCGCTCGGCTCGACGGTGATCGACTTCGCGTATCGAATCCATTCGCAGGTCGGGAACCATCTGGCGGGCGCGCGCGTCAACGGGCGCATGGTGCCGCTGCGCTATCGGCTTCGATCGGGCGATACGGTCGAAGTGCTCACCTCTGAAAAACAGGTGCCGGGCAAGGATTGGACGAACTACGCGGCGACGGCGCGCGCGAAATCACGAATCCGGCAATGGCTGCGCAATCAGCAGTCGGAACGGTCGCGCGACCTTGGAATATCGCTAATCGATCGCGAGCTCGAACCGGTCAAGCTCAGCGTCACACAGCTGCAAATCGAACAAGCGGCTCGACGGCGTACTCGCGGAATTTTCGCAGCGCGACGTCGACGGTCTGCTGGCGGCGGTCGGCTACGGAATAATCACGCCGGCGCAATTGCTCGGAAAGCTGCTGACGCCCGACGAGTTGAAAGATCTATCGTCCCGAGAAACCGCCGACGCCGCTGGGACCCGCGCAGCGCGAACGCGCGGCCAAGGAAGCGCGCAAGTCGGCGAGCGGTGCGGTCGTGGTCTCGGGCGTCGGCGACATGCTGGTGCGATTCGCGAAGTGCTGCAATCCGCTGCCGGGCGAGGCGATCACCGGATTCATCACGCGCGGACGCGGCGTTACGGTGCACGTCGCGGGATGCCCGCATGCGCTCAACACCGATCCGCAACGGCGAGTGCCGGTGGTGTGGAAGGACGGCGAGGAAGCGCCGCGCCCGATTCGGCTCGAAGTGCTGTGCGCCGATCAGCCCGGCCTGCTCGCCGCGATGACCAAGGCGATCGCATCGGCGGGCGTGAATATTTCGACGGCCGAAGTGAAAACTCACGGCTCCGATGGACGCGCGCTGGCGGTGTTCGAGGTCAGCGTGAGCAGCGCGCGTCAACTGAACAACCTGATGAACTCGATTGGCTCGATCGACGGCGTGATGCGCGTGTCGCGCCTCGGCCAGCATAACGGCGGTCGCTATTCATGAAGACTTCGATTCACACCAGGAATGCGCCGGCCGCGATTGGTCCGTACTCGCAAGCAGTCGAGCAAAACGGCTTCGTTTTCTGCTCGGGACAGATTGCGCTCGACCCGGCGTCGGGCAAGATCGTCGAAGGCGGGATTGAATTTGAGACTCGGCGCGTATTGCAGAATCTCGGCGCGGTGCTGGCCGCCGCGGGACTGGATTTTGTCGATGTGGTCAAGACGACCATCTTCATGATCGATCTCGCGGAGTTTGAGATTGTGAACCGAATATACGGCGAGCATTTCGAACCGCCGTATCCGGCGCGATCGACGGTGCAAGTGGCAGCGCTGCCGCGCAGCGCGAGAATCGAGATCGATGCGATCGCGCTGAAGCGGCAATAGTCAGGCGGTCCTCTCGGCCGATTCCGATTTCGGAATCGGCCGCGCAATTCGAAACGCCCAATTGGATTAGAGGCCGAGCAGCGCCCTAAGTTTGGCCGCTACTTCGGCGACTGCATTCTTCGGACATTTTCCGAGATGTCTTACCGTACGGCTCTTCCAATCGACGGTTTTCAATTGATCAACCAGGATCGCACCGTTTACGGGCAAGCCGGCAGGAATCAAGACCTCAAAGGGATAACCTTTTATTTTGGACGTGATCGGGCACACCACGGCCAGATCTGTTTTCGCATTGAATCCAGACTCGGTCAGTACGAGGGCGGGACGTGCGCCGGCCTGCTCGCGTCCCAGCGCGGGATCGAAATCGAGGTCGACAAAATCGCCGCGCTCTGGAACGTATCTCGCCGTGGCTGATTACCAGGTTTCCTTGCCAACCGGCTTACCCCAATCAACCAATTGGTGGCGATTCTTCGGCGTAATTCGTTTGACGAGTTGATGCAAATCATACTTGAGCGAATTAGCCGGAACTACCACCAATCGGCCGGCCCGGACCTTCAGGTCGACCACGGTGCCTTCCTCAAGCCCGGCCGTTTCCGCAAAGCTGGCAGGGATTCGCACAGCAAGGCTATTGCCCCACTTTGAAATCGTTTGCATAGGCTGTATCTACAATGTCTAAACGCCGCTGTCAACCCTTGCGGCGAGAAGTGGGACTCAACCTGGATTCAGCGATGACAGCGCAGCTGCGTCGAGAAATTTTCCCGACGGATCGAGTTTGCGCGCTGATCGCAACAAGCGCGCGGCGTTCTTGCGGCGCATCGCGGACGACACCGGCGCGTCGAAGAGGCGCGACTTGTCGAGGTCGATGATGATCACGTTGAAACTGTCTTGCACGTGAGTGACGAGCAGGTTGTGCAGATTTAGATCGGCGTGAAAGAGGCCCTTGTCGTGCATCGTGTCGATCGCGACTGCGCACCTGACCGAGCACGTGACGGCGAACCGTCGGATCGTCGTCGGTCTGCACGAATTCCCATAGCGTCATTCCGGGCACCGCGCGGGTCAGAAAGAATCCTCGATAGAGAACGGGACTGATCCATTCGACCATCGCGCCCATCGGCTCGGCCACCGGAATTCCGCGGCGCATCGCTTCAACTGTCACGCGAAGTTCAGTCAGCGGACGCGCCGTGATGCCCACATAAACGTCGCTGAGGATCGATGCGATCATGCCGCCGCGACGGCCGCGACGCGACGAACAGTTCGAGGCCGCCGTCGAGGTCTCAGCCGATACGCGCTCTGGCGATTGCCCGCGCCCGCTTCCACAGCGGACGTCAGCGTCGCCGAGCTTCAGCATATCTGCGCAGCCTGTGGAGCGATGTCGCGATGAATCACGAGCTCGCGACGCCCGATCTTGAACGTCGAGAAGTTCGGATCGGAGCGCCACTTCATTTGCGACGGCGGTCTCACGTCTGGCGAGCCTCGCTCGTTCGCCAGAGTGCGAATACGGCGGCGAGCGCGAGCAACGATGAGAAGAAATGCGCCGAGTAGAAGAGAGCGATGCGGTTCAAATGGTTTCCGGTCGCGAGATTGAGCAGCACGGACAGCGCGAACAGCGTCAACACTATCTTCGGCGCGCTCTTGTCGGCCGCACGATCGGTCAACAGTGCCGCAGTCAGCGCCATGTACGGTACCAGCATCGCCGCGTAGTAACTCTTCCACGAAATCGGCGCGAACGACGGCATCAGGCAGAAGAATCCGCATAGCGCCAGACGGCTCGCGAAGTTTGCTTGCTTCGTTGCTCGTCCAGTCCCAGAGCGACACTGCCGCGACGAGCACCATCTCGAGTCCCATTCCGACAATTGTGGCGATCGGCGACGTTTCCGCGTCGGCGCCGACGCGAAGACTCATCAGGCGCGCGACCGCGGACACGGCAGACTGGTTCGTGAGCATCGTGCGATAGCGATTCGTCATCGATACGATCGCGGTAACGTATGCGCTGGTTTGATCGATCCATCCGCGCGGCCCGAAGATCACGATTGGCAAAATGAGCAGCGCGATTCCCGCGACGACGGACCATCCGAGTGTGGCGAAGTGCTTTCTGATCGCAAGATGAAGTGCGGCCAGAATTGCGAACGGCTTAATCAGAATTGCCGCCGCGAGCATCAGACCCGCCCACGCATTGTGAGATTCGTCGGCATAGACGATCGCCCACACGATAAGCGCAAGGGTCGGAAGATTTATCTGGCCGTGATCGAAATTGTTGTCGATGAAGCGAAACGACAGCAGCACCGGGACGACGATCAGCGCGGCCGAAAGGCGTCGCTCGCGGCCGAACAGAATTACTCCGGCACCGACGATCAACTCGATCAATGAAAATGCGTTGATCGCGAAGAAAACAAATTGCGCGAGATGGCGTGGCAGCGCAGCGAGCGGTGCGAATGCGATCGCAAAGATCGGCGCGTAGAGGAAACGATCGGAGTCGTCAACTGGATAGATCGCATGGCCGTGAAGGACGCGATGGCCGGCGCGATAGTAAACGTTGAAATCGCCCTGCGCGCGAAAGGTTGCGGAGATGCCGAGCCCGACGAGATAGACGCCGATCGCGAGCCATGCGAGTTGGCGGGCGCGCGTCGCGTCGATCGTTTTCATTTTCCGCTGCGGGAAGGCAGGTTGGCCGCGCAACGCGACGAGGTCATGCGATCGGTTTGGCTTCCTCGATCAGCATGATTGGGATGTCGTCGCGCACTGGATACTCGAGTCTGCAAGCGCCGCAGACCAGGCCGTCCTGCTTGTCATTGAGACGCAGGTCGCCCTTGCATTTCGGGCAGGCGAGGATGTCGAGCAATTCCTGACTCAGCGCCATCGAGGAAATCCTCCAGGAATTTTATTTGTGCTGCTATGCATCCGCCGCTCGTGCTGACGCCCTGCGCCTCAATATCAACTCGTCCAGCGCGCGCGTATCGGCCGCGTCCATCGTCACTTCGAGCCTGAGAGCGTATAGCGAATCGCGCGGGAACGGAAACCGCTCCAGCTTGACGAGGTCCTTCTCGGTCGTGACAACGAGATCGGCGTCGCGCATCGCGTTCACCATAGCTCTGCCAGTCGGCGTTGGTGTAGGCGTGATGATCCGGATATTCGAAAATGCCGACCAGGTCAGCGTCGAGTTCGCGCAGCATCGCGTAGAACGCAGTCGAATCCGCGAGACCGCTGACCGCAAGCACGCGTCGTCCGACCAATGTGAGCGGAGTCTCGCGCCAAACGCCATTCTCGATGACGACAAACGCGCGCGGCCGTATCGACGCATGAAGTACATTGCGTTCGTTCAGTTTCTTCATCTGCGACGGTCGAATTGCCGACGCGCCAGTACCGAAATTCATCACGACGATCGCATCGGAGCGGCTGACCGCGCGGATCGATTCGCGCATCGGCCCGGCCGGGAGCATCCAGCCATTGCCGAAGCCGCGCTCGTTGCTGACCAGCAGAAGATCCACGTCGCGATTCAAGCGCACGTGCTGAAAGGCGTCATCCAGGATCACCGCGTCGAGCGGACCGAGCTTGCTCAGCAGCTCGATTCCGTCGATGCGCCGCCGCGCAACCGCAATCGGGCCAGTGAACGACTTCGCCATCATCGCAGGTTCGTCTCCCGCATCGCGCGCCGAGACTTTTAGCTTGCCGCCGTCAGCAACGAGTTCGGCACGCGCTTTCGATCGCAGCGCGTCCGTAGCCGCGACTCACGATACCGACACGCAGGCCGTGGCTCTGCAAGCGGCTGGCAAGAAACAACGTGAATGGAGTCTTGCCGGTGCCGCCGACCGTCAGATTGCCGACGCTCACCGTCAGCACTGGAGCGCGAAGCTTCATCATCCGCCAATACAGATGACGTGCGCCTACGCCGACTCGGTAGAATCCCGCGGCGGCAGCGAGCCCAACCCACGCGGGCAGATGGCGAGCAGGAAGATCGCGCTGCCACAATTCTCTCGATTCGTGGGCGATTCGGACTCGGCTCGTTTATGGGCATCGGTCAGCCGAGATTAATGAGCGCTTCGAGTTGCTTCAAGGCGGACTGCGCACCGCCAGAACCCTTGACTGCACGCGCCTCGCGCCTGGCGACCCGCGTCCTCACGCGCCACGTCGTCGCGCAGCCATTTCGAGGATTCGCGACGATGTCGTTCGCGCTTTTAACGATTCGCGCGCCGCCCGCACTAACCAGCGACGACACGATCTCCCGTTGATTCTCGTGATACGGGCCAATCAGCACCGGCACCTCCACCAACGCCGGCTCAGCCGGATTTTGCCCGCCGCGTCCGGGCGCAAGGCTGCCGCCGACGAACGCGATCGCGCAGCGACGATAGAAGCTGCGCAGCTCGCCCATCGTGTCGAGGATCAAAACGTCAGCATCGCGCTCCGCGTTCGGTGAATTGAGTTCCGACGCTTTCACGTAGTCGAGCGACGGCCGCGCGCAGCGAGTTTTCGACTTCGGCCGTCCGTTCGAGATGACGCGGCGCAATCGTCAATGCGAGTTGCGGAAAGTCCTTGCGGAGTTCGCGGTATGCGTCGACGATCACGGCGTCCTCGCCAGGCGCAGTCGATCCCGGCAATAAAAATTTTGCGACCGGATGCAAACGCCATCAGCTCCGGGACGAATCGGATCTTCGTGATCGCTGTCCGTGCGAGCCGCTTCGATTTTAGTGTTGCCGGTGACGATGATCTTTGCCGGGAGATCGAACTTCGCGTAGCGCCGCGCGTCTTCGTCGGTCTGCGTCATGATCAGATGTCGCTCGGCCGAGCGCGTCTCGAAACAGACCCGCGCGCGCGCATATAACGACGCATCGAACGTTCCGATATGCGGCCGTTGACCACTGCGATCGTCGCACCCGCGCGTGACGATTCGAGAAAGTAATTCGGCCAGATTTCAGTTTCGGTGATCAGCACCAGGCTCGGCCGCAGGCGCTCCAGGAATGATCGCACCGCGCGACGATTGTCGAGCGGCGCAAGCATCCACGCCGCCGCACCTGGGATTCGCCGCTGCGCCGCCTCGCGTCCCGTCGCCGTCATCGTGGTTATCGCCATCATCGCGCCCGGATAGTGCTCGAGCAGGCCGACGGCGACCGGCCGAATCGCTTCGATCTCGCCGACCGATGCCGCATGAATCCAGATTCGCGGCGCGCCAGTCGTGTTCGGAATATCGCCGTGGCCCATCCGCTCGCGATAGTCCCGCATGTTCGCCGGATGCGCTGCTATCAGCGCGAACGGCAGCGCCGGGTACCAGAGCAAGTTGTAGATCGCGCTTAGCATCGGAGCTTCGTCGATCGGCGCGCCTGACAATCGAGTCTGAATCAGTGGACGATTTCAGTTAACGAGACCGCCGTTGCCGGCCAGATCTTCAGGCGACATGAATTGCAGATCGTAGAGCTTTCGGTACTCCTGGCCGCGCGCAAACAATTCGTCGTGAGTGCCGTCTTCGACGATTCGGCCGTGAACGACTACGACGATTCGATCCGCGCGGCGCACCGTCGACAGCCGATGGGCGATCACCAGCGTCGTGCGATTTGCCATCAGATGCTCGAGCGCTTCCTGCACCGAGCGTTCTGCGGCGGAGTCCAGCGACGAGGTCGCCTCGTCGAGAATCAGAATCGGCGCGTCCTTAAGCAGCGCGCGCGCGATCGCGATTCGCTGCCGCTCGCCGCCCGAGATGCGCACGCCCAGCTCGCCCACCATCGTGTCGTAACCGTTGGGCAGCCGCGAAATGAAGTCGTGCGCGTTGGCGAGCTTGGCGGCCGCGATCACGCGCTCGAGTTTCTTGTCGCTGCTGCCATACGCGATGTTGGCGCGAATCGTATCGTCGAACAGAAACGTGCTCTGCGTCACGAGACCGATTTCCGCGCGCAGCGATTTGAGCCGCAGCTTGCGCACGTCGATTCCGTCAACCGTGACGCGTCCCTGCTGCACGTCGTAGAAGCGCGGGATCAAATCCGCCATCGTGGATTTGCCGCCGCCGCTCATCCCGACCAGCGCCACGACCTTGCCCTTGCCGATCTCGAGGTTGATATCGTGCAGCACCCATTCGTCGCCGTACCGGA
The DNA here is from genome assembly GCA_963814715.1 of uncultured delta proteobacterium. Taxonomy (GTDB): domain Bacteria; phylum Desulfobacterota; class Binatia; order Binatales; family Binataceae; genus Binatus. Next base: position 247,973 of record CAWFDW010000001.1, read on the forward strand.
AGCTGACGTTTTCGAACGCGACGCTGTGCGCGCCGGGCGGCAACTCGATTCCATCTGGATCGTCGGGAACCTCACTCGGCAGATCCATCATCTCGAAGACGCGCTCGGCGGCGCCGCGAGCCCCTGCTGAATAGTGTTGTTGGTTTTGCTCAGCGCTCTTGAACGGCGGATACACGAGAATCATAATCGTAAAGAATCCCGCGAATTGACCAAGCGTGCGAGTGCCCGCCTGCAGCGATCCCACCGCCCACCAGACCACCGCAACGACCGCGAACGCGCCGAGCGCCTCGATCATCGGTCCGGTGAACGCCTTGATCCGCGCCACCCGCATGAAGATTCGAAACAGCCGCTTGAGCTCGCGATTGAAACGTCGCGCGCTCGTAATCTTCCATCCCGAATGCCTTCACGACACGATTCCCCTGAAAGGTTTCAAGCAGCAGCGATTGCAGCCCACTCAATTGCTTTTGCTGATTCTTGGTCTCGCGGCGAACTTTCTTCGAGAGACTCGACGATCGGCAATACGATTATCTGGAAACCCGATGAACGCAATGATCGCGAGCCGCCAATCGATCCGGAAGGCGACCACCAGCAACGCGATCAGCGACATGCCGTCGCCGAAGATCGAGAACACACCGTTGCTCAGGCTCGACACCACCATGCCGACGTCACTGATGACTCGCGAAACCATCACGCCCGTCGGCGTGCGATTAAAAAAACTTAGCGACTGGCGTTGCAGGCTCTCGTTCAAGATCTGACCGCGAATGTCCATTAGCATCTTCTGCGCGATGTATGCGCTCAGATAGTCATCGCCGAAAAATTGGCAATCGCTCGGAGCAGAAACAATCCCGCAAGCAGCGAGCGAGTATTCACGCAGCTTCAACGCGCTGCGCAAATCGAGCGATGGGCACCTCCGAGACTGGTCCCAGGTCGACCACCAGTTTCGTGAGCACTGGAACTCCGCCGGTAGCCGCCGAAAGCAGCGGCCATCGCGATTCCCAGCAACAGCACGTACGGAAACAGGTATTTGCGCAGGTAGCCGTACAGCCGCCATTGCAATGGGGTAAGCAGCTTCATGCGGCAATCCTCGCCGCGATCATAGAACGCGCCGCAGCTGGCCCGCCCGCAAGAATATTCGGCATCCCGACAAGATCCATTCCCGTCACAGTCATCCGCCCTAGAGTATAGGTAAGCGGTCGGACTTTGTAGGCGGCAATAGCCCCCAGTCGTGATGGGGATTTTGGCAGTTTCGGTCTATCCGAGGATGGTCGTTCGGCACTGAGCGCGCGGATTCGCCGGTCAGTGCCTCGGCTCTGCTTTAATCAGCCGCCTCCGGCAGCGGCGATCGCATCGCGCGAGGCTGCACCGGGCGCTTTCCATTCGGAAAGATCGATCTTCAGCAGATCCTCGAGCGCGTCGACCTCAGGGAGATAGCGCTCGGCCAACATCGCTCTCTGCTCGGGCGAGAGCGGAGCAAATATTTCACCGCGACCGTTACAGAACTCCCATATACCGGTGCGCCCGAGAGCTCTGATCACCGGATAGGCATGACGCCTTTTGAGCCAGTATCGGAGGTGCCTCGCATTCTGGGCGAGCTTGCGGCTTTTCGGCGCGCGCTCGATAAAATTGACCTGCTTTTGCCCTCGGGCGTGGTCGGAAATCGGGATTCGCGGCGTCTCGATGAAATCGCAGATTCGATCCAGATAGCTTTGGGGATCGTTGCGCAGATCTTCGTAGCGCATGATCAGAAACCGCTCGGTTCCGAAATGCTCGAACCATGCCTTCAGATGCCGCGCGTAGCGGTTGCTGTCGTCAATATGCGGGCGCGTGTTGAGCACCTGCTCGAACGTTCCACGCACGAACGCGCCGCGAAGCACCATCTTGTAGGTCGAATAGGCATGATCGGCAGGATTGCGCAGCGTCACCAGGAATTTGCAGTCAGGCAGATGGCGTCGAATGCGGGCGGGCGCCTTCGGCGCGACGAAATATGGACAAATCTCCCCAATCTTGCGCTCGCCGGTCGCATAGCGGAAATGATGTGCGTACCAATCGATGCCCTTCGAATAGAAGGTGGTGAAGAATTGGGTCTCCTTGACTCCGTGCGGCAGATCGACCTGATCCCTGAGCATGCGATGCAGCCAGGTCGTACCGGTACGGGGAGGCCCGAGACCGATGAAATCGGGTAAACTGAAGGGACGGGATGAAGCCATATAGCTTCGTCCCTCCTAACAGGTAGCTAGCGCGAATTCTCAGATTTCGGTCAAACCTTAGGCGGAGAGCCTCTCCATCTTTCGAAGGAGCACTCGACGCCCATTTAGGGCCTGCGCGATCGCGTTTGACGCTCCTCTCTGATTTCGCTGATCCTAGTACGGACCGAGGAGGCAATGATGAAGACCGCGGATCGCAACGATCTCGACTTGAATATTGGGATAGCGCGCGCGCTGCTGTCCGTGCTGGTGCTCGCATCGTGGTACATCGATCCCTCCTATGGGGGATGGTTCTTCATAGATAGAACGTCAATGATCATTCTGACCCTGCATCTGGCGTACAGCCTGGCAACGCTCCTGCTGATCAGCCGCGGTATCGCGACTTCGATGCTGCCGGATGTCTGCACCACTCTCGACATACTGTTTGCCGGCGCGGTCACCGTCGCGACCGAGGGGCCGACCAGCCCCGCCTTGCTGTTTTTCGTCTTTGCAATTGTCGTGGTCGATTGCGGTACTGACTTTCGCTGGGCGATCGCGGTGACGATTTGCAGTACATTGGTTTATGCCGCGCTCCTGGCCGCTTTCGCCCCGGGACCCGGGAACGAGTACCTGATGCGTCCCGCGTACCTCGCCATCATCGGCTACCTGATCGGGTTCATCGGCGCACAACGTGCACGGTTCGAAGCGCGCGTACGCGATCTGGAGGTAGCCGACGAACGCCATGCGATCGCGCGCGCATTGCACGACGGCTACGTTCAGGTGCTGGCGGGAGCGAACCTTCGGCTCGAGACCTGCCAGGCCCTTATGAAGGCCGGGCGCCCAGATGAGGCGTTGCCCCGGATTACCGACCTGCAAAAGGGACTATCGCGCGAACACGATGCTGTGCGCGCCTATCTACGCTCGCTCGCGGAGGTCGAGCAGATACCGGACTCCGAGGATCGTCCGTGCGCGATCGAGACGCTTTTCGAAGTGACCGCAAATTTCGCGGGGCATGCCCCGATACTCGAGCAGGTTCTTCAGATCGTCCTCGAAGGAGTGCGAAATAGTTCGCGGCATGGCGGGGCGGCCCGCGCGGCGATCAACGTCAGCGCCACCGGCCCTCTGATTCGCATCGCGATAGACGACGATGGCGTTGGCTTTCGCAACTCCGACGATCCACCGTGGGCGATCGCATCGCGGGTCGCTGAATACGGCGGGCGGCTGAGAATCGGCGGTAGCGAACGCCGCGGCGCGCACCTCGAAATCGAAATACCGGCGGCATGACCATGGCGAAACGACTGCGTCTAATCATCGCCGACGACCACTCGCTTTTCCGCCAGGGGCTGAAAGAGCTGATGATGATCCAGCCCGAGGTTGAGGTGGTCGGCGAAGTCGAGCACTTCAGCGAACTCGCACCGATGCTAGCCACCACGCCGTGTGACGTGCTTTTGCTTGACCTGCAAATGGAACGCTGGGTGGGCGGCAATATCGAGCGGCTGAGCCGGGTCACACGGGTCGTAGTGCTGACCGCCAGCGAACGAAAGGAAGACGCTATCGCAGCGCTGCGGATGGGTGCACACGCGTTCGTGCAAAAACGCTACGCGGTAGAAACCCTGATGGAAGCGATCCGGTCCGCCGCGCAGGGACTGGTGTGGGTCCCGCCCGCATTGCGGGTGGAACTCTTTGCGTTGCTCAGATCACCCGAGAGCAGCCGGCTCTCCAACCGCGAGACCGAGATCGTCCGTTGTGTCGCCGCGGGGCTGCGCAACGCGGAAGTGGCCCAACGGCTCTCGATCGAACAGAGCACGGTCAAGTCGCATCTCAACAATATCTTTCAGAAACTCGGCATCCGCGACCGCGTGGAACTGGCGGTTTACGCGCATCGCGTTGGACTGGCGGAGGCGCCGCGCGGCAAGCGCTAGTCTGAAGGGACGAGCAGCTTCATGCGGCAATCCTGGACGCGATCATCTCGAGCGCGATCGTCGCGACGCGTCCCGCCGCACCCGGCGATCCGAGCTTCTCGCGCAACGACTTCAGCGCCGCCACCGTGTCCGCACGGATCGTGTCGCTAAGCAACGGCTCGGCCGCGCGCACCAGGTTCTCCGACGGTGACGTCGCGCTGGATCAGTTCCGGCACGATTGCCGGCCCGCCAGGATATTCGGCATCCCGATAAAATCGACTCCCGTCACAAGCATCCGGCCTAGGATATAGGTAAGCGGCGACACTTTGTAGGCGATGACTTCGGGGCATCCGAGCAGCGCCGTCTCCAGCGTCGCGGTCCCCGACGCGACCATCGCCAGCTCGCTCGCCGCGACAATGTTGTAGGTGTCGTTCTCGACAATCTTGATCCCCGTCGAGATCTGCGCGTCCGACCTCGGCGAGCTCGGACTGAGTCAACGTCGGCGCCAGCGCGAGCGCTATTTCAAGATTGTGATCGCGCGCGACAATCCGCGCCGCCTTGACCATCGGATCGAGCAGGTAGCGAACTTCGGCGCGGCGGCTGCCCGGCAGTATCGAAATGATTCGCGCGCGCGGCGGGAATCCATGACGCTTCAGCGTCTCGTCGCGACTCTGGACCGCCGCAACCCGATCGAGCAGCGGATGCCCGACGAATGAAACGCGCTCGCCCGCACGATGAAACAGTTCGGCCTCGAACGGCAGCACCACCGCGAGGCGATCCGCGCGATCGACCAGCTTGTCGACTCGGCCGCGCCGCCACGCCCACACTTGCGGCGTGATGTAATAGAGCACCGGCACGCCGTTGCGCCGCGCGGTGCCGGAGAGAATCAGGTTGAACTCCGCGTAGTCAATCAGGATCACAGGTCCGGCCTCTCGCGCCGGATGATTCGGCGCAGCATACGAAATGCGCCGACCGTCCGCCCGATCGTCGAGGCCAGCTCCGAAAGTCCAAGCCCGTGGATGTCCTCGGTCTTGACGATCGCGCGCACGCCGGCCGCGCGCATCTTCTCGCCCGCGATTCCGAACAGATCGCACGACGGATCGCGCGCGAGAATTTCCCGCGCCAAATCGCCGCCATGAAGATCGCCCGACGCCTCGCCGGCAACGATCATGACGCGGCCTCGGTGCGAGGTATGTTTCTGACGCTCATCAAGCGGCGGCGGCGCTTCGGCATTCAAAGGCATCGAAGCGATTGTGATTGAAAACCATGACGCCGCAAATAGCCGCGCTGCGTCCGATTTAATTGTCCTGCGCGAAATTCCGGCGGATCGCGTTGCGTATCTGATCGACCGGCGAGCCCTGCTCCGACATCCGCTTCGCCAGCAACGCTTCGCCGGTGCAGATTTCGCACGACGCGCCATGCGTGCTGCGATAACAATCGAGCAGGTTCTGATGACCTTCGGCCTTGTCGCATCCGCAATAGCAATGCAGTTCCGCCAGAATCTCCGGATGTTTCTCCGCGAATTTGTACGCTTCCTTTACCGGACCGACGAACTGGTTTGGATCGAGCGTCAACCGCGGCTGCGCGTTTTTCGGCGCGGCAGTTTCCGCCGCCTCCGCCCGACCCGTGCAGCAGCAATGACCCGCGACGCACATCGCTCCGCGCGAGTTGCCATTCGCCGTTGAACCGCCGAGCAGCGGCCACAGGTACGCCAGCGCAAGGATCGCGACAAACGAGGTGCCGAAAATTATTGCCCGTCTCATGCTGCACCGCCCTTGTTCAGAGTTTTTTTGACGTCATCGACGATGTCCTGTGCTTTCACGACTTCGCCGTTGTATTCGCGTACCAACCGGCCGTCCGGTCCGATCAACATCATATCCACCAGATGGCCAACTGAACCATCCGGCTCGACTTGCCGGCTGAGCTTGAAGCCCGCCAGCGCCTGATCGACTTCGGCGGGACCTCCCGTCAGGAAATACCATCCCTTCTGATCCGCACCCTGCTGACGCGAGTAGTCGAGCAATTGTTTCGGGCCGTCATGCTCGGGATCGACGAGATCGAAACGATCGTCACCTTCGAGCCGAGGTCGTTGCCCAATCGCAGCGCAACGTTTGCCAATTTCGCCGTTTCCATCAGGCACGGCCCCGGGCACGACGTATAGATGAAATCCACCACCAGCGGCTTGCCCTTGAGCGAGGTGAGCGCGACCGCGTTGCCATTCTGATCGACGAGCTTGGCGTCGGTGAGAACGCTTGCGGACGCCCCAGCTGCCTCGCGGAGTCGCGATTGCATCCCGCGACCGCGAGCAGACTCGAACGTCACTACCACGATGATCACGAGAGATCTGAGATTATCGATGAATACTCATATGTATATCCGTCTAACTAGTTAGTAACGTTACATTACTCAATGCGGCGGCGGCGTATTAGCCAGTACTACCGACCATCCGAGCACTACTGCCAGCAGAACGCATTCTACGGCCACGTTGCGAATCAGCGATGCGCGCGCCGACGATTCTCCCACCGTGCCTACCAGCCGATACCGATTGTAGCCGCCAATCAGGATCACCGTCGCCGCCGTGCCTACTTTCCACAGCAGCGTGCGTCCGTAGATCGAGTTCACCAGCAGATCGAGTTGTAGTCCGAGTGCGTCCCACGCTCTGATCGCGCCGGTTACGACTAAGCGCAGCGACCGACCATCCCGCTATCGTCGACACTCGCGACGTCGCCGCCCGCAGCCACTCGGCGCCGGCGTGTCCATAGGTCGCGCCGATCAGCAGCGAGACCAACGCCCCGATCCACAAACCCGCCGCAGCCTGATGCGCGAAGTGTACCGCGATCGCGAATGCGCCCTTGTCGACCGCGTGACTCGTGATGCTTTGCAAAGCGAGCAGCACCGCCGAGATGACGAAGATCAGCGCCGTCGCAAACCGCCCCGGCGCGGGAATCCACGCCACCATTGCCAATAGCAGTGCGGTCGCGAGCCGCCACGTCCACACGCGGCCAGCGAAGGTTTCGCGCATTATTTGCGGCATCACGGATAGCGACTTCTCTGAAGGTCGAGTCGGCCATCCCCGCCGCGACGGACAAAAATCTTAGCGGCGATATCACCAGAACTATCAACGCAAGTATCCGCCACAGCGTTGCCATGCTTCGGCTCAATACGTTCGCCGTCGACAACGTCGCGAGGTGCTGCCACCAGCACAAACGCCGCCGTTCCGAATATCAGCACCTGCGACCCGACCAACGGCCACGCGAAAATCGGCTGTGGGATCACGATCCTCCGTTGGCGACCGTGAAGATGTACGAACCGTTCGTGTGATGCGTATCGATGCAGACGACCGCCCACTTGACCGTGTAGTCGCCGGGTTTCAGCGCGCCGACCTTGACCGACAACTTGACGCCCGTCGTCGCTGACCTGCGGCGCGCCCACAGCCTGGTTCGTGCCGTCGGCGCCCGTCACTTCCAGCTTGGCGAACAGCTTCTCTATCGGAGCGTCGAAATCGATCAGCGACTTCGGACGGAGGCGAAGTGATCTTCTGTCCCGCCGACGGAGTCTCTTTTTCTGGAAACGAATGCGCCCAAGCCGCTATCGGATTACTCAGTACAATAGCCAGTAGCGCCGCCAACGTATAGCCATATGCTCGATTTCTTCATTGACCAGGTCCTCGATTGATAGTCCAGTTGCCCCATTTCGGGAAAAACGAATCGTAAAAGATGTCGAGCAATCCAATTATCGCGGCATGGCTGCCGGGCACGGTCGCATTGTTCAGCGCGAACTGAGTCCCCAGGCTCAATTCATAGTGATAGCTCACGTACGCGATCCCGGGAGTCGCCAGGATCGTGGGAAAGGTCTGGCCCGACGGTCCTCTGATCAACTGATCGTAGTTGAATTCCGTGAACAGGAACAGATTTCGAAACGGCCACTTGAGCCCGATGTCCTGAACGTTGTTGCTCAGGTACGACATTGAATATTCGATCACGACGTCGGCGAACAGGTCGTGACTGGTTTGCCCGCCCAGCGCCGGCAAGTAGCCGACGTCGCCTTGAAATCCGAACGGCCGCAGATACTTGAGCACCGGCAAATTGGGAAGGTCGCCAAGGCCCTTCTCCCACAGAAATTCCGGACCCAGGCTCGTGTGGCTCTGATCGCGAATGTCTTTGTTACCGACCGGCAGATCGGCGACCAGCGCAACCGAAGTGAGAAACTCATGTTCGAGCGAGTAGTAGAAGGCCCACTTCGCCGCCACTTCCGGATTTTCGACGCCTTGGTGGCTCGGCCCCTCGAACGGTGAAACGTGATGCCACGACGTTCCGGCCGCGATGACTGAATCTCGGCATGTAGTTGTCGTCGATCCAAAGGACCTTCTCACCTGAGAATCCAATCGAGTAGTCGTTGGCGTCGCTGCTTTTGACCCACGACGGCTCGACGATATCGAGTTCATTTGCCGGAGTCGGGTCTTCGGCAACGAGTGGTTCCAGGAACACGTAGTCGCCCACAACTCCGTGTGCGTATGCCGCGCTCGTGCGCATCGCAAACGCAATCATCAACGCGAAAATTATTTTCCTCCGCATAATACATCCATCCCGGCCGCATCCGGCCGTATCGCGGCCTCGCGAAACTATCGAGGTCCGCGAGCTATCATCCATCACGAAAGGAAGATGTGAAAGTGCCCGCTAGCAGAACAGCTTGGGCGGGGGCGGATCGGGAGTTTCGGCGAATTTACTTTTCAGAATCGGGAACGAATTGAGCGACTGTCTCATGCGAAAGAATTCGCGCCTTAAGTCTCCGGCTGAGCCGGGCGGGCAATCAGACACGGTGGCCGACGACGCTGTCGAGCGATTGGAGCGGATGGCAGATGTCCATCGAGATGCTCGGCCCCGAACGATCAGCTATGACGATCACGCCGATCGACGGCAGACTCGCCATCATCATGACGAGCGCCATCGCGGCGGCGAGCTGCCGCATCGAGTGCTCGATCAATCGTTAGTGAGGTAGCCATCTCAGCCGTTACCGCGCGACGCGATCGACGTCGTCGACCACCGCGTCCGGGCTGACGTCAAGCGCGCTGTACTGCCGAATCTGATGGCCGTCCGGACCCAGCAGGAATGCCTCGATCGAATGCGTGATCGATCCGTCGCTCTCGCGCGTTCGCCGCAGATTGAACAACGCGAGCACCTGGTCGATTTTCGCCGGCGATCCGGTCAGGAAAATCCAGCCGCGCCCGTCCGCATCATGGCTCTTCGCGTACTTCGCGAGTTCCGCCGGAGTGTCGTGCTCGGGATCGAGCGAGATCGAAACTATCGTGACGCCCGCTCCCAGAGCCGGACCGAGCTGATGCGCGATCGCCGCCATCTTCGCCGTCAGCATCGGGCAAGTCGATGCGCACGAGGTGTAAATGAAATCGATCAGCACCGGCTTGCCTTTCAGCGATGCGAGCGAGACAGTGGCGCCATGCTGATCGATCAGACTCACATCGGGCAGGCAATTATTCCCGTTGGCCGCCGGATAATCGCCTCGCGCTTCGCGATCGCCACATGCCGACAGAGTAAGCATTGCGACGAGACTGACTTAGTCCCAGTGCGCGACGATACTGCCTTGATCCGAATGTCGATCATGAATTTGCTATAGCTACTCGAATAGTCAGAAGAGCGCGTGCCCGGCTTTCAGGTCCGCGGCTCTGATGTGCACGACGCCGGAATCGTCTTCGTGCGGCAGGCTGACTGGCACGCACGACGCCTTGCCCTCGATCATGCGATCGATGCGGATAGTGATTGCCGCACACCCGGCAAATCAATTCACCGCCGACGACCCGGTAGCCGCGATGGAACGTGAAGCATTGGCGGCATGCATCGAACACCGAGCGCACTTTGCCGTCGTCGCCGCGCGCGAGCACGAAGCGCAGTCGCTTGCCCGCGTCGTCGGTGTAGCAGAAAAGATGCGCGCTGCCGGGCCGCATTCCGACAGGCGTTGACCGCGACCTCGCCACTGCCGCTCACCATCGTGCAGTCCGAGGTCGCGGTGAAGATCAGAAACGCGGCGCCTGCCGCGAGCATCAGGCCGCCGACAATTTTGAGCCTTGCTCGAACGCATAGAACGATCAATGCTGTCGCAGCGGACTGCAGGCGTCAAGGCGCGACCGAATCCGTCAGCATTACTTCCTTGATTCTCTCGGTCAGTTCCATCACGCGCAGTCCGTCGAAGGCGCTGACCGCCGGCGTGGACCGACTGCGAACAGAATCGACGAACGCCTTGACCTCGTCGGCCAGCGGATCGCCTTCGCCGAAATCGATCTGCTCCGCCGAAATTGTCGGGAACTGCGCGCCGCGCGCAGGCGGAGTTTTGCGATACATCTGGATGCTGCGCGCTTCGTAATCGACCGAGATGTACGCGTCGGGCTGGAAGAAGCGAATCTTGCGCTCGCGCCGCGCCGACACGCGGCTGGAGACCAGATTTGCGATGAGACCGCTCTGGAAGCGGACGCGCGCGTTGGCAAGGTCGATTCGATCGGTGAGGATCGCGACGCCGACCGCCTCCAGCGACGCCACTTCCGACGGCGCCACCGACAGGATCACGTCGAGGTCGTGCACCATCAGATCGAGCACCACGTCCACGTCGGTGCCGCGCTCGGTGAACGGCGCGAGCCGATGGCATTCGACGAAGCGCGGATTTTTCACAATCGAATGAAGATGCACCACCGCCGGATTGAAACGCTCGAGGTGGCCGATCTGAAGAATGCGCTTGCTGGCCGACGCCAGCGCGGCCAGGTCGTGCGCCTGCACCAGCGTCTCCGCCATCGGCTTTTCCAGCAGCACGTCGATGCCGGCCTTCAGCATCGCGGACGCGATTTCATGATGCGTCACGCCGGGCGAGGCGATCGTCACGAGGTCCACCTTGCCGACGAGCATCCGATAGTCGGCCAGCGGCGTCGCGCCAACTTCTTTCGCCAGCGCTCCCGCGCGCTCGGCGTCGATATCGACGATATGCGCGAGCTTGATGCCTGCGATCGCGGCGTACTTGCGCGCGTGCAGAGTACCCAACCGTCCCGCGCCAATGACCGCGGCGCGCAGCTCAGCCATTGGTTTCCGCATAGCCGTATATCGTCACATTTTTTGCGCGCGCGAGTTCGAGCGTGCGATCGCGTTCGAGAATCAGCGCGACGCCGGCTTCGACGCCGATCATCGCGGCGCCGATCTCGGCGAGCAATTCCACTGTCGCCGGACCAATCGCGGGACGATCGAAGCGCATGTCCTGTCCGGGTTTCGCCGCTTTGGCAATCACCAGTCCCGCACCGACGAGCGCGGCTGCGCGGCGCAGCGCGACGTCAGTTCCTTCGAGCGCTTCGACGGCGGCGACCATTCCGTCGCGGACCGCGACCGTCTGTCCGATGTCGTAGCTGCCGAGCCGGCGCGCGACCTCGAATGCGAGATCGAGATCGCGGCGTTGCGCGGGCAGTCGGTTCAGGGCCGGCGCCGACGCCGGCGCGCGCGATCCAATGCTCGATCATCGGCACCGGATCGATCATCTTGATTCCCTCGTTCTCGACTTCGCGCGCGACGCCGCGCAGCACGGCGTCGTCGCTGAAGCGCCCGATGTTCGCGAGCATCTTCAGCGCGCGCGCGTCGGGCGCGAACGAATCTTTCAGGCGCGCGCGCGAGATGCCGCCGGCCATCGCGGCTTCCGAGACTCCCGCGTTTTTGAATACGTCGACAATTTTCTGCAGCTCGCCGACTTTTATCCACGTCACTTCGTCGGCGACCGAGTCGAGCGCACGATCGCTTTCATTGAGGTGCGCGACGGCGATGATTTTTATTCCGCGCTGGCGGGCGGCGCGCGCTACTTCGAGCGGGAAGACGCCGTTGCCCGCGATCAGTCCGAGCTTATTCACGCTCGCGGCCAACGACTCCGCGCTCTGAGTTGTTTAATGAAATCGACCAGCCGCCGCACCTCGGCGAAGTCGCCGTGCTCTTCAAGCGTCTTCGCGATCGCTTCCTCGCGCAGCAGCTTCGAGAAAAACAGCGTGCGGATCGCCGACTTCAGCGCCGCGATCGTTTCAGGTTTGAAGCCACGACGCTGCAAGCCGATATCGTTTATGCCGGCCAGTCGTGCGCGCTCGCTGCCCGCCACCATCGAGTACGGCGGCACGTCCTGCGCGACCTTGGCCCCCGCGGCGACGATTGCATGCGTGCCGATGCGAGTGAACTGATGCACCCCGACCTGGCCCTCGCAGATAGCGTATTCCTCGATCACGCAGTGGCCGGCGAGGCCGGTGGATGCCGCCAGGATTACATGGTCGCCGATGATGCAGTCGTGCGCGACGTGTGCGTACGTCATGACCAGCGTGTGGTTGCCGATTTTCGTGATCATCCCGCCGCCTTCGGTGCCGCGGTGGATGGTCGCGAACTCGCGAATCATGTTGTCGTCGCCGATTTCGACGACCGACGGTTCGCCCTTGAATTTCAAATCCTGCGGTTCGGCACCGATGGCGGCGAATTGCCAGATGCGATTGCGCGCGCCAATCGTAGTGTTGCGCTCGATCACGGCGCGACGGGCCTATCACGGTGCCAGCCCCAATCTTCACGTCCGGTCCGATCACCGCGCCCGGGCCGACTTCGACGCTCGTGTCGAGTTCGGCGCGCTTGTCGATGACCGCGGAAGGATGGATTTTCCCCGCTATCGAACTTGCTCCTTGACTTCCATCGCGGACAATTCCGCCTCGGCTGCCAACTCGTCGCCGACGCGCGCCACCGCCTGCATTCGCCACAGCGGACGATGAAATTTCAGAATTTTTACTTCCATCCGCAGCTGATCGCCGGGGATGACGCGGCGGCGAAAGCGCACTTTGTCCAATCCAGTCAGCATGAACAGACGCGTCGGATCGCCGCCCACTTCGTTGAGCGCGAGAATCGCCGCGGACTGCGCCAGCGCTTCGACGATCAGCACCCCCGGCATCACGGGATGCTCCGGGAAATGTCCGGCGAAGTATGGCTCGTTGAAGCTGACGTTCTTGATCGTTACGACGCGGCCCTTGTCCAGCTCGATGATGCGATCGACGAGCAGGAACGGATAGCGATGGGGCAGCAGCCCCAGCACACGCTCGAGCTCCGAGACTTTCGTTTCGTGGTCGTCAGCCACCGGGAGTTACTTCGCGCACCTTGTCGAGCGACCTACTTGGAGATGGTCGACTTTCTGGCCGCCTGCGATCCAAAATCCGACGGCTCCGACGCGCCCGGCTGCTCGCGCTGCTCGGTCTGGGCGCTCGCGGGTCTGACTGCACCTTCGCCGACCGAGCCGATCGGCACGTGCATCGTGTTGTAGCTGCGGATCACCTGGTCGGTAATGTCGATATTTGGAGCGCCCCACAGGATCGATCCCTTCTCGAACACCATCGTGTAGTTGTCGCGCTCACCGAGCGTGCGGATGACTTGCGCAAGGTCGTGGACGATCTTCGCGGTGACCTCCTGGTCCTTGGCCTGGAGCTCGTCCTTCGAGTCCTTGTAATCGCGCTCGAAGTTCTTGAGCTTCTCCATGTACTGGTCCTGCAGGGCCTGGCGCTGATCGGTATTCATCAGCATGCCCTTCTTTTCCATCTGATCCTTGAGCGACTGGACTTCGTTTTGCTGCCGCTGCAGACGACCCTCCAGCGTGGTGACCTTGCCCTGGAAATCGGCCTTGGCCCGCTTGCCCGCGTCGCATTCGTTCAGCGCGCGCTGCACGTCAACATAGGCGAACTTGAATTCGGCGTGCGCGGGAACTGCCGCAAACGTCACCGCGAGGAACACACCGAACATCGCACCGATGAACAACCGTTGCCTCATACAGTCCGGAAAGCCTCCTGTTGACTACCTAAGGAACCAGCGCAAGCACATTTGATGCGCGCGCCATTCATTGCCACGTGAAATATACACAATAGTACCTAGTCGAGCATCAAATCCAGTTGCGTACACGATGATCGTCGAAACAATCCGCCGGAATCACAGTGGTGAGCCGGCGCCGACTTCGAACACCGTGCTCTGGTCGGCCGGCCGCGGATTGAGCGGAAACGCGATGTCCACCGCCAGCGGCCCGAATGGCGATTTCCACCGCACGCCGATTCCAACCGACGCCTGCAAGTTGGTGATATCGAGCGAATCCTTGAGCAGGAACGATTGCCCCGCGTCGCTGAATATCACGCCGCGAATGCCCAATCCGGACAGTATCGGGAATGTGATCTCGTTGCTCAGCAGCAATTCTTTGCTGCCGCCGACGTCCTGGACGCTCAGCGGCACGCCCTTCTGGCTAAAGATCGTCACCTGCGGCCCCAACGAATAGAGCTGATAGCCGCGCACGTCGCCCGGTCCGCCGACGCCGCCGGGAAAGAATCGCTCGTATAGCGGCAACTCGCCGCCGGTGCCGCTCTCCAGGTTGGTGCCGATGCCGAAGGTAACTCCCTGCGAGACCACGAATGTCCCCAGCGTCTGGCTCTTGAGGAACGGGTAGAAATATCTGAAATGCGCGACGCCCTTGATGAACGAGTTGGTGCCGCCGAGTCCGCCGAACTCCATGCTGAGACTCTCGACAGTGCCGGTGCGCGGATCGGTCGGGTTGTCGACCGTGAAGCGGCGTATCGTCGGCGTAATTTCGGAGGTTTGCGTGTAACCCTTGTAGCGCGAGATTTGGAAAGTCGTGAACTTATTCAGCCCGGTGATTCCGATGCTCTGAAACGAGTAGCCGATTCCCGCGGTGATGTCCTTCAGCGAGAAGGGGCCGAGCTTCTTGAAGCCAAGATCGGTCAGCGGATAGGTCGACGTCAGAGTGAATCCCGCCGACGACTGGTTGAAGCTCAGCAGGTAAGTTTTGTTGTCGAACAACTGAAGGCCCACAGCCAGCGGAATATCCAGAAACCACGGCTCGGTATAACTGATGCTGTAGTTCTGAAACAGGAACCCGACTTGCGCGTTCGCGACCAGCGATTCGCCGCCGCCGAACAGATTGGTATTGCCCAGCGTGAAGTTACCGAACAGCGATTGATAGCTGTCGAAACCGCCCGCCACCTGGAACGACGCGGTATTGGCTTCGGTCACGTTCACGTCGAGGTTGATCTTGTCGGGCTGCGACGCCGGCGCGGTCGTGATGCGCGTGTCGCTGAAGAATCCCAACCGCTGCAGGCGCGTCTGCGAATCGCGGATCTCCTCGGCGCTGTACGGCTCCTGCTCCTGCACCTGGATTTCGCGGCGGATTACCTTGTCCGAGGTTTTCGTGTTGCCGCTGATATTGATGCGATCGATCAGCACTTCGTGGCCGGGATTGATCACGAACACCACGTTGACCCGCTTGTTGGCGCGGACCAGCTGCGTGCGCGGATCGACGTTGACGTACGCATAGCCTCGATTCGAGTAGAAATCCGACAGCGCCAGCACCTGCCGCTGCAACGCCGAGCCGCGGAACAGTTGCCCGCTCTTCATCGTCAGTTGCTTGCGCAATTCGCGGCGCGGAAATTTCAGGTTGCCTTCAATGTCGAGCCGGCCGACCCGGTACGGCGTGCCTTCATCGACGGTTACGACGATCGTGATATTGTCGCCGCTGCGGATGACCTGCGGCGGCGCAATCTGCACGTTCAGATATCCGTTGTCGTAGTAAAACGCCGTCAGCCGATCGACGTCTTCCTGAAGTTTCTTCGGGTCGAGTGCGCCCCATCCGGTGAACCAGCTCAGCAACTTGCTGTAGGTTTTCGTCTCCATGTTGCTCGCCAGCACCGAAGAGGAAAACGCGTGGTTGCCGACGAACTCGATCTTCGTGATCTCGACCTTCGGCCCTTCGACCACGTCAAATTCGCCGAACGCCGTGTTGTCGGGCTGCGGGATCGGCTTGAAGGTCACCTTGGCGTCGGTGTAGCCCTTGTCGGCGTAAACCTGCGGTGATGTTGTTGATCGTCTCCTTGACCGCGATCGGATCGAGGATCACGCCCGGATGCACCTTCATCGCCGCGACAATCTTGTCGTCGTTCGAGCGAATCGCCTTCATCCCGTATAGCTTGACGTCGGTAATCTGCGGGCGCTCCTTGACGTAGTACACCAGCACATTCTGCCCGCCCTGATTCACGACGTGCGCACTCACGTCCGAGAAGAATCCCAGGCGATCAATCGACTTGATGTCCGCATCGACCGCACTCGGATCGAGCGGCTGGCCGACCTGTTGCGTGATGTGGATTCGGATCGCGTCTTCTTCGACGCGTTGATTACCGACTATCTGAATTTTGGAGATTATCGGTTGCGACGCCTGCGCAAGTGCGAAGGACGGCGCGAGCATCGCGGATATGATCACCACGATCAGCGCGCAGCATGCCGGCAATAGTCCGCGATACAGGCCGCGAAACCTGCAAGATAACGGCGCGCGCGGCGTGCGCACGTGGAATTTTTCCGATGTCACTCAGACCCACCAAAAACCGCGCCCAAACTAGCCAATCGTCTCCCCCATGTAAACCGAGCATCTTCAATTTGCAAAATGGTTACGAACAGGACTTCGCAAAAAACGCCGCCCAGCTCTGCGCAGCGCCTCTTAAGTCCTCACTTCTCCTTGTCCCGAGGAGAGCACTCTGGATCGGAGTCTAGCGCCGCTCGTCAATTAACTTTCCTTCGTGCAAGCGCAGCGCGCGGCCGACGCTGCGCGTCAACTGCTCGTTATGCGTGGCGATCACCAGCGTGATTCCGAGCTCTCGGTTCAGCTTGTGAAACAGATCGTGTACTTCGGCCGCCGTATGCGGATCGAGGTTGCCGGTCGGCTCGTCCGCCAGCAACAGCTTCGGCCGCAGCACCACCGCGCGCGCCACCGCGACGCGTTGCTGCTCGCCGCCGGACAGCTCCGCCGGCCGGCGCTTGAGCTTGTCGCCAAGGCCCACGATTTCCAGCATCTCGGTCGCTCGCCGGGTCGCCTCGGCGTCGTCGATACGGCCAATCAGCGCCGGCATCATCACGTTTTCCAGCGCCGTGAAGTCCGCCAGCAGGTAATGGAACTGGAATACGAAGCCCAGCTTCTCGTTGCGGAACTCGGCCAGCGCTTTCTGATCGAGCGCGAACAAATCTTCACCTTCGAAATAAACTTTGCCCGCGGTCGGCTCCTCGAGGCTTCCGATTATATGCAGCAGGGTGGACTTGCCGGTGCCCGATTGACCGACGATGGCAATCTCCTCGCCCGCCTCGACTTTGAAATCGAGATTGCGCAGCACGCGGATCTCGCGATCGGCGTCGTAAAATGTCTTGTCGAGACCGCGCACCTCGATTAGACGGCCCTTCGCGGTTTTCGGTTTCACTTTCGTAGCCGCGGCGCGCGCTTCACTCATAGCGAATCACCTCGACCGGCCGCAGCCGCGCTGCTTGCAACGCCGGATAAACCGACGCCAGCATGCACAGCACGATCGTCGCCAGCGCCACCAGCACGAAATTCCACGGATTCATCTCCACCGGTACGTTACTGACCATGAACATGTCGGCGGGCAGGTGAATCAAATGATACTTGCCGATCAGATAACACGTCACGAACCCGCTTCCGTCGCCCAGCACCGTGCCGATAATGCCGACCGCCGCGCCTTGCGCACAGAAATATCAACGCAATCGACGCCGCCATCGCTCCCATCGTGCGCACGATGGCGATCTCTTTGCGCCGCTCCATCACCTCCATCACCAGCGTCGCGATTATGTTGAAGGCCGCTACCAGCACGATCAGCAGCAGCACCATGAAGTAGGTAAACTTCTCAAGCGCGAGCGCCGAGAACAGCGGTGCATTGGCGGTGGTCCAATCCTTCACCTCGAAACCCGGCCCCGCCATCGCCGCGATCCTGCTGCGGACCGCCGGCGCGTCGAACATGTTGGCCAGCCGCAGCTCGAGCCCGCTCTCCAGCGACGCATCGTCGGCCAGCAGCGCGCGTCCGTCCTTCAGCGCGACAAACGCCAGCGTCGAATCGAAGTCGTACATGCCCGAGTGAAAGAATCCCGTCACCACGAATCGCTTCAGACGCGGGGGCCCGATTCCGGCGCCCAAGCTCGTCGGCGAAATCAGAATCACAGCGTCGCCCGGCTTTACCCCCAGCTCGAACGCCAACTGCTTGCCGAGAATCGCGCCGGGCAGTTGAACGACCCGCTTGACGCCCTTGTCGACGATTGTCACCGGATGCATCGTTTCGAGGTCCGCGAGAGTCCCGCTCTCGAGCGTGTCCTTCAATTCCTTCAGCACCGCATTGTCATGCGGCTGGACGCCGCGGAGAATTCCGCCCGACACGAGGCCCGGCGCACCCGAGTCGGTGCTCGACACCGCCATCACCTGCGACGTGACGTAGGGCGCCGACGCTACGACTCCCGGCATCGCGGCGATCTTCTTTCCGAGCTCACCCGGATTCCACACGCCGCCGTCGGTGCGCTCGATCGTTACCTGCGGCGTGAACGCTAGCAGACGTGCGCGCAGATCTTTCTCGAATCCGCTCATAACGCACAACGCGACCGACAATGGTGAAGGTTCCGATCGTTATGCCGGCCAGCGAGATGATCGCGATCAGCGAGACGAATCGCTCGCGCCGCCGCGCCCGCAAATATCGGAGCCCAATCAGGAATTCGTAGCGCAACCCGTCACCTTCGTCGCTGGCATTTCATCAACTTAGTTTTAACGTTTTTACCGGTTTGGGCCATCCGCGCACAGTCGCGACGCGCCGAATACGGCTTCTTTTCTTGTTCGATTGAATCAAATCGGGTCGGTGATCGTCATAGTCGCCGAGCACTGCGACATTTGCAACGATTGCGGGTTGCGCTGCGCGGCAGTCGTGAAATATGCTCACGTCGCTTTGACACGAGATGCGGAGGGAGCTCGCATGAGCCGTTTTTTGCTTGGGGCGCTGGCCGCAGCACTGCTGTTCGCCGTTTTCATCTTGCGATCCTCCGCCTGGCCGCCGAATCCCGCAGGGTTGCCGTCCGCAGAATACAATCACGATGAACTTCCAGAACGTGGATATTCCCGTTCTCGCCAAGTTCATTTCCGAGATCACCGGCCGCAACTTCATCATCGACGAATCTGTGCGCGGCAAGGTTACGATCATCTCGCCGAGCAAGGTGACTCCCGAACAGGCCTACGCGATCTTTCAGTCGGTGCTCCAGGTAAAAGGCTTCACCACCGTTCAGGCCGGCAAGATCATCAAGATTGAGCCGGCGCGCAACGTCCGCTCGATCGCGCGCGCTGACCGATTCGCAGAGACTCCTGCCGAGACCCAGCGGCGATGAATACGTCACCCGGATGGTGCGGCTTAAGAATATCGACGCCGCATCGATCATCGGCGTCATCCAGCCGATGATTTCGCACGACGGCCTGGTCGCGGCATTTCCCGGCGACAACACGGTCATCGTCACCGACGACGCTTACAACGTCGAGCGACTGGTCCAGATAATCGGCGACGCTCGACGTGCGCGGCGAACAGGCGTCCATTGTCGTCATTCCGCTCAAGCTCGCATTCGCCGGCGAGCTGGCGCCCGAGATCGATCAGCTCATGGCAGCCAAGATGGGGGCGCTGCCGGCGGCAGCAATCCCCAGATGATACGGCCGCAGATGGGCGTCGCGACCTCGGCCACCGGCCCTTCGCTGGGTTACAAAGTAATTCCCGACGAGCGCACCAATACGCTGATCGTGATGGCGCCGCCGCTTCAGATGCGAGAGATCCAGGATATCGTTCTGAAGCTCGACGTCGTGCCGCCGCTGGCCACCTCGCGAATCCACGTCTATCGCCTCAAGAACGCGCAGGCACTCGAGATGGTCCAGGTGCTCAATAACCTGCTTAACGGCGGCAGCGGACCGACCACGCTCTCGCCCACCACCGGCAAAGGATCGCTCGGCCGCTCCAGCTCGATCGACGCGGCCAGCGGCTTCGGCAGCAGCGGCTTCGGCGGAATCGGCGGTGGCGGCGGCGGATACGGCGGGCTGTCCAGTAGCGCGAGCTTCGGCGGCTCCAGCGGCGGCGGCGGTTTCGGTGGTTCGAGCGGTGGCGGCGGATTTGGCGGCGGTGGCGGCGGCGGCGGATTGCGCAGCCGCGGCTCGATGGGCGGCGCGGGCGGCGGACGGCGGTTCGTCGTCGGCCAGCTCGGCCGGCAAGAGCATCGATTTCTCCTATCCCGGTGAATATCACGGCCGACCCCGCGACCAACGCGATGGTTATCAGCGCGTCGCCGCAGGATTGGCAGACCCTCAAGCAGATTATCGACGACCTCGACACGCCGCGCGTCCAGATTTTCGTGCAGGCGGTAATCGTCGAGGTTTCCGCCGAACGCCAGCGCGAACTGGGCGTGAGCTTCTTCTCCAACGGTGTGGGCGGCGGAAGCGTGTTCGGTGCCGGCACGCTTAATTTCGGAACAGCTCCAGAATGCGCTCGCCGACCCGTTGTCAGTCACCGGCCTTGGCCTCGCGCTCGCCGGAAACACCACTTGCAAGGTTACCAGCGCGGCCGCTGCGGTAGTCGCGGGCGGAACCGGCACACCCAGCACTGCCACCACAGTGAGCGTGCCTTGCGACGTCGCGCTTATGACCGCGCTTGAAACCGATACTCACGCCAACGTGCTCTCGGCGCCGACGCTGCTCACGGCTGACAATGAAGAAGCGATGATCGTCGTCGGACAGAACCTGCCGTTCGTCGGATCGGCGTCGGCCAACGCGGGACTGCCCGGACAAATCTTCAACTCGGTCGATCGCCAGAACGTCGGCATCACGCTCGACATCGTGCCGCAGGTTTCCGAGGGCGACTACGTCAAGCTCGACCTCTACGAAGAAGTTTCCAACGTCGTCAACGGCACTCAAAACGCGACGCTCGGACCCACGACGACTATCCGCTCGGCCTCGACCACCGTGCTAATCCAGAACCATCGCACCGCGGTAATCGGCGGTCTGCTCGCCAGCCAGGATCAGATCAACAACCAGGGCGTGCCGTTCATCTCGAGCATCCCGGTGCTCGGCAACCTGTTCAGCAACAAGTCGAGCGACAAGCAGAAGGACAACCTGATCGTCTTCCTGACGCCGCACATCGTGCGCAACAAGAGCGAGCTGCGCGAGCTCGCCCTCGACGAGCGCCAGCGATTCGTGAACTCGCTCGGGCGCAAGGAAATCCACGACATGCCGGCCTCGCAGATTCGCGAGGTATACAAACCGAGCTTCTCGATCCCGGTTTCGCCCGCAGCCGACCTGAATGCACCGTACAACGGACCTGCCGCTCCTCCGGGACCTGAAAATCCGGGCGCAGCGTACCAATCTCCACCGTCGAGCGGCGAGACTCCGTTCAACACTACCGAGATCGGACCGACCTCGATGAACTCCACTCCGCCGGCGGCGACGAGAGCCACTACTTACTCGTCGACGACGACTTCGGTTAGCGCTCCGTACCCGGCGCCCGCTGGACGATATGCCACGGCTGGCGGCAGCGGGACGGTAACGCCGCTCGATCCCGGCGCCGGCAGCGTCGCGCCAGGATCGGGCGACAGCACGCCCGTTCGCGGACTCGTCAAGCGCGATCGGCGCATCGAAAGTCGAGCGTGACTCCGGGCATCTCGCCGTAGTCACCAACGCGCCTATCACCATCCGGCGAACGCCGCGATCAGGAATGCGGCGATCATCAACAATCCGAACTCCATGTGGAGCTGGATCGATCGGAACAGCCCGAGATTCAGCTTCTTCGGATCGTTCTCGCGCGTCATGATTCGAATCTGATCGAGCGCGCGCGGGATCGTGATAACCACCGCCAGCGCAATCCACGGAATCGCGTGCAGTGCAATCGCAACGATCGTCGTCGCATAAGCCGCGACGTCCAGCGCGATCAGTTCGTAGTTCGCGCCCCGCGCGGCCGAGTATCGTCGCAAGCGTCCGCTTGCCGTGACGCGTATCGCTTTCGATGTCGCGAATATTGTTGGCGTGCAGAATTCCGGCGACCAGGAATCCCAGCGGGTATCGACGCCCAAATCGCCGATGACGAAAAATGCATCGCCATCACGAAGTACGATCCAACGACGATCGCCGGTCCCATGAAAATGAACACCGTCAACTCGCCGAGCGCCACGTAGGCCAGCGACACCGGACTCGCGGTGTAGAAGTAGCCGGCCGCGACGCTCGGAATCCCGATCGCGAGAATCGGCCATCCGCACAGGTAGACCAGGATCAGGCCCATCAGCGCGCCAATCGCAAACGCTACGATTCCGCCGCGCCAGACTTGATCGGCGCTCAGCAGGCCGCGCTGAATCACCATGCTCGGGCCGAGCGACTGCTCGCTGTCGGCGCCGCTGCGGAAATCGTAGTAGTCGTTGATAAGATTGGTGCCGGCCTGAATCGCCATCGCGCCCACCAGCGCGAGAATCATGCGCCCCAGCGAAAAAAATCCATCGCGCGCCGCCACCGCAACTCCCAGCAGCACCGGAATCGCAGCCGCACTGAGCGAAGGCGCCCGAATCGCCTGAATCCAGATCGCCACGACGCCAGGCCGCGCCCCACCGCCATGAGCAATAACATCATCCATTCTGTTTCAACTAACCCTTTCGCGAAAGCCCGCTTCGGGATTTCGCGTCTTACACTGGGTGCAGGGGTCACCCCTGCCGCCCACCGCGCAGGTGATGGATTCCTAGATCAGCACCTTCGCTTCCTTCAGCCGCGCGATTTCCGCCGCGCTATATCCGAAGCTCGCGCATAACTTCATCTGTATGCTCACCGATCATCGGCGCGCCGCGATACTCGAGATCGATCGCACTGAACCGCACCGGCAGCCCCGGCACGACGCGCTCGCCGACCTCGCCATGCTTCAACTTCACCAGCATGCTCGACTGGGAGAAGACAGGATCATTTATCAACTCGGGAGTGCTGTACACCGGGCCTGCTGCCAGGCCATGCGCGCGAAGTTTCGTCACCAGTTCATCGCGCTGATGCGTGCGCGTGCGTGCGGCGATTTCGCGCTCCAGCTCGTCGACGTTGTCGAGGCGCCCGAGCAGCCGCGCGAACTTTCGGTCCGACGCCATCGACGGCACTCCCAGCACATCGCACAACTTTGCGAACTCGTCGTCGCTGGCGATCGCAATTGCGATCCACTTGTCGTCGCCCGCCGACGGAAACACGCCATGCGGCGCCATCGACTCGTCGCGATTCCCGATTGCTGCCTGGTCGCGCCCGTTCATCAGAAAATCCATCATCGCTTCCGGCATCATCGTCGTCACCATCTCGGCCATCGACAGGTCGAGATACTGTCCATTCCCCGTGCGGTCGCGATAGAGCAGCGCGGCCAGCAGAAAAAAAACCATGCCGGTCCCGACCGCAAAATCCGGCCATGTTCCGCCAATCCCGCAGGGAAACGAATCGGGATAACCCGTGATATGGCACAGGCCGGCAAACGCCTGCGTCGTCGGCCCGAAGCCAACGGTTCGCGCGAATGGACCGTCCTGCCCGAGCGGCGTGCCGCTCAGCATGATTATGTCGGGTTTGATTTTGACCAGGTCGTCGTAAGCGAGATTGTATTTCGCCATGTTGCCGACGGTGAAATTTTCGGTGACGAAATCGCTCTGCCGGATAATCTTGCGCGCGATTTCCTGCGCCTCGGGCATCGCAAGGTTCAGCGCGAGACTGCGGCGCGACGTGTTGATCGCGTTAAAAACTCCGCTTCGATTGGCGCCGATCGATCCGTCGGTGCCGGTCAGAAACCGCACCAGGTCGGGCGCGCCCGAGCTCTCGATTCTGATCACGTCGGCTCCCAGAGCGCCCAGCCACGCGGTCGCGTGCGGGACGGCAAAGATCCAGCCGAAGTCGGCGATCCGAATTCCTTCCAGCGGCTTTTTCAGGAGAGTCCTCCGAGCGTGGCGGTCGCCGCTTTCGACGGTACGATTCTGGAGTATCTTTTCGTTGTGCTCGCCGAGGCGCGGCGCGCCGCGCACGATTCGCCACGGCGTGCGCGAGAACTTGCACGGCGCACCGGGCATCCGCACTTCGCGCGCCGCGGGATGATCGACGTCGATGAAAAATTTGCGCGCCTTGTATTGTTCGTTGCCGGCGACTTCGGCCGGCGAATGCACCGGGAAGCATGGCACGTGCTCGGCCTGCGCCTTCTCGAATGCCTCAGTTCGCGTGGTCGTAGATAGCCAGTCGACTACTCCGGCCTCGATCGCGTCGATATTCGAAGCACGTCCCAGGACCGTGTCGAACAACTCAATATCCATCCACTCCGGATGGCTCGAGCGCCTTCTTTGCGCCACGCCAGAAAGCGATCGGTGCCGGCGTTGAAGCTCACCCATCCGTCCTTGCACGGATAGACCCACTGGGCGGCCCTTTTCTGACGCGAGTAGAGCCGCTGAAACGAGTCGGAAGTTTTATCTTCGTGTGAGTAAAATCCGAGGTTCGGACGAACCATGCTGACCATCGAAAGCCACTGCGCGACGTCAACATGCTGCCCCGCGCCATTACTCTTTCGACTATACAGTGCGCACATCGCGGCGGCCGCCGCTGTATAGCCAGTCAAATAGTCAGATTGCCGTCCGCCGAGGCTTCAGCGGCGGCTGAGTTTCGGGATCGGTCACCTGATGCCACGGCGTTTCGTATCCGACGCCGCTCATGTGGGTGGCGACCAGATCGCCGCCGCGCAAGTTCCGGTACGCCGACTCGGCGCCGAAAAAAGTTATCGATACTACGATCAGCTTCGGAAATCGGGACGTGAGAGTGCGCCAGTCGATTCCGAGCTTCTCGTTCACTTCGGGGCGATTCGGATTGAAGACGATGTCCGCAGTCGCGAGCAGATCGAATACTGCATCGCGCCCGCGCTGATTCTCGAGGTCGATCGTCACGCCGAACTTGTTGGTGTTGAGAAAGAGATGCAGACCGCCGGTTTCGGGATCCGGCATCTCGTCGCGAAACGGCCCGAGCGCGCGTTCCTGCGATCCTGTTCGCGGCGGCTCGACCTTGACGACCTCGGCCCCGAAGTCCGCGAATGACTTCGCCGCCATCGACGCCGCCATGAACGGCATCGTGTCGAGGCACGGCAACTCGACGACTTTCAGACCTTCGAGCGCGCGCGGCGGATCCTCGTAGTGCTCGAATCGCGCCATCCTAGTCGACCGTTTCGGTTTTCATGTTGTCGATCAGATCGATCAGCTCGGCCATCGAGTGAATCACGTAGTCGGGTTTGAAGACCTGATGCGTCTGCAAGTAATTGAACGACGCCGCACCGGTGGCCACGGCGACCGACGCGCCGAAACCCGCTCCCAGAGCCGCCATGATGTCGCGAGGCTCGTCGCCGACGTACATGCAGGCGTGCGGAAGCACCGCGGCTTTCAGCGCGGTCTGCTTGAGGCTCTCCGTCTTGTCGAGCGCGCGCAGCGAGGTCGTCGTCTGCGTGACGACCTGATCCAGGTACGACGCGAGCCCGACCATCGCGAGCTTCTCGACCAGTCGCTGCGAATCGCCGGGACGGCTCGTGATGACGCCGGTCGCATAGCCGCGCCGTTTCAGCTCGGCGAGAGTGTCCTGCACGTGCGGCAGCACTTCGAGCCGCTCGGTCTTGTCGATCTCGGCAAGGAAGTACGCATAGGCGAGCTTCGCGTACTCGGGCCTCAGATGCTCGGGCACTCCGAGCCACACGTCATCGGCGGAAAGCGCCTCGCGAAAACGCGCAGGTGTGAGCGGCGGATCGTGACCGAGCTCGTCGAGCGCATTTTTCGCCGCGATATACAGCGGTCCGTGGATATCGACGAGCGTGCCGTCGAGATCGAAAAAGATCGCTTTGAATTCGCGCGAGGCCAAATGAAATTCTCCGAGCTACCAACGGAAGTGTGTAGAGATGCGGCGCGAGCTGTCAAGCGCGCGCCAGGGGAAGGGTAAATCACTTAATCGAATGTGAAACCCTCCGCGGGTTTCACGCTTCCGCGGCAGGGGTGACCCCTGCACCCAGTACTAATCGCAAAATGGCGAGGACGCCATTTTGCTCTCAGGTTCTTTCTTTGTGTCATCCTTCTTGCGTCATTCAGAGCGAAGCGAAGAATCCCGATCCTTCCTAGTTGCCGCGATACAGCAGCAGGTACTCGCGGCGGCCGCCGATTACTTTCTTGACGTAGTCGCGGGTTTCTTTGTACGCGATATTTTCGACCCACTCGTCGTCGGGACCGGGAGATTTCGCGAGCCACTTCGTGACGGCGTTCTCGCCCCCGTTGTACGCGGCGACCGCGTGGAACTCATCGCCGTGAAACATCTCGAACAGATTTTTCAGATATGCCGTCCCCAACTGGACATTCACCGCCGGATCGTAAAGCCGGATTTTTTCAGTATCCATGCCTTGTTGCGACGCCATCTTGCGCGCCGTCGAAGGAATCAACTGCATCAGACCGCGCGCGTTCGAACTCGACGTGGCCTTCGGATTGAACAGGCTCTCCTGCCGCGACAGCGCGAGCACCAGGTAGGGATCGAGCGCCAGCCGCGTCGACGCCGGTGAAAAAGATCCCAGTACGCGCGCGGATAGCGTACGCGCTCGGCGACGTCGGATGGCTCAGTTGCCCGTTCTTTTCCATGTGCGTCGCCGTGACGATCGCGTCGTACCACGCGTCGGCGCTCGCGATATCCCGCGAGCACGAAACGACGCATCTCGATCGTACCGCCGACTGTTCGGCGAGCGCCTTCAACTCATCGGGCTCGAAGTTCCTTGATGCCCAGCGCGCGCAGCGTTTGCAGCCGCGCCATGTGAAACTCGGCCGCGCCATTCACGGCAGGCGCTTGAGTCGGATTCGGGATCGCGCGCGACGGCGGCCGGAAGATCCGGCTTTGCCGCCGCGACGCGACGGCTCGCGAGTTCCGGGTAGTAGTTGCTGTCGGTGCTATCGGCGAGTTTTTCGAAAATCGCGCGAGCGCCCGCGGCGTCGCCCGGCTTTTTCGAGCGCACGCGCATGCCAGTACTCGCACATATCGCGATTGATTGGATCTTTCGCGTGCGCAAACGCCGCTCTGGAAGCCATCGGCGGCGACCGCGGTAGCTGCGCGCCGCATATAACGTCCACGGTATCCGGAACCGCGCATCCTCAGCCGCGTCGCTGGCGGGATAGCGCGCCGCCAGCCGTCGATACTGCTCGCGGGCGGAATCGAGCTGATGCAGTTCTTCGAAAATCTTTGCCGACGCGGAGCATCGCACCCGGCGCGAGCTCACTCCCCGGGAAATTCGCAACCAGCCGATTGAACGTCGCGCGCGCCAGATCATCTTGATCGTCATGCCAGTAAATCAGCGCCAGCGCTTCGAGCGCCGCCGCCGCGTCAGGTCCGCGCGGCGCGATCTGCAGATACTCCACGATCGCGCGCTTGGCGCGTTCGGGCTCAGGCTTGAGCGCGCGCGCGGTCACCCAGACCAGCTCCGCTCGAAGCGCAGGCTCAGGACTCATCGCGAGTCCCGCGTTCGCCTGCTCGTCAGCCTCTGACAAAGCGCCTTCGCGCAGCAGCAACTCGGATTCCGTCGCGATGGTACGCGAGCGAGTTCGTGTCGGCGACTTCGGGATGCGACGCGAGGATCTCGTGAACCATACGCGCGCGCTTCGGCATCGGAGTCGGAATGCGGATACTTGTCGCGCAATTCCATCAGTTGCGCGTACGCCGACTTCGGATTCCCGAGCGCGATCAGCGCGCGCGCTTCCGTGATTCGCGCGTTCTGCTCTATCGACGCTTCGGGACCTCGCGCGATCAACCGCGACGCGACCGCCGAGGCTTCCGCGTTGCGCCCGAGCTTCAGCAGAGTGTCCGCCAGCATCATCTCGCCGGGATCGATCGTCACGCTTTGCGGGTAGGTCTTGACGAGACGATCGAGTGTATCTGCCGAGCCGTTCAGATCGTTCTGCCCATGCTGCGCCAGCGCGAGATAGTAGAGCGCGTAGTCGCCGAGCGCGGGAAAATTGTCGGCCGCGAATTTGAGACGATCGATCGCGCGCGGATAGTCGTGATTCTGGTACGCGCGATAGCCGTCGAGGAACGCGGTCTGTCCGTCGGTGGGCGGCCGATCGGCAGCGGCTACTGGAGCGGCCGCCAGCGCAGGCGTACGTTTGTGCCGGCGGCGCAGCTTGCGACGATGCCGCCGCCGAATCCGCCCGCGCCGGCGCCGAGGCGCATCCGCCAAGCGCAACACACAACACCACGAGACGCACCGCCGCACCACCATCTCGTTTTCATCTGATCTTGGTTAGCGCATGGTCGCGGCCGCTTCAATTGGGGGTCCTCATTAGAATGACGCTTGCGAGCAAAGGCGGCGTCTGGCAACAGTCGGAACACGCTATGAGCGATTCAATCAAAGTGATTCTTGCGTCGGCGTCGCCGCGACGCCGTCAACTGTTGGGCGCGGCGAACATTGAGTTCGAAGTGATCGAGAGCCTGATGCCCGAGCAGCACATCGCGGGCGAACCGCGCGCGCGACTACGCGCTCCGGATGGCGCGGGACAAGGCCCGTGCGGTTTCGTCGCGGTTCCCGGATGCGATTGTCGTCGGCGCCGATACGATCGTCGTGTGCGAGAATCAGATTCTGGAGAAGCCCGCCGATGCCAACGACGCGCGCCGGATGCTCGCGATGCTTTCTTCGCGCACTCACACGGTCGTGACTGCGTTTGCGCTGGCGCGTGGCGGAAAAATTCTCGAGAGTTCGCCGGTCGAGAGCCAGGTTACTTTTCGCAAACTCACCGACGCCGAAATCGCCGCGTACATCGCCACCGATGAGCCGTTCGACAAGGCCGGCGCTTACGGAATCCAGGGCGTCGGCGGCGGATTCATCTCGCACGTCGAAGGATCGCGCGACAACGTGATGGGCCTGCCGACGGAGCGCGTCGTCGCGGCGCTCGCGCGCATTCGGCGTGAAGGCTGCTTAGCCAAAATGTCGATCGACCATGCGACTCAAAGAGCGACTGACGATCGTGCAAGCACGGATCGGCGCGGCTGCTTACAAGGCGGGTCGCGACGCTTCGTCGATTCGGCTCGTGCTCGCGAGCAAGACGCAGTCGAGCGAGGCGATTCGCGCCGCATATGAAGCAGGCGCGCGCGATTTCGGCGAGAACTACGTGCAGGAGGCAATCGCGAAGCGCGCCGAGCTGTCGGACCTGACTGACATTCGATGGCATCTGATCGGCCATCTGCAAACCAACAAGGCGAAGACTGCCGCGGGCGCGTTCGCGCTGATCCACAGCGTCGATTCCATCCGTCTCGCCGAGGCGCTCGCGCGCGCGCAACCGTCGCCGCGCGTTCGCGCGCTGATCGAAGTGAATCTCGGCGGTGAGGCGAGCAAGACCGGAGTCGCGCCGGAGGGAGTCGCCGCCATTCTTGGATGCTGCCCACGACAAAATCGAAATCGACGGTCTGATGACGATTCCGCCGCCTGCTCCCAGCGCCGAGGCCGCGCGTCCATACTTCGCGCGCCTGCGCGAGATTGCGCGACAGTCTTGCGACACAATCCGGCTATGCGCTAAGCGAACTCTCCATGGGAATGACGGACGACTTCGAAGTCGCGATCGAGGAAGGCGCGACCATAGTGCGGATCGGTCGCGCGGTCTTCGGCGAACGCATCGCTTGAACGTGAAAATGAAAAAACTCGGATTCATCGGCGGCGGCAACATGGCCGAGGCGCTCGCCCACGGCCTCATCCAGCACAAGGTTTTCAAGCCTGCCGATATCATCGTGTCCGACGTCGCGCCCGAGCGCCGGCGCAAACTCGCGCGATCGCTGAAAGTCGCGACCACCGACGACAATACCGAAGTCCTGCGCGAGTCCGCCGCCGTGCTGCTCGCCGTCAAGCCGCAGACGATCGACGACGTGATGTCGGAACTCGCGGCTGACGCTGGCGAAAAAGCCGCAGCAAGGGCAAGCTCGTTCATCTCGATTGCCGCCGGCATCACGATCGAGCGGCTGACGCGCGGACTCGGCAAGCGCGCGCGAGTGATCCGCGTGATGCCGAATGCGCCCGCGATGGTCGGTCACGGGATGGCTGCGATGGTGCGTGCGCGAACTGCGACGCCAGCCGACGAGCGGTTCGCGCTGAAAATTTTCAATGCAGTCGGCGACGCCGTCGCGCTCAAGGACGAAAAACTGCTCGACGTCGTCACCGCGCTCTCAGGCAGCGGCCCCGCTTACGTTTACCTGTTCGCCAAGGCGATGGCCGATGCGGCAGTGAGCGAAAATATCCCGCGCGAGCTGGCGATCCGCATGACGCTGAAGACGATTCGCGGCGCCGAACATCTGATGCGCGAGTCGAAGCGCGACGTCGCCGATTTGATTCGCGCGGTCGCTTCGCCCGGCGGCACCACCGAGGCCGCACTTCGCCGATTCGCCGAGCATGGTTTTTCTGATATCGTGGCCGCCGCACTGCACGCCGCCAGCGATCGCTCGCGCGAACTTGGCCGCGGAATCAATTAGCGAGAGCGCCATCGCGTGTACGCCTGGACCAACCTGATTATTTTCATCGCGCAGACCCTCAACGGTCTGCTGACGCTCTATTTGTATGTCGTGATCATCGCGGCGCTGATGACCTGGATCGAGCCGAATCCCTACAACCCGATCGTCCGCTTCCTCTACTCGGTTACGGAGCCGGTCTTCGATTGGTTCCGCGAGCACCTCCCGGTGGTCTTCGGCGGAATAGATTTTTCACCGCTGGTCGTAATTCTCGTCATTCAGTTCATCCAGCGCGTCCTCATTCAGAGCGCTGTCCAGGCGCTGATTCCCGGCTACGCGTGAGTCCGGGGAGAAATCCGCCCGCGTCCGACTCTCCATGGATGCGAGTATCCATCGACGAAGTAATAATCGAGGTGACTGCGCGGCCGGGCTCTTCGCGCCTCGGCGTGATCGGCGTGAGCGGCGATCGCCTGGTAATCGCAATCCATTCACGACCCGATAAGGGTAAAGCGAACGACGAACTGATCGAGTATCTCGCGCGCGAGATGCG
This sequence comes from uncultured delta proteobacterium, assembly GCA_963814715.1. Lineage (GTDB taxonomy): Bacteria > Desulfobacterota > Binatia > Binatales > Binataceae > Binatus. The sequence continues at coordinate 278,965 of CAWFDW010000001.1, forward strand.
CGTGCCGCGCTCAGCCCTGCTGATAGTTCGCGGAGAAACCTCGCGCCGCAAAACGATTCGGATCGTCACGCACGAGCCGACCAAGGTGTCATCGCGACTACACCAAATCGTCAAGCGAAACTAGCGTAAGCTCTGTCGCCGTTTGATTCCGCAGACTGTTTCCGGACCCGCCGCGAAGTCACTTTTCTTGTCTCAAATCCCTCCCGCAATAAAATTTACATTGCAAGTTCGTACCGCATGGGAGGGACTCAATAATGCACCGGCTTTCTTTCGCGCTTATCGCAATCGTTTACCTGCTCGCGCTTCCGCTCAGCGCCGCCGCTGAGCCCTTCGCGATTGCGCCGAGCGAAGCACCTGCCGCCCACATGCAAAAGGGGCACGATCCGGCTGACTTCGTGCGCAGTTGCCCGCCGGGATTCAACGACACGCCCGCGATGCCCGCGCATTACGGTCAGGCGACGATCCTCGGGATGCCGCTGGAGAAGGTGTTCGCCCTTGGCCAGCAGACCTTCGTAACCAATTTCAACGCCTGCGACGGCGCGGGACGCCCCGCCACTACCGGAACCGGCGCCGCACGCACGCCGGATCCCGGTTCTGGGGCCGCGCAATACCCGCGTGTCGGCGCCCGAAGCGAACTCATGCGCCGGATGCCACAATCAGCCGCAGTCCGGCGGCGCCGGTGATTTCGTCGCCAACGTGTTCGTGCTCGCGCAAGCCGCCGATCCGGTTTCGCGTATCATCCTCAACGAGGACTTCAGCAACACCTGGCTCGAACGAAATACGCTCGGGATGTTCGGCTCGGGCGCAATCGAGATGCTCGGGCGCGAGATGACCACTGATTTACAGGCCGAGCAGCAAGGCGCAATCAGCAGTGCTCAGTCATCCGGAGCGAACGTCACCGTGAACCTGCTGACCAAGGGCGTGTCGTTTGGCGCGCTGACCGCACATCCTGACGGCAGCGTGGATACCAGCGCCGTGGTCGGTGTCGATCCCGACCTGGTGATCAAGCCGTTTTCACGCAAGGGCGTGTTCCGATCGCTGCGCGAATTCACCGTCACCGCGATGAATCAGCATCACGGGATGCAGTCGGTCGAGCGGTTCGGCACTGGCGATCCCGATGAGGACGGCGTGACCAACGAGCTGCTCATCGGCGACATTACCGCGACGACGATTTTCCAGGCCGCGCTTGCCGGTGCCGACGGTCTCGACCCAGGGTCTCGATCATGGTGCGGTGTCTCACGGCGCCGACTTGTTCGGCAAGGTCGGATGCACCGGATGCCATCTGCCGTCGCTCACGCTCAAGAGCAGCAAGTTCTGCGATCCCGATCCGCAGAACCTTCCCAACACTTTCAACGACACCTCGCAGTCGTATTGCTTCGATCTGTCGAAGACCGGAATCCACGGCAATACGGTCGCAGCGTTTACCGATTTGAAGCGCCACGTGATCTGCGACGCCAACAAGCCGCATTACTGCAACGAGCCCGCCACTCCGCTGCAGGCGTCCGACAGCAATTTCGCCATTCCCCACGATCAGTTCCTGACCGCCAAGCTGTGGGATACCGGCAATTCGGGACCATGGGGCCATCGCGGCGACCTCGACACGATCTACGCGTCGATTATCGCGCACGGCGGCGAGGCGACGACCTCGGAGGGCCAGTACGAGTCGCTGTCGGATTCAGATCAGTTGGCGATCGTGACGTTCCTGAAGACGCTCCAAATGCCGATAATGCCGATGAATCAGGATCCGAGCGTCAACATGGCCGACTCGCCGCATGGCCCCTGATGTCGTCAGTGACCGCTATCCGTGTGCGTCGAACTGGGATTGAAAAACAGCGGACCTCCAACCGGCAGCTCGGCGCAGGCTGAAGGGTCGCCCTGTCCCGCCTGGGTGACGAACGAGTTTTGGTTTGCTCCATCGGACAAGTGCATGCCGCCAGCGCAACGCCATTCTGGGTTCCGTCGCGCGTACACTTCCAGTTCCAACATTGAGAAAACGAATCCGACGAAGGGCAGACCTGCATAACCGACGGCGCATCTTGCCACGTGCCGTCGATCAGCTGTGGGAAGGAGTCCGAGAACTCAAAGGTCGAGTACACTGCGTTCGGATCTGACGAGGTGCAACTGCCTTTCATGTTGCCGCCGTTGAGGTCGGCGACATTATCACCCATCAGGATCGGGCACTCGCAGGATACGGCCGGGTACTTCTTGCCCTGGTTGTTCTTGACGAAACCGCCGGTCGCGGTGCACGTGGATGCAGCGCACAACGCGAACTCAGTATCGTGACATATAGTGAGTTGCCGCGATGAGCGTCCTGACATTGCGCTCGCGGCGCTTGCGGTGAAGAACATCATGGCGCAGATCAGCGCCGTCATCGTGAACGGAAATATTCGCGCATCAGTTCGTTTCATCTGAATCCTCCCCGAAATTTGCGTGTGATTTGAGCCGGACGTACTCGGGGGTATCAGCAGATGCCATGCCAGATGGCGTTGCGCGTTTAGGTTGGCGGTGATGCTCAGGCGCGTGATTGGATGACAGCTTCGCGAGATCGCATGTCGTCAGATGGGACATCGAGTGAGACGAGGCGCATCCGCCAATTGGCAATCCAGAGAACCGTCTGCCAGCGATTTAAGGCGAATCGAAGGCGAACAACCGCCCCTTCTGTTGACTACGTTGTGTTTGGTGATTACCTAGAGTGTAGCGAGGCGCAAGTTTTCGGTTAGCAGCCTCGGTTTTGCAATGCCAATTTACGAGTATAAGTGCAACAAGTGCGGCGTGTTCGAAGCGATGCAGGGCATCAAGGAAGCGCCGCTGAAGAAATGTCCCACCTGCAAGAGCAAGGTCGAGCGACAGATGTCGCGCGGCTCGTTCATCCTGAAGGGCAGCGGATGGTACGCGACGGACTACGCCAAGAAGAGCACGCCGGGCACGGAATCGGATTCAGCATCGACTACGGAAAAGCCGGCTACCAACGGCACCACAGCATCATCGAGTGATTCATCGTCGAAGCCAGCTACAGATTCGAAGCCAGCGACGGAGTCCAAGTCGTCGTCGGCATCTGAATCGAAGCCGCCACCGCGTTCCAAATCGTCATCCGAAAAATCAGTGTCGGCAAAATCCGCCGACTGATCTGGCCTCTCCGCGATTCTAGCGCGCACACGCGTCACACATCGCATTCAAGGTGAATATCTTCGGGCTCAAGCTCGAATAGCTCTGGGTCAGGCTCTCGAGAAACCGCACAACCTAACCGCCGGTAGAAGTTGATGGTGTTCTCGGAAGGCGTTGCCGAGATATACAGCCGCCCGGCTCCCCTCTCGCGTGCCGTCGCCCTGGCTAGTTGAAATAGCTCCGTGCCCAAGCCTCGATTGCGATAAGAGTGGCTCACGTGAAGGAACTTGAGTTGGAGTTGATCTTTGCGCTCGCCGATACGCTTGCTTTCCAGCACGGCCGCGCCAACGAGTTCCGCGCCGTCGAATGCGCCATGGAACCATCCGCCTCGGTCGAAGCAGTCAAGCAGGATCGGCGTGTATTTCTCTGCTTCGCCGGGTGGCCAGCCGCGGACATCGAAGTGCTGCGGTCCGAGCACCAAAGTTCCGTTCTCTAAGTGATAGATGTTCTCTACGACTTCGCTTCGGTCGATATTCCAGACTTGCTTGATTTCCTCCCGGAGCAGTTTCCTATGGGTTATCACAAAAGATCTCCTATGCACGTCAATCCCAACCCTTCTAACAGGGACGAAGTCCCGCATCCTATCCTAACATTGGGTGCAGGGGTCACCCCTGCCCAGGGAAGTGTGAAACCCACGGCGGGTTTCACGTTAAATCAAGTGATTTGCCCTTCCCCGGCCGTGGGGTAGCCGACCCTGCGGCTTTTTTGTTTGAATCGTTCGTACTTATGCATGCGCTGGTCTTCGATCGCAAACTGGAATTTCGCGGCGACTATCCCGACCCCGTCGCGGACGCGGGCGAGAGTATCGTGCGCGTCTCGCTTGCCGGCATCTGCGGGACCGACCTCGAGATCGCGCGCGGCTACATGCAATATCGCGGAGTGCCGGGGCATGAATTCGCCGGCCGCGTGGTCGAATCGCAAAACAGGGCAATCCGCGGGAAACGCGTCGTGGGCGAGATCAACGCCGGATGCGGCCGATGCGCGATGTGCATCGCCGGTCTCGCGCGCCATTGCCCGAATCGCACGGTGCTCGGAATCCTCGGCCGCGACGGCGCCTTTGCGGAATTCCTTCGGCTGCCCGACGTCAACCTGATCCCGATTCCGGATTCGATTCCCGACGACGCCGCGGTGTTCGTCGAGCCGCTCGCGGCGGCGTACGAAATTTTCGAGCAGGTCCATCTCGCGCGGAATCAGACGATCGCGGTGATGGGCGACGGACAGGCTCGGCGCGCTGGTCGCGATGGTGCTGAAGGCCGAAAAGTATCTGCCGATCGTAGCGGGCCATCACCGGGAGAAGCTCGCGCGGCTGGCCGAGCTCGGACTCGCGACTGTCGAGGAATCTTCTCTGCGCGACAAATTTGACGTCGTGATCGAATGCAGTGGAAGCGAATCCGGTTTTCGTCGCGCAGTCGAGCTGGTCCGAGCGCGCGGAACGATCATATTGAAGAGCACCGCGGCCGCGGCGGCTGAGCTTAACCTCGCGCCGATCGTCGTCAATGAAATCACCGTCGATCGGCTCGCGATGCGGCCGCTTTCAGCCCGCGCTCGACGCACTGGCGACCCGCAAAATCGATCCGCGTCCGCTGATCGATGGCACTTTCGCACTCAAGGACGGCATCGCCGCATTCGAAGCTGCGAAGAATCCTTTGAACTTCAAAATTTTGCTGAGAGCGTCGTGAAGCGGCGGCGCGGTGCGGCAATACTCGTCGGAATCGATACCGGCGGCACGTTCACCGACCTCGTCGCGATCATCGACAGCGAAATCCGCGTGCACAAAGTGCTCTCGACCCCGGCCGATCCTGCCGACGCTGTTATCCGCGGCCTGCGCGAAATGCTTGGCGATGCGCGCGCCGGCGTCCGTCACCTACAGCTCCACGGTCGCGACCAACGCGCTGCTCGAGAAGAAGGGCGCGCGCGTCGCGATTTTCACCAACGCCGGGTTCGAAGACCTGATCGAAATCGGCCGCCAGAATCGCGACGAGCTGTACGCGCTCGCGCCATCGCGACCGGAGCCGCTCGTGAGTCGTGCGATGCGCTTCGGCGTCGCCGAGCGCACACTGTTCGACGGCAGCATCATCAAAACGCTCAGCCGCGCGGAGATTGCGCGAATTCGCAGGATCGCGTCGCGCAGCGGCGCCGACGCATTCGCCATCTGCCTGCTTCATTCGTACGCCAATCCGAAAGGCGAGGAGTCGATCGCGCGGGCACTCGCACCGCTTGGCCGGCCGCTCTCGGTCTCGCATCGGATTCTCGCCGAGTATCGCGAATATGAACGCTTCTCGACTGCGGTCGTGAATGCGTACGTCGCGCCGCGAATGTCGTCGCATCTGAAGAACCTCGAGACCCGGCTCGAAGGCGCGCGGCTTCGCGTCATGCAATCCAACGGCAGCGCGATCGGCGCCGAACTGGCGCGGGCCGAGCCGGTGCGCACGATTCTGTCCGGTCCCGCGGCGGGCGTGATTGGCGCGGCGAGCCTCGCGCGCGCATTCGGCACCGATCGTTTCATCACGTTCGACATGGGCGGGACCTCGACCGACGTGTCGCTGTTCGATCGCCGCGCGCGAATCCGCACGCTGAGCCATCCCGACGGTTACGCGGTGCGCACGCCCGTGATCGACATTCACACCGTCGGCGCGGGCGGCGGATCGATCGCGCGGATCGACGCCGGCGGCTCGCTGCGCGTCGGTCCGGATAGCGCGGGCGCCGATCCCGGTCCGGCATGCTACGGACGCGGCGATTTGTGCACGGTGACCGACGCCGACCTGGTCGCTGGCAGACTGGTCGCGGCGAATTTCCTCGGCGGCAAGATGAAGCTCTATCCGGAACGCGCCGAGCGCGTGGTGTCGCGGCTCGCGCGCGAGATGAAAACGAATCCGATTGCGGCGGCGCGCGGGATCATTCGCGTCGTCAACGCGAACATGGAGCGTGCGATTCGCGTGATCACCGTCGAGCGCGGCTACGATCCGCGCGACTTCGCGTTGCTGGCGTTCGGCGGCGCGGGCCCGATGCATGCCTGCGAGCTCGCGCTCGATTTGGGAATCCGCAGAATCGTGATGCCGCGAAATCCCGGCCTGCTGTGCGCGTGGGGTGCGTCGAGCGCGCCGCTGGGCCGCGAATATTCGCTCACCGTGCGCGAGACGAATCCCGGCTATCGAGACCTGCTCGCGCGCGCCTCAGGACTGGTTCGCCGCTCTCACAGACGAACTCGCAGCTGAAGGGGCGCGTGCGATTCGTCATGAACTGTGGGTCGATATGCGTTATCGCGGGCAATCCTACGAACTCGAAATCGCACTGACGCCGCGATTCGTCGCCGACTTCCATTCGACGCATCGCAGAACTTTCGGACATTCTTCCGCCGATGCCGCCGTCGAAGTCGTGAACATTCGCATCCGTGCGGTCGCCGGCGAATCCGCTGCCAAGCCAAAGCGAATCGCGCGCCACGCCGGCACGCCAACGCCAGTATCGAATGGACGCGTGCTGGTTGGCGGCCGTCAACGAACGGTGCCGATTTACGATCGCGATTCACTCGGCGCGGGTGCGCGCATCCGCGGTCCAATTGTCGTCGTCGAGCTGAGTTCCACCGCGTACGTCGCGCCCGAATTCACTTTGCGCGTCGACGACTTCGGCAATCTGCAGTTGGAGGCGGCGCGATGAAGCTCGACGCGATCACGCTGGCTGTGATGAACAATCGCCTCGCCGCGATTGCCGACGAGATGGGCGTCGTGCTCGGCCAGACGGCGTTTTCGCCGAATATCAAGGAGCGGCACGATTTTTCGTGCGCGATTTTCGACGCGCGCGGCGAGCTGGTCGCGCAGGCCGCGCATATTCCGGTGCATCTCGGCTCGACGCCGCTCTCGGTGCGCGCGGCGATCGCGAATCTCGATCTCTATGCGCGGCGACGTCGCAGCGCTGAACGATCCTTTCGCCGGCGGAACGCATCTGCCTGACCTGACGCTGGTCGCGCCGGTGTTCATCGGAAATGAGCGCCGTCCGTTTGCGTACGCGGCCAACCGGGCGCATCACGCGGATATCGGCGGAATTGCGCCGGGCTCGATGGCGCTCGCGACCGAAATTTACCAGGAAGGCTTCCGATTGCCGCCGGTGAAAATCGTCAGCGGCGGCGAGATCGCGCGCGACGTGATGACGCTGTTTCTCGCCAACACGCGTGTTCGCGAGGAACGCGAGGGCGACCTGCGCGCGCAGATCGCGGCGTTGTCGGTCGGCTCCGATCGGTTGCTGGCGACCGTGAAAACGTCGGGCCGCAGAACGGTCGAAGCTGCGATGGACGGACTCAAGGATTATGCGGAGCGCCTGATGATGGCGGCGCTCAGCGAGCTTCCGGTCGGGAACTTATCGCGCGGAGGATTTCCTCGACGATGACGGATTCGGCACCGGGCCGATTCCGATTCGCGTCGCGATCAAGATTGGACGCGGCAAGGCGAGTCGTCGATTTCACCGGCTCCGCGCCGCAGGTGCGCGGCTCAGGTCAACGCAAACTTCGCGATCACGCTGTCGGCGACTTTCTACGTCATGAAATGCCTCGCGGCGGAAGCGGTGCCCGCCAACGAAGGCCTGATGCGTCCGATCAAGCTGATCGCGCCGCCCGGCTCGATCGTCAACGCGCTGGCTCCTGCAGCGGTCGCGGGCGGAAACGTCGAGACCTCGCAGCGAATCGTTGACGTGCTGTTTCGCGCGCTCGCCAAGGCCGCGCCGAATCGGATTCCAGCGGCGAGTTCGGGCTCGATGTCGAATCTCACGGTCGGCGGCTTCGACCGATTTCGCGACCGCCATTTTTCTTATTACGAAACGATCGCCGGCGGCGCGGGCGCTGCGAAGGATCGGCCCGGCGCGTCCGGCATCCACACTCACATGACCAACACGCTCAACACGCCGATCGAGGCGCTCGAGGCTTACTACCCGATGCGGATCACCGAGTATCGAATTCGTCGCGACTCCGGCGGCCGCGGACGCAGCTCGCGGCGGCGACGGATTGATTCGCGAACTCGAGTGCATTGTCGATTCGAACGTGAGCGTGCTCACCGAGCGGCGGACAATCGCGCCGTACGGACTCGCCGGCGGCGGACCCGGCGCGACCGGCAAAAATATTCTCATTCGCGGAACGCGCCGAAGCCGTTTACCCGGCAAAGCGAACATCGACGTCAAGGCTGGCGAGCGCATTCGAATCGAGACGCCGGGCGGCGGCGGCTGGGGCCGTCGCTAGACGACGCCGCTCTCGTGCAAGCGCTTGCGCGCGTCGGCGTCGATTCCAAGTTCCGCGAGGATGTTGTCCGTATGCGCTCCCAGAGCCGGTGCGCCGCTTCGTATCTTTGTCGGCGTGCGCGAGAACTTCGCCGCCGGGCCGGTGATCGGCGCGAGCTTGCCGTCTTCCTGCGGCACCTCTTGCAGCATGTCGCGCTCGAGCGTGTGCGGGCATCGCGCCGCCTCCGCGTAAGTTCGCACCTTCGCGCACGGAATATTTTCCCTGGCGCATTCCGTCGACGGCTTCATCGACGGTGCGCGTCTCGCACCACTTCGCAAACATCGCGTTGCACTCCGCGCGATGTCCCATCCGGCCGGGAATCGTCGCGAAATCTGCGTGGTCTGCGAGATCGTGGCGTCCCGCCATTCGCGCCATCACCTTCCAGTGAGTATCGAGCAGCACGCCCGCCATCACGGACCCGTCGCGGCATTGGTAGATGTTGGTCGGAACCGAAAATGGAATCTCGTTGCCCCATCGTTTGATCTCGACGCCCATCGCGCCGAGCGTCAGGTTGCCATTGGACTGAAACAGCATCGCATCGAGCATCGCGACATCGACATGCTGTCCTTCGCCGGTGCGATCGCGATGACGCAGCGCCGCCAGCGCGCCGATCGCGCCGTGCAATCCGCCGAGGTCGTCGCATAGCCAGGTCGGCGCCTTCATCGGCGATCCGTCGGGAGTCCCGTTGAGCGAGATGAACCCGCTCATCGCCTGCGCGAGCGGATCGTACGCGACGCGATCGTGAATCGGGCCGAATTGTCCGTAGCCGCTGATCGAAACATAGATGATGTCCGGCTTCACTGCGCGAGCGTGATCGTAACCGACGCCCCACTTGTCGAAAGTCCCGGGACGGAAATTCTGCACGATGATGTCGGAGCGCGCCGCGAGTTTCAGAAAAATCTCGCGTCCTTCGTCGCGGCGCAGATCCAGCGTCAGACTGCGTTTGTTGCGATTGACCGTCGCCTGCGCGTATCCGATTTGCTTCTCGTGGCCGGGCAGCGCCGGAGGAATGCGCCGCGAGACTTCGCCCTCGCGCGCCTCAACCTTGATAACGTCGGCGCCGAGGTCGGCGAGGATGCACGCACACATCGGACCCGCCCAACTCGTGGTGGCGTCGATCACGCGAACACCGTCGAGCGGCCCGGTCAAATCGCGCCGCGCGTCGCGATAGAACTCAGATTTTTCCATGCGCCCGTCCTCCAAACGCTCGAATCGTACTGCCGGAGCGGCCTGTCCGACAAACGCGGAAGTGGCGCCTCGGCGATCGGACCGCTAGCTTGAACACGATGGCGGAGCAGCAATTCTATGTCGGCATCCACGGCGTGATCGCGAGCCGCGGGCGAATGCTCGTGCTGAAGCGCGCGCCCGGGATGAACTATCGCGCCGGTAGTTGGGATCTGCCCGGCGGTCATCTTGCGCTCGGCGAGAGTTTCGAGAATTGCCTGTTGCGCGAGGTCAAGGAAGAAACCGCGCTCGACGTTGCTATCGATCGATTGCTCGGCATGAACAGCATGGTTTCAGAGCCCTATCTGCAGGCGATCTACTCTTGCCGGCTGACGGTTTTTCAGAATGTGAAGTTGCGGCCCGACGAACACGTCGAGCATCGATGGGTCACGCCCGATGAACTCGCGAGTCTCGAGCTGATTCCCTATCTCTCGGCGATACTGAAGCGCGGGATGCTGAGTTACGTGAAGTGATTGACGGGTCGCGCTATCTTGCGATCAATCGTCCGCGCCAGTAGCCGAGAAAGTTGGCGCATTCCAATTCGTGATAAAGCGCGCGCTCGGGATCGCCACGCATCGCCGCCGCCGCCATCCTGACAGCGTTGCGGACCAGTTTGTCGAGGCGATTGTGATTGTCGCAACCCGGCGAACGCGGTGCCCATGCCGAAGGCGAAGCTCTTGCGGCGCAGATACGCGCGCGTCATTCGCTCGGCCGGAATCAGATGATGCACAATCGCGCGCGGTGCAAAGCCCATCGCACCGCCGCGCGCCAATATTCGCGCGAACAGTTCGGTATCCTCGCCTGAGATAGGATTGCCGCCGACCACGCCGAGGTCCTCGCGAAATTTTCCGAAGCGCGCGAACGCCGAGCGCTTGAATCCGACATTGGCGCTGAAATAGTTGTCCAGCCGCTCGGCGGACGCCGTCGGCGCCGACTCGATCGCGCGCCGATCGTGAACTGCGAGCTTGACCCACAGGCTCGGCCCCAGCCACTTCGGCGGTGGCGACGACCATCGCGGCAGAACCATCCCGCACGCGGCGTCGAGGTCGCGGCGGCGCATCTCGTCGAGCAGTTCGGCGGCCCAATCGCGCTCAGCCAATCGCATCGTCGTCGATAAAGAAGATGTAGTCCGACGCGGTTTCGTCGACCGCGCGATTCCGCGCGAAGCTCGAGCCCGGGTGCGGCTCGAACACGCGGCGCATCGGAAGCGCCGCGCCGCGTGCGAAGTCATCGACTACTGCGGCGGTGTCGTCAGTCGACGCGTTGTCGATGACGACGCAGTCGGCATCGACGCCCGCCGGAATCGCGAGCGCCGCGACGCTCGCGAGCGTTTCGCGCACAAGCGCTGCGCGATTGTGCGTGGGAATCGCGATTGTGAGCTTGACGGTCACGTGGTTGTGCGCGCGGCGAAGCCGCGCGCATCAGCATAATAGCCGAACTGCGCCGCGCACCGGAGATAGCCGGTGTGCGACGCAGTTCGGCGTCGACGCGGCGATACGCCGCGTCAGTGGCTCGGCGCGCCCGCTGGCGCGGGCGCGGCTGCAGCAGAGCCGGCCGCCGCAGGCGAAGCCCCCGGCGTCGGCGTCGGCACTGTCGGCTTCGGCAGCGGCGCACTCGATTGCGTGAACACAATCGACGTCACCGTCAGATCGGGCGTCGCCTTTTGCTGGACTTCGGGCGCCGCTGTCAGACGAAACCCAAAGGTGCGCGTCTCCCCCGGCACGAACGGCTGCACTGTACGCCCGAAGTTGGTGAACTCGAGCGGCGTCGCGATCGGCGAGTGCACCTCGCTGAAAACGGCCTTCTTGTTTTTCCCTTTGCCCTCGTAGTAGGTGACCGTGAACTCAACTTCGTCGATCGCCTTGTCGCCGCTGTTCGTCATCTTGCCGAAAATTCCCGGCACTCGCGACGATGACATCTTCATGTCCACATCGCTTAGCGCAATTTTCGGGATGTAGGCCTGCGCGTCGGGCTGCTGCTTCTGCGCGTTCTGAATATCCGCCAGCTCGCGTCCATACTGGTACTTGAGGCCCGCGTTGCCCGTCGCCTGCTCCTTGTCCAGTTCGTCGAGAATTTTCTGATAGGCGGCTATCGCCTTGTCGTAGTCGTGCTTATGGTAGAGGTCGACGGCGTCCTTGTGCTCCTTGATGATATTTTCCCTGAACGGAAAATCGACCAGCAACCGCCACTCGCCGCCCTGCTGCACCATCACCATGTTGTCGTCGTAAGTGACCTTGGGGTACGTATTTTCCTGCAGGTTCTTTTGCGCGATCGAGTCGGGAGTCTGTTCGCCGCTAAGCCCGGCATCGACCGTCCGCTCCCAGAGCGCGAGATCGGGACGCGTCACACTGACCGTGACGATCGCCTTGTCGCCATCGATTTTCGCGTCGCCAACCTTATAGTCATAAGTGCGCAGGATGCCCTTGAACCAGTCCTTGCTCACATCGGGCGCCATCGGGATTTCAGTCAGGAACTGATCCATCGTGCGATCGACCTGGTCCTGATGCGACAGCGCCTGGTAGGCGGCCGGGATAGTTGTAGAGTTTCAGATTGCTCAGATAGTTATTCGGCCGCGGCCTGCGGCGAATGACCCTGGCATCCCGCCACGAGAAATGCGCAAACCGCCACGGCCGCAAGCATCGCGCCCCTGGCTTGAATCCTGATTTTTGTCATCGTCGAAATTCCTTTTTCACGCTTCACGCGATCCGCAAACGGATAGATTCTAGTGTCGCTTCAGCAAAAACAAGTCGGCGCAAAATGCCGCCGGTTGGCTCCCATGCCCCGGAGCGACAGTCCTGCTTATCAGAAAAAAGGCGTGCTATGCGACCAGCCGCGGACTCACGGTTCACGGCGCGGTCGGCATCTGCTTGAGCTCGACGACGTTGCCCTCGGGATCGCGCACGTAGATCGAAAGCCCCGCCCCATGCGCCCCATAACGCATCGCCGGCTCGCCGATCACTTCGACTGATTGTCCGCGAAGATAGCTCACGACCTCGTTCAAGTCGCGAGCCTCGACCCCGATGCATACGTGATCGACGTTGAGTCCCGTCTCGACGCGTGGGCCGGCGGCCGGAACCAGATCGATCATGCTGCGACCCGCGCGCAACTGGATCAGCCCTATCTGCGCGATACGCCGCTCCTCGCTAAGGCCCAGGATGCGCGTGTAGAAGTCGAGCGCGCGATCCTGATCGCGGCATCGCAGCACGACGTGATCGAGTTCCGCGACCTTGAGTGGAATTTCCATGGCGATTCTCTCCGGCTATGCCTGCGTTCCCGACGCTCTGGCAGGAGCGGGCTTTCGTGGCGCGCGGCGGGAAACCAGAACCGCTCGACTTCGGTGGCGCGCACCGCGTCGTCGATCATCCGCGGAATATCGAAGCGCGATTCCGCCGCCTCGACTTCCTCGATTCGCGCGCGGGTCTCCGGATGCGCCGGCACGAACAGCGTGCAGCAATCCTCGTCGGGAATTATCGACGTCTCGAAGGTGCGCAACTTGCGCGCCTGATCGATAATCTCGTTCTTGTCCATCCCGACCAGCGGCCGCATGACCGGAAACGACGCCGCCTTCTCGATCACCGCCATGTTCTCGAGCGTCTGCGACGCGACCTGCCCCAGGCTCTCGCCCGTGACGAGCACCGTCGCGCCTGAACGCTCTGCCAGCGCGCTCGCGATTCGCAGCATGAAGCGGCGATAGAGTATCACGCGCAGCGGACGCAGAGTGTTCGCGACGATCTCGCGCTGCAAATTTCCGAACGGCACCAGCATCAGCGTCGATCGCACCTGCCATCGCGTCAGATGCGCCGCAAGCTCGGCCGCCTTCTCCATGCTCGCCTTCGATACGAGCGGATGCGCGTGGAAATGCACGAAGTCCAGCCGCAGCCCACGACGCATCATGCGATACGCCGCGACGGGCGAGTCGATCCCGCCCGACAGCAGCGCCATCCCGCGCCCCGTGACGCCGACCGGCAGTCCGCCCGCCCCGGGCATCTTGCCCGCCGACACGTACGCGGCGTCGTTCATTATCTCGATCGAAATCGTCAGCTCGGGCGCGCTCAGATCCACTTCGAAGCCGAGCGCCTCCTGCACTTCGCCGCCGACTGCGCTGATCGATCTCGACCGAGTTCATCGCGAACCGCTTGTCCTCGCGCTTGGTCCTCACCGCAAACGTGCGCGCCTTGCTTCCGGTCGCGCGTTTGATCGCCTCACGCGAGATCGACTCGATATCGCGCGGCGTCGAATAGCTGAGCGAGAAATTCTGCAAGCCGAAAATCAGCGCCGCGCGCTCGGCCGCGGTCTCGTCGCTAAGCTCGTCGGGCAAACGGCACCAGCAGGCGCGGCCCGACGCTGCGCATATTGCCGAGCCGGTAGTCGGCAAAAATGTCGCGCAGGTTTTGCTTGACCTGATCGACGAACCTCCACTGATTGCGCCCCTTGAGCGCGATCTCGTGGTACCTGCCAATCAAATATCTCATCTTGTCAATTCGCTTTTTCAGTAACGGACATGAGGTTAGCCCACGCGCGGCCGCATTGAAATCCGGGCCGCGCGCTTGCCGCGGGGCCTATGCGCACGATTATCTGTAGCGATGAGTGACAACGCGACGTTCAACCTCCAGGTCGAAACCATCCGGCGCAAGCTTTCCACCGTCACTCCGCCGCCGCGCGAGGCGCTCGCCAACAAATCGAACGCCGCCGCCGTGCTGATACCTGTGTTCGAGCGCGACGGCGAACTTCACATCGTCTATATCCGCCGATCCGATCACGTCGCCAGCCATCGCGGACAGGTCGCGTTCCCCGGCGGCCGCGTCGATCCCATCGACGCGACCCTGCTCGACGCCGCTCTGCGCGAGGCGCACGAAGAAGTCGGCATCCATCCTTCGACTGTCGAGGTGATCGGCGCCTTCGCCACGATGCAAACGACGACCAGCGGAATCGTCGTCGCGCCATTCGTCGGCGTCATCCCGCATGACGCGCCGCTCAAACCGCAACTCTCGGAGGTCGCACAAATCTTCGACGTGCCCGCTGACCGCGCTGCGCGATCCAAAGTTCCGCGGCGACTACGAATGGAAGAGCAGAAGGCCCCGCCACCCGCTCATCGAAATTCCCGGCAATCCTCTACGGCGGCCAAACAATCTGGGGCCTGACTCTCCGAATCACTCTGAACCTGCTCGAGCTGCTCGATCCCACCAAGACCTGAGCGCACTTTCCCCATTCCGGTTCCCCTTCCCGCTCGGGAAGGGGTTAGGGGTTGGGTTGCCGAGGCTCAATCTCAACTTCAAGATCCCTGAACTATTCCGCCTTATCGAGTCAGCCCGTCCATGCTAACTATTGGTCATGATCACTGCCCATAACAGGGCGCTTACACCCACCACTTCATTGGACCTGGCGCGCAGTTTCCGCAGGGGAGGCGGCTGATGGTTCCGGCAGCTCCAGCATTTTTTTTCTGGTTCGTGCTGACAGTATTTGTATTACCGGCCACTGTGCTGGGTATCGTAGCTGGGGGACTTACCTGTTTGATGCTACGGCAACATTGGGGCGTCAAAGCGGCCGCCATAGATGCCGTAGTTGCATCCGTGATTATGGTTCTTTCTATATACGTGCTCTCCGCCATATACGACGCCCTAGGCAGTCACTCAACCTCTGATTTGCCCGTGGCCTTGACCATCTCAACTTTCAGCGTTGTAGCGAAGCATCTCGTACCATCGGCACTTCGCTCTTCGAGTCACTCGGCTGGCCATTCCCCATCTGAAAAAACACGAATTTGACGGAACGAAACTACCGATAGCGGTCTGAGGACTATCGACCACAACATATTGTACGCACTTCCGTTCTTCGCCTTGTAATTGCACTATGAATGTAATAAGTTTCGACCGCCTGATGCCTGAACTCGCACCGCTCGACGGACGCCTTGCCCGCTCTGCGCGCACGCGCCATGCCGTGGTCGATGCGCTGCTCGATCTTCTTGGCGAAGGCGACCTGCGGCCCACCGCCGCGACGAATCGCCGAGCGCGCGGGCGTGTCGCTGCGGATCGTGTTTCATCATTTCGACGATCTCGAGGCGATCTACAGCGAGCTTGCCGACCGGCAGGCCGAGCGCGTGAAGCCGCTCACCGTGCCGATTCCTGTTGCGCTGCCGTTTGCGCGGCGCGTCGAGGAATTCTCCGCGCAGCGCGGCCGCTTGCTCGAGACGTTGTCGCCGGTGCGCCGCTCCGCGGTGTTGATGGAACCGTTTCGCCCCAGTCTGGCCAAGCGCCTCAAGCATGCGCGCGATCTGATGCGAGCTGCAGCGATTGCCGCATTCGCGCCCGAGCTTTCGAAGCTTGCCGCCGATGAAAAGCGCGCGACGATCGCGGCGCTCGACGTTGTGACTTCGTGGGTCGCGTGGGAGCAGATGCGGCGGCATCAGGGTTTGTCCGAAACTGAAGCGCGCAGCGTGATGGCGACGACGATCCGCGCGTTGCTCGCGAAATAAAAATCCAACGGGGAGACCGAAACAGATGGGACGCAATATTCTTTTTATCACCACCGATCAGCAGCGCTACGACGCGCTCGGATGCAACGGCGGTAAGATCGCGCAGACGCCGGTCGCCGATCGGCTCGCCAGCAGCGGAATCAACTATCGGCGCGCGCACAATCAGAACGTCGTCTGCATGCCGGCGCGCTCGACGATGATCACCGGCCAGTACGTGCGCACTCACGGCGTCGTCGCCAACGGCGTCGCGCTGCCACCCGATTCGCCGAGCGTCGCGTCGTATCTTCACGAGAAGGCCGGCTACCATACCGCGCTGCTCGGCAAGGCGCATTTCGAGCCCGCTTTCGATTTGCAGGGGCGATGGTTCGAGAACTCGATGGCGCGCAAGGAATCGACCGGCCCGTATCGCGGCTTCGATCGGATGGAACTCGCGATGCACACTCCGGTCGGCGGATGGCACTACTCGCTGTGGTTGCAGAAAAACCATCCCGACGAGATCGCCGGCTTCGCGCCGATTCTCAGCGCGCTACCCGGCGGCGATACCGGCGCGCCCGAAGTGAAGTACAATCCCGTTCCGCGCGAGCATTACCATACCGACTGGGTCGCCGACGCGCACGATCGCGTATCTCGACTCGCTCGATCCCGACGACAACTGGTTCGTGTGGATGAGCTTCCCCGACCCGCATCATCCGTGGGATCCGCCGCAGGACGAGGCGCGCCGAATCAACTGGCGCGATCTCGATCTGCCCGCCGGCTATCCCGGCTCCCGCGAAAAAATCGAAAAAATTCTGAGCCGGCAAGCCGCGTCATTGGCTCGATTGGTACGAAGGCCGCTTCCGCAATTTCGAGGGCGGCCCCGGCAGCTTCGTCCCATGCCAGCTCACCGAGGATCAGATTCGCGAAGTCAACGCGCTGACCCACGTCGAGAACGAACTGATCGACCAGGCATGCGGCCGCGTGCTCGCGCGTATCGCCGAGCGCGGATGGGAGTCGCGCACCGACGTAATCTTCACCACCGACCACGGCGAGCTGCAAGGCGACTTCGGCCTGCTCTACAAGGGCCCGTATCACGTCGACGCGCTGATGCGACTGCCGATGATCTGGCGTCCGGCGCCGTCGGCGAACGTCGCGCACAACGAAATCGCGGAGCCGGTCGGGCAACTCGATCTCGCGCCGACGTTCTGCCAAATCGCCGGCGTCCCGGTTCCCGACTGGATGCAAGGCAAGCCGCTGCCGGTCGCGCCGGGCTCCGGCCGCGAGCGCGTCATCACCGAATGGGACAGCCAGTTCGCCGCAATCGGGATGCATCTGCGAAGCATCTATCGCGACGGCTACACGCTCACGGTTTACGAGAAATCGACGCGCGACGTCGGCTTCGACCTCGCCAATATTCCGCCGATGCTCGCGCCGCGCGGTGAGATCTTCGACATCCGCTACGACGGCACCGAAGGCGAGCTCTACAACCTGCGCGAAGACCCGATGCAATGGCGCAATCTGTGGAACGATCCAGCGTACGCGAAGCTGAAATCCGATCTGCGCGCCGACCTGTACGACAATCTGCCGCCCGAGCGCAATCCAAAGCTCCCAGTCGAAGCGCCGGCGTAAGGGTCCTTGTGGTAGGAGCAAGCATTGGGATGACACCATTGAAACTGGTCGGCGGCTTCGGGTCGCCGTACTCGCGCAAGATGCGCGCGGTGTTGCGGTTTCGACGCATTCCGTTCACCTGGATCATGCGCGGCTCGCCTGAAGACGTCGGCATCCCCGAGGTTCCTGTCGCTCTGATTCCGGTGCTCGTGTTTCCCGGTGAGGACGGACGCGCCGATGAGGCGATGATCGACTCGACGTTTCAGATCCGGCGGCTCGAGAAGATGTTCGCTCCGCGATCGATCATCCCGGACGATCCAGCGATCGCGTTTCTGGACGCGATGCTCGAGGACTTTGCCGACGAATGGCTCACCAAGCCGATGTTCCATTATCGATGGAAGTATGCGGCTGATATTCACAAGGCGTCGCATGTGCTCGCGCTAGACCGCAATCCGCTGATGAGTCGCGAGGCGCTGGCGAAAGCGTCGCGCTTCTTCGCCGATCGTCAAATCGAGCGGCTGCGCGTGGTCGGCTCCAACGACGTGACGACGCCGGTTATCGAGGCGAGCTACCGGCGTATCCTCGGATTGCTCGATTCGCATCTCGTCGCGCGGGAATCGATTCCTGATGGGCGCGCGTCCGGGCGCGAGCGACTTCGCCTTCTTCGGGCAGTTGAGTCAGCTGGCGCATTTCGATCCCACGCCCGCGTCGATCGCGGCAAACGAGGCGCCGCGCGTCGTCTCATGGGTGTCGCATCTCGACGATCTCTCCTCGCTCGACGTCGAACATGTAGCGTGGCCATCGCGCGACGAGACCGCCACCGCGCTGAGGCCGTTCTTCATCGAATTTGGCCGCGTCTACGCACTCTTCCTGATCGCCAACGCGCGCGCTCTCGCGTCCCGCGCGAACGAAGTGCGATGCGAGATCGACGGCCTGCCGTGGGTGCAGCAGCCTTTTCCGTACCAGGCGAAATGCCTGAAGTGGATGCGCGAGGCTCGCGAGGCCCTAAGCGCCGCCGATCGCGACTTCGTCGGCTCCGCGCTGAAATCCACCGGCGCCGACGCAATCTTCAACGCTCCCGTGTAAGTTTCACGCCTCCCGCAAACCAGCCGAAAGTAGCTAAAAACTAACAGTAGGATAACTATAGACAAGAGTTTATAGTGGTGTATCATGCTGAACAGCTACATGGCGTCTTTTGACGCTATTGGACTTGGGGTTTCGTGCTTGAAGGGGCCGTAATTCGTATCTACTGACTTGGACTGCTTCAAATTTCGATGCGGGAGGATTGTGACGGATGCCTTCGTTCGAGAACGCCAGGAAGTCAAACGCGCCGGAGTATCAAACGCACGGTGAGCCGACGCAGGACAGAATCTTCGACGAGTTTTGTGCCGACCGCGAGACCGTCGCCGCGCTCGGAGTGACCGCCGAGGAATTTCGGGAATTGTCGCGAGCCTCGCTGCTCGGAACTTTGACGAGCAAGGACGACCTGATGTTCATGCTGCGACAGATTCGTGCGGCGATGAACCCCGCGGCGCCGCCGGCCAACGAGCCGTTGACGACGGAGGTCAATCATCTGGCCGAGAAGATGCGTCTCGCCGCATTGGCGAAGCTCGATGAGCTGGATCTAAAGGCTGACCGGCGGAGAAGGTCGGCCGTGGGGCGAATCGAGGCAGCTTTGGCGATCGTTATGACGACGCTTAACCGGGCGCGGCCGCTCGCACTGAAAGTATCGAACAGACTGTCCCGCCGCTCTGCCAATTCGCGCCCAGTGTGAAAGCTCCCATGGCCGAGCTGCGATTTCGCGAGTTGCAGAAAAAAACAAACTTCAACAAGTGACGCGACGAAGTTAAAGCTTCGCGAGCATCTCGAAGTACGACACGTCGATCAGGTCTGGCTGCCCTACTCCCAGCGCTGCGAGGATTTCGTCCACCGCACTGCGGCTTCGCTCGGGATCGTCGCCGTCTGCAATCACTGCCTCGATCTCGCCGTAGTCGCCGAGGCGCGCGACCTGGTCGAGATGCAGGCGGACGTTGTCGCGCATCATCAGGGTTCGTACTTTCTCGACGACGGCAAGCGGGCCGAGCGCAGTCAGCGAGAATTCGCAGCGTCCGCGGCGGGTCGGCGACTTTAACAATCTCGTAGTTGCTCAGCATCAGCGGGCCGCTCTCGTCGCGATGGTAGTAAATGAGAACACTGCTGCCGTTCTCCTCGCGCAGCTTGAGCTTGCCGTTTGGCGACGCGGAAGAACGTATCGCGCTGATTGAGTACCGCGCGGCGCGTGTATCCAATCGCGCGTCGCGTGCGACTCGGCCTCGGCATGATTCGAGAGACGGAACTTTGCTTCCAGGTTCTTCATTGATCGCGACCTCGTCGGCATGAAAAACTTGACAGTTCGCAAAGCGCGCGCATAGGCTCCCACGACTTTCATTAGCGGCATCCACTTTGAGTAAGTCACCCGACATAAATCCGGACGACACTAAGCTGATCGAAGCCGGCTACGATCCGGCGGCCGCGCCCGCCGATGCGATCGCGAAACTTCGCGAGCTAAGAGGCAATCCAGGAGTTATGGACAGCGCGATCGCGCGCGCTCTCGGAATGATCGCGGACCCCGGCGCAGCTGCGATGCTCGCCGAGATGGAAGCTGGCGCATCCGGCGCGATTCGTCGCGAAGTCCGTCGCGCGCTTTTCAAACTGAAGCAGCACGGAATCGACGCGCCTGTTCGCTCAGCGGCCACCACCGCGCGTGACAGCGACGCTGAAAAAACTGAAGTCACTGCGATGCTTTCGCCGATCGACGGCGAAGGTGCGCGCATCGTCTGGATCATCAAGCCGCGGATGCAGGGTGGCCTGATCCGGATGTGGGCCCTGATCTCGGACCAGGAAGGACTCGTCGGCGCGCAGAACACACATCTGTCGCGGCGCGAGCTGAAGTCGGAACGCGACGAACTCGAGCGTCGCGCGCAGGTCAAGCTGGTCGATGGCGACTGGCGTGTCGCCGATTTCATCGCATGCGAGGCATGGCGCAACACGCCCGAGTCGCGCCGCGGCCACGTCGGAAACTTTCTCGCGCTGCGTTCCGAGCTGATCGCGTCGCCACCGCCGACCGAGCTGGTGCATCCTGTTTATGCCGAACTTGCCGCCGAGACGGAGGGCGAGCCGTCAGTCGAGCTGCTCAAGGAACCGGAGTTCCTCGAATGGCGATTGCCCGACGCGCTGCTCAAACCCTACGTCGACGAAATCAATCAGGCCGGCGAGAGCGTGATCGTCTTGAGTCCAGTGCATAAGCAGGAGCGCGTGAATGCGGTCATCGATCGCGCGACCAAGGAACTGCTGACTGGCGACAATGGCAGACGAATCCAGACGGCGCCTCGAGGATATCGCGTACTACCTCGCGCGAGTCGGACGCCGCGAGCAAGCCGGATGGGCCGCGGCCGCAGCGGCCCGCCTGCGCGACGGAATCGACGTGACGAAGGTACTTTTTTTTCAGGGATTCATCCGAACCCAGCTCGGCACGGTGGCGGCAGCCGAGCAGCAGAAGGCCGAAGAGGAGCCGCGCCTGATCATGACTCCAGCCGAAGCGATGCGCGCGCGCGAAGCTCGCGAAGCAAGGACGCGTCGCCGGTAGCTGGCGATTCTCTCGCAACACTCAGTCGGCTACGATGCGTCGAGTTCGTCCGGTCGGGGAGACTGGCGCTGACTTAAAGCATAACTTTAAGATTCAGCGATCTTGCACGAGGATTAGGCAATCGATGATCGATCAACAGCCGCTGCGCGGGGTTCGCGTGCTCGACCTGACGCGCGTATTGGCGGGGCCGTTTTGTACTATGAACCTGGCGGACCTTGGCGCCGAGGTGATCAAGATTGAGGTGCCGGGGCGCGGCGACGATTCGCGCAGTTTTGCGCCGATGATGCCGTCGGGTGACTCGGGGTACTTCTACAGCGTCAATCGAGGGAAGCGGAGCGTCACGATCGATTTGCGCATCGACGATGGGCGCCAAGGTCTTCCTGGAGCTGGCGGCGAAATCTGATGTAGTGGTTGAGAATTTTTCGCCGGGCACGATGGATCGTTTCAAGGTCGGCTACGCGCAGCTCAAGGCGGCCAATCCGAAGATTATTTTGTGCTCGATTTCGGGCTTCGGGCAGACCGGGCCGAAGACTTCGGCGCCCGCTTACGACATCGTGGCGCAGGCGCTCGGCGGCACGATGAGTATCACCGGCAGTCCGGGTGGCGAGCCGGTGCGATGCGGCGTGTCGGTCGGCGATTTGTCGGCGGCGCTGTACGGCGTGATTGCGATCATGTCGGCGTTGCGCGTGCGCGACCGCGACGGCGTCGGCAATCACGTCGATATCGCGATGCTCGATTGCCAGGTCGCGATGCTCGAGGACGCGCTCGCGCGCTACTCGGTCTCGGGCAAGATTCCCGGGAGGCTCGGCACGCGGCATCCGTCGATCACGCCGTTTCAGCAGTTTCGCGCGAGTGACGACTACTTCGTGATGGGCGCGGGCAACGAGGCAATCTGGCTTCGCTTCTGCGACGCGATTGCGATGCCGCAGCTTAAGGACGATCCGCGCTTTCTGACCAACTCGGATCGCACTGCGAACCATCCGGAACTCGAGGCAATTCTCGCCCGCGTTTTCGAGACCCAACCGCGCGACCATTGGCTGCGGCTGCTCACCGACGGGTCGGTGCCGTGCGCGCCGATTGCCAATGTCGAGGAAGTCACTCGCGACCCGCATCTGGCGGCGCGCAACATGATCCTGCACGCGGAGCATCCGGACTTCGAGGGGCTGATCGTGCCGGGCTCGCCTTTGAAGAGCGCGGGTGATAAGGATATTCCCTCGACTCGTCGCGCCGCGCCTGGGCGAGAGCACCGACGAGGTGTTGACCGAGGTGCTCGGCTACGATTCTTTACGTCTATCCGAACTGCGGCGGCGTAGTATCATATAGAGTTAACGATTTGCGGTTCGCGCTGACAATGACGCGTATCCGCCAAAGGAGAACATCGTGCGCGAAGTTGTTATCGTCGATGGAGTCAGGGTTCCGATTGGCAAGGCCGGCAAGGACAAGGGCTACTACAAGGATATCCGCGCCGACGATTTGGGCGCGATGTGTATCCGCCGCCTGCTCGAAAAAAATCCGAAGCTCGACCCCAAGGAAATCGAGGACGTGGTCTGGGGATGCGCGAATCAGACCGGCGAGCAGGGCCTGAACGTCGGCCGGATGATCGGATTGCTGTCGGGACTGCCGGTCGAAGTGGCGGGCACGACGATCGATCGTCAATGCGGATCGAGTCTGCAGGCGGTGAATTTCGCGGCGCAGGAAATAATGACGGGCGCGGGCGAAGTCGCAATCGCGGGCGGCGTCGAGCATATGACGCATGTCGCGATGGGCTCGGGAATCCTGCCCAATCCCAAGCTGATGGATATGTTCCCGCGCGACATGTTCTTCATGGGAATGACGGCCGAGCGGCTGGCCGATATGTACAAGATCACGCGCGAGCAATCGGACGCGTTCTCGCTGCGATCGAACATGCGCGCGGTGGCGGCGCGCGAGCGCTTCAAAGAAGAAATCGTGCCGGTCAAGCTGCCCGACGGCACAGGTCGTTGACGTTGACCAGGGACCTCGCGCGGAAACGACGATGGAAAAACTGGCCGGGCTCGAAGCCTTCGTTCAAGCCCGACGGCCAGGTGACGGCGGGCAACTCGTCGCAGTTAAGCGACGGCGCTGCCGCGGTGTTGCTGATGAGCGCGGAGCGGGCGAAGGCACTCGGATTGAAACCGTTCGCGAAGATTCGCGCGACTGCGGTCGCCGGCGTGCGTCCGGAAATCATGGGATGGGGACCGGTGCCCTCGACGCATAAGGCGTTGGCGCGCGCGGGACTGAAAATCAGCGACATCGACCTGTTCGAAATTAACGAGGCATTCGGCGCGCAGGTGCTCGCCTGCAACACCGATCTCAAAATCAACGAAGAGAAGCTCAACGTGAACGGCGGCGCGATCGCACTGGGGCATCCGCTGGGATGCTCGGGCGCGCGGCTGGTCGTGACGTTGACGCATGAGATGCGCCGGCGCGGGGTCGCGCTCGGAGTGGCGACGATGTGTATCGGGATTGGCCAGGGGATCGCGACCGTTATCGAGCAGGTATGAGACTGGTACTGCGCGTGCTCGGGATTGCAGCCGCGCTGGCGCTGATCGCGGCCGTATACTTCAACTACACGGGGCCCCAGGAGCCCAAGCCGCTGTTCCGGCTCGACACGCCGCAACCGACCGCGTCGCCCGCGAAAGAGGGCCTGAACTTCAGCGCGCCCGGCCTCGACGGCAAACGAATCGATCTGAGCGACTACCGCGGGCATCCGGTGATTGTCGATTTCTGGGCTACCTGGTGCGGCCCATGCCGCCGCCAGATTCCCGAACTGGTTTCGCTCTACAGCCGGTACAACAAATCGCGCGGGCTGGTGATAATCGGCGTCTCGTGCGACTTGATCCAGGGTGACGGTGTGAAAGCGGTCGCGCCATTCGTCGAAGAGTTTCAGATCAACTATCCGATCGCGCTGGCCGATGAGAGCTTGGTCGATAGCATGGGCGTCGAAGCGATCCCGACGACCTTGTTCGTCAATTCCGAAGGTGAGTTGGTATCGAAAATCGTCGGCGCGGGCCATGCCGGAGAAATCAGCACCAGTACCCGGCAACTGCTCGACGGGGTCAAAGCGCCGGCCTCCCCGAGCAAGCCCTACGACATCAATGGCCACGTCGTCGATATTTCGATCGTGAAATAAGAAAAGGTGCGGCCCGCTAACTGCCGGTGCCGTTCAGACTCACCTTGTGCGGGCTGGTGGGATCCTGCGGGACGCTAACGGTGAGCGCCGCGCTTTCCGATGCGGTCGTCGCGGGTTTGAACTTCACGCCGATCTTGCACGACGAATTGCCGCCCAACGTCGCGCCGCAAGTACCGCCCGTGATCGTGAAGTCAGCGGCGTTGGCGCCGCTCAGCGAGCTGCTTATCGAGATCGTGAACGGCGATTTGTTGGTGACCGTGGTCTTGAGCGTCTTCGACGATGACCTCGAGACGGTGCCGTAACTCAGGGTCAATGGCGCTACCGTTTCCGGAACCGTCTGCGCGCTCATCGCGATCGTGTACGGACTCAGAGGGTCGGGACTATCGAAGATCGAAAGTGTGGCCGACTCAGTGCCCAACTCTCCCGGCGTAAAGCTCACGGTAATCGTACAGGCACTGCCCGCGCCGAGTGTCGTCGTGCAGGTACCGCCGCTTCTTGAAAAGTCTGCCGCGTTCATCCCGCTGAAACTTTCGCTGAGCGTAACACTTCGGGTCTGATGATTGGTCACGCTGAATGACTTCACACCCTTGGCGCCGAACTTCACGTTGCCGAACGCCAGGCTGGTGCTCGTAGTTGTCAGACCCTTGATGCCGGTTCCGCTGAGCGAAACGTGTTGCGGGCTGCTCGCGACGTTGTCGGAAACGGTCAGTGTTGCGCTATGCGCGCCGACCGCATTGGGCGTAAATGCCACTCCCATCGTGCAGCTGGTCTTCGGCGCGACCGTGATAGGAATTGCACCGCAAGTCCCCGTACCGCTTAACGCATATTCGGAATCCGATGGAGTAGCGCTGGAGATCGTCAGCGAATTTGACGCTCCCGTGTTCGTAACCGTCACATTCTTGGTCACCGTCTGGCCGACAGCAACGCGGCCGAATGTGAGCGAGGCAGTAATCGACATGGACGTTGTTGGCGTCGCGGTAGGAGTGGCACTGGCTGTTGCAGTTGCAGTCTGAGTTGCGGTGGTGGTCGCAGTAGGTGTCGATGTTGGTGTCGATGTCGCAGTCCGGGTCGCGGTGACGGTCGCAGTCGGTGTTGAAGTCGCAGTTACGGTCGCGGTTGAAGTTGCCGTCGCGGTCTTAGTAGCGGTGGCCGTCGGTGTTGATGTCGCGGTCGCGGTCTGAGTTGCAGTGATTGTCGCAGTTGCAGTTGACGTCGCGGTCTGGGTCGCAGTTGCTGTTGAGGTCGCGGTTTGAGTCGCGGTGGCCGTTGAGGTCGGCGTCGAGGTAGCTGTAGCGGTCCTGGTGACCGTCGCGGTCGCGGTGACAGTCGCGGTCGCGGTTAACGTTGCTGTCCGAGTCGCGGTGGGCGTCGCGCTTGAGGTTGGCGTCGCTGTGCGCGAGGCCGTCGGCGTCGCGGTCGGTGTTCGTGTCGGTGTATGGGTCGCCGTAGCTGTCGGGGTTGTAGTTGGCGACGCGGTTACGATGCAACTGTTGGCGACGTTCGAAAACTCCCGTTGGACGGTGTAGGTCTGACCGTCACCACCGACGATGCTCCCCTGCTGTGCGTTACAGATATCACCAATCTCGCCATTGTTATTGTCATACCAGGCCAGCGGCGGCGCGTCGGTGGTCGCCAGCCCAACCTCGCAATCAGTGATCGTCTCGACCATCTCGTGCGAGGCGACCGAAGTGTAGTTCCCGAAGACGGTTCCGCCGCCGCATCCGGTGTCGCATCCTGACCCGGCTTGCATGTCGGGATGAACACCATAGTAGATTTCGCCGACCGAGCCGCTGTCGATCGTGCCGTGGTAGGCGCAGAATCCACCTGACACGCAGGAACCTGATCCACCTTGGGTAATGCGCTGGCCGTGGGGAAAGAAGATTGCGTAGTAGGTATTGTTGTTGCCGGCTGCGTCCGCCGTCGGGAAGGGTAGGTGTCCGGCGAGAATCTGGTTCACCAACTCGGTCTGGATAGCGTTGTCATCGATTGGATTGGAAGTATTGGACGGCGTGATAGCGACCTGTTCCACAAAGAGGCCGTGGCCGATGCTTTGATTGGTTCCCTGATGGCCGGCGAAATCGGTGATATCGGTATTGTACTCGGTCAGCCAATCCACGTAGGCGCTGTTCAGGACCTGCTGGTAGAAGGTCGCCATGCTGGGTGTGGTGGTGTTGAAGACCTGCGACAGGAATTGCCCGGTGCCGGTGCCAGCGCTGCCGGTCCCCCACAGCACCTGGATGACCTGCATGTTGGAGACGACCCGGCCGCCATAGTAGGTGAGATGAGCACCTGCCGGCGCAAAAGCGCTGACCGTCCCGACCTGACGACGCGGCAGCTTATGTGGCCCGCCGACCAGGTTTGGATTGTTGTTGGCGCCCCACGCGACCGAGGACAGCGTCAGCAGCACCATCACGATCAGCGCGCAGCGTGACCTCGACATCCAGCCCGACTGTCTCAAAGGTTGCGCCCGGTTCACCCCGGCTTTTCTCCGCCGAACTTTTAGTATTATTCGAGGAACAACTTGTAACTATTAGATTTCGTGTCGCCAGTATAGATCGAACCCTAATCAACTCGAAACAGACTTAAATTGGAATTTGCATGGTTTCGAGTAAAACCTACCAAAAAATTTGTCCCCCGGAAGAAAACCCGGAATCACCGTGATGGCGCAGATTGGATGTCTTTGGAACCATCGATGAAGCGGTGGCAGGCAGCCTCATGCGCCGAGTGTGGATTCACATCCGCGATGCGGGTTAAGATGCCGGATCAGTGATGGACCCGAAGGAAATCGAGACGATGATTGCGCGCGGGATTCCCGACGCGCGGGTCGAGGTGCGCGACTACACCGGCGGCGGAGACCATTTCGAGGCGCTGGTCGTCAGCTCGAGTTTCGAGGGCAAGGGTCTGATCGAACGGCATCAACTGGTGTATAAGGCGCTCGGCGACGCGATGCGCGTGCAGGTGCATGCGCTGACGCTCAAGACTCTGACGCCGGCGCAATATGAGAACCGCAGATAGAGGAAAAATAATGGCGGACATAGTCGAAAAAATCGAAGCGGCAGTCAAAGAAAACAAGATCATGATCTTCATGAAGGGCAACCGCAGCTTTCCGCAATGCGGATTCTCGGCGGCGACGGTCGCCATCTTCGACGAGATCGGCGAGCCCTACGCGACCGCTGACGTGCTGAGCGATCCGGAGCTGCGCGACGCGATCAAGCAATACAGCAACTGGCCGACGATTCCGCAGGTTTATATCGACGGCAAGTTCGTCGGCGGATGCGATATCATTCGCGAGATGCACGAGTCGGGCGAGCTCGAGCCGCTGGTGAAGGCCGCGGTTGGCGCATCGGCGCAGCAGTAGGGATATTGTCCGGTTCCCCTTCCCGCTCGGGAAGGGGTTAGGGGTTAGGTTGCTGACCCTCAGCACCACACGGAGGCATCATGCTCACTGAACAGGAACGTTCCTTTCTTGAGACTATCGCCAAGACTCCGATGCCTACCGATGTTAAGGGGCTGCGGACGCTGATGGATACGTTCGCGCCGATGATGAATCAGAATCCTCCTGAGATTGGCGCGTTTCATGAGGCGGTCGAAATTCGGCCTGGCCTCAAGACCGACGTTGCAGTGCCGAAGGGTAACGGGCCGCATCCTGTCGTCGTCTATCTGCATGGCGGTGGATGGGTTGCAGGCAGCCCGAAGACGCATCGCAAACTCGGGATGCAGTTCGCCGAGGCGGGCTACCTCACGATCAATGTCGATTACCGGCTCGCGCCTGAGCATCCGTTTCCCGCCGGCCTCGATGACTGCGTGCTATGCGGTGAAATGGGCGGGCGAAAACGCGAAGCGATGGAACGGCGACGCGTCGCGGCTGGCGGTCGGCGGCGACTCTGCCGGCGGCAATCTTACCGCGGCGACGGTCACGTCGCTGGCGGCGGAGAAATATGCGGGTCCGGCGAAGCCGAAAGCTGCGCTGTTGATTTATGGATTGTTCGATTTCCCCGCGCAGATGAAACGCGAGAGCAACGCGGCGTCTGACGGAATGATCAAGGCGTACGCGGGCGCGGGCTATCCGGCGATTCTCGAGGATCCGCGAGTCAGTCCGCTGCGCGCGGTGAAGCCGGGCGCGATGCCGCCGAGCTTCGTCATATGCGGTACCGCGGACACGCTACTGCCGGAGACGCATTCGATGGCGGACGCGCTCAAGCGCGCCGACATCCGGCATGAAGTGGCAATCTTCGACGACATGCCGCACGGCTTCCTGCAGATGGACGTGCTGTCGGGATGCAAGCAGGGACTCGATAAGATGTTCGATTTCCTGCGCCGCACGATTTAGCGCGGCGGCGGCAGTCAGAGGCAGAATCTTGAATCGCGCGCAGAATAGCGCGCTGTACAAGGACCCTCACCTTCATCCTCTCCCTCACAGGGAGAGGAGACAGAAATAGAGATTTACCAGAAGCGGATGCGGCCGGTGTCTACGTGGACGAAGTTGCTCTTCGGGTAGTAGCCGACGCCGCCTGATTGCTGCGCGAGTGCGGCGCCGCGGAGTTGCGCGAGGCTCCGGCCTGGGACGCAGATGTCGATGGCTTTACCTTCAAGATGGAGGCTGTGCACCGCGACGCCTTCGCTGTTCGCATGAAGCATCGCGTTGGTCACCGGCGAGCGGTATCCCGAAATCACCTGGAACGGCTCGTTAGTGCTGAGCTGGTGCTGTATGCGCGTCAGCAGATCGAGCAGCGCGGGATCGATCGGCTTCACTTCGTTGGCGCGGAAGTCGCGCAGGACGTAGTTGATGCGATCGAGTTCGTCGGGAATGTAGCGGCCATTCTCCCAGTACGTCGTATTCAGGCTTTCGCCCGTGTGCAGAGCGTAGAACTTGAGCGAGCGGCGTCGAAGCTGGACGGTAGTACGGGCCATCGCGACTGCCGGCACAACGAGCTGTGCCGCAGCGATCGCGCTAATGCGGAGGAAGCCCCGCCGCGATAATTCCGTGCGATGCGTTGGTTTCGACTGTGACTGTTCGCTCAACTGTGGTCGCCGCAATAGTATCTGCTGGCGTTCCCCTTGCGCGTTCGGACCCAAGCGTCACGTCGCGCGCGATTCCGTCCTGATCCTTGACTACTTCCCCGGCCCGAATCCAGTCGATTAGATTATCAATCCCATCAGCCCGCGCAAGGGCCCTTAAGCGCGTCGATGCCGCCGGTGCCTTTGCGGTAGATGTCCTTCTCACTCTCGACGAAGATGCGCCCATCGTCGAGCCTCGCCACCATCAGCGGGTAATAGGCGATTACGCCGCTGTCATTCAGATCGACGTCGTTAAACAGCGCTTCGATATCGTCGGGATGCAGGCGCACGCATCCGTGGGTTCGATAGCTGTACACGCTGACGGGATGATTGGTGCCGTGAATCCCGATGATCGGGAAACTGAGGCCGATCCAGTATTTGCCGAGCGGATTGTCGGGACCGGGTTCGATTTCGTCTTCGACATCCTTGCCCGCCTCTTCCTCTTCGCGCTGAATCGACGCGGGCACTCGCCACGTCGGATCTTCGCGAAGCTGGATCACCTTGAACGCGCCGACCGGCGTCCGCCACTGCCTGGCCGGTTGCCCGATCGCGACCGGATACGCACCGCTCAAGCGGCCGCCCTCGAAATGAAAGAGCATCCGCTGCGGCAGATTGACCTCGATCAAATCGGCGCCTTCGATGGGAACGATGTGGCGATTGTCGATATGAATCGTGTCGCCGGCATTCAGACGATCGGTAACCTCCTTGCCGTTCTCGCGGGCCAGTACTCTCGGGCTTTCGCCGAATCGCGAACCGATTCTTGTAAAACTGGTGTTATTCCAGACGATGAAATCGAATTGTCCGCCCGCCATCTGATGCGAAATCGGCGGAAGCGGCGCTGTCGACTCTTCGGCCCTCGATGCGGCAGGTGCGACTAACAGAATCGCCAAAACGATCGCGCTACCAAGTTTTGCAATCGAACTCGTCACACTTCAATTGTGACGAGTTTTGGAAATCGAAACGAATCGGTTCGTCCGCAACGGGTCTTACCGGGACGCTAGTGTCGGATCTATGTTTCGAACGACGATTCGCGCGCCCTTCAGCGCCTTTTGCTAACCTTCCACAGCTCTTCGCTGGGCCACTGCCGGGCCCACTCGAGGGTTACGTACGGATATCTTGTCGTAGCCTCAGCCGAGGGCCTCACCTCGATCAAGTCTTCGATCTCGAATCCCGACCGCCGCAGCAATCGATATCCAATCGCCGTGCGACAGATGGAACTCGACGCCCGGTTCGTTGGGCCATTCGATGCGATACATGCCGCAGGCGGGGCGCAGCAATCGATCCGTCGCGGCGAGGTCCTCTTCCGGTGGCGTGCACAGAGCCATCAGGTACGAATTGGTTAGGAAGACAAGTTGACCGCCTGGGCGTAGTAACCGCGCCGCTTCGGGAACCCAGAGTTGCGGATCAGCCCACAGGCAAGCGCCGTACTCAGAAATCGCGAAGTCGAAGCTCGCATCGGGATAGGCGACCGACTCGGCGTTGCCGTGAATTAGCGGGAAGTCGAGACCGTGTTCGCGTTGTAGACGCCGAGCCGTCGCGAGTTGGGCTGACGAATTGTCGATCGCGACCACGCGTGCTCCCTTCCGTGCGAGCCAACACGAGACGTAGGCGGTGCCGCAGCCCAGCTCGATCGCGAGTAAAGGCAGCGGCTCCTGCCGCGCGAGCACGACGGACGAGGCTGTGCCGCAGCCAGTTCGATCCGT
This sequence comes from uncultured delta proteobacterium, assembly GCA_963814715.1. GTDB lineage: Bacteria > Desulfobacterota > Binatia > Binatales > Binataceae > Binatus. Next base: position 310,204 of record CAWFDW010000001.1, read on the forward strand.
CTTTGCCGTTCAGGTCGTCGGGAAGCATATGCAGCTCGGCTTCCGGGACGTGCCAAATGCCCCAGACAGGTGAGTCACGGTTCCAGCCTCGAGCACCGGCTGCAGCGTATTCTTTCGCTAGTTCGTCCCACTTCGCGCGGTTCTTGCGCACGTGCTCCGGCAGGTCGCTCATCAGCTACTCCCTACTTCCTGATTTTCTTGAGCGCCTGCTCGACCCCGGGCATCCGCTTGGGAAGCTCCTTGCCTTGCATCTTGGCCTGCATCAGGCCGCCGATGCCGAGAATCATGTGATGCGAGTGGGCGTTGCGAATCGAGGTGCTGAAGCCCATCGCGTCCTGCGCGGAGTTGACCGCCCACTTGACCATCCGGAGCGTGAAGCGGTCGCTCTCCGCGATTCGATTCGCGAGCGCCATCGTCTCGGCTTCGAGATTGGCGCGCGGCACGACCATGTTGACGAAGCCGAGGCGGGCGGCCTCGTCGGCGTCGACGAAGCGGCTCTGGAACAGAATTTCCTTGGCCTTGCGCGGCGGCATGTCCCACGGAATCGAGAAGTACTGCAATAGCGAGGGCAGGAACTTGGCGTCGTCGGACGCGACGACCAGATCCATCGCGGCGGCGAACATCCAGCCGCCGAAGATGCACAGACCCTGCACCTGCGCGATGGTGGGCTTGTCGAGATCGCGCCATCGCAGCGTGTTGTCGAGGAACATCTCGCGCGACCTGGCGTACTCGCCGCGCACGCCCTTGGGAAACGGGCGGCGCTGCTGATCCTCTTTTTCCTCGGGCGTGCCGAGGTCGTGGCCGGAGCAGAAATTGTCGCCCGCGCCGGACAGAATGATCACGCGGACGTCGTCGTCAGCGTTGGCCTGCGCGAAGGCGGCGTCCATTTCCTCGAGCAGGCGCCGCGATTGCGCGTTCTTGTAGCGCGGCCGGTTAAGGATGACCTTGGCAATGCGGTCGTGCTTTTCGTAGAGAACCGGTTTTTCTTCCATGATTGCGACCCATTCCCATAGTGCGAAGGGGGACAAAAGTAAAAGCGTTGTGGGCGCCTTCTGGTGGGCTTGTTTGAGAGTGGACGAGTTTGTACGGTCGGGGTCATCTTCTCGGAGGGCGGTGCGAATTCATGGCATTGTGGAAACCTGATCAAACCTTTTACCCGTCGGCGCGAATGGCGATGCAGGCGCCGCGCGAGCAGCTCGGTTACGTCGTCACGTTCAATCCGACGCCGGCGAACGGAAAGCATGACGCGCTGTGCGCGCTCGATCTCGATCCGAAATCGAAGACCTACTCGCAAGTTGTCGGGCGCACCGAAATGCCGAACGTCGGCGACGAGTTGCATCACTTCGGCTGGAACGCGTGCAGCGCAGCGCTATGTCCGTACGCGCCACATCCTCATATCGAGCGGCGCTACCTGCTGGTGCCGGGATTGCGATCGTCGCGAATTTACATTCTCGACACCAAGCCCGACCCGCGGAATCCGAAGCTGGTGAAGACGATCGAGGCCGAGGAGATCGCGTCGCGCGCGGGATACAGCCGGCCGCATACGGTGCATTGCGGGCCTGATGCGATTTACGTCAGCGCGATTGGGGATCCGAACGGTGACGGGCCGGGCGGAATTTTTCTGCTCGATCACGAAAGCTTCGACGTGCTCGGGCGATGGGAGGTCGATCGCGGGCCGCAGCAGTTCGCGTACGATTTCTGGTGGCATCTCGGCTGGGACGTGGCGATTACCAGCGAATGGGGCACGCCGAAAATGATCGAGAACGGCGTCGATGCCCGATCTGCTGCTTGGCAACAAGTACGGTCATGCGATTCATATCTGGAATCTGCGCAACCGGCGGCATCTGAAGTCGCTCGACCTCGGCGCCGAGAATCAAATGGCGCTCGAAGCTGCGGCCGTCGCACGACCCGACGAAGACTTTCGGATTCGTCGGCGTCGTGATCTCGACCAAGGATTTGTCGGCGTCGATTTTTCTGTGGTATCGCGACGGCGGCGACTGGAAAGTTCGCAAGGTGATCGAGATTCCCGCCGAGCCCGCCGACGAAAGCCTGCTGCCGCCGGCGCTCAAGCCGTTCAAGGCGGTGCCGCCGCTGATTACCGACATCAACCTGAGTCTCGACGACAAATTTCTGTACGTCGCGTGTTTCGGCACCGGCGACTTGAAGCAGTACGACGTGAGCGATCCGTTCAAGCCGAAGGAGACGGGCATGCGTGCGGCTCGGCGGAATCGTCTCGCACGCGAAGCATCCGAAGAGCGGGCCGCTCAACGGCGCGTCGCAGATGATCGAGCTCAGCCGCGACGGCCGGCGCATCTACATATCGAATTCGCTGTACGGTGCGTGGGATGCGCAATTCTATCCCGAGGGCGTGCGCGGCTGGGTCACGAAGATCGATTGCGCGCCGGCGGGCGGCATGACGATCGATCCGAATTTCTTCACGACCTTCGACGGCGAACGGCCGCATCAGATTCGCCTCGAAGGCGGCGACTCGTCGTCCGATTCGTTCTGCTATCCGTGAGCGCGGCGTGGCCGTGGATAGCGGTCGCGGCGCTCGGCGCATATCACGGGATCGACCCGTCGATGGGCTGGCTGTTCGCAGTCGCGCTCGGACTGCAGGAGCGGCGGCGCTCGAAGGTGATATGGGCGCTCGGTCCGATCGCGCTGGGACATCTGGTGTCGATCGCGGCGGTCGTCGCGATCATCGGCGGACTGCGGCTGTTCTTCGCGATCGATCTGCTTCGCCCGATCGGCGCGGCCGCGCTGATCCTGTTCGGACTGTTCCGCTTCATCTGGCCGCGCGCGCATCCGCGATGGGTTGCGATGCGCGTGAACGCGGCCGAGCTCACGCTGTGGTCATTCCTGATGGCGTCGGCGCACGGCGCCGGCCTGATGCTGTTCCCGATCCTGATCGGGATGACGCCGAATTCTCCGCACGCACATCACATGGCCGCAGCTCCCGCGCACACGGTCGCGCAGGCGATCGCCGTAGTGCTGCTGCACACCGGCGCGATGATCGCGGTGACGGGCGCAATCGCGATTTTGGTCTATGAGTGGATCGGCCTCGCAATCCTGCGCAGCGCCTGGATCAACCTCGACACAATCTGGGCCGGCGCCCTGGTAGCCGCAGGAGTCCTGTCGCTGGCGATTTGACGGCGCGGACGCTTTTTTTGCGGCTGGCGGCGTGGCAGCATCGGGGGGTATGAACGCGTTGCGGATTCTGCTGATCGAGGATGAGGCCCGGCTGGCTGACTCGGTCAAGCAGGGGCTGGTCGAGGACGGCTTTGCAGTCGAAATCGCGGGCAGTGCGGAGGCGGCCGAGCCGATAATCGCGCGAGGCGCGCTCGACTTGATCGTGCTCGATATCGGACTGCCGGGTAAAAGCGGGCTCGAACTGCTGCGCGAGATGCGCGCGGCGGGCAATCAGACGCCCGTGTTGATCCTGACCGCGCGCGGGACGCTCGAGGAACGTGTAGCCGGTCTCGACAGCGGCAGCGACGACTACCTCGCCAAGCCGTTCGCATTCGCCGAGCTGGTCGCGAGAATCAAGGCGCTCGCGCGACGTCCGCGGACGCCGGTCTCGCCTATCCTCAAGGTGGGCGATCTTGAATTCGACACCGTCAAGCGGCGCGCGAAAATCGGCGAGCACAATTTGAACCTGTCGCCGAAGGAAAAGATGCTGCTCGAATTGTTGATGCGCAACGCCGGACAGGTCGTGACGCGCGACATGATCGCCGAGACGGTCTGGGATTCGAACTACAACTCGCTGACCAACCTGATCGAAGTGTTCGTGAATCGGCTGCGGCAGAAGATCGATCCGCGCGCCGATCGATCGCTGATAGTGACCGTGCGCGGCGTTGGATACACGATGCGCGCGGAATGACGCCGCCGCGCACTACGCGCGATTCCCGCCAATGACGATCAGACTCAGGCTAACCATCTACTGGGCCGCGGTGCTGGCGGCGATTCTGCTGGTCGCGGCAATCGCGGCGATTAAACTGTTCGAGCGCCAGCAAGTTGGCGCGCTCGACGCTGCGCTGCTGGAAGAGAGCCGAGAACACGGCCGACCAAATCCAGCGCGGCGGCACCTCGAGCGCGCTCGGAATCATGCAGCGGCTGAGTCTCGAGACGGATATCGGGCCGGGGCGGCGCGTGCGAATCGTTACGGCCCACAGCGAGGTGGGAAACTTCGGCGACGTCCACACTGAGCCGCCGCCGTTCGACCCGACGCTCCCGACGCATCCGGCGATCATCGCTAATCCCGAGTTTTCGGTTCGCCGTCGTTCCGATGCTCTACGACGGCCAGATCGCGTACCTGCAAAGCGGCGTGCAGGCGGGCCTGATCGACGAATCGGTTGATGGCCTTCGCAACCTGCTGCTGCTGATGGTGCCGATCGTGCTGATCCTCTGCGTCGGCGGCGGATACCTGCTGGCGGGCCGGGCGCTGCGACCGATCGAATCCGTGAGCGCGGATCTCGAAGCGATTGGGCCGACCAATCTCAGCTCGCGGCTGAAGGTCCCGCCGGTGGACGACGAAGTCGCGCGGCTGACGGCGGAGATCAACTCACTGCTCGATCGGCTCGAGCGCGCGTCAGCCACCGAGCGACGGTTCGCGTCGGATGCGGCGCATGAGCTGCGGACGCCGCTGGCGGTGCTGCGCACGGGACTCGAAGTCGCGCTCGCGCGCGATCGCACGCCCGAGGCGAATCGCGCGGCGCTCGGCGCGGCGCATCGCGAGGCGCTGTCGCTGTGCAGGATTGCCGACGAGCTGCTGATGCTGTCGCGGCTCAATGGCGAGGTGATGGTCGATCGGCAGAAGCTGAATCTTCGCGCGCTGCTGAACGAGATAGCGGCGACGGTCGGCCCGCTGGCGCAGGCACGCGAGATCAAGCTCACGATCGATGCGCCCGAGGACGTTTTCGTCAACGGCAACACCGGGCATCTGCGGCGGCTGATCGTCAATCTGCTCGACAACGCGCTGAAGTTCACGCCGATCGGGAGGATCGATCGAGGTCGGCCTGAAGAGCGACGCGAATCGAGCGATACTCCGGGTCGCCGACACCGGCGAGGGAATCCATCCGGCGGAGCTGCCGCATATTTTCGATCGATTTTTTCGCGGCGCAGGGTCGCCCGGCGAGGGCAGCGGGCTGGGCTTGAGCCTATGCCGGGAAATTGCGCGCGCACATGGCGGCGATATCGCAGCCGCGAATCTTCCGTCGGGCGGCAGCGCATTCGTCGTGACTCTCGCGCTCTACAAAGAAGATCCACATCGGGCGACCGTGCCGCTTCGGTAGCTGGCCGCCGCTCATAATCAGCTTAACTGTCCATTAATTTGGACTGTTGACAGGCCGCTGTTAGAATTTTTAGCAATGGAGCCATCTTGCCGCCACCTATCTGCGGCCGTGCTGGTAACGGCGATCCTGTGCTGGACGCCGGTGGCGCGCGCCGCGAGCATTACTCTGTCCGACGCGATCGATCGCGCGCTGCATGTCGCGCCTTCGGTGGACGTCGCTGCGGCGGCGAGCGATATGAGCGTCGCGCACGTGCGCGAGCAGCGCGCCCCACTGTTCCCGACCATCGGCGCGGGAGGGGAGTATTACCAGGCGCCGGGCTACGACGAAGTCGTCACCAACCGCGGACTTTCGGCCGGGATGCTGACGCTGGACTACACGGCGTGGGATTGGGGACGGCGGCAGGCGCTGCGTGCGCGCGGCGCAGTACGTAAACGAAGCGTCGCGGCTCGGGGTGACTGCGGCGCGCGCGCAAATTGTTTTCGATACTTCGATCGCGTACTTCGATTTGCTGCGCGCGCGCGGAACGCAGCAGGCTTTGCAGGCCAGCCTCGAGCGGCATGTCGCGTTACGTGACTACGATTCAGGCGCTCGAAAAAAGCGGACGCGTGATCACGAATGACGTGCTGAAGTTCCGCACCGCGCGCGACAGCACCGAGCTCGCGCTCGACGCGGCGCGCAGCAACAGCGAGCGCGCGGTGGCAACCCTGGGCATTTTGATCGGCGAGCCCAATCAGCCCGACCTCGACATCGCGGAGCATTCCCGGGCATTCCGCCGAGGCCGTCGGGCGATCTTGCGCAGAGTCCCGGTGATGCAGGCGGCGCAGCGCGCGATCGCGTCGGCTAACTCGCAAATCGTGGCGGCGAAGGCCGAGCGTCTGCCGACCTTCCAGGTCGCGTTCACGACCGGCTTCGTCGGAGTCGATCCGCCGTCAGACGATCGCGCACAACTTTGGCGGGTCGTACGACGGCGTGTGTCGGTGCCGGTGTTCGACGGCGGCCTGATCGCGTCGCACATCGATCAGGCGAAAGCGAAAGCGCATTCGGCGACCGCGCAGGCGCGTCAGACCGAGTATCTTCTGAAGCGGCGCGTGGCGGACGCGTCGCTTCGGTACGACGAGGCGAATCGGCAGCTCGACATCCTGTCGCGCGCGCAGCCGACCGCCGACGACAACTTCGGACTGACCTGGTCGCGCTTCCTTGGCGGAGGCATCGGCGACGATGCTCGAGGTGCTGGATTCCTATCAGCAGGCCGAGCAGTTGCGGCTCCAGCACTTCGACCAGGAATTTAACGCGCGCGAAGCGGTGGCGGAGACCAGCTTGCTCTTCGGCCGCATCCAGTGATGAAGCGCGCGGGTTCGAACCTCGCGCTGCGGCGATCCTTGCCGCCGCATGCTGGCGATGGCACTGCTGACGGATGCGGCGGCGACAAAAAAGCTGACGACGAAGACGCGAAGCCGGCGAATCCGACGCTGCTGGTGAGCGCCGCCACGCGCCGAAGTTCATCCGATGAACAGCGAGCTTCGACTGCTCGGCAAGACCGTCGCGACTCGTCACGTGATCGTGCGCGCACCCACGGCGGGACGCGTGATCGGAATGAAACTCGTTAGCGGCGATTCGGTGCGCAAGGGCCAGGTCGTCGCGCACGTTATCAATCGCGAGATCGAAGCGGCGGAGGCCGGGCTCGCGGTCGCGCGCAAAATCGATCCGCAGGACGCGCCGGGGCTGAGCGCGTCGGTCGGGCGCTACAATCACAGCTGCCGGGATACCGGTGGTCGCGCCGGCAGCCGGGATCGTCTCGGCACCGCCGGTCAGCAGCGGCCAGATGGTTGCCGACCTCGACACGATTGTCGATCTGATCGATCCGTCGAGCCTCTACGTCGAGACCTCGGTGCCGGTCAGCCAGCTTTCGCTGGTGCGGCCCGGGATGTTCGCGACGGTGACGACGCCGTTTCGTCCGGGCGTTGAGTTTCCCGCGCGCGTCGCGGCGATTCTGCCGAACTTCGACGCAACCAGCGCGAGCTCGTCGGTGCGGACGGACTTCACCGGGCGCGGAGCGAATCGCGCAGGCGGGCGCGCCGGTTGAGGTGCGCGTCGAGACGGCGAGCGCGCCCGACGCGATCGTAGTTCCATCCACCGCGCTGTTTCAGGATCAGGGCGTCGACAAATACCACGTGTTTGTAATCGGCACCGACGGCCGCGCGCATCGCAAGGACATCAAGGTCGGATTGCGCGACGGCGATCGGGTTCAGGCGACCGACGGCCTCAAGGTGGGCGACCTGGTCGTGACTTCGGGCGGCTACGCGCTGTCCGACGGCCTTGGCGTTCGCGTCGCGCAGGGCAGACAAATGACGCGCAGCAGCTCGACACTTGGCGGTGCTGTCGGTGCTGGCAGCGAGCGTGCTCGGGGTAATCCTGGCGCGAACGATTCCGAGCGCGGTGTTTCCCGAGATTATTTTTCGGCGCGCGACGATTCTCGCCGACAGCGGCGACTTGCCGGCCGACCAGATGCTCGCGTCGGTAACGCGGCCGTTGGAAGAGAGCGCTTACAGCATTCCCGGCGTGAAGCTGGTGCGATCGACGACGACCCGCGGCAGCGCCGAGATAGACGTTACGTTCGGCGAAGACTCCGACCCGCAGATCGGTTTCCAGATGCTCAGCGCCGCAGGTCGCGCACACGCGATCGACAGTTGCCGACCGATACTTCGGTCGACGCGGTGCTGCTGACGACCGGCACGTTTCCGATCGTCGATCTCAGCCTGAGTTCAAAGACCCGCAGCCTGCGCCGAAATCACCGACATCGTAAACTACGACCTGGTGCCGAGCCTGCATCGAATCGACGGCACCTACCGGGTCGGCGTGATCGGCGGCAAGTATCGCGAGTTCGTGGTGCGGCTCGATCCGGCGCGGATGCTTCAGCATGACTTGTCGCCGGGCGACGTCGTGACGGGGCTGAAGAATAATAACGTCGTCGCGTCCGCGGGCCGGATGAACGAATCGCATCGCATGCTGCTGACGGTGGTGACGACCGACCTGCATCAAGCCGATCAGATTGCGTCGGTACCGCTCACCTCGGTCGAACGGTCAACCGGTGCGCGTCAGCGATGTGGGCTCGGTCGAACTTGGAATCCAGGAAGACTACATCCGCGCGGCGTCGGAGAATGGCGCGTCGGTGCTGGTCGGAATCTCGCGGCGGCCTAGCGGCAGCACCGAGGCAATCGCGGCCGAGGCGCGGCAGATTGTCGAGGAGTTTCGCCAGCGCTATCCCGACGTTCAAGTTCTCAATCTCCTACGATCAGTCGGACCTGGTCGCCGAATCGCTCAAGAGCGTGCGCGACGCGATCGTGCTCGGCCTCGCGCTGTCGGTGCTGGTGGTGCTGGCATTCACGATGAGCCCGCTGAGCGCGCTGGTCGCGGCGATCGTGGTGCCATGCACCGTCGCGATCACGTTCATCGTGATGAAGGCGGTCGGGCTGACCTTCAACATGATGACGCTGGGCGGGCTGGCGGCGGGAATCGGACTTTTCATCGACGACGCAATCGTGATGATCGAAGCGATTCATCGCGAGCTCGCGGCCGAAGAAGTCCGCCGCGGACGCCGTGGCCGAAGCGCTCAAGAGTCTTCAGCGCCCGCTGGTCGCGTCGACGATGACGGTGATCGTTGTCTTCGGGCCGCTGGTTTTTACTTCGGGCGTGACCGGAATTTTCTTCCGGTCACTGGCCGCGACGCTCGGCGGAGGACTGGCGATTTCGCTGGTCCTCGCCATCTACTTCACGCCCGCAATCGAACTCGCGATTGCGCGATTTCGCGGACGCGCGCGCGAAGCGGGACGAATCTATCACGGCGTTCAGAGCGCATTCCTGATGGCGGTCCGACCCTTCATCGGATTTCCCGTGCTGGCAATTCCAGTCGCGATCGTTTCATTGCTCGGTTGCGTACTTCGTCTACAACAATATCGGTACCGACTATCTGCCGCCGCTCGACGAAGGCGCCTTCATCCTCGACTACATCACGCCGCCGCAGAGCACGCTGGCCGACACGACCGCGATGCTCGACTCAATTCAGTCGATTCTCAAATCGACGCCCGAGGTCGCTTCGTTCAGCCGCCGGACCGGAACCCAGCTTGGATTTTTTCTGACCGAGTCGAATACCGGAGACATGTCCGTGCGGCTCAAGCCCGACCGTAAACGTGATATCGACGACGTCACCAATTCGATCCGCGAGCGCATCCTGAATACGGTGCCGGGAGTGCAGGTAGAGTTCTCGCAAGTGCTGCAGGATTTAATCGGCGACCTTTCGGGCGTTCCGGAGCCGATCGAAGTGAAGGTTTTCGGCACCGATCAGAAAGTTATCGAAGCGACCGCGCGGCAGGTGGCCGACAAGATGCGCTCGATCCACGGCCTGGTGGACGTCAAAAACGGAATTGTCGAGAGCATCCCGGAGCAGGCGGTCGTCGTCGATAACACTTCAGCGGCGCACTACGGATTGAGCGCCGATGATATTCGCACGGCGCTCGATTCGGTGATTCAAGGGACCGTCGCCACCAGCGTGCTGTCGGGCGATCGGCTGGTCGGCGTGCGCGTGCGCTATCCGGATGCATTCCACGAAGATTTGGGAACTCTTTCGGAGGTCATCCTCAAGTCGAGCACGAATGCGCGCGTCCCGCTCTCGTCGGTCACGAAGATCAACTTTCTCGGCGCGACCAACGAAATCGATCGCGAGCGCCAGCGGCCCGTCGTGCACGTCACCGGGCGGCTCGAGGGTATCGATCTCGGCACCGGGATCGACGCGGTGAAGGAGAGTCTCGCGAAGATGCCGCTGCCGGCGGGAGTATCGCTCGAATACGGCGGCCTCTACGCTCAGCAACAACAGGCGTTTCACGAGCTCGCGCTGGTGCTGGTCGCAGGGACGATCATGATGTTCCTGATCCTGGTCTGGGAGTTCGCCCGAGCTGGCGCCGGCGCTCGCATGCCTGATCGCCGCGATGTCGTGTCTCGCCGGCAGCTTCATCGCGCTCGACGTCACCGGCATGACGCTCAACATTTCGTCGTTCATGGGAATCATCATGGTCGCGGGAATCACCGCGAAGAACGGCATCCTGCTGCTCGACCATGCCGAGCGCGAAGTCGATTCGGGCACCAAGCCGGGCGCGGCGCTGCTGGACGCGGCAACGGTGCGGCTGCGGCCGATCATGATGACGACGCTCGCGACAGCGGCGGGCTTGTTCCCGCTGGCACTCGGCTACGGCGCCGGCGCCAAGGTTCAGCAGCCGTTGGCGATCGCAGTGATCGGCGGACTCGCATTCGCGATGTTTCTGTCGACTCCGCTGGCGGGTGGAATCTATCTGATGGGCACGCGGAGCAACGGCCGCCAGAACGCTACACCGTCGCAGGACTAAATCGCTCAAATCAAGCCGGGCAGCAGACGGTACCGGACGCGACTCCATGTAGCTGCGATAGTCGGGATCCGCGCTCAGATGTGCTTCTTCCTGGTCGATTCGCCAGACCATGAACGGAAGCGTCTGCAACGATCAGGATCATGTTGCGGGGATTCGCGTAGGACATCGCGTAGCCGATCGAAAGCACCAGCCATCCGAAATATATCGGATGACGAACCCATCGGAATGGGCCCTTCGATACGATTCCACGATTCGCGGGCAATATACCGAAGCTGCGGCCCATGTAGACTCGCGCGATCTGGGTCAGCATCACGCCGCACAACTCGAAGATCAAGTCCGATGGTTGCGAGCGCGCCTGTCGACCGATCGATCGGACGCATGAAGCACGGCAGGATCAGCATCGCACCGGATGCGGCGATCGTCCGCAGATTGACCGTCGCGCTGCGCGGGGCGAATCGCGCGAACGACATGACGGCCATGATCGCTGCGCCGGTCAGCCACACGATGTTTGCGGCTCCGGCCAGGCTAAAGCTGAGCTCGCGGCCGGCCGGCAGCATCGCCAGTAAGAAGGATACCGCGAGCACGCAGTCGCCAAGCGCGCGCCTCAATCCTGCGATTGTTAGCTGCGGTCGTGGAATCGCAGGCGGAAGCGGGAATGCGAGCGACAACTGCTTCCATGAATACATAGTGCGCTCGCTACATTATACTAAGCAAACGATCGCGAAATATCAGTGAGAATCGCACTAAGTACTCAGTTCTATAGTCACTTCTGACTATCTGGTACGTCTGACGGTCGTCGTCGACTGGCTATTCAGTTCGCAGGTCGCCTATCTGTGGTGAAGGCGTCGCGCCGCCGTTAATCGGCCGCCATTGCCGCCCGCGCCACCTTTGCCTAAGATGACCAGCCTGAGTCTGCAGCTTCTTCGAGTGCCGAGGTGGCGGAATGGCAGACGCAGAGGACTCAAAATCCTCCGTGGGCAACCACGTGCGGGTTCAAGTCCCGCCCTCGGCACCATAATTCTCCTCCCGCTTTGTCACGGTGATGGCGCGCCCTCTTCCAGCTTGGGTGCTGGTGTGCCCGGTGAGGAGGCGAATCCATCTGGCAGATCGCGCACGGGGGAGATTCTTATTGTGACAATCTGTCCGGCGTCGAACTTCGCACGTTTCGGACCGTAGAAGCCCATCCGCGCCAGGATGTATTTCGCGGGAATCTTTTCAATCATCGAGTCCTGAATCGCCTTGTCTTCGACGATTTCAGCCTTGCCTATGAATGCCGGACCGGTTGCGGAACCGAGCCATACGAGTACGGGGCTGCCGCGCTTGATTCGTTTTGCCTTCCAGCTGTCGCTATTGGTGTCGATCAGGATTTTGTTGTCAGGAGTCACGATGAACCACACCCGAGCAGCTTGGCTCTGATTGCCGTCCTTTCGGACGGTTGCGATGTAGATGTAGCTGGCGTCCTGAAACGCGGTCAGATCCCGCGTCGAGGCCGCTGTGTGAGCTATGCCGACAGTGCTCGATATAATTACGCCGGCCCAGACGATTGCCAGAAACCCTTGCAGGATATCTCGTCTATTCATCGTGATCTTCCTCGAAATAGCAACGTGGAGCACGTGATAGCCTTCGGCAAGCTTTGCGCTGCCAAATAAGCGAATCAAGCCAGGTGGCTGCCGCTCCGAGGCGTTAACGATAACGTGCTTCCGTCGCCCGCCAGCCGGTGTCCTATCCGCTCATGCCCGGCAAGCCTTGGCGGATGCGCGTGGAAAAATCAGATGAGTCGCCGGCGGCTTTTGCTTTTTCGGTGATATTGCTGCGCGCTCGTAGGTCTGCCAACGGCAGGCTCGTGTCGATCTGGCCGCGTTCGTAGAGCAGTTCATCGAGGTGGCCGTTGGCGAGCAGGCGCCAGTCGAGACTGCCCGCTGGCTCCGATGTTTTGCACGTGGCCTCGAATTGTCGTCGTGCAGTTTTGCGTCAATGCGTTGTACCACTCTGGATGATCGGCGAGATGATTCACTTCCTCGAGGTAGTCAACCAGCAGCGCTCGCGCGTCCGCGGCAGGAACGCGGATGCGATATAGATAGACTTGCTCGCCGCGATAGTTGGTACGCAGCCCGACCAGGTCGCGCTCATCGGCAACTACATAGTACAGCTCGTACTGCCGGAAGAAGCCGCGAATCGCGGAGTACGATTCACCCTTCTCCTTGCGCGTCTCGATCGAGATCGCGAGATGCTGGCCGTCGTCGAAATCCCAACTGACGATCGTGTGCGCGATTTCAGTCGGTCCCCAAAACGATAGAAACAGGTCCACGCCCTTGATCCGATCGAGGTCGTAGGTCCGCGTCTCCCAGCGCTGGTCGTAGTCGGTTTCGGATCGATAGTTGAAATTTCGCACGTTCTCGATCGTCACGCGGCTGCCGTTGAAGGTTGCGCGCGCGGTGCGGGCTACGTCGGGAGTCCAATCGCGCGTGTTGCTCGCCGGAATCGCCGTCCACCATAGTGCGACGATAATCACCGGAAATATCGCAACCGTGAGCCCTCTCAACAGCGGACGAACGATCGCCGCCAGGATGATGCAGACGATCACGAGTCCCGCGGCCATCGGCTCCGCAATGACGCGAGGATGCGGCCCGTCGAACCATATCGCCATCGCAGCCCACGCGACCGCGGCGGCGACGATCACCGACAACATCAGCGTCGCGAGAATCCGGACCGCGCGCATCGAGCATCAGTGGATTCCGGCGTGCTCGTAGAGGATGCGGCGGACTTCCTCGATCGTCTGCGGGCGTGCGCCTGCGTCGAATGTCCCGAACGCACGACCAGCTCCGACTCGACGCCGTCGATATGCGCGCTCTTGTACTCGACGACTCCGTCGTTGCCGTCCTCAACCGGCCCATTGCCTTTCACCGGGATGATCGAATGCGCGTGAACGCCGGGAGCGATCGGCGTCGCGGATAGCACCTTGATGAACCGATTCGAGGAATCCATGTTGTCCAGCGCGGTCGGAATCACAGGCGCGGCTTCCCATCATGCTGGACTCGCGAAGCTTTCCGAGCGCAACCGCGGTCTTGGCAAGCCCGCCAGGCAGGTTAATGAATTTGTTTCCGAACTTAACTATGGGATTGCTGGCCATGTAACTGCCGCGATGCGGTGTCGCGATGAAGATCACTTCGTCGACGAAGGGCAGCGGTTTGAAGAACATCGCGCGCGAGGCCAAATCGCGAGTCTCGGGATCGAGGTTCGCCTGGTCAAATGGGGTTGACGTGACATTGTTCCAGAAGCGATTGCCGCTATCGACGACCATCATTTTCGTCAATAGCCCGCCCTGGCTGTGGCCGATCACTACCATCTGGTTGAGCGACGGGTCCTTTCCCTCGGGATCGACGTCCTTGCGCACCGCGACGAGCGATTCCCGCAAACGCATCGCAGACAACACGATCGGATTGCCGCTGTTATAGAGGAAGAACCAAAGCTGATAGCGCGATGCGATATTTGGATCGCCGAGCAGCTCGTTTGCCATCTCGGCCCATCGGGCGGGACTCGACGCCGTGCCATGAACGAACACCACCGGAATCATGTTCGGATGGTATGGATGCAACATGAAGAGCCCGTTGAAGTCGCCGCGATTGCGGGAGCCTGGAAGGGAAAGGTCTCCCTTACGAAAGCCCGCGAGCTCGAAATCCCAAATCGGCGCGCCTTCCAGGCGATAGGCGAGCGCGGCGCTGGGATCGGACTCGAGCGGCACGGTCTGAGAACCGACCTGCACGAAGCCAGCCCTGTCCTCGTCGTAGAGTTCCACGGTGCCGTGCAGGCGCCCATTGCTCATCGCGAGGCGAGGATCGTCGAAGCGCACGAACGCGGTGATCGGCACTTTCGCAGTCGGCGGAATCCATTTGCTCCCGGGACTGCCCGGCGTCGGCTCGACTCGTGCCGATAGCGCCGCGCCGATACCCGGTCTGCGATAAGTGTTGCGGAGCCCACGAACCTCCAGGTCCGCGAGCGATACAAACTTCGTCAGATGATATTCGCCGTACTTGAAACCGTCAGGCTCAACGCTCAAATTGAGCGACCCAAAAGGCAAACTCAGTTGACGCTCGCTGAGATCAACTTCCTTTCGGTCTTTGGTCGCGAGTCCCAAAGCGATGCCTCGATTGTAAAGGTCAACAGCGAGGGTCAGGCGCGGATCGTACTGGCCGGGCGCGTCGGCCGGATTCGTCGGGAACAGGAAGGCATACGCATAGGCGGCGGACGCCAGGTAGTAGGATTGATTCCCCGATTCTTCCGCATACTCAAATGAGAGCTCGGACAGCGCGAACAGCCGATCGCGTTCGTCAGGCTTGCCGAGTCCTGAATTCAATTCGGCCAGTACAGTTTGCGGATCGCTTTTGAAACGATCCGTAAGGGCGGATCGTTCGAGAATCTGCGTCGAGTAATCACTCGGCTTGCCGGTCGAGAGAACATTCGCATTCAGCTCGCGATGCGCCGCTTGCTCGTCGAGGCGTTTCACCCCGACCGGCGTCGCGCAACCGCTGCCGAACAGGATCACGAGTGCGAGAACGACGCTTAGGTTAAGCATCGATCGATGTGCCCATGTTGTCATGCTGGAAATTTGCGTATCGCTAGAAATCATTTGAGACGAATTGGTGCCAGTGCCAGTCCGCCACACTATGCACGATTTTGAGTTCTCCAGATAACGCCGTCGTCGATCAATTCATAGTCTGGCGGTCCGGCGTCTGTTCATACTCGGTGGATGAAGGGGGAACGAATCGCAGCCGCGATGCGTCAGCCTGCGATGCTGGCCGTCATCTGGATCTGCGCGATCCTGGTGCTAACGGGCACTCTGACCAGGATGCCCGGGCAGTGGCACCGTCGCGATTTCTCAAACTACTACGAGTCGGCGTGGGCGCTACGTCATGGAATCGATCCATATTCAACGAATCTGACGCCGATCGGCGCGCAGCTTGGCCTCGAGACGAACTGGCTGGTTCATGCGTCCGAAACGCCGCCGTTTCTGCTTTGCTTTCGAGCCGCTCACTCTGATGCGGCCGCGGGTCGCGTTCTGGATTTGGATCGCAATCAATTTTTCGGCATTGACGATCGCGATGTATCTGTTGCTGGTGCGTCGGCGCGGCCTTTCCGCTCGCACCGCACTGCTGCTCGCGGCTCTGATGCTGCTGTCGGCGCCGATGAATCTGAATTTCTACTGGGGACAATCGCAGTTGATAGTCCTGGCCTTGATGGTATGCGCAATGCGCGCGATGGAGCGCGATCGCGACGGCGCTGCGGGGCTGCTTGATCGCAACTGCCGCGTTGTTGCGAGCCTACCCTCTTCTGCTCGTCGGCTATTTTGTGTTTCGTCGAAAATGGCGCGCAGTAATTTTCGCGACAACGGGAATCGCAGCGGGTGGATTAGTAACTGTCGCGATTTTGGGTTTGCCGCAGACTCTCAGCTTCGTTCACGCCGCATTGTGGCTAACTGACTATCGAGTAGTGAACCGAGTGGATGATCTTTCGCTCGGACCGTTTGTATCGCGGATGTTCTGGGCAATCACCGGTACCGCGCCCGGCTCCTCGATCGATTGGATCAGACGTGCCGCTATAGCCACTGCGGATGTAGTAGTACTCGGACTGACTATTCGCGCGACGCTCGCCGACCGCAACCGCGACGATCCAGACTGGAGAATCTATTCACTGTGGATCGCGACCGCGATCATGCTGACACCCGTCGGATGGCATCACTACTTGGTGCTACTGGCTATTCCGTTCGTGCAGATGGTTGCATCGGCCGAGATGGCCGGTCAAGCCCGCGCGCCATCTGGATGGCCGCGTTGGCCTACTTACTCAGCGCGATTTCGCTGCGCGCATTCAGCCGGTTCATGGTGCCGCCGCCGACGGAGTTCCAGCTCACCTTTCCATTGCTGGCGCACGCGCTCACGGAAACCAGCTTCATCGCATTGCTGACCGGATACATCGCGGCGTATTGGTTCGCGACCGATCGCACCTTCTGTTCCCCTCTCCTGAAGGGAGAGGGGTTAGGGGAGAGGTCGCCTGCGCCTCCTAAAGACCCAGCATCCTGCGCAGCTTCACGGCGCTGAAACCCAGCATCGTTTCGTCGCCAACTTTTATAACCGGGACCGCGCGAAAACCCATGCTGGCCAGCTCATTGATGAGGGAAGGATCCTTGGCGATGCTTTTTTCGACGAAGCTGACATTGTGCTGCGCGAGAAACTCTTTCGCCTGGCTGCACGCCGAGCATCCCGTGTTCGTGTAAATTACGACTTCCATGAAAACTCCTTTTTTCGTGCGCGCGACACCTGCGCCGGCATGC
Source organism: uncultured delta proteobacterium (assembly GCA_963814715.1). GTDB lineage: Bacteria > Desulfobacterota > Binatia > Binatales > Binataceae > Binatus. The sequence goes on from CAWFDW010000001.1 coordinate 327,216, forward strand.
ACTCTCCGCCGCAAGCCTCGACCATTTTGCGCAGCGTCACGCGCAGCCTTTGCAGGCGCGCGATTTCCTCGTTCATCTCGGCCAATTTCGCTTCCGCTTTTCGCGTGACCGGCCCGCATTCCGCCGTCGATTTCACACCCTGCGAAAGCAGCTCCTTGATTTCCTTCAGCGTGAATCCAAGCCGCTTCGCATCGCCGATGAACCGCAGCCGATCGAACACATCTTCGGAATAATTCCGGTAGCCCGAGAAGTTTCGCCGCGGCGCCGCAATCAACCCTTGCCGCTCGTAGAAGCGGATAGTGTCTATACTCAATCCCAATGCATTAGCTACTCGGCCAATCGTCATCTCAGCCCTCACGATAGACCCTTGACTATAGTCCAGAGTCAAGCACGTCCGATTAATTCGCGGGGATCGCGGTTACGTACTCGAAGTCCAGCGCCTGATGGTTGATTCCGCGCACCGGCGGCGCGATCCAACTCGCAAACTCGCCCGGCGTCGTAACCGGCTTCATCAGCGACGCAACGAATTCGCGATCGGCTTGCGTCGGTAGCCAATCTGATTGCTGCCGCTGCCACTCCGCTTCGCTGACTATCTGCCCGTCCACTGTTACGTTGACGCTCGCGAACTCGCCGATCGAGCGCCGAAATCCGCGATGCGGCAGCTTGAGCTCGACGCTCAATCCCGCCTCGCGAATAATCTTGTTCCATCGCGCGAGCGCCCGCTCGCAATCGGCAATGTAGGAATCGCGAAGAGTCTCGTTCAACGCATTCAGCGCCGGCTGCTCGGTCTGAATGATTTTTCCAGCATCAGGTTTCAGGACTGGGTAGCTGCTTTGCCTTTCAGTTGATGATCGTCGTCGCGGTCGGTCTCCTTGAAGCGGCCCTTGAGACCCGCGCTGTAGTAAGTCGCGGCATTAGTCGATAGCTCCGAGCCAAACAGATCGAGCGAGACTGAGTAATGGAAGTTTATATACTTTTGAATGATACTTAGATCGATCCCGCCATACTCACTGACTATATCGGTGTTGTGCTCCTTCATCAGTTGGCAAGTGCGCGCGATCACGCGGCCGACTCCCGACTCGCCGACGAACAGATGATGCGCCTCTTCGGTCAGCATGAAACGGCAGGTGCGCGCCAGCGGATCGAATCCCGACTCGGCCAGGCTCGCGAGCTGATACTTGCCGTCGCGATCCGTGAAATGCGCGAACATGAAGTACGACAGCCAATCCGGCGTCTTCTCGTTGAACGCGCCGAGGATTCGCGGATTGTCCGCGTTGCCCGACCGCCGTTGCAGCAGCGCATCGGCTTCTTCGCGGCCGTCGCGTCCGAAGTAAGCATGCAGCAGATAGACCATCGCCCACAGATGCCGCCCTTCTTCGACGTTGACCTGGAAAAGATTGCGGAGGTCGTAGAGCGACGGGCAGGTCCTGCCAAGATGCCGCTGCTGCTCGACCGACGCCGGCTCGGTGTCGCCCTGCGTGACGATCAAGCGACGCAGAACTCCGCGATGCTCGCCCGGCACGTCGCGCCAGACCGGCTCGCCCTTGTGCTCTCCGAACGGAATCCTGCGATCGTTCTCGGGATCGGCGAGGAAAATTCCCCACCGATAGTCCGGCATCTTGACGTATCCGAAAGTCGCCCAGCCCTGCGCGTCAGTCGAGGTCGCGGTGCGCAGATACACGTCGCAGCCCTGAAATGTTTCGGGCCCCATCTCGCTCCACCACTGCAGAAAGCCCGGCTGCCACGCCTCGAGCGCCCGCTGCAGGCGGCGGTCGTCGCCGAGATTGACGTTGTTGGGAATCCGCTCGGAATAGTTGATCGTCATCAGACTCTCCTCGGATCGAATTCCGGCCGCGCTCCGGTACCGTAGAGTTTGAGCGCGCCTTTTTCGCCGACCGCATTCGGTCGCTGAAAGATCCAATTCTGCCACGCCGACAGACGCGCAAATATTTTCGACTCGATCGTCTCCGGCCCGCCGAATCGCAACGACGCTTCCATCCCGGTCAGCGCGTCCGACGAGAAGGCCGCGCGTTCTTCGAGCGCGAGGCGAACCTCGTCGTCCCAGTCGATCTCGTCCGGCGTGAACGTCACGAGGCCTATTTCATCAGCCTGCGATGCATCCATTTGCTCGCCGATCCGACCGCGCAGATCCTCGACGCGTTCCGGCTCGCCCTGGAATCTGCTCTCCAGCCGCGTCAAGCCGTTGCACATCGGCATCGCGCCAAAGTTTGTTTCAGTGAGACGTGATGTTCGCCGGCATCGATTCGTCGCCTTCGCGCACTCCGCGCAGCATGTACGCACGATCCGACGCCAGCGCGAGTTCCAACAGGGTTCCGCAAAAACATGACCCCGGCTCGATCAGCGCGAAGATCGATCGCGAGCTGACATCGAGGCGCTTCAGCGTGCGCTTCAGATAGAGACGGATCTCGCGCACCAGCCAGTCATCGGCGTTCGCGGCAAGGAACGCGTCGTGCGATTTCACCATCTCCGAGTCGCCCCGTGTGCGGAAGATCCACGTCCGGATCGTATCCTCGTTGAAGCGCAGATGCAGAATCGCGTCTTCGAGCTCGCGCGCAATCGCCAGCGGCCAGAAATCTGCGCCGATCGAGTGAACCTCCTCGACATTGCGCGGCGGAGAATTCTTCGGACCCTCGATCGTAAACGTCGCGGTGGAATTGTCGCGATCGATATCGATCGTCAATGTGCGCGTACTTCACTCGTCGCTCTTCGACATCACGCGTGAGCCGGCCGAGCGATATTCCGCGCGCATTTCCCGATCCATTCGCACGCGCCGCAAACTCCAGCGCTCTTTGCGACGCCGCCTCGATCAGTCGCGAGCGCGGAACGACTTCGTCCACCAACTGCCATTCCACGGCGCGCTTGCCCCTGCACGCCTTCCTCCGTCGTGCAGAAAAAATCCGCGCGATCTCGCCGGACGCGCCGCTTGTCGACCAGCCTCGTCAGCCCGCCAGTGCCCGGCAGCACGCCGAGCAACGCGACTTCCGGCAGCGAAACGCTGGTCGAGCCGTCGTCCGCCATCATTATATAGTCGGTCGCCAGCGCGAGTTCGTAACCGCCGCCCGCGCACGCGCCGCCGATCGCCGTCATGTAGTACTGCCCGGAATTGAGCGTCGCATCTTCGATCGCATTGCGCGTCTCATTGGTGAATTTGCAGAAATTCACCTTGAACGGATGACTCGACAGGCCAAGCATCCTGATATTCGCGCCCGCGCAGAACACCCGCTCCTTGCCCGACGTGACGATCACGCATTTCACTTCGGGATGCTCGAAGCGCATCCGATTCACGGCGTCGTTGAGCTCGATATCGACGCCGAGATCGTACGAATTAAGCTTGAGCTCGTAGCCCGGCGCGAGGCCGCCGTTTTCGTCCACGTCCATCGCAAGCGTCGCGACCGGGCCGGCGAAGCTCAAGCGCCAATGCCGATACGCGGACGGCTCGGTTCGAAAGTCGATCATCGCGAAAATCTCCCGCCTGGAACGAGATGCGCTTAGCTTGCAGTATAGACCGCGCCAGACCACTTCGATTCAACAATCGGATCGATTCACGCTATGCGCCTCAGCACCACCATCGCGTGCCCCGCGACGTGAACCCGCTCGTCGAATAGATGCGATCTGGAGTCACTCAGGGTCGCTGGCTCGGCAGTATCGAAGACTATCGACCACTTCCGTCCGTATTTTTTCGGCGGCAATTTGAATTCCATCGGCTCGTTGTAGGAATTGAACATCAGAAAAAAGCTGTCGTCGATAATTCGCGCGCCGGTGCGATCGTGTTCAGTCATCGCGTTGCCGTTGATGAACGCGCCCAGCGTCTTCGCGTATCCCACGCCCCAGTCGCTCGCGATCATTTCGGCACCGTCGGGTCGGAACCATTCGAGATCCTTCAGCCGGCCAGCTCTCACCGGAGTCCCGGTGAACCATCCCCGTCGCCGGAAAATCGGATGCTCGCGGCGAAGCTCGATCATTCGCCGCGTAAACTCGATCAATTCCGCGTCGGCGTTCTGCCAATCGATCCACGAAATCGGATTGTCCTGACAGTAGGCGTTGTTGTTGCCGCGCTGCGTGCGACCGAGCTCGTCGCCGTGCGAGGATCATCGGCACGCCCTGCGACAGGATCAGCGTCGCGAGAAAGTTGCGCTGTTGCTGCGCGCGCAGTCGCTCGAATCGCGGGATCTTCGGTCGGCGCCTTCGACGCCGCAATTCCACGATCGATTCTGGCTGATGCCGTCGCGGTTGTCCTCGCCGTTCGCCTCGTTGTGCTTGTCGTTGTACGAAACCAGGTCGGCGAGCGTGAAGCCGTCATGCGAAGTGACAAAGTTGATGCTCGCGAGCGGCGCGCGCCCGCCGGCGCGATACAGATCCGAACTGCCGGTGACGCGCGATGCGAACTCGCCCATCGAACCGTTCGCGCCGCGCCAGAAATCGCGCACGCCGTCGCGGTTCCTGTCATTCCATTCCTTCCAGTAAACCGGAAAATTTCCGACGCGATAGCCGCCCTCGCCGACGTCCCACGGCTCCGCGATCAGCTTGACCGTCGAGATGACCGGGTCCTGCGCAATCGCGGCGAAAAACGGGCTGTCCGCAAATTCTCCCCGCGGACCGCGCGCGAGCGTCGTCGCCAGGTCGAAGCGGAAGCCGTCGACGTGCATCTCGACTATCCAGTAGCGCAGGCTGTCCATCACCATTTGCAGGACCCGCGAATGCGTCGTGTCGAGCGAGTTCCCGGTGCCGGTGAAATCCTCCGCTCGGCCACTGCCGTCGTTGCGCAGCCGGTAGTAGATGGCGTTGTCGATTCCGCGAAAACAAATCGTCGGTCCGTTCTCGTCGCCTTCGCCCGTATGGTTGTAGACAACGTCGAGGATCACCTCGATTCCCGCGCGATGAAACGCCTTCACCATCGTCTTGAATTCCGCAACCGCGCTGCCCGGCGCCACGGCGGATGCGAAGCGAATGTCCGGCGCGAAAAATCCGATTGAGTTGTATCCCCAATAGTTAGCCAGCCCGAGTTTCTCCAGGCGATGCTCCGGCGCGGTCTGATGCACCGGCATCAATTCGATCGCGTTCACCCCGAGCGAGGTCAAATGTTTGATCATCGCTGGTGACGCGAGCGCGGCATATGTTCCCACGAATCCTGCGCGCTACTTCGCGATGCGTCGCGGTCATCCCCTTTACGTGCGCTTCGTAGATGACGAGATCTCCCCACGGAATCGCCGGCCTGCGATCGCCTTCCCAATCGTACGTCGAATCGACCACCACGCACTTGGCCATCGCGGGCGCGCTGTCGCGCTGATCCAGACGAGGCACGGTGCCGGCAGTGATCGAGCGATAACCCATCATCGAATCGTGCCATCGGGGATTGCGATCGAGCGCGCGCGCATACGGATCGAGCAGCAATTTGGCCGAGTTGAAGCGATGCCCCGCGGGAGGATCGTAGGGACCAGCCATCCGATAGCCATAACGCTGACCCGGTCGAGCCGCCCGGCACATACGCGTGCCAGATGTGCTCGGTGCGCTCGGTCATAGATAGTCGCGCGATCTCGTCGTTGCCGTCGGCGCCGCCGAACAGGCACAGCGTCGCGGCAGTCGCGTGCTCGGAGAATATCGAAAAGTTTACCCCCGCGTCGTCACAGATGGCGCCAAGCGGATACGGCATTCCAGGCAGAGCTACAAATTTGGATTTCGGCATTTTGAAGATGACACTATTGGCAAGCCGCGATAATCGTCGCAACCGTAGCGATAGTAATTCCGGTTCCCCTCTCCAAAAGGGAGAGGGGTTAGGGGAGAGGTTCCGGCTGCGCTACTATCGGTCTGGCTGAATATGAAATCCGTCGATTTCTACTTCGATTTCTCCAGCACCAACAGCTACTTCGCCGCTTTCATGCTGCCTGAGATCTGCGACCGCAACGACGCGCGCGTGAACTGGATGCCGACGCATTCCGCCGCGTTGTTCCGCGGAACCGGCTTCGACGTGATGGCGATGACAGCGCGAAAAGCGCGCTATCTGTGGCGCGATCACGCGCGCTATGCGGAACTGACCGGGTTGCCATTCAAAAGACCCCGCCGCTTTCCAATCAAAACGTCATCCGCACTGCGCGCGGTCCTGGCGGCGGGAAATACGACGCAGTCCGACGATGACGGCGCCTCGCGCGAACGAGCGCAGCGCGCAATCTCGCAGGCGATCATGCGCGCATACTGGGAGCGCGACAACGATATCGGCGACCGCGACCTGATAGCGTCGATTGTCTCGGGCGCCGGCTACGACGCCGCCGCGCTAATGCAACTCGCCGATGCGACTGCGACGCGCGACGAGCTGGCGGCCATCACTGAGAAAGCGATTGCACGCGGCGTTTTCGGCGTGCCCACATTTTTCGTCGGCAATGAAATGTTCTGGGGCAAGGACCGCCTCGATTTCGTCGAGCGATTGCTCCGGCGCGCCGAATAACCAACTGCTTGCAAACCTGCCGGCAGCACCTCGTCGGTTATGACGCGTCAAAGCGGCATCAAAGTCGTCTTACAGTTGGTAGCTAAAGGCTTGACACATTGTAGATAAGGTTAAACAATAGGGCCCATATCAGCATCGAGGATCACAAGATTGTGCAGACAGAACTCGAAGAACCGCATCGCGGTTCTGTCATGCAAGAGCGTCGCTAGCGGATGCGTACGAATGACGATGTAAACCACCAGGATTCGAGGATCTTGGTGCATCGTGCTCTAATTTGTTCAGAAATGCCCAAGGTGCGTTGCAGAAATGCCCTGTAGCGAGGTACTGAACACCATACTTGGTAGATCATGCGATAACGCCAACTATCGGTGGTATGGCATCTGATTTGCTCGAATGGCCCGACGTAGATGAGTATTGAAAAGCATCGCGAGTCACTTAGTATGGGGCGCCGACCCTGCCAGCCAGGCTGGCGTTTCGCCTCCGCAATCATCTTATGAGCGCAGCTATGACCACATCGCCCACGATGGCGAAGCGAATCGCGCCGCGCGAACCCGACGCGCTGGCAAGCCGCGAAGTCGATCGTCTCGTCTCCAAGCTGCTCAGCGAAATGAAAGTCCCGTTCAGCTCGCTCGGGACCCGCGTCCTCGCCCAGCTCGCCGATCTGAAGCGGATTCTTTCCACCGATTACATGGAAGTGCCTGCGCTTCCGCAGAAGTCGCTGCTCAAGGAGTTGGCGCAGGTCGTCGAAAACGACATCAAGCAGCACATCCCGACTTACGGCAGCCTGTCGGATCTCGGTAGCCCGCAGTTGCTCGGTCATCTTGGCAAACTATTCGGCCCGCGCGAACTCGAATTGCGCGCCGAGCCCTATCGCACCGGCGCCGGCCTGTCGCTGCGCGGATTTTACTGCCGCGCCGACGTCGGCGAAAAAAGCAAGTTCGTAATCTTCGTCAACACCGCGCATCATCCGGGCGCAGTCGGCGCGACGCTTGGCCATGAACTCGGCCATTTTATCTACGGCTCGCTGGTCGGTGAGAAGGCCGCCCACACCGCGTTTATGGAAGGCGCGTTCGGGAATCACCTCGCCGAGGAGGACGAACTGTTTGCCGACAGCCTGGTTGCGCTCGCCGCCTACAGCCCTGAGTTGATCAAAAAAATCGGCGGCGTTACGCATCTCAAGCAGGGCTCGTCGGACGTTCTCTTCAACAGCATAAAAGACGCCTACGACATGATCGGGCCGCGCCACGGCCTCGATCTCGCCAAGGGCAAGATGGCGGCGGCATGGCGCGTGCGCTACCTTACTTCGATGGCGCACTTCTTCAAGCTGCGCTGCGCGCTATACAAATCCGCCGGCGTCTAAGCTCCAGGTAAGAGGGACAAAACGGCCGCTCGTCGAAGCAAGACGAGCGGCATCGTTTTTTCTGTAATGGACGAAACTTCTACAGGTCGAAGTCCGCATTCTATTTTGTTCCGGGTGCAGGGGTCACCCCTGCCAGGAAGTCTGAAACCACGGCGGCTCGACGGAATCAAATTCCGTCTCTACGCATCCGCCCTTTCTACAGCGCCGCGAACATCGCGTTGAACAGCGCCGACGCACGCCCATCGATCAGCGCATCCGAGCCCATCTGATTCATCGTGTATCCAAATCCCACGCGCGCATCCGGATCGGCAAATCCAATCGAGCCGCCCGCCCCCGGATGCCCAAACGTGCGCGGATTCGGTCCGACCGGTGCATTCGGCTGATTGAGCGCGAACCCTATTCCCCATCGCGAGTCGACGCCCAGAATAAGATCCGGTCCGTTGGCCTGCTCGGTATGCGCCCGCTTGATACCAGCCGGGGTCAGCACTCGATAACCGTTCAGATCGCCACCAGTCGCGAGCGCACCGTACAACGTCGCAAGCGCACGAGCATTCGTATGTCCATTGGCAGCGGGAACTTCAGCACCGCGCCACGCGCGGCTGTTGGTCAATGCGGGATTGACGACCGGCACCGGATTCGCAATCGCCTTGAACATCATAGATTCCGGATCGACGCTCATCCGCGCGAGTTGATCAGGCCGGTCCGGCGGTGGCGGCGGCGCGCCGATCAGCTCCGCGATTCGCGGATCGAAACTCGCGTCGACCCCAATGTGAACATCGAGCTTGAGCGGCCCCGCGATTTCGTCGCGCAAATAAGTGCCAGGAGTCTTGCCGGTGATTCGCCGAATCACCTCGCCCACGAGGTATCCAAACGTGATCGCATGATAGCCATGCTGCGTCCCCGGCTCCCACCAAGGCTCCTGCGCCGCGAGTCGCCGCGCACATCACAGGCCAATTGGTATAAGCGTCAGCGGGCAACTGCTTTCTGACAGCCGGCAGTCCCGCGCGATGACTCAGCAAAAAATTTACAGGAATCTTGTCTTTCCCAGCCTGCGCAAACTCAGGCCAGTACTTGGCGACGGGCGCATCAAGGTCAAGCTTCCCCTGATCGACCAGCCGATGCGCACAAATCGACGTGATCCCCTTGGTAGTCGACCAAACATTGACAAGCGTATCGCGCGTCCACGGCCTGGTCTTAGCCTTATCGGCATACCCGCCCCAAAGGTCAAAGATCGTCTTCCCATCGAGAACAGCAGCAACCGCCGCCCCAACTTCGATCCCATTCTCAAAGCTATCCGCAAAAATCTCGCGAACGCGCTGAAACCGCGGCTCGCAGGTACCTTCAATCTTCACTGGCATATGGCGTCTCCTGGATGTCCCGATCGAACCTCCACATATCACGCAATCCGGACGTCTTCCAAGTTGCGAATCCATCCGCTCATACTCCCGCTCGCGCGTGCTTGCGATCGCGTCTTTTCAACGCCGAAACGAGGGGGCCAGAACACTGCACCACGGTAGATCGCTTCTTGAAGACGACGCCAATAGCTATCGGTGCCCGCAGACTAGCTTACCGTTGCGGCAAAACTGACGATTGAGATCTCGGCGGCTATTCGTTGCGGGAAGTCGCTACTCTGATCGGCTGCGATGTCCAAGGATTCTACTACGTTCACCAAGCACTCGGTGTCGCGACCCCTCGGCGGTTTCTGTCGCCAACTACAACGGAAGCGCAAAGCCTGCTGGCGGGACGTTGCGAACCGACCGAAGATCTCGGCGCTAAATCTTGGCCGTGAAGATTAGTCAGTGAAGCATATGACGCAGCACAATTGGACGGCGCATCGAACAAGAAGTCCAAGAGTGCGTTGATCGCGCCGACGATTCTCGCGATTCGTGAGCCTGTAAGACTTGCCCGGGATAGTATCTTCAGCAAACCTGAACCCTCGGAATGCTCGTGAAACTGCTCGAAGGATAGCCGATCGAGCCGTTCGACAGAAAGCAACGGAGCTCCCGACTCGGATTCGACTTTCTGCTGTGGATCGCGCAGGTTTAGTACTGCCAGTCGCGCGCATATCTAACGCGTAACCGATCGGACTCAGCAGAGACGTTTGCTAAGGCCGCTCGTCGGTTCGGCGAGTTAACTGTACTCCTCACCCTGTTAGGGCGAGCGATGAAGGTGACGGGTCCCGATCCAGCGCGCATTTTTTCGCAAGCGCGATTCAGGATTTCTGCTTTCTGCCCTGCCCGCGCATCCGCAAAGCTGATCCACTTGAGGGATGAACTTTTCAGCCTGATCACGCGCCGCGTCGACGTGCTAACATTCCGCCGTGGATGACAATCGGACGAAACCTTCCTCGCCGCTGACCATGAGCTCACTCGTCGCACCGCGTCCGCTTCCGAAATATTGATTTTGACGGAACGAAGCTACCCTTGGTGGTATCGGGTCTCTGGAACACAACCTGTGGGGCCCATATACTGCCGCGACGCGTAATCGATGGCTTCACCAGAAACATTTGCCAAGGTTAGTCGCGTTGTTAGCCGGCTGTACGGGCGGCTCTTCTCGGCCAATCCTTATCCGCTCTACAAATTCCTGCGCACGCGCTACCCGCTGCTGCGGACGCCGATCGGGTTCTGGATTTCGACGCGCTACGACAACTGCGTCGACGTTCTCCGCGACAAGCGCTTTCTCGCATTCGATCTCAACGCGCTCGACGCGTTTCCCGCCTGACGATGGGCTCAAGTCGATGCGCGAGGCGCTCCAGCATGCGATCGTTTTTCGCAATCCTCCCGATCACACCCGCCTGCGCCGCCTGATGACGACGTTTTTTTCGCCGGCGGTCGTGAATGGCCTCGAGCCCCGGATTCAGCACATCGTCGATTACCTGCTCGACGCGGTCGAGGCGCGCGGCTCGATGGATTTGATCAAGGACGTCGCGTTTCCATTTCCGATCGACGTGCTCGCCGAGGTGATGGGCGCCGACGACAGTGACAAGCCGATGTTCCGCGACTGGATGCGCACGCTCGGCGTGCCGCTCGACCCCGTCATCAGCGCGAACGATCCCGGGCGTCGAAGTGCGCCAGGCGATCGCGGACGTGCGCCGCTACTTCTCGGACCTGGCCGCCGACCGCCGCAAGCATCCGCGAGAGGATCTGATCAGCATCATGGTGGCCGCCGAAGGCCGCGGCGACTTGCAGACTGAAGAGGAACTCGTCTTCAGCGCGATGTTCACGCTGCTGGCCGGTCACGAGACCACGATGAACATGATTGGCAACGGGATGCTTGCGCTGTTCCGCAATCCCGACGCGCTTGGCGCGTCTGCGATCGAATCCGTCGCTAATCGAATCGGCGCTCGACGAGTTCCTGCGCTTCGACAGCCCGGTGCAGGTGACGTTTCGCACCGCGAGCGAAGATATCGAACTGGCCGGCCGCACGATTCCACGCGGTGAGCACGTCGTCGTGTTTTTAGGAGCGGCAAATCGGGATCCCGCGCGGTTCGCAGATCCCGACAAGCTCGACATCGCGCGGACTGAGAATCATCACCTGTCTTTCGCTGCAGGACCCCATCGATGCATCGGCGAGGTGCTCGCCAAGGTCGAAGGGCGCATCGCATTCGAAACGATTCTCCGCCGGATGCCGAAGCTGGCGCTCGCCGACCCGAACCCAAAATGGCGTCCCGCAATGAGTTTGCGTGGCCTCAAGTCGTTACCGCTGACGTTCTAACGCTGCGCGAGTGGCAAGCAACCTAACCCCTAACCCCTTCCCGAGCGGGAAGGGGAACCGGACGCGCGAGAGAAATCCTTTGCGATTGATAAGCGGGTGCAGGGGTCACCCCTGCCGCGGAAGCGTGAAACCCGCGAAGGGTTTCACATTCGATCCGTCGATGCGCGTCATTACACGGCGGCGCGCTCGGGAGTTCCTTCACGGACGGCTTCCACTACCTGCCCCAGATGCGCGCGGACGACGTCGGCCGGCACTTCACCTGCCGCAAGACGGCGGGCAGGTCCAAGACGCATCAGGTGGAAGACGAAGATCGCGAACGCGAGCCCTCCCGCCACGACGATTAGCGAAATCATCGCGCCCGGATCGGTGCGCAGCGAGCTGAGACGATGCAGCACATAAATGACCGAGACCACCGTGACGCTAATCGATATCGCAGCCACCGTCAGCACGTCGCGCACCGGCTGCGACGCGCCCCTTTCGAGATAGCGCTTCAGCTCGCCGCTGGAAAAATAGTCGAGGAACCAGCTGACGTCCTCGTCATGACCGGGTGTCGGCGGCGGCACGACTGCTCCGGTCATCGGATCGACGGCGGTTTCACCGCGCTGATGGAGCTCGATGCCTTCGAGAATTTGGTTGTGGATGGTTTCGGTGATCGGGAATCGGCGCGCGATCAGAAATGAAAGCGCGGAGCAAGTCGCGGGACCCAACGCGAAGATCGCCCGAATCGCGAGGACCACCTGCGGCACCTGCACGTGGTTCGCTACGTATCCGAGCGAGGCGAGAATCGCGATAGGAACCGCCGCGCTGGGGATCGCGACGAATTTCGGCAGCATCGACCAGAACGCGGTGTACTGCGCCTCGCGACGCTTGCCCGTGTAGAGCTCATCGTAATCGATCACGTCGGCTTGCATCGACGGCGTGAGAAACAATCCGGCACCGAATCCGATCCCAGCCCAGCAAATCAGAACCATCAGCGGCCAGATGTCGCCGGGCCTGAGCAGGAACATCCCGGCGCCGCCGGTGATTCCCAGAAAAAAGCTGGTGAGATAGGCGTTGAGCTTTCCGACACGCCGGGCGTACCAAACCCACACCGGCAGCGAGAGGAATCCGAATGCGAAATAGCCAAGCAGCAGCATCGAGAGCCAGAAATTGGGATTGGCCGGCCGGATTACGTAGGCGTTGAAGAACGGCATCATCGTTGCCGGAATTGCACCGGCGATGCTCGCGACGACGTAGGTACCAAGCAGAATCCCGAACGGGCGGTTTCGTAGCGCGCGCCGGACGCCGGGCACCAGCGGATTGGACTCGCGCGCGACGAAATCGGGGCGCTCCTTAATGTTCAGCACCAGCAACAAATAAAGGATGGTGAGCGTGACGCCGAAGAAAATCCCGAGCCGGAAGAACACCTGCCGTTCAGTGAGATGCGACGCCTTCATCATGATGCCGGGCGCAGCCGCGGCGACGATCGTCCCGAGGATCGTAAACGACTCGCGCCACGCGAACAGCGTCGAGCGATCGTGATAGTTCTGCGTGAGCTCGGGTCCAAGCGCGTAGTGCGGCAGAACGTAGAAGGTATGAAAAATGAAATAGAGGATGAACGTAACGCCGAACCAGATCGCGGCGTCCCTTCCTTTGAGCGCCTCCGGCGGATTCAGCAGGCAGAAGAATGCAATGCCGCATAGCGGAGCGCCGATCAGCATGTAAGGACGGCGGCGGCCCAGGCGCGTGTGCGTGTGATCCGAGATCCAGCCCATCAAAGGATCGCTCAAAGCGTCGAATGAACGCGCGATAGCGATCGCCATCGCAAGGAAGCCGAGCGGCACCAGCACCACATCGGCGTAGAATTTCGGCATGTGGATGAAGATCGGAATGATCATGCCGGCGCCCGCGAAACTCGGGGCGCCGTAAAGAAGCTTGGTCTTGAGGCTCAGAGGCTCGGAAGTGTGCGTGGCAGTGGCGGCGCCTCCGCCGGCAATTTTCGCATCCGCTGAATCCATCAAAACCTCCGGACCTCGAAACGCGAGTCCAAGCGCTGATGTTAGATTACTTACCCACGGAATGGGAATGACGAAATGCAGCGAATCCGTTGCAGGTGTGCTACATGCGACAGGACTCGAAACTGGATTGAGGTCGTCCGTCTCCATTGACGCACGCCGCCGGACTCTTGGTAGAGTGAAGCGCATTCTATTTCCGGCTCAATGACAGGAGGAATCCGCCGTGGACGCTGGCGAGATCAATCTGCTCGACCCTCTCGTTTTCGAAGACAAGGTTCCCCACGAGTGGTTCACTCACCTGCGGCACAATGCGCCCGTCTTCAAGCATCCCGAGCCCGGCGGTCCCGGATTCTGGGTGATCACGCGCTATGATGACGTTGTCGAAGTGGGCCGCGACGGCGTCACGTATTCCTCGGAGCAATCCCGCGGCGGCGTCGTTGCGCTCGAGGACACTGAAGCGGCTGCCGACATCTCGGCGCAAGGCCGCATGATGCTCACGATGGACGCGCCCGATCACACGCGCTACCGCTCGCTGGTGAATCGTGGATTTACGCCGCGCATGATCAACGCGCTCAGCACTCATATCCGCGAGATGGTAACGAAGATCCTCGACCCGGCGCTCGAAAAGCGTGATTGCGATTTCGTTACCGACGTTGCCGCAGAGCTTCCGCTGCAGGTGATCGCGGAAATGCTCGGCGTGCCGTATGAAGATCGGCACATGCTCTTCGAATGGAGCAACCGGATGATCGGCAGCAAGGATCCCGAATACGCGGTCAGCCAGGAGAAGGTCCAACAGGCGGCAATCGAGATGTATATGTACTCCAACGAGCTGGCGAAAAAGCGGCGCGAGGAGCCGCGCGACGATATCGTCACGGCGCTGCTCAAAGCGGACCTCGACGGTGACAAGCTCTCGGAGATGGACTTCAACGTGTTCTTCCTGCTGCTCGCCGTGGCCGGTAACGAGACGACGCGCAACGCGATGTCGCATGGGATGCATGCGTTGATCGAGAATCCCGATCAGTTTGCGATGCTCGCGGAGAATCCCGCGCTGGTGCCGTCGGCAACCGAGGAAATCCTGCGATGGGCGTCGCCGGTGATGTTCTTTCGCCGCAACGTCACGCGCGACACCGAGATGCGCGGGCAAAAATTCAAAGCGGGCGACAAGGTCAGCATCTGGTATATCTCGGCCAATCGCGACGAAGATATTTTTCCGAATCCTTTCACCTTCGACATCCGGCGCACACCGAATCAGCACGTGGCGTTCGGTGGTGGCGGCCCGCACTTCTGCCTCGGCGCGAGCCTCGCGCGGATGGAGATGAGCATCCTGTTCGAGGAGTTGGTGAAGCGAGTTGCGACGGTCGAGCGCACCGGCCCGGTCAAGCGCCTGCGATCCAACTTTATCAACGGCCTGAAGCACCTGCCGGTCCGCCTGACACCACGCGCGCGCAAAGCCGCCTGAACGTTTTTGGCGGGAAGAATCCGGTTCCCCTTCCCGCTTGGGAAGGGGTTAGGGGTTAGGTGTTGTGTTCCAGTGTCTCGAGCATCGTGACGCTCTTCACACCGCCTGCCCCGCACACCAACCGCTCGACCACGCCCATTGGAAATTGTAGCCGCCCAGCCATCCAGTAACGTCCACCGCTTCACCGATCGCGAACAGCCCTGGCACCGCGCGCGCCTCCATAGTCTTCGACGACAACTCGGCGGTGTCGATTCCGCAGACGGTGACCTCGGCTTTCGCCCATCCCTCGGAGCCCGTCGGTTTGAGCTGCCATCGCTTCAGCCGATTCGCGAGCGCAGACAAATCGCGGTCCGGCACATTCGCGATCGGGAGATTCGACGCGGCACCGGCGAGCGCATGCGCCAACCGAGTCGGAAGTAGTTCTGCGAGAATCGTTTTGAGTTCCGCCTTGGGCCGCGTGCGCTTTCGATCCTCGAAAAAGTTTTCGATGCCTAATGCAGGGACCAAATTGAGCGACAGCGTGTCGCCTTCCCGCCAGTACGATGAAATCTGCAAAATCGCAGGACCTGACAAGCCGCGATGCGTGAATAGAATATTCTCGCGAAAACTGTCGCGGCCACTTGAAGCGATCGCATCCACTGAAACGCCCGCGAGATCTTTGCAAAGTTCGAGCGTCTCGCCCGTGACGTTCAACGGCACCAAGCCGGGCCGCGGCTCTATAACCTTGAGATCGAAGCGTCGCGCCATGTCGTAGGCGAAGCTCGTCGCGCCCATCTTTGGGATCGAGAGGCCGCCCGTCGCGAGCACCAATGCCCGCGCATTGAAACTGCCCTTGTCAGTCTCGACGCGAAAGCGGTCGCCGCGCGCGATCTCCTTGACGCTGTGCCCGGTGCGCAAATCGACGCGCGCGGCCGCGCACTCCGCCAGTAGCATCGCGAGGATCTCGCGCGCCGATCCGTCGCAAAACAACTGGCCGAGAGTTTTCTCGTGATAACGAATGCGATGGCGTTCGACCAGCGCGATAAAATCATGCTGCGTGTAGCGGCTGAGCGCGGATTTACAAAAATGCGGATTGGCGGAAAGAAAACGTTCCGGCGCGATCTCAAGATTGGTGAAATTGCAGCGGCCACCGCCCGAGATGAGAATCTTGGCGCCCACCTGTCGATTATGTTCGAGCAGCAGCACGCGCCGCCCGCGATTCCCGGCCGTCATCGCACACATCAGGCCAGCCGCCCCGGCGCCGACGATCACAACATCAAAGGATTCCATCGCCTTTAGAGCTTCGCATAATTTGCGGATACGAGAAGAGACGGAATAAATTCCGTCCTACGTTTTTGTCATAAGTAGGACGAAATTTATTTCGTCGATTCTCCGCTGGAGAATATCCCGGTTGTGGATTAAATCTAATCTCGCGAAGCAGTAAATTCCGCGCGCAACATCAACGACGGAGGAGTACCCGTGACTGCGAGAAAACAACGAATCCCGTTCCGCGATTTTTCCACTCTGAGCGCCGAGGACCGCGAGATGGGCGAGCGGAACAAGGTCAACGGCGAAGTCGTCAACATTTTCAGAGTGTTGATGCAGAATCCAAAGCTGGCGCGAAGCTGGTCGCGCTTCGCCGGTTACATTCTGGGCGGTCAATCGTTGCCCGCACGCGACCGCGAGATTTTGATTCTGCGGATCGGATGGCTGAACCAGGCGGCATACGAATGGGAGCAGCACGTGCGAATCGGCAAGGGCGCGGGGCTCACCGACGACGAGATCGATCGAATCAGCAAGGGCCCGAAGGCTGGATGGGACAAGCACGACGCTGCGTTGATCCAGGCGGCTGACGACCTGCGTGAAAAATCCGTCGTTTCCGACGAGACCTGGAAGCAGTTGTCGGATCGCTACAGTATCGAGCAGATGATGGACGCGGTTTTTACGATCGGGCAGTACAACCTGGTCTCGTGGGCGCTCAACAGTTTCGGCGTGCCGCTCGACGACTATCTGCCGGGCGCGAACAAGAACGCTTGACGGATGGCGCCACCGAAGACCAGGACCGAGCTTCCTGTGCGCAGTTTCGCTTCGAGCGCGGAATGGGAGGCGTGGCTCGTATCGCAGCCGCTCACGTCGAAAGGGGTGTGGTTGAAGCTTGCCAAGGGAGCGTCGAACATCGCGAGCGTTTCGAAGCGGGAAGCGATCGACGGCGCGCTTTGTCACGGCTGGATTGACGGGCTGGTCAACAAATTCGACGCCGACTATTGGCTGATTCGTTTCACGCCGCGTCGTCCAAAGGGAAAGTGGTCTCGGATCAATCGCGCACGAGCGCTCGTTTTGATCAAGCTGGGTCAGATGCGGCCGGCGGGAATGAGTGAAATTACGCGAGCCAAACTCGATGGCCGATGGAGCGCCGCCTACGAGCCGCAGAGCAAGGCGAAGGTCCCCGAAGATCTCCAGCGCGTGCTCGATCGCAACCCGGCCGCGAAGCGTCACTTCGATCGGCTCGACAGTGCCAATCGATATGCGATCCTGTATCGCGTTCATGACGCGAAGAAGCCGGAAACGCGGATGGATCGAATCGAAAAGTTCGTGACGATGCTGAGTCGCGGTGAAACGATTCATCCGCCCAGGCAGAACCGTTCAACCAATAAAGCCCGATGAGATAAAAAATGGATCTTCAACTGAAAGGAAAAACGGCGCTGATTCTCGGCGGCAGCAAGGGACTCGGACGCGGCGTCGCCGACGCGCTCGCGGCTGAAGGCGTTGCGGTCGCAATTGTCGCGCGCGGACAGGAAGCGCTCGATCGCGCGGTCTCCGAAATCACGTCGCGCGGCGCCAAGGCGGTGGGATTTGCAGCAGACCTCGCCAATTGGCCGACGGTCGAAGCTGCCGCCAACGCGGCGCGCCAACAGCTTGGGCAGATCGACATCCTGCTCAACAATTCCGGAGGACCGCCGCCGTCAGGTGTCGCCGGCGTGCCCGCCAAAGTCTGGGAGGATCAGTTCCACGCGATGGTGATGCCGCTGTTTCGAATCACGGACTTGCTGATCGGCGACATGCGCGCGCGAAAATGGGGACGCATCCTGAATATCGCATCGACCAGCGTGGTCGAGCCGCTCGCCGCGATCGGAGTCTCAAATACATTGCGCAGTGCGATTGTTGGATGGGCCAAGACGCTCGCGACTGAAACAGCGCGCGACGGAATCACAGTCAACACGCTCTTGCCCGGCGCGATTACCACCGATCGCACAGTGCAACTCAGTCGCGCGACCGCGGAACGTCAGAAGATTTCCGTCGAGGAAGCCGTGCAGCGCGGCGCGCAGGCGATTCCAGTTGGACGATTCGGGACGCCCGCGGAATTCGGCGCGGTCGCGGCATTCCTGGCGAGTCCGCTTGCCGCCTACGTCACTGGTTCCTTGATCCGCGTCGACGGCGGCGCACTTCGCTCGGTGTGAAGTATGAGCGACCTGCTGCCGTTAAATCCCAGGATCAGGTTCGGCGCGATGGCGACGGCCGCCGATCGCGATCACGCGCTGAAAACCGTCAACACGCTGTCGGAGTGGGGTTACGAAGGTATCTGGACGGGAGATCACGTCGCGTTCACGGGACCGATCGACGACTCCCTGACCCAGTTGACCTACCTCTCCGCGCTGAAACCGGAGCTGATCTACGGCACCAGCATTTACCTGCTGCCACTGCGTCATCCCACGACGGTCGCGAAAATGGTCGCAACCGTGGATCGCTTGATGGGCGCGGGACATTTCATTTTCGGCATCGGAGTCGGCGGCGAATTTCCGCGCGAGTACGAGGCGTGCGGCGTCCCGCTCAATCAACGTGGCGGACGCGCAAACGAATCGATCGAAATAATCAAACGTCTGTGGAGCGGGGAACCGGTCGACTATCACGGCAAGTATTTCAGCTTCGGCAAAGTTACGATGCTTCCAAAGCCGCGCACGCCCGGCGGACCGCCGATTTGGGTCGGGGGACGCGCCGAAGCCGCGCTCAAGCGTGCTGCGCTGCTCGGTGACGGATGGATGCCTTATGTTGTGACGCCCAAGCGAGTCTCCGAGGGACTCGAGTTTATCGCGCGCGAGGCGGGAAAGGCCGGCCGCAAGATCGAGCACTTCGGTACCGCTCTGCATTTGTTCGTGACGCTTGGGACGAGCTATGAAGCCGCTCTCGACGTTGCGGCAACGCATCTCAGCAAGCGCTATGCGATGGACTTTCGCGAGCCCGCCAAGCGCTACGCCGCCGTCGGACGAGCTTCCGATGTCGCCGCGCGAATCGATGAGTTTATCAAGGCCGGGATTCGCGACGTCAATGTGGACGTCATATCAGCGCCGTCGGAGCGCGATGCACAGCACGAGCAGTTCGCGAAAGAAGTAATCCCGCTGCTGCGAAGGTAAGGCTATCGCCAGGTCAGCTTATCCTTTACGCCAACCACGCCTCTCGTGTTCAATGCGATCGTTTCCGCCTCCCGAGCTTCGTCGGGCGACGCCACCACACCGCTTAACTGTATGGTTCCGTGGTCGCAATCGACTTCAACGGGGTATTGATCCGAGATGCCCTGCTCGGCCAGCGAACTCTTCACCTTGGTAATGAGCAGGTCATCCTTCGCCCGCTCTGCAGGAGAATTGTAAAGGTGCTCGGCCGAAGTCTGCACCTTGTCATTCTCCAACGTTATCGATCGACTGGTGGTTGCGGCTGGGACATTGGCCGCTACTTGCTGCTGTGCGTAGGAGCTAGCCGGAAGGGCGACACTCGCAAGACCGCATAGCAACATCACGTTTAAAAATTTTACTTCCATAAGTTTCATGCGAACACCTGCCCTTACTCAGGTAGTTAGTTGGTTTCCTGGTAAGTCTTCTTCTGATAAGTCGTCGTCGTCTCTACTTGCGGCGGAGCCGTCATCGGAGTCACAGTCGACGATTCGCTGTGATACGCGCTGGAGCTTTCGCGAGTCGCGCTGTTGCCCAGGTCAGTTGAGTTCGAGCTCGAATCCGAGCGGCTCTTCTCTTCGGTCGTTGTCACCGTGCTCGGCGCAGGAACTACAACTGGTGCCGGCTGCACGACTGGTGCCGGCTGCACGACCACTGTTTCTTGCGACGGAGGTGGCACGTATGTGGCGGTGGTCCTCTTCACCTCCTCGGTTTTTGCGCTGCATCCGTTGATGAGAGGTAAAGCGATAAGACTCAGCAATGGAATTGCTATTGTTGCGAACTTTTTCATGAACTATCCTCCTTAGCTTCGATCCGGCAAACCGCTAGCTACTCGAGCGCGATCTTCCACGGCACTCCGCTATTGGCGATTTGCATATCGGCAATGCTATCCGCGACAAACACCGCGCGTTCCGCCGCGTCCCAGCTATCGGCGTTGCCCGGCATAGTGACAACGCCGTGATCGGTGTGCACTTTAACCACGCTTCGCTCGATAGGTCGCGAGCTATCTGCAGCTGGCTGATATTGCATGCCAGAAGAAGGATTCAGGCAAAATGCGGTGCCGACCATCGCTAAAGTCGCTGCTGCTGTCGTAAGCAAAGACCAATGTATTTCGCGTTTCATATGCTTCCTCCGAAGCCCGTTGGGCTTTGTAAATACAGCAAACGCCGTACCACCGAAGGACGACGAGGCACCGCGAGGTAATTCAGCAAATATGTATGTATTATTTACCGCGTTCCGGCCGTGACACTTTCATTTTCGCGGAAGAAAATACTCAGTCGGCGGTATCAGGCTACCGAATCTGATATTCCAGGCCTCTGGAGCACGTACACACTATATTCGGGAGCGGCGCGCGATAGCTCGTCGGTAAACTTCCAGCCGTTCTCACTGATGAACGTGGAGTCACACAAGATGTGATCGAAGTTTTGACCGGAATGAAGCAACTCCAACCCGGCGGCGGAAGATTCTGCGACTACCACTCTGCATCCGCTTCGCTCGAGGCTTTCTTTAATCGCGCTGTTTTCGCCTGGTGAATCGGTGATCAAGAGCGCCGTCAAAGTTTTGTGATTGTTGGCGGACGAAGCTTTGTGTCGCGAATCGGGCCGCATCGCGGCAATCAGCTCCTCGGCACGTGCATATTCATCCAGACGCCGCACGCGCTGGGACGCTCTTTCGACGAGCCCGGCAAGTCGAGCGATCTCGGCCTCGAACGCAGATGCCTCAACCTGATGCTGCAGAAGTGAAATTCGCAACCCGATTGCATTGAGAAGATCGTTGAGCTCGCTGGCGGCATTGTGAACCGCAAGAACAATTGGATTGGGCTTGCGTGATTGAGATTTCGCCATGTCGGATCTCCCTACCGACACCACCGAGCCATCAAACTTGCGACCAGACCGCATCCCCTATCGATGGGCGCGCCAAAAAACTCGCCGTCGAGTCGTGACTTCGACAGTCGGATCGGCGAGTGAGATCACAATTCATTCAGATTGCTCCGCAATGTCTAACTTTCCCTGCACGAGCGTTGCCGTGAGTACAACTAATGAGGGAGCAAGTATAGGGCCATTTGGGGAACTCATTGTCTCGCAAGACTTTTTTGCAAACCGCCGGAGTAATTCCTTCACGATTTCCGAGCAGTAAAAAAATACCGACCACGATTTGTCACGCAGGGAACAGGTTTGCAAAAGGCAATCCGCGCCTGACGTGCAGCGCTACGGTGTGGATGGATTTATCGAGTCCGCGACTTTCGGCAATGGCGCGAACAACGTCGATGCCTTGGTCGCAAGACTTACTGCTGCGACGCTGTCGCGATCTGCCAGCGCCTTCTTTGCTTCCTGCAATAATTTTTGCGCCAGGATGTCGCGCTGAGAGTCGTCAGCCGACAGATTTTTGCGATCGATCCGCTTGTCCAGGTTATCGACATCCTGAATAAGTTTCGCCGCTTTCGCAGGATTGGATTCTCCCGGCGCACTTGGCGACTCCAGCCGTGGCGTGTTCAGCATCGGGCTTGTATGCGCGACTGGCGATCGACCGGGATCAGCGGCCGCGAGTGACGGACCTGGTATCGGCGTCGCGCGATCTCCGGCCCTGCTGACGGGAGTACTAATCTGTGTCGTGGCCGGATTGCTCTCGAGGCTCACGTCGGCGTTTGAATGACCGACCCCTTCGATCCGATTGGCAACACTCGCGGCCTGCTTCGAGGCCAGCGCCGCCGCGGCAGACGCGTTGGCGGCCTCTTTCGACGCGATAGCCGCATTCTCCGAAGCGGCGCGCGCTTGCTTCGCGACTTTCTTGCCACCATGTCCCGGCGATTCTTCGGCCACGGGAGTTGCCGTCGGCGCGGGCGTCTCTGACTCGGTCGCCGCAGCGATCGGAGCCGGCGTCGGAGGTGCGCCGCCAAAGAGAGAGCCGCCGATCCCGGTCGTGCCTGAGCTTCCGCCGGCGCATCCGGCGAAAAAAATCAGCAATAGCGAGAGCACGCAGGCGCGCTGCCGGATTGACAACCGATCGATTCGCTTAAGCCGCGCTGGAGACCGCTGGTTTGGCAGGCGCATTGGATGCAATCGGAATCGTAATCTTACACACTGTACCTTGGCCGACTTCTGAATCTATTACTATCTTTCCACCGTTGAGCTCGATCGCGCGCATCGCGAACGGCAACCCAAGGCCGCTCCCGCCAGCTTTGGTTGTGTAGTACAAGTCGAAGATCCGATCCAGTTGCTCCTTGTCGATTCCGGGACCGCGATCGGCAATCGCGATCTCGACCGTCGTCCCATTCAGCTTGCTCGATATTGTCAACTCTCCGCCATCCGGCATTGCCTGCTCGGCGTTGGTTATCAGATTGGAAAGTGCTTCGTAAATCAATCCGCGATCGGATTGAACCGTAGGCAGCGACGAATCGAGCTGGTACTCGACTTTGATCTTTTCCGGATTCACGCGAGCGCCCAGTTCCTTGAGCAATTCGTTCAGGTCGAAATCGCTCAGCTTCAATTGCTCGGGCCGCATGAACCTCAGCAGCGCCTCGACTGCTTCGTCGAGCCGTGTCACTTCATGCCGCAATTTATCGATATGCTTTCCGCCAGCTTCGCCCGCCTCGTGACGCAGCAATTCGAGCCTCATGTTCATTCCGTTGAGCGGGCTGCGCAGCTGATGAGCCAGTCCCGAAATCAGGGTTCCCAGGCGCGCCAGCCGATTCGACGAATCGAGTGCGGTCTCCAGCTCGATCACGGGTTTCAAATCTCTCAGCACGATCAGCAGGCCGGCCGGCACCCGCTCGCGCCCCAAACGGAGGAATGAAACCAGGTAGGTACCGCCCGCCGGAAGCGCAAGCGGAACGTCGTGCGCCTCGGTGCCCTCCACCGTCGATTGCACCAGCGGCAGGAGCGGATGCTCGGGCTCGAGCGCCGACGCGAGCGAGGCGCCTTCGAGCGCGGCATTCTTCGGCGCCAGCCGCTCTTGTGCCTCCTTGTTCGCGAACAACACGACGCCATTGGCGTCGAGCAGCACGACGGCGTCCTGGATCGATCTGACAACGTCGAACAGACGCGACTGATCGATATCCAATCGAGACCGATCCGCCCTGACCTGCCGCGACAGCTCATTGAACTTGTCGGCCAGCGTGCTCAGCTCGCCGGCCCCCGAGACCTTCATCTCCGAAGGACTCTTGCCCGCGGCCAGTTGTTCGAAGCCACTGGTAAGAGTGGCGAGCTGTTCGAGGATCCGGTTGGCAATCAGCAACACCGCGAGCATCGCCGCCGCGATTACGAGTCCCGCGGTGGCGACGATCACCACCAGCAGATGGCGAGCCTGATCCGCCATCAACGCCGTCGTGACGCCGATTGAAATCGTCGCCGCCGGTTTACCGTCGATGTCGATGCGGCGCTGCGCCTCATAAACCTTGGCCGTCAGAAGACTGGGCAGCGACGTGACCAGCAGCCATCGTGAAGCCTGCTCATCCAGCACTCTGACTGACGGCAGATTGAGCGCGGGCTTTCCCTCGCCGTCGCCGTTGGCCGCAACGATCACGTTGCCGTCCTCTCCAATGATCGACGCGGCCACCACTCCCGGACCGAATGCAACCGTCGATTCAAGCAGCTTGCGCACCGGCGCACTGTTTTTCAGCGAAGTCGCGACGTCGCCGTCGCCTTGCGAGAGAGCGAGACGCGCCTCCTCGAAAATTTGCGCGATCATGAAGTCGGTCGATCGCGACACATCGTCGATCATCGTGCCGATTCGTGAATCGATCGAAATGATACTGAGAGTAATGGTGGGGACGAGCATCAACAGGAGAGCGACCAGTGCCAGTCTTGCTCGCAGATGCATGCTTTCCTCGCGCGATGAGCGTGCTGGGGACTCTGCCGATCAGCCTTCGACTCGTCTTGAGCTATGTGCGCTCGGCGCCGAAGCGTTCGAGTTTGTTGTACAAAGTTTTGGCGCTGACTCCAAGGATTTCGGCGGCGCGGGTCTTGTTGCCGGCCGTGAACTCGATGGTGCGCGTGATCATCTCTTTCTCGACGTCGTCGAGCGAAGTGCCCAGCGGTATTTTGATGAACCCGCCGTCGCCTCCGTTTCCCGCCGCGCGAAAATCATCGGGCAGGTCTGGTTTGCGGATAGTGCGGCCCTCGCACACGATCAGCGCGCGCTCGATCACGTTGCGCAACTGACGTACGTTGCCCGGCCACGGATGCGCCTGGAGCGCCTTCATACATTCCTCGTCGACGCCGGTCACTTCCTTCTTGTTCTGCGCCGCGTAGTGATTGACGAACATCTGCGTGAGCTGCGGCAAGTCGTCGATCCGCTCGCGCAGCGGCGGCAGCACAATCGTGAACACGTTCAACCGGTAGAACAAATCCGAGCGCAGCTTGCCCTCGCGCACCGCCTGCTCGATGTCGCGATTCGACGACGCCAGCACGCGAACGTCCAGCGGGATCTCGGCAGTCCCGCCCACCCGGCGCAACCGCTGCTCCTCGATAACTCGCAGCAGCTTGGGCTGCAGCTCGGCCTTCATCTCGGTCAACTCGTCGAGCAACAAGGTGCCGCCATTGGCCACCTCGAAGCATCCTTCCTTGCGCCGATCGGCGCCGGTGAACGATCCGCGCTCATGGCCGAACAGCTCGCTCTCCATCAGAGTCTCGGGTATCGCGGCGCAGTTGACCGGCACGTATGCCGCATCGCGCCTCGGCGACAGCTCATGAATCGTGCGCGCGACCAGCTCCTTGCCAGTGCCGCTCTCGCCGGTTATCACCACCGACGCCGACGACTGCGCCAGCCGCTCGATGGCAGTGATCACTTTGCGCATCGGCAACGACCGCCCGAACAGCGGCCCGAGCTCGCCGACCTCGGCCAGGCGCCGGCGCAGCGTGGAGTTCTCTTCGCGGATACTGATGTTGTCGGCGAGGTTGTGCAGCACGCGTTGTAAATGCGTCGGGTCAACCGGCTTGCGCATATAGTCGATAGCGCCCTGCTTGAGCGCCTCGACTGCGTCAGGTATCTCGCCCTGCCCCGAAATCATGATGGTCGGCAGATGAATCCCGAGCTCGCGAATATCGTGCAAAAGTTCGAGTCCACCCTTGCGTGGCATCCTGAGGTCCGACAGCAGGATGTGCGGATCGAAGCTACGAATCAGCTCCAGCGCGCGGACGCCGTCCTCGGCTATCTCGCCGCGAAAACCCCAAGCGGCAAGCGATTCGCGCCACTCCTCGTGAGTGTTGACGTCGTCTTCGGCGATCAGAACACGAATTTCATTTGCCATAAGTTTTCCAACCAGCTGCAAGCGGGCCTTTATGAATCTGGCCGATGCACTGCAACAACCGTGCGAACCACTCGGCTGGTCAGAAATACTATGACTTACCAAGTAGAATGTTCAAAAGCTTAAACGGACTTGCAGCCAGTCGGTAAATCTTACCCTATAATTCTTACCGATACTTGGCCACTTAAGCTGCCCGATGCGTCTGATCGGAACTCGCAGATGCGGAACGCTCGGAAGGGACCGAGTCGCGCCGCGTTTCGAGCTGGTAGAGCTTGGGATTAGCGCGTAGCGTCTTCCACCAATAGCGGATCGTGCTGCCGGACCAGTTGTTGGTGATGCGTCCGGCTTCGTTTTTGTACCAACTCTTTCCGGTAGATGCCCAGACTCTTTGCTGCAGCTCCTTTTGCTGATTCGCGTCGAACTCGTCCATCACTTCGCGCCGCAGGTCGATGACGGAAGCGCCGCTCTCGTCCATCCCTCTCAGGCAGTTGAGAATGTAGTTGGCCTGGCATTCGATCATGAAGATGATCGAGTTGTGGCCAAGATTGGTGTTCGGTCCGTACATCAGAAACAGATTCGGGAATCCGGCGACGCTGATGCCGAGGTAAGCCTTCGCGCCGTTCGCCCACTCGTCTTGCAGTAGATGCCCGTCGCGCCCGTGAATCGCCATCGGAGCGAGGAACGCCGTCGATTCAAATCCGGTCGCATAAATCAGGACATCCGCGGGAATCGTGCGGCCGTCGGTCGTCGCGACCGCGTTCTCATCAAGGTGATCGATCCCGCTGGTCACGACCTCGACATTGTCGCGATTGAGGGTCGCATAGTAATCGTCGGAAATGAGGATGCGTTTGCCGCCGATCGGATAGTCGGGAATCAACGCCTCGCTGCAGCTTCGGATCAGTGACGGTCGTGCGCATGTAAGTCTCGGCGAGCTGCGCCATCCGCCGCGACAGAAACGAAACGCGTCGGAACACCGGCCAGTTCATCTCATGCTGGAAGTAGATCAGCCAGCGGTAGAGCCGCGTCCGGACGGGATTGCTCGCGAAGCGGCGCTTTTGCTCGTCGGTGTACGCGAGGTCGTTTCGCGGCACCATCCAGTTCGCGCTGCGCTGGAAGATATAGACCTTGCCCGCCCTGGTCGCGATCTGCGGGATGAACTGAATAGCGCTGGCGGCGTTGCCGACGACGGCTACCGTCTTGCCCGTCAAGTCGATGTCGTGACGCCATCGCGCCGAATGAAACGCGACGCCTTTGAAATTCTCGGCGCCGCGAAGCTTCGGCATGTTGGGCCGGTTCAGCTGGCCGACGCCCGCGACCAGCACTTCGGCCAAAACTTCTTCGCCACTGACGGTGCGAATTTTCCATACGGCCGCGGCTTCGTCCCAACTCGCGCCGGCTATCTCGGTGCCGAAGCGGATATGCCGCAGGAGGTCGTACTTCTTTGCGCAATCTTCCATGTACGCCAGAATCTCGGACTGCGGCGCCCACTTTCGCGACCAATCGGTCTTCTGCTCGAACGAGAAGCAATACGAAAAGGACGGCACGTCGCACGCCGCGCCCGGATAGGTATTTTCGCGCCAGGTGCCTCCGATCCGATCGGCTTTCTCGAAGATCGTGAAGGAATCGATCCCAAGCCTTTTGAGCTGGATGCCGAGACAGAGTCCTGAAAAGCCCGAGCCGATGATTGCAATCCGGCGCGTGGCTCGAGAATTCAAAGGCATGTGCAAGTCTCCTGACGTGGCCCTCAATCGTCCGTGGAACAGGTCACTGTCCTCACCTTACTTCCTATTGTTTTCAAGGGATACCACGCCTCTAAAACCTGAAGGACCGTATCCGTGCGTTGAAACCGCGATACCGGTAAAATGCTCTCGGAGCAGCCAGCATGAAACCGTTGAAAGTTCGCGACGTGATGACGGCAGATCCCACCACCCTAAAGCGCAACGACAAGCTGACGCTCGCCGACGACATCATGCGCCTGGGACGGGTTCGCCATCTGCCGGTTCTCGACGATGACGGTCAGCGCCTGGTCGGTATCGTGACGCAGCGCGATCTGTTTCGCGACGCGCTCGCGCAGGCCCTCGGCTACGGCAAGCACGAACAGCGGAAGCTGCTC
Organism: uncultured delta proteobacterium; assembly: GCA_963814715.1. Lineage (GTDB taxonomy): Bacteria > Desulfobacterota > Binatia > Binatales > Binataceae > Binatus. The sequence continues at coordinate 354,981 of CAWFDW010000001.1, forward strand.
GACTCTCTCGCGGTGAAAGACGTGATGGCGACCGAGGTCGTCACGATCAGGCCTGATGCCTCGCTGGTTTACGCGGCGCGTGTACTGACCGAACGCAAAATAGGCTGCCTTCCAGTGGTCGAGAATGGGCGCCTGGTTGGTATCCTGACTGAAGGCGATTTCGTCGCGCTGATTGCGCGCGATAGCTAAGCGGCGAGACGCGCTTCGTACTCCGCCACCGAAATAATTCGCTGAGTGCGGGTGTCCCAAAGAATATATTTCAAGGCATTAGGAATCTGAGCCAACTTCACGCGAGTCACATCCGTAAACAGATCGCGATATTCGTTGTGGCATTCGATCAGACGATAGTTCGGGATCTTGGCGGATAGATGGTGAACGTGGTGATAGGCAATATTGGCGGTGAACCAGTTCAGCCAGCGTGGCAGAATCAGAAAACTCGATCCTTCGATCGCGCCCGCCTCGTAATCCCAGTGTTCGCCGTCGCTCGCATAAGAGTGCTCGAAATTGTGCTGCACGGTGAACAAAATAATTCCCGCGGCGCCGGCAATCGATCCGCTGACTAAATAAATCGTAAAGAACAACGCGGGCCCGACTGTCCAGCACATCAGCCCCCAAATGCTGAGCAGCGCGATATTGTTCCAGAACATGTGCCAGTACTCTTTGCGCGATTTCCAGTAGCGCGTCTCAAAGCTGGCGGCATGCGCCTCGATCGACAGGTCTGATTGCGCAACTTTCCCTTTGGCAATATGGCCCACCAGCTGGATGCTGCCCTTGAGCCAGGTAAAGCGCGGATTGAAAATCACGTATATCAGGCCGGCCAGGGGCGCGGTCGCGATGCTGCATTTGCCTCGATAAAACCACTGCTGCGCGCCGGTCATCGCCTCGTATTCCTCGACCGACACCGTCGTGTAGAGTCCTCGATATTTGTCCCAGTTGCCGTTGTTGGCGTGGTGAAAATTGTGATGCTGCGACCACACGTATTGCGGCATGCCGGAGAGCACGCCCAGGATAAATCCGAAAGCGCGATTGAGCCGCTGCGTGCGAAACAGGCTGCCATGACCGCATTCGTGCATCAGGACGAAGGCGCGCAACGTAAACAAGCTGATCATCAGCATCGCCGCTGCGGTGAGCCAGTAGGAAACGTGAACACTCAACACGGCCGCACACCAAAAGAGCGCAAGTGACGCCAATGTCGTCAGAACCTGCATCGACGCCTTGAAATTGTCGGCTTGCGAATGCCGGCTAACGATATCGTGCTTCTGTGCCTTGATGCGGCTGATCGACGACAAAATGAGACACCTCGGTTACGGAGCTACTATAAGAAGCCGCGGGAAGGAGGAATCAGGAATTCGACTTTATCAGTTTTGCGCAGCCGCTGCATATGATCCAAAAAAACTTCCGGTTAGCGGATGATCAGATCTTTCAACAGGCGGCATCCTTTGTTCGATGTTTGACGAGCTTTTAGCGACCTTGGCACAGCTAGCACTGTCAGTCTGAGCGGTCGCTCGAATAACCTCCCTTGTCCGAGGCCCTTGGGTGGCGATGTCGATTTCGATCTGCTTCGGTCAGCATGCGCTCATGATTGAAATTGAACCGATCGAGTCATAAGCTAGATTGTAAGCTAGCTGGAGATAACTCTATGCGGGAAGTCGGATCGTTTGAAGCAAAAAATAAGTTGAGTTCACTCCTCGATCAGGTCGAGCACGGGGCGGAAATCGTAATAACCCGCCGGGGCAAACCTGTCGCCAAACTCGTGCCTGCCGAGCCGGGATTCGACCGAGAAAAGGCCAAACGAGCAATCGCCGGTCTGCCGAAAGCAAGCAAAGGACTCACGCTGCGCGGCCTCAAGATCAAGGATTTGATCAATGAAGGCCGACCATGAGCTTCGTCGTCGATAGTTCCGTCGCGCTCGCGTGGTGCTTCAAGACGAGCAGACCCAGCCGGTCATGGACCTTCTGGACCGCGACTGGCAACCGGCGCCTTTGCGCCCTCGCTCTGGCCACTGGAGGCGCTGAACGGCTGCTGATGGCTCGAACGCAGACGACGGGTTGACTGCGGCAGCAATGAGCGCAACGTCTTGCGGAATTTCTGCGTGATCCTACCCGTCACCTTCGATACCGAGACCACCGAACACGCATGGACGACCACCGCGCAACTTGCCGAGCAACATCGACTCAGTGCTTACGATGCTTGTTATCTGGAACTCGCGCTGCGCCGCAAACTGCCGCTCGCCACCTTGGACCGGGAACTCATCAAAGCCGCAAAAGCTTTGGGAACGACCGTTCTCGGCATCTGAAAAAGTACCCATTTCGCAGTCTGCACCGATGCCACAATGGGAGGTTGATGCATGGCAGCGGTGAGTACTATTAAAGCGACATGAGAGCCGCTAAAAAGCCGTCTGCGAGTCGCGCCGCAAAGCGCGCGGGCACCCGCAAAATCCGGAACCTCACCGAAGAACTGAGCCGTCAGGAACACGCTCTGGGGATTCCGCTGCTCGACGCGGCCGTCGCCGGCGTCATTCTCGGCTTCAGGCCGTCGGATCGCGCGATGCGCGCGCAGGCCCAACAATGTTGGGAAACTCTGAAGCCGCAACTCAATCAGCATCTCCTCAGCGAAGACGAGACCGTGCTGCCATGGGCGAAGGACGCGGGCGGTCTTTCGCCCGAGATCACGAAGCTCATCAAGAAGAGCCATCGCGAGATGCGCTCATTGATTGGCAAGCTTATTGGAGTATCGTTCGAGGAGGATCCGGACAAAGTAGTCTCCGTGGCTGGCAAAGCGTTGTGCGCGCTGGCGGTCAGGATTGACGATTTGATCGACAGCGAAGAAATGCGGCTACTGCCGGCGCTTAGAAAGATGCTGTTCGCCTAGCGCTCTCGAACATAGGAGTGATCGATGGAACCCCAAGCCGCAAACAGTCGCGTCGGAAGCGCCACAGAATTCCCGCTCGACACGATCGATATCATCAGCCCCGACCACTATCAGAAAAACGGCTATCCGCACGCCGAGTGGACCTTCCTGCGCAAGCATCACCCGGTGTTCTACATCGAGCGTCCGCGCGTCGATCCATTTTGGGCGATTACCAAGGCGTCCGACCTCAAGGAGATCAGTTGTCAGCCGCGATTGTGGCTGAACGGCCCGCGGCTCGCGGTTTTCATGCTGGACGAGGGCGCCGACGGTCCTCCGCCCGAGCTGCCGCTGAGGCATCTGCTCAACATGGATCCGCCGGGGCACGGCGAGTATCGATCGATCCTCAGCCAATATTTCACGCCGCGCTCTATTCGTGCGCTCGAACCCGACGTCGCGAATATAACCGCGCAACTGCTCGACGACGTGATGGACCGCGAGGAGTGCGATTTCGTTACCGAGATCTCGTCGAAGGTGCCGGTGGCGGTGATTGCCGAGATGCTCGGTGTGCCGCGCCAGGACTGGCCGACTCTTTTCCGATGGACCAATGAAATCATCGGCGGCGGCGATCCCGAATTTCAGCGCGGCAAGGATGCGAACGAGACTTTCGCGCAGGCGCGCCTCGAGATGTTCCAGTACTTCACCGACCTGGTCGAGGAAAGCCGCAAGCATCCCAACAACAGCGTCACCAGCATCATCTCGAATGCGAAAGTGAACGGCGAGCCGCTGCCCGCGTTGGAACTGCTGTCCTACCTGTTGCTGCTGGTGGTGGCAGGCAACGAGACGACCCGCAATGCGACCAGCGGCGGCCTACTCGCGCTTATCGAAAACCCCGAACAATTTCGCAGGCTCAAGTCCGATCCCGCGCTGATCAAAACTGCGGTCGAGGAAATCGTGCGCTGGACGTCGCCAGTGATTCAGTTCTCGCGCACGGCTGCGAGCGATACCAGTGTGCGTGGACAGAAGATTCGCGCCGGCGAATCGGTGTGCCTGTTCTACCCGTCAGCCAGCCGCGACGAGGACGTATTCGACGAGCCGTTCAAATTCGACGTCGGCCGCAACCCGAATCCTCATCTCTCATTCGGCATCGGAGAGCATTTCTGTCTCGGCGCGAACCTGGCCCGACTTGAACTCTCAGTGATCTTCGCACATCTGGCGAAACGCCTGGAACACGCGGAACTGGCGGGACCGGTCGAACGCCTGCGCTCGAGCTTCGTCGGCGGCATCAAGCACATGCCGATCCGCTACAAGCTCAAGCCCGCTTGAGTCCGTTCTGCTGCATGCGCCATCGGAGCAGATCGAAGCGGTCCTGGCCGAAGAACGGCTCGCCCTTGAAGACCATCAGCGGGACGCCCCAATGCCCGGCGTTTTTTTGCGCCGATTCATTTTCGGCGATCGCAGCTTCATAACGATTCGGGTCGCGCTCGATTTCTGAATCGAGTTTCGCAAGGTTCAGCCCTGCACGATCTGCCGCCCCGGCAAGATGATCGCCGAGATGCCAATCTCGCACGCCGCCAAAAATCACCCCGCTCACTGCGGCGAGGAACGGCAGTCCCCTGCCCGCTTCGGCGGCTGCAATACCTAACCTGGTCAATCGGTGTATGTACGGTTGCTCCTTCGCGACCTCGCCGGTGGCCATGTTCATGACGATCGGATCGGGACTGGGCCACCCGAACGGCATGCCGAGCATTTCGGCGATGCGCGCGCAGTCGCGAAACAGGTACGGCGGCCACATCGGATTCATCTGTTTGAAAAATCCCGGAATCCGGACTGCGATCGGATAGACCGGCCGCACATTGGCCTTCACGTCGTACTCGCGCTCGAATTCAATCAGCCGCGGCGTCACAAGGTACGAGTACGGCGAGCGAAACGACCAGAACAAATCATATTCGAGTGTCATCGATTTTTTGCCTTCCGATGTTCAGTTGACCGTCGATTGCTCGATATCTTTCGAGCCCGCCGGCAACGTCAGTAACAATCCGTCGTAGCCGAGTACTACGCCGTGCGGCCTGACGTCCGCAACGCCGCGCATGAACGCAATCCGCGCAAGCATGTTCGGCGTCGGCGGACCGATATGGCTCAGGACCAGAAGCTGCACTCCGGCTTGATTCGCCTCGGCGGCGGCCTCCAGCGGCGTCGTGTGGTAGCGAAGGATGTCTGCCATGATTTTCGCAACGCGCGCATTACCGAGATGTTCTCCGGCTTCCTGGATCAACTTCACAAGATGCGCCGCCTGCGCTTCGTGAATCAGCACGTCCGCGCCGGTCGCCTCGGTGACGATATTGGCGCACGGTTTGGTATCGCCGCTGACTACGACCGATCGCCCCTTGTAGTCAAATCGATAACCGTAGGCGGGCGCCACCGGCGCGTGATCGACGGTGAATGCCGTCACCTTGAGTCCGTTCTCTTCCAGCACCGTGGCGGAGCCGCCGGCGCATGGCGAGGTGCCGGCCGGAGTGTCGATTTTCACAGCGATCGGTTTCATCTGCCAGTTCTCGGCGGACATCAGCGCGCTGCCGTGATGCGCGATCCGATAGCCTTCGTCCAGCGAGTAGGCTTGCGCGAATCCGTTCACAACTTGATCGACGCCCTCAGGCCCGTAGACGCGCAGTGGATGATCGCGCCCATTCGCCCACGTCTCGATGTTGATTTCGCCGAGGTCGCCGATGTGATCGGAATGAAAGTGCGTGAGCATGATCGCGGCGAGCTTTGCCGGCGGAATGCGCCACAGTGACAGGTTCTTCCACGCACCGGGGCCGATATCCACCAGGTAGATATTTCCGCCGGCGAAGATCGCGGTGCACGCAGCCGCGCGTTCGCGATCCGCCAACGGATTCCCGGTACCGCATAGCAGCACTCGCATCGAATCTGGTTCGAGCAGATCGTTTCGAGTGGCCGCGAGAGTGCGCGCGATCACGCGGCGGAAAATCGCATCCTGCACCGCGGGTACGTGAACCATCCACCAGCCGGTCACCGCCAGTATCGCGACAACTGCTACGAACAGCATCAGTCTTCGAGAAAGCTTTGACATCCAACCTCATACGCGCAGCATTCGTCGCCACGTCTCCCCGCCCATTAACACAGTACGATCTCTGCGAACACTTTGTTCGCAGATTTTTTACGCCTTGTTCTTGTAAGCGGCAGGCATATTTCCGCGGAGGAGTACAAATGTATTTGAAGGCAGGACTGATTCTGGCAGGAGCGCTGGCGTTTTCCATGCCGGCGGCGGCGCAACCCAATGGCGGTCTCGCCCAGGTCGTCGCGTTGGACGAATGCGATCCGACGACATTCAACGCAGTGCTGGGGGAAAGCGGTGGCGGCTTTTGTCACAACGTCGCGCTGGCCACCTTTGGCTATGCGACCATGCTGAGCGATCTTCTCAACGGGGCCGAGACTGGGTCTCCCGATCCGGGATGGGATTTCGAACCCGACCAACTGACGATAAAGCAGGGCACTGTCGTTTCCGTCGTCGACCAGGGCGGCGAGCCGCACACCTTTACCGAGGTGAAAGCGTTCGGCAATGGATTCCTGGCGCCGCTCAACCCCGGCAGTTCGACGACCGTAATTCCGGAATGCAACGGCGGCTTCAAGAATATCGCGGTGGCCCGGACCCGCGTCGTTCAAGGCAGTCATCTGGACATCGTCGGCCTGTCGAAGGGCAAGCATCTATTCCAGTGCTGCATCCATCCCTGGATGCGCATGGAAGTTGACGTGAAGTAGCTCGTATCAATCGCGGAGTGGAGGTGACCTATGCGACTTCTATCTATATACGGCTCTCTCCTTATCCTTGCAGCGGCACTGCTGATGGCGAGCGAACCCGCACGCGCCAGCGAGGTTGCCTACGAGGGTTTCGGGCAATCGTTCCCGATCTACGCCAATGGCGGTGACGGTTTCAGCGGCCCCTGGGTAGTCGGCGGCTTCAACGCCTTTGCCGCGGGCTATACATCGAATGTGATGTCGTTGTCTTACCCTTCACTCGATCCCGGTACCGGCGGCAGCGTCTCCGGCGCCGCGTTTTCTGCGATCAACGGAGCACTGAGACCTCTGGCGCAATCGCTGGGAGCGGACAACACGACGGTCTATCTGAGCTTTCTTCTGCGACCGGACGGAATCCTGAATAACGGTATTTTCAGCGGCTTCTTCGGAGTGACGCTCAACGGCAGCCTGTCCCGCGATCTCTTCATCGGCAAACCCGGCGGTGGAGCGGTAGATCAATACGTGCTCGAGACTCGCGGCGGGTCCGGACAGGTCGCATCGGGCGCCTCGGCCAACATGAACCATACTGCGCTGATGGTCCTCAAAGCTCAATTTCTGTCCGGCAACGACACCTTCACTCTGTACACGAACCCAAAGACCGACGGTCCTCAACCTGTTGAACCGAGCAGCGGTGCTGCGAAGTCAGACCTCGATTTGGGCTCAGTTTCCAGGATTGGCATCTATTCGTCGGGCGCCTTTACCGTCGATGAAATCCGAATCGGCACAAGCTACGACGACGTGGTGGTGAAACACTAATCGCATCGAACGCGAATCAGAGGTTCCAGAATATGTGCCGCTCGGGATCGGGTTGATAGGAGCAGAACGTGCCGGTGCGGATGGTCTTATCAAGATACTTGGCGAGTCCCGAGTGATGATCCTTGATGCGTCCGATAGCGATCCTGATCGTGCGCGTGACGTTCACGCGGGCGCGTTCTGCGCTGGATGCGGCGCGCCGGTCGCGGCCGCCTAGTCCTACTGCGCGCGCCAACTCAGTCGACAGCGCCTCAATCTCCTTCTCAATCTTGAGCCCGCGCTTTTCACTGCCGGTTCGCTTGGCTTCTTTGAGTTCTTCGTTGAGATCCTTGATGCGCTGCCGGTAGGACAGTTTCGCTTGCACGTCAAGGACCTCGCCCGCGTCACCCAGCGTTTCCGAAAAACTGTCATCGGCCTCGCCGCGCCGCAAAGCGGGCTCAGTATCGCTGATGTTGATAGTTTCAGCCGCGAGCGCCGTCGCGCGAAACTCGCTGTAAGGATGTGCCAGGAGATGAGCCAGGTATCGCAGACCCTTGGAATCCTTGAATCGGAACATGCGCCCTTCATACGCAACAGTCCAATATTCGCCCTCGTTCCGGAACGTGTTGGCGGGCTTGGTACCGTTGAGCGGCTGCCTGGCAGGTCGAGCATGCGTAACCGGCTGACCGGAATCCCGGACAACCGCGCCGGACGATATCGGAAGCCGCGCAACGAATTCCTCGATCAAGTCGGCGATGCGATCCTGCGTCTCGTGGTCGAGCACCAAATGGTCCATGCCCGGCAGCTCATGATACTCAGCGCGGGGAATCTTCTCAGCAATGTACCGCCCCGACGCAACGGGGATCAGCGCATCACCCGCCCGGTGAAGGATCATGGTGGGTACCCGAATCGAGGGCAGCAGGTGACGGATATCGAGCTGGTAGTCGGCCCGCATCAGCGCGAGAATCGACGAAGGACTGGAAGATTCCCGCTCGATCCGCCCAAACCATTGGTTGAAGGCTACGTCTTTCAACCGGCTGGGAGCATTGAGACGGAGCAGCACGCCCGTCCCCCAATGCTTTTCCAGAATGGTCAGGAAACCTTCGAACTGCGATTCGCTCAACGCCCAAGGCTCAGCGTTCATCGACACAAAAGTGCCGTACAATACGAGGCCCGAGATTCGGTCGGGTCGGGTGGCCGCGAAGGTCAAAGACAAGAGACCGCCTTCCGACCACCCATAGACGATCGCGCTGCGCGAGCCGGCCGCATCCATCACAGCACCCACGTCGGCGGTCCGTTCCTCGACGGTCTGTGTGGCCACCCGATCGGAGAGTCCCTGCCCGCGCTTGTCGAAGATAATTACCCGGGCAAAGGAAGTAAGCCGCTGCAGCAGGTATTTGTAGGTCGGCAGTTCCCAAAGGAGTTCGACATGCGAGATCGTTCCGGGAACCAGCACAATGTCCCGCGGCCCGTCGCCTAGAATCCGATATGCTATGTGGACGTCGCCGTTTTTGGCGTACTTGATATCCGATTCCACGGCGCCCAGCCCTCCGGCCGACATTGCTGAGCAGGACAACTAGCACGAGATCATTTCATACTTCCACGCTCCCCGATCAGTGGGTACTGTCTGAATTAGGACACTGAGCGCGGGAAATTAAGACACTCAAGGGACGTACGCCCATGTTTCCACCGAAGGAAAAGTGGAGTCGAAGCCACGCCACGCTGCCGCACTCGCGTATTTAACATTGGCCCCATGGATTCTTTCGGCAGTATAAACTCGCGCGAGTAGTGCATTTAATCCCCGCTCTATCATCCGTTAATGCCTTGGTAACGTTCGTTTGAGACGAACAGACGACCTTAAAATCTGACCCGCGAGAGGAAACCATGCGGAAGCCCGCGATCGTAGCGTTGATAGTAATGGCCGGGATGATCAGTCCCCTTCAACTCGGAATGTCATTTGCGCAACCCGCTCCAGCGGCAGCGGCGAGCAGCCAGATGGCAGATAAGGATTCGGCCATGAAAACGCTGGCAGCCGCCAAGAAACGCTTTCGGACAATGCGCAAGCACTCTTCACAAGATCCGCATGCCCAGGCTGATTTGGACCGCCAAATTACTCAGATCAATGGCTTGATGGCCAAACTTAAAAAGGGTGAAGACGTTCCACAGAGCGACGTTGACGCGGCAGTAGCGACGCCGCCTGGACTCCATTGATTCAGTAGAAAGAAATAGACCTTGGCTGCCGCTCTGAGGTGTCAGCCTACGGGCCGGCGATGGTGCGCTCGCTGGCCCGTTTTTAATTCAAGCTGCTCAAAGTGAAGGGGTTGCACCTCAAATTCCTGTCGCCGTCAGACAAGAACGCCATCATCACGACGCGTGCGGGTGGCGAGGCCGGATCAACCAAGCACAATCCGCACTCGATGCGTCGCACCATCGTCGACCAGCGCGATTTGCGCCGGCCGTTGTGCGAGCGACTGGCCGTCAAGCTCGACACTGGTCACTCCGCGACTGACGCTGTGCGGATTTTCGACTGATATTTCGTAGCGCGTCGATCCGTAGCGGTAAACAATCTCGAAGCCCGGCCACTTGCTCGGGATGCACGGATCGATCAGCAATGCTTTGCCGCGGAGCCGAAAGCCCAGTATCCATTCGAGGCCCGCTCGATACATCCATCCCGCCGATCCCGTGTACCAGGTCCATCCACCGCGTCCGACGTGAGGCGGCATCGAGTAGACGTCAGCGCACGCGACATATGGCTCGACTTTGTAGCGATGGATTCCCGCGCGACTGTTCGCGTGATTGATCGGATTCAGCATCGAGAACAGCTCGCCCGCCTTGTTGCCGTCACCGAGCATCGCATATGCAATGACGGACCACAGCGCGCCGTGCGTGTACTGCCCACCGTTCTCCCGGAGTCCGACTGGATAGCCCTTGATATAGCCGGGATCTTGCGGAGTGCGATCGAAGGGCGGCTCAAATAGCAGCGCCAGGCCGTCATCGCGCTTGACCAGGTATTGGTCAACCGCCGCCATCGCGGTGGCTGCGCGTTCTGGATTCGCGGCGCCGGAGATTACGCTCCATGATTGCGCGATCGAATCGATTCGGCATTCGAGATTGCCGGCCGAACCGAGCGGAGTGCCGTCATCGAAGTAACCGCGCCGATACCAGTCAGTGTCCCATCCGTCACGCTCGAGCGACGCCGCCAGCGCGGTCGCGTGACTCCGCCACGTCGCGGCTCGTGCATCCTCGGCGCGACTATCCGCCAGCGGCGCGAAAGCTTGCAGCGTCGTGTAAAGGAACCATCCAAGCCAGATACTCTCGCCCTTCCCGCCCTCGCCCACCCGGTTCATGCCGTCGTTCCAGTCGCCCGATCCGAACAGCGGGATTCCGTGAACGCCAACCGCCAGGCTTTGATCGAGCGCCAGCGCGCAATGCTCGAAGATTGTGCCGCGATGCTCGGATACCGAAGGCTGAAAAAACGATTCAACCTCGCCGGCGTGCAGCTCGGGACCGTCAAGAAATGGGACCGTCTCGTCGAGGATGCCGCGCGTCTGCCGTCGCCTCGATATAGTGAGCGACCGCATACGGCAGCCAGACGCGATCGTCGGCGATACGCGTGCGAACCCCCTGTCCCGCGGGCGGCAGCCACCAATGCTGCACGTCGCCGGCGACGAACTGACGCGACGCGGCGCGAAGCAGATGCTCGCGCGCCATCGCAGGCTGCGTCGCCGTCAACGCCATCACGTCCTGGATCTGATCGCGAAAGCCGTATGCACCGCTCGCCTGGTAAAAGGCCGACCGCGCCCACACGCGGCATGCCAGCGTCTGATACAGCAGCCATCGATTCAGCATCACGTCCATCGAGCGGTCGGGCGTCTTGACCTGAACCGTGCCCAGCAAGTCGTCCCAGTACTGCTTGACCGCGTTCAGCACGGAGTCGAGGTCGGCCTCGCGATATTTTTTGATCGAGGCAATCGCCTCGGGCCTGCTCGCCGCCTCGCCGAGAAAGAATACGACCTCACCGGCGGCGTTGGGTTTGAGCGACAATGTAGTTTGCAACGCCGCGCACGGATCCATCGCTGCTCCCACTTTAGCGGCGAGCGGTTTGCCCGACGCGAGCGCCGCGGGATTGTCGAGAGCGCCGTTGCGGCCCAGAAACGCGGTCCGATCCGCCGTCGATGAGATCTGTTGCCCGCGCAAATCTGCGAAAGCGATTCGATCTCCGTATTCGACGCTGAATGAATTGCGCGCGAGCATCGCACGAGTTTCACTCTCAATCTCGGTGACGATGTATGGCGCCGATGCACCGCGCGAAGTGCCCAAGCACCCATTCCACGTACGCGGTCACTGACAAACGCCGTGCGCGCGGCGAGAGATTGCGAATCTTCAGCCGCGAAATCTTGACCGAATCGTCGATCGGCACGTACTGCGTCAGCTCCAGTGAAATCCCGTGCGCGGTATGCTCGAAAATGCTGTAGCCGTGGCCGTGACGCACCACATACTGCCCGCCATCCTCGCGGATCGGCAGCGCGGTCGGCCCCCATAGCTCGCCGGTGTCGAGATCCTTGAACGTAGAGCATCTCACCGGGCGGGTCGCTCACCGCGTCATTGGACCATTGCGTAATCTGATGCTGCTGACTGTTGACGGCCCATGTGTACCCGGCACCTTCGACCGAGACCTGGAAGCCGAACGACGGATTCGCGATCACATTGATCCACGGCGCCGGCGTCCACTGTCCCTCGCCGAGAACTCGTTACGTATTCGCGACCGTCGTCGGCAAAACCGCCAAGGCCGTTAAAAAATTCGAGCTCGCGCCGCGGCAGTGGTGCCGCCATCTGCTGTTTCTGCGGACCGAGCTCGGCGCGGTGGCGGCGCTGCCGCCGGCTCGAACATCTCCAGCCGTTTGACCTGCTCGGACAAAGTGCCGCGACGGCTCAACAACACCGCGCGCGCGACGGTCTGCAGAACGCTTCGCAGCTCGGCCGAGACCAGGTCGGTGCGCAGCACGAAAATATTTCCGCATGCAGCTTGCCCGTCGGCGGCCGGCCGCGCCGGGCTTGCCCGAACCAGCCCCTCGAGTCGCAGCCTGCAACTCCTGATGGTACGACGGGGGACGCTCGTTCAGGATCACCAAATCAACGCACAGCCGTTTCATCCGCCAATATTCATGGGCACGAACCAGTTCGCGCACGATTTCGAGATCGTCGGTATCGTCGATCCGAACCAGTACGATCGGCAGATCGCCGGAAATCCCGGCGGGCCACAACTTCGACTGTCCACCTTCGCCACGCTGGAGCAGGTCGGACGAAGGCCGCAGCGTCGGGTCCGAATAAATCACGCGATTGGCGATCCGCTGAAAAAGATGTGCTTCGTCCGCGTCGACCCGCAGGTGATGCAACTGCACTTGCGCCTGGGTCCATGCCAGCATGACCGCCCGCTCGAATGCGCTCGAGTCGCGATGCTTGTCGACGAGGTCGATCGCCTCGGCCCGGGTCGGCGCGACGATCGTCCAGAACGCAACGCGCGCCGTGCCTCCAGCTGGAATGCGAAGCCGCCGGCGAACGCTGAAGATCGGATCAAGGACGGTGCCGACGGTATCTGACAGCGGCCGTCCGTCGATTGCCGAAACGGCGTCGCGGACGTCGCGACCGCGCCCGAGAAATCGCGCGCGGTCCGTCTCGAACTGTAACTCGCCGACCGACTCTCCTTCAGCCACCGCCAGATGCGCCGCCCAAATCGGCACGTCGGTGGGAGATCGCAATCGCCGCGTCGCCAGGATCGCGCCGACCTCGGCGTCGAACTCCGTCTGCACGAACATTTTGGAGAACGCCGGATGCGCAGTGTCTGACGCTTCAGTCGCCAGCACGATTTCGGCGTACGAGGTCACCTCGACTTCGCGCACGCGGTTGCCGAGATTCGTGATCGACACGCGCCGGACTTCGGCGTCGTCCTCGGGCGACACTGCCACTTCGAGCGTCGTCGTCATGGTGCCGTCGCGCCGCACGATTACCGCGCGGTCCTCGGAGAACTCGACTTCGTAACTGTCTGCCTCGACGCCCGCCGGCTGAAAGCCCGCCGACCAGACCTTCCCGCTATTGACGTCGCGCACGAAAATGTAAGTTCCCCACGAATCGCAGGTCACGTCCTCGTGCCACCGCGTGACCGCGATATCGCGCCATCGGCTGAAGCCCGATCCGGCCGCCGTGATCATCACGGTGTAGTTGCCGTTGGATAACAGGTGCGTGCGCGGGATCAGATCGTGCGGCGAATTGAAGCGGCGAATCGTCGGCGGTGCAGCTCTCGCGAACGTTGGCCTCGGCCTTGACCTCCTCCGCTCGCGGGACGCGCCACGCCCACGTCGCGCGGCGTTCGCTCCTGCAGCAACAACTCGGTCGCCTGTATGATCGGTTCGGCATGAAACCGCGCACGCATCGCGCCGTCGTTGAGCGCGTCGGCCAGCGCCACCACCGTCATCCCCTGGTGATGCGCCATGTATGCGCGCACCACGGCGACGTTCTCGCCTTCCGGCACGCGCGACGGCGTGTAGTCGAGCGCCTCGTACCAGCCGAAATGGCCGAGGCCGCCCGCCTTCAACAGCGCCGAGAAGTTCTTCGCCGCAGCCTCCGGATCGACCATCGCCGCCAGCGCCGTCGCATACGGAGCGATCACCGCATTCTCGCTGAGCCCGCGCTTGAGCCCGAGTCCGGGCACGCCGAAATTCGAATACTGATAAGTGAGCTCGAGGTCGCGCGCGTTGTACGCGGACTCCGAGACGCCCCACGGTATCCCAAGCTCGGCGCCGTACTTCATCTGGCGGCGCACCACCAGCCGATTGGTCTGCTCGAGCAAGCTGCCCGACGGCGCGCGCATCACCAGCGACGGCATCAGGTACTCGAACATCGACCCCGACCACGAGATCAACGCCGATCCGCGATCCACTGGCGTCATCGCGCGCCCCAGCCGGAACCAGTGCCGCGCCGGAATTTCGTCCTTCGCGATCGCGACGAAACTCGCCAGCCGCGCCTCCGAAGCCAGCAGGTCATAACAGTTGGGATCGAGGGTGCCGTCAGTGACTCGATAGCCGATAGAAAGCAGTTGGCGCGCGGGATCGAGCAGAAAGCCGAACTTCATCGCGTCGAACATTTTGCCCGCAGTCGCCGCGATTTCCGTCAGCCGCCGCTCGAGCGCCTTGGACGCCTCGCTCGCACGCGCAATCGCAACCTGATCGAGCGTCGAGTCCCGTCTCGCCATATCGTATATGTCCGCCAGGTCGCCCAACGTCGGCATCGAATCAGACGTCTTCCCACTCGCACCGCGAGATGCCAACGGCTCCGAGCAATTCGGCGTCGCGCTGATGACCGCGGACGCACGCCTGCAGCGCCTCAGCCCATGCGAGCACGTCGGCGGCAGCGGGATCGTCGCGCTCCAGTGTCAGCGTGCGCGCGATGTCGGCGATTGAATCGCTGTCGGCCGCAAGTTCTTCCAGCCACGCAGTCAGTTCCTTCACGCTCCGCGGATCTGAGGGGATCAACGGCGCCATGGTGTCGAGAACTTCCTCGAGCTGCCGGGGCGTAACGGTGTTGCTGCGCCGGTCGACACGCAACGCGCCCAGCGATTCGCGAATCAGCGCGATCGAATCTTCGACGCCGGCCAGCCACTGCCGGCTCACCACCGGCCGCGCGATCATCTCGCGGCACGCGTTGCCCAGCGCAATCAGATGCCCCGCGAGGTTGCCGCTGTCGACCGACGAAACGTACCTCGGATCCAGCGGCCGCAAGTCGCGCGTGCCGTACCAGTTGTAAAAATGCCCGCGGAACTGCTCCATCCGCTTCATCGTGTCGAGCGTCGCGCCCAGGCGCTCGGCGGTCTCATGCGTCCCGATCCACCCGAAGTCGTGCGCGGCGACAGTCGAAAGCAGGTAAAGCCCGATGTTGGTTGGCGACGTCCGATGCGCCAGCACGGGCTTCGGGTCTTCCTGAAAATTGTCGGGCGGCAGCATGTTGTCGTTCGCCGTTACGAATTTCTCGAAGAAGCGCCATGTGCGCCGTGCAGTCAGACGCAGCGCCTTCCGATCGAATGGCGACAGATCCTTGGCGGACTGGCTGGCGGGCGGCAGGCTTGCCCATCGCGCAATGTCCGGCGACAGCATCCACAAAATCACGAACGGAAAGGCGATCGACGCGCCGCCCGGACCTGCCAATGCGACGACGATCACGCCGACGACTGCCACCGCCCATGCTCCCGCCATCATGCCGTAGAACCCGCGCACGTCAGGACGTTTCGCGCGCTTGGCCTGCGCCGCCGTCGTCCACTCGAGCATCAGGCGATGACTCACGCACAAGCGATAGAGCGTTCGCGAAATTGCGTCGGCCATCAGCCATGCCTGATGCGCCAACAGCGTCAGCATCATCGCGAGCTGCGACATTCCCACCGCGAAATCAGTGGCGACCGCGCGGATATGGCTGCGCTTGGAGATGTCACGGCGCCGCGGAATTATTCCGGTCACGAACGGCAGCATCGGCGCCGTCGCTAAAGTCGCTACGATAAACGCGGTCCACATCGCGGCAGCCGGCGGCGCAAGCCGCCATCCCGCTACCAAAGCCGCCATCGTCATCGGCGCCGACAGCGTGCGGCGAAGGTTGTCGGTCATTTTCCAGCGCCCGAGCGGCGGGACGGACGATCGTGCCGCATCGGGATCGGAATGCGCGCGGCCAAGGATCCACGGCAGCAATTGCCAGTCACCGCGCGCCCACCGATGCTGTCTGCCGGCGGCAACGTCGTAACGCGAAGGAAACTCCTCGACCAGTTCGATGTCCGAGACCAATCCCGAGCGTGCAAAAGTTCCCTCGAAAAGATCGTGGCTCAGCAGTGTGTTGTCGGGAACGCGGCCCGCTAGCGCGGCCTCGAACACGTCCACATCGTAAATCCCCTTACCGCTGTAAGAGCCCTCGTCGAGGAGATCCTGGTAAACGTCGGAAACGGCGAACGCGTATGGATCGATTCCGGCGGCGCTCGAGAACACGCGCTGGAAAATCGAGCCGTCGCGCCCGGTCGGCAACGATGCCGTGATTCGCGGCTGAAGGACTCCGTGACCTTCGATCACGCGGCCCAGTTCCTCGTCGAAGCGCGGCGCATTCAGCGGATGCGCCATTTTGCCGACCATCCGCTTCGCGGCGCCGCGCGGCAGTCGCGTGTCGGCATCGAGCGTAATCACGTAGCGGACGCTCGGGGGGACTGCCGGCGCGTACCCGTCCGACGCGACAAACGTGGTATCCGTCACTCCGCGCAGGAGACGATTGAGCTCATGCAGCTTCCCGCGCTTTCGCTCCCAGCCCATCCACACGCCTTCGGCTTCGTCCCACACGCGCCGGCGATGGAGCAGTAGAAATCTCGGGCCGGCTGGCCCCGGTCCATGACGTTGATTCAGGCGCGCGATTCCTGCCGTGGCCGCTGCCAGCAGGACGTCATCGCCGGGCGAGTCTTCCGTCGCCGAGTCGGTGAAATCCGAAAGAATCGCGAAGTACAGCTCGCCGTCAGGACTTGCGAGGTAGTGAACCTCGAGCCGCTCGATGTGCTCGTCGATCTCGGCGCGCGCAGTCAGCAGAGTCGGCATCACGACGATCGTGCGCAAGCTCGCCGGCACCCCATCATGCAGTTCGAGTGCGGGAATCGTGGCGGGACCAACGACTGTCGTGACCGCGCGATTGACCAGCGCGACTGCTGCGTCCATCGCAGGAATTATCGCGAGCATCGCAAGAATGACGCGGGTCCATCCGCCGACGCCGGCGTCCGCGATCCCAAGCAGGCCGCATGCGACGATCGCCGCGGTGACTACCGCGATCGTGCCTAGGTATCCTTTGATTCCGGCAGCCCTGTTGGCGCGCGCTATCCAATCGTGAACCGGTGCGCGAAATCCCAGCTTCGCCTCGAGCGTGGGACGTCCATCGGAAATCAGGTAGTACCCCGGATGATGCGCGCGACGCGCCACCACACCGTCATTCGGCCGCAGCGCTCCTGGCCAAATCAATCGCGTTTTGCGCAACTTCGATTTCGGTGCGATGCGAACCGAGCGCAAGCTTTTCGATCGCATGCCGGTAGCGATCGCGCGTGGAAAAATCCATCGCATCGAAGTCGCTGTCGGCGCGCAGCGCAGCATCGACCGCGCTCACGCTCTCGAAAAAGTCCGCCCAAACAACCGCCGACATCAGGCGCATGCTCGTGATGATGTTGCGGACGGTCACGTTCATCGCGCCCTGCCCCTGATGCACCTGGCGGACGATCTCGTCGGCGGTAATGTGCTGCGCCGCCAGCCGTTGATCCAGCCAATTCAGCGCCGGCGCCACTTTGGCATCCTGATCGCGAAGGCGTTGAACCAGCTGCACCGCAAACGCGGGACGCACCGGTGAAGAATCGAAGTCCTTGAACACGGCGTCGGCTGGTTCCGCGTCGCGGCCGTTTGCTCCGAGTAGCCGGTCCGCCAGCGAATCTGCGCGGCGGCGTTCCGCGCGACTTCGGCCGATCTGTTCAGCCGCGCGCCGCAGGTTTTCGACCAGCACGATGCGCAGCGTGATCGCGACCGCCCACAGCTCGCCAATAGTCAGCGGCTGCACGCGCTGGTAGGCCTGCACGAAGCGCGCGAGCGTCTGCGTGTCGAAGTGACTGTCGGTATGCGCGACGTAGGCCCACGCGATTCCGAATACTCGCGGGTACCCTTCCAGCGGACCCTCGGCGAGCTTTGGTAGCTGCCGATAGAACCGGCGCGGCAGGTCGTCGCGGATTTCGCGAATCTGCTCTTCGACGACGTGAAAATTGTCGACCAGCCATTCCGCCGCCGGCGTGATCGCGCGCTCCTCGCGGATTGCACCCGCGATATTTCGATACGCGTTGAGCAATACGCGGCCGTTGTCGCGCACTCGCGGCAGTATCGGCCCGCCGCGTCCCGGACGGTCCGTAACGCGCTGGGCAACCGCGAGCGTCTCGCCGTGCTGCTCGAGCCGCTCGACGCTGAACAGTTCCGATCGAATAAGTTCTTCGGTATGCGCGAGACCCGGTGGCGGTGTTTTAGGCGCGCGGAGAAATAACAGGTTCAAACTTTCCTCTCGATCCGGATGACCGGCTGCGGGATGAACTGAACGCAAGCTGCGCAGTGAGCAGCGCAACCCGATGCGGCGAATGATCCCGCAATACGTCAGTGTATCAGAACGCTGCGCGACAACCCTCGCCAGCAGCTCATCCAATCTGCCAAATTACGAGAAGAGTGCCGCAAAGGACGATTCAACCAGATGAAAAAAACAAATCCCGAAATATGGATGATCACGTTTCCGATCCCCGGAGCCTTTGCGCAGATGGCGCGAATGGTTGAAGAGAGCGGCTTCGATGGAATCGGGATTGTCGACACTCAAAATCTGGCGGCCGACCCTTACTCGGAATTGTGTCTCGCGGCTCACACCACCAAGCATCTGAAGCTGCGCACCAGTGTCACCAATCCGGTGACTCGTCATCCTGCGGTGACTGCTTCCGCGATCGCGACCGTTCAGGCGGAATCCGGCGGACGCGCAGTACTCGGGATCGGCCGCGGCGATTCCGCAGTCGCCAAGATCGGCGTGCGCGCACCGTCGAGCAAAGATTTCGCGCGCTACATTTCGCAGGTGCAGGGCTTCCTCCGTGGCGAGGAGGTCACGCTCGACAACGGCTATCGCAGCCGCAACGAATGGATCGCGCGCGCCAATTTGCCGAAGGTGCCGGTTGACGTCGCCGCCACCGGGCCTCGCGTGATCGAGGTGGGAGCAACGGTCGCCGACTCCGTAACTTTTGCGGTCGGCGCCGATTCGGAGCGGCTCGCGTGGGCAATCCGCCACGCTCGACTCGCGCGCGAGAAGGCTGGGCTGGATCCTTCGACGCTCAAGCTGGGCGCATTTCTGAATGTGGTAGTGCATCCCGATATTGCGCGCGCGCGTACGATGGCGCGCGGCACCGTCGGCGTGATCGCCCATTTTTCCGGAATGTCACGCAGTGCGACCGAAGGGATGCGCCCCGAGGATCGCGCAGTGGCTGCGAAAGTTGGCGAAACGTACGACATGTCGCGGCATACGCGCGGCGACGCGGGTCACGCTCAATTTATCGACGACAATTTCATCGATCGCTTCGCTATTGCGGGACCGCCTGCACATTGCGTGAAGCGCTTCGAAGATCTGCTCAAACTGGGGCTCGATCACCTGATCATCGTTGGCCCCGGCGGCGACGTCGCACCACCCGATCAGATGCAGCACGTCGGACTCTTCGCGAAGGAAGTTTTGCCGGTCCTCAAGCCGGCCTGAAGCTGTCGACCAGTTCCCGCTCCCGCTGCTTCGCGCCACCGAGTACAGCTACGCCGTCACAAAGCGGTTGGCAGCGTGGCCCTCGCCCGACTATTGATAAATGACAGTTTCAAAACCACGGAGAGAATTCATGGGTAAACTCGAAAAGAAAGTCGCAGTCATTACCGGCGCGGCGAGCGGAATCGGCCGCGCCACCGCAATTCGATTCGCGGGCGAAGGCGCCTCGGTCGTAATCGCCGATCTTGAATCGCGAAGGCGGCGACGCTGCGGTGCGCGACTGCAAGGAGAACGGCGGGAACGCGGTCTTCCAGCTTACCGACGTATCCAGCGAAGAGAATATCAAGAGCGCGGTCGATCGCGCGATCAAGGAATTCGGGCGCCTCGACATCATGTACAACAACGCGGGCCTCGGCGGCGCGGTCGGGCCGCTCGAAAAGACCACCGCGGAAAATTGGGACCGCAGTTTCTCGATCCTGCTGCGCGCGGTATTTCTCGGCATCAAGCACGCGGTGCCTGAGATGCGCAAGTCAGGCGGCGGCTCGATCATCTCGACTTCTTCGGTCGCCGGACTGCGTGGGGCACCCGGCTTGCACGCGTATTGTGCGGCCAAAGCTGGAGTAATCAGCCTGACGCGATCGGCTTCGATCGAACTGGCCAAGGACAAGATTCGCGTGAACTGCATCTGCCCGGGACTTATCGCGACTCCGCTGACGTACAATCGCATCCCCGGCGGCGAGCAGACTGCGACGCAACTGTTTGCCGCATTTCAGCCCTGGCCGCGCGCGGGACGTCCGGAAGATATTGCGGCGATGGCGCTGTTCCTCGCCAGCGACGACTCGGAATTCGTCAGCGGACAGGCGATGGTGGTTGATGGCGCGGTGACGTCGGGAATGGGCGCGGGCAACCTTGCGCGAGGCTCTCAAGCCGAACCTCCGCAAATCCTCGATGACGGTTGGGCAGGTCCTTCGTTCGAGATGAAGCGGCCGTCGTAGCTGCGTCATAACTTTTTTCGCAGCGGAAGGAATTCGAGTCATGCCTGAACATGTCGTAGTCGAAACGAATTGCGGCAAACTTCGCGGCATCGCCGATGGCGGCGTCAACATATTCAAAGGGATCCCGTACGCAGCGCCGCCAGAAGGTGAAGCCCGATTCGCCGCGCCACGAAAACTCCAGCCGTGGACCGGCGTTCGCGACGCCTTCGACTTCGGCAATCGCGCGATGCAGGACGAGAACGCCTTCGCGATGCCGCCGGCGATGCTCAAGCTGTTCGCCGGGCGCGAGCTGCCGCCGATGAGCGAGAACTGTCTCGTGCTCAACGTGTGGACAGCCCGCCGTCAACGACGGACGCAAACGCCCGGTGATGTTCTGGTGCCACGGCGGCGCGTTCATCTCCGGCTCCGGCGATTCGCCGTGGTACGACGGAACCAATCTGTGCCGCAAAGGCGACGTAGTAGTCGTGACGATCAATCACCGGCTCGGCGCGTTCGGTTATCTGCATCTCGGCGAGCTAGGCGGCGAAGAATTCGCGGCGTCAGGCAATGCGGGAATGCTCGACATCGTCGCGGCGCTCGAATGGGTCCGCGACAATATCGCGACTTTCGGCGGCGACTCCGGCAACGTCACGATCTTCGGCGAATCTGGCGGCGGAGCGAAGGTCAGCGTGCTGATGGCGATGCCGGCGGCGCATGGTTTGTTTCACAAGGCGATCATTCAGAGCGGACCAGCGGTGCAAATGGCCAGCCGCGACGACGCGAGCGGGACGGCGCGCCAACTGCTCGCAGAGTTGGACCTCGAGCTCTGACAAGGTGAAAGAGTTGCGCAAGGTGCCTGCAGCGAAACTCGCACAGGCACAAGCCGCGGTCCTGAAAAAAGTCAGCATGATGTCGTTCTCGAATCGCCGGCGCGTCGGCTTTAATCCGGTGGTCGATGGAAAACATCTTCCGGGCGGTCCCTTCGCGCCGACGGCCCCGGCGATTTCCGCAAATGTGCCGCTGATGATCGGGACCAACAAAGATGAGATGACGCTATTCTTCGCCTTCGCGCCGTGGCTCGACGGACTGGACGAGGCCGCGATGCGCAAACGCGTGCAGATGTTTGTCGGCGACCAGGCCGATCGCATCATCGAGCCTTACCGGCGCGCGCGCCCCAACGATTCGCTGCGCGACCTCGTGCTGGCGATCGCGACTGACCACGCGATGCGCATGCCGTCGCTCGTCACCGCAGATCGAAAAGTCGCACAACACAGTGCGCCGGTCTTCGTTTACCTGTTCACGTGGGAGACGCCCGTGCTTGACGGCAGGCTCAAATCTCCGCACGCGCTCGAGATCCCGTTCGTCTTCGACACCGTAAAGACCGCGGCGATAGCCGGAGATTCGCCGACGCGATTCGCGCTCGCCGACAAGATGAGCCGGGCGTGGCTCGCCTTCGCGCGCACCGGAAATCCGAATCACGAGGGCATTCCGAACTGGCCAACGTATTCAACCGATCACCGCCCGACGATGATCTTCGACAATCAGTGCCGAGTCGAAAACGATCCGTATCGAGCGGAGCGACAGGCCTGGGACGCAAGCTGACCCAGTCTCAAGTTCCCGCCTGACTCCTGATCATGTCGTAGAGCGCTTGCGCCGCCGGCGATAAGTGCGCGGTTTTGCGCGACACCAGCACCAGTGTGCGTGAAACCACCGGCTCGTTGAGCGCGACAACCTTGATCGCAGGATATGCACCTTTCTGGATCGCGAGACTCGGCACCACCGCGGCCGCCACGCCCCGCGCGACGAGGCCGACTGCGGTCGAGCTGCGCTGGACCTCGTACTGAGACTGCAGCGAGAAGTTCGGCGTTCCCAACGCGGCATCGAGGAGTGGTCGATTGCCGCTGACCTCGCCCGCGAAGATCAACGGATACGTCCCCAACTGCCGCCACGACACGGTCTTGCGCTTTGCCAGCGGATGGTCGTCGCGGCAGATCACTACGAAGCGATCCCGCAGCAACGGTACGCTGTTCAACTCGGGATGATGAGGGCCTCCGATATTGATTCCGAATTCGGCTTCGCGGCGAATCACTGCGTTCGCAACTCCCGACGAAGCATGATCGAGGATTTTGATCCGGTTCTCCGGATATCTCGCGGCGTACTCCTGGATGATGCGCGGGAGGTACTGCACGCCAACCGTCGGGACGCATGCGATCGATACATCGCCACGCTGCGCGCTACCGGTCTTGTGGATTTCCGTCATCGCGTACTCGAGTTCTGAGAGCAAGCGCCGCGCCTGCGGTAGAAAATCGCTTCCAAGCTGAGTCATCGCGACCGACCGCGTGGTGCGCTCGATGAGCTTGACGCCGAGCAGTGCCTCGAAATTCTGCAGACGGCGGGTCAGCGCGGTCTGGGTGATGAAGAGGGCGTCGGCCGCCTTCTGAAAGCCGCCGTGTTCGGCGATCGCGACGAAGGCTTGCAGCCCGAGCGTGTCAATCTTCATGAGATAAATGCATTAATCAGCGAGATAAATTCATTTTACTGGAACGAGGCATCTTCGCAAGATTAAGAACACAAGCGAGGAGGCATCAATGGTCACTATCGAATCGACTCCGGAAATGGCGTCACGCGTTTACACGACGATGGCGCGCAATATCGAAATCGTGCGGCGCCGATTGGCGCGTCCGCTCACGCTGTCCGAAAAATTATTGCTCGGACATCTCGACGATGCGGCGCTTCAGGACCTTGAACCCGGCAAAAGCTTCCTCCAAGTCCGGCCCGACCGCGTCGTGTTCCAGGATGTGCTCGGTCAAACCGGGATGCTGCAGTTCATGCAGACGCGGCGCGAGCGGGTCGCGGTGCCGACGACTATTCACTGCGACCATCTGATCCAGGCGCGCGTTGACGGGGCGGCTGACCTGCGGGCGTCGCTCGACGAGAACCAGGAGATATATGATTTCCTGCGCTCGGCGGCGGCCAAGATATGGCGCGGGATTCTGGGGACCGGGCGCCGGAATCATCCACCAGGTGGTGCTGGAGAACTATGCGTTCCCGGGCGAGCTGATTATCGGCACCGACTCGCACACGCCCAACGCGGGCGGTCTCGGCAGTTGCGCGGTCGGCGTCGGCGGCGCGGACGCGGTGGAAGTAATCGCGGGCCTGCCGTGGGAGGTGCTTTACCCCAGGCGCATCGCCATCGTTCTCACCGGGAAGTTAAGCGGCTGGACTGCGCCGAAGGACGTCATCCTCTACGTCGCCGGACAACTCACCGTTTCGGGAGGCACCAACGCAATTGTCGAATACATCGGACCCGGCGCGCGCACTATCAGCGCCACCGGCAAGGCGACCATCGCAAACATGGGCGCGGAACTCGGCGCTACGACATCGATTTTTCCGGCCGACGCAAAGATGTGCGAATACCTGAAGGCGACCCGCCGCGGCGATCTCGTACCGATCGTCGAGCGCTACCTGAACCTCCTCGAGCCCGATCCGGAGGCCGAGGCCAATCCTGAACGCCATTACGATCGCGTACTCGAGATCGATCTCTCAAAGCTCGAACCGCACGTCGTCGGACCACACTCACCAGATCGGGCGCGGCCGATCTCGAAGTTCGCCGCCGAGGTTTCCGACCCGAATAATTTGTTCCACGACAAAATCTCCACCGCGCTCATCGGTAGCTGCACGAACTCCTCTTACGAGGATATGAGCCGCGCCGCCGATATTGCGGAGCAGGCAAGAGCTCACGGCATCGAGGGCGGCGGTACCGTTCATGATCACGCCGGGCTCCGAGCAGGTTCGTGCGACGATTGAGCGCGACGGCCAGATGCGGTCGCTGAAGGACATCGGCGGCACCGTGCTCGCCAACGCTTGCGGTCCATGCATCGGACAGTGGCAGAGAGACAGCAACCGAAGCGCCGATCACGATCGTCACGTCGTACAATCGCAATTTTCCTGGGCGCAACGACGGTAACGCCGCCACGATGAATTTTATCGCGAGTCCCGAAATCGTTACTGCGTTCGCGCTGGCTGGACGGCTGTCGTTCAATCCGTTGACCGACTCGCTGGTGGGCGCAGATGGCAAGCCTTTTCGCCTCGATCCTCCCAAGCCTGCGCCCGAAGTGCCTGCGAACGGCTTCGATCAGGGCCGCGCCGCGTACGAGGCGCCGCCGCAGAACGGCACGCAAGTCAAGCTCGCAGTGAAGCCCGACAGTGAGCGACTGCAGTTGATGCGTCCGTGGCCGGAGTGGGACGGCCGCGATCTCCTCGACATGCCGATCCTGATCAAGACCAAGGGGAAGACCACCACCGATCAAATCTCGCCGGCGGGATTCTGGCTGCGGTACCGCGGTCATCTCGACAAATTCAGCGACAACCTGTTCATGGGCGCGGTTAACGCCTTCAGCGGAGAAGTTGGCAAGGGAAGGAATGTCGTGAGCGGTCACGCAGCCCAGCCAATTGCGAAGATTGCGCGAGACTACCGATCGCGGGACATCAAATGGGTCGTCATCGGCGATCGCAACTACGGCGAGGGCAGCAGCCGCGAGCATGCGGCCCTGTCGCCGCGACTACTCGGCGGCGCGGCGGTGATCGCGCGCAGCTTCGCGCGGATTCACGAATCCAATCTGAAGAAACAGGGCCTGCTCGCGCTCACGTTCAGCAACGAGGCCGACTACGATCGAATCCGCGAAACTGATCGCCTCAGCCTGCTTCACCTGCGCGAGATGGCGCCCGGGAAACCGATCGAATGCCGACTTGCGCATTCTGATGGCACTTCGGAATCTCTTTTGCTGAATCACTCTTTCAGTAAAAACCAAATCGGATGGTTCCGCGCGGGCTCAGCCCTGAACGTTTTGAACAACCCGCCGAAATGAAATCATCTGGCTATGTGCGAGACTGTTTGGAATCCTCGGCATGTCGCGCGAGGTCGATCTTCGACAGCGGCAGTTCCCTGACCCGTTTGCCGGTCGCTGCGTACACGGCATTACAGAGCGCCGCGATGAAAGGCGGCACGCCCGGCTCGCCGACACCGCCAGGCGGAGCGCTCGATTCGACGATATGGACGTTGGTTTGAATCGGCGCTTCATTAATCCGCGCGACCGGATAATCGTAAAAGTTGGACTGGTCGATCACGCCGTTGGTGGCGGTTATCTCGCCGCTGCGCGCCACACTGGTTCCAAATACTGCGGCGCCCTCGAACTGCGTCCGCACCAACATTGGATCGACGATCAGTCCCGCATCGACCGCCATGTCGACGCGCGGGATTCGAAGTTCTCCCTTAGCGTTCACTTCGACCTGCACCACCGTCGCCACGTAAGTCGTGAAGCTGCGATGCACGGCGATACCCCAACCGGTACCATCGCCTGACTTGCGTTTGATCCATCCGGATTTTTCCGCTGCCAACTCGAGGACTCGCCGTAGCCGGCCGGTGTCTATCGGATAGGTCTGGTACGATGCGCCGTAGTTCGGATAGTCGGCGCCGTTGAGGTTGAGAATTCGCGGCGGTCCGATCAAGTCGAGCAGATACTCGAAAGGATCGCGCCCCGCGAGATGAGCTAGCTCATCGGCGAAGCACTGCACCGCGAACGCATGATAGATGTTGGCCACTGAGCGCAGCCATCCGATACGCACGTGTGCCTTAGCCGGTCCGTTTTCAACGCGGAGATTCGGTATGTCGAACGGAATATCGGTCCAGCCCTGTGCCAGATGTCCGGGATCGCCATAGACCGCATCAAGCTTGAATATCGATGTGATAGGAGGAAAGGTTGACCGTTGCAGCCATGCTGTGGGCTTGCCGTCCTTGCCCAGGGCCGCCTTCATATACATTGCCGAGGTCGAATTGTAGTAGTCGAACTTGATATCGTCTTCGCGCGACCAGGTAACCTTTATAGGACGTCCGACTGCTTTCGACAGGTAGGCTGCTTCCACTGCAAAATCCGCCTTCGACTTTCGTCCGAACCCACCTCCAAGCAAGGTTACGTGGCAGGTCACGTTCTCTGCGGGGATATCCAGTTCGCTGGCTACCGCGCTCTGCACGGTTTGCGGATCCTGGGTAGGAGCCCACACCGTCACCTTGCCGTCGCGGAAGTCCGCGACCGCTAGCCGGCGGTTCCATCGACGCATGTGCGAGCAACGGCACGTAGTAGTCGGCTTCGACAATCTTGCCGCGCTTGGCGAACTCCGCCTCGACGTCACCGGCGTTGCGGATGACCTTGCAGGGCTTGTGCGACGTTGCCTTCAATTCGTCATGGTACTTGCGCCGAATCGTAGGTCGCGTTGGAACCATTGTCCCAGACCACGTTGAGCTTTTGACGGCCTTGGAGCGCGGCCCATGAGTTATCGGCTATCACTGCGATTCCACCCAGCGCCTGGAACGCGCAAGGCGGAACGAAAGGCGGGATGGCCACGGTCTGATGAACGCCGCGCACCTTCAGCGCTTCCTTATCGTCGTAGGATTTGACCTTGCCACCAAAGACCGGCGGGCGCTCTATCGAGGCGTACAACATCCCCTCCACGCGCTGGTCGATGCCGAAGACCGGCTGACCCGTGCATAGCGCGTCGATGTTGTACCGGGGAGTGTCCTTGCCGATGTAGCGCCAACGTGCTTGCGGGCTTGAAGCGCAGTTGCGCTGGTCCGGTACCGGAAGCGTCGACGCCGACGCGGCTAGCTGTCCATAGGTCGCCTTTCGCCCGGATGCCCGATGAATCACCGTGCCAAGCTCGGTCTCACAGCTGTCGGCAGGCACCTTCCATTGTATTGCCGCGGCCTGAATCAACATGAAGCGTGCGGCCGCGCCGCAACCGCGCATCACGTCGAAGAAGCTGCGCACTGAATGTGAGCCGTCGGTGTCCTGATCGCCGTAGCGCTTGTCGCCATCGCCCTGATGTATCTTAACCTTGGTCCAGTCCGCGTCGAGTTCATCGGCCAGGACTAAGGGAAGAGCGGTACTGATGCCTGTGCCCATTTCGGAACGCGCCGCAACGATCGATATCGTATCGTCGGATTGGATGGCGACGAACACATTTGGGCTGCAGAACGGTATCGTTGGCGCTCGCGGCGGGCCGAGGAAGTTTGAGCCAAGAGGATTTCTGGGTATAAGTGACGCGCCGAGCACCAACGCGCCGGTTGAAAACATTCCTCTTGATGAACTCGCGGCGGCTGACATTCGCGATTGAGTTCATGCGACTTCCTCCGCCGCCGCTTTGATCGCAGCTCGAATCCTTTGATAGGTGCCGCACCGGCAGATGTTTCCCGCCATCGCTTTGTCGATGTCCGCGTCGTTGGGTTTGTGGTTATTCTTGAGCAGCGCCGCAGCCTGCATTATCTGGCCGGACTGACAGTAGCCGCACTGAGGCACGTTGAGCCGAATCCACGCCTTCTGGACTGGATGAAGGCCATCGCGCCCGAGACCCTCGATAGTTATAACTTCGCTCCCCGCTGCTGTACTCATCGGCGTTACGCAAGATCGAATCGCCTTGCCGCCCTGATTTACGGTACAAGCTCCGCAAAGACCTACACCGCAGCCAAACTTCGTCCCCATCAGCCCCAACTCATCGCGCAGATACCAAAGCAGAGGCATTTGCGGGTCACCATCGAACGACTTTTCGACCCCGTTGACTTTGAGGCGAATCATAGGTGTGCCTCGAATTTATTACGCAAGTGCTAGCCCTCGCGGCATAGCGAAGTCCTACGACTTGAGTCCTTTGATATACTGAATCAGTGCCTTGGTCTGGTCGGCGCTTAAGGTTGGATGAGGCGGCATCGCTGGAGTCATCCCGACGGCGGGACCACCTTTCGTAATCACGGTTCCGATCCAGCTATCGCTTTTGTCTTTCAACGCCGTCGAAAACGGCGCCGGTGGTGGTGTCATAGCCTGGCCGGCCGGACCGTCACCTTTGCCGGTGTCTCCGTGGCATGCGGCGCACTTTTCCGCATACAGATCTGCGGCAGTCTGAGCGGCGCGGGTGGCCGGCGGTGCAGCGGCAATCAAGACCGCCATCGCCAGAAATGTCATTTTTCCCCAATTGGCCGAGGTTTTCCTTGCCATGGTGCGTCTCCTGGTAGGATATGCCCGAAGGGCTCACATCAAAGGCGTGAAAAACGACCGCTCAATGTGCTGTGTGTAAGTTTTACAACGTCGGGGCAAGCCCAGTGGCGTCCACAGTCGCAGGACTAGTTTTGACGGATTTCCGCGAGCTCCTCCGGAAACACCACGCAGTCGCCTCCAGCCTGCCATCTCACCTTCATTAAGGTACGATCCATGTTGCGTATAACGCCCATGATCGTCACCTGTTCGCTGGGGAGATGAACTTCGCCACTGCGTGGATCTCGTACCCATTTAACCAGAGTCGCTGTATTCGTCATGGTTTTTCTCCCGCTCGATCTGACTACGCGCTTCACCTGTCAAGGCGGTACATCAAGCGGAACATTTCGTGCACCGATTTCTCACACCGGATGCACGAGAAAATCCGACGAAATTTGCTGACGATATCGTCGTGGTTGGCTTTTTATTCGATTAAAGTGTATCTGATGGAACCGATGTAGAGTTCTTTTCAATACAATTATTCTGTCCCGAGGGGTACTCTCTTCTTTCGAGCCAACTGGACGACCGGCCGACAATTTTTTGTAACGTATGGTCTGGGGAACCTGGCTTTAGACTCTTGAAAAACCGCGGTTTGAGGCTCTGGCATGCCGGATGAAGTAACACGACGGGGGCACAGCAGATGCGCAGTCCGCGGAATGGTCCGATTTTCGGATCGTGGGGTTCTTTTGGCATCGTAACCGTCCTGCTCCTGCTGGCCGGTTGCTCGAACACATCAACGCAGTACCGAACGCGCCCATTCTTCTTAGCCGAAGAAGGAGCGGACACCCATGGCAAGAAGGCATGGTACGACCGCATCGTAGAGGTCGATCCGGGCAGCGCCCAGTTCACCGTTGCCGCTGAGTATGAACAGGCGCCACCGAAGAAGATTGCGGTCCTGCCGTTCACCGACCTCGGCGACGGTTCATTTGTGGTGGACAAGATTCCACTCATCCCGCGCAGCAATCAGGAGCGCGCCCGTTGGGGATGGAGCCATGCCAACCGCATGCGCCGGGCTTTCGCGGGCGATGTGGCGACGCGGGAATTTACGCTGATTCCGCTGTTGGCGGTCGACGCGGTGCTGGCCGATCGCGGTGTCACGGACTACGACGAGCTTAACGCCCTGAGCCCTTTGGAGATTGGCCGCTGGATGAACGCGGACGCGATCGTGTATGGCGAAGTGGTCAACTACGAAGCTTACTACGGCTTTCTGGTCGCCGCCTGGCGCGTCACGGCGCGCGTCAGGATGGTATCAACGCGTGATGGGCACGAACTGTTCTCATGCGAGGACACCCGCTACTCGACCAATGTGACCCCGGCGTTCGACCCTGTCGACATCGCGATTAACTCTGCACTGAACGTGCTCGAGCTGCGCGATATCACTTTGGCCCGCGCCGAAAGCGAAGTCGGCCGGGAGATCGTAATGCGGCTTCCCGTGGCGGAACGCAATGTGGCAGATTTCAAAACAGAGGCGTCCGAAGGAGAGGGAGCGCTTTAGCTTTAAACTATCCCCAAGCTGGGGGCTCTATGAAGGGAGTTGACTGAAGGCTTGCGCGAGATCGCTCGTGGGCAGCCGGGTCACCATGATGCAGAAGACTGAGTAGCGATTTGTCGCGGCCACCGAGTAGCCGCGGTATTGATAGATATGAACGCCCTTGACCGTTTCACCGCCGACAGGAAAGTTGAACTGGTCATTGCGATAAATCACGGCGAGGAGCGCACCCCTCGATCCTTTGTAGAAACTGTATCCTATCGGCCTGCCGTCGGAAGATTGCTCGATGCGGCCTCCGGCCACTTCCAGGCCGATCGACGAAAAATCCCAGGCCATCGGAACGCCGAACCGATCAATATAGGTAACCGCTAACTCATCAGCGGACTTCGATGGCACATTCGAGGCGAAGCTCTGTTCGGATTTGACGAATGATTCTATCGCTGCGTCGAATGCGGGATTCGCAGGCTGCTTCGCGCTGAGTACCATAACTGCGATCAGGCAGGCTGCCAGCGCGCCAATTGCAGTCCAGGCAAGCGGCCTGCGCAAGGATCGCACCCGCGACTGCGAGCGCTGGTCGACTTCGTCCAACGCCGCCAGGATACGGTTGCGCAGCTCAACCGGCGCCGTGACCGTCGCCAACTTTTTTACCTCGGACTTCATCGCAATCTCGGAATCCAGCATACTGCGACATTCTTCGCATCCAGAGACGTGCGCGGTCGCCTCGCGCCGCTCGTGGTTTTCGAGCTCATCGTCGGCATCAGCGCTAAGGTATCGCTCGATGTATTGCTTGTGATCCAAAGTATCAGCGCCATCTCCCAGACTCGTTACTCAAGCCCGATCCAATCGTCGCCCGAGCGAGGCCAGCGCGTTCCGTATCAGCGCCCGCCCATTTGATATCCGTGTCCGCAACGTTTCGATTGGAACCTCCAGGACCTTCGCCGCTTCCCGATATGACATGCGTCCGACGTCGACGAGGATGAGCGCCGCTTTGGAATCATCGGGAAGACCTTGAAGCGGCAGATCTATTTCTTGATTTTCCCTGCGTCCAATCAGTCCCGATTCCTTGCTTGTGGATTCAGCAGCATCAGACGCCGCCGCTTTGTGAGATTCGCGAACGACAGCTTGTAAAATCGTCAGTAGCCAGGCGCGGCAGCCCGGTCCTGTGACAGATCGATCGAATGATTGGTAAGCACGCACCATCGTTTTCTCACAGAAATCTTTCGCTTCGTCACGTTGTGCGCCAGAGACGAGGCTGCGGTGAACAAAACGTCCAGCTCCGGTAAGACCTCAAGCTCAAAGAGTCGTCGTTTTTCCGGGATTGATTCGCCCATCAAACGGTACCGGCTCGAATCTTCAACCGCTGTAGGCCGCCGAAAGTTCCAGCATGATTGGTCCGGCTCAATGTCGTCCTCGTACCAGGTCAAAGTTGTATTGAAATTGCATCAGAAAAATACTTTTGCCTTTGAAGTTACCACCCGCATAACGCGCTGTACTTGTCGTTACCTAGCACGCCTATGTATTGCAGCATGAGAAAATACTTATTGGTCCAGGGCGGAGTAAAGACTATGTTCGGAAAAAATTCCCACGTATTGCCGTCAGGATTGTAGATTCCAACCGGTGTGGGCACGACCGCCCCCCACCACCAGCTCGTGTTGGCGCTGAACAGGATGCTTTCCTCGTTGTGGCGCCGTCGCTCGGCATATCCGCCGTAAACCATGTCCTTGTTAGGACTCAAAATAGTGTAGTTGTTCCATTCAAGGTTTGTCGTCAGAGTCCCGGTCGTGGTGAGCCACGGCGCGGCTAGATTGTCGATATCCAGAGCGACCAGCGTGTTTAACGTACTCGAATAGGTCACCGCGCTCGGACGGGACAGGTTGAGCGTGTTAAAGGGCGTTCGATCCTGCCACACCGCCTCGCTCCTGACTACGAGAGGAATATCTGACCATGACTGGCTTGGCAGATAAATCGGACGATTCACCGTGACGCCGATATCGTTGAGCTCGGGATACCGATGCTGAAAGGTTTGCCCTGATCGTGCCGTGCCATCTACAAAAATCGTATCGTTGAGTTGGTGTCCATGCCAGTAAAGCGCGGTGACTTCTGCGTCCTCGATCAACGTATGCAGTCTGAATCCTTCGACCGAATTCGCCCAGGTATCACTCGGCAGGTTGTAGCCTTCGACCGGGGTGGCAAGGTTCGTTACTTGCGGAAACGCGGCCTGGGCGCCTCGCGGCGTCTCGGCCGGCGTCATGAACGGATATGGATACGTATCGAATCGCGCCCCGCCCGGCGGCTGCAGATTGACCGCTCCTGCAACGTCGTGCTGCCCGTCGTAGCGATTGTCGGCGTAATCAACGTTGGTGTACATCGGCTGCCACGCGGGCGCCCATACCCCCTCGATGAAGTTGCTTTGCAGAGGTCCCAGCTTCGGCAGGTTGACGATCGGATGAACCATCCATAACGGCAGGCGTGACTGTTCAAGATTCGCGAAGCCGAAGTTCCAGCTCAGATCCTGCGGATTGATCACATCGCCGACTCGAAATGAAATCGACTCGCCCCAGGTCACGATTTGCCGGCCGAGCAACAGGGTCAGCGGGCCGGTGGTATTTTTCCAGAACGCTTCGCGGACGCCGTACTGGTTATAGAACTGGGATTGGTTGCGATCGTAGACCTGCCGCGCACTCAGGATGTTGTTCGCCTCCCATGGATACGGAGGTTCGTACACTCCCCAGAAGCGCAGGAAAAACTTGTTGCTGCCGTTCAGCACGTAGTTAACATCGAGCTGGATCCAGTTGCGCTCGACCGATAGCGAATTGGATCCATGGTGCTCGCCGGCTGGGCGCCCGAAGTTCCTCAACGCCGATGAATTCGCCCACATCCCGCTCGTGTTGCTGAGCAGTCCGGAGATCGACAGTCCGCTGAGCGGCGAATCCGAATGCGTCAGATCCAGGATCGGATGGGTAGCGCCGGTAAAGAGGTTGCGGCCGAATTCCGAGGTCCAGTTCGATGCGGAAAGATCCTGTGCCTCGGCTCGCGATGCGCAATCCGCCACGCAGGACAATATCGCGAGTATCAGGATAAGAAGGAGCGTCCGAGGACATGCTTTCTCGCGGTCCATTGGCGTTAATGAGATCTACTGCATGATCTTCATCAAACCTTCCGGGCTGGCATAACGGCTCACGTCGAGGTAACCGTCCTTTGCGCAATCCGCATTGATGCACGAGTGCAGGCTCGGCTCGAGGCTGAGGTGCTCGTCTCTGAAGTTGATCAGAAATGACGTGTTCGAGCCGGTCACCAGCTCGACTACATCCCCCGCGGTGCCGGGGATCACTTGCGGATAGGAAAAGATTATCTGCGACTTGAACAGTTTTCCCGACTCATCATAGAGGTCGAGTTGCGCGCCGCTGAACTAGGTCTCCTTGTCCACGTACATCACCCTTTTGCCGTAGCAGTAGCCCTTGGAAAACTGGGGCAGGCGTTCCAGTGAGATCACGTAGCTGTCGCGGAGCTCCCATTTACCCGCCGTCGGCTTTGGGAAGGGGACGACTCCGGCGCCTCCCGGAAAATAGAAGCGCGGATCCAGCCCGACTGCCGTACCGGGCGAATCGAAAGCCTCTGGTACCGCATGCTCGAGTGCCAGGATCTTTTTCTCGCCGAGATAATCAACCTTGTAGAGCTGCGGCAGCCCGGGGGGTCCGTTGTTTTCGTCGTCGATCACGTAGTCGCTGCCGAACAGCGGGGCGCATCGCGCCGCTTGAGACAACCGTAGCGACCTGCGCAGCGTCGGGACGTATTCATACAGCTCGTCGAACTGGGTCGGGTCGGCCGGCAATAGATCCAGCAGCGTGCTGTATTTGGATTGTTCCGGCGAAACCTGCTCGGTGAACTTCGCCGTATAGAACGGCCCGGCTTCCGCGACTGTATGCGGCGTCGCAGGATCGCTGAGAAACGTCAGCTGCGATTGCACGTTCGTCGCCTCGGAGGTCTGCGTCATGTTGCCCGCACGATCTAGCGAATAGGAGAAATTCGGCGCGCCCTGGACCCGCGGCTGATATCGATAAAACGAATTCCAGA
Source organism: uncultured delta proteobacterium (assembly GCA_963814715.1). Classification (GTDB taxonomy): domain Bacteria; phylum Desulfobacterota; class Binatia; order Binatales; family Binataceae; genus Binatus. The sequence goes on from CAWFDW010000001.1 coordinate 389,303, forward strand.
ATATTTTCTCGCCAATCAGCGACGGATCGCCCTTGAGCGGATCGGGGAAAGGAAGACCCGCGACGTATCCGCCCGGAACGTATCCCCCGGTAGGCAGTTTCACCAGTTCGACTTTGCCGGCGTTGCTCCTGGTGTCCTGCCGATACTTTTCCGGCAGCGGAATTGGAGTCGTAGGTCCGACTTCGATGACGACGTCTTTGGGCATGTGCCAGAAGTGCGATCCTTCAAACAATGCGATCATGCCTTCCGACATGAATTGTTTGTAGTTCTGCCAGTTTTCGATTGTGACTTTTGTGCCCGGCCGAATCGGAACTTGATCGGACTGAACACTCGATGGCGTTGTTTGGGCTCGCGCGGGAGATGTGACCACCCATAAGAAGCACCATCGCAGCCAGGAAAAATGAATTCTTCCAGCGGCTCAGGTATTCGATGGTGGAAAAACTCATGCGATGCGAAGTCGGTGCTCGGGCTCTGGACCAAGCGGTTGAGGTAGTGGATAGGCCGTTCCCGCCTTCTCAGCCTACCACGCGTGCTTTTCGGGGCAAGGTTACTTTCGGTGATTGCGCGGCATATTACGCGTTCTGTCCGACGACATTAACGAGCAGTGCTGATCGTCGACCATAGCCAGTCTGGCTCGACCAAGCGCGCAGTTCGCACCATCTTTGGATAAACAGATGACGAGCGCGGATGGTTCCCGTATCGGCGAGAATTTGAAGGCCCTCGTAAAAATTTCGTCTTGACACTGGCGAGCCACGAGCGAAATCCTAGTTACGGACCGAGTGATTACGCAGCACGCACAAGAGAACGTACAATTCCCGATTACTCAGTATACGATGTGCGATAAGTGCATTTGCTATACACAACATAGCTAATCGTGAATACACAGATAGTCAGTTAAATGACTATTTGCGGTTTATCGTTTAGTCACTCGATTACCCCACAGTACAAAACTCGAAGTTACGAAAATTAATCAGTAGTAAAAACTACTGAATACATACTTTCGTACACGATCCTCCACTGGATATTGCCGAAATTCCTTCGCGGCACGTCGATTGCTTGGTTGCGCTCAATCAGTATCGCGTGCTCGCCGCGGCGATACACGAAGGTTGCGCAGATGATGAATTCAACATGGGGGTTACTATACCCGGCCAGACATCCGGTGCTTCCGGATAATCCAGAGGAGTAGTTTCGATGTCGTACTACAACGAAAGAGGAGTCATTGCGGAGCAGTATTCAGAACTTCAAGCGATCTCCGTGCTTGACGAGGCAAGGCGCTCTTATCCGCTTGAGCCGACCTCGCCCGAGAGTACAATCCGAGCGATTTTTCAGGCCGTCGAAATCGCGCTGTTAAATCTTGAAGACCTCCTGTCGCGCGCCGCTTTGGACGTCCAGCAGCAGCGCTTCGGCCCGGCGGCGGTCAAGATGTCATGGGCGCGCGGCTTTCATCAGGTAATGGTCCATCTCAGCCTTTTGCCGCAGCGACTTGGGTTGGTTGGCGATTCTGAAGTTGCCGGCACCCTGAAAGTGAGTGATTCACCGGCACTGCGCGCTTACTATCAAGCGCTTAGACGTTTCGATTTCGCGATCGCCCAGTCCGCGAACTCATCGGAGTTACAAATTGAGAAGTCACTCGCCGAAGAATCTCTTGACAGTAACGAGTTGCGACTTCTTCATCTGACCCGAATTTGCAGTCACGAAACCACTGTCTGGGAGCGAAACTTAGCCACGGTGCATGTGCCGGTCGAGGTGCCTTCCTACGAGAAATTCGTAGTAACGAGCGGTATGCGAGACGCGGTTTATGACAGAGTTCTCGAGGGCGATACATTTTTCACTCAATTCCGCGGCCTCCATCAAATTCCCGAAATACTATGTGTGGAGATCAACGATCGAATTGAAAGGGCTATCGTCGAAATCGGCGCAGGCCGTCCACACGCTGCCTACCGACACCTTCGATGCGCGAACATTCTGAGCGACGGTATTCTCGCCTCATTACCACCGATGACTGACAATCTGGTGACCTCCGATTATCACAACATCAGGGAGAACCTTGGCCTCACTAGCGGAAGTCATTCGGTAAACTTGCATTTCCACCTGTTTCGCGACCTCTATCAGCAGTTGTGGGACGCGCTGGCTGATTCGATTGTTCGCGGCCACGCGTGCGATGACCGGATCGGCCTGATTGAGACCGCAATTCGGCGCGCGGCTCAAAACCCGGATCGCGATGGAGATGCGTTCCTGCTCAACCTGCTCGGCGACGAATGTCTTCAGCTTCGCTCGTTCATAAGTACCTGGCGCGACGAGCATCTCCAGCTACCGCGCAATAACCTCGGTAGCAATCGGACAAGATCGCTGACCGGATCGCTCGATGCGATCAAAGCGGTAAGGGGAATGAGAGACGCCGCGCGCGCCAAGGATCCAATGCAACCCCTTGCGAATGCCCGGCGACTTCCTGACGGTCGCGCATCGCACGCATCAAGCCCCTTGACTGAATATCTGCAGAACGCGGATTCCCTGGATGCCAGACTTGCCGATGCGACCGGCTCCGTCACTCAGCAGAGATTTCATGACGTGCAGGCGCGTATAGGAGTCTTTGCCAAGGAATGTCCTTTTTCGCCGCCCCCTCGTCGCGTCGTGTCGTCCGATAAGAGCAGCGAACGACCGTCTGTGTGCCCAGTCGGCAACTGGTCGAGCAAATGAAACATTTGGGTTCCACTATCTTCCGGATGATTAGACGCGGCGAAAGCGGCGTGGTGCTGAAGGAGTTTCGCGACCGCCTATGGTCCAATGAAACGTCATTGATTCTGCGGTGTGATCTGCGTCAACACCATCACGCGCCTCCATCGAAGATCCCGATCCGGCTACGTCCGATGGAGCCCGGCGACTTTCCGTCGATAGTAGCAGAGCGCCCGCGCCGGCTGCCGGTGTTACTGGATAACATTCCAGGCGGTTATGTAGCCGTCACTGAGGCTGGGGAACTCGCCTTTATGATATGGCTGAGTCTTCAGCTGCGAATGGCCGCGCTTTGAGCGACACTTCAAAGGAGAAATTGCGGAACCTCTCAAAGCTGATGAATGCATGCTCGAGTTCGCCTATACCTTCGAGAAGTTCCGCGGGCGAGGAGTGATGAGCGCGGCGATGGTCATGATTGTCGAGGAAGCAGTGAAATTGCAGCCCTCAGTTAGATGGGCCTACAACTACATTCGGCTTGGTAACGAGGCCTCGCTCAAGGGATGTAGAAACGCCGGATTCCGGCCTTACCTGAGGCGTGAAGAACGCTGGCGGGCAATGCGCCTTCGGCAAAACTTTGTCCCCCTGACACCTGGAAGCCCCTTCCCGTTCGAGACCATTCACAACCGGGCTGTCAGTGGCTTCTAACACGAATCAGGCTCGTGATGTTTCCCTGGCGAAGTACCCGCGGGTAATCCTCGCGGGACTTGCTTTCCCGGCAGTGCGCGAATACCTCGAGCAAGCTCTGCCAGGAATCGAAGTTGATGCAGTCTCACTCGATCACCTTGCTCAACATGGTTCTGCGGCCGAGGTGCTGATCCCGATGATGTCGCCCATCAACGCCAAGCTGATGGACGACATTGACAACCTGCGTCTCATCCAGCAGTGGGGCGCGGGCCTTGAAGCAATAGATATCGAGGCGGCGACAGCGCGCAACGTGGCGGTGGCCAATGTGCCGAGCGCCGGCACCGGTAACGCGGAATCGGTGGCCGAGTGGTGCATCATGGCTGCGATCGCGCTCAGCCGCAGACTCGCCGAGACGCAGCGCGGCATCCGCACCGCTTCAGCGTGGGGTTGGCCGTGTGGACAAGCATTGCTCGGGCGCACCGCCGGCATCGTCGGCCTCGGCGGCATCGGACAGGCGCTTGCGACGCGGCTTAAGCCGTTCGGAATGCGCCTGCTGGGATTGAAGCGGAGGCCTGATCCCTCGCTCGCCGAACGATTGGGGCTCGAATGGATCGGAGGCCCGGACCAGCTGTGCGAGCTCGCGCTGCAAAGCGACTATCTATTTCTATGTGTTCGTTTAACTGACCAGACGCGCGGTTTCGTCGATGATACGGTGCTCGCTTCGATGCGCTCGGGGGCCTGTGTCATCAATGCAAGTCGGGGAGGTGTGATTAACCAGCACGGCTCTTTTGCGTGAGCTATCGAGAGGACGGCTGATAGGCGCCGCGCTCGACGTATACGAGCATGAACCCCTCGATCGTAGCTCCCCTTTGTTGCAACGAGCCGACGTTCTTGCCACGCCTCATATCGCCGGCGTCACCGATGTTTCCTATCGAGGGATCGGCCAGCGAGTAGCCAAGAATATCGGTCACTTGATGGCGCACGAGCCGATTGAGAGTTGCGTCAACTGGGAAGCAATCAGTCAAAGGTAAGCACCGACCCCGTTCTCTTAGCCAGCAAAGCCAATCTCTGCTCGTGATTCATGGGCTCCCACGGGACAAGTTTCTCGGCCAGCACATCCATTCTTCGAAGGAGGGTCAACTCGAGGAACAGTCTCATAAAATCCAGATCGCGGAACACCAAGGAGCCGGACTCTCTCATCCTGTCACGAATCCGCTCGAGATGGACCGGCATCTCGGTCCAGTGTAGGCCGGCTCGGTGGTGATGACAAAGGTGGTATCCTTCGTTCATGAAGTTGACCTCGTCAAGAACGGTTACGGTATGCGCAAAGTAGTCCTCGGGCCGTTCCGAGTCGTAAAAAGCGTGCTGTACCCATGCGACTATTGCAGTGATGAAGTTCATGCATAGAAGAGGAACCAACACGAACATGATCCCAATTCTCCAGTTGTAGATAACGACGGCTCCGAAGTAGGCATAGTACCGCGCCATACCCCATAACAGGCGTCTTCGGTTCTCTTCATCGCCTTCAGCCTTAAAGCAGGCGTATGGAGCAATACCCAAAACCGTCCAGATGTTGTTCGAGAGATACCACAGGAAATCCAGCCGACTCGTCCGATCGTAGGCCCTGGACTCTGCCGTGTCGTCGAATCCACCGTTATCTCTATGGTGGAGACGGACATGAACCGTCCGATCCAACTCCGGAACGTTTCCATACAAATATCCTAGAAAGAATTCCGCGTAGCGGCCGAAGACCCGATCGTACTTCTCCGAGAAGTAGCCCTGGCGCCGGTGCGCTTCCAGGTGTTTTGCGCTGAACATCCTCACAAACCGCTGGAACTTGAAACCATAAAGCGAAATATAGAAAGCGATCGCGAGCAGCAGTCGAGGCTTTCCTAAAACGAGTTGGATCACGAAAATTGGTATGGCGCTAAGGCTAAGGGAAACCATGAGTCGTAACGCCGGCGTGTCTCTTGGGTCCTGCAGAACTTCCCGGCCGAGTTGATCGAGTAACCGGTCGTAAGCCCTGGAGAGAAATTGATACGAGTTGCGTAACGGACCGACCCTCCCGAGAATCATGGCCGCGCGGTAGCCTCCGAAGGAAAGCAAAGCCACGAGCGATATGGCACCCGCGCTTGCCAGTGCCGTCGGGACTCCACACCACCGAAATCCGACTTTGGGATTGGCTCCAAAATTCATATTTCGATCTCGAGAGCGAATGCTCTTCGATGCATTCCCTCAACCGCTTCTTCTCGTCAAAAACCTAAAGCCCGAGCGTACTGATGATGGAGCCCGCCCTGAATTGAGAGCCCCGTGATGTTGCCGGGCGGCCGCGCACGCCGAAAGTCCGGCGTGTTGTGCCCCGCAATAGCGATCGGTATTCCGAACGAGCGACTACACCGCAAGGCTGCGCGTGGACCGGGAACACCGGACCCAAGGGGCGATCTGATCGAAATCGGGTTGCAACATCGGTGCGAGCCGCGCGTTCTAATTTCAATCCCTACAATTCTTTAGCCACAAATCATAGCGACCGGCTAAAGTTGCGGCCATCGTTGGCCGGTTCTCTTAGTGACCATCCTGCACTTAGTTCCACCTTTACTTGGCGAATTACCGATTTCCCCGGAATCAGCAGTTCGCCACACACACGGTGACGGCGCTTGATCGAAACACGCACCTTAGGTCGCCTCCCATTTCGGCGTACACTAGAGGTGTCGTGAGACGTGAGATCATAGTTCGCATCGGCGGCGACCCGCAGGCTCATCCGCCCGGACCGCTCAAGCGCCTGATAATGACTGTCATCATCGCGGCTATCGCGCTCGCGATCCTGGTCACGACACTCGTGGTAGGACTGTCTCTCATGTTGATGATTTGGATTGTCCTCGCAGTGACGGTTGTCGTCGCGATCGCTCGCAACTTCTTTTCGAGGCCCCTCCGAACCAACCGTTCTTGATGATCGCTGGCGGCCAATTCGCGGGCCGATATGCGCGGATTTTCGGCAAACCCGTCGGAGAATCCTTGGAAATGAGGACTGGGTGGCGGAGAGGGAGGGATTCGAACCCCCGGAGCCGTTAGGCTCACCTGATTTCGAGTCAGGCCGGTTAAACCAAACTCCCGAACCTCTCCGCGACAGAAGAGCATCGATGTTTGCTCCTGCGCAGTCAAGCCGAACTCCGCGGTGACTGACTCCGGCTCCGCGATTTTCCAGTCATATCGGAATTTGCTATTTTGATTTAGATATTTCGAGCGAACGATGAGACGTTCTATGTCATCGAACTCGATAGCCATTCGAATCCCGGCCTCATCTGAAACGGTCTCCCGTTGCTGCGCGATCGAGGTTCCCCGCCTGCGCCGCGGGAATTTAGCTCAGTAACTTTGCGAAGGAGCCACGGCGGTAGTTCGAAGCGAACTTCCGTGATCCATCCACTTCTGCATCGCCCAAGGAGGTATCCCGATGTCCAACATCGAAAAGTTTGAGAACCTGGTTCTCGGTAGCGGCGGTGCCGGCAAATTTATTGCCTGGAACGAAACAGATGCGGGCCATCGCACCGCGATGGTTGAACGATGGTTGCTCGGCGGCGCATGCCCCAACGTCGCCTGTCTCCCGAGCAAGAATATCGTCTATTCCGCCAAGGTTATCTCGCTTGCCAGGCGAGGCGCGGAATTCGGCCTCAAAACCGAATCGTTGAGCGTCGACATGGCGACCGTGCAGCGACGCAAGCGAGCGATGGTCGAGGGGCTTCATCAGATGCACGCCGATGCCACCACGAAGAGCGGCGCGGAACTGATCATGGGCAACGCGCGGTTCGTCGCACCGCGAACTGTCGAAATCGATCTCAAAAACGGCGGCAAGAGAACTATCTCCGGCGATCGCGTGTTCCTCGACCTGGGCTCACGCGCGGCGATGCCGGAACTTCCGGGACTGCGGGCCGCGAACCCGCTGACCCATGTGGAGATTCTCGACCTCGACCGATTGCCGGGGCATCTAATTGTGCTGGGCGGCGGCTACGTCGGTCTCGAACTGTCGCAGGCGTTTCGGCGGCTTGGCGCGCAGGTGACTGTGATCGAAGCTGGCCCGCAACTCGCCAGCCACGAAGATCCCGACGTCGGCGCCACGCTGCGTGATCTATTCGTCGACGAAGGAATCGAAGTGCTGCTCGGTACCGAAGTTCGCCAGGTGGACGGACGTTCCGGCGACAAGGTCCGCGTCCACGTCAATAGCGGGAACGACAAACGCACGATCGAAGGCACCGACATTCTGGTCGCGACGGGCAGAACGCCGAACACCGATGGAACCGGTCTCGATCTGACCGGCGTCCAGCTCAACGAGCACGGCTATATCAAGGTCAACGACCGGCTGGAGACCACTGCCGCGAATATCTGGGCGATGGGAGATTGCGCGGGCAGCCCAATGTTTACACACGTCGCCTTCGACGACTTCCGCATCGTTCACGAGAATCTGAACGGCGGCAATCGAAGCACGAAGAATCGCCTGATTCCGTTCTGCATGTTTACCGATCCGGAACTGGCGCGAGTCGGAAGAAACGAGAACGAGGCTCGTCGCGACGGAATCGAATATCGGCTGGCGAAGATGCCGATGGCAGAAGTGTTGCGCACCCGAACGGTATCCGAGCCGCGCGGCCTCATGAAGGTGCTGATTGCGAAGGACAGTGACGAGATTCTCGGCTTCACCGCCTTCGGATTTGAAGCAAGCGAACAGATGGCGGCGGCGCAGACCGCGATGATCGGTCACATGCCTTACACGATGTTGCGCGACGCTATCTTCACCCATCCGACGATGTCCGAGGGCTTGAATGAGATCCTTGCTGCCGTTCCGGCGAAGGGCACGCGAGCACAAGGTTGAGAATTTCGAATACCGATTTGTCTGTTTCATAGGACTGATAAGTAGCAGGAGAATCGAGATGAATAAGTTGTCAGGCAAAGTGGCTATAGTTACCGGCGCATCCAAAGGGATAGGAGCGGCAATCGCGGTCGCGTTGGCGGAGGCAGGCGCGGCAGTCGCGGTGAACTATTCCTCAGGCAAGGAAGGAGCAGATCGCGTTATCTCGGAAATTATCGGCAGCGGCGGAAAGGCGATTGCGATTCGGGCCAACGTCACCAGCGCAAGCGAAGTGAAACGTATGTTCGACGAAACGCAGAAGAGCTTCGGTTCGATTGACGTGTTGGTGAACAACGCCGGCGTATTCCAGTTCGATCCGTTCGAGGCAATCACCGAAAAGGAGTTCCATCGCCATTTCGACATCAACGTGCTCGGGACAATTCTCGCGACCCAGGAAGCGCTGAAGTATTTCCCGCGCCGTGGCGGCAGCATCATCAACATCAGCTCGATCGCGAGCGAAAATCCGGTGCCTAGCTCCGCTCTCTACGCTGCGACCAAGGGCGCGATCGATACGCTCACGATGGCGCTCGCCAAGGAGTTGGGACCCCGAAACATTCGCGTGAATACTGTTGCTCCGGGCCTGGTCGATACCGAAGGCAATCGCAGCAGCGGCTTTGTCGGCAGCGAGGGCGGAAATGCGGGAGCGGCGGCCACTCCGCTCGGCGACCGATTTGCACAACCCAAGGAAATCGCTCCGGTAGTCGTGTTCCTGGCCTCTGACGACGCGGCATGGCTAACCGGCGAGAGAATCAGCGCGTCGGGCGGCTTGCACTGAGGTGCCTGAATCCAGGCACAAGATTGTCGAGCCAGTCCGCGAAATTGATGTAGTTCATGAAACTGATGTGCTGGTTGTCGGTTCTGGACCAGGGGGGCTTGCGGCAGCAATTGCCGCAGCCCGTGCCGGCGCGAACGTAACATTGGTTGAACGCTTCGGCTGCTTCGGGGGCAACATTACCGTGGTGGGAGTCGAGGGCATGGCATGGTACCGCCATGAAATGACCATAGAGGCCAACGGCTTGGGCCGTGAGATGGAGGAACGGGCGAGGTCGATGGGCGCGGCAGTGCCGGAATCGCAGTCACTATCTTACGAACTCGACTCAGAAGGCTTTAAGGTTGTGGCTGATCGCATGGTTGAGGAAGCCGGGGTATATCCCATGCTGCACCGGCTATTCGTCACACCAATTATGGACGGTGATACGATCACTGGCATCGTTACCGAGTCAAAAGCCGGGCGCGAGGCAATTCTGGCAAAACGGATCGTCGATGCTACTGGCGACGCTGATGTCGCCAACCGCGCAGGCGCTCCCGTTTTTAAGACGCCTAAAGAAAAGATGATGGCGGCTTCCGTCATGTTTCACCTGGCGGGTGTTAACAAGCAGAAATTCATGGATGGTGTGAGAGCCGACCCACAGACCTACAAGGACTGGGGCGGTGGCGGTGAATGGAACATAGAAACCGCCGGCAAAGAAGATCACATGTTCTCGCCCTTCATCAAAACACCCTTTGATAAGGCAATTAAAGAAGGGTTGTTGCCCGCGAATCTCAACACGATTGCCGGAACATGGGGTGCCATACACGATTCCGGCGAATTGACGTACATGAATCTTATCCACCTGGACAACTGCGATGGCACTGACCCCGACGATCTTACGAAGTTCGAGATTGAAGGCAGGCGCCAGACCATGTTGGCCATCGATGCACTGCGTCGTTATATGCCGGGGTGTGAATCCGCACGGTTACGCAATTTCGGGATGACTATTGGTATTCGCGACACGCGCAAGATCGATGCAGCTTATAATATGACCGAAACCGATGTGCGCGAGCAGGGAAGATTCGAGGATTCCATCGGCATCTATCCGGAATTTATCGACGGCTATGGAATCCTCATCCTCCCGACCACGGGCCGCTATTTCCAGATCCCATATCGCAGTCTTCTCCCGAAGAAGGTAAAAAACCTGCTCGTCGCGGGTCGTGCTATCGGTGGTGATCGTGTCAGTCACGCCGCCGTACGCAACATGAGCTGCTGTGCGGTTACTGGACAGGGGGCAGGTATAGCAGCGGCCCTTTCATTGAAATCGAAGACCGATCTTGATCAAATCGAGATTGGGCACGTGCAGGCAGAACTCGACCGACAGGGTGTTCGCTTCTTCTGATTCGGCCGCGAGCACTGTCTTAATTCGGGGCTGAGCGTCTGAATTTCAAAAGGTCAGCGTCTTAATTTGCGGGGATGAAATGGGAAGACGGACCAATCCGGACGAGGCCGGACAGCGAATCTCAGTGTACCAGCCAGCTCAGCAATTTTGCATTGAAATTGATAAGCCCTATTTTGACAGATGATCTGAGACAGGAGGCTTCTGTTTGGATTTCTGTTCGCGATGCAGTCCCACGGCGACGAACAAACATGGGATCGAGAATAAGAACCAACCCTCGCCCACGAAACTCCAAAACGCACCCTCGTGTTGCTGGATCACGATGAACGCAGGCGTGCTATACGATCCTCCGCGTGAAGTAACGATGACGGTGGCAAGTACTAGCGCCCAGCCAACAAAGTAAGCGCATGCGAGCGCGGCAGCGTGGCGGGGCTTCATTTAGTCGAATCGTTCATCGGAGATACCGGCCTGTTTGAGGACAACATTCGCCATATCACGCGAACGGATGTTCGAATCGACGACAAATTTATGGCCGTTGATGGGACTGTACCAAAACTCGTGATCGCCCTTCCCTTGCCTAAGGAAGTAACACTTGTGGGTCGTAAGAATCTTCTTAAGGCGCGGCGTGTAGCTGGACATTTACGCCGCGTTTGGCAGTTGGATCCGTTCCTTTCGGGGCTGGAAATTGAGCACGATCTCAATATCAGGATTAGGTTCCAAGCGAACCTCATTCAAGGTGAGTAGTTCGGGAATCAACATTTCAAGTTTTTCCCACAACGACTTATCGTCGGGCGCTTCTGCGGCCAATCCGGGAATTTCATCGCTGTCCGCTACCCACATTTCGGCCTCTGCATCCCAAGTGACTTGAACATTAAAACGATTTTGCATGAGGAACTCCCGTTCAGGGGGTTTGAGGCGTTTGGGCCGAGTCAGGCCGCGCCACCCTTGCTCTGTCAAGCAAGCCTACCCGAAGGGCTGAAACACTGGAAGCCGCGCGACGGTGCTTCCAGGAGCACTATCCGGCCTCGATTAACCGCGTTGCCGGCGATTTTCCGATCATAACGGAATTTGCTAGCGTGAGTTAGATTTCGAGCGAGTCCAGGAGCGCGTTTTATGCCATCGAATTCGATCGCCCACCGAGTCTCGACCTCTTTCGACACCACCTTCCAGCGCTACTACGCGGTCGAAGCTCCCGATCTGCGACGCCTCTACGAGAACGCCAAGCGCGATCAGTGGAATGCGTCCACAGACGTTGATTGGACGACCAACGTTGACCTCGAGCGCGGTATCTTTGCCGACGAGCTTGTTGACGGCCACGGAACTCCTACGCTCGACCGGCTCGATCCGCGTGAGTTCCAGCGCCTCAACGTCGAGTTCTCATGCTGGCGACTTTCGCAACTGCTCCACGGCGAAGAAGGCGCGATGCTTGCCTGCAGCCAGCTCGTCGACATGGTGCCGGGCAACGACGCGAAGTTCTTCCAGGCGACGCAGGTCGTCGATGAAGCTCGTCATGCTGAAGTGCTGAGCCGCTACCTGCTCGAGAAGTGCGACGGCAAAATTTATCCGATGACCGGAAACATTAAGAAGCTCTTCGACTACATCCTCGGCAACGGCAAATGGTTCATCAAGACGGTCGGCCTGCAATTGCTGGCCGAGACGTTCGCCGTGTCGCTGTTCCGGATGCTGATGGAAACGGCGAAGGATCCGCTGCTACGCGGAATTTGCAAGCGCATCCTGGCCGACGAATCGCGACACATGGGATTTTCGATCCTCAGCCTCCCCGACGAGATTCGCGGACTCAGCTCCGGCGACTTGCACGAACTCGAGGATTTCACGCGCGAGGCGTTGGTACTCGTGATGACCGGGCAGTTCCCGCGCGAAGCCTACGAAGCGATGGGCATGAGCGCGACCGATATCGAAGCCGTGCGACAGGCGCGCAAAGAAATCGCGCTTGGCAGCGAGTATGCGCTCTTCCGCAAACTATTCCGCCGCGAGATGCATCAGACCGTCGTCAGCAACATGCAGAAGGTCGGGTTGCTGAACGACCGCACGTCGGCGTTCATGCGCGAGATGGGAATCAACACTACGCTGGCGGCTGCCGCCTGAGATGGCCACCGCACCGACTCAGCATCGCGGGCAAACCGATCACGATTGGCGCGCGCAACTGGGCGCGAAGCTGGTCGCTGCGGACGAAGCCGTATCGCATATCGAGTCGGGCGACCGTGTCTGTCTTTCGATCGCTCAGCAAACGCCGTTCGAGCTTTGCCCGGCGCTCGCCGGACGCCTGATGGAACTGGAAAACGTCGTCGTCAATCATGGCGCCGCCGTGATGAACTGGGATTTGCCGGGACTGGGCGAGCGCTTCCGCCTCGAGTCGATGTATCTCTCGCCGTACGACCGCGCGATTTACCATCGCGGCGATGCCGACTTCACGCCGATTGTGTACTACCGCGCCGGGCATTTGCCGCCCGCGCTCGACAACTTCAACGTGTACCTGATGACGGTGTCGCCGCCCGACGAGCATGGCTACTGCAACTTCGGCGAAGCGCAGATCATGTCGAAGCTGCTCGCGCGCAACGCCAATCTCGTGATCGCGGAGATCGACAAGAAATCGATTCGCGTCGGCGGCGACAACTCGATCCACATTTCGGAAATAAATTATTTCGTCGAGCGGACGATCGAGCTGCCGGAAATCAACCTGCCGCAACCCGGTGAAGAGGAAGCGCGAAACATCGCGACGGTCTGCGGAACAGTCGCGAAGGAACTCATCCCCGACCGCGCGACAATTCAAATCGGCGTCGGCTCGATGTCCGGGATGCTGTGCAAGCATCTTCTCAATCATCATGAGCTCGGGATGCAGACCGAAATCATTCCTCTCCACACCGCGCCGCTGGTCGAGGCGGGCGTGCTGACCGGCAAACACAAGAAACTGTTTCCGGGATTAGTTGTTGGCGCCGGGTTTGCACCGCTGACGCCGCGCGAGGAGCTGGATTTTATCGACGGCAATCCCGAGTTTCGCGCTCTACGACTTCAACACCACCGACGACATCCGTTTCGTCGCGCAGGAAGAAGGACTCATCTCAGTGAACAACGCGATGGCGGTTGATCTGACGGGGCAGACCAACGGCGAATCGATCGGACCGCTGATGTACACCGGCACCGGCGGACAGACGGCGTTCGTGGTCGCGGCCTGCCTGGCGGGCGGCAAGACGGTGATCGTCGTGCCGTCAAGCTCGATGGTCCAGGGCAAACGCATCTCGCGCATCGTGCCGGTGCTCGACGCCGGCAGCGTCGTGACGTCGCCGCGCGGCTTCGTCCATCACGTGGTGACCGAATACGGCATCGCAAATCTCAAGGGCAAATCAATTCGTCAGCGCATCGACGAGTTGGTGGCGATCGCGCACCCGGATTTCAGATCCGAACTCCGCACCGAAGCGAAGCGCCTGTACAAAGTCTGACGTCGGTCGCTCACTCTCCCTTGCTGCGGCGATCGAACGAGATGGAGTAAGCGGCTGACCGTGCCAGCAGAATCGGATCGGCCGAGAGATCGATGCCGTCGGTCACGTTGGTCGGGTCGAACACGAGACGGCGCTCATCTGCGTCGCTGGTCGGGGAGATTCGGGTCACCTCCAGCCGTCCCAGCTCAACCAGGGGCCGGTCCGCCGGCCACAAGGCAGTCGCGTCGTCTGTGGGATCTCCCTCGCCAGCCAATTGCAGGAGGAGGCGGAACGCGACCGGACCGTTCTTCAAGCGACTCTCCAATTCCTCGCGCAGAAAATTCGCACTGCGCTTGCTAGCATCGTCAGGCGATAGATAGGCCTCTCCCGCCTCGGGCATCCAACGATAGCGCCCGAATCGGCTGCTGCCATCCGCCGCAGTGAACCGAAATGCATGCTCCGCGTAATAGCAGGCCTGCCCGAGGCTTGCCGGAATCGGTTTCTTCGTCAGACGCTCGATGAAGGCGCGTGTACCAGGATGACTCTCCAGAAAGCGTGGGACCGCATCGGGTGCAGGTTTGCCGGTAGCCGGGTCAGGGAGTTGCGCGCGCAGGAACGCGAGAAATTCGTCAGGTGTCCGCGCAATAAACCCTTCGATATGGAGCGCCAGGATGTCGGCGTTCTTGCCCTCGGGTAACTGAAATTTGACCGCCAGCGCGCGGGCGTTTGGGATGCCATCGTGTACGTCGGGATCTCCATTCGAATTGGAGAAACGCATTACGGTTGGGACCGCTTGCCCTTGCAGGTGCGGCGCCCGGCTCACCGCGCGCGCCCCTGCTGACGCGCGAAACGTACCCGAGCAGACGATTCCCTTGGCGTGAACGGGGCGAAACCCGGGGTGTGATCCTGCGAGCGCCCGCATGGCCTCGACGATTTGAGCAATAGGGGTACCCTGTGCGGCAGATTGTGACATGGTGGAACTCCTTAGTGGTTGAAGAATTTGTACCTTGAGATCGGCTCTGAAGGGAGGGCTTGCGACTCGATCACCATTTACCCACATGCGCGCCACCATCGACGCGCAGCACCTCCCCAGTTACCATGCGAGCTTCGGTGAGATAGAGCACCGCATCGGCGATGTCCTGGACATCGACGATGCGTCCTAGCGGCGACAAGGACTTCAAAAAATCTTCAGGATCGTTCTTATGCATCGGAGTGTCGACCACTCCCGGCGCGACCGCGTTCACACGAATGCCGTCCTTTGCATATTCCATCGCGAGATTTCGCGTGATCGCTTCGATCCCGCCCTTTGTGATCATGGGGACTGAAGCATTCACTCCGGCTATCGGATGTTCGGCCAGTGTGGTCGTGATGCTAACGATGCTTCCACCAGATTTTTGCGCCACCATTTGTTTGATCGCGAGCTGGGTGATGTAGATGAAGCCTTCCAGGTTGGTGGAAGTGAGCGATCTGAAGTCCTCGACCGTGTAGTCCGTAAAAGGCTTGGCGAAGAATATGCCAGCGTTATTGACGAGTGCATCGATCGACCTGAATTTGCTGATCGCAACATCGACAATCCTTGCCGCTGTTGCACTCTCCCCAATATCTCCGTCGA
This sequence comes from uncultured delta proteobacterium, assembly GCA_963814715.1. GTDB lineage: Bacteria > Desulfobacterota > Binatia > Binatales > Binataceae > Binatus. The sequence continues at coordinate 404,750 of CAWFDW010000001.1, forward strand.
CTATCGCCAACTTGTCCGACGGCACGAATCCGCCGGATTTTGTGATGTTCCGCGAGTTCGCGACGACGGAGTACCCTCGCTCAAGAAAAGTCTTCACGATGCCCGCTCCGATCCCCTGCGAAGCACCGGTTACGATGACTGTTTTGGATTCGTTCGGCATGGAAGAGCTCTCGAATTAGTGCGCGCCGAAATAAGTTCAGGATTTGGCGTGCAGGATTTTCGTTACTCGCGGCGGAACGACAGCATTCCTACGAATCCTGGCGGACGCCAGCCGCCGTTCGCGCACGCATTGCACACCGTGTACTGCTTGTGATGCCCGTCCTCGATGCCCGTCAGCGAGACTGCGCTCTCCGTTGATATAGGCTTGTTGCACGCGACGCAGGTCGCCATCAGCGCTTTGTTCAGTCTTGGCCTTGTCACTCGGCATCGCGTCCTCCACCACTCTTCCGAAGGTGTCATTTGGATCAGTACACTGAGCGGAGAATCAGGCCGGGAACACCACTCGCGCGTTCTCGCCGAGCAGTTTTCGCTGCCGCGCTTCACTCAGATTGGAGATTGAATTTCGAATCAGCTGCGGAGCTTCGAGGTTGGAATCGACGTGCGGAAAATCCGATCCCCATAGCACGCGATCCTCGCCCAGCAGATCCATCACCGCGCCTATCGTCCGTTCCTCAGGCTCCGCGACCACCCAGATGTTGCGGCGGAAATAATCCGACGGCTTCAACTTGGTCGGATAGGTCCAGCCGAGCAACTCATACTTCTGATCCATCCGATCCATGATGTAGGGCGCCCAGCCGCATCCCGCCTCGACGCACAAAACCTTCAGTCGCGGAAAGCGATCGAACAAACCGTCGGCCACCATCGTCATCGCGGCCGGCACCACCTGCGCGAATCCGCCGAGGGCGAATCCGAACACAGTGCGAAACTCGCCGGGCTGGTAGAACTGTCCGATAATTCCCGGCGCGCGGTTGAAGCGCACGATCACATGCAGGCATGCGGGAATTCCCGCTTCTTCGCACTCGCGCCAAATAGGATCGAAATCAGGATGCGAGAAGCGTCGTCCGCCGACATTTTCCGGCGCCAGAAAGATTCCCTTGAAGCCCAGCTTGATGCATCGCTTGAGCTCGGCCAGTGCCGACTCGACGTCCTGCAACGCAATGTGCGCGATCGGAATCACGCGGCTCCGCACCGTGCTCGCGAAATCGTTAATCCAGTTGTTGTAGGCGCGCGCGTAGGCGCCCGCCAGCTCGTGATCCTCGACGTCCCACAAAATCCCGACCGTCGGGAACAGCACGCCCGCATTGACGCCCCATTCGTCGAGCAGCTTTACTCGCGCGGCAGGCAGGTAACTCGCGGGCGGGCATCCATCGAGATAACCCAGCCGCCCCGGCACGAAGAGTTCCTGACGCGGCTGATTGGCGCCGCCCAGTCCGGCCAGCATCCCCTTCAGCAGCGGCTGACCGTCGACCATCAGGACTTCGAGTCCGTCTCCCGGATCCTTGACGATCCGAATAGCTCGATCGCGAAACTTCGGCTCGAGATAATTCTCCCAGAGGTCAGGCGGCTCCATCACATGCGAGTCGCAATCGATCACGATCGAATCCGAAACACTCATAGCTGAAAATGTAACACGCTGGCAGGCGCCGAACGAACGTGATGAGCTTTGATCGCGTCAGGCCGCCGTTTTGATATAAAGGACCTGTGAATTTCGACGCGTTGGCCACGTCTATTGGACTAGGCGACCGTAACCGGTCAGATGCCTGAATGTAGGGAAATCGGCCTGATGCTCGGCGCCGTCGGCGACGGCGAACTCGAGCCCAACGACCTGCAAGAGGTTGCTCGCCATGTCGAGCTGTGCGCCTCATGTACCGGCGAACTTTCCGACTACTCCAAAATCGGCCGCGAACTCAGAGCCATCGCGGTCATGCCTTCACTCGAAGGATTTACCAAATCGGTACTGAACGTAATCGCAAAATTGGGCGCCGTCGCGATTCTTCTGATTGCCCTGCACAGCGTGATTGTCGGCCCCGCTAGCATTAACGTCGCGCGATCACTGCCCGAGACTGTCGTGAGAACTCAGCCGGCGACGCCGACCCGCCTGGTTGACGTGCGAGTCGATTCGGCTTTCGTCGCTGACACGAACTTCGGCTCGTTCAGTCGCACCGACGGGCGCACCCAGTCGGGCAAGATGATCGTGTTCAACCTGCCGGGCGGCAAGACTCTGCATGTGATGCCGCGCGCGATAGCCGGCAATATGATCGCGATGCAGGTCGTGCTGTTCGACGGCAATCAAACGGCGATGACCGCCGAGATGAATCTCGAGAGCGGCGACACGTTTGCATTGAGCGGAGAAAAATACGGCGAGGGCACGCTGCTGATTCGGATCAGCCCGACCACAGCGTCCAACGACAAAACACCGCGCAGTCGACGAGTGTCGTAACGGCGATCATTTACCGCCGGCGACCGCGCCGACAATCGCAATCGCGAGCGCGATCGCCCCCACGATGCACATCAACATGACGACCTGTGCGATCCCGTGCGCCGTCGTCTGCTGACCCTCCGAGATCGGATCGTCGACGTGCGCCGAATGCGCCCCCGAGTGATAACCGGTGTGCGACGTATAGTAGATGCCGGTGCCCGGGATACCGACCGTCTTGCGAATTCCCTTGCTGCCGAAGGTCATGTGCGCGCCGCGCATCCCGACCGTCAAACTGGGCCCCGATTTCGATACGTTGACCGACAGTCCCGGAAAAATCGAAACGCGCCGATAAAATCTGAAATTGCCCATCGCCCCGCCCTCCCCTTTTATGTCCCGCCGCGACGCGCGCGAAAAAATTCGCGCATCAATTCTGCGCACTCGGATTCCATCACCCCGCCGATCACTTCGATTCGATGGTTCAGCACACCGTCTCGGCCAATGTCGTACACCGAACCGAGCGCACCCGCCTTGTCGTCGCGCGCGCCGTAAACGACTCGCGCGATTCGCGCATTCAGCATCGCCCCGACGCACATCACGCACGGCTCGAGCGTGACGTAGATCGAAAGCGTGGTCAGCCGGTACGTTTTGAGCGTCGCGGCGGCCGCGCGAATAGCCAGGATCTCCGCATGCGCCGTCGGATCGCTGAGCCCAATCGGCCGATTATGCCCCGCGCCGACGATTCGCCCGTCCGCGACTGCGACCGCGCCGACCGGAACTTCGCCCTCTGCCTCGGCGCGACGGGCTTCGGCAATAGCCTCGGCCATAAACGGCAGGTGTTCGGCGGTGGTCACAGATAGCAGATTGACATTGGCGAAGCGCCGCACCAAGATCAGAGGATGGGGATTGGGGACATGAAAAAACTGATAGCAGTCGGGATTTTTCTGGCCTTCAGCGCATCAAGCGTCACCTTTGCCGGCACTCGCGTCAATATAAAAGATAGCGATGACGCAAAAGCCGAAGCGGACATGCACATCCGTTACGATCATCCTAAGACGCAGGTAATTCCCAACGACCAGCTCCAGGTTGTCGTCACGCGCGACGTGATCATGCATTCGTGCTGCATGCCGCCGAATCTCGTGGTCTCGGGCAAAATCACCAACACCAGCGACAAGCCGATCGATTACGTCCGCCTGCATTTCGCGTTCGAGGACAAGAGCGGCAAAATCCTCCACGGCGAGAGCCTCTACAACCATCACGCCGAGAGCCTCGTCCGACGATCCGTACATCCAGAAAATTCTGAACGAGAAGCCGCACTACGATCCGATCATGCCGGGTCAGAGCGACACCTTCGGATTTTCGATTTCATGCACCGAGCTGCCGGTGTTCTCGAAAGTCGAGCTGTATTCCAACGACATCAAACAGTAGACCCGCGCGCTTGCGCGTTCGCCTGATGCCTGATATCGGCGTAATCGAACCGATGGCGCTCAAGGCTCGCCTCGATCGAGGCGATCGCATCTTCATCCTCGACGTTCGCGAAGCCTTACGAAATTTTCGTGGCGCCCTTCCCCGGCGCAACTCACATCCCGATGGGCGACATTCCGTCGCGTCTGACCGAACTCGATCCCGATCGCGAGACCGTCGTCGTATGCCATCACGGCGTCCGCAGCGCGCAGGTCGCGATGTACCTGGCGCGGCAGGGTTTCGAGCATGTGCTGAATCTGTCGGGCGGTATCGACGCGTGGTCCGAGGAAGCGGATCCTTCAACGCCGCGCTACTAACTGGAGTGCTCATCGCGCAATAATGCCGAATGGAAACCATCGCGATGACTTACCTCGCAGCCGCAATCCAGATGAACGCCGGTCCCGACAAACCGGCAAATCTCGAACGCGCCGAGCGGCTCGTTCGCGTCGGTGCGGCGCGCGGTGCGAACCTGGTCGCGCTGCCCGAGGTCTTCAATTGGCGCGGCAAGCGTAACGAGCAAGCGGCCGCGGCGGAAACGCTCGACGGTCAATCGCTAACGCTGATGTCGCGGCTGGCGCGCGAGCTGCAAATCCACATCGTCGCCGGCTCGATCACCGAGCAGGCCGCCGCAGGTGAGTCGCGATGCTACAACACGTCGGTGCTGCTCGGCCCCGACGGCGGCAGAATCGCCGTGTATCGCAAGATTCATCTCTTCGACGTCGATCTTCCCGGCCGCGTGACGGTGCGCGAGTCTGATGCAAAGCTCGCCGGCGCCGACGTCGTCACCGCGAAAACTCCGCTCGGCACGATTGGACTCACAATTTGCTACGACCTGCGCTTCCCGGAACTCTATCGCCGACTGACTTTTGGCGGCGCACAAATTATCGCGATTCCGAGCGCGTTCACGTTCCCCACCGGCGAGGCGCATTGGGAGCCGCTGATCCGCGCCCGCGCGATCGAGAACCAGGCGTACGTGATCGCGCCCGCGCAGTTCGGTCCCAACATCTACGGCTACAGCGACTACGGCAATTCGATGATCGTCGATCCATGGGGACGCGTGCTCGCGCGCGCCGCGGATCAGGAAGGCGTCGTCGTCGCGCCGATTGATCTCGAATATCAGGATCGCGTACGCCGCGAGTTGCCGGCGCTGAAACACGCGCGTCTGCACGGTGATCGTGAATGAGTTCCCCGTAGCCTTGCGAGAAACGGAGGTGGAGATGATCACGCTTTATCACGCGCCGCGTTCGCGCTCCTCGCGCATCATTTGGCTGCTCGAAGAGTTGAACGTGCCGTACAAAATCGAGCTCACTTCCATCGTGCGGGGCGATGGGACCGGCGCGCCCGCGCCCGACAGTTACGCGCGCATTCATCCGTTCAAGAAAGTACCTGCGATCGACCACGACGGCGCCGTCGTCTACGAGTCCGCAGGCATCGTCCTCTATCTCACCGACGCCTTCCCAAAGGCCGGAATCGGACCGATGGTCGGCGACCCGAAGCGCGCCGATTACGTGCGCTGGCTCTTTTTCTATCCGTCGATTCTCGAACCCTCGGCAGCGGCGCGCTTCCGCGGATGGGACAAGGAGCAGACTACCGGTTTCGGCAAATTCGAGGACGTCGAGGCCACCATCGCGCAGGCGCTGGAGGCACGGCCGTATATTCTCGGCGAAGAGTTTTCAGCGGCGGACATTCTGTATGGTTCGGTCTGCCAGTTCTTCAAGGGCAACCTATTTCCCGCGCGCAAATGCTACGACGATTACCTCGCGCGGCTGACCGCGCGCCCGGCGTACATTCGCGCGATCGCGAAGGACAACGGCTGAGTAACCGAGGAATCGCATGAACAAGCTCGCTCTTCTAACTGTCACGCTCGCTCTTTCAATCAGCGCGCCTGCGTTCGCGCACGACATGGCCGCGATGGGTGATATGGACGGCGACTCCGCTCCCAACGCGATGGGCGGGCAGATGGGCATGGGCGCGCACATGGTGATGACCGATTCGCGTCCGCAAACGCCGCAGGACATCGAGCGCGCGCACGACGTGATGAACACGCTGCGCCGCGCGCTCGTGAAGTATCACGACTACCACGTCGCATTGTCGGAGCACTACGAGATCTTTCTGCCGACGGTTCCGCAGGACGTTTACCATTTCACCGACTTCGCGCACCGCGCAGCAGGAGTACACCGGGCATTTCGATCCCGCGCATCCCGGCTCGCTGCTTTACGTGAAGAATTCGAGCGGCGACTACGTCCTGGTCGGTGCGATGTATAGCGCGCCCGCCGACTACACCTACGATCAGCTCGACGCGATGATCCCGCTGAGCGTCGCGCACTGGCATGCGCACACCAACATCTGCCTGCCCAACGGCGTCACCCTCGAAGACATCCTGCGCGGCGACGTCGGCGCGGCGCATCTCGACATGCCCGGGCATGCTGCCGGTGTCGTCGAGTCGCGTCCGCGCCCGCAATCAACCAGCGCCTCGGCTTCCTCGCCGACGGACGCTTCGGCTTCACCGGCAAGATCGCCAACGCCGCCGATTGCAAAGCCGCCGGCGGCCACATGCTCGATCAGGCCTTCGGCTGGATGGTCCACGTCTATCCGTTCAACGGCGACGATCTGAAGGTGGCGTTCGGGATGACGGTTCCGAAGCCTCCCGCGAACTGAGCGAGGGTGTACCCTTTTATCCGGTTCCCCTTCCCGCTCGGGAAGGGGAACCAGAATAGAAGATTGTCGTCGGAGGTTGGGTCTGTGGAACTCCTCACTGGTGACACCGCGCTCTATCGCGGCTAGTATCTCTTACGCTCGAATGCGCGCGCTTGAAGGATTTTCGTCATGGCTGATGGACCGCTGATTGGTTTTCGCGTCCTCGATCTGACTGCCGTCATTTCGGGGCCGTTCTGCACACAGTTGCTCGGCGACCTGGGCGCCGACGTTGTCAAAATCGAACCGCCCGAGGGTGACTCGATGCGCCGCAACGTCGGCCCGCAGCGCGGCGGACTCACCGCGGCGTTTCTCAACTTCAATCGCAACAAGCGCAGCATCGTAATCGACATCAAAAAAGAGCACGGCCGCGACCTCGTGCGGCGGCTCGCGGTGAAGGCCGATGCGCTGGTCGAGAACAATCGACCCGGCGTCGCCGACCGCCTCGGAATCGGCTACGCCGACATTCGCCGCGCGAATCCCAAGGTTGTCTATTGCTCGATTTGCGGTTTTCCGCCCAAGGGCCGCCTCGCAAATTTTCCCGCCTACGATCCAGTGATCCAGGGCTACTCCGGGATGGCGTACGTGCAGGGACTCAAAGCGGGACAGCCGACTGCGGTCAAGATGGCGCTGGCGGACAAAGTAAGCGGGATGACCGCGGCGCTCGCAGTTGTCAGCGCGTTGCATGCGGCGCGCGCGCGCGGCGTCGGCCAGTACATCAAGGTCCCGATGCTCGAGGCGATGATGGCGTTCACGGCCAACGATTCGATCTACGGCTACACGTTGTTGCCCGAAGATGAGTTCAAGCATCTCGCGCCCAAGAGCACCACGCTCGATCCTTTCAAGACGAAAGACGGATGGCTGACGATTGCGCCGTTCACCGACGCGCAATCAAAGCGGCTGGCCGAGGCGGTCGGGCATCCGGAATGGTGGCCGGAGACGTCGGATCGCACCGAGCGCGCCGAGCGCGGCCGCAATCTGATGCGCGGTCTGGCAAAACTTTTCCCAGAAAAAAATACCGCCGAATGGCTGCCGGTGCTCGAGGCCGCCGACATCCCATGCGGCCCGGTCCACAATTACGAAACGCTGCTCACGGATCCGGAAATCGTCGAGAACGAAAGCTTCTCGGTGTATGAGCATCCCACCGCGGGCCAGGTGCGCGCAGTGAACCCCGGCGCCCGCTTCTCAGAAACCCCGACAAAGATGTGGCGCGTCCCGCCGAAGCTCGGCGAGCATACGGATGAGATCTTGCGCGAAGCAGGAATCGAACGCAGCCAGGTGGAAGAACTCCGCGCCGCGAAGGTGATCGTCTGAGTAAATCGTAGGACGGAATTTATTCCGTCAATCCACCGCCTACTCGAACATCTGCGGCTCGCGCGATCTCAGCCACACCAGACCGCGATACATATAGTGCACGAACGACGCCGCGGTGACCGCGACCGTCGCGATTAGCAGCTTGTTGAAGTCCATCGGCCAGTAGTTTCCCGCTCGCGCCAGCACCGCCGATCACGCACGCGAGCTGCATGAACGTGCTCAGCTTGCCCAGATAGCTCGGCCGCACCGGCACGCGCTCGCCGGTGAAGAAGGAAATCATCAGGTAGCCGACGACGATCACGATGTCGCGAATCATCACGACGCTCAGCAGGTAGCCCGGCAGCTCGCCGTCGATTGTCAGCACGACGAACGCCGACACCAGCATCAGCTTGTCCGCGAACGGATCGAGGAATGCACCTAATTCGGTGCGCGAGTCGAACCATCGCGCGACCGCGCCGTCGAGACCGTCGGTCACTGCCGCCGCCGCGAATACATAGAGCGCCGCCGCGTAGCGCTGACGCGTCAGAAATATCAGAAAGATCGGAATCGACCCGATCCGGCAGAGCGTCAGGAAGTTCGGCAGATTCAGCAGATGGCCGTACGACGGCGCGGGCTGCGCGTTCTGACGTGCACGGACGCTGCTGGTATGTGAAGGCGCTGCCATCGTCAATTTGCGACGCGCTCAGCTTGCGGCGTTGGCGGCCTTGCGCAGGCGCCCCGCTACAGGAGCGCTCACGCGGGCCCGCATCGAAACCAGGCCGTCGCTATATTCTTCGCTTAGCACTTCTCCATCGCGTCGCGCCATTGCCACCAGGTCGCCGCGCAGCGGCCGGGAACGTGACCGATACTTCCTCGCGCGAGCCGCCGAGATGCCGCTCGATCGCGTCGAGCAAATCGTCGAGGCCCTCGCCCTTGAGCGCCGAGATCGAAACCGCATCATGCCCCCCGTTTCGATTCGCGCCGTGCTCCGCGCAGGTCGGCCTTGTTCATCACGACGATCCGCGGCGCCGCGCCCGCGCCGATTTCCTGCAGCACTTCGTCGACGATCGTCATGCGTTCGGCCGCCAGCGGCGAGCTCGCATCGACGACATGCAGCAGCATCGTCGCGGTGCGCACTTCCTCGAGCGTCGCCTTGAAGGCGTCGATCAGCATATGCGGCAGGCGATGGATAAATCCGACCGTATCGACCAGCATCACGTTCATCCCGCCCGGCAGCTTGAGGCGGCGAATCGTTGGATCGAGCGTCGAGAACGGACGATTCGCAACCTCGACGCCGGCGTCGGTCAGCGCGTTCATCAGCGTGGATTTGCCGGAGTTCGTGTAGCCGACCAGCGCGACGGTCGGAAACGGAACCTCGAGACGGCGCTGGCGCTGAATCGTGCGCGTGCGCTCGACCTGTCCCAGCCGCACTTTGCAGGCGAGTGAGCCGCTCGCGCAGCCGCCGCCGGTCAACTTCGAGCTGCGTTTCACCGGGTCCGCGAGTACCAACGCCGCCACCGCCCGCGCCGCCGCCGCGGACGCGCGAAAGATGCGACCATTGCCGCGTCAGCCGCGGCTGCAGATAGCTGAGCTGCGCGATCTCGACCTGCAGCTTGCCCTCGAGGGTGTGCGCGCGCTGGGCGAAGATGTCGAGAATCAGCTGGCTGCGATCGATCACGCGAATCTTGAGTTCATTTTCGAGATTGCGCGCCTGCGCGGGGCTGAGCGCGTCGTCGAAAATCGCCAGCGACGCGCCCTTCGATTGCGCGAGCTCGCGCACTTCACCGGCCTTACCCTTGCCGATGAAAGTACGCGGATCCGGCGCCTTGAGGCGCTGCCGAACAACCCCGGCAACTTCCGCGCCGGCGCTTTCGGTCAAAGCCTTGAGTTCGTCGAGCGATTCTTCGCTGCCGATTCCCGCCTCGGAACCAAGCTCGATTCCGACCAGGACAGCGCTCTCGTGATTCTCGTGAACAACGTCGTAAGACTTAGCCAGGTGATTACCTCGATAGGAGAAATTCTAGTAATCACCCTATCAGATACCGTCAACACGAGGTACGGCGCGCGTCCTTATACCTCTCCCCTCGGGAGAGGTCGCGCGTCGGGCGCGGGTGAGGGCGCGTGGATTCAGCTCGATGCCAGCGCCCTCACCCGCCGCTCGAAGACTCACGTCGACCTCTCCCGAAGGGAGAGGTAAGTCCCGCTTTTCTTTTCACTCGGGTAGGTTCCCCGTCCTACCTCAACTGCACCGCGCCGGGCGCGAAAATCTGCTCCAGCTCGGCGACGAAGGTTTCGCGTCGGCGCGACGCGATAGCTGTCGCCGAGCAGCATCACCGCCTCGCGGCCGTCGTCGAGGCCGAGATGCAGATAGGTCATCGACTTGCCGCGATATCGCGCGAGCATCGCCTTCAGCGCGTCGAGGCCGCCGTTGGCCAGGCGGTTCATCGGCGCCGTGATTCGCACCTCGCGGATCGATTCGAGCAGCGCAGAATCGAGGGGCGTCAAACTTTCGAGGATAATCTGCGCGCGCTCGTCGTCGACGTCGAGCTTGCCGCGCGCCACCACCGGATCGTCGCCCATGATCATCGCCTCGAACTTCTGGTAGGTCTCCGACCACGCGATCACTTCGACCGCACCCTCGCGATCCTCCAGCGAGAACGTCGCGTAGCGCTTGCCGGACTTGTTGTTCTTGAGCTTGACCGCCTGGATCACGCCGGCGATCTGCACCTGGCTGCCGTCGGGCGCCGAGGACAGATCGGCGGTCGTGACTTTGCCGATGCGCGCGCAGTTCGCGCTCGTATTTGTCCAGCGGATGCGCGGTGATGTAGAAGCCGAGCGCTTCCTTTTCGAATTTCAGTTTCTCTCTGGCATCCCATTCGGGGATCGGCTCGCGCGCCACCAGCTGGGCACTTTGACCGCGCCGCCGAACAGTCCGATCTGATTTTTCTCGGCGTCGCTCTGCGCCTTCTGCGCGACCTTGATCGCATCCTCGACCTCGCCATCAGCGCCGCGCGCACCGCGCTGACCGAATCGAACGCGCCGCACTTGATCAGCGCGTCGAGCACGCGGCGGTTGATCAACTGCGTGCCGACGCGCATGCAGAAATCGGCCAGGTTCTTGAACGGGCCGCCGGCCTCGCGCATCCGCGATAATCGCCTCGCCGGTCTTGCTGCCCGACGCCGCGAATCGCGCCCAGGCCGAAGCGGATCGCGTCGCCGGTGACCGCGAACTTCACCCGGCTCTGATTGACGTCGGGCGGCAGGATCGCGATCTTCATCTCGCGCAGCGCCGCGATATTCTTGTAGGTCTTGTCGACGTCGTCCATGTCGAGCGACATCAGCGCCGCCATGAACTCGTGCGGATAGTGCGCCTTCAGGTAGCGCGGTCGTGTAGGTGGTGAGCGCATAGGCGGCGGCGTGCGAGCGGTTGAATCCGTACGAGGCGAAGGTTTCGATCTTCTCGAAGATCGATTCGGCGAGCGCCTTGTTGACGCCGTTCTTCTTCGCGCCGTCGATAAAGCGCACGCGCTCCGTTCCATCACGGCGTTGTTCTTCTTGCCCATCGCGGCGCGCAGGATGTCGGCTTCCTCGAGCGTGTATCCGGCCAGCGCCTGCGCCGCGCGCATCACCTGCTCCTGGTACATGATGACGCCGTAGGTGTCGCGCAGCACCGGCTCCAGCAGCGGATGGTCGTACTCGACCGGCTCCTTGCCGTGCTTGCGATCGATGTAATGCGGACCATCGTACCATCCCGGAGCGTCGAGCGTGCCCGGACGGAACAGCGAGATCGCCGCGATCACGTCCTCGAAGCAGGTGGGCTTGAGCTCGGTGAGGAAGCGGCGCATGCCCGAGCCTTCCATCTGGAACACGCCGACGGTGTCGCCGCGCGCGAGCATCTTGTAGGTGTCGGGGTCGTCGAGCGCGGAGCCGATTCAGATCCGGCGCGTCTTTGCCGCTGGCCTTGATCAGCGTCGAGCGTGTCCGCGATCAGCGTCAGGTTCTTGAGCGCGAGGAAGTCGAACTTGATTAGTCCGATCTCCTCGACACCCTTCATCGAGTACTGCGTGATCGACAGCGCCGCTTCGTCGCGTTCCTTGTCGACGTAGAGCGGCACCAGGTCGGTGAGCGGCTGATCGGAAATGACGACGCCGGCCGCATGGCGCGAGGCGTGGCGCAGCAGGCCTTCGAGCTTGAAGGCGTAGTCGAAAAGATCGGGATGCAGTCTTGCGCTCGGCCTTGAGCCGCGGCTCCATCTCGAGCGCGTCGCTCGAGCGGAAAATCGCGGCCCTGCTTGGGCGCCGGATAGAGCTTGACGATTTGGTCGGTCTCGGCGAACGACAGTCCGAGCACGCGGCCGACGTCGCGAATCGCCTGCTTGCCCTTGATCGTGCCGAACGTGATGATCTGCGCGACGCGATCGTCGCCGTACTTCTTGCGCACGTATTCGAGCACTTCGTCGCGCCGCTCGAAGCAAAAATCGACGTCGATATCGGGCATCGACTTGCGTCCCGGATTCAGCCATCGCTCGAACAGCAGCTGATGCTCGATCGGATCGACTTCGGTGATTCCGAGCGCGTAGGAAACCAGGCTGCCGACGACCGAGCCGCGGCCGGGACCGACCGGAATGCCCAGGCCGCGCGCGTAGTCGATAAAGTCGGCGACGATCAGCATGTAGCCCGAGAAGCCCATCTCGCGGATGACCGGGAATCTCGCGATCGATGCGTTCTGATATAGGCGTCTCGTCGACGTCGGCGCGGCGCGCGTGAATTTCGGCGAGCCGCGCCGTCAAGCCCTTCGCGCGCGCGCGTCTCCATCTCGGCGTCGAGGTCGACGCCCGGGCCGCGATTTGAAAACCGGGAAATGAAACTTGCCGAACTCGAATTCGAAATCGATTCGCCGCGCGATCTCGACGCTGTTGCGCACCTCCTCGGAGTCGGCGCCGAACGCGGTCGCCATCTCCGTCGGCGTCTTGACGTAAAGCTCGTCGGTATCGAAACGCCATCGCGTCTCGTCGGCCATGCGTCTTGCCGGTCTGGATGCAGAGCAGGACTTCGTGCGCCTTGGCGTCGTCGCGATGCAGGTAGTGGCAATCGTTGGTCGCGACCAGCGGCAGGCCGACCGTGCTGCCGATTTCGCGCAGCGCATCGTTGTAGCGGCGCGTGCAGCTTGTTGTCCTGGAGTTCGAGATAGTAGCGGCCCGGAAACATCTTCGCGTACGACTCGGCCGCCTCGCGCGCCTTGTCCATGCGATCCGCCCGGAGCCATCGCGCGATCTCGCCCGAGAGGCATCCCGACAGCACGATCAGCCCTCGGACAGTTCGGCGAGGATTTCCTTGTCGATGCGCGGCTTGTAGTAGAGGCCTTCCTGGTAGGCGGCGGTGAGCAGGCGGCAGAGATTGCGATAGCCGTCGCGATTCTGCGCGAGCAGGATCAGATGGAAGTTGCCGCCGCCGTCGAAGTCGTCGCTGCGCGGGACCTGCGTGCGATCGGTGCGCTTGCCGGGCGCGAGATAGACCTCGCATCCGATGATCGGCTTGATGCCCGCGGCTTTGGCCTTCTGATAGAACTCGACCGCGCCGAACATGTTGCCATGGTCGGTCATCGCGATCGCTTCCATGCCCGGAGGCCTTGGCGTGTTCGATCAGCGGGCCGATTTTGTTGGCGCCGTCGAGCAGGCTGTACTGGGTATGGACGTGAAGATGGACGAAACTCATAGCGGCCCCTCCCCCTGCACCGGACTGGCAACGCAGCGCGCTGCGCGGCCCGTTCCCCTCACATCGTAAGTTGCTCGCGCGCGTCGCCGATCGATTCGCGACGCGCGCGAGCAGATACTGAAAAAACTACTTCTTCTTTTCGGCGGCCTCGGGCTTCTTGGCCGCAGCCTTGTCCTTGTCGCCGCCTTCTTTGGCCGCACCTTCCGCGGGAGCAGCCGCCGCACCTTCGGCAGGAGCAGCACCTTCGACTGGCAGCGCCTTCGACGGTTTCCGCCGCCGCGACGACCGCGACTTCGGCGACAGTCGGCGGCAGCACGGTGACCACTGGATAGTCGGTATCGAAAATCGGCTTCACCTTGTCCGGGAACTTCACCGCCGAGACGTGGATGACGTCGTGGATGTCGACGTCGGTGACATCAACTTCGATCAAGTCGGGAATTTCCAGCGGCAGGCATTCGACGGTCGACGGTGCGCTCGAGCGGCGCCAGGATTCCGCCGTTCGGCGACGCCCTTGGCTTTGCCGATGAACTTGCAGCGGCACTTCGACGCGAATCGCGCGATTGAGATCCACCTCGTACAGGTCGGCGTGCAGGATTTCACCCGACACCGGCGTGCGCTGGATGTCCTTGAGGATGACGTGCTTGCCGTCGAGCTCGGCGGTGTTCGACTTGAGCTTGATGATGCGGGTGTGCGCGGCGGCCGAAATCCTGGCCTTCAGCTCGATGCGATCGATCGCCACCGCCATCGGCGACGTCGTCGGTCCGTACAGAATTGCGGGCACGCGGCCGCTGCGCCGCAGCGCATTGTTCTGACCCTTGGGTCGGGTCGCACGTTTCTCGCAGGCTAGTTCACCGGTCTCCATTGTTTCCTCGCTTGTATGGGTTCGCGCGCTCAGGCAAAGAGCGAGCTAACCGACTCCTCATTATGAATTCGCTTCATCGCTTCCGCCAGCAGGCTCGCGACCGACAACGATTTCAGTTTCGTCAGTTCCGCCTGCGCCTTGGCGCGCAGCGGAATGCGTGTTGGTCGTAACAATTTCCGTGATGTTGGATTTGTTGAGGCGATCGCACGCCGGGTCGGACAGTATCGGATGCGTCGCGACAGCGATCACTTCGGTCGCGCCCGCATTGGCGACGACCTTGGCCGCCTCGGTGATCGTGCCGGCGGTATCGATCATGTCGTCGACCAGCAGCGCGATCGAGTCCTTCACTTCGCCGACCAGTTGCATCTCGGCCACTTCGCTCGCGCGCCGGCGGCGCTTGTCGATAATCGCGAGGTTCGCGTTGAGCCGCCGGGCGAAGGCGCGCGCGCGTTCGACACCGCCCGCGTCGGGCGAGACGACAGAAACTTTCTTGCCGTCGATTCGCTTGCGCAGATACGTGATCAACACCGGCATCGCGTACAGGTTGTCGACCGGGATATTGAAGAAGCCCTGAATCTGGCCGGCGTGCAGATCAACGGTGAGCACGCGGTGACGCCCGGCGGTGGTGATCAGGTCGGCGACGACCTTGGCGCTGATCGGCACGCGCGGCGCGACTTTGCGATCCTGGCGCGAGTAGCCGAAGTACGGAATCACCGCGGTGATACGTCCGGCCGAGGCGCGCCGGAGTGCGTCCGTGAGCAGGAGCAGCTCCATCAGGTTTTCGTTGGGCGGCGTGCAGATCGACTGGATGACGAAGCAATCGCCGCCGCGCACGTTCTCGCGGACTTCGACCATCACTTCGCCGTCGGGAAAGCGGCCAACCTCGGCTTCACCCATCTTCACGCCAAGATGCTCGCGTGACCTCGCGGGCGAGCGCGGGGTTCGAGTTCCCGGTGAAAATTTCGAGTTGGTCTTTGACCCTGTCCGACATCTTCAGTTCCCTCGCGTCGCGATCGTCATTCGATCTGATTCGCGACTTCAATGGCGATTCTTCACTTGCCGCAAATCACCGTCAAGCTTTGGCTGGGCGGGAAGGATTCGAACCTTCGAATGCCAGGTCCAAAGCCTGGTGCCTTACCAGCTTGGCGACCGCCCAGCGCATTTGGATTCAACGGCTCAGCGCCCGAGCTCTCCCTAATCGACATCGTTAAAACAGCAGCCGGCGAAACACCACTGGGGCGCTCAGCCGGCGAATCGAGCAATCCAATCTTCACGGACCGAACCGTCGCGCTACTGCTTCGCACAATTACAGAGTCGCGCCGAGCATGCCCGCATGCCCGAACTTTCGACTTTAGCAGCCTGCGTGCAGGAAATGCGATGTTATTGATGCGGTTTTTCGCTGTCAATCCGCCGCGCGCGCAAGCATGCACAGTTACGGGGAAATTGTGGATATCAGGCGACTTCGTCGTCGGATTCGGCGTCGAGGGTGGAGGTCGCAATCACGGTGGCAAACGGCGCGCGCTTGCGAATCTTTATCGCAGCACTTTCGGCCTCGTCGGTGGAATCGAACAGGCCAAAGACCGCGCCGCCGCTGCCGGACATCTGAGCCGCGCGCGCGCCTGAATCTTCAAGTAATCCTTTAAGACGGCGAATCTCAGGAAACTGCGCGATTGCGACCGCGGCCAGATCGTTTACCAGAAGCTCCGGCGAGATTTCGCCGCGCGCGATCGCCGCGATCTGATCGTCGGACGCAGCGCCGCTCCATCCCGCGGGATCGAGTGCGCGAAAGATGGCAGCGGTTGAGACTTCGAACGGCGGCACGGCGATGACGATTGGCAAGCTCGGGACGCCCTCGATGGCGGCGATGCGCTCGCCGATTCCGGTCACCCGCGACGGCCGCGGATCGAGAAAAAACGGCACGTCGGCGCCGAGCGACAGCGCGATTCGGCGCAGGCTGGCTCATCGTGTCTTCGTCGGTGAGCTGCGCGGCCGCCGCCATCATGCACAAGCACCGTGGCGGCGTCGCTGGAGCCGCCGCCGAGTCCGGCGCCAACCGGGATGCGTTTTTCCAGATCGATCGAGACGTCGGCGACCAGATCGAATTCGCGCATGAACGCGCGCGCGGCGCGTTGCCGCCAGGTTGTTCTCGAGCCAGCTCCGGGAGGTTGCAGTTGATGGTGACCGACGGTTCGTCGGCGGCGCGGATTTCGAGGCGGATTTCGTCGGCGAGTGCGAGCGGCAGGAAGACCGAGTCGAGTTCGTGATAGCCGTCGGCGCGGCGCCCGGTGACGCGCAGGAACAAATTGATCTTCGCGCACGCGCGTCCGGACAGTTCCGTTACCATGGTGGAAATTCTATCGAGGAGCCCGCGGCGCGCCGGGCAATCCGCGGGGCAGATTCGCGTCATCCTCGGGGCGGCGAAACGCGCGCCGCGAATCCTGCTGAATCACGCTGATGAAGCCGAGCAAAGTTACGACTACGCCCGAGCAACACCATGACGCGGCCCGCCAGGAATGCGGAGTGATAGAAGTCCATCCGGGCCGTTGCATAGGACGCCTGGCGCTGCTGCGCGGTGAGCGGCTCGAGGACTGCGCCGCCGGCGCCGGCGTCGAGCTCGTCGAAGCTGCGGTAGTCGGTCGCGGTGGCGGGTTGCTGATGGGCGACGATCATGCGGCTGTAGATCTGGGTGCGCTCGACACCGATGATCCAGTTGGCGGCGCCGAGCATGATAAGTCCGAGGCCAACGACAATCTTCCAGTCGGTATATATGTCAGGAAGCTTCATTCCGTTGAATCGAGACTAAGGCGCGAAGGGCAAGGAAAACAATGCTGGCGTGTGGGATCTATTCACTGGCAGAGTGGCGGCCAAGAAGGAGCCGGGATTCTTCGCTTCGCTCTGAATGACACAGAAGACCCGATGAAGTCGAGCGTCGACACATCGCGGTTGAGCCATGGTTGGGGATGCGCTCGGCCTAGCGTCGAGCAACGCATCCGGCGGCTCCTCTCGGCTTCGCTCGAGATGACGCAAGGACGGTAACGACACAGAAAATCCGACTCCGCCGCACAGAACCTCGAGAGCGAAAGGTGTCCTCGCCATTTCGCGATTGATCTCACTGGGTGCAGGGGTCACCCCTGCCGCAAGGAAGCGTGAAACCCGCGGAGGGTTTCACATTCAATGACGTGATTTTCCCTTCTCCGCTGCGCGTGATCTATAGCCGCGCGCGGCTTTTGTTGCGCCGTTCGATCGCCAGCCGCTATCATGATGGGACGATTTCGTATGCCTGTTGAATCACGACCTCACGCTGGCGAATCTGCGCCGTTCGATCCAGAGACGCGCGGCTGGACGCTCTACTCAAGCGTTTTGACGCGGGTGAGATGCGCGCGCTGGCGCAGCTGATCACGATGGTTGAGAATCGCGCGCCCGAGTCGAGCGCGATCATCGAGCGAATCTACGCGAAGACCGGTCATGCGCAGGTGGTGGGAATCACCGGGCCGCCGGGCGCTGGAAAATCGACGCTGGTCAATCGGCTGATCGCGAAGTATCGCGCCTCGGGCAAGAAAATCGCGATCCTCGCGATCGATCCGTCGAGTCCGTTTTCCGGCGGCGCGGTGCTCGGCGATCGCGTGCGCATGACCGACCATTACAAGGACGCCGGCGTGTATATCCGCAGCCTCGCGTCGCGCGGCAGTCACGGCGGACTCAGCCGCGCCGCGCGCGAAATCGTCAAGCTGCTCGACGCTTACGGCTCCGACGTGATCATTATCGAGACGGTCGGCGTCGGACAGACCGAGCTTGTCGATCATGGATCTCGCCGACACCACCGTCGTCGTCACGGTGCCCGAGGCGGGCGACGGCGTGCAGGTGATGAAGGCCGGGCTCAACGAAATCGCCGACGTGTTCGTCGTCAACAAGGCCGACCGCGAAGGCGCCGACCGGGTGAAGGCCGAGCTCGAACTCAGCGTGCATCTGCGCTCCGGCGAGGGATGGCGTGCGCCGGTGCTGCTGACGCAGGCCGCGGTCGACAAGGGCGTCGACGCGGTCGTCGATGCGATCGGGAAGCATCGCGAGTACCTGCGCGAACACGTCGATGCGGCGCGCGAGTCCGAGCGGCGCACGCGCGAGTTCGTCGAGGTGCTGTCGGCGGAACTCGAGGAGCGCACCGCGCGCGCGGTCGCCGACGGCGGCGTCCCGAGTGTGATCGGCGAGGTTCGCGCCGGGCAAGCTGAATCCATACAGCGCCGCGCGTCGTATTATTGAAGACCGCAAGTCGTTGATCGATTTGCTCCATAACGGCAGCTCGAAGCCGCGCACCGACTGACGTCAACCTCGCATGACTGCCAAACCAAAATCGAAATCCGAAGGACGGCTGTTCGCGATCGGCGACATCCACGGATGCCCCGACGAGCTCGGCGCGATTCTCAAATCGATCGCGCCGACGCACGGCGACACGGTGGTTTTCGTCGGCGACTACGTCGATCGCGGGCCGTCGGCGCGCGACGTTATCGATCTCGCGTTGGATCTCGAGCATGGCAACGCCGAGTGCGTGTTCCTGAAGGGCAATCACGAGGACATGATGATGTCGTACCTCGGCCTGCCGGGAAATTACGGCGAGTCGTTCCTGTTCAACGGCGGTATCGCGACGCTCGACAGCTACGGCGTGCCGGGAGGAGGACCTCGAGAACGCGTTCGAGCGCCTGCCCGACGCGCATCTCGGCTTCATGACGCGGCTCGCGACCAGCTACCTGCGGCCGCCGTACCTGTTCGTCCACGCCGGTATCATGCCGACGCGCCAGCTCGAGGAGCAGCAGACCGAGGACATGCTGTGGATTCGGCAGGAGTTCATTTTCAATCCGCACAAAATCGACGCGACCGTCGTCTTCGGACACACTCCGATGCGCGGGGTGATGATCGATTTGCCGTACAAACTCGGCATCGACACCGGCCTCGTGTATGGCGGCAAGCTGACCTGCGTCGAGTTCACCGAGGGCGTGCTCTACCAGGTCCAGCGCGGGCACAAGACGGTGAAGACCCGGAGCATCCCGCTGCGCTGAATCGAGCGGTGCGCGGGCTTTCGCGGCTCGCGCGGCTCACGCTACATTTGACGATTCCCGGTGGCGACGTAGCTCAGTTGGTTAGAGCATGCGGCTCATATCCGCAGTGTCGTAGGTTCGACTCCTACCGTCGCCACCAAATTCAGAAACTTAGTCGGCTATTGCGGCGATTTCGCCGGGGGTGGAATTCTCGCGGACTGCGACGCGATGACTCGCGTCTGACGTTGTTCGCTCGAGGCGCTTCGGCGGGCTGCGGATCGAAAATCAAATCGTAGGCGCGAATCCAGAGGTAGAGGGTGATCAGCACCATCATCGGGCCTTGCGATGCGACTGCGCGCACGTTTTCCCATTCGGAGCGCATCGGCAAATACGCGATCACGAATGCGAGATGGCTCATCACGACTTCGGCCATGTAGCAGAGCGCCAGCAGCAGGCCCCATCGGTGATGAAAAAAGATTCCGACCGCCGATCGTCGCGAAGATTCCCGCCTCGACGATCAGCACGATGCGCGCGTCGTCGCCGTTGAATCGCACGCCGGCGAAAATTGTTTCGATCGGATCGACCAGGTCGACATCGAAGCCGGAATCGAGCGCGCTGAGCGCGAGGCATAGACCCCAGAGCCCGGCAATCACGGCGAAGACGCGAAGGTCGAAGGGCCAAACAGCGTCGCGATGGCTCAGATTGGCGATTTGATTTCATCGGCTGTTCGGCGAGCCTATCAGAGCGATACTAGACCTAACAAGAGCACTAAATTGCCACGCAGCGACGAGGTCCGTTGTCGACGTCCGACCTTGCTGCTTGCCCGTGTCGGCAAGTCTCGACGATAATCGCCACGATGAATGGCGTGCATGACATGGGCGGGATGGACGGTTTCGGGCCGGTCGTTGCCGAGAAGAATGAACCCGTCTTTCACGCCGACTGGGAGAGGCGCGCGTTTGCGCTCGCCACAGTCGCGTGGCGTTTGGCGCCAGCTAATGTCGATGAGTTTCGTCACGCGATCGAGCGGATTCCTCCCGCGCGCTACCTCGCGTCGAGCTATTACGAACGATGGCTCGCGGCGGCCGAGACATTGCTGGTCGAACATGGCGTCGCTGACGCGCGAAGAACTGCTCGCGAAGCAGGATGAATCGATAAATCCGGAACTGATCGCGAATGCAGTCGCGACTCGCGGTCCGGCTCCGGTCAAGGACAAATCAGGATCGAAGCCACCAAACGCACGCTTCGCCAAGGGCGATCGCGTGCGCGCGCGCAATCTGAATCCTGTTGGGCACACTCGCCTGCCGCGATACGCGCGCGGCAAGGCCGGCGTCGTCACGCGCGACTGGGGAGTATTCGTTTTTCCCGACACTAACGCGCATCACGCAGGGAACCAAGCCGCAGCATTGCTACTCGGTTTCGTTCGATGCGCGCGAGCTGTGGGGCAAATCACGAAAGCGAACAGCCGCGATCGCGTGCTGGTAGATTTGTGGGAAGATTATCTGGAACCGATCGCGTCGAAAACAAAAAGACGAACTTCGAAGCGCAAAACAGCGCGACACCCGCGTAGACGGTGAAAAGAATGAGTGGGGATCATCATAATACTGACGACAGCGGGCCGGCCGCGCGGGTGAAGGCTCTGGAAGCGCTTCTGACGGAAAAGGGACTGCTCGATCCGGCGGCGATCGACGCGATCGTCGATACCTACGAGACTCGCGTCGGTCCGCGCAACGGCGCACGCGTCGTCGCGAAAGCATGGACCGATCCGGCGTATCGCAAACGCCTGCTCGCCGATGCGACCAGCGCCGTCGCGGAGTTGGGATTTGCGGGTCCCGAGGGCGGGCATCTGGTCGCTGTCGAGAACACCGATCGCGTTCACAATCTCGTCGTATGCACATTGTGCTCATGCTACCCATGGCCGGTGCTGGGCTTGCCGCCGGTCTGGTACAAGAGCTTCGCGTATCGGTCACGAGCGGTTAGCGATCCGCGCGGCGTGCTCGAGGATTTCGGACTCGAGCTTGCCGCGCGAGGTCGAAGTCCGCGTGTGGGATTCGAGCGCGGAGATTCGCTACCTCGTCATCCCGCAGCGGCCGAAGGGTACCGCGAAGATGAGTGAAGACAGCTCGCCGCGATCGTCACGCGAGACTCGATGGTCGGAGTGGCGAAGGTCGAGGCGCCGCGCGCATGAGCATCGATGCGCTTAACGAGTTGATCGAAGCGGCGCGTCTGGATCCCGATCACGTTTTCAGCGCGCCGTGGGAGGCGCGTGCATTCGCAATCGCGCTGCAGCTTTCGAAATCGGGACATTTCACCTGGGACGAATTCCGCGATCGGCTGATTGCGGAAGTGCGCGCATCGGATAGAATCCGCGCCCGCGACGGCACTTCCGATCACGGCGAGTACTACGATCATTTCCTGCACGCGCTGGAAAGGTTGATCGAGGAGAAAGGCATCGCGCACTAACTCGCAAGTGCACGCGCGCCTCTGCTCCGTCCATTTTTTTGTGTCATCCTGAGCGCAGCGAAGGATCTCGCGCGTAGCGCGTACAGGCGAGCGCCGGTCGTAAGAACGCCCGTCGAGATTCTTCGCCGCAGCGGCTCAGAATGACACAAGGATGGAGAGCAAGGAGAATTATCTACGCGCTTTTGCCTTGCTTGCCTTCGATCCACTGGAACATCAGGGACTGGTAGTACTCGATGTTCTGGCCCAGTAGGAACACTTTCGGGATTCCTTCGATTTGCGCGTAGATCGCGGTGTGCGTCGGGTTTTCGTTGCCGAACGCTATCTTGATCGGCTGCGGCTGGCCGGGGGCTTCGATGGTCACCACCGACTTCGGATGGTCGAGGCCGAACTGCGCGAGGTCGGTGGTATCTTCCGCCACTACTTCGACTGACTTCGCGCTCGTCAGCAGCGACACCATCGCGTCCATCAGGTCATGCGGTACGAATTTTCCCGGCGGCGCGACCAGGTTGTAGAACTTGCCGTCCTTGTTCTTCTGAAAACGCAGCGATTCCGATCCGCTCGCAACCGTGATCGCGTCGATACCGCCGCCAAGCTTCAGCAGGCTCTCCTGCTTCTCCTCGAGCGCGCCGGTCGGCTTGATGCTCGGCTGAATCCAGAAATAAATCGGCAGCAGGATGAAAAACGCGATCGTGTAGAAGATTGCAGGACGCACGCTCACGCGAAAAACCTCCTGCGCACCATCACCGTGATCGCGATCAGGAACAGGATCGCGGGCTCGACCACCGATCCGAGAACCAGCACGTGCCGCGCTTCCTGATCGCTGATGTAGAAGGCGGCGGTTTCGCTCTTGTTGAGCCGTTCGCGGCTCGCGATCAGCATCTCGTCGCCCGCCAGTTCGTTGATCAGGCTGACTGCGAGGTCGCGATTCCCGAGCATCTCGATAAACTGATTCGAGGCGAACGCGCTGCTGCCGATTCCCACCAGCCGCGTCATCTGCTGCACCGGGATATGCGGATTCGACGCGGGCGTGAAATCGATTTCGGAGGCCACCGGAATCGGCCCCTTGAGATCGCGCCCTTCCTTGTACTCGGTGATTCCGGTCGTCAACGCATTGGGATCGCCGGACGCCCAGCTCTCATGCGACGACGACAGGAACTTGTCCTCATCCGCGATCTTCAAATCGCCGGGCGCGTCCGCGCCGACCGCTCCCGGTCACCATCACGCCGCGCCCGAGCGAGAACACCGCCGGCGCGGTCATCGAGCGGCTCATCGGATTGGTTTCGGAGCGCAGCGGAATCTGCGTGGTGAGAATTTCGCCGGCGGTCAGCCGATACGCGGGATCGACAACCACCTGCGGAATAAAATCGAGGTAGTACTTTTTCAGGAACTCGACCAGCGTCGGCGATCCATACGGATCGATGATCGCGATGTAGTGCCCGCCGTGGCCCAGGTACTTGGCGAGCGCCGCCAGTTCCTCCGGCAGGAAATCCTTCTGCGGTCCGAGCGACACGACCACCTTCGCGTCGTCGGGCACGCCGCTGGCGAACAGCGACACGTTGTCGATCTGATAGTTGTTCTGCTCGAGCTGCCCGCGCCATTGCGAGTAGCCGAGGCTGCGATCGGAATTGAACAGGTCGCGCTCGCCGTGGCCGATCGTGAAATAGACGTGCTTGTTGGCCTGCGGCGGAGATTTGCAGAATCGCCGGAATCAGCTCGTCGGAGCGCGCGTTGTCGAAGTCGCGGCGCCGCCCCTGCGATGTCACGATCACCTCGCCGTAGCTCGACACGCCGTATTCGCGCGCCATGCCGGGCGCCTTGTTGACGTCGATCACCTGGTAGGTCAGTCGCGGCGTGAAGGCGGCCGCCTGGAACAGCAGGTCGGCGAGTTCGAGGTAGGCGGGATCCTCGGTGCGCACAAACGCCATCACCTTGACGTTATGCGTCAGTCCGCCGAGCACGCGCTTGTCGAAATCCGAAAGCGAGAATTGCTTCTGCGGCGTCAGGTCCCATCGGATGTTGAAGGTCGAAATTATCGCATTGGCGACGAACAGCACCGCGGCGAACGCGATCACGGTGTAGAACAGCACCGCGTAGTTCGTCCAGATCGAGCGGCGCTCGGCCGCGGACGAATCCTTTAGCGCCGGCCCGTCCACTTGCGTGCCTCCATCGAGCGCTGCGTGAGAAACAGAAAAAAGGCGATGAAGAAAATAAAGTAGGTGACGTGACCGAGATCGATCACGCCCTTGGCGAAGCCGCCGAATTGATCGAACAGCGAAAACGCGCGCAGCAATTCGAGCCACGAGTTGGTGAACGCGGCCTCGTTCCAGTTGAGAATCCAGAAAAACAGCAGCAGCAGTGATCGTGCCCATCCCCGCCATCACCTGGCTCTCGCACAGCGACGAAATGAAAATGCCGCATGCGATAAACGCGCATCCAATCAGCAGCAAGCCCAGGTAGCCGGCGAACAGCGGGAACAGCGGAAACCAGTGGATGCTGTAAATGTAGACCGGGTAGAGCATCGTCAGCGCGAGCATCATGACGAAGATCGCGACCGACGCCAGGTACTTGCCGCCGAGGATTTCGCCGTCGCGCAGCGGATAGGTGTAGAGCAACTCGATCGTGCCGAGCTTCCGCTCCTCGGCGAACAGCCGCATCGTGATGAACGGCAGCGTCAGCAGCAGGCAGAGCCGGATATCGGAGAACAGCAACTACCAGTAGTTCTGGATGATGTCTTTGGCGAACGCGATCGTGACGAAGAAAACCAGGTCGGTGTACGCGTAGTATCCCGCCAATACCAGGAACACGCCCGACAGCACGTAGACCAGCGGAAACGCGAAGTACGAGCGCAATTCCTTGCGCGTCACCGCGAGCATCCGGCCGATCGAGAAGCCCGTCCCCGCCGCGCGAATCGCGGCGCGACGCGACTCGGTCGCCGCTCCAGTTACATCCAGTGTTGCCGCACCGTTAGACATCAAACCCGCTCTTCCTTAGTGACGAGCCGCATGAACAGATCTTCAAGGCTCAGCGCCATCGGCTTGACTTCGAGCAGACTCCATCCGTGCTGCACGACGCACGCGGCCAGCGCCGAGCGCACTTCGTCGCCATGGCCGGTCGAATACGCGACGAACGAGCACACGCCGTTGGAGCCGGCATCGACCGGCCGGTCCTCGAGTCGCTGCACAAATTGACGCGCGGTCAGCGCCTCGCGCACGGCCGGCGACGGACCCGCCACTGTGATCAGGGTCTGATCGCTGCCTTGCAGTTTCGCCGTCAGTTGCTCGGGCGTGTCCTGCGCGACGATTCGTCCGCGATCGATAATCACGACGCGCCGGCAGGTCATATTCACTTCGGGCAGTATGTGCGTCGAAAGCAGCACGGTGGAATGTCCCGCCAGCGAACGGATCAGCTCGCGGATTTCGACCACCTGCCGCGGATCGAGTCCTACGGTCGGCTCGTCGAGAATCAGCACTTCGGGATCGCTCAGGATTGCCTGCGCGATGCCGACGCGCTGCCGATAGCCCTTGGACAGTTTGCCGATAAGCTTGCGGCGCACATCTTTCAGACCGCAGGTGTCGAGCGAATATTCGATTCGATCGCGCGTCGTCTTCGGATCGATCTCACGCACCCGGGCGCCGAACTCGAGCAGCGCATCGACGCTGAGATCGGGATAGAGCACCATGTTTTCCGGCAGGTAGCCGACCCGCCGCCGCGTCTCGAGCGAATGCTCAGCGACGTCGAGGCCGCCGATCATCGCGCGCCCGGAAGTCGCGGGAAAAAATCCGGTCAGTATCCGCATGATCGTCGTCTTGCCCGAGCCGTTGGGACCCAGCAATCCGATGATCTCGCCCTTCTCGACCTTGAACGAAACGTGATTAACGGCGAGGGTGGCGCCGAAATATTTGGTTAGTTCCTGGACCTCTATCATGAAGGCTTTAGCCCCTGCCGCGCGCGAACTTCACCTGACCCGCGTTCACCGGCGCCGGGTATCGTGCATAATCGTCAATGTATTGCAAATGGCGAAGTGTGATCCACTGATCCTCGGCATTCTAGAGACGGCTGACCGGCGAAGTCAATTCAGTTTTTTTAGCATGGCGATGCGCTATCCTGACTTTGGAGTGACGGTGCATTAGATGGGACGACTGCTGATTGGCGGATTGATCGTCGGCGATAGTTGCGGGGCTGCTGTTCTATTTTTATTCGAGCGGCTATCGGACGCAGATCGATCAGCAGACGCAGCAGGTGTCACAGCTCAACGATCAGCTAAACAAGCTTCAAAGTGAAAACGAGCAACTGAAGACGCAGTTGTCGAAAGTGCAGAACGAGCAGAGCATCCTGGCCGCGCAGAATGAGGAGATGCGCAAGGCGATCGCGGAGTTCAAGGCTACCGGGAAGATGCCGGTGATCCCGCCGCCGGCGAAGTGAGGTGGCGCGGGCGTTTGCGATGCGTCGCAGAACCCTCACCCGTCCGACGACAAGGGAACCGAGGTGTCGTCTGACGAGTCCTCTCCCAGCTTGCGGCTGGCGACGTAGTCGCGAGCCGTAATACTGGGAGAGGTAATTCCCTGCCGCAGCGCCCAGTTCCACATTCAATCCCCTTCCCCTATTCTCCGGCTCGGGCTTCAGCATGTAGCGCTGCCATTCCTGCAGGAATCCCAATGCGCGCATGTCTGGCATGCGGTCCAGGTAAACTTCGCCTTTCAGGTGATCCGTTTCGTGCTGGATCACGCGCGCGTGGAAATCCGATGCGACGATCTCGATCGGTTCTGCGTTGCGGCCGAGCGCCGTCACGCGTAGTTGCTTGAATCGGGGCACGCGACCACGAAGTTCAGGGATGCTCAGGCATCCTTCCCAATCTTCGACGAACGTCTTGTCGAGAATCGTCACTACTGGATTGACGAGCACCGTCAGCGGCACCTCGGGCATGTCGGGATATCGTGGATGGTCATGCACTTCGAGCACGGCGAGTTGAATCGGCAGATGTACCTGCGGGGCGGCGAGTCCGACGCCGCTGTACTCGTACATCGTCTCGATCATGTCGTCGATCAGCCGCTGAAATTCTTTGGTCTTGATCCGATCGGGCGGCACTGGACTGGAGGCGGTCCTGAGCGACGGAAATCCGAGTCGTGCAACTTTGAGAATCATTTAGTAATCTCACCTCGCCGTTCATTTGAGCAGAAACCGATTGTAGCTATGGCCTGCTCTCGCGTACATTATAGCGTCGCTTGGTAGTTGATGAGTGATCGTCGAAATTCCGTGGTGGACGCCGCGACGAGCTCGTTGCGGCGTTCGTCATTATCCTGATTTTCGCCTTCGTCGCGTCGTGGATGTCGCTGCCGGCGCGCGCAGGCGGCACCGCCGCGATTCAGACGATCGCGCCGCGGCGGCAGCCGCAACATCTGCTCGCGACGCGAACGGGAACGTTCTATCCGCTGGAGTTGCCGCCGGCGACGACGACCGTTAGCCGGCATCGGCGACCGTTTCGCGTCGCCGATCCGGTTGCTTATCGCCGGCGCAAGGCAGCGATCGACAGTGGCGCGAAGCTTCCCGCGCTTCCCTCGATCGCGACGCTGGCGCTTGACCTCCACCACGCCGACTTTCTCGACGAATTTCACCGGCCTGGCATTTCCGGATTCGCAATGCGGCCCCGATTGCGAGCCGCCGGACACGCAGGTGGCGGCGGGCCCGAACCATATCTATCGAAGTGATCAACGTCGTCGGGAAGATTTATGACAAGAGCGGCAACACGGTGCTGGCGGCGTTCAACCTCAATGCATCTTTACGGAGTTGACCCTGACGTTGTTCTCGAGCGATCCGAGAATCGAGTACGACACGATTTCCGATCGATGGTAGTCTCGCTGTTAATTTTCGACACCACCGATAGCGCCACGGACCCCGCCCACAACGGCTTTTTCGCGCTTGCGGTTTCCAAGGATTCGAATCCGCTTGACGGCTTCAACACATACCAGATTGATACCACCGGAATGACTTTCCGGATCAGCCATCGCTCGGATTTAACGACGACAAGATCGTTACCGGCGGCAACTCATTCTCGTGCAGTCCCGATTGCGACGACGGTGACTACGAAGGGAACGAGTTCCTGGTCTGGAACAAGAGCGAGTTGCTGGCCGGCGCGGCGACTATAGATACGGATTTCACTCCGCCGGGCGCACGACAGCTCTGATTTTCCGATCATTCCGGCCAAGAGCCGCTCGTCAACCTCGACGCTCTGGATGGTGTCGGCAATCGACAGCTCGACTGAATATCTGGTCGGTCACCGGCGTGCCCGCCTGGCAGTGACGCAACAACCACGATAGTTGCGACCGTTACGACATTCATCGATCCGCCGAGCGCGCCGCAGAAGAACGGAACCCACAATATCGATACGGCAGATTCACGTATTCTGGATGCGGTCTTTCGCGACGGGCACCTGTGGGCGTCGGGAAACGACATCGTGCAAGCCGTCGGGAGACACGAACCAACGCAGCTGCCTGCAATTCTTCGAGGTGCTGACCGGTGGCGTTAGCCCCGTGGTGAATCAGGATTTCTCGTTCGGCACAAAAAATTTCTTCGACTACTATCCGTCAGTCGATCTCGACAGCTCCGACGACCTGATCACTTCCTTCAGTCAATCATCCTCGAGCGAATTTCCTTCAGCTTACGTCGACGGGCGCCTGGCGGGCGATCCGGTGAACACGCTCGGGACGCCGGTGCTCTTTCAGGCGGGTGCAAAGGCGTACCTCAGCAACGACCCCGTCAAGGAGCCATTCCGATGGGGCGACTATTCGGGCGCCGGCGTGGATCCAAGCGATCAGACTGCGATTTGGGTGGCGGCAGAATACGCGACGAGTTCGACGGTAGGGATCAATTGGGGGACCTCGATTGCGGAGGCTCGAGTGATTGCCGCGCCGACCGCCAGCGCGACGGCGACTGCTACGGCGACGCCGACCGCTACGGCGACCGCCACGACTACCGTCACTGCGACTGCGACGGACACTGGGACTCCGACCCCGTCGGGCACTCCTACCCCGAGCGACACCCCGACTCCGACCGTGTCGGGGACGCCGACGACGTCGGCAACTCCGACTGCCACCGATACAGCCACCGCAACTTTGAGTCCGACGCCAACTGCGACGGCCACTGCAACTGTGACCGCAACTCAGAGTGCGACGCCGACTGCCACGGCGACGCCGCCGTTCGGATCATTGAGCGTCACGGGCAACCTGAGCTTCGGCACAGTGAAGGTCAATTCGACCAAGACGAAGAAGCTCAAGGTCAAGAACAAAGGCAAAGGCACTCTGCAGGTAACGATCGGAACCCTGGTTTCGCCATTCTCCGTCAGCAGCGGCACATTCAACCTGTCCAAGGGCAAGACCAAGACCGTAACCGTGAAATTTCAGCCGACCGTCAAGGGCGCGACTCCGTCACAAGTACTGAGCATCACGAGCAACGACCCGAAGAATCCGTTGAAGACTGAGACGGCTTCAGGCAGTGGCAAGTAATGTGAACGTCCAGGCGATTGTCTTTCGTGCGGCGGTTCTGACGTAGACGCAGAATTTCAGAATCAAGGTCCTCCACCCGATGCTCGGGGACGAGCATCGGCCTCCCCAACGATGGGGGAGGCGAAATCCACACGCTTGCTAGTTGGTGGCTTGTTGCTGGAGGCCCTGGATTTTCTGGCGGAGTAACTGGACCAGTTTGTCGTAGCCGTCGCTGTTGAGGACGCGGTTGAACTGGTTGCGGTAGTTGGCGATTACGCTGATCGCGTCAATCGTGATGTCGTAGATTTTCCATTCGCTGCCGTCGCGGCGCATCATGTAGTTAACCGCGATCGGATTCTTGCGGTCCTGCAAGACTACCGTGCTGTAAACCGTCGGCGTAGTCGGGGCCGTCGGTGGTCTGCTTGATGAATTGAATCATCGAGGATTGGATCTGCTGGTTAATCTTCTCGACCGAGTACGATTCGATTCGCGACAGGTACGCGTCCTCGATAAAGGTCGTGAACAGCGGCACGAACTCGCTCTGCTGCGCGGGCGTGAGAGTCTTCCAATGATAACCGATCGCCGACTTTGACATTTCGGCAAAATCGAAATGGCTCTCGGCAATCCCGCGAAGTTTCTTCTCGCGGTCGGTCGCGGAAATCTGCTGATCCTTGAACACAACGATCGACTGATCGATGATCGATTTCACCGATGCCGTCGCGTCATCGGAGGAAACGGATACGTGCATCGGGGCTTGCGCGCCGGCAGGAGCAGCGAACGCAAATAAAATCAGCGCGCCGAGCGCAGCTATTGGTAGATTAAATTTCAATCGCGCCATCCTTTGAAAAACGACGAACGTCGTGCTGATTATTGCAGGGCGGGACCGTTCTTGAAAAGCTTGCGGTCGTCCTCGTCGCCGTCCGACGGTTTGCGCAGACAGCTTTCCGCCAGCCATCGATTCGTCACTGTATCAGACAGCGCGGTGCCGCCCTCGTCAACTGCCCAGGTCCGGCTGTTGATCGTAGTTTGATTGAAGATTCTGCCGCAACTCCGGCAGGTGAAAGCGAGGCGCGAGCCGCCCCCCGGTGCGATCGATTCTATGGTGCGGACCTTCCAGTCGTGCGTTCTCCACGGCGGCAAACTTTCCTCGCGCATATCAACTCCTGCTCAAACTTTTAAATCGTTACGCGGTTCCGTTGCTGCTGCGCTTGGCAGGGGCGCGACGTTTGCGTTCACCGCGGTACTTTTGTGCACCGGGTTCCTGCGGACGGTATGGATCGACGTGAATTTTGCGGCCTTCGAGTTCGGTGCCGCTGAAATAGACGGCGGCATTGATCGCGTCTTCGACTTCTACCATTTCGACGAAGCCGAATCCGCGGGATTTGCCGGTTACTTTGTCGGTGATCACCAAAGCGCCGGAGACCCGGCCGACTTTCGAGAAGAGCGCCCGCAGTTCGTCGCGGGTAACTGACTCAGCGAGATTTCCTACATATACTCTCGGCACCGGCCCTCCTGACTACGACGAGCGAAGTTCAGTGGGCTCCCTGGACGGGAGCTCGAGGTCAAATTGTGAGATGCTAGAAGGCTGGCGCGACTTCGGAAGCCGGCGCGTCCTCTAAAAATGACTGAGCGGGCATCGTGTGCCCGCTCAGCCTTCAGGATCAATTTACTACCAGCGGCCGCCGCCTCCGCCGCCACGATTGTCGCCACCGCCGCGACGGTTGCCACCGCCGCCACCGCCGCCGCCACCGAAGCTCGATTCGCGGGGCTTGGCCTCGCTAACCTTGATGTTCCTTCCCTTCAGATCCGTGTCATTCAGGGTCTGGATTGCCTTGGATGCATCTTCCGCATTTGCCATTTCGACGAAGCCGAAGCCCTTCGATTGGCCGGAAAATTTATCCGTGATTACTGCCACACTTTGAACCTGGCCTGCCTGTGAAAACAGTTCTTCCAGATCGCTGTTGGACACCGAGTAGGCGAGGTTGCCTACGTACAATTTGCTGGGCATATTTGCCCTCCGTAAGTATTTGCCGGGAAGCTCTCGTACAGAAAACCCGGGCTAATTCCCGGGCTTAGAGAATGGAACAATCCGAGCGTTAGATAATTAAAGTACGCTATTCCAGTCGCCGAAGATAGAGGGTCGAGGAAAACGTTTATGCGCGCAAAATAACGTGTCGCGACCGCGCACTTCGATAGCAGATTTTGAATCAAGTTCGCCAACGCCAACTCTGATTACAGCCCGAAGAACTGAAGGATGCCTTCGGATGGCCGGTCATCGTAGTACCCAGGTCCGGGGCCCGGGCCATAATAGCCGTAGTCGTAAGGTTCAGGCTGATAGTAGTAGTCCGGTGCGGGCGCGTAATAGTAGTCGGGGTTTCCGTAGGCGTAATCGGGTCCGCGATAATAACCGCGGCCGCGATACGCGTGCTCGTAGCGCTCGCCATGGCCGCGCCCGCGATCGTGATCATCGCCATGATGATGTTCGTCGGCCAGTGCAGGGCCGATGGTGAATGCGCCTATCAGGAGGCCGAATGCGGCGGCCGAAACTATCTTGCCGAGTCGCGCAAATTTCGCGCGCGAATTATGCGTAGTCGAGATTTTCATGATGACTCCAAAGTAGCGAGGCTCCGTCGGTTCTAGCTCGCCTTGCTGACTTCCTTTTTGGCCTCATTGCGTGCGCGGCTGCGGAACAGTGCGTCAGCAATCTTCTTCTGCTGGTCGGACATACTGTTGTAGAGATCCTCGAAGGCCGGAATGAATTTCTTCATTCCATCTTCATGCGCATCGATCACTTCCGAATAGGATTTGACGACGTCGACCGCGGTCATCGACTTCGCGTCGGCGGCGCGCTGTTTCTCGAGGTCCGCCATCTTGCGCGCGTTGTCGCGCATCACTTGGGAGAGCGCGTCCCATTGAGCCTTCTGCGCGTCGGTTATCCTGAGCTTCTTGTGCAGATCGCGGATATGGGCCTCGACCGTTTCGTTGGCGGGAGATTCCGGAGTCGTCGCCGATGCCATCTCCTGATGCGAGGAGGCCGCGCGGGATTTGGTTGTGGTCATGCTGTCGCTGGAGGCCGCGAACAACGGAGTGGCAAGAACGATTGCGCCGAGAAAAGCTGCCGCCGCACTGGCGTGCACGGTTGTAGGTTTGCGGATCATGATTGGTACCCCTGAAATGGTTACGGTTGTCCTCAGATCGAGATCGACTAAGGATAACAAAGCAATTTCGGGGCCTCGTCGGGCGCGGCGAGAGGCTCAGATTCGAGCGGGAATTAGCAGGGTAAAATTTACGAAGATGCCTGATCAGTGTGAAACCGTGGCAGTTTTTACATAGGTACAGGCCCGGGCTACCCTCGGAGGAACTTTGATGCGGGATAGCCAAGAGAGCTTTTCGTATCCTCTGCGGGTAGATTCGGAGAAGAAGCGGGGTCTTGAATCGCGCGCCAAAAGGCGCGCTGAATAAGGTCCCTCACCTTCGATCCTCTCCCTTTGGGAGAGGGGAAGAGGCGATTCCACATTCTGGGAAGATTAGTATCCGCCGGGGTAGTATCCGTAGGGACTATATCCGCCGTAGCCGTAATAATTCTGCGTCTCGGTACCGACCATATAGCCTAGAGCACCGCCGCCGACACCGCCGATAAGGGCACCAGCCGCGGGATGGCCTTCAGCAGCGCCAATCAGTGCACCGCCGCCTGCGCCGATAGCGGCGCCGGCGAAAGTGTCGTTCGCGCGCGGACTGCCGAAGCATCCGGTCATCGTGATCAAAGCAAAGGCGCCGGCAAACGCGATGATGGCAGTTCGTGAGATTCGCGCGGCGCCGAATCTGGTTGCATCATTGGAATTCATCTTCAAACCTCGAAAATGCATTCACTATGGAATACGAAGGAGGCAGATGTTCGGTTGCATAGCAGGGGCTTAGTAAGTAGTTGGTGTTTCCACGCCTGCGAATGGAGGGCGAAACCATGAAATCGCATCAGTTCGGCCCGGATAATCCGGCGACCTACGTCTCTCACGCGTACCCTGAAAAATTGATCGACACCGGCGAGGCCACAATCAATTACGCAGTGGCTGGAGGATCAGACAAGCCGGCGTTGTTGCTAATCCCGGGGCAGACGGAATCGTGGTGGGGGTACGAGCAGGCGATGGGCCTGCTGCAGGAGCATTTCCAGGCCTTCGCGGTCGACCTGCGCGGACAGGGAAGATCGAGCAGGACGCCGGGACGCTACACCGTCGACAATTTCGGCAACGACCTCGTGCGGTTCATCGCGCTGGTGATCGGACGCCCGGTGATCGTCAGCGGACTCTCGTCGGGAGGCGTTATCTCGGCGTGGCTGTCGGCGTATGCGATGCCCGGCACAATCCGCGGCGCAGTCTACGAAGACCCTCCGCTGTTCTCGTCGGAGGTGAATACGTCATGCGGTCCGCCGATCCGCCAATCGATCGGACCGATGTTTTCGTTGATGAGCAAATATCTGGGCGATCAGTGGAGCGTCGGCGATTGGGCCGGCATGCTCGAGGCCGCCAAAACTGAACTCCCGGAATGGCTGGCGCGCGCAATTGTTCCGATGATGTTCAGCTCCGACGGTCAGATTCCGCAGCGCATGAAGGAATACGATCCTGAGTGGGGGCGCGCGTTCTGGGAGGGTTCGGTATTCGCGAGCTGCGACCACGCGCTGATGCTGGCGAGCGTCAAGTGCCCGGTGTTGTACACGCACCATTTTCGCCTCGTCGACGAGAACGACGGTCATCTGCTGGGTGCGGCCTCTGACGTGCAGGCAAAGCGCGTGTGCGAGCTGGTCGCGCGCGCGGGGAACTCGATCGACTACAGATCGTTTCCGCGAACGCCGCACTCGATGCACGGCGAGGATCCCAAGCTGTTCGCACAGCTGGTGATCGAGTTCGCCGCTAAGCTGAAGACCCAGCGCTGAGGCGCTTACGGCGCCTTGTTATTGAGGTCCGTGCAGACTCCTTGAGATGAGTCCTCGTCGAGATTCGCGCTACCGTTGCCCTTGGCTGCGACTCCGCTCTGCGTGGCCGGGCACGTCATGAAAACTCCATGAGTCGAGTTTTTGTTGGCGACCAGGTCAACGGCCGAGTTTCGGAGTTCGGTGAATTCGAAGCCATCGTGGCCGTTATTGTTGGACTTGCTGCTCGCCGCGATATTGTTGCCGCGGTTGTCCCCGCAGCATCCGTTGAAAAACACTCCGTCGTTGCCATTGCCGCTGGTCACGTCCTTGACGGCCGTGCTGCAGCATCCTTCCAGGTCAAGCCCGTCGTCATGATTACCGCTTGCTACCGTGTCGTTCACAGCGCTGCAGCAATCGTCGGAAAAGATTCCATCGCCTGCGTTGCCATTTGCGGTTGAATTTTCGACTACGTAGCAGCAATCGAGCAGGTCCATCCCGTCGTCGCCATTGCCGTTTGCCACGACGTTGGTCACCGTGCTGCAGCAATCGCTATTCTTCAGGCCGATACCGCCGTTGTTATTCGCGGTGACGTTGGCAAAGGTGTCGCAGCATCCATCGATGAGGATTCCGGTTCCGGTGTTGTTGGATACGTTCATGTTCTGGATGGTGTCGCCGCCGAAATCGTCACTGGTTAGGGTCAGGTTGATGCCTGTCGCGAAGCCTTTGATCTTGCCGTCGTCGATCACGATGTTCCGGATATTGTTCCCCGTGATCCCGCTTCCGCTTCCATTACCACTTATAGTGTGACCGTTCAGATCGATATTGACGTTGCTGGATGTCAGCGTGAGGCAGTCTCCAGCAGCTGTCAGGTTCTTGGTCAAAGTGAAATTTCCGGGCGTGCTGATCGTCCCGCACGCGTTAATCGGGGTCGGCGCCGCGGCACGCGCCGGCGTGCTCCAGGCGAGTGCACAGAATCCCAAAGTCATCAAGGTGAGCAGTTTCAAAGTACGAGCTGATTTCTCGAACATGTGATTTTTCCTATCGTACAAACCGAACAGAGTCGGGCGAATGTTGGATACTGAAAATGTGCGCGTCATCATCGAGGAGACCCTCACGGCGCGTTGTTGCGCACGTTGGTGCACGTCCCGCCGGAGGAGTCTTCGTCCAGGTTGGTCGCGTTGCCATTCGCCGTAACGCGAACTGCGTTGCCCGGGCACTTCATAAACACGCCGTTACCCGCGTTGTTCTTGGTAGTAACGCTGGTAGCGAGCCCGAAGGCGTCCGAAAAATCGATCCCGTTGCCCTGGTTTTTGGAAGCCTTGCTGCCAGTCACCCCGTTTAATTGATTGGTGAAGCTGATGCCGTTGCCGCTGTTGCCGTTAGCCACGCTCGAAACGACCAGGTTGTCTGTATCTAACATCTCGATACCGTTGCCACCGTTTTTGTTGGCCGCAGAATTTACGACGAAAGCGTCATCGCCGCCGAACACTCCGTTGCCTGCGTTACCGTTCGAGGTGACGTTCAAAATGTACTCTTCAGTACTAAAGAAGATCCCATGGCCGCTGTTGCCGTTGGTAGTCATCTGGAAGAGACTGTCGCAACATTCGCCCTGCACGACGCCGTTCCCGCCGTTGTTGCTCGCGACTACGTTCGCGAGATTGTTGTCACGGCCCCTGATGTTGATTCCGTCAGCGGTGTTGCCGGACGCGTTTACATTCAGGATGAGGTCGGACGTCTGGTTCGTATCGGTTGACAGATCGATACCGGTGGCAAAATTCGAGATTTTGCCATTGGCCACGATGATGTAGGCGATGCTGTTGCCGCCATCGGTTATGGCGGCGCCGGTCCCATCGCCGGTGATCTTATGCTGCTGCAAGTCGATCGCGATGTTACTGACCGTCAAGGTCAAGCAGTCGCCGCTAGAGGTCAGATTTTTGGTGACGGCGTAGTTGCCCGGCGCGCTAATCGTTCCGCACGCGCTGATAGCGGTAGCGGCTTGGGCCGGCGGACTCGGCATAAAAAGATAAAGGCCGAGCGCCAGCAGAACGCGCAGACAAACGCTGCGCAGCAAATGAACGTCGAGCATGGATTGTAACTCCTCCCCGGAATGGTCGGACGCAGCGTACTAGATGGAGCGGTTCGCAGCTATAGGTAGAGTTACGAATCTCGGAACTTGTCGCGTCGATTGGTCTTCACGGAACAATCGAGCGAAAACTTCGCACTCTGGATTTCATTAGCTGCGCGAACCCTGTTACATGGATGACCGAGGCTTTTGTGCGAGGCCTCGCGACTGAATGGCAACTTCATCCAAGAGTTCGACTCGGTTGAGCCTTAGGCGATCGATTGCCGTTTTCGGCGCGGCGTTAATCCTGGTTGCGCAAGTTCGTCGCCGTGGTGCATTCGCATCCGCCGACACGGTCGGCCACGACGGTCGCGTCGGCGCAACCGGCCCTCGACAGCGGCCTCTGCGCGCTATGCCAGCTCGCGTTCCATTCGAGTCTCAATCCGACCAGCACACCCAACATCGAGCGTCTCGAGACTGGACGCGCACTCGCGAGCATCGATACCGGGCACGGTTTCACGTCGTTCGATTCCGCATCGGCGCCGACTCGGGCGCCTCCTTCCGCCGCGTAGATTCCCCTCTCGTTTGTAAACATATCGATCTGTTCCGTTGCGTGACGAAGATTCACGCGTCGCCGTTCCGCGAATTTGCGTGGAAAGGAGTGACTGTGATGAGAAATGCGGCCAATCTTTGGCGATGGATTTGGGTGCTGAATGCGAGCCTTCTGATCGCTTTTGCAAATCCGCTGTACGCGGATAGCGATGACTCGTTGAAGGCGCAGAATGTCGAACTGAAAAAAGAGCTGGCGGAGTTTCAGACCGAACTCCGCGAGATGCATCAGCGGATGGAAAAGCTGGAGGCGCGCGTCAACAGTGGCGCCGCGAAAGACCCGTCGGCCGGGACTGCGGCGTCTGCCGGCCCGGCAGCTTCATCGCAAGGCGGAGCGCCGCCGGGTATAACGCCCGCGGGCGAGCCGCTTCCACCAAATCCTCCCGCGGGAGTTACGCTTGGAACCGCGGTCAAGAATCTGATGCCGGGCCCGGTGGTGGGCCCGACCTCGCTCGCACCCGGTTACGCCAACGCGGAGCCGGGAGGACAAGGGGTGATCGTGCCCGGACTGGAGGGCGTATCGAAGACGTTTATCCCGGATATCAGCGCGGTCGGCGATTTCACTTTCAGACAGAGCGACATTCGGAAAGGCGACGCGCGCTACGATCCAGCCAACGACAAGTTTCAGCCGCGCGACACGCAACTGATTTTTTTCTCGCCGATCGATCCGTACACGACCGCGCAGATTTCGATCGACAAGCCTGACGACGGGCCGTTCGATATCGAGGAAGCATTCCTGACCTTCAACAAACTGCCGTATGACCTGTCGTTGCGCGCGGGACAGTTCCGCCCGGAGTTCGGACTGCTCAATGAGACCGACACCTTTCAATTGCCGATGGTGAACCGGCCCAACGCGCTGGCGTTCTATCTCGGCGAGGACGGACTGGTCGAGCCGGGAGTGAATCTCAAAGGGTACATCCCGAATCCGTGGGACCTCGCGCTGAAGGCCGACTTCAACGTCGTCAGCGGTATCAACACGACTGCCTTCAACCACAACCAGGGACGCACTTACGATTTCGCATACATCGGATCGATTGACTACTCGCGCGATCTGTTCACGACCGGCGCGCTGACGGCGGGGGCAAGTTTCGCGGGCGGTCCGGGGCCGGGCGGCGCGACCTACATGGAGGATCCGTTTGTGCAGGTACGCTATTCGCCGACGCAGCGGCAGGTATGGACCTGGAACCTCGAGGCGCTGCTCTCGGAGCGGAGCGGCGACAACGATCACGGCGTGAAGCGTGGTATCTACAGCCTGCTCGATTACAACTTCTGGCTGCGATGGCATGCGGGAGCGCTGGTCGACGTCGCCGACGTGCCGGGCGTGTCCAAGGGGACCGAGGTCGATTTCTCGCCGATCCTCACCTACTTCGTTTCCGACAACACGCGGCTCCGCTTGCAGTACACGCACAATACGGGGACGCAGGCGGCGAACGCGCCTATACGCGCAGGCGACCTGGTGTATCTGCAGGCGACGTTCGCGCTCGGCAATCTGAAACCACTGGACTAATTGAATGCAAAAAACTGTTGCGAAAATTCTTTCGACGATTGCGATCATGCTGACCCTGGTCGCGCGATGCGACGCGGCCCCGCTTCGGGTGGTAACCACCACCACCGACCTTGCCTCGCTGGTTACTACTATCGGCGGCGACAAGATCGAGGTCGAGGCGCTGGTGCCGGGCGGCTTCAACGCGGACTTCTATCAGCCGCGGCCGAGCGACCTGTTCAAAATTCATCGCGCGAAACTGTTCATACAAATTGGACTCGGCCTCGAAGAGTGGTCGCGCGACCTGGTCAGCGAGGCCAACAACTCCGACCTGGTGAAAGCGCAGGTCTCGGTCGGGATCCCGCTGATGGACGTGCCGAAGGGACGCGTGGACTACAGCTTCGGCGATATTCATCCTTACGGAAATCCGCACTATCAACTCGACCCTGAAGCCGGGCGAGTCATGGCGCAGAACGTGTTCAACGCGCTCTCCTATACCGATCCGGCCGATAAGGATTACTTCGCGGGCAATCTGAAAACGTTTGACGATCAGCTGACGACGGCGGAGAAAAAATGGGACGCCGAGATGGCGCCGTTCGCCGGCGCCGGGATAATTCCGTATCACGAATCGTGGAGTTATTTCGCGCGCGCATTCAAGCTCACTATTCCGACTACGATCGAAAACAAGCCGGGCTTCGCGCCGTCGCCGTCGCGCGTGCAGGAAGTGATCGACATCGCGAAGAAAGAAAAGGTGCGCGCAATCGTCACCGAGCCTTACTACGACGTTTCGCTCGCGCAGCTGATCGCGACCCAGGCGGGCGTGCCCTGCCTGAACTTGACCATCGACGTCGGTGGAACGTCCGAGCAGAAGGATTACATCTCGATGATCGACTACGTCGTGAACCAGTTCGTAAAGGCGTTCAATAGCCATGGCAACTGATCTGGTTCGCGGCCGCGGCCTGACGCTCGGCTACCGCGGGCACGTGGTGCTCGACAAGCTCGACTTTACGATCGAGCGCGGTGACTTCCTCGGCGTGATGGGCCCCAACGGGTCGGGCAAGACCACGCTGATCAAGGCCATCCTGGGGCTGGTGCCGCCGCTTAGAGGAACGATCGAATTTCCGGGGACCAACGGAGACGCACCGCGCTTCGGCTACGTCCCGCAACGCGAGCGGCTCGATCCGCATTTTCCGCTGTCGTCGCTGGAAGTGGCGGTGATGGGACGTTACGGGTTGATCCCCACGATGCGCTCGGCGAGCGTCCGGGATTTCGAGATTGCGCGCGCATGCATGGCGCGGGTGAGGATGTCCGACCGCGTCGACAAGCCCTATCGGCAACTTTCCGGCGGGCAGCAACAGCGCGTGCTGATCGCGCGCGCCCTTGCGGGAGAGCCGGAAGCGCTACTGCTCGACGAGCCCACCAACGGAATGGACGTGCAGGCTGAGCGCGCGATCATGGAACTGCTGCTCGACTTGCAGCGCGAACGATCGACGACAATCGTCTTCGTGACTCATCTGCAAAGCGCGATCGAGCACTTTGCACGGCGGGTGGCGCTGATCACGCGCGGCGGCGGGATGCTGATCGGCGACAAACAGACGATGCTGTCGCCCGAGATGCTGGCGCGCGCTTACGCGGGAGGGGAATAGATGGATCTGTTCGCGATTCCCTTCATGCGTCACGTGCTGTTCGCGGGCGTCCTGGTGGCGCTCGGCCTGGCGCCGCTCAGTGTGTACGTGGTGCTGCGGCGAATCGTATTTGTCGGCGCCGCGGTTGCCGAGATCTCGTCGGCCGGAGTGGCGCTGGCGGTCCTGCTGCAATACGAGCCGTTTGCGGTCGCGCTGGTGCTGACGGTGTTGACGTTCCTGGTTCTATCGCGAGTCGCGGATTCGCCGAGGCTGCCGCTGGAGGCACTGATCGGGATGCTGTATGCGGGCGGGTCGGCGGCGGCGGTGTTGCTGATCGTCAAAGCGCCGCGCGGCGAGGCCGACATCGTAAATGTCCTGTTCGGAAATATTCTGACCGTGCCGGTACCGCTGCTGTGGACGATGCTGGTGGCGTTCACGCTGGTGATCGCGATTCAATATTTCGCGTACAAGGAATTCCTGATCGTCGCTTACGATCCGGACATGGCGCGCGCGCTTGGAATCCGAGTCGATTTGTGGAACACGATTTTCTACGTGACTGCCGGCGTCGCGGTGGCGATCGCGATTCGCGGCGTCGGTGCGCTGCTGACGTTCACGATGCTGGTGGCGCCGGGTGCGGCGGCATTGTCGGTCGCGGGAAGTTTGAGCGTCGCGTTTATAGTCGCGACCGGTCTCGGACTGATTTGCAGCTTGATCGGGATATTCGCGTCGTACTGGTTCGATCTTCCGACCGGCCCGACGATCGTGGCCTTCCTGGCGCTAGGCTTCGCGGCGAGCTACGTCAGAGGAAGACTGAGGAAGTGACTTCTCATCCTTGCCGGAGCCTGTATGATCCGCGTCTGAAGGTTTGGCAACTTCGCTTCCCGCCCACCATCGCGACATTCGCTCGACGATGACGAAGAGTACCGGGACCAGGAAAATCGCGAAGGCAGTCGAGAACGCCATGCCCACGATGGTGACCGTGCCGATCAGGCGACGCGCTACGGCGCCGGCTCCCAGAGCGGTCCACAGCGGCATCAGGCCGAAGATGAAGGCGAACGACGTCATCAGAATCGGGCGCAGACGCAGACGTGCGCCGTTCAATGCGGCATCGACGATCGACTCGCCTTTCTCCAGCTCGGCCTTGGCGAACTCGACGATCAGGATCGCATTCTTGGCCGACAAACCGATCAACATGATGAGTCCGATCTGCGCATAAACGTCATTGTCGAAATGACGCGACCACAAACCGAAGAAGGCGCCGCATACCGCGACCGGCACGCTCAGCAGTACGCTGAACGGCAGCGACCAACTCTCGTAGAGAGCGGCGAGAATCAGGAAGACCATCAGCAGCGACAGTCCGAAGACTCCTGCGCCGCCGCCGGCGACCGATTGCTGATACG
Source organism: uncultured delta proteobacterium (assembly GCA_963814715.1). Lineage (GTDB taxonomy): Bacteria > Desulfobacterota > Binatia > Binatales > Binataceae > Binatus. The sequence continues at coordinate 446,245 of CAWFDW010000001.1, forward strand.
AGATGCCGTTCCACGCGGTTCCCATGTCGCGCGGCAGGACCTGGTTGGCGACCTGCGTCACCGCGTTCATCGCGTCACCGGTGCTGTAGCCCGGCGCGGGGGCGGCGAAGATCTCGATACTGCGATACTCGTTGAATCGCGTCGTGTACTCAGGTCCGAATACGCGCTGCATATCGACCAGCGTTGAGAGCGGAACCTTCGCGCCCTGGTTGTTGGTCACATAGAACTGGCCGACGTCCTTCGCCCTTGCGCGATACTGCGGCTCCGCCTCGACGAAGACTTTCCACACCCGTCCGAAGCGGTTGAACTGGTTCACGTAGAAACCGCCGAGCAGAGTCTGCAACGCGGCGTAAACGCTTTCGATCGTGACCCCGAGCTTGAACACCTTGTCCTTGTCGACGGCGGCGTACATTTGCGGGACCGCCGGACTGAACGTAAGATTCATGCCCCGCGATTTCGGGGCGCTTGCGCGCGGCGGCGAGAAATTTCTGGGTATTCTGCCACAGGTAATCGACGGTACTGCCCGAGCGATCCTGAACGAAGAAATCGACGCCCGAGGCCTGGCCGATTCCGGGGATCGCCGGCGGGAGGAACGCGAAGGCCTGCGCGTCGGGCAATCCCGCGAGCTTGCGATTGATCGACGCGACGACGGGTCCGGCTTGCAGGGCAGCCGATTTCCGTTGGTCGTACGGCGAGAGCAGGCAGAAGTAGAGCCCGCTGCGGGGGCTCGAGCTCTGCGAGAGGATGCTGTAGCCGGCGACCGCATTGTAGTAAAGGACGCCGGGCTCGTGCTTGAGGATCTCGTCGATCTTCCGCATCACGACGTTCGTGCGCTGAAGCGAGGAGGCTTCGGGCAGCTCGACGTTCATCAGGAAGTAGCCCTGGTCTTCGTCGGGCAGAAACGACGCCGGCAGGATCTTTCCAATTCCGCCCGCGAGCACTGCGAATCCGATCAGGATGATGAGCGCGAGCACGAACCTTCGAATGAGCAATCCGGAAAAGCTGACGTAGCCCTTCTGCACGCGCGCGAAGCTCGAGTTGAATCCGCCGAAGAAGCGAGCGAGCGGACCGCGTGACGGTGTTGTGCTTCGCGGCCGGAGCAGCAGCGCGCCGAGCGCGGGGCTTAGCGTGAGCGCGTTGAAGGCCGAGAGAATAACCGAGAATGCGATCGTCAGCGCGAACTGGCGATAGAGCGATCCTGTGATGCCGGCGAGGAATCCGGCCGGGATGAAGACGGCCGACAGGACCAGCGCGATACCGACCAGCGCGCCGCCGACCTCGTCCATCGCTTCGAGTGCCGCATCGTGCGGCGACCTACCCTCCTCGATCTTTGCCTCGATCGCTTCGACCACCACGATCGCGTCGTCAACCACCAGGCCGACCGCGAGCACGAGTCCCAGCAGCGAGAGCGTGTTCACTGAAAACCCGATCGCCGGGAAGAACATGAAGGCGCCCACCAGCGAGACCGGGATGGTCAGCAGCGGAATCAGCGTCGCGCGCCAACTCTGCAGGAAGATAAACACCACCAGCGTCACGAGCGCGATCGCCTCGAGCAGCGTTATCACGATCTCTTTGGCGCCCTCGGTCACCGCGACCGTGGTGTCGAGCGTCAGGCTCAGCTTCATGTCGGGCGGAAAGTGCTTCGCGAGCTCGGCCATCTTCGCCTTGGCGCGAGTGGCGGACTCGAGCGCGTTGGAGCCGGGGTTCTGATACAGACCGACGATCGAAGACGGCAGACCGTTGGTGAACGACTGCTGGGTGTAATTCTCGGAGCCGAGCGAGATGCGCGCGACGTCCTTGAGCCGCACGAGCGAACCGTCAGGATTGGCGCGCAGGATAATCTCGCCGAACTCGTCGGCGTTCATCAGGCGACCCTGCGCCCGCACCGAGTAAGTGACTTGCTGACCCGGCGGCGCCGGCTCACCGCCGATAGTGCCCGCGGGATTCACGACGTTCTGCGCCGTGATCGCGTTCGTGATGTCGGCGACGGTGAGTTGGAGCTTGGCGAGCGTGTCGGGCGCGACCCAGATTCGCATCGCGTAGTTCGACGCGCCGAAAACCTTGACCTGGCCGATTCCAGGAATTCGTGCGAGCTCGTCCTCGATATTGATCGCGACGTAGTTGGCAAGGAAAGTCTGATCCCAGGTTCGATTCGGCGATGTGATCGAGAACACCAGCAGCGGAATTCCGACGGTCTGCTGCGTGGTGAGGCCGTAATTGCTCACTGCGTGCGGCAGGTTCGAATTCGCTTGCGCCAGGCGGTTCTGCACCTGCACCTGGTCGATGTCGACGTCGGTGCCGACTGCGAAGCTGACTTGCAGGGTCATCGTGCCGTCGTCGCCGTTGATCGACTGCATGTAGAGCATGTTCTTGGCGCCGTTCACCTGCTCCTCGATCGGAGTGGCGACCGATTGCTCTACGGTGAGCGCGTCCGCACCGGTGTAGATTGCGGTCGTCTGGATCTGCGGCGGAACGATGTCCGGGAACTGCGCGACCGGGAGCCGAAAGACCATCACGGCGCCGGTGATCACGAAAAAAATCGCGATGACCATCGCGACGATGGGCCGGTTGATGAAGAATTTCGACATCGCGCTAGCCTTGAGGCGCTGCGTCCGATGGCGCTGGAGATACGGCCGGCGCCGGCTCCGGCGGCACTACTCGCGGATTCACTTCCATGCCGTCCGAGACTTTCTGCAAGGCCCTCGGTGATGACGTGCTCGCCCGCCGTGACGCCCTCGTCGATAATTCGGAGGTCGCCGACCTGCTTGCCGGTCTTGACCGTCCGCAGCGTGACCTTGTTGTCCGCGCCAACCACGCCGACCTGGTATTGGCCTTGAGTCTCGAGCACCGCGGCCTGCGGCACGAGCAGCGCGCCCTTGCGCACATCGGTAGCCGAGCGAATCTTGGCATACAGGCCGGGGCGGAGGACGTTGTCCGGGTTTGGAAAGATTCCCTGGATCTTGATCGTACCGGTCTGGATATTGACCTGTCGATTCGCGACGTAGAAACGGCCCTTATACTTGTAGGTACTGCCGTCGGCGAGAACCATCTCCAAATCGGGATCTTCCTTGGAGTCTCCATTCTTCTCGTGCCGATTAATCTTGTCAGCGAAATGCAGATACTCGCGCTCGCTGATTGGAAATTCGACCTTGATCGGATCTAGTTGGGAGATCGATGTGAGCAACGAGGTCGGGCTGACCAGGTTTCCGACCTGCGTCTTGGCGATCCCCGCAATGCCGTCGATCGGAGAATTCACCTGCGTCCATTTTTCGTTGAGCTCCGCGGTCTCGACCGCCGCCTGGGCCGACGCCACCGCAGCCTTGCTGGCGCGAGTGTTTTGATCTACGTGATCAAAATCCTGCTTGCTGATCACCTGCTGATCGTAGAGCGGCTTGTAGCGCGACAGATCCTGCGCATTCCTTTTGTAGTCGGCTTGTTTCTGGTCGAGGTCGCCGATCGCCTGGTCGAGCGCCGCCTTGTACTCGCGGTCGTCGATTTGGAACAGCAACTGGCCGGCACGCACATGGTCGCCGTCCTTGTAGTTCTGCTTCAGCAGGTAGCCGGATATTTTCGGATAGATATCCGCGTTTACGAATCCCTGAGTCGTGCCCACCCAATCCGAGTAGACCGGCACGTCGCGCTGGACGACCTCGGTCACCACAACTTCCGGCGTCGGCGCGGTCGCGAGCGTCGCAGCTTTTTTGCATCCCCACGCAGCGAGCGGGATCGCGATCGCGAGAATCGCGGCAACGCTACATCGGGAGATTCGAACAGCGTGTTTATAAAATGTGGATGTCAAATGGCTGCAGGAAGGCCCTGAACTTCAAAATAGCTAACTCTTCCTGGTGATCCCAGCGGGAGTCGAACCCGCGTTCCCGACGTCGTGAGGTTTGCCAGCGAAGTTGATCTCCTGAGATTGCGCCTTGTCGGCGCTGATCCAACCTTGTTTCGCAAAATACTGCGAGAGGTGGGCATTTGCCTGGTCGGCAGTCTTGTCGGCCAGATAGTCGACACGCCCTAAATATATTTTGCCTCCCGCAACGCCAGCGGACGCCGCCGCGCCCGCGACCGTCGCTCCTCCGGTTGCTACCGCGCCAGCTCCCATCATGAGGGCAGTGCCCGGCAATTCGCCGCTATCGGCGTGGGTGGTGAACTCCATCAGCTTCTGGCGATCGCCGCCCACGATTCGATAGACCTGCACCTGGGTGTCGAGGGTCGATTGCCCCGCGCCGAAGCCGATCATCACGCGGCGGCCCGCCGCGCCTTCATCTACTTTGACGAATTGGCCTTCGATCAAGAGCACGTCGCCCACCGGAATTTGGCCAGTCTGGGTGTCGACGGTGAATCCGAGTTCTCGTAGATCCTTAGAAAGCCGACCGGACAGTTCTGTGGCGGCGGCGTGTCCAATCTCCATCTGACGCTGCTCTTCGGGAGTGCTGGAGAACTCGCGTTCGCCTTTTGAGATGAGGCCGTGACTCTCTTTGACGTCTTCGGCGACGACCGCAAAATTCCGCACGTAGATTCTTTGCGGCCGAGAAGCGCGGATCGGCTCGGAACTTTTCTGCGAGCTAATGGAAGCGCTGGCGCATCCCACGGCGATGATCGCGATGATCGGAAGTCCGCATTCTAACAAGCCGCGAGGCATGAATCTCGATAAACCAGATTTCATTGAATGTTCCTTATCGGGGTGTTGAAGAAGGGAAAAAGATGGCATCTATTTGGCACCAGCGCATCGGCTCGAAACGCGCGGATGCATATGTGCCTGATTTTGTTGGTGATCCCAGCGGGAGTCGAACCCGCGTTCCCGACGTGAGAGGCCGGTGTCCTAACCACTAGACGATGGGACCATCGTCGCGCGCATCGTGGTCGGCGCGCATGCGAATCACGTTGGCTGAGGAGGTAGGACTCGAACCTACAATCGCCTGATCCAGAGTCAGGTGCCTTACCAATTTGGCCACTCCTCAGCGCAGCCCTGAAATATAACCAACGCCCGTCGCGCGCGCCACCGCGTCGGCGCGACGCTATCTGACGACTGCTGTGGCGGAGCGTCTCGGCGTGACGATTGACCAGCGCGTCGCATCGCGAGAGCAGCGCGGGGTCGGCGGAATGGCGCTCAATCATGTAGCTCAGCTCGCCGAGGTCGTGGACGAGCAGGCGCAGGCATCGCTCGTACTCGTCGGGCGCTTGCAGCGCTTTCAGCAGATCGGAGACGAGATCTTCGAGTTCGGTCTCCTCGACTTCGAGTGCAATCTCGAGCGCGCGATCGAGCTTGATGCCCGGCGTCGCGTCGCTCTGAGCCTTTTCGAGCAGCGCCCGCAGCCGCACGATGGTGGCATCTTCGAGCGAGATTGGACTGGGCTTGTCGAGCATCTCTTCCTGATCGAGTACGGTGGTGACCAGATCGAGTGCGCCGACGTGACGGGCCTCGTCACGCGCCATCCCGAACCAGAAATCCTGCAGGGCAGGCACGCTCGCAAAGATTTTCGCGAAGCGCGCGTACAGCGCCATGCTTTGTTTTTCCAATGCGATGGTCGCATCGAGAACTTCACGCGTCGTGGGCATCGTGGATCGATGATAGCTGCTGGCTTCCAGCGCGGTAAAGAACCGAAGCGCCGCCGCTCGCTGCGTTCAGGGTGACAGAGGCGCGGATCCCGAGCGCAGCAGCTCCAGCAGGCGCTTCATTGCGATTCGCGACTCGATCGCGAAAGGAACGGTCGCGACCAGGTAGATGAAGAGCGTCATCGCGATTACCACCATTCGCACGCCGAAAGGGCCGGCCACCGGTGAATCGACGCTGACTGAACTCCACGCCAGGAAAATTATTATGCCGATCCAGACGGGAATCACCGGCCATACCAATCGCATGTTCACGGCGACCGTCGTCGCCGAACCGTCGCGCCGGAAGTTCCCTTCGATTATCGGCAGAAAAGAATTCTGGTAACCGCCGACTCGATGTATTTTGAAGCGGCTGCCTGCGACCTTGCCCTCGAAATATCCACGCTTGCTGGAAGTCGGCCATCCCCACTTTCGCGGCGGTTCGACGTTCTCTTGAAGAATCCTCGCGGCATGGGATGGGCTCATCGGCGTTGTGAATTCGTATTTGCGAAATGGCGGCCGGAGATATTCGCGCAGGCGGCCTGATTCCAAATCAGTCCCGGCGATCCGTTCGGCTTCAAACATTGCGTCGAAGGTAACCGAAGCGTCGCGCTAACGCACGGAGGCCCGATCGCGGGTCAGCGATCGGGCCTCCGATTTCGAATTGCGTGACTGCTATTTCGCGAGTTCGGTTGCGCGGGTCTCGCGGATGACGGTGACCCGGATCTGGCCAGGATACGTCATGTCGGTTTCGATTTTGCGCGCGACGTCGCGCGCCAGCATCGAGGTGTCTTCGTCCGAGATCTGGATCGGCTCGACGATCACGCGCATCTCGCGTCCCGCCTGCACCGCGAAGCATTTCTCGACGCCCTTGAACGACTTCGCGATCGTCTCGAGATCTTCGAGCCGCTTGACGTAGCTCTCGAGCACTTCGCGCCGGGCTCCCGGACGCGCGCCCGAGAGCGCATCGGCCGCATCGACCAGCGGCGCGAGGATCGTCTCGGCTTTGACTTCCTCATGATGCGCCGCGATCGCGTTTACGATCTTCGCCGACTCGCCGTACTTGCGCGCGATCTCGCCGCCGATCAACGCGTGCGATCCTTCGACCTCATGCGTCAGCGCCTTGCCGATATCGTGCAGCAGCGCGGCGCGGCGAGCCTGCTTTTCGTTGAGGCCCAGCTCGGCCGCCATCGCACCGCAGATGAACGCCGCTTCGATCGAATGCATCAGCACGTTCTGCGCGTAGCTGTAGCGATATTTGAGCATCCCGAGCAGCTTGACCAGTTCGGGATGGATTCCGTGCACGCCGACTTCGATGATCGCGCGCTGACCGGCCTCGCGAATCGATTCCTCGACTTGCTGCTCGGCCTTGCGCACGACTTCCTCGATACGTCCGGGATGAATGCGGCCGTCCGAGATGAGCTGCTCAGTGCGACGCGCGCGATCTCGCGGCGAATCGGGTTGTGGCACGAAATTACGACCGCCTCCGGAGTGTCGTCGATGATGATATCGACGCCGGTGGCTGCCTCGATCGCGCGGATGTTGCGTCCTTCGCGGCCGATGATCCGGCCCTTCATCTCGTCGTTGGGCAGCGCGATCACCGAGACCGTGCGCTCGGCGACGAACTCGCCCGCCAGCCGCTCGATCGCGATCGCGACGACTCGCTTGGCGCGGCGGTCGGCCTCTTCGCGCGCCTCTTCCTCGACGATTCGGATGTGCTTGGCGGCGTCGGTGCGCGCCTGAGCCGATCATCTCGTCCATCAGCGAGCGCTTGGCTTCCTCGCGCGTCAGGCCGGCGACGGCTTCGAGCTTGGTGCGAGCCTCGTCGATATGTGCCTGCAGTACTTCTTCCTTGTCGGTGAGACTTTTCTCGCGCGTGCGCAGACTTTGATCGCGCCGATTCAGATCGGCTTCGCGCCGCTCGAATGCTTCCTGGCGCTTTTCGAAAGTCTCCTCGCGTGCTTCGAGCTTCTGTTCGATCGCGGCAATCTCGCGCCTGCGATCGCGCATTTCTCGTTCGGCGTCGGCCTTCGCGCCGACCACCATATCCTTTGCCTTTAGTTCAGCCTCCTTGACTACTAGCTGGCTCTTTGTTTGAGCCGCCTTGGTTATTTCCTCGGCCTGAGCGCGCGCGGCCTCCAGGTTAACGGCGTCGTTACGCTGTTTCGTTATTCCCCAAATGAAAAAGACCGCGCCACCAACTATGAATCCCAGGATTGCCATGATTAGAGCCACCCGGGTTTACCTCCTTCGTCCGCGTTCGGCGTGCTGGCAGTGGCGCTTCGCAGGCACGATGAATCGCGGACTCGGTCACAATGAAGTTAAGCCGCCGGTCGAGCCCCGTCTCGGGAATTCGATCGAGCAGCTGGAATGAATAGGCGAGCCCCACAGTGATCGCTTCGCGCCCGAGTTGGCCGATGAAACGATCATAATGACCCCCGCCACGGCCCAGTCGCTGACCTTCGAGTCCGAAGGCAACGCCGGGAACACACACGAGAACTTTCGCGAAATTTTTGCTGTCGAGAACTTCTGCCGATGCGGGCGGCTCGAGGATTCCGTACGCGCCGCGGACAAGCTCGGCGCGATCGCGAATGCGTCGCGCGACGATGCGTGCCCGTCGCGGTATCTACACGCGGATAGAAGACAGCGCGTCCGGAGTGCCAGCGCGTCGGCCAGGATACGGTCAGTTGAAACCTCGTTGCCGATTGCGGCGTATAGAACAATTGCGGATGCGTCGCGCTAGGATTCGCTCGCGAGCACTTGACGCTGCACGATTTCCGACATCGCCGCCGCACGCTCGCCGGGGAGCGCGTCGCGGCATGCGATCATGATCGCGCGAAGATTTTTCTTTTCGTCCGCCACAGTCGTTGCCATGGCGGGAGCGGGTTCAACTGCTCGATTGCGCCGTTTCGTTTTTCCTGCGTCACGTGCGCGTGTCGTTGTATTCTCGAACCGGCTGACAGCCGGCCTGTATCCGCGAAATGTTTTATCGCGAAAGCCTTGGTTGCGGTCGAAAAATATCGCACGGTCCTCATTCCTGTAAGCACCGCGTTTAGGCTGCTCTCGAGATCCACAATTCCATATCCCGCCCCCGTCCGAAATCGCTTCACCTCTCGGATGCCGCGCGCTGTGACGACGATTGATGTTCATCGTCATTCGCCGTCGATCGCCGCGGACAGCCGTTTATTCATCGCCGCGATTCGATCCACCAGCTCCTGATGCTCCTATGCGCAGGTGTTCGAGCTCCTCGGCGAAATTTAACGCAGCCAGGATTGCCAGGTTCACGGAATTGATCGTCTGGCTCCCGGCGCGGATATCCTTAATCTTCTCGTCCACCGTCTCAGCCAGGGACTTGACCCAGTCATCGCCCGCCTCGCTGGCGACCGTCAGGCTTTGTCCCATGATCTGGACGTTGACGCCCTTCATCTTTTATCCAAGATCGATCCCGTCGAAGCGGGTAAGGATTTTTTCGATCCGAGTGCGCACGTCGTTGCGCTCGTTTTCATGCTGCTGGCGTTCGGCGCTCAGCTGCTTCACCATGCCGGATGCGTCGGCATAGCGTTTTTCCATTTCCGCAAGCTTCTGCGCGAGTTGTTCGTTTTCCTTGCGCAACTGATGGATACGCGCAACGGAAGCCTGAATTCGTTCGTCTAGTTGCTTTAAGACATCTGTGGCCATGAGGGAAAATCTTCTACCTTTAGTTTAATTTTCGATAAACTACGCTGTCAAGCTGCATAAGAACCGCTGGAACTCTGCTCCCCTGCGTCGTCAGTTGCAAACAGTGCGTCCACAAACTCGCGCGCGTCGAACTCACGCAGGTCCTCGATCGACTCGCCGAGCCCCACAAACCGCACCGGAATCTTGAGCCGCTCCGCCACCGCAACCACCACACCACCCTTCGCCGTGCTGTCGAGCTTGGCCAGCACCACTCCGGTCAGCGGCACCGCGTCGCCAAAGATCGACGCCTGACTCAGAGCATTCTGACCCGTGTTGGCGTCGAGCACGAGCCAGGTCTCATGCGGTGCGCCGGGCAACTCGCGCGCGACGACGCGGGCAATCTTCTTGAGCTCTTCCATCAAATTAACTTTGGTCTGCAAGGCGCCCAGCCGTGTCGATCAGCACCGCGCCCGTCTTGCGCGCGACCGCGGCTTTGACCGCATCGAAGGCGACTGCGGCGGGATCGGAGCCTTGCGACTGCTTGATGATGTCGGCGCCGGCGCGATCGCACCATACTTCGAGCTGCTCGATTGCCGCCGCGCGAAAGGTATCCGCCGCCGCGACGATCACGCTGCCGCGCTCACTCTTGAGCCGCGCCGCGAGTTTCGCGACCGTCGTGGTTTTGCCGACGCCGTTGACGCCGACCAGCATGATCACCAGCGGCGCATCGCCAGAGTCGGCGGGCGCGCGATCGGCGGACATCATGATCGTGGCGATCTCGGCCTTGAGCGCGTCGCGAATCGCGTCGGGACGATTGTCGTTGCCCAGCTTCGCGCGCACCGCGGCGGAAATCTTCATGCTCGCATCGACGCCAACGTCGGCGGCGATCAGAGCTTCCTCGAGGCCTTCATATATATCGTCGATTTTCGCGCTGCCGGTCAGCGCGGCCCTGATGCGCGCAAGAAAGTTCTCGCGAGTCTTGCGGAGTCCGAGACCAATGCGGACGGGCTCGCGAGCGAACGGGGGGCGGCGCAACGTATGGCTCCGGCTCGGGCGCGGCGGGTTCTTCGACAAGTTCAGGCGTCGGTTCTGGTGCGAGCTCAGGCGGCGGTATCGGCTCGACTTGCGGCGGAGCCTCGATCTCCAGATGAGTCGGACGCGACGGGAGCGCCTTGCGGAGACTCCACTGAATCAGGACTCCGATGAAAACGAGGCCCGCACCGGCGCCGCCGGCGATAATCAGAATGAAGGCGATTGCGAAAAGACTCACGGGTTAGTCGTCCAGGAAAATAAATTCTGAAGAAACTTAGACGACCAAGAATAACAGTCGCGGTGTTGATCTGAAACCGGCGCGGGTCTGCCGCGTGAAGGTAGGCATTCTGATGTGATCGCAGAACCCTCACCTACCTGCCGCGTTGCGGCAGGCCTCCTCTCCCGTGAAGTAACGGGCGAGGTAATTCCCGCCGCCTCTGCCTCCAACCCTTCTAACAGGGACGAAGTCCCGCATCTTTCATTTTTTCACTGGGTGCAGGGGTCACCCCTGCCCAAGGAAGTTTGAAACCCACGGTGGGTTTCATTTAAATGAAGTTCCTTCCTTCACGGCGAGCTGCCCAGCGGCTTGTGCTCGACTGTTGAGCTGTCGAGATATGGCTCGTCGCCGATCCAGCTGACGCGAAGCGTCGTCACGGCCTCGACGCCCTGCAGCATAAGGTCGGCCGTCATCGTTTCTGTATGCGATCCGCCCGCGCTCTGACGGCCGACGGTCAGCGCCTCGGCCATCGCGCGTCCCGCGGGCGCGACGCCGCCGGGCCCGATGTTCGGCAGCGTGCCGAGTATCTGCGTGATCGTCGGCGTCACGTCGGTGTTCGCGGTGGGATTCAGATCGACGAAGCCGCGCCGGAAGTCCGGGCCCGCCGCCGCGCAGAAATTATGAATCTCGCGCTCGCCCGCCGCGCCATGCATCCCCATCCCGGTGGTGAACGTCTGGCTGATACCGGTGTCGGCGTAGACGACGCCCTTTCACCGGATGCAGCAGCGCGGCTGATTTGTTGGGCATCGAAACCTGTCCAATTTGTCCGATCAGAAACGCGGGATTGGTAGGCCCGGTGAGGTTCTTGTTGTCGGCGTCGGGCTCCTCGCGAAATGAAATCACCAGATCCGGTGATCGCGCGGCATTGTACAGTCCCACGACGCGCTGACTGAAGGTGCCGTCGACCCATCCGAGGTACGCTTTCGGCGCGCGTTGACGATGTCCGCGGCGGGTCGGTTCATCAGGCGCAGTTGCCGGTTCGCGCGAGAATATCGGCCCGCACCATTCCTGCGCCTCGGCAAAGTTGACGATCTTCTGCAGCACCGCGCGCTTCGATTCCGGCGTCGCGAATTCCGTCGGCGACAGGTAGACAAGGTCCGCGCCGCCGTTGGGCACGACGACAACGTCGGTGCTGTCGCGCGATTTCTTGATTCCCGCCGCTATCAGCATCTCGGACAGCACGACGCGGAACTTGATCGTCGCGAAGCCGTGATCCGACACGACGATCAGGTCGGTCTTGTCGGCGATCCCCAACGCGTCGATCGCCGCGCGCACCCGCATCAGGTTGTTGTCGCAAAGACTGAGCGCTTCCATCGCAGGCAACGTACCCAGGCCGGCCATATGCTGCGTGAGATCAGGATTGTGCTGCCAGAAGACGATCAGCGCGGGCCTTCCCGCATCCACTGCGGCTTTCGCGGCGGGCAACGCGTTCTCGACGACCAGCCGTGCGAAGTACAAATCGCGCTGTTCGTCGGCCACTGCGGTTTTCGAATCGGGCGGAATCGCCGCATCTATTTTCTGACTCGATGACACCAGGTCTTCCGACGCGAACAGGTAATCCTTGTGCGGCTCGCCGACGATGTCCTTGCCGTCGGCGATCGTCGCGACGCGATTGTCGAACACCGAGGTCGGCCCCTGCTTGCCGATCACGGCGACGTAGCCGCCCTCGCGCGCGACCTCCTGCGTGATCGTGTCCAGCCCGATCACCCGGCCCTTGAAGCCCTCCGCAGTGTTCAGATTCAGTATCGCCTTGGCGCCTTCAGCGCTTACCACCTGACCCTTCGGCGTTTCCGGCGAGGGCGCGAGATAAAAATTGTTGCCCTCGAGTCCGTTGACGCCCGGCGGTGCACCGGTCGCGAGCGCGGTCGCATTCACCATCGTGAGCGTCGGGAAGATCGAGTGATGGCGGTCGAAGCGCACGCCCTCTCGCGCCATCTGGAAGAGATTCGGCGTGTCGCGCTGCGTGACGAAGTCGGGCCGCAGCCCGTCCCACACCATCAGCACCACGATACGGCCGCGCGCATGATGCGATGCAACAGAATCTTGCGCGCTAGTCGGCGCAGCAACGAGAGCGCACAGAAAAAGTATTGCGAGAATTTCAGACAACCGTCGAATGATCATTCAATCGTTCATCAAAGCGGCCCGCAACCGGACGTGTCAATCGTCTTTAGTTTTAAGGTGCAACTCGATTTTTGATTTGGTAGCGTGATCGAAGAACTCCGGAGGTCCACAACGTTGCGTATTGCACTGCTCGGCCAGGCCGCATTCGCGGAAAAAGCGCTCGCGGCGCTCGTCGAGCATGGCGACGAGATCGTCCACGTCTTCGCGCCGCCCGATTCTGCCGCCGGCAAAACCGATCCGCTCGCGGCCAAGGCGCGTGCGATGAACCTTCCGCTGAGCCAGCCCAAGTCGTTTAAGAACGACAGTGCCTTCGAGCATTTCAAAGCGCTCGACGCCGACCTCGCCATCCTCGCCTTCGTCACGCTGATTGTTCCCGATCGGATTCTCTACGCGCCGCGCTACAAATCGATTTGCTTTCATCCTTCGCTGCTCCCGCGTCATCGCGGCGCCAGCGGAATCAACTGGGCAATCATCCAGGGCGATGCGGAAACGGGAGTCACGTGGTTCTGGCCGGACAAGGGAATCGACACCGGCCCGATCCTTGTTCAGAAAAGTGTACCCATCTCCGAGAACGATACCGTGGGATCGATTTACTTCAACACGCTCTTCCCGATGGGCATCGACGCGATGGTCGAGGCGGTCGATCTGATCAAGTCGGGCAACGCGCCGTCGATCGCGCAGGATGAAAGCAAGGCGACCTACGAGCCGCCATGCCGCGACGAGCACGCGAAGATCGATTTTGCAAAACCTGCGCGCGAAGTCTTCAACCTGATCCGCGGATGCGACCCGCAACCCGGCGCCTTCGCGAGCATCGGCGAGAAACGGCTGCGTCTTTACGAAGCGACGTTTTCAGCAACCAGCCTGCAAGGCGATCCGGGGACGATCGTCGCCATCGACGGGGACGGGATGAAGATCGCGCTCGCAGGCGGCGACGGTCACAGTGAAGCGAGCGCGCATCGATCCGAATCCGAAGAAGGTTGCCCCGGCCGAGCTGGTAACATCGGGCGATCTGAAAGTCGGCACCAAGCTGACGTAAGATCCTGGCGCGGCGACTACTTCGCTTTGAGCCGCGGATCGTCGGTCGCGACACATAGCGACTCCGCCGTTCGTTTTGTCATTTCCGCCTGGCTCAGCGGACGTTTCTTTGCTTTGAGCGTCGCTTGCACGGCTGCTTGATACTCTGCGGGAGTCATCGGGTTCTGAATTGCGTCCTTCAAGGAGTTGTCGCAGTCTTTCTCGGACTCGAAACCCACGCCTCTTCTCCACTGGACAATGGTGCGTGCGCGTCGATTTTGTTGTCGGCGCCGATCGGCGGAATCATTAGATACCACAGAACGATCGCGAGTGCGGTGGCGTGACGGGACTTCATGCGATTCTCTCTATCATAGTAGGACGAAATTTATTTCGTCGATTCCTTGTTTTCCTGCGAATCTTTGTTTTCCTGTGACGGAATAAATTCCGTCCTACGAAGCCGCTGTCCTGCCCGATTCCTTTGCGCTACGATCCGTCGCTGCTGGGAGAGGTGTGCGGGATGCGACTCTGTATCGGGACGGCCAAGGGCATTGTAATTCTGGATCCTTCGCGCGGTGCGACGCCGCTGATGGTGCTTGCCGATCCGTCAGCCGTCTGGTGCATGGCGCAGGACTGCGCCGATCCCAATCTCATCTACGCCGGATCGACCGAGCAAATCCGCGGCAAGGGAACTCTCGCGCGGTCGACCGACGGCGGCCGCACCTGGACCGACGTCACTCCCCCACTCGCGCGCGAAGAGGAAGTCTGGTCGGTGGCCGGGTCGCCGGCAGTGAAGGATCGCGTGTTCATCGGGACATCGCACGCGCGGTTGTTCCGCAGCGACGATCGCGGACGCATCTTCAGGGAGTCCGACGGCTTCCTGAAAATTCCGGGACGCGAACGCTGGACGTTTCCGCCGCCGCCGCATGTTCCGCACGTGCGCTCGATCGCCTTCGATCCGCATGAGCCGTCCACGATGTACGTCGGCGTCGAGGAGGGCGGTATTTTCCGATCGCGCAACGACGGCGCGACCTTCGAGCCGCTCAACGACGGACTCTACACTGACATTCACAACGTCGCGGTGGACTCGCGCGATTCGCGGCGCCTTTACGCCACCACCGGCGCGGGCTTCTTCGTGTCGAGCAATGCGGGCAAGTCGTGGGAACAGGTGACTAGCGGGCTCAACCGCACTTACACCATCCCGCTGCTGGTGAGCGCGCCGGATCGCGATGAAGTCTTCACGGCGGCTGCGATGGGTCCGCCGCCGAGTTGGCGTGTCGGACCGACGGGCGCGGACGCGATGCTCTTTCGCAGCGCGGATCGTGGCGAGAGTTTTACGCCGATTTCCGCCGAGCAGAATTTCGGACGTGGGATGGTGATGCGGCTGAGGACCGATCCGTCCAATGGTGGGTTCTTCGGGGTCTGTAACGATGGCGCCGTAGTGCGCGCAAGTACCGACGGATCATCGCTCGCGACTATTGCCGAGAAACTGCCGTCTGCCTACGACCTCGCGATAATTCCATGAGCCGCCTGGACACTGAAAAAGCCGCCGGAGCGTCTTGACCATCTTCGATCCGATGGGACTCGGCGCACTGGGATGCGGCATCGTGGTCGCCCGCTACATCTTCGCGAGAATCGAGCAACGCACCGTGCGCATTTCAGATCCAAAAGCCTCGACACGGCTGCCCAGCCACGTCGACACCGAGCGGCTGCTCTTCCTGGTGTTCGCCACCGAATGGATCATGCTGGCGATCTTCGTCTTCGCGGACAGGCTTTCTCCCGAGCTCGAGAGATTTGTCAGAATCGGATGCGCGTCGTCGGCCGTCGCGCTGATTCTTTTTCACGTGCTATGCGTGATTCGCTTGAAACGTCTCGGCATGTTCGATCCTCACGACGAGCACTACCGGCCCGGACAGAATCAAAAGCGCGCGCGTCCCCGCCCCCGCCGCCGCGCCCCCGAGTAGCGTCACTCCGAACCTGTAATCCTGAATAGCTCCCGCGCCTCACCGAGACCCTTGAGCTCGTGGACTCCTACTGATTCAAGCGTGATCCCCGAGCCTTCCAGCAGATGCTTCGTCGTGGCTGAGATCAGGACCTCACCACTGCCCGCAACCCCTGCGACGCGCGCGGTTTCATGGACGGCCAGCCCTCTCACGTTGTCTCCCACGAACTCCACCTCGCCCGTGTGAACTCCCGCCCGAATCCCGATGCCAAGTCGCACGACCGCGCGACTAATTGATCGCGCGCATCGAACCGCGCGGGCGGGACCGTCGAACACCGCAAGGAATCCATCGCCGGTCGTCTGTATTTCGCGTCCTCGAAAACTGTTGAGTTCGAGCCGCACCTGATGGTTGTGCTCGAGGAGGATCTCGCGCCAAGCCTCATCGCCAAGCCGCTTGAGATGCGCAGTTGAGTCGACGATATCAGTGCACAGCATCGCAGCGAGCACGCGATCTCCGTGCGCTGGTGCCGCAAAGATTCGGGCGCTCGCGAACTCGATCGCCTCGAACGGCTCGTCGCCGACGACTATGGCATCGTGACCGGGAGGAATGTCATAGACGTCGTCCACCCCGACCTCGCACACCTCGCCCGTGTCGCTTTCCACCCGTAGCCGTCCCTTGAGAACCACGCCTTGGTGGTGAATTTGGCAAGAGCGGGTACCGGCAATTGGTCCGACGTCGCGCGACCAGCGCCAGCCGGGCTCCAAAACAAACCGGCCGACCGTGGTCTCACCATAAGAAACGTTCTCTATTCGGCCATTGGGAAAGCGCCGGACCTCATCTGGATTGCTAAAACTCTTTGTCTGGGAACGCGCCATGGGGATCTCTGGCGACAACTCAAGCCGATTTTGTACGGAGCATAGGCATGCGCTCCGGCAGACTCAAGGTTTATCTCAGCTCAACCGGAGTACTTCCCTCGACAACCTTCTTCGCGATTATCGCTGCCGTCGATCGCGGCACGATCCGGATCGCATTCGCGCGCACCCAGTTGAACCATCCCGAGATTACGCTCGGATGCTTCCCCAGCGCGTCGAGTGCGACCCTCACCACGTTCTCCGCCGGCTCGCCGTGATCGTCGCCAACGCTCTCGCCCGCCACCGACTGGAACTCAGTCTTCGTCGGACCCGGCTCGATCACGAGCGCATCGACGCCCGTCCCGCGCAGCTCGCCCCACAATCCCTCGCCGAACAGCAAATCGAAGCCCTTGGTCGCGCTGTAAACCGCATGCAACGGCAGCGGCTGACGTCCCGCCACACTGCCCACGACGATCACCGCGCCGCGCCCGCGCTTGACCATCCCGGGGATGATGCGACTGGTCAGCACCACAGGCACGACGCAGTTGACGACCACCATCGAGCGCAGCCGGTCAGTCGCGAGCTTGTCGAAACGTCCCGCATAGCCGAATCCCGCGTTGTTGACGAGAACTGCGATCTCCAAATCCGCGACCGCGTCCGCCAGCCGATCGACGCCGTCGTTCGCCGCGAGATCGACGGCGACCACCCGCGTGTTGACGTGATGCTTCTCCTTGAGTTCCGCCGCCAGCACGTTCAGCCGATCTTCGCGCCGCGCCGTCAGCACTATCGACATACCCTCGCGCGCGAGCGCCCGCGCAAACTCAAGCCCAATCCCCGCCGACGCCCCCGTCACCAGAGCCCACTCCCCATATTTCTGCCGATACCCGCGCCCATTACTTGCCATCACGATATCCTCCACGAAACTTTGAGAACGCGCGTCTTCCGCGCCTGTCATTCTGAAGGCCGAACGCCGTGGAAACCTCGATCCGATTCCCAATAACCTCCCCTTGTCCGAGGGGAGGTCGGAGCGCGCCGCAGGAGCGCTCCGGGAGAGGTGCAACGCACGACATAGCACTCGCCCCGACTCGTTTAATCGGAGCGCACGCTCGAAATCTTTCTCTCCTCTCTGCACTCCCCTCGCCTGAAGGGAGAGGGGCCGGGGGAGAGGTCACTGCCGCTCCTCCTCTCTCACTCCCCTCGCCATTCATGGAGAGGGGCCGGGGGAGAGGTAGCGCCGCGCTATCCGACTACTATCTAGCAGCTTATGATGCTGCAATCCCGCGCAGCTAAAACCCGGAGCACACCGAATGCCACAATCAATCTCCAAAGCAGTCCTAATAACCGGATGCTCAACCGGAATCGGCCGCGCCACCGCCCAGCATCTCGCGGCGCGCGGATGGAACGTCTACGCAACCGCGCGCAAACCCGAATCGATCGCCGACCTCGCGTCGCGCGGATGCAAAACACTCGCGCTCGACGTATGCGACGACGCCTCGATGCGCACCGCCGTCGAAACCGTCGAGCGCGCCGAAGGCGCTGTCGGCGTGCTCATCAACAACGCCGGCTACGGCCTCGAAGGCGCGTTCGAGGAAGTCCCAATGACCGACATCCGCCGCCAGTTCGAAACCAACGTCTTCGGCCTGATCGCGATGACCAAGCTCGTCGCTTCCCGCGATGCGCCGTCAGCGATGGGGCCGCGTCGTCAATCTAAGCTCGATGGGCGGCAAGCTCACCTTCCCCGGCGGCGCGTACTATCACGCAACCAAGCACGCAGTCGAATCACTCAGCGACGCGCTCCGCTTCGAGGTGAAAGGCTTCGGCATCGACGTGATCGTAATCCAGCCCGGCCCAATCAAAACCCGCTTCGGCGACACCGCCGTAGGCAGCATCGCGATGCCCAAAGACTCCCCCTACGCCGCATTCAACGTGGTGCTAGAAAAACAAATCCGCGAAGCCTACGAAGGCGGCCCAATGGCCCGCTTCGCCGCCCCACCCGAATCCGTCGCCGAAGTAATCGAAAAAGCCATCACCGCAACAAATCCAAAAACCCGCTACAAGGTGACCCTAGCCGCCCGCATCCTGATGGCCCTACGCCAAGTCCTCCCAGACCGCGCCTTCGACAGCCTTCCTGCGAACCCAGTTCCCCCCGCCTGCACCGTAAAGAATATATAAATCCGATTTAATTTCAGGCGGTTAACCGGCTTGACAGGGGATTATGTCTCCAGTTGGACAGTGCCCAGAGTGAGCCGCATTTTGGGCATGATCTGACAGGCCAGTTTTCGGGGCGAGGTGAAATATTTACAGGAAAAATGAGCCGCTAGAGGCCAACAACTTGACCATTTCTAGGCTTATTCGTTCCGAAATAAGCGGCGCGAGTTTGCGTGTTGCCGCTTCAAAATCAGGATTGTTCGGTTCGGCTTCGGCAGCATTTATGAAGCGACGTTTACCGAGATCCAATCGCAAGGATCGGGAACGTTCACGGCCCGAAATCATATATCGAACTAGGGCAAACGAGGTGAACTGCCTAGCGTTCACTTCCGCGCTCAGGAATACGATTTCCGAGTAGGCTGGAGTCTGCAAATCTAAGGGGATGGTTTGCGTTACTCGATTTGTGTTTACATCCGGCATTTTAATGACCCCCCGGTCAGTAGACGGAGTGGCGCTTTGCGATACAGGCGGCTGGTATTGTGCCAATTGCGAGAACTTCCGCATCTCTCAGCGCTGCAACTATGGCCCATAAATGTGGACCTATATTGACCGTGTGTGTTGCACTCGTGGCAGCTCCCGGGGGTAATACTACTGGAACACGCAAAAGAGGGGCCAACAAAGTCCAGACCACACCAAGCAAGACATTCGGGTGTCCGTTGTGTTGGTACTGGTGGGCATCGAGCGGATTTGGAGCACCCGCCGCGACTTCCTTAACGGGATCGATTAGATGGACTCCATGACTATCGTTAATTTCTACCTCGTAGACGTAAGCAGGATTTAACGCCGTAGGCTGCATTGTACCCGCTTCCATCGCATAGTTCAAAGCCACCGAATATGAACAGCTAAGCGATACGTAGGGGCTCTGCGTTAACCCGTTATAGACGTGTTGGATAACGCGATCCGTAGAATGCAGCATTCCTGGCGATGTCGGTGTCAGACCGCTTAACCGCCCGTCGTTAGTGTGCCAATAAGTGCCTACGCCCGCTCCTCGGTAAAAGATCGCCACGACGGCTCTCTTGTCCATCATTTGTTACGGGGCGGTCAAGAGGGTGTTCCTCTCTCTCGGATTCGTGCGTATCGATTTCCGCCATAAGCGGTCCAAAGTCGAAACATTCTTTCGGGAATAGGCCGCGACGAGTTGCTTAAACAACGAACCATCGAACCGGAACACACAATCGCGGAGGGAAGCCGATTGTTTTCGTTCGATCATTGCCCGCGACGATAACGCACGTCGGCGCGACTTCCAGTGCGACCAACTGGACAGGGTCGTTCTCGTATGCGCGGACCATTACGGAATCGATTTGCATGATTCCCTCTTTACATCCGTAATCATTGAGAGTAGTGTCGTAATCATTCGAGATCGCTATGAGAAAAGACACTGAAAACAAAGCACTTCCCACGCCTCCATACATTCCATTTGCTACTTTCGAGGCGTTTATCGAGGCTCTACACAATACCACAATTCCACCCAGAATTGATAGTAGCGTGACCCCTACAATGTCCGGCCAGATGCGCGGGGCACTGACTTCCTGCCTCGTATTTCTTGGCCTGATGGATAGGGATCGGAACGTAACGAGCTCTCTCAAGCCGCTGGTCGATAGTGTCGGCACTGATGACTGGAGACCGGCTCTCTCTACGGTGATCATGCCTGCCTACTTACCGATTATCGGCGGTTTGGATCTCGCACGTGCGACTGGCGGCCAGCTCACAGAGAACTTCCGCGAGAAGGGCGGCGTCGATGGACAGGTGCTCGAAAAGTGCGTGCGGTTCTTTTTATCTGCTTTAGATTCCGGAGGGCTTGCTTATTCGCCGCATTTCAAAACCCGTGGGGCAAAGACAGTTCGCAAACGCAATGGAACGAAACCCAAAACATCTCAGAAAAAAACCGAACCGCGAACTGACGACGATGATACGACGAGACCAGATGAAAACGGGTCGCAACGAGAAGACACCACAGTCAAGTTCGTCGTACCGTTTCCTGATAAACCCTTCGCAATCTTGCATCTGCCGAAAGACTTGACGGTTGATGACTGGGATCAGATCGATGCTTCTTGCCGTGCGTACATCAAACGGATCAGTAAGGTCAGAACTGAAAAAGCTGGCGTTGAATAAAGAATTGCGCCGGAGCGTGCTGGCCACACGTCCGGCGCATGATCCCCGCGTCGTTGGCCGACGCTAAGGAGTCACCCAATGCTCGACACCTCATAGCATAGTTCAATTGGCTAGGGAAATTTAGGTTTTGACGATTGCTTCCCGTGAGAGCTGGGCGTTCCGCGCTTGGCTCTCCGGTTTTTCTGCTTCGCTTCGATTTTCTGTTTCGACAAGGATACCAAGGCCTTCACGAATGAATCGAAATCCATGCCGTTCGATGACATCGCGAGTGATTTGCCCCCGGAGGGATCTTACTGCTTCCGTGGGCTTGCGTCTATTCGGGTCTGGCTGGTCTGGCTACACAGATGAAATCAGGCGGGCAAAGATATCAGGATTGTTCCGCTCGTTGTGGCGGAACGTAAATTCGTTCAAGTACAGCGGCAAGTGTTCTCGGCTTACGTTGTGGAACGTGCCGACAATTCCCCGCTTGAGCAGCGACCAGAACGATTCAATCGATTGCGTATGAACCTCGCCGCGAACGTATTCGCCAGAGTTGTGATCAGGCCCTCGCAGCTACGCGCCCCCAAAACAGCGCGGCATCAGAGCAGGACCAAAATCACTGGGTGCAGGGCCAGCCCTGCCCAAGGAAGCGTGAAACCCACGGCGGGTTTCACTCTTCTCCCGAGGACAACCGTTGTCATCCCGCCATGCCATAATACTCACGATGACTGCCTCACCCACTCTCACCAACGCACTCACCTCGACGCGCCCGGCCTCCTCACCAATCGGCACTCACAATTCGCAGCCAACCGCATTCCGCCGATCGTCAGATCCCTCGCTCTCCAACGGGTTTCCACTCCGCGCCCACGACGAGGAAAGAGAGGAATGTCAACTTTGTCCCATTCTTGACAAATGGCGAAGAAAAAGCGAAACTCACATCACGCCGTCAGATGAACACCGCCGCCACACTGCCCCTCTACCTTCCGCCGCCGCCCGACGACCTCGACGCCACTCGCGGCGTCGAGTTTATCGAGATGCCGGTGCGGCAGATTCTCAATCGATGCGACAGTCCGCGCATGCCGTTTCGATGGACTATCAACCCGTATCGCGGATGCGAGTTCGGATGCGTGTACTGCTACGCGCGCTACACGCACGACTTTCTCGAGCTGCGCGATCCGATGGACTTCGAGCGCAAGATTTTCGTCAAGCGGATGGCGGCCGAGGTCCTGTCGCGCACGCTCTCGCGCACGCCGATTGGCACCGACGCGATCGCGATCGGCACGGCGACCGACCCGTATCAGCCGGCCGAGCGGAAGTATGGGCTGACGCGATCGATGCTCGAAATCTTCGCGCAGCTCCAGGGACTGGACCTGTCGATCACGACCAAGTCGAGCCTGATCGTTCGCGACCTCGAGCTGCTGCGCAAGATCAATCGGCGCTCGAAGCTGTCGGTGAACTTCTCGCTGATCACGCTCGATCGAAAGCTGCAGCGAATCCTCGAGCCGCGCGCGCCGCGACCGGGACTGCGATTGCGCGCGCTGTTCGAGCTGGCGCGCGCCGGAATCCGATGCAATGTGCTGATGATGCCGATGATCCCCGGCCTCACCGACGATCCCGCGGCAATCGAGAACGTGATTCGCGCCGCGCGTCGCGCGAAGCGTCGGGCGTATGGTGGCGTTCGCTATTTCTGAAACCCGCGGCCGCGCGCCGCTTCATTCCGTTCGTGAAGGAGCGTTTCCCGCATCTGGCCGAGCGTATCGACATGTTCTACGGACACGCCGAATACGTCCCGAACGCTTACGACGACCGGATGCGCATAATTTTCAATCGCATCCGCGAGCGCCACGGCTTCCCGACAACGATCGCTACATGGCGCAACCGCCGGTCACACCACAACCACCCCGACAGAGCTCGTTGTTTTCTTAAGTACTGGGTGCAGGGGTCACCCCTGCTTTCACTGGTGCGCGGAGCGGGACTTGAACCCGCACGGTATTGCTACCACCAGCCCCTCAAACTGGCGTGTCTGCCATTCCACCACCCGCGCATCGTGCGTATCCGGCCGGAGTTACCGTGAGGGTCTTGGCGCTCCGGCGATTCGGCGACTATTTCGTCGAGCCGGGCGTCACTGCGCCGGCCGGAATATGTCCGGCCGTAGCGGGCGCCGCGGGATTCGCGCTCTTGGGCGCTTGCTTCGACGCCGGCATCACGCTCGACGCGGGCGCCGATGAAAACGGGCCGCCTTCGAAGATACTGCCGGTCACGCGCCGCGCCGACGCGAGCGCCAGAAAAATCGAGCTGGCGAAAAAAATTATCGCGAACAACCACGTCGCCTTGGTCAGCGCGTTGCCCGCTCCGCTCGCGCCGAACACGGTCTGGCTCGAACCGCCGAACACGGCGCCGACCTCCGCGCCCTTGCCCTGCTGGAGCAGGATAATGATGCACATGGCGACGCAGACGATCACATGAATTGAAATGACGATTGAAATCATTTTTCTCTTTAACGAGTCCGCGCCTTTACGATGCGCGCGAACGAGTCAGCCTTTAAGCTTGCCCCGCCGACCAGAGCCCCGTCAATATCGGGCTTGGACACGAGCGAGTCAACATTCTCGTCGTTGACGCTGCCGCCGTAGATTATCCGGACCGCGTCGGCGCGCTCCCGCCCGTAGCGTTCGAGTATCGCGCCGCGGATCGCACCGTGGATCGATTCGGCCTGCTCGCGGCGTCGCAGTGCGCCCGGTGCCGATAGCCCAGACCGGCTCGTACGCGATCACCACGCTCGTCATGCGATCGTCGCCGACGCCTTCGAGCCCACGCTGCAGCTGGCGCAGGACGACATCGAGCGCGCGGCCGCCGTCGTGCTCATCCTGGGTTTCGCCGACGCACATTATCGGCGTCATCCGATGGTGGATCGCGGCGAGCACCTTCTTGTTAATCAGATCGTCGGTCTCATGAAAAATATGGCGGCGCTCCGAATGCCCCAGGATGACGTGGGTGACGCCGTACGCGTGCAGCATCGGCGGCGCGACTTCGCCGGTGAACGCGCCCTTGTCCTCGTAGTGCATATTCTGCGCGCCGAGCAGGATCGACGAGCCCGCCAGCGCCTGCGCCACGGCCGGGATAAGAATATCCGGCGGCGCGATCATCACGTCGCGATCTTTGCGCGAGCGTCGCGGCGAGGGGATCGATCTCGGCGCGGATTCTCTCGACGAGAGCGCGCGCGCCGACCGGCAGCAGATGCATCTTCCAGTTCCCGGCAATTAATTTCCTGCGCATCTCAGACTTCGAGCGCCTTCACGCCCGGGAGTTCGCGGCCTTCCAGATATTCGAGCGTGGCGCCGCCGCCGGTCGAGATATGCGTGAACTTGTTGGCCCACGGCGCATGCGCGAGCGCCGCGGCCGTGTCTCCTCCGCCGATTATCGAGATGACGTCCGCTTGATTCGCGAGCGCCTCGCCGACGCGCATCGTGCCGGCGGCGAACGCCGGGATTTCGAAGAATCCGAGCGGGCCGTTCCATATGACGGTCTTGGCGCGCGCGATCTCCGCGATGAATGCGTCGGCGGTTTGCGGACCGATGTCGAGACCCATCATCTCGGACGGAATCTCGGTGACCGTATGAGGCGTCGCGTCGGCTTCAGGAGCGGATGCGACGATATGGTCCGACGGCAGCACAATTTTGACGCCTTTGCTCGCGGCCTCGGTGAGCAGTTCTTTCGCCAGTTCGAGCTTTGTCTTCTTCGACGCCGCGACTTGCCGATCGCGATGCCCTGAGCCTTGAGGAATGTGTACGCCATCGCGCCGCCAATCAGGATCGAATCGACTTTGTTCAGCAGATTTTTGATGAGCCCGATTTTGTCGGAGACTTTCGCGCCGCCCATGATCGCGACCGACGGACGCTGCGGATTCTCGGTGACTTTCCGCAGTGCGTCCAGCTCGCGCATCATCAGGAATCCCGCCGCACGCTCCGCGAGAAATCGCGTAACGCCGACGGTCGAGGCATGCGCACGATGCGCCGTGCCGAAGCCGTCGTTCACGTAGACCTGCTTGTAGCGCGCGAGTTCATGCGAGAAGTCGCGATCGTTGGCCTCTTCTTCTTTGTGGAAGCGCAGATTCTCGAGCAGGAGTGCCTCGCCTGGCTTGAGCGCGTCGATCATTTTGCCGGTGTGATCGCCGACGCAATCCGGCGCGAGCTTTACCTTCTGCCCGAGCACGTTGGTCAGGTACTCAGCGACCGGCTTGAGGCTGAACTCCGCGCGTGCGCTCCTTGGGACGCCCGAGATGCGAGCAGAGCACGGCGGTGCCGCCATGTTCGAGGATATACCGAATCGTGTCGAGGCTCGCGTCGATTCGCGCCGGGTCCTGAATCTTGCCCTCGGCGATCGGCACGTTGAAATCGCATCGCACGAGCACCTTCTTGTTCTGGAACTCAAGGCGCGTGATCGGCACTACGGGCATCGCGGCGGTTAAAGCTTATCGGCGACGAATGCGGCGATGTCCGCGAGGCGGTTCGAGTAGCCCCATTCGTTGTCGTACCACGAAAAAACTTTCACCAGCCGCTTGCCGACGACCTTGGTCAGCGGCGCGTCGAAGATCGACGAATGCGGATTGCCGTTGAGATCGACCGACACCAGCGGCGCCTCGCTGTATTCGAGAATCCCCTTGAGCGGGCCGTCGGCCGCCGCCTTCATCGCGGCGTTGACGGATTTCACATCCGCGTCCTTCTCGACAGTCACTGTCAGATCGACGAGCGAGACGTTCGAGGTCGGCACGCGAATCGCGATTCCGTCGAGCTTGCCGTTGAGCGCCGGCAGCACGAGGCCGATAGCCTTGGCCGCACCCGTCGACGTCGGGATCATCGAGACGCCAGCGGCGCGTGCGCGTCGCAAATCCTTGTGCGGCCCGTCCTGCAGCATCTGATCCGACGTGTAGCTGTGCACCGTGGTCATCAGGCCGTGCGCTACGCCGAAACTGTCGTGCAGGACTTTGCCGATAGGCGCGAGGCAGTTGGTCGTACACGACGCGTTGGAAATCACGTCGTGCTTCTTCGGATCGTACGCATTCTGATTGACGCCGAGACATAGCGTGACGTCAACGCCGTCGGCAGGAGCGCTGATGACGACTTTCTTCGCGCCCGCCGCGAGATGCAGCGCAGCTTTGTCGCGCGCCGTGAACAATCCGGTCGATTCGATCACGACCTGCACGCCAAGTTTGCTCCACGGCAACTTGGCGGGATCGCGTTCGGCGAGCACCTGCAGCGGCTTGCCGTCGAGAAAAATAGTGCTGCCTTCAACCTTGACTTCGTGGCGGCAGCTTGCCGTGAATGGAATCGTATTTGAGCAGATGCGCCAGCGTGGGCGCGTCGGTGATGTCGTTGACGGCGACGACTTCGATGTCTTTCTTGGTCAGCGCCGCACGCAGGAACATCCTGCCAATCCGGCCGAATCCGTTAATCCCGACTTTTATCGCCACCGCTCGATTCCTCCCGCTACATTGCAGTAAAGGAGCGACCCGAACCTTAAATAAGTCCAAGCCCGATGTACAGATTCTACGCCGTACCGCGTCGCGAATGCAGTGGGGAAGGGAAAATCACCTCATTTAAAGTGAAAACCACCGTGGTTTTCACGCTTTCCTGGGCAGGGGTGACCCCTGCACCCAGTACTAATCGCAAAATGGCGAGGACGCCCTTTTGCTCTTAGGTTCTTTTTCCTGTGTCATTCAGAGCGAAGCGAAGAATCCCGGTTGTTATCTATGCTCGACCAAGTAAGCTGCTGGCGACTAGTCGCCAGCAGCGGGAAGGATCCCCGAACTAGTTCGAACAGGGACGAAGTCCGTCCCGCATCTTTCTTAATTCTAAGGTGCAGGGTTTAACCCTGCCCAAGGAAGTGTGAAACCCACGGAGGGGTTTCACGTTAAATATAGTGTGTTCCCTTCTCTCACTGGTTTTGACTCTGCTCGATACCCTTATAATGGTGCGATTCTTGGGTCTCATGGCGGTTTTATGCTCCATCAGGTGAGCGGTGCAGGCGGGTTGGGGGTGGTGCAACTGGTGCTGGGCACGGGCCCGGTCGTCGCCGCTGTATTGTGGCTGCTGGTCGCGTTTTCGATCGGAAGCTGGGGGATCATCCTTTACAAACTGATTCAGATTTCGCGGGCGCGGCGCGAGTCCGAAAAGTTTATCGCGATTTTCTGGGAATCCAAAAATCTCGCGGCGATTCATACGGCGAGCGTCGGCCTCAAGCGCAGCCCGGTCGCGCAGGTCTTCCGCGCCGGCTACCAGGAACTGCTGCAACTCACCCGCGCCAAGCGCCAGGCGGTCGGCGCCGATAGCAGTTTCTCGACCGACCTCGGCGGAATCGCCAACGTGATGCGCTCGATGAAGCGCCAGGAAAACGTCGAGCTGACCAAGCTCGAATCGGGAATCACGTTCCTCGCGACGACCGGATCGTCGGCGCCGTTTATCGGACTGTTCGGCACGGTGTGGGGAATCATGACGGCGTTCCTCGGGCTGTCGGCGTCGCATACGTCGAGTATCCAGGCGGTCGCGCCGGGAATCGCCGAGGCGCTGATCACGACCGCGGTCGGCCTGGTCGCCGCGATACCGGCGCAGATGTTCTACAACTACTTCATCGCGCGGGTGCGGGTGCTGGCGACCGAGATGGATAATTTCACTTCCGAATTTCTGAATATCGCCGAGCGTCATTTCCTTTCGTAAGAGGCGGCATACTCCAATGGCAATGGATTCAGGATCAGGGCGCGGGCAGATGGTTTCGCAGATCAACGTCACGCCGCTGGTCGACGTGATGCTCGTGTTGCTCGTCATCTTCATGGTGACGGCGCCGATTATTCAGCAGGGCGTCGAGGTCACGCTGCCGAGCGTCAAGGCCGAGGCGCTGCCCGGCAAGGAAGAGCAGTTCGTCGTCTCGATCACGAAGGACAGCCAGATTTATCTCAACGACGCGAAGCTCTCGGCCGACGATCTGACCGACAAGCTCAAGGCGATCGGGAATGAGCGTCCCGACCGCCAGGTGTTCATCCGCGCCGACGACCAGGTGCCGTACGGCCAGGTGATCCGCACGATGGCGGCGATCAAGGCGGCGGGAATCGAAAACGTCGGGATGGTGACGGAGATGCCGGCGGGCGCTGCCGACGCGAAGTGAGCGTGCGTCGTGGCATCACGGGATCATAATGGTGACGAGAATCCGTCGCGAGTCGGATACTTCGCGGCGATTTTCGTCTCCGCACTCGGGCATCGTGGCGATTTTCGCGTTCGTGTTTTTCATCGCGCCGCGATTTTTGCATCCCGCAGACGCCGCGCCGCCCGCATACACGGTAAAAATCGTGGACAACATTCCAGCCGGCGACTTGGGGACGCATCTGCCGCGGATTAATCGGCACACGGCGAACGAGTCGAAGGCCGCCGCGCCCAAGCCTGAAGAATCGAAGGTCAAGACCGAGGCGCCGAAGCCGGAAAAACTCGCGCTCAATGAAGAAAAGAACGCGCTCAATATAAATGCGAAGCCGACCGACGCACCGACCGAGACTCCGACTCCAACACCCGAGCCGACGGTAGCGCCGACTATCGAGCCGACACCTGAACCTACGGTCGAGCCTGCGCCGTCGCTCGAGCCTCCTATCGAAGCGACTGAGGAACCAACCGTCGCGCCGACACCGACACCCGAGCCGACTCCAGCAGCCGAAAACGAAACATCCGACGCCGAAGCCCACGCCGGTGAAGGCGCGCAATCGGCCCAAGGCTGGATCGACGGTGGCAAAGATCGCATCGACGCCCAGCGTCGCGCGCGGATGGCGAAGCTGCGGCGCAAGTTGCTCGAGCAGCAGATGAAGGACCTGGCGAAGAACCCGCCGCCTGACGACGAAGATCCGGAGGATGACGAGACGAGCCCGAAACACCGCCACCGGCCCGGCTGGCGGCGGACCGGTCGTCGCGAGCAATCCACCGAGCGAAGGAAAAGGCTACGGAATCGGCGCCCGGCGAAGGCAGCGCCGGTATTCTTAAGGACCCGGAATTTCTGCTGTACTATAAGACGGTGCAGGATCAGATAAAAAAGGCGTGGACGTTTACCGGCGGCTCGAACGATCTGACGGCGACGGTGAGTTTTGCGATCGGGCCCGACGGTGCGTTGCTCGGATTGAAGATTGGCACGAGTTCGAACGACTCAGCTTTCGATGATTCGGTGATTCGTGCGATTCGGCGGGCGGCGCCGTTTCCCGCGCCACCGGAAAAATTTCGCGACGACTTTTCTTCCGGGATCCAGGCCAGATTCCAGCTCGGCGAACTCAAGTCCTAGGATGGGCATGTTGCAGGAGGTGCGGATGATCTTTTCTCAGTATCTATTTCCCAATCTTGGGGCCGGCTCCGAGCGTATGAAGCTGATAATTCGCGCTTCCGCGATCATCTGCGCGATTACGCTCTTTGCGCTTGCGCTGACTCGGTCGGCCGCGCATGCAGCGCCGATTATAATCGACATCACGGGACCGGGCGGGCAGCTCTCGCCGATCGCGGTGTCGGGGCTGAAAAATCTCGGCGGCGACGACGACCATCGTATCGGCAACGCGTTCGTCAGCACGCTGCGCCGCGACCTCGAGCTCTCGGGATATTTCCGGCTGCTCGATCCGCACGCCTACATCGAGGATCCGCAATCGTCGGGCTTCGAGCTGGGGCAGTTCAATTTCGCCGACTGGCGCTCGATCAACGCCGACTTCCTGGTGAAGGGTAGTGTCAATGCGAGCGGCGGCGGCTTGAAGCTGACGGCGTATCTTTACGACGTCGCGCAGCAGCGGCGGATGATGGGCAAGAACTACAGCGGCGACGCCGCCGACGTGCCGCGGATGGCGCGCCGATTCGCCGACGCGATCCTCGAGGCGGCGACCGGACAGAAGGGTCCGTTCGATTCCAAGCTCGCGTTCGTCTCGACCGGTGGCGGACGCTTCAAGGAAGTCTATACGCAGTCGATCGACGGCCAGGATTTGTTCAAGCTGACCGACAATCCGACGATCAACCTGTTCCCGAGTTTCGACCGAAGCACCAACCATCTGCTGTACCTGTCGTACAAGAGCATGGAGCCGGCGCTCTACCTGGTGAACCTCAAGGCGCGGACCGAAATGAGGATCACCAGCCCGCACGGCCGCGTGATCGGCGGGACGCTCTCGCCCGACGGCGAGCAAATCGTCGCGGCGATCGAGCGCGACGGCATCACGAATTTGTATCTGCTCACGCGCGACGGCGCCGAAATCCGCCAGCTCACCGACACCTCGGGAATCAACGTGAGTCCCGCGATTTCGCCCGACGGCGAGCGGATGGCGTTCACGTCGGATCGCTCGGGCACGCCGCAAATCTACGTGATGAGTCTCGTCGGGCGGCTCACCGAAACGCATTACTTTCAGCGGCGACTACAACACGACGCCCGCATTCTCGCCCAAGGGCGACAAGCTCGCGTATCAAAGCCGGACGAGCGGCCGCTTCGACATCTGGACGATTCCAATCGGCGGCGGCGACCCGACGCAAGTGACCGACGGCAACGGCTCCAACGAATATCCGAGCTGGTCGCCCGACGGACGCTACCTGGCGTTCAGCTCGACGCGCGCGCATAACTCGCGAATCTATATAATGATGGTCGGTAACCGGAAAATTATTTCCGCTTTGACGGAGGGTAATGGCAATGATTCCTGTCCAGCATGGTCGGGGTGGTTGGGTGAATAGTCGTTCGACATTGGCCAAGGCGATGACGATGGCGATTGCGAGTGTTGTGGTGATGCTGGTGATGGCCGGATGCTCATCGAAGAAGCCCGCGCCGGTCGGCGACTGAAAATCCCAACCCAAATCAACTCGGTGAAAAGAGGCACGGGCGGCGAGCAATAGCTCGCACGAGGACTGGGAGAAGGGACATCGCCGGCAGAGGCGGTCCGCTCAGCGACATTCATTTCGGGTACAACGATTCCACGATCAATGATCAGGACGGCTCGGTGCTGAAGACCAATGCGAGCTGGCTGCAAGCGCATCCGCAGACCAGGGTGCAGGTCGAGGGT
Source organism: uncultured delta proteobacterium (assembly GCA_963814715.1). Classification (GTDB taxonomy): domain Bacteria; phylum Desulfobacterota; class Binatia; order Binatales; family Binataceae; genus Binatus. The sequence continues at coordinate 477,076 of CAWFDW010000001.1, forward strand.
TATTGCGACGAGCGCGGCTCCGAGGAATACAATATCGCGCTGGGCGCCAAGCGCGCGCAGGCCGGCAAGGATTACCTGGCAACGCTCGGAATCAGCGAGCACCAGAATGTCGACGATCAGCTACGGCAAGGAGCTTCCGCTCTGCACCGATCACGACGAAAGCTGCTGGCAGCAGAACCGGCGCGATCACTTTATCGGTAAGCAGAATACAGTGAGCCAATAAGGATTAGACGAGTGCGAAAAACGAACTGGACGATCGGCGTCGTCGCCGTTCGCGGCGGTATTCACGCTGGCCGGATGCGCCGATCAAAGCGGCATGGAGCAGCTCAACAAGAATGAGTTCACGCTGCGCGGGATGATCGCTGCCGACCGCCAGCAGATCGACGCGTTGAAGGCGCAGGTCGCACGGCAGAACGATCAGATCGAGGAGCTCCAGCATGGCGCGGGCACTGCCGGCGGCACCGCGTCCGGCGTGAACGATCGGGTCGCGAGCCTCGAGGCTGAAGTGAAGGCGCTGCAAGCCGGCATGGCCGCGACTCCGGGCGCGATGCCACCGCCGGGCGCGCCGGCGGACAGCGTCGGTCCCGGCACCGGAGTCGCGTCGACAGCACCGCCAGCCGGCGCCGTTGCTCCGCCCGCGACACCGGCCGAGATCGCGCCGACCTGGCCAGCAGAGCTGGATCAGGAGATCGCTGACGCCGCGACGTCGAACGAGCCGGGCATCAAGATTTATCGCGACGGCCTCGACGCGATGAAGGCCGGCAAGTATCCGCTCGCGGTCACTCGGTTCACCAAGCTGCAGCATGCTTATCCGAAATCGCCGCTGAGCGAACCCGCCGAATACTTCGCCGCCAACGCGCTGTTCGAAACCGGCGCTTACGACCAGGCGATTTTGCAGTTCAACGATCTCGTGATGCGCTTTCCCAAGGGCAAGTATGCGAGCGCCGCGCTGCTGCGTGAGGCGCAGGCATTCGTCAAGATGAGCCTCAACGATCGAATCGACGCGCGCCTGACCTTGCAGAAGCTGGTCGCCGATCACGCGGGCACTCCGGAAGCCACGTCCGCGGACACGATGATGAAAGATCTCGCGAGCGATTAAGGCGGCCCACGCGCATTATTGAATGGAAATAATTCGCGACCTCGACGCGCTCGAACGCCATCCGTACCCGGTCACCGCGATCGGCAATTTCGACGGCGTCCACCTCGGGCATCGCGCGATACTGAAGGCCGCGATCGATCGCGCTCGCGCGGCCGGCGGCACCGCGTTCGCGCTCACCTTCGATCCGCTGCCCGCCAAGCTGCTGGTCCCGGCCCGCGCTCCGAAGTTGATCCTGACGCCGGATGACAAGCTCGAACTGCTGCGGCTGTCGGGCATCGACGGCGTGATCGTGATCAACTTCACGCTCGACCTGAGCATGATCCCGCCGCGCGATTTCGTGCGCGATTACTTGCGCGGAAAAATCGGCGTGCGGGAAGTCGTCGTCGGTCACAGCGTCAGCTTCGGCCACAATCGCGCGGGCAACGCGACCGTGATGGTCGAGCTGGGGCGCGAACTTGGTTTCGATACCGACGTGGTCGGCCCGGTGAAAGTTGACGGCATCGAAGTCAGTTCAACCAAGGTGCGCGAGGCGATCGCGGCCGGCGACATGCATGGCGCATCGCGGCTACTGGGCCGTCATCACTTTCTTGAGCGGCCTCGTGGTGCGCGGCCGCGAGCGCGGACGGACGATCGGATTTCCCACCGCGAATCTCGCCAGCGAAACCGAATGCATCCCGCCCGACGGCGTTTACGCCACCCGCGTCATCCTCGACGACGGCGCGCACCCATCGATCACCAACATCGGGATGCGCCCGACGTTCTCCGAAAGCGCGCGCTCAATCGAAGCGCACATCTTCGACTTCACCCGCGACATCTACGGCAAGCGAATCAAGCTGGAACTGGTAGAACGAATCCGCCCCGAAAAGAAATTCGACAACACCGAATCGCTAAAAGCGCAAATCGCCGAAGATCTTAAAAAAGCCCGCGAAATCCTTTCCGCCGCTTAGCTGTCAACCGATCTTCCCCGCCGGCTCGACCCACTCCCGCGCGATCTTCTCGATCCATCCGCCAATCTGCGCCTCATCCTCCGGCGGACTGGTAATTATCACGAGTTCATCGACGCCGGCCGCTGCGATACTTCTTCAAATCGTCAGGGACGATCTTCTTAGTGTACGGACTAACGATGATTTCGACATCGCTCGCGTCGCGTCCGTTGGCTTTCAGCATCGCGCGCAGCTTGTCCGCCAGCGGCGCCGCGTCATCAGGTCCGACATTGAACCCAAACCATCCGTTGCCGATGTCCGCGGTGCGCCTCAACGCCGGCCCGCTCTCGCCGCCAAAAATAATCGGCAACTTGCCACCGCGCACCGGTTTCGGAAAACTCTTCGCCGCATCGAAATTCACAAACTCGCCGTGGAAGGTCGCCGTGTCGTCGGACCACAGCCGGCGCATCACCTCGATGTACTCGCGCGTCCGCTGCGCGCGCCGCTCGAACGGAATCCCGAGCGCCGCGAACTCTTCCGCCGACCATCCGATTCCAACTCCCAGCGCGAAGCGCCCGCCCGACAGCCGGTCCAGGCTCGCGACTGTTTTCGCCAGCACGACCGGATTGTGCTCCGGCACGAGGCAAATTCCCGTCGCCAGCCGAATCGATTTGGTGACGGCCGCCGCAAACGTGAGCGCGATAAATGGATCGAGCCAGTCAGCGCCGCCGGGCAGCGGAAACTCGCCGCTCGCCGCGTACGGATATTTCGACTCCTGACGATCGAAGAGCACGACGTGCTCGCCGACCCACAGCGTCGAGATTCCACGACGCTCAGCCTCCGCCGCCGTTTTCAGAATCGAGCCGGGACGCGCGCCGGTGCCGATTCCAAGCGCGAACAATCCGATTTTCATTGGCCCGACGCCCCGCCGCTTGCGTGCGTCGCGACGGCCGGCGCCTTCACGAACTTGAGCATGAAGCGATCGGTCTCGCCGCGATGCTTGAACACGTTCCAGGTGCGATCGTCTTCCGGATGGCGCAGCGCGCTCGACGCGCCGTAAAGTTTGAAGCCCGCCTTCTCGACGTCCTTGATTAGAAAATCCTCGTCGATTCGATGCAGCGTTGTGGTCTCCGTGTCGCCCGCGCCAGGCTTGGCGCTGTGATCGACGATCCCGTAAATCCCGCCGGGCTTGAGCGCCTTGAATACAGCCGCATTAACGTTCTCGCGATTCAGTTTGAAGCCGACCATGTCGTGATAGTTGAGATGGATGATGACGGCGTCGAGCGAATCGGGCGGCACCGGCAGCAGGTCGGGCGCATCGAACGGCTTGCTGACCTTGACGACGTTCTTGAGCGCGGGCTCCTTGAGCCGTTCGTTCCACGCATCTTCGATTTTCTTGAACTGCTCGGGGAACGGACCGTTCTGCGAATAAACGGTGCCGGTTGACCCGACGATTCGCGCGTACAGCTCGGTCATGTAGCCGCCCTCCGCGAATACATCGGCGACTTTCATCCCCGGCTTGATTCCATAGAACGCCATGATCTGATCGGGCCGGCGTCCCGCGTCGAGCGCCTTATCGGCGGCCGGCCGGTCGGGCGAGTTGATCGCTTCGGTAACTTCCTTGGGAATCTGTGTGGCGGGAATCGGTGCGGTCTCCGCCGTGCTGGTCGCGACGGGCTGCATCTGCGCGCGCGCCGGCAATGAGATCCAGACAAATCCGGCGAGTGCGACTAGAGTCGCGAGGACCAGCCGGCGGGTTCCAATACGCATTCCAGTAGTCATTTCGATTCTCCGCGAAGCGTTTGGTTCTGGTTTCATAAGCGACAGCTAACACACCAATCGCAAACTGGGCAATGCGACTTCTGGCACGCCCTTTTGTGTCTTGTAGGACGGAATTTGTTCCGTCTCCCTTCACAAGAAAAAATAGGATCGACGGAAGAAATTCCGTCCTACTAGCGCGCAGCCGCCGTTTTGTCGGGCGCCGCGGACGCGGGCAGTTCCACGTCGGCATGCGCCCACGCTTTCTTCAGTCGAGCGTCGACGCTCGCCGCCTCGTCCGAGGCGTTGCGCGCGCGAAGGCATGACTCGAGCCCGCGCAGCGACCATCCATTTTCAGGATACTGCTTCAGGTCGTCGCGAAAGATCCTGCTCCGCATCGGCGGTCTTGCCGTCGGCCAGCAGTTCCGTCCCCAGCGTCTCGCGCACCGGGTAGTACCAGGGCGGCGGCTCTTCGTAGTTGAGCGCGTCCTCGATCGCGACCGCCTCTTTCAGATGCTTGATCGCGTCGTCATGACGCCCTTGCGCGGAATCGATCTCGCCGGCCAGCGTCGCCGAAGCCATCGCGAGCAATCGATTCGCCGAATTGAAGCCCACCACTCGATCCGGCGGCGTCGATGCGACGATCGCATCGAGCTTTTTCTTTTCATTAACGGCATCGTCGACGACGGTTCTTCTCCAAAAATGCGAGGCCGCGCGCGTAATGCCAGACGCCGGTCGTGTACGACAGATCCGCCGGCGGCGCATGCTCTTTGAGAATCGCGTCCCATTTGCCGAAGCGCGCTTCGGTGAAATATCGCGACGGCGTGATACCTTCCGCCATCGGCATTTGCCGGACCGTCTCGAGCGGCACCGCATCGTCGAGTTCGCGCGCCACTTTGAACGCGCCGCGGCTGTTGCCCTCCATCATGTCCGCCGCCCACAGGAACTGAATGTTGTGCGAGACGTACATCACCGGATAGATGCCCTTGGGATTGCGCTCGCGCAGATAAACCTTGTCCGCCTTGATCGCTGATTCGTTGGCGGCGGCAGCCGCGTCGTAGTCACCGGTGCGAAAGTAGATATGCGACGGCATATGCACGATATGACCGGCGGCGGGCGCCAGCTTTGGAAGCCGCTGAGCGCTCGGCAACGCACGCTCCGGGTTGGGCGATGCTTCGACGGCGTGGATGTAATAGTGATTGGCACCGAGATGGTCGGGGTACTTCGCCATGACGCCCTCGAGCGTCGCGACAATCTCCGGCGTCCCGTCAACCGGCTTGCCGTCGAGCGTCCATAGTCCCCACGGATGCAAATCCATCATCGATTCGGCGAACAGCGCGCCGGCGTCGGGGTCGTCGGGATTCTGGCGCGCGACCTCGCGCATCGCGTTCGCATACGCAAGTTGCAGCGCGTCAGTCATCTTGCCATCGGGCGCGTAGCGCTGGCGCCAGCGCGTCGATATACTGGCGCTCGGCCGCGCTGGCATTTCCTTCGAGCGACTTGGCCTTGGTGATCGCCGCGTAAGCCGCTTTACCGCGATCAGTATCTTCCGGCTGATTGATATTCGGTCCGAGCGAAAGCGCGATACCCCAATAAGCCATCGCAAGGTTCGGATCGTAGCTGCGCGGCCTGCCTGAACGAATTCGCCGCCTCGTCGTGATTGAAGGCGTAAACGAAGGTCAGCCCCTGGTCGAAGAATTGTTGCGCCAGCGTGGAATTGGTTTTCGTCGTAACCGGATGATGCAGACTGCCAAGCCCGTCGAAGATCGGCTCGTGCACCGAATCAATCGACGCCTGCAAATCAGTCGTGTCGGCGCGGCACAGGATTGGCAAGTCCAAGACAGAGCAGCACCGTCGCGGCAAAGAGCATGAGTCGGTTCATCGCGCTCCAATCGTAGATAAGCGAGAGTTACCAAATCAACGGCAGCAAATGATATCTCACCTTGCTTTGATACTCTGAATACCCCGCAAGATTCGTTGCCAGGAATTTTTCCTCATCGAGCAGCCGCCACACCAGCACTACCACCATCGGAACAATCGCCAACAATCCCCACGACGATCCAAGCGCGAGCGGCACGCCCACCAGCATCACGAGCGCCCCGATATACATCGGATGCCGTACGAGCGCGTACGGTCCGGTCGCGATCACTTTCTGATCGTCGCCGATTTCGATGATCGCGGATGTGAAAGTGTTTTCCTTGAACACGAGAAACACGAAGTAGAGTCCGAGTGCGACCAGAACGTCGCCGATCACGGATACATACGGCGGCACCGGTGACCATCCGAAACGATGGTCGAGCGCGGAGAAAACGAAAATCGCGACGAATGCCACCATCGCCATCGCTTGTATGATCTTCTGGCTCTGCTCCTTCTCCGACCCCGGACCCGCCTTGAGCCGCCGCTCGAGCAGCTTCGGATCGTTTTTCAGGAGGTAGAGATCGATCAACAACGTGCACGCAAAAAACACGGCCAGCAGAATCCACGCCTGCCAGTAGTGCAAGCGTCCACGCGGGAAGAAAGGTCAACGCCGCCATCACGACGATCAGCTCGACGAGTCCCAGCGACGCTTTTTTGTTCAGTTCCGTCATCGCGCGACCGCCACGCGGCCTCCTTTCGAGCGCCACCTGAGTCGGCCGTTTCGTATTGGAGAATGAGATCTCTGCCTTCCGCGCGCGCCATCGCTCCAGCATCGCCGGCAATTCGGTCTGGATGAACTCGAAGAACGCGAGCGTCTCGGCGATTCGCGCACCTGCGGGCGTGTCGCGACCCACCACATCGATTCCGTCGCGCAGGCTGCGCTCGCATCGATCGAGCACCTGGTCCTTGCTGCGCGATCGCCTCGTACCAGGTCTCGTTGTGGACACGATAATGCTCGCGCCGCGATCCAGGCTCCGCCTCCCGGCTGGCCAGATTGACCTGCACGAGATAGGAGATCGCGCCGGATATCGCCGCCGCGACTGACATGGAGCAGCGCCGCCAACTCAGCCGCCGTAAGCCGCCCCGAATCGGTGGCAAGCAGCGCCGCAAACACCCGCGCCGGCATCCGCGGAAACCCCGACTCGGTCAGCACCGACGCGAAGCGCTCGATAAATCGCCGCGCGCTGATTTATTTCGATTCATTAACTTCATAATATTGTGAAAATATGCAGATGAATGAAACCCTGTGCAAGATCAAAGCATGGAGGAGTGGACGGCGGTAGCTCGCGCACGGCAAGATTGACGATGCGGCGCGGCCGCTCGCGATGAACCCAGAGACACGATCCAACTCCTCGGACATCACACCCGGCTTCGGCGGCTTGCGCGTCGTCGCGTTCGAGAGCCGGATGGCGGCCGAAGTCGCCACGATGATCGAGCGGCGCGGCGGCGTCGCGATTGTCGCGCCTGCGATGCGCGAGGTGCCGCTCGAGGACAATCACGCGGCGCTGGATTTCGCCGAGCGCCTGCTCGCCGGCGAGTTCGACGCCGTCATCTTCATGACCGGCGTCGGCACGCGCGCGCTGTTCGCCGCGATGGAGACACGGCATCAGCGCGCCAGCGCTGGTCGCGGCGCTCTGCAGCGATCGTAACCGTGGCGCGCGGACCGAAACCGATTCGCGCGATGCGCGATCTCGGGATCGAGCCGTCGATCGTCGTGCCGGAGCCGAATACCTGGCGCGAAGTGCTCGAGCGCGCTCGCGTCGCAGGTCGAGCTCAAGGGCAAGCGCGTCGCGATCCAGGAATACGGAGTCTCCAATCACGAGTTGACCGCGGGACTCGAGGCGCGCGGCGCGACGCGTCACGATCGTGCCGGTCTATCGATGGACGCTGCCCGCCGACCGCGCACCGCTGCGTGCGGCGCTTGAACGCGATCGCAGCATGGCGCGGCGGACGTCGCGATTTTCACCAGCTCGAACCAGGTCACCAACGTGATCCAGCTCGCGGAGGCCGAAGGAATCGGCGACGAGCGTCAAGCGCGGCTTCGCGCGGATGGCGATTGGCTCGATCGGTCCGGTCTGCTCGGAGCAGATTCGCGCATACGGGCTGAGCGTCGACTTCGAGCCCGAGCATTCGAAGCTCGGCCACCTCGTTAAAGAAGCAGCGGCGCGAGCGCCCGCGATTCTGATCGACAAGCGCGCGAACGCTGATCGGATTGAAGCAGTCGCATCGCCGAATCCGAAGCGCGCCGCGATTTCGAACGCCGCACGCGATCTCCGCTCGCCGATCATCCGATGATGAAAGCGTGCCGGCGCGAGGCGACCCCGTACACTCCGATCTGGCTGATGCGACAGGCGGGACGCTACATGCCCGAGTATCGGCGCGTTCGCGAGCAGCACGACTTTCTCGACATGTGCAAGCGGCCCGAGCTTGTCCGCCGAAGTGACAGTCACCGCCGTCGAGCGGCTGAAGGTCGATGCGGCGATAATTTTCGCCGACATCCTGCTGCCGCTGATCCCGATGGAAGTCGGGCTGCATTTCGAAAAAGGCGACGGGCCGGTGATCGATCGCCCGATTCGCACCGAGGCCGACCTCGATCGGATTCCCGACGGTCGATGTAGCGGCGCTCGGCTTTGTCGGCGACGCGATCAAGCTGGTGCATCGCGCGCTCGGCGCGACGACTCCGCTGATCGGATTTGCCGGCGCGCCGTTCACGCTCGCGTCGTATCTGATCGAAGGCGGCTCGTCGCGGCAATACCAGGCGACCAAAACTTTCATGTACACGCAGCCCGAAACGTGGCATCGCCTGATGGAGCTGATCGCGCGCGTCACCGCGGATTATCTGAAGATGCAGATCGCGGCGGGCGCCGACATCGTGCAGATTTTCGACAGTTGGGTCGGCAGCCTCGGCCCCGACGATTATCGCCGCTTCGTGCTGCCGCATACGCGCGTCGGTGATCGCAGCGATTCCCGCCGACGTGCCCGTGATCCATTTCGGCACGGTGACCGGCAACCTGCTCGAGCTGATGCGCGAGGCGGGCGGCGACGTGCTCGGCCTCGACTGGCGCGTCGATCTCGCCGACGCGTGGGCGCGGCTCAACTACAGCGTCGCGGTGCAGGGCAATCTCGATCCGATCGCGCTGTTCGCCGACGTTGCCGAAATTCGCACACGCGCGCGCGCGATTCTCGATCAGGCGGGTGGCCGTCCCGGCCACATCTTCAATCTCGGCCACGGGATACTCCCGGAGACGCCGGTCGATCATGCGATCGCGCTTATCGATGCGGTGCACGAGATGAGCGCGCGCTGACGCGATGGCCGCGAAGGCAAAGTGCGACGCGGTGCTGATGATCGGATTCGGCGGACCGACGCGCGCCGACGAGGTGCGGCCGTTCCTCGACAACGTCCTTCGCGGGCGGCCGATCCCGCGCGAGCGCTACGAGGAAGTCGTGCATCACTACGATCTTCTCGGCGGGCGCTCGCCGTACAACGATCTCACGATGCGACAAGCGGCGGCCCTGCGCGCGGAGCTTGCGAAAAAAGGCGTACGCGTGCCGGTCGCGGTCGGGATGCGCAACTGGAAACCGTACGTCACCGACGCGATGCGCACCCTCGCCGACGCCGGCGCGCGACGCGTGCTCGGATTCATCATGGCGGCGCATCGCAGCGAGGCGAGCTTCGAGCGCTACCAGGCAACCGTCGAGGATGCGCGCACAGCGCTGGGCGAAGCGGCAGCCCGAGGTCGTGTATCCGCAGCCGTGGCATGACCATCCGCTGTTCGTGACCGCGGTGGCGTCGCGCGCACGCGAGGCGCTCAGCAGACTGGATCCGCCGGAGCGTGCGCGCGCGCGACTGATTTTCACCGCGCACAGTATTCCGCTCGCGATGGCGCAGGCTGGGCCGTACGTCGATCAGCTTACACAGTCGGCGCGAATCGTCGCGGCTGATCTCGGCATCGACACCTGGCAATTCGCGTATCAAAGTCGCAGCGGCAATCCGCGCGACGCGTGGCTCGAACCCGACATCAAGGACACGCTGCGCAGCCTCGACGCGAAGACCGCGGTCGTCGTGCCGATCGGTTTTTTGTGCGATCACGTCGAGGTGCTGTACGATCTCGATATCGAAGCGGCGCAAGTCGCGCGCGACGCGGGCATCCGGATGGAACGCGCACCGACCGTCGGCGACCATCCGCTGTTTATCGAGATGATGGCGTCGATCGTCGCGGCGCACGCGCGCTGATCGATTCGAGGGAGCCGTCAAATGGGCACCGATCCCCAAATCAAGCGGATTGCGGTAATTGGCGGCGGAATCACCGGACTCGCTGCGGCGTATCGCCTGCGCGAGCTTGCGGCGGCCCGCGAATTCCCGCTCGAGGTTGAACTGCTCGAACGCGGCGCGCGATGTGGCGGCGCGCTCGAGACGATTCGGCGCGACGGATTTGTAATCGAGACTGGCGCCGATTCGTTTATTTCAGAGAAACGTGCGTGCGCCGAGCTGGCGACAAGACTTGGACTCGGCGCGGAGCTGATTCCGACGCGCGAAATTTACCGCAAGACCTGCGTGGTGCGCGCGGGACGGCTGGTCGAAATTCCGGCGGGATTTTCGCTGCTCGCGCCGACACATCTCGGACCTGTTTTTCGAAGCTCGCTCTTTTCGCCGCTTGGAAAATTGCGGATCGCGCTGGAACCGTTCATCGCGGCGCGCACGAGCGACGACGACGAGAGTCTCGATTCATTCGTGACGCGGCGGCTGGGGCGCGAGGTGCTCGAGCGCGTCGCGCAGGCGCTCGCGGGCGGAATCTACACCGCGGATCCGAAACGACTCAGCATGACGGCGACGATGCCGCGCTTTGTCGAGATGGAACGGCGTCACGGCAGCGTCGTCAAAGGGATGCGCGCGGCGGAGAGATGCGCGCGCGTCGAAGAGATTCGGAAGCAAGTGGCGCGCGCTGGAGCATGTTCCAGAGTTTCAGAAATGGAATGGCGACGCTGCCCGAGACGCTCAGCGGCGCGGCTGGGCGGGTCGATTCGCAAAGGCGCGGAAGTTGTCGGAATGTCGCGAAACGGCGACGCGTGGCGGCTCGCGACGAGCAGGCGGCGACTCCATCGATGCCGACGCGGTGATTTGCGCGGCACCGGCGTACGCGACGTCGAGAATCCTGGCGGCAATCGCGCCTGCAGGCGGCGAAGATGCTCGGCGAGATCAGCTATGCGTCCGCGGCAACGGTCAACCTGACGTTTCGCGAGAGCGACTTCGACGGACCGCCGCGCGCGTTCGGCTTCGTCGTGCCGGCAATCGAGCGTCGGCGAATAATCGCGGGCAGCTTTTCGAGCTTCAAGTTCGAAGGACGCGCACCGGCTGGCGCAATCCTCGCGCGCGCGTTCGTCGGCGGCGAGATGAGCCGTGAAATGATGACTCTCAGCGACGACGAGATGGTCGCCGCGGTGCGCGACGAGTTCCGCGCGCTGCTCGGAGTGAGCGCGGCGCCGGGATTCGCGGAAGTCAGGCGATGGCCCGACTCGATGCCGCAGTACGAAGTCGGGCACCTCGCACGCGTCGCGGAGATCGAGCGCATCGTCGCGGAGATTCCGATGCGTTCGCGATCGCGGGCGCGGCGTATCGCGGCGTCGGGATTCCCGATTGCATTCGAAGCGGCGAAAATGCGGCCGATGCGATCTTCGCGAAACTCTCGGCATCGAAATGAGCATCGAGGTTCCAGATCCGAGCCCGCGGCACATTGGCCGCGTGTGATCGCGCACGCCGACATGGACGCGTTCTACGCGTCGGTCGAAATCCTCGACAATCCTGCGCTACGCGGCCTGCCGGTGATCGTCGGCGGACGCAGCGCGCGCGGCGTCGTCACCTCGGCGTCGTACGAGGCGCGCAAGTTCGGCGTGCGCTCCGCGATGCCGACCGGGCAGGCGCGCAAACTCTGTCCGCAGGCGATTTTCGTGCCGGGCCGGATGGATCGTTACGTCGAAATCTCGCACATCGTGATGCGCGTGTTCGAAAGCTTCAGTCCAGTGGTCGAACCGCTCTCGCTCGACGAAGCATTTATCGATCTGACCGGCACCGAGCGTCTGCTCGGACCGCCAATGGACGCGGCGCGCGATCTCAAACGCCGTGTGCTCGAGGAAACCGGGCTGGTCGTATCGGTGGGCGTCGCGCCGACCAAGATGGCGGCGAAGATTCTGAGCGACATGTCGAAGCCCGACGGATTGCTCTCGGTGGCGCCGGAAAAATTGCTCGAACTTCTAACGCCCCTGCCGGTCGAGAGGCTGTGGGGCGTCGGACGCGTGACGCTCGCGCGGATGCATGAATGCGGAATCAAGACGGTCGGCGATCTCGCGCGGCGCGACCCGGTCGAGCTGAAGAGTATGTTCGGCTCGATGGGACCGCATCTGCATGAACTCGCGTCGGGCCACGACACGCGCGCCGGTGATCGCGGACTGGCAGCGCAAGTCGTACGGCGAGGAAAATACTTTCGCGCACGACCTCGCACTCGACTCGATTGAATTGCGACGCGTGCTGATCGCGCATGGCGACGCGATCGCGCGCCGGCTTCGCGCCGACGGTGTGCGCGCGCGCACGTGACGCTCAAGCTGAAAATTGCGCGTCCGCTCGGCGGCGGACGCTATCCGCTGATCACGCGCAGCTTTTCACTCGACGGCACGACCAACGACGGCCCGGAAATTTCGCGCGTCGCGACGCAGCTACTGTCGAAGGTCGGCGGCAAGGAAAAGATTCGCCTTGCGGGCGTGCAGGTACATCAACTGGAGCGCGCGGATACGTCGCAGCTCGGCCTGTTCGAGTCGGCGCCAGTCGAGGATCGCAAACGCGACCGGCTCAATCGCGCGCTCGATTCAGTCGCGAAGAAGTTCGGCGACGAGGCAGTGACGCGCGGACTTGCAAAAGCGGAGCGCGCCGCGCCGACGCGACGAATCAAATGATGCGTCTTTCAGCGGCGCTGTCGTGACCTGGTTTCCGGCATGCCCGTCGGCAGGCCGTCGATGCTGCGCAGGTTATGCTTCTGCCAGGACTCCTCCTTCGCCTGCTCGCCCTTTTTGATCCAGTATTTTTCGAGCGTGTCGCGCGGCTCCATCTCGCGCATCCGCGGCACCGCGTAGCCGCACGAGGTCATCGCGGATTCCACTCGAATCTCTATCACCTGCCGCACGCCGGAGAGTTTCGGAAAGTTATCGATGAGTTCCGGCCAGCGCGTGTCGCCTGGATGAATGACTGCGCCACGGCCGTAGATGCGTGCGATTTCCGGGTTCTTGTCGAACGAGCAAAACATTACCGTGATGCGGCCGTCGCTCAGCAGATGCGCCGCGGTTTCGTTGCCGCTGCCGGTCAAATCCAGGTAGGCGACGCGCTTTTCATCCAGCACGCGGAAGGTGTCCATGCCCTTGGGCGAGAGGTTGATGCGAGCGCCGGGCGCAGCGGTCGCGACGAAGAAGACCGGTTGCGCGCGGATGAAATCCGTCAATTCCGGGGTTAACTGCTCGAAGAACTCGGACATCGCCTTTCTCCCTTGCAAAGATTGATTAACTATAGTTAATATCTTGCCTGATGCAAGCAGTTGGACGACGTGACCCGATCTTTCGCGCTATCGAAGCGATGACGGCGCTGGCAGAGATTTTCGAGCGGCGGCGCGAGGTGCTGGCGCGCGACGCGGGGATCACGATCGAGCAATGGCGCGTGCTCGAGGAAATCTCGACCGAGCATTTTATTCCGTCGATGTTCGCGCGCAGCCGCGACAGCTCGGCCGCGGCGGTCTCGAAAATATTGCGGCAGCTGCTCGACGCCGGGCTCGTCACGGCTGCGATTGGCCGCGCCGACCGCAGGAATCGCAGCTACAAACTGACCGCCAAGGGACACAGAACGTTGGAGGAGCTGCGCGCGTCGCGGCAGGCGGCGATCGAAGCGATTTGGACGGGATTCTCGCGCGACGAGCTGGCCTCGTTCAGCACGTTCGCGATCAAGCTGTCAGATCGGATCGAACGATATTCGCAGGGCAAGAATGGCCGTCGCGCGGCCGCGGTTTGATGAATCGAATTTTCACACTAAAAGTTTGACGCCGCCGATACGGCTGGAGTTGAGAACGCAATGGCTGCAAAAACCCTGTTCGAAAAAATCTGGGAAGAGCATGTAGTCCGCGAAAAACAGCACGAACCTTCGCTGCTCTACATCGACCTTCACCTGGTGCATGAAGTCACGTCGCCGCAGGCGTTCGAGGGCCTGCGCCATTCGGGTCGCAAAGTTCGCGCGCCGCATCGGACGTACGCGACGCAGGATCACAACGTGCCGACGACCGATCGCAGCAAGCCGATCACCGACGCCGATTCGAAACTGCAGATCGAGACGTTGCGGCGCAACTGCGCGGAGTTCGGGCTCCGTCTGTTCGATATCGGATCGCGCGAGCAGGGGATCGTGCACGTTATCGGGCCGGAGCTTGGGCTCACGCAGCCGGGCATGACGATCGTTTGCGGCGACAGCCATACCGCGACGCACGGCGCGTTCGGCGCGCTCGCGTTCGGAATCGGCACCAGCGAAGTCGAGCACGTGCTCGCGACGCAATGCCTGTGGGAAGAGCGTCCGCAGACGTTTGAGATTCGCGTCGATGGAAAACTCGGCACGGGCGTCGGCGCGAAGGATTTGATTCTCGGCATCATCGGCAGGATCAAAACCAACGGCGCGACCGGCCACGTGATCGAGTATCGGGGCGCGGCGGTCGAGGCGCTCTCGATGGAAGAGCGGATGACGGTTTGCAACATGTCGATCGAAGGCGGCGCGCGTGCCGGGATGGTCGCGGCGGACAAGACCACGGTCGAGTATCTGCGCGGACGCCGGTATATCCCGACCGGCAAGGAGTTCGACACGCTCGCATTGCGATGGCTCCAATGCCGCAGCGACGACGGTGCGAAGTTCGATCGCAGTATCGTGTTCGACGCGGCGACGTTCGCGCCGCAGGTGACGTGGGGCACGAATCCCGGGATGGTCACCGACGTGCGCGGAAGCGTGCCGAATCCCGCCGAGATTGGCGACAAGGAACAGCGCGAGACGGTCGAGCGCGCGCTCACCTACATGGCGCTGCGGCCGGGGACGAAAATCGAGGACATCAAGATCGATCGCGTGTTCATCGGATCGTGCACCAACTCGCGGCTGAGCGATCTCGAAGTCAGCCGCCGGTATCGTCAAGGGCCACAAGGTTGCGTCGACGGTGCATGCGATGGTGGTGCCGGGCTCGCAGGATGTGAAAGCCGAAGCGGAAAGTCTCGGCCTCGACAAAATTTTCACGGAAGCCGGCTTCGAGTGGCGCGAATCCGGATGCAGCATGTGCCTGGCGATGAATCCCGACGTGCTGCAGCCGGGCGAGCGATGCGCCAGCACGTCGAATCGCAACTTCGAGGGACGTCAAGGCAAGGGCGGCCGCACGCACCTGGTGAGTCCCGCGATGGCGGCGGCAGCGGCGATTGCCGGGCATTTCGTAGATGTCCGCGAGTGGGCGAATCGATAACGGAGACACAATGCAGAAATTCAAAAATTTTACCGGGATGGTGGCGCCGCTCGATCGCGCCAATGTCGATACCGATCAGATCATTCCCAAGCAGTTTCTCAAGGCTGTCGTGCGGACCGGTCTCAAGGCCGGGCTGTTCATCGACTGGCGGCGCAATCCCGACGGCAGCGAGAACAAGGATTTCGTGCTGAACAAGCCGCGCTACCAGGGAGCGTCTATTCTGGTTGCGCGCAATAATTTCGGATGCGGCAGTTCGCGCGAGCATGCGGTGTGGGCGCTCGATGACGCAGGTTTCCGCGCGGCGATCGCGCCCGAGTTCGCCGATATCTTTCACAACAACTGCTGAAGAACGGATTTCTGCCGGTGACGCTGAAGGCTGACGAGGTCGATCATATTTTTCGCGCGAGCGGAGACTACGAAGCGTATCGGCTTGACGATCGATCTGGAAAAGCAGACGGTGTCCGACGATTTCGGATGGACCGCGCATTTCGAGATCGAGCCGCATCAGAAGAAATGCCTGCTCGAAGGTCTCGACGACATCGCGCTGACGCTCGCACACGAGGATCGAATCGTCGCGTACGAAAAAGCGCATCCACTTCCGCATCGCTTCGAGTAAGATGTTCGCATGAAAGCGATCTTCTCGATCACAATCGTCGCGCTGTTCTCGATAGCGCTCGCTGGATGCTGGTTTTATTCGAGGCCCGACACTTCGTCCGGCTGTCAGAAAACCACCTACGGCGTCGTGACTGCGACGAGCACCACCGAGAATTGTCCACCTGCGGCTGCTGACGCGAGCGCGCCGCCGTCGAATGTACCGCCGGGGCCGCCGCCAATACCTTCGCCTGGTACCCTGTGATTTCCGCGTCGATGCGGTAGATCGCGATCGTGATTCTGCCGACGACCATCACCGCGGGCGCCGATCACGATCGGATGCGGCTCGACGTGTTCGTGTCGATACGCCTGGCGCCGGAGTACTCGCGCTCGCAGGTGGCGCGGATGATCAAGGCAGGACTGGTGACGGTCAATGGCGCGGCGGCACGCGCGTCAAGCGGGGTGCGCACCGGCGATCGCGTCGACGTCGCCGCGATTCCAATCGGTGCGCTGAGCGATCCTTCAATCTACAAGGAAGGGGACGCACCTGAGATTTCAGTGATTTTCGACGACGACGAAATAATCGTCGTGAACAAGCCTGCGGGGATGACGGTGCATCCGGCACCCGGGCATCCCAATGGCACGTTGGTGGACGCGCTGCTGGCGAGATTTCCGGAACTGGCCGCGATGGCCGAGCCCGACGGCGTGCTGCGGCCCGGGATTGTGCATCGCCTCGACAAGGACACGTCGGGCGTGATGGTAGTCGCGCGGACGCCGTTTTCGCGCACCGCGCTTTCGCGACAGTTCAAGGATCGAAGCGTCAAGAAAACCTATCTGGCGATCGTCAAGGGCAAAGTCGCGCGCGATCGGTTGACGATTGAACGGCCCGTCGGGCGACATCCAGTGGAGCGCAAGCGGATGTCGGTGCGATCGAACGCGCCGCGCGACGCCGTCAGCCATCTCACCGTGCTGGCACGCTTCGACCCCACGGACACCGACGAAGCTGGCACGTCGCTGGTGCGGGTGAAGCCCGACACCGGCAGGATGCATCAGATTCGCGTGCATCTCGCGTCGATCGGGCATCCGTGTCTTGGCGATCCTTTATATGGCGGCAAGTCGGCGGGCGCTGGATTTTTTCATCGACAAGCACTGCATGCGCTGGCGCTTTCTCTGACGCATCCGCGATCCGCCGAGCGCCTCGAGTTCGTAGCGCCGCTACCGATCGACTTTGTCGAGTTCCTCGCGACGAAATCATTTGCCGCCGATGCGATCGAGCTTCGCCGCTGGATCGAACTGAGTTGACTTTGCGGTATGGCTACGAAATGATATCATGATATCAGAGGTACGGAATTTCGATGGCGCAGCTGGTTGTCAGAAATCTGGAAGATGGCGTTAAGGCGCAACTTCAACGGCGGGCGAGTCGCCACGGTCATAGCATGGAGGAGGAAGTCCGCGACATTCTTCGCAACGCAGTGAAGCCCGAAGACCGCAGCTCGGTAGGATTGGGTAGCCGCATTCGGAGTCGCTTCGCGCGTATCGGTCTTCAAGAAGACATCCCCGAACTTCGAGGGCATAAACCGCGGCCGGCTGTCTTCAAGAAGTGATTGTTCTCGACACCAACGTTCTCTCCGGGTTGATGGAACCGCACGACTCGAAGGTGGTCGCCTGGCTCGATGAACAACCGTCCGAATCAATCTGGACCACAGCGGTGACCATCTTCGAGATTCGTTTTGGCCTCGCGTTGCTCCCGTCGGGACGCCGCAAACGGCAACTAGGTGACGCGTTCGCGAAAGTCCTGGAGGAAGATCTGGAGGGACGAATCCTGCCCTTCGACCATGAGGCGGCCGCTGAAGCCGCAAATCGCGCCGCGGAGCGTCGCATGATCGGGAAGCCGCTCGACTTCCGCGACATCGAAATCGCCGGCATCGTGGCTTCGAGGCGGGCGACACTCGCCACCCGCAACGTTCGTCACTTCCGCGATCTCAGAATCGAGTTTGTCGATCCTTGGGCACGTAGATAAGCGAACCCGTCGCGATCTATTCGGCTGCAATCCCTCACCCGCGCCTTCGGCGCGACCTCTCCCGCAACTAAAAGCGGGCGAGGCGGGTAATCGGTGGCGCGGAACGCGACATCCTAACTTGGACGAGCATCCACGGTTCGCTAACAATAGCTTGCATGCTAACCGTTGCGTTGCTCTTCTGCTCGAACACCTTCATGACGATTGCGTGGTACGGACATTTGCGGTTCAGAGATCGGCCGCTGATGCTGGTGATCGTCGTGAGCTGGCTAATCGCGTTCGCGGAATACTGTTTTCAGGTTCCCGCAAATCGAATCGGCTACGGAGAATTCACGGCCTACCAGCTCAAAATCATCCAGGAAATTGTGACGCTGGTAGTCTTCGCGATCTTCGCCTTTTTCTATCTGGGAGAAGTGCCGCGATGGAATTACGTAGGATCGTTCGTATGCATCCTCGGCGCGGTAGGATTCGCGTTCTGGGGAAAAATTTAGGAATTTCAAACTCACGCGCCTACGCCCCGTTGACATCGTGGCATCGCGCGGGTAGCGTTTTAGCTGAGCTTCCGCACTGAGGACGCTGAAACGGGTTGGGTGGTGAGATTAACCCCGTTTCCCTGCGGTCCGTAATTCCGAACTTGAACTCAAGGCGTCAGTTGTTCCGAATCCCGACCGCTTGAGCACCCGAAAATCTGAAATGGTATCTCCCGCTGTGGGGGCCATTGGAACAAACGTTCATAACCTGCGGTACGCGTCGCGCGAGCGGCGGCTATTTGCAGCATTAAAATGATGGAGTCCAGGTTGCGGGGAAGGCATATGGGCAAGGGCAGACACGTTGCGAAGAGCGAGGAAGGTCGCTTCGACGACCCGCGTTCGACCAACGGCACACCGCGTCAGGTAAACCTCGATAGCAATCCGAATCTTCCGCCGCCGGCGCCGGTGATCAGCGAAGAAGGGGTGCTCAACCTCAAATCGCTCAAACGCGCAAAAATTACCGAGCTGGCGCAGATCGCCCGCGACTTCAACGTCGAAGGCGCGACCAACATGCGCAAGCAGGAGATGATCTTTGCCGTCCTGCAGGCGCAAGCCGCCAAGAACGGATCGATCCTCGGCGAGGGCGTGCTGGAAATCCTGCCCGACGGCTTCGGCTTCCTGCGCGCGCCGGATTACAACTACCTGCCCGGTCCCGACGACATCTATATTTCGCCGAGTCAGATTCGCAAGTTCAATTTGCGCACCGGCGACGTGGTATCAGGCCTGATTCGCCCGCCGAAAGAAGGCGAGCGCTACTTCGCACTGCTCAAGGTTGAATCGATCAACTACGAGGATCCCGAAAAGGCGCGCGACAAAATTCTGTTCGACAACCTGACGCCGCTCTATCCCGAGGAGCGCATCAAGCTCGAATACAATCACGAAGATTTGACCACCCGCATCATCGATTTGGTCGCGCCTATCGGCAAAGGCCAGCGCGGACTGATCGTCGCTGCCCCGTTCACCGGCAAGACGATGATGCTGCAGGCGATGGCCAAGGCAATCGCGCACAACCATCCTGAGATCGTGCTGATCGTGCTGCTGGTCGATGAGCGTCCCGAGGAAGTCACCGACATGCTGCGCTCGGTGCAGGGCGAGGTCGTCAGCTCGACCTTCGACGAGCCCGCGACGCGTCACGTGCAAGTCGCCGAGATGGTAATCGAAAAGGCGCGGCGGCTGGTCGAGCATGGGCGCGACGTCGTCATCCTGCTCGACTCGATCACGCGGCTGGCGCGCGCCTACAACACCGTGGTGCCGCCGTCGGGCAAGATCCTGTCGGGCGGCGTCGATTCCAACGCGCTGCACAAGCCCAAGAAATTCTTCGGCGCCGCGCGCAACACCGAGGACGGCGGCAGCTTGACGATTATCGCTACTGCGCTCGTCGATACCGGCAGCCGAATGGACGAAGTTATTTTCGAAGAGTTCAAAGGCACCGGCAATCAACAAATTGCGCTCGACCGCCGCCTGCTCGAAAAGCGCATCTTCCCGACGATCGACATCCAGCGCTCCACGACCCGTAAGGAAGAACTGCTGCTGCCGCGCGCCACGCTCAATCGCGTCTGGATTCTGCGCAAGCTGCTGACCCAGCTCAACGCAGTCGAAGCGATGGAATTCCTAATCGACAAGATGGACAAGACCAAGACCAACGAAGAATTCCTCGAATCGATGAACGCGTAAGGCGCTCGGTGGTATTGTCCTCGTTTCAGTAATGGGGCGGACGGCAATAGTGGGGGCGGGAGCTGAGCATAGTAGTGGGGCGGGCCGCCGTGCCCGCCATCGATGCGCGGGCGCCCCCGCCCGCGCCTTCCAATGAATGACACATCTCACTTCTACCGCAGACGCCTGCCACACTACCGCGAGCGGGACGCGATCTATTTCGTGACCTGGCGGCTTGCACCAGCCATAGAACTGTCGGCGCCGGAGCGCGACTTGATCGCGGCAGAACTCGACCGTAGCCACGAGCAGCGCTACGAACTTTACGCCTACGTAGTTATGAACGACCATGTGCACGTCCTGCTGCGAACCTTGGACGAAGAGCCTCTGGAGAAGATTGTTCATTCTTGGAAGTCATTCACCGCGCATGCGATGCAGCGTCAGCATGGACGCCGCGGGCAAGTTTGGCAGGATGAGTACTTCGACCGCATTGTCCGGGATGAAAAAGAGTTCGAACAAAAATTCGACTATATCCTGGGAAATCCGTGGACTCGGTGGCCCAAGCTTCAAGAGTATCTATGGGTGTGGCCGAGAGATTAGGTAAGCGCGGGCGCGGACGCCCGCGCGTCGATGGCGGGCACGGCGGCCCGCCCCACTATAAAAAACTAAGACCATAGGAGTAGGATGACCCGCCGTGCCCGCCATCTTGATTTCAGTGGGGCGGGCCGCCTTGCCCGCTGCTCGACCTTCCAGCCACCGCACCGCACTGCCCCCCTCCATGACTTTTTTCGGCAAGTGGCGTATAACTTGCCGGGGTGAGCAACCTGAAAAGCCGCCACCTCGCGGCGCTCGCATTGGTCGGCTGGTATCTGATGATGCCGCCCGATTCCGCCAAGATCCCTCATGATGTTGATTCCGACATCCCGATTGCGCGCTGGATCACGGTCACCAGTTTCGACACCGAGGACAATTGCGAGAAGGCGCTGACGGACCTTCAGAACAGCGAGCAGGATCCGATCACGCTCGACAAGACGGGCAAGCTCAAGCGCCTCGACAAGCATGATGCCGCATTGGGAAAAGCGCGCGCGATCAACGCCGCCTGCCTCGCCAGCGACGACATCCGCCTGAAGGGCAAGAAATAGGATGAAGCCCCGCCACGCAGCCGCGCTCGCGCTTGTGGGCTGGTATTCGTCGACTGCGCCGCTCAAAAGCAATTCGTGCAGGAAGGTGGCACCCAAGCTGAAGGATACGTCGCCGTATCGTCGGAATCTGATCGGTCGGATCGTGAGCAAGGACTTAAACTTGCCACGTCGAAGTGCGTTGAATGGCGATACAAGGGCGCTTTACAGTACGGTGAATTTACGAAGCGCGATGCCGCATGGCACGGACGCCTCTTCGGACCGTTCGATCTATGCTGCAGAGATCGTTTGTTCATTCAGTACCACTGCGAAGGTGCCATCACTCTTCCTCCAGAATGATGATCTGCGACTTAAATCAAAATAAGACACTCGCGATTTGAAATTCAGACACTCAGCCCCAAATTAAGACAGTACCCACAGCAACCATCGCACTTTCTTACCACCCCCCACCCTGCTAATACTTACAGATTGCCCCTCACTCGGGGCCAAGAGGCAAGGACTAAATTCTATGACTGAAATCAGTATGAAGCAGCTTCTGGAGGCCGGTGTCCACTTCGGCCATCAGACCAGCCGCTGGAACCCGAAGATGAAGCAGTACATCTTCGGCGCCCGCAACGGTATCTACATTATCGATCTTCAGCAGACCGTGAAGATGTTTCGCGCGACCTTCGACTTCGCGCGCGACCTCGCGGCGGCGGGCGGCACGATGCTGTTCGTCGGCACCAAGAAGCAGGCCCAGGACATCGTCAAGGAAGAAGCCGAGCGATGCGGCATGTACTACGTCAACAACCGCTGGCTCGGCGGGATGCTGACCAACTTCCAGACTATTCGCGCGTCGATCGACCGGCTCCGCAAGCTCGAAGAGACGATGGCCGATCCCGAGATGATCAAGGCGCTCACCAAGAAAGAGATGAGCGACAACGGCCGCGAGCATGAAAAGCTGATGAACACGCTGGCCGGGATCAAGAACATGCGCAAGCTCCCGGACGCGCTGTGGGTTATCGACACCAAGAAAGAAGATATCGCCGTCGCGGAAGCGAACCGCCTCGGTATCCCGGTTGCCGCGGTGGTCGATACGAATTGCGATCCTGACCTGATCGCGTATCGAATCCCCGGCAACGACGACGCGATCCGCGCGATCAAGCTGTTCACGGCGGCCGTCGCCGACGCGATCCTCGAAGGCAAGCAGATTGCCGAGGAGCGCGCCAAGGGGCAGCAGGATATTCGCTCTGACGCGGCGCGCATCGGCGGACACGGGGACCTCGGCGCCCGATTCGCCCAGCGCGGTCTAATCGACAGACTCGATTTTCAAGTCCGAAACGGACGGGGGCCGGTCGCTTGCAGTAGCGCGACCGGCCAAGAATACTAGCTCAACCCAGGAATTGTGATGGAAATAAATCGAAACCAGATTCAGGAACTGCGCGAGAAGACCGGCGCCGGCATCATGGATTGCAAGCGCGCGCTGTCGGAGAGCGGCCGGCGATCTCGAAAAGGCCGTCGTTTGGCTGCGCGAGAAGGGTATCGCCGCGGCGGCGGGTCGCGCCGGCCGGGTCGCATCCGAAGGTGCGGTCGGTTCGTATATTCATGCGGGCGGCAAGATTGGCGTGTTGATCGAAGTCAATTGCGAGACGGATTTCTGCGCCAAGTCGGAAGCGTTCCAGGCGCTGGTGAAGGAACTCGCGCTGCAGGTCGCGGCGTCCAATCCGCGCGTCGTGCGGCGCGAGGACCTGTCGCCGGCCGTCATCGAGCAGGAGCGCCAGATCTACGCGTCGCAGGCCGAGGGCAAGCCCGCGGCGGTCGTCGCGAAGATCGTCGATGGCAAGGTCGAGAAATTTTACAAGGAAGCCTGCCTGCTCGAGCAGGCTTACGCTCGCGATCCGAACAAGACTGTCAACGATCTGATTGGCGAGGCCGCCATCCAGATGCGCGAGAAAATCGACGTGCGCCGCTTCGTCCGCTTCCAGATGGGCGAGGCGCTCGATAGCAAGGCGACCAAGCGGTCCTGACGCGCGCGGATCCAACTGACGACGGGGCGGGGCTTCAACGGGGGCATCTACGGGAGCTTCGAGAAATGGCTGAAGTTCAAAGTGCGACCGACGGCAAGCCGCGCTTCAGCCGTATTCTGCTGAAATTATCCGGCGAGGCGCTCGCGCCCGCGCAGGGCGCCGGACTCGATCTCGACGCGCTCGCCGAGATTGCACTCGAAATCAAGGAAGTTGCCGTCGCTCGGCGTTCAGCTCGCGATGGTAATCGGCGCCGGCAACTACATCCGCGGCAGCGACTACGAGGCGCGCGGGATGGATCGCTCGACCGCCGATCAGATGGGCATGCTGGCGACGGTGATCAACGCGCTCGCGCTGCAGAACGCGCTCGAGCACGTCGGCGTCGTCACGCGAGTGCTGTCCGCAATCGAGATGCAGGCGCTGTGCGAGCCGTACATCCGCCGCCGCGCCGTGCGCCATCTCGAAAAGGGCCGCGTCGTCATCTTCGCCGCCGGCACCGGCAATCCTTATTTCACGACTGACACCGCGGCCAGCCTGCGCGCGATGGAAATCGGCGCCGAGGTAATCCTGAAGGCCAGCCACACGGTGGACGGGGTTTACGATCGCGATCCGGTGCGCGAGCCGGGCGCCAAGCGCTTCGAGCGCCTCACTTATATCGAGGTGCTGCAGAAAAACCTTAAGGTGATGGACTCGACTGCCATCTCGATGTGCATGGATAATCGATTGCCGATCATCGTGTTCAATTTGCGCAAACCGGGTAATATAAGAAGGGCCGTGATGGGCGAGCAAATCGGAACCCGAGTGGAGAGCGCACCGTGAGCATGCTTACGGACACAATCGAAGACGCGCGCAAGGAAATGGACAAGACCGTCGAGGCGTTTCGCCACGAACTTGCCCGCGTCCGCACCGGCCGCGCGTCAACCGCGCTGGTCGAAAATCTCCAGGTGAATTACTACGGATCGAAAACGCCGCTGCGGCAACTCGCGGGATTGTCGGCGCCGGAGCCGCGCCTGATCGTGATCACGCCGTACGACAAGGGCGCGATGCACGACATCGAAAAGGCGATCCAGACTTCCGATCTCGGCTTGTCTCCGATGAACGACGGCAAGATAATCCGCATTCCGATTCCCGAGCTGACCGAGGAGCGCCGCAAGGATCTGGTCAAGCACGTCCGCAAAATCGGCGAGGAATTCCGCGTCGGCGTCCGCAACCATCGCCGCGACGCCAACGACATGCTCAAGGAAATGCACAAGGAAAAGCAGGCCACCGAGGACGAGATGCGCGCCGGCGAGGCCAAGGTGCAGACCTACACGACCGAGTTCATCGAAAAAATCGACAAAGTGCTGACCGCCAAAGAAGCGGAAATCATGGAGGTCTGAGCTCGCCCGTCACCAGCTGCAAAGCGGCGCGCGATCTTCGGTGAAGACTGAACCCCAAGTGGCAATCTCACTACCTCTAAACGATTTCCCGAACCTCTCTTTGGATCCATCGCGGATGCCGCGTCACGTGGCGATCGTGATGGACGGCAACGGCCGCTGGGCGAGCCGGCGCGGTCTGTCGCGTCACGAGGGCCATCGCCGCGGCAAGGATTCCGTCCGCGCGGTCGTCGATGCGGCCCGCGAACTCGGCATCCCGTACCTCACGCTGTACGCATTTTCGAGCGAGAACTGGGGACGCCCGACCACCGAGGTCAGCTTCCTGATGGGTCTGTTCCATCGCTACCTGATCACCGAGACCAAGCGCCTGATGAAACGCGATATCCGCGTGGTTGGCTCTGGGAGATACCGAGCGGCTGCCGCCGCGAGTGCGCGAGGCCCTGGCCGAGACGGTCGCCGCGACCCGCGACAATCGCGGGATGACGGTGGCGCTGGCGTTGTCGTACGGCGGCCGCCAGGACATCGTCAACGCGGCGCGATGCGATCGCGCGCGCAGTCGCCGACGGTGCGATCTCACCCGATCAAATCGACGAGCAACTGGTCGCGCGCGAACTGACTACCACCGGACTTCCCGATCCCGACTCTGCTGATTCGAACTTCCGGTGAATTGCGCGTCTCCAATTTTTTTCTCTTTCAGCTCGCCTACACCGAACTCTATTTCACCGACACTCTGTGGCCCGATTTCCGCGAGCGCGAATTCCTGAGCGCGATCGCCGCCTACCAGCTTCGCGAGCGCCGCTTCGGCGCTGTCACCAACGGTTCCGACACCCGTCTGCGTGCTCAGAACTAGACTCCTGACAGCGGCAGTCCTGCTGCCCGCGGTTGGAGCGCTGGTACTTTTCGCGCCGGCCTGGCTCTTCACGATTGTCAACGCGATCGCCGGCATCTGGGGACTCTACGAAGTCGCCGCGATGACCGGCGCTCTGCATTGGGTCGCATTGCCGCTGTTCGCAGTCGTCGGCGGCGTGCCGTTGTTCGGACTGCTCTACGGCGGCGACGCTGGGATGGGTCGGATGGGTGGTGCCGGTGATCGTCATCCTCATGATGCTCGGGCTGGTCGTGCGAATCGAAATCGCAGGCAGCGGCGAACCATTCCGCGGACCGCGCCTGGTCTTCATCGGCGCGGCGTACGTCGGATTTCTGTTCCCCTGCTTCGCGCTGCTCCGCAACAGTCCCGACGGCATCTACCTGCTCCTGCTGGTGATCCTGTTGGCAGTAGTGAGCGACAGCGGCGCATACTTCGTCGGCAGGTTCATGGGCCGCACCAAGCTCGCGCCGAGCGTCAGTCCCAACAAAACAATTGAAGGCGCGATCGGCGGCTTGCTCGCGACGGTCGTGGCAGCGATGGTTGCTCTTTAAGATGATAGGCGGGACGTGGGATATGGGCAGAATCCTGCTATTTGCCGCTATGATTTCCATCCTTGCGCAGCTCGGCGATCTGGCCGGCTCCGCATTGAAGCGCGCGGCGGGAGTCAAGGACTCGGGTTGGATTTTCCCGGGTCACGGCGGCCTGCTCGATCGCACTTGTTCACTGGTCTTCGCGCTCTTTTTCGCCTACTATTGGTTGCGATGATGCGGCTTTGGGAGCCGCATTTTCATGCTCGGAAACTCCGCATCGGACCCGCGAGCAAAACTAAATGATAGCTTCGATTCTATACGCAGCACTGGTTTTCGCCGTGCTGGTGGTCGTGCATGAGGCGGGACATTTCGCGATGGCCAAGAAGGTCGGGGTTCGCGTGCTGCGATTCTCGGTCGGCTATCCGCCAAAAGTATTCGGATTCCGGCGCGGCGAGACCGAATACTCGTTCGGCGCGACTCCATTCGGCGGCTACGTCCGAATGCTGGGCGATGAAGTCGGCGAGAAGCCCACGCCCGATGAAATAAAATTGTACCTTCACGAGATCGGACTCGACCTGATCGGCGCCGCGCGCGAGCATGGCGCGGTCCTCGCCGCCCCCGAATTCGACGACAACTTGCGCACTCTGGCCGAGCGTCTGAGCGCGTCGGGCGCCGGCGTCGCGCATACGATTCTCGGCCGCGAACTGAAGCCCGACGAAGCGCTGCTCCTCAATGAAGTGCGCGGCGAGCCCAAAGTTGACGACGCGATCAAAGCGCTGGCGGAACATCCTCCGACCGTCCTGGTCGAGGCGTATTGCAAGCCGCGCGTTCCCGACTCAGTCGCTCGGCAAGCGCGTTCTGATCGTGCTGGCAGGACCGCTGTCCAACATCATTTTCGCGCCCCTGCTGCTCACTCTGGTTTTCATGTACGGCGTGCCGCAGTTGCTGCCGGTGGTCGGCAAGACCACCAAAGATCTCCCGGCGGCGAAGGCCGGGCTCCTCATCGGCGATCGGATCGTCTCGGTCAACGGACAGCCGATGGAACTGTGGTCCGATTTCTCGAAGACTGTGAAGGCTGGCGACGGCTCTCCGATCACGCTGGAAATCGATCGGCAGCAGAATGGCAAAGCCGCGCGCAGCACGATCGTCATCAAGCCGACCCGGCTCGATCAAAAGACTATCTACGGCACCAACGCGACCATCCTGGGTAATCGGCGTGCAGCCGAGCGGCGACGAGATCACCAAGCGCTACGGCCCGATCGGCGCGGTGAAAGAGGCGTGCGAAACTTCGGTTGAGATGACCGTCCAGATGGTGGTCGGAATCGCCAGTATCTTCACCGGCAGCACTCCCGTGAAAGAAGCGCTCGGCGGACCGATCATGATAGCCCAGATGGCCGGCCAGGAAGCGCATCGAGGGCTCGCGAATCTCGCGATGTTCACCGTGATGCTCAGCCTCGAACTTGGCATCATCAATCTGTTGCCGGTGCCGCTGCTCGACGGCGGGCATCTGCTGTTCTTCGTCTTCGAGGGCATCAAGGGCAAGCCGCTCGAACTTCGTTACCGCGAAGCGATGCTCCAGGTCGGATTGTTTTTGCTCGTGGCACTGATGGCGTTTGTAATCTTCAATGACATCTCGCGTATTGTGCAAGGTTAATCGGCTGCTCGAACAGGCAGCCGCAACGCGCCCGGTCCTGGGACTCGACACTTCTACATCAATCGCAAGCCTCGCGCTGATCGCCGGCGGCAAAGTCGCCGCGTCGCTCGAGCGGCCCGCCACGTCGCACGGCGCCGCATTGCCGGGCGCCATCGACGATCTTCTCGCCGCTGCTGGACTGTCGATTCGTGATGTCGGCGCGATCGCTGTCGGCACCGGTCCCGGGTCGTTCACCGGACTGCGCATCGGGATCAGCTATGCGAAGGGAATCGCGATGGCGTCGGGATGCGCGCTGGTCGGAGTGCCCGGTTTCGACGCGATGGCGTTAGCTGCGCTCGAGCGCAACAATATCGACGAAGGCCGATTGGTCTGCGTAGTTATGGATGCCCGCAAAGGCGAAGTTTACGCAGCCCTTTACCGGGTCGTGGCCGATGGGCTAGAAAAACTGTCAGAGGAATTGGTAATCGCGCTGGAACACCTGGCATCGCGCATCACCGAGGACGTGATGTTCGTCGGTGACGAAAGAGCGAAGGATGCGGCGGCCCTTGTGGAATCGCGGGGTCATAGGGTGGCGGTTTTCAACACAGGGACGCTCGATTTGCGCGGAGTCTGCGTCGCGGCGCTGGGCGGGGCGCAGTTTGCCCGTGGTGAAACGGATCGAGCGGCTTCACTTGAGCCGCTATACATCAGGACGCCGGAGGCTACGTTCAAGCCCACTTCGAAAAATCCGGCAGGCATAGGCACGGAGGGCGTATGGAGCATCGAGAGGAAGAACTCATTCGGCAGCATCTGACCCATGACGAGGAGCTGAGGGCCCTCTACACGGAGCATCAAGCGCTCAAGCAAAAACTCGAAGTCTTTAGACACAAACATTATCTGACCAACGAAGAGGAAATCGAAGAAAAGCGAATCCAGAAGCTGAAGCTGGCCTCGAAAGACCGCATGATGGCGATTCTCGGCCGCTATCAACAAGAGGCTCGCTGACGCCAACGGGTCCGGCCATGAGCGCGCGCACTCCACCGCATGACAAGTCATACGATATCGGTTCTGGTTGAAAACGAATTCGGCGTGCTCGCACGCGTGGCCGGACTGTTTTCGGGCCGCGGCTTTAACATCGAGTCCCTGACCGTCAACGAGGATCCGCTCGATCCGACGGTCTCGCAGGATCGTGCTGGTCACCACCGGCGACGATCAGATCGTCGAGCAGATCAACAAGCAGCTCAACAAGCTGGTGTCGGTGATCAAGATTACCGACTTCAAGGACGTCGAGACGATCAATCGCGAGATGGTGATCGTCAAGGTCTCGGTGGACGAGCGCACGCGCTCGGAGCTCGACTCGATCGTCAATGCCTATCGCGCCCACGTGGTCGATATCGGCCCGCGCGCTATCACCGTCGAGCTCACCGGCAACTCCGAAAAGATCAAGGCGTTCATCGCGATCGTCCGCCCGCTCGGAATCAAGGAAGTGGTGCGCTCAGGAAAAGTCGCGATGGCGCGCACGGTCCAGCTCAATAACAACAATCATCAGGGCCGCCGGCCGCGCGAAGCTGAATAGTCTGACAGCGAGAAAATTCGGGAGAACATTCAAATGAAGGTTTATTACGACCGCGACGCGGACCTGTCCGCGCTCAAGGGTAAAAAGATCGCGGTCATTGGCTTCGGAAGCCAGGGACATGCGCATGCGCTCAACCTGCGCGACAGCGGGATGGACGTATGCGTCGGGCTCGGCGCGAAATCGACGTCGCGCGAGAAGGCCACCAAGCAGGGCCTGCCGGTATTCGATACCGCCGAAGCCGCCAAGCGCGCCGACGTGATCATGGTGCTGGTGCCCGACGAGATGGGCTCCGAGATTTACGAGGCCGAGATCGCGCCGCATCTCACCAAGGGCAAGTACCTGGCCTTCGGCCACGGCTTCAATATCCATTTCAAATTCATCAAGCCGCCCGCCGACGTGAACGTCTTCATGATCGCGCCGAAGGGCCCCGGCCATCTCGTGCGCTCCGAGTACACCAAGGGCCGCGGCGTGCCGTGCCTGCTCGCGGTGCGAGCAGGATCCGTCGGGAGATACCACCAAGGTCGGGCTCGCGTACGGCAGCGCGATCGGCGGCGGACGCGCGGCGATCATCGAAACCTCGTTCAGAGAGGAAACCGAAACCGATCTGTTCGGCGAGCAATCCGTGCTATGCGGCGGACTCACCGAGCTGATTCGCGCCGGTTACGAGACGCTGGTCGAGGCCGGCTACGCGCCCGAGATGGCGTACTTCGAGACGCTGCACGAGGTGAAGCTGATCGTGGATCTGATCTACGAGGGCGGAATCTCGAACATGCGCTACTCGATCAGCAACACCGCCGAGTACGGCGACATGACGCGCGGCACCAAGGTGATCGGCAAGGACTCGCGCGCGGCGATGAAACAGATCCTCGCGGACATCCAGTCGGGCAAGTTCGCCAACGAATGGATCGGCGACTACAAGGCCGGGCTGCCGCGTTTCCGCGAACTGCGCAAGGAAGCCGAGAACGCATCCGGTCGAAGAAGTCGGGCGCAAGCTGCGCGCGTTCATGCCGTGGCTCGCGAGCGATCGGCTGGTCGATAAGTCGAGGAACTAGATCGTCGTGGCGGGCGAAACCGACAGCGGGCGCCCGACGCCGGGTGCGGTCCTCGCGCGCATCGCGGGCGCGATCGGAATCGCGACTGAAGGCGTCGCGATGTCGCTTCGGATTGGCGCTGCTCGGAATCATTCTGATTGCGATCGGCCTCAAGTCGATCGGCGCGATCGTGGTAATCCTCGCAATTCCGATTGCGCTTTTCTTTCGCGATCCCGAACGCTACCCGCCGCGCACCGAAAACGTCGTAATTTCCGGCGCCGACGGCAAAGTCACCGACATTTCCGACGTTTCTTTTCCCGGCTCGGCTGGAAAACCCTGCCATCGCGTGTCGGTCTTCATGTCGCCGCTCAACGTCCACGTCAATCGCGCGCCGGTCGGCGGCGAAGTCACGATCGTCGAGCATACGTCGGGCGAGTTCCGCGCCGCGTTTCGCGACGATGCCAGCGAGCGCAACGAGCGCACCCTGATTGCGATGACCGACGCGTCCGGCCGCATGTTCGGCATGATGCAGGTGGCCGGATACCTGGCGCGGCGGATAGTTTGCCGGCTCCGCGCGCGTGATAGGATACAGGCAGGCCAGCGGATCGGCCTGATTATGTTCGGAAGCCGCGTCGATCACTTTTTTCCGCCCGAGTACCGGGTCACGGTATCGATGGGGCAACGCGTCCGCGCCGGAGAATCCATCATCGGAGCAATCGAGCCATGAGCCGCAATTCCCGCCGCTCGCGCGAAGAGCGATTGCGGATGGAGCTCGATTCGGGTGAAAGCCGCGATCCGGGCATCGCAGCCGACAGCCCGCTGCGTCGCGGCGTCTTTCTGTTGCCCGCGACGATCACTTCGATCGGCCTGTTGTCGGGCTTCTACTCGATGGTCTCCGCGGTTACCGGACACTTCGAAGTCGCCGCCGTGATGATCATCATCGCGTTCTTTTGCGACGGCCTCGACGGCCGCGTCGCACGCGCGTCGCGCACCTCGAGCCAGTTCGGCGTCGAGTACGACAGCCTCTCCGACGTGGTCGCATTCGGCGTCGCACCGGCGATGCTGGTGTGGTCGTGGGCGTTGAGGCCGATCGGCTCGCTCGGAATCGCTGTCGCGGGTTTGTTCGTGCTGTGCGGCGCGCTTCGCCTGGCGCGTTTCAATGTGCAGACCGCGACCGCGGATAAGAGCCGCTTCGTCGGCCTGCCGATTCCGGGCGCCGCTATCATGATCGCTTCTTTCGTGCTGGCCTACAGCTACTTCGAATTCGATTCGCCGCGCACCCTGTGCACGCTGATGGTGCCGATCACGCTGACGCTCGGCGGTCTCATGATCTCGCGAGTGCCCTACCCCAGCTTCAAATCGATCAAGCTCGAAAAGCGCGCGCAGGTCGAGCTGGTGATCGTCATGATGGTAATCGCTGCGATGCTGTTCGCGATGCCGCAGCTCACCGCGTTCATGCTCTCGGCGGCGTACGTGTTGTCCGGTCCCTCCCTGATGATTCGCGGCGAACGGTTGAGCGCCAAAGTCTCGGTGCTGCGTCCCGTCGCCGCCAAATCCCACGACGCCAACGGCAGTGCCCCCCAACCCGACACCGCCAAACGCACCCGCAGCCTCCGCGACCACCAACCCCAGCCCCACTAGGGCTATATCGACCCGCCTTGACTGAAGTCTCCGCGCCCGCTTACAATCCGTACACTATGTTTTCCAACCTGCTACCGGAGCTGCTGCTTAGCCTGGCCCTTACAGGGGCCCACGCCAGGCGCGCGTCCGGACAGGTTTAAACGGCCTGATTAAACTGAGACACACGCCCCGGGCAGTGGGCCGATCGAAGCCGCCCGGGGCGTTTTCTTTTTCCACTTTACACTCCCGGCAACGATCGGCAGCTGATCCCGCGGCGATGATGCGGGAGGAAATGACGATGGCACACGCGAACACGGCTGCGCACAACGAACAACGACTACGTCCGAATCTTCGACACGACGCTGCGCGACGGCGAGCAGTCGCCCGGCTGCACGATGAACGTCGAGGAGAAGATCGCGCTCGCGC
This sequence comes from uncultured delta proteobacterium, assembly GCA_963814715.1. GTDB lineage: Bacteria > Desulfobacterota > Binatia > Binatales > Binataceae > Binatus. The sequence goes on from CAWFDW010000001.1 coordinate 509,278, forward strand.
GGCAACTGGAACGCCTCAACGTCGATATCATCGAGGCGGGCTTTGCCGTTTCTTCGCCCGGCGACTTCGAGTCCGATCAGCCGCGTCGCGCAGGCGGTGACCGAGCCAGTCGTGCTGAGTCTGTCGCGCACGCGGGAGGCGGATGTCGATTCGGCATTGCGCGCAGTGGACAAGGCGAAGCATCCGGGGATTCACATTTTCATCGCGACCTCGGAAATCCATCTCAAGTACAAACTCAACATGAATCGCGAGGACGTGCTCGACGCCGCCACCTGGGCCGTCACGCGCGCCAAGAAGCATCTCGACTACATCGAGTTCTCCTGCGAGGACGCGTCGCGCTCCGACTGGGATTACATGGTCGACGTTTGCAGCGAAGTGATTCGCGCCGGCGCCACCGTGATCAATCTGCCCGATACTACCGGCCACGCTATCCCCGAGGAATTCGGCCGGATGTTCGCGTACATGCGCGAGAAAGTTCCCGGCGCCGACAAGGTTATCTGGAGCGCGCACTGTCATAACGATCTCGGCCTGGCGGTCGCGAATTCGCTGGCGGCGGTGCGCAACGGCGCGCGTCAGATCGAATGCACCATCAACGGAATCGGCGAGCGCGCCGGCAACTGCTCGTTGGAAGAAGTCGTGATGGCGATGAAGACGCGTCACGACCTGATGGGCGTCGGTTCGCGCATCAACACGCGTCAGATCTACCCGGCCTCGCGCCTGCTCTCGCAGGTGATCGGACAGTCGGTGCCGGCCAACAAGCCAATCGTCGGCGACAATGCGTTCGCGCACGAAGCCGGAATCCATCAGGACGGCGTGCTGAAGTACAAGCTCACCTACGAGATCATGAAGCCCGAGGATATCGGCATCCCGTCGAACAAGCTGGTGCTCGGCAAGCATTCGGGGCGTCACGCGTTCACCAATCGGCTGAAGGAACTTGGCGTCGATATCGACGACGTCGACGTGAACAAGGCGTTCGCCGAATTCAAGGCGCTCTGCGACAAGAAGAAAATCGTGTACGACGACGACATCCTCGCGCTGGTCACCGAGAGCGCGCGCCGCACGATCGATCACTTCGAACTGGTCGATCTCAAGTGCGCGTCGTCGAGCAAGAGCACGCCGCACGCGGAAGTCACGATGCGCGTCGAGGGAAAAGAATGCTCGGCCGAGGGCGAAGGCGACGGTATGGTCGATGCGTGCTACAAGGCGATTTACAAAATCGCGGCAATCAATCCAGCGCTCGAGCGTTACGCGGTCAAGGCGATTACCGGCGGCACCGACGCACTCGGCGAAGTGAGCTGCATGATTCGCGAAAACGGCGTGACCGTCGCCGGCCAGGGCGCGCATAGCGACATCGTCATGGCCAGCGCGCTCGCGCTGGTAAACGCGCTCAACCGGCTGAAGGCGCGCAAGCACGCGCCGCTCAAGCCGACCACCGACGTGCGTAAGCCGCGTGAAAATGGGACTTGCCGCAACATCATACTTGGGCTAGTGGTTTGACAGCTTGAGTTTGAACTTGAATTCGCTCTTCATCATGCGCGATACGCGGCTTTCGGCGAGTCCCGCCGTTGTGGCGAGGTTTGCTACAGCGCGGTCGCGTCAATCTGCGCTCGTAATTTTCGAGGCTATACACTGACGGGTCGAGACGGTCTGACGCTCCTCCCGATCACTCACGTCCAGGCGTTCAGCGCTTTCGATGGCCTATAAAATTCTAGTTTTGAAAGGTGACGGCATCGGCCCCGAGGTCGTCGGTGAAGCTCTCCAGATTCTCAAGATCATCGCGCGCCGATCCGCGGTCGATCTCGAGTTCAAGGAGGGCATGATTGGCGGTCATGCACTCGACACCAGCGGCACTCCGCTGCCCGACGAAGTGCTCAAGCACGCCCAGGACAGCGACGCGATTCTGCTCGGCGCCGTCGGCGGACCGAAATGGGACAAGCCCAACGCCGAGAAGCGTCCCGAGCAGGCGCTGCTTGGACTGCGAAAAGCGCTCGGGACTGTTCGCCAACATCCGTCCCGTCAAAACCGTCAAGGAACTGATGGCTGCGTCGCCGCTCAAAGCCGAAGTGATCAGCGGCGTCGACGTGGTGATCATTCGCGAGCTGACCGGCGGCATCTACTACGGCAAGCCGAGCGAAAAGCGCGCAGGCGAAAGACGGACGCGAGGCGGTCGATACCTGCTTCTACAGCGAAGCCGAGATTACGCGCGTGCTCAAGTTTGGTTTCGAGCTGGCTCAGGAGCGTCGCAAAAAATTGACCTCGGTCGATAAGGCCAACGTGCTCGCGACGTCGCGCTTGTGGCGCGAGATCGCAACCGAGTTGAGCGCGCAGTACAAGGACGTCGCGTTCGAGAACCAGCTCGTCGATTCGATGGCGATGCATCTGATACGGCGGCCCAAGGACTTCGACGTGGTCGTCACCGAGAACATGTTCGGCGACATCCTCACCGACGAAGCCTCGGTGCTGGCAGGATCGATGGGCCTGTTGCCGTCGGCGTCGCTGGGCGAGGAGCTCAACAGCGCCGGTTTCCGCGTCGGACTCTACGAGCCGATTCACGGCAGCGCGCCGGATATCGCGGGCCGCGACGAGGCTAATCCGCTCGCCGCAATCCTGTCGGCCGGGATGCTGCTCGAGCATTCGCTCGGGATGCGCTCCGAAGCCGAGCTGATCTCGAATGCAGTCGATTCCGTCGTGCGCGACGGCTACCGCACTCGCGACCTTCACGGCGGCGCCGGCACGCAAATCATCGGATGCAAAGCGATGGGCCGGCTCGTGCGCGAAAAGCTCGAGAGCTCCGAAAGCGAGAACGAATGAGTAATACCCGCGAGCCGAGAGTGGCGGTTGTCGGCGCCACCGGCGCGGTGGGCAATCAGCTGATCGAACTGATCGCCGCGCGCGGATTCCAGCTCAGCGATCTCAAACTCTTCACGACCGAATCGGGTGCAATGCAGACCGTCGATGCCGGCGGCGAGGAACGCCTGGTCGACGCGCTCGAGAGTCTCCCGCCGATCTTCACGACTTCGATATCGCGTTCCTCGCGATTCCCGCACCGCGCGCTGCCGAGATCATTGCCGCGCAGCCCGGTCCGGTCCTGATCGATTTGAGCGCGGCGAACCGTCCGCCCTCCGACGTCCCGATGGTCGCGCCGGGCCTCACTTCGCGCGAGGCGCTCGCGCAGTTGCGCAACGCGAGGGTCTTCGCGATTCCTCATCCCGCCGCGCACGTGCTTGCCACCTGTCTCAAGGCGCTCGGCACGCGCAGTGGATTCGTCGCCGCGACTGCGATGCTCGGCGCGAGCGCCGGCGGCATGGAAATGCTCACGGCGACCGTCGATCAGACCACCGATCTTTTGAGCGCGCGGCTCGAGCTCGACGATGACGAAGTCCAGCGCGGGTTCAATGCGTTCATGCGCGAGCATGAGCGATCGGTGGCGGCCGCAATCGCCGCGCAAGTCGCGATGCTGCTCGACAAAGCTCCTCCGCTTTCGGTGCAGGCCGTCGCGATTCCCGTCCTTCACGGTTCCGCGTTGACCGTGGATATCCAGCGGCCGCGCGATCGCACCGGCAACGGTGAAGATCCGGTCGAGATGCTGCGCGTTGCGCCCGGTATCCTGATCGCCGAGGAAGGCGATCCGCTCGGCGTGATCGACGCGGTCGGCCAGGAGGCGATCGTCGTCAGCATCGAGACGCGCGCCGACTCGCTCGTCGCTGTTGGTGCGTTTTCGACAACACACGGCTGGCGGCTCTGGGAGCGCTCTGGATCGCAGAGACGTTGGCGCTCAGCTCGCCGACCTTGGCCTGATCCGCGCGATGGTCCTCAAGCTCAGGATCGAGTACGACGGCAGCAATTATTCCGGATGGCAGCTTCAGCCGCGCCACGACTCAATACAGGGAAGGATCGAAGCCGCGCTCGAGCGGATTTTCGCCACGCCCGTGCGCGTGTTTGGATCGGGCCGCACCGACGCCGGCGTGCATGCGCGCGGACAGGTTGCGTCGATTTCGATTCCGCGTCCGTTTGATCCGGCCGAATTGCAGCGCTCTCTCAACTCGATGCTGCCGGCTGACATCGTGATGCTCGAGGTCTCCGTCGCGCCCGACGACTTCGATCCGCGCCGCGCCGCGCGCTCGCGCGTGTACGAATATCGCGTGTTGAATCGCAAAGTCGCGTCCGCCTTCGACTACCGCTACAGCTGGCTGGTTCGCGACCATCTCGATCTCGACGCGATGAATCGCGCCGCGCGCATCTTCGTCGGTGAGCATGATTTCGCCGCGTTCCGCTCGCTCGGCACTGAAGTGAGGACCACGATACGCCGCGTGACTCTCGAGCGAGTGGACTCGCGATAGTCGACGTACTTCTCTATCGCGTCGAGGCGAACAGTTTTCTGCGCCACATGGTGCGCGCGATGGTCGCGACGATGATCGACGTGGGACGCGGCAAGCTCACCGCCGATAAAGTCACTGCGATTCTCGACGGACTCGATCGGGCAGCGGTTCCGGCCAACGCTCCGCCCGGCGGTCTGTACCTCGTCGAAGTCCGCTACTGACGGCGCAATTGCGCAGTTTGCGCAATCGAACCCTTGCGGCTCAATGCGGACGCGAAGAGCCTGTGCAAAAACCATCACGATCCCTAGAAAAAAGAGTGATTTTTCCGCCTCGCGCACTTGAATTTCTCGCGACACTCGTTCACCCTCTGTGAAAGCCCGCAACCCGGAACGCAAGGAGGAGGATGATGACGCAATCGCAGGTAGCAGCCTACATGGCTGAAAAGCTCAGGACTCACCAAGAAGCAGGGGAAGCAAGTGCTCGAGGAGATCAACGGACTAGTAGTCCGCGAGCTCAAGAAGGAAGGATCGCTGCGGCTGGCCGGCCTCGGGATTTTCCGCAAGCGCAAGACCAAGGCACGGATGGGCCGCAATCCGGCCACGGGTCAGGAGATCAAGATTCCGGCGCGCACCCGGCTCCGCTTCACCGCCGCCAAGGCGCTGAAGGACTCGGTTCTCGGCACGAAGTAATCTCGCAGCCTGATTTGTGAACCGCGGGAAACGGACACGCTCCGGTTCTCGCGGTTCGCTTTTTCCTTTCAGTCTTTCCCGTCTGGCTTGCGCGGCGATGCGGGATTGCGCGCCTCGCGTGCGCGGGCGAGAAACTCGCGAATCCGGATTTCGTATCCGCGCTCGGACGGTTCGTAGTAGGTCTTCTCGCCGAGCGCGTCCGGCAGATAGCTTTGCGCGACCAGCGCGTCTTCGAAATTGTGCGGATAGCGGTAGTCCTTGCCGTAGCCGAGTCCCTTCATCATCGGCGTCGGCGCGTTTCGCAAATGCAGCGGAACCGGCAGTGCGCCAAGGGTTTTCGCATCTTCGGCCGCCGCGCGCATCGCAAGATACGACGCGTTCGACTTCGGCGCGCTGGCCAGGTACGTCACGCCCTGCGCGAGCGGAATCACGCCTTCCGGCATCCCGACAAAGTCCACCGCTTCCTTGACTGCGATCGCTATTTGCAGCGCGCGCGGATCGGCGTTGCCGACATCTTCCGACGCGAAGACCACCATCCGTGCGCGCGATGAACAGCGGATCCTCGCCCGCCTCGACCATCCGCATCATCCAGTAAACCGCCGCGTCGGGATCGCTGCCGCGCATGCTCTTGATGAACGCGGAGATGACGTTGTAGTGCTCATCGCCCGCGCGATCGTAGAGCAGCGCTTTCTGCTGCGCCGACTCGCGAATATGTTCCGGCGTAATTATTGTCGCGCCCGCGTTCTGCGCGAACTCCGCCGCAATCTCGAGCGTGCCGAGTGCGCGTCGCGCGTCACCGCCCGCGTACCGAACGATCTCGTCGATCGCGCCGACACCCAGCTTGAGTCCGCTGTTGCCGAGACCGCGCTCCTTGTCGGCGAGCGCGCGATGCACCAGAGTCGCGACGTTTTCCTCCGACAGCGGATGCAGTACGAGCAGCCGCATCCGCGAGAGCAGCGCCGAGATGACCTCGAACGACGGATTCTCGGTCGTCGCGCCGATCAGCGTGATCAGCCCGCTCTCGACGTGCGGCAGAAACGCGTCCTGCTGCGCGCGATTCCATCGATGGATCTCGTCGATGAAAACCACGGTGCGCTTGCCGGCCTCGAGATCGTGGCGCGATGCCTCGACCGCGTCGCGCAGATCGGCGACGCCCGATGTCACCGCCGCAAGCTTGCGAAACACCGCGCCCGACTGTTCCGCGAGCACTATCGCGAGCGTCGTCTTGCCGGTGCCCGGCGGACCCCACAAGATCATCGAATGCAGCACGTGCGCCGCGACCATCTGGCTGAGGAACTTTCCCGGACCCAGCAGATGCTCCTGGCCGACAATTTCGTCGAGCGTGCGCGGCCGCATCCGATCCGCCAGCGGCTGGCTGAGCGGAGTGCGCGGTGGAAACAGACTTTGCGACGAATCGGCCTTGCGCCGTGCCATTTTCAGAAAGTATCACAGTGACGAGGTCCGGCTAATGGATCTCGCAACCGCTCCTCCCTGAGAGCAAAGTAGCGCGCCGCGCGCAACTTTGCGCTTCTCACTGGGTGCAGGGGTCACCCCTGCCGCCCGCCGCGCAGGCGATTATTCCTTCATGGAGCTACTCTCACTTCGTGGCCCCTGTCGTTGCGCAGGTGCCAGCCGCTGATCTAGCTTCATGGACGGGCTGGACGGGAGCCGGCACCACCTATGATCGTTGGCATCGATATCGGCGGTTCGACCACCGACGCCGTCATCCTCGAAAATGGCGGCGTGCACGTCGTGACGATCGAGGCCAACGACCCGGTCGCGGCGGCCGCGGGAGCGCTCGGCAAACTCGTCGCCGACTTCGGCATCAAGCTCGAAGACGTCGAATGCGTGGCAGCCACCGGCGCGGGATCGCGCGTGCTGCCGAAGTCCCTGCTCGGCAGGCCAGTCGTCAAGGTCAACGAATTCACCGCGATCGGAATCGGCGGCACTTCGCTCGCCGGCCTGGAGAGCGCGCTGGTCGTCTCGCTCGGCACCGGCACTGCGATCGTGTCGGTCACGGGCGACAAGATCGCGCACTTCAGCGGCACTGGAGTCGGCGGCGGCACGCTGCTCGGACTCGCCAAGCACATGCTCGGCGTCTCGACGATCGAGCGGCTCGAAAAGCTCGCGCGCAAGGGTGACTTGCGACGAATCGATCTCAGCGTTCGCGACATCGCCGGCGGCTCGATCGGCGACCTGCCGCCCGGCACCACCGCGGCGAACTTCGGCAAGATCAGCGCCGACGCGACGCCCGAGGACAAGGCGCTCGCCATCATGAACATGATCACCGAATCGATCGGCGTGCTCGCGCTCGCGAGCGCCCGCGCCTGCGGCCAGGAAAATATCGTGCTCGACCGGCAAGCTGTCGCGCCTGTTCCGTTTCATGCAGGAAATGAAGCGCCTCAATTTTCCGTTCGGACGACGGTTCCTGATCCCCGACATGCCGACTTCGCGACCGCGATCGGCGCCGCACGCCACGCCCGCCAGCAACGTAAGCCCTACGTCGCGCCGTTACATCTTTGGCGCGGTAGGATATAAAATTCCGAGGTTCACCCTGCGCGTCGATTCGCGAGGACTATTCACCGATGCCATCAGAGTTGCTGAAAGGATTACGCCTGCTCGATTTGACTGACGAGAAAGGCGCGTTGTGCGGCAAGATGTTCGCCGATCTTGGCGCCGAAGTTATCAAGGTCGAGCCGCCCACTGGATGCTCGACGCGGCGCATCCCGCCTTATCTCGAAGACAAAGCTGATCCCGATCACTGCCTCTACTCGATCGCGTATCACGCGGGCAAAAAGTCCGTGACGGCGAATCTCGCGACTGACGATGGGCGCGCGCTCGTTGCGCGAGCTGGCGGCGAAGTCGGATTTTCTTGTCGAGTCATACCCGCTCGGCTATCTCGATTCGATCGGGCTCGGCTACGACGCGCTCGCGAAGAAAAATCCGCGACTCATCTACGCGTCGATCACGCCCTTCGGCGACACCGGTCCCGGCAAGGATTACGCGTGGGCCGACATCATCACGTGGGCGGCCGGCGGCATGATGTACCTGATGGGCGAGGAAGGGAAGCCGCCGATTCAGATGAGTCTGCCGCAAGCTGGATTGCACGCGGGCGGCGAGGCGGCGGTCGCGATGATGCTCGCGCACTACCCGCGCCAAATCGACGGGCTCGGCCAGCGCATCGTCGTCAACATGCAAGCCTGCATCGTGTGGACGCTGATGAACGAGCAGGCGATGCCATTCCTGCACGGCAACCATCTTTCGCGCACTGGAGTGTTCGTCGGATCGGCCGACGCGCGGCGCAAGATGGTTTACGAGTGCAAGGACGGGAACATCTCAATCCTGATCACCGGCGGCACGACCGTTCGGCAATTCGACGAAAGCGCTGATCGAGTGGATGCGCGAGAACGGATTTGGCTCCGACTGGATGCGCACCAAGGATTGGATTTCGTGGATACCCGGCGTGTTCATGAAAATGACCGAGGAGGACCACTCAGCAGATCGACGATCTCGAAACCACGATCCAACGCTTCCTGCTCACGATGACCAAGCACGAAATCTACGCGCAGGGACTGAAGCGCCGGATCTTTCTCGCGCCGGTTGCGAACGTTGCCGATGTCGCCTCCGACGAGCAACTCAAAGCGCGCGACTTCTGGATCACCGTGCCGCACGACAACATCGGACGCACGCTCACGTTTCCCGGGCCGTTCGCGAAAATGTCGGCGACGCCGATCGGATCGACCACGCGCGCGCCGCGAATCGGCGAGCACAGCGACGAGATCTACCGCACGCTTCTCGGTCTCACGCCCGAACGATTGCAGAAGCTTCGAGCCAGTGGCTCGATTTAGCCAGGAGAAATTCGAGATGAGCCGTTTCGCACTTGAAGGAGTTCACATTCTCGACTTCGCCTGGGTCGGCGTCGGTCCGATCACGACCAAGTATTTCGCCGACAACGGCGCCGACGTGATTCGCGTCGAGTCCGCCGCGCGACCCGACGTGCTGCGAATCGGACCGCCGTGGAAAGACGCGATGCCCGGCATCAACCGCAGCCAGTTCTTCGCCAGCTACAACACTTCGAAAAAAGGAATCACGCTCGACCTGAGCAAGCCCAAAGCGCGCGACATCGCCAAGCGGCTGGTGCCGTGGGCCGATATCATCGTCGAGAGTTTCACGCCCGAAGGCGATGCGCAATTGGGGACTCGATTACGAAAATCTGCGCGAGCTGCGTCCCGACCTGATCATGCTCTCGACCTGCATGCAGGGGCAGACCGGACCCAACGCGCTCTACCCCGGTTTCGGCCAGCTGATGGCCGCGCTGTCGGGCTTCTACTACATCTCGGGTTACGGTCCCGGCTCATGCACGCCGCCCTACGGCGCCTACACGGATTTCATCGCGCCGCGATTTTCCGCGTTCGCGCTGCTCGCCGCGCTCGACTATCGCCGCCGCACCGGCAAGGGCCAGTACATCGACATGTCGCAGTACGAGGCTGCGATGCAGAATCTCGCGCCCGCATTGATCGACTACCACGCGACCGGCCGCGTGCTCGAGCCGCGCGGCAACGCGTCCGAGCGCTACGCTCCGCACGGCGCGTATCGATGCGCCGACGAGGACGGTAACGAGCGATGGATCGCGATCGCCGTCGCGAATGACGAGCAGTGGCGCGCGATGCTCACCGTTCTTGCCGCCGATTCCGACTCGCGCTTCGCGACTGCGGCTGCGCGCATCGAGAATGCCTCGGCGATCGACGAGTTCGTCAATACGCTCACGCGCACTCACAATGCGCACGATCTCACCGCGAAGTTGCAGGCTGCCGGAGTCGCCGCCTATCCGGTCGAGAACTGCGTCGATATTCACAACGACGACAATCTCGAGGCGTTCGGCTTCTGGCATTGGCTCGAGCACAAGGAGATGGGGCCGTCGCCGTACGAAGGACTCGAGCATCGCATGAGCCGCACGCCCGGCACGCTGCGATCGGCGGCGCCGATTCTCGGCCAGGACAACGACGAAGTCTTCCGCGGGATGCTCAAACTCAGCGCCGACGAGATCGAGCAGTTAAAGAAAGAGAACGTGATATTCTGAGCTCGACTCGCTGGTCATCGTGCGATACGAACTCAAAATTGCGCTCCGCTACCTGCGCGCCCGCCGCAAGGACGCGTTCATCTCGATCACGACGATCTTTACCGCCGTCGGCGTGATGATCGGTGTCGCCGCGCTGACAATCACGCTCTCGATAATGGGCGGCTATGAGCAGAGCATCAAGGAACGGGTGCTCAACCTCAGTCCGCAAGTCCAGATACTCAATTCGCAAGGCTCGATCGACAACTACGCCGACATCGAGAAAAGAGTCGCCACTGTGCCCGGCGTCAACGGCGCGGAGTCGTACATCATCGGGCAGGCGATGCTGAGTTCGGGGCGCGGAATCGGTGGCGTCGTCGTGCGCGGCGTCGAACCGAACAATCCCGTCGTGCGCGATCAGTGGGGACGCTACATGACGTCGGGCGGTCTCGACGATCTTATGCGAAGCTACACCATTCCGGCGGGCGCCGCCGGGCCTGCGGTGACGACCGGCGGTCTGGCAATCGGCGTGAGCCTCGCGAACAAGCTCAAGGCCAAGCCCGGTGACACGGTTCGGATGGTCGCGCCGGTCATTGCGCCCGACGGATCGCTTACGACCAAGAGCGGGCAATTTGTGATCGGCGCGATCTTCGATTCGGGGATGAACTTCATCGACACCAACATGGTCTTCATGAATCTGACGAACGCGCAGGATTTCTTCGGCCGCGTCGGCAAAGTCGACTGCGGTCGATATCCATCTCGTCAATCTCGACCAGACCGACGCTGTCACCGACGCGGTGCGCAAGGCTGTTCCCGGATCCATATCGCGTCCGCAACTGGATGGAGTTCAACGAATCCGCCGCCGCGGGCTTCGCATTGCTCAAGCGCGTCTATGCGCTGGTGCTGGTGATGTTGATCGGCGTCGCCGCGTTCAACCTGGTCGCGACGTTGATCATGGTCGTGATGGAGAAGCGCAAGGACATCGCGGTGCTGATCGCGATGGGTTCGACGCAACGCGACGTGCGCCTGATCTTCCGCTTGAAGGGACTGATCGTTGGCGCTGCCGGAACCATCGCCGGAGATCTGCTAGGCGCAGCCGGATGCTTCGCGCTGGCGCGCTACCAGTTCATTCACATCCCGCGCGAAATCTACGGCATCTCGACGCGTGCCGATACAGGTCGAGCCGTCGAACTTCGTGCTCGTCTCGATAGCCTCGATGCTGCTCTGCCTGCTCGCGACCGTATATCCGGCCCGTCAAGCATCGCGAGAGATGCCAGTCGAAGTCTTCCGCTCCTAACTCCTCAACACCACCCAACCCCACATCCGCGGACTGCGAAACTAACTACTGATTATTTGATGTGTGATTCGTATTCTTGGTGGGCTTGCCGGCGAGCTTCGGCTTGCGAACGACCAAAGTCTCATGACCGCGAACCTTGATCGTGCGGGCCGGATCTGACGAAAAGTTCTGGGCCGGTCCGTCAGAATTCCGAGGGCGCGACGAGGTGCGTTTGCGGCGCCAGTTGTTGAGCTCCTTCGACAGTTTCGAGGCCAGCGAATCGTTGTCCTGGCCGTTGTCGGTCGTCTCTCCGCTTTCTTTGAGGTCGCCCTCAAACTCCGCGGAACTCATTTGGGTTCTCTCTTCCTGTGACGTGGATTTGTCCTCCTTATCCTTAGGACTGTTTATGAAAACAGAATTTTTATTCTCGAACTTGATGTACTAACAGTAATTGGCGCTCGCGTTTGCGACAGCCCGGAATCGTTAAATCAGTGGATAAGATTGTGTCTCGACTGCGTACCGAATCTGGAATTTATCGGCGCGTTTCGGCTTGAAAATGATTTGTATGTGGGATTCTTTCAGGCGGATTTTCCGCCGGTCGGGCTTGTTGTCGCCCGACCGGCGTTCAAGTCATTGTTGAGTTCGATTCACTGTTTAGGCAAACAGACTCTGCATCCGAAGCGCGAGCCCCATGTCGCCGGCGATTCGCAGCTTGCCGCTCATGAACGCGACTTGCCCGTTCAGCTTGCCGGTCGTCATATCGACGTAGTCCTGCGCGGTCATCGAGATCGTGATGCTCGGCGAAGCGGCCGGTCCTTCGTTAACCGTGCACGTTTCGTTGTTGATCACGACGTTCCACTTGCCGCCGTTGTCGCCGGAAAGGTCGAACTGGTAGGTCGCATTCAAACCCTTCGCCGCGTCTTTGTTGAAGCGACTGGGCATCGCCGCGAAGATTTCTTTGGGGGTCGTAGGTGCTGCATCAGCCATGGAAACTTGAGTCCTCCTGATCGGAGCGGCGTATCCCGCGCTCTTTCCGCCATATAAGCGTTCGGCTCGAACCGTGTCAATAGTAACCCGCCCCGGCGGGAGGATCATTCTCGCTATATCTATATTACCCGAAAATCAGAATCCAAACATGTTGCCGGGGACCACTCTGATAAGGTTGCCCGCCACATGCACCGGCGACGCACTCGTCGTGATTGTCACCGCCTGCTGCTTCTGCGCCTCGCTCTTGACGGTGCCGTCCAGGTACGCGTCGTGGCCGATCACCTTGACCGTCACGGTCGTTAGCCCCGCGGCATAAAGCTGCGAGGCGATCGCCGCCTGACGCGCCTGCCAATCGGCGGTGTCGGTCTGCAGCGAATCGATCACGTTGCCGACTCCCGGCACATTGCGCACAACTTTTTCCGCGTACAGCCTGGCGTCGTTGTCGAACACCTTGCCGAAAATCGTCACCGTGCTGCCGCTGGTATAACAGTTCACGCGCCGCGTGCGCGGATTCGAGGACAGCACCTGGATTACCCGCTGCTGCAAGGTAAGAGTCGGCGTGGGCGGCGGCGCAACGTGATGCCGTCGCGGTCGCGGCGCGCGGCGCCGGCGCAGGCGCGACTGCCTCGGCGCGGCGGCGTCTCGACTGCGGCCGGCGTCGGTGCGCTCACCGCTTCCGACGCGGCCGGCGACGATGCCGCCGGCGCGCTGGTGTATTCCGGCAGTTCGGTCGGGCTCAATCCCGCCAGCTTGGTGCTGAGTTGCGATTCGAGCGCGTCCTTGGTCGCCGGATCGTTGGTGAAAATTATCGGATAGTCGATCTCGACCTCGCTGCCGCTGAACGGCGGATAAGTCCACGACGATACGTCCTTCGCGACTTCCGCGTCGAACGCCGGATTCGGATTGGTCGAGGTACGCACCGACGCGGCATCTACGCTGCCGTTGGGAAGCACCCTCACCCGGACCACCATCGCGTCGCGCATCGTGCTGTCACCGCCGAGCGCACGAGTATAGCTATCGAGCAGCGCGTTCTTGTGATCTTCGAAAAACTTGCGCGCCGCCTCCTGGTTGCGCTCGGGCGCCGACGCCGATTCACCCGTCACCTGCACGCCCATCGCATTCGCCAGCGCAACCGTCGGTACGGCCGGCGCCGCTGCAACCGACGCGGCAGCGGCAGGCGACGCTACAGCCACTGGAGGCTGCTTGCCCTTGCTGAGATGAAGCGCGAGCCACGCGCCGCCGCCCAGCGCGATTATCGCTGCTATAAGATAGCCGAGGACGCCGAACATCCCGCGGCCTTCGTTCTCACCGTCGTCATTCGGCATTTGACCCGTGATTCGCCTCGACGGCGACGGGCCGGGCCGCACGGTACCGGTCCGCTGCGGATGTCGATCGGCCGCGACGGAGGCGGAGTGTACGGCTCCGAGTCAGGTTCGACTCCGAGCCGCGCGCCGCAGAAATTGCAGATCAACTCGCCCGGCTGAGCTTTGCCGCCGCACACGGGACACTCGATTTGCTGGCCCTCGTCGCCGCCTGCGCTTTCCGCGAATGCAGGACCCGCTTGCACGAGCGCGCTGCCATCAGCGTCGCAAAAGGTTTCCGAGTCGGGGTAGGTTTTGTCGCAGCGGGGGCACCTTTTCATGTTGGTAAGAAATCCTCAGGCGCAAGTTTCGATGATATCGGCGCGAATTGCGATACGCCAACTACTGCTTTGAGATCACCTCGGCGCCAAATTTTTCCATCGCCGCCAGATGCTCTCGCGTCGTGGCGGCCGGTCCGATGATTATTCGCGATACCCCCATCGAGGCGAATTTCTCGATGTCGCCAGGCTTCAACTGTTCGCGCAACCTGCTCACCGTAATTTCCAGCGGCACTGTCCGATTCGCCGCGTGCTCATGCTCGCGCAGGCGCTTGATCGTCGCCGCAATCTCGTCGTTGCCTTCCGCGATTCCGTACCAGCCGTCACCGAGTTTCGCCGCGCGCTTGAGCGAGGGCTCGGTGTTGCCGCCGAACACGATCGGCGGATGCGGTTTTTGCGCGGGCTTGGGCATGAACTTGAAGCCTTCAGTCGAAATCGTCTTGCCGTGATATTCCGGCGACTCCTTGGTCCACAGCTCCTTCATCAGCGCGAGATATTCGCGGGTGCGCAGAGCGCGATCCTTGAAGTTCATCCCGACTCCTTCGAACTCTTCTTCGAGCCATCCGATGCCGACGCCGAAAATAAACCGCCCGCCCGAAAGCACGTCGAGGCTGGCGACCGCCTTGGCTGTCGTGAATGCGTTGCGAATCGGCAACACGAAAACTCCCGTCGCGAGGCGAATCTTCGTCGTGACACCGGCGACGAAGGCCAGCGCCAGCAATGGGTCGTGCAATGGCGTCTCCGGAGGCGCGCCCATCCTTCCACTAGAAGAATACGGATACGGCGAGCGGTAGGTTACCGGCAAAATAATATGTTCGGGAATCCAAAGCGATTCGAAACCGCTCTCCTCGGCTTTGCGAGCCACCGCGGCGATACTGTTGGGCGAGGTCTGATATAAAAACGTCCCGAATTTCATTGGATTCACCGCTCCCGCGCAGGAAATTTTTACAATCCTAGTCAGTTTCCAGCTTCACCGAAAAGACCGCCGGATCCTCGATCGTGCGCAAGTCGAGGATAGAACGAATCGTCGGCGACGCGCCCGATAATTCGCGCGCGCCGGAACATCGCGGCAATCGCGTTTGCGGATTTCTCCGCATGGGTGACGCGCAGCGCGACTGACTTTAACTCCTCGACCGGCATCGCGCCTGAGCCGACCTGCGACGTCGTATCGACAATCTCGACTGTGTAGTCGGCGCCGAGACGCTCCGCGAGAATCTCGCGCGCTCGCGGCGCGATTGCGCCAATCTCACTCACACCGCGTCCGCAGGATTCGAAGCGTCGGCAGCTCATCACCGAGATCGCGCGAGCGAAGATACAGACGCATCGTCGCGGAAAGCGCGGCCAGCGTCAGCTTGTCGCATCGGAGCGCCCGCTTCAGCGGATTGCGCTTGATGCGATCGATCGCGGCGCGCCGACCTACAATCACACCCGCCTGCGGACCGCCCAGCAGCTTGTCGCCGGAAAACGTTACGAGCGCAGCACCCGCGGCTACTCGATCACGCACAATCGGCTCGCGCGCGATTCCATATTCAGTGAGATCGATCAGCGCGCCCGCTCCGAGATCCTCCATCACGTCGATTCCGCGCGCGCGACCGATTTCGACCAGGTCTTCGAGCGTCACTTCGCTGGTGAATCCCACCACGCGGTAATTCGACGGATGCACTTTCAGCAGCAGCGCGGTCGCGGGGCCGATCGCGTCGGCATAGTCGTTCGGATGCGTCCGATTGGTCGTGCCGACTTCGCGCAGAATCGCGCCGCTCTTGGCCATCACGTCGGGCAATCGAAACGATCCGCCAATCTCGATCATCTCGCCGCGCGATACGATCACTTCGCGTCCCTCGGCGAGCGAGTTGAGCGCGAGCACAACCGCCGCGGCGTTGTTGTTCACGACCGTCGCGGCCTCGGCGCCGGTCAGCGCGCAAATCTCGGCTTCGACGATAGTGTCGCGGTCACCGCGCGCGCCGGTCTCGAGATCATATTCGAGGTTGACCGCGGATCGCGCCGCCATCTCGACCGCCTCGATTGCCGACTCCGCCAGAATCGCGCGCCCCAGGTTGGTGTGCAGCACGACACCGGTCGCATTGACGACCGGCCTGAGCACCGGCTCGTCAGCAGCAGCAGCCCGCGCGGCGGCGCGCACGACGGCGTCGATCATCGCGTCGCGATCGCGCGGATGCGTGTCGCGTCCGCCAAGAATCGCGGCGCGCAATTCCGCCTGCGCCCGCTGCACCATGACTTTGAGATAGGTGCGGCTGAATCCGGCAAGCGCGGGATTGAGCCTCCGCCGCTTTGAGGCATTCGTCGATCGGCGGAAGCGCGCGAATCGACTTCCGTCGCGCGCGCGGTATCTGCGTCACGATTTTTTCGAGAATGTTTCGGCAACCTAACCCCTAACCCTTCCCGCGGGAAGAGGAACAATCGCAGAAAAGCAGATCCTACCAAACACTTCTAACAGGGACGAAGTCCCGCATCTTTCTTATACTGAGGTGCAGGGCTCAGCCCTGCCGCGGAAGCGTGAAACCCGCGGAGGGTTTCACATTCAATTACGTGGCCTGCTCGATCTCCTCCTGCGCGTGCGCGATCAACTTCAGCTTGGTCAGCAAAATAAATCCGCACATCAACGAGAACGCCGCGCAGAACATCACCGCCGTGCGCGGACTGTAATTCTGGCCGACGTAGCCGACCGCCAAACTTCCGATCGGCGCGGTGCCGATGAACGACAGCGTGTAGATACTCATCACGCGCCCGCGCAGTTCGTCCGTCACGAACATCTGCAGCAGAGTGTTGGTCGTCACCATGTGATTCATCAGGCCGACGCCGATGAACATCTGCGCGAGCAGCGACAGCCACATCCACGTCGACACGCCGAAGCCCGCGGTCGCGATCGCCATGCAGAAAATTCCGAACACCAGGTTTTGCCGCAGCACTTTGGGAGCCGTCGAGCGCATGTTCATCACGATCGCGCTGGCCACCGCGCCCAGCCCCTGCGCCGCCATCAGAAAGCCGTAGCCGTGCGCGCCGACGTGCAGCAGGTCGCGCGCGAAGACCGGAATCAGCACGGAGTACTGCATCCCGATTCCCATGTTGATCGCGACCAGCACGAGCAGCCAGAGCGTCGGGCGATGCTGCCAGACGTACGCCAGCCCGAGCCGCACCTGCCGCATCATCGTGGCGCCGAATTCGCGTCGCTCGCGCCGCGGCAGCCGCATCTCGAGCAGGCTCCAGATGACGGCGAGATAGCTGATCCCGTTGAGCATGAAGCAGCCCGTCACGCCGATCACGGCGATGCGACAGACCGGCGATCGCGGGCCCGATCATTCGCGCGCCGTTGAAGATCATCGAGTTCATCGAGATCGCGTTGGGCAGATCTTCGCGCCCGACCATCTCGACCACGAACGCCTGCCGCCCCGGCATGTCGAACGAGCTCACAAATCCATTGAGCGCGGCGAGCACGATCACGTATTCGACTTTGACGACGCCGGCCCAGGTCAGTCCCGCGAGCACGAACGCGCTGATCATCAACAGCGTTTGCGCGCCGATTATCAGGCGGCGGCGATCGACGTGATCGACCACCACGCCGGCGAACAATGCGACCAGCACGATCGGCATGAAGCCCGCAAACGAGACGACGCCGAGCATCAGCGACGAATTCGTAAGCTTCAGCACCAGCCACGATTGCGCGACCATCTGCATCCAGGTGCCGATCAGCGAGATCAGTTGTCCGATGAAGAAGAGCCTGAAATTGCGATGCCGCAGCGCGCGGAACGCGGTCAGCCGTCCGCTCCAATTGTCCTGCGCAGGAACGTCGCCGCCGGCCTCGTCAACTTCAGCAGCTTCTATTTCAGGAACAGTATCGATTTTCTCTCCCCGACTTGATGACGCGAATTCCTGATAACCTCTCCTTGTCCGAGGAGAGGTCGGCGCGACAACGTCGCGCCGGGAGAGGTGCAACGCTGGCTCACTCAGAATTTCTGAACTCCCCCACTTTGCCAGACCCGATTTGATCAATCGAGTGCCTTGCCGCGATGCCCTCTCTTTGCAACCCTGCGCCATGTGACCATCGAACTACTGTCGCGAATCGAACTGCGCTACATCGACGCGACTGATAAGCCGCGCACACTTGAACTCGCCGCGCACGAATCGAGCGCCACCCGCGACGGCCTCAGCATCTCCGCACGTCTCGAACAGCGCGATCGGCGGAAACGATCGTGCGCGCAACGATCGCAAATCGCGGCGTCGACGCCGTCAGACTCACATCTGCGATCTTCGAAATCTCGACCGGCTTCGCGCCGTCCGCGCCCGCGCGATTCTTCAAGCACGGATATCAGTCATGGAGCGCGTCGGGCGGTTACGATGTAGGCGCGTCGCAAACACATCCGCGCGACACCGCCCATTTCATCACGCGCCTCAATCACCAGAGCGAATCGACTCGACCATCTGAATTCCCCGAGGCACAGACCTCCGAACTTTTCACAATCGTCGAAAGCAGCGACGTCGCGCGAACGCGTCCTCGCCGGATTCATCGGAGCCGCCACTTCGCTTTCAACCCTCACCGTCTCGAGTCCTGAAAAGATAATCGCGCGCGCAATCCTCGACGATGTAACCCTTGCACCGGGTGCGCATCGCGAACTCGATCCGCTGTTCATCGTGGCCGACGACGAGTCCGCCGCGCGCCTGGCCGCGCGATGGGCCGACGCGGCCGGTCGATGGATGAACGCGCGCGTGAATGCGCCGTTCCAGCGCGGATGGTGCTCCTGGTACCACTACTTTCACGCGATCACCGAGGACGCGCTGCGCGCCAATATCAAATCGCTCGAGGCGATGCGCACCGAGTTTCCGATCGACGTGATCCAGCTCGACGACGGCTTTCAATCGGCGCTCGGCGATTGGGATACCACCAACGCTAAATTTCCGAGCGGCCTGAAAAAAATCGCCGGTGAAATTCGCGCCGCAGGATTCAAGGCCGGCGTCTGGACCGCGCCGTTCCTCGCCGCTCGCGACTCGCGCCTGATGTCGCATCATCCCGACTGGTTCATCATGCACGCGCAGAGCGGCGAACCGGTTCGCGCCGGACACAACGCGAATTGGACCACGAGCGACGACAAGTTCGCGTACGCGCTCGACCCGAGCAATCCGGCGTTTCTCGCACACCTGCGCCATCTGTTCACGAAGCTGACGCGCGATTTCGGCTTCTCGTATCTGAAACTCGATTTTCTCTACGCCGCCGCTGCGCCTGGCCGCCGTCACGATCCAAATCTCACGCGAGGCGAGACACTGCGCCACGGCCTCGAAGCGATTCGCGCCGGCGCCGGCGACGACGCGTTCATCCTCGGATGCGGCTGCCCGCTTGGCCAGGCGATCGGCGTCGTGGACGGGATGCGCATCGGCCCCGACGTCTCTCCATTCTGGGGCTCGACCGCTTCCGGAGCGGGCGACCCGTCCACGGTCTACGCGCTCGACGCGATCATCGCGCGCAGCTTTATGCATCGGCGTCTATGGCTGAACGATCCCGACTGCCTGATGCTTCGCGCGCGCGAAACGCGGCTCACCGCCGACGAACGCGCCGCGCTGGCCGCGACCATCGTCGCGAGCGGCGGCATGCTGCTCATATCCGACGACATGAGCCTGCTCGATGCCGAAGCGGGAAAATTGTTTCGTACGCTCGCGGAGATCGGCACGAAGATCGATACGAGCGCCGCGAGCGAACCCGTCCTCGCGCTCGATCTGATGACCACCGGCGACGTCCGAGGCATGATCACTCAAACTGAGGCAGGTGCGATCGCGATGATCCTGAATCGCGGCGACTCGCCGGTACGCTTGCAAACCTCGGATCTCAATTTAGGCACCGGAGAAATCGCAGCGCTCGATCTCGCCGTCGACGATAAAATCGAAATCTTCGATACGATCGATCTGCCGCCGCACTCCGCGCGCATCCTGCGGATCAAACGGTAGAGCGCCCGTCAGGCCGCTGCCTTCGCAGCGGTGAGCAAGTTCACGATCTCTTTCGTCCGCCTTACCCGGCCGAACACGTAGCCAAAGGTCAGAAGCGCGGCTTGATGCATCTCGACACTCATCTCGGTGCACGCGTCTTCTGCGACTATCACCCGAAACCCGCGGTCCGCAGTTTCGCGGGCAGTTTGTGTAACACAGACTGCGGTAGTCAACCCACAGACAACGAGAGAGTTGACTCCAAGGTTGTGCAGAGTCTGATCCAGCTTGGTGGAATTGAGCGGACCGCTCGACGTCTTGTTGAGGACCATCTCGCCGTGCATCGGGGCCACGCTGTCTTCGATTTGCCAGCTCGGGTCGTTCACTGGCGGGGTGATCCGTCGGCCGAGCAGGGTCAGACCGAGCTGGTCGAAATCCTTCATCCATTCGGGAAGATCGCTGCCGTCCTCCATGTTACATCCGACTGCCAGGAAGATAACCGGCAACCCGCGGGAACGAAACGCGTCCTGCAAGCTCCGGATGTTACCCAGCACGGTGGACTTAACCCGCTCGAAGTATCCGGCTGTAGCACCGGGCACCAGCTTCTCCATCACCTGCGCGAAGGGATACTCCGGCCTTGCGAACCAACGCTGCGCGTCAACGACGATCAGCGCGGACTTCAGCGGATCGATCGTGATCGGCGCCTGGTCCTTGATGCGAAGGAGTTCCTGAACTTTCTCGTGGTCATTCATTGCTGTGTCCTTCTGGGCATCTGTTGAGCGCCAGCGATTGAGCAGACTAGTAGTCCTCCACCTCCAGCGCTACGCCGTGGCTAGTCGAATCACCCTCGCGCCTGCGCCCGCGTGCAGCACGGCTCGCCAATTCTTCGGCGACGCGCCAGGATACTGCTTCGCGTAGTATCCGCGATCGATCGATTCGATCACCGCGTCCGCGTTCGCCACGTCGCAGAGTGCGACGATTGATCCGCCGAATCCAGCGCCTGTCAGCCTCGCGCCGAACGCGCCGCCGCGCCGCGCGCATTCCACGATTGCGTCGAGCGGTGCCGTGCTGCATTCGAAATCATCCGCGAGACTCACGTGCGACGCGTTCATCAGCGTTCCCATCTCATCGAGGCGCCCTGCCTCGAGCACGTCCGCCGCGCGCATTACGCGCTCAGTCTCGCTGAGAACGTGTCGCGCGCGTTTCAGAATTTCCAGAGGCCGGTTCGCATCCAGCGTGATTCGAGTTGAGCCGTTGCCCGAGTAACTCGGACTCGAGGGCCGACTGCGAAACGCCCAGGATGCTCGCCGCCTCTTTCAGGTCCGCGCCGAGTCGTGCAGGTAATGCCGCGAGTTTCTCAACGAGGTCTGCCGCTTTCCAATCGGGCAGTGCGCGAACCACGTCGCCGAGTATCTTCACGCCGTCGAGCTTTAGCGCGCGGCCGAGAATCCGCGCCGCGACCGAGCATTCGACGACGCGTCGATTGTATTCCGATCGCACCGTCCCCGATTTGTCCGCGATCTGCCGGCTATCTGCGACGACCAGAGCCGCGTTCGCCGGCATTCGGATGGCGCGCGCGCGCAGCGGGTCAAACTCGATGAACAATGCGTGGTCGCGCTGGCCGAGTATCGACACTGCTTGATCCATCCCACCCCCGTGCGTGCCGACGTACCGTTCGCTGCGCGCCACCATCGTCGCGGTTTCAAGCGGATCGAGTTCGAGTTGGTTGACCGCCATGAACGCCATCGCGGTCGAGACGGTCAGCGCGCTGGATGACGACAGTCCTGCGGCGGGCGGCACGCGGCTATCGACCATCATGGACGCGCCTCGCAAACGGCGCGCAGAGAAGCGATCGATCACACCCTGGATTGATGCCTTCACGTAGTTGGCCCAGTCGCCGGTTTCGTACGGTGGAATCTGCCGTTCGATTGCGAACCGGCGCGAAGACCACGCCGGGTCGGCGTTCGACACTTGGATCTCGCGTGCCGTGTTCGCGGCGGCGACCACGATTGTGGATCGATCGATTGCGACCGGCAGCACAGGCAGGCCGCTGTAATCAGTGTGCTCTCCGATCAGATTGACGCGGCCGGGAGCGCGCGCTGCGAAGACTCGCTCGTCGGCGGTGACTCGAACCTTAGTGGCGAGGCGTCGGGCGCGCGCTAGTTCTTCTGCATCCCATCCGTCGGGCAGACTCATCGCCGTTTCCTTTTTGGCTTGAACCAGGCGCGCGCGGCCTCGAGATCTTCCGCTGTGCCGACGTCGCTCCAGAATCCCCTCACATCGACAGCGCGCACGATGCGAGCGTCGTCGATCATTTGCGCGATTGCCTCAGGCACCTCGAGTTCGCCGCGAGCTGACGGCTCGAGCCGCGCAAGATAATCGAAAATCATCTGGCTGGTCGCGAACAGGCCCGCGTTGTTCCATTCGGTCTTCGCGGTTCCCGGCGCGGGCTTTTCATCGAGTCGTTCGACTCTCATCTGCGCGTCCACATAAACGGCGGCGCCGCGAGATGGATCTTTGACGCGATTGACCGCGAGCATCAGATCGAACTCGTCGTTGCGCGCATGATGGATGAAGCGCGGATAGTTCGCGCGGTCCATCAAAATGTCGCCCCATCCGAAGACGAAGCGCGGCTGACCCTCGAGGTGCGACTTCGCCGCGAGCATCGCGCCGCCGGTGCCGTTTAGTTCCGATTGCTTGACGGTAGTGATTTTGATTCCCGGATTTTCACGCTCGTAAGTTTTCGCCCATCCTTCGATTTGCTCGTACAGGTAGCCCGTCACGACGATGAAATGCTCAAGCCCGGCCCCCGCGAGCGCATCAACTATGTGCGAAATCAGAGGCGCACCCGCGATATCGAGGAGCGGTTTCGGCGTTTTCTCCGTCAAATCGCCGAGACGTTTGCCGCGACCCGCCGCCAGCAGGACCGCCATCGTGATTTCTGCCGCCACGCCGCTCAAGATAGCATCGTTCGAGGGCGCTTGGCTGGCGGTATATAGTTGAGTAAGAGTTTAGCGAGAGCCGTTCATGTTTGGTGAGATAAGCCCCCGCAAGAAAGCCCGCGCGCCGTTCATTTCGATCGAGGAAGCACTCGAGGAAACGCGCCGCGGCCACATGATCATCCTGATGGATGACGAACAGCGCGAGAACGAGGGCGACCTGTGCATGGCGGCCGAGAAGGCGACGCCCGAAGCCGTCAACTTCATGGCCAAGTTCGGGCGCGGGCTGATTTGCCTGCCGATGTCGGCGGAGCGAATCGACCGGCTCGGGCTCAGCATGATGATTGGCGATAACCAGGCGCCGCTCGGCACCGCGTTCACGACGGCAATCACCGCGCGGCGTGCGTCGGGGTCGGGAATCTCGGCGCAGGATCGCTCGACGACGATTCTGCAGGCGGTGCGCGAGGACGCCAGCGGCAGCGAGTTCATCACGCCCGGCTACGTCTATCCGCTGCGCGCGCGCGACGGCGGCGTGCTGGTGCGCACGGGTCAGACCGAAGGCGCAGTCGATCTAGCACGGCTTGCGGGACTCAAGCCGGCGGGCGTCATCTGCGAGATTCTGAAGGACGACGGCACGATGGCGCGGCGCGACGACCTGGTCGAGTTCGCGAAAGTGCACGGGCTCAAGATTGTCACCGTCGCCGACATTATCGAGTACCGGCTGCGCAACGAGACTATGGTGCAGCGGATCGCGGAGGCGAAGCTGCCGACGGCATACGGGGAGTTCACCGCGATCGTCTATCGCAACCTCGTCGATTACACCGAGCACCTGGTGCTGGTGATGGGCAAGGTCGATTCGAAGAAGCCGATATTGGTTCGGGCGCATCGCGAGTACCTGCCGGGCGACGTGTTCGGCTACTCGATTCGCAACACTCGCAACCTGCTGCGCTCGGCGATGGAACGAATCGCGGCCGCCGGCGAAGGCGTGCTGCTGTATCTCAAGCGCGAGTCCAATGCGCTCGCGTCAGACTTTGACGGCGGACATCCCGCGCGTCGCGCGACTACGCGAGCCAACACGCCCGAGGCAGATTTCCGCGACTACGGAATCGGCGCTCAGATTCTGCGCGACGTGGGTGTGCGCAAGATGATAATCATGTCGGACGCGACGCCGCGGCTGGCCAATCTGCCGGGCTACGGTCTGGAAATCGTGGGATCGGTTCCGCTTTCGAGCAACGGCAAGCATGCCGGCGTCGCCAAATAGATGTACACTGCTCAGGAACCGCTGAGGCGGTTGCCTGGTTTTAGTTTCGGTAAACCATGACGCGAAGTTTCCGATCGTTTTCACAAGTTACGCTGCTGGCTGGAGTTTTCCTTGCCGCTGTCTTTGCTTGCGGCATCGCCGGCGCATGCCGTCAAGGCAAATGAACTCGTAAAAATCAATTCCGCTACGATCGATCCTACGCTGAAGCCGGCGGATCGAGCACACTCAAAATCGCACGCCACGGTGATTCCGGATTGGCATATCAATTCGGACAAACCGTTCAGCGAAGACTACATCCCGACCAAGCTCGAAATTAAGGGGCCGGTCAGCGTGACGCCGGGTGCAATCAAATATCCGCCGGCGGAGACGATGGCGCTCGATCCCGCGGCCGGCGGCGACAAGATCTCGGTGTTCGGCGGCGATATAAAGTTCGAGGTGCCGCTGAAGGCGGGCGCCGACTTCGCGCCGAAGCCGGGCGACGAGTTGACCGTCACGATCGATTACCAGGGCTGCAACAACAACGAATGCCTGCGACCGGCGTCTGTCAGTACGACAGTCGCGCTGGCGGCTCCAGGAGCGGCAGCGGGCGCGATCAACGGTATCGGCGGTGGAAGCGCGACACACGGCGGCGGTATCGGCGGCGGCGACGATTCCGGTGGCGCGATCGCGCGCATCTTTCTCAATCATGGATGGTTCCTCGGCTTCCTCGCGGTATTTCTCGGCGGACTCGCGCTGAATCTGACGCCGTGCGTCTATCCGCTGATCGGCGTGACGATCGCGTACTTCGGCAACCAGGGCGGCGGCCATCGCCGCGTGATGTACCTCGCGATCGTGTTCGTGCTCGGAATCGCGCTGATGTTCTCGTCGGTGGGCGTCGCGGTCGCGATGTCGGGCGGACTGTTCGGCGCCGCGATGCAAAATCCGTTCGTGCTCATCGCGCTGGCGACGATGCTGCTGACGCTCGCCGCGTCGAGCTTCGGCCTGTTCGTATTGCAGCCGCCTCAGTGGATGATGCAGCGCGCGGGCTCGGCGCATCCAGGATACGCGGGCGCGTTGCTGATGGGCCTCGGGATGGGCGTGGTCGCGGCGCCATGTATCGGGCCGATCGTGCTGGGCTTGCTGCTGATGGTCGAAAAAAGCGGGAGCGCGCTTTTCGGCTTCGCGCTGTTCTTCACTCTGGCACTGGGACTTGGCTTGCCTTACATCGGGCTCGCGATGGCGGCCGGGCATATCCGCCGGCTGCCGCGATCGGGCGAATGGCTAACGTGGATCGAGCATCTCTTCGGCTTCGTACTGGTCGGACTCGCGCTCTACTTCCTCGATCCGGTCGTGCCCAACAATCTGATGACGCGAATCCTCCCCTACTACGCGGCTGGCGTCGGGATTTATCTCGGCTTCATCTCGCGCGAGGGCCGAAGCTGGCGTCCGTTCCTGGTAATGAGATCGGCGATCGGAGTGGTCGCGGTTGCGGCGCTCGTATTCATGCTCTATCCGCGACAGGCGCCGGAGAAACTGCGCTTCGAGCCGTTCAATTCCGAGCTGCTCGCGTCGGCGACCGAAGCGCGCAAGCCGGTGCTGATCGATTTCAGCGCCGACTGGTGTATCCCATGCCGCGAGATGGAGCATTCGACCTTTATCGATCCGTCCGTGGTCACCGAGGCCAAGCGCTTCGTGACGATGAAGGCGAATCTGACGGCGCAGGACAAGAAGACCGAAGACCTGATGAACAAGTTCGAAATCCAGGGCGTGCCAACGACAGTGATGATCGATTCCGCAGGCAAAGTGTTGCAGCGCAAAGTCGGTTACATCGGACCGCAGCGAAATGCTGACCGATCTGCGCCAGGTCGATTGAGACGCGGGGCTACTCGCCCCGCACCCTCGGCAGGGGTGACCCCTGCACCCAGTATTCGGAAAAACGAAAGATGCGGGCTGACGCCCTGTTAGAAGGTTTTGGGCGCGAGGACGCGAAGCGATCTCGTGCCCGTCGACGCTTTTGCTTAAAAAGTTCTAACAGGGACGAAGTCCCGCATCTTGTCTTTTAATACTGGGTGCAGGGGTCACCCCTGCCGCGGGCGCGGGGCGCGCAGCCCCGCACCAATTCCCACGACGCGCTTCGCTTCACATTACCCGCACGCTCTCGTACATTCGCGTCTATGAGGTTTAGCCATGGCTGCGAATGACGGCTTCGTGCGCGAGATTTTCGCGATGGTCAAAGAGCGGCGCTCTTTCGGACGTCATCCGATTTGGCATCGAATTGCCGACGGCAAGGTCTCGCAGGCCGGACTGTGCAATTTCGCGACGCAGTTCTTTCTGCAGGTGCGTGAATTCCCGCGGGCGCTGAGCGCGCTGCATTCGCGATGCGTCAATGCGGAGGAGCGCGTGAAGCTCGCGGAGAGCTTGTACGAAGAGGAGACCGGCAAGATTTCCGGCAGCGCGCCTCATCCGGAATTGTTCATCCGGCTTGGACTCGGCGTTGGGCTGAGCCGCGAGGACATGATTCACGGCAAGGCATTTCCCTCGACGGCGGCGTTGATCGATTGGTTCGAGCTCTCGACCAAGGATCGATCGTTCGCGGAGGGAATCGGCGCGATCAATCTTGCGGCGGAGGGCCAGGTGCCGGGCAACTTCGCGCCGTTCGCGCGCGCACTCGAAAAGAATTATGGACTTTCGCGGGAGCAAGTCGCGTTTTTCGACGTGCATGAAATCGCCGATCGCGATCACAGCGACGTCGGCGACAACATTCTAAGTCATATGCCGATGAGTGAAGTGGAGCGCGCGAAAGTATGGGCCGCGGTCGAGCGCTCGCTCGACATGTGGTGGCAATTCTTCGACGGAATCCAGCGCGCCTGCGAGTAGAATTTCCCACGGTTTTTCTGCCTGGGAAAGAGTCGATCTGTGGGTAGATTTTATCGCAGAATGATGTTCTGTTAACGGTATCGCTGGCTTTTCAAAAAACGTCCTAATTGCGTGGCATGGGCAAAGCAAAAAATGCCCACCCCGTGGTTCCTTTTCTATCCACAGGACATCATTTAAACATCGTTTGATTTATCATACCTTTGCGCTTGGTTCTTCCTTTACTTTAATGCCGTAGACAAATAGAATTCTGACAGGCGGTGGTGAGGCGGAAAGGTAGTTCATCGCTCTCTTTTTTCTATGGCAAATAAAGAATCGTCTGACGGCTATGGCGCCGAGTCCATTAAGGTTCTCGAAGGACTCGAAGCAGTTCGCAAACGCCCCGGAATGTACATCGGCGACACCGCCGAGCGGGGTTTGCATCATCTCGTAACCGAGATCGTCGACAACTCGGTTGATGAGGCGCTCGCGGGATTCTGCACCGAGATCAACGTCGTAGTTTTGAGCGACGATCGGATTTCGGTCGAGGACAACGGCCGCGGAATTCCGGTCGATATGCATCCGACGGAAAAGCGATCGGCGCTCGAAGTCGTGCATACCGTGCTGCACGCCGGCGGCAAGTTCGAGAAGAGCGCCTACAAAGTTTCGGGCGGATTGCATGGCGTCGGCGCGTCGGTCGTCAACGCGCTTAGCGACGAGTTCGAAGTCGAAGTTCACAAGAACGGCAAAATTTATTTTCAACGCTACGAGCGCGGCACTCCAAAAACCAAGGTCGAGGAGCGCGGCAAGACCAACAGCAAGGGCACCAAGACCACCTTCACGCCCGATTCGAAAATATTTCCCGAAGTAAAGTTCAAGTACGAAATTATCGCGCAGTACCTTCGCGAGATGGCCTACCTCAACGCGGGATTGCGAATCAGGCTGCGCGACGAGCGAATCAACAAGGCCGAAGAGTTTCACTTCGAGGGCGGAATCGCGGAGTACGTCGCGACGCTGAGCAAGAGCAGTGAAGCGATTCACGATGTGATCTTCTTCAAGGGCGTGCGCGAGGGCGTTGATGTCGAAGTCGCGCTGCAATGGACCGACGCGATCCACGAGGTGATTTTCACCTACGCCAACAATATCCACACCGCCGAGGGCGGGACGCATCTGTCGGGACTCAAGTCGGCGCTGACGCGAACGATCAACTTCTACGCGACCAAGAACAATCTGTTTAAGAATAAAGAGATGCGCCTCGAAGGCGACGACACGCGCGAGGGCCTCGCCGCAATCGTCAGCATCAAGATTGGCGAGCCGCAGTTCGAAGGTCAGACCAAGACCAAGCTCGGCAATTCCGAAGTCGAAGGAATCGTGTCGGGGCTGGTCAACGAGAAGCTCGGCGAGTTCCTGGAGAAGACGCCGCCGGTGGCGAAGAAAATCGTCGCGCGGGCGGTCGAAGCCGCCACCGCGCGCGAGGCCGCACGCAAAGCCAAGGAACTGGTGCGGCGCAAGGGCGCGCTCGACTCGGGATCGCTGCCGGGCAAGCTCGCGGATTGCCAGGAGCGCGACCCGGCCAACGCCGAGTTGTTCATCGTCGAGGGAGACTCGGCAGGCGGATCGGCCAAGGGCGCGCGCGATCGGCGCACGCAGGCGATACTGCCGCTGTTCGGCAAAGTTCTGAACGTCGAGCGCGCGCGTATCGACAAAGTGCTGTCGTCGGACAAGCTGCGCGTGCTGATTTCGGCGCTCGGGATGGGCGTGGCGGGCGAGAAGGATCTCAACAAGCTGCGCTACCACAAGATCGTGATCATGACCGACGCGGACGTAGACGGTTCGCACATCCGGACGCTGTGGCTCACATTCTTCTATCGCCAGTTCATCGAGATTATCGAAAACGGCTATCTGTACGTCGCGCAGCCGCCGCTGTTTCGCGCGAAGAAAGGCAAGACCGAGCGCTATCTGAAAGATGAAGCGGCGCTCGAGGACTACCTGACCGATCTCGGCGCCGAGGCGGTCACGCTCGAAGGCGGGCAAGGGCAAGGACGCGCGCGAATTCAAAGGCGCTGCGCTGAAGGCTCTGGTTCGCAAAGCGCTGTTCCTCGAAAGGATGTACGAAAACCTGGAGCGCCGCTCGAAGGAGCGGGCGATCATCGCGTCGCTCGCGCGGCTGGCGGCCGACAAGACTGTTGGCGACGAGAGTTTCGAATCCGAGAAAGCGGCCAAGCAGATGGCCGAGGCGATTCGCAAGGACTCGCAAGGACGACAACCTCGTGTTCAAAATCGAAGCCGACGGTGAGGCGCATTTCCGCGCTGTCTTCAGTCATACCCAAAACGGCGCGACGACCGCCGACCGTCGTCGATATGACGCTGCTGCGCACCGGCGAGCTGCGGGAAATACGCCGGCTGGGACCGGAACTCGTCGCGATCAGCGCGCCGTACAAGCTGAAGCCAAACGAAACCGAAAAGTCCGGCCCGCGCGAGGCCGATACTTTCGACACGCTCAAGGCGGTCGCGGATGCGGTGCTGGAGGCGGGAAACAAAGGCGTCGAGATCC
The DNA here is from genome assembly GCA_963814715.1 of uncultured delta proteobacterium. Classification (GTDB taxonomy): domain Bacteria; phylum Desulfobacterota; class Binatia; order Binatales; family Binataceae; genus Binatus. Next base: position 538,758 of record CAWFDW010000001.1, read on the forward strand.
AGCGCTACAAAGGTCTTGGCGAGATGAATCCGGAACAGCTGTGGGCGACGACGATGAATCCGGACACGCGGTCGATGCTGAAGATGCAGATCTCGTCGCGCGAAGCGGCGGAGGAAGCTTTTTCGACGTTGATGGGCGATCAGGTGGAACCGCGCCGCCTGTTTATCGAAGAGAACGCGCTCAACACCCGCAGCCTCGACATCTGACGAGCGGCAACTTTTGATGCCCCGGCCGCGTGGCCAAACGCATCGCATGTCATCGAGGGAGTCGTTGCACGAAGAAATCCGCATCATGGTGACGAATTGCGCCGTGTGCGAACGTGACGCGCGCGACGCGGAGCAGAATCTGGCTGTCGCGCTGGACCTCGAGAAGCATCGCGCATCCGGAGGATTCCTTCGCGTACGATCTTGTTGCCGCATCGGCGCGAATTTCATCGCGACAAACTGCTGCGGAAAATCCAGGAATGGGCGGCGCTTGGCACTGAATGCAGCTAGTTCCAAATTTCAAATGTAACTCGGGGGAGCCCGAATTAAATGGCTGATACGACCAACGGCAACGAACCGCATCGCAACGAACCGACGCTGCTGAATATCGAAGACGACATGCGGCAGTCCTACCTGGACTACGCGATGTCGGTAAATATCGGGCGCGCGCTGCCGCAAATCCGCGACGGCCTCAAGCCGGTGCATCGCCGAATTCTGTACGCGATGTTCCGCGAAGGATTGCTCGCGAACCGGCGCTACTCGAAATGCGCAGGCGTCGTCGGCGAGGTCCTCAAGCGCTACCATCCGCACGGCGATATGTCGGTGTACGACGCGCTGGTTCGTATGGCGCAGCCGTTCAGCCTGCGTTATCCGCTGATCGACGGCCAGGGAAATTTCGGCTCAGTCGATGGCGATCCTCCGGCCGCGTATCGATACACCGAATGCAAGTTGACGCGGCTGGCCGAGCGGATGCTCGCCGACATCGACAAGGACACCGTCGATTTCGTCCCGAACTACGACGGGCAGCATCTGGAGCCCGAGATTCTGCCGGCGCAATTTCCGAACCTGCTCGTCAACGGATCCGACGGCATCGCGGTCGGGTATGGCGACCAACATCCCGCCGCACAATCTCGGCGAGATTTGCGACGCGCTGCTGGCGTTGATCAACAAGCCCGGCATCACGCACGAAGAAATTCTCGACATCGTGCCCGGCCCCGATTTCCCGACCGGCGCGCAACTGCTCGGCCGCCAGGCGATTCGCGAGGCGTATCTCACCGGCCGCGGCACGCTCACGATGCGCGCTCTGGCGGCCATCGAGACCGACAAGCGCAGCTCGCGCGCGTCGATCATCGTTCGCGAGATTCCGTACCAGGTGAACAAGGCGCGGATGATCGAGCGGATGGCCGAGCTGGTCAACGACAAGCGCATCGAGGGTATCAGCGACCTCCGCGACGAATCCGATCGCGACGGTATGCGCATCGTCATCGAGCTCAAGCGCGACGCCGAGCCGCGCATCGTGCTCAACCAGCTCTACAAGCTCACGCAGATGCAGCAAGGGCTACGGCATCATCCTGCTCGGCATCCACGAGGGCCGCCCCAAGGAGATGAATCTTCTGCGAGATGCTCGTCGCGTTCCTCGAGCATCGCAAGATCGTCCTCACGCGGCGCACGCGTTTCGAGCTGAAGGAAGCCGAGGCGCGCCTGCACATCCTCGACGGCTTGCTGATCGCGCTCAAGAATCTCGACGCGGTCATCAAGCTGATTCGCGGATCGAAGGACGCCGAGACCGCGCGCTCCGGCCTGATGAAGCAATTCGGCCTCTCGCAGTTGCAGGCGCAGGCGATCCTCGATCTGACGCTGCGGCGCCTCACCTCGCTCGAGCGCGAGAAGATCGAAACCGAGCACAAGGAAACCGTCACTCTGATCGCGCGCTACAAGAAAATTCTCGCCGATGAAAAAGAACTGTTGAAGCTAATCGCCGGCGAGCTCGACGAAATAAAAAAAGAATTCGCCGACCCGCGCCGCACCCAGATCGTCGAGGCCGAGGGCGAGTTCTCGATCGAAGATCTGATCGTCGAAGAGGATCTCCTGGTTTCCGTCACGCACGGCGGCTACCTCAAGCGCACCCCGCTCTCGCTCTATCGCACGCAGAAGCGCGGCGGCCGCGGCAAAATCGGCGCGACTACCACCGAAGAGGATTTCGTCGAGCATCTCGAGCGCGTCTCGACCCACGACCGGCTGCTGTTCTTCACCAGCGCCGGCAAGGTTTACGAGCTCAAGGCCTACGAACTGCCCGAGGGCGGACGCGCCGCCAAGGGACGCTCGATCGCCAACCTGCTGAGCCTCGCCAACGAGGAAACGCTGTCCGCATTTATTCCCGTGCCGCGCGAGACCGCGGGCAAGTTCGTATTTTTCTCGACACGCCGCGGGCGCGTGAAGAAGACCGCGCTGGACGAATACGAAAATATTCGCTCGACCGGAATCATCGCGATCAATCTCGAAGATGGCGACACGCTCGTCGATGTGCGAATCACCGACGGCAATCAGCAAATCGTGCTGTCGACGCGCGAGGGACAGGCGATTCGCTTCAAGGAAGAAGAAGCGCGCCCGATGGGCCGCGCGACCGGCGGCGTCGTCGGCATGGAACTCGAGTCGCAGACCGTCAAGGAAGGCAAGACCGTCATCCTGATCGAGGACGAAGTCGTATCGATGTCCACGGTGCGCGACGACGAGACCCTCCTCACCGTTTCGGAACTCGGCTACGGCAAACGCACGCCGGCCTCGGACTACCGGCTGACGCATCGCGGCGGCAAGGGCGTCATCACGATGAACGTGACCGACAAGACCGGCAAAGTGATCAGCGTCCGCCAGGTCGGCATCGACGACCAGGTGATGCTGATAACCGACGGCGGCAAGGTGATCCGGTTGGCCGTCAAGGGAGTGCGCATCACCGGGCGCAACGCGCAGGGCGTGCACATGGTGCGGCTCGAGGGCAACGAACGCGTCCGCGCGGTGGCCGGAATGGCGGAGCGCGACGAGGACGAAGTTAACGGCAACGGATCGAACGGCGCCGGCGTCCCGGAGGATACGGACGAATAGCTAGTGCAGTGACTATGCCTTCGCGCTCGGGCGCGAAGAGACATTGCTATACCATCGCGCCAGGTTCGTCTGTTCCGGCTGAATCCGGATATCGACGGTGCGCGCGAAATCGATCATGCACAACGTCGTGATGTCCGCGATCGAGTAGCGATCGCCTGCGATGAATTCTCGATTCTCAAGCTCCGAATCGAGCCACGCGATGCGCTCGATCGCCGCGCGCTTCTGAATCTCACCGAACTCCGGTATTCGCCGCCCGCGCCCTTCCGCGACCTTGCTCAGATGCGACCAGACGTGGCCGACCGGCGCGAAGATTTCAAGCTCGATTCTCCGATTCCACATCTCGACGATCGCATTCTCGCGCGCGCCGACGCCGAACAGCGGCGGTTCCGGATGCGTTTCCTCGAAGTACCGGCAAATCGCGACGCTCTCCGAAAGACAACTTCCGTCATCGAGTTCGAGAATCGGCAGCGAGCCGAGCGGGTTCTTCTTGTAGAACTCTGACGTGCGATTCGCGTTGCGCATGATATCGACTTGCACCAGCTCGACCGTGATCCCCTTCTCCGCGAGGAAGATCCTCACTCGCCGAGGACTCGGCGCGAGCGTGAAGTCGTACATCTTCATGGTGCTTCCGCGGGCGGTTCCCCTGCTCCCGTTCCCTCCTTGCTGTACGCGTCTTCAGCGGCGGTAAGCGCCCTGCCCCGCGCGATCTCGAATCCCATCGAGCCGAGAATTTCTTCGAGCGCGTTCAGCGCCAGCATCACGTTCTCGCGCCGCGAGCCTTCACCCATCAGACCGACCCGCCAAATCTTTCCCTTCAGCGGTCCGAGTCCCGCCGCGATTTCAATGTTGAACAATCGCAGCAACTCCGCTCGCACCTTCAGGTCGTCGATGTTCGCCGGCACCGCGATGGTCGTGAGCTGAGGCAGGCGGTGGCCTTCCTGCGCGGCAAGTTGCAGACCCATCGCGCGCACTCCGGCCTGAAATGCGGCCGCATTGACGCGATGCCTCTTCCATCGCGCCTCCAGCCCTTCCTCGACGACAATCCGCAGCGCTTCGTAGAGCGCATAGTTCATTGTGATCGGCGCCGTGTGATGGTACAGGCGATCGGGACCCCAATACTGCTCGATCAACGCGACGTCGAAGTACCACGAGCGGCATTTGCGTTTTGCGTTTGCGCACCGACTCCATCGCGCGTTCGCTGAACGTCACCGGCGACAATCCCGGCGGCGCGCCGATCCCCTTCTGCGTGCAGCTGTAACACGCGTCGATTTCCCACTTGTCGATCTCGACCGGCACGCACGCGAGCGAGGTCACCGCATCGATCGCGATCATCGCGCCGTGACGATGCGCCATCTCGGCGATTTCCTCGATCGGCTGATGGATTCCGGTCGAAGTCTCGGCGTGAACCACCGCGACCAGCTTCGGATTCTTCGCCGCCTTCAGTGCCGCCGCGACTTTCGCCGGCTCGACGATCGTTCCCCACTCCGCCTCGACCTTGTAAACCTTGGCGCCGAGCCGTGACGCAACTTCGGCCATCCGCGTGCCGAACGCGCCGTTGACGCCGACCACAACCTCGTCGCCGTCCTCGATCAGATTCGCCATCACGGTTTCCATCCCTGCCGAGCCGGTGCCCGAGACCGGAAACGTGATCTCGTTCTTGGTGCGGAATACGATGCGCAGGAGCTTCTTGATATTCTCCATCACCTTCAGAAAATCTGGATCGAGATGACCGACGACCGGCGACGCCATCGCTTTCATCACGCGCGGATTTACGTTCGACGGTCCCGGACCGAGCAGAATCCGCGCCGCGGGCCTGAGTTCTGGAAATGATTCCGCCACCTGTCGTTTCTCCTTAAATTGCGCCGAAAACGGCAATCCGACGTCGGATATCTCTTTACTGAAAACAAATCGAACCTTGCTATTATGACCGCGCAGCGATCAACCGCAAAAGCGTAGCTCGTGTTACAGTGCTGCGGGATTGAACGCGACGTCGCAACAAGAATGAGTGCCATCGACCGCAAACTTCTCGACGAGCTTCGCGAAATTCTGGGCGAAGGCGGAATCGTCTCGCGCGCAACCGAGCTCAAAGTCTACGAGTGCGACGGATGGACCGTCGAGAAAAGCGTCCCTGACGTGTTGTTGCTTCCTCGCTCGACCGCGCAGTTGAGCGCTGTGCTCGCCGCGCTCCATCGCCGCGGGATTGCTTTCGTTCCGCGTGGCGCGGGCACCGGTCTTTCCGGCGGATGCCTTCCGCTGAACGCGCCGGCGATGATCTGCACCTCGAAAATGAATCGGATTGTCGAAATCGATCTCGACAATCGGCGCGTCGTGGCTGAGAGCGGCGTCGTCAACCTGCACGTCACCAACGCCGTCAAGGCGAACGGATATTCTCTACGCGCCCGATCCGTCGTCGCAAGTGGCGTGCACGATCGGCGGCAACATCGCGGAGAATTCGGGCGGTCCGCACACTCTGAAATACGGAGTGACCACCAATCACGTGCTCGCGCTCGAGCTCGTCTTGCCCGACGGCGAAGTCGTCGAGCTCGGCGGACCATCCGAAGAACGATGCGGCTACGATCTTGTCGGTGCAGTTGTCGGCGCGGAGGGCACGACGGGAATCGTCACGCGCGCAACGCTCAAATTGATGCGCGAGCCTGAAAATCATCGCACGCTCCTCGCCACCTTTCCCGACGCCGATACCGCGACGCACGCCGTCTCGATGATCATCGCGTCGGGAATCGTGCCGGCCGCTCTCGAAATGATGGACCAGCTCATCATTCAAGCCGTCGAGGAGGCGTTCCATGTCGGCCTCCCGCTCGACGCAGGCGCCGTGCTCATCATCGAGCTTGAAGGTCTCGAGGCCGGGCTCACAAATTATGCCGATGAGGTGACGAAGATTGTGAATGCGGCCGGCGCATCGAGCATCAGGCTCGCGCGCGACGAAGCTGAGCGTGCGCTGTTGTGGAAAGCGCGCAAACGGGCTTTCGGAGCGGTCGGCCGCCTCGCGCCGAATTACGCCACGCAGGACGGCGTCGTTCCGCGAACCTGCTTGCCGCGGATTCTACGCGTGATCGCCGACGTCAGCCGGCGTTACGATTTGCGTATCGGCAACGTATTTCATGCCGGCGACGGCAACCTGCATCCGATCATTCTCTACGACGAACGCGAACCCGATCAGGTCCGCCGCGCGATCGACGCGGGCCGCGAAATCCTCAAAGCGTGCATCGAGATGGGCGGCAGCCTCACCGGCGAGCACGGAATCGGCGTCGAGAAAATCGGCGAGATGGAGTTGATGTTCTCGCCTGACGATCTTCGCGTCATGACCGAGTTGCGCCACGTCTTCGATCCGCTCGAGCGGTCGAATCCCGGCAAAGTCATTCCGCAACCGGGCGCATGCGTCGAGGTCGCAACCCCGCGCCGCCAGGTACCGATTTGCCGCAGAAAATCGTGGCTGCCACTACATCTCCAAATCTTGCCGAGCCGCCTCGAGTCGATCGTCGGCGCCGCCCGTGTCCGCGCCCCAAATCCTAACGAAGCCCGTGCAGCGGAGACGATCGTCGAGCCCTCGTCTGTCGAAGAAATTTGCGAGCTCGTGCGCATGTGCGAAGCCGATCATATTTCGCTAGCTCCAGTTGGAGCGTCGCGATCGCTCTCGATGATTCGGCGCGCGCCCGTCAGCACTCGGTATCTCGATGGTGCGGCTCGCGCGAATTGTTGCCCACGAACCACATGACATGACGGTGGTTGCGGAATCGGGAATCACAGTTGGAGAATTAAATAATGCTATCGCGCCGGCCGGCCAACGGCTTCCGGTCGATCCATGCAGACCCGAATTGACAACTCTCGGCTCGCTGATCGGCGCCGCGCACACGGGACCGCTCCGCCTGTCCGAGGGCACCTCGCGCGACCTGCTGATCGGGATTCGCTTCGTCGGCCATGGCGGCAATCTCATTCACGGCGGTGGCCGCGTGGTCAAAAATGTCGCGGGTTATGATTTGATGAAACTGATGGGCGGCTCATTCGGCACACTTGGAATAGTAACTGAGGCGACGTTCAAAGTACGTCCGATTCCAACTGACTATTGTCTCGCGGTAGTTCCTTACGAGCGCGCCGCCGAAGCGTTCGCCGCCGCTCGAATACTCAATGACGCCTTGCCACTGAGTAATCTCGACATACTCAGTCCAGCTCTCGCAGCCCGCTTGAATTACAGGACTCAATTTCTTCTTCTGGCCGGTTTTTCCGGAAGCCCGCTTGAGATCGGCTACCAGGCGGAACGGATTCGCGATTTGGTCGGCGCGCGCGGAGAGATTCTCGACGACGATGCCGCCCGCGCGAACTACGAGTTACTCCGCGACATCGATTTTCATTCAGCCCCGATGGCCGCACAAATCTCCGTTCCACCCGCGCAACTGGCACACGCGCTGGAGACATGCGATGCGAGCTTTCGCGCGCACGCCGGCTCCGGCGTCGCTCAGATTGTTCTCGACAGCGAACCTACCGCCGATGCCGCGATCGGGACCGTCGCGCGATGGCGCGAAGTTGCGCATTCGGCGCGCGGCAATCTTCGACTGCTCGCCGCCGCGCCCGCCATTCGCGACGCGCTGCAGTTCTTCGACACTCCCAACGACGGCGCACTCGCACTAATGCGCCGGCTCAAGGCAGCCTTCGATCCAGCCGGGATCTTCAACCCCGGATGCTTCGTCGGAGGGATCTGATGGCGGAGTTGGGCGTCACATCAACGAATCCTGTGCGCGACGTCTGCGACTACGAGCTGCTGTTTGATTGCGTACATTGCGGGCTCTGTGCCGAAGCATGTCCGACCTACATTGTGACGCGATGCGAGATGGATTCGCCGCGCGGCCGAATCTATTTGATGAAGTCGATCGCCGAAGGCCGCATCGAGCTCGACGACGATGCCGCGCGCCATCTCGATTTGTGCCTCGGCTGCCGCGGTTGCGAGACAGCCTGCCCGTCCGGCGTTCACTACGGCCGCTTGATCGAAGGCGCGCGTTCATTCGTCGAGCGCAATCATCGCCGCGGCTTGCTCGATCGATTCAAACGTCGCGCGGTCAGCGAGATTTTCCCATACCCAAATCGCCTTCAGATGCTTCTGGCACCTCTGAAACTTGTTGATCGCCTGGGCCTGAGACCCGCTCTGAGAGCCGTCGTGCCGCGCACGATCCGCGATTGGCTCGATCTGCTTCCGATGCTCGAAGCGAACTCGCGCCCGCTCGCCAAGGCGGCGACCATATGCGCCGCGCACGGACGCACCTACTGTCGTCGTGCATCACGGATGCGTCGCGCAAGTGCTAGCGAATTCCGAAAATCTGAATAGTGAGCGGCTACTCGCGGCCGCCGGCTATCGCGTCGTACAACTCGAACCGACCTCATGCTGCGGAGCACTCGATCTGCATTCGGGGAACGCATCGCGAGCCCTCGATTTCGCGCGCATGAACGTTCGCGCGCTGAAGAATTCCGGCGCCGACGCGATCGTCTCAGCCGCGTCTGGATGCTCGGTGGCGATTGCCGAATACGGCGACACTGCTCAAAGACGAACCGGAATTCGCCGAGGATGCGCTCGCGATTTCCTCGAAAGTCCGCGACCTGAGTTCCTTGCTGCTCGACGCGCCCGCAAATCCGAAGCGCGAATTCCGATGCCGCGTCACTTATCACGACGCCTGTCATCTCGCGCACGGACTCGGTGTGCGCGAAGCCCCGCGCAAATTGCTCGCATCGATTTCCGGCGTGACGATCGTCGAGATGCCCGAGTCCGACCTCTGCTGCGGCTCCGCCGGCTCCTACAACTTGACCGAGCCCGCGATGGCGCGCGACCTCGCTCGACGCAAAGCCGACAATATTGTTGCTACAGGCGCGGACTACGTCGTCCTTGCGAATCCTGGTTGCGAGTTTCAGATCGCCGCCGAGCTTCGCCGGCGCGGCTCCAGAATCAAGGTCGTTCATCTCGCCGACTTCCTTGCGATGGCGTCCCGGTGACCCAGGAAATTAAACTCTACTTCGCGTACACCAGTCCGTACTCCTACCTTGCGATGCAACCCGCTTACGATCTCGAGCAGTCTCACGATGTGCGCGTGCATTTCATTCCTTACGGCGTGAACATTCGAAAAGTGTACGGGCCGCTCGATCGCGAGGACGCTGACCGTCGCAAGGTTCGCTATCTGTATATCGACGCGCGCCGGATCGCGAAGGAGCGCGGCCTCGTCATCTATCCGCCGAAAAAGATTTTCAGCGCGCGCCTTGCGTTCTATGGCGGCCTCTACGCCGCGAAGAGTGATCAGTTCCGGCCGTACTCAGATCGCGTGTTCGACCGATTCTGGAAACAGGAACTCGACGTGGAAGACCGCGATGCGATTTCAGCGATCGTCGCTGAAGTCGGTCTCGATCGCGCTGAATTTCTACACTATGCCGACACCGACGCGCGCGCCGATCTCGATGCATGCTTCGCCGACGCTGATCGCGACAAGATCTTCGGCGTGCCGACCTTCATCGTGGACGGCGAGCCGTTCTGGGGCGAGGATCGAATCGAGTGGGTGATTCGCAAGCTCGACGCGATGGGCCTGCGCCGCTGAAGTTCAGCTCTGAGTGATCGGAATATAGCGAGGTTGCGATTTCACGCGCTCGAGCCACTCGCGAATCGCTGGATAGTCGGCGAGTTCAAAACCGCCTTCATCCGCGACATGCGTGTATGCGTACAGCGCGATATCCGCGATCGAGTAACGCTCACCGACGAACCACTCGCGCGATTTCAGATGCCCTTCCATCACGGCGAGCGCGTCATATCCGCGCGGTCGCATCAAAGTGTCGAGAATCGTGCGGCGAGGATCCTGCACGTCGGGATGCATCACCAGGTACCGAACGCTCGCGATGTACGGCTCGTGGCTGTACTGCTCGAAGAACAGCCACTGAAGAATCTGCGCGCGTTGGAAACGATCGGCCGGCATGAAGGGCGTGCCGTCGGCAAAGTACGAGATGATCGCGTTCGACTCGAACAGCAGTTTGCCGTCGTCGAATTCAACGGCCGGAATTCGTCCGTTCGGAAATTTGCGGAGAAATTCCGCCGTGCGTGTCTCGCCCTTCGTGATGTTGAGTTCGATCCGCTCGAACGGAATCCCAAGCTGGGTAAGCAGCAGACGAACTTTGTAGCCGTTGCCCGATACCAGGTAATCGTACAGCCGAATCACTAGAGTTCCGGGCTCGACGGCAGGTAGGTCTCACCCATCAGGTACGCATCGACGGCGCGCGCTGCCTCGCGTCCTTCCCAAATCGCCCACACGACCAGCGATTGTCCGCGACGCGTGTCTCCGGCCGCGAAGACTCCCGGCACGCTCGACATGTAGTTCTCGCACTGCACGTTGCTGCGCGGATCGAGCTTGAGACCGAATTCCGAGATGATGCCGTCAGGCTCGGGGCCGAGAAATCCGAGCGCGAGCAGCACGAGGTCGCACTCGATCTCGAAGTCGGTGCCCGGAATTTGCTCCATCACCATCCGCCCGTTGTCGTGCTTCCAGTTGAGCCGCACGCCGTGGAGTTTTTTCACCGCGCCATTTTCGCCGGAGAATTTGCTCGTGTTCACGCTCCAGTCGCGCTGCACGCCTTCTTCATGCGAGCTCGAGGTGCGCATGATCATCGGCCAGTCCGGCCACGGCATTTCGGCGGTGCGCTTCTCCGGCGGCATCGGCAGCAGCTCGAACTGATGCACGACAATCGCGCCTTGGCGATTCGACGTTCCCAGGCAGTCGGAACCAGTATCGCCACCGCCGAGGATGACGACGCGCTTTCCGTTCGCCGTGATCTCGGCGGCGGGATCGAGCGCGTCGCCAAAGTTGCGCTTGTTCTGTTGCGGCAGGAAGTCCATCGCGAAATGGATACCCTTGAGCTCGCGTCCCGGGATCGGCAGGTCGCGCGGCTTGGTCGCGCCCATCGTCAGCACGATCGCGTCGTACTTCGAGCGCATCTCGTCGGCGTGGATGTCGATGCCGACGCGGCAGTTGGTGACAATCTCGAGGCCCTCGGCCTTCATCTGCTCGACGCGCCGGTTGACGATCCACTTTTCCAGCTTGAAGTCCGGAATGCCGTAGGTGAGCAATCCGCCGACGCGATCCGAGCGCTCGTAGAGCGTCACCGAATGTCCTGCACGCGTGAGTTGCTGCGCGCACGCCAGCCCCGCGGGTCCCGAGCCGACGACGGCAACCGACTTTCCCGATTTGCGCGCGGGCGGCAGCGGCGCGATCCATTTTTCAGCCCACGCATGATCGATGATGTTCTTCTCGATCAGTTTGATCGTGACGGGATCGTTGTTGATGTTGAGGACGCAGGCTTCTTCGCACGGCGCCGGGCAGATCCTGCCGGTGAACTCCGGAAAGTTGTTGGTCGCATGCAGCCGGTCGATCGCCTCGCGCCACCTGCCGCGGTAAATCAGATCGTTCCAGTCGGGAATGATGTTCCCGAGCGGGCAGCCCTTGTGGCAGAAGGGGATTCCGCAATCCATGCAGCGTGCGCCCTGCGCGCGCAGCTTTTCCTCGGGCATCTTGAGATCGAATTCGCGCCAATCCTTCAGGCGTTCGCCGACCGGACGCCGCGAAGGAATCTCGCGTTTGATCTCCATGAAGCCGGTAATCTTGCCCATCGAAACCTAAACCGCGCGCCAGCCGCTGCCAGATCGGAATCCATGTTGAGATGCTGCCGTTCGAGCACCATTCGATACTCAGTCGGCAATACTTTGACAAACTTCTTACGTATGCTCGTCCCACTTGTCGAGTATCTCCCGCGCGACCGTGCTCTCGCGTGTACTGCTGATGCCGCACGACCAGCGCATGCAACTGCTTGAGTTCGTCCTGATTGCTCGATCGGACCCAGCTCAACCATTCCAGGATTGCAGCGCGAGGCGAACGAGCCGTCTTCGTCGAGCACGTACGCGACGCCGCCGCTCATGCCGGCTGCGAAGTTGCGGCCGGTCTTGCCGAGCACGACGACCAACCCGCGCGTCATGTACTCGCATCCGTGATCGCCGACTCCCTCGACGACCGCGTGCGCGCCGCTGTTGCGCACCGCGAATCGCTCGCCGGCGACGCCGCGGAAGAACGCTTCGCCGCCGGTCGCGCCGTAGAGCGCGACGTTGCCGATGATGATGTTCTCCTCGGCCTTGAAGGTCGCTTCTTTTGGCGGGCGCACCGACATGAATCCGCCCGACAGTCCCTTGCCGCAGTAGTCGTTCGCGTCGCCTTCGAGATAGAGCGCGACTCCCGGCGCGAGCCACGAGCCGAAACTCTGGCCCGCTGAACCCTTGAGATGAATTTGAACGGTGTACGGCGGCAATCCTTCCGCGCCGAAGCGCCGCGACACTTCCGCCGACAGCATCGTGCTGACGGTGCGGTTCACGTTGCGGATCGGCAGATGAATCTCGACCGGCTTGCGATGCTCGAGTGCGTCGTTTGCGAGCTCGATGATCTGATTGTCGAGCGCCTTGTCGAGTCCGTGATCCTGCAGCTCGACGCAGTGCAGCGGTTCGTCGGGGCCGACATCGGGACGGCGAAGAATATTAGCGAGATCGACGTTGCGCGCTTTCCAGTGCGCGATCGCTTCGTTGGCGTCGAGGCATTCCACGTGGCCGACCATTTCGGCCAGCGTGCGGAAGCCCAACTGCGCCATGTATTCGCGCAGTTCGTCCGCGATGAACATCATGAAGTTTACGACGTGCTCGGGCTTGCCCGAGAACTTCTCGCGGAGCACAGGATCCTGCGTCGCGATGCCGACCGGGCAGGTGTTGAGATGGCAGACGCGCATCATGATGCATCCCGAGGCGACCAGCGCGGCGCTCGCGAAACCGAATTCCTCGGCGCCGAGCAGCGCAGCAACCGCGACGTCGCGGCCGGTCTTGAGCTGGCCGTCGGTCTCGACGTGGATGCGTCCGCGCAGACCGTTCATCACCAGCGTCTGCTGCGTCTCGGCGAGTCCGAGCTCCCACGGAACTCCCGCATGCTTGATCGATTGCAGCGGCGACGCGCCGGTGCCGCCGTCGTATCCGCTGATCAACACGACGTCCGCTTTGGCCTTTGCGACGCCGGCCGCGATCGTGCCGACGCCGACCTCTGCCACCAGCTTGACGCTGATGCGCGCGCGATTGTTGGAATTTTTGAGATCGTGAATGAGCTGCGCGAGATCTTCGATCGAATAAATGTCGTGATGCGGCGGCGGCGAGATCAGTCCCACGCCGGGCGTCGAGTAGCGAATCTTCGCGATGAAATCGTCAACCTTGTGGCCGGGAAGCTGACCGCCCTCGCCCGGCTTCGCGCCCTGCGCCATCTTGATCTGCAGTTCGTCCGCATTCACCAGGTAATGACTGGTCACGCCGAAGCGCGCCGACGCCACCTGCTTGATCGCGCTGCGACGGAAGTCGCCGTTCGCATCGCGGACGAAGCGCGTCGGGTCTTCGCCGCCCTCGCCGGTGTTGCTCTTCCCGCCAATCCGGTTCATCGCGATCGCGAGATTTTCGTGCGCCTCTTTGCCGATCGATCCAAACGACATCGCGCCGGTCTTGAAGCGCTTGACGATCTCAGTTGCCGGCTCGACTTCGTCGAGCGGCACCGGCGGCCGGCTGGAATTGAACTTGAGCAGCGAGCGAAGCGTCGCGAGCGAGCGACTCTGCTCGTCAACCGCCTTGGTGTATTCCTTGAACAGCCGGAAATTCCCCGAGCGCACCGAATGCTGCAAGCGCGCGATCGTGTTCGGATTGTACATGTGGAACTCGCCGGCGCGACGCCACTGATACTGGCCGCCGACGTCGAGATCGCCGTCGAGATTCGCCGCCACCTTGAACGCGTAGGTGTGGCGCTCCGCGGTCTCCCGCGCGATCGCGTCGAGCCCGACGCCCGCCACGCGCGACGGCGTCCAGGTGAAATACTTGTCGATTACGTCCTCGGCCAATCCGATCGCCTCGAAAATTTGCGCGCCGCGATAACTTTGCGTGGTCGAGATGCCCATCTTCGATGCGACTTTCGTGATGCTCTTGCCGATGGCCTTCACAAAGTTGTGGACCGCAGTATCTTCGTCGATGTCACGGAGCTGGCCGTCGCGAATCATCCCGGCCATCGTCGCGTACGCTAGATACGGATTGACCGCGCCTGCGCCGTAGCCGACCAGCAGGCAAAAGTGCATCGCCTCGCGCGGTTCTCCCGACTCGACAACGATCCCTGCCCGCGTGCGTGTGCCTTCGCGAATCAGATGATGATGCACGGCGCCGGTCGCGAGCAGCGCCGGGATCGCCGCGTACTCCGCGTTCACGCCGCGATCCGACAGCACGATTATCGTGTAGCCGGATTCGATAGCGTCGGATGCGCCCTTGCAGAGCGCGTCGAGCGCATTGCGAAGACCGGCTTCACCATCCGCGACGCGGTACAGCGTCGGCAGCGTGATCGTTCGCAGGCCCTCGACGTCCAGCCGCTTGATCCTTTCCAGTTCTTCGTTGGTGAGAATCGGCTGTTTGAGTTGCAAGCTGCCGGCAGTGACGCGGCGACTCTTCGAACAGATTGTCCTCGGCGCCAATCGTCGTCTCGGTCGAGGTCACCAGCTCTTCGCGAATCGGATCGATCGGCGGATTCGTCACCTGCGCAAATAACTGTTTGAAGTAGTTGTAGAGCGGCTGCGATTTGTTCGAGAGCACGGCGAGCGGCGTGTCGGTGCCCATCGAGCCGACCGGCTCCTGCCCGTTGGTCGCCATCGGCGCGAGAATCATTTTAAGATCTTCAATCGTGTAGCCGAACGATTGCTGCTGCTTGAGCAACTCGCCGGCTTCGAAGGATTCAACCGCGGGCGCGCCGCTGGCTTCCGGAAGCGACTCGAGCGTGACCAGGCTGCTGTCGATCCATTTGCGATACGGCTGCCGCGCCGCCATCGACTCCTTGATCTCTTCGTCCTGAACGATTCGACCGAGCGCCGTGTCGATGAGAAACATTCTGCCGGGTTGCAACCGCCCCTTGTGCGCGACGTTTTCCGGCGCGATGTCCAGCACACCGGTCTCCGAGGCCATCACGACCAGCCCGTCTTTCGTGACCGTGTAGCGCGACGGGCGCAGCCCGTTGCGATCGAGCACCGCGCCAATTCTGATTCCGTCGGTAAACGCAATCGAGGCGGGACCGTCCCACGGCTCCATCATGCACGAATGGAAATGGTAGAATGCGCGCTTGCTGTCGCTCATCTGCGCGTCGTTCTGCCACGCTTCCGGAATCATCATCATCACGGCGTGCGGCAGTGAACGGCCGGTGCGAATCAGCAGTTCGAGACAGTTGTCGAAAGTCGCTGAGTCGCTGCCATTGGGCTCGACTATCGGCAGCAGCTTCTTGATGTCGTCGCCGAACAGCGGCGAGGAAAAAAGCTTCTCGCGCGCGACCATCCAGTTGATATTGCCGCGCAGCGTGTTGATCTCGCCGTTGTGCGACATGAAGCGATACGGATGCGCGCGGTCCCAGCTTGGGAACGTGTTGGTCGAGAACCGCTGATGCACCATCGCGAGCGCGGACTTGAACGCGTCGTTCAGTAAATCCGGGAAGAACTCCGGTAGCTGAGTCGAGATCAACTGACCCTTGTAAACGACGGTCAGCGCCGACAGGCTACAGAAATAAAATAGTTCGGGATCGAAGAGTCCGAGTTTCTCCGCTTCGGTCGTCGCGCGCTTGCGAATCACGTACAGCTTGCGCTCGATCGCCTCGACGCCTTTTACTTCCGGACTGAACGCGATGAAGACTTGACGAATTGCAGGCATCCCGCGCCGCGCGATATCGCCGCACGCGGACTCCACCACCGGCACGTCGCGCCATCCGAGGATTCGCTGCCCTTCTTCGTTGACGATTCTTTCGAATGCGTCCTCGCAGTCCTTGCGCTTCACCGCGTCGAGCGGCAGGAAAACCTGGCCGACACCATATTCACCACGCGCCGGTAGTTTGAAGCCGAGCCGTGCTGCTTCGCTCGCAAAGAACTCGTGCGGAATCTGCAGCAGGATTCCGGCGCCGTCGCCCGTGCGCGGATCGCATCCGCATGCGCCGCGATGCGTCAGGTTGTCGAGCACCTGCAGGCCCTTGACCACGATGTCATGCGAGCGCTCGCCCTTGATGTTGACGACGAAGCCGACGCCGCACGCGTCGTGCTCATGCGCGGGATCGTAGAGGCCCTGTTTTTTCGGAATGCTTCGATAGTTATGCATCATGACACCCGCCTTGGATCGGGGGGCGCAGATTTCGCGGAGACGTGCCGATGGCGCCGGCCGTTGGTCGGCTCGTGCGAGTCGCCGTTGGAATGCACCGAGATCAAGCCGCGCTCGGTATGCGTCGACAGCACCACCATCGTCTCGGTCCGCGCCACTCCCTCGATCGAACGGATCGCACTGATGAGCCGTTCGAGCGACGAAGTGTTTTCGGTTTTGATTTTCATCATGAGCGTGTGCTCACCGGTGACGTGATGGCATTCGAGAACATCGTCGAGCAGCGCGACCGATTCTTCGAACAGCGAAATAGTTTTCGGATGCGCAATCGACACGCCGATGAACGCGGTGACGTCCTTGCCGAGGCGCGTCGCATCGACGGTCGCGTGATAGCCGATGATGACGCCGCCGTCTTCGAGTTTCTTGACGCGCTCGTTGACCGACGGCGCCGAGAGCCCAACCTGCTCGCCGAGTTTGACGAGCGGAATCCTGCCGTGCTCCTGCAGCAGCGCAATAATCTGCAGGTCAATAGCATCCAGTTCGGGGGAATCACCGCCGAATTTCATAAGGTAATCCTCGTCGCGAGTCGATGAAGATAGAAGGAAAGCAAAATTGTGTCAAGTGTTTATAAGGCTACGCTCAAATAAAACAATTGTTTATAAAGCGCGATATAGCTGCTCCGATGAAATACAGGGCAATCCTGCCAAATGCCTACGCTCATGATAAATATTTCGGCAATCGAGACTGCTTGCCGAGGCGGGCCGCCCTTTGAGACGAATGTACGATTCAGCGCGCTCTATTCGCCCTTAAAGTTCGCGGCGCGCTTTTCGACGAACGACTTCGCACCCTCGAGATGATCTTTCGACGTCAGCATCAGGTGCTGGCCGTGGCGCTGGTAGTCGAAGAAGTACGGCAAATTTAAATTCAGACCGACGCGCAATGCTTCCTTCGCGAGGCGCTGCGCGAGCGGGGCTTGCGCCGCGATTTTTTTCGCGAATGCTGCGGTCGCTTCGCCGAGTTGCGCGTGCGGCACGACTTTGTTCACCATCCCGATTCGCTCGGCTTCGGCGGCGTCGATTATGTCGCCGCTCAAGATCAGTTCGTATGCGCGCGCGAGTCCGACGAGGCGCGGCAGTATGAGCAGTCCGCCCGCTTCGGGAATTAGTCCGCGGCGAATGAAAACTTCGCCGAAGCGAGCCTGGTCGGAGCACACGCGCATATCGCACATCAGCGCGATGTCGCAGCCGTAGCCGACCGCGGCGCCATTGACCGACGCGATGGTCGGCTTCGGATACGTGACGAGCAAGTCGAGCGCGACCGGACGATGCTCGCGCCATTCCTCGACCAACTTCCGCTGCGCGGGTTTGGCATCGCGAAATTCGGGATTGAGAAAGATCTCCTTGACGTCGTCACCCGCGCAGAATGCGCGCCCCGCACCCGTCAGCACCACGACGCGCACGCTGTCGTCGGCCTCGGCGTCGCGCAACGCGTCGATCATCTCGTCGTAAGTTTTGATCGTGGCCGCGTTCATCGCATGCGGCCGATTGATCGTGATGGTCGCGATACTGTCGCGCTTGTCGTAGAGAATGTCGTTGTATGACATGGCGATAACTCCTTACGAATGGGGGTAGGCGTCGCTTCCCATCTCTAGCGCATCGAGGCCCGACCATTCCACTTCCACCAGCACGCGGTTGCCGATCGTACGTTCGACGATCTTGAAAAACAGGATCGCCAGGCCGAATACGACCACGATGTTCACCGTGACGCCGATCAACTGCGCGAAAAATTGGCCCGCGTCGCCGTAGAGCAAGCCGGTCACCGGTCCTGCGACGCCGTTCCATCCGTCGCCGTAGGTCCCGTCGGCAAAAAGTCCGAGCGCGAGCGCGCCCCAGATTCCACATGCACCGTGAACCGCGACTGCGCCGACCGGATCGTCGATTCGATAGCGGCGCTCGAGTTCAAGCACCGCCCACACGACCAGCAGTCCCGCCACCGTGCCGATCAACACGGCTGCCGCCGGCGTTACGAATGCGCACGATGCGGTGATCGCGACGAGTCCGCCGAGCATTCCGTTGCTGGCCATCGCGATGTCGGGTTTGTTGTAGCGATGCCACAGGTAGAGCAGCGCCGCGAGCGCGCCGGCCGCCGAAGAGAGCATCGTGTTCACCGCGATGATCGCGATGCGCGGATCCGATGCGGCGAGCGTCGAGCCGCAGTTGAAGCCGAACCATCCGAACGCGAGTATCAAGGTTCCGCTGACGGCCATCGGCAGGTTGTGTCCCGGCAGTGCGCCGATCGCGCCGTCGCGCCGGAATTTTCCGATGCGTGGTCCCACCATGTACGCGCCGGCGAGCGCCGTCACTCCACCCGTCATGTGCACGACGGACGATCCCGCGAAATCGAGATGGCCGTGGCCCAATCCCAAGTTGACGCCGAGCTGCGAGAGCCATCCGCCGCCCCAGACCCAGTTGCCGTACAACGGATAGAGGAACATCGACATGAAAATCCCGTAGATGAAAAACGCTTTGAACCTCCATCGCTCCGCCATCGCGCCGGTCGGAATCGTTGCGGCGGTGTCCATGAACACGAGCGAGAAGAGGAACATGCCGAGGCTGGCGGGATCGCGGCTGACGTTGAGCAGCGCGAACTTGCTGAAGCCGAGGATGCCGTACGAATGCGCGCCGATCGTGATCGACAGCTCGCGATGTCCGATCGCGCCCGACCCGAGCGATGGCCATTGGGCGACGCCGCCCATCATGAAGGCGTAGCCGGTGAGCCAGAAACCGATGATGCCGATCGGATAGATGATCAGGTTCATCGCCATCGTGTTGACCGCGTTCTTGGAGCGCGTGAAACCCGTCTCGACCATCGCGAATCCGAGCTGCATGAACATCACGAGGAAGCCGGCCATCAGCAGCCATGCGAGGTTGAGCGAATTGTCCAGCGGTGGCGATGACACAGCGGTCTGCGCGCGTGCGATCATCGGAAACGAGAACAGCGCCAGCGCCGCGAAAATCGCCGCGGCCAATCCGAGTTGCGATCGTCTCGGCATCATCTCGTCTGCCCTCGATATGACCGGCGCGGAGGACCCTTCGCCGCCGGGTAACGGTTTGCGAGCCAAATCAGAAACAAAAAGGCGCCAATGAGCGACGTGAAAAACGCCACGTATCCAAGTCTGCGACGCATATTCTGCATCGCGAGGCTGCGCGGATGCAGGCGCTCGGCCCGATTCTGCGGGATGACCTGAGAGGGGTCGCGCAGGTCCTCGAGCATCTGGCCCGCGCTCGCGTAGCGGTCGCGCGGATTGCGCTCGATCGCGTGCAGCACGATCTCTTCGAGATGCGGATCGAGATCGGGCTTGAACGCGGTCGGCGGCTGCGGATCTTCGGCGGTCTTCGCGCGCATCACGTTGTAAACGTTGGGGCCTGAGTACGGCAGATGGCTGGTCAGCATCTCGTAGAGAATCACGCCGAGCGAATAGATGTCCGTGCGGACGTCGCCGCGCCGGCCGCTGACCTGCTCGGGCGCCATGTAGTCGGGCGTGCCGATGGTCGACGACAGTCCGGACCATGTCAGTCGCCGCGCGGATTCGTCGAGTGCGATTCCGAAGTCCATGATCTTGGTCTGGCCTTCAGCCGTCACCAGGATGTTTTCCGGCTTCATATCGCGATGCACCACGCCTTCGCCGTGCATATACACGAGCGTCTCCGCCAACTGCCGCGCAAGCTCGAGCGCCCTTTCCTGCGGGCAGCCCCGGTTCCCGCATCATCGCGCGCAGCGAGTCGCCCTCGATGTACTCCATCGCGATGTACATCCGGCTTTTTTTCCGCGGCGCGAGGACCTTGACGATGCCGGGATGATTGAGGCGGCGCCCGACTTCTTCCTCGCGCTGAAAGCGTCCGTAGAAAACCACGTCGCTCTCGAACTGCATGTAAGGAACTTTGATCGCGACGGTCTTGCCATCGACTTGATCGATAGCCTTGAAGATCGACGCCATCCCGCTGCGCGCGATCACCTCGATCAACTTGTACTGATCGAGGTTTTCACCAACGCTGACCTCGCGCATTTGTTCAAGACCGTCTCGGGAAAAGGTCAGCGGACGTTAACATCCCGGCAGCTCCGGCAATGGAAGGGGCGCGGAGCGCAAATCCGTCATCGCCCGAACAAGCCGCGCAGGCGGGCGCGCCAGCCGCCGGTCGCGATTGTGTGGCCGGTGTGGCGCGGTCATTCGGAAGACTGCGCAGGTCAGGTTGTCGGCTGTGCCGCGATTGTTGGCCGCATCGATCAGGTTGCGGCAGGCGGTTTCGGCGTCGACGTCGCGCGATATTGATTCGAGTTCCTTGTCTTCGAGGACGTTGTACATTCCGTCGCTGCACAGGATCAGGCGGTCGCGCTCCATCAGCGGCAGCGTGATTCGATCGATCGACGCTATCAGCTCGCGTCCGAGGCTGCGCAGGAGCATCCCGCGCTCGGGATGAGTCTTGGCGCGCGCGGCGGACATCACGCCCATCCGGACCCGGTCGGCGACCATCGTGTGATCTTTGGTGACGACCGAGATTTGGCTGTTACGAATCAGATGCAGCCGGCAATCTCCGATGTGCACCGCCGACAGGATCCCCTTCTCGACGGCGACCGCGGTCATCGTGGTCGCCATGCGGCGACAGTTCCGGCACCGTCAACGCCTTGTCGTGAATCCCGATGTTGGCCCGCGTGATCGCGCGATAGAGCCGCTTGGCCGCGCCCCAATCCGGCGGGCTTTCGCGGTACGCTTCGAGCAGTATGTCGACCGCCATCCGGCTCGCGATCTCGCCGCCTTCGTAGCCGCCGACTCCATCGGCAACCGCGAATACGACGCTGTCGGGACTCTCGATGAAATGCCCGCACGAGTCTTCATTGTCAGGGCGCCTCGTACCGACGTCGGACAGCAGCGCCAACTCGAAAGCCTGCTCCACCGGAGGGGCAGCAACGGGCGACGAATCCATTTGCAGTGAGTTACCCAGCAAACACGCTCGAGAGTCAAGTCCGTTCAATGGCCAAAGGGCGGGCCGCGATCACTCGCGGCTCGCCCCAGGGATTTATTCGCCAGACCAGCTTGTTCGGGATCAAGCCGGCTTGGTTACGAGAATCGTTTCCTTACCCTTCTTCTTCGAATTACGGATGAAGTAAATGCCGCCGTAAACTCCCCAAATCATCGAGATCGCGACCGCCATCAGCGGTTCCTTCACGCTGCCGAGTCCCTCCAGTGGTCCGATGATGTAGAACGCGAGGCAGGCGAAGTTCGCGATCGCGCCGAATATCGGCACTACCATGTGCTTGAATCCATGGAACTCGTGCCGTTCCGAGTAGGCGACGATACATACAATGTTCGTCAGACCATAGAGCAGGAAAGTTCCGAAGTTCGATGTGAGCGTAACCAGCAGCAACCCGTTGGGCAGTGCCGCGAGCGATGCGTTCGAACTCATCCCCAGCGAGTACCAGATGTTGTGCGGCAGCGTCGCGATCGTTTTGTCATCGGGCGCCGAACCGCCGGCGAAGTAGAAGAGCGCGGCGTATGCGCCGAGTACCGCCGAGATGGTCGCGAGCACCCAGATGGCGCGATGCGGTGTCAGGTTTTCGCCGTGCAGCATGCCGAAGTGCTCGGGCACTTCTTCGTCGCGGCCCATCGCGTAAGTCACGCGCGCGCCGGTGTTGATGCACGAGAGCGTCGTGCCGATCAGCGCGAGGAAAACCGTCAGCGCTTCCATCAACATGAACGCCGTGCCGTGTCCGCCGAGCAGCGCGTTGCCGATGATCGTCATCATGTCGCCGAGCGGGGCCGCCGATCCTTTGGCATCCGCCAGACTGTATGCGCTGTTCAGGAAATAGTTAGCGGCGAAATATTCGATCAGGTAGCAGAACAATCCCTGGATCGTGAGCGACAGCAGAACGCCGCGCGGGATGTCTTTCTTGGGGTTGATCGCTTCTTCGCCGAGTGCGGTCACCGACTCGAAGCCGACCAGCAGCAGAATCGCGACCGTCGCCTGCAGCATGACCCAGTCGAACCTGTGCGGCAGGATTACCGAGAGCGCGCTGGCATGCGACGGGTGGTCGCCGGCTATTCCGTATGCACCCAGTTTCACAGCGGTGCCGTCGAGCGCCAGGCCCATCGAGCCTGCGGGATGCGCGGCGCGGTATGCGATCGCCAAGCGCGGAGAAGAACAGTAGCGCGACGATCTGGATTCCGTTGATGGCGATATTGACCATCGTGGAACCGTTGACGCCCTGGAACGCGATCCATGCTACGCGTACGCGAAGATTATCGCGATCAGCGCCATGAAGACCGGGCCCGGAATGCCTGCGTTCATCGATCCCGGCGCGATCGTGCCCGACGATGTACCCGATCATGATGCCCATCGTGGCGACCATGACGCCGGGATACATCCAGTAGTACAGATGCGACGACCATCCGATTACGAACTTCGCCACGCGCGCGAACTTGTAAGCCTTGGTCCTGCTCAGGAACGCCTGCTCCGCGAACAGATACGAACTGCCCGCGCCCGGATAAAGCTTGGCGAGCTCCGAGTACGAAAGGGCGGTGGCGTAGGCGAGCATCAACGCCACGAAAATTCCGGCCCACATCGCCATCCCCGACGGGAACGCATAGCCCGCCTGCTGGACGAATGTAATCCACAGGAATGCTCCTGGGGCGATGAGCGCCATCGCGTTGACCGTGACTCCGGTCAAGCCGAGGGTCGGCACCATCTTTTTCTGTTCTTCAGCCATCTTGCCTCCTTCGATTCACGGCGGAGGTGGTTTGTCCGCCGTGGCGCGCGTCGCTCCCGTTACGGGCGGGAGCACAGAGGCTCAAAGCAGGAAAAGTGCCATTTCGAAATCGAATAAATCTTGATGAAAAATGCAATGCGTTTGCCCAAACAACAGGCATGCGCTCATCAGGCGGTCATCAGCACCTCGATTTGGCTCTCTCGGCTCTCCCCAGCTCAGCTTCCAAGCGATTCGAACTGCCAGTTCGCCAGTCGAAAAACCAGGCCGAGCGATTTCAGCTTCATCCCGAGGGACCCTGCCGAGGCCGCGCCTGCCTCCGCCCGCGTGACGGTACCCGCCACGATCGGATCTCCCGAAGTCGGGTCGAGGACTCGAAGCACGATCTCATCGGTGTCCGGTAGCGTCGCGAACAGGCGGGAGATCGCCGCGTCCACATCCTCGAGGCATTGCTGCACGAACTTCTGCGCGGCTCGCTCCGGTGGGATGCCTTGATCCCAAGGATGAATCCCTCTGGCCTGCCATTCCACCTCGAGCCGATTGCGCATGCTCTTGAGCGAAAGTCCATCGTTGCGGATTCCTGCGCGCCGATTCACCTCGAGCGCTCCGATCACTTTTCGCCGAAGCCGCTGCTGCACAAGGTACGTTACAAATCTTTTTGCTGCCCTTATCACGATCCAGTTCCATCTTCGTAAACTCGGGCCGGCCCCGAGTCGGTGGCTGATTCCGACTGAGGCCGACCCGCTGGTTCCGTACGCAAGGACTACTTCCCGTAAAAGTGTCGATGCGCTTCGTTTCGGGCACTATGCAGGTTCCTATGCGACCTTCTTTGCTTTGGAAGGCCGGGCCAGGGTGCGCCTGCCGACTGGTACATCGTCGATGCTCTTCGGGCAGCCGTCGTCGCCGGTGACTACGTATTCCGGGTATGCCGGGAAACCGTGCTCGCTGAGATCGAGTCCTTCGATTTCTCCCTCGGTCGGGATGCGCAGTCTGAAGCCGTACTTCACCGCGTACATGAGCGCCATCGAGCTCAGGAATGTCGCGATAGTGATCGAGAAGCTGCCGATCATTTGCGCTTTCAGAACACCAAAGCCGCCGCCGTAGAACAGGCCGGTGACAACGCTGCTGTTGTCCGCTCCCATCGCGGTGGCCGCACCGTACTTGCCGGCGGCGAAGAGCCCCAGCGAGAGCGTGCCCCAGATTCCCGCGATCATATGCACCGGGACGGCGCCGATCGGATCGTCGATGCGCAGGTATTCGAGCAGGTCGATACCCCAGACCACCACGATTCCAGCGCCGATTCCGAGCAGGAACGCGCCTTCGGGATCGACCCAGTAACAGGGACAGGTAATTGCGACCAGGCCTGCCAGGAATCCGTTAACCGTCAGCGCGAGATCCCACTTGCCGGCCTTGTAGTATGAGTAGAAGAGCGAGGTCAGTCCCGCCGAGCATGCGGCGATCGTCGTGTTGAACGAGACGCGGCCGATGCCTTGGGCGTCCATCGCGGACAGCGTGCTGCCCGGATTGAATCCGTACCATCCGAACCACAGGATCAGACCGCCGGTCGCACCGATGATCAAATCGTGCGGCTTCATCGGCGCGCCGCCGTCGCGCTTGAAGACGCGGCCGAGGCGAGGTCCGAGTGCGATTGCGCCCGCCAGCGAGATCGTCCCGCCGATCGTATGCACGACCGTCGATCCGGCGAAGTCGTGGAAGTTAACCGGGTTCAGGTTCGCCAGCCATCCGTCCGGGCCCCATGCCCAGTGACCGATGATCGGGTAGATGAAGCCCGTCACGCCGACGCTGTAGAGCAGGTCGCCAATGAAGTCGCAGCGACCGATCATTGCGCCCGAGGTTACTGTCGAGCAGGTGTCCGCGAACGCATACTGGAAGACCCAGTACGCGAGCAGCGGCACGCCGGTGGTTCCGTAAGTCGGTGCGAGGTTGTGCAGCATGAAGCCGGTGGTGCCGATCCACGGCGTCCCCGGACAGAACATGAATGCGAATCCCCACAGCCAGAAAGTGACGCCGCAGATGCAAGTATCGGCGATACCTTCGACCAGGATGTTTACTGTCTCACGCGAGCGGGCGAATCCCGACTCGAGCATGACGAAGCCGACCTGCATGCAGAACACCAGGTAGGCGGCAACCAGCGTCCATACTGTGTTGATCGCGTTAACTTGGGGCGGCGGCAAAGCCGGCGCAGTGTCGGCGAAGGCCGTCGCGGGCAGGTACCATTTCGAGATCAGCAAGAGTACGAGCCCCAGCCCGATCATCTTGCCAGCCATCAGGTAACCCGCGTTGCGACGGACCATCGGGTCTCGCCAGCTCTCGCGGATTCTGTCCCACAAACTCGTTGCTCCTGAGTACATCGATCGTTTCCCTCCGAAAGTTGTTTTTGGCGTTGGCCCGCGCGCCACCGCGCAGCGCGACGGACGCTTGATCGCGCCGCATGCTCTCAGAGCAAGACGTATGCCTTCGCACAAAAAATTTGGAGTCCACCCAACGATGAATCAATTTGTAGACCTATCGATGGAGCGAGCGATCCACCATAGGTTCCGCACTTTCACTCAACTAAGAGTTATTTTTTGCGGCGTGAGAAAATCGAACGCAAACGACGATGCCTCATCTAGAGGCGATGCTTGTCATATGCGCATCACTGCCGCGCCGCTGGTCACGATTGTTCTGGTCAGCGACTGCGATCGATCACCGCGACCATTCCAGTCTTGATCGCGTAGTGCGTCAGCTCGAGACGATCGCGCACGGCGAGCTTTTGAAAGATATTGTTGAGATGAGTTTTTACGGTGCTCTCGGTTATCGAGAGCCGTTCGGCAACTTCTGTGTTCCTTAGCCCCGAGGCTACGTAGCGGACAATTTCGGATTCTCGCGCCGTCAATTCCTTGCCGCTCGAGCTCTCCTGTCGCGCAAATTCCGTTTGCACAGTCGGCGGCATCCAGACCAGGCCATCCGCCACCGATCGCAGCGCCATCATCAGAGTCTCGATCGCAAATCGCTTCTGGACCACGCCCTTGGCGCCGAGCCGCAAAGCTCTCACGCCGTTTTCGGCGCTCTCGCTCGCCGTCAGCACGATCACGTTGGTCAGGCGGCTGAGTTGGGGGATGTCTTCCATCATCCAACGATCCATCTGGAGGTCGAGTAGCAGGATGTCGCAGTTGGTGGCGGAGACGACCGCGGCTACATCGTCTGACGATTCTATTTCGGCGACGACCTGGGTGTCCGGTTGAAGCAGCAGCAGCGACTTAAGGCCTTGGCGGAAGAGCGCGTGATCGTCGGCGATGATTAAACGCATCAGTGTTGGCATGCCTGGCCGTTAGGAAGCTCGATTTGCAGGCGCGTGCTGGTGTCGCTGTGCATGCTCATGTGGCCTTCCAGTTCCGCGACTCTCGACGCGATAGCCCATGGCCGCGAGGACGAGTCCGACAAGCCCACCCCGTCATCCTCGATAGTGATCGAAACCTTGTCCGCGACTTCGTGCACGTCAATTCTAACCAGGTTGGCTAATCCATGGCTGCGCGAGTTGCGCAGACCTTCAAGCATGATCTGCAGTATATGCTCGCCGAGGAGACTGCCTCCACTGAAGTCGGCTCGCACCTGAAAGCTCGGATCGGAGGTTCGCGCCGCGAATTCCGCGGTCGGCCGGTGATCGATGCCGGCGAGCGATCGCAGATAGATTCGAACCGCGTCGTACTCGCGCTCGACGCCGGCTTTCAGGTCGATGATTTCCGTGAGCGCATCTTGCGGACGATTCCGGTTCAGCAGCGCGCGGCAGGTCTCGAGGCGCAAATTGACGCCGGCCAGCGCCTGCACGTAACCGTCATGCAACGAGCGCGCGATCGATTGCCGCTCGGTGCGCGTTTCGAGCTCGCGGACTTCTGCCTCGAACAAGGCGCGCTGCTGCGAGAAGAAGCCGATCAAATATCCTGCGATTGCAAGATAGACCGCCCGCATGTCGTAAACGCTGGTTATTCCCTGGGTCAGAATTATCACCAGTGAGTAGAGCACGACGCTGCAGACCGTCACGGTTGCGATCGGACGCGACTTCGCGCGGTTTCCGGCGGCGATAATCGCGAACACAAAGAAGACGTACGAAGCACTGGTCTGCCCTTCGGTTATGAATGCGATCGCGGTCGCGAAGAACAGGTCGAAGCAGGTTGAAAGTAATTGCAGATTCCAGTCCGCATATCGGCGACTGAGCGCGGCATACATTCCCACGCTATACGCCAGATGGCACAGCAGGGTCGTCAACGCATAAGCATTCAGATGGAACAGGCCGCCCGCGGTGCTCGGATCGACGTAGAGCGACAGCATCGCGATGAGCGACAGCGCAATTCGGGCTCGAGCAATGCTCAAATCCAAATTCTGAAACTCAGGCAGGTTCATAGAACAATCAACCTCTGGCGAAAGCATAACCAGATCGAATCAGGTGAACATAGGCACGCGCTCGGGAGTCCTACGACTTCATTCGCGAGCGCGGAATTCCAACCGCCACCATCAACAGCGGACTCTTTCCTGTCGCGTGAGGTTCGAAAAATTTCGTGGTGTCGTCGTCGTAGAAGGTGAGTCCCGTCGCGCCGCGGCCCAGCGAATACGCCGCCAGATATGCGCGGCCGCCGAGAATTCCAGCTTCGAGATGCGCATCGCCGTACCCGCGATTTCCGAACGCATCCAGCGCGCGTTCGAGATCGGCCATATAAACAACGAGCGCCGAGCAATCCATGCCGAGCGGCTGCTCGAGGCACAGGTACCCCGCCTCGCCGCGGAAGTTTCCCTGTTTCAGCAACTCGAACGCGCGCGCTTCCCGATTGTAGTAGTACGCGCCCGGCTCCATCCCTGTGACCGCGTTGACGATTAGATAAGTGTCAGTCAGCTGCGGAAAGTCGGCCTGCGGATGATCGCTCGAAGCGGCCATGATCGTCGCGAGTTCTTCGGCGGTAATCGCTTCCTGCGCAAATGCGCGCGACGATCCGCGGCGCAGGATCGTCTCGCCAAGTCCCGCCGATTCTTCCGACGTGATCGTTTCGAGACGGATCGCATTCGCGCTCGAAGGCGGCGGAGCCGAATCCAATTTCGCAGCGGACACCGTCGCGACTTCATCGGCGGTCACCAGCCGCGACTCGCGATGCATCTTGATCAGGTCAGGATACGCGACCTCGCTCGACGACAGCGGGATCGTCTCGAGCGTCAACGCCTCGACTGCTGGCGATGACGCCGTCGGCTCGTCGGTATGCCCGAGCGCCACCAACGCGATCATTCCCTCGCGCTCAGTGTCGATTCCAAGGAGTGCTTCGAGCGCCGGATCTTCGAATGCGGTGATCACCTCCGCCGAAATTTCCTCAGCGGCAGCCGCTGCCAGCAGATTCGCCAGGATGGTTCCGGCGTCCCAAAAGCAATATCGATACGCCCGCGCGCGATACTTCCATTCGCTGCGCCAGTAAATCGCCGACATCGCGATCACCGCGCGCGCGTTGCGAATCGAAGGACGCTTCGCAGCCGCATCGGCGATGTAACTTCGCCAATCGCCACGACGCAGGCCGGTCATCCGCAAATCCGCCGGCGAAAAATGGTAGAGGCCGGTCTCGAGGCCGTCCACTTCGCCGGCCGCGACGTAAATCTCGATTGGATACAGCGCTCCCGCCGATGCCGCCGCGCGGAAATGATAGTCGTCGTCGCCGACCCGCTTCTGCCGCGTCAGGCCGTCGGCGCAAAACAGGATTCGGGTCAGCGACGCAGTCTCGATCGGCGCGGAAAAATCCGCCGGCACATACGACGACAGCAGCTGCCAGTGTCGGCGTCGAGGAAAGATTCAGATCGCGCGGCAACGGAACCGACGCGGCAGTGGGATAAATCTTGTACGGGAGCGGCTTGATGTCCCAATCCAGGAAATGCGGCGAGGAACGGACGCTGGTGTACGAATGCTTGGTGATCTCGTGGAACACGCGCGCCGCTTCGATGTACTCGTTGCCCAACTCTCACTCCTGCGAACACATACCGATCGTTCAAATTGACAGGGCCGCCAATCGGGCGTGCTATACGGAAATCAAGTCAAGGACCCTGCTCTTCGGGAGAGACTATCATGGCGGACAAACTGACGCCTTCGGACGTGAAAGGGATTGTTCGAGAAGCTCAGCAACTGGGGTCGATGGGGCAAGGAAGACCAGCGCGGCGCTCTCAACTTCATCACCAATCAGAAACGCGCCGCCGCCGCTCGCCTGGTGCAGACCGGCGAGAGCGTCTCGATGGCGCTGCCGCTCGCGACAATCCCCGCGCCGGACAATCCGAACCCGGTGACTCACTTGATGGTGCAGGCGGGCGGCGATTCGCACGAGCAGGCGCTGCCCTACTCCGGCGACTACTTCGCGATCGCGCCGCATGGAATGGCGAATACTCATATCGACGCGCTCTGCCACGTTTTCTGGCAGAACAAAATGTACAACGGCTTCGACGCGAGCGAAGTCGGCTCGCATGGCGCAAAAAAATGCGCGATCGACGTCACCCGCGACGGCATCGTGAGCCGCGGCGTCCTGCTCGATATTCCTCGCCTGAAAAAAATCGAATGGATGGAGCCGGGCCAAAAGATCCTGCCCGAAGATCTCGACGCTGCCGAGAAAGCGCAGAAGGTTCACGTCGAAGAAGGCGACGTGCTGATGATTCGTACCGGCCGCGCGGCGATGCGCAAGGTCAAAGGCGGATGGGATCCGATGCGCGTCGGACTCCCCGGCCTCGACGCCAGTTGCCTGCCATGGCTCCACGAACGGCGCATCGCAGTGCTCGGCTGCGACGCCGTCAGCGACGTCGTGCCCAGCGGCTACGACGGCGTCATGCTGCCGATACACGTCGGCACGCTGGTCGCGATGGGCATACATCTGATCGACAACGCCGACCTCGACGCGGTGTCGGCCACGAGCGTGAAGTTGGGGCGGAACGAGTTCATGTTCTCGATGGCGCCGTTGATCCTCGAGCGCGGTACCGCGTCGCCGGTAAATCCGCTCGCGATCTTTTGATTAGTAAGTGAGTAGCGCGGAGTTACTATATGAAAACTGAAGAACTGATTATCGATTGCGACGGACATATCCTCGAACCACCCGACCTCTGGGAGAAGTACATCGACCCGAAGTATCGCGATCGCGCGATGCGCATTCGGGTCGGCGACGACGGCTTCGAGTATCTGGAAATAGATCGCAAGCGCGCGAAGATGACCGCGCCCGGACTGCTCGGCTCGCTCGGCGGGATGGGCAAGAAGGTCGAGGACGCGCGGAAACTGCGCGAGAGCGCGATGCGCGGCGACGCCAAGCCAGAGCAGGTGCGGATGCTCGCGCCCAAGCCGGAGAACACTTACCTCAAGGGCGCTGCCTTCGGAACGATGGTCATGAAGGAACGCCTCGAGCTGCTCAACAAGGAAGGGATGGCGAAATCGATTCTCTATCCCACGATCGGATTGCTGTGGGAGGCCGAACTCTTCGACGCCGAACTTTCTGCCGCATACTGCAAAGCCTACAACCGATGGATCGCGGATTTCTGCCGCGACTCCGGCGGACGGTTGATCCCGATTGCGCATCTGTCGCTCGGCGATCCCGCCGAAGCTGCGCGCGAGCTCGAACGCGCCGTCAAGGACGGATGCAAAGGCGCGTTCGTGTGCCCATTCACGATCACCCGCGTTCCGCACGGCGACCCGCGTCACGACGCCGTCTTCGCCGCCGCGCAGGATCTCGACGTCCCGCTCGCGATTCATCCGACCTTCGAGCCCGCCAGCTTCGGCATCCACCACCGCTACGACAATTTCGGCTGGGCCGCATGGTATTTCGATCTGTTCGCCGGCCAGGGCGTGCAGCACGCCTTCGGCACGTTGTTCCAGTTGGGCGTGTTCGACCGCTTTCCGAAATTGCGCGTCGTAGTGCTCGAGTCGCAGGCGGGATGGATCGGCTACTTCCTCGATCGCGGCGACGCCATCTTCAACGGCACCACGCTCGGCGCGACGGTCCGCCTCAAGGAGAAGCCGTCGTACTACTTCAAGCGCCAGTGTTACATCTCAGCCGATCCCGACGAACGTACTATTGCGGCAATGATGCAGATTGTCGGCGAGGACAAGTTTTTCTGGGCGACTGACTATCCGCATCCCGATCATCCCGGGAACTATCTCGAGGAGTTGAAGGGGATGATCGCGCCGATGAAGGAGTCGGGACGCCGCGGAATCCTCGGCGAAAACGTCGCGCGCGCCTACCAACTCATGTAGCCAGCGACGAAACGCAATAGCTACTTCCCTCGCGCGTCGGGGCTAGTGTGCTGCGCCGCAGCACAGTCTATACTGCTCGACCAGCCGTTCACTGGAGGACACTATGCCCCGTCCGAGGATCCGTCGCCGTTCACTAACTTCATCCGCCGCCGTTGCATCGCTCGCGCTTCTGTTCGCGTGCTTCGCTACTTCATGCAATTCGCAGTCGTTCCAGGAATCGTCGGGACCGTCGATGCCGGAGGCTCCGCCCGCTCCCGTGCAACCGCCGCCGCCACCGATGAACGTCGCGCGCCTGCTCAATGGAAACTGGATGGCCACCTATCCGGGCGGCCCGCTTCGAGTGGTGATCGGTCTCGATCCAGATGTTACGCGGGCGCAACTACGTCGCGACGCTGGTCGACGGCAACAAAAGTATTCCGCCGGGCCAGGTCGTGTGGAAAGGAAATCTTGATCCAAACGTACCGGGCATCGTGCTCGCCAATCAGATATGCGCAGAGCACGGATTCCTGCAGGCGCGATGGGTGCAGGCAAGAATAATCGTCAGCGACCCGAGTAATTTTGTCGAAGAACTCGTCAATCCAAAAGACTGCATGGATTCCCGGTGAAGTTCACCCGCGTCGGCTCCCGCACCGACGGCGCCAGTCAAAGACTGACGGCGTCATCGACGACGAGCTACGAGGGAAGAATCCGAACAGCTTCGCGCCGCGAAGCGGTCCGGTCTCTAGATCAGCGCTGCGCGCGTCCGCTATGCGAGCATCCCCGCCTGCACGACGGTCGGCCCGTCGCTGCTTCGGAATGTTCGGCTCGGGCTTGCGCTTCATCGCCTTCTCGAGAATCGGCGCGATGCGCTCGGCCTTCTGATGCGCGCGCTTTTGCTCGCGCTCCTTGAACTCCGGCATCACCTTCTCGGCGAACAGGTTGAGCGACGAGCAGATATCCTCGTGCTTGTTGTTGCCCGCCTGCGAGATGAACACGACCTGGTCGACGCCGGCTTCCTCGAACTCGCGCAGCCGCGTGCGAATCTGATCGGGCGATCCAACGCACGAGTTCGTCCCGTCCATCCCGGGCAGCGTGAACGGACTGCCTTTGAAATTATTCCAGATGTTGGTCTTGCCCGGCTCGTGCTTGCCGAACGCATAATGATGGCCGAGCGCGTACGAGAAAAACTTCAGCCCCTCTTCGCCCATCTTGTGCGCCAGCTCCGCGTTCTCGTCGCACATGAAGCCGGTGACGATCGCGATATTCGCGTTGATCGCGTATCCGATCGGCTCGCACTCGTTCTCGAGCGTCGTGTAGTAGTCGGTGACCCAGGTCCGCGCCTCTTCCGGCGACACGAACGCAAACGTCAGCGCGCCGATTCCGAGCTTGGCCGCGAGATGAATCGTCTCGCGCCGCGAGCATGCGACCCATAGCGGCGGATGCGGTTTCTGCACCGGCTTCGGCACCACGTTACGCACCGGCATCGAGAAGTACTTGCCCTCATGCCCGAGGAACGGATCCTCGACGAACATCCGGGCGATCGCGCCGAGTGACTCCTGCCACATCGCACGCTTGTCGGCGCGCGGGATATTGAACCCGCCGAGCTCGAGCTCCGCCGACGACTCACCGGTGCCGAACTCGACGCGCCCGCCGCTCACCAAATCGAGCGTCGCGATCCGTTCCGCCACGCGCGCCGGATGATTGTATCCCGGCGGCAGCAGCGTGATTCCGTGACCGAGCCGAATCTGCTTGGTGCGCTGACTCGCCGCCGCCAGAAAAATCTCAGGCGCCGACGAATGCGCGTATTCCTCGAGAAAGTGATGCTCGACTTCCCACATATGATCGATGCCGAGCTTGTCCGCGAGCTCAACCTGGTCGAGCGCGTCCTTGAAACAGCTTCAGCTCCGAGCCCTCTTTCCACGGCCGCGGCAGCTGATGCTCATAAAAAGTTCCCAACTTCATTTTTTCAGTACCTACTTTTTTCAGTATCTATCTTTTTCAGTATCTATTCGCGTTTCAGGCGTCCGCGAGTCCGTAGTGAACAGCGTGCGCTCGACCATGTCGATCACTTCGCGCTTGCGCCGCTCGATCATCGCCGGCTCGAGCAGGTTCATGCTCCACAGCCGCCGGATCATCGCCGCGGTCGTGAAGTATCCAATCGTGATCGAATTCAGGCTCCACATGAAATGCAGCGGATCGACTTCGGCGCGGAATTCGCCGTCGCGCTGTCCGCGGAAAATAAAATTCACTGCGGTGGAAAACAGCGGCGGCAGCCGTCGTTTGAGCACTTGCCGCCCGACGCCGCTTTCGTCGGCCATCTCTTTCCACATGATTCGCACGAAATCCGGATGGCTCGCGATAAAATCGATCGCGTCGCCGACCGCCTGGCGCATCCGCTCCTGCCGGCTCTCGCGCCCCCACGCGATCGCGTTGGCCGCGTCCTCGAGACTCTCGAACATCTTGTCGAGCACCGCGAGATAGAGCTGCTGCTTCGACGGAAAATGATGCAACAGCGACGGCGCCTTGATCCCGATTCTCTTCGCGATATCGCGCAGACTGGTCCCGCGATACCCGCGCTCCGCAAACAACACCTGCGCCACCTGCAACACCCGGTCCCGCGTATCAGTAGGCCGCCGCAGATCAACTACTTTCGCGCTGGCGCGCGCCGCCCGAATTTTTAGAAATGCTTCGCACTGACTGTGTCAAAAAATCTATCTAACGTCTGTTAGGGAGTCAACTACGCACCTACACGTGCGAAAGAGTCACCTGTGCCAGCGAGTCGAACCAGGGTTCAGGATTCGGTCGTCATCGCTTTCTAACTCCGGCGCTCATCGTAGTAAGTTTCGTCCGAAGGAATCGAGCAGAATTCCATGGAAGAGCCGTTCCTCACATAAACCTTTCGCGAAAGCCGCGCTGCGCGGCTTTCGCGTCTATCACTTTCACTGGGTGCAGGGGTCACCCCTGCCGCCCACCGCGCAGGTGATGAGGTATTCGCGATGAATGAACTGTATTGGAAGCCGGCGCATGAACTTGCTGCGATGATTCGCAAGCGCGAGACTCAAGCCTAGCGAGTTGATGGACGTTACGATTCGGCGAATCGAGCAGACCAATCCGAAGATCAATGCGTTTGTTGCGCTGCGTGCTGATGCTGCGATGGCCGAGGCGCGTGCGCTTGACGAGAAGATTGCGCGCGGCGAGAAAGTCGGCACGCTGGCCGGGTTGCCGCTCGGAGTTAAGGACCTCGAGGATACGGTCGGGCTGGTGACTACGCATGGATCGAAGCCGTTCAAGGACAACATGGCGAAGAAGGATTCGATCCAGGTTGCGCGGCTGAAGGCGGCGGGCGCGATCGTGATCGGCAAGACCAACGCGCCCGAGTTCGGCTACACCGCATTCACCAAGAATCTGCTGTTCGGGCCGACTCGCAATCCGTGGAATCTCGAGCGCACGCCCGGCGGATCGTCGGGCGGCACTTCGGCGGCGATCGCGGCTGGCGTCGTGCCGATTTCGACCGGCTCCGACGGCGGCGGATCGGTGCGAATCCCCGCGTGTTACACCGGATGCTACGGGCTGAAGCCGAACTACGGCAGGATTCCGCACGATCCGGCATTCGGGATGCAACAATGGAACGACACTTCTGTGCACGGTCCGATCACGCGCACGGTGCGCGACGCCGCGATCTTCATGGACGCGGTCGTCGGCTATCATCCGGCGGATCCCGACTCGCTGCCGCATCCGGGAATTTCCTACGCGGCGATCCTCGAGGGTCTGCCGAAAAAACTTCGCATCGCGTTTCATCCTGACTTCGGCCAGATCGTGCAGACCGACGTTGCCCGCGAAATCGCGAAAGCCGCCGCCGTCTTCAAGGACCTCGGCCACACTGTGACGACGATCGACGATCCGGTGCCCGACACCGGCCGCGCGTGGATGCAGGTGGGCGCGGGTCAGGCTTATGCGCAGCTGCATGAATGGTTCGAGAAGCATCACGACGATTTCGGCCGCGCGTTTATCGCCGGCAGCGAAGGCGCGCCGCGCGTGACGTGGAAGCATATGGGCGCCGCGTATCGGCGTCGTCGCGAGTTCAACGATTGGTGCCAGCGCGTCTTCGAGCGCTTCGATTTGCTGCTGTGCCCGGTGCTGCCGACCGAGGCGTTTCCCGCCAAGGGTCCGATGCCGACCGAGATCAACGGCCATCCGCTCAAGGAGCCGCTGAACGCCGTCGTGTTCACCTATCCGTTCAACATGAGCGGGCATCCCGGCGCGTCGGTGCGCGCGGGCTTCACCGACTCGGGGCTGCCATGCGGATTGCAAATCGTCGCCGAGCGTCATCGCGAGGATCTCGTGCTGCAAGCGTCGTACGCATACGAACAGGCGCGCCCGTGGAACAACAAATGGCCTGAGATCTAGATCGAATCTTGAATCGCGCGTGCAGCGCGCG
Source organism: uncultured delta proteobacterium (assembly GCA_963814715.1). Lineage (GTDB taxonomy): Bacteria > Desulfobacterota > Binatia > Binatales > Binataceae > Binatus. The sequence continues at coordinate 574,478 of CAWFDW010000001.1, forward strand.
CTGTAATAGGACCTAGCTTCGATCCTCTCCCTTACTGCGAAGGGGAAGCAAAAAAGGAGACCACCATGCCTGAGTTCAACGAAAAAGCAATGCACGAATTCAACCAGGGGCTGATGAAGGAATTTCGCGCCAACGGCGGCAAGGCGATCAGCGGCCCGTTCGTCAACGCGCCTCTGCTGCTGCTGACTACGACCGGCGCGAAGAGCGGCAAGCCATTTACCACTCCGCTGGTGTACACGAAGGACGGCGATCGAATCGTGATAATCGCGTCGAAGGGCGGCTTCCCGACGCATCCCGCGTGGTACCACAACCTGAAGGCTCATCCGACGGTCACGCTTGAGCTCGGCAAGGAAAAATTCCAGGCCAAGGCCACTATCACCAAGGACCCCGAACGCCAGCGCCTGTTCGACGCTCAGGCCAAGGTGATGCCGAACTTCAACGAATATCAGAAGACCACGACGCGTCAGATCCCGGTGATAGTTCTGGAACGCATGTGATCGACTGAGTAGTCGGAGCCGTCGCGAATTCGGTGAAGACTCGCCGCATTCACATCACGGGAGCTTCTGGCGCCGGTGTGACGAGTCTCGGCCGCGCGTTGGCCGATGCGCTCGCGATCTCGCATCACGACACCGATGATTATTTCTGGCGGCCAACGAATCCGCCGTATCGCGAAATCCGCGAGGTCGCCGATCGTCTCCGGCTGATGCGCGAGATGTTCCTCGATCGATCAGATTGGGTGCTGAGCGGCTCGCTCGATGGCTGGGGCGATCCCGTCATTCCGCTTTTTGATTTGGTGGTGTTTTTGTACGTCCCGACTCGCGATTCGCCTGGAGCGATTGCGCGCGCGCGAGGCTCGACGCTTCGGCCCCGACGACGTTGCTCCCGGCGGCTCGCGACATCAGCAGGTGGAAGAATTCATCGAGTGGGCGTCGCACTACGATGACGGCACTCGCGAGGGCCGCAATCTCGCGCGGCATCAGGCATGGCTCGCGACGCTGCCGTGCCCGCGTCCTGCGCCTCGACGGAACTCGTCCATTGGAAGATCTGGTGAAGGAAGTTTGTCATACAATTCAGTAAACTGACGTTCGGCGTCACCAAAGAAATGAGCATCGGCTTCAAACACATACGCAGACCCTGCAATCGCGAGCGACCTCGAGCGCGGGGATACTTTGCCCGCTCGATGGTACGTCGAGGCCGACGTTTTTCAGGCGGAGAAGGAGCGCATCTTTCATCGGACGTGGCAGTATGTCGGACATACTGGACAGGTATCGAACGTCGGGGATTTTTTCACGACGCTTCTGGGCGACATCCCGGTCGTGGTTGTGCGGGATACTGAAAAAGCGATTCGCGCGTTCGCCAACGTATGCCGGCATCGCGGGAGTGAGGTTGTTCTCGAATGCGCCGGGAATCGCAAGACGCTGCAGTGCCACTATCACGGATGGACTTACAACCTGGACGGCACGCTGCGCACACGCGCCGCGCGAGAATGAGCAGGAGTAGTTCGCGAAAGACACGCTGTCGCTCGCGCCGTTCGCGGTCGAGACGTGGGGGCCGTTGATTTTCGTCAATCCTTCTCCGGCCGCCGCGTCCGTTGCGCGACGTGATCGGCGAACTGCCGGCGATCTTCGAGCGCGCGGGGATCGATTTCGCGCGGATGCGGATGCTGCGGCGCGACGTTTACGAAATTGCTTCGAACTGGAAAATCGTCGTCGAGAATTTCAACGAGTGCTACCACTGTCCGATCGCGCATCCGAAATTTTCAGAAGTGATCGACACCAACGCTTACCGCGTCGAGACCGATCACGAATATTTCTCGACCTACTACGGCCCGATCGTGGGATCGCCCGGCAACGGCGTCAACTACGCGACGCTGTGGCCCAACGTATTGTTCTCGCTTTACGGCAATCCGCCGAATCTGCAGGCGATATCCGTCGTGCCGATCGATGCGGGACACTCGCCGGCAAGTCGTCGACTACTTTTTCGCCGCCGATGCGAGCGAAGCGGAGATTCGTAACGACGTGGAATTCAGCGACCTCGTGACCCGCGAGGACATCGTGCTGTGCGAATCGGTGCAGCGCGGACTGCGCTCAGGCGCGATCGAGCACGGCAGGCTGATGCTCTCGCGCGAACGCGGCATCCAGCACTTCCAGAAACTCGTTTACCGATTCCTGAGCGGCGAGTAATTCGCGGCTACGCGCCGAATTGTTTGCGCACGGCCTGCGAATGCCTGCTCGGTGACGTTCAGGGTCTGCTCGATGTCGCGATCGGTGTGCGCGGCCGAGATGAACCAGTTGTGGCGCGGCGCGAAGTACACGCCGCTGCGCGAGCATGCGCCGGCGAAAACTTTCGCGCGATCGAAATGGCCCGCGTCGGCCTTGAACGTCATGTACGGAAGCGCCGGCGGACCCGAGTACGTCACCTCGATTCCGGCGCTGCGCGCCTGCGCGAGCAGACCCGCGCGCAGCTTCTCGCCCGTCGCGCGCATCCGCTCGATTCCGCCGCTCGCCTGCAGCTCCTTGAGATTCGCGAGGCTCGCCGCCATCGGCACCGCGCTGGTGAAGTACGATCCGGTAAAGAACACTTCCTGCGCCGCCTGCTTGAGGCTGTCGCGCCCGAGGCACGCCGCCAGCGGATAGCCGTTGGCGATCGCCTTGCAGTAGGTCGTCAGGTCGGGACGCACGCCGAACAGCTCGCCCGAGCCGCCCATGTGCAGGCGGAAGCCGGCGCGAACGTCGTCGAGGATGAGTACGATGCCGTTGTCGTCGCAGATCTTGCGCACGCCCGACAGGAATCCTTCGACCGGCAACTCCGAATCGTGACCCGCGTCATGCTTGAACGGCGACACGATCACGCCCGCGATCTTGCCGCTGTTTTCTTCGACCGTGCGCCGCAGGCTCTCGAGATCGTTGAATCGAAAATAAACCACGTTCGCGCGATCTTCCGGCGTCACGCCGTTGGCCATCGGCGTGCACCACGCGTGCGTGCCGTGATACGCGCCCGCGCACATCGCGATCTTCGGCCGCCCCGTCGCGTGACGCGCGACCTCAGTCGCCCAGGTGCACACGTCGGAGCCGTTTTTCGCGAACACCGTCCAGTCGGCGAACGGCGTGATCGACACGAGATGCTCCGCGAGCTCGACCCACACCGGTCCCGGCGCGTTGAAGCAGTTGCCGAGTTCCATCTGCCGGCGCGCCGCTTCCTCGACCTTCGGATGCCGATGGCCGAGCACGATCGGACCGTACGAGCACATGTAGTCGATGTACTCGTTGCCATCGACGTCCCAGATGTGCGAGCCCTCGCCGCGCGCGAAGAACGACGGGTAGGCGCCCTTGGTGAGCACCAGCGGCGTCTGATGTCCGTAGATGCCGCCGGGAACAACTTTTTTCGCGCGCTCCATCAGCGCGTCACTCTGCTCGAATGTGTAGGGTTTCACGGCAACTCCTGTGCGATGATTTTCGCCGCTAGGCAAGTGGCCTGCTGTCGAGCAGACCGTCAGCGAGAATCCTATTTGCAGGCGCGAGCGTCAAGTCTGCAAAAAGCAAACGAGCCGCGAGTCATACGACTCACAGCCCTCAGCACCCAGTATGCGATGTTGATCTTGACTAGTGCCGATATGCCGGGTCGGCTGGCCGCTGCGACAGCGGCAGCGCGCCGACACGCACCAACTCGTCGCGCAGCTTGGCGCGCGACAGCGGCTTGCACAGAACCGCGGATGCGCCGAGCTGATAGCTCTCGGCAATGTCGCGGTCGTAGAGCGAGCTGGTGATCACGAACATCGGAACTGCGGTGAGCGCTTCGTTCGAGCGCGCCGCCTGCAACACCGAGAAGCCGCCGTTGTCGGGCAAGCGCAAATCCACCAGGAACAAATCCGGGCGGTCATGCTCGGTGAACTGCGCGATCATCAGCAGCGCCTCGTCGGCATTGGCCGCATGCACCAATTCGATGTCGTCGCCCAGCACCTGCCTGACGACAGTGAGCGCGATAAAAACGTGATCCGGATTATCTTCGACGAGAAAAATCCTGACTGCTGGATTCAACGCGCCCAAGTCTTTGTCTTGATCTTTTTCCTTATCCTGATCGTTCATAGTCCCCCATCACCTCGCGAAATCCGGTCCCGCGGATTTCAAAATTTCGTCAACTAAAGTTGTCCGAACGAAGCCGGGTGAAATCCTTCTGATTCGACTAATGATCCAATTGCCGTGCCATTTCCTCAGGGTTCTGCTCGAAGCCACCGCAAGACGAGGAACGATGCGCCTAGCTGACATATGATATTGCGAAGGCACTTGAAGCCCTCGATAAGCCGCAAATTCCAGATTTGGACGTTGAACATCGGTTCCATTCTGCATACGCTGGCGAATCATCGGTTCAGTTGGTGTCCCGCGACGACTTGCTTGTGGCAATTTTGCTACATGCGTTGCTGCGACTGTGCCACGACGATACATAGTGTTAAACATCAAGATCGCTAGATGACTCGTCCGCCGCCGATTCCGAGGACGGGAAAGGATCGCCTCATTGGGAATCTTTGCGAACGTCCTTGAGTCGAGATTCCTCAAACATCCACTACTGCGAAAGTATACCGCCCTGGTCAATGAAGACCTGACGGCAACGTACTCGCGCGATATCCAGAAATGGCTCCTCGTCGCGCCGATTATCGGGATCTTGACCGGCCTCATCATCACCGGCATCGCCGTGCTCATTCTCGACGTCATCTGGGCGGCTCTTCTTCCCTACTACCTTGCTCATCATTGGGCAATCGTGGTCGGGCTTGTCGCCGGTTTCTCTGATGACAGGCCTGATAATGCAATTCTGCACACCCGATCCCGACGAGCATTCGACTGAGGAAATCGTTCGCTCCTATCACGAGCATCAGGGCGACATCGACATCGGTCCATTCTGGTGGAAACTGCTCGCCGCGGTGACCACCGTCGGATCGGGCGGCAGCGCGGCGCTCGAAGGGCCGAGCATCTACGGCGGCGGCGCGATCGGATCCTGGCTATGGACCAAGCTGCGACGCTTCGGTCTCGAGGCGCGCGACCGGCGGATCATGTTGATCAGCGGCGCGGCGGCCGGCATGTCGGCGGTCTTTCGCGCGCCGCTCACCGGCATCGTGTTCGCGCTCGAGATGCCGTACAAGGACGACCTCGCGCATGAGGCGCTGCTGCCGTCGCTGATCGCGTCGGTGGTCGCATACGCGACGCTGGTGTCTGTCGTCGGTGCGCAGCCGCTGTTCGGTTTCGCGGGCAGCACCAGCTTCAGGGCGAGCGACATCTGGTGGTCGGCGCTGCTCGGCGCAGGCATCGGGCTCATCGCGATCGTCTTCGACATCACGTTTCGCCGGGTGCGGATGATTCTCGGTAACGCAGCCGGATACCGCATTGGCTGAAGCTCACGATCGGCGGACTCGGCACTGCATTATGCGGACTCGCGTTCGTGACGATTTACGACGGCCCGCTGATTCCGATCGGTCCCAACTACGAAGCGGTGCGCTACGTACTCGCGCATCCGCTTCCGACCGAAGTGCTGCTGCTGTTCGTCGTGTTGAAATTGCTTGCGACAATTTTCACGCTCGGCTCGGGCGGCGTCAGTGCGATGTTCGTGCCGTTGCTGCTGGTCGGCGGCGCTCTTGGCAACGCCTACGCGCAATCGGTAGTTCACGCGCCGACGCACGATCTCTATGCCGCAGTCGGGATGGCGGCGTTCATCGCTGCCGGCTACAAAACTCCGCTCACGGCGGTGGTCTTCGTCGCGGAAACCACCGGCGGACATTCGTACATTATCCCGAGCCTCATCGGCGCGGCGGTCGCGTATGCAATTTCAGGCGAGGCGTCGGTCTCCGGCGATCAGCGTCTTCACGAGACCGCGAAAATCGCAGAACTATCCGGGATGGCGGTGCGGGACGTGATCCAGCGCCGCGTTATTTCAGTGCAAGCCAAGTCGACGATTCAGCGAATTCGTCGCGAGCGTCGCGGCGCATCACCGCCACACGATCTTTCCGGTGTACGAAGGCGACAAAGTGGTGGGTACCATTTCCGTATCCGATGTGAGCAGAGTTGCGCCCGAGGATTGGGACAAAGTGACCATCGGCGAATTCGCTGACCGCAACGCAATCCGCGTGCTGGAAGACTGCGACCTCAGCGAAGCACTGAGGCTGTTGGTGCGCGAGCGCGAGTGCGCAGATCCTGCTGGTAACGGACACCGCCGGCGCTCTTCAAGGGATCGTGACGAAGACCGATATCCTACGCGCGGTACGAATGGCGTCAGAAGCGCCGCATCATGTACCGCCAACTACATAGAGGCATTGTCAGAAAGATAACTCACGCGGATTCCGGTCAGCAGATGCACGTGGTTGACCAGATTCGCGACCCCGATGGGTGAATCATAAACGCCGTGCGCCGTTTTTCCCTGCGCGCGGTTTCTGCCGACTGTGACCAGCTGAACCAGGCAATTGAAAACCTGGTAGTATCGGAGAGCGGCGTCGCTGTCCGGCAGAGTTCGACAGTTACGCGAATGCGTGCGCGCCAGGTTGTTCATGAACGCGCGCATACCTCGACTCATTACAGCAGGAACGTGAATCGGCACGGTCGCAAGGATGGCCATGGCCGCTCCGTAGTCGAAGGCCGGATCGGCGATGGTTGTTTTCACCCAGTCGATCACGCCGGTCAGGCTTCCATGATCGGCAAGAACGTTTAATGGCTGAAAATCGCCATGACTGATGACTGGATTTTGCGGCGGCGGGCGATGTCGATTGAGCCAATCAACGACCGGTCGAAGTCCGTCAAGGCCAGATTCTTCAACGGACGCGCGCTGGCTGGCGAAGGAAGCATCGAAGGTGAAATTCTCGCCGGAGATGCCGGTCTTCTCTACCCGATCGACGAAATCACTCACCGGCAGAGCCTGCAGACGCGTCTGTGCCTCGTCCCATAGCCGGATCATCTCGCGGCGAACGCGCGGGATCTGCCGAACCATATCCACGGCCTGCCCGAAACCTTTGATACTCAGACCCTCAAATTCCGATCCGAGCGGACGCCCGGCCATGCGTTGCATGATCAAGAAGGGACCGCCGAGCGGTTCGACGCGCGCCTCGGCGACAAAAACCCGTGGCGCGGGATAACCCAAGTCTGCGAGCGCATTTTGCACAGCCCCCTCGCGCTGCGCGCGTTGCGCATCAACGGTCGCCTGAAAAAGCCGAAGCACCAACGGACCCGCAAACGGCTCGGGCGCGCCCTGCAAACTAAATCTGAGAATGGTGGCGTCATACCCTCCGCTCATCCGCGCGGGCGCTTCGCCGTAGGCCAAAGCAGGGCAAGCGGTTGCGGCTCGCAGGTACTCCAATAGAGAACGGACGATCTCTTCGTCAGTCACGGCACGTTCATCTGAATTTCGGCATCACGCGATCGGCGAACAGGCGCATTGCGGCGAGCACGTTCTGATGGCCGCTGATTCCGCCGATTTCGAACCAGCAGACCAGACGCGAGAAGCCGAATTGTTCCTTCAGTTGCGCGATTCGGTCGATGCAGTATTCGGGGTCGCCGAAAATCCCCATGATTGAATCGACGGTCGAGTAATCGATCGTGCGCAGGCGATCGCGGACCTTCTGGAATTCCGCTTGCGCGCCGGCGGCGAGGCTCTCGGGCTCGATGATTTCGCTGACCGCGTTGAAGTAGTTGCGCAGGCTCGGCTCGATTGTCGCCCGCACCTGCGCGCGATCGCGTCCGACGAAAACCATCAGGGCCGCTGCCAGCCAATCGTCGGGTCTGGCATGTCCTGCATCTTTCAGCGCGCTCTCATAGATCTTGAGCCGATCGGCGAGCACCGGAATTGGATTCACCGGACCGCCGGCGAATATTGGATAGCGATTCGCGCCCGCAAAAATGAAGGTGTCGGCGCTGTTGGCGGCCAGTCGAATCGGCGGATGCGGCCGCTGAAGCGGCTTGGGAACCACTTCGATGCCGTCCACGCGCTGCTGCGTCCATGCCGCTTTGATCGATGCGAGTCCGTCCTCGAACAGGCGGCGGCTGTCCGACATCTCGACGCCGTAGCCGCGATAGTTTAGCGGGAACGCGCCGCGGCCCGCGCCGAACTCGACGCGGCCGCCGCTCAGCACGTCGAGCGTCGCGACTTCCTCGGCAAGACGAATCGGATGATGCAGCGGCATCAAGTTGACGGCCATGCCGAGGCGGATGTTGGTCGTGCGCTCGGCAATCGCGGCGAGCAGCAGCAGCGGCGTCGGCATCACGGAAAAGCGCGGCGCGAAATGTACCTCGGCGAGCCACACAGTATTGAAGCCGAGCCGATCTGCTTCCGCTGCTTCGGCGATCAGCTCGCGATAGCGCTCGGTAGTGATCTGATTGGCGGCTTCCGGGAGCTGGTAGAAGATGTCGAACTTCAAGCGCGATGCCTCAATACGCGCCGAGTGTGGCGACGCGCTCGCGATGGAACGACGGCGATCCGAAGTAGGATTCGTTGAAGCGTGCGCGTTTGAACCACAGATGCATGTCGTGCTCCCAGGTGAAGCCGATTCCGCCGTGCATCAGAACCGCGCGGTCGGTAGTGCGGCTGTAGATGTCGCACAGGCGCGCCTTCGCCATGGCAGCGACGCGCGACGCGTCGGCAGCGCCGGTGTCGTGCGCGTAGCCGGCATACCAGAGCATCGCGCGGGCGGGTTCGAGGTCGGCTACAATTTCTGCGGCGGCATGCTTGAGCGCCTGGAAGGATCCGATCGGCTTGCCGAACTGCTCGCGGACTTTCGAGTAATCGACGGCCATCTCGAGCGCGCGCTCGGTGCCGCCGAGCGAATCTGCGGCGACAGCGATCGCGGCGATGTCGACCAGCTTTGTGAAGAGCTGCGATCCGCCTCCATGAAGCCGCTTGGCCGGAACATTTCGAAGCTCGACGCTCGTAACACGTCGCGTGAGGTCGAGGTTCTTGAGCGAGCGAATGGTCACGCCCGGCGATTTGGTATCGACCACGAAAAGACGCATATCAGAATCGCGTTTTGCCGCGACCACGATAAAGTCGGCGACGTTTGCATACGGCACGAACATCTTCATGCCGTTGAGTCGCCAACCGGTGCCGTCCTTCGAGGCGATTGCGTTGATGTCGCGAGGGTCGATGCTGCCTGCCTTCTCGACGAGCGCAACCGTGCCGATTGCCTTGCCCTCGGCGAGCGCGGTGAGCCACTTTGCGTTGAGCTGATCGGATCCGCCGAGTTTGAGCGCGCCGGCTGCGAGTACTGACGAGAACAGGAACGGCCCCGGCATCGCCGCGTAGCCGCCTTCTTCGAGAAGCATCGCCATGTCGAGCATCCCGAGTCCCGCACCGCCGAATTTTTCGGGAACGATCAGACCGGTCCATCCGAGCTTCGCGATATGGTCGTAGAGGTCGCGCGGATAGCCGTCGTCGGTGGCCATTGTTTTGCGCACGAAGGTCGTCGGGCATTCGCCGCTCAGGAATGTGCGCGCACTTTCCTTCAGTTGCTGTTGTTCGTCGGTTAGTCCGAAATCCATTGTTGATCCTTTGAATCGTGCTGATTGAGCGACCTAACCCCTAACCCCTTCCCATAGTGGGAAGGGGGACCGGAGAATCAGCGTTAGCGGGATTTGGGCATTTTCAGGCCGCGCTCGGCGATTATGTTTTTCTGGATGTGCGAGGTGCCGCCGCCGATTACCAGGCCGAGCGAGAACATCCATTCGTACGGCCAGTAGGCGTGATCGAGCGCCACTTCGTCGTCGCGCGCGAGCATCGAGTAGTCGCCCATCGCTTCCATCGCGGCCGTCGCGAGATCGTGATTCAGCTCGGTGCCGACGAGCTTGTTGATCATCGCCTCGACGCCGGGATTCTTGCCGCGAATCTGATCGGTGAGCTGGCGCAGCGCGTGAAAGCGCATCGCCTCGACGCGGATTTCCAGCTCGACGAGTCGCTGTCGAAAGACGGGATCCTCGGTGAGCGGGCGTCCGCCGCGCGTGATCGATTTGGCCAGCGCGAGCAGGCGGTTGAAGCGCTGCTCGCTGCCGCTGGCGGATCCGAGCATGTTGCGTTCGTGAAAGAGCGTGGCGTTGGCGACGATCCATCCTTCGTTGAGCTTGGCGACCAGATTTTTGCGCGGCACGCGGACGTTGTCGAAGAAGACTTCGTTGAAGCCGCGATCGCCGGTCATCTGAACCAGCGGACGCACGGTGATTCCGGGCGTGTGCATGTCGATGAGGATGTACGAAATGCCGCGATGCTTGGGCGCCTCGGGGTCGGTGCGCACCAGGCAGAACATCATGTCGGCGTATTGCGCGCCGGAGGTCCAGACTTTCTGTCCGTTGACGACGAACTCGTCGCCGACGATTTCCGCGCGCGTTTTCAGCGAGGCCAAATCCGAGCCGGCGCCGGGTTCCGAATACCCCTGGCACCAGATTTCTTCGGCGGTCAGAATTTTCGGCAGGTAGCGATGCTTCTGTTCCTCGCTGCCCCACGAGATCAGCGTCGGCCCGAGCATCCCGAGTCCCGACGCGCCGACGTTGTACGGCGCCCTCGCGCGCACCATCTCGTCGTTGACGATCGATTGCCGCACCGGATCCATCGCCTGCCCGCCGTATTCCTTCGGCCACGCGAGCGCGATGTAGCCGGCGTCGTACAATCGGCGCTGCCACGCTTTCGCGCGCGTGAGCCAGGTCTTGTCTTCGCGGCCCTCGCGATCGTCGGAGAGACCGCTGGTCGGCATATTCTCGGCGAGCCAACCGCGGACCTTGAGTCGAAATGCTTCTTCTTCAGGTGTGAATTGAAGATCCATGAGACACTCCTACGGTCGTGATTTTCTTCGGACGTACCGCGGCTTCGCGCCCAGCATAGTCAAAACACCACCTTTCAGGACAGCGCCCGCGGCCGGCGACCGATTGCCCGCTGAAATCAGCGTTGTTAGAGTTCGAAGTTGATCACAAGCACGATTCGGCAATAGACCGGGGTTCACCAGATGGCGACGACGATCACGAGCGAATGTATCAACTGCGGAGCATGCGAGCCGGAGTGTCCGAACACGGCGATCTACGCGGGCGGAGTGCCGTGGGAGCTTAACGGCACGCCGGGCGCCGCGATCGCGCAGGACATCTATTACATCGTCCCGTCGAAGTGCACAGAATGCGTCGGCTTCCACGATCATGAAGCGTGCGCCGCGGTATGTCCCGTCGATTGTTGCATCCCCGATCCCGCAAATCTCGAGACCGAAGGCGTCCTGCTTGCAGCGCGCCCGCGAATTGCATCCAGAGACGACGTTTCCCGACGATGCACCGTCGCGATTTCGCAAAGAGGGCGGCGGCGCCGAAGCGCCGGCGGCGAATGGCGCACCAGTCGCAGCAGACGCCTGCACCTGCGGCACCCAAGCCTGCGGCTCCAGCGGCGGCGGCTCCTGTAGCGGCTGCACATACTTCAACAACTAGCGCAGAGTTCAATCCGCTGGCGTGGGAAGTTCCCGTCATCTGCAAGGATTGCAACGAGCCGTGGACGATACCGTATCGGCTGTTCGAGAAAGGCGTCGTGTTCCATTGCCCGTCGTGCTCGGGATCGTTCGTGCCCGAAAACCGCGATGTACCGCGCGGTGAAAGAAACCTTCGAAGGCTTCTACAATCGGCGAAAGGCAGAGCGCGAAGCGTTCGAGCGCAAACGAGTGCGCGAAGCCGCGGCATTCGAAGCAAAGCAGGCGGCCGAGATGGAAGCATTCAAGCAGAAGCTCGAAGATCTGGCGCATTCGATGAAGCCGGCGGGCAAGTTGGTGAGGCCGACCGGCGTCGCGTCGATGTTCACGTAGGAAGGAAGCAGAACTTGATTGAAGTGAAACCCCTCCTGGGTTTCACGCTTCCCTGGGCAGGGTTAAACCCTGCACCTTAGAATTAAGAAAGATGCGGGACTTCGTCCCTGTTAGAAGTAGTTGGGATATCTTGCCCGCAACTTGCGACTTAGTCGCCAGTTGCTTACTCGCGAGTCACCAAAGAGGCGCGATTGCTTCGCTTCACTCAAGAACGACACCAAACAAGTTCTAACAGGGACGAAGTCCCGCATCCTGTTCTTAGTACTGGGTGCAGGGGTCACCCCTGCCGAAGGAAGCGTGAAACCCACCGCGGGTTTCACATTCAATTAAGTTCCTCGTTACCCCAGCGCTGGCACCTCGAACGTGTAGCCGTGACGTTTCAGTTGCTCGCGGATTGCTTCGATGTGGGCGGGGCCGCGGGTTTCCAGTTCCAGCATCACGCGTGCGCCGCCGATTGCTACGTCGCGGCGCGTGCGATCGTGATCGATCGCGCGAACGTTGGCGCCGGTCGCGGCTACCATTGAGACCAGCCGGGCGAGTTCGCCGGGGCGATCGCGCAAATCGACGGCGACACGAAACAGACGTCCGAGCTTTACGAGCCCGTGCCCGATAATTCGATCGAGGACGTTGGTGTCGATGTTGCCGCCGCTCACGACCAGGACGACTGTCCTGCCCTTCAACTCATCTTTGAGTTTGAGTGCGCCTGCGAGCGCGGCGGCGCCAGCGCCTTCGGCGAGAAGCTTGAGACGCTCGAGCATCAGCAGTACAGCTTCGCCGATTTCGAAATCGTCGACGGTGACAGCGCGCTTGACGCGGCCGCGCATCACCTCGAATGGAATCGCGCCGATGCGTCCGGTGGCGAGACCGTCGGCAATCGTGTCGACGGGACGGCCAATTGAGGCGGGCGCGTCGGCGGCGAGACTGGCTGAGAGTTGCGGCGAGCCGCTGGCCTCGACGCCAATCACCTCGGCGTTGGGCGCACGTATCGCGAGCGCAGCGGCGACTCCCGCGATCAATCCGCCGCCGCCAACTGGAACGATAACGACGTCGGGCAAAACTTCGTCGGCGATTTCCATTCCGACGGTGCCCTGTCCCGCGATCACTTCAGGATCGTCGTACGCGTCGATGAAACTGGCGCCGCGGTCGGTGCACATCTTCGACGCCGCCGCGCGCGCCTCCTGATAATCGACGCCTTCGAGCACGACCGACTGGCCGTAGCTGCGGGTCGCGTCGATTTTGGAAATCGCGGCAGTGGTCGGCATCACGATCGTCGCGGTCACGCCCGCGCGAGTTGCGGCATAGGCTAGCGCCTGTCCGTGATTGCCGGCGCTCGCGGCGACGACCCCGCGCGATTTTTGCTCGTCGGTGAGCGTGGCGAGCCGGTTGTAGGCTCCGCGAATTTTGAACGATCCGGTCTTCTGCAAATTTTCGGGCTTGATGAACACGTGCGCGTCGAGGATTCGGTCGAGCGTCGTGCTGCGGATCAGCGGCGTTGGCTTGATGATGCCGGCGAGACGGCGGCGCGCCTCTTCGATTTGTTTGGGCAGAATAGAACGCGCGTTTTCCATCGGACCAGGCTAGTGATGAACGGACGGGGTGAATTGACGCGGCGAAGCAGTCCCGAAGGAGTCTCCGTCAAAGTCGATTTGCGTGCAGGCGCCGGTCTTGTAGTCCAGATCGAGCAGGAGGTTGCGGATGGCGCGGCGCTTGATCGACGCGATTAGCCCGGCGACGGCCTCGGAATCAGCGGTCGAGATCGCGGCGACTTCGGCGGCGTCGAGATTGCTGACGCGGCAGAACTCGCGCGCCTTGTCCTCGTTCGAAAACGCGAGCACTCCCGCCCACGTCGCTCCTTTTTCCTGGAAGACGATCAGCGCGCCTGCGGAATCGAGTAGCAGGTGCAGTTCTTTCGGTAGCGAGGAACTCACGCGCCTTCGACCGTGAGCTTGCCCGCGCGAATTGCGGCCGCGCGCTCGCGCACCAGCGCGGGATAGGTGTAGTAGTGATCGCCGCTCAGGTGCAGGAACGAATCGATGTCGACGTCGTCGAGCTCGAGTTCTGCAATCGCATGCTCGGCGGCCTTGCGGTCGGGAGCTTTGACGATCGAGTCGTAGAGCGTGCGGCCCTGTGCGGACTGGAAATCCTCGCGCGGCGGCAGACCGTCAGCGCCGAGTTTGCCCGCATGAAAATTGTCGAGGATAAAGCGCAGCGCCTTCAGTTCGTGGCGCAGGATATCGATTGGTTTCAGCGAATCGCGCGGCATACTCGCGAGCTTATCGCCGCGAATTGCGGTGATTCAACCCGCTGCGGCGGGAGCGCAGTGAACGTATGTTTCGCGGGATCAGTCGCCTTTGATCAGGCGATGGATCGCGCTCAGGTGGCGCTGCGAGTCGCGCTTGCGGCCCGCCGCCTCGTACATCTCAGCGGCGTTGCGATGCGCCTCGACGTTGGCGGGATCGCATTCGAGCGTCCGCTGAAAACTTAGCAGCGCATTCTGATACTCTTCCTTTTTTCGATAGAGCAGGCCGAGCTTCAGGTGCACGTCGGCGCTGGCGGGAATGATCGCGGCCGCGCCGAGCAGATGGCGCAGCGCGCCGGCCAGATCGCCCTCGCGCTCGAGCAGCGTGGCGAGGCGCATGTGCGCCTCGAAGTTGCCGGGCTCGCGGCCGATCAGCTCGCTGTAGATGGTGAGCGCTTTCAGCGGATCTTCGTCGGCAACCCGGCGCGCTTCTTCGAAACGCTCGCGCACGCGCGCCGGACCGAAGCCGTCTTCGACCTTGCCGCGTTGATAGCTGTGCTCGAAATCGAAGATCAGCTGGCCGGTCTCCGCTTCGATGAGCGACGGGCCGTCGCGCACGACGATGCGGCCTTCGTCGTTGACGAGTTTCAGCGAGGTGACGGAGCGCTCGTGGATCGACGAGCGTGCGCACCCGCTCGAGAGTTCGCTGGATCGGATCGATATGCTGACGCGTGCCGAGCAGTTCCTTGGCCATGCGCATCTCGAGCAGATCGTTGAACGCGAAACGGTAGTTGCGGCCGCCCAGATTCAGCGGACGCACGAGATTGCGCTTGACCCAGTAGCGAATACGCTCAGGCGTGACCGCGAGAATTCTCGCAGCCGTACGCGTGGAAAAAGTCTCGCCCCCGCCGCCCGCCTCTGCCGTCATCTTCACCATCAACGTCGGTGAGTATAAGCAGTCGCGCGCATGCTCTCAACGAGTGGCGTCGCGGTTTCTCAACACCTGTGGAGCGAATCGAGGCTAGCCGCGAATTTCCTTGAGCGCGCGCGCGACGCGGACGACAGCCTCGACCCCATTCTTCGCGTTGTCGATTCGCGCGACGGCCTGATCGTCGGTCATCCCGGGGCCGGTAATCGCGAGGCCTACCGGCTTGTCGAATTCGATTGAGAGCTGGATACCTGCAGTCGCGATCGCGTGCGAGATCAGCTCGTCGTGAAGCGTCTCGCCCTTGATCACAGCACCGATCATCACGACGCCGTCGATTTCCTTGCGCTGCAGGAGCGCCTTCACGACCGGCGCCATGTCGTACACACCGGGCACTTTGACGACGCGCGCGACTTCGACGCCGAGCGACTCGGCATGGCTGCGCGCCCGCTGTTCCATCGGCGTGGTCACCTCGGAGTTGAACTCCGAAACTACGAACGCGATTTTCATTTTTTCAATGGGCACTCACCAGGTCGATTGTGACGGCGTCGCGAATCTCGACGCCGTTGCCTTTGAGATACGACTTCAGCGCGGGTATCGGATGCTCTCGATAGTGAACGATAGACGCGACGATGGCGGCGTCGGCCATGCCGGTGGTGAACGCGTCGCGCAGATGGGCAGGCTCGCCGGCGCCGCCGGACGCGATCACGGGAATCGAAACGGCTTCGCTGATGCGGCGCGTGATTTCGAGATCGTAGCCGAGCTTGGTGCCGTCGCGATCGATCGAGTTGATGCACAGCTCGCCGGCGCCGAGCCGCTCGCCCTCGAGCGACCATGCCAGCGCGTCGCGGCCGGTGGGCTGGCGTCCGCCGTCGATCACGACTTCGTAACCGGTCGGCACTTGCGCACGCACGCCGGTTTTCTTCACTTGCATCGAGAGCACGATGCACTGGCTGCCGAACGCGCGCGCGCCTTCGGAGATAATCGCGGGATTGCGCACCGCGCCGGAGTCGATCGAAACTTTCTCGGCGCCCGCGAGCAGGACGGCGCGCATGTCGTCGAGTGTGCGAAGTCCGCCGCCGACGCTGAACGGAATGAAAATTTCGCGCGCCACTGCGCGCACCACATCGAGCATGATGCCGCGGCGCTCGTTGGACGCGGTGATGTCGTAGAAGACGATCTCGTCGGCGCCTTCCTTATAGTAGTAGCGCGCCATCGCGACCGGATCGCCGACGTCGACGTTCTCGAGGAATTGCACGCCCTTGGTGACCTTGCCGTCGCGGACGTCGAGGCACGGGATGATTCGCTTCGCGAGCATCGTCAGAAATCCAGGCGGCAGAAGTTGTCGAGCAGCTTGAGGCCGGCTGCGCCGCTCTTTTCGAGATGGAACTGAGTCGCGATCACGTTGTCGCGCGCGACCGCCGCGGTGAACGGAACGCCGTAGTCGCAGGCGCCAATCGCGATCGAAGGATCGTCGGGAATCGGATAGTACGAATTGACGAAATAGAAATGCGTGTTGTCGGGCACTCCGGCGAAGACTCGATGCGGCTTGCGTCTGGCGCACGCGGTTCCATCCGATTTGCGGGACCTTGAGCGGACGTCCGTCGATCGAGCGCGGATAGCGCGCGACGCGGCCCGCGATGATGCCGAGGCATTCGGCGCTGTCCTCTTCGCTGCTATCGAGCAGGACCTGGATCCCGATGCAGATGCCGAGGAACGGCTTGCCGGCGCGCGCTACGTCGTTGCGCAGAACCTCGACGAGTCCGAGCGCGCGCAGATTTTCCATCGTGGCGCCTGCTGCTCCGACACCCGGAAGTATCACGCGGTCGGCGGCGACGATGCGCTCGGGGCGATCGGTGATCTCGGATTTATGGCCGAGGAATTCCAGCGCGCGCTGAACGCTGGTGAGGTTGCCGGCCTTGTAATCGACGATTGCGATCATCGCTTTAATCCAGAAAAGCGATCATAGCTGGAGTCCTATCGCGACCCAAGGCGGGCATTCAGACGTTACGAGAGATGCGCGCAACCTAACCCCTAGCCCCTTCCCATAAATGGGAAGGGGAACCGGAGGCGGGGGTTAGATTTCGGCGCGGATGTCTTGCTGGTCGGAGAGGACGCGGACGTTTACGTGACGCTCCTCCGAATCGCCGAGCGAGCCCCAGTGCATCGCGAAGTTCTCGAGTTGGATGTCGGGGTTGAAGCGTTCCGACGCGCCCATCACGACTTCATCGACGCTGAGCAGAAACGCCATGCGCGCGATCGCATAGACCTGATCGTTGGAGACGACCACCAGCGGCGTGACGGCGCGGCCGTGATCCTCGCAAACTTTGACGACCTTGCTGAACAGCTTTGCATTCGGCGTCGCTGAAGATCTGGCCGCCGTCGCTGGAGGCAAGTCCCTTCTCGGTTCGCACCGTCAGCGCGATCAGCTCGGCGTCGTCGCGCTCGGACAGGTAGCGATGCAGATGCGCGAGATTGTTGGGATCGCGAATCGCAATCAGCTTCTTCTGCGGGCCGAACAAGCCGAGACCGATCGAATCGACCTGGCTTTCCTCGATCAGTTGCAAGTTGAATTTTTCGGGTTCCTCGCCGTAAGCGTGCGCGGCCTGCCCGTTGATTTTTTCCGAGATCTCGAAAATCACGAACAGCGCGAGAGTGAAGCTGATCCCCGAAATCGTTGCGACCTGCTTGGTGAACAGGTTGATCACCGCGGTCGCGAACAGAACCGTAAACGTCAAAGCGAGGCCTAGCGGAAAATCCTTGCCCCAAGGCCGGAACCACTTCAGATTCAGCGGCATCCGCCACATGCGATGGTACTTATCCTTGTACCGCAGGATCAGCACCGACAGCGTTTTGAAGACGAAGCTCCAGATGACGCCGAACGCGTAGGCCTCGCCCAGCACGAACATGTCGCCGCGCGAGAGTACGATGGTGGCGATTTGCAGCATCGCGACCATGTTCACGATGCGATAGTTGGTGCCGTACTTTTTGTGCGGATGGCGGAACCAGTCGAGCAGCACGCCGTCTTCCGCGACGCGTGTGAGCACGCCGGTTGAACCGACGATCGCTGTGTTAACCGCGCCGGCGAGAATCAGGAATCCGACGAACACCACGAATGCGCGCAGCGCGAGCCGCGCCCACAGCGGCCCCACCATGAACATCGCGAGTCCGCCGATCAGGTCGTCGCCGTAGTTGGACATGCGGACGCTGTCGGGAATGATCATGACCGCGAAGAACGACACCAGCGACGTCAGCAGCAGGCTGTAAATGAAAATGACCATGCCGGCGCGCAGTAGATTCTTGAGCTTCGGCGCCTCGATCTCGCGATTGACCTGGGCCAGAGATTCCTCGCCCGACATGGCGAGTATCGAATGCCCGAACGCGATCAGAATTCCCAAAGTGCCGATGGTGCGTGCGCCGGGAAAGTGCTTGAGCCATCCGAGCGAATCGTTGGTGAACTTCAATTCGAACGGCGGCATATGCGCGCCGCGCACGTAAATTGTCAGCCCGCACCATGCGATCATGAGCACGGCCATCACGGTCGTGATCTGCATGATTCGCATCGCCTTGCCGCTGGACTCCTCGATGCCGTAAATATTCTGACGCCAGAAATAAACGGTGACCGCGATCGCGAAGAAAGCGGCGGTGAAATCCGGCGGCAATATAATTGTAGAATGCGCCAGCTTGAGCAGCTCGTTGATCAAACCGACCATGTACTGGCCGGCGGAGACGCCGCTGATCGGCCCGGTCAGGATATAGTCGAACATCAGGGCCGACACGGAGATTTTCGCGAGCGTCGAGCCCATCGCTTCCTTGACGACGCGATAGACGCCGCCGCGCGTGAACATCGAGCACGATTCCACGTACACTGCGCGCACGGCGTACGAGAACAGCATCACGGCGAGAATGAAGTACGGCGCGGAGCGGCCGCAGGCTTGCTCGACGATGCCGCCGATGTAGTAGGCTGACGAGGCGAGGTCGCAGAGCACGATCGCGGACGCTCGCCAGAAGGAAATGAAGGCGAGCATCCCGGTGGTTACTACGATTGCTTTGGTTTGTTTGCCGAAGGTCGCCTGCGGTTGAAGCCGCTCGGCGCTTATAATTTTAGGACTGGCTGCCAAGTATGAATCTCCCCGAGCAAACGCCGAAAATGCCGGCGCTGCATGCCTTTCAATGTGCAAGATGCAGACCGCAATGATTGCGCATGATTTGATTGGCATTCATGAATCGCGACGTGCGAACGGCAACGGCTTGCAGCTTCTGCGAGCGTGCAACTTGCAATGTTGCGAAGCGGCTGGCGCTCTTGATGCTGCCGACCAGTCGCGCGGTAGAATGCAAACTGTACGGCTAATCGGAGAAGCGCTTGGCTAACATTCTTGTCGTCGACGACGACCGCAATATTCGACGCGTACTCGCCGCGAGCCTTGAGTCCGCGAGTCATCAAGTGACCGTCGCGGAAAGTGCGGAACACGCGCTGGAACTTTTTGGATCGTCGGCGCCCGCCGTGGTCGTCTCCGACGTGCGCATGGAAGGAATGGGAGGGCTGAAGCTGCTCGAGTCGATCAAGCGGCTCAACCCCGCGATGCCGGTCGTGATGATGACGGCGTTCGGCTCGATTCCCGACGCGGTCGAGGCGATGCGCCTGGGTGCCTACGACTATGTCACCAAGCCGTTCACCGCCGGGCACATCGTGCATGTCGTCGCGCGCGCACTCGAGGTGCACGAACTCCGCTCCGAGAACAAAGAGCTGCGCGATCGGATCGAGAGCCTCACCGAGCCCGAGCCGTTTCTCACGTACAGTCCGCATTCGCGAAAACTCGCGGAGACCGCGGCGCAAGTGGCTGACAGCGACGCGACGGCGTTGATCACCGGCGAAAGCGGCACCGGCAAGAGCATGCTGGCGTCGTATATCCATCGGCTGAGTCCGCGTAAGGATGGACCGTTCGTGCAGGTCGCATGCACGACGCTCAGCGAGCATCTGCTGGAGAGCGAACTGTTCGGGCACGTGCGCGGTTCGTTTACCGGCGCGATCAAGGACAAGCCCGGACGCCTCGAAGCGGCGGAGGGCGGAACGGTTCTGCTCGACGAGATCGGCGACTTGACGCCGGTCGTTCAATCGAAGCTGCTGCGATTTCTGCAGGAGCGGACGTTCGAGCGCGTCGGCGGCGCACAAACGATCAAAGTGGACGCGCGCATAATCGCCGCGACCAATCAGCATCTCGATCAGCTGGTCAAGGAAAAGCGCTTCCGCGAGGATCTTTACTACCGCCTCAACGTAATCGAGTTGCAGGTGCCTGCGCTGCGCGACCGACCGGGGGAAATCCTGAAATTGGCGGAGCACTTCGCCGCACAAGCCGCGCAGACGCATCATAAACACGCACATTCGATCGCAGCCGAAGCGCGTGAAGCGCTGGTGTCCTACTCATGGCCGGGCAATATCCGCGAGCTACGCAACGTGATGGAACGCGCGGTAATCCTGAGCCGTGGCGAGACGATCAACCTGAGCGATCTGCCGGACAAAATCCTCGCGTCGCCCGATAAGCTCGATCACAGCCACACGCTGGAGCAGATGGAGCGCCGGCACATCGAGGTGGTGCTCGAGCAGGCGATGACGCTCGAAGAAGCCGCCGAGATGCTAGGCATCAACGTCGCGACATTGTGGCGAAAGCGCCGGCGATACGGCCTGGATTGACGGAAGGCTTTGGGGGAGGCGTCTGACGCGTAGCCAAAATCGCAGTCGTGAACGCAGGATCCGCGAACAGTCGTTTGAACGCATCGGCGAGCGATTTCTGAAGTTCCTCAGTTGCAGGATGCAGCATGAACATCCCCCTAATCGGAGCACCCTCGCCTGCGACTTCTTTTGAATACAGGACCTTGCCAGCTTGCGGATGAACCTGGATTCGCATCGAAAGATTAGCGCGTACCGTCGTCTTCAACTCGCCTTCATTTTCGTAATTTGCCTCGAAATGGATTAGTTGAATCGCGACCAATGCGCCGCCTGTGCCTATCTTAAATCCGCGCGCGCTCAGTTCGGTTTCGGCCGCGCCCCTGATGGTGCCGGCCGCATCTTTGACGCGAAAACGTCGTTCATCTCTAAGAGGATTCGGGAACGGATTGATGGTTTCGTCGGGCTGAAGATCCTCAACTTTGACTTCTACCGGAACTGCGTCAGCGTCCTTGATTGGTCGCACGTTTTCCTGCGCGACGTAGCTGATCGGCCGTTCTCGTACTGCGCATCCCGCGACACTAGATGCGACGACCACTAGTCCGAAGATCGCCAGGGCACCCTCCCGGACTCGGCGGTAGAATCGATCGACTAGCATCGACGCATAAAATATCAGTTTCAGCGCGGCGAGAAACGACGAGCGAATGCGACTTTAGAACGGCGCGCCCTTGATCGAGCGCCCCGGCATTCAACCAAAACAATCTAGGATTTTTTGTTCATCGCACCTTCGAGACGGCTGTGACTATTCACGCATGTGCCGAGGCTGGTGAACGGATCGGGCCAGTCGTGCTTGACGCAATATGGCAGCGCCGCCATGTCGGTTTCACTGTATCCGCGCGCCGAGAGATCTTTCCTGATGCAATCGCTGTGCGTCTTGTTGGAGCCCGAGACCGCCGCGGCGTCGTCCGCGGCTTCAGTGATCAACGCGTTGCGCAGCTCGATCTTCACCTGCGGATCCTCGCTCTTGCCGAGTGAACCCGCGACGTTGCTCGACGGTCCGCAGACCCCGACCGCGTCGATGAACCCTTCTTCAAGCCCGACCGTACTGAGATCCTTTCCGAACCCCAGACTCACCGCAGTCATCAGCACGCTCGTCGCGATCAATGCCACCGCAAATCGCTTCATCGCATTCGCCCTCCCTTGTTGGAAATTCCGATCGATCAGTACGATGCGACGCCGAAACGAGTCCAGTTCGCGTAGTTCCCGGCGGCACGCTGCTTGACGAAAACTCCTGCATGATGAAACTGTCGCGTCAGACAGACCAAAGGAATCCATCATGGCGAAAACTGCACTTGCTTGTACGATCCTGCCCGATAGCCCGCCGGCGCGCTTGATCGAATGGTCACGCGCCGCGGAGGACGCGGGATTCTCCGGCGTCTTCATGACCGAGGCGAACAACGATTCGCTGGCGTGCTCGCTGGCGCTCGGGCTGCACACGAAGCGAATCAAGCTCGGCACCGCGATCACGAATATTTATTTGCGCCATCCAAATCTGCTCGCCAACGAAGCCGCCGCCGTCCAGGAATTCACCGGCGGACGATTTATCCTCGGCCTCGGCACGGGGCATCGCGAAGGCAATTCGGCGCTCGGAATCGAGATGGGAGTTCCGCTGACGAAGATGCGCGAAACGGTGAAGACTCTGCGCGCCGCGCTCGACGGCGGCAAGACGGGGCCGCGCGTCAGCGCGAAGCTGCCGCTTTACCTGGCGGGAGTATCGCGCCCGATGGTGAAGCTGGCGGGCGAAATCGGCGACGGCGTCATCTTCAATTTTTTTCCGCCGGCGCGGGTCAAGGAAGCGCTCGGCGAGTTGGCCGAAGGCGCAAAAATCGCGGGACGCGATCCAAAACAGATTGAAGCGACGCTGTTCGCGACCGCATTTATTTCAGATGATCTCGAAGCGGCGCGACGTCCCGCGCGCAAGCTGCTGTCGCGCTACGGCGCGCTGAAGTTCTACGGCAACATGATGGCGCATTCGGGCTTCGAGCGGGAAATCTCGGCGATTCGCGCGGCGGGTCGCGATGCTGACGCGGCGATCAAGGCGGTCAGCAACGAACTGATCGATGCGACCCTGCTTGTAGGTTCGGAGTCGCGCGTTCGCGAGCGGCTTCAGGAGCTATGCGCGCCGGGTATCGGCACCGCGATCGTGTTCACGAATCCGGTCAACGAAGATCGCGATGCCGCCGTGCTGCGAACGATCCGCGCACTCAAGCAATAGAGCAGTGCGCGGCTAGGGCTGGTCCTCGTCAGCCGTCGGACTCTGATCGCTCGGGCTGCGGGCCAGTGCGACGCGATCGAAGAAGCGCTTGATGCGTTTGGCATTGACGCCGAAGTCGCCGATTCCATCGCGCGACTTCGATCGCATCTCGATCAGGCTGGCGCCGTCAGGAGTCGGCCGAACCTGGATCACGACGTCATCATTGAAATGCCAGAGCTTTGAGGTCGCGACGACCTCGAGCGTATTCGTGTCCTTGTCCTCACGGGTGATCGTCCAGTTCGGTGAGGCTTTGGCGACCTCGGTCACACGCGCGAATGCGTCCGCTGGCGAAAGCCGTTCCTTGATCGGACCGATCGGGCCGTAACCCTGCAACTGGCGATCGGCGTACTTCCCCTTGTCGTACTTCATGTCGCGATTCGGCTCATGCTGCAGCTTCTGAGCGTTGACGAATTCGGGCGGGTTATCGAAATCGGTCGTGATGTCGTTGATCGGCGGATACTTCGAGCTGCGCAGCACCGTCACGATCAGCGGCAACGCGATCACGGCGCATACCACCGTGGCGAGCACCGCGCGATTGCGTCCGGCACGAGCCTGAGGCGTGCGCGTCAGGAAGATCGCCAGCAGGCCCACCACGAGGCCAAGAATACTCAGCAAAAATCCGAGCGCGAAAAGCTGAAATCCCATGAACGGAGCAAGCACCCTGAAGTGCGCGCCGACCATTCCTGCGGAGATCATTGCGATCGCGAGGATGGCGTCGAAGAATGCGAGCCATGCAAATGTCATCCGTTTTTCCCCCGAAAGAGATTTGCGTTCACACTAAGACGCCTGTTGCTTGATTCCTCGTACCACGAATTGCGGCAATACGAACAGAAACGATCCCGCTGCGACGGCGCGATCGATATCGGCGAACCAGCCATCGACCTCCGCTGCCGCGATTTTGCCGGAGTCGCGCGCATACCGCGCGAAGCTGGCTTTCAGCATTGGCAACGAGCGTCCAGCGGTATCAGCGCCGGCGTGAATCTCGACTTTCACGTCGTCGAGACCGGCCGCGCGAAACAGCCGATAGAGCTGGCGCCCAATCTGCGGCTCCTTGATCGCGATCGACTTCGACGCCGCAATGATTCGGTCGCTGCGTTCGCGCGCCGCGGGACCGATATCGAGCGCCAGCATATCCCAGTCGCTGTCGACCGCGACGACGACTCCGCCCGCTGCCGTCACACGCGCCATTTCCGCGACAGTATCGGCTGCGGAGTCGACATATTCAAGAACGTTTTTGCACCACACGCGGTCGAATGAAGCGTCGGGAAACGGCAGCGGCGGAAACGCGCTCCGCACGAACTCCGCGGTCAGCTTCGCTTCGCGCGCTCGCGCGGCAGATCGCTCGACGAACTCCGCGTTGATATCGACACCGGTTACCTTGCCGCCGAACGCGACGCGCCGTGCGAGCTCGAATGTGGTGTGACCCGGCCCTGAACCAACATCCAGGACTCGCAGCCCCGCTTTGAGATCGAGCGGACGCAGCAACGGTTCCATCGCGGGATGATAGGCGAGGATCTTGTCGTAAGCGCTGTGGCGGTCCGAGTCGATATCGACCCAGTGCTGCTTGTAGTAGGGATCGGCCATAGCGGCTCGCGCTAGACGAGGCGGAGTTCCTTCATCGCGATGCGCAACTTCTCGGCGGGACCTGCGGTCATCGGCACCAGCGGCATCCGCAACTCGTTGGCGCATTTGCCCATGAACGCGAGCGCCTGCTTGATCGGAATCGGATTGGTCTCGACGAACAGCGCGCGCATCAGCGGAAGCAGTCGGAAATGGATCTCGCGCGCCTTCGACGAAATCACCGGCGAGCGCGGCGGCCGCGAGATCGTGCATCTCGCGCGGGACGATGTTGCTGCACGTCGAGATGACGCCCTTGGCGCCGAGCGCGATCAGCGGCAGCGTGAGCGCGTCGTCGCCGGAGAGAATCGTTATCCGGTCGCCGCACATCTTCAGGATGTCAGACGACTGATCCATCGAGGCCGACGCTTCCTTGATGCCGACGATGTTCTTGATCTCAGCGAGCCGCGCCACGGTTTCCGGCAGCGATGTTCGACGCCGTGCGGCCCGGGATGTTGTACACGAAGATCGGGAGATCGACGCTCGCCGCGATCGTCTTGTAGTGCCGGTAGATGCCGTCCTGCGTAGGCTTGTTGTAGTAGGGCGACAGCAGCAGCGCGCCGTCGGCGCCCATCTCGCGCGCAGCCGCAGTCAGCCGAATCGCCTCGGCGGTCGAGTTCGATCCGGTGCCCGCGATCACCGGTACGCGCTTACGCGTCTGCTCGATGGTGAGCTTGATTACGTTGTCGTGCTCGGCATGCGTGAGCGTGGCGGATTCACCGGTCGAGCCGCACGGGACCAGCCCGTCGATTCCACTCTGAATCTGCCATTCGATCAGATCGCGCAGCGCGGGCGCGTCGACCTCGCCGTCGCGAAACGGCGTGACGAGAGCAGTCAGTGCACCATTGAACATCGTTCGAAGCCTCCCGCCGTTTTCATTTCACTGTTTCACCGGGACCATTTCATCGGCGCCGAGCTCGACCGCGCCGCTGAAAACCTCGACGGCGTCGCCGGTCATGAAAACGTGATTTGCGTCGGGACCGTCGGCGCGCCATTCGATTTCCAGGTTGCCGCCGCGCAAGCTCGACCGTCGCCCTCCGCTCCGAATGATTTGTCAGGACCGCCGCGACCAGTGCCGCGCACGCGCCGGTGCCGCATGCCCAGGTCTCGCCCGAGCCGCGCTCCCACACGCGCATCTTGAGATTGTGGCGCGAGGTGGCGAGGATGAATTCGGTATTCACGCGGCGGGGAAAGAACGGGTGATGCTCGAACTCGCGGCCCAGCGCGGCGAAATCGCGATCCTGCAGTTTGAAGACGCCGTCATCGGCGACGAACACGACGCAATGCGGATTGCCCATCGAGACCGCCGTGATCGATTCGCGCCGGCCTGCGACCTCGAGCGGGTAGTCGATGATTCGGCCGTCGGCATTCACCGGAATTTCGCGCCCGTCGAGAATCGGCTCGCCCATATCGACCGTCGCGCCTACCACTCGGCGACCCTCCAGCCGCAGCTCGACCGTCTTGAGTCCCGCGTCGGTCTCGACGACCATCGGATTGCGGCGCACGAGGCCACGCTCGAAGGCGAGCCGCGCCAGGCATCGGATTCCGTTGCCGCACATGTCGCCGCGACTGCCGTCTGCGTTGTACATCTCCATTCGGATGTCGGCGCTGCTCGACGGCGCGAGCATGATCAGGCCGTCGGCGCCGATACCGAAGTGGCGATCAGAAAGTTTGATCGAGAGTGCCGACGGATCGGCCGGACGCGCGCGCATAGCGACGACATAGATGTAGTCGTTGCCGCATCCGTGCATCTTGGTGAATTCGAGCGTTGCCATCGCGTTTATGCGCTCTCACGCCGTCTTCAGGTCGACGATATGTTCGCCGCGAATCTGATCCTCGAAGGTGTCGCGGTCGCGAATCACGTGAACGTCGGCGCCGTCGACCAGGATTTCCGGCGCGCGCGGGCGGCTGTTGTAGTTCGACGACATGACGAAGCCATAAGCGCCGGCGCTCATCACTGCGAGCAGGTCGCCCTCTTCGGGCTCGGCCATCTCACGCTCGCGCGCGAAGAAATCGCCACTCTCGCAAACCGGCCCGACGATATCCGCGGTCACGGTCTTGCCGAGTTTGCGGCGATCGACTGGAACGATCTCGTGATACGCCTCGTAGAGCACCGGACGAATCAGATCGTTCATCGCACCGTCGATCACGACGAAGCGTTTCACGTCGGTTTCTTTGTTGTAGAGGACCTTCGTCACCAGCACGCCCGCGTTGCCGACCATCACGCGCCCCGGCTCGGTGATTATCTTGAGGCCGAGTCCCGCGATCGGTTTCAGCAGTGCGTGCGCGTATTCCGACGGTGGCGGCGGCTGCTCCTGGTAGGGAATTCCGAGACCGCCGCCGAGATCCAGATATTTCAGCGCGATTCCGGCGCTGCGGAGACGCCCGACGATCGCGGCAACCTTCTGTCCCGCTTCCGCGAACGGCGCCATCTCGGTTATCTGCGATCCGATATGCGTGCTGAGCCCGACGATCTCGAGCTGCGCGAGCGCGCTCGCCTCGGCGTAGTATTCGTCGACCTGCGAAAGCGGCACGCCGAACTTGCTGTCGCGATGCCCGGTGGAAATGTGCGGATGCGTGCCCGGATCGAGATCGGGATTCACACGCAGGCTGACCGGTGCGCGATGCTTCATGCGGCCGGCGACCTCGGCGATGCGATGCAGCTCCGGCCGCGACTCGACGTTGATCATCAGGATGCCGGCTTTCAGCGCAGCCGCGATCTCCTCGTCAGTCTTGCCGACGCCGGAGAATACGATCTTGCGCGGGTCCGCGCCGATTCGAAGGCATCGCATCAGCTCGCCGACCGACACGATGTCGAATCCCGCGCCCATCGAGGCGAACAATTTCAGGATGCTCAGATTCGACAGCGCCTTCATCGCGTAGCAGATCAGATGGTCGGTGCCGGCGAAGGCCTCGTCGAAGACCCTGAAATGGCGGCGCAAAGTGCGCGCGCTATAAACGAAAAAAGGCGTATCGATTCGCCGCGCCAGGTCGGCGAGCGGCACGTCTTCCGCGTAAAGTTGGTCGTTGCGATATTCGAAGTAGTTCATTGTGTTGTAGCGAGTGGGCGAAGGATCGTTTCTATCATAGCGCAGCCCCGCGAATAAACGGCGCTCGCTCGATTCAGGTCGGCGCCAATGTCACTTCAGCGGAACTGGCGTCGGCACCACGAAATTTTCCGGGTTCGGCGGCGCCGATGCATTCTTGCGCACGATCGACGACGTCGTTGGACGGCTCGCTGACGTAGCCGTCGGTCGTGCTGGAGGTCACCTGGTAGTGATAGGTCTTGCCTATCACGGTCGAGCCGTCGATGAACTCGAAATTATTTTGTACCTGGAAGCGGCCTTGGTCAGTCACCTGGATGTCGCCAATCTTCTGAGCAGGCTTGCCCTCCTGCGTGCGCGAGATCGAGAAGCTGCCGAGGTCCTTCATCTTCGCGCCGCCGGCGTAATTTTCAGGGCGATCCCAGGTCAGCCGAATTCCTTCTTTCGCGTTGGCAGCCGCGAGACCGGCGATTTTCTCGGGACGCGCGGCCTCCGGCGGTATCGGCTGCGACTTCACGCCGCATCCAATAAACATTGCGTTTGCGATCGCGGCAATCGCGAGCACGAGCGTCAACCATTTCGCCCCGTTGCGTTTCCGATTCATCGACGTCCGAGCTCCTTGAGGCGGCGCTTTACTGTTGACGGCGCAGGACCGCCTTCGATCGTGCGCCGAGCGACCGAGTTCTCAGCTCGAAGAATCGAGATCGCGTCGGCGCCAAACGCGCTCGAGTGCCGACGCAACTCGTCGATGCTCAAATCCTCGAGCGTTCTACCGGCTTCGGCGGTCTCGCGAACGATCGCGCCGACGATTTCATGAGCCTCGCGAAATGCAGTGCCGCGATCGACCAGGTACTCCGCGAGATCCGTCGCCAGCGCAAATCCTCCAGCGGCCGCATGCATGCGCTTCGTATCGAACCGCGATCGCGGGCCACAGCTTCGCAATCAGATCGAGTGCGGGCTTCAACGCGTCGAGCGCGTCGAACACGCGTTCCTTGTCTTCCTGCAAGTCCGAATTGTAGGAGAGCGGCAGCCCCTTCAACACGGTAAGCATCGCGACCAAGTCGCCGATCACGCGTCCAGTCTTGCCGCGAATCAGTTCGAGCAGATCGGGATTCTTCTTCTGCGGCATCATCGAGCTGCCGGTGGAGAATTCGTCGGGCAGCGCCGCGAATCCGAACTCGGTGGTCGTCCAGAGAATGATTTCCTCGCTCATCCGCGACAGATGCACCTGCGTCAGCGCGGCGGCCGAAAGAAAATCCACGACGAAATCGCGATCCGACACGGCGTCCATACTGTTGGCCGCGATTGCCTTGAAACCCAATGCCCGCGCGACCATCCGGCGATCGAGTGGCAGCGTCGTGCCCGCCAACGCGCCCGCGCCGAGCGGCATGACGGCAGTGCGCATCGCGGCTTGCTCGAAGCGCTCGCGATCGCGGCCAAGCATCTCGACGTAGGCAAGCAGGTGATGCGCGAGCGTCACCGGTTGCGCGCGCTGCAAATGCGTATAACCGGGCATGATCGTCGCGAGGTGGCGCCGCGCGAGCCGAATCAGCACGCTGCGGAGCTCTGCGATCAGCGCAATCACGCCGGCAAGCTCGTCGCGGAGATACAGCCGCATGTCGAGCGCGATCTGATCGTTGCGCGAACGACCGGTGTGCAGCTTGCGCCCGGGCTCGCCAATCAGCGCGATCAGCCGGCGCTCGATCGCGAGATGTATATCTTCGTCAGCGATGTCGAACTTGAAGCGTGCTTGCTCGATTTCATTTTCGATGCGCTCGAGTCCGCCGACGATCGCGCGCAACTCGTTCGCCTTGAGCAACCCGACCTTCGCGAGCATCTGCGCATGCGCGATCGATCCGCGAATGTCGTGCCGAAAAAGTCGGCGGTCGAACGGCAATGACGCGGTGAATGCTTCGACCTCTGGCAGACGGCCGCGCGCAAATCTTCCACGAATGAGATTTTTCTGGCTGCGCACTTTCACGTTGGAACGGACAGACCGGTTCGCGATGAGCGAATCAATTGAGCGGCCGCAATTGGCAGGAGCATCCGCGCGCCGCACAGCTCATCGAACCGTCGGGATGCGTGATATGAACGTCCATCTTGTGATGGCAGTGATCGCAATCGCCGGTGCGCGGACGCGGCACAAGCTTGGGCTGCGTGCGCACTGGCTTGAACTGGATGACTTTGCCCAAATCGTTCAGCCTTTCTTCGCGCTCGCACGAGCCAGCGCTCGAAGCCGCAGGCCCGCCAGCCTGATCAAGCCGTCGGCGTCGGCCTGGTTGTAGCCGCCGGCTTCCTCGAAGCTCGCGATCTTCGGGTCGTAAAGTGAGTTCGGCGATTTGCGGCCGGCAATCCACACGCCGCCCTTGAAAAGCTTCAAGCGCGCCACTCCGTTCACATTTTTCTGCGTATCGTCCATCAAAGCCTGCAGCGCCTCACGCTCGGGCGCAAACCAGTATCCGTAGTACACCATTTCGGCGTAGCGTGGGATAAGCGAGTCGCGCAGATGCATCACCTCGCGATCGAGCGTGAGCTGCTCGACGGCGCGATGCCCATGGAAGAGAATCGTCACGCCGGGCGTCTCGTAGACTCCGCGCGATTTGATCCCGACGTAGCGATTCTCGACGAGGTCGACGCGGCCGATCCCGTGGCGCCCAGCGATTTCGTTGGCGCGCTCGATGATCTTCGCGGGCGCGAGTTTCTCGCCGTTGATCGCAATCGGATTACCGCCGCCGTATTCGATCTCGACGTACTCCGGCTTGTCGGGCGCGTCCTCGGGCGAGACGGTCATGCGGAACATGTCGTTGTAAGGCTCGCGCCACGGATCCTCGAGGATGCCGCCCTCGTAGCTGACGTGGACCAGGTTGCGATCCATCGAGTATGGCTTCTCGGCGGTCACTGTGCACGGGGAATTTTCTTCTCGTTGGCGTAAGCGATCATGTCGGCGCGGCCGACGAACGGCCATTCGGTACGCCGCCACGGCGCGATCACTTTCAGATCCGGCGCGAGCCGCGCAAAGGTCAGCTCGAAGCGCACCTGGTCGTTGCCCTTGCCGGTCGCTCCGTGCGCCGACCGCGTCGGCGCCTTCGTCGCGCGCGATCTCGACCAGTTTCTTTGCGATGACCGGCCGCGCGATCGACGTGCCGAGCAGGTAGTAGCCCTCGTACACGGCGTTGGCGCGCAGCATCGGAAAGACGAAGTCGCGCGCGAATTCCTCGCGCAGGTCGTCGATATAAAGTTTGCTCGCGCCCGTCTTGAGCGCCTTTTCTTCGAGGCCCGTCAGTCTCGTCGCCCTGCCCGACGTCCGCGCAGTACGCGATCACCTCGCATCCGAAATGATCGTTGATCCAGCGCAGCATCACCGACGTATCGAGTCCGCCCGAGTACGAGAGCACCAGCTTTTTTATTTTTTCAGTAGCCACGTTCTTATTCCGGCGACGGCGAAGTCAGTCTGCAAAATTTCGGGACGTATCAGCCAGACCATCACGGCCTTTTGCGCGTGCAGCCGGTTCTCGGCCTGATCGAGCACCACCGAGCGCGGGCCGTCGATCACGTCGTCGGTGATTTCCTCGCCGCGATGCGCCGGCAGGCAATGCATCACGATCGCGCCCTTGCGCGCATGCTTCAGCAGCGCGTCGTTGACCTGGAAGCCCTTGAAGTCGCGCCGGCGCTGCGACCGCTTCCTTCTCGCGGCCCATCGAGGTCCACGTATCAGTGTAGACGACGTCGGCGTCCTTGCACCGCCTCGGCCGGATCGTCGGTGATCGTGCCAATCTCCTCGTTGCGCAGCCGCTTCATGAAATCTTTCTCGGCTCATAACCCTTCGGACTCGCGAGCCGCAGCTCGAAGCCGGCGATCGCCGCCGCCTCGATCCAGCTCTGCGCGAGGTTGAAACCGTCACCGACGAACGCGACGCGCACTTTGCTGAGATCGCGCCCGAAGCGTTCGTGCAGCGTCATCAGATCGGCGAGCAACTGGCATGGATGCAGCAGGTCGGTGAGCCCGTTGATAACCGGCACGCTCGCCTCGCGCGCCAGCTCGACGGCGGTCTCGTGCGAGAACGTGCGAATCATGATCAGATCGACGGAGCGCGAAATATTGCGCGCGACGTCTTTGACCGATTCGCGCTCGCCAATACCGATATCATTCGGCGCCAGATAAATCGCGTGCCCGCCAAGCTGCGCCATGCCGGTCTCGAAGGTGACGCGCGTCCGCAGCGACGGCTTTTGAAAAACCATCGCGAGCGTCCGGCCACGCAGGTACGGATGCTCAAGACCGATCTTGAGCTCGGCCTTCAGCCGCGCGCCCAGTGCGAGCAATCCGTTGAGTTCCGCAGGCGAGAGCGAACTTAGATCGAGGAAGTCGCGTTTCATTTCGGAATCGGCGCGCTTCTTGAATGCGTTCTCGATAATCGCGAGGCCGGCGTCTGCTTCCTCGCGCGTGAGGTTCAGCGGCGGCAGTAATCGCAGCACGTTACCGGCGGTGCCGTTGACCAGCAGGCGCTCCTTGAGGCACGCCTCGACGATCGGCCGCGCGTCGTGCTTGAGCACGACACCGATGATCATGCCGAGTCCGCGGACTTCGACGATTCGATCGCACGAGGACGCAAAGTTGCGGAGCCGCTCGAGGATGTAGCCGCCGACGCTCGTTGCGTTCTCGAGCACGCCGTCCTGTTCGAGCGCGTCGATCATCGCGACCGCCGCCGCGCACGCGACGGGATTTCCGCCGAAGGTACTGCCATGGCTGCCCGGCGTGAAGCTCGACGCGATCTCGTCGCGCGCAATCATCGCACCGATCGGGAAGCCCACCGCCCAGCGCCTTGGCCAGCGTCACGATGTCGGGCTTGATGCCGGCGTGCTCGAACGCGAAGAATTTTCCCGTGCGCCCCATCCCGGTTTGTACTTCGTCGAGAATCAGCAGCAGCTTGTGGCGATCGCACCAGTCGCGCACTCGCTTCAGGTAGTCCGGACGCGGCACGACCACGCCGCCCTCGCCCTGGATCGGCTCGATCATCACGCCGACGGTTTCGTCGCGGCGCGCGCGGTCGAATGCCGCGAGATCGTCGTACGGCACGAATCTGAAGCCGGGCATCATCGGCTGAAACCCCTGATGGTACCGCTCCTGGCCGGTCGCGCTCACCGTCGCGAGCGTGCGTCCGTGGAACGATCCGAGCGTGGTCAAGATCTCGAAGCGTCCGCCGCCGGGGCCGCTGCCCCATCGCCGCGCGAGCTTGATCGCGGCCTCGTTGGCCTCAGCGCCACTGTTCCCCAAAAAGACTTTTCCGTCGCCGAAATGATTCGCGAGCTTCTCGACCAATCGCGCAGTCGGCTCGGTGTGAAAGACGTTGGAAACGTGCGTGAGCTTTTCCGCCTGCTCCTTGATCGCGCGCACGATGCGCGGATTGCCGTGACCGAGGCTGGTGACCGCAAGCCCGCAGAAAAAATCGAGATAGCGGTTGCCGTCGGCGTCGTAAAGATACGCGCCATGCCCGCGCACGAACGCGAGCGGCAGGCATCCGTAAACGTCGACCATGTTGCGATGCGTAAGTTCTATGATCTCAGCATTGTTCATCGAGCTTTGCCGCCCTGTGCGCTGCGAGCAGTGTCGCTCAGCGCCGACACTTTGGCGCGGCGCTGCACAACTTCGGTGCCGACTCCCGAGCGGGTGAAAATTTCGAGCAGCACCGCGTGCTTGTTACGTCCGTCGATTATGTGCGTCTTCGCGACGCCCTTGTTCAGCGCCTCGATACAGCACTCGACCTTCGGAATCATCCCTTCGTGAATCACGCCGCGCGCGATCAGCCGCCGCGCTTCGGCCGCATCCAGCGTCGGTAGCAATTTGCCGTCTTTATCCTTCACGCCTTCGACGTCGCTCAGCAGGATCAATTTCTCAGCCTTGAGCGCGGCCGCGATTTCGCCCGCCGCGGTGTCGGCATTGATGTTGTAAGTCTGGCCGTCGCGCCCGAACCCGATCGGCGCGATCACCGGGATGAAATTGTTCACCTCGAGCGTGCGCAGCAATTCCGGATTTACACGATCGACTTCGCCGACCAGCCCGATATCGACGCGCGATCGTTTGCCGTTGTCGTCGGTCACGACCATCCGCATCTTGCGCGATCTGATCAGGTCGCCGTCCTTGCCCGACAGCCCGACCGCGCGGCCGCCCATGCGCGAAATCGTCGCGACGAGATCCTTGTTGATTCTCTGCAGCACCATCTCGACCGCTTCCATCGTCGCCGGATCGGTCACGCGCATCCCGCGCACGAAGCGCGACTTCAGCCCGAGCTTGCCGATCAGCTCCGTGATCTGCGGCCCGCCGCCGTGCACGATTATCGGGTTGATGCCGACCAAATCGAGCAGCACGACTTCCTGCGCAAAGCTCTCGCGCAGCTCCTCGGTCTGCATCGCATGCCCGCCGTACTTGATGACGAACGTCTTGCCGCGAAAGCGCCGAATATACGGCAGCGCCTCGATCAGCACGTCAGCTCGATTGTGAATGCCCTCTTTCACGCCTTAACGAAACCTCTCAACCAAAAGGGAAATCAAAACAGTATTGCACACGCGGCGCAATGCATACGCCGCGTGGCAGTTAACACCAGTGTAACGGGAGAACAGGAGCTACAGAATATAGCGCGACAGATCTTCGTCCTTGACGATTTCGTCGAGGCGGCCGTGGACGTAGGCGGCGTCCACCGTCAGTTCTTTGTCCGGCAGCTCCGGCGCGTTGAACGATAGCTCTTCGAGCAGGCGCTCGAGCACCGTATGCAGCCGGCGCGCGCCGATATTTTCCGATCGCGCATTCACCTTCGCCGCGATCTCCGCCAGCGCCGCGACGCCGTCCTCGGTGAAGCGCATGTGCACGCCCTCGGTGTCCATCAGCGCGACGTATTGACGGGTCAGCGCGTTCTCGGGCTCGGTCAGGATGCGAATGAAGTCCTCGCGGGTGAGCGCCTTCAGCTCGACGCGAATCGGAAAGCGTCCCTGGAACTCGGGAATCAGGTCGGACGGTTTCGACGTGTGAAATGCGCCCGACGCGACAAACAGAATGTGATCGGTCCTGACCGCGCCGTATTTCGTGTTGACTGTCGAGCCCTCGACGATCGGCAGCAGGTCGCGCTGCACGCCCTCGCGCGAGACGTCCGGCCCGTGCGACTCGCGCCCCGCAATCTTGTCGATCTCGTCGATGAACACGATGCCCGACTGCTCCGCGCGCGTGATCGCCTCGTGCGCCACCGCCTCCATATCCACCAGCCGCGCCGCTTCCTCCGCCGTCAGCAGTTCGAGCGCCTCGGGGATTTTCACTTTGCGCGTGCGCGTCTTCTTGGGCATGAGCTGATTCATCAGCTCCTTCATATTGAGACCCATCTCTTCCATGCCCTGCGGCGTGAAGACTTCGATGTTGGGCACGGCGTTCGCGCTGACTTCGAGCTCGACCTCGCGATCGTCAAGGTGGCCGCCGTTGAGCAGCTTGCGCAATTTCTCGCGCGTGTCCTTGTGCGAGTTGTTGTCGAGCACCTCTACATTTCCCTCAGGCGTGATACCCGCGGGACGGCGGACTTTGGTCGGCGCCGGGAATAGCAGGTCGAGCAAGCGCTCCTCGGCGTTCTCGCGCGCCTTGACCGCGACCCGCTCGCGCGCCTCGTCGCGCACCATCTTGACCGAGCATTCCGCGAGGTCGCGAATCATCGACTCGACGTCGCGTCCGACGTAGCCGACCTCGGTGTAGCGCGAGGCTTCCACCTTGACGAACGGCGCCTGCGCCAAGCGTGCGAGCCGCCGCGCGATCTCCGTCTTGCCGACACCGGTCGGCCCGATCATCAGGATATTCTTGGGCGCGATTTCGTCGCGCAGATCCGGCGCGACATTCTGCCGCCGCCATCGATTGCGCAGCGCGATCGCAACTGCGCGCTTCGCATCATGCTGCCCGACGATATAGCGGTCGAGCTCCGAGACGATCTCGCGCGGCGTCATCACTTGTGGAACTGGCATCGGATGAAAACTTCCTGCAGGTAGTGGCTACAACTCTTCGAACACGAATTCGTCGTTGGTGTAAACGCAGACTTCCGACGCGATTTTCATCGCACCTTCCGCGATCTGTCGCGCCGTCATCCCCGAGCCGTGACGAATCAGCGCGCGCGCCGCCGACAACGCGTAGTTGCCGCCCGATCCGATCGCGAGGATTCCATCGTCAGGCTCGAGCACGTCGCCAACGCCCCGAAATAAGCAGCGAGCTTTCCTTGTCGGCGACCACCAGCATCGCCTCGAGCCGCCGCAGTATCCGATCCGTGCGCCAATCCTTGGCCAGCTCGACCGCGGCGCGCCGGAGCACTCCATTGTATTCCTGCAGCTTCGATTCGAACTTGTCGAACAGCGTCAGCGCATCCGCGGTCGATCCCGCGAATCCCGCCAGCACGCGATCCTGATGCAACCGGCGAACTTTCTTCGCCTTGCTCTTCATGATCGTCTGTCCAACGCTCACCTGCCCGTCACCCGCGATTACGACGTGGCCTTCGTGGCGCACGCTCAGAATCGTGGTGTGGCGAAACTGGGCGCCCGGCTCGATACCCCTGTCAGACTCGTGGGAAGGCACGTCGATAAACCTCTTTCAAATGATTCACGCTCACGTGAGTATAGCGCTGCGTCGTCGCCAGGCTCGCATGACCGAGCATCTCCTGTATCGATCTTAGATCGGCGCCGTTGCCAAGCATATGCGTTGCGAAAGAATGACGCAGCCCGTGCGGCGTGACGCCCGCGGTGAGGCCCGCCGCCTCGATTCTCTTCTGCAATATCATCTCGACGCTGCGGGTGGTCAGCCGTCCGCCGCGAAGATTCGTAATCACAGGACCGTCATGCTCCCACGCAACCGGCATCGCAGTCTTCCACTTTTTCAGCGCGTCCAACGCAGGCTCGCCCGAGCGGTATCAGCCGATCCTTGTTGCCCTTGCCCGCGCGCACCATCACCATCCCGAGCTCTTCGTCGATGTCGCGCCAGTTGAGCCCGACCAGTTCGCCGACCCGCAGTCCCGACGAGTAAAGCGTCTCGAAGATCGCGCGGTCGCGGATCGACGCAGGCGTCGATTCATCCGCCGACGGCGAAAGCGAAAACTCGATGAGCCGGCGAACTTCGTCTTCCTGCAATATAGAAGGTAGGCGCCGTTCGTTCTTCGGCGAGCGAATCGTCCGCGCCGGACTCGCCGCGCCCATCGTCGTCTCGCGATAGCGAAAGAACGCCTTGATCGCGCTAAGTCGGCGCTGGACGGTGGCGCGTGCGGCTTTGTTTTTCATCAATTCTGCCAGGTAGCTCCGAACGTGATCCGCCGTGATGCTCGCAACATCGATCTCATCAACCCGTTTGCCCAATATCGCCGCCCGCTCGATCAGAAAACTTCTGAACCCGAGCAAGTCGCGACGATAGTTCGTAACCGTATTGTCCGCCGCGCGCGACGCCTTCCTTAGCGCCGCCGCAAACGCCTCTACCTCCACCTCCATCATCTCGCGCGCATCCACTTGAGCGGCTATGCTATCAGCG
This sequence comes from uncultured delta proteobacterium, assembly GCA_963814715.1. GTDB lineage: Bacteria > Desulfobacterota > Binatia > Binatales > Binataceae > Binatus. Next base: position 611,598 of record CAWFDW010000001.1, read on the forward strand.
GCGATTCGGCCGAAAAAGCGTGCATTTACCAGCGCCTCGCATTCCAGTCTCGTGGAGCACCATGCCGCACGAAGCGCTCGCCGTCCCGCTATGAACTGTTGGCATTGCGCGAGGAACATCGAAGTCGTCACTGGCGACCGCATCGGTTTTCGCGACGAATGCCCCGAATGCGGCCGCGCGCTCCATTCATGCCGTAACTGCGGCTTTTTCGATCCGAGCTACAACAACAGTTGCCGCGAATCGATGGCGGAGCGGGTGGTGGACAAGGAACGATTTAATTTTTGCGAATATTTTACCCCGAGCAACGCGGCCGCAAAGCCGTCATCAAGGACCGGCGCGCAGGATAAGTTGGAGGCTCTCTTCAAGAAAAAAACATGACGCCACGCAGATTCCTGTTCCGTGACCGATGCGCCGAGCTTCTCCTCATTGTGACATTCGCGTCGATCGTCGCGACCGGATGCCATCCCGCGAACAGCGCGCGCGGCGTGGTCGATCGGTTCATCGATCAATACTATGTCGCTATCGACCTGAAGGCGGCTGAGCCGTTCTGCACCGGCCTGGCGCTCGACAAGCTGCATAAAGAGATGCGCTGATCGGCAATCAGAAAATCGACGCCAACACGCGCAAGCCCGTCGTGCATTACAAGTTGACCGCCGAGCGCGACGCCACCGATCATATCGAGTTCCTGTTTCGCGCGACCATCGACGTGCCCGAAGGCGGCACCTTCAATCGCAACTGGATGATCACGGCGCGCAAAGACGCCGACACGTGGAAAGTCTCAAACTTCGATGACTACGAGTAACGTCGCCGCGATCATTCTCGCCGCCGGCAAGGGAACCCGGATGCGCTCGAAGCGCGCGAAGGTCCTGCACGAGATTGGCGGAGAACCAATGATCGCGCGCGCGATTCGCGCCGTCGCCGGACTTAAGCCCGATCCAATCGTAATCGTTGTCGGGCACCAAGCGCGCGAAGTCGAAGCCGCAGTCAATGTCGCGAACGCGAGATTCGCGCTCCAGGAGCCGCAACACGGCACGGGCGACGCCGCGCGATGCGGCCTCGAGCAGATCCCTGGAGATTTCACCGGCGACGTGCTGATCACTTACGGCGACAGTCCCGCGATCACGTCGACGACCCTGCGCGCCTTCCTCGACGCCCATCGAAAGCGCGGCGCAAAGCTCTCGTTCATCAGTATCGTTCTCGACGAACCGGCCGCCTATGGCCGCGTGATTCGCGATGCGACCGGCAACGTCGACAAAATCGTCGAGTTCCGCGACGCGTCGGCCGCCCAGCGCGTCATCAAGGAAATCAACACCGGCTTTTACATCGTCGATAGCAATCTGCTTCGATCCGTGCTCGCGGAACTGAAACCCGCCAACGCCCAGGAAGAGTACTACCTGACCGATATCGTCGCGATTGCGCGTGCGCGTCGCGAAACAATTGAAGCGTGGGTTGCCGACGACCCGGCCGAATTCGCCGGGATCAACTCGCGCGAGGAGCTGGCAAATATGGAAGCGGAAATTCGTGCCGTGGTTAATCGAAAGCTGATGCAATCCGGCGTGACGCTCGTCGATCCTGCGACCGCTTATATTTCCGAGCAAGCGGAAATCGCGCCCGATTGCATGATCGGTCCCAACGTCCAGATTCTCGGCGCGTGCAAGCTCGGCGAGGGCGTGCGAATCGACGGCACCGCGTGGCTCAGCAACGTGACTATCGGCCCGCGATGCCATCTGAAGCTGGGCGTGCGCGCCGAGGATTGCGTCATCGGCGAGGAATCGGAAATCGGCCCGTTCGCGCATCTGCGCGCCGGCACCGAACTCGCTGGCCACAATCGCATCGGCAATTTCGTCGAGACCAAAAAGGCACGTCTCGGCCGAGGCACCAAGGCCAGCCACCTCAGCTACCTCGGCGACGCTACTATCGGCGCCGACACCAACATCGGATGCGGCGTAATCACCGTGAACTACGACGGCTACGACAAGCATCACACAACAATCGGCGACCGCTGCATGGTCGGATGCGACACGCAACTGGTCGCGCCCGTGAAAGTCGGCAGCGATGTGTACGTCGCGTCCGGCACGACGATTATCCGCGAGGTGCCCGACGGCGCGCTCGTGATGTCGCATCACCCGCAGCGCGAAAAGTCCGGCTGGATGGCGTCATGGCGCAAACGCCACAACGACAGCCCAGACGGCAGTTTGCGGCGCAAGAAGGACTAATCGTCCGCCGGTGATACTAATGCCAAATCCACCATCAGCAACCATTTATGAGCCATCCGCGAGCGATCCGCGCATTGTTGCGGCGCTCGACGCGAGAAAACGTCTTGGAGAGGTGATGCGGGTGATCGACATCGAGGGTGTCGAGGCGCTGATGGCTCCAGATATTTTGGTCCACGCGCCGATCAACAGAGTTGTCGATCGGAAGAACATCATCGGACGCCTCAAAGCAGCCCAGATCAGCTATGAGTCGGCTGCCGAGGAAGTGATCGACTTTGTCGGCGTGCGCGGCGATATGGTCGTGATCATGGGCGAAGAGGTCCTGCGTCCAAACAAGGACGCGCCTTACGCGGGGAAAACCGAGTACCGCCGGTCCACGGATGTGTGGAAGCCGTTTGATGGCGTCTGGAAGCTGTGGATTCGGCAGGCAACGATCACGAAGATCGAGTAACGGGAGTTTCAAACTGACGACCTGCTAGATGCATAGCTTGAACTCGCTCGGCCGTGCGAGAATAATCATCGCAACGAGGTGACGGTCGAAGCGATAGAAAATAAAGAACGAGAGTAGCGCCAGGACTCATTGCGATCGCGCGATGAGTTGACGAGGTGGAAGCAGTATCGAAAGATTCGGCGGATGGCTTCCCGGCTCCACAGTCGATAGAGGCGAGCAGTTAAACCGCGCGGGTGACCGCGCGACAAAACGCGCCTCGAGTGGCAGAGCATCCGGCTCTGACGTGATTTTCTAAACTCTCCATACAGACATTTCGCTATCGTTTTCGCTCCGTCGTGCGTTCGGAAAACTCTGTAGCGTTCCCCGCAGTATTGGGGAAAGGAGCGAACGATCATGTGCGGAATAATCGGATACGTCGGGCCGAGCGAGGCCTACCCAATTTTGCTCGAAGGACTGAGCCGCCTCGAGTATCGCGGCTACGACTCGGCCGGCGTTGCGACTATCGTCGATAGCGGCAAGCTCGAAATTCGGCGCGCCAAGGGCAAGCTCGAAAATCTTCGCCATCTGCTGGCGGACTCGCCTCTTCGTGGCCACATCGGAATCGGGCACACGCGATGGGCCACGCACGGCCGTCCGTCCGAGGAAAACGCGCATCCGCACAAAGCCGGCCCGGTCGCGGTGATTCATAACGGCATCGTCGAGAACTTTGTCGATCTTCGCACCGAATTGCTCGCACGCGGCCACAAGCTTCGCTCCGAAACCGACACCGAGCTGATCTCGCATCTGATCGAGGAGAAGCTCAAAGGTGGACGCGGGCTGACCGAGGCGGTGCGCGAGGCCGTCTTGCGAATCCGCGGTTCGTTTTCAATCGTCGTGCTGTCGGAGACCGAGCCCGGCAAGCTGGTCGCCGCCAAGACTGCGACGCCGATGGTGCTGGGGCTGGGCGACGGCGAGAATTTCATCGCGTCGGATATTCCCGCGATTCTCGAACATACGCGCAGCGCGATGGTTCTCGAAGACGGCGAGCTGGCCGAGGTCACGGCCAGCGCAATTCGGCTGATGAAGTTCGACGGCACCGCGGTCACTCGCACGCCGCGTCAAGTCGAATGGGACGCGGTTGCCGCGACCAAGACTGGCTTTCGGCATTACCTGCGCAAGGAAATCAACGACCAGCCGCAGGCGTGGATCGACACGATGGCGGGGCGGGCGGACGGCGGCTCATCGAGTGTACGCTTCGAGGGCGAGTTGCTGCCGACGGGCGGGCCGGCGTCGATCGGCCGAATCGTGATGCTCGGTGCGGGCGCGTCGTGGATTACCGCGCAGGTGGGCAAATTCATGATCGAGCATCTCGCGGCGATTCCGGTCGAGGTCGATTACTCGTCCGAGTTCCGGTATCGGCGGCCACCGATCGACGATCGCACGATGATCATCGCAGTGTCGCAGTCGGGCGAGACTGCCGACACTATCGCTGCGATGGAAGAAGGGCGCGCGCGCGGGGCGCATCTGCTGGCGATCACCAACACCGTGGATTCGTCGATTGCGCGCAAGGCCGACGCGCAGTTGTACACGCGATGCGGTCCCGAAACGAGCGTCACCACCACCAAATGCTTTCTCACGCAGCTCGAGGCTTACTACCTGTTCGCGATACATCTGGCGGCGCGGATGGGACGCCTATCAGAATCCGATGCCGCACAGCTGCTCAAGCCTGCGCTCGCGATTCCCGGACAGATCAAGACTATCTTCGAGAACGAGCCGAATATTGAAGCGATCGCGCGCAAGTACGCGCAGGCGCGGGACTTCCTGTTCCTGGGACGCGGCATCAACTACCCGATCGCGCTCGAGGGCGCCCTCAAGCTGAAAGAAATTTCCTATATCCACGCCGAAGGTTACTCGGCGGGCGAGATGAAGCACGGGCCGATCGCACTTATCGACGACAAGATGCCGGTGGTGGTGATAATTCCCAACGACGACCTGTTCGAGAAGTCGATGTCGAATCTGAAGGAAGTAGAATCGCGCAACGGCCGGATCATCGCAGTGACCAATCACGCGACTGCCGAGCTGAAAAGCGTAGCCGCCGAAATTATCGAAGTGCCGGAGACCAACCGGATGCTGACGCCGGTGCTAATGACGGTGCCGCTGCAGTTGCTCGCGTATCACATCGCAGTCGAGCGAGGCACCGACGTAGATCAACCGCGCAATTTGGCGAAGTCAGTAACGGTGGAGTGATTCCGCTAAGAGGGATTAGTTTGGGCGCAGTTGTCTGAGACCGAATAGCAGGCGCTGCGCGCCGGTGACTATTTCCAGCGCGGCCATTGCGTAGCAGAGTAGCGGGCCTATTGCGCGCAAGATCGGCGTTGCTTCGACGACTCCCAGCACTATGAAAAAAATTATTGCTTCGGTGCGTTCGAGGATTCCAGGTGGGTACTCGATCAGTTTTTTGCTGGGGCCTTCCAGTGCGGCGCCTACTGCCAGAAATATCGTGATGTTCACGTACCACGTCGCGACCAGGATTAGCGCAGGAAAATAGAGGGCGGGATCGCGCCATGCGATGCCGACGATTACGCAGGCCTCGACGACGCGGTCGGCCGACAGGTCTAATACGCCGCCGAGCGGGCTAACAGAGGCGCATTCGCGTGCGATAGTGCCGTCGAGCGCGTCGAAAGCAGCGCTGATTGCGAGCGCCGCGATTGCGAACGTGGTGTGCTTAGTAGCGAACGCGAGGCCCGAGGCGACGCCGGACGCTGCGGCGAGCGCCGTCGCGACATTGGCGCTGATGCCGATGCCGAAGAGCGCACGGGCACATCGCGACTGCGCTCGTCTGATGTCGGGGTTCTCGCCGAAGATAGAATCAAGCATCGGCGGGGTTGTATTGATCCATTGTCGCAAACACAATTGTAGATAGGGACTCGAGACGCGACCAACCTTCCAGACGCATGACGGATTAGCAAGGACATGATTGCAATCTGCAAACAAAGGTCGATTGTCGCGGTTTTTGCGGCGGCCATGACAATGGCGTCCGCGCTACCCGCGCTTTCGGCTGAGGCGCTCAGCTTTCCCCCGACCAACTTTGCAATTTTAAAGCCCGACAGCGGGGTGGCCATCGGGCGCGCCCGCTATAGGGTCGAGAGTACCCGCGATGGTGGGATACTCCGCGGCGAGAATGGTTACTTCGACGGTCAGACCGACGTCGAGACTGCGCATATCGAGTTTGGCGCACCGGGCGGTAAGCCGAAGCTGACCGAATTCGATCACACCTACTACAACCCCGACAAATCGATCCTGAAACGCGCGCACGTCGATCTAAGGTCAGGCGCCGCAACTTGTACCGACAACTCGCTCGGACAAAAGAGCGAACAGTCCGAAGTGCTGACTATCCCGGACGACACCTGGGCGGGTGCCAGTATCGTGATCCCGATCCAAAGGTTTTTGCGCGCGGGCGACAAGGGTATCAGCCGTCCGCTGCATGCCTTCAGTTGCGCGCCGACGCCGAAGATATTTTCGATTAGCGTCGATATCGATCCGGGGAATGCCGTGTGGACTACCTACGGCGCAGAGGCGATACGCGTCCAGGTGAAACCGGATTTCGGTTTGCTCAACTTTGTGGTGGCAGCCTTCGTGCCCAAGCTGCATGCGTGGTTCGATCCGAACGACCGACTCGCATTTATCGGCGACGAAGCAGCGCGCTACTACAAGGGCGACCCTATCATGCTGGTGAAGCGGCATGCCGGGGAGCAAGATGCCCAGCAGTCCGTGAAATAGCGGACGTGGCTTTCCTGAAAAACTAAAAGTGGACGATGCCCTCGCCCTCGACGTGGCGGGCGTTCTTCGACGCTTTGGGCTTCTGATACAGAAACAACGTCTTGCAACTCGGGCAGGTGCCTTCGGGCTGTTGGCCGCTGCGACGCACCAGTTTGACGTAACGCACGGTTCCGTCGTCGCACAGATGACCGGCGACGGGGAAGTCGTAGACGGTGCGAACCGTGATTTTCTCGTTCATTATTTCCGTAGCGCTCCTCAAGTCAGTTAGCTGTCCCGCCAATTGATACGCAACGCGACTTTTTTCGTTTCAATCAGCCGACGCCACGCGCGAATCCAAACTCGGATTAAACACCATATTGAAATCGCGCCGTCGATCAATCGTTTTGACGATCAATTTTGAAAAAATCTTCATCGCTCATCGACGCCGGGCCCGCACTTCGAACGTGACAAGCTCGAACGGCTTGAGCTCGAGCGTTACTGCGCCGTCGCGCGAGCGTTTGAGACCGGCGCGCTTCACACTGCGTCCCGCGAGATCGACAATGCGCGCGCGGCCATTGGCGCAGAAGGTGAAGCGGGCGGTCTCGGGCGCCGGAGACGCGCTGTACACGCGCACTTTGTATGAATTCGCGCGGGCGAGCGGCCGTGCGGTGGAAAAAATTACGCGCGGATTGTTGCAGCTCAGCAACGACGCGGAATTGCGATCGTCGCGGCGACCGGAAAAAACGCGCGGCGGCGAAGTGTATGCCTCGACACGCTCCAGCAAATTGCTGTCGAGATAGCTGCCACTAAACGTCGCCACCGCGAACTCGAAGCGATGCTCACCCAATTCCTGAGCGTCGGGCGTCTCGAGCTCGGGGCCCGCACCGCCGCGGCGCGTCGCGAGATCGGAACGCGACAGCCATCCGACGCATCGGAGCAGCGTCAAGAGAATCGTCGTCGCGCCGGCAGGATCGGGCCGTGCTTCGACCTCGAGGATGCCGCGGCTGGCGAGCGAGGCCGAAAACCCGGTGCCTTCGACAGCCGTGAAAGTGCGATGGGGCACGGTGGGATAGATGTCCTCGGTGCCGCGCGGTTCCGACGGCGCGAGCGGGCGGCGAATGACGCCGAAGCTGGTGTCGTGGACCGCGTCGGACGCGACGACGGGCGTGCGCAGCGCGGCGCGCAGACGATGGTCGCGAGCGCGATTGGTCACGTCGGCGGTGAAATCGACACGCTCGAGGCCGGCGTACAGCGTCGCGGAGAGAGAGATGTCGAGTTTCTCGAATTGCGGCGATCGCGCACTTCTGTCGGCGGTGAGCGCGGCCGGTACTTCGAACGTCATCGAGAGTTTAATGCGTTTGCGTACCGGGCCGTTGTCGACAACGCTCGCGGAGATCGATGCGGGCGTCGCGATCAATGCACCGTCGCCGACGGGATCATAGTTGTACTCGTCGCCGCGGTCGCCGTCGTCTTCGAAATACAGCTCCATAGCGGCGTTGCGAACGAGATCCCGAATCTCCAGGCCGCGCGGCGTCGGAGTCAGGCGGAAAAATTCATTCTCGATGGACCCCACCGGCTCTGTATTCTCGGGCGTCGCGGCTGAATCGTCGCGAATCAGCCGATAGAAGCTGAATCCCGTTTGCGCGAGATCGTCGGCGACGAAACTGATTGTGCATCGCGCGGCATTGGTCGCATGGATAATCACCGATCCTGCATCGGGGATGCGGGTGCGAATCGCGTGCCTGAATTCTTCGAGATCAAGATCGCTGAACGCGGCGCGGCTCATGAAAAGGTTCACTTGCGGACGGCCATCCAGCGCGGTCGCAATCTCGTAGCGATTCACAGTGCGCCCGAACACCGACGGCTGGCTCAGACCGCCGATGATCGATTTGAATTCGGCCGCCGGCATATCGGCATCCGTCGCTCGCTGCTCGCGCACGGTATCGAGCGCGACCGGGATGCGTCGGCCGTCGAATGTCTCGGCAACGTAACGCACGTCCGGGTCGGCAATTTCGGCTTCGCCACTTACAAGCGCCATACGCGCGAGCGACGGGTTGAAGACCGCAATTTCGGACGCTTCGACGTTGCGAACGTTGATGCACGACGCGACTACGCGACGCACCACCGTCTCGGCGAGCATCGCGGCCTGATCGAATCGATAGCGCATGTCGACATGCACCTGGTCGACTGAGCATCCGCAAATGGAATCGTGGGGATGGTTCTGAATTTCGGTCCTCCACGCCATCTCGAGGAATTCGTCGAGGCCGGCGCCGCGACCGAGCGCGTTGGCAGTCGCCGCAAGTGGATCGGCGTAACGTTCCAGCGCGCGGCAGTTTTCGAAGTCGCGCTGTTTGATCCACGTACGCGCGGAAGTAACGCCGGGCAACAGATGCGACCGTAACGGCGAGCGCAGTTCGCCGGCATGACGCGGCGTGCCGTCAAGCGGAAGATCGGCGAGTCGGCGCACGTAGGTCTCGAGTGAGCCGGTCTCGAAGGTCATCGCGGAAATCTCGCGCGCCTCGTTGATCCGCGCGGAGAGCCGCGAATCAGGCGGGGCGTGATCAGTCCCGGTCATCACGAGGATCGGCGTGCCGGCCGCGAAGTCGCGCTCGCGGTGCGCGATTTGTTCAGCGCGCGCGACGAAGCTGTCGACCGATTCGAGGGGCAGATTAGCGCCGTTCGAGTAGCCGTTGGGCAGATAGATCGTCAGCACCGAACTGCCGTCGAGCGACTCCCACGAAAACGATTACGACTCACGTCGGCGCCGACGCCGCGCCACAACACCGCGGTCGTGAATCCGAAGCCGGCGAGAACTTGCGGCATCTGCGCGATATGTCCGAACTGATCGGGCAAATAGCCGACGTCGAGCGGCCGGCCGAAGCGCCGCGCGATCGCCATGCCGATTTCGAGATTGCGAATCAGCGACTCACCGCTCACCAGGAAACTGTCGGCGAGCACGTACCATGGCCCGACCTGGATTTTGCCCGCGCGAATCAGACTGCGTAGACGCGGCTCGGCGCGCGGACGCATCTCGAGATAGTCGTCGAGCACGATCGTCTGGCCGTCGAAGTGAAACGACGGAATCGTGCCTCGCTCGACCAGCGGAATCATTCGATCGGCCATCGTGACCAGCCGCGCGCGCATCTGCTGAAACGGCTGATACCATTCACGATCCCAATGCGTATGAACGACGAAGTATAGTTGATCCATAAATTTTGCAGTTCAGGCGGGACGGCGTGGAACGAGAATTTTGCGGCGCAGGATCATTATCTGTTCGCCGCGTTGATTGAGGCCGCGCGTCTCGACGTAAATCACACCACGATCGCTTTTCGATTTCGACGCGGTCGTCTCGAGCACCGTCGTCTCAGAGTACAGCGTGTCGCCGGCGAAGGTCGGGCCGGTGTGACGCACCGATTCGTATTCGAGATTCGCGATCGCATTCTCGCTCACGTCCTTCACGCTCATCCCGACCACCGTCGCCATCACGAGCAGCCCATTGACGAGCGGGCGTCCGTGCTGCGTCGTCGCGGCGTACGTGGCGTCGAAATGAAGCGGGTTGGTGTTCATCGTCATGAGCGTGAACCAGGTGTTGTCGAAATCGGTGATAGTGCGGCCGGGCCAATGCTTGAAAGTCTGGCCGGCGGTGAAATCCTCGAAGTAGCGATTCATGCGGATACGATGCCCTGTCGGGGAATTATATGACGATCGCGCCGGTTGCAATTGATTGTGCTAGCTTCGTCGAATCGATGGCGCGGCTCACGAAATTACTGGTCGCAAATCGCGGCGAGATTGCGCTTCGGATCATCCGCAGCGCGCGTCTGTACGGGCTCAAGACTGTCGCTGTGTATTCGACAGCGGACGCGAAAAGCGTGCACGTCGGCGCGGCTGATGAGGCGATTGCGATCGGACCGGCCGAGGCCGCGAAGAGCTACCTCAACATCGCGGCGATAATCGGGGCCGCGAGGAAATCTGGCGCCGACGCGATTCATCCGGGCTACGGATTCCTCTCCGAGCGTCCCGAATTTGCGCAGGCTGCCGCCGATGCACAGATCGTGTTTGTCGGTCCGCGGCCGGACGTGATGGCTGCGCTGGGCGACAAGGTCGCGGCGCGGCGAATCGCAGTCGCAGCAGGAGTTCCGGTCGTGCCGGGAATCGAGACGGCGGATATTTCAGCCGCGCGCGAGTTCGGCGCCCAGGTCGGTTACCCGATTCTCATCAAGGCTGCCGCCGGAGGCGGTGGGCGCGGAATGCGCGTCGTAACAGAAGCCTCGCAGCTCGAGGACGCTCTGGAAGCGGCTGCGCGCGAAGCCGCTGCCGCATTCGGCGACGGACGGATATTCATCGAGAAGTATCTCGCGCATCCGCGACATATCGAAATACAAATTCTTGGCGACGAGCACGGCAGTGTGGTCGCGCTCGGCGAGCGCGATTGCTCAATCCAGCGGCGGCATCAGAAAATTATCGAAGAATCGCCCGCGCCGGGACTGTCCGCCGAGATGCGCGCGAAGATGATCGACGCGGCGCTGAAACTCGCACGCGCTGCGCACTACACCAACGCCGGCACCGCCGAGTTTCTGGTCGAGGGTGACAACTTCTATTTCCTCGAGGTGAATGCGCGCCTGCAAGTCGAGCATCCCGTTACTGAGATGCGTTTCGGATGCGACCTGGTCTGCGAGCAATTGCTGATCGCTTCTGGCGGCAAGGTCTCCGAGCCGGCGGAGCCGCGCGGCGTTGCGATCGAATGCCGGCTCAACGCCGAGGATCCCGAGCATGACTTTCGTCCCGCGACGGGGACCGTGCTTCATCTGAGCGTTCCCGGCGGCCCGGGCGTGCGCTTCGATTCGCATATGACGCGAGGGATTGAGGTGACGCCGTGGTACGACGGCCTACTTGGCAAGCTGATCTGTTACGGCGCGAATCGAGAAGAGGCGCGCGGCCGCCTGGTTAACGCGCTCGGCGAATTCGCGCTGCTCGGAGTGACGAACAACGCGGCCTACCTGCGCGACATTGTTGCGAGCGAGCAGTTTCGCGACGCGAAGCTCTCTACGCATTTCATCAACGAATTTTTTTCGGGGTGGCAGATCAGTAAGGCTGAAATCGATGCTGCGATAGTCGCGGCAGCTATTGTTGCAAGCGATTCGCAACCTGATAGTGCAGCGCCGCGAAACAGTTATGATCGGCGGTCGCCGTGGGACGGTCTCAACAACTTCGAGCTGTGGGGATCGCGGCGATGAAGCTCACGCGCGCGGGCGATTCTCAAGAGATCGACGCCGAGGTGATCTCGCGCGACGGCAGTACGATTCGTGTGCGCATCGGGGACAGGGAAATCGCAGCGGAGTTCACGCCGAATGCGGATGGCGGCGGGATTCTCACGATCGACGGTCGGCGCTACCCGGTCTTTGGTGCGCGACGAAAAGATTCGATTCTCGTTTCGGTCGCGCCGGCATCGTTCGAGTTCAAGCCCGCCGAAGCGGCTGCGCGACGCCGCGCACGCGGGCTCGCCGCCGCGGAAATTCTCGCACCGATGCCCGGAAAGGTGCTCAAGGTGCTCGTGCGCGACGGCGACCGGGTCGAGGCAGGCCAGCCGCTGGTTGTAATCGAAGCGATGAAAATGGAAACGACGCTAGCCGCCGAGAGTGCGGCGATTGTGAAGCATGTCAGCGTCGAGGAGGGGCAGAGTGTCGATCACGGCGCGGTGCTGATCGAGCTTAGTCCTCCTCCGGCTTCATGAGATCACGAATCTGTGCCTCGAGATTCCTGATCCAATCCTCGAAATCGCCGTCCCGCTCGACGACTATCTCGAGCTTGCCATTTTTCAAAATCGAGACGCGCCCCGGATGCTCTGTGCGCAATGGAATCTCGACTGCCTCGCGCGAGATACCCATTGGATCGATCACCGCGAATATTCTTTCGATTTCTTTCAATGTGACGGCCTTGAGCATGACTGCGCCTCGTCTGAGTACGCCCTTTACTTAAATTGTCAGCGTCGTAAGCTCAAGGCGCGGCGCAAACTAGTTCGGGAGGGATCGCGTGTTCGGAACAATCAAGAAGGTGGTCAAGGACAAGGGCTTCGGTTTCATAATCGCAGACGACGGCGGCGACGAGGTTTTCTTTCATCGCTCGGCGCTGTCGCCAAAGGTCTATTTCGACGACCTGCGCGAGGGCAACGAAGTTCAGTTTGATGTGCGTCCAGGTGAGAAGGGACGGCAGGCGTTCAACTTGCGCCTGCGATAACTCATCGGCTGAACGCGAACCAGCGCTTCATCAGGCCCGCGACGAAGGGCGTGAGCCGCGTGCGGGTGTAGAGTCCGGCGGCACGGCGAATCGCGTCGGCCTGGGTCGGGTAAGGATGGATCACGTCGCCGAGCGTGCCCAGTCCGACGCCAGCTTTGATCGCGGTCGTCAGTTCCGAGATGATCTCGCCGGCATGGCTCGCGACAATCGTCGCACCGACAATCTGATCGGTCCCCTCCTTCACCAGCACCTTGACGAAGCCGTCGGTTTCTCCATCCAGCACCGCGCGATCCACATCTTTCAGCTCCTGCGTATAAGTCGCGACCGCGATGCCCCGCTGCTTCGCCTCGGCTTCATATAGTCCGACGTGCGCGATTTCGGGATCGGTGTAGGTACACCATGGAATAGTCAGTTGGCTCGCGCGCTGGCGGCCGAAGAATAGTGCGTTGCGCAGGATGATGCGCGCGTGCGCGTCCGACAGGTGAGTAAACTTGTATGGTGATGCGACATCGCCGCCCGCGTACACCAGCGGATTAGTGGTGCGCAGATGGTCGTCGACCTTCACGCCGTTCTGTTTGTCGTATTCGATCATCGCCGCTTCGAGATTCAGGCCCTCGACCGCGGGAACTCGCCCGACGCCGATCAATATTTCGTCGGCGTCAATCTCGCGGCGGACGCCGTCACGCTCGGTCGCAAGGATTTTTTCATTGCCGCGCAACGCCACGCCGTGAATTTTGCATCCGGTGACGATTTCCACGCCGTCGCGAACCATTGCGCGCTCGACTCGTTCGGCGGCGTCGCGATCCTCCCGGATCAGGATTTGCGGCGCTACTTCGAGCAGCATTACCTGCGATCCGAATCGCGCGAAGGTCTGCGCCAGTTCGCATCCGATCGGTCCGGCGCCGATCACGGCGATTCGCCGCGGTAATTCGGTCAGCGAGAAGACGGTCTCGTTGGTCAGGTAGCCGGCCTCCGTCAGTCCCGGGATCGGCAGCGATGCGGCGCGCGCTCCGGTTGTGATTGCAGCTTTCTTGAACTTCAGTCGCTTGCCGTCAACCTCTACGACGTCGGGTGCGACGAAGCGTCCATCGCCGATGAACACATCGACGCCCAAGCCGCGAAATCGATTGGCGGAGTCGGTCGGGCTGAGCTCGGCGCGCAGCTTGCGCATCCGCTCCATCACGGCGGGAAAATTAACGCGCATGCCTGCCGGCACCTCGACGCCGAAGCGGCCCGCGTCGCGAACTGCGGCGGCGGCGCGCGCGGATCGGATCAGCGCCTTGGACGGGACGCATCCGAAGTTCAGGCAATCGCCGCCCATCAGGTCGCGCTCGACCAGCGCGACCTTCGCCCCGAGAATCGCGGCACCCGCCGCTGTCACGAGGCCCGCGGTGCCCGCGCCAATCACCACCATGTTGTAGCGGTCGGCGGGCGTGGGATTGACCCATCCGCTGGGATGCAGATTTTCGGTCAGCGCGAGATTGTAGGCGTCGAGCGGCTCATGCTTCAGCGCGTGCGATGGCATTGATTTGTCTCCTGTCAGGTCTTTTCGCGCAGCGCCCGTGCGCCGATTCGCGTTGCGTACACTGCGACCGCGACGGTCGCGACGAAGCCGACCGCCGTGAACGCCCATCCTGCGGGCGTACGCTTGGCGCTGCCGCCGGCCGCGCGCGCGAGGTCGCCGCTAAGCGATCCGATGTAGACGTAGAGAATCGTGCCGGGGATCATTCCGGCCCACGACGCGAAAAAGTAGTCGCGCAGAGACACCCGCGTCAGCCCGTATGCGTAGTTGAGCAGGTTGAATGGAAACACCGGCGACAGCCGCGTGAGGATCACGATCTTCCATCCCTCTTTGCCGACGGCTTCGTCGATCGCCTTGAACTTGGCGTTGCCTTCGAGTTTTCCACTGACCCAGCCGCGCGCGAGGTAGCGGCCGACGAGGAAGGCCGCTGTGGCGCCGAGCGTCGCCGCGATCGACACGTAGATCGAGCCGCGCACCACGCCGAAAATCACGCCGGCGCCAATCGTCAGGATCGATCCCGGAAGAAACGCGACGCACGCCACGATATAAATCGCGATGAACGCAACCGGCGCCAGCGCACCCAGCCCGCGAATCCAGTCGAGCGCATTGGTCAGCCACGGTCCGGCGCCGATGCGATGCGCGCCATACAGGATCGCGATCACTCCGACGACGATCAGTAAAATTTTCGGGCGAAAAAATCCTGCGGTTCGGCTGGAAGCGGCTGTCATCTTGAATTTCCGGACGGGTTGGACTGCTTATAATGCCATCGAGGATTGTGTAATCCTAATCCGCATGCCGGTCCACGACCACGAAAAGCACGGCCGCAAAAATCTCAAAGTCGGTGTGATCACCGCGAGCGATTCGCGCACGCCCGAGACCGACGAAAGCGGCAAGGTCATCCGCTCCTTGCTGGAGGCCGCCGGCCACCTCGTCGCCTACTACGCAGTAGTCGCAGACGATGGCGAGAAGATTTCCGCGGCGCTTGTCACTAACCTGGAGAATCTCGACGCGATCATCGTCAACGGCGGCACCGGCATCACCGCGCGCGACGGTACCACCGAAGTCGTGAAGTCATTGCTGGACAAGGAGCTCGAGGGGTTCGGTGAATTGTTCCGGATGCTTTCATTTCAGGAAATCGGCGCGGCTGCAATGATGAGCCGTGCGATCGCAGGCGTCCGTCACGGCAAGTTCATCGCCGCGCTGCCCGGCTCCCCCGACGCATGCCGGCTTGCGATGGAGAAGCTGCTGATCCCACAGCTCGGGCACATCACGTATCTGCTGAGCAAATGAATCCGTGAACACCTACACGATAAAACTGTTCGCGACGCTGCGCGAGCGGGCGCATACCGCCGAGCTGACGCGCGAGTTCCCCGACGGCACTACCGTCGGCGACATCTGGCGGCAACTGGTCGTCGAATTCCCCGAGCTCGGCGGGCATCGCGATTCGATCGGCTTCGCCGTCAATCAGGAGTATGTCGAAGCCGAGTTCAAACCGCGCAAGGGCGACGAGATCGCATTCATTCCGCCGGTCAGCGGCGGCGCGGACACACCGGCATACGTCGGCAAAATTACAATCGGACGCAACCGAATCGATGTCGCCGCGCTCGAGCGCGAAGTTGCCGACCCAGCGGCTGGCGCAATCGTATCGTTCACCGGCACGACTCGCCGCGACAATGCCGGCCGCGTCGTGCTTCGCCTCGAGTACGAAGCCTACGAGCCGATGGCGCTATCCGAGATGCGCAAGCTCGCCGTCGAAGCGGGCGCGCGATGGAAAATCACGCGCATCGCGATCGCCCATCGCGTCGGCGTCGTCGAGATCGGCGAGACGTCAGTTGCAATCGCAGTCTCAGCGCCGCATCGCGCGGAAGCCTTCGAGGCCTGCCGCTTCGCAATCGATCGCCTGAAGGAAATCGTCCCCATCTGGAAAAAAGAACATTTCGAAGGCGGCGAAGTATGGATCGGCTGCCAGACGTCGCACCCTCCGGCACTCGACTAACAACCTGCTGAAGGGGTCTATGCTTCGCCGACGATTTCGAGGAAGCGTAAAATCAGCGTGCGGTCGAACCGATATCCTTGTGACTGCATCTGCGTGATGATCGGCCGCGCTAGAGCGATGTGTCCTGATCGCTTCGCATGGTCGAGAATGCGCAACGTTCCAACGACTTCGATTCCCTGATTCTCGCCGCTCGTCGTGCGCGAATTTCATCAACCAGCAACTGCGCTCCTCGCTCTTTTGCGAGAGCAATCGCTTCTCGTTCCCCCTCATGAAGAACATTTGGCATCCGATCAACGATTGAGCGGTCCGCGACAGAGACGCTTTGAATCCATGTTGCTTGAGCCACCTCGGCCACGCCCGGCATAACGCCTTTCTTGACGAAAATCTCAGAATGGACAGCGTCGGGGATTAGCAGACGACCGGTAACGTCGCGGAGCAGCGACAGCCGGCCGATGCGAGCGAAGACCACGATCGGGCCGGTATCGGAGACGATCATGTGGTGCCGTTGCGCTTAACCTCGGTGGCGAAGCTCGCGATCCAACTCCTCTGCAGCTCATTCGGACAGCCGGCACGTCGTAGCGTCCCATCAGCTCGAGCAGCTCCCAGCGGGCTAGTTTCAGGATGGCGAGCGCCTGCCCTTCTGACAGCCTATCAAGGCGTAACAACTCCATCACCAGAGCCTCGCGCACGCGACTCGGCACTTCCGATTCGTTCCATCCAAAACCGCCAACCACCTCTGGCGGCAGGCTTACACTGAAATCCTTCTCAGCCACGAACGTACCTTGTTTCTTCAACGGTTCAGCTAAACGTTGGCAATATCATACGCTTCCGAGGAGCGCGGTGACCACGTTTATGGAAGTGTTTTCCTGATAGGCAATCTCGCGATCGACACCCCTCATTGACCGACCGGACAGTTACCAGTTACAAATATTAGGATGGCGTTGGGCGAAACTTCGGTAGAGAAAATCATCCTGGCTGAGCCGCGCGGGTTTTGCGCCGGCGTCGATCGTGCCGTCGAGGCGGTTCGCAGCGCGTTGCGCTCCTACGGACGCCCGCTCTACGTGCGCCATCAGATCGTGCACAACCGCTTCGTGCTCGAGGCGCTCGAAAAAGAAGGCGCGATTTTTGTCGAGAGCCTCGACGAGGTCCCAACCGGCCAGCGCGTCATCTTCAGCGCCCATGGCGTCGCGCCCAGCGAATGGGATCGCGCCAAGGACCGCGCGCTCCGCGTAATCGACGCCACCTGCCCGCTCGTCACCAAGGTCCATCTCGAAGTCGAAAGGTACGACACCGAAGGCCGCACCGTTATCCTTATCGGCCATGCCGGCCACGAGGAAGTGAAGGGCACGCTCGGCGTCGCGCCCGGCAAGGTGGTGCTGGTCGGCAGCGTCGCCGAGGCGCGCACCGTAGCAATCCAGAATCCCGGGGGCATCGCAGCGGTCACGCAGACCACGCTCAGCGTCGACGACACGCGCGAGATAATGGAGACGCTGAAAGAGCGTTTCCCCACGATGCAGGCGCCGAAGACCGACGACATCTGCTACGCGACACAGAATCGTCAGAACGCCGTCAAGGAACTGGTGCAGGTGAGCGACGCGGTGCTGGTGGTCGGCTCGAAGCAGAGCTCGAATGCGAACCGGCTGGTCGAGGTCGCGCGGATGCGCGGCGCGCGCGCGTTCCTGGTCGATTCTATAGCCGACGTCGAGCCCGCGATGCTCGAAGGGGTGCGCGCGCTGGGGCTGACGGCGAGCGCGTCGTCGCCGGAGTGGCTGGTCGAGGAAATTATCGGCGCATTCGCCCGCAACGGCGCCGAGGTCGAGCTTTTGAGCGTCGCCAAAGAGCGGGTTCATTTCCCGCTCCCTCTGCCCGCGGACTGATCTCAGAAATAATCCTGCGCGGCGGGCGGCAGGGGTGACCCCTGCACCCAGTGACCTACGCCCATCCCGCCTTGACAATTCCGCGCCATTGCTTGCAGACTCATCCGGATTTCGCCGAACCTTGAGAGGAACATTCCGATGCGAACAGCTATCGCACGCGCGCTTATACTGCCTGTCCTGCTGGCAATCCCGGTGCTCAGCGGGTGCCAATCCGAGGCGAAGAAGCATCTTTACAAAGCCGAAGATCTGTTCGAGAAGCGCGACCTCGACGGCGCCAAAAGAGAACTCGAGATCTCGATAAAGGACGATCCCACCAGCCTCGACGCGCACAAATCGCTCGCGAGCGTGGATCACCTGCTCGGCGACGAGGAAGGTGCTGGAAAGGAATTCGAGAAAGCTTCAGAGCTCGATCCCACCGATCAGAAGCTTCTCGAAAAGGCCCGGCTCTACAAGCAGCTCGAGGATCTCGCGAATTCGTCGGGCCAGGCGCTCGACAAGATCAAGGCGGGCAAGGTCGAGGAGGGCGTCGCTCAGCTGAAGGACATTATGGTGTCGAGCAAGATTGCCAGCGCCCAGGAAAAAGCTGTGAACGCGCTTTCCGACGCGATTCCGATCATTGAAAAACTCGGCGATCAGCAGATGGCCGACAAAAAGTACCCCGACGCCATCAACACTTACGAACAGGGCATCCGCGCCGCGATGTTGCTGTCGCGCGCGCACAAGTTGGAAACACTGGGGCCCGATGCTGACCCGATGATGCACAAGATCACCCAGGCGGCCAAGGCTGCCGGTACGCCCGACGCGACCTTCAAGCTGTTCAATGACGTGATCGGCGTTTATCCCGACGACAAGACCGCCAATATGGAATTGGCCGCCGTGTATCTCAGCAAGGCTCCGCCCGACTACGACACCGCGGCCGACCTTGAAGAGCGGGGAGGCGCGCCCGACGACCAGGTTCGCAAGCTCCGCGACATGGCCAAGAAGCATAAAAAGTGACGGGCCGGCGCGCATCACGCTCGCGACTGCGATGAGCTAGTGCCAGAATCGGCCCCGATGCGCCGGCGCGGCTATATCGCAGTCGAAGGCCCTATCGGGGTTGGCAAGACGAGCCTTGCGCAGGCGCTCGCGCGCGAGCTGGGCGCGCGCCTGATGCTCGAGGACGCGGACAACAATCCGTTTCTGCCGCGCTTCTACGCCGATCCAGACAAATACGCGTTCCCCGCCCAGCTCTACTTTCTGCTTACACGCCAGCATCAGCAGCGCGAGCTGAAGCAGCAGGATCTCTTCACGCAGGCGACCGTCGCCGATTACCTCTTCGCCAAAGATAAAATTTTCGCCGCGATGAATCTCGCGCCCGACGAGCTCAAGCTCTACGACAACGTTTACAAACTGCTCGACGCCGAGATGGCGAAGCCCGACCTGGTCGTCTACGTGCGCGCGACTATCGAGGTGCTCGCCGAGCGGCTGCGCAAACGCAATCGTGATTTCGAGCGCCACATCAGCTTCGATTACCTCGAGCGCGTTTCGTCAGCCTACCGGGATTTCTTTTTCTACTACGACGAAGCCCCGCTGCTGGTCGTCGACACTTCAGATATCGACTTTGTCGCCAACCCGGAAGACCTCGGCGAGCTAATCCGCGAAATCGACCGCGCGGGCCCCGGCACCCAATACTTCGTCCCCCGCAAGAGTTGAAGAGGGCGAATTCGATCACGGATCTTCGACTCGCGGGAAAGTACGACGGAGCGTTGAATCTGTGGTAGTTTCAAACCCAGGAGGCGCAAGCATGGAAGTTTTTCCGGGCATTTCGATGGATCCCGCAATTCGCTTCGGAAAGCCCTGCCTGGCAGGAACGCGAATCGATGTTGCGACGATTCTCGGCGAACTAGCCTCCGGAGCTTCCGCCGAAGCTATCGAGGAGCAGTACCGACTTTCTCGCGAGCAAATCACTGCGGCCCTGCGTTACGCCGCTCGAGTTCGAAAAACCTTCAGATAAGTCCTCAGTCCGGAAAAGCCGCATGAAGGTGTCTCCTTGGTACATCCGTCGCGCCCAGCATGAGCTACGCGTTATGCGCAAGATGGACCGCGCTATGAAACGGCTGGGTATTCCGATACCGCGCCCACCAAAGACGAAGCGAGAAATGTATATACGGCTAGCGTCGCTTTGGGCGGCGTTAGGTCCCGTGCTCGTGGCCCTGTTTTGGGCATTCAATTCAAACTGACTGCGACGTCATCTGCGCCCTTGCTAGCGGCGCTCGAATTGCTTGGTGCCGTATAGTATCGAGCGGGCTTCGTCGTCCAGCGGCTCGGGCGGCAGGTCGGCCATCACGGCGACGCCGCGTTTTACGGCCGGACGATCGCCGATTGCGTCGAGCCATCGCTTGAAGTTGGGGCGGCTCTCCAACTGATCGGGTTCGCTGCGCGTTCCTCTCACCCACGGATAGGTCGCCATGTCCGCGATCGAGTAGTCGCCCGCCAGGTATGGACTCTCGGCGAGGCGATTTTCGATTACGTTGAGGAGGCGGCGCGCTTCGTTGGTGTAGCGCTCGATCGCATACGGGATCTTTTCAGGGGCGGCGCGCATGAAGTGGCCGCGCTGGCCGAACATCGGGCCGACGCCCGCCATCTGGAACATCAGCCACTGTATTACGTTGTAACGCGCGCGAGTCTCTGACGGCATGAACTTGCCGGTTTTCTCCGCCAGGTACAGGAGGATTGCACCCGACTCGAACAGCGCGAGCGGCTTGCCGCCGGGACCGTCATGGTCGATGATCGCGGGCATCCGGTTGTTCGGGCTGAACTTCAGGAACTCGGGCGCGAACTGCTCGCCCTTGCGGATATTTACCGGGACGATTTTGTATTCGAGTCCGGCCTCTTCGAGGAAAATCGTGATCTTGTGTCCGTTAGGTGTCGGCCAATAGTACAGATCGATCATGTGAGTCTCCTGCGAACATTATTTTCATCGCACCATCTTTCATTGCGGAATCCAGATCGGAGCGGCGGTGAACAGGTGGTCGACGATACCTATCTGGTAGGCGAGGAACAGGCCGAAGCCGAAGCTCAGCAGGCCTGAACCTGTCACGAGCGTTTGACGAATCCACGACGCGCGCTGCGACACGACCATCAAGGGCGTCGCGATCGCGGTCGTGATGAGTGCCATCCCGATTATCGTGCCGATGCAGAATATCGCGAGGTAGAGCGTCGCCCACAGCGGATTCGGAATCGCGGTTAGCACCAGCAATGCGATCGCGGCGCTGCCTGCGAGTCCATGCACGAGTCCCACGGCGAAGGATCTCAGCAGTGGGCGTCGCGCGGCGAATGACGGCAATGCATCAACGTCAATCCGATGATCGTGATGCGGCGCGTCGTCGGCCACGTCGTGCGCATCGATGTGAACGTGCGGATGCGCATGTGTCGCACCGTCGTGAGTATGCGCGTGCGCATGGACGATCAGATGGTCCTGCAGATGGTCCTGTGACGAACGACCCTGAGCGCATTCGAGCCGCGCCTTTCCGAACCAGGCTGGCGGCCGCGCCGACGCCGAGCAGAATCAAGACGACTGCGACCGCGAATTCCATCGCGAGTCCGAGCCGCGTCGGGATTGCGATTTTGAAAATTATGATCGCGGCGCCGACAATCAGCACGGTGATCGTGTGGCCGAGTCCCCATACGATGCCGATGCGCGCGGCGACCGCGAGGCGGCGTTCGCGGCTGAGGATCGCGGTCACAGCAATCACGTGATCGGGATCGGTGGCGTGGCGCATTCCCAGCATCAGCCCCAGGAGCGCGATCGCGAGCGGCGCGGCGTTGGCAGGTATCATCCGGTGCTCCTCAAGCGACTCAGGCCAAAATCGACAGTACACCCAATTTTTTTCCGAGAGAAAGGCGCGCGTGAGCAATCGGCGCTTGACTCCGAAAAATGGTTCGGCAAGAGATCCAGCCAAGAGGCATACCCGATGAGCAGCAATATCGAACCTTTCCGAATCGCGGCGACTGACGCGCAACTCGACGACCTGAAGCGGCGCCTGCGTGAGACGCGATGGCCCGAGCGCGAGTGCGTCGACGACTGGTCGCAGGGGCTGCCGCTCGCTTACGCGCAAGAGGTCGCCGCCTACTGGCGCGACAAGTACGACTGGCGCGCGCGCGAGGCTCGCCTCAACCGGTTCGCGCAATTCAAGACGACGATTGACGGACTCTGGGCATCCACTTCATCCACGTCCGATCGCCGCATGCCGACGCGCTGCCGCTGGTGATGACGCATGGATGGCCGGGGTCGATCGTCGAGTTTCAAAAGGTGATCGAGCCGCTCACGAATCCGACTGCTCATGGCGGCGATGCGGCCGACGCGTTCCACGTCGTGTGCCCATCGCTGCCGGGTTACGGGTTCTCGGACAAGCCGGCGAGCAAGGGATGGAATGTACAGCGTATCGCGAGCGCATGGGCGGAGCTGATGCCGCGGCTCGGCTACAAGAAGTACGCCGCGCAAGGTGGCGACTGGGGATCGATCGTCACGACCTGCATCGGAATCCAGGACCCCGGCAACTGCGTCGGGATTCATCTCAACATGCCGATCGCGATGCCCGATCCGGCGACGATGAACGATCTCACCGAAAATGAGAAGTCGGCAATCGCGGGCATGCAACATTACAACGATTGGGACTCGGGCTACTCGAAGCAGCAGAGCACGCGGCCGCAAACGGTGAGCTATGGCCTCACCGATTCGCCGGCGGGACAGCTCACGTGGATATTGGAAAAGTTCTGGTCGTGGACCGATTGCGACGGCCATCCGGAGAACGTGCTGACGCGCGACGAGTTGCTCGACAACGTGATGCTGTACTGGCTGCCGGCCAACGCGGCGTCGTCGGCGCGCCTGTACTGGGAAAGTTTTCGCCGCACGCTGACTGATCCGGTGACGGTGCCGGTCGGCTGCTCGATTTTCCCGAAGGAGATCTTCCGCACGTCGAAGCGATGGGCTGAGAAGAGATTCGCCAAGCTCGTATATTTCAACGAGCTGACCAAAGGCGGACACTTCGCCGCCTTCGAACAGCCGGAAACATTCATCCGCGAAGTTCGAAATTGCTTTCGGCTGATGCGATAGAGCTGTGAAACAAGGGCTAATTCACGATCCTGACGCGCAATCTGACTAGTGTGGAGGACCCTAATTCGATAGAATCTAGATCTGAAGTCTTCGAAGCTGCGCGAGATACCCCCTTGAGCGAACCCGATCGCACCTTTCGATGTAGCGACTCATCTTGCCGCGATCATCGCGTCCTCCGACGATGCAATCGTCAGTAAGACTCTCGACGGCATCATCCTGTCCTGGAATCCCGGCGCACAGCGCATCTTCGGCTACACCCCCGAAGAAGCGGTCGGGCAGAGCATCAGGATAATCATTCCGCCCGAGCGATGGGCTGAAGAGGACGAGGTGCTCGCTCGCATCCGGCGCGGAGAAAGAGTCGATCATTTTGAAACAATTCGGCGTGCCAAAGACGGCCGTCTGCTGAACATCTCGCTCACCGTTTCGCCGATTAAGGATAAGACCGGCAAGATTGTCGGGGCCTCGAAAGTCGCGCGCGATGTCACGGAACGCGATGCGGGCCGAAGCGGAGCGCGATCGCCTGCTGGCGCGGGAGAAGGAATCCCGCCAGCAGGCCGAGGAGGCCAGCCGTCTCAAGGACGAATTTCTGGCCGTCGTGTCGCACGAGCTTCGATCGCCGCTCAATGCGATTACCGGATGGGCGTCACTGCTGATGATGCGCCCGCTGGACGATCAAACCCAGCCGCGCGATTGATACGATCCTGCGTAACGCACAGACGCAGACCAAACTCGTCGCGGATCTGCTCGACGTCTCGCGGATCGTTTCGGGTCAGCTTCGCCTCAATGTCCGTCCCTTTCAGCTTGTTTCCGCGATCGAGGCGGCGATCGAAGTGGTGCGGCCAAGCGCCGACGCGAAGTCGATTCGTATAGAGACGGCACTCGATCCCGACAGCCGGAGCAGTAGCCGGCGATCCCGATCGCTTGCAGCAGATTTTCTGGAACTTACTGTCCAACGCGGTAAAGTTCACGCAGATCGGCGGCCGGATTCAGGTCCGCTTGCAGCAAGTCGACTCTAACGTCGAAGTCGTCGTCTCCGACACGGGCAGGGGCATCGATGCGAGGCTGCTGCCCTTCGTCTTCGAACGCTTCCGTCAAGGCGACAGCAGCACGACTCGCGAGCATGGCGGACTGGGACTGGGATTGGCGATCGTGCGCCACCTCGTCGAGCTTCACGGCGGCGTCGTCCAGGCGCACAGCGAGGGACCGGGACGAGGCGCCGAATTCACGATACACCTCCCAATACCGGCCCGCACGCAACCCTCGGCTGAGACCATGGTTCGTCGCAGTGCCGGTGGAAAGGGCAAAATTCCGTCGCTGGCCGGATTGCGCATCCTGGTGGTCGATGACGAACCGGACGCGCGCGAAATCGTTGCGGCGATCCTTGGCGAAGCGGGCGCTGAAATAGCCACCGCATCAGGCTCAGGCCAGGCGATGAATCTGGTCGAACAATGGAAACCCGATCTGTTGATTTCCGATATCGGAATGCCCGGCGAGAGCGGCTACGATCTGATCCGCAAGGTGCGCGCACTGCCAGCGGACAGGGGCGGCGCGATTCCAGCGATCGCGCTCACTGCGTATGCCCACATGCAGGACCGGCTTAAAATACTTTCCGCCGGCTTCCAGATGCACGTGCCGAAACCGATCGAGCCGATTGAACTCGCAACGGTAGTCGCCAGTTTGACGAAGAGACTCTGACGCTCCGAGACTATCGGACGCGATGTTCGATTAGCCGGCAGCGCACTTCTATATCGTCGGGAAGCGGGGCTCCGGGACAGGGTTCGGCGAGCCACCGCCGGGTAATATCATCGGGAAGTTTGCGAAAGCTGAAAACCGAAACATAGACGGCGAAGCGATCGGCAGATGACGGGTCTTCGATGAAATCGCGCCGGCACCGGGAACATCTGCGCTGAATCACCTGCTTGCCTGGCTCGACTTCGACTGGACGCCCTTGCGCTCTCAACCATTGGTGGCTCTTCCATGCGTCGCGGTCCACGAGCTGATCGCTGCCCGATGGAACAGGTGTGCAAGGTGACGGGTGAGCCCTTAGTAATGCGCTGGCCATTGTCGTGTAGGTTTCGCGAGAAAACAGGGCAACTCTCATGCCATTCGCGGCTGCTTCAAGACCCAATCGGATCAAGGCGGTTCATCGCCCATCAATTTTTAAGGATCGGAGTTCAGTAAATTCTGCGCGCTGGTTCGCTTATGGTTACCGACTTCACGGAAGCTTCCCGCATCGATGCGCTATAACCCCTCGCGGACTAAGCAGGTTCGTCGAGAAAATGCTTGGCAGCGAGATTGCTGGATGGTTCCTTTCAATGTTCTCCTAACTTTTCACCTAAGCGGGATGAAATTCAGGAGTTAAGGCTATGAAGAAAAATCTTCCAGGGATTTTGCTCGGAGCGACTCTGTCGCTCGCAATGGCCACTTTCAGCGCGAATGCCTTTGCTCAAGGAGCCGGCGGCAGTGCTGCAGGGACTGCTGGTAGTTCTGGTGCAGGCGGATCCGGGGCGAGCATGGGTGCCGGAAGCTCGGGCCCCGTGGCCGGTTCGGTGCCGGGTCCCGCGGGCTCGGACGTGCCCAGCAATCCTGGCGTCAGCGCTATGAATTCGGCGGGCGGGTCGGTCAATACCGGCGAAGGAAGTTCCGCCAGCGCCGGGAGTTCTATGAACTCTTCGACTTCGCCGTCGGGAGCCAGCGTTGCGCCCGATGCGAGCGGAAGTTCTAGTGCCCCAGCCCCCGCCGGCGTGCCGAGCCTGAGCCCTCCGCCCACTACTCGGTAGCGTCGACGTTTAGGTCGGGCCGTGGAGTCCTATGCGCCGGGAGTGGCGATTATTGTCGCGACGGAAGTAGCTGCTTGATCGTCTGCACCAGGCGCTCCGGCTCCACCGGCTTGACCATGCAAACCTGGAAACCCTCGGCCAATGCGCGCTTGCGATCATTAACACTTCCTAGCCCGGTCAAAGCCATCGCAACCATTTCTTCGCTGGGGATGAGCTCGCGAACTCTACGGACCAGCTCAAAGCCGTCCACCGACGGCATGCCGATGTCGCTGAGCAGCACCCGCGGAGTGCTATGAGCAATCTCGGAAAGCGCTTCCTCGGCCGACGCCGCAGTCCTGGTCTCCGCGCCATACTGACGCAGGAGTTCGGCCAGCACTTCGCGCGAGTCTTCCTCGTCATCGACCACCAGTATCGAAACGCCTTCGAGCTGGAGCGGCTGCGCAAACGTCTGACCTTGATCGTCGCCGGCGGTCGCCGATTTCGAGTCCCTGATAGGCAATCTCACCGTGAAGCTGGCGCCCTGACCGGTACCTGAGCTGCTAGCTTCAACAGTACCTGCATGCAGTTCGACCAGATGACGCACGATCGCAAGGCCCAGTCCCAAACCGCCGTGCGCGCGAGTGCTGCCGCTGTCGGCCTGTGTGAATCGGTCGAACACGTGCGGCAGGAAATCGTGAGAAATCCCCTGGCCGGTATCGCTCACCGTTAGTGTGAGTTCCTGGTCGCGCTGTTCCAGGCTGACGGTGTCCGGCCGTCGCGCGGCGTAAACTTGATCGCATTCGAGAGTAGGTTCCAGACGATCTGTTGCAGACGATCTGCGTCACCGCTGATTTCGTCGGAATCCCCGGTCTTCTTGTACTCCAGCGAGACGCCCTTGGCGTCGGCGGTCGGACGCACTGAGGCAAGGGCAGCCTCGACGATGCCGCCCATTCGGACCGATCGGAAAGTCAGGTTGATCTTGCCGCTGCATGATCCGCGAGACGTCGAGGATGTCGTCGATCAGCGAGGTCTGCAGATGCACGTTGCGCTCGATCGTCTCCAGCGCTTTCGACGACTTCGTCACGTCGAGCTTTTCGGTGCGCAGCAGATGAACCCATCCCATGATCGCGTTGAGCGGATTGCGCAACTCGTGCGATACGGTTGCGAGAAATTCCTCTTTCATCCGGTTCGCCGCTTCGGCTTCCTGCAACGCGTGATGCTCCGTATCGATGTCGGTGGCGGCGACGATCCATCCGGTGACACTTCCCGATTCGTCGAGCTGCGGAACTCCGCGCATCAGGAACCATCGGTACTCACCGTCAGCTATGCCGGCGCAGACGAACCTGGACCTCGGCCGAGTGCTGGCTGGCGGTCGCAAGTTCCCATTCCGCTTTGAGCGCCGATAGATCTTCCGGATGTACAAATTGAAACAAGTGTTCGGCGCTGATCGCCATCGACGCCTGCAATTCCGATGTAATCGACGGCGCGCTGGTTCCAGTAGTAGAACGTCAGGTCGGCGACGCGCGACCCATACGCATTGCGGCAGCGCGTCCATCAGCGAGCGAAAACGCAGCTCGCTGCGGCGCTCGAACGCTTCGCGCTCGCGTTGCCGTAACAGTCGCGGCCTGCCGTTTGATCATCTGCTCTTTCTGATGCAGGTCGACGAAGACCGAGACCTTCGAGCGCAGAATTTCCGGATCGAATGGCTTCAGCAGAAAATCGACGGCGCCGCGCGCGTAGCCGCTAGCCACGTCGGCGTTGCCAATCGGCACCGCGGTCAGAAAAATAATCGGAACGCGCGCCGCTCTCTCGCGCTGGCTGATTACTTCGGCGGTGCGCAGCCCATCCATCCCCGGCATCCGCACGTCCATCAGGATGACGGCGAATTCCTCGTCTTCGAGTTTCTCGCAGCGCTTCTTCGCCCGACGTCGCGCGCACCAGTCGCTGGTCGAGCGGGTCGAGAATCGCCTCGAGCGCCAGCAGATTCGCCGGCCGATCGTCCACCAGCAGGATGCTGACTTTCACTCCCGCGCCGACTGGTATTCGCTCAAGACGCGAGGCTTGCTGCAGTGTTTTCATTTCCGCAATCCGAGCCTCTTCACCGTCACTATTCTCGATATCGTCCACGAGGGTCCACGGTTTCCCTCTTTATACCGATGCCTGGAGTGGCGATCCTCCAGCCCAGATTCGGATCAGTTCGACCAACTGCCCGTCGTCGATCGGCTTGGCCAGGTAATCCGACGCGCCAGCCGCCATGCAGCGCTCGCGATCTTCCTTGAGCGCCTTGGCCGTCACCGCGATCATCGGCAACCATCGCTTGGCAGGATTCGCGCGTATCAGGCGCATCGTTTCGTAGCCGTCCATTTCCGGCATCATGATGTCGATGAGCGCGATGTCGATTTCAGGATGACGCTCGAGCATCACGATTCCCGCGCGGCCGTTTTCCGCGTGCAGCGTATTCATGCCATGCCCCTCGAGCAGGCTCCTGACGGCGAAAATGTTGCGCGGATCGTCGTCGACAATCAGCACGGTCTTGCCCTTGAGACTGTCGAGCACTTCACTCGATAGCCGCGGCAGCGGCGGACTCGGCGGCCAGGAAATCACGCACCGCGCTGGTCGTCTGCGCCACTTTTTCTTCGATCTGATCGACCAGCCGCGCATGCGCCTCGGCGTCGTCCTCGCGCGTTCCGAACAGTTCGATCTCCTTGCCGTTGCTGACTGGCATGTAGAGCGTGAACGTGCTGCCTTCGCCGGGAGCGCTCTCGACGTGGATCTCGCCGCCGAGTGCGCGCGCAATCTCGCGGCTGATTGAGAGTCCGAGACCGGTGCCGCCGTAGCGCCGGCTGGTGCTGCCGTCGGCTTGCTGGAACGCCTCGAAAATCAGGCGCTGTTTGTTCTTGGCAATTCCAATTCCGGTGTCGATGACCGACAGGGCGAGGATTTTTCCCGGCCCCTTGAGCGCGTCGCTCTCGAAGTCGCGGCGCGGCTCCGACCATCTCCATGAGGAATTTCACCGACCCGCTTTCCGTGAACTTGATCGCGTTGGCCAGCAGGTTTCTCAGCACCTGCTCGATTCGCTGGCGGTCGGTGCTAATCTCGGCTGCGACAGCCGGCGCCACCTCGATCGAGAAACCCAGGCCCTTTTCTTCGGCCAGCGCCCGGAAGCTGCGCTCGGCGAATTCAACCAGATCCGCGGTCTGAAGCTGACGGACCTCGATTGCCATCTTGCCCGCCTCAACCTTCGACAGGTCGAGAACTTCGCTGATCAGCTTCAGCAGGTCGGTGCCCGACGAGTAGATCGTGCGGGCATAGTCGAGCTGCTTCTCGCTGAGGTTCGCCTCCTTGTTGTCGGACAGCACCTTGGCGAGGATCAGCAGGCTGTTCAACGGCGTGCGCAGCTCGTGCGACATGTTCGCGAGGAATTCGGATTTGTACTTCGAGACCAGCGCGAGCTGCTCGGCTTTTTCTTCGAGCGATTTTCTCGCTTGCTCGACTTCGCGATTCTTGATCTCGACCTTGGTGTTCTGTTCCTCGAGCTGCTTGGCTTTTTCCTCGAGCTCCAACGCTTGCCGTTCGAGCGCGGTGTTGGTGCTCTTCAGGGTTTCCTGCTGATGGGTCAGTTCTTTCGACTGATTCTGCAACTCCTGCGTCAGGCTCTGCGACTGCTGCAGCAATTCCTCGGTGCGCATGTTCGCCATGATCATGTTGAGGACGACGCCGATGCTCTCGGTCAACTGATCGAGGAAGATCTGATGGATCGAGCTGAACGCGTTGAACGACGCCAGCTCGATCACGGCCTTGACCTCGCCCTCGAACAGGATTGGCAGAACGATGATGTTGAACGGCGGCGCCTCGCCGAGGCCCGAGCTGATGTGGATGTAGTCGTGCGGCGCGTGCGTCACCAGGATGCTCTTTTTCTCCAGCGCGCACTGTCCGACAAGACTTTCGCCGATCCGGAATCGATTCGCGACGCCCTTGCGCTCGCGATACGCGTAGGTGTTGGTCAGCTTCAGCAGCGGAGCACCCTCCTCGCTATCCATCAGGAAGAACGCGCCCTGATGCGCCGAAACCAGCGGCGTCAACTCCGACATGATCATTCGCGAAACGGCTTCGAGGTTCTTCTGACCCTGCATCATGCTCGAAAATTTCGCGAGGTTGGTCTTGAGCCAGTCCTGCTCCTGGTTTTTCTGCGTGGTCTCCTTCAGGTTCACGATCATCTGATTGATGTTGTCGGAGAGGGCCGCGACTTCGCCGAGCGCTTCGACCTTGATCGAGCGCGTCAGGTCGCCTTTGGTAACTGCGGTCGCGACATCGGAGATCGCGCGCACCTGGGTGGTCAGGTTACCTGCAAGTTGGTTGACGTTGTCGGTCAAGTCGCGCCAGGTTCCGGCCGCCGCTGGCACGCGGGCCTGACCGCCCAGTTTGCCTTCGATTCCGACCTCGCGGGCCACCGTGCTGACCTGGTCGGCAAAGATACTCAGAGTCTCAGTCATGCTGTTGATCGTATCCGCCAGCGCCGCGATCTCGCCCTTCGCTTCGACTCCGATCAGCTTCTGGGTGAGGTCGCCGTTGGCGACCGCGGTCACGACTTTGACGATGCCGCGGACCTGCGTCGTGAGGTTCGACGCCATGAAATTGACGTTGTCGGTGAGGTCCTTCCACGTGCCGGCGACGCCGGGGACGCGCGCCTGGCCGCCGAGTTTTCCTTCGACGCCGACCTCGCGGGCCACCGTGCTGACCTGCTCGGCGAAGGTGCTGAGAGTATCGGTCATGTTGTTGATCGTCACGGCCAGCGCTTCGACCTCGCCGCGCGCATCGACGACCAGTTTTTGTTTCAGGTCGCCGTTGGCGACTGCGGTCACGACCTTGACGATGCCTCGGACCTGGGTGGTCAGATTCGACGCCATGAAATTGAAGTTGTCGGTCAGGTCCTTCCAGACGCCCGACACGCCTTTCACTTCGGCCTGGCCGCCGAGTTTTCCTTCGGTGCCGACTTCGCGCGCGACCCGGGTGACTTCTGCGGAGAACGCTCGAAGCTGATCGACCATGTTGTCCATGGTGTTTTTCAGCTCGAGGATCTCGCCTTTGACGTCGACCGAGATCTTCTTCGACAGATCGCCGTTGGCGACTGCGGTGACGACCTTGATGATACCGCGGACCTGGTCGGTGAGGTTACCGGCGAGCACGTTGACGTTTTGGGTCAGGTCCTTCCAGATGCCTTCGACGCCTTCGACTTCCGCTTGTCCGCCGAGTTTTCCGTCGGTGCCGACTTCGCGGGCGACGCGGGTAACTTCCGATGCGAACGACCGCAGCTGGTCCACCATGGTGTTCATGGTGTTCTTCAGTTGCAGGATTTCGCCTTTGGCATCGACCGAGATTTTCTTCGAGAGATCTCCCTTCGCGACGGCGGTCGTGACTTCCGCGATGTTTCGGACCTGGGCGGTCAGATTATTCGCGAGCAGGTTGACGTTGTCGGTCAGATCCTTCCACGTGCCGGCGACGTTAGGCACTTCGGCCTGCGCGCCCAGTTTCCCTTCGACGCCGACAGTTTTCGCGACGCTGGTGACCTGCTCGGCAAAGATTGCGAGAGTCTTCGTCATGCTGTTGAGGGTGTCGGCCAAGGCTGCGATCTCGCCCTTGGCTGCGACTTCGAGTTTTGGAGACAGGTCGCCGTTGGCAACCGCCGTGATGACCCGGACGATGCCGCGGACCTGCGTGGTGAGGTTCGACGCCATGAAATTGACGTTGTCGGTGAGGTCTTTCCATACGCCGGATACGCCGCGCACTTCCGCCTGGCCGCCGAGTTTTCCTTCGGTGCCGACTTCGCGCGCGACGCGGGTAACTTCCGACGCGAACGAATTGAGCTGATCGACCATCGTGTTCATGGTGTCTTTCAGCTCGAGGATTTCGCCCTTCGCATCGACTGTGATCTTCTTGGAGAGGTTGCCCTTCGCGACCGAGGTCGTGACCTCCGCGATGTTTCTAACCTGCGCGGTGAGATTGTTGGCGAGCAGGTTGACGTTGTCGGTCAAATCCTTCCAGGTGCCCGCGACGCCCGGGACTTCCGCCTGCGCGCCCAGCTTCCCTTCGACGCCGACGGTGCGGGCCACGTCGGTGACCTGTTCGGCGAACAGGCCGAGCGTCGCGGTCATGCCGTTAATCGTGTCGGCCAGTGCTGCGATCTCGCCGCGCGCGTCCACGATCAACTTTTGCGACAAGTCGCCGTTGGCGACCGCGGTCACGACCTTGACGATACCGCGCACCTGGGTGGTGAGGTTCGACGCCATGAAATTGACGTTGTCGGTCAGGTCCTTCCAGACGCCCGACACGCCTTTCACTTCGGCCTGGCCGCCGAGTTTTCCCTCGGTGCCGACTTCGCGCGCAACGCGCGTAACTTCCGCGGAGAAAGCTCGCAGCTGATCCACCATCGTGTTCATGGTGTTTTTCAGTTCGAGGATTTCGCCTTTAACATCGACGGTGATTTTCTGCGACAAGTCGCCGTTGGCGACTGCGGTGGTGACGGTTGCGATGTTGCGCACCTGGTCAGTCAGATTGCGCGCGAGCACGTTCACGTTGTCGGTCAAATCTTTCCAGGTGCCGGACACGCCTTTGACTTGCGCCTGGCCGCCGAGCTTGCCGTCGGTGCCGACTTCCTTGGCGACGCGGGTAACCTCGTCGGCGAACGAGCTGAGCTGATCGACCATCGCGTTAACCGTGGTGCCGATTCGCAGGAACTCGCCCTTGACCGGCTGTCCGTCGATTTCGAGCGCCATCTTCTGCCGCAGGTCGCCTTGCGCGACTGCACCGATAACGCGCGCGACCTCGGTGGTCGGCTGCACCAGTCCGCCGATTAGTGAATTGATCGAGTTTTCGATTTCCTGCCATCCACCAAGCGCGCCTCTCACAGTCGCGCGCTCGGTCATTCGCCCTTCGCGGCGGACGGCCCTCTCGACCCGGATTATTTCGCTGGTGATCGCCTCGTTGCGCTCGACAATTGCGTTGAATCCTTCGGCGAGCTGGTCCAGCAGCTTGTCCTTGTGCGTGAGCTTCAGCCGGACCGAAAAATCGCCCTGCCCGGCCGCGGCCAGCGCCTTGATCAGAGTTCTAAAACGCCGCTCGTCCGATTCTTCACCGGAGCCGCCATGTCCGTTTCGCCGGGATTTGCCGTTGGCCTTGCCTCCAGCAGCAGCCTCGGCGCCCGCGACCTGCTCCGCATCGCTCGACCTCTGACTACGGTTCGAATCGTTCAGTTCCATCTGGATTGCTCCTTAGGAGACGTTCTGCGGAAGGAGGAGAGAGGTTCTGTGGAGGGCGTTTCGAAGCTGAAGAAAAAAACCGAGCAGGGCGCAGAAGGAGGAGGAAGAAATCCGGAAAAATTCCGGACCTGTAGGATGAGGGACTGCACCCTGCTCGACAAACCACCGACATTCAAAATCTCCCCGCGTTCGGTCGGTCGCAAATTTGTGTCCACTGAGAGAAAGCAGTGTGGCAGAAGCAGAAACCGTGCCGGTTGAGGTTGTGGAAAGGGCAAACTAGAAAATAAGCCTTAAAAATTGAATTATCTTCATATAACTAGCCTCCCATCATGGTCGACAAAGAATTCCTGAACCCTGATTTTCGAAAAAAGTTCACGAATTTTTTTCACAGTTCACAACTCTATCGATTCGTTCTCCGGCGTCCGTCGAACGCTCATCGGGTTCACCGTTTGCTCAACAATATGGGCCCGCGCATGCACAATCCGTCTGCTGGCGTCATTTTTTCGATAGGGATAGGCGCAGCGCTGTGCATATGCGTCGTTTTTACAAGTCCTTCGCGAGCGGCCGGAAATCCGCCACTCAGAATCGGTGTTCCGTTGGATTCTCTAAAGACGACGGAGCTGCATGATTCCTTCAACGAAATTCACAACGGCCATCGCCATGAAGCGATCGACATAATGAGGCCGCGCGGGACGCCGGTTCGCGCGGTGACCGACGGCGTCATTCGAAAGCTTTTTATCAGCCGCCAGGGGGGACTAACGATTTATCAATTCGATCGCGAAGCAGCGTACTGCTTCTACTACGCGCATCTGGATCACTACGCCGACCAGATCCACGAAGGCGGGGCGGTCACGCGCGGCGATGTGATCGGATATGTCGGCACTACTGGGGATGCGTCGCCGGACGCGCCGCAACTGCACTTCGCGATCTTTAGGATCGGGCCCGACAAGAAATGGTGGAAAGGCGAGGCGATCGACCCTTATCCAATCCTGCTCGAAGCAGTAACCACGCCGCAGTCAGTCTGGGTCTTTCAGGATCGCGGATGGCCGTACGGCTGCAAGACCTTTTCGAGAGCCGCCAGCGACGCGCGATTCTCGGCGAGCTGACGTTCAAGCGTACTGCGCGTCGTGCCATTGACGTCGCGCACGGCCTTTTCATACTCGGCAATAACGTCCCTGGCATCCTCGCGGCACCATTCGACGACGCCGGTGTCGCCTTTGCTCATGACGACGCTCAAGTCCATCGCCGTGCGATCGATGAATCCGCCGACGCTGCCGGATTCTTTGCCGGCCTTCTCACTTTCGCCGCCCATGCTTTTGCGCTCGAGGTTGAGCTCGTCGGCATCGCGTCGACGAGCAAATTCCTGTTGTTTGAAAAATTGAACGAGCTCTTCCTTGCCGACGTCAGCGGCGGCTCGGCGATAACGCTCCGCGCTGTCCACGCAGACCTTGACGAGGTTGTCCAGTGTTTCAAGTTTGGTCATCGAGATTCTCCTGTACGGAGACCGGAAATCGCGGAAAAGAGGTCGAGCCGAGACCAATTGTGAGCCGTGAAGACTGAAATCGCGCGATGGCAGCGGATTTGCAGTGATTTGCATTCGCCGCTGACGATGTCCGTCTCGCAATTGAGTTCGAGGTGAGAAACATGAAATGCCGGCATGACGCCTGTTCCTGCGAAGCAGAATCGGGACGCCAATTTTGTTCAAATGAATGCGAGTCCGATACGCGCGACGAAGGCGCGACCGATTGCCATTGCGGTCACGACGATTGCCGCGCTTCCCATTCGTCGCATCGCGACAGCACCTAGTTCGGGCGGACAGAATCGAAGCGCGGATGCGTAATTTCTACATAGGCGGCTCCAAAAGTTCCGCGAAAGAGCCGTGAATTTATGCGTTGGAAGTTGGCACGCGCAATGCTCATTTTGACTGGTGGAAACAACGCTCGGAGGCCCAGTCAAAATGAAATACCTGCCAATGATATTTATGCTCGGCACCCTATTCTCGATGGCGATCATCGCTTGCCAGCAGCCGATCGGACCGGTCATCAGTCACAAATTGGTCGTGATCGGCAATCAGCATGCGGTGTCCGATGTATCCGGACGAACAGACCTACCTGCACACCTCTCGCGAGAAACAGGAGGGTGGAGTCGTCGGAATTGTCGGTGACGTGAAGCAAAATCTCACCGCGAAGCAAATCGACGATCAGACTCCCGTGCAGATTGTGCACGGCCGACGACTACGGCGCAGTGGTTACCGTGATCGACGGACCGATGAAGGGAGCGAGCGGATTCGTGCCGAAGCCGAACGTTGACTGAGTAGCGCTGCGCCGATGCCCGGCAGTCTCTCAACCTATCGGGCGAAGCGGGACTTCAAAAAGACCGCTGAGCCGAGCGGCGAGATCGCGGTTGCGCCATCGGAGCGGCGGCGGTTCGTGATTCAAAAGCACGCGGCGACGAGATTGCACTATGATTTTCGGCTCGAGCTCGATGGCGTCTTCAAATCGTGGGCGGTGACGCGCGGTCCTTCACTCGATCCCCGCGAAAAGCGGCTCGCAGTCGAGGTGGAAGATCACCCGCTCGACTACGGCGACTTCGAGGGCACGATTCCCAAAGGCGAGTATGGCGGCGGAACCGTTCAGCTATGGGACCGCGGCTATTGGGCGCCCGACGGAGAAGAGTCGCCGGACGCCGCGATCAAAGACGGGACTTTGAAATTCAAGTTGGACGGCGAGCGGCTGCACGGAAGCTGGGTGCTGGTGCGGATGAAGCACGATCGCAGCGGGAGCAAGCGCAACAATTGGCTGCTGATCAAGCATCGCGACGAGTTCGCGCGCGACAACGATTCGGACGCGCTCCTGTCTGACGATCGATCGATCGCGTCGGGCCGCAAGTTCGCCGACATTGCGAGCGGCAAAGGCCGCAAGCCCAAGTCATTCATCCTCAAAGCCAAGAAAGCCGCCGCGCCGGATGCGGTATGGAATTCCAAAGAAAAGAAGAAATCCAAGAACAACCCTGATGCTACGGTCGTGATGGGCGTCGAGATCACCAAGCCGGAAAAAGCGCTGTGGCCCGACGCCGGCGATCGCAAACCGGTCAGCAAGCTGGATCTGGCGCGGTACTACGAGACTGTCGGACCGTGGATGATCGCGCATCTCGAAAGGGCAGGCCGTGCTCGATTGTTCGTGCGCCCGACGGAATTGGCGGACAGCATTTTTTTCAGCGCCATGCGATGCCGGGAACGTCGAGCAGGTTCACGCTGACCAAGGTTGCCGGCAGCAACGAGCCGTATCTTCAAATCGATCGCGTGGAAGGTCTGGCGGAAATCGCGCAACTTGCCGGCCTGGAGCTGCATCCGTGGAATTGCCGGCCCGGGAATCCTGAGGTGCCTGGGCGCCTGGTCTTCGATCTCGATCCGGCGCCTGAGGTCGATTTCGTGGCGGTCGTCGACGCCGCGCGCGAAATTCGCGAGAGGTTGGAAGCCGTGGGCCTGGTGGGCTTTTGCAAAACGACGGGCGGCAAAGGGCTGCATGTCGTGACGCCGCTCAGCCAGTCGAAGAAAGGCGGACTCGAGCTGGGCCGATGCCAAGTCTTTCGCGCGCGACCTCTGCCTCCAGATGGTGGCCGACAGTCCCGAGCGTTATCTCGCGAAGATGACGAAACAAGGCGCGCACCGGCCGTATCTACCTCGACTACTTGCGCAACGATCGGATGGCGACGGCCGTCGCGCCATTGTCGCCGCGCGCCCGCGACGGCGCGCCCGTGTCGATGCCTCTCCTATGGACGCAGTTGCGCTCCGGAATCGATCCACGACGCTTCACGATTCGCACCGTCCCGAGCCTCATCGCGAAAAGCACAGCATGGCAAGACTACGCGACTCCGAACGACCACTCGCGCCGGCAATCAAGCGATTGACAAGAGCCACCGCGGCTTGAGCCGGCGTCGTTTGGCGAGCGCTGATTCTGATTGCCAGCGTGCTGTGCATTGCCGGATGCGGAACGATGCCCGATTCGTACGCGCTGATGCAGGACCACCACCTGTACTGGCGGCATTTCAAGGTCGTCAGCGATCAGGGTCCGTTGTCAGCGAGCGAGAGCAAGGCGATCATCAAAAGGCTGGAGGCGCAGGAGCGGCAAGACCAACATCCTCGAGCGCCATCTGGCTTTCGAACAGGCAATCAGCGGAAGTCCTCTGGTACTCGGAAACAAGGTGACGCTCCTCGAGAACGGCGCGGCTACCTATCGTGCGATGTTCGGCGCGATCGAAGGTGCGACGCATAACATCAATCTCGAAACCTACACCTTCGACAGCGACAGGATCGGCGACAAGTTCGCGGACGCGCTGATCGCGAAACAGCAACAGGGCGTGCAGGTCAATATAATCTACGACGGCTGGGGTTCGGTACTGACGCATCGCAGCTTCTTCGAGCGGATGCGCTCGAGCGGAATCAAGGTGGTTGAGTTCGATCCGATCAACCCGTTCGCGGCAGGCTTTCGCTGGTCTCCGCTGCATCGCGACCATCGCAAGCTGATGGTGGTGGATGGCCGGCTGGCAATCACCGGCGGCATTAATATTTCGGGCGTCTATTCGAGCGGCCACGGCCTCTCCTCAAGGCGGAAAGATCAGTCGGAGGACGTTCTGAGAACGTGGCGCGACACCGATGTCGAGGTTGAAGGTCCGGTCGTGTCCGAATACCAGGAATTGTTCGTCGCCAATTGGCGCCAGCAAGGCGGCGCGCCGTTGAAGTTTGACGACTATTTTCGGGCGCACAGACAACAAAGGCGACCAGATCGTTCGCGTGCTGGGAAGCGTGCCGCAGGAGTTCAGCAAGATTTACGTGACGCTGATCTCGGCGATTCTCAATGCCGAGACCAACGTCTATATCACCGACGCGTACTTCGCTCCGGAATCGCAGATGCTCGATGCGTTGGAAGGTGCGGCGCGCCGCGGGGTGGATGTTCGCCTGCTATTTCCGGGCCGCACCGATGAGGCACTGATCGGGCCGGCGGCGCGATCTCACTTCTCCGAGCTGCTGGCCGCAGGAGTCAAGATTTATCTATGGCAAGGCAAAATGCTGCACGCCAAGACGGCGAACGTCGACGGGGTCTGGTCGACCGTCGGTTCGTCGAATCTCGACTGGTGGAGCATCGCACGCAACGATGAAATCAACACAGTCGTCCTGAGCGTGGAATTTGGGCGGCGCATGCAGGAAATGTTCACGAGCGACCTCGAGAATGCGCGGAAGATCGATCTGCAACGATGGGAGCGGAGACCGATTCTGAAGCGATTCGAGGAAGCGATCGCCCGGCAGATGAAGCCGATGATGTAGATTCGCCTCCCGGCCGCGAGTCAAAACCTACTGAGTGCTTTCTGAATTTCGCGTCCGTTGCAGCTGAGCGAGATCGCGCTAAGAGCCGATAACATTCGCAATCTCCATTACAGGGGCCAGGTCTATCCGTCGCCATTTCATGCTGACTCGGTCGTATTCGACAAGGGTCGTGTGACTATCGATGGCAAGGCAAATTTCCTGGAGAAGCCTTTCCCGGGTGTTATCGCGACCTACCAGGTTGAGCGTATCCCCCTGGATAAGTTCGAGCCGGAAGTTCAACGCGCACAGCTGATTTTCGATTTTTTTGCTCAGTTTCAGAACCCTGCGACCGCGAAAGATTTACCGAGAAAATCAAAAAATTTCGGGCCGTAGTCCTAGAGGAATTCTATAGTCCCCTTTGGCCGGCTTCTTGCTGTTATCAAGGTAAGTTCCCGATGGAGGGTTCACAAAATGAGTCTTATGAAACGTATCGCAATTATCCCAGCAGCTGTCGCCGCGTGCGGGATCGCCGCCGGATGCTTCTCCTACCATAAAAATGTGGATGAGACGCAGAGTCCAGCACCCGTGGTTGAAACGGCTCCGGCTCCCGCGCCGGTCGTTGTAGCACCGCCGACGACCTCGAGCACCACAACCACCACTTCCGACAACGGATTGGTCGAACGGCAGAAGACAACTACGTATACCGCGCCGTAGCTATTCGAGCCTGGCGTGCCGGGTTCAGCGACGCGCGCGCGATTGTCTGACAGGCATCGCGCGCGCGTCTGCTTTTTGATCTATCCGATCGCGGAGAAACAGTTATGAAGAAATCTATGCTTTCGGCATTAACTCTTAGCGCAGCCCTGTGTGGATGCCTTGCGCTTCAGGGCTGCGCGGATACTCGCACTGAAACCACGTACTCCAGCGCCCCGGGCGAATACCCGGTGGAAACGAGCACTACGACCTACACGACGACGACGACCGATGATCACGATAGCGTCGTGGGATCGACGGCCCATGCTGCCGGAACCATAATCGCGGCGCCGTTCCGACTTGTCGGCGATGCTCTGAGGCATCATCTTCTAGGATTCGACCGTTTTCCATACCAGGGCCAGAGCCACCGCGTCTTTTGGATGAGTTCATCGGCACACTCCTTGACGCTAGTATGCCAATCGACGGTAATTGTTCTTTGAACATTACTCATTCACTGTCGCGCAAATTCTCAGACCCCTGATCGTGGAGACTGGAGACTGGTTTCATGTCCGATCTGAGACTTCGACAGGCAGAAGGGGCGCCGGCGAGCCTCAACTTGCCGATGCATTCGGCGGTTCGGTTCGCCGGATCTTCGATTAGGTACACGCTGTGAGCGCGAAGGACAAAACAGCGCATCAAGATCCGGCGAAACGGGACAACCCCGAGCATCTGTTCACACTGTTGATGGACAATCTCCCGGCGCGCGTCTGGATTAAGGACGAATTGGGGCGATACGTATTCGTCAATTCGCGGCTTAGTTCCGAGCTGGGGATCGACCCTGAAAAGTGGATTGGCGAACGGGACGAAGAATTGTTTCCGAACATCGGCCACGTCTATTGGCGGAAGGACCTGCAGGTTCTGTCCAGCGGCGACCCAT
The DNA here is from genome assembly GCA_963814715.1 of uncultured delta proteobacterium. Classification (GTDB taxonomy): domain Bacteria; phylum Desulfobacterota; class Binatia; order Binatales; family Binataceae; genus Binatus. Next base: position 651,668 of record CAWFDW010000001.1, read on the forward strand.
TGATATCCACCGATCAGGTCGAGCGGGGAAAGTCACTTTTCGTCGTAAGATTTCCATTAACGATCGACGACAAGGACCACGTTGCCGCAGTGGGCGTCGAGACGACGGAACAAATGTCGGCGCTGATCGGATTCTTTCATTTGCGCGACGAGCTCTTTCGCAACGAGCGCTTGCGGGCAATCGGCGAGATGGCATCGGGTCTCGCGCACGATCTCAGAAATATTCTGAACGCCGGTGCGCTTCGACTGAACATTCTCCGTACGAAGGCCAGCAGTGATTTGCTGAATGATCTAGATGCGCTGGCGAGGACAGTTAACGCGGCTGCCGATCGAGTCCGCGGACTACAGGAATTTGTTAACGCGCGCCCGCAGGAAAAGCTGGAACCGTGCGATCTGTCGACCTTGATTAGCGAAGCCGTCGAGATGGTGGATTACCTGATCCAACGGACTCCGACCGTAAAAGGCGGCGCGGTTAAACTCAAATACAAGATTCCTCCCGCGCTGCCGAAGGTCCGCGCTTTTCCAAACCAGGTGAAGCACGTAATCGCGAATCTTTTGATCAACGGGCGCGAGGCCATGCCGGATGGCGGCACTCTATCAATCGAAGCCATGTCCAACGCGGCTACCGTCGAAGTGGCTGTCACCGATGAAGGCACTGGCATCGATGAAGACGTCATGCAGAAAATGTTCGAGCCCTTCTTCACCACCAAGGACCTGGGCACGGGCTTGGGTCTATCGATGGCGCGCGACGTCATGACCAGACTCGGAGGTCAGATTCGCGCCGAGAATCGATCTTCGCAAGGCGCCGCGATTATCTTGAATTTTCCTTTGGCAGAATAGTCCACATACCGACTGCGTACTTTTTACACGCTTCCCTCGTTTGTCCTCAGAAATCAGCGCCACGGCTCGTTTTAAGGGGATAAACACTAGAAAGTTTCAGGCCTGGGTCTAAGTACATCTCTTGCTTATCTCGCGGTCGGTACGCGACCTGATTGGCGGAGGTGTAACGATGCTCAAGGCAAATGCGGCGCTCGAGTTAGGATCCGGCAGTTCGGATTCATCGGAACCTCAATCAACGGGTTTCCGCGATGCCGACTCGCCGGCAATCGAGCTGAAGCCGGGCGATCTCGTCGAAGTTAGAAGTGCCTCGGAAATCATGGCGACCCTCGATAGCGAGGGGAAGCTCGAAGGCCTGCCGTTCATGCCCGAGATGCTCGCATACTGCGGGCGTCGCGTTCACGTATCCAAACGAGCGGACAATACTTGCGCGCTCGGACAGCCTCGGCGAATCGAAGGAACAGTCCATCTCGAACAGCTGAGATGCGACGGCTCGGCGCATCGCGGATGCGAGGCGGGCTGTCTTTTTCTATGGAAGGAAGCGTGGCTTCGGCCAGCGAGTAACGGCGATGAATTGCGTCCGACGCTGGTCGCAGTTCCCGCATCCGGCGCCACCGACATCGCTTATCGCGCGCTGAGTGATCTCGCGCAGAAGCCGAATAACACTCTGATGTGCCAGGCCACAGAGTTGAATTCAGCGAGCTGCCCCGCGCCGGTCGGCAACGCATCGAGCTATTTCGTCAAAGTCGCGCGAGATTTCGCGTCGGGCAAGAGAAGTTCCTCCGCGATGCGCCAACTCCTCATTTACTTTTGGGGCAAGGCGATTTTGCAGGCGTTCAAGCTGTGGACGCGCGCTCCGTGGAATGCAGACCGATATCGCAAGACTCCCGCGATGCCGCTTGATTTGCAGGTGGGCGAAGTGGTGCGGGTGCGCGGAATGTTCGAAATTCTGCGGACGCTGGATCGCAACGGTTGCAACCGCGGCATGGAATTCAAGCCCGAGATGTTCCAGTTCTGCGGCCGCAAATATCCGGTGATCCTGAACATGGCGCGGAGGATCGATGAACGCAGCGGCGAGCTGAGGGGCTTCCGCAGCCCATGCATCGTGCTCGAGTCGGTGTATTGCCAGGGTCAGCGTTCCTTCTGTCAGCGTGCCAACTATCACTACTGGCGTGAGATCTGGCTGACCCGGGACTAGCCGCGGACTGACTATCGAGAGGAAGAGTTATGCAGGCATCTGAATTGGCGCAATTTTTCGGCGCAATAGGTAATAGGATAATACAGACCGAGAGTTGTTATTGGTACAATCCCAAGCCATTTCTTTTTAAGAGTCTGCCAATCCATCGCTTCGTGGATCCTTCTGCGGCGGAGATAGCGCAGGTCATGATCAAAGGACCTGCGTTTGCGCTGCGCTATCCGAAAACTCCCGACAAGCCCGGACCGCGCGGCGGAATGTACGTTTGTTCGAATCGCAACTACGACATCCAGGCGCTGACGTCGCAGAACGTCCGCAGCAAAACGCGCAGGGGTCTAGCGCGATGCCGCATCGAGAAGATCGACTTCGACTACCTGTCGCAACATGGTCACGCCTTGACCACGCAAACCACTTTGCGCCAGATGGGCACAGCTCCTAGTGCCACTGAAGAAGAGTGGAAGCTATTTTGCGAGAACGCCAGCCGCTCGAAGGACTTCGAGGCGTGGGGAGCTTTCGTCGAGGATCGTCTGGCGACGTTCATCGTCGCGATGCTGGTTGAAGACTGCTACTACATTCATCTGCAGAAGAGCGCTTCCGACTTGCTCAAGTACTATCCTAACAACGCGCTGCTGTTTACCGTAATGAAGACCAAGTTGGCGTGTCCGGAAGTCGCCTACATTTCCCACGGACCCAAAGCACTCGCGGTTGGAAAAGGACTCGACTACTACAAGACCAGCATGGGCTTCGAGATGCAGCCTTATACAGACCACGTGGTCTTCAACCCCTTGGTGAAGCCGTTCCTGATGTGGAAAGGCGACGCGGTAGTCAACAAGCTGGTCCAGCGCTACCCGGACAATCTCTTCTGGCAGCGCGCATCGCGCGCGTTGCGCGTGGCGCGGGGAGAGGAGCCCGGCGCAGAACATTCTGTGAGCCCAGAGCTCGCTTCGTAATTCGAGTCCGAGCGGGACTGAGAGTTATTCCGTTGGGAGGCTGATCGCGACCACCTTAGCTACTGGTGAAAACTCGCCGACGCGGCCGAAGAGCCGCTTGGGAGGGGGTCCATGGCAGTTTCAAAGCGGCGCTTGGCGCTGGGGGCAATTGCACTCTCATTTTTCTTTCTAGTGATGTCCGGGATGGCGGCGGCGGCGACGATTACCGTCGATACGCTCCTCGATGGCAGCGTGGCGAAGCATTGCACGCTGCGCGACGCGATTATCGCGGCCGACACCAAGACTGCGACGAAGAAATGCGTCGCCGGCACCGGTACCGACACTATCATGTTCCGCGTAAGCGGCACGATCACGCTGGGCAGCACTCTTCCTCAGGTGGTAAACATTTCGCCGGATAGCCTGACGATCGATGGTAGGCGGCGCATGGGGCGCGGGAAAGCGATCACGGTGGATGGCGCGAATTCGTTTCAGATTCTTAGCGTGAACTCTGTAGCTACGCTCTATCTGAACAATCTGACGATTGCGCACGGCAGGTCCTTGCACGGCGGCATCGAAAACTCCGGCACCTTGACGGTCAGCAACAGCACCTTCTCCGGCAACGGCAGCAGCACAGGGTCTGGCGGCATCGAAAACTCCGGCACGCTGACGGTCCGCAACAGCACCTTCGCCGGCAACAGTGGCTACGAGGGCGGCGGGATCTTCAACGTCGGTACGCTGACCGTCAGCAACAGCACATTCTCGAGCAACAACGCAATCGTCCAAAGCGGCGGCGGCATCGACAACTTCAACACGGCGATGGTCACCAACAGCACCTTCTCTGGCAACAGCTCGCCCATCGATTTTGGCGGCGGCATCGGCAATGTCTTCGCCGCCTCACTGACCGTCACCAACAGCACCTTCTCCGGCAACAGCTCCCAAAGCGGCGGCGGCATCGGAAACGGCGGCACGCTGACGGTCACCAACAGCACCTTCTCCAACAACATCGCCAGCAATGGCGGCGGCGGCATCATCAACTTCGGCGGCCCGCTGACCGTCACCAACAGCACATTCTCCAACAACAGCGCCCTTGTTGACGGCGGCGGTATCCTCAACGAGGGCATCGCGACGCTGAAGGGCACGATTCTGGCCGCCGAATCCGGCGGCGGGAACTGCGGCAGCTTCGGTCCAGTTGCGGACGCCGGTTACAATATCTCGGACGACAATAGCTGCGGCTTCAGCGGTACGAGCGTGAATAACAGCACGACACTGCATCTCGATCCACTGGGATTGCGGAACAATGGAGGGCCGACCGAGACTATCGCGCTCGAAGCAGGCAGCGATGCGATCGACGCAATCCCGTTTGCTTCGTGCACTGACCAGGCGACTCCGCCGAACCAGCTCTTTACCGACCAGCGTGGCTTCGGCCGGCCTGATCCCGAAGACGGACCAGAGGCGTGCGACATCGGGGCATATGAATCCGGCGCTGTGCCGGTCATTTACACCGGAACCGTCCACGGCAACCTGACCATAACCACTGGGATGACCTCCATTATCGATGCGACTGTTACGGGCAACCTGACGCAGACGGGCGGCAGCATGATGATCAGCGACTCGACTATCGAAGGTAATCTGCAAATTAATGGTGGCGGCACGTTCACAGTTGACGACTCCCCTATCGAGGGCAATCTGCACATTCAAAACCTCCCGCCTGCCTCGGCAGAAAATCAGATCTGCGGATCGGAGGTGAACGGTGACCTCCAGGTCCACAGCAACGGAGCTCCCATAACAATAGGTGGAATGACCTCGGCGTGCCCCGGTAACACGATCGGCAAGAGCTTGGAGGTCAAGAACAACACGGCGGCGATCGAGGTCTTCGACGATATGATCGGAGGCAACTTGCAGTGTCAGAAGAACACTTCGATCACTGGAGGCGGGAACACGGCTAAGTCATTGCAAGGGCAATGCGCTAGCTTCTAGACGGCGAAGTGCCGCGAGCGGATGAGTGTCGCGTTACAAGGCTAGCGCCACGCGCTAAAGCGATGTGCGGTAGTAGTGGACGGCTTGGGTCATGCCGCCGGCCAGGCGGGTGCGGACGTAGTTCATGAAGTCGGTGGTGAAGACGTACTTGGGCTTCAGGTAGACGCCGCCGTTGTTCAATGAAAAGAGTATCCGATGCATCTTCCAGTTTCGGAAATTCTGATGGAGCTTGAACCTGGCTGATACTCCCAGAGTCTGAATTCCGAAGGGAAACTTGAAGCCGAACCATAGTGGCTGGGAATTTATCGATAGGTCCGGCTGATAGGACTCTTGAGCTTCCGCTATTCGCCCGCTCGCTAGCGAAAACTCAACAGTCTTATCGAGATCCGGAATCCTTATTGTCACGGGGCGCAACAACCACAACAAGGCGCGAGGGTACCGCTCGCTAATCTGTTTCGCCATTGTCGTGTACGCCTCGAAAATATCGCTGAGCGGCTTTGTCTCAATAGGATCGTAAGTCAGCTCATCCCATCCGGGCAGCGATGCGTAACGCTGCAAAGCTTGCGAGGAGTCGTACGCGGCGCCCACCTCGTAGCTATCGCCCGGATAGAGCACCGCCGCATTTTGACCCTGCTGATTCAGATAGTTATAGGCGTCGCCCACAGTATTAGCGAAAGGATTGACGTACTTGTTGTCGTCACTCGAGAAGTAGATGAAGCTGGCGAATGGTATCGTGACTTTCGCGTCGAGCGCGCGATGAACTTCCGACACGTTGCGAAGGATCTGCCTGGCCCGCTCCTGCAAAAATTGCTGCGGGGGCTCGAATCCGGCATAGGCCGCCAGCGAGAACTGGTTGAGAAGCACATCAACATGTTTCAGGTCCTGGAGAATCAGCCGGCATTCGGACGTGCTTATGCGGGCGTCATTTGCATTTAGTATAACTTGTTGATCGTCGATAACCGCGAGCGCCGAATCCATCAGGCCCGCGTGGTAACAGTATACCTTCGTGCCGCGCGACCCTTCGGTAAGAGGCACTATCTCCCGATGGGGCAGCAGTCGAAAGCGTTGATAGCCGAGGCCCTTGAACGCAGCGAGCATCTTCGCGGAGTCCCGAGTCTGGATGAGAATAGTTACCCGCTGTTTGAATGAATCAGGAAAGGACCCCAAGGTCGGAAAATGGCAGTGGTCCGGATGTTCATGGGAAATCCAAAGGTAGTCGATTCGATCCAGCAGCGCGGGATCCAATACCGGCTCGGGGCGCAAGGTCCAGGAGTTGTTGAAAATCTTGCCCGAGAGCCACGGATCCATCAGGATCGACGTATCCGAACACTCCGCTGCTATGCATGCGTGACCGATGAAATCGATTTTCATTGATTCAAGCTATCCGCCGACTCTCGCTGCACTACCCTGCCAGCATCGTAGTTCTGCACCGCCCGCCACGCATTAGGATCGTCGCTCGGATCGGTTCTGTGGACCGCAACGTAAGGGGTAGGACTCCTGCCGCCAAACTGACGAATATCGATTACTGCCTCCGCTGCCACATTGCCTATTCCAGACGGAGTTGATGTATCGGCATTGCCCACGTCTTCCAGGTTATAGCCGAGTCTGGCGAGGGCGAAGTCGAGGCTCGCGGCCATCGATGGCAACAGATCGACTAGCGCCTTGTGGGCCGCAAAACTGATCGCTTCGATTTTGTTGGAATCAGTTGTTTCTTCGGGCGGCCGCTTCAGGATGCCATTGGCTCGTGACGGTACTGCGATTGGATCGTAGACCGTCCAGGCATCGTACATCGCCGCATGCATCATCGCGATCATTTTTGCCGCGAGTGTGGGATCTGCATTGGTCTGATGGATGTAGTCGAGCGCGACGTTGTCCCAGTACGCCGATACCGTATCCGCACTGACCACCGACGCAAATCCCGACCACACCAACATTACTGTTAGAGTCATAGCCACGCGACGATAGAACATCTGACCGCCCCTGGAGGCTCTGGTAGTGTCACCTGTGAGGGTCCAACAGATGACACTAGTGAATGGAAGAGCTCCGGGCGGGCGCGGGATCTGGCCTACGTCGTGGTGGGGAGCTTTTCGGTCAGCCGCCACCCACCGGAGCTAAATGAACTTCTTACCTAACTCGTCCCTCTCCATCGTTCACGCGTACGCCAAAGAGTCATGCAGATTGTGTGCCGATTGGAGTCGGTCATGGCCTACGAAGAGCAATCAACGCCTACCACAGGAAAATCCAGTAATCGCGGCCTTTTTTCGGATTTATCGCTCCATCAGCACGATCGAGTTTAGCTACTGCGCAACCAGCAAACCGTGTAGTCGTGAAAAATATTCGTTCAGACTTACCGACTCGGACTAGGTCCGGCGTGCTCTACACCAATGGCGAGAACGAAGTCGCGTAATCTAATGCATGGCATCTTCGTTGCTCTCTAGCAGCGTACGATGCTGCAAGAATTACAAACCGCTCCTCGCAACCGCACCGCCGAATCGCAACTGTCGAAGCTGTTCAGTGAGAATGGCAATCGGCGCCCGCAAAGCCTCCGGTCCTCGATTCCACGCCCTGAATTGCTGATCGCCGCTGGCGTGGGTCTGCTGATCCTCGTTTTACTGACGCATCCTGCAGGCGGCGCGCTAGTTGCCGCCGCGGTGGTCGCGGCAGTGATTTTGCCGTACGCAATTTACTATACGAGCGAACACGTTGGCGGGTTGCTGATCGTGCTCGTGCTGATCGAGGCGTTCGCAGCCAGCTACTTCGCATCAAATTCGGACAGCCAGCTTGGCGCGATCGTTCGATATCCGTTGAATCTGTTGTTTGTGCTGCCGTTTATTCCGGCGATATGGAAGTCAGGAATTCTGCGCCAAGGCGGGTTTCGCGACCAGTCGATTTATCTGATTTGGGCGCTGTTCAGCGTGTCGTATTCGATCCTGCCGACGGTTTCGCTCGGCCGGGCATTCGCGGCGATCCTGCCGTTTCTGGCGTTGTGCGCGATAGTCTCGGAAGTCAGGAGTGAGAACGACGCGCGCCGGTTTATGGGAGTTCTGCTGGCGGGCTGCGGAATCGTCGTTGCGGCCAATTTCCTTTATATCCTGATTAATCCAGGCCTGGCGTGGCAGCTCGAGCCTGAAAGCGGCATGCTTCGATTCGACGGCTTTCTTACCGAGCCGAACGAGATCGGCAACTTGACGATGGCGACTATGGGCGCCGGATTCGGCTATTGGGCAATTGCGAAAGGGTGGAAGAAGGGTCTGGCTGTAGCCGCGATGCTTGGCGCGCTGGTGCAGTGCGGGATGGCTGACTCGAGAACGCCAATTGTCGCGATCGTAATCGGTTGCGCCGTTTACCTGGTGTTGAAATATCGAGTCAAGGGCGTGTTCGGCGTTGTAGCAATGTACCTGGCTTTTTACCTGGTTGCGCACGCACTTCCCGGCATGCACGAGTACGTCGATCGCGGCGACGTGGCGAGCTTCACCGGCCGCCAGGTGGCGTGGGATTTTGGAATCCGCAGTATCAAGGAAAGTCCGCTGCTGGGCTATGGATACGAGGTCGAGGGCCAAATCCTCTTGAGTCCATACTTCCAGGGATGGGACGCAGTTTGGGGAATGGGCTACCATTCGTCACTGCACAACGGCTATGTTTCGCGCGCGGTGAGCCTCGGAATACCCGCGCTCCTGTTCTGGTTATTTTTCATGCTGCGGCCGATGATCAGCTGCTTTTTACCTAACGGCGATCCCTGGAATCTGAAATGGTTGGTACCGCTCGCGCTGGTGCCGATGTTGATCCTGGAAACGACGGAATCAGTCGTCGATTTCCGTTCATTCGCCGGCGTAATGATGGCGCTGGTCTGGGCGATGCTCGAGCGCGAGAGACTCTTCGCGCGCGCGCAAGCCGCCGCGCGTGCGCGTGTCGTTGAAGAGTCGAAAACGCCGATGCTCCGCGCTCTGCAGGGCGGGCATGCGTCGTGACGCGAAAATCAAGACGCTGATCTGGTTAAGCGGGGCATTGCTCGTTCTCGTGACGTTGGCGTACGTGATAGACACGCTCGCCGAATCCGCGAATGAACCGAAGCACGCCTACTATCTCGATTCCAGCACTGGCGACGACTCCGCTTCCGGCCGAAGTCCTGCCAGCGCCTGGCGCACGATCGGAAAACTAAATTCGATCGCATTGGCGCCCAGCGACACCGTCTATTTTCGGCGCGGTCAAATCTGGCGCGAGACGCTGGAACCGCTGAACGGCGGGGCTTTGGGGCACCCGGTCACCTTCACGGCTTACGGCGACGGGCCGGCACCCGTCATCACCGGCAGCGACGTCGTCAAGGGATGGAATCCGGTCAACGCTTCGGTCTATCGCGCGCCCTGCCCCAAGCCGAACAACGTGTACGTCGACGGAGGCCCCGGATGGGGTCTGACGCGAGCGTGCTGCTTGCCCAGCGAGACGTGCGCGAAGTCAGGTTTATGCGCGATAGGACCGATGACCGCGGGCAGCTGGAATTGGAATCCACAGACATCGGAATTGTACGTGTGGCTGGAAGACGGCTCCAATCCCGCTAGCCACATGGTAGAGGCGGCGGTGCGGGAATATGGAATGAACGCGACCGGAAAAGAAGATGAGAAAGGGAATATCGTGGTGGACGGACTCGCGTTTGAGCGCACCGGCGGATACGGAATCTATTTCTACTCGAATGCCGAAAATGGACATGGGCCGGTCGGAGTAGTCATTCGAAACAATACTGTGAAGCAGACGGGGACCGGTCGGGTTGACGGCGGTGAATACTACAACGCGATTCATTTCGACGAGCACGTGGAACTGAATACGGCGCCCAGGTTTATCGACAATACAATCGCGTACAGCGGCGGACATGGAAACGCCATCAACTCGCAGATGGCCGACGGCGCTCAAATCATCGGCAACCGCGCTGAACACTTCAATCACAACGGGTTCGATACCAAGCATTCGGCGTCAGTTCTCTTCCGCGACAACATTGCGCATGACGGATCGGACACCAACGGCATCTACCAGGAGTACTGCGCCAACGGCGTGATAGAGAATAATAAGATCTACAACCTCACCGGCTCAGTGGCGGGTAACGGTTCGGGGATTCAACTCGATGCGGGTACGTCGGGAGGAACGATAGTCGGCAATTCGATCTCCAGTGTATTCACGGGTATCTACCTGGTCACGCCGGCGACTGTGAGAAACAATACAGTCGGCGGTGCAGGTCACGCGGTGCTCGATGCGAACGCGGGCGGCGTTTTCGAGCACAACAATTGGGGCGACTCGCCAATCTTCTACGTCAACGGGCGCCGCGAGAATTTCGTCGACTCGCACGCATCCAACGATCATCCCGGCGATCAGGCCGCGGACGGTCAACGCTGATTCGCATTAGTCAGTCGCTCTCCAAGTAGCTATTTCGAATAGTAACTGAGTACCAGCTCATCTGTGAGCCGGATGCCATCCGGCACAATTCCGTGCGGATATGTATTGTAAAATATACAAAATTGTAAATCGTACATACTATAGAAAATATACAAAAAAAGATTTCGTCTCTACTTGAAAAAGTTGATTCAATGAGATCCCTCTGCTAATGTCCCCCGCGCGATGCGTCGTGGCGTCGCAGACATAGGTTCGGCTCAGGACGCGCAGGTTACAGATTTCCTTTAGCGGTATTCGCAGCCGGCGCGGGTTGGGCAGCAGTGTTCGACATTTACATGCGCGAGGGGAGTTTCAGACTCTAGGCTGTGAGTCCAGGTCCGCAGGGGAGAGACCTGTCGAGATAGGGGGAGAACCTGTCAGATAGGGTTCGTTTTCTGACCTGCCATAGGCGTCACCGCCCACTGAAATAGCCCGCGCCAAGTCGCGGAAGCGCGTCGGCGTTAGTCCGGCGAACGGTGTTGTGTACTCCTCCACCGTCTTCGCCGAAGCCGGCCCGATGCTGCCCGCGAGACAGATTTGCGCACGCCTGGGGAGGGCGATGTGTTATGCGCGGATTAATAGGCAGGTACAGTTTTGCCGGTCTCGTTCTAATTTTCCTCTGTGGCTTCCTGATGCTCGAGCTCGGACAGGCTATGGAAGCGGCCGCCGTCGAGGTGAAGATCGTCTCACCAACCAAGGGCAGCGTACTACGGGGCATGGTCCCGATTTCGCTCTCCATGAAATCCAACGCAGCGATGGTGAAGGTGTACGTGGACGGAGCCTTTCTGGCTTCGACCCCGGGCACCATTTCGTGGTTAACGACCAATGCCTCCAACGGCATGCACACCATTTCTGCAAAGGCCTACAACTCGGCCAGCCAGCTACTGGGAACTTCCTCGAGGCTGGTTCGCGTAAAAAATAAAGCGGAACCGACGCCGACGCCCACCCCGACGCCTGGTCACGTAACCATTACGGCGCCGTCGAGCGGCGCTACGGTTTCCGGCACAGTATCTATCGCGGTGTCGGTCAGCTCGGTCAGTTGGGTCAACTTCTACGTTGACGGAAGCTGGATCGCGTCTTCTCCGCCATACACTGTTGGCTGGGATTCGACCGGCGTCGCGAACGGACCGCACTCGATCTCGGTCAACGGATACGACACCAACAATGTGTTGGTCGCGACCGCTTTGAGCAGCATCAATGTTCAAAATGGATCGTCGGTCACTCCAACGGCGACTCCGACGGTGACGTTCACGCCTCCTCCGCCGACATCAACGCCCACTCGAACTACAACAATAACTCCGACGGTAGCACCCACTACTCCCGCGCCAACGGCGACTCCAACGCCAACCGGTGGTGTGAGTATTAGCGCGCCCAAGACCGGTGCGACCGTTTCCGGCATGGTGTCGATTACTGCAGTGACCACTGCGCCGGTCGTTTGGGTTAACTACTATGTCGACGGGAATTGGACGGTGTCTTCGCCGCCGTTCACCGTAGCCTGGAATTCGACGGGCGTCGCGAACGGTTCGCATACGATCTCTGTCAACGGATACGACATCAGTAACGCGCTGGTCACGACCGCGGCCATCAATCTGAACGTGCAAAATGGAGCGAGTCCTACTCCAACCCCGGCTCCGACATCCACTCCGAGCGGCAGTGCAACACCGACAGGCAGTCCAACAGCGACGGCGGCGCCGACCTGTGCAGGAACCGCCCACTACGTTGCGGCAGCGGGAAGCGACTCCAACAGCGGCACCTCTGCCAGCGCACCCTGGAAGACCATCGCCCATGTGGAGGCCATTGAGGACTCGCTCAACCCCGGCGCCTGTGTGTTCTTCAACGGCGGCGATGTTTGGAAAGAGCAGTTGAACATCTCCGGCCTCAATGGTTCGAGTTCTCTACCTATCACCTTCGGCAGTTATGGAACCGGCCGCCCGGTGATCGACGGCGGTTCGACGCGGCTATACGGAATTGAAGATGCCTACGGTAACAACGGTGATGAGAACGCCAGCAATTGGGTTACAGTCACCGGCTTTGAGGTGCGCAACGCGACCCGCGGCGGAATCATCTTCTCCGATCTGCACCAGGTGGGGATCCTGATCTCCAACAATTATGTCCATAACAATGGGTTCGGCGCCTATGCCGGAGCGAGCGGCTTTGGCACAGACGACGATAACTATGGATACAATGAAGGAATTGCCTTCGTGGACGACGACTACGGGGCCCCCGACGGTGTTCAGATCATCAACAACATCGTCAACTATGAGGGCGGTCATAACTCGATCATGGTTGACGGCGATATGGGCGGCGCGCTCGTGCAAGGTAATCAGGTCGGTCCCGGCTGCTCTCACAATTGCATCGACATGAAACGCTCGGTGGGCGTGACGATCCAGGGCAACACGACCCATTGCCTGCCCTCGACCATCAAGGTCAATGGGAACTCCTATCCGGCCTGCAACGGCAACGCGATATATACGGAAGAGGATGCGAGTTTCACTGAGACGGTCAAATATCAGGAGAATGTCGTGTTCGGCGCGGCTCCGGGCAATGCCTGTTTCGGCCTTCAGGCCAACTCAGGGCCAATCAAAGCGACCTACTACAACAATACTTGCTATGACACCGACTTCCCCTTCTATGTCACGACCTGCGATGGCGGATCGATGACGGTCGAAAACAACATCCTGGACGGCGGGCAGGTGAAGGTGTCCGGCGGGTGTTCTATGACCTGGAATTACAATGACGACGGCGGCAGCTTGGGAAGAGACACCTACACCGGCGTCAGCTTGGGCTCGAACGACGTTAGCAATGCGGACCCGCTCTACGTCAATATCGGCGGGTTTGACGCTCATCTGCAGGCCGGGAGCCCACTCATGAATGCCGGGAAATTGAGCCTGATTTCGGGCGTGACCTGGATGGGGGCACTGGGGGAGTGAGGTCTCAATAGGACGGGCTCGCGGCTCAGGTTGTGATTGCCACAATCGAGCGCGAGCCCGTCCATTAGTCAGTTCAAATCCGAATACTAACTTCGGATTACTCACTCGACTACTAACTGAGATGGAATACGGACGGCTTCAGACTCGCACGCGGATGGTAAAATATACCAAGTTGTAAAATCTACATACTATAGAAAATATACAAAAAAAGATTTCCCTCTTGATTGAAATAGTTGAAATTCCTCTGCTACTGTTCCCCGCGCGATGCGTCGTGGCGTCGCAGACATAGGTTCGGCTCAAGGCCGCGCAGGTTACATATTTCCTTGGTTCGGTATTCGCAGCCGGCGCGGGTTGGGCAGTGTTCGATTTTACATGCGCGAGGGAAGTTTCAGACTCTAGGTTGTGAGTCCAGGTCCGCAGGGGAGAGACCTGTCCCGAGAGGGTGTCGGTTTTTTCATACCTGCCGCAAGGCATCACGCCACTGAAATAGCCCGCGCCTAGCCGCGGCAAGCGCGTCGGCGTTAGTTCGGCGAACGGTGTTGTGTACTCCTCCACCGTCTTCGCCGAAGCCGGTCCGATGCTGCCCGCGAGCGCAGATTTGCGCAACGCCTGGGGAGGGCGATTTTTATGCGCGGACTGAGAGACGGATCTCGTTTTGTTGGCCTAACTATAGTGTTCCTCTGCGGCCTCCTGATGCGTCGGATCGGGAGGATTCGCGGGCGTAGCCTCCGCCCAGGTGTCGATTACTTCACCTGCGAGCGGCAGCACGGTGAAAGGCACCGTGCAGGTCTCACTCTCGATGGGCTCCAACACTTCATGGGTGAACTTATACATCGACGGCAATTACCTGGAGTCCACCCCACCCAGTACGCTGACATGGGTCTCGACCAGCGCGGCTAACGGTGCGCATACCATCTCGGCAACCGCCTTCAACACGTCTCACGTGGTGGTTGGAACGTCGTCCAAGCAGGTTACGGTAAATAATTCATCATCAACGCCGACGCCGAGCCGAAGCTCGACTCCTGCCTCGACACCTACGCCAATCGGTGGTGTGACTATTATATCGCCCGCCAACGGCACGACGGTTTCGGGCACGGTGCCGATCACCGTAGGAATCGGCTCACCCGTCACTTGGGTCAATTTTTACGTCGATGGAAATTGGGTGGCGTCTTCGCCGCCATTCACGCTTTCCTGGAGTTCGACCACCGTTGCCAACGGTACGCATTCCATCTCAGTCAATGGATACAACAGCAGTAATGCGCTGGTTGCGACTAGCTCGATCAGTCTGAAGGTCAGCAATGGGTCATCGCCGACTCCAACACGGACCGTGGCGCCAACTACTCCAGCGGCAACGCCAACGCCGGTGGGAACTCCTACACCCAGCGGCGACCTGACTATCATGGCGCCGAAGTCAGGCGCGTCCGTTTCCGGCACGGTGTCCGTCGTTGTGCAGAACGTCTCGCCGGTCACCTGGGTTAACTTCTACGTCGACGGAAGCTATACGGCGTCTTCGCCGCCGTTCACTATGGCCTGGAATTCGGCAACCGTGGGTAATGGGTCGCACACGCTCGCCGTCAACGGATACAACTCCAGTAACGCGTTGGTCGCGACCACGGCCATGAACGTGAACGTCCAAAATGGAACCGGAGCCTCTCCGACTCCGACCTCCTCCCACAGCGGTACGCCTACTGCTTCGCCCTCGTCGACTGCGACACCGTACTATTCGCTGTTGCCTGCTGGTTCGACTCTGCCGACCGATAGCCAATGCGCAGCCGGCTCTAAGGGCGATACGTTCGATCCGCGGCCCGCTAATGCCGTGCCGAATAGCACGATGCCTACCTCGTCGGAAATGACTACCTACAAGTCCGATGTTGCCGGAGGCGAAAGCGGCGCGCCGGGTAGTTTCCTTCAACGCGTCGATGGACAGTTTACCGGCGGTACCGACGCAATTCTCAAATGGGCGTCATGCAAATGGGGCTTCGACGAGAATGTGACTCGAGCCACTGCGGTCAACGAGACGCACTGGCGCCAGACCGAGCTCGGCGACGTCGGCAATGGGATCAGCCTGGGAATCCTGCAGGTCAAATCGCGCGACTATCCGGCGAGCTGTGAAGCAGTCGCATCGAGCCAGAATACCGGCGATGTTACCAATCCAGACTGCTTCTCGTACCTCAGCACGGCCTTTGACGCCGATTACAAGCTGGCGCAGCAGAGAGCGTGTTTCGAAGGCCAAGTCGCCTATATGGTTGGCGAATCGCCTTCAGGATACCCGAGTTATCCGAACGGCACGCCCGATCAGATGATGTGGGGATGCGTCGGATGGTGGTTTTCGGGGCATTGGTACGATTCCGGAGCGATTAGTTACATAAACGAAGTCAAAGGGTATCTGTCGGCCCAGACATGGGCGCAACCCGGGTTTTGAGGGGTGGGAGTGACTACGTCGCAGTAGTCAGATCCGGCGATCGTAAAGATCGCGCGTAGATCGGGGGCGGGCTCGTGGCTGAGATTGTAAATAGTACAATCCAGCGCGAGCCCGCTTCATTTCGAACATTTCGCCTTAACGTTTCGTCAGACTAAAGTACGGTTCCGTAGAGTACGATTCCGGTCCACTAACTCGCGCATTCGTCTGTCTCCAGTATTGTAATCCTTTCACAGTTCGCGCCTCTCCTCGGGCGCAATTAGCCCGAATCAGCCCCGTTTCACGCATCTACGCCATGGCACGCGAGTTGCCATTGCTAAGTCGAACGCGCAATGCGCGGGCAGTGAGTTCAGGGTGGGTGATCGAAGAGCCGATCGCACAAATTTTATGAGGAAGCATTTTGCCATGGTGCCGAATTACGCAAAAAGAGACAGGATTTCAAATCGCGCGAGATTGATCGTCTGCGCGAGTGCGATTGCTGTCGCACTCGGTGGATGCTCCGCGAACAACTCTCAAACTCGGGGCGACAGCGTCGCAAACAAGGAATTGGCGTCGAAGCCGATGTCGGCCGACCAGTGCGCCGCCAACGCCAATATCGAGGAAGCCGCCACCCATGAGGGTGCCGACTATCAGATCCAGCCCGGCGATTCGCTCGCGCTGGACTTCTACATGAACCCCGAATTCAACGACACCACCACCGTCGATCCCAACGGAAAGATCACACTGCGAATGGTTGGTCCAGTGCAGGCCGGCGGCCTGACCCCGACTCAGTTGGCCACGTCAATCAATAAGGCCTATAGCAACGAGCTGCGGAATCCTGGCGCGGTTGTTCACCTTAAGAACCTGCCAGGCCGACAGATCTTCGTACAGGGCGAAGTCGCGAAACCTGGCGCATTTCCGCTTCAACCCGGAATGACCGCTGTCCAGGCTCTGGCGCTGGCCGGCGGCGTGACGGTCGATTCGGCTCCGGAGAAGACGGTGCTGATTCGCCACGACGCGTGCGGACAGTCGCAGGGATCGAAAGTCGACCTGGCTAGCGCGCTCAAGAATCCCGGCAGCGGCGACGACGTAGCGCTGATGGCGCGTGACACGGTCGTCGTGCCGCCGAGCACGATCACGAATGTGGACCGGTGGGTGAAGCACTACATCAGAGATGCAATGCCGGTTGAGCCGGTTTTCAGCGGAATTTAGCTGCGACGAAGTTCAGCAGGGATCGTTATTAATATGTTTCCAACTAACTACAGAGACTGGATTGACATCGCGTGGCGGCGCCGTCGCATCGCAACCATCGCCGGCTTGATGGTGTTTGGTGTGGTCGCGGTGGGAACGTTGCTGTGGCCTCCGGTCTACTCATCGAACAGCCAGGTGCTGGTGCAGGACAACCGCGCGCAGTTGCTGGTGTCACCCGATCTGCAGGGCAGCACGCCGCAGAACTCCTCAGCGGTTAACAACCCGGTACAGGAACAGGATCTCAATTCCGAGCGCGAACTGATCACCAGCTTGTATCTGGTCCGCCTCGCGCTGGACGGCCTGCCGGTTCCGCGCTCCTACGAGCACCGATCGGGCATGGCGGTTGCCGCGTTGAAGGCCACTCTCCGGCTGCCGCTCGAGGGCTACCACGTAATCCACAGTATCCCGCGGCTCAGTCCGAGAGATGCGTGGGCAATGGACATCGAGCGCAATCTCGATGCTTCAGTCATCAAGCGATCGAACATTATCGAAGTCGAGTTTCGTTCACGCGACCGTGCATGGACGAAGACCTTTCTGGATCGCCTGATGAGCCAGTACCTGGAATTCCACGCCAGCCTGTCGCATGACCCCCAGGCCGAGAAGTTTTACGAACAACAGACCAGTCTGCTGCAAGGCGCGGCTGGAAGCTTCCGAGGCAAAGCTTCGCGATTTTCAATTGAAGACCGGCATCGGAAATCTCGACGAACAAAAGAAGTCGCTGATTGCGCGCATTTCAGACCTGCAGAGCACGGCCTCCAAGACCGAGGCGCAGGTTTCAGGAAGCCAGCAGCAGGTAGTTGCCCTGCAGTCGCAACTCGGGAGCACGCCGGGCCGGATTCAGAAAGAGACGCGTCAGGAGCAGAACCTGGCGTTGCAGCAGTTGAAGCCGCAGGTGATGACGTTGCGCGCGCAGCGAGCCGAGCTGCTGACCCGCTATCAGCCGGGTAGCGAGCGCATCAAGGAGATCGACGCCAAACTCGCTTCCGAGGAAAAGATTCTCGACAACGAGGGCCACCTCGAGATCAATGAGCAATTGACTGACGTGAATCCGGTGTGGATCACGCTCCAGACCGACCTCAAGCAGGCGAGCACCGCGGCGTCTTCAGGAAAAGCGACTCGTGAGGAACTCGATAAACAGATCGACGCCGCGAACCAGCAACTGTCGCTGCTGGTGACCAATGGCGTCGATATGGAGCGCCTGCAGCGCCAGGTGACGTCGGACTCCGATGCTTACCAGGCCTACGTCCGCAAAACCGAAGAGGCGCGAGCTTCCGAGGCCCTTAACACCAACAAAATTCTGAATGTCAGCGTGGCGCAGCCGCCGATCGTCCCGATGCAGCCGGTGTTTCCGAGCGTGCCGTTCAACCTGGCGGTCGGCCTGATACTCGCGGCGCTGTTCGGCGTGGGAGCCGCGTACTGGGCGGAAGAGAGCGACTCGAAAATTTATTCGCCGGGCGCGGTGAACAATCTTACTGGACTTCCGATAGTCGCAATCCTGAGCGAGCGGGTGTAACGGCCATGTACTACAGGCACTTCGGATTAGATGGACCGCCTTTTCGATTCACGTCGTTACCGACGGCGCTGTATCTCGGCGCGGCTCATCGCGAATGCCTTGCCGCACTGGAATGGGCGTCTGCTGCACGATCAATGCGGATTCATGTTGCTGCTGGGCGAAACGGGAACCGGCAAGACCACCTTGTTGAACACGGTCCTCGCGCGCCGGCATCCCAAACCTTAAGCTCGCCTGCGTGCCTAATCCGCGGCTCAGCTTCGAGGAAATCATCCGCGTCGTACTGCCGCAGTTCGGAGTGGCGACCGAAGAACGCGGCAAGCTCGAATTGATTCAAGCGCTCGAGCGGGCGGTTGCAAATCGTCCGCTGGGCAGCCGTACCGCAATCCTGATCGATGAAGCGCAGAACCTCAGCGATGAAAGCCTCGAGGATCTGCGCCTGCTGACCAATTCTGTCGGCGCGCCGGACCGCGAACTGCAAATCGTGCTGATGGGACATCCCGAGCTGCTCGATCGCCTCTCCGCCCGTCATCTGCGTCAATTGCGCGAGCGAATCTCGACCAAGATATCGCTGCCGGCTCTGGGCGCTGCGGACAGCGCTGCCTACATCGATTGCCGGCTGCGGGCGCAAAACGGATCGATGCGAATCTTTGAACCTAAGGCGATCGCATTTCTGGTCGAGGCCGCAGCCGGAATTCCGCGCCGCCTCAATGTTCTATGCCACAACGCTCTGCTGCTGGCGTACTCGAAGAACCAGGCTGCGGTGACTTTGGATACGGCACGCGAGGTCGTCGGCGACTACAAGGACATCTTCATTCAGCGTCCCGCAGTACAGAGCATTGAATCGGCGATCAGCGAGCCTGCGATGCCCGTGGAGCCCGTGATGCTCACGGAGCCCGCGATTGCAGCGGTAGCCGCGCTCCGTCCGCATCGAGGATTCGCGCTGGCGAGCGCCGTCTGCGGCGCAGTCGCCGCCTTGGGCGTCGGTACAGTGTTGGTTGCGAAGACTACAAGTTGGCCGGCCAATCTCAGTCGCGTTTCGCAGCAAATCGCTGCCCCAGCGAGTCCGAAGGTTTCTGCCCCCGCGGCAGCCGCCGACAAGATTGCACCGGCCGCGCTCGGCTATACGGCACCAGTCGCCGAGGCGCCTGCTGCTGTGCCCAGCGGGACGACCGAGTCCGCGCCCGCACCGCATATCACGACGATCCAGATTCGTCGCGGAGATACGCTTCACGATTTGGCGACCAAGTACCTGGGCTCGAAGGATCGGACCCGGGAACTGATAAACGCCAATCCGCAAATAAAGGATCCAAACACACTTTACGTCGGCCAAATCGTTTACCTGCCATCTAATCAGCCGACGGACATGGCCGGAGTAGTTCAGTGAGTAAATACTACGACGCAATCAACCGAAACCTCGCAACGACACGCGAACCCCTAACGCCTTTTCGGCCTCGCGCGAGACTGGTCTCGAAAACTCGAGAGCTAGTCGAGCAACCCGCGCGCGAAGTCGAGATGAGGAGCGACGCGATCGCGTTCAGCAACACCCTCCTGCCCGAAACGCTGCCGCACGATCTGTCGGCGATGCTGGCGCGCCAGGACGCAATTCGGGAGTTGAGCGAGCGGATGGCGCCGACGGCAGCGGTGGACAAGTCGTGCCGGGTCGCAATTACAGGATGCCGTCCGTCGGATGGAGCTTCCTCGATTGCTACCGCGCTCGCATTGGATCTCAGCCAACGGCTTTCGATGCGCACGATTCTGGTGGATGCAAATCTCCAGAGTCCCACCCTGCATCGGGTGGTCGCGCCTGCGGACAGGACCGTTGCACAGATTACGCTGGACGGCTCGCTGCAGCTGCGGACGACCGGATGGTCTCGGCTGACGCTCGCGACCTGTTGCCTCAACGGTAACGACGACGAACGCGAAGCGGCAATCGCGGAGCTCGAGGCAGTGCTAAGTACCTTTCCCGCCGCCGTGATCGATCTCGGTGTCGCGCGGCTCGACCCGCGCATGCTGCCGCTGATGCGGCCCACCGATCCGATCCTGCTGGTGGTTCGCTACGGACAAACCGAACGCAAAGAGCTGGCAACTACCGCGGCTGCGTTGCGCGCCGCCGATAGAACTGTTGCCGGCGTGATTCTTAACGCGCGACCGTCGCGGTCGCAAAATTCTCACGCGGAGTACCCGCCCAATGAATGACTTCATCATGATCAACGAGAAAAGACCGCTGATGGAAAACGGATACCGCAACGGCGTCTCCAAGAACGGGCACTCGAACGGCTCGATCAATGTGGAGCACGTCAACGGTGCGAACGCCAACGGCGCGAATGGGAACGGCGCGATCGAGAACGAGCGCCCCGCCGTGATCGCGAACCCGCGCCCTGCCGTGGCGGTCAGAGAGCAACGCTCTCAGCTGCGCGGAGTCGGCATCGTCGGTCTCGGCTATTGGGGTCCTAACTGGGTCCGCAACTTACATCAGAGCCAGGCGGCGCGTCGAATCATCGCGTGCGATCTCGATCAGAAGCGGCGTGCGCACGTCAGCCAGCTCTACTCGGATCTCGAGACCACCAGCCGCTACGACGATTTGCTCAACGACGACGATATCGAAGGCATCGTGGTCGCGACTCCGGTCGGCACTCATTATGCGATGGCGAAGCGCGCGCTCGAAGCGGGCAAATCGGTGCTGGTCGAGAAACCGCTGGCCACCTCCAACGATGAAGCCAACGACCTGGTGAAGACCGCGCGCGAGAAAAAGCTGGTCCTGATGGTCGGACACACGTTCGAGTACAGTGCGCCCGTCCAGAAGATGCACGACATTATCGCGTCGGGCGAGCTCGGCGACGTCTTCTACATCAGTTCGGTCCGCGCGAATCTCGGACTCTTTCAGCGCGACGTGAACGTGACCTGGGATCTCGCGACGCACGACATCTCGATCATCCTCAACCTGATGGGCGGCCGCGAGCCCGAAGCAGTGAGCT
Organism: uncultured delta proteobacterium; assembly: GCA_963814715.1. Classification (GTDB taxonomy): domain Bacteria; phylum Desulfobacterota; class Binatia; order Binatales; family Binataceae; genus Binatus. Next base: position 673,090 of record CAWFDW010000001.1, read on the forward strand.
GCCAGGGCGAGAGCCACTACGGCCACGGCGTCGAGGACGTCGCGATGCTTACCCTGCGCTTCGAGCGCAACGTGATCGCCTTCATCCACGTCAGCTGGCTCGACCCCGACAAGATTCGCCGCACCACGGTGGTCGGGTCGCGCAAGATGCTGGTTTACGATGACACCGCGCCGCAGGAAAAGATCCGCATCTACGACAAAGGCGTGACCGCGCAGAAGTACTACGACACTTTCGGCGAGTTCCAGTTCTCGTACCGCTACGGCGACATCCAGATTCCCCGCATCGAGGAAAAGGAGCCGCTGTTTTGCGAGTGCGAGCACTTCGTCAAGTGCATCAAGAGCGGCGAGACGCCCAACACTGACGGTGTCAACGGCGCGCGCGTCGTCGCCGTGCTCGAAGCCGCCAACTACTCACTGCGCCGGGGCGGCCTGATGGTGCCGCTTGGAGCTGCACTGCGATGAGCGCGGCGGTCCCACAGATGGCGTGCGTCGCGGACGACGTGCGCATGGGCGAGCGCGTGCGGCTGGCCTCATACGTAAATCTCTACGGCTGCGAGATCGGCGACGATACGCGGCTGGGAGCATTCGTCGAAGTTCAGCGCGACGCGAAAATCGGTCGTCGCTGCAAAATCTCGAGTCATACGTTTGTTTGCTCCGGCGTCACGATCGAGGACGAGGTCTTCATCGGCCACGGCGTCATCTTCATCAACGACCGTTATCCGCGCGCGACAGTGGCCGACGGTGCGCTGCAAACCGAAAGCGACTGGAAGATGGAACACACCGTGGTGAGGAAGGGCGCGTCGATCGGCAGCGGCGCGATCATAATGTGCGGAGTTGAAATTGGTGAAGGCGCATTGGTTGGAGCCGGCGCGATGGTAGTGCGCGACGTGCCCGCGGGCTCAATCGTCGCGGGTCATCCCGCGCGCCTGCGCGGACCGGCAGTCGAGTCGAAGGAGAGGGACTCACAGTGAAAATCAAATTCGTAGATCTGGCCGGCGCAGAACCTGGAAATCGCAGAGCGCGTCGCGCGCGAGATGGAGGCGGTTCATTCGGCCACCTCTTACGTTGGCGGCCACCAGGTCGAAAGCTTCGAGCGCGAATTCGCCGAATTTCTGAACGTGAAGCGGGTGGTCGCCGTCGCCAACGGCACCGACGCGTTGCGCATCGCGCTGCTGGCGCTCGGCATCGGTCCGGGCGACGAAGTGATCACGGTTCCGATGACCTTCATCGCGACCGCGGCTTCGATCGTGCAAACCGGCGCGCGGCCGAAATTCGTGGATATCGATCCCGCTACCGGCAACATGAGTCCGGCCGCGCTGCGCAGCTTTCTGGAAGCGCTGCCGCGCAACGAGCGCCGCGCGGTGCGAGCAATCGTTCCCGTACATCTGTACGGCTTGCCGGCGCCGATCGTCGAGCTGAAAGAAATTGCGGCTGAGTTCAACCTCAAACTCGTCGAAGATGCGTGCCAGGCGCATGGCGCCCGCGTCCGCACTGCCGACGGGATGAAGATGGCTGGAACCTTCGGCGACGCGGGATGCTTCAGCTTCTATCCTGGCAAAAATCTTGGCGCATGGGGCGATGGTGGTGCGGTCGCGACCAATGACGACGAGATCGCGCATCGGGTAACGAGTCTCAGCAATCACGGCCGGCTGTCGCATTACGCGCACGAGATTTGCGGCTACAACTCGCGCCTGGATTCAATCCAGGCCGCGGTGCTGCGCGCGAAACTGGAAAAGCTCGCCGAATGGAACGAGCGCCGTCGCGTGGTCGCCGCCGCTTATCGCGAGTTGCTCGCGCCGCTGGACGCTCAACCGATCGTCGAGCCCCAGGGCTCCGAATCCTGCTACCACCTGTTTGTGATTCGCAGCGCCCGGCGCGACAGTCGTCCGCAACGCCCTGCTTCAGGCCGACATCGAGTGCGGAATCCACTACCCGGTGCCGCTGCACCTTCAGCCCGCGCTTGCCTACCTCGGTTATCGAGCGGGTGATTTCCCGGCGAGCGAAGCGTTGGCGGATACGACTCTGTCGCTGCCGATGCATCCGCATCTCGACGGACAGGAAATCCTGCGAACGGTCGAAATCGTGACGAGCGTGTTGGCGCCGGTGAGTGAACCGCTGGCCGCGCCGCGTCGGAACCTTTCTCCAGCGCCTTCGACCCAATCTTCCGACGCATGAATGGATTTGTATGTTTGCTGACGAATGCAAAAAACAGAAAGTGATCTTCGCGATAGCCGATGTCTGTGCGCTCGCGCTCGCCTTCGCGATCGCGTTGACGATTCACGACCCCGACGGCGCGATACTGACGCAACTTAAGAGCGTCGATCCGCAAACGCTCGCCGAGTGCGGCGTCATCGCAGCGCTGCTGTGGGTCCTCATCTTCCGCGCTTTCGACCTCTTCAAAATGCGCAACGGCAGCCGCAAGGAAGTGATCGCGATCGTCAAGGCATGCTCGGTCGCGGCCGGTCTGATGCTGCTGACTGAATTCGCCGTTAAAATTGAAATCTCGCGTGTTGCTATCGTAACTTTCTACGCCGCCAGCATCATCACTGAACTGGGGATGCGCGCAGCGCTGCGCCATCTGATTCAGCAATTCTATTCGAGCCCGCGCATTTCGATCCCGCTGATCATCATAGGCTTCAACCCGACCGCTCATCTTCTATGCGACAGCATTCGGGAAGAGCTGACGCAGTACGAATTCCTCGGCTTCCTCGACGCCGACGCTCTGGGCCACGATTACAACGGCTATCCCGTGCTCGGATCTCCGGAGCAGTTGCCTAACATCAACCGCGTCCATCCATGCCTCGAGGCCGCGATCGCGATTCCCGACGCTCCGCTGGCCGATCAGGCGCGGATGGTCGAGTTGTGCGAAGAATCGCGGCTGCGATGGTGGGTCGTGCCGTGGGTTTATCGATCCGCTCCGACCGGCCTCCGCGTCGACACCGTCGGTCTGATTCCAATGGTCGGCCGCCGTGGATCTAACGTCGAAGGCTTGAACTACCTGGTCAAGCGCACCTTCGACATCGTATGCGCATCGCTCATTTTGATCGTCGCGATGCCGATCATCGCGATCTCCGCCCTGGCAATTTTAATATTCGACGGCCGGCCCGTCTTCTTCCGTCAGCAGCGAATCGGCGCGCAAGGTCGTCGATTTGAAATGTTGAAACTGCGCACGATGAAAACCGCCGCGACCGATAACGTGCATCGCCAATACGTCGAGCGCTGGATCTCCGACGGTCACAGCGCCGCTGCCGACGCCAACGGCAAGGTCTTCAAGCTGGCCAACGATTCGCGCGTGACTAGCGTCGGCAGGATTCTGCGCAAATTCAGCCTCGACGAGCTGCCCCAGATTTTCAACGTCGTGCGCGGCGACATGAGCCTCATCGGCCCGCGTCCCGCGCTGCCGTACGAGGTCGAGCACTACCAGAGCTGGCACCGCCGCCGGCTCGAGGGTCTGCCCGGCATCACCGGCCTGTGGCAGGTCAGCGGCCGCAACCAGATCTCGTTCGACGAGATGGTCAAGCTCGATGTCAAGTACCTCGAAGACTGGTCGCTGACCACTGATATCGGAATTCTCTTTCGCACAATCCCGGTTCTGCTGAGGGGTGAGGGACTGTGAACGATCCTATGCCAGTCGGCGATGCTCCCGAGCACGCCGAGCGCAACCGCTGGTTGTGGGGCGCCTTCGCTCGCTCGATCCGCGACAATATGGTCGCAGAGGTCGTCGTGCAGGTGTTGCGCCTCGGCGGGATAGTTGTGCTCGCGCGCGCGCTGTCGCCGAATGACTTCGGCCTGTTCAAAATTCTCGTCGTGGTCTCGACCTTCGCGATGCTGGTCAACGAGGCCGGTATCCCCGACGCGCTCATACAGCGCCGCGACCTCACTCCCGCGCATCACTCGACCGCGTGGTGGTTGAGCATCGGGCTCGCGTCGCTGACCTGCGGCCTTCTCTACGGCGGTGCGCCCGCACTTGCGCATCTGATGAAGATGCCGGAATTGCGCGAAGGCATGCGCCTGCTATGCATTCCTTTTCTCCTTGAGGGTGCCGCCGTCACCGCCAACGCGCGACTGCGGCGCGACATGCGATTCGGTGCGCTCGCGGTCGCCGACGTTCTCGGCGAGGTTGCTTTTCTTGTGGTGGCGCTCGGACTGCTGTGGTATCGGCTGCCGACCTGGAGTCTCGCCGGCTGGACTCGGAGCGCGCTATGCAACGCACGCGGTTAGCGTCCTGGTTTCAGGCGGGCGGGCTCCAATGGGACTTCCGACTTTCTCCGCGGCGCGCGACCTCGGCCATTTTGCCGTCAAGGTTCTCGGCGGACGAACCGTCGATTCGCTCGCGTTCAATGTGGACTTTCTCCTGATTGGCCGACTGCTCGGGAGCTCGGCGCTGGGCTACTACTCGATGGCTTGGGACCTGTTGCGATTCGTCCCTGACCGCGTCTTCCGAATTGCGGGCCGCGTCACTCTTCCAGCCTTCTGCCATCTGCAGGATCAGACCGATCAGCTCGCGAAAGCATACCTGAATTTCTGCGGCTACCTTTCGCGGATCATTTTGCCGATCGTTTTGTGTGCCGCGATCGCCGCTCCTGAACTCATCACGACGATCTACGGCCCCAAATGGCTGCCCGCCGCGGTGCCGATGCAATTGCTCGCATGTGGAGTGCTGCTGGTCGGCCTGCGCCTAGCCATCGGCTCCGTCTACTACGCAAAAAACCATCCCGAGTTCGACTTCTATATTCACACAGCCGGACTCGTGCTGGTCGTAATAACTGTGCTTGGGCTCGCGTCCCACGGCCTGGCTGCCGTGAGCTTGGGCAGAAGTATGGTCGAGGCGTTGATAAGCATCATCGGAATGTGGCTTTCCTGCGTCCTGCTCGACATCGAACTGAGCGACCTCATCGTGGCAATTCTGCCCGGCGTAGGATTGGCGCTGATGTGCGCAGTCGGCGTCATCGCTGGAAAAATCACCGCGAGCGAATTGGGTACTCATGGAGTCGCGACTCTGCTGCTCATCATCGGACCGCCCGCGATCGTTTATTGCTGGCGCGAATCCGTCAACCGCGATGCGCATGTTCGCAGACACATTCGGTGCGGGGCGAGACCGCACCGATCGTCGTAGCGCAGGAGCTTCAATGAACCAGTTTGCAACACTTCGCGTGGTTTCGCGCGAGCCTGAGCTGAAGATTGTTCCGCTCGAGCACGCGCGCGCCGAATGGGACGCTCTGACCGGGTCGCATCCCGAGGCGACGCTGTATCATCGCGGGCCGTGGCTGGAAGTCTTGCGAGGCGCATTTGGCGTGCGGCCGTCCGTCGCAATCATCGGCGACGAAGACTCGACTCGCGCCGCCTGCCTACTGGCGCAGGGCAATCCAATTCGACGCAGTCTCATCTCGCTGCCCTTCTCGGATTTTTGTCCGCCGCTGGCCGCGAACGATTCGGCCCGCGAGTCGCTGTTATCCAAACTTGGCGGTGACTCGAAACCGGCCGAAGCTCGAGATTCGCGGCGTCGCCGGAAACTATCCGTGGAACGTTCTCTATCACTTCCAGCGTTGGACGCTCGACTTGTCGCGTCCGTTCCAGGCGATCGAAAAGGCGGCGGATCGCGAAACGCGGCGCCATCTCCGTCGCGCGCGCGAGGCGGGCGTCACCGTCGAATGCTCGCGCGACGCCGAAGCGATGGATTTCTTTTTCAATCTCCAGCTCGAGAGCCGGCGCCGTCTTGGAGTTCCGTCGCAGCCGCTGAAATTCTTCAGGACAGTGTACGAAGTCTTCGCGAAACTCGATTCGATCGAGGTGTGGTTCGCGTTGCACCAGGGCAAACGCATCGCCGCGGTGGTCGTGCTGCGCGACGGCAACGACCTGCACGCGAAATGGTCCGCGCGCGCGGCGGGCATGCCCGACGGCGCCAGTCACATGATCTTCATGGCTATCGCTGAAAATCACGCTCAGCGCGCCAGCTCGCTCGACTTCGGCCGCACCGACAGCCGCAATCGTGGTCTCTCGCGCTTCAAGCGGGAGCTGGGCGCCAGTGCGACTGATTTGCCCTACAGCTATTTTCCGCAGATGCCGAGCGGTTACCAGCGCTGAAAATCTGACCGGCGTGTGGCAGACCGCCTCTCGCGTATGGCGCAGTCTCCCGCTGCCGGTCGCGCGGGTTCTCAACAACGTGACCTACCGGTACCTTGCATGATTCGGTACATCGCAATTACTCCGGCTCGCGACGAGGAAAAATTGCTGCCGGGTCTTATCGCCTCGATGGCGGCGCAGAGTTGGACTCCCGAACGTTGGATAATTATCGACGACGGTTCCTCCGACGCGACGCCTGCGATTCTTGACGAGGCCGCTCGCAAGTACCCGTGGATCGAACCTCATCATCTTCCGCGCAATCGTCCGCGCGCTCCCGGCGGCGAATGCGTGATCACTCAGTTCCTGCCGCACGAGGCCTGTCAGGAATACGATTACGTGTTGCGGCTCGATGCCGACGTCAGTTTCGAGTCCGGCTTTATCGATCTCCTGCTCGAGGAATTCGGGCGCGACCCGAAGCTCGGAATCGCCAGCCCAACCTTGTGGGAACCCAAGGGCAGTGAATGGGTTGAGATTCGACAGCCTGAATATCACACCCGCGGCCCCGCAAAGATGTACTCGCTCGCCTGCTTCAACGCGATTGGTGAACTCGATCCCGACGTTGGATGGGACACGCTCGACGAGGCGCGCGCGATGTTGCACGGCTTTCATACCCGCGGTTTCCGTCACATCACCGCGCGCCATCATCGTCCGCAGGGCGAGGCGTCGGGATGGAAGGCGCGGATGAGGGCCGGCTTTGCGGCCTACCGAGTCGGATATTCCCCGCTGTTTATGCTTGCGCGCGCGGCCCGTGAGACTTTTACGCGCCCGTCTCGTTTTGAAGGCGCCTTATTGCTCGCCGGCTTCCTCAATGGATACATCCGCCGCGAACCGCGATGCGCCGAACCTGAACTCGTAAGTTTCATCCGTCGGCAGCAGCACCGCCGACTGCTCCTTCAGGAGTCGTTATGGCGCTGAGCGCAACAGTCGACACCAGCGGCGTATCTATGGCGCCATTTCCCGAACCCGTTTCGGGACCCGGCCACAATGATGCATTTTCCTTTTGGAAACTGCCTCAGGACTGGAAGGCCTCGCTCGACTCTTCGATTGCCGAATCACGGCTGATGGCCGAGCACTACCTATTGGAAGGGTATCTGTCCCGCGAAGATCGCCAGCCGCCCAGCCGGATGCAGGCTTATTACCGGGTCAAGAATCTGATTCCGGCTGCCCTCCGGCATCGCTTGAATTCCGCGGCGATCAAGATGCGTGCGAAGCGCGAATTTCCGCGATGGCCGTGCGAAAGCGCGCTCGTCGATTATTGGAGCGATTGGCTGCGAATCAGCCTGCACGCTCTGAACGAGACCGACGCCTGGCATATCGGATTCTGGCCGGACGGAATGAATTGCTCCATCGTGCTGACCCACGATGTCGAAGGTCCGCTCGGGATGAGCAGGATGGAGCGGATGGCGGACCTCGAGGAACGGTACAATTTCCGTTCATCGTGGAACCTGCCGCTGGCCCAGTACGAGATCGATTGGAAGTTGATCGATCGGCTTCGCGATCGCGGCTTCGAATTCGGCGCCCATGGACTGTCGCATGACGGCCGTTTTTTCCGCAGCGAGACCGACTTCAGCGAGCTGGCTCCTATGCTCCAGGAGCGGGCGCGCCAACACGGTATGGTTGGCTTCCGCGCGCCTTCGACGTTGCGCCGCGCCGAATGGATAACCAGACTCTCGTTCGATTTCGATTGCAGCTTTTCGGATTCCGATCCTTACGAGCCTCAACCGGGCGGAACCTGCAGCGTGTTTCCTTTCTTCCTCGCGCATATGGTCGAGTTGCCCTACACGATGCCGCAGGATCACACCCTGATTCATCTGTTACATCGCAGTCCGATGGAGATCTGGGGAATGAAGGCGAAGTGGATCGAGTCGCTAGGCGGGATGATTCTGACGCTAGTCCATCCTGACTATTGCGGCGCGGGCCGCTACTTCGAGGAATACGAGACTCTGCTCAAGCAGTTGGACAGTATCCAGTCCGCGTGGCGGGCGCTGCCCTCCGAGGTTTCGAGATGGTGGCGCAGTCGGGATGGGATGCGTCTGACAGTTCGCGGCGATTCTCCGTCCGTCGAAGGACCGGGATCTGAGCGCGCCGTCGCGCGCAAAGTCTCCAGCGAACCACTTGCCGGTTGAGGTGATTGCTTGTGTCGCGTTTTTTGATGATTGCCTACACGACCTACATGCACGACGGCCGGGTCAAGCGGCACGCCGAAGCTCTGGCTGAGCGCGGCGATCATGTAGATGTCATTTGCCTGGCGACCGGCGAGGATCCGATCACCAACGGCGTCAATGTGATCGGTCTGCCGATGCGGCGTTATCGCGGCGAAAGCAAGGCCGCGTATCTCAGAAGCTATATGCGGTTCTTTTCGATGGCGGCGCAGCGTGCGGCGCGGATGTCGATGAAGCAGCGGTACGACGTCGTGATCGTATGCACGATGCCTGACGCGGTGATCGTATGCGCGATTCTGCCGAAGTTCATGGGCAGCAAGGTCGTGCTCGACGTACACGACACGATGCCGGAGTTGTATCGCGACAAGTTCGGCGGTGCCCGCGGCGCGGCCGGCGCGAAATTGTTGATGCTCGAGGAACGCGCCAGCTCGTGGTGGGCGGATCGCGTTCTCGCCGTGCACGATCTGCATCGCGACCGCCTGCAACAAGCGGGCGTGCCTGCAAGCAAAATCCACGTGGTGATGAACTCGCCGGATACCAGGATCTTCGACCTCCACAAGAACGGCGACGCGCCGTCCAACCAGTTCACCCTGATCTGTCACGGCACCGTCACCCAGCGGCTCGGCCTGGATCTCGCAATCTCGGCGGTCGGGTTGCTGCGCTCGGAAATCCCCGGAGCTGCGCCTCAAAGTTATCGGCGAGGGCGACCGCCTGGCGGAATCGCGCGCGCTGGTCGATCGCCTGGGGCTCGGCGCTCGCGTCTCGTTTATGGATCTGGTCCCGGTCGAAAAACTGCCCGCGTTGCTCGTCAAGTCGGACGTCGGGCTGGTTCCATATCGCCCCAGCAGCGCGACGCATCTGATGCTGCCGGTGAAGCTGCTCGACTACGCGACGCTTAGAATTCCAGTAATCGCCGCGCGCCTGCGGACCGTCGAATACTACTTCGGTGACGGCGCGGTCGAGCTGTTCGAACCCGGCAACGTGGCCGACCTCGCGCGCGCGATCAAGCTTCTCTACGACAATCCGGATTTACGCACGCAGCTGGTCGAGCGAGCCGCCCGCGCGCTCGAAGCACTGAACTGGCAGAACCAGCGCAACGAATATTATCGGGCAATCGATTCGCTCCTAATGGCGTGATTGTCATGGTGGTGGGTCCTGCAACAAGCGAACGGCTGAAACAGGAGAGAGATGCGATGGATTTGAAAGAAAAAACGAGCGGCAAGCCAAAAGCGAGAACCCTGGTCGTCGGGCTCGGCGAAGTCGGTGGCGCGCTCGCCGCCGTATTGGACCGCAAGGAGACCGTGCTGCGCCACGACCTCGACCGCGTGAAAATTGAAGAACCGATCGGCACGATGCATCTCTGCGTCCCGTTTCAATCGGCGCATCAGTTCGAAACGATCGCGCTCGGGTACATCAGCCGCTTTAAGCCCGCGCTGACGATCATCAACAGCACGGTGATACCGGGCACGACGCGCGCTATCGCGGAAAAGAGCGGGAGCGGGGTCGCGTACAGCCCGGTGCGCGGCAAACACGTTCGCATGGAGCAGGACCTGCTGCACTACGTCAAATTTGTCGCGGCGCCGAATCGAGCCGACGCGGCCGGCGCCGAGGCACACTTCCAGACCGCCGGAATGAAAACGCGGCGCATGAATGAAGTCGAGTCGCTCGAACTCGCCAAGCTCGCCGAGACGACCTACTTCGGCGTGTGCATCGCGTTCGCGCAGGAAATGAACCGCTACGCCGAGCGGGTCGGCGGCGACTACTCCGAGTCCATCGATTTCTTCGAGGAAGTCGATTTCCTGCCGCGCCAGCGCTACTTCCCCGGCTTCATCGGCGGCCATTGCGTTATCCCCAACATCAAGCTGTTGCTTCAGATCGCGCCGTCGAACGCGCTCGAAGCGATATTGGATTCCAATGAACGACGTGCAATTGAACTCGAGTCTCGAACCAGCGCCACCGCCGAGGCAGTCTCCAAGTCACGCGAGTCTGAACCGGCCAAAGTGCTGGCTGATAGGCAATAACCCGGAACTGCCCAGCGCGGCGGGACGAGTTGCGCGGTTGCGCGGTCTCGAGGTCGAGATCTGTCTTGCGGATGGCGCCGCGATTCCCGTGCCGCAAGCCTCGCGCAATCAGTTGATTGCGATCAACTTCGATCTGCTGCGTCGACTCGAGCCGGATACGAAGGCGCGGCTGCGGGAAATCGTCGAGCGCGGCGCGACGATTTATGTTCGGGGAGCGCTCGAACCGGGGCGCCGATTCTCGTTGCAGCCTTTCTCGGATCAGCAATTCGATTTCCTGAACAAGCCGGCCGCCGGCTATCAATTCTCCACCGATCCGATTCTGCCTGGTGCAATCGCCGGCGAACGAGTCACGACCCAATTGAACATGCCGCTGGCCGCGGGTCTCGACAATAGCCTTCGCCCGCTGGTGTCGAGTCTGCATCGATCCGGACTTGGGGTGCCGGCGATTTTTTCGATCGAAGTCGGCGCCGGTCTCGCGATCTTCGATCTTCATCCCGACAATGAATACGACGAGCGCGATCTGCTGACTGAACTCGCCGCGCCGACACGAAGAGCCGCCAGCATCGGCGCACTGGCTGCGGTTGATAGGGTGGCCGGGCGCAACCCGGCGATTCCAGTGCCGATCAATCTCGTGATCGACGATCGCCCAATCAACTTCGACTATTTTAACGCGGCCAGGTTGCGGGCGTTCCTGCAGCATCTCGATGATCAGTGCCCCGGCATCCACACCGATTTCGCATGGACACCGAGTCACACGCATCCGCATCGCGAGTATCTGAGCGTGCTGGAGCAGCACAACACCGGCTTCGTATGGCACGGGTTCTTGCGGCACGTTGATCATCGAACGGTCACCGACTACGAGTCCCAGCTCGACGCGGGCCGCGCGCGCGTCGATGAAATCACGCGAAAATACGGCGTTCGATTTCAACCGGTGATGATTTTTCCATACGAAAAGGATACGCCGCGTGCCACGGAGCTTCTGCGGCGGTCTGGATTCAATGCCAAAGTTCAGTCGATGGGCGGGAATCCGCCGGCGGATTACTACCGGCTTCGCGGCGTGACGGACGAACCATCGTTCGACGATGAGTTCAGCGTTATCTATCGCGATTCAATCGAAATGCTCACGCGGGATCGAATGCTTGCGCTGGCGACGCTTGGGATGCCGGTGATCGCGCTGGCGCATCCTCGCGATCTCTCGCTGCGCCGGTTTCGACGTGGCGATCCGACGCAGATATTCGTACTTCGATTCAGTGCTGACGTTTGCGGCGCAGAAGTCGCTGCGACCGATGGCACTCGAAGAGATCGCGGCGGAAGTACCAGCCGCGTCGTAATCACTTTATCTTCTCAGTTGCCGTGATGTCGCGACGATCCGTTAGCGTTGTCGCGATCTTTTCCGTGGTAGCGCACCAACCGGTTGTAGAGCGTCTTCAAGCTGATGCCGAGAATTTGCGCAGCGCGCACCTTATTGCCGTTGGTAAAATCCAGCGTCTTGAAGATGAACTCGCGCTCGACTTCGTCCAACGATTCGCCGATTCGCAGCTCGAAATGAGGGCCCTTGCGGCCGGCACGCCTGACATCTAGTGGAAGATCGGCAGCGGCCAGCAGCGGCCTTCGCGCAACGACCGTCGCCCGCTCGATTACGTTTCGCAGTTGCAGGACGTTGCCCGGCCATCGATAGAGGCGCAGGATTTCGAGGCATTCGTTGTCGACGCCGGTCACCGATTTTCGATTGGTCTCCGCCGCCTGCGCAACGAACGCTTCGACCAGACCCGGAATATCTTCGAGCCGGTCGCGCAGCGGCGGCAACTCGATGATGAAAGTATTGAGCCGGGAATAAAGATCCTCACGGAGCCTGCCATAGTGCGTGGCGTCGGTCAGGCTCTTGGTTGAAGACGCGATCAGGCGAACGTCCAGCGGTATCTCGGTTCCGTTTTCGCCGCCCACGCCGAGTCGGCGGAGTTTTTTGTCTTCGATCGTTCGCAGCAGCTTGGCCTGGAGCTCGATCTTCAGCTCGGTAATTTCGTCGAGCAGTATGGTGCCGCCATTGGCCATCGCGAGGAGTCCGTCGCGGCGTCGATCGGCGCCGGCGAAAGCGTCACGCTCGTGACCCCACAACTCGCTTTCCATCAGGTCGTGCAGGCAATCCGCTGCAGGCAACTGCGACGTAAGGCCCGTTGCGGCGTTCCGACAGCTCGTGAATGGACCGCGCCACGAGTTTCTTGCCGGTGCCGGTCTCGCCAACGATCGACACCGAAGCGGAACTCGAGGCAGCCGCTTCTTCGATCAGCCTCATCACCCGGCGCATCGTGGATGATTGGCCGATGATTGGTCCAAGCGTGCCGGCCTCGATCAGTTTGCGCCGGAGCCGCTGATTTTCCTGAGTCACCTTGAGTTGAGTCGTCAGCTCGTTCAAAAGGACTCGGAGATTGTTCGGATTAATAGGCTTGAAGAAAAAATCGCAGGAGCCCGGCCTGGTTGTTTGCTTCAGAGAATTGACGACCCCTTCTTCGCCCATGACGATCGTCGCGACATCGATCTGGCGCGATTGCATCTCATGCAAGATCGCTTCGCCCTCTTTCTGTTGTCCTTCGATGTCGAGCAGCAGGACATGCGGCGCAAAGTCCGGCGTTTCCTCGAGCAACCGGTCGCTCGCGACGGCTCGCACCACGAAGTCCCACGATCCAAGCAGGTCGCGCAAAGTCTCGCGTCCAGAGCGGTCGGCGGCGGCGACGAGTATTCGCAGTTGGGTATCGGTCGTATGTCCGTTTTTTGAGGGCATATTCTGACTACTGGTTGCCGATAAAATGGCGGCGGATGGTGGACCTTGATCCCAGTCACCCGCGAGCCTTGTACAAGTTGTTAGACCCGAGCCTCGCCAGTGGACGAAATGTCGTCGGCGTGCGCGCGATCGAAGATTTCCTTCGCGGCTTTGCGTTCCCTGCTGTCTTCGGTGTGCACCGAGATCAGGATGTTGCCGTTTTTGACCTTGCCTTCGTACTGTTTGGCTTCGTATTCAGGGATTCCCATTCCAACCAAAGCTCCAGCCAAAGTACCAACGGCTCCGCCTGCCGCCGCGCCGCTCAGAGCCGCCATGATCGGACCGGCTGCGATGAGTGGTCCTACGCCCGGAATCGCAAGCGTGCCGATTCCTACCAGCCAGCCCAACACTCCTGCGGTGAGTCCGCCAGCGACCGCGCCGGCAGCGGCGCCTTCGGGCGCCTTGGTGTTATGCTGATGCGCGAAATCGCGCGATCCTGCCCGATCCGGCAACAAGACTGATACGTCGTCGTTCGAAAAGCCCGCTTCTTTCAGCGAATTGACAATGCGCGTCGCCTGCTCTTCGCTCTTCGCTACACAAATAACCGCTTTTGCCATGACTAGTACTCCTGAAGATCGAACTGGTTATCGACCTGCGACTTCGAGTTCGTTGTGTACGTTGGATTCACCGGCCAGCTGTGCGGCCTTGGCTGCTATGTCCGCTTTTTCCTGATCCGTTTTGACCGGCCCACGCAAAGTAACGGCGCCGTCGATCGTGATGATCTTGACGTTCTTGGCGTCGATGGAAAGTTGGTCGTCCTTGACGATGGCGCGGCGAATTTCCTGGGTAATCTTAAGGTCCGATGGTTTGTTCGATTGATCGATCGGTGTGAGGTTCTGATTGCCACGGTCGCGCTGGTTGATGGCGGTGTTGTCTGCAGCCCGATTGGTGTTCGCGTCAGTCTGGGCAAAGCCTGCTCCGAGGTGGAATCAGAAAGGAGCCGACTAGTATCGATGCGGAAAAGAGCAATGTCCGCGTTCTCATGTTGTGGTGGCCTCCTGAAATTCGATCTCGGTCGAATAGGCTTGCATCCGCGTAATTTTTGACGCTTCGCATCGACATTCGTCACTTAGATAGACAGCAACGGATGTGCCATAGCGTGGTCAGGAAAAGCCTTGGACTACGCACAAAATTAAGGCCAATTTGATTGGATTTCGGGAGATATCTTTGAAAAATCGCGCGGTAGGTAGGAAATACAGAATTTTCGCGATTTGCTCGCGTCCCGAAAACCTGAAGGAGCGTTTATCTACAACGTTTTTGTATTTTTTCCCGACGGCACAGCGATTGCTCAAAATACTTCAGAAGTTTTGAAGGGTGCGCCAGGGTTTGCGGCCACATAACACCCATCCCGTTCTCCCCCGCAGCTCTGGCGCTCACCCTTCGATTAATACCGGGGTATCCGAATGTGAAGATCCTCACCAATATCGTGCTCGCTACTTGTGTCGGCCTCTCATTGGCATTGATGGCAAGGCATCCGAATCTAAAACCGCGTGAAACGACTATCACGCACCCGGCGCCCGCTTATGTAGCCAGCGCGCCAAAAGAAACTCAGCCCGCAACTCCAATACCCTCAAGTCCTTTCTTTGCCTGAGTCCACTGACTATTAAGGTTTTCTGGATCCGACTGACTGTCGAAGGCAAAATAAGAAATCCGCCGAGCACTTTTTATGGCGCCGGCGGATTTCTTTTTTGATGCAGTAGCTATTTGTGCTTCGTCAAAGAATCGCTCGTCCAGCGACCAGCGACACTACGAACAGGACCAGGAATACCACGAACAGGATTCGCGCAAACTCAGCCGACGTGCCCGCGATGCCGCCAAATCCGAGCGCAGCCGCAACCACCGCAATCAGTAGAAATACCAGTGCATAGTATAGCATATACTTAGTTCCTCTCAGGTTTGGATACTAAGTAAGAGCAGCAACTAGTGTGCCACGACTAGTGCAAAAAAACTTCGTTTCACTAATAGCTAATTAGTATCGGATAGCGGAGAGACAGGATTTCGAGGGGACGAAATCTGTAGTTTTTTCTGTGGCGGAGATCGACCGGCCCCCTAAGCATTGTCGTATGTCAGCTCGAGCGAACTGCGGAAATCGCCGATGCGGACGGGGGCGGAATCAACGTGCGTCTCAGTACTTCGGCGACTACGATCGCGCAAAGCCCCACCACGCCCATCACCTGCCACCAGGGCATCCACTGATGCATCAACAGAACAATACTGGCTAACAGTGCGACGACGCCGGCCGCCGCCACGACTATCAGGATTGCGGCAAAATAAACGCGATCCACCAGCGTGTTCGCGGCGGACACGATATTCGTCTCGATCAAGCGCGCTTCGGCCGCGACGATCCGCGCAAAATCCGAGAGGATACGAACCGCCAGCTCGGGCATCTCTTCTTCGCGCGGGCGGCGCTGGATCGAGACGTTAGATTCGTTCGCTTTCATCAGAGTCGTCGACCTTGGGGCTTTCAGCCGCATATAGAATCGCCCCGCCCAATAGCAAGAATGCTACTACCGTGGCCTCACGAGAGTCCGATCCGAGAGCGAAGCCTAACGCGGTGGCGAGGAGCGCGCTGGTGACTGGACGCTTCCGAATGCCGCGATCAGGCCGCATCCGCGCGACGCCCTGCTCGACGCGGTCGTTCATCTTGTGCAGCGCGTCGCGCAGGTCTTCCTTGGCGTCGGCGATCTCGCCCTCCGCTTGCGCTATCTCAATCTTTGTTTCCAGGTCGTCTGCCATTGCCATTATTCTTCGAAACTATCGCAGGGATTAGGCGGTCTCCGAGTAAGCCTTCGAGCACCATCAGCATGATTTGGAACGAGGTCCGATTGCTCAGTCCCCCGCCCACCGTAAACCCGCCAAGCACGGCGAGGGCGAACGATCGCTGCGGGTGGTTGGCGATCATTTCCCGCAGCTCTTCGGCGTAGTCTTCCCGTCGCGATTCCATGGCAGGCTACCGCCTGGTGACGTAATTCAGCACGCGCGCAGCGACATAGCCGACCGCAAAGGCGCTGGCTATCGCGATTAGAGGTTCGTCGCGAACGAAATCCGCAAGGAACGAGTTGGCAGAGGAAATGTACTTCATGCCCTCCTCGGCCATATCGTTCAATTTTTCTCGGCCCTGATCCGCCATATCGTTCAATTTGTCACGGCCGTTGTCGATCAATCCGTCCATATCTGCCTTGGAGGTATTCATTTTCGACTGTCCTTCCTTGCTCAAATTGGCGTCGAGTCCACTCATCTATCAGCAAGTCGTCTGCCAAACCGAAAACCTAACGCGGACTTGGGTTCCGCATGTCTTAATCGAAGGATGCCTGTAATAAATGCAGATTTTCGGACTAAGCCGAACTAATCGACGACGAGGCTTTCGGGGAACGTGAAGGAATTACTCCGGCAACGATCCCAAAAACCCTTGTAGACCGTAGGGTTATCGCGATGGCCTTATCCTTGCTCACTTTTTATCTATCGCAAGGCCTTACGGCCGAATCAAAACCACACTTCGCAAGGAGCAATCCCGTTATGAACACCGATCAGGTCAAGGGCAAGTTCAAGCAGCTTTCCGGCGAGATCAAGCGCAAATGGGGCCAGGTCACCGACGATGATTTGACCGAGGCTTCCGGCAGCATGGAAAAACTCGTCGGCAAAATTCAGGAACGGTCCGGCGACCGCCGCGAGGCAATCGAGAAGTGGCTGAAGTCGCAAGGGATGAACGACTAACCAGTGAGGTAAATTATGGATTCAAAATACTCATTCAGATTGATTGTACCAGCGGTGCTGTTCGGCATGGTTTTGGCCGTGCCGGCCTTCGCCCAGAACATGGCGCCGGCCAGCGCCAATGCGAGCGCTCCGGCTAGCGAGGACATGAACGCGCCGGCGGGCCAGCAGATGCGTGCCGCGGGTCAGGAGATGAAAGGCGCGGGCGCCGACACGGCCGCGGCCGCGAAAGACACCTTTCACGGAACCGAGCGTGCGGTGAAAGACTCGACAATCACCGCCGAGGTGAAGAAGGCATTGATGAGCGATTCGGAGATCTCGTCTACCAAAATTCACGTCAAGACGTCCGGTGGCGTCGTGACGCTGAAGGGTAATGTGCCATCGCCTGATGTGGCTGCGCGCGCAGCCCAGATCGCCCAACAAAAAGAGGGCGTGAAGAGCGTGGATAACCGACTGATGGTGGCTAACTCGGCGCGAACCGATTAGTTGATTCAGTCGCACTCACTAGAGTCGCCGCCGGGAACTCCGGCGGCGACTCTTTTTATTACTTGAAAATATCACCGTCGTCGTTTTTGACGACGAGCTTCGAGTCAGGCGTATTCTCGGTCTCGAGCTCGTCGTGACGCCGCGCTGCCTCGATCAACTCACTCTTAAGCTTTTCCGACCGCGGTAGCCGCAATACGATTTCGCGAGCATCTTCCTCTTCGGCGCGCGCGAGCGTTACGTCACGCAGCTCAAGCAGCGAGAGGCCCGAGTTGATCGCTATGTCCATCGGATCGAACGCCGGCATGAAGTTTACGCTGTAGCGGCTGCCGTCGGCGGAAAACAACTCCTCGCCGTTGTGGGTCGAAATCATCTTCACGTTAGCTCCCACCTGCCATGCCGATAGCAACAAGGCATAGTAGGCGTCGTAGTGATCAACCTCGCCGTACACGACCGCATCGACGCCGAGCCATTTGCCAAGTGTCTGCGGAGGCACCTGTTGCAGCTTCTGTTCTGAGTCGATTCCGTGCTCTTTGAGGATCGCGTCGACCTGGATGAGGTTCGCCTCGAGGAACTCGCGCGAAGCGAGGTATCCGTTCACGTCGCGACTCACCCGATTCCCATCAGTCCACGCCCAATCGGCTTGCTCGCCGTCGGTGCGATGGGTCAACGGAATTTTGTCGACTACGAATTGCGCGGTACCGTGGTCGCTGAACGGAAGCACCGCGATTTTTTCGGGCGCGGCTTGATCGTAGTCGGCTGCAACGTGCGTCTTGAGGTTGCCCGGGATCCAGCTCGACCAGGTGATCGAACCACGTCTTGCGGCCGTGAGTGTCGAGACCCTGTTCGTCGCGGAAGAATGTGCGCTCGTCATAGTTCGACTTGGTCTGAGCGCATCCGCTGAGCGTGAGCGAACTCGAGAACAATCGACGCAGCGACGACTGATACGAGGCGCCCGGAGAGGAAGTGGCGGTCGCGGCGGCTGTACGATGTGTTTTTGAGCGCATTTGCGCACCTCATGGGTCTATGTGAGGCGCATTGCAATTTCTGGTCCTTCATTAGAACCTACATCAGAACCTACATCCGGTATGAATTTCTTATCCAAATCGTCGGAAAAAATTTCAGCAGTAATTACACACTTCTCGTTTTTACGTTCGATCTGCTGGGAGAAAATCTCAGAAAGACGGGGAAAATATCGTCTTCGCGCTATGGCACAGGGGTTGCGAGACTCCTTGGACATTGCAACTCGTTGGAGGTTCATACATGGCGAATAAACCGAACCCGAGTGCACCATGTCCCTGCGGTTCCGGTAAGCCATACCGGGACTGCTGCGGAAAGGACAGCAAGTAAAGTCTCCTTCCCCAATCCGGCAGGGTCCTCCGTCGCGACGTCCTCCCCCCGTTTGCGACGCTGATCCTGCCGGATGTCTTTTTTCAGGTTCCGCTTCTTCCAGTTCAAGCTGATCGTCGTCGCACCTCAGGAGAACAATCATGCCTGCGAAGAAATCGAGCGGTCGTAAGTATTCGAAAAAGGCCGGCAAATCGGTTGAACGAGAGATGCGTGCGATGAAGCGGGGAACGCTCAAATCCGGCCGCTCCGGCAAAAAGGTCAAGAGCCGCAAACAAGCGATCGCGATTGGCCTCTCTGAGGCCCGGAAGGCCGGCGCCAAGGTTCCAAAAAAGAAATCCTAGCCGTCAGGTCCTCTCCAGTTTCTGTCGTCACGCGTCCGCGGGCTTTCTCCCAATCATGATCATGAGTTGGGAGCTGGCTCGTAGCGGCCGCCGATTGTAGTCGCCAAAAAAATCTTCGATCTCGAAGCCGGTATGCAGGAACAGCAGCCGCAGCTCGCGCGGAAAATACACGTGGCTCTCGAAATCGTCGATGTAGGATTCGATTAGACTCTTGCGATGGTACTTTTCGTAGAGAAAACGAATCTGTGCGCGCTGCTCATGCGGCAAGTAACTTACCGTCCGTCGCCGTATCAGCCTGATCTTCCGCGGCTCGTCCGTCACGTCGCGATCGATTTCGACCAGTGTGCGCGGCGGATTGGTGAATGAGTCCACGTACGCGGAAAAGTTCGGCATAGTAGCCTCGACGACAAACCTCCCACCCGGCGCGAGATTGTGAAAGGCGCGCCGCCACACGTCGAGCTGGTCTTGCAGTTCGATCAAGTGAGTTATCGAGGCGCACGGCACGACTATCAGATCGAACGCCTCGCGGACGCGCCATTTGCGCATGTCGCCATGCACCAGCTTGAGTCGCTTGCGCGCGACCGACGACATTTGCGCGGCCTTCTCCCGCGCCTGCTTGAGCATATTTGCTTCGCTGTCCAGTCCGACCACGGAAAAGCCCGAGCGTGCACCTTCCTCGGCCAACGGGACGGTTATTCTACCGGTCCCGCATGCGAGCTCGAGAACCGATTTCGGCCGCAGACTGCGGGCGAGGGTGACGTAAAATGCGACGTCTTCTTCATCCCCGACATGCTCTAGATCGTATTCATCAGGGCGCCGATAGAGCTCGGTCATATGGTGATTGCTCCCTGGAGGTAAATTTGCTCATGGGCGGCTACGCACAAAACCTGATGAACTCGCGAACTCAGTAAGAAATGCCGTCTTATTAGGTAACTTTCTCTCTCATGGCTCGTGTTTTGACGCCATTTATATGCGTAATCGATTGGCGCACTTCCTGCTATTTAAGCACTTGTCGATTCATCAAAGGATCGAAGATCGAAACCAAAAGAGGACTAAGACAAAATGCGTTATGCAGTTGCATGGCTTCTCGGCGTTCCAGCTTCGATCATTGTAATTTGGTTCGTGCTGGGCCATCTCCTCTAACCCTAACAGTGGTCATCGGTAAGGATGACCCCGCGACTTGTTCGCGGCGAGCAATATAGGATAGACAGTTATGAACCTCATACTATTAATTGTACTGGTTGTTCTCTTACTAGGCGCACTGCCAGCGTGGCCGTATAGTGCAGGCTGGGGTTACTACCCGAGCGGCGCACTTGGCACGGTCCTGATCATAGTTCTGGTCCTGGCATTGCTCGGAAGAGTCTAAGACCTTCTCAAAGCATCGGCGATGACCGTCAGTAGAACTCTACTGACGGTTCATCACCATTCCCGCGCCTATCAGTAGAACTCCAAGGATCATCGCTCCACCGCTGACAATCGGCGGAATGAAATGGGGCTCTTCGGTCCTGGCCTGAACCTTCAAGTCACCAAACTTCACTACATCCTTGGTTTCCTCGGTATTAAAAGACGGCATCGCGAATGCGATCAGTCCTACCAGAGTGAGTATCGCGCCGAACAGTACGATAGCTTTCATCTTAGATATTCCTCCGTTAAGTCTGGATCAAAAACACAGTCCCGAAAAAAACCCCGCGAGCTTGATGCCCGCGGGGTCTTGGCAGCCGATCGGCTAGTCATTCCTTGCTGACGAGCCCATACCGCCCGTCGTGCTCTTGTTGTTAGCTGGGTCTTCCGTGCTGTTCGCCCTGGCAGCGTACTTCTTCAGATTCTCGGCCATCTTCAGATGCGCCTGCAGTACGGGAACGGTCTGCTGGACGTACAGTTCCATGTCGGGATCGCCCTTGAACTGTCCTCGCGCGCCTTCGAATTCGCGTAGAGCTTCCTCGTGTCCTTTTACCTGATCCGCGAGATAGGCATCGTTGAAGGCGCCGCCCTTAAGGTCTTTCATAGGGCTCTTATCAACCTTCTCGGTGTCGGTGCCTTCGAGCTTTACGCTCTTCTGGCGTGAGAGCGCGGTTACCGACTCTTCATTGGCTTCGTGGTCGGCCTTGATTGTGTCGGCATAGGTCAGCATCGCCTGATTGTCGCCGGCCTTCTCATGCGCCACCTTTGCAGTTTCGATTTCCTCGTAGTTCATCTGGTTCGCTTTGTTGAGGAGCGCGGCCGCGTCCTGGGCGAATGCGGTGCCAGTGAACGCGAGCGCAAGCGCTCCAATCGGCAGTATCATCTTTTTGATCATTTCTCTTTCTCCTTAAAGGGTAAGGTGTGTTGGTCTCCGCTTTGATGTCCAATAAATAAGCAAGCCAAATGCCATAGGAGCTGCGCGTAGTAGGACCTTTCGCACACAATTCCATCGTAGTCGTCAGGAACCATGTAATTCTTGCTACCCTCAGTGGGAACTGCTGGGAAGGAACTGAGAACACCCAGACAAGCGTTTAACTTGCGAATGCGCATTCAAACCGGCAACCTATTTCTTCACTGCGACTCCGCATAGCAGTGGTCCTGAAGCGCGGAAGCAAGTCATGCCCGCTAACCGACTGAGGCGAAGTCTCACCACCACAATCGTGGTCCCGGCCATCCTGATGGCTCTGGCGGCCATCGCCCTGCTGTGGGAGTGGGAACGACAAATGTCCGAAACGGACTGGGTCGAGCATACGGATCAGGTGATGCTTCAGGCCCAAACCGCTAAGGCCGAGTTTCTCTCCGCTCAGAGCTCACTCAGGGGTTTCCTGCTTTCCGCGGATCCCGCGGACCGCGGTCAAATCCAGTCACATTGGAACGACAGCCAGGAAATCGTCAAACAACTCGGCGTCCTCGTTTCCGACAATCCGAGCGAGGAGCAACGGTTGGTCGCCCTCAACGGTCTTGAGAATCAGTGGTTCGAGGTTGCCGGCGAAGCGGATCGGAGCTTGGCCGACGCACAGAAAAGCGAGGTGGTCCGACGCGCCACCGCGATTGGCGACAAAGTCCTGGCTGAGTTCGACGAGGTCTCGGCCGCCGAAAATCAGTTGCGCGCAACCCGGGACGCACAGCGGGATTTGCAATATCGCGTCGCGAAGTGGGGCATCCCGATCGCCGCGTTGATCCTCGTGGTAGGACTGACCTTCGTGGCGTGGCGGGAAATCCGAAGCGCGGGTGATACCTTCGCCGCGGCATTGAGAGATGCCGACTCGGCGAATCAGGCAAAGACGAATTTTCTGGCTGTGATCTCACATGAGTTGCGCAACCCGCTCAATTCGATTCTGCTCTGGTGCAACGCGCTGCTGGCGGGCGGAACGCTCTCAACCCCAAAGTCGATCAAGGCGTCAACGCAATCCGCCGCGCCGCCAAGAGCCAGGCTCAGCTCATCGAGGACCTGCTGGATATCTCGAGGATCGAAAGCGGCCAGATGCGATTCGACGTGCAGCCGATTAATCCAGCCGAGGTCGTGCGGGCGGCAGTTGATAGCATGAGCCCCGCCGCCGAGGCGAAATCGATCGCCGTACAAGTTGTGCTCGATCCGCTCGCCAACGCCATCATGGGTGACGCGCAACGGCTTCAGCAGGCGGTGTGGAATCTCCTGTCCAACGCGATCAAGTTCACGCCAAAGGGCGGCAAGGTGCAGGTTGGTCTCGAGCGAATCAATTCGCATCTCGAAATTGTCGTCGCCGACAGCGGCCAGGGAATCGACAAGCGCGCACTCGAAAATGTTTTCGAACGCTTCTGGCAGGCTGGCCCGCATACTGAAGAGCGAGGGATGGGCCTGGGTCTTTCAATCGTCAAGCACATCGTAAATCTTCACGGCGGCACCATTACCGCTCACAGCGACGGCCTCGGAAAGGGCAGTGTTTTCATAGTTCGGCTGCCACTCCCCGTCACCACCGCGGGCCTGACGAGTCCCGACCGCCGGCATCCGACGGTAACTTCCATCGCGCAAAGCGCTCGTATTCAGCGTCTCGAAACGATTGTCGCGCTCGTAGTCGACGACGATGCGGAGACCCGCGAGGCGTTACGCTCATTGCTCACGTCGGTGGGCGCCAAGGTCACGACAGTGGAAACCGCGGAGCGCGCTCTCGAAGCTTTGATTCAAGCGAAACCCGACGTGCTGGTTTCCGACCTCGGCATGCCCGGTCGCGACGGCTATTGGCTGATCAAGGAGATTCGTACGCGGGAAAAAGCGACGGAAGCATCCGAGCACTTGCCGGCCGTCGCGCTGACGGCTTATGGACGCGTCGAAGACAGAGTCGAAGTCCTGGCGTCAGGCTTCGACAGTCATGTTGTGAAGCCGGTCGATCCCGCTGAGTTGGCAGCCGTTATCAGGCGATTGGTCGAGGCCCGCCGCTCCGGCAACGACAAGGCGTCGCCGGTACAGGATAGCTAGCCAGAGTTTTATCGTCACTGAGGAGAGCCGAGCTTTTCTCTGTGGATAAGTCCGACGTGACGCGAAAGTAACTGCCAGTTTCCGTCGCGCTTCGTCCACACGTTCATGTAGCTGGTGAACAGTTTGAAGTCGGCGACAGCGCCACTCATCAGCTGAGAGACCTCGTTGCCGGTGCTAACGACCAGATCGCGGAACACCGAGATGCGGACCGGCCGGCGTTCGTAGAGGCGCAGCTTGAGCTGTCCATTCTGGACCAACTCGAGCAGGAGTTTTTTCCCCGCGATCATGTTTGCGGTGCTGTTGACGACCATGTCGTCAGCCCACAGCGTCTGCAGCGTCGAGGTATCGGCGCCAAGCATCGCCATGGCTTCCCGCTGCTCCAGCTTCTCGATTTCCTTTTGATCCAGCGCATTGCGATCTTCTGTCGTACTCATGGCGTCGGCCCCCGCTTGCAGTACTGACCTACGGAAGTGAGCAAGCGATCTATATCTACAGGTTTAATTATGATTTCGTTTGCGTCAACGTCTGCCCGATCGCTCAATGCGGTAACGACAATCACCGGTATATGTGCCAGCCGCGGATTCTTGATTTGTTCCGATCGGAAGTGCCAGCCGTCCATCACCGGCATCCATAAGTCGAGTATGATCAGGTCGGGCGCCGATGCCTGATCCAGGTAGTCCAGCGCCTCCCTGCCATTGCCCGCCGGCACCGCGTGATAACCCTTCATCTTCAGAAGGGCGACCATTGCTTCGCGCGCGTCTTCATCGTCCTCGACCACGAGGATCTTCGGATCCTCCCGTTCTTCATCACCACGCATGGAAAGCATTCTACCCAATAAATCGGCGCCGCCAACCCTTATACGACTATTGAAGCGTAATTGCTGATCGACGAGCGCTCGGACGCGCCGTGATACGCGCAATTTTTACGGTAACCCTTTCAGGATTACCGACGAGCCGCTTCCTCCAACTCCCGAAAACTCAAGTTTTGCCATACTCTTTGCTTTTGGCTCATATTTTGCTTCTTCTCAGGTGCAAATTCCTGTTCGCGTTGCCCGTTGAATCATGCCGTCGGACCGTTGACCGTTGTTCCTGCCCTTTGCGAGGTCCCGATGAATGCGAATGTATTTGAACTTGGATCCAATGCCGGCTTGTCTCCGGCATCGTTCGCATCTCCCGCTTCGTGGGCCGACGTCGATCCCCATTCGCATCTGGTTCAGTTTTACGAGAATGACGGCTTCCTGATCGATTCGTTGACGCGATGGTTCGCGGACGGCTTGAGCGCCAGCGATAGCTGCGTGTTCGTCGGCACCGAAGCGCATCGCCTGAAGCTGGAGAAAAGTCTTGCCGCGCAGGGCGTCGATACCGACAACCTCATCAAGCAGGGACGCTTCCTCTGCCGCGACGCTTCACAAACGCTCTCTACCTTCATGGTCGATGAATGGCCCGACGAGGCATTGTTCACCCGCGCTATTGAAACTGTCATCGCTCGCCTCACGCAAGCCGCGCGAGATCCGCGTATTCGGCGAGATGGTGGCGCTCCTCTGGGCTGACGGAAGCCGGCAGGCGGCGGTCCGCCTCGAAGAGCTGTGGAATCGCTTCATGAAGACGCATGCACTTTCGTTGTGCTGCGCGTACCCGCTCCACAGCTTCGGCTCCGACGCCGACGCATCGCTGTTTCTCAAAGTCTGCGCACAGCATACTCCGGTCCTGCCCGCCGAAAGTTTCGCGTCGTTGGCCACTGAAGCTGACCGCCTCCGCGCGATAAGCCTGCTGCAGCAGAAGGCGCGCGTGCTGGATGTCGAGAAGGCCGGACGCAAGGAAGCTGAAGAATCGCTCCATCTTCATCAAAAGGAGCTTTCGGATTTCATCGAGAACGCCGTCGAAGGTCTGCAACAGGTTGGCGCCGACGGAAAAATATTGTGGGCGAATCCGGCTCAGCTCAGACTGCTCGGCTACGCGCCCGACGAATACATCGGCCATGAGCTCGTTGATTTCTACGATGACCGTAAACGGTTTGACGAGTTCTGGGATCGACTCATGCGCGGCGAGATCATTTACGATTTCCAGGCCGCGCTGCGATGCAAGGACCGCTCGATGAAACACGTTCTCATCCATTCGAGCGGATTTTGGGAAGGCGGCAAGTTCCTGTACACGCGATGCTTTATTCGCGATGTGACCGAACGCGTCGAGCTGGAACGGGAGCTCAAGGTCAGGCTCGCCGAGCTCGCGCAGGCCGATCAACGCAAGAACGAATTCCTCGCGATGCTCGGTCATGAGCTGCGCAACCCGCTTTCCGCCGTGCTCGACTCAATCGCCACCGCCCAGCTCGACGGGACGCGCCGCGATCGCGCCTTGACTATCGCGCGCCGACAGACCGATCAGCTGGTCGGGCTGGTTGACGACTTGCTCGACGTCGGTCGCATCACGCAGGGCAGAATCGCGCTCAAGAAAGATGCGATCCAGGTCGGAAACATCGTCAAGCAGGCGGTCGAAGAAGCGCAATTTCTCGTCGAACCGGGCCAGCATCAGCTGTCCGTCAGGATATCGTCGAACGCTGAGGACGCCATGATCGAGGTGGACCCGGCGCGGATGCGTCAGGTGATCACTAATCTCATCCACAACGCGGCGAAGTTCACCCCGCCGGGCGGACGTATCGACGTGCTGGCCGAACGTATCGACAAAGAGATTATCTTCCGCGTGCGCGACTCGGGTATCGGCATCTCGCGGGATCTATTGCCACGCGTGTTCGATCTCTTCACCCAGGCCGAGCGTTCGCTCGACCGCACGCACGGCGGATTGGGCATCGGCTTGACCATCGTGCGGCGTCTGGTCGAGATGCATGGCGGCCGGGTTGAGGCGCATAGCGCGGGCCTTGGCATGGGCAGTGAGTTCGAAGTCCATCTGCCCGTCGCTGCGACCGCTCGCCCCCCGACTACCTCAGCGGTAAGCAAAACCAGTTCTCACGGGCATTTGCGAGTCGTGATCGTCGAGGACAACTTCGACGCTGCCGAAGCATTGACGATGTTGCTCGAGCTGTTCGGCCATCAGGCCACCGTCGTGCCGGATGGATTGGCCGCCATCGAAGCAGTGCGCAACGGCAGGTTTGACGTAGCGCTGGTCGACATCGGACTGCCGGGCATCGACGGCTACGAGGTAGCGCGTCGCATCCGAACCCTACCGAACGCAAAAACCATGACGCTCATCGCGCTCACCGGTTACGGCCAGGAAACCGACAAACAACGCGCCTTCTCCGCCGGCTTCGATGATCACCTGACCAAGCCCGTAAAAATCGAGCAGTTGCAAGCGTTACTGAACCGCCCCCGCTAACCACCAACGAATCTGTCTTAAATCGTATTCAGGCGCGGCCCGGTTAGTTTTACTCGGCGCTTATAGATCGGGGGCAGGAGCAATGTAATCGCGTCGTGTACTATGTCGATGGATCCGGGAAGATGACCCGCGTATTCGCCATCAATCTGCATATAGACGCGAGTGTCCCGGACTGGAGAGATGTCGAGCTGACGGGCGCGAAGGATGGTCACCCCTTTCATGCCTTGTAGTCGATTGCGGACCACACGGGCGAAGTACCGCAGGTAGCGCACCGAATTTTTCCCGCTGAACAGGACGACCTCGAACTGATCGTCAAACAGCGAAGTATCGCGCGCGATCTTCAGATCGCCGCCGTAGTTGCGCACCTTGCTGACGAGCGCGAACGAGCATCGATAGTCGCGGTCCTCGATTTTCACCGAGAACTCTTCCAACCGGCGGCCCATCAGGCTGAAGGCAGCGATCCAGTAGGCGACCTTGCCGAGATTGGTCTTCAGCGGCGCGCTGAGGTTGTAGATGATTCGCGCATCGAGACCGATACCCGCCATCAGAAGAAAGTGCCGACTCCCCGGAACGCTGTTGTTGTAATGGAGGCGGCCAACCGAAATCCGTTCAGGCGTGTAAGTGAGCAGCTCGCGGGCCGCGGTCTCGAGGTTGCGACTCATCCCGGTTTCCATCGCGAGCACGTTGGCGGTGCCAGCTGGCAAGATTCCGAGAGGCACCGCGGAGTGCATCATTCCTTCGGCGACTTCGTTGATAGTGCCGTCACCACCCGCGGCCACGATCAAGCCAACACCGTCGGCAACGCAATCGCGCGCCAGGCCGACGGCGGCACCAGGACCGGAAGTAGGGACCAGTGTAGTTTCGTGGCCCGCCTGATTGAGAATTTGCTGGGCAGGTCCCAGCCGCTCAGTGCCTCTGCCCCTCAGCTTCCCAGCCTGGGGATTGTAGATGATGACGCATCGTATCTGCGCGCGATTAGTACTCTCCGGGTTCCTGGTGAATTGCATTCGAGCCATAAACAATTCACTACAGCGCCGAGATCATGCAAATGTCTCTGTCTCCTCTGACAGGCGGACTTGACGTGCGCGAATGGCGCCATTCCCCTGCCACAGCGTGATGAGGTGTCTGCTGCTGTCTTCGGCGTCATCTGACTACCGTCGAGTCACTCGAGTCGCCAGCCTCAAGTATTTCCCTTGATTGCCTGACAGGTCGAGGCGATTGCCAGTCAGGCACTTCGCTTGCATAGTTGCCTGCTAGGCAATCTCGGCTCGTCCGTCGCTCCGGCCATAGGCGGCGAGCGAGCCGGCCTTTGGAGGGAAACGTTCATGAGCGAACCCAGCGGATCACTACGCAAGGAATGTCTTGGCTTCTCAGGTATCACTGCGATGGCAATCGCGCTGATTTCACCGACCATGACGGCCGCGCTGATCGTACCGTTGATGTACAGCAACGCGGGCAATGCGAGCTGGCTTGCATATCTGTTCGGCACCGTGATGCTGCTTTTCGTGGCGCTGAATCTGAATCAGTTCGCAAAGCGCTCGACCTCAGCCGGATCGATGTACGCCTACACGGTGATGGGTCTGGGCACGACCCTCGGCAACCTCTCAGGCTGGTGTCTCGTATGGGCCTACCTGTTTATCGGGACTGCGGGGATGACCGGCTTCACCATCTTCGCCAGCACGCTGCTCGACATGATGGGCATCCACGTACCTGCTCTTGCGCTTTTTGCGGTATGCGCCGGCAGCATCTGGTACCTCGGCTACAAGGACATCCGTCTTTCCAGCGGCTTGATGCTGGTGATGGAAGGGTTGTCGGTGGCTCTGATTCTTCTGCTGTGCGCGGTCGTTCTATTCGGCCAGAAATCTGCGATCGATCCTGCGCAGATTAAGCTCAGCGGCGCTTCTTTCTCGGGAATCAGCCTCGGCGTGGTGGTTGCAATTTTCAGCCTGGTCGGATTCGAATGCGCCACTGCGTTCGGCGAGGAAGCGAGAAATCCGTTAACGACAATTCCCAGAGCCGTCATCGTAAGCCTGCTGCTGACAGGCGCATTCTTCGTCCTGGTTTCCTATACAGAGGTCCTCGGCTTTGCCGGTTACAAGACGACTCTCGACAAAATCGATGCGCCGCTCAACGTGCTCTCCGACATGATGCACGTCGGATGGCTGAAGGCGCCGATCTCCTTCGGTGCGATGGCGAGTTTCTATTCGCTGGCGCTGTCGTGCATGAACTCCGGCGCGCGCATTCTCTACCCGATGGGCAAGCTCGGCGTATTTCACAGCTCGATCGGAACTTCGCACGAGACCAACGAAACCCCGCACGTCGCCGTGACCGTTATGTCGATTCTGATTTTCCTGTCGCCCGTTATTTTGACCCAGGTGTTCAAGCTCGAAATTCTCGACGCCTTCAACGACGCCGGAACATTTGGCGCCTTCGGCTTTCTGGGCGCCTACTTCCTGATCTCGATCGCGGCGCCAGCATACCTCAGCAAACGCAGCGAGCTAACCTCCGGCGCGGTTGCGCTGGCGGTAGCATCGGTCGCATTGCTGCTCGTCCCGGCGGTCGGCAGCGTTTACCCGGTGCCGTCGTGGCCGGTGAATATCTTCCCGTACATTTTCCTGGGCTACCTCGCGATCGGACTGGCCTGGTTCATGATTCTGCGCCGCAATCCTGATTTTATCGACAGCGTTAAGGATCGCATTCACGCCGAACACGGATCCGCACCGGTCAGCTTGAGAGTGGTGAGCGCTCGGGACATGGAAGAGCCCGAAAAGGCGACCGCGTAAGGGAGGACGGACAAGCGATGCAGTACGAATCAAACGCCGCGGGCTCGATCGTCTCGATTTGGCGCTACCCGGTGAAATCGATGATGGGCGAGGAAATTAATTCGAGCCTGGTCACCGAGCGCGGACTGCTAGGTGATCGATCCTACGCCTTGGTGGATCTCGCCAGCGGCAAAGTGGTCAGCGCAAAGAATCCGCGCAAATGGCCGGGCATGTTCGGCTTCCGCGCCGCGTACGTCGAGCCTCCCGACATGCACGAGGGTATTCCTCCGGTGCGGATCACGATGCCGAGTGGGGTATCGGCAACCAGCACGGAAGCCGATCTTGACGCCCTCATATCGCGCGCATTGGGCGCCGACGTAACGCTGAAATCGAAGCCGCCCGCAAGTCCGCAGCTCGAGGAGTATTGGCCCGATATCGACGACCTGGCCCATCGCGAGACCGTCACTGAAGAACAGATGCCTGTGGACACGTTCTTCGACGGCGCCGTCGTGCACATCCTCACCACCGCGACGTTGAAGCAGCTTCATCGCGTTTATCCGCAAGGCAGTTTCGAGGCGCGGCGCTTTCGGCCCAATGTGGTAGTAGCGCCTGATGCGGCCGACGAGGGCTTCGTCGAAAATTCATGGATCGGACGCACGTTGCTGATTGGCGATCAGGTGCGTTTGAAAATCACCTGCGCGACCGGGCGCTGCGTGATGACCACGCTGCCGCAGGGCGACTTGCCAAAGGACTTGGGAATACTGAAGGCCGCTGTTTCGGCCAATCATGCAAACGTTGGAGTCTATGCCACAGTCGAACGCGCAGGAGTCATCCGCGCCGGTGACGCAGTGCAGATTGAAGCGGCGCAACCCGCGGCTTGGTGACAGCGACCGCGCCTGGTCGACAATCCGGGTTGCCCTGCAGGCACGCTTGATGTTAGTTCAATCGCGATGGGGGATGGAATCGGAATCGCGAAACCGCTCGAGCGGGTTCTCTCCTCGCTCGGCACACAACTCAAGACGTTGCGCGGTCAGCGCGGATGGACGCTGGAGACGCTGAGCAAGCTCACCAAGTTGTCGGAACCGTACCTGTCGCGGCTGGAAAGCGGGAGTCGCCAGCCCTCGCTCGCGGCGCTGCTGACCTTGGCGCAGGTTTACGAGATACCGGTGCGTACCTTGCTCGATGGCGACGGAATGGCGATGCCGCCTTGCAGAATCATTCGCTCGGGGACTTCGGCGCCGAGAATCGCCAATGGGCTTGCCTACCGCGCGGTGTCCGGCGGTGGCGCGCTAACGGGGTTGCAGGCGATGGAGATGCGAATCCCTGCGAGCCGCCATCACGATAAATTCTACAAGCACGAGGGCGAGGAATGGCTCTACGTGATTTCGGGCGGGTTGAACCTCATTTTCGAAAACGAACGGCACTCGCTGCAACCCGGCGACGCGGCGCATTTCGACGCCCGCACTCCGCATCGTCTCGCCGCTCTCGGGAAGCGCGATGCAGTCGTGCTGCTAGTTGTCATCGGCAGCTTCCGCAACGCCCGCGTCGTCATAGAGATCGCCGCAATCGCAAACTGGCCGTGCGCCGCGCAATTCTCTGGATACGCGA
Source organism: uncultured delta proteobacterium (assembly GCA_963814715.1). Classification (GTDB taxonomy): domain Bacteria; phylum Desulfobacterota; class Binatia; order Binatales; family Binataceae; genus Binatus. The sequence goes on from CAWFDW010000001.1 coordinate 704,211, forward strand.
GTTGATGAAAACTGCGATCGCCATCAGGCACGTGCACTTCGAAGATCTCGGCAGCTTGGCGCCGGCGCTCGAGCGCGGCTATCGGATCCAGTACGCCGATTGCGGCGTCGATGACATTGCGGCGCTGGATCCGGTTGCGCCGGATCTCGTCGTCGTGCTCGGCGGACCGATCGGCGCGTACGAAGATGATCTTTACCCGAGCCTCAAAGGCGAGCTGAACCTGCTTGAAAAGCGGCTCAGTGCAAATCGGCCGACGATCGGAATTTGTCTCGGGGCACAACTGATGGCGCGGGCGCTGGGCGCACGCGTCTATCCGTTGGGAGTCAAAGAAATAGGATGGAGCCAAATCGCCCTCCGTCCCGCGGGATACGAGTCGGCGATTCGCCACCTGGGCCAGCAGGATACCGCGGTGCTCCACTGGCACGGCGATACCTTCGATTTGCCCGTCGGCGCGACTCTGCTCGCATCGACAGAGATCTGCCGCAACCAGGCTTTCGTTTGGAGCCGCAACGCGCTCGCCTTGCAGTTTCATCCGGAGGCAACGGCGTCACGGCTCGAGCAATGGTTCATCGGCCACGCGTGCGAAATCGCCGGCGCGAAGCTTTCCGTCGCCGCGCTCCGCGCCGATACCGCGCGCTACGCGTCGCGCCTGGAAATTCAGGCGCGCAAATGTTTCGACGAATGGCTGACTTCGATCGAGAATTCCTCAGCTCAAACCGTCGCCCAATCGTCCGCCGAAACAAACAAATCAGGCGCCCAGGATGGTGGAGGCGGGGGGAATTGAACCCCCGTCCGAAGGCCTTCCGGCGACGGCCACTACACGCTTAGTCTGCGAATTTTAGCTCGCGCCCGAAACGCCCACAGACGGGCTTTTCTGACGCCAGCCGGCTGAAATTTCGGTACGCCGCCCAGCCGGTGAACTGCGGTTCCCTAGCCCACTAAATGACGCCCCGACCCGCTGCCATGGGCGAGCAGCGGCGGGACGCTAGCGGCCCTTAGGCCGCCAGAGCGTAACCGTTATTGTCTGCGGGTAAATTTCGCAGTCTGCCAGTTTTACGGGTCGACAGCACCCGGCGTGCGACCATGGCCATGTTGTCTTCGTCGAATCCAGTTCGCCCCCACGATAGTGGGTTTTCCATCGAGGCCAGTCCGTGAAACGGTTACTGCATCCAATCTAAGGCTCAGCGGCGGCGTTCGCAACCATGCGCGCGAACCCCTTATCTGCATCGCTCTCTGCGGATAAACTCACCCTGTTATGGCGCGCGATTCTCATACTCGTAACGGCAAGCCTTCCGCCGACGGATTCGAACTGGTCGTCGATAACCGCAAGGCGCGGCACGACTTCTTTATCGAGGAGACGCTCGAGGCCGGCCTCGCGCTCACCGGCACCGAGGTCAAATCGCTGCGGGCGCATCGCGCAAATCTGCGCGACAGCTACGCGCGCATCAAGAACGGTGAGGCGTTTCTCGAGAGCGTCCACATCGGCGCCTACGCTCCCGCCGGCCAGTTCAGCCACAAGGAAACTCGCCCGCGAAAACTTCTGATGCATCGCCGCGAGATCGACAAGCTATGGGGCCGCGTGCGTGAGAAGGGCTATTCAATCGTCCCGTTGAAAATTTATTTCAAGAACGGCCGCGCCAAGGTCGAGCTGGGACTCGCCAAGGGCAAGCACTCATACGACAAGCGCGACGTGCTCGCGCGCAGAGCGTCAAATCGCGAAATCGAGCGCGCGCTGAAAGGACGCAATCGCTAGAGAACTCCGCTGGCTCGTCGCGAGTTGGCGCAATTCTGCGGCCAGGCTCTGAAAGCTGGCGACGCTCGCCGACAGTTCCGCCGGCGTAGTGCCGATGTTGCCCAGTACGCTTGCGACGGTATCGTGAAATCGCGCCGGCTTGATCGCGAATCCTCGCGACTCGGCGATCGCGCCTTTCTCGTTGAGATAAAATTTGCGATTCAGCGCGTACAGTACCAGCGTCATGAATCCCGCCGCGCGAAACAGGCATCCCGCGACGTACATCACGTCCGCGCGCTGGGCCGGCTTCGCAGCAATCGAAATTTCGAACTCCGCGTCGAATAGATGCTTGGTCGCGGCGGCGGTTCGAAGTTTTTCCGGATATTTCGTTACGAGTTCCTTGAGTCCGTCAATCGTATTCGCAGGATCGAAGAGCGGACGGCAGACGTGAACTTCGCCTGCGTATATCTGAATGTGAAATCCAAGCGGATGGCCGAGCTGGTAGATGCTGCGCGGGCGGCCGGCGACACAGTCCTCTATCGCATCGCGCACCGCGCCGATTTCACGATAGAGAAAATCGACGTGATGGCCCTGAATCTCGAGCCATCCGCCACCGTTCACCGCCGGCCCCCAATCGCCGAACGAAGTCACCAGATCCGTCGGCGTGACGATCATCGAGTTCCTTCGCAGCCGCTCCCAGAGCGGATATCGAGAATGGATGCTCGCCGTCGTAATAAATTCCGAGATCGATATCCGATCGTTCGTCGGCAGTTCCGCGCGCGCGTGATCCGCCAAGCACGATCGCTCGAATGCCCTCGATCTTTGAGACTCGGGCAACTACTTGAGTGAGTATCTGATCGACTTCCTGATCGGTTGGCATTCGTCGAGCTTAGGTTCCTTGAGCCGATGCGTCGAGCGTCGTCGCGGCCGCCGCGCCCAGCAACGCTTGCAGCCTCGCGATTCTTTTCCCCAGCGGCGGATGCGTCGAAAACAGATTCGCGAAGAATCCTTCGTTGTCTTCGCGCAGGCCTTCGCGCGGATTCACGATGAACAGATGCCCGGTGCCCGCGGTGCCCAGCTTTCAGCGGCGACTCGATTTTCGCGATGTGCTCGAGCGCGCGCAGCAACGCTCGCGGGTTGCGCGTGAACTCGACCGACGACGCGTCCGCAAGATATTCGCGCTGTCTCGACACCGCCATCGCGAGCAGTTGCGAAAAGATCGGCGCCACCGCGGCCAGCACGATCACCGCGACCGTGATCAGCGCCGCCGCCTGGTTGTCGCGACTGTTACTGCTCCGTGCCGCGTCCGCCGAAACCGCCCCAGAACATCCAGCGGTACACGAAGTCCGACAGCATCGCGATTCCACCGACCATCACCGCGATCATCATCATCGTGCGGATGTCGTAATCTGCGACGTGCGACATCTCGTGACCGATCACGCCCTGCAACTCTTCGCGATCCATCTGATCGACGAGTCCCTGCGTGACGCAAATCACCGAATGCGATGGATCGCGTCCGGTCGCGAACGCATTCGGCGACGGATCGTCGATGATGTACGGCTTGGGCACCGGCATCCGCGCCGCTGTCGCCATTTCGTTGATCACGTCGAGCACCATCTGATGCTTGGGCGTGTCAGCGATGAGGGGACGTCCATGAACCGAGAGCAGCACGAGGGACGCGCCGCTGTAGTATGAGACCATCGATTGCACGCCGGCGAAAACCAGCGCCGCAATAGTCAGTACCGGAAAGCCGACCAGATGTCCGTCGACAATCGCAACGTCGCGCGCGGCGATATCAAGTCCGAGTCCCGAGCGCTCCCAATAGCAACATGAACGCAACGACCAGCACCGCGGTCTCGCGGCGATTGGTCGCTTCGAGCGCCCTGAAGTTGCTTGCCGCCATCGCGCATACCTCGCCGACGATGCTCAGGCGCGCGGCGCGGTCATCGAGAGATCGACTTTGGGAACGGCCTGCTCCTCGGGAGCGCCTTTGAAATATTCCGCCGGCGTGAAACCGAAATTGCTGGCGATGAAGATTCGTCGGGAAGGTCTGGATGCGCGTGTTCAGATCGAGCACGACGTCATTATACGCCTGTCGCGCGAATGCGATTTGATTTTCCGTGGTCGTCAGTTCTTCCTGCAGCTTGAGCACGTTCTCGTCGGCCTTCAACTGCGGATAGTTCTCCATCACCGCCATCAGCTTGCCGAGTCCGGTCGTGATCTGATTCTCCGCCGCCATGCGCGAGGCCTGATCCGGCGCGCTGACCGCCTTGGCGCGCGCCTCGACGACCTGCGTCAGCGTGTCGCGCTCGAACTGCATATAGCCTTTGACGGCTTCGACGAGATTCGGAATCAGGTCATGACGGCGTTTCAACTGTACATCGATTTGCCGCCACGCATTATCTACTTGGTTGCGCAGACTGACTAATCGGTTATAGGCAAGGATTACCCATGCGACGATAGCCACTATGACAATCAGAAATACCATTTGCGACTCCCCCGTGAATCCAGTCGCTGACGCCGGTCAGTCTGTCCCGACTGCTGGCGACGATGCGGTGAGAGTTAAATTCCTGTCCGGCTAGTTGTCGAACTCGACTTTGATCTTGAACGGTTTGCTCTCGGGCCGCTTCGGCACCGTCACGTTCAGCACGCCGTCCTTGTAGGCCGCCTTGATGTTCGTCGTGGCTCGCGTCCTCAGGCATCGTGAACGCGCGACGCATCGTGCCGTATGCTCGCTCCGACAGATGCACTTCCGCATCCTTCGACCACTCAGGCCGTTTGCGCTCGGCCTCGATCGATCGAGATTGCCGTCCTCGACGCGCACATCGACCGATTCGCTGTTGATGCCGGCCATCTCGAAGTAGAAATGATAGCCGTCCGCATCTTCGACCACGTCAGCCGCCGGCGCCGATTTGCGCGCGGGCTCGATCTCGTTCCACAGCACGTTCCAGTGTCGAAGCAATGAGTCATTTGGAGTATAACCGTTCATCCGCACTTCCATCTTGAAGAAAACCTCCTGCCGTAATTTTTTCTGCGGCGCGATTTTTAATTTTCGGGGCCGCTCGGCGCGAGGAAGGCTCTATCTGTCCTTCGCTCGAATCGCCTCGCGTCCCACAATTTCAAGGTAAGTACGAACTGGAATGCGTCAAGCGATGCTCGCGCTGAAACATCGAAATTACAGGCAAAAAGCGACTATTTCGTGGGTTCTGCGCTCTTCGAGACGTTCGCAATCTCTTGCGCAAATCGCGCGGCCATCTTGCTATCGCCGTTCCGTTCGGCGATTTTCATACCCTCATCGAGTTCTTTGAGCGCCCGCGGAATTTCGCCCTTTGCCGAGAAACACACCAACCTTGCGAAAGATGCGCGCGTAGAGCTCTCCTTTTTCGGCGGCATTCATGACTGCGACTTCACACAACGAAAACGAAACTCGCGATACGATCCTCGACGGTTCTATCACGCTGATCCAGCCGAAGCACGGCTACCGCTTCTCGATCGAAGCAATCCTGCTCGCCCGCTTCGCCCGCGCGAACACGCGCGACCGAGTGCTCGAGCTGGGCGCCGGATGCGGCGTCGTATCGATCATGATCGCCACTCTCTACCGCCCGCGCGAAGTCGTCGCAATCGAAATCCAGCCGCCGCTCGCCGAGATGATCACTCGCAGCGCGGCAATCAACCAGCTCAAGTCGGTAACCGCGTTCAACGCCGACCTTCGCCAGAAAAAAATCGCAGGCATCGAGCCTGCCAGCTTCGACCTGGTCGTCGCGAATCCTCCCTATCGCGCTGCCGCCACCGGCCGCGAGAATCCCGACCACGGCCGCCGCATCGCACGCGGCGAGAGCACTACGACGCTGACGGATTTCGTCGCGGCCGCTCGCCGCTACGCACGCACTCGCGGCCGCGTCGCATTCGTGTTCACCGCACGCCGAAGCGCCGAGTTGATCTCCGCGATGCGCTCGAACCAACTGGAGCCCAAGCGCATCCGTTTCGTCCATCCGCAAATCGCAGTGCCCGCGTCGGTAATCTTGATCGAAGCCCGCGTAGGAGGCGGAATCGAAGTAGCTATCGAGCCCCCGCTGATACTCTACGAACGCCCGGGAATATATACTTCCGAAGCGCGCGCATTACTCAGTTCATGCCTGACTGACTATTCGTCAGAGCTTCAGGAATTCGAATCGCCTCGATCCGCCAGACGTAGTCCGGCTTCTCCATCGGCAGAAAATGTCCCGTGTCCGCCACATCGATCACGCGCCCATTCTTGAGCTGCTCAGCGACCTTCCCTGACAACGACGCGCCGAGCGAGTCGCCCGCGCTGGCCGAACAGCACCAGCAATGGCGCCGTACAGCGCAGAATTCGCCCGTAGCCCGTCGAAGTCGCGCGCCGTCTCGTAGAATTTCGCCTCGACTTCGGGCGCGCACTTCAGTTCCCGCTTTCCGTCGCTCGTCGGACGGGTTCCAAATTCGCAATAGTCGCGCAGAATGTCCTTCCGCCAGGTGTTATAGGGCGGCTTGTTCTCGAAGTTCGAGTACATCGCCTCGACGCTGTCGAAGATGCGCCTGCGTTTCAGCGTCCGTTGGATAAACGGATTGCTCCATCCGAGTTCCGGCGCATCCGGCGACTCAAAAATCACCGGCTCGGCGAGCACGCGCTCGCGAGATCAAGTCCGGGCCGCTCGCAAGCGAGCGAACCAATCGCGGTAGCGCCCGCGGAATGACCGACTGCCCTGATCCGCGACCATCCCATCGCAGTTATAAATCCTTCAAGGTCGCGCATCGTCGCGTCCCAGGTGTACTCGCCATCAGGCGCCGCCGAACTGTCGCCATGCCCGCGCTGATCGTAGCTGTAAACGTGACCGATCGCGCGCAGCCGCTCTGCAAGCGGTCGGTAGATGCGCCCGAGAAATCCGGTCGCATGCAGTAGTCACAATCGGCGCGCCGTCGCCGCCCCAGTCCAGAGTATGCAGCCGGATGCCGTTTACCGTTCACGAAGCTGCTGCGGGGTTCAGTTTTTTGCATCCTGAGTTTTGCGAATCGCCACGCCCGGCGCGGATTCGGTGGTCGGCATTACCCTGCCGCCCAGTCGTCTCCTGCTCCACAGCTTTTGCATCCGGGGAGCGAATATCTTCGAGCGTCATCGTCTTGAGAAAACTATCGCGCACCGCATCGACCTTCGCCAGCACGAGGTCCACGCGCGGATCGCCGTCGCGGGCGCCGCGATCGAATTCGACGGATTTGATCGCATCTGCCAGGACGATCGTGGAAGGTTCGCGCGCCAGGAACAGCCCCTGATTCAGGGAACCGCTGGCGGGGTCGGCCTCGATCACAAAGCCTGCCGGCTTTGAGCCCGTCGATGAATCGGCTTGATGGTGGCCTCCGGTACGCAGAGTTCGTGCGAAAGCGTCCACGACGTGATGTCGTCACCGCCGCGGTAAGCGCGGTCCGCCAGCCGAAGCAGGATATGCATCGTCGCCGAATACAGAAAATTCGGCGAGGTCGGCCCAAGCATCGGCGGAATGTCGCCGCGCTGAATCGACGCAGTCAGTTCGGCGCCGAACAGAATTACCGACCATGCGATGTAGATCCAGACCAGGAAAATCGGCAGCGTCGCCATCGCGCCGTAGATTGCCCGATAGTTGGCGACGCCCACCTGGAAGCGCACGTATCCCCACTGCGCGAGCTGAAAAAGCACCGCCGTCACGAACGAACCGATCAGCGCCGGACCGTACCTGACCTTGGTGTAGGGAAAAAAGACGAACAGGAAAAAGAATCCCGCCCACACGAACAAGTACGGCAGCAGACTCGTGACAAACGGAAATTGCGGAAATCCGCACCGAGAAAACCGCCGTGAAGCCGAGCGCCGCCACGATCAGGAACGGCACGGTGAACAGCACGCTCAGGTAGTCGGAGAATTTGCGAAAATAACTGCGGCTCTGCGGGACGTTGAAGATCGTGTTGAGCGCCTGCTCGATCGTGCCCATCGTGGAAATGACGGTGATGAGCAAAAACGCGCCGCCCGCCGAACCCAGCGCCGCCGCGTTCACGTTCTCGACGTAGCCCATCAGCTGCGAACGCCGATGAGCCGAGTCCCAGGTACTGCTCGACCAACGGCCGCAATCGTTCCGCGCCGCCGAATCCCTTAACCGCGGAAAATGCGAGCGCGAGCATCGGTACGATCGACAGCGCGACGGTGAAGGTCAGCGCGGACGCGCGCAGCAGATCGTTGTTGTTGATGAAAGCTTCGACCGCGTGGTTCAGGATGCGCCAGACGCGAAGCGCGGTGGTGTGCCGCGATACCCTGGTTTCGAGGTCCAGCGTCTTGCTCTCGAGCCAGCTGGGAGCGTGTCGCGCCACGTCAGTTGCAGGATTGCGCCGCCGCCGATTTGCCGTTCACAAATCGATTGTCAGGGCACGACTTGCGCGATGTCAAGCGTGTGGCCGAGAGGCGCGTTGCGCGCTCATCCACTTTACGATTAGCTCATCGTTCATGGCTCGGCTGGTACCGCACGGAAAATATCTCTTCGACGGCGCGCAAAAATTCTACATTCGCGGCGTTTCGTACGGGCCATTCGCTCCAAATTCGCGCGGCGAACGGTATCCCGAGCCCGAGCGCGCCGCCGCCGACTTCGCGCTTGATGAAAGACCTCGGCGCCAACGTGATTCGTCTCTACGTTCCGCCGCCGCCATGGATGGTCGAGGAGGCGCAGAAGGCCGGGCTGCGCATGATGCTCGGCATCCCGTGGCCGTTCCACATGGCGTTTCTCGATTCAGCCGACATGATGCGCGAAATCCGCGACGCGATTCGCAAGACGGTTCTCGAGACGCGCCAATTCGGCGAGACGATCGCCGCCTACAGCATCGGCAACGAGATTCGATCGGATATCGTGCGATGGCACGGGCCGCGCGCCGTCAGCAACTTTCTCGCCGAGCTTCGTGACCTCGGAAAGCAGATCGATCCCGACGCGCTCTTCACTTATTCGAACTATCCGTCGGCCGAATATCTCGATTTGAGTTTTCTCGATTTCATTTCGTTCAACGTCTATCTGCATCGCGAGGAAGACTTCCGCCGCTACCTGACGCATCTGATGGGACAAGCCGGCGAGCTGCCGCTGGTGCTCAGCGAAACCGGCATGGATACGATTCGCGAAGGCGAGGAGCATCAGGCGGAACTGCTTTCATGGCAATGCCGCGCGGCATTCGAGCTCGGATTGTCGGGCTTCATCGTGTTCGCGTTCACCGACGAATGGCACACCGGCGGCGCCGAGATCACCGACTGGGCATTCGGCCTGACGCGCCGCGATCGCTCGCCCAAACTCGCCTTCGACGCCGTCGGCAAAGTCTTCAGCGAAAATCTGCCGCCGCCGCTCACGGCGGCTCCCAAAGCGACCGTGGTGGTTGCCGCCTACAACGCTGCCTCGACGCTCGGCGAATGTCTCTCCTCGCTTCGCGAGCTCAACTATCCGGATTACGAAACGATCGTCGTCGATGACGGCTCGACCGATTCGACTTCCGAAATCGCCAACCAGGCCGGCGTCCGCACGATTCGCGTCGAGCACATCGGTCTCGCGGCGGCGCGCAACGCAGGCGTCGATGCGGCGTCAGGCGAAATCGTCGCATTCATCGACGCCGACGCGCGCGCCGATCGCGACTGGCTGTATCATCTGGTCGAGACGATCAAGCGCCGCGATGCGGCCGCGGCAGCTGGCCCAAATTTCGCCCCCGATCCGCAATCTGCGCGCGCAGCCGCGATGGCCGCCGCGCCCGGACTGCCGCGCGAGGTGCGTGCCGGCGACGATCGCCTCGCGCAACTCTGCGGATGCAACATGGCGATTACCAAAGCCGCGTTGCTGAAGGTCGGCGGCTTCGATCCGATGTTCACGAGCGCGGGCGACGACGTGGATCTTTCGTGGCGTCTCACAGCGTCGAAGGAAACGCTCGCATACGCTCCTGGAGCCGTCGTGATTCACGAGCGCCGCGCGACGCTCGGCGGCTTATCTCCGCCAGCAACGCGGCTACGGCATCGGCGAAGGCTTGCTGTTCCGCAAATATCCGCTCCGCAATGCGGACCAGGACGGAATGTACGCAGGTCCATCATGGATCGGCTCACTCCTCGGCGGCGCGCGCGTTTACTACGGCGAATTCGGCCGCGGCCTTTTTCAGACCGTGTACTCCGCCGGCAACTCGTACGCCGAATTGCCGTTAACAATTCAATGGATCGGGCTGTCGCTGATCTTTCTGATCCTTGGCAGCGTCGAGCCGCTTGCTGGGCGTGCTCGGCGCCGGCGGAATCGCGCTCTCAATATTGGCCGCGGCTGGCGTCGCAGCATCCGCGCCCATGCCGCGCGAGCATTCCGGGCCACTGGCGCGAATCTATCTCTGTGATCGTCAATCTGCTCGGACCCACCGTTCGCAGCCTCGCGCGCGAGCGCGTCAAATGGCGATTCGAATCCGCCGACGCCGAGCGCAGATCCGAACGGTCCGGTCAAATTACACGGCCAGATCGAATTCGTCGCGTCCGAAGGTGCCGCGGCGATCGACTCCGCGAAGATTCTCGCCGCCATCCGCGACGCCCTGGTCCACCGCGGCGTCGCCGTCGCCGAGACCGACGGCTTCCAGTCTTACGATCTCGAAATCGTCGTCCCGCCGATGGTTCGAGTGCCGATAAACGCCCTGCGCAAAGACGGCCGCATCGCACTGCTCTGGCGAGTCCGACCCGCCCCGCGACATGTGCTAATCGCCGCGGCAGTGACATTCGTCTTGTTGGCAGCAGCCTTCTCGTTGGGCGCGGCAATCGTCGGCGTAGCATTTGCCGCTCTCGCAGTGGGGATATTGGCGATCACTCGCGCTCGACGCATTCCCGCGATCATCAACGCATGCGCAGCGGAAGTAGCCGGCTCACTTGGAATCTCAATCGCGACGCGCGCAGAAGACGAAATCCGATGACCACGCTGGAACTCTACGGCCACGTTATTCGCCGGATGCGTCCGCATCTCGGCCGTCTCGCGATCGCGATCGCCGGCGTGCTGCTCGCCGCCGCGACCGAAGTCCTCAAGCCGTGGCCGCTCAAAATCGTGATCGACAACGTGCTGCGCGGCGCGCCGCTGGTCAGTTCGTGGATTCCTCCGATGCCGCGCGCCGAGCTGCTCATCGCCGCATGCATCAGCCTCGTCATCCTGTACGCGCTGCTGGGCCTGCTCAACGTCGTGACCAACTACGTGACCATCTCGATCGGCCAGCGGATGGTCAACGAGTTGCGCGCGCGCCTGTTCGATCATCTGCAGCGCCTCTCGCTGTCGTTCCATCGCCGCCGCGAAGTCGGCGACCTGATGGTGCGAATCACCTACGACACCTACTCGATTCAGACGATCGCGATGAACGGTTTCTTCCCGGTGCTGTCGTCGCTGATTTTGCTCGGCGGCATGTTCGTCGTGATGATCCGAATGGACGCGACGCTGACGATGGTCGCGCTCGCGATCATCCCGCTTCTGATTTTGTTGATCATGTCGATCAGCGGCCGCATCGACGCGATCGCCGGCGGCGCGCGCATCAAGGAGAGCCGTCTGTACACCGTCGCGCAGAGCGCGCTCGCCGCGATTCACGTCGTGCAGGCTTTCACGCGCGAGGGCGAGTCGTACCGCGAGTTCGTCGAGTCGAGCAGCGCGAGCCTCGACGCGACGCTGCGCCTCTACACTTTGCAAACGCTGTACGCCGGCGCGGTCGGCGTGTTGATCGCGTGCGGCACCGCGCTGGTGATTTACCTCGGCGCGCAGCACGTCCTCGACGGACGCCTCACGATCGGCGACCTGATCGTTTTCACCACTTACCTCGCCTCGCTCTACGCGCCGGTGAATCAGATCTCGCAAACCTACGGACAGATCGAAGGCGCCAAGGCGGGACTCCGGCGATGCCTCGAGTTGCTCGCGATCGATCCCGAAATCAAGGATCGCGCGGGCGCGCAGACGCTTGGCCGCGCGCGCGGCGAAATCGAATTCGACAACGTCGTGTTCGGCTACGAACCGGGCCGAGTCGTGCTTCAAGGGATCAGCTTCAAGGCGTCGCCGGGCGAGACTATCGCGATCGTCGGTCCGAGCGGTTCCGGAAAAACCACGATGGCCAGTCTGCTCGCGCGCTTTTACGAGCCGCAGGGCGGCGCGATCAAGATTGACGGCAACGACACCCGCCAACTCACGCTCGATTCGATCCGCGGTAACATCGCGATGGTCCTGCAGCCGCCGCTCGTGCTCGGCGACACGATGCGCGTCAACGTCGCGTTCGGAAAGCCCGCGGTCGACGACGCCAAAGTTCTGAGCGCGATCAAGATGGCGCGCCTCGAACCGGTGCTCGCCAAGCTGCCCGCCGGCCTGGACGAAGTAATGGGACAGGGCGGTCACAGTCTTTCGGAGGGCGAGGCGCAGCGGGTCACGATCGCGCGCGCGCTGCTGAAGGACGCGCCGATTCTGATCATGGACGAGCCGACCAGCGCGCTGGACACCGAGACCGAATCGATGGTGCTTGCCGCGGTGCGCGAGGCGATGCGCGGGCGGACCACGCTCGTGATCGCGCACCGGCTCTCGACGATTCAGAACGCCGATCGAATACTGGTGCTGCGCGACGGCGCGATCGTCGAGCATGGATCGTTCGACGAGTTGCTGGCTCGCGGCGGCTTCTTCAGCTACCTCTACAATATCCAGGCGTGGAGCCGCGAAGCCGCGGGCTGAAATTTCAAAATGCTTACAATTGGACTCACTGGCGGAATCGGTTCGGGCAAGAGCACGGTCGCGCAGATTCTCGGCGAATTCGGTGCGCCGATCCTCGACGCCGACAAAGTCGCGCACACCACTTACGCACCCGGCGCTCCCGCCTACGACGCCGTCGTCGCGGCCTTCGGCGACGATATCGTTGCAAGCGATCGAACTATCGATCGAAAAAAACTCGGCGCCATCGTGTTCGGAAGTCCTGAGCGGCTGAACCAGCTGACGTCGATCGTATGGCCCGCGACGCGCGACAGCATCCGCCGCAACGTCGCGGAATTGCGAGCGAGCGGCGCGAAGCTTCCGATCGTCGTCGAAGCGGCAATTCTGATCGAAGCAAACTGGCAGTCGTTGTTCGACGAGATCTGGCTGGTGCGCGCCTCGCGCGAACAAGTAATCGCCCGCATCGAGCGGCAGCGCGGACTAAAACCGGCCGAGACCGAAGCCCGCATCCGCGCACAGTTATCCGACGAAGAGCGCGCAAAGCACGCAAGCCTCGTAATCGAAAACAACGGCTCAATTGAAGACATGCGCGACTTGCTGAAGACGGTCTGGGCCGAAGCACTCAAGCGCAACGGCTAGCTCCTATCCTAACCTCTCATTGTCCGAGGAGAGGTCGGCGTAAGCCGCTTGGAAAGCGGTGTCGCCGGGTGAGGTGCAACGTCAGACAGCCCACCCAACTCGACTCGTTTAACTACGAATCCAACATGCTGAACCGTCGTCAGGCAGCAGCACATCTGTCCTGGCTCGTTGCAGTAAGTTGATCAACGTTGTCGGCACGGCTCGCGCTGCACCTCACCCGTCGCTCACCTGCGGCTCGCAACGACCTCCCCTCGGACAAGGGGAGGTTAGGATTTTGGATCGCTCGCTATCAGGTAGCTGCTAGGCGCGGAGCGCTGCGAGCACCGCAAACGTGACCACTTCCGCGAGCGCGCATCCGCCTGCGAGCATGTAGCCCGACGCGCCGCGCATCCGGCGGCTCAGCGCAAGCCGCATCGCAAGTATCGTCAGCGCGAGCACGATGATCACTGCGAGCCCGACGTTCTGATACAGCCCCATCGTCAGTCCCAGCGCGACGACGCTCGACACGGCGAACTCGCGAAACGAAATCCCGCCTGCGTATGGGATGCCGAGGCCCCAGTGCTCGAGCGGCTTCAGCCCGTAGCCGATTGGAATGATCGCCCATCGCGACAGCATCATCGCCATCACCAAAGCGCCCGCGCGTCCCGCGTCGTCGGTGATTCGCGACAAGCACCAAACCTCGAATGCGAACGCGGCGATCGCCGCTCCTGCGCCAACTATTCCGATTCGCGTCAATCCGGTTGATGCCGGCCGCGTCCCTCGCCGGAGTACCTCGACCGTGTCCGCTAATCCGCGATTTGCCAACCCGAGCGACAGCGCCGCGCCGACGATCAGCACGATGAACGAACGACCGACCGGTCCGGCGACGAGGCCGGCAGCGCGATCGAGCGATCGCGAGAATTACGCCGAGGACGAATCCGACGATCGGAAAATAGATCATCGCGCGCGATCGTTGCGCCGCAGTGCCCTGCAATCTTTCGTCGAGAATCGGCCACAGCGTGAGCGTCGCCACCGCCAACACCGCTTCGAACAGTAGTTCGCGCAGGCTGGGCAGACTCGTTTCGCTCGCCGATTCCATCGTGACCGAGGTTGATTACAACAGATCGCGGCGGCGCTACGATAGGTGAGATGAAAATTCTGGTGATGGGCGCGGGCGCGGTGGGAGCCTACTTCGGCGCGCGACTACGGGCGTCCGGCGAGGACGTCGTGTTGTGTGCGCGCGGCGAAAATCTGCGCGCGATTCGCGAGCGCGGACTCGACATCACCAGCATCCGCGGCGATCTGCGGATCGAGATCACCGCCACCGACACGCCGCGCGACTTCGCGCCGTACGATCTGATTCTGTTCTGCGTGAAGGCCTACGACACCGACGCCGCCGCGCAAGCGATCTCAGGATGCCTCAAGCCGGGCGGCGCGATTCTGACTCTTGCAGAACGGGGTCGAGAACGAAGCAAAGCTCGTCGCGATCTTCGGCCGCGACGCCGTGATGGGCGGCAACGCGCGCGTCGGAGTCGAGATGGTCGCGCCCGGAAAGATCGTTCATCTCAGCACCGGTCACATCGACTTCGGCGAACTCGACGGTCGTCGAGACGGATCGCGTGAAAGAAATCGCCGAGGTATTTCAACGCGCCGGGATTCTCGGCCAGGTCTCCGCCGACATCATGACCGCGCGATGGGACAAGCTGATCTGGAACGGCGCACTCAACACGGTGACGACGCTGACCCGGCGGCGCGTCGGCGAAATTCTCGACGACCCAGAAGGCTTGAAACTCCTGCGCACGTTGATGAGTGAGATCGTGAACGTGGCGCGCGCCGAGGGTGCAAAGATTTCCGACGACCGCATCGACGCGTACATCGTCCACTCGCAGAAAAACCTGCGCGAGCTGAAGACCTCGACACAGCAGGACCTCGAACGCGGCAAGCCGCTGGAGTATGAAGCGCTGAGCGGCGCCGTAGTGCGCGCTGGGCAGCGGCACAACATCAGCGTGCCGGCAGTCGAAACAATTTACACATTGTTGCGATTGCTTGATGGCGCGCCGAAGAGAAGTGCCTGAGCATTGTGGTTGATAATTGACAACCTAACCCCTAACCCCTTCCCGAGCGGGAAGGGGAACCGGATTTTTAGGGTGGGGGACCGCTCTATCTCTTTTCGAACTGTTTGTTGCCGAACAGTATCTCCCACGTCTTCGGATCTTGCGGCGGTTGATTTGCTGCCGCGGCTGCGCGCATCTTCTCGACGATCTCGCTCATCACGGCGAACCCGCGTTGAGTCGCCGGACGCGCGCGCAACTCGTCGTACCATTTTTTCAGATTCGGAAAGTCTTCGAGCGCCTGTCCCTGCATCGAATGCGGCACCAGCCACGGATAGGTCGCGATATCCGCGATCGAGTAATCGCCTGCCAGGTACTTCGCTTCGCCGAGGCGTTTGTCGATCACGCCATAGATGCGCTTGGCCTCGTTGGTGTAGCGGTTGATTGCGTATTCGAGTTTCTCGGGCGCGTAGCGGCGAAAATGATGCGCCTGGCCGAGCATCGGGCCGACGCTCGCCATCTGGAACATCAGCCACTGGATCACGTTGTACTTTCCGCGCGTGTCCGACGGCATCAGCTTGCCGGTCTTCTCGGCGAGGTACATCAGAATCGCGCCCGACTCGAAAATCGAAATCGGTTTTCCGCCAGGCCCGTCGGGATCGGTCATCGCGGGCATCCGATTGTTGGGACTGATTTTCAGAAACTCAGGCTTGAACTGATCGCCCGCGCCGATATTGACCGGGATCACGTTGTACTTGAGGCCGACCTCCTCGAGCATCCAGGTGATTTTGTAGCCGTTGGGCGTGGGCCAGAAATATACGTCGATCATCCGCAACTCCTCGTTCGATTAGTCGAGAGTGTCCGTTTCATATTGCAACTTGGATCAGTCGCACGCCCGAAGCAACATGAAAAAACGACCGACAGGTTCGTCGGAATTTCTGGAACGTGGCAGTTCGAAGCGGCGCCACACCGCTCGCGCTATTTCTCTTCGCGGGCTTTGGAGAGGTCGACGATTTCGACCGGTTTCCGCAACGATAGGCGCAGAAGCTTTAGCTGATAGTTAAGGAGATCGGATCGGATCGCGCGCAAACTAATTTCCGTTTGCGTTAAAAGTTTCGCGCATTCCGGCTCTTCGCCCATTCATTAAGCTTAAGCCGATGAGAGTCGTTGCCCCAAACATCAGATGTTCCAGAGAGCACATATTTGTTTTGTAACGATTCTTCGCTTCGCTCTGAATGACCCAAGGACCGGTGCAGGGGTCACCTCCGCCGAAGGAAGTCTGAAACCCACGCAGGTTTCAGATTTAATTGGGCACCGAATCCGCGTCGCCTTTGCGGACGCCCATCAGGTAGGCCTGGATGAAATCGTCGATCGCGCCGTCGAGTACTGCGCTGGTGTTGCCGACTTCGACGCCGGTGCGATGGTCCTTGACCATCTGGTAGGGCTGCAGCACGTACGAACGAATCTGGCTGCCCCACGCGATCTCTTTTTTGTCCTTGCTGAACTTCTCGAGCTCTTCTTTTTTCTTGCGCTGCTCGAGCTCGAACAATCGCGCGCGCAATATCTTCATCGCCATCGCGCGATTCTTATGCTGCGAGCGTTCGTTCTGACAGGTCACGACGATGTTGGTCGGGAGATGCGTAAAGCGCACCGCCGAGTCGGTCTTGTTGACGTGCTGGCCGCCCGCGCCTGACGCGCGGAACGTATCGATCCGCAAATCCGCTGGATTGATCACTATCTCGATCGTGTCGTCGACTTCCGGAAAAACAAAGACCGACGCGAACGACGTATGCCGCCGCGCGTTCGAGTCGTACGGCGAGATTCGCACCAGCCGATGGATTCCCGCCTCGGCTCGCAAATATCCGTACGCGAAATCGCCTTCGACGGTGACGGTCGCGCTCTTGATTCCCGCGCCGTCGCCCGGCTGCATGTCTGCAATCTCGGTTTTGAAGCCGCGCCGCTCGGCCCATCGCAGGTAAAGCCGCAGCAGCATTTCGGCCCAATCCTGCGCCTCCTGCCCACCGGCGCCCGGATGTATCGAAAGGATCGCGCCGAGGCGATCGTACTCGCCGCTCAGCATCAGGCGCAGTTCCTGGCGATCGAGCTCGGTCCGCGAAGCGTCGAGCGCCGCCGTGGTCTCGCGCGCTGCTTCGGAATCCTCAGCGCCCTCTTCTTCGGCCATCTGCAGGAACACGCGCGCCTCGTCGAGCTTGTCGCGGAGCATTTTGTAGCCCACAAGCTGAGCTCGAATTTGTTCCTGCTCCTTGAGCGCGGCCTGCGCCGTTTCCTGCCTGTCCCAGAAGCCGGGCTTGGCGGATTGTTCGACGAGTTGGTTCTGGCGGGCGGTCAGTGCGGGGACGTCAAAGACGCCTCCCGAGCTTTTCGGCGCGGTCGTCGAACTCGGAAAGCTGCTGTCTCATATCGCTGAGCATCGGAAGTCACACCTCACACCGGCATCAGCCGGCGACAGGCGTATTATGCCACGAAGCCGCGCCCGGCTTAATGGGGTCGGCCGTTGGCTGGAATCCGCCGCGATCGAGGCGCCTCCACTTCGAGCGTTGCCGCGCGCGGCCATCGCCATCCCAGGATCAATCCGATCACAGTCAGCGCGAAGCAGATCTCCGCGAACAGATCGCCGACGATTGTGTAAAGCGTCCGCACTGGACGCCACGAGACGTCCACGATCGTCGTGCCGCGCTTGAACAGCGGCGTGCGATTCGTGATTCGTCCCGACGGCTCGATCAGCGCGGTGAATCCCGTGTTCGCCACCCGCACCATCGGGACTTTCGTCTCGACCGAGCGCAGCGCCGCCATCGCGAGTACCTGGTATGGCGCCGAACTCTCGCCGTACCACGCGTCGTTGGTGATGTTGACGAGCACGTTGGCGCCCGCATTCACCTCGCGCCGCGTGAGGTCGGGAAAAATACTCTCGTAGCAGATCAAAATTCCGAGCTTGGCGCCTTTGAGATCGAACAGCGTCTGCTCGCTGCCGGGAATCAGATCGCCGAAGCCGTTCACCACCTTATTGACGAAGAAGCCGAGGATCGCTCGCGCGGGAACGTACTCGCCGAATGGCACCAGCTCGATCTTGTCGTAATGCGCATCGACTTCGCCCTGGCCGTTGGCCGAGACCAGGTACGCGCGATTGTAGAATCCCAGGCGACCGTCGGCACGAGCCAGTGCCGGTGCGCCGAACAATATCGGTTCGTGCTGGTTCTTGGCGAGAGTAAGCAGCGCGGTGCGATACTCGGCGTCGCTCGCGAGTTCGGCCGGATATTGATCATCGGGCTGGAACAGGAACGCCGCAGCAGCCTCGGGCCAGACGACCAGGTCGACGCCGCGCTTCGCCGCTTCCGCGGTTTCATCCTGGTAAACGCCGTAGCTCTGCGGCAGGAATTTTGGATCCCACTTGAGCGATTGCGGGATATTTCCCTGCACCATCGCGACCTTGAAGCTTCCCGCACCCGGCGCGTTCTTGAGATCGCTGATTCGCCACGCGCCGAACGCGACCAGCACGATCATCATCGCGGTCAACGCGCTCAGGCTGACAGTCTGCCGGCGACTGTCTCCGCGGCGGAAAATCACGACGTACACGACGGCGTTGAAGAACACGATCAGCGCCGAAACGCCGTAAACGCCGGTGAATTCGGCGAACTGGATCAACTCCAGATTTTTGTACGCCGTGTAGCCGAGCAGGTTCCAGGGGAACGCGGCGGGAACGTAAGTGCGAAACCATTCGATCGCCGTCCACGCGATCGGCATCGTGATCACGGCGGGGATTCGCGTCCGCCGCGCGACAAATTCACCCGCCCAGATCGCAGCCGCGGTGTTGAACGCGACGATGCCCGCCAATGCCAGCATCGGAAAGATCGCGAACTCCATTCGCACGTCGGCGAAGTCGTGCAGCGGAATCGGAATCCAGTAGAGCTGCACGACGTACGAGGCGAAGCCTTGCAGGTACGCCCACCAGAAAACTCGCCGCATGCTCTCGCCTTCGATCACGTAGAACAGCGGCACGAACGCCACCCATGCCAGCAGTCCGTGGTCGAACTTCGGAAATGCCAGCCCCAGCGCGAGGCCGCTGGCTACGGCAAGCGCCGCGCGGGTTGCGTTGTTCGACGACATTGTCAGGCGGGGGAACCAAACATCTCGGCAAGCGGGATCACGCCGGCGCACGGCGGCTGGCCGTCGAAGCGATCGAAGATTTCGTCCACGTCATTCCAGGTTTCGACCAGCGCCACTGCCTGGGGCCGCTCGACTGCGAGATTACCGGCGATGCGCCATTCGCGCTCGAAGCTCCAATCGACCGGCGGCGTCCTGGTCGAGCTCGAGCGACACGACCCGCCAACTCTCTTCGGGCGCAAGAATTTTTTCCGCCTCATGCCACGGCAAGTAGATCACTGGACGCGCACCCATCGTAAAAGCATACCGTTTGTCGACCGCGATCCCGAATGGTTCATAGCGCCGGCGATTGCGCCGGTCGAGGATCGTGCGCAGCTCGGCAATCGGCACGTCGAACATACAGACCGCCGGACGCGCGCCGCGGATCATTCGAGTGCCGCCGCGAATCAGGCCATCCTTGAGAATTGCAACGAGGTTGTCCAGCGCAGTCGCGGTCGTCGACGCGCGCGTAAAATGGGTCAGCATCGCGACCGCGGGAATCTTTGCGGACTCGCGCTTCATAGCGCGACTTTGCGGCGAGCCACGCGGCGTATACCGATCTTCGCCGTCAGGGTTCGCTCGCGCGCGAACATCCGGCGCGCATCGGATGGCGAGCGCTCGTGGTCGTATCCGATCAGATGCAGAAATCCGTGAATCAGCAGCCGGCGGAGTCGCGACGCAGGACTCACTCGATACTCGCGAGCCTGCCGGAGCGCGGTGTCGATCGAGATCACCACGTCGCCGACCGGAAGTCCCGGACTATTCTTCACGCTGCGCGGATTCGGTGGCGCACTGCCGGCCTGTTCGATTTGCGAGAACGAAAGAACGTCGGTGGGCGTGTCGATTCCGCGGAAGTCGCGATTCAGGCGGCGCATCGCGCGATCCGACGTGAGCGTGAGCGATAATTCGCAGTCGGCCAAGCCGGTCGCGCGCATCAGGCGGTCGGCGTCGGCGCGAAGACCTCGTGCGTAGCCACGTCCGCGCGCCGTCGCGCATCGGAACTCGACCGTCACGCGCTTCAATCCCGATGGTTGCCGTCAGTTGGCGTTGGGGGCGCCGGCGGCGGTCCGTCGACGAACGATTCGTACGCCTTGATGATCGATTGCACCAATCGATGGCGCACGACGTCGCGATCATTGAACCTGACGAATGAAATCCCCGGTGTATTGCCGAGCACGATGCTCGCTTCTTTCAGACCGGACAGCTTGCCGCTGGGCAGATCGATTTGCGTGACGTCGCCGGTGATCACGGCTTTGGAGTTGTAGCCGAGCCGCGTCAGGAACATCTTCATCTGCTCGGAGGTCGTGTTCTGCGCCTCGTCGAGAATGATGAACGAGTCGTTGAGCGTGCGCCCGCGCATGAACGCGAGCGGCGCGACTTCGATCGTCCCGCGCTCGAGCATCCGTCGCGCGCGATCGAAATCCACCATGTCGTGCAGCGCGTCGTAGAGCGGGCGCAGGTACGGATTCACTTTCTCCGCGAGGTCGCCGGGCAGGAAGCCGAGCTTCTCGCCCGCCTCGACCGCGGGCCGGCACAGCACCATCCGCGTCACTTGATTTTTCATCAACGCGGCCAGCGCCATCGCCATCGCAAGGTAGGTCTTGCCGGTGCCGGCGGGACCGATTCCGAAAACGATATCGTGATTGCGAATCGAGTCGATATAAACTTTCTGATTGATGCTCTTGGGCGAGATGACGCGCTTGTTGGCCGAGACGTAAATCGTGTCGAGAAAAATATCCTTCAGCTCGGCGTTGCGGTCGCCGCGGATAATTCGAATCGCGTACTCGACGTCGCTCGGATAAATCGGGTAGCCGTGCTTCAGCAGATCGTAAATCTCGCCGATCACCTTGCCCGCGAGTGCCTGCTCGGCGTGCGCGCCCGAAATTCGAAGCGACGTGCCGGTCACGCCGATCCGCACGCCCAGCGCCGTTTCGACCGTGCGCACGTGCGCGTCATGCTGACCGAGCAAATCGGCAAACAGGCGCGGATCGTCGAAATGAAGTTCGAGCGAGTCTTCAGTCGCTAACTGGGAAATTGCCGGGGCCTCTTGAGGTACTGATTTCGTTTCTGTCGCCCGCCGGCCAGCAGTCGTTCATTCACCGGCGAAACTAATCGTAATCATTTCGCGCGGCGTATGAAAGTGGTCGCGAAGTAGGACGAAATTTATTTCGTCAGCTCTTTTTTTCCTTTCCCGAACTGGACCAGGTGTTGCGCGTCTGTTCTGAAACTGCGGCGACGGAATAAATTCCGTCCTACGGTTGTTCGCAGATTATGGCTACCTTCGCCAGCGCTTCGTCGAGCTTCGAGGCGTCGCGGCCGCCGGCTTGGGCGAGGTCGGGGCGGCCGCCGCCGGTGCCGCCGACGATCGGCGCGATATTCTTGATGATGTCGCCGGCTTTGATTTTCGATGTCAGGTCGGGCGTCACCGCGACCAGCAGCGCGACCTTGCCGTCGCCGAGGTCGGAGCCGAGCGCGACTACCGCGGAGCCGTGCTTCTGGCGCATCCGATCGGCCATCTCGCGCATCATGCGCGGATCGACGCCGTCGAGCTTGCGCGTCACGATCTTGATGCCGCCGACCTCGCGCACCTGTTCGTCGTCAGCCGCGCTGCCGGCTCCTGAAGCCAGCTTCTGCTCCATCGCGCGCAGCTTTTTCTCAAGTTCTTTTTCGCGCGCGAGCAGTTTTTCGAGTCGCTCGATCGCAGCACCGTCGCGCGCGCCGAGCTGCGCGCCGATCTCTTCGAGGATTTTCTCGCGCTTGCGGATTGTTTCGAGCGCGCCCTGCCCCGTCACCGCCTCGATTCGGCGCACTCCCGCCGCGACGCCAGATTCCGCTTCCAGCTTGAACATCCCGACGTCGCCGGTGCGCGAGATGTGCGTGCCGCCGCATAGCTCGACCGAAAAATCGCCCATCCTGACGACGCGCACACGGTCGCCGTACTTGTCGCCGAAGAATGCGAGCGCGCCCGCCTTGATCGCGTCGTCGTACGCCATCTCCTCGACCGTCACTTCGGCGTTCTCGCGGATGCGCGCGTTGATCTCTTCCTCGATCGTCGCGAGCGCGTCGTCCTTCGACCGGACCCGTGATGCGCGAAGTCGAAGCGCAGCTTGTCGGGCTCGACGAGCGAGCCCGCCTGATGCACCGAACTGCCGAGCACGTCGCGCAACGCGTAGTGGAGGATGTGCGTCGCGGAATGATTCAGCACGGCAGCGTCGCGCCGGAGGCGATCGACCTTGAGCTTGACGCGCGCGCCGCGTGCGAAGTCGCCGGCCTCGCCGCGCAGAATCCGTCCGATATGAACGATCGAGCCTTCAGCCTTGCGCGTGTCCGACACTTCGAGAATCGCGCCCGACGCGGTCTCGATCACGCCGCGGTCGCCGACCTGCCCGCCGCCCTCGGGATAGAAGGGTGTCTCGGCGACGACGACCGCGACCTGCTCGCCAGTCTTGCCGCCGGCCGCGAGCACTTCAGACTCGCCTTCGTAACTGTGGTAGCCGACGAAGCGCGACGCGGTGCCGCGCCCGAGACTCGATCTCCGGCGCGACCGCGTCATCTTTGCGCGCGGCGCGTCCGCGCTCCTTCTGCTCGTCCATCAGGCGGTTGAAGCCCGCGACATCCACATCAATCGAATGATTGCGCAGCACGTCTTCGGTCAGATCGAGCGGAAATCCATACGTGTCGTACAGCTTGAACGCGACCTCACCAGGCAGCGTATGCCCGCCGCTTTTCTTGATCCGCGCGAGTTCGGTGTCGATCAGTTCCAGCCCGCGATCGAGCGTCTCGCCGAAGCGCGATTCTTCCTGCGTGATCACTTCGGCAGTCTTTGACGCTGCCGCTTTGATCTCCGGATACGCGTCGCCCATCGCTTCGACGACGCCCGCATGCGCGCTCGCCAGGAACGGGCGATGGATTCCAAGATAGCGCCCGTGACGCGCGGCGCGCCGAATGATCCGCCGCAGCACGTACTCGCGATCGTTATTGCCGGGCGTGATGCCGTCCGCGATCAGAAACGTCATCGTGCGCGCGTGATCCGCAATTGCGCGATAAGAAATGTCGCTCTCCTGATTTTTGCCGTACGGCGCGGCCATCGCCGAGTTCCTTCGCGGCGATCTCAATTTTCTTGATGATCGTCTGGAACAGATCGATCTCGTAGTTGCCGAGGATCTTGCCGGTCTCGATACTCTGCATCGCGGCCGCGATGCGCTCGAGTCCCGAGCCGGTGTCGACGTGCTTCTTCGCCAGCGGATTCAGCTTGCCCGACGCGTCGCGGTTGTACTGGATGAAAACGAGGTTGCCCATCTCGATGAAGCGTTCGCATCCGTCGACGTTCACGAAACATTTCTGCCCCGCGTGATTTTTTTCAGGACTGCATGCAGCTTCGCCGCGGTCGATGCTGATTTCCGAGCACGGACCGCACGGGCCCGTCTCGCCCATCTCCCAGAAATTATCCTTGTCGCCGAATTGCAGAATCCGCTCTGGCGGAAGGACTCCGAGCTTCAGCCAGATGTCCTCGGCCTCCTTGTCGTCCTTGTGAACGGTCGCGTAGAGCAGCTTCGGATCGATTTCCCAGACCTTGGTGATGAGCTCCCAATGCCATCGAATCGCTTCTTCCTTGTAGTAGTCGCCGAACGACCAGTTGCCGAGCATCTCGAAAAACGTGTGATGGTAAGTGTCGCGGCCGACCGCTTCGAGATCGTTATGCTTGCCCGAAATGCGCAGGCACTTTTGGACGTCCGCGACGCGCAGATGCGGCGGCGTGCGCACGCCGAGGAAATAATCCTTGAACTGCACCATCCCGGCGTTGACGAACAGCAGAGTAGGGTCGCCCTTGGGAATCAGCGACGCAGACGGCACGATCGTATGACCGCGCTCGGCGAAAAAATCGAGAAACGATTGGCGAATTTTTGCGGTAGTCCAGCGCATGGGGAACTGATTGTAGCTGGGGAAGGGTAAATCACTCAATTGAACGCGGAACTGTAGGACGGAATTTATTCCGTCAAGCGAGCCAGAGGAAAACACGTTAAATGCGCGTCCAGAAAAACCCAGTCAATCAAGCATCGACGAAATAAATTTCGTCCTACTGCGAAACGCAAGCAGCGTTCGGACTGCGCTGCCCAGTTGGCCCAACGCTCAGCGGTCGGACACACTGGATCTCATGGACATCAGTATCAATGTGCCTACCCGCACTCGCGAGCCTTTCTCGTTCACCAATTTTTTTCTCATGCACAAGGGCGATCTGACGCTGGCCTTTTCGTTCTTCATCTACCTCGTCAGCCTCGCCTTTCTGATGTTCACGCATTTCAAGACCTCGTCGGAGATTGCGGTTTCGATGGCGGAGGCGGCGCTGATCGGCGGGCTCTGCGACTATATCGCGCTCAAGATGATCTTCGAGCGGCGATGGTACCTGCCCAACTCGGGCGTGCTGCCGCGCAATCGCGCGAAGCTGATCGACGGAATCGCCGCCACGATCGAGAACGAATGGCTCACGCCGCAAATGATCGGGCGCAAGCTCAGCGATATGAATCTCGTCGGACGGCTCGGCACTTATCTGCAAGAGATGAAACTTACCGACGTGCTTGGACAGGCGGGGCTCGAGCGGATTATCACGCAGGCGATCGACTACCTCGATTCACCGCAGAAACGCGATCGCCTCGAGAGAGTTCTCAAGCGGATGCTGCCGAAGACGGTCACGCGAATCTACGCGGTGCTGAGCCGGTTCGGCGCGGAGTCGATCGGCGTGCGTATCGCGGCGAACCTGCGCAAACGGCTGCCCGAGCTGCAGAACGATCCCGAGCTGCGCGACACGATCGAAAGCGCGATCCATGAGTTCGGCGGTCAGCTTCACGATCCTGACAGCTATGCGAATCAATTTGCGCAAAAGCTAATCGACAACATGGTGCGACGGACGGTGGAATCGAGCCGCGGGCAGATCACCCTGATGGTGCGCGAGAACCTGGCGCGGCTGTCAGACGATCAGATCAGAATTCAGATCGAATCGAAGACGCGTACTCATCTGGACTGGATTCGCGTCAACGGCGGCCTGTTCGGTGCGTTCTTCGGACTGATCTTCGCGCTGTCGAGAATCCTGTCGCATAACGGGCCCGCGATACTCGCGCACTTTCATATTGCGATGTGAGGAACGATTTGTATGTGAAACCCGCGGTGGGTTTCACGCTTCCTTCGGCAGGGGTGACCCCTGCACCCGGTATTAAAAAACAGGATGCGGGGCTTCGCCCCTGGTAGAACTTTAGTGAAGGGAGTTGCCTCTCCTTGGCAGGAGACGCAACGGAAGTGTTAGCCCTTCTTTTTGGGTGCCTGCACCGGGGTTTCTTCGGGCTCCTCGACGGCGGCTTCCGGTGGCAGTGCGATTGTTTTGGCGGCCAGCTTTTCGCGCACCTTGGCCTCGATCTCGTCCGCCAACTTCGGATTGGCCTTGAGCAAGTCGCGTGCGTTCTCGCGGCCCTGGCCGATTCGCTCGCCGCCGTACGAGTACCACGCGCCGAGCTTCTCGATGATGTTGTGCTCGCTCGCCATGTCGACCAGCTCGCCTTCCTTCGAGATGCCGGTGCCGTACAGGATGTCGAACTCGGCCTCGCGAAACGGCGGCGCGACCTTGTTCTTCACCACTTTGACCTTGGTGCGCGAGCCGATCACTTCGGTCGCGTTCTTGATCGTGCCGATGCGCCGGATGTCGATTCGCACCGACGAATAGAACTTCAGCGCGTTGCCGCCGGTGGTCGTTTCAGGATTGCCGAACATCACGCCAATCTTCATCCGGATCTGGTTGATGAAGATAACGATGGTGCGCGAGCGCGATATGATCGACGTGAGCTTGCGCAGCGCCTGCGACATCAGGCGCGCCTGCAGGCCCATCTGCGGCTCGCCCATCTCGCCTTCGATTTCCGCGCGCGGCACCAGCGCCGCCACCGAGTCGATCACCAGCACGTCGATCGCGCCTGACTGCACCAGCGTCTCGGTGATTTCGAGCGCCTGCTCGCCGTTGTCCGGTTGCGAGATGAGCAGGTCCTCGACCTTGACGCCGAGCTTGCGCGCGTATGCCGCGTCGAGCGCGTGTTCCGCGTCGATAAAGGCGCAGGTACCGCCCGCCTTCTGCGCCTCGGCGATACATTCGAGCGCCAAGCGTCGTCTTGCCAGACGATTCAGGGCCGTAGATTTCAACCACCCGCCCGCGCGGCAATCCACCGACGCCCAGCGCGACGTCGAGTCCGAGCGATCCAGTCGGCACGACCGCGATATCGGCCGAAATCGCCTGCTCGCCGAGCTTCATGATCGAGCCCTTGCCGAACTGTTTCTCGATTTGGCTGAGCGCCAGGTCGAGCGCCTTACTTTTGATCTCTATCGCCATCGTTTTTTATCCATGCGGAAGTTGTTTAATGCGTAGCGAATCTTGCCACAAACTCGCGTCGATAGCTCTATCCACACGGTAGCTCGTGTCCACAGGGGTGTGGAGAAGACGCCATCGGTGTTACCAAGAGAACAAAAAGATGGTAACATATGACTGGAAGTGAACGCAGACTCGCGGACGTTAACGCGACTGGAACAGGAATGTTGCGAGCGCTTCGTAGCGGGCGCCTTCGGCGCCAAGGTTGCTGCGGTAGAGCGTCATCGACTCGATCCTCGAGGTACCAAACGTGCGCTGCCGCACCGCCTCTAACGCATCGCGCGTTTTGGCCGCAATCTGCCGGTCGCCCACTCGCCCGATTGTCAGATGGCCGCTCCAACGTCTCTTTTCGCGGTCGAATCCATACTCGGCCGCGACTGTCTCCAGCCGCGCCGCCAGTGCCGCGAGCGCACCCGATTCCACATTGTGCAATCCCACCCAAATCGCGCGTGGATGCTCGAGGTTCGGAAACCCGCCGATTCCCGCCGCGGCGACCTCGAATGGCGCCGTCTTCGTCGCAAGCTGACGGAGGCCGCCGGTGAGCTGCTGCAAGCGATGCGAGTCCACTGCCGCTCCGAGAAATTTGAGCGTGATGTGCAGGTTCGCGCGCGGCACCCATCGGACGCCGTCGTCCGCACGCCTCAGCTCTTCGATCGTCTTGGCGACCGAGTCCTCGACCTGCTCGTTCATCCGCACCGCGACGAATGCGCGCACTCCCTTGGCTTCGCGATTCCCGAGGTCGTCGCGCAAATCCGTTCGTGCCTGACCTTCCGCCCAATGCGTCATTGGATCCCGATTGAATTCAGGTTGAGTTGCCTGCGCCCTGGTCCAGGGCTCCGCCGACTCCGACCGCCAGCTCATGCTCGACCAGTGGCAGCCGATCGTTGCCGAAGAACATCGAACCCTCGACGAACATCGTCGGCGATCCGAAGCCACCGCGCGCGATCAGCTCCTCGACGTTCTCGCGCAGCCTGGCTTTGTATTCGTCGGATGCGATCTTCGTGAAGAATT
Source organism: uncultured delta proteobacterium (assembly GCA_963814715.1). Classification (GTDB taxonomy): domain Bacteria; phylum Desulfobacterota; class Binatia; order Binatales; family Binataceae; genus Binatus. Next base: position 731,874 of record CAWFDW010000001.1, read on the forward strand.
CTTTTTCATCGAGACCGACTTCCCGCACGATTTCGCGCAGCACTTCTTCCTTGCTGATGTCCTTGTCGTCGGTCCAATAACTCTCGAACACGCGCCTGGAGTAACGCGAGATCACGCGATGCTCGTCGGCGACCAATGCCCCGCGCATCGCCTTGACCGAGTTGACCGGGAAAACCGTCGGGTTGCCGATCTTGAGGCCGTAAAATTTTGCCCAGTCGCGCAGATCTTTGACGTAATACTTCGCCTTGACCGGAACCGGTTTCGCGCGGCTCTCGTACACCGAAGGATTGACTGTGTTGAACAGCCCACCGACGAGAATCGGCCGCCAGATCAACTCCGCATCATGGCGCCGCGCGACGTCCTCGATCTTGGTGAACGCCAGGAAGGTCCACGGACTGGAGCAGTCGTAGAAAAATTCGAGCTTCTTCGGCATCGTCTTGTCCCCTACTCGTATTCTAGCCGAGTCCGCCGCGCGGAGCCATCAGTTCTGCGCGCTTTCGACGCCGCCCTTGCCATCGATCTTGATCAAGTCCGCGCGCACGTATCCGATGTACGCCTGCGCCTGAATCCGCAGCGGCAGATGGCGCTCGTCGGCCGAGATCCACAACACGGTGTTGCGCGCCTCGCTGCGAAGCTGGCCGTCGCTGACATACCAGACGTCGGGCACGATTTTCCACGCGTCGAAGTCGCCGAGGTCGAGATGAATCTTCTCGCGCTTATCGACGACGAAGGCGAAGACGTAGCGCTGGCTGCCGCTGAACACGTCGAAGGCGTAGGTCTTGCCGGGCGCGAAGGTCTGCGTCAGCGCCATCGTCGCGCCCGAGATTGGTCCCCACGGATCGGACGCGATGTACTCCTTGCTCTGAGTGCCCTTGTGATTTTTTTTGGTCATCGTGACCAACTGCGCGGGCCGATCCATCGTCACGTCATAGTAGTTGAGCCGCGATTTTTCGTGCTGGACCAGGTAGACGCCGCTGGTAGTGGAGCGTGTCGGCGGCCATGCTCTCTTTCATGTAGTCGCGCATCTTGTAGAAGAGATCGGCAAAGGCGTTGGTCTCGATCCAGATTTCGCCGAGCCATCGTTGCGGATCCTTGTTTTGCTGCTTGATGGAATTCGAGGCGCGCCTGCGCGGCGGGAATCCCGACCCATGACGCCTGGTAGATCAATTGCTCGCCGTCGTGAAATGGAATCGGCCCCGCGTTGTAGGCTGGCACCTTGGCCTTGATCTCGGGCGGCAACGCCATCGGAGTCGGCACGGGCGTCGGCAGATGACGATGCTTGTGAGGATGCGCGGGCTGATCGGTGGCGGCCGGCGGACTCGAATCGGTCGGGCCAGCCGCGAGGATCGGTAACGCCGGCGCGCTCATCGCCAGCATCAACGCCGCGATGCAGAACGCACGCGAGCGCATCGCGGCGCATAGTTTCGCGCCTCTTCCCGGCGTGGCGGTTCCTTGCAATGTCTCTCACAATCACCAATAATTCTGGCCCATTCGGGAGGTGCGGGGAATGACTATCAGGCGAAATATATTTTTTATCTCTCGCGCTTGGTGTCGCGATTGCCGTTCCACACCTTGCGCTCGCGCAGTACGGCGGACAGGGGATCGGCAGCGCGCTCAGCTCCAATCCGATGTCGCATCAGAGCTCGGTGAAGCCCGGCGTCGACGATATGGCAGAGTAACGCGGCCACCGAAACGCCGTTCAAAATCATCAAAGATGTGAAGCTCGGCCTTAAGGACGCTGACCCCACGGCGCGCGTCACGGAACTCGAGCAGACTCCGCTATCTCCAGGATCCCGAAGTCAATCAGATCCTGATCGGCTCGATGTCCGACCCCGACGTGCGGGTCAAGATAAAGTCGATCGATATACTGGGCGCGCGCGAAGCGAACGACGCGGTGACGCCGATGTCGACGATGCTGTTCCTGCGCTCCACGGAGCCCATCGTAAAGCTGCATCTGGTCGCCGCGCTCGGCAGGATCGGCGATTCACAGGGCGCGCTGCCGGTGATGCAGTATCTCGGCGAAGATCAGGATGAGCGTGGTCGCGGCACCGCGGTCTTCGCGCTGGGTGAAATCGGCAGCGACAAGGCAACGCCGCTGCTGAACGCGGTAGTTGCGGAGGATCACAGCCCGATGGTGCAGCGGCTGGCAAAGGAAGCGCTGCAAAAGGTCAGCGGCGAGTTGCCGACCGAACGCGCCAAGACGATCGCGTCGGCCAACAAGGCAAACCAGCCGACCGATCAAAAGCTCGCCCACCTGCGCGAGATGGACAAGAAGATGGAGGACCTGGAACGCTAACCGGCGGCGCTCTTACCACCGGTTCCTCTTCCCTCGACGAGGAAGGGAGTTAGGGTCCCCTCCCGATCCACTCGCCTGCCATTACGCCGTCGCCGCACCATTTGCCGTTCGCGACGACTGCGGTTCCGTTGACCATCACGTGCTCGATTCCTACTGGCGCTGTCGTCGGCGTTCTCGAATCCGCGGCGCATCCGATCGTTTCGGGATTGAAGATCACCAGGTCTGCCGCGTAGCCGGGACGCACGAGGCCGCGCGCGCCGAGCCGCATCCGCTTCGCCGCCATCCCGGTCGCCTTGTGCACCGCGTCTTCGAGCGTCAGCAGTTTCATCTCGCGCACGTAATGCCCGAGGATTCGCGGATAGGTGCCGAAGCTCGCGGGATTGTGATGCCCGTGCGAAGTCAGAATCGTGTCCATCTCGAACAGGTTCAGCGGATGCTTCATCGCTTCCTGCAGCGCGTGCTCGTCGCCGAAGTCGTCGCCGCTGTATAGATGGTTGAGCACGCGCGCGCGTGTCCCACTCTCGCGCGTAACAGTCAGGTACGCATCGACTGGATCGAGTTTCAGCTCATCGGCGATCTCTCCGAAGAACTTGCCTTCGAGATGACTGAGCTCGGGCTTGACCGCCCACATCAGTTGGACCGAGTCGGCGATAAACGATTTGAGCGGCTGGAATCCGTCGCGCAACTTCGCCCATCCATCCGATGAATCGAGCAGACCCTCGAGTCCGGTCTGCGCCCACGCGGGAAAAATCACGCGAATCGTCGTGTTGCCGCAGGTGTACGGGAAAGTGTCGAACGCGATATCGACGCCGTCGTTCTTGTGACGCTCGACTTCGGCGATCGTGTCGTCGACGGTCTTCCACGTGCGTCTGTCCGACAAAAATCAGATGCGAGACTTGCAGCGGAACGCCCGCCTCGCGCGCGACATTGGCCATCTCGCGTACGGCCAGGATGTTGTGCGGCGTGCGGCTGTCGAAGAACAACGAACGTTCCGAGTATGCGCGCAGATGCGAGGTCAGCACGCCGTTCGCTGCGGCAGCCACGCGCGCGAGCGCCGCCAACTCGGCCGGCTTCGCGATCATCCCCGGGAAAATATCCGAGCCCGCACGACAGCCCGACCGCGCCATCGGCCATCGCGCGCTCGACCATCGCCTGCATCGCGCGCAACTGATCCGCCGACGGATCGCCCGCGTCCGCGCCCATCACGCTCAGGCGAATACTGCCATGCCCCGCCAGATGCGCGACGTTGAGCGCGAGCCCCTGGCGCTTCAGATGCGCAGCGAAGCCCGCCACGTCGTCCCATTCCCAGTCGAATTTCCGCTCGGCGCATAGGCGGCCCGACTCATCGAGCATCCGTTGACGCTCGCGCATCACCGGCGCGACCGAGAATCCGCAATTGCCGCCGACGAAGGTCGTCACGCCTTGCAGCAGAAACGGCTTCAGGATTTGCCCGTGATCGGCAATCGGCAGCACCCAGTCGGAATGCGAATGCAAATCGATAAAGCCCGGCGCCACGGCGAGCCCGGTAGCATCAATCTCGCGCGCGCCGAAGCGCTCGCGGCATCGGCTGGATCGATCAGCGCGGCAATCTTGCGATCTTTGATTGCGACGTCGGCCCGAAAGCGCGGCGCCCCGCTGCCATCGACGACGACGCCATTGCGAACAATTACGTCATATTCCATGCACGCGATTATTCGCGACTGGTAACACTCAGCGCAAACCCGCGCTTGATTTCTCTTGCTTCCAGAATTCGCATCGCGCGGCTACGCGCGTTTGCGCATCTTTCGCCGCACCGATGATCCCGTCGAGCATCTGCGTGTCAGTCACATTTTATGAATGCGAACTTTAAGCCGGCTTAACGACGCGGTCATCGGTGCGTGCGATCGCGTCGGCTAAATCCTCCCGATCGTCACATCCTAATCTTCGCGGAGGAACTACTTGAAGGTGAAACAGAGAAAACCAACAAACAAAAGACGGCTCGTGAGCATCGTCGCCGGCGCATGCCTGCTGGCGACGGCGTCGGGCTCCAGCGTGCTCGCCAAGCCGCACGGCCACGGACCTGGACCTGGCGGCGGTGGTCCCGGCGACGACGATAACCACATTCGAGCACGTGCTGCTGCTCAGCATCGACGGGATGCATGCGCTGGACTACTTGAATTGCGTCAAGGCCGGCACCTGTCCGAATCTCGCGGCGCTCGGTCAGACGGGCGTGAATTACCTCGCGACCTCGACCAGCAAGCCCTCGGACTCGTTCCCGGGACTGACGGCTATCGTGTCGGGAGGATCGCCTCGAACCGAAGGCGTCTTCTATGACGTCGCGTATGATCGCTCGCTCGATCCGCCCGCGGAGACGACCGGCAACGGTCTCCTCGGCGCAGTTGGCCTATGCACCAGCGGCGCGGCTCCAACGGGGACCAGCACCGAGTACGAGGAAGGCATCGACATCAATCAGATGCATCTCAACGGCATTGAGGCCGGCACTGCGATGGGCGACGGCGGCGTCAACTCGATCAAATCGACCCGTCTCGTTCGCGACCCGGCCAACGGTTGCGCTCCCGTCTTTCCGTGGAATTTCGTGCGGACCAATACGATCTTCGGCGTGGTTCACGCGGCCGGCAGACGCACCGCATGGTCGGACAAGCATCCGGCGTACGCGTCGGTTTCGGGACCGGGCCTCACGGCAAGCAATATCGACGACTTCTATGGTCCCGAGATCAATTCGCTCTCGTCGAACTTTGAAACCGACAACGACATCCCGGTCAAGTTTTCTGAACTGCAGCCCGAAACTTCCCGATCAGCTTTCGGTTGCGGCAGGCGACGACTACACCGGAAGCTTCCAGAACATCCAGTGCTACGACGCGATCAAGGTGCAGGCGATCCTCAACGAGATCGACGGCAAGACTCACAACGCATCCGGCCCGGCGCGGACACCAGACCTGTTCGGGATGAATTTCCAGGCGGTGAGTGTCGGGCAGAAGCTGGTCTACCAGGACGGCGCGGTCGCGGCAGGCTACAGCGTGACCGGCGGATATACGGACGGAATCGGCACGCCGAGCGCAAGCCTCGCGCAGGAAATCGCGTTCGTCGACAACTCCATCGGGCTCATGGTGTCCGAGCTGAACAAGAAACATCTGCTCGACACGACACTGATCATCGTGACGGCGAAACATGGGCAGTCGCCGATCGATCCGAATCGGCTCCTGCGCATCCACGGCGACGTGCCGACCGACAAATCGCCGTCGGCAATTCTCGGCCCCACCTTCCTCCCGGACTCGACGTTGAACCAGATCGGTCCGACCGAAGACGACGTGTCGTTGCTCTGGCTCAAGGACTCCAGCCAAACAGCGGCGGCGGTCTCGCAGCTGGAGACGGACTCTCCGGCGATACCTCAGGCTGACAACATCGCGGGCATCGGACAGATCTTCTGGGGCCCGGGAATCGCGCCGATGTTCAACCTGCCGGGGCTGGCACCGAACGGCGATCCCCGCACGCCGGACATCATCATCACGCCGAATGTGGGCGTGGTCTATACCGGCCATCAGGCGAAAGTTGCCGAGCACGGCGGATTCGCGAATGACGATACGAACGTGATCATGCTGCTGTCGAATCCGAAGTTCCACGCGAAGACGATCACGTCGCCGGTCGAGACCACGCAGGTCGCACCGACGATTCTGTCGGCGCTCGGACTGGATCCGAACGACTTGCAGGCGGTCAAAATCGAGGGCACGCAGGTGCTGCCCGGGGTGCCGCTGGGCGGCGATTAGAATGCATAGCGGCGGCTCGGATCCTCACCCCCTGAGATCCTGAGTCGTCTAAAGCAGGGCGGGCGCGACTGCTCATCACGGTCGCGCCCGCTCTTTTCACACCTTGATCAGGCCGTCGACGTTGCCGCTGGAGCGCGGGCGTCCTGGGAATACTCGATCGATCTGCGCATCCGTGAACTGCATGTGCGATCGCAGCACCGTCGCGATTGGTTCGCGGAAGTCCGTCGTCACCGCGAGGTCGCGCTCCTGGTAGAGGCTCCCCGTCGAGAGGCCCGGCCATCTGCCGTAGATCTTTTTGCCTTTCACCGGACCGCCCATCACCCACATCACGTTGCCGTGGCCGTGATCGGTGCCGCCGTTGCCGTTCTCATGCATCGTGCGGCCGAATTCGGAAATCACCAGGATGACGGTGTCCTGGTAGTTCGGTCCGAGCTGATTTGGCGAGGCTCGCGAGGCCCTCGCCGAGCGGTTTCAGATGTCCCGCGAGCTGGCCGTTGGCCGCGCCTTCGTTGACGTGCGTATCCCATCCGCCGAGCGCCATGAACGCGACGCGGATCGTCGGGTCGCGTCCGATCAGACGCGCGAGCCGGTCGGTGTCGTCGGAGAATCCTTGCGGCGACGGCGCGCCGGCATTGGCCTCGTTCATGTCCTGCTGTAGTTCGCTGATGAGGCGCATGCGCGACTGGCGTCCGTCGCGATATGCGCGGCTGATCGAATCGTTGCCGACGTACATCTTGTCGAACGCCGCTTCGATCACCGGCCGATCCATCGGCATCGGTTTTTCAGCGGCGCGACCGAGCGCGATATTCGCGACGGGGACCTTGCCGCTCAGAATCCGCGGCACCGTCGGCCCGAGACTCAACGCTTCGGTCGGGCCATGCGTGCCGGGAATCACAGCCAGCGTGCGATTCAGCCATCCGTCCTGCGTCGACTTGACGCCCGGCGTGCCGCTCTCCATGAAATCCTGCGCGTCGAAATGCGATCGCGTCGGGTCAGGCGATCCGCACGCATGCACAAACGCCAGCGTCCCGTCGCGCCATTGGCTCTCCATCGGCGCGAGCGCTGGATGCAACCCGAAATGCCCGTCGAGATCGATGACGCCGTCGTTCGCGCCGGTGCGGCCGATCGCGATTGTCGGGCGCGCGTCGTAGTAGGCGGGCTCGCCATGCGGCACCACCACATTCAGACCGTCGACCGCGCCGCGCAGGAACACCACGATCAGCCGGCGCTTGCTGGTCGAGTCGAGCGAGCGCGCAGCCCACGCGTGCGGGCTCAGCAGCACGATTCCCGAGGCCGACAGAATCGCAGCGCGCTGCAAAAAGGCACGACGGCTGATCTGAGGGATCACGCCGGCGGCGCACTCGATGCACGAATTACTTTCCTGAAAATCTTTCTTCATCTTGATTTCTCAGCGCTTCATAAACTCGGGGCTGCCGAGAATCAGCGGCGCGCGAAGATTCGTCGGCGACGCTTCGACGGCGTTGGCGGTTGCCGGTGAAAAATAATCGCCGAGCGTCGCAGCAAGCTGCACGGGATCGGGCGGCGTCATTTTCGGGCCACGCTTCCCGGGATCGAAATTGATATTCACCTTGCCGCCGCCTTTGCGCGGGACCGCCGGCGGCTCGGGACGCACTTTGCCGCCGCCCTCCGCATCTTCTTCGAACGGCGGATTCTCAAGCGGCAGATTTCCCGATCCGAGCGCGGTCGCGAAGCTGAGCCGCGTCATCATCGCATCGGGATTCAGCCACGCGTCCTGGGTGTTGGCGTAGCCGTTGGGCGTCTGACACGCGTACAGCGGCATGCCGAGAATCTGCATCGTGCCGTACAGCGGCCGGTAATTGCGAATCGGCACCCCGGTCGCGCGCACGCACGAAATCACGTACTCGTACGGCGTTTTGAATTTCACGCCGTAGTATCGCGGATCCCAGAATTCCGCGCTGGTGAACATCGTCTCGAGCACCGCGCGAATCTCGCCGTCGGTCGCGAGGTATCGATTCGCCATCCGCTCCACCAGCGCATCGGGAGGATCGTCAGCGACGAAATATTGCGCCAGCTTGAAACTCAGATGCTTCGCCGTCGCGGGGCTGCGCGCCAGGATGTCCAGCGCATGCTCGCCTTCGTCGATCCCGCCGCCTTCGATCTGATGCCCGAGAAAAGTCTTTTCAGAAAAGTCGTGGCGTGACTCGTCGAAATAAAATCCGCTCGGATCGACTGGCGCAGCACCGGGGCGCATGAAGTTCCGCCGCCGTCGCATGAATGCGAAAAGCTCCGCCCATTTCCGCTTCCTGCGTGCCCGCGGCATCAGGCCGGCGACTTCCCGCCGCCACCGCCGGCCCGCGGAATTCCCCATCCTGTCAGAATGTGCGCGAGCGCGATCACGTCGGCCTGCGTGTAGCCGCCGTTGACGCCCAGCGTATGCAGCTCCATCAGCTCGCGCGCATAGTTCTCGTTGATACCCTCGAACTTGCCCTTCGAACCGGGGCTGCCGGGATTAGTGTTCTGCCAATTGTCGAGATAGAACATCATCGCCGGATGATGCGCGGTCGCGCCGAGGATCGTGCGGAACTTGCCGAACGTATGCGGCCGAATCGCAGTCTCCTCGAATGCACCGGTCCAAATCAGGTCGAGCCCCTTGCCGGCGAAGACGTTGAAGTGATTGAACCAGAACGCGGTCATCACTTCCTGCAACTGGCGCGGCCCTTCGATCGCGCGCATCATCCGCGCCTCGACCGCCTCGCGCATCACGACGCGCTGCTTGATTCGCAAATCTTTGGTCGCATCCTTGATCGACGCCTTGTCGCCGCCGGCGTCGGCCTTGGCGTCTTTGCGCGCGAGGTTCAGCGGCCGCTGATACTCGAGGAACAACGCGATCGGAGTCATGTGCAGCGTGTGAAGATCGTTGATGCGCGCGGTCAGGTCGCCGGGAATCGCAATCCCCTCGGGATGCAATTGTTCCTGCACGTAGCGTTCAGGCCCAATCGCGCTGACGTGCTCGAAGTCTGTGGGCCGCGGCCCGAATGCGAGCCGGTTGAGAACGTGGAGGATTCGGTCCTGCTTGGATACTTCGAGAGCCACGACAGATCACTCGTCTATAGTACGAATCCGCAATCCAGCGGATTCACAGTATTATGACGTTAGTTGGCTCGATTTCGTTTACCTGAGGCGCAAGCGTCGAGGTTGATACCGCTAACCTAACCCCTAACCCCTTCCCGAGCGGGAAGGGGAACCGGACGATGAGAGATCCCCCAAGAACCTGAGAGCAAAATGGCGTCCTCGCCATTTTGCGATTTCTTATCACTAAGGTGCAGGGCTTAGCCCTGCCGAAGGAAGCGTGAAACCCACCGCGGGTTTCACATTCAATTAAGTGATTTCGGTCAGCGCGATGAACGGCCCCAGGCTTCGATCAGGCGCTCGAATGCTTTTCGCAATTCGGGATCTTTCAGTTCCGGCAGCTCGATTGATTTTCGCGTCGCGCGCGGCACCGTGCGCAATTTCGGCCGCTCGCGACGAGTCAATCGCCCCTGCACGAAGCGCAGCTCGCGCACGACGTCGTCGCCGATTTGCTGTGTCACGCGCGCGAGTATCTGCGACTTCATGAGATTGAGTTCTTGTATCCACATCGCACCCGAAACTTTTACAACCGCGGTGTGGAATTTCAGCGACACGATTTCTGTGCGCCGCGCGATCGTCTCGCCCACGATCTCAGGCCATGCTTTCGCGAGCCGCACGATCGCGAAATGACCTTCGCGGTCGATTCGATCGAGTAGCGGTTGCATCGCGGCGCCGATCTGTTCGGGAGCCTTGTGGCGTCGAGTTGGCATGAGCGGTCCACGATAGCGCCACTTCGATTGAACGCATATCGGGTTAATGTTCAGTGCGTCGTTCAGCTACGATTCTGAGACCCGATCTTCATTAGCGAGACTAATTTAACGGTATCGGTCAGTCACAATTATTAATAAGAGCGAACATTTACCAAAAGTTATCAACAACCTAATATATGGGTTGTGAACACCTTGTCCTACACTACCTGTAGGGGGTAGGGGCTTGACAGACCGTTATGACGGCGTGCATATTGTCGCCCACGACACACTTGGCGACACTGGATTCCGTCGCAGCCATACGTAACAGCGACGACAGTTCCGGATGAAACCAAATGTGGGCTTAACGCGCGTGTAACCGAGGCGGGGAGGATGAGGCGATGGGTGGGGGAGCGATAGATTTTGAGATGGATTCGAAGGCAAAAATAAACGACCACGCCCCTTCCACAAACGGTGCGTCGGTCAATTCTGCGGCGCCCGGGCGCGGTGTCGTACTCGAGAGATTTTTCACGACCGCCGGCGTCGATCCGTATTCGCAGGTCGAATGGGATCTGCGCAGCGCCGTCATTTCAGGTGAAGACGGTCGGGTGGTCTTCGAGCAGAAAGACGTCGAAGTCCCGCGAGCATGGTCGCAGACGGCGACCAACGTCGTCGTCTCGAAGTATTTCCGCGGACCGCTCGGCACGCCGCGTCGCGAGAACAGCGTCCGTCAATTGATCTCGCGCGTCGTCGATACCATCAGCGGATGGGGCGACAAGCAGGGTTACTTCGCCGACGCCGACGCGCGCGATACCTTTCACGCCGAACTCAAATACCTGCTGCTGAACCAGAACGCGTCGTTCAACAGCCCGGTCTATTTCAACGTCGGCATCGAAGCCAAACCGCAGTGCTCCGCATGCTTCATCCTCAAGGTCGAGGACAGCATGGATTCGATCCTGAGCTGGTACCGCAACGAGGGCATGATCTTCAAAGGCGGATCGGGTGCCGGCGTGAACCTGTCGGCGCTGCGCGGAAGCCGCGAGAAACTTTCGGCGGGCGGCACCGCGTCGGGACCGTTGTCGTTCATGAAGGCCGCGGACGCGAGCGCCGGGGTGATCAAGTCCGGCGGCAAGACGCGGCGCGCGGCCAAGATGGTCGTGCTCAACGCCGACCATCCCGACATCGTCGATTTCATCAAGTGCAAAGTCGAAGAGGAGCGCAAGGCGTGGGCGCTGATCGAGGCCGGCTACGACTCCTCGCTCGACGGCCCTGCTTACGGCTCGGTATTTTTCCAGAACGCGAACAACAGTGTGCGCGCGACCGACGGCTTCATGCAGGCGGTGCTCGACGACGCCGATTGGCAGACGCACTTCGTCAAGTCGAGCGAAGTTGCCGAGACCCGTCCCGCGCGTAAGGTGCTCAACATGATCGCCGAGGCCGCGCACGCTTGCGGCGATCCGGGGATGCAGTTCGACACCACCATCAATACTTGGCACACCTGCCCTGCGAGCGGACGCATCAACGCGTCGAATCCGTGCAGCGAGTACATGCATCTCGACAACTCGGCCTGCAATCTCGCGTCGCTCAACCTGATGAAGTTCATCGACGATCGCGGCGAATTCGACGTGCGCGCATTCCGCCACGCGGTCGACATTCTGATCACGGCGCAGGATATCGTCGTCGATAATTCCTCGTACCCGACCGACGAGATCGCAAAGAACGCCAGCGCGTTCCGCGAGCTCGGCCTCGGCTACGCGAACCTCGGCGCGCTGCTGATGGCGCTCGGGATGCCTTACGACTCCGACCAGGGCCGCAACTACGCCGCCGCGATTACCGCGCTGATGACGGGCGAGGCCTACCTCCAGTCCGCGCGCATCGCGGAGCAGATGGGACCCTTCGCCGGCTACGCGCCCAATCGCGAGCCGATGCTGAAAGTGATCGGGCTTCACAAAGCCGCTGCCTACAAGCTCGACCCTTCGTACGTTCCGCTCGATCTGCTGCGCGCCGCGCGCGACTCGTGGGACGAAGCGCTGAAGGTCGGCACTGCGGCCGGCTACCGCAACTCGCAGGCGACGGTGATCGCGCCGACCGGCACGATCGCTTTCATGATGGATTGCGACACCACCGGCGTCGAGCCCGACATCGCGCTGATCAAGTACAAAAAGCTGGTCGGCGGCGGGATGCTGAAAATCGTCAACGGCACCGTTCCGCGCGCGCTCAAGCGGCTCGGCTACGACTCGAAGGAAGTGCAGGAAATCGTCGAGTACCTCGACGAGAACGAAACTATCGAAGGCGCGCCGCAGCTTGCCGACGCGCATCTCGCGGTTTTCGATTGCGCTTTCAAGCCGCGCGCCGGCGCTCGCACGATTCACTACAACGGGCACATCAAGATGATGGGCGCGGTGCAGCCGTTCATCTCGGGCGCGATTTCGAAGACGATCAACATGCCGGCCGAAGCGACCGTCGATGAAGTCGGCGAGGCGTACATCACCGCGTGGAAGCTCGGCATCAAGGCGGTCGCGATCTACCGCGACGGATCCAAGCGCACGCAGCCGCTCAACACCGGCAGGAAGGACGTCGAGAAAGTGGTGGAAGCGGTCGCGACGATCGCAGCGTCCGACGATCGGATGCAGCGGCGCAAGCTGCCCGACGAGCGCAAATCGATCACGCACAAATTCGATATCGCGGGCCACGAAGGCTACATCACGGTCGGCATGTACGAGGACGGCACGCCGGGCGAGATTTTCGTCACGATGTCCAAGCAGGGCTCGACTATCTCGGGCCTGATGGATTCGTTTGCGACCGCGATTTCGTTCGCGCTGCAGTACGGCGTCCCGCTGCAGTTCCTGGTCGACAAATTCTCGCACATGCGCTTCGAGCCGTCGGGCTTCAGCAAGAATCCGCAAATCCCGTACGCCAAGTCGATCGTCGACTACCTGTTCCGCTGGATGGCGTCGAAGTTCCTGGACGAAGAAGCGAAGCGCGAAGTCGGAATCATCGAAACCGAAAAGAGTCTGACGGCAAAATCAGATGTCGCGCACGTCGCGATGGCTCCAGTAGCCAGTCTGCGCGATGGCAAAGACGGCGGCATCCGGCAGGCGTTCATCAACCAGGCCGACGCGCCGCCATGCCCGGACTGCGGCAGCATAATGGTGCGCAACGGTGCCTGCTACAAATGCATGAACTGCGGCACGACGAGCGGGTGCTCATGACGGAGAGGGAGATGAAGCTCGAGATTGAGCATGCGTGCTACCGACTGAGGGCTGGCGGCTGGGTCGCTCAGTTTCATCTGAACTATGAAGAGGGCGCGACGCTGCATTCTCAGCAGTGCTTCGACCCACGCATAGACCTTTGGTTTGCCACTGAAGAAGAAGCGAAGGAGCGGAATCGAGCGCTTGCAATCAACTGGAGAAACGCGAACTGTCCCGACGCCGAACTCTGCGAGAGACGCGGGAACAGAGCTGAAGAAGGAGTCTTAAGGGTCCCGGAGGATTAGGTGGGGAGGTTTTCGAGAGATTGGCGATGAGGTGGATGCGGCGGGGCAGGTAGGTAGTAGAGGCGCGGCGAAAAAAGTTTCAGCCAGTCCTCGGAGAAAAATGGGGATGACGAATTCTCCGGGACCCACTTAATTAGACAGGCGCGACAAGATTCGCGCCTAAACAGGATGTGGTGGGGCGGCGGATGTGGTGACGGCAGGGGGCTGGGAGCAATCCCAGCCCCCAAATCTTTTCTGTATACCTAGTTCCTTCTGCTCCGGCCACCGCGGCCTCCAAATACCTCGCCCGTTACTTCACGGGAGAGGAGGCCGGCGGCGAAGCCAACGGTAGGTGAGGGTTCCGGGCGCCACCCCTACGTTTGTTACAGCAACTAGCTCGCGACCCGGAGTCCTGCTCCTGTTCACTCAATAGTTCACATCGACATCGAAAAGTGAGACAGTCGTGCGGATGCCTTCCCAGACGCCGACCCGCCTGATCGCCAAGCAACCCCTATCTCGTTCGCGCATTGCGCCGCGATTCCACGGAAACCGAGAAACGCCTCTGGTCGATCCTCAGAAACCGAAATCTCGAAGGCTTCAAATTCCGCCGACAGTTCACGATCGACTCATACGTAGTCGACTTCTACTGCATCGCAGCACGGTTGATTGTCGAAATCGACGGCGAGCAGCACGCTGACGTGCGCAAGCGTTACGATGATGCGCGAACGCGGGAGCTCAAAGCTCGCGGTTTCAGAGTGCTCAGATTTTGGAACAGCGAGGTGTTGCAGGAGACCGAAGGTGTCATTAAGGAAATCACTCGGATGCTTAACGCAAAGAGACCCGGCGAGCATCACGATGGCGCCCAGCACCCTCACCTACCGGCGGCGTTGCCGCCGGCCTCCTCTCCCGTAATAACGGGCGAGGTATCAGGCAGCCGGAATCAGGACGGGAAACGGTTCAGGCGGTACGGGATTTCGTCCAGCGTCGAGAAACCTATCGTGCGCGTTGGCTTGTGGCCCAGGAGGTGCTCGTTGCGATCAAGGAATTCGACGAGCGCTCGCTTGACGTAATAATCCCTCTTGTGCCCGGTTTCGAGCGCAAGATTTTCAAGGCGTCGCTTTGCTTCCCGCTTCGTCATTGGAGCGGCGATCATAGTGTGGAGACCTTCGACCGTGAAGTTCCGCGAGCCTCTCATTGTGGATAAACCGGTCGATCTGTGGATAAAAGAAATGTGCGGATTTCTGAATCCACAGACAAGGTGCAAACGCTTTCTTTTGCCGATTCTCGCTTGATCGTGTTAGGTTCCGGCGATGGCTAAATCGCTCAGTCTCGCGCTGGCCGACATTGCGCTTCCGGATACGGATGGGCGCGAAGTTCGGCTCGGCTCCTTATGGGAAAGTCATCCCGCGGTTGTCGTGTTTCTCCGCCATTACGGCTGAATCTTCTGCCGCGAGCATGTTGCGCAGTTGCGCGACCATGAGCAGGAGTTCCGAGCCAAGGGCGCCAATCTCGCTGCGATCGGTCTCGGCGATATGCGCTACGCCGCCTCTTTCGCGAGGAGACCGGGATCACATTTCCGCTCCTGGTGGACGCGCAACGCCTCGCGTATCGTGCTGCCGGATTGAAGTCGGCGAACCTGCTGCACCTTCTGCGCAGTGACAACGCCAAGTCGCGGACGCGCGCTACCGCCGCGGGCCATCGGCAGCATCGCCTGGGTGCGAATCCTTTTCAGCTCGGCGGGAGTTTTGTTTTCGGTCCCGGCAACGTCGATCTCTACGCGCATGTGAGCGCGACCTTTGGCGACAGCGCATCGCCGAGCGCGCTCCTTGAGGCGCTGGCTTAGTCCAGTGAAGTTCCAGATCTGTTTCGCTTGCTACGCGCGCAAATTGCGGTCAACTGAACGATCGTTCAGAAGCGTTCCTCTCGTGACGCGACGCCGGTGGCGATGATCGCGCACAGTTACTAAACAGAGAGTGTCGGTTCCCACTCCCCCGAGAACCGAAGGCACGCGTGGCCAATATGCCCTCATGGTGAAGCTATCGCGTGCCTTCTTTTGATCAACGATTGCTTAACAGTTGATGGCCGCGGTATCCATGCAGGCGAGGACGACCCGAAGGAGCGAGCATCGCGATGAAATGGCCGGCGGGATTCGAACCTGACAACTCATCTGTCTATGCACGCAACGAGATTGCGATTGATGCGCCGCCTGAGCGCGTCTGGCGATGGCTCATTCGAGCGGCTAAGTGGCCTGAGTGGTATAGCAACAGCGCCAACATCAATTTTCTTAGCGGGAATCCGCCGGACCTCGCGCCTGACACTGAATTTAAATGGAAGACCTTTGGCGCGACCGTCACCAGCCGCGTGATTACTTTCGAACCGTCGCATGAACTAGGATGGGACGCGCGTGGAGTGCTGCGCGCCTATCACGGCTGGCTTATCGAACCTGATGGGCGCGGTGGATGCCGCGTCGTCACCGAGGAATGCCAGAACGGTCTCGTGCCGAAACTTGCGTGGTGGTATCTGCGCCCGATGCTCGAGCGCGGGCATCAGAATTGGGTCGAGAGTCTCAAGCGCGTTGCCGAAGGCGGCGAACCGTCGTAGCTACTCGTCCGCGAGGATCACCTCGAACGCGGCAGTGTTGTCGCGCATCATTCCCATCGACATTAGAAACTGTCCCATCCGCAGCATCGGCGCGACGTACCAGTACTTGCGCAGTGTCAGGTCGTTCACCTTGTCGCGTTCCTGCTTGTCGGTAATCGCGCGGAGGTTGCCGTTGAAGACTTCGTTGCCGACGCGAAGTCCGACGGCCGGGCGCGCCTTCACGTTGCGCACCCAGCTGCGCGCGGCATTCGCGGAAACGAGGTACATCCCGTCCTTGTCGACCAGGTACCAGATAGTCACTTCGTAAGGACGCCCGCTTTTGCGCCCATAGTGAGTAAGACTCAGCGTCTGCCGGTCGCCGACCTTTCGTAGCCGTTCCAAAGATTTCGATGCCATCGTCATGTACCTCGGGTTCGATCGTAATCTTCTCTGAGCAGCGCCATCAAATGAACGTCGCGGTACTTTCCGTCGACGAAACTTTCCTGCCGCAACAGACCCTCGCGGACGAATCCACATTTTTCGTAGCATCGGATCGCGCGGGAATTATCCGCCAGCGTCGTCAGCCACAATCGATTCAGGTTCATTTTGTCAAACGCGAGGCGAACCACTATTCGGAGCGCGTCGGTGCCGAAGCCCTTGTCCCAGCACTGTTTCTCGCCGATCGTGATGAAGAACTCGGCCTTGCGGCTCTTCCAGTCGATGAATCTGATTCCGGTGTCGCCGACCAGCTTTCCGTCGAGCGTTTCGATCGCGAAGTACTTCGCATCGTTACTGGACGCCTGCGCAAGCTCGATGAATTTCTCCTGATGCGCGCGCGACGGAAAGTTAGGCGGGCCCAGCCATCGCGTGACCTCCTCGTCGGAGAACCATCGGAACAGCGCGTCGGCGTCGGACTTCTCGTAAGCGCGCAGCCTGACCAGTTTTCCCTGCATCTGGCTCCATCGCGCGACTGGCTATTCGCGCAATTAGCTACTGAGTAATCGTTTCCATCACATTGCCGCTCGCACCATCGACAATATTCACTTCGACCGGCGATGAAATGTTGTTGTCTTTCTTGGCGTTGTCGATTCCCGCCTTGAGATCGGTCAGGAATTTGGCCTTCGCAAACGGAGGCATTTGATCCATCGGAAAGCTGTCCATCAGGACCTTGGCTTTGAGCTTGTCGGGCCACTCAACGGAAGTGACCTTCGGTCCTGCGATCGGCAGGCCACGCACCATCGTTTCGACCGCGCCATGAAAATCGTCTTCGCCGGAGGTTGATGCAGCCGCCGGTGACGCCGCCGTTTTCGCGGCGATCGCTGGTGACGCCGCCGGAGAGCTTCGCCGCCGCCGGACTCGTCGATGCCGCCGCCACGGCCGGTGTTTTCGAATTCTTCGCCGACGCCGGCGTCGCCGCCGACGCTGCCTGCATCGACGCGCCCGCCGACGGCGTGCCCGTGAGTTTCGCGAGCAGCTCCTTCACCTGATTGCGCGCAGTGTCGTCGGGCGCGAGCGCACTCGCCTGCTTAAGCGTTGCCGCCGCGTCGTCAGGCTTGTTCATCTGCGCGTACGCGATTCCCATATTGTAGTACGCCTGAAAGAATCCGGGCTTTGCGGCGATCGCCTTTTTGTATTGAACGACCGCCTGGTCGGCGTTGCCGGTGTAGAGGTACATCGTGCCGAGGTCGGTGCGAACTTCCGGATCGTCCGGCTTCTTCTTCAGGTAATGCTCGTACGCCGCGATCGCTTCATCGTAGTGCTGCTTGTCGTAGTCGATATCGCCGATACCGCGCAGCGCGTCGAGGTTGTCGGGCTCCAGTTTCAGCACGTGCCCGTACGCTTCCTCGGCCTTGCCGTAGTAGGTCTGATCGAACATCGCCGCGCGCATCGAGACTGCGCCGAATTTGTTCCACGCCGTGACGTCCTTGGGTTTCGCTATCGCCTCGCGTTCGATCTTGTCGACAAAGCTGCGAGCTTCCGTCGGCAACTCGATCGTTGGATGTCCCGGCGGCAGACTGCCGTTCTGACTTCCTCCCGCCGCGGGATTTGCCGCGACATTCTGATCCGGCGCGGTCGGCCGCGCTGCTGCCCGGACTCGATGCGGAAGCTTCGGCACTCGGGGCGACTGCGGCGGGCGGCACGCTGGCGATTTGCTCGCGCACTACTTCCGGCGTCTTCATCATGATCCACGCAGCCACCGCCAGACCCACCAGCGTGATTGTGGCGAACACAAACACGAACGCAGTCGTAATCGTATTGCGGCCGCACGCGCCGCCGTGCCCGCTTCTCCCGCGCCTGCCGCCGCGACGTCCAGCGCGCGGCCGCATTCCACGCAGAATTTCGCTCCGGCCAGAAGCGGCGCGCCGCATTGAGGACAAAATCGCATCAGCAAACTCCTACATGACCGCTTCGTTCCAGCGCAACACGCCCCGGACCCGTGGCGACGGGAGCGCAGTGAAAGGGAATCCAGGGTTCCCGCCTTCGACGCTCGTGTTGTATAGTCCGGCCGAAAGTCCACTCGAGCGAGGCAATCCACTATGCATCTTTACGATTCACTCGGACCCAATCCGCGTGCGACGCGAATGTTCCTGTCTGGAGAAGGGAATTACCATCCCGACTAAGACCGTCGATTTGTTGGGGGCGGAAAATCGCAAGCCGCCTTACACCGATCGCAATCCCGGCGGACAAATTCCGGCGCTCGAACTCGACAACGGCAAGTGTATCGGCGAGACCGTCGCGATTTGGGAGTACCTCGAAGAGAAGCATCCGACGCCCGCACTGATCGGCACGACCGCCGAGGAACGCGCCGAGACGCGCCAATGGCAGCGCCGCGTCGAGCTGCAGATCACCGAGCATCTGTACAACGGCTTCCGCTACTCCGAAGGTTTGCCGACTGTTCAAGGATCGGATGCGCGTTCTGCCTGAGGCGGCGCGCCGGGATGAAGGCAGTCGTGCAGGACAAGCTCAAGTGGCTCGACCAGCTGCTCGAGGGCAAGGAATACATCGCGGGCGATCGCTTCACCGTCGCCGATATCATTCTGTATTGCGCGCTCGATTTCGGCGGCAGCGTCAAGCAGCCGCTCGATCCGTCGCTGAAGAACGTGAACGCGTGGTTCAAGCGCGTCGATTCGCGGCCCAGCGCCAAGTCGAGCCTGCATCCGGCGTCGGCGCAAGTCGGGATGAAGGGCTAGCCGGCGAGATCGCTCTGCGATGCCTGGAGATATCGAACAGGTAACCGCGCAACTGACCGCATTGGTGCGCGCGAAGACCGGTGACGCCGGCGCACGTGCACATTCGCTCGAATCGCTGCCCGGTCACGCCGGTTTCAGCTACAGCTTTATTCTGGAGCGCGGTGATCGAGGCGCGACGCCGGCGGGGAAGTACGTCGTGCGCATCGCGCCTCCCGGCGTGAAAATTTCCGGGCCCGCCGACATCATGCGGCAGGCGCGCGTGATGGCGTCACTGGCCGACACTCCGGTCGCGGTGCCGCCGATCATCTGGTACGGCGACGAGCCCGAGTTTTTCGAGCGTCCCTACTTCGTCGGCGGCTTCGTCGAGGGATTCAAGCTCAGCGAATCTCCGCTGCCGCTCGCGCATCTGAAACGCGTTGGCGCGCAATGGAATCGCGACGATGGCCGCGCTGCACAATCGTCCCGTGGGAGCCGCGACGCGACGCGTGGGGCGAGCCGTTCGCGCTCAGCGAGGAGCTCAAGCGCCTCGACTATCTGCTCGATCGCCCGACGCTCGATCCCGCCGTCGTCGCGCGCGCACCGGAGCTTCGCGAGCGCCTGCGATCGAGCCTGCCGACGGGCGCGCGCATCGGATGCGTCCACGGCGACTTCCAATGGTCCAATGTGCTGTTCAACGAGGAACGCGTCGTCGCACTGATCGATTGGGAGATCTCGCTGGTCGGCGCGACGCTGCTCGACCTCGGCTGGATCTGTTTTTTTTCAGACCCCGGAAGCTGGGTCGGCGTTGATCCGGGCCGCGGCTCTCTGCTCAACGCCGACGAAATCGTCGATGCGTACGCCGAGGCCGCCGGCTTTCCCGTCTCGATTCCCGAAGTGCGATGGTTCCGCGCATTCGCTGGCTATCGCTTCGGCGTTATCACATGCTTCAACCTGATGCTGCATCGTCGCGGCAAGCGTCACGATCCATTGTGGGAAGAGACGGCGCTGTCAGCGCCGCGAATGTTTGAGCACGGCCTCGAACTGCTCGCTGACGGTCCTCCACGCAGTCAATCGCATTTCCCGTTCGAGTATCCGACGACATTGTGTGGAATCGCTCAGCCATAGGATCGGCGCAGGAGGCGCAAAGGACGGGCAGCGACAGCCCGAAATTCTGACTCCCGAGGAAAACCATCCCGCGCTGAACGCGCTCCTCGGCGCGAATCCGTTCGTCGGCCTCGACGCGACGCAGGTGCTCGGCACTCTGACGACTCTGCTGACGCATATCGCGTCGCAACCGGTCACCGTTGCTTCGCGCGCACTCCAACTGACGCTCGAGCTCGGGCAGATTGTCGGTGGCGTCTCCTCGATGGCTCCCGAAGCCGGCGACCGGCGCTTCGGCGATCCCGCATGGACGCGAGCATCCGCTCTACCATCGCCTGATGCAGGCTTACCTCGCGTGGCGCGCCGCGATGCACGATCTCGTCAACGAGGACGAGAGCATCGAGTGGAAGGACGTCGAGCAGCAGAAGTTCGCGGTCACGCTGATGACCGAGGCGCTCTCGCCGACCAACGCGTTCTTCTGAATCCCGCGGCGCTCAAGCGCGCCTTCGACACTTCGGGGATGAGCGTGCTGTGGGGCCTGCGCAACTTCATCGGCGACCTGTGGAGCAACGGCGGGATGCCGTCGACGGTGGACAAGCGGCCATTCGAAGTCGGCAAAAATCTCGCGCTCTCGACGGGCGCGGTCGTCTTCCGAAATCCGCTCTGCGAGGTGATTCAGTACGCGCCCGCGACCGACAAGGTTTACGAGCGTCCGTTGCTGTTCATCCCGCCGCAGATCAACAAATTCTACATCATGGATCTCGCGCCGGGCCGCAGCTTTGTCGAATACGCGGTCAAGCACGGCATCCCGATGTTCACGATTAGCTGGCGCAATCCGACGCCGCGCGATCGCGACTGGGGACTCGACGAATACGTGAGCGCGTGCAAGGACGCGATCGCGGCGGCGTGCGAGATCTCCGGCAGTCCCGATTGCAACGTGCTCGGCGTATGCGCCGGCGGTATCACGACGTCGCTCACGCTCGGGCATCTCGCGGCGATTGGCGACAAACGCGTCAATGCGGTCACGCTGCTGGTCACGATGCTCGACACGAGCATGCCCTCGATGACCGGGATGTTCGCGACTGAAGATGCGATCAACGCTGCGCGCGATCGCTCGGCGGAAAAAGGCGTGCTCGACGGCGGCGACATGGCGCGCATCTTCGCGTGGCTGCGTCCGAACGATCTGGTGTGGAACTATTGGGTCAACAATTACCTGCTCGGCAACGATCCCGCGCCGTTCGACATCCTCTACTGGAATGCCGATTCGACCAATCTCCCGGCCAAGCTGCACGCCGGCTTTCTGGATCTGTTCCTGAGAAATCCGCTGATCCACGGGGGCAAGGTCTCGGTGCTCGGCACGCCGATCGATCTGCACGCCGTCAAGAACGACTTGTACCTGGTCGCCGGCATGACCGATCACATCTGCGCATGGCGCGCATGCTATCGCGCGACGCGGATGTTCGGCGGACGGATCGAATTCGTGCTCGGCTCCAGCGGCCACATCCAGAGCCTCGTGAATCCGCCGGGCAACTTCAAAGCGCGCTACTACATCGGCACGCGCCTGCCCGAAGATCCCGACGAATGGGCGAAGGGCGCCGTCGAGAACAAGGGCACCTGGTGGGATCACTGGATCAAGTGGGTCGCCGCGCGATCGGGCAACGAACGCCCTGCGTCCAAGACACTAGGCAGCGAGTTGTATAAAGCAGGAGAACCGGCCCCAGGCCTATACGTCCACGAGCGCCACTAGGTATCACCTCTCCCGCGGCTGGCGACTCTGTCGCTAGCCGCAAGCCGGGAGAGGTCGTGCGTGACACTTGTGTCGCGCACGGGTGAGGGTCGCGCGCTCGACAGCACTCACCTCGCGGCGAGCACTTCCGCCAGATGACGCACTTCGATCTTCTCACCTGCGCGGCTCAGGCCGCCGCCAATCTGCATCAAGCATCCGCAATCGTTCGCGACTACCACTTCCGCGCCGCTCTCTTTGATGCGCGCCATCTTGTCTTCGAGCATCGACGCCGAGATCTGCGGGAACTTCACTGAGAACATTCCGCCGAAGCCGCAGCACTCTTCGCGATCGCGCAGTTCGCAAATCTTGATTCCCGCGACCGCGCTCAGCAGCGTCATCGGCTCGGTGCGCACGCCCAGCTCGCGCATCAGATGACACGACGGATGATATGCGACGGCCGCTCGTAGCGCGCGCCGAGGTACTTCACCTTCAGCACGTTAACGATGAACTGCGACAGCTCGAACACCCACGGCCGAATCGCCAGCGCCTTGGCGGCGAGCGCGGGATCGTCGGCGAGCAAGTCGCCGTAGAAAATCTTCAGCATGCTCGTGCATGAGCCGGACGGCACGACGATCGGAACGCCAGGCTGGACCGAGTTAAGAAATCGACGAGCAAGATTTACCGCCTCGTCGCGCATGCCTTCATTGAACGCCACCTGCCCGCAGCAGAACGCGCCGCGAATCGGCGTCACCTTCAGCCGCAGCCGCTCGAGCACGGTTGCAGCGGCGTCGTTGACCTCGGGGAAGAATTCTTCGGCGAGGCAGGTCGAGAATAGTTGGACTTCAGTCATCGCGCGGCCACACCACTATCACGTGCAGCGATTTCGGGCCGTGCACGCCGAGCACGATTCGCTTTTCGATGTCCGCGGTCCGGCTCGGGCCGGTGATCAGCGTCAATCGATTCGCCGCGACGCCGCGCGGTCCCATCTCGGCCAGCACCGCCGCGAGATTCGGCATCACGCGATCGATCTGGACGATCACCAGGCTGGCCGGCGGCAGCAGGGTCAGCGAACTCGGCCGATTCGCGTTTGAAACTACAGCGAGAGTGCCGGTTGACGCGATAGCAAAGTCGGCATCGGCGATTCCAAGCTCGGCATCCGCGACGCGCGCGCGCATCGCCGCGCGCTCGGTGTCCGCGACCGGCAGCACGCGCACGATCCTGAAGTCCGCGCGTTCGAGCGCCTCGCCGATCGCATCCATGTCGCTCGCGACGCCTTGTCCAATCGCGACTGTCTTCGCTCCGATCTCGCCGGCCAGGCTGACTATTCGATTAGTCACTTCCACTGGAGTGACTATTCCAAGAAACTTCCCGCCGACTTCTTCGAGCTCGCGTGCGAACATCGATGCGAGCTCAGCGCGCTGCGCGGACTGTGCCACCGGCACCGGAGCGCCACTGGCCGCGTCGTGCGAGTTGTTGTTCCGCGCACCGGTACCGAGCGCGTCCTTTACGCTCGCGATTATTTTGTGGAGCTCGGCCACGTTCAACTCGGCGGCCGTTTATGCGGACGCGGGCGCGGGAAGTCGCGATACTTTGTCCAGTTGCCGAATGGTCCCGGCATCCGTCGCAGATAACCATTGTGCGCGAATGGTTTCAGCACTATCGCGGCGAATTTTCCAAGCGTGCGAATCGTCCGCGGGAACCGTGCCGTCTTCGCAAAGCGCCGCGCACCTCTACGCGCACGCTCGATCGCACGCGGCCATTTGAGTGGATGCTTGCCCGTGCTCTCCTTCCAGCGCAGATGCAGCAGGATTCGCGGGATATCGATCTTGACGGGACAGATGTCCTTGCACGCGCCGCACAGTGTCGACGCGAACGGCAGGTATCCTGCCGCGCTGCCGAAAAGATTTGGACTGACTATTGATCCGATCGGTCCCGGATACACCGAGCCGTATGCGTGACCGCCGATGCGCCGGTAAATCGGGCATACGTTGAGGCACGCGCCGCATCGAATGCAATTCAACGCCTCGCGCAGAACCGGATCAGCAAGCATCGAGCTGCGTCCGTTGTCGAGGATGACCACGTGCATCTCGGCCGGGCCGTCGAGGTCGCCTTCGCGCCGCGGTCCGGTGATGAAACTGGTGTAGGTCGTCAGCTTCTGCCCGGTCGCGGTGCGCGCGAGGATTTCCAAAAAATGGCTCAGGTCTTCGAGTCGTGGAATAACCTTTTCGATGCCCATCACGGCGACGAACGTCTCCGGCATCGTGCTCGACAGGCGTCCGTTGCCTTCGTTCTCGACGACGATCAGCGTGCCGGTTTCCGCGATCGCAAAGTTGACTCCGGTGACGCCGAAATCCGCCGCGAGGAAGATCGCACGCAGTCGCGAACGCGCTTCGGCGGTGAGTTTTTCAGGCTCGGCAGTGTACTCGATGCCGAACTTTTCGGTGAAAAGCTGGCCGATGTCTTCCTTCGACAGATGAATCGCGGGCGTGATGATATGCGACGGACGCTCGCCGCGAAGTTGCACGATATACTCGCCGAGGTCGGTCTCGACCGCGTCGATGCCGGCCTTCGCGAGCGCGTCGTTGAGATCGATTTCTTCGGTCGTCATCGACTTGCCCTTGACGACGTTCTTTGCGCCCTTGGCCTTGGCGAGATCGACGATGTAGTCGCGCGCCTGGGCAGCGTCCTCGGCGAAGAACACCTTGCATCCGCGCGCTTCGAGCTTCGACGTCAGCTCGATCAGCAATTCGTCGAGATGCGCAATTGCGTCGGTCTTGATTCGATGCGCCGCGTCGCGCTCGTCGTCGTACGGCGGGAACTCCGCTTTGACCTGCGCGAAGTGATCGAGATGCCGTGCGCTGGCGCTCTCGAGCTTGCGCCGCAATTCATGATCGCCGACGGCGGCGGTGCTCGATTCGAAAAAATCGTGCGCTTTCGGAGATTCAGCCATCGAGAACGTCGCGCGTCAATTTATCAGCGCGACTTGTCGAATCAGGCGCAGCACCGCTTCGCGCGCCGACTCGGCCGCGGGATGATCGGGTGCCTGCGAAAGGAAACTCTGGTAGTCGTCGAGCGCGGGCTTGAAGCATTCCAGCCGCTCGAACAGGCCGCCGCGCTCGACCAGCTCGTCGAGCGAGCGGGGTTCCAGCATGATGATTCGGTCGAGTGCTGACAGCGCGCGCGTCCAGTCCGACGCGCCCATGTAGATGATCTTCAGGTTGCGCAGAATCCGCGCGAGGATGTGACGCGCGCCACGCGCCTTCAGCATCGCGGGATTCAGCTCGACCGGCTGCCCGTAGATTTGCGTCAGGCGCGCGCGAATCTCGTCGAGCGCGAGAATCTTGCCGCCGACGAACGGATCGATGATCAGCTCGCCACGCTCGTCCACCGCCTTGACCAGGAAATGGTTCGGGAACGAGACGCCGAAGAGATTGATGCCGAGCCGACGGCCGACTTCGAGATAGACCACCGAAAGCGTGATCGGGAGTCCGAGGCGTCGATTGAGCACGTCGTTCAGAAACGAATTGCGCGGGTCGTTGTAATTCTCGGCGTTGCCCTCGAAGCCCTTCAGCTCGAACAGAAAATGCGACAGCAACTGAATCCGCTCGACGGTATCCTCGCCCGCGCGCACGATCGGCTCGGCCTCGCGCGCCAGCGTCGCGAGCTTGTCGAGGTACTCGTCGATGTCGAGGCTGGGATACTCTTCCTTCGCGATTAGCAGCGCGCCGCGCGCCAGTGGCACCGGCTCTTTCGCCGCAATCGTCGCAAATTCCCGTCGTGCATCGTTCATCGCGTAACTACCGTTCGTAACAGTGTTGCTTTGCGCCGATGCTTTGACAAGCGTCGCCACTCAGTTTGTTTCGAGCGCCGTCGCATGCCTCTCTGCGCACCGCGGTGTCGCGGTCGTGGAGCGCGCCTTCCAGTGCGCGTCGCGCCGCCACTCCTCCGATCTGCCCCAGCGCCCATGCTGCGTGCGAGCGAATCAACGGCTCCGACTCGGCTTCAATCGAGCGCGCGAGCGGCGCGACCGCGTCGGGATTTCGCGTGTTGCCGAGCGCGACCGCAACGTTGCGCAGCAATCCCCGCCGCTTGGCGCGCTTCACCGCGCTGACCGTGAAGCGGCGGCCGAACTCTTCTTCGTTGAGCGCTAGCAACTCAGGCAAACGCGGCAGCAGATCGTCCATGCGATCGTCCGACCCATGCGCGTCGTTCCACGGACAGACCTCGTTGCAAATGTCGCAGCCGAAGATCCAGTTGCCGAGCTTCGGGCGCAACTCGCGCGGAATCGCGCCGCGATTTTCGATCGTCTGATACGAGATGCACAGGTCGGAGTGCATCACGTAGCCGTCGGCGAGCGCGCCGGTCGGGCATAGATCGAGGCATCGCCGGCACGACCCGCAATGATCGCGATAGGGTTCGTCGGTCGGATCGAATTCAACGTCGGTGAAAATCTCGGCGAGGAAAAAGTACGAACCCTGCTCGCGATTCAGAATCATCGTATTTTTCCCGAACCATCCGATGCGCGTTTGCGATGCCCATTCGCGCTCGAACACCGGCCCGGTGTCCACGTAAGTGCGTGTGACCGCGCCGGGCCGAAGTTGCCGGATGACGTCGCCGACGCGTCGTGCCCGCTTCTTCACGACGTCGTGATAGTCGCGGCCAAGCGCGTACGCCGCGATTCGTCCGCGCATCTCGGCGCGCCAATCGACATTGGGAATCGCACGCGCCGCGTACGGATAGCCCAGGCTCACGACGGATTTGTAGCGCGGGTCGAGTCGGCGCGGGTCGAACCTGAGATCAGGATCTTTCGCGAGGTAAGTCATCGACGCGTGACCGCCGTCGGCGAGCCATTGACGGTAGAAGTCCTCGCGGTCGCTCAGCGGGCGAAGCATCGCAAATCCCACCAGCACGAACCCTTGGTCGCGAGCGGCACGAGTCAGTGTTTCACGCAGAAAATCCATACCGATGCCAAAACGCTAGCATTTGGTTGAGGCTTTTCGCGCCTGTTTATTGTGGATACATTGACTCGACTATTTGCTATGATTAGTTTCTTGGTGAGGCGCACAATCGATTTGTAAGCGCTGCTTACCGGAGGTTTGGAGCAAAAATGGCTGAAGGACTTCATATCGAGCATCACGGGCACGCGCACGAGCGAGCGAGCATGAACATCGATCATGCCGAGCAGCAAGCGCCCGTCCAGCCAATCGACACTGCGTCGCTGCCGGACGTGAAGCTGACGCCCACCGCGATCGAGATGGTCCGCAAGATGCAGGACGAAGGAAGGCCTCGGCGCCGATCACGGGATGCGAATCGGCGTGGTCGGCGGCGGATGCTCCGGGTTTCAGTATTCGTTGAATTTCGACACGCAGAAGGAAGGCGACCGGGTGACGGATTTCGGCGGCGTGATTGTGATCGTCGACGAGATTTCACTGCCGTATATCGCGGGTACGACGCTCGACTATGTCGAGGGGTTGCACGGCGCTGGATTCCGTTTTGACAATCCGCGCGCGAGCCGCACCTGCGGATGCGGATCGTCGTTCAGCGCATAACCTTTCTCACTGATTCGATTATAAGGCCGCTCCAAGACGGGGCGGCCTTTTTCTTTTCAGTCGAGCGCGTGTTAAACCGAATCGACGATGCTCTCGGGATTGATCTACTGGCTGTCACCGGCGCGCCGGCGCTTTATGCGGCGGCTGGCGAAACCGGGACTCGACGTGACGCGTGCGCGGCTGGCCGAAGCGGGATCGCCGCGCGCGATTCAGTTCATCTCGACGATTCTCGACGCCAATGCAGACTTCCTTGCTTATGCGCTTTCGTCGAAGGGGCCGCTTGCATATGTATAGCGAGCGCGCGACGCCCGCGACGGTGGCGGCGTGTATCGCGACAATGCTCGATCTACTCGGTGAATCTGTTCGCGCGCGACGAGATGACCGAACAACGAGAGCGAGATGATCCCGCTGCTGGCGCATCTGACGGGCCTCAAGCCGACACAGGTGATGCTTCGACGCGACGCGCTGCGCAAAACGCCGCGCTCTGAGGAGTGGATGGTGCTGACGTGGCTTGCGAAGGATCTCGGCGCCGAGCCGCCGAAGTACGACGCCGAGCTTGAGCGCGCCTTCGGATACAATTATCTGTCGTACATCGATCAGTACCGGCCGACGCTCGAGCGCGAGATGGCGGCGGCGGAAACGGCCTGAACTTCAGGAGCTCAAGATGAAAGATCTCGAAGGGCGCGGAATCATTGTCACCGGCGCGACACGTGGAATCGGCAGGGCGATCGCGCTTGAAGTCGCGCGGCGCGGCGCCAACGTATCGTTCAACTACGTGAAAAGCGATCAGCAAGCGTCCGAGTTCAAGGCTCGAAATCGAAAAGCTCGGGGTGAAGGCGCTGGCCTACAAGGTCGATGTCGGCGATCTGAAGAGCGTGCGCGAGATGGTCAACGCGACCAAGAAGGAATTCGGGCAGATCGACGGGCTGGTCAACAACGCAGGCATGACGCGCGACAAAGTGTTCGTGATGATGTCGGAAGAGGACTGGAACGAGGTCATAAGAGTCAATTTGACCGGTGCTTTTAATTTCGCGCGTGCGGCAGCGTTCATGATGATGAAGGCGAAGCGCGGCTCGATCCTCAACATAACGTCGGTCAGCGGTCTTATAGGACTTCCAGGCCAGGCTAACTATTCGGCGGCTAAGGCGGGACTGATAGGTCTTACGAAATCAGTCGCGAAGGAAGTAGGTCGGCTAGGTGTCCGGGTCAACGCGCTAGCCCTCGGATTCATAGAGACCGACATGACAGCCTCGCTGCCCGAAGAGAATCGCGCACAAGCTCTGGCAATGATCCCGCTAGGCCGTTTCGGCAAAGTCGAAGACGTAGTGCCGATGGCGGCATTTCTGCTGAGCGACGCGGCATCATACATCACAGGCGCAGTAATCCAGGTAGACGGCGGCCTCGCGATGTAAGTAATGCGCAAGGCCCCGCCCGTCGATGACGAGCGGGGCCTGCTTAGGTCGAGCTTACTGGAAGAGGTTGAGCTGATTCTCCGAGTCGTCGACGAAGTAGATCCCGCTCGCGTCGGGAACGACGGCTAGTCCAAACAACGCACCGCCACCAGCAGGCGCGATCAAGGCCGACGCCGTCTGGGTGCCTTGCGGTGTAGTCTCGACGATATTTCCGTCGCCACCGTTCACTGGTGAGGATGTCACCGTTGGGAGCGATCGTAAGTCCTAGCGGCGTGTTCAGCGAACCGCCAGTAGTTACAGTCACTCCGATCCCGGCGCTCGAGTTGCGATGCGACGCACCATCAATTCTTGCGATGCGGTTGTTAACCGAATCGGCAACGTAGAGAGTGTTGCGTTACCGCCTTCGTCACCACCATGTGGGTGGCCGCCGCGGTCACGCTGGTCTCGTTCGGGCCGTGCATTAGTCGCGAGGCCAACGCCGGTAGGCCCGATTATCAGCGCTGCCGGATCGTTCTCCTCAGGGAATCCCGAACCGATGATCGTCGTTTCAATCACGGACGGGATTTTAGACCCTTGCGGCGGATTGGATATCGTCATTCTCACCACGGTCCCTGCATTCACCGGAGTATCAGGAGCCGCACTGATGACGCCGCCATTCAGCACATTGGTGAAGAACAGCTGCGCCTTGTTTCCATCCTCACTGGCGGTCATGTCCCACGGTCCATTGATAACGCCGCCCGAGAAAGTCTCGACCGGATTGCCGTGCGCGTCGAGTACGATCAGGCATCCAGCAGCCGCCGTGTCGATCGTTCCATCGGTGGTTGGCAAGCTGCCGACAATTACCCATCCGGTGCGCAGCACGACCAATGCCGTCGTCAGTCCCACGCCTCCCGGACATGCAGGGGTAAGAGCGCTCGCGTTGATCTCCGCGAAGGTGGTCTGGCTCTGAACGTCGGGCGCGTACTGCACGATCGAACTGCCGGTCCCTTGCAGATTAGTCGGCGTTGTTGAAGTTGCTGACCAGGATGTTGCCCTTGGTGAGAGTCGCCGACCGTTTGGGGAATGACCCACACTCCATAAGGATTCTCGTCACCCGCCTCGAAGCCAGCCGCGGGCGCTGATACAGCGCCTTGCGTCACCGTGCTGAAGTTGTTGATGAACGCCTTATGCTTCGGTCCGGGTTTGTGGTCCGGGCCTTTTGCCAAGGCGGTGGAGGCGACGCTTACCAGCGTCGCCACTGCCATCACTGACGCTACCTTGCAGAGTCTCTTCCGGTGTTTTGTGTTCATGTGCACTTCGGTCCCTCCTATGTGCTTTAAGCCAAGTGCGTTAATGAGACCTCCAAGCCTTCACACGTCTGTTGAATAGGCTATCCCCCTTTCAGACCGGGTCAAGCGAAACTCTGACGTAAGTAATCATCATGACTAGCTATTTAACTACGACTTCACCTAACATCCCGGATGTCTCGTGCGGTGCGCATATGTATTTGTAGGTACCGGGAACAGTGAAGGTATATGTAAAGCTCTGGCCCGGCTGCAGAAAGCCCGAGTCGAACGGCTTGGCGCCAGGCGGATTGCTCACTTCGGAAGGATTAACCGCGGTGGACGGATCGCTGGAAGCATGATGGACCGAATTGCCGACATTCTTCCATTCAACGGTTTCGCCAACTTTTATCGTGAGTGTTGAAGGCTGATAAGTCGCTGGCATGTCGATCATTTTGACTACTATTGGCGGTGTCGATGCAGCCGCGTTCCGAAGGCGCACTCCTACAGATCGCAACGACAACCAGTCCGGCGCCTATACCTAGCGCTCCCAATCCGACGACATAACGTGCCATCTTTGTTTTGGTGATTATTTTTCGCATGCTTCTGACTCCTTCGAATGTACGCGTCATATCAACGCGTTTGTTTCAGGAATTCCGTAATTGCCCTGATATCCTTGGCTGGCATGATCGACTGGGTACGCATATGCATCGTGATCGCGTCCCACTGCGCCGGCGAAAATTGCGATCCGGGCCGCGCGTTGTGGCATTGCGCACAATAGACCGGCCACAGCTTCGCGCCGGTGACGTATAGCTCTCGTTCCTCTTTGCTCTGCTCCGCCGAAGCGATGCCTACATAGGGTCTCGTCGCAGCCATCGCTATAGTGAGCACTATCGTTAGACATCAAGTTCTCCGCACCGCATCGATCCTCAAAATCCAATCGAGAACTGCGTGAGCAACGCTTTGTCGTTGGCAGTCGCGTCGATGCCGCTAAACTTAGGCGTGCCGGCGCCATTGAATGTCACCGTCGAGCCACCTCGTCTTGGAAGCTCAAGGTCGAACTCCGTCTGCCAGACAATCGACGGCGCAATCCAGTAGTCGATTCCCAAGGCCACTTCTCGCGCGTGCGGGCTGAATACGGACGGCGAACCGCTGAATCCTATTGCAGGATCGGTGTTTATCTCATTAGCGACGATCGCGCGCTGATTAACGCCCGAGTAGCGAGCCAACACCTCCAGGCGTCTAAGTATGCTGTCCAGACCATCGCTGATGTTCGTCGAAGGCAGGTGCTGCAGGAAGTATCCCAGCTGAACGTACCAGCCTTGGCGGTTATCAGGCCCCGATCCCGCCGGCATCTGCCGATAGCTCTCGGCGTATTCGGCCCGCGCTTGTAAGTCCTTGTATAGGTACGCGGCGCTGACACCCCATGAGTACAGCCAGTTGGAATCGAGCCATTTTCCGTCATAGGTCGATGCGCCTACTTCCAAGCGGCCCAGGCCTGAATCCAAGGGGAACGGGTAGAAGCGAAACCGTCCGCCGAAAGCCCTCCCATTGGTATTCAGAGCGATATTGTTTTCAGAGTTAAGGGTCTGCCCTATGACTGGCGTCGGCACACCAGTGTCGTAACTAGGGCCGTTGGCGATCCAGGCTGTGTAGTCGACGTCTTGACCGAGGGCGCCCCACTGCGCTGATCCGCGCAGTTGCACTCCTATGTCGGTTGGCGGAACGATCGCCTCGGCGCCATATAGAAGCGGTGCCGTGATAAACCGATTTACCCAGAACGGACTTTGATCTTCGTACCAATCGCCAAAAGGCTGGTCGAAAATTCCGGCGTTGATCTCCAGGTAGTCGTTTATAAAAAATTGGGCAGTTGCGACCGGAAGAGCAAAGCTGGCTTCCGAACCGGGCGGGAGCGACGCCTCAATTGTGGCTTCGAATAAAATCCAGTCGTTGAGCCGATACAGGATGAGGGGCTCGAATTCGAGTGAGAAAGTGTTCTGCGCAGTCTGCTTGTCGTAGATGAAAGCGCCCGCCGCCGCACCGGTGAGCGTGAATTGATGCGTGCCGAGGTATCGATTTATCTCCGATTGGAAATCAGTCTGAGAGTTTTTCGCAGCGACCTGAGTCTGTAAATTTTGCAGGCGCTGATCGGTGTCCCCTTTCAGCTTCGTCTCGTTGATCTCCAGTGTGCTGGTAGTGTTCCCGAGTTTCTGATTTTGCGTTTCGATCCGCTTGAGTTGCTCCTCGAGCTCCTGGATGTGCTTTTCGTCCTGCTCGACGCGCCGGCGCTCGGCGGCCTCGGAACCCTTTAGCGTCTCGATTTCCTGCCGGAACTGCACGAGATCGCGCGCATCGCCGCTGTCTTCTGCGGCCATTCCGAGGCCGCGGCGCCATCAAAAGTGACAGTGCAATCGCGATCATGGTTGCTCCTCCGCGTCTGCCGAATGCCAAGCCAGATAGCCCCTCGGTAAAAATCGCGGGATCGGCGAATGCACGATCCGGCCATTGTTCAAAACCCGCATGCGCGCGGCTTGGTTCCCGTGCACGATCCGGAAATCCGTGGGGAGGCAACGATAGATTGCGTCGAAGCGCCCGATGCTGAACGAACTGGTTTTACGATTTTAGAACGCCGGCGAAGACGATTAACGGCGAAAACGATAGACCCCAGCCGGTGTGCCATGCCGAAACTCGCAATAAATCAACGTGAATAGCCTCAAAGCGTAATTGCTTGGCTTGACTGGTCGTGTTACAAGATGTCCCGTTCTATGTACTTGATGTAGGGGACGAATTGGGGAGGAGAGCATCGACAAAATGACATACCTGACAAGCTTCTGGACCAGATATCGGAGCGCCGCGAGAGCGTTTGCCCGGCCGGAGCTGATGATTGCCCTGGTGATCATCGGCGCCGCCCTGGCAACTCCCTCGATCGCGATGCAGGGCGATACGATTGCCGATCGCGTATTGGGCCAGCTCGACTTCGTGCACAACGCACAGAACCTGATCGACGCCAGCGGCATGTTGAATCCTCAATCCGTTGCGATTGACTCGAGCGTGACGCCGAATCGCCTCTACGTCACCGACACCAACAACAGCCGAGTGCTGGCGTATCACGACGTCGCCACGTTTGTTAACGGTGAAGCGGCTGACCTTGTGATTGGCCAGCCTGATTTTCTCTCGGGCTCCTGCAACCAGAATAACCCGAACGCAAGCTCTGGCAGCCTGTGCGGTCCAATCGGAGTTGCAGTCGATTCCAGCGGCAATCTCTACGTAGCCGACTCAGACAACAGCCGCGTGCTGGAATACAATGCTCCGTTTGCCGCATGCGGTTCGTTCCCATGTATCGGGGGATCCGCCCACCTGGTATTCGGACAAGGCGGCGACTTTACTACCGTCGATTGCAACAAAGGTGGAGTGAGCGCGAACTCTCTATGCTTTCCGGTCGCGCTTGCGGTGGATGCCAACGGCAACCTTTACGTCGCGGATCAAAACCAGAGCCGGGTGCTCGAATACAACACGCCGCTCACGACTGACACCACCGCCGACCTGGTGTTTGGGCAGGGTGGCACTTTCCTTACCCAGAACTGCAACGGCGGCGGCATAACCGCGAACAGCCTGTGCAATCCCGACGGTGTGGCGGTTGACTCCAGCGGTGACGTTTACATTGCCGACCAGATCAATAACCGGGTTCTCGAATACCAGACGCCGCTTACAAACGGCACTACAGCCGACATGGTGTTCGGGCAGGCCAACTTCAGTTCGGGCGCTGTCAATGCCGGCGGGTCGACCGCCGCGAATAGCCTGGCGGCGCCTGCCGGGCTCGCAGCGGACGGAGCCGGCAATCTCTACGTCGCGGACTTCAATAATAACCGGGTGCTCGAGTACAATACGCCGCTCTCCAGTGACACGACTGCGGACGTGGTGTTCGGGCAGGGCGGCAGCTTTACTTCCTTTGATTGCAATCCGACCGCGTCGGCCAGCAACCTGTGCGGTCCGGCTGGCGTCGCGGTGGACAGCGCCAACAATCTCTACACCGTCGAGTACGGGAACAATCGGCTGCTCAAATACAACACTCCGCTCACAACTGACACCGTCGCTGACGTTGTACTTGGCCAGCTCGATTTTTCGCACAACGGCAGGGAATTTGATCGATGGACGCGGACTCGACATTCCGCAATCCGTTGCAATCGACACGAGCACGGTGCCTAACCGGCTGTACGTGGCGAGACGGCAACAACCGTGTGCTGGGCTACAAGAACGTCGCCACTTTTGTCAGCGGCGGCACGGCCGACCTGGTGATAGGTCAGCCCGATTTTCTGTCGGGCAACTGCAACCGGACGATTGGGGCTACCCCGACCGCGAACAGCCTGTGCGAACCGGTCGGAGTTGCGGTGGACTCGACAGGCAACCTCTATGTGGCCGATCTGAATAACAGCAGAGTACTGGAATACAACACTCCATTTGCCGCATGCGGTTCCTTCCCGTGCGTTGGAGGGAATGCCCACCTGGTGTTCGGACAGAGCGGCAGTTTTACCACCAATGTTTGCGACGGGAGCGGGGTGACCGCGGACAGCTTGTGCCTGCCCGTCGGGGTAGCGGTGGATTCCGGCGGCAACCTTTACGTCGCCGACGAGGCCGACAGCCGGGTGCTCGAATACAACACTCCGCTTACCAGCGGCACCACCGCCGACCGGGTGTTCGGGCAGGGCGGCAGCCTGACTACGGAAGGCTGCGGTACCGGCGCGACCGGAGCTGTGCGGACCGCACGGATTGGCGCTGGACTTCAGCGGTGACCTCTACGTCGCCGATTATGGAAATAACCGGGTGCTCGAATACAAGACCCCGCTCACGACCGGCACTACTGCCGAGCTGGTGCTTGGCCAGACCGACTTTGTGTCACGCAATTGCGACAATGTCGGAGTGACGTCGAGCAGCTTGTGCAATCCCTTTTCGGTCGCGACGGATGCCGTGGGCGATCTCTACGTCGCGGACTATAACAATAACCGTGTGCTCGAATACGACGCGCCGTTGTCCAACGGCGCAGCCGCCCACACGGTATTCGGCCAGGGTGGCAGCTTAACTTCGGAGACCTGCAACTTCGACGCGCCTGAACGGCAGCGCGGACGGCCTGTGCTCACCGTCTGGCGTTGCGTTGGACAGCTCCAACAATCTCTACGTCGCCGATTCATCGAACAATCGCGTGCTCGAGTTCGACAATCCGTTGGTCCTTCCCACGCCGACCCCAACCGCGACGGCGGCGGCGACACCGACCGCCACTGCAACAGGCACGGCTGGCGCGACTGCGACCGCGACGAAGACTGCAACTCCAACTGCGACTTCAACGAAGACCGCGACTGCAACCGCGACACGTACCGCGACCTCGACCGCCACCGCAACGGCCACCGCGACGAAGACTGCGACTGCAACCGCGACGGCTACGTCTACTGCGACGGCTACGTCCACCGCGACGGCGACGGCAACGGCGACGGCCACCGCAACTACAACGCCGACTGCGACGGCTACATCCACCGCGACAGCAACTGCTACGCCTACTGCGACGCCGACCACCTCGATGTCGGTGACGGCATCGCTCGCGTTCAGCAACGTCGCGGTCGGTCAGACGGTTACGAAGAACCTGACGGTCACCAATACTGGCGCGACGCCATCCGCTGGTCGTCTCGAGCGCGATATCGTCCGACCCGGTCGAGTATTCACTGAGCGGCACAGGAACTTGCGGTGCGATTCCGATCACGGTCGCGCCCAAGACCAACTGCACGCTTGGGGTAGCATTCACGCCCAACGCACTCGGCGCGCACGGCGCGACGCTGACGCTGACCGACAACGCCAGCACCAGCCCGCAGCACTCGACGCTCAGCGGCACCGGAGTCGCCGATCTGACAACTTCGACGACCAGCCTGGTGTTCGGCAACGTGAAGTTCGGCGCCACGGGGCTCAAGACCTTCAGCGTGACCAATCATCAAACGCAGTCGGTGACTCTCAGCGAGGGTTTCAGCGGGACCAACGGCGCCGACTTCTCGGTAACAGGAGGCACCTGCACCTCGACCCTGGCCGCATCGACCGCTTGCACGATCACGGTGTCATTTGCGCCGAGCGTGCTCGGAACGGAAGCCGCGACTATGACGGTTACCGACAGTCCTGACCCGCTCGGTCCACACACCGTCGCGCTCAGCACCGGGCCGACGATTCCCGCGACGGTCACGCCGGCGACTCTGGCGTTCAGCAATGTCGCGCAGTCGGCGACCAAGACGCTTGAGCACTCTGAAGGTGACCAACCTCTCACCCTTCACTCTGTCGGTTACCCGAGGTATTACAGGCGCGAACGCGGCAGACTTCGCTGTGGCTCCGAGCAGTTCCTGCGCGGCCAACACTGTTTGTCTGATTCCGGTGAGCTTCACGCCGAGCGCCGAGACGGCGGAGAGCGCGACGCTCAGCGTCAGCATCGATCAGGATCCGACGAGCCCGCATTCGATCGCGATGTCGGGCACCGGCGTGACGCCGGTCAAATTGACCCCGCTCACGACGGTAGCGTTCGGAACCGTCGCGCTGACCAAGTCGAAGGCGTTGACGGTCACGGTCAGCAACCTTGGTACCGCGACCTTGACGCTTCCGACGCCGATCATCAGCGGCGCGAACTCGGCCGATTTCTCGCTGACTACCGCCGCGATCACGCCGTGCGGCGCGACATTGGCGGGTAGCTCGTCGTGCAAAGTGGGGGTGACGTTCACGCCGAGCGTGGCAGCCGCGGAGTCGGCATCGATAGCGATTGGCGACAGTCCCGACGCCGCCAGCCCGCACAGCTTGAATCTAACAGGCACCGGCATGTAGCGAGCTTATCGAGATGACGAAACCGCCGGAGCGATTTCGATCGCTCCGGCGTGCAAAACGATCTGCAACTGTAGAAATTCTTCGTCCGCTCGGGATTCCGCTTGACAAAACCCGGCGCGCCGCGCGGAATTGCTGTGGTGGGGAGCGGCGTTAGTTTGTCGGGGGTGGTGCGGTATTTTGCCAAAGGAACGGTGCAGCGCGTCGGTGCTGGCCGCGATCGTTCTCCTGATTGCGCCGGTTGTTATCCTCACTGTCGGAATTTCGCGTCACGCCCGCGCCGCCAACACGATTACCGTCAATACGCTGCTCGATCCGGGCACCACCGGCGATCACCTCTGCGGCCTACGCGAGGCTATTACCAACGCCAACGCGCAAGCCGATACCAGCATGGGCGATTGCGCCGCCGGCACCGGCAACGACACGATTGTTTTCAACGTCAGCGGGACGATCGCGCTCGGCGAGTGGACTCCCCTCGCTTCAGCACACTCTCGAAATCGACGGCAGCGGCCAAACGATCACCGTAGATGGTGGCGGAGCAAATCGCGTCTTCCTGAACTTCTCCGGCGCGTTCACTCTGAACAACCTGACAATTGCCAACGGCCATACGACTGGAAACGGCGGCGGCATCTTCAACAACGGCCCTCTCACCGTCACCAATTCCACCTTCGTCGGGAACAGCGCCGCAGCCGGCGGCGCCATCTCTAATTCAGGCGCCGGCGCGCTGACTGTTACCAACTGTACTTTCTCAGGCAATTCCGGAACCCGGGGGTGGCGCGATCCAAAGCCTTCACGGCGGGACCGTAACGAGCAGCACTTTCTCGAACAACAGTGCGGGCGCTGGGGGCGCAGGAGCGGCAATCCTCGCCAACAACACCACGGTCCAGGTTACCAACTCGATCCTCGCGGACAGCACCGGCGCCAACTGCGGCGTGCAGAGCGCAGGCGCAATCGGGAACGGCGCCGACAATATCTCCGACGATGGTTCCTGCGGGTTCGGGAGCAGCGTCGGCGCCAACGGCGACACAATCGGCGACAACGTCCTTCCGTTGCTCGATACCAGTGGGCTCCAGAACAACGGCGGCCCGACCGATACGATCGCGTTGCAGCCAACCAGTCCGGCGGTTAACGCTGTCCCGATTGGCGATTGCCCGCGCGACCGACCAGCGCGGCGATCCCCGCCCGGACCCAGGCGATAACAGCAACGCATGCGATATCGGCGCGTTCGAATCGATCGACGCGCTCGGCACGCCGACGCCGACGCCTAGCGCCACGCCAACCGTCACGGCAACCGCGACCCCGAGCGCATCGCCGACCGCGACTGGGACGGCCACGATGACCGCGTCGGCGACGGCCACTACGACTGATACAGCGACCGCGACGAGTACGGCGACACCGACCGTCTCCGCCACTTCAACTGCAACCGCGACTGATACGCCGACACAGACCGCAACTGCGACCGACACGGCCACTGCGACGGCGACTGGTACGTCGACGGCGACATCCACTGCGACGGCAACCATCACGGCAACCGGCACGCCGACGGCGACTGCTACAGCGACCAACACTGCGACCGCGACTGCCACAGTAACGATCACTGCGACGGCGTCGCCCACGCCCAAGCCGCCGCCGGTGAAGCTGACCATCACGCCGACGTCGTTGAACTTCGGGGGCGTCAAGACCGGAAGTCCTGTGACCAAATCGATCACGCTGCACAATAAGAGCAAGACCGGCGATTCGATCACCATGCCGCAGATCACCGGACAATCATTCAGGCTGGCGAGCAACGACTGCGTGGCCGGTTTGCCGCCGGGCGGAATCTGCAAGATCGGGGTGAGCTTTGCCCCGACGGCTGGCAAGAAGTCCGTTGGAAATCTGACGTTCACGGATCTATCGAAGAAAAGCTCTCACAAGATTGCGCTCAAGGGTAAAGGCGTGAGCACGCCCGCGTCGACGCCGACCGCATCCGCGACCGCTACGGCGACGAACACCACGACCGCGACGCCGACGATGACCTCGACCAGCGGCGCCACTCCCACAGCGACCGCGACTGCAACGACGCTGCACACGCCGACTCCGACCGCCACCTCGACCGCGGCCTATACGCTCACGAGCATTTCCGAATCGGTGTCGGGCTTTGTCGATTTGAATAACCCTGGCGCAACACCAAACCCGGTTGCGACGACGCAGGCCGTCACGGGTTCGACGCCTTCGTTCACCCGCAGCATCAGTCTCTCCGACACCAACGTCGATATCTCGGGTTCGGTGTCCGCATCGCAAACCTCCGGAGCCAATGGCTCGACGATTTCAGCCAGCGAATCCGCCGGCGCCGCCGCTGACTTGTCGCTGTGCCCCGGAGCATCTCCTCTGTGCGGTGCGGAGAATCAGGGTATTACCCAGTTCCAGGCGGACTTCTGCATCGCGTCGAACACGAGCTATTCGCTGACTGGTTCAGTGCAAGCGAGCGCGGATGAGGACCTCGGTAATATCTCTGCTACGGGCGTGGTGAGCATAGAAACCGTCGGCCCGACGCCGATGTTAATCGTCAATGAACAAGCCACCAACGGCCAAAACGATCCGATCTCGATGAGTTTGTCGTTGACCGCAGGATGCTACGAGATAAGCGTCGAGGTATTCGCCGAGGCCTTTCCCAGTGGAACCGGCGCGGGCAGCGCGTCGGCGAGCTGCAACATCGTGCTGAGTCCGCAGTAACCGCGCTCGCGGCGCACCGACATGAATCATCGCACACAAGTCGGCATCGTCGGCGCGGGACCGGCGGGCCTGATGCTCTCGCATCTGCTTCATCTCGCGGGCATCGAGTCCGTCGTGCTCGAAGCGCGCAGCCGCCAATATGTCGAAGAGCGCGTCCGCGCCGGACTGCTCGAACAAGGCACCGTCGACCTGCTCAACGAAACCGGCGTCGGCGAGCGGATGAAGCGGATCGGTCTGATGCATCACGGTATCGAGCTACGCTTCGGCGGCCACGGCCATCGGATCGATCTGAGCGGGCTGACCGGAGGAAGCACGGTTACCATCTATCCACAGCACGAAGTCATCAAGGATCTGATCGCGGCGCGGTTGTCCGCCGGCGGTCAGATCGTTTTCGAGGCCGATGACGTCAGCATCCACGATTTCGATGGACCGACGCCGAAGATTCGCTACCGCATCGACGGCACCGTCAACGAGTTGTCGTGCGATTTCATCGCAGGATGCGACGGCTTCCACGGAGTATGCCGCCCCACTGTTCCGGCCGGCGTACTGACGATTTACGATCGCGTCTACCCATTTGCATGGCTGGGTATTCTCGCCGACGCGCGTCCATCGTCCGATGAATTGATCTATGCCTACCACGAGCGCGGCTTCGCTCTGCACAGTATGCGCTCGTCGAACGATCACGCGGCTCTACCTGCAATGCGCTCCCGACGAAGATCTCGCCGACTGGCCCGACGACAAAATCTGGGACGAACTCGAGCTAAGGCTCGCCGCCGGCAAGGACTGGAAACTCAATCGCGGCGCCGTTCTTCAGAAAGGAATCACCGAGATGCGCAGTTTCGTCGTCGAGCCGATGCAATCCGGCACGCTCTTCCTCGCCGGCGACGCGGCACATATCGTGCCGCCGACTGGAGCCAAGGGCCTCAACCTCGCGGTCGCGGACGTTCGCGTGCTGGCAAGAGCGCTGACTGACTATTACGCAACATGGTAATCGCGAACTACTAACTAAGTATTCGGAAATATGTTTGCGGCGCGTCTGGAAGGTGCAGCGCTTCTCGTGGTGGATGACCTCGATGCTGCATCGGTTCACCGACGACAACGCGTTCGACAGACGCCGCCAGCTAGCCGAACTCGACTACGTCACCAGCTCGCGCGCCGCATCGCAGACTCTGGCCGAAGAACTACGTTGGTCTGCCGATGGAATTCACGTGACGGCTAGCGCGAACGCAGCGATGCGGCGAGAGCGAGGGTTCGGCGCGCCTGCTTCAGGTGCGGCATGTCGAGCATTTTGCCGTCGAGGGCGACGGTGCCGGCGCCTGCTGCGAACGCTTCGATCACCCGATTTGCGTAGGCTACGTCTTCAGGCCGACGGCGTGAACGCATCGTTGATTACGTCAACCTGGTCGGGATGAATCGCAATCTTGCCGGTGAAGCCTGCGCGATGCGCCGTCTCCGATTCCTTCCTGAGCGCATCGGCGTCCTTGAAGTTTACCGACACCGTGTCGATCGGCTGAACGTCGGCGGCCACAGCCGCCAGCAGGCATAGCGAGCGCGCAAGCTGATAGGTGAAATCCAGATTGCCGTCTGCGTCTCGATTGGTAGTCGCGCCAACCGCGGCCGCGAGATCTTCTGCGCCCCACGTCATGCCGGACAGTCGCGGACTGCATCCGGCGAAACCGCCCAGCGCAAACATCGCCGCAGGCGTCTCGGTCGCCACCGGAATGATTGCAATCGATCCCTGCTTGACGCCGTCGCGCGCTTCCAGAGCCGACAGGAAGTGATCGAGCATCACGACATCGTTGGCCGAGGTAACTTTCGGCAGCATTATTCCGTCGGGCGCGCCGGCGACGATTGCCGCCAGATCCAGTGTCGCCTTTGGCGTCGAGAGCGGATTGATTCGGACCCACAGCTGAGTCTTCGAGCGATCGCGATGCGCGCGCAGATACTCGAGCACCATCGTGCGCGCGATCTCGGTGCGATCCGCCGCGACTGCGTCCTCGAGGTCGAGTACCAGGGCGTCGGCGTGCGAGGATTCGGACTTGGCGAGCTTGCGTTCGCTGTCGCCGGGCACGAACAGGAGCGAGCGGAGAATCATGACGCGGGCCTGCTTGCGCATCAGCGCTGACCGCTTGCAGTACGCGACTTCCTCGGCGCGCTGGTTGAAGCATCGATGGTCGAACACGACGATTCCCGAGTCCGGCCGCGAGCGGCTCTCGCGTTTCTCGGCGACGGTCGTCTCGGCGCGCAGCGTGTCGCCGATAAACACGGGATGCGCGAAGCGCGTATCGGCCATGCCCAGGTTGGCGATCGTGGTGCCGAGCGTCGTGTCGCCGACCGACACTCCGATCATCAGCCCGAGCGTGAAGATGCTGTTCACGATGCGCTGGCCGAACTCGGTGCCCTTCGCGAATTCCGCGTCGAGATGGAGCGGCTGCGGATTGTGCGTGAGCGCGCAGAAGATCAGGTTGTCGGTTTCCGTGATCGTGCGCGTGATCGCATGCTTGAATACTTGCCCAATTTCGAATTCCTCAAAATATAATCCGGACATCTGACTCCTGCTCCTTCATCATCGATTGCGCGACCTGGAGACTGACCAGCCGCGCGATCAGAATCGCGACATACAACTGACCGAACACCGATTCCATCACCGACAGGCTGCGCGCGCCTTGCGAGATTGGCGCGATATCGCCAAACCCCGTCGTCGTCAGGCACACAAAGCTGTAGTAGATGAAGTTGTGAAGCGACGCCACGAGCGGCGCGATGTCGCCTGCCGTCCTTTCAAACAGTGCGACGCTGAACGAACCGGGATGTCGCAGTTCGAGGACCGCGTACGCGTATGCAAACGCGACGGCCGTCAGCAGGTAGGCGCAAATCCCGGCACTGATCGTATCGAGCGTGACGCTCCTTACGATGAACAGTCTGGAGATCAATGCGATCACCGTCACGGCCAGGAACAGGCACGAAGTAGTCGCGCTGACGATTTCGATCGTCGGGCTCGACGTGAATAGCAGCGCAATCCGGCCTCCGAGCGAAGGAACAATGAGAATCAACGCAAAGACGAAATAGATTCTGGTCGCCGCGGAATGCATAAAGAGCCGACAGCAGCACAAGCGATATCGACACCGACACCAGATTCTCCGCGAAGTCGTGTCCTCGAGA
This sequence comes from uncultured delta proteobacterium, assembly GCA_963814715.1. Lineage (GTDB taxonomy): Bacteria > Desulfobacterota > Binatia > Binatales > Binataceae > Binatus. The sequence goes on from CAWFDW010000001.1 coordinate 774,717, forward strand.
AAATCGGCTGAGCGACGAGGAACAGCAGGATCGCCATGAGCAGAACGGTAAACCTGCCCGGCCAGTTGTGATGCGCCAGCCCCAACCGTCGCCACAATGCGGAAGTGGCTGAGCACGCTGGTCCTTTCGCTCATGATGCATCCGTTTCGCGCAACGGCACCGGAAGTGTCAAGGCAACGGCCATCGACGTTACCGGTACGGTTGTCATGCAGCGCTTGCCTGTTTTACTGTTTTCGCGTGTTTCGACTCGACGGAAAGACGGCGATCGTGACCGGCGCCGGTTCGGGGATTGGGCTCGCGATCGCATCGACGTTCGCGCAAAACGGTGCGCATGTATTCGCGCTCGATCGCGATCTCAATGCCGCCAGCGCCGCGGTCGAGAAGATTCGCGCGGCGGGCGGCACCGCATCGGCGCTCGAATGCGACGTCGCGATCGCGGACTCGGTGGAAGCCGAGTTTCGCGCGCATCGACTCCGACCGCAACGCATCGCGCGTCGACATACTGGTGAACAACGCCGGCATCGCGCACATCGGCACGGTCGAAAACACTTCCGAAGAAGACTTCGACCGCATTTATTCGGTCAACGTGAAAGGCATATTTCTCTGCTCGCGGGCGGCGGTGCGCCGGATGCTGGCGAGCGGCGGCGGCGTGATTCTCAACCTCGCGTCGATTGCGTCGCTGATCGGACTCACCGATCGCTTCGCATACTCGATGAGCAAAGGCGCGGTGCTGACGATGACGCGATCGATCGCGGTTGACTACGTGAAGCGCGGCATCCGATGCAACTGTATCTGTCCCGCGCGCGTTCACACGCCGTTCGTTGACGGATACCTGCGCACGACTTATCCGGGACGCGAGGCCGAGATGTTCAAGCAGCTTTCGGAGTATCAGCCGCTCGGCAGGATGGGCACGCCCGAAGAAGTCGCCGCGCTCGCGCTCTACCTGTGTTCGGACGAGGCGTCGTTCATCACCGGGCAGGCGTATCCAATCGACGGCGGCGTGCTCGCATTCTGATGAAACAGTACGGCCGCACGATCAACCTGAAGGACGACCCGCAGATCATCGAGCGCTACCTCGAACACCATCGCGCAATCTGGCCGGAGGTCGAGCGCGGTCTCAAATCCATCGGCATCGAGCGGATGCTCATCTTCAAGCTCGGCCGCCAGCTCTTCATGTTCATGGAGACGACCGACGCATTCGATCCCGAGCGCGACTTCGCGCGCTACGAGGCGAGCAATCCGCGCAATCGCGAATGGCAGGAGCTGATGGCCTCGATGCAGGAGCCGGTCCCCGGCGCGCAGCCCGGCGAATGGTGGGCCGAGATGAAGTTGGTGTTCACGCTCTGAGGCGCCCGCACTGTGCAGGTTCGAAACAACAAAGGCGGTCGAATCTGGAACGCTGATTGAGATAGCGGGTCATGAAAAAAAACACGAAGCAGTATCGTAGTGCAGTGATGGCGTCGATTCACGAAACGGCCGAGGGACTCCGTGCCGCCGGCCTGATGAACAAGATGACGATGCGCAAATTCGACGAGATGTGTCTGACACCGATACCGCGTCTGAAGGCCCGGCAAATCCGCGACCTGCGGCTGAGAGAGGGGGCGAGCCAAGCGGTCTTCGCGCGCTATCTGAACGTCACTACCGGTATTATCAGTCAGTGGGAGCGCGGCAAGAAACACCCGCAAGGCGCGTCTCTAAAACTCCTCGCACTAGTCGCCAGAAACGGTCTCGAGGCAGTCGCATGATCTGCGCGGTCGCACGTGGCCGCGCTAGCGCGTCTGCGCTTCGGTTGCCGGCTTGACGAACTTGAGTGTCATGCGGTCGCTCTCTCCGATTGCCAGGTACTTGTCGCGATCCTTATCTTTCTGCCGCAGCGTCGGCGGCAGATTCCATACGGGTTGATTGCGCGGGTCCTTGGGATTCGCATTGATTTCCGACGTACCCGCCAGCTTGAACCCCGCTTTCTCCGCAAGCTGAATCAGATAGTCCTGCCGCACGTAGCCATTTGCGGCCTTCGGATCCTGCGGCTGCGAAGAATCGGCGCGATGATCCGTCACGCCGAGGATTCCGCCCGGCTTGAGCGCACGGTAGAAGGCCTTGAAATAGTCGTCCGCGGTGCCGCGTGGAATCCAGTTATGCACGTTGCGAAACGTGAGCACCATGTCGGCGGTTCCGGGCGGGAAGTCGGAGGCGTCGCCGGACTTGAGCATCATCACCTTGCCGTACACGTCAGGTTCCGCCTTGAGCTTGCTTTCCAAGGCGGTTGCGCCGCGGCCGCTGCCGGCCGCCTCATACAATTTGCCCCGATCCTTGAGAAACGGCGCGAGTATCTCGGTGTACCATCCGTCGCCCGGCGAGATTTCGATCATGGTCATGTCGGGCTTGATGCCGAAGAACGTCAGCGTTTCGAAAGGGTGGCGATACTTGTCGCGCTCCTTGTTCGCCGCGGATCGCTGCGAACCGTCAATCGCAGCCTTGATCGCGGTCGCAGTGTTCGGGGTGTTTTCCACCGCGGCAAAGCTTGCGGGAGAAATCGCAACGCTTGCGCAGAGGCACAGGGGCAAGAAGAGGAACCGGCTTCGATGTCTCATTGGAGTATTCCTTTCAGAAGTTTGACGAAGAATTTATCGCTTCCATTCGGCACCGCCAGGAAACTCGAACGCGTCGAGCGACGCGGGGAGCATCTCGATGCTGAAGCCGGGCGCGGTTGGCGGCATGTAGCGGTCGCCGCGCAGTACTACTGGATCTTTGAAGTGCTCGTGCAGATGATCGGCGAATTCGATCATGCGGTTGTCGAGGCTGCCGCTCACGCAGATGTAATCGATCAGCGAGACGTGCTGGGCGTATTCGCAGAGTCCGATTCCGCCGGCGTGCGGACATACCGGCACGCCGAACTTCGCGGCGAGCAGCAGCACGGCGAGCGCCTCGCTGAGTCCGCCGAGGCGGCAATTGTCGAACTGGCAGAAGTCGATCGCGCCGGCCTGCATCAACTGTTTGAACATCACGCGGTTGGCGGCATGCTCGCCCGTCGCGACACCGATTGGCGCAATCGCGCGGCGAATCGTGGCGTGACCGAGGACGTCGTCGGGGCTGGTGGGCTCTTCGATCCACAGCGGATTGAAGCGCGCGAGCGGACGCATTAACTCGATCGCCTCGCCGACGTCCCACGCCTGGTTCGCGTCCATCATCATGGTGGCGCGCGGTCCGATTTCTTCGCGCACCAGCGCCGCGCGATGCACGTTGGCGGCGGAGTCGCGGCCGACTTTTATCTTGAACCGGGTCCATCCTGCGGCGAGCGCCTCGCGGCATAGTCGGCGAACTTTGTCGTCGGGATAACCCATCCATCCGGCCGACGTGATGTAGGCCGGGTAGCCCTCTTTGCGCATCTGCGCTTCGCGCTCGCGCGCGCGTCGCAAATTTGCCGCGCAGGATTTCGCGAGCCTCGTCGCGGGTAAGAGCGTCGGTGAGATATCGGAAGTCGATGCACGCGACGAACTGATCGGGCGTCATGTCGGCGACGAGTTTCCACACCGGCTTGCGCTCGATTTTGGCGTACAGGTCCCAGACTGCATTTACGATCGCGGCAGTCGCGAGATGGATTGCGCCTTTCTCCGGACCGATCCATCTGAGCTGACTCTCGAACGTGAGTCGCTGCCAGAAGCCGCCGAGGTCGGCGACGACATCGTTGTACTTCGAGCCGACGACGAGATGCTGCAAGGCGCGGACCGCTGCGACCACAACTTCGTTGCCGCGGCCGAGCGTGAACGTCATGCCGTGGCCTTCGATGCCGTCGCGCGCGTCGGTGGTCAGGACTACATAAGTCGCGGAATAGTCCGGGTCGGTGTGCACGGCGTCGGAGCCGGCGAGCGTTCTGGAGGTTGGAGTTCGGATGTCGCGGACCGAGAGTCCGGAGATTGTGCGCGCCATGATCGCTTCCTCTGCGCGGCATGGTAGCATCGCGCGACCGGCGATGACGACACAATTGCCATCCTCGATTCGCGATCTGCGGCAGTCATGGCCGCGTCCGTCGACGCCACGCGCGATCGTGGTGATCGGCGCGGGCAGCATCGTTCGCGACGCGCATCTGCCGGTGTACCAACGTCTCGGATTTCCGGTCGCCGGCATTTTCGACGTGAATCGCGAAGGCAAGTGCGCGAGCGCGCGGCGGCGTTCTGCGATTCCGCGCGTGTTCGATTCGATCGATGAAGCCGCGTCGATGCGCGATGCAATCTTCGATGTCGCGATCCCACCCGAAAACATTGCGAGCGTGCTCGAGCGTCTGCCGACGGGCGCCGCCGTGCTGATTCAGAAGCCGATGGGCCGCGACCTTGTCGACGCGCGCCGGATAGTTGCTATCTGCCGTGAGCGAAAACTACGCGCCGCGGTGAATTTTCAGCTGCGCTTCGCGCCCAACATGCTGGCGATCAAGGACGCGCTCGATCGCGGCGTCTTCGGCGACATCCTCGACGTCGAAGTGCGGATCAATCTTCACACGCCGTGGAACTACTGGGCGTTCCTCAAGGGCGTGCCGCGACTCGAAGTGCTGATGCATTCGATTCACTACCTCGATTTGATTCGATCGCTGATTGGCGAGCCGCGCGGCGTTTACTGCAAGGGCGTGCGCCATCCGGAGATGCCCGACTATGCCGACACTCGCACCAGTATCGTGCTCGACTACGGCGACACGATTCGATGCAGCCTGACGATGAATCATGCGCATACGTTTGGCGGGCGCTACGGCATGTCGCAGCTGAAGATCGAGGGCACGCGCGGCGCCGCGATCGCAAAGATGGGCGTGAATCTCAACTATCCCGCGGGCGAGCCCGACACGCTTGAAATCGCAACCGAAGATGCGAAAGGCTGGAGCGAGATCGCGCTGCGCGGCTCGTGGTTTCTCGAGGCGTTCGAAGGTCCGATGTCGAATCTGCAGCGCTTCGTCGCGGGCGAGGACTCAAAACTGATTTCGACTGTCGAAGACGCGCTTCGCACGATGGCTGTCGTCGAGGCGTGCTACGAATCAAGCGCGCACGGTGCCACCCCGATTCCCTCAACGCGTTAGAATCGCGATCATTGTTTCCGGAGGACTACATCGATGGCCTCAGAACATGTTGTGTTTTTGTTTGATGTCGACAACACGCTGATCGACAACGACCACATCGTTGCCGACATGAAGCGCAATCTCGAGCGCGACATCGGCAACGAGCAGCAACAGCGCTACTGGGATTATTTCGAGGAGCTGCGCACCGAGCTCGGCTACGCGGATTACCTCGGCGCGCTACAACGCTATCGCGTCAATCATCCGCGCGACTTCGGAATTATCGCGGTGTCGTACTTCCTGATGAACTACCACTTCGCGAACCGCTTGTTCCCGTGCGCGCTCGACGTGATCGAGCAATACCAGCAATACGGCGAGACGGCGATCCTGTCCGACGGCGACATGATTTTTCAGCCGCTCAAGGTCGAGCGCTCGGGACTCCGCGAAGCCGTCGACGAAAAAGTGATGATCTACATTCACAAGGAACAGGAACTCGACGACGTTAAGAAGCGTTATCCCGCGGACCATTACGTGCTGATCGACGACAAGGTGCGGATTCTCGACGCAGTGAAGAAAACGTGGGGCGCGAATGTGACGACGGTATTTCCGAAGCAGGGGCATTATGCGGCTGACGAGAAGGAAGTTGCGAAGTACATGGCGGCTGATGTGACAGTGGACAGAATCGATCAGCTGCGCGAGTACGATCTGGCGCGCCTGCGCGCGGCGACGAAGGGGTGAGCTAACCTGTATTACTCTGAATGAACGACGAGGAGGCTCGGATCTGGATCGTGGCCTTTGTGCGGACCGAATGAGCCGAGGACATAGTTCTCGCCGTCGCTTTGGTAAAAATAGTGATGGCCCCATGGGTCGAGCGGCGACTGTGGCTGGGCCATGCCGCGAACGAATCCTGAATCCATCTCGGCTGAGCTAAATAGGGTGCCCAAGCCCTCGTCTGTGTTAGGGTAGCGACCGTTGTCGGTCTGGAAGCGCTCAAGAGCTGTTTGCAAGTCTGAAATGTCGAGCCTGGCGCGCGAATAATATTTCGCCTGCTGCGCTTCTCGTCCGTAGTGAATAGCAACGATCCCCATTGACAAGGCCACGAGACCAATCAGCCAGATCTTCAGGTACGAGGTTCGCATCGCTCCAACTGCAAGAGCGCTCAGGCCAAGTCGAAGAACAGAACCTCGGCGGGAGCGTTGGCGACGATCGTCACTTTCTCTTCGTCGCTGATTGCGGCACCGTCGCCTTCTGCGAGTGCGGTGCCGTTGACTGTGATCGCGCCGCGCGCCACTTGAAGCCATCCGTGGCGGCCCTTCTTTAGATCTTTCGCGAGTGTCTGTCCGCGCTCGAGCTTGGCGACTGACAGCGCGGCGTCCTGGTGGATTTTCACTGACTGACCGCCGCCGTCGGGAGTGCCTACCGGCGCGAAGCCAGCCGTGCGCTTTCGCATCGTCGATCGTTTTCTGCTCATAGCCGGGGGCGATGCCGGGCTTGGCAGGTGTGATCCAGATTTGCAGAAAGTGAACCGGTTCGGTCTTCGAATGATTGAATTCACTGTGCGTGATTCCAGTGCCGGCGCTCATCCGTTGCGCTTCGCCGGGACGAATGACCGAACCGGTGCCGAGGCTGTCCTTGTGCTCGAGCGCGCCTTCGAGAATGTAGGTGATGATCTCCATGTCGCGATGCGGGTGAGTGGGAAAACCCGCGCCGGGGCGGACGCGATCCTCGTTGATGACGCGCAGCGCGCGAAAGCCCATCTCCTTGGGATCGTAGTAGTCGCCGAACGAGAACGTGTGGCGGCTGTCGAGCCAGTCGATCTTCGTTCGTCCGCGGTCGGAAGACTTGCGCGGAGTAATCATTGGAGGTGCCTCCTCAGGCGGCCTTGGCGGCCGGCTTCATCTTGAGCCGGATCGGCATGTGCTTGATGCCGCCGACGAAGCTCGAGCGCAGTCGCTCGACGGGTCCCGCTTGCTCGACGTGATCGAGCCGCTTGGCCAGCTCGCTGAAAATAATTTTCAGCTCGAGCCGCGCGAGATTTGCGCCGAGGCAGAAATGCTCACCGATGCCGAATGCGATATGCGGATTCGGGTTGCGGCTGATGTCGAATTTGAAAGGATCCTTGAAAACTTCCTCGTCGCGATTACCCGACGGATAAAACAGGCATACCGATTCGCCGGCTTTGATCTTCTGGCCGCGAACTTCGGTATCTTCAGTCGCGGTGCGCGCAAACTGAATCACCGGCGTCGTCCATCGCACGATCTCTTCGACCGCCGAGTCGATCAGCTCCGGATTGCGCTTGAGCTTCTGCCATTCGCCCGGATTGTCGATGAAAGCCTGCAGGCCGCCGGTGGTTGCGTTACGAGTCGTCTCATTGCCGGCGACCACCAGCAGAAAGAAGTACGACAGCATCTCGAACTGCGGTATCGGCTCGCCGTTCACCTTGCCGTTGGCGACGATACTGGTGATGTCGTTGGTCGGATGCTTCATCCGCGACGCCACCATCTCGCTGAAATACTGGAACAGGCCGAGCCGCGAGCGATCCATCGTTTCCTGCGCGGTCGTGCCTGCCTGGAATTCAGGGTCGCCGCCGCCGATCGTCTCGTTGGTCCATCGGAAGAGCTGTTCCCAATCCTTGTGCGGGACGCCGAGCAGCTCGGCGATGACGGCGAGCGGAATCTTCGACGATACGTCGGTGACGAAATCGCAGACGTCGCGGCCGGTCACGTCGTCGAGCACCTCGCGCGTGATGTTCTCGATTTCAGGTCCGAGCGGACTCACGCCGCGCGGCGTAAAATGGCGATTGACCACGTTGCGATATTCGCCGTGGTCGGGCGGATCCATGTCGAGCAGATGACGGAACGGCGGCGTCGGACTTTCCTCGAGCCCTTCCTCGTTGACGAACACGAGCAGGCGCGGGCCGTTGAGGAACAGCCGCGGCTGCTTGGAGATCTGAATGATGTCGGCGTGCTTGGTGATCGCCCAGAACGGATCGGTCTTGGGATGCTCGCACCAGAAAACTGGTTTGTGCTTGCGGAGATAGGTCCACTCGCGATGCGGGTAGCCGTTTTTCATGTAGTGGTCGGGACCGATGATGTTCAACGATTCGAGCGAGAGTGGCTGTTCAGTTTCCATTGAAAAGTGTCTCCGCGATTGCGCGATTTCCTATCGACTTTGCATTCTGACCTGTCGCGCGTGTCGAGTCATCTAGTCGTCCGCGACCGTAATTGCCTGCCGGGGACATAGCCGCGCCGCGAGCTTGAGCTTGTCGCGCATGCGCTCCGGCGGATTGTCGAGTAGCAGATGGCTCTTGTCGTCGTCGCGCACTTCGAACACTTCCGGCGCCGCCTCCTGGCATTTCATATTCCCCTCGCACAGCTTCTGATCGACAACAACCTTCATCTGACTAGTCTCCTCTTTTCGTCGCCCGATAGGCGCGGCCGAAACCCGAAAGAGGCGATCATATAAGAGGATAGTCCTTGCGACCAGCAGCGCGAGCGGAGTCAAAAAACGGCGACACGGAGGCATCAAAATGTCGCTTGAACATGACTAATAGATAGCAGAACCCATTATTACTGCCGTCCGGGTGCTTTAGAGAACACGCGTCTTGATGCCAATACTTGCGCAGCGACAGTCTTTCCTGCGATACCGAGTGGTATGTTGGTTCGCTCGAATCGCATCCCGGAGGATCGGTGCAATGTCCTACGATCTGATTATCAAAAACGGAACGGTGATCGACGGTACCGGCGCATTTCGACGCCGCGCCGACGTCGCGGTCAAGGACGGAAAGGTCGCGGAGATTGGAAAGATCACCGACGGCGCGACGGAAACGATCGATGCGTCCGACCTGATCGTCTCACCGGGCTTCGTCGATCCACATACTCACTACGATGCTCAGATCTGCTGGGACCCATTAGTCAGTTGCACTTCGTGGCACGGCGTCACGACCGTCGTGATGGGAAATTGCGGAGTGGGTATTGCGCCTTGCAAGCCCGCGGCGCGCGAGGTGGCGGCGTGGGACCTCGTCAACGTCGAGGCGATTCCGTTCGAGGCGCTGTCGAAGGGGATTACCTGGGAATGGGAGACCTTTCCGGAATTCATCGCGGCGGCGGAACGTCGCGGCGCGGGAATCAATCTCGCGTTCCTGGCCCCGCTGACTCCGTTTCGGCATTACGTGCTCGGCGACGAATCGATGGAGCGCGAGGCGACGCCCGACGAGACGACGCAGGTCGCCGGGCTGTTGCGCGAGGCGGTCGATGCGGGCGCGTTCGGATTTTCCACGACGACCCTGCCGCAGCATATCGGCTACCAGGGGCGTCCGCTGGCCTGCCGCTTGGCGTCAACCGATGAGCTGAAGGCGTACGCCAACGTGCTGCGTGACGCAGGACGCGGCGCGATCGAAGTGGCACTCACGCGGCGCGCGGGCCGCATGTCGGAAGACGAAGAGGGACTGCTGGAATTTCTGCTCGACGAGAGCATGCGGCCGGTCACCTGGCTCGCGATGGCGAGTCGTCCGGACAAGCCCGAGGCGAGCGCCGATACTTTGCGGCGGCTCGAGCCGTTGATCAAGCGCGGCGGCGTGCCGCAGGTGCTGTGCAAGCCATTCGTAATCCAGATGGATCTGCGCAACCCGTTTTCGTTCGCCGACATGGAGCTGTGGGGGCCGGTGTTCAATCAGCCGCTCGAGAAGCAGAAGCAGTTCTACCGCGACCCGAATTTTCGCGGCGCGTTTCGCGAGGAGCTCAAGCGGCCGCATCTGTTCCAGGGCAAATGGAATCGGGTCGAGGTGCTCGAGGTCGCGAATCCCACGCTCAAGCAATACGAGCGCAAGTCCATCGGCGAAATCGCCGAGCAGCGCCACGAGGATCCACTCGATACGTTCTTCGACCTCGCGCTCGAGGACGATCTGAATATCCAGTACACGATGCAGCAGTATCACGAGGAAGGAATTCAGCGGCTGATTGCGGACCCGCGCACGATGATCGGACTGTCGGACGGCGGCGCGCACGTGAACATGCTGTGCGACGCGGGCTACTGCACGTACCTGCTCGGCACCTGGGTGCGCGAGCGGCAGGCGATGACGCTGGAGAATGCGATCAAGCGAATCACGTCGGAGCCGGCGGACTTCTTCGGAATCAAGGATCGCGGACGGCTCAAGGTCGGGCTGCCGGCCGACGTCGCGATCTTCGACGAGCGCAAAATCGGCTCCGCCAAGCGCGCGCGGATGCAGAACGATTTGCCCGGCGGCGGCCGCCGACTCGTGATGCCGGCGGAGGGCGTCGAATACACAATCGTAAACGGCGACATCCTCTACGAGCACGGCCATCATTCCGGATATTTGCCAGGGCAAGTGTTGAGGTCAGGCGCGTATTAGGGGTCGTCTGGTCGGATGAGCGCCTTTCTGGTTCCCTCGCCCCACGTGGGGAGAGGGTTAGGGTGAGGGATCAGCACAATGTCCCTCACCCTAACCCTCTCCCCACGTGGGGCGAGGGAACCAGGCGACGGGCGACGGATCGGAGACACGCTGCGTCCTTCTCTCCGCGATTTTTTCTGTCATTCTTGTGATCGATGTTCGAGTTCGTGCGGAAGTTTTCGCTGATCATTGCGATCCTCACTATGGCTTCTACAATTCCTGCGTCACCCACTTTCGCTCAACTGCCGCCGCTGATTCCGCGCGACACGCTGCTCGGGAATCCTGAGCGCGCCAATCCGCATATCGCGCCCGACGGCAAGCGACTGGCGTGGCTCGCGCCCGATGAGCACGACGTTCTGCAGGTGTGGGTGCAGACGATTGGCCGGCAAGACGCACAGGTCGTCACCGCGGACAAAAGTCGCGGAATTCATTCTTATGGTTGGGCCTTTGATTCGAAAACGATCATCTATGCGCAGGATGCTGCCGGCGACGAAAATTTTCACCTGTTCGCCGTCGATCTCGATTCGCACAACGTTCGCGATCTGACGCCATGGCAGGACGTGCGCGCTGAGTCGGTCGCGTCCAGCCCGAAATTCCCCGAGCGGATACTGGTTGCGCTCAATCTGCGCGATCGCAAATTGATGGACGTGTATCGAATCGATTTGCGCACCGGCGCGGTCGAACTCGATACGAAAAATCCGGGCGACGTTGCTGGATGGCTGGCCGACGACGACATGGTAGTGCGCGGCGCCACTGTCACGACTCCCGATGGCGGCACCGAAATCCGGATTCGCGACAATGCCGCGGGTCCGTGGCGCACGTTGATGAAGGCTCGATGCGGGAAGACAACCTCGCCGCGCTCGACTTCACCAAGGACGGGCAATCGCTCTTTCTCAGCACTTCGATCGGCACCGACACGGCGCGGTTGATGCGTCACGAAATTGCGACGGGGAAGGAAACGGTGATCGCGCGCAGTGACGATGCGGACTTGAGCGACGCGATGATTCATCCGACGCGTCACATCGTGCAGGCCGCGGCGTTCGATCCCGGCCGGATGCATTGGACTGTTATCGATCCGTCGGTACAGGCCGGACTTCGACGCGATCGCGAAAATCACCGACGGAGATTTCTCCATCGCTGACCGCGACCTCGCCGACAAGACCTGGCTGGTTTCATTCTCCAGCGACCGCGCGCCGACGCGCTATTACTCGTGGGATCGCGCATCGCGAAAAGCGACCTCCTGTTCAGCGTCCAGCCGAAACTCGACGACGCACCGCTCGCTCCGATGAAGCCAGTGACGTTCACCGCACGCGACGGAATGAAGCTCAACGGTTACCTCACGCTTCCGATCGGCGTACCGGCGAAAAATCTGCCGATGGTGCTGGAAGTGCATGGCGGACCGTGGGGTCGCGACAGTTGGGGCTTCAATCCCTATACCCAACTGTTCGCGAACCGTGGTTACGCCGTGCTGCAGATAAACTTTCGCGGCTCGACCGGATTCGGAAAGAAGTATCTGCACGCCGGCGACCGCGAATGGGGACTGACGATGCAAAGCGACCTGACCGACGGCGTGAAGTGGGCCGTGGATCGGGAATCGCGGATCCAAAACGAGTCGCGATATTCGGCGGATCGTACGGCGGCTACGCAGCGCTCGCCGGCGCCGCCTTCACGCCGGACTTATATCGATGCGCGATCGATGAATGCGGCCCGTCGAATCTGTTCACGCTGCTGGCCTCGATACCGCCCTACTGGGACGTCATGCGCTCGATCTTCGTTACCAGGGTTGGCAATCCCGACGACCCCAAGGACAAGGAGCTGCTGACCGCGGCGTCGCCGCTGTTCTCCGCCGACAAAATAAAAATCCCGATGCTGATAGGCCAGGGCGCCAACGATCCGCGGGTCAAACAGGCCGAAGCGGAGCAAATCGTCGACGCTATCGAGAAGCATCGCGGGAGCGCGGTGTACGCTTTGTATCCCGACGAGGGCCACGGCTTCGTGCGGCCCGAGAACCGGCTCGACTTCACCGCTCGCATGGAAAAATTCCTGGCCGACAATCTCGGCGGACGCTACGAGCCGATGGAAGGCGATCGAATTCCCGGCTCGACCGCAAAGATCCGAGTCGTCGGCGCGGCCCCATAGACTCGCGCAAACACTTCGGCGCTAGTTGTGCTATGAAAAAATTCAGGCTGCGCTGACGGACGCGCGGGCGGGCCTCAACTCAATCAGGAGAAATCTTTATGGCGGAATTTGGAATCTCGATGTTCCCGACTGACTACGCAATCCAGCCGATCGAACTTGCGCTCGCGGCGGAGGAACGCGGCTTCGAGTCGATGTTCTTTCCCGAGCACACGCACATCCCCGCCTCGCGCAAAACACCGTGGCCCGGCGGCGCCGAGCTGCCCAAGGAGTACTGGCATACGCACGATCCGTTCGTTGCGCTCGGCGCGGCGTCAGCGGTCACGAAGAAATTAAAACTCGGCACCGGAGTCTGCCTGGTGATCGAGCGCGATCCGATCACGCTCGCCAAGGAAGTCGCGTCGCTCGACATGATTTCGGGCGGCCGCGTGATTTTCGGAATCGGCGCGGGCTGGAACGTCGAGGAGATGGCGAATCACGGCTCGGCGTTCAAGCGGCGCTGGAAAATCGTCAAGGAAAAAATACTCGCGATCCGCCAAATCTGGACCAAGGAGGCGGCGGAGTTTCACGGCGAGTTCGTGAACTTCGATCCGATCTGGTCGTTTCCCAAACCGGTGCAAGCGGGCGGACCGCCGATTCTCCTCGGATCGCAATCGCCCAAGACGTTCGATCGCGTCGCGGAATATTGCGACGGATGGATGCCGATAAATTTTCCGCGCTACGATCTCGCCGCCGGCTTGAAGGCACTCGCCGAAGCGGGCAAGAAAGCAGGCCGTGGCAAACTTCCGGTCTCGATGTTCGGCGTCGGTCCGAACGAGGAACACGTCAAGAAGTTCCTCGACCTCGGCCTTGACCGGCTGATCTTCGCATTGCCGTCAGCGCCCCGCGATCAGGTGCTGCCATTGCTCGACAAGTACGCGGAGCTGAAAGCCAAGACGCGCTGAAACGCGAGAAATTTCCTCTCGTACGGCGTCCAAATATTTCTAATCGCAAGCTCTTGACTGATTCGTTCGCGATCTTTAGTCTAGCCACCCTATCGACTAAAGCGTCGGTCAATATGCTGTCGAAGAAATCGAAATATGCGCTCAAGGCGATGATGGTTCTGGCCAAGGAATACGGCCAGGGACCGGTGCTGATCTCTGATATGGCGCAGCGCGAGGGGATCCCGCGCAAGTTCCTGGAACTGATCCTGCTCGAGCTCAAGAACCAGGGACTGCTCCAGAGCAAGAAGGGCAAGGGCGGCGGATATTTCCTTGGACGCGAGCCTCGCGCGATCAGCGTCGGGCACATAATACGCGTGCTGGATGGGCCAATCGCACCGTTGCCATGCGTCAGCAAGACCGCATACATGCGATGCCGCGAATGCCGCGATGAGCGCAGTTGCGGGATCAGAATCGTGATGAAGGAAGTCCGCGACGCGACCGCGAAGATAATGGATTCGACATCGCTGGAGGACATGCTCAAGCGCGTCGAGGCTGTAGTTACCGGCAACGAATCGTTGAGTTTCGCGATCTAAAACGAGGTCAGCTCTTTTTTTAGAAGAGTAGTCTAGTCATCTAATAGGATAGATTATGAAACCAGATTCAAATCTGACCAGCCGCGGCGACCTTCAACCCGAGCCCGATCCCGGCAACGAGATTCTGCGACGCATCGCAAATGCGATCAGCGGCGTGCGTTTTGGATCGGTCGAAGTCGTGATCCAGGATTCGCGAGTCGTGCAAATCGAGCGCAAGGAAAAATTTCGCTTCGACAAGACCGGTCGTGGCTAGCTGATCGATCGAATTGTCGAGAACTTTAGGGAGGAGCACCGGACCAGGGAAGGATCCGCGCGCATCATGATAGAGCCGTCAATCACCAACCGCGAGCTGACCGGTCATCCGGAAGTTCCAAGACTACGAGGGGCTTTTGAGATGAGAAACCGCGTTACGCTCCGTTTTCACTGGATCCTGCCGATGCTGGTGATAGCCGCAGGCTTGATGATGCCGGCCCCGGCCTCCGCACAGACCGCGTGCTCCCCCACCATCAATTCGTGCGGATGCACAATCGTCAAGCCGGGATCTTACAAGATCGGGCTGGCAATCGATTCGACCCAGGGACTTACGCCGGCCGGCGCGTGCATCGAGATTGCCTCAAGCTTCGTGATCCTGGACGCCGGCAAAAAAGCTGTCACCGGTCCGGGCGGCGGTACGCCTACGGGAATTGGAATCTGGGTGCACCACCCCTTCCGCTCAATTTTCCTCGAAGGGCGCGGCACAGTGATAAGCGGTTGGGACGTGGGCCTGCTCATCCAGGCCAGACAAGTCGTCGCGGACGATTTCACTGCGAATACCAACGGGACGGCCGGCGTGGAACTGAACAACGCGGAAGCTGTCGAGCTGACCAACCAGACCGCGTCGAGCAACCTCAACTACGGAATATGGGTGAAGAGTACGTCGACCAGCGACATCACCAATTCCAAAACGCAGACTAACGGCAACATCGGATTGTACGTAGGATGCTCGAACATCGGGCCCACCAGCAGCGGATGCGGCAGCGGCCCGTCGCCCGGCAACTACATTTTCACGGGTGGCATTGCCGGGAATACCAACTACGGTGTCGCGCTCGACATCGGCACGAAGACTTCAATTGTGACCAACCAGACGCTTGGCGGCGGTACGCACAACTCGAAGAATGACCTGTTCGACGCAAATTCGAATTGCGGCAGCAATAAATGGTTCGCCAATGATTCGACGGCGACCAACAACCAGGCCGGCGGCTGCATCAAATGACCGAGATTTCTAACGGAGCCCGGACCAGGGAAGGATCCGGCCGCACCATGACCAAGCTAATTTCCAACCGCGAGCTGACCGGACATCCGGAAGTTCCCCAAACGACGAGGGGCTTCCGAGATGAGAAAACTCACTTTGCCGATTCTGCCGGTGCTGCTGGCGGCGGTAATTACTGGGGTGGTTCTTGCCGCCCGGCCGGCGCACGCGCAGTCGGCACCCGCCGCCGATCCGAAGGATCAGGAAATCCAATTGCTCAAGACCGAAATCAACCAACTCGAGCATCGAGAGTCGACACGCTGGAAGGACTTGACCAGAAAGTGAAAGTGATCGACCGCAAGCTGGAAGTCCAGCAGGAAGCGCAGCAGCAGAAAGCGCTCGATATGCCGATCGTCAAAGTCGGCCAGGAAGGATTTTCCCTCTCCTCACCGAACCACGATTACAACCTCAATTTGGCTGGAATTATCCAGGCCGACGGCCGCTTCTTCACCAGCGGTGCGGACAAGAACATCAGCAGCACATTCTACCTGGATCGAGTGCGTCCGATTCTGACCGGCTCCGTCGGCAAGTACTACAACTTCAACATCACGCCCGACTTCGGCCAGGGCAGGGTCACGCTGCAGGACGCCTACATCAATATGACCTATTGGGACTATGCAAGCCTGAGGGCCGGGAAGTTCAAAGCACCGCTTGATCTCGAGCGCTTGCAGTCGGACCGCGATCTCGAATTCAGCCAGCGTTCAGAGATCCAGAATGTGGTCCCGAACCGCGACACTGGCGCGGACCTTCACGGTAAGCTTTTTGATGGCCGCCTGTACTATGACGCCGCGTGGATGAATGGCGTAGCTAACAACACTGCCGCGGACACTACCGACCTCGACGTCAATGACGGCAAGGATTTCGTCGGCCGTATCTTCGCGAACCCATTCGTACTTAGCGAAAACGAATACCTCAAGGGGCTGGGCCTCGGGTTCGCCGGTTCTTATGGAGATGAACGCGGCACCACGATCTCGACTTATAGGACCTACGGCATGAGTAGCTGGTTCACTTACAACACGGGCGTGACCGCGTCGGGCTTGCGCGCTCGTCTCGAGCCGCAGGCTTACTACTACTGGCGGGGCCTGGGCTTGATGGCCGAATACGCGCAAGATCAGCACTCGCTGAACCTGTTCACTACGAAGGGGACCAATCCAACCCCAAGGCTGATTAACCGGACCGATACCTTCACGGACACCGGCTATTTCGCGCAGGCTTCCTACATACTGACCGGGGAAGACGCGTCGTACGGCTGGGTCAAGCCTTATCATCCGTTCGACCCGCGCAATGGATTCTAGGGCGCATGGGAGGTGGCGGCCAGGATAAGCAATGTCGCCGCGCATACGCGCCAGTTCCAGCTCGGTTTCGCCGCTCCGAACGTAGCCGCGAAATCCGCGACCGAGTTTGCGGCGGGCATCAACTGGTACCTGACCCCCAACGTCAAGTGGCAGTTCGACTACGCGAACACTTACTTCGACGGCGGCGCCGGCGTGAAAGGCATGCCCAGGGACCGCCCGAACGAAAGCGTCTTCGAGTCGCAACTGCAAATCTCCTTCGGGAGCTAGGAACCGGAATGTCTCTTCACAGATTAAAAATGACGCACGCGCTCGCCGCCCTCGTCGTGGCGGCGAGCGTCGCTCTCGGAGTTGGGCAATCGCGCGCAGCTCAAATCACACTGCTTAACGTATCGTACGATCCGACTCGCGAACTCTACGAAGCTGTCAACGCCCAGTTCGCGAAGGATTGGAAAGCGAAGACCGGCGACGACGTCACTATCAACCAGTCGCACGGCGGCTCGGGCAAACAGGCCCGCGCCGTGATCGATGGACTCGAGGCCGACGTGGTGACGCTCGGCCTCGCCGGCGATATCGATGCGATCGTCGAGAAGGCCGACTTGTTGCCGAAGAGTTGGCAATCGCGCCTGCCGGACAACAGTTGCCCCTACACTTCGACGATCGTGCTGCTGGTGCGCAAAGGAAATCCCAAAAAGATCAAAGATTGGGATGACCTCGTGAAACCGGACATCTCGGTGATCACGCCGAATCCCAAGACCTCGGGCGGCGCGCGATGGAATTTCCTCGCGGCGTGGGGTTATGCGCTCAAGAAGAACGGCGGCGACGAGGCCAAGGCGGCCGCCTTCGTCGGTGCGCTCTACAAGAACGTGCCGGTGCTCGATTCCGGCGCGCGCGGCTCGACGACGACGTTTGTCGAGCGCGAAATCGGCGATGTGCTGATCGCGTGGGAGAACGAGGCGCGGATGGCGATCAAGCAATTCGGCGCCGACAAGTACGAAGTCATATATCCGTCGGTAAGCGTACTGGCCGAACCTCCGGTCGCGTGGGTGGACAAGGTGGACCGGCGTCACGGCACGGCTGACATCTCGAAGGCGTACCTTGAATTTCTGTACACGCCGGCGGGTCAGGAGATAATCGCGCAGAATTTTTTCCGTCCGCGCGACAAGACCGTCGCATCGAAGTATGCGAATCAGTTCCCAACCGTGAGCATGCTGACAATCGATTCGGATTTCGGCGGATGGAAAAAGGCGCAGCCGAAGTTTTTCGGCGACGGCGGCGTATTCGACAAGATCTATCAGCCGGGAAGTTAGTCACGCGATGGCAACGACGACCAGACGGAACAACGTGCTGCCGGGATTCGGGCTGACGCTCGGCTTCACGCTCGCATATCTCGGGAATCGTCGTGCTGATTCCGATCTCGACGATCTTCTTCAAGACCTTCACGCTGACCTGGCCGCAGTTCTGGGCCGCCGTCGCAAGTCCGCGCACAATCGCCGCATACAAGCTGAGCTTCGGCGCTTCGATCGCGGGCGCACTGATCAATTCGGTGTTCGGATTCGTCGTGGCGTGGAGTTTGGTGCGCTACGAATTTCCCGGCAAGACCTTGATCGACGTGATGGTCGATCTGCCGTTCGCGTTGCCGACCTCGGTGGCGGGAATCACGCTCACCGCGATTTATGCGGGCAACGGATGGATTGGGCAGTATCTCGCGCCGCTCGGGATAAAAGTGGCTTACGCGCCGCTTGGAGTGATCGTCGCGCTGACTTTCGTCGGGCTGCCGTTCGTCGTTCGCACGATTCAGCCGGTGCTCGAGGATCTCGATCAGGAATACGAGGAAGCGGCCGCGACGCTCGGCGCGAGCCGCTTGCAGACATTCATATTGGTGATCGCGCCCGCGCTGATTCCCGCGCTGCTGACCGGATTCGCACTCGCATTCGCGCGCGCATTGGGTGAATACGGCTCGGTCGTGTTCATCTCGGGCAACATGCCGATGCACACCGAAGTGGTGCCGCTGTTGATCATGAGCAAGCTCGAGCAGTTCGACTACGCGGGCGCGACCGCGATCGCCGTCGTGATGCTGACGGCGTCGTTCGTGATTCTGCTCGGTATCAACGTGTTGCAAAGGTGGAGCAGCCGCCGTCTGGCGGCATAGCAGTCTCCGATGGCCAGCAATTCGCAAGGCGAACTCAAAAGACCCGGGACCGCCGATCCGCCGGCAGTCAGAATCGCGCTGATCACGATCGCGCTGGTGTTCGTCGCGCTGTTCATTTTCATTCCGGTGATCGCCGTCTTTACCGAAGCGCTGCGCAAGGGAATCGGCGCTTACTTTGCGGCGATCGTCGATCCCGAGGCGCGCGCCGCGATTCGCCTGACGCTGATGACCGCCGCGATCGCGGTGCCGCTCAACGTTGCTTTCGGTATCGCCGCATCGTGGGCGATCGCGCGCTTCGATTTTCCCGGCAAGCAGGTGCTGCTGACGCTGATCGACATCCCGTTTTCGGTCTCGCCGGTGATCGCGGGGATGCTGTTCGTGCTGCTGCTCGGCGTGCGCGCGCCGCTCGGCGGATGGTTGGCGGACCACAATATACGGATCATCTTCGCGGAGCCGGGAATCGTGCTCGCGACAATCTTCGTCACGTTCCCGCTCGCCGCGCGCGAGCTTATACCGATCATGCAGGCGGTCGGCAGCGAGGAAGAGGAGGCCGCGATCGTGCTGGGCGCCGGCGGCTGGCAGATGTTTTTCCGGGTGACGCTGCCCAACGTCAAATGGGGACTGCTGTATGGGATGGTGCTGTGCAACGCGCGCGCGATGGGCGAGTTCGGCGCGGTCTCGGTGGTGTCGGGGCATATCCGCGGGCATACCAATACGATGCCGCTGTACGTCGAGATTCTGTACAATGACTACCAGTTCGCGGCCGCGTTTGCGGTCTCGTCGCTGCTCACCCTGCTCGCGATCGCGACGCTCATCGCCAAGTATTACCTCGAGCGTCGCGTGGTGCCGGTGAAGCAGGAACAGGACGACCTCGCGGTCAAAGTTGCGGCATGAGTATCGAGCTCAAAAATATCAGCAAGCGGTTCGGCGACTTCGTTGCGGTCGACAATATCAACCTGCATATCGAAACCGGCGAGCTGGTCGCGCTGCTGGGACTGTCGGGCTCGGGCAAGACGACGCTGCTGAGAATAATCGCGGGGCTGGAAACTCCGGACACCGGCGAAGTGCTGTTCCACGGCGAGGATGCGAGCGCGGTCAGCGTCCGCAAGCGCAAGGTCGGTTTCGTCTTTCAGCATTACGCGCTGTTTCGCCACATGACGGTGTTCGAGAACGTCGCCTTCGGAATGCGCGTGCTGCCGCGGCGCGAACGCCCCGCCGAAGCCGAGGTCCAGCGTCGCGTCCATGAGCTGCTGAAACTCGTGCAGCTCGACTTTCTGGCCGATCGCTATCCTTCGCAGCTCTCCGGCGGGCAGCGCCAGCGCGTCGCACTCGCGCGCACGCTCGCGGTCGAGCCGAAAGTCCTGCTACTCGACGAGCCGTTCGGCGCGCTCGACGCCAAGGTGCGTCAGGAACTTCGCCGATGGCTGCGGCGACTGCACGACGAGATCAAAATCACCAGCGTCTTCGTCACCCACGATCAGGAAGAGGCGCTCGAGCTCGCCAACCGGATCGTCGTGATGAACCAGGGGCATATCGAGCAGATCGGATCGGCCGAAGAAGTTTATCACCATCCCTCGAACGCGTTCGTGTACAACTTTCTCGGCAACGTGAATCTGTTCCACGGTCGAATCGAAAACGGCCGCGTGTTCCTCGGCGACACTGCCGTCGAGCTGGAGAACACTCACGCGCACGCGCATCCCGACGAGAACGGTAAGGCGGTCCTCTACGTGCGGCCGCATCTGCTGGAGATCGTTCTGAGACCCAATGGCAAGCAGACGTTCCCCGCGACGGTGAAGTCGATCAACCCGGCCGGCCCGCAGGTCAAGGTCGAACTGGTCGCCGAATGGGGCGATATGGTGCAAGTCGAAATCAGCCACGAGCGCTACCAGACGCTGCATCTGGAAACCGGCGCGCACGTGTTCCTGAAACCCAAAGAACAGAAGCTGTTCGTGTATCAGATCTAGCTTCCAAAGCTGCTCATGGGGAACTGGGCGGGTCTCGACAGCGTTGTTTATTATGCAATGATCAAGACATTGGATCGAAAGTTGGCCAAAAGCATTACTAATTCCAATACTCAGAACTCGCGAATCATCGGGCGGCGGGCATTTGTTGCGGCGATTGCTGCGATACCGGCGATCGTCGCATTTGGTTACGCTGAAAGAGGCGTTACCGCCGATGCGGCCGGCGATTCGCCGGATTCCGGGGCGTCGGGTATAGTCAAAGTATCGATCGTTGAGTTCACCGATGCCGGCAAGAAAAAGGGACTGGTCATGGTAGATAAAGTCGTCAAGACGGACGAGGAATGGCGCAAGGAGCTGACCCCGGAGCAGTTCGAGGTCACGCGCAAAAAAGGCACCGAGCGGCCGTTCCAGAACCTGTACGCCGAGAATCACGACAAGGGTCTCTATCGATGTATCTGCTGCGGCAACGCGCTGTTCAGCTCCGACACCAAGTTCGAGTCGGGCACCGGATGGCCGAGCTTCTACCAGCCGATCGCGCCTGAGAACGTCAAGACGGAGACCGACCGCAAATTCTTTATGACGCGGACCGAAGTGCTATGCGCGCAATGCGACGCGCATCTCGGCCACGTCTTCAACGACGGCCCGCGCCCAACCGGCCTGCGCTACTGCATGAATTCCGCATCGCTGAAGTTCATCAAGGCTGACGAACCGGAAAAGACCTGAGTCAGCGATTCGCGAGCTGCCACTGAATCAAGGTGAAGCCTTCGGGGTGGTCTTCGAAGACGGCCTCTACCGGGGCGTCGAATTCGACTTCGCGCATTGGGTCGCCTAGCAGGTTGCCGACCATTCTTACGTTGCCGGCGTCGGGGAGTTCTACTACCACCACGAGATACGGGCAGGCGGATTTCAGCGCGGGATGCGCTGGGTGCCAGACGCGCTCCCAGCTGTAGATGCGGCCGCGGCCGGAGACGCGGTGCCATCCGAGGTCGAGGGTGTGGCATTTGTGGCAGATCCATTCGGGGGCGAATTGGAACGTGCCGCATGAATTGCATTTCTGCACGACTAGTTCGTGACGCTTCGCTGCTTCCCAGAATTCGCGATCCAATCCGTCGCGCGTCGCTTCCGGCGCCGGCATTCCGGCGGGCAGGTAGGTTTTCGATTCTGTCTTTTCGTTGCCAGCCATCGTACTTACCTGCGCAGGATCAGATCGCTCACCGGCGCGACCATCGGGCCCGACACTACCATTGAGATTTCGGCGTCTTTGACCTGACAGGTTGAGGTGCCGCGCACTTGGCGCGCCGCTTCGATGATCAGTTCGAGGCCGTGCATGTAGCATTCGGCGAGGTTTCCGCCGCTGGTGTTGATCGGGAGCTTGCCGTTGGGCGCGGTCAGATTTTCGAAGGTGCAAAACTCCATCACTTCGTCGGGATGGCAGAAGCCGTGCTCGACGATGCTGGTCATCACGGCGCCGGTGAAATTTTCGTACACCTGCGCGACGTCGACGTCCTTGGGCTCGATGCCCGCCATCGCGTACAGGCGCGGCGCGAGCGTCTTGAAATTGGAGGTCGCGTAGTCGGGACCGTTCTCAGCCGCCGCGCCCTGGCGGAAGTCGGAGCCCTGCGCCGACGCCATCACGTACGCGGGCTTCTGTTTCAAATCGCGCGCACGCTCGGCGCTGGTGACAATCACCGCGGCGGCGCCGTCGTTCTCGAGGCAGCAGTCGTAGAGATGAAACGGCTCGACGATCCATCGCGACTCGTCGTAGGCCTTTCGCGTCAGCGGGCGGCCGTACATGATCGCGCGCGGATTGGATTGCGCATGGTGATAGCAGGCCATCGCGATCGCCGCGAGCGGGTCCTGCGTGATGTGATGATCGTGCATGAAGCGGCGCGTGCGCAGCGCGATCCATTGCGCGGGCGTGGACATCCCGTACGGCCAGGTGTAGGCGATAGGGCCGGAAATCGTGCGCATTGGCGGTGTCGCTCCGAAGCGGCCGAACTGGCCCTGCGCGAGCGCTCGATAGACGACGACACACGTCGCGAAGCCGGCGACGATCGCAGCCGCGGCGTTGCCGATCGCGCCGGAGCCTCCACCGCCGCCGCCGCCCCAGAACATGTTGGTGAAGCGCAATTCAGGGAGTCCGAGCGCGGTCGCGACGCGGATCGAATCGTTGCGGTCGTTGCTGTACGACGCGATACCGTCGATCGCGGTCACCGGAATCCCGGCGTCGTCGGCGGCGCGCTGAATCGCTTCGAGCGCGAGGCGGAATTCGCTGACGGGAGCGGCGCCGCGCTTGTAGTACTTGGTCTCGCCGAGGCCGGCGATTGCGGTTTTGTCCTTGATTGTGAATTCGCTCATCGTGTGCCGCTTGTGATCGGCTTAGCGAAATGCGGGCGAGATTCCAAGGGATGGGCGAAGGGTACGAGGAACCTAACCCCTAACCCCTTCCCGAGCGGGAAGGGGAACCGGATGTGGACGGGTGGTGCGATCTATTACTTCCATGAGGGCGGCTTTGCGGATTGGCTTGGTTACGTGCTCGTTGCATCCGGCGGCTCGGCTGCTGATGAATGATTCGGACAAGGCGGCGGCGGAGAGCGCGACGATTGGGGTTGGCCGGCGGTGATTGTCGCGTTCCCAATCGCGGATGGCGCGTGTGGCGGCGTGTCCGTCCATCACGGGCATCTGTATGTCCATCAGGACCAGGTCGTACTTGTTGGCGACGAAGTGCTCGAATGCCAGCGCGCCGTTTTCGACTTCGTCGATACAGTACGGCGTATTTTTCAGGAACGCGCTTATCAGCATCCGGTTGTCGGCGGAATCGTCGGCGACCAGGATCCGCAAAGGCTTGTATGTTGGCGGCGCAGGCGCGCGCGATGGATGCGCGGCGCCGTTGCTGCCATTGCGTTCAGTGTCGTGACGGATGCCAGCCGAGCCGAAATATCCTGCACTCCGAATCGGGCGTTGAAACTGAAGGTGCTGCCGCGTCCGAGTTCGCTATCCGCGCGAATCTCACCGCCCATCAGCTCGACGAGTCGTTTGACTATTGAAAGACCGAGGCCGCTGCCGCCGTATTTTCTCGCGGTCGACGAGTCGGCCTGCGTGAAGGTTGCGAACATGTGCTCGAGATCGCGAGGAGCAATCCCGATCCCGGTGTCGACTACCGAGAATCGAATCGAACCTGGTTCGGATCGGTCCCGCGATACATGCAACGTGATAGAGCCCTGCTCGGTGAACTTGGTCGCATTGCCGACGAGATTGACGAGCACCTGGCGGAGCCGGAGCGGGTCTCCGATCAGCGCCGTCGGGACATCCTGGTCGATTCGCGCGGTCATCGTGAGTTCCTTCTCGCGCGCGCGCACGCCGACTGTATCAGTCAGCCGCCGGATGAGGTCCGTGAGATCGAAATTCACGCGCTCGAGGATGAGCTTGCCACTCTCGACCCGCGCCAGATCGAGCACGTCGTTGATCAGGCCGAGCAGTGCGTTGCCGTTATCCATCATCGTGTCCAGGTAGCGGCGCTGTTCACTGTTGTACGGAGTCTCGAGCAACAGCTCGGTCATCCCGAGGATTGCATTCAGCGGAGTGCGGATCTCATGCGACATGCTCGAGAGAAATTCTGACTTGGCGCGCGACGCGGCGAGCGCCTGCTCGCGAGTCTCGATCAACTCGCGCTCGCTGTTTTTCATATGCGCGGCGTAGCGCTCGCGCATCGCGGTCACCGCCTGAGCGATTACGGCCGCCGTCAGAACTCCAAGCCATTGCGCGGCTTCTTCCGGGTCGGGCCTGCCTATGCCCAATCGCATCGCCGACCACGCCATGACGCAAAGGAAATTGAATGAACCCTGCCATCTCTCGGACCATGGCAGAATCGCGCTGGATCCCAGCATCATCAACATGACCGTGACCAGGAACATGACGATCTCGCCGTGCCTGGCGCCAGTAACGCCATCGCAAGCAACTATCAACGCGCATGCGATCCACGTGATCGATCGCCAGTGGTCGCGAAAAATCATGAGGAAGGTGAGCGTGAACAGTGCGCATCCGACTGCCAGCGAGAACAAAGTGTCGGCGAGGTCCAGGACCGCGACGGACTCCCTTAGCAACTTCTGGTTGGCGAGGGTAATCAGCGCCGCAGCGACGATTAGGCCGGCCGCGCATCGAACCGTCCGAAGTGGCCAGTTGTCGTTAGCCGGCGCGTTGGATGCTATGGGATTCCTCTTTGGCACGGATTAGAGGCGGACTGCCCCATAAGATGACGTGCAAGCGTGATGCCGATGTGCGAATGATTGGCCTTCGGCTACTTCGGCCTTTGCTTAGCTGCTCTCCCTGAAGGTGGATGGGATGCCCACTTTCGGGACACTCGATGCTTCTTGTGGACGCCGATACGCGGGCGCGCGGTATACTCGATAGCCAATATGGGAGATCGCAACATGCTGATCGACGCGCGGAAATACTGCGTCGACGCTTCGATGCTTGACGGAGCTGCGGTGCGGATTCGAGCGATTCGTCCCGACGATCAAGAACGCCTGCACGATCATTTCAGGGGGCTTAGCGAAAAGTCGGTCTATCTTCGATTCATGGGAATCAGGCGCGATCTGTCACCGGACGATCTGAAGCGGCTGACCGAGCTTGATTTCAAGAGTCACGTCGGTCTGGTCGCGACGCTGACGGAGAACGGGCGCGAGCGCTTCATCGGCGTCAGTCGTTACATTTGCGGGAACGATCCGCATCGCGCGGAAGTCGCGTTCGCGATTCTCGACGAGTTCCAGGGGCGCGGCATCGGCACGCTGCTACTGGAACATCTCAAGCTAATCGCCGATGCAAACAGCGTCACGGAATTCGAGGCCGACGTGCTCGGCGAGAATCGGCAGATGCTCGAGGTATTCGCGCACATGGGCTTCGAGAGCCAGCGCTCTTTGGACTCGGGCGTCGTGCATCTTCATTCCTCGACAAGCAAGATGCTGAAACCCTTTTCTTAGAGATTCCACTCAACGGCGGAGGACATTCGATGAGCCTGGTCGAGTTCGCAGTCGAAGACGAAATCGCAATCGTAACTATCAACCGGCCCGAAGCGCGCAACGCCGTCGATCAGCCGACCGCCGCAGCGCTCGCCGACGCGTTCCGCCGCTTCGACGCGGACAACGCGCTCTCGGTCGCGATCCTGACGGGCGCCGGTGGGACGTTTTGCGCGGGCGCGGATCTCAAGGCGGTCGCGACCAGCCGCGGCAATCGCGTGACCGAGGACGGCGACGGTCCGCTCGGATGCACGCGGATGTTGCTCAGCAAGCCGGTGATTGCGGCGGTCGAGGGCTTCGCAGTCGCTGGCGGAATCGAGCTGGCGCTATGGTGCGACTCTGCGCGTGGCGGCGCGCGACGCGACCTTCGGCGTGTATTGCCGCCGCTTCGGTGTGCCGCTCTGCGACGGAGGCACGATCCGATTGCCCCGCCTGATCGGGATGAGCCGCGCAATGGACATGATCCTCACGGGCCGCGGCGTCTCCGGCGAAGAGGCGTTCACGATGGGCCTCGCGAATCGCGTCGTCAATCCGGGCACCGCGCTCGCGTCGGCACGCGAACTCGCCAAGCAGATCGCCAGCTTCCCGCAACGATGCATGCGTGGCGACAGGATGTCTGCCTACGAAGCATGGACGCTGCCACTCGATGACGCGCTCAAGAACGAATACCGGTACGGCATCGCAACGATCGAATCAGGCGAGACGCGCGCGGGCGCGGAGAGATTCGCGTCAGGAGTCGGGAGGCATGGGAAGTTCTAGGACGGTGAAGAACTTGATTGAAATGAAACCCACGGTGGGTTTCAAACTTCCTTCGGCAGGGTTAAACCCTGCACCTTAGAATTAATGAAAGATGCGGGACTTCGTCCCTGTTCGAACTAGTTGGGGTATCTTTCTCGCGGCCGGCGACGTAGTCGCCAGTCGCTTACCTTGGGCGAGGTAGAGAAGAGCCGGGATTCTTCGCTTCGCTCTGAATGACACAAGCACGGAATGACACAGAACTGAATGACACCGGGAAAAGAACCTCAGAGCAAAATGGCGTCCTCGCCATTTTGCGATTAGTACTGGGTGCAGGGGTCACCCCTGCCGAAGGAAGCGTGAAACCCACCGCGGGTTTCACATACAATTAAGTTCTTCCCTTTGGCCGTGGGGGCCATTGTGTCGGTACTCTGCTTCCTGTATCCTCCGGCCAAGTCAATCGTGACTTTATGCGCGCGTCGGATTCCGTGACGCCACCCTCTCAACCCATCAGACCCATAAGTTCGGCATTATTTTCTGAACTGGAATCCGGGGTTCTGAACCATAGGATTCTATTTGTCGTTTTCTGAATTTTCCGTATCGCCAGAGATCCATCGTTCAATCAAAGACCGTGGTCATCACACACCGACCCCGGTCCAGGCCGGAGCTATCCCGGTTGCGCTCAGCGGGCGCGACGTGGTTGCCACGGCTGAAACCGGCAGCGGCAAGACCGCGGCCTTTCTGATCCCGACTATCGACCGGCTCCATCGCAAGCATACGCGGCATCTCGCTGCGATTGTGATCATGCCGACGCGCGAGCTCGCGGCGCAGGCTGCGCGCGAGTTCGATCTGATCGCTCGTCACACTCACATCCGCTGCGCGACTGTGGTCGGCGGCGAGTCCGAGCGTCATCAGATCGACGCGATTCGCAAGGGC
This sequence comes from uncultured delta proteobacterium, assembly GCA_963814715.1. Lineage (GTDB taxonomy): Bacteria > Desulfobacterota > Binatia > Binatales > Binataceae > Binatus. The sequence goes on from CAWFDW010000001.1 coordinate 802,193, forward strand.
GCGCAGGTGCTGGTCGCGTGTCCCGGACGGCTTATCGACTTTATCGAGCGCGGCATCGTCAAGCTCGACAAGATTGAAGTCGTGATAATCGACGAGGCCGACCGGCTGCTCGACATGGGCTTCCTGCCGCAGTTGCGCCGCGTCATGAAGATGGTGCCGAAGAATCGCCAGACCATGATGTTCTCGGCGACGATGGCTTCCGGTCCCGAGATGATCGCACGCGAGTTTCTGACGAATCCCGAGCGCGTCACAGTCGGCGGCACCAAAGCCGCGCCGCCGTCGCAGATTCGCCAGTCGATTTACCCGGTCACGCTCGAGAACAAGGGGCCGGTGCTGCTCGAGATTCTGAAAAGGCCCGAAGTCGAGAGCGCGATTGTTTTCACGCGGACCAAGAGCCGTGCGGACCGCGTCGCCAAGCTGCTGATCCGCGCCAATATCAAGGCGGTGCAGATTCACGGCGATCGCTCACAGAGCCAGCGCAACGCGGCGTTGGCGGGATTTCGATCGCACAAGTTTCGCGTGATGGTCGCGACCGACGTGGCCGCCCGCGGACTGGACATCCCCGACGTTTCGCACGTGATTAACTTCGATCTGCCCGACGAGACCGAAGGCTATATCCATCGTATCGGCCGCACGGCGCGGATGGGCAAGGCGGGCGAGGCGATCAGCCTGGTCACGCAGGAAGAACGCGTCAACCTGGCGCGGCTGGAACGCACGCTGGGCAACGCGCTCGATCGCGAGCACGTCGAGGGCTTCGAGAAAATCGAGATTCATGCGCCCAAGCCGGTGACGGTGTTCCGCTCGTCGGGCGCGCGCAATCGATCGACGCGCAATCGCCCGCGTTCACGCTGGGCGTAACCGCAGCAATCTCCCGCAAATGATTCCAACCGCCGAGCTGATCGCAATCGCGATTGGCTCGGCGGAATAGCATAGGCTATTCGCGCTTACCTGGAGGTCGTGCTCGACCTCCTGCGAAAAGTCGCTGCACTGATTCGAGTTTCGCCGCAAGCCTAACGCCGGTTAGTTCGTTCTTTTTCCGAAAGTGATGCTGAGTTAGAGTTTCAGTATCAATGCGCCATAAACTTGCCTCGATCCTCCTCCGCTGCGCGCTGGTCTCGACCTGCGTCGCATTGTCCCTCCTGACTTCCTGCAGCTCAGTCAAAATGCTGCTCGCTGGCGGCGAGAAGCAGGTCAAACATCATCTTCGGCCGGTCGAGCCGGGTCCGTACGTCCTGGTCTTCGCATTTGACGGCGTTGGCTATGGCCAGCTGATGGAAGCGCTTAACTCCGGCAAAGCGCCCACGATGGCCGCGATGCTGGGCAAGCCCGAGGGGAGCGGTGGATTGTACGAGCACGCTTATTCGGTGCCGGACACCGTCAGTATCCTGCCCTCGACCACGATCGCGGCATGGTCGGCTATTTTTACCGGCGCGCCGACGGCGCAGAATTCGGTGTCGGGCAACGAATGGTTCGCGCGCGAGGAGATGAAATTTTACGCGCCGGCGCCGGTGTCGGTCTCAGAAATGGACGACAACAGGGCCATGATTCTGGACGGGCTGGTCGGCAAGGCGCTCAAGAGCCCGACGCTGTTTCAGCAAGCTGGAGTGAAATCGGCGGTCTCGCTGAACGGAGTGTATCGAGGCGCCGACTATTTCACGGTCATCGATCCGGTCTCGATGGTCACGCTGTACACGGAATTCATCACAAAGGGCGGCGGTGAGAATGCGCCCGGAAAAGCGGACATCTATCAGAAGATGGACAAGGATTCGGTGCCCAAGCTGCTCGATTCGATCGAAAAGCACGGCGTTCCGAAAATCCAGGTTGTCTATTTTCCGGGAATCGATCTTTCCACGCATGTCGCCCAGGATCCCTTGCCGTCGGAGGTCAATTATCTCGAGACAGTAACTGATCCCCTGGTCGCTAAGGTTCTCGCGGCTTACAAGGATTACGGCGTTCTCGATCAGACTTACGTGATGATCATTGCCGATCATGGTCATACTCCCGTATTAAGGGATTCGCAGCACGCGCTGGGCGCAGATACCGACAGCGGGCCGGCCGCGGTCGTCAAAGCAGCGGGATTTCGGCCTCGAAAATTTGTGCTGAATCCGGGGCCTAGCGACCAGGACTACCAGGCGGCCTTCGCCTACCAGGGCGCGATCGGATACGTGTACCTGGCCGATCGCTCGACCTGTCCAAATCCCGGTACGACTTGCGATTGGAAGCGTCCACCGAGATACCGACAGGACGTGCTGGCGGTCGCGCGCGCTTTTTATAATTCGAACAAAACCGGCAAGTCCGGTGCCGTCGATGAAGGGCACGCTCGACCTGGTCTTCGCTCGGGTTCCGACTCCGCCGGGCAAGGACACAAATGAGTTCGAAATCTTCGACGGGCATCGGCTGGTGCCGATTTGGGAATACCTGCTCTTTCATCCACGACCCGACTTGATTCAGCTCGACCGGCGGATGCGATGGCTGAGCGTTGGGCCGTGGGGTAATCGCAGCGGCGACGTATTGCTGCTCACGAAGTCGGGATTGAACCGTCCGATCGAGGATCGTTACTACTTCTCGGGACCGTATCACTCGTGGCATGGCAGCGCCTCGCCGCAGGACAGCTACGTACCGTTGATCGTCGCGCGGGAAAATTATTCAGGCGAGAAGCTCAAGAAGATCGTCGACAAGGCTGTGGGACCGCAGCCGCCGTCGCAACTGTCGCTGGTTCCTGTAGTCCGCGCGCTGCTGGTTTCCGAACCGCCGATCGCGCCCGCGGTGCCGGGGACCGATCAGGGCGGAGCCCCGTCGCAGGGAGTTGCCGCGGCACCGTCTCCGGCTACTCCGGGAGCGGTCCCGTCAACGACGCCCGCTGCGAAATCTCAATGAAGTTGCCGTCGGGGTCGCGGATGAAAGAAATGCGCGCAACTGCGCCGAGCGAAACTGGCGCCGCGCCTTCCCACACACCCATCGACATGAAGCGTCGATGCTCTGCGTCAACCTCGCGCACCTGCACTGTGATGTAGCGCATCCCGACTGCACGCATCGACGCGATCACGTCCGCCGCACTGGCTGACGGCGATTTCGCGGCGCGCACGGCCGCGGGATCGCGCTGAAAGCTGATCACAGTCTCGCCGAGCTTGAAGCGGCCCGCGCTCAGCCGCTCGGCCTGTAGCGCGTCGCCATAGAAGTGATCGAAGGCGGCCTCATCGGTGACGCCGATATGGATTTCGATCTGATTGACGCCGCGCTGGCCGGTCGGCACCAGTTCGATGTCGTTGCCGTCGGGGTCCTGCATCGGGATCGGCATCGGAGTTCGCGGATCGGAAATCGAAATCCTGCGGTATCCGCCCGCGATTCGGGCGGGCAGCGGATCGCGCGAGTGATTTATCTTGAGCACTGAGCCGAGCAAGCTGTAGCGATACTGCCGCACGCCGCCACCGACCGGCAGCAGCTCTTCATAAGGCAGGCGGATTCGCTCGGCGTAAAACGCCCGCATCTCGTCGATGCGGTTGGTGAAAATCCCGACGTCCACGAATCGCTTTGCCAGTTCCATGTTCTACACCTTCAGCCAATCGACGCTCTGCTCGTACGCATACGCGATCTTCAGCGGCGTCGAGTCGTCGAAATGCTTCCCCACGATCATCAAGCCGACTGGCAACCCATTGGACTTCGCGCACGGCACGCTGATCGCCGGATGCCCGCTGATGTCGAACGGCGCGGTGTTGGTGATCATCGAGTATGGCGCCTGCGAGTCGAGGCGATGCGCCTTCATCGGCGTCGACGGCATCACGAGCGCATCGTACTCGGCCAGTGCCGCGTCGTACTTCGCGGTCAGCACATGCCGGTAGGTTTGCACCTTCGCATAAAACTTTCCGTGATAGCGCTCGCGCATCAGGTTGCCGAATACCAGCATGAACTTGACGGTCAGCGCGACGTCGTTAGCTTTTTCAGGAAAGTGTTGCCCGAAATGCGCGGCGAGTTCAGGCATGTACGCGCCTGTATGATGCGTCCCGTGCAGGTTCGTGCGCGCCAGCATCGCCATTCCCTCGGGCGCGATCGCATATAGCAGATCGGATGCGTCGCGATGCGCCGGGATCGAAATCTCGGTCGCGCGCGCACCTAGTTTGCCGAGTGCCGCGACCGCGCGATTCACCGCGGCGTTCACGTCGGGCTCGGCGCCCGCATGCGTAAAGCCTTCGCGCACAATGCCCAGCTTAATGTTGTCGAGCGACTTGCCGAGCGCCTGACGATACGGCGCAGTGGTCACCTCGCGCTGTCGCGGATCGAGCGGGTCCTTGCCCGCGAGCACCTCGAGCAACAGTGCAACGTCGCTCACGCTTCGAGCCATCGGCCCGACATGATCGAGCGTCGGATCAATACTCATCACGCCGGTGTAAGGCACGAGTCCGTAGGTCGGCTTGATACCGACCACGCCCGACCACGACGCCGGGATTCTGATCGAGCCGCCCTGGTCGGTGCCGATTGTCAGATCGATATCGTCGTAATAGAGCGCGGCCGCCGAGCCGCATGAGGAACCGCCCGCGCAATATTCAGGGTTGTGCGGATTGCGCGAAGGACCGTAAAAGCTGGTGCGTCCATCGCCGGAGAGCGCGAAGTCGTCCATGTTCAACGTCGCGACGATTTCCGCGCCCGCATCGAGCATTCGCGCAACGATCGTCGCGTCGCTCGCGGCAACATGGCCCTTCAGCACCGACGACCCGCCGCTCGCCGGAATTCCGGCCACGCACACGCTGTCCTTCACTCCGACGCGTTTGCCTTTGAGCGGACCGCTCGCCGCGCCCTTGACGCTGCATCGCGTGACGATCGCGTTCAGCGGATCGTCCTTGGGCGACGGGCGCACGCCAGCCTTGCGATCGCGATAACGCGTCACCGAGTCCTGCGGCGCGATGGTGATAGCGTCGATCTGTTCGAGGATCGCCATCTGACCGGGCATCATGCCCTGAAGAGCGTCGAGTTCCTGGTTCGGTCAACTCGATATGATTCGCGCGAGCGATTCTCTTCAATTCGTCCGCGCTGGGAACTTCGAATGCCATCGTCGACACCTCTATCAGGTGAAATGCGGAAACAGATGCTTATGCGCATCGTCCATCGTCTGCTGTGGGGGAACGCCCGGCACCTCGAAAAACACTGGCGCCGTCACCCCGGCCTCGACCAGGCGCGACAGGTTCTCACGGCATCGCGCGGGGCTGCCGGCAATCGTAAACGTATCGAGCATCTCGTCGGTCACCATGTCGACCGGTACTTTGCCGCGCGCGAAACTTTCGCCGAACGCGCGAATCGTCTCGACCGGCAATCCCGCGGCCGCGAAGATCGGCGTGCTCGGCTGCGGCGCCATCAGCGAGATAAAAAATGCGACCAGCGGCCGCAGGCGGTCGCGCGCGGCGCGCTCGTCCTCTGAAATCGACGACAGAATATACGCACCGACCGGGAAATCGCGCGCCTCGCGGCCCGACTTGGCGAGCCCGCGCCGCACATGCTCCATCGCGAATTTGACGTAGGCCGGCGACGACATCACGCTCAGCAGCAGGCCGTCGGCCACTTCGCCCGTCATCTCGCAATTCTTCGGGCCGAGCACGCCGAGATGAATCGGAATCTCGGCGCGCAGCGGTTTGAAGCTCAGCTTGATTCGCTCGGTCTGAAACACCTTTCCCGGATAGGTGAGCTCTTCGCCGCGAAAAAATCGCCGAATGATCTCGACACTCTCGCGCATCGCCACAGTCGGCTTGGTGTACGGAATCTTCAGGCGTCCTTCGATCCAATCCTTGAGCCCCGCGCCGATTCCGAGTATTGCGCGACCGTCTGAAACTTCGTCGAGCGCCGCGAATTCCATCGCAGTCAGCGCGGGATGCCGCAAAAACGGATTCACGATGCCGAGACCAATCTTGATCTTCGACGTGCCGCACGCGATCGCTGACGCCACCGTGAACGCACCGCGGTAGAATGGATCCTCGGGAATCCAAAACGTCCCGAAGCCCAGTTCTTCGGCGCGCCTGGCGTGTGCGACGAACTCGCGCGTGTGCAGATTCTCGAAACCGACGCCGAATTCGCGAACTTTGGCCATCGCCCTACCCCTCGTTCTCGAACGCCATTCGCGGACCCAGCGTGCACCACGAAAAGTGGCAATGCCACATCTTCCAGACCGGCTTGCCCGTGTTCGTCCTCGCGCACGTACACTTCGGTGCTGCGGAATTTACCGCTGCCCGGTATCGGCTGGCCGTCCTCGAGCGTGACCGCGAATGGCGCGCTACTTGAGAGCCATCCCATGTCGCCGCGGACGCGCACGCGAATGTCTTCATCCTCGCCGAGCGTCGCTTTCGCTTTGAACCTTGCGAGCCACTCCCACAGCGTCGCCCATTCTTCGATTCCGTCGTAGGAAAATCCGTTGAGATTCCATCCGAAGAATTTGTCGCCGCCGACGAACGCGTCGCGCATCATCGGGATACTGCCGGTGCGATTCGCCTTCACCCATAGATTGTGCAGCCGCATGATCTCGTCGATATCTTTCTGCGGGCCTTCGCCGCGAATCTTTGCCATCGCGATTCCTCCGTCGAGCGTCTCTGTCCCCGTCACATAGCTCATTCAGATGAAACATTCACGCTTGTTCGATTTTCAAAAATCGGGCTAAGTTGGCTACAGAGACAGGAGGATCGAGTGATGAACCAGTTCAAAGTCGGCGACGTCAAGATAACCCGCATTGTCGAGACCGAGTCGCCATGGCCGGGCACCTTCATAATGCCCGACGCCACCGGCGAGAACGTCCAGAAAGAAGCCGACTGGCTCTATCCGACTTTCTCTGACGAGAAGGGCAAGCTGCGGATGAGCATCCACGCGCTGGTGATCGAGTCGCAGGGCAAGCGCATCATCGTCGACACTTGCATCGGCAACGACAAGGTCCGCTCGAATCCGGTGTGGAGCAATCTGAAGCTGCCGTTCCTGAGCGATCTGGAAAAAGCTGGACACGCAGCCGACAAGATCGATCGCGTCGTATGCACGCATCTGCACGTCGATCACGTCGGATGGAACACGACTCTGAAGGACGGCAAGTGGATGCCGACGTTCCCCAACGCGCGTTACCTGATTGGCGGTACCGAGTGGGATTACTTTTCGAAGCACGAGGTCAAGGACATGCGCGATCCAGTCGAGGATTCAGTGCGTCCTGTCATCGAGATCGGGGTGGCCGACCTGGTCGAGTCGAACTTTCGCATCACCGACGAAGTGTGGCTCGAGCCGTCACCCGGACATACTCCGGGGCATCACAGCGTGCGGATTTCGTCGAAGGGGCAGGACGCCGTCATCACCGGCGACCTGATGCATCATCCGATTCAATGCAAATATCCGGAATGGGACGACGCTTTCGATTCCGACGGCGCGATGGCGAAGAAGACGCGGCGCGCGTTCTGCGAGAAATACGCCGACACCAACGTCGTCGTGTTCGGGACGCATTTCGCGACGCCGTCGGCGGGAAAGATTTCGAAGAAAGGCGACTCGTTCACATTTACGGCGGCCAAGTAATAGCAGGGCTATGGGTGACGTCGCACTTTCATTCGACAACGGCCCCGACCCGGCGGTGACGCCGTCAGTGCTCGACGTGCTCGCGCGTCGCGGCGTGAAGGCGTCGTTCTTCGTGCTCGGCAAGAATCTCGCGTCGCCTGAAAAGATGAAGCTGGCGCAGCGAGCCGCAGCCGAAGGTCATCGAATCGGCAATCATTCGTACACGCATCGCATTCCGCTCGGCGACGATCCGAAGGCTGACGCCGTCGATTCTGAAATCGCAAAGACCGAGCAGTTGATCGGCGCGCTCGCGGAGAATCCGAAACTGTTTCGTCCGTTCGGCGGCGGCGGCAAGATAGGGCCGCATCTGCTGAGCCGCGCCGCCGTCGATCACCTGATCGCCAACCGCTACACCTGTGTGCTGTGGAACTGCGTGCCCGAAGATTGGATCGATCAGGATGCGTGGGTCGATCGCGCACTTCTCGACGCCTCGACGCGCGAGCACACGCTGGTCGTGATGCACGACATTCTGCCGCGCGCGATGAGCCATCTCGATCGCTTCATCGGCGCGCTGATGGACGCGGGCCATCGCATCACAAACGAGTACCCCGCCGAATGCGTACCGATCGAGCGCGGCGAGATCGTCCGCGACATTTCGGGCTTCGTAGCGTCGCCGCGCGCGGCTGCCGGCTAGGATACTTCGCTCGAAAACCGAATCGTCTTCTTCTTCAGGCCTGCGAGCACGACTTCGATGCCGCCGCTGCGCATCATCCATTCGAGGCGATGGTCGCGGTATTGGCGGGCAAAGGCTCCCGACTCGAGAACCGGCGCCAGCGAATCCATCGAGTCCGCGAACGGCTGCGCCGCTTCGATGGTTTTGCGGACGCTCGGGCGTTCTTCGACGCGAGACACCCACGCGGCCAGGCGGGTGCCGGGTTTCGGCGGATTGCCCCATATGATCGAGCTGCGCACCTGCGGATAAACGCTCAGGTCGCCGTATCCAAATGATGCGCCGTTGAAATAGTTCGCAGTGCCGAGCTCGCGTTCGAGCCACGCGAACACGCCTGCGATCTGCTCGGACGCCTTCGTTTCAAGCTGCTTCGCGGTATCGCCGGTCACGCGCTTCCACGCGCGAATTTCCATCAGGCCCCAGTTGATCGCCTCGTGGTAAGTGTCGCAGACGTCTTCGATCATCCGCACGCGTGCGCGTTCACGCGGCGTCGAGGGCAGCAGCGCGGGCGCCGGCCATTTCTCCTCGATGTAATCGAGGATGATCGTCGAGTCGAAAATCGCAAAGTCGTCATCCACGAGCGCGGGCACTTCAAGCCGCGGATTCGTCCTGGCGAATGGGGTCGGCGCGCCGCTGAATGTGTCAGGGACCTCGACCTCGAACGCGACGTTCTTTTCGTAGAGCGCGATTTTGACCTTCTGCACGTAGGGCGAAAACGGATGCTCGTAAAGTTTGATCATGGGGGCAATTTACCTCGACTCGAAATATGGCTCACTGGCAAGAATCATTCTATCTTTGCGCGCGCGGAGCCGTTTGGTAGCCTAACTATTATGACTATGTATTCGCGCACACGCCCGTCGATCATTTCGGTGATTGTCGGTGCGATTGTTTTGTCGGTTACTGCGTCGGCGTTCGCGTTCAGCCTCGGCGACGCTGCTCAACAACAAGCCGAAAGAGCCCGACAAGTTCGCGGTCATCCGCGTCAACGATCTTGCTTCGCTGATGGCCGATCCGAACTCGCACGTGAACATCTATGACGCGAACGGATGGGGTTTGCGTTCGACGGCCGGCGTAATTCCCGGCGCGCATCTGCTCACGAGCGACGACAAGTACGATGTCGCGAAAGAGTTGCCGCCGGCGAAAAACGCGAAGCTCGTCTTCTACTGCGCCGACCTGCATTGAACGGCGTCGCATGAAGCCGCCCGGCGGGCGGAAGCAGCAGGTTACACCGACGTGAGCGTGATGAGCGACGGCATCGAAGGCTGGAAGCAAGCCGGCAAGCCAGTGGACTACCCGAATCTCAAGGAGTCGAACAACAGCTGAGTCTCCTCGCTCGTTGGTGGTGGTCACCTGCTGGGTCACAGTTCCCTAAGAAGGAGGTACCGACATGGCAGTCCAGGCTGATTTCGTTCGCAAAATCTTCAGCGGCTTGGAGCATGGCGACGGCGCTGCGTTCTTTGAGCACGTGGCAGGTGACGTCGACTGGATCGTCATGGGGACGCATCCACTCGCCGGCCATTACAAATCGAAATCCGATTTCATCGCGGGCACCTTTGCGAAGCTGGGTAAAGTTTTGCCGGACGGGGCCCAGCTGCATGTCGAGCATTTACTGGTAGCCGACGATCAGGCGGTCGTGGAACTCCACTCTGAAGCGACTGCTAAAAACGGCATGCGTTTCGACAATCGGTATTGCTGGGTCGTCTACTTCCGCGACAACCTTATCGTTCGGGTCCGCGCCTACCTCGACTCAGCGATGGTGTCCCGGCTCTTCGATCAGAACCCGCTGAACTGACACGCGCGACGACATATAGTGTCGGCGTGCAGCGCGACGATCCTACTTCAATCTACATCGCCGATTCGCGAACTGACGCCGCGAAGTATCGCGCTCGGCATCGCGCTGGCGCTGATTCTCGGCGCCGCGAATGCCTACCTCGGTTTGTATGCGGGGCTTACTGTGTCCGCGAGTATCCCGGCCGCCGTCATCTCGATGGCGATACTGCGGATTCTCGGCGGCTCGACGATTCTCGAGAACAACGTGGTGCAGACGATCGCGTCGGCGGGCGAGGCGGTCGCAGCCGGTGCGATCTTCACGTTTCCGGCGCTGGTGATTCTTGGCGGCGTCAGAACGCTGCCGTACGTCGAGGTCACGGCGCTATGCGTCGTGGGCGCGACGATGGGCTCGTTACTCGTCGTGTTTTTGCGCCGCGCATATATCGTCGAGGAACGCTTGCCGTTTCCCGAGGGCGTCGCGTGCGCGCAAGTGCTTCGCGCCGGTGACGCGCAGGCGAACGTTCGCCCGCTGGTAATCGGCGGATTGATCTCGGCGGCTCTGAAAGCGCTCCAGGACGTGGCGGGAATTATTCCTGGCGCGGTTTCGGGCGCACGATGGATCGGCAGCGCCGCGATCGCCGGCTCGCTCGACATTTCGGCGGCGCTGATCGGCGTCGGCTACATAATAGGAATCAGGATCGCGGCGCTGGTGTTCGCTGGCGGCGCATTCGCGTGGCTGGTCGCGATTCCCGTGCTCACTGCGTTTCATTCCGGTGGAACGGGCGACGCGGCGACGACGGCGCAGCAACTGTGGAGCGGGCAAGTGCGCTATCTTGGCGTCGGCGCGATGCTTACCGGCGGAGTGGTGACGCTATGGAAGTTGCGCACGCGGATCGCGTCGGCGATCGCCGACAGCGTCCGCATCGTGCGATCGACACAGGCCGTCGCGACGGCGCGCGAAGACACCGATCTTTCGGCGCGCGCTGTGCTGACCGCGGTCGCGCTGTGCGTGCCGGTTATCTTCGCCATCTGCCTGGGGCTGAGCGGGAATGTCGCCCTCAGCGCGGCACTCGCAATCCTGTTGACGCTGATCTGTTTTTTCGCGACGGCGATTGCCGGCTACCTGACTGGAATCGTCGGCGCGTCGAACAATCCGGTGTCGGGCGTAACTGTGATCGTATTGCTCGCCGTGGCGCTGTTTCTCAAATTGGTCGGCGTGTCGCAGAGCGTCGGGCCGCAACTGGCGATTCTTGCCGGTGCGATCGTATGTACGGCGGCTGCGATGGCGGGTGATTCGACGCACGACCTCGCGACTGGCTACTACGTCGGCGCGACGCCGCGCTCGCTCGAAATCGGCGTGCTGATCGGCGCGATCGCATCGTCATTCCTGATGGCGCCGATTCTGAATCTGCTGATAGCCGGCTACGGAATCGCAGGCACTCCGACTGCACGGGCCGGTGCGCTCGCCGCTCCACAAGCATTCCTGATGGCGAAGGTGACGCAGGGAGTTTTCCATGGCGGCCTGCCGCTGGGGACGATCGCAGCCGGCGCGGTGTTCGCGGCGATTCTGGGGTTCAGCGATCGATACCTGGAGCGTCGCGGATCGAAGTGGCGCACGCCGATCATGCCCGCCGCGATCGGTCTCTATCTACCATTCGGACTGAGCGTAGCGATTTTTATCGGCGCGCTGGCGCATTCGCTGTTCGGACCCGATGAGGACGCCGAGAGCGGACCGGGCATCCTGCTCGCAGCCGGCCTGGTGGCGGGCGAAGCGCTGATGGGCGTCGCCAGCGGCGCGATGGTCACTGCGGGAATCCACCTGCCGATTTTCTGAACTACGTTCGTCGTGCAGCAAGGTTGCCGATACGCGATATCCAGGCGCATAGTACCTTCGTCTACCGATCGTTAGGTTATGATCTTCTCGATCCGAAAACGCCTCTGGCTGTTGGCTCTCGCCATTCTCGGGTGTGTCGCGATCCTCGTCCGGGCCAGCTCATGCACAGGACATGCGACGCAAGCCGCTCGTCGACGCCGGCACTCTCAAGGGCAAGCTGATCATGGGCTACCAGGGATGGTTCAACTGCCCGGGCGACGGCACGACGGTCGGCTGGTGGCACTGGTTTAGCGGGAGTGACCCGACCGTGGACTTCCTGCCGAATGCCGCCGACTATCCAATGGCGCAGCAATGCGTCACCACCATGCTCGATGCCGGCGGAACATCCGGTGAATCTTTTCAGCGATGCGAACCCCGCGACTGTGGAAACCCAGTTCGCCTGGATGCAGCAATACGGGCTGGACGGCGTCGCGCTGCAGCGGTTCGCGGTGGATCTGCTCAATCCGGCAACACTCCAAGCCCGCAACATTGTCCTCGCCAATGTCCGCCAGGCTGCGGAGGACAACGGCCGAGTATTTTTCGTCATGTACGACCTCACTGGCCTGACGAACGATCAGCTCGCCGGCGTGGCGCAGGACTGGAAACAGCTCGAGCAACAGGGAATCACGAGCAGCCCGGCCTATCTGCATCATCGCGGGCATCCCTTGCTTGGAGTCTGGGGGCTCGGCTTCGCAGGACGGCCGATAACGCCGACTGCCGCGGAGAGCTTGCTCAAGAAACTCGACAAGGCGAGCGCGCGACATCACGGCGTCACCATTATGGGCGGCGTGCCCTCCTTCTGGCGCACGGGTCGCCTCGATGCCTCGTCCGACCCGAAGTGGCAGAGCGTCTATCGACGGCTCGGTGTGCTGAGCCCGTGGTCGGTCGGCCGTTTCGCTGACGATGCCGGCGCCGACGGCTATCGCACCATCGTGTTGGAGCCGGATCTCGCGGCCACCCGTCGCATGCATGTGGACTATATGCCGGTGCTGTTCCCCGGTTACTCGTTCGCCAACACCAATCGCGCGCTGGGCCAGTCGAATCCAATCAGCAACCAGATTCCGCGCGAATGCGGACGCTTCTACTGGCGGCAGGTGTATGACGCGTTGGGGGCGGGATCGACGATGCTCTACGGCGCGATGTTCGACGAGGTCAACGAAGGCACCGCGATGTTCAAGATGCTGCCGCAGGCCTCGGAAGTGCCGGTGACAGGAATCCCGCCCGGATATTCGTTTGTCACGCTGGATGCCGACGGATGCGCGCTGCCGAGCGATTGGTATTTGAGTCTGGCAGGGGCAGCGACGGCCGCGGTGCACTCTGGAACTCCCCCTTCCCCAAATTTGCCGCTGCCGTTACCGTAGGATCGGTGAGAAACAAAACATTCCTCGTCAGCTTCGCGCTGATGTTGTGCGCCACATCTGTGCAGGCACAGATGCCGGCTAGTCCATTGACGATTACCGGGACAAAAATAATTGAGTTCGCGCCACCCTTACCGAGCGGCGGCAATGCGAAGGAAGGTTCGTGCTGGGCTGAATCGATCGCCGCACCCCGACCCGATGCGTGGCGATGCTCGGTCGGAAATTCGATCAGCGATCCATGTTTCACGGTGGCGCGGAATCCTGAGCAGTTGGTCTGCGGCGCCGATCCGGCCTTGAGATCTGATGGATTTATATTGAAATTGACCAAGCCGCTGCCGAAGAAGCCGCATGGAACCCGGAAAGTGGCGCCCTGGATTTTTCAGTTGTCTGACGGTTCCATTTGCGAGGCGATGTCCGGGACGGTGCCGACAGTGAATGGCGAGCCGGCGCGATGGTCATGCGCGATTCATGTGCGCGACCAGGTCAGGCCGCGCGGTGTGGTGACGACGCTCACGCCGGGGAAAATCTGGATGGCTGACAAATTCCCGGACGAGCGCGATTGGAAAACAGGGCGCGCAGCCGGAGAAAGTCCCGGTGAAGATGATCTGGCAGTAAAGTGCGCCGCTACTTGCGCATCGTGCGCAGTTGCTCGTGAGTCAGCATCCAGCGCAATTCGCCGCCGCCGCGGTCGAAGCGGGCGGGCAGATCGACGCGATACATCCGCCGGTTTTCAATTTGAGATGAGCTACGTCGCCGGCGCCGGTTAGCAGAATCGACGCGACGGCGCTCAGTTGCGGCTCGTGGCCGACGATCATCACGTCTTCATGCTTTGAAAATGCGCGCAGCGCGTTCACCGCGTCGGTGGCTGCGACGCCGGTCGCGAGCGCGGGGAGGACTTGCGGCGGCGGAGTGTTTTCGTAAGCGGCGGAGACTATCTCCGCGGTTTCGGCAGCGCGCGCGAGCGGACTGGTCAGTATCACATTGAACTTCAAACCCATCGCGCGCAGACCGGCGGCGGCTCCGCGCATTTTTTCCTTCGAGCGATCGGTCAGCTTGCGCGCGCCGTCGTCGCCGCTCGAGGCGGCCTCTTCGGCGGTGGCGTGACGCAGAATATAGAGCATCATGGGATTGTTTCCATGGCGGAATGCGAGTTTTTCGAATTGTGATTGGAGTGCGTGATCTTGCGGTTCGCTCGCCGGACCTGATTGCGATTGTAACCGCATCCGGCGCGCGGTCGAGCTGACCGGCATCAGGCTCAATTTGCCGGCCTGCCGAATTTCCTCGAGCGTGTCGTGCATCGCGTCCGATCGCTCGAATCGCCGCCACGCTCGCATGCCTTGTCGGCGCAGCTTCTTTTCGCGACTGGCGAGCGACTGGATCAAAGCACCGGCGGCGAGCATAGTCCGCGGCGGCGCGGCGGAAGTCTCGGCATACGACATCAGCCATGCAGTTGCGACCGTGGTGTCGTGATAGAAGCCGAGTATTTCCTGCAGCTCTTCGAGCCGCTTCAAGGTCCTTTTGTGGCGCTTGGCGCCGAGCGACGCCATCATCTCGAGGTCGTAGCGCAAGCGCTTGATGCGAACGCGGAGCTTGTGAAATAGCAAAGCGGGAGCGTCGTCTGCAATTTTTTCGCCGAGACGTGACGCACCGCGCGAGGCCGGCCTGATCATCTGAGCGGCGACGATGCCGAGCCGGCGGTCGGCGCCGACTTTCTTGATCGCCGGCCGCGACAGTCTCGCGAGCAGGCCTTTATAGCGTTTCGATGCGAGCAACTCGTATAGCTTTGCGTGTTCCGACTTGCGCCGTTCGTCCAGCGCCGCGATCATCGGCCCGATCGCGTCTTTCAGATCGGGATCGATTCCGGTCGGCGCGCGTCGCGATCAGGTCCGAGGTCACGTCACACTCGCGGACTCCACCGGCCTGGGCGCCCAGCCACGGAAGGTCACGCCGGAAGAGCTTGAGCTGCGCGGCGTAGATGACGTTCGAAAACAATTCGACCGACGCGCGCAGGCGCCGGGTTGCGACGCGCAATTGATGCAGCGGCTCGGCTTCGCCGGACTCAGCCGCGTTCTGATTGCGCAACAGCGCTTCTGCGCCGAACGCGATCGCTTTGCGCGCGGCGTCGGCGACGGTTTCTCCGGGGGAAAGCGTTACTCTGCGCGGCGCTGGCGCATCGGGGCGCGAGGCATCAATCACCGTTGCTATTCCTTGTGTGTCGATACGCCGTTGCCGCTCGAATCACTGCGCGACTTGCCGTTGGCGCCCGATAAATATTCGGCAATGTGTTTTCTAAGCTCGGCCTGCAGCTCTTCGATCGGCAGGCGCGCATCGACCGAGACGAAGCCGAACTCGCTGGACAAGCTCCGGTACTCGTCGATCAAACGGCTCTGGTAGCGCTCGAACGAATCGAACAGGTCGGTGCCGAGCGCGAGATGCATCCCCGATTCCCAGTAGTCCATCCCCTTCCCCATGATGACGCGCGGGATGAGCGACTCGACGTCGATGTCGAGGTAGAGGACGAGGTCGGGGACCAGCGCCATGCCGAAGACTTCGCGCGTCCAATCGGGATCGGCGCCCATCACGGAGTTGCGCGCGAACGCGGTGTACATGTAGCGATCGGCGATCACGATAAAGCCGGCTTGCAGCGCAGGCAGGATTTCGTGTTCGAGCCGATCGGCAAAATCCGCGGCGTAGAGCAGCGAGAAAGTCGTGACGGTAAGCTGATGGCCGGCCTTGGCTTCGTTGATGGTCTCGGAGAGCAGCGGCGATCGGGTCCATCCCGTGTTGCTGACTGCGTAGCCTTCGAGCTCGAGCCATGGGCGGAGCAATTCGATTTGCGCTGAGCGGCCGACGCCGTCGGTCCCTTCAATCGCGATCAAATGCCCCGGCAGGCGTTTTTTCGCGACGTACGGCAGGCCGTGCCCGTACCAGGTCTTATCGTGGTTGTGATGTGACGCCATTTTTTCCGTTCGCTCGCTTAAGGTCGTAGTCGCCGAGAATTTCCTGAACCATCTCGCGCACGACTTTCTGCTGATTGGGGATCTCGGCGGCCGCATCGATCGGACGCATCCCGAACTCTGTCGTCAGTTGATCGTAAATTTCGAGCACGCGGCTCTGAAACATGCGGAAACTCTCGACCGGATCGGCCGAGAGGCCAACGTCCATGCCGGCCTCGTGGTACTTGAGCTTGGCGCGTCCCGACAGCAGGCGCTCGAGCGAAATGTCGATTGGCACGCGGAAGTACAACGTCAAATCGGGACGCAGCGCGGGGCTGTAAACCGAGCGGACCCAATCGGGATGCACGCCGCGCGCGACGTCGCGCGCAAACGCGGTGTACACGTAGCGATCGGCGAGCACGATCATGCCGGCCTTCAGCGGCGGCAGGATCTGATAGGTCAGCCGATCGGCGAAGTCCACCGCGTGCAGCAGCGAGAACGTCGTGGGCGTCAGGAGATTCTTCTTCTTGCCGCGCTGCATCGAGCGCCGCACCAGCCGCGACGAATTCCATTCGGTGAAATGGACCGGGTAGCCGCGCGCACGAAGCCATCGCTCGAGCAGCAGCAGTTGCGTCGACTTGCCGGAGCCATCGATCCCCTCAACGCAGATCAAGCGTCCCTTATACGGATGCGGAGTTTCGAGCAGTGTCTTGGGCGCGGTGCGAGTCGCGGACTTTGGAGGCGTCGAGGACGGCGTAACGTGGCCGTTCGGAGAAGGGGCGGCAGGCAGCGCTAGCGCTGCAGGACCACCTGGCGATCCAGTAGTCTCGATAAGAGGTCGGTTCTTCTCTCGCATGTCCACAGTTCGAGGTCAGCCTTTTCGCGCTTCGAATCGACTCCGACGATCACACGACCGGGGGAATACCTGACCTCGATATTTTTAACCACACCGAAGTGGCTTCGATCCAGCGCGTCAGCGACACGCAAAATCGCGGCGAGGCCCCTGATCACACGGCGCTTGGCGGGGCTGAGCGATTTCAAATCCGGCGAATCGAGCTTCGGGGCCTGCTTGCGATGCCCGCGAGCCGCCTGTGCGATGACCTCGATTTCGTCGGTGTCGAAGCCGAACAACTCCGCATTCTTAATCAGGTAGTAAGAATGGCGATTGTGCCGGTCATGATCAATCGCATGGCCTATATCATGCAATAAAGCCCCGAATTCAAGGAGTTCTCGCGAGGTCTTAGGCAGGCCCAAAACCGGCGCGGTCGCGTCAAACAGCTTCAGCGCGAGCTTCGCTACCTGTTTGCCGTGATCGTTAGCGCCGGCGAATCGGGTAGCGAGAGCGCCGACCGATCGGCGTCGAGCGTCGGCCGCGGATCGCGAATCGATCTTGTGCGCGAGTCCGAGCAGTACGCCCTCGCGCAGCGCCCAGGTGCATGCGACCAGCTCCGGCGCGCCGGATTTCTTCAAGATAAAGTTCACCAGCGTGGCCGCGGCGGGCATCAGGTCGACGCGCTTGGCGTCCATCCCGGGAAGATCGACGCGCAGCGCAGCGTTGGCCTCGACCAGATCGCGCGACAAATCTGAAATCTCACCAGCCGAGGCGCTCGCGCCATGCAGGCGGCCCAGCTCCTCGCCGCGCGACGATCGCGCCATCGCGACCAGCGTGTTGATCGTGCCCGACGTTCCGATTGCGCGGACCACGCCTGCGCGCTTCGCCTTGCGCATCAGCGGGCCAATCGCGCGTTCGAGATGCGCTTCGAGCTTGGCCAACTGCGCGCGCGACGGCGGATCGTCGAGCAGGAATCTCTCCGCCAGCCGCGCCGCGCCGAGCTTCACGCTGCGCATCCACAAAGGTTTGCCGTCGCGCACCAGCACCAGTTCCACGCTGCCGCCGCCGACGTCGACCAGCAAATGTGGTCCGCCGTCGAGACCGAGCGCATGACGAGCAGCCTGGAAGATCAATCGCGCCTCGTCGAGGCCCGAGATTACTTCTACGGTAAGTCCCGTCTCGCGCTTGATGCGGCGGATGAACTCGGTGCGATTGCGCGCCTCGCGCACCGCGCTGGTCGCGACGGCGCGCAGCCTGTCCACGCGACGTACGCGCAGCAGCTTTTTGAAATTCACCAGCGCGCGCACCGCGAGGTCCATCGATTCAGAGGTAAGACGGCCGGTCGTGAACGAGCGCCTCCCGAGGCGCACCATTTCCTTGACGCGATCGACGACCTCGATGTGACCTTCGCGGCTCACGTCGGCGACGATCATATGTACGGAGTTGGATCCGACGTCGATCGCTCCCAGCCGCATGGTTAGAAGGTACCGACCCAGGCGCTCGATGTCATCATCATCCATGTTGCCCCACATCCGCACCGGCGCGGCCAAAAATTCGCGCACTCAACCAATGACGATAAAAAGCGTACGCGGGTTACAAGGCGATGAACGCCGGATGTCGAGTTGGTGTTCGACTCTGTTCGCGCTAGGCCTTCATCTCCGCAAGCGCTCGCTCGAAGATCTCGAGCGACTGGCGATCGAACAGCACAAACTCGACGCGCTCGAGCGTCGATTTACCGCTGAGGTGCTCGCGCACTTCCTCGAGCATCACCTGCGCGCATCGCTCGATTGGGAAGCCCGCGATACCGGTGCCGATCGCGGGAAATGCGATCGTTCTCAGCGAGTTCTCATTGGCGCGCATCAGCGAGTTGCGGGTCGCCGCGCGCAGATTCGCCTCCGACGTCGATTCGCCGAGCCGCATGCTCGCCGCGTGAATCACATGCCGCGCCCGCAAGCGTCCCGCACCTGTAATCGCCGCCTCGCCGAGAGGAATCGTGCCTATGTTGTCGCACTCCTGTTGGATGCGCGGCCCGCCCTTGATGCGAATCGCGCCCGCGACGCCGCCGCCCAGCATCAGATCGTTGTTAGCGGCATTCACGATCGCATCCACGTCGGCGTCCGTAAGGTCACCCTGCCGGAGCTTGATCCTGGCGCGCCAATCCTTGTTCATGGTCATGTTATTATCGCGCCAACTGTGCGGATGAGGAAGACAAATCTCCTGTGGCTCGCCGCAGCTCTCCTGATGATCGCTGGATGCGGTCACTATCGCGTCGAGAGTTCTCCCAAAACGATTCAAGTCGATATCGAAACCTCGCCGACCTCGACCGACCCGCGATTCGGCACCGACGCGATGTCCTCGCGGATCAATGAACTCATTTTCGATTCGCTGATGAAACCCGATCGCAATAGCCAGTTCGTCGGTCGTCTTGCCCAAAGCATCGAGCATCCCTCACCAACGAAAACCGTTTACCACCTCAGTCACGGAGTGCGTTTCAGCGACGGCCGGGAGCTTACCGCGCGCGACGTGTTATTCACTTACAATTCGATACTCGCCCCCGAATCGATGTCGCCTAAGCGCGCCGGCCTCGAAGAGTTGAAATCAATCGAAGCCCCCGACGACTACACGGTCGTCATAACCGTGGCGCATCCGTATGCGCCTGCGGTCGAGATAGCGAGTGAGGGTATCGTACCTGCTGGCACTCCGTTGCCTGCGCGAGGAAGTGGCGCCGCGCCGATCGGCAGTGGACCTTTCAGGATGGCTGTCTACTCGCGCGACGAATTCGTTCGGCTTGAGCGCAATCCGTACCGTTCACACCCGCCAGGCGCAGCGGATTCGATCCTTTTCAAGATCGTGCCCGACCCCACGGTGCGCGCTCTCGAACTGGCAGAAGGGGTCTGCGACTTCTCGCCGAATAATATTCAGGTAGACGTGCTGCCGTGGCTCTCCACGCATCAGTCTCTTGAGATCAGCAATACCCCAGGCACCACCTATCGCTACTTGTCTTTCAATTTTCGAAATCCGCAGTTGCGCGATATCCGCGTGCGGCGCGCGATTGCCTACGCGATCGACCGCAATACAATAGTCAGTACGCGTCTTGCGCGGTACTGGACGAATAGCAACTGGCATGCTCGCGCCGGAGAGTTGGGCATACGAACGTAATGTCACTGACTATTCCTACGATCCCGAGAAAGCGCGTCAGCTTCTCGATCAAGCGGGCTACCCTGCCGGCAAAGATGGAATGCGCGGGCTTCGATTCGAATTCAAGACCTCTGCTGATGGCGCGCGGATTGGCGAAATCTTTCAGGCGATGCTTCAGCGAGTGGGTATCGAACTGACTATACGCACCGCTTGAGTTTGCTACCTACTACGCCGACATTCAGGCGGGCAACTTCGACCTGACCTCACTGCAATGGGTCGGTATCAACGATCCGAACCAATATTACCGAGTATTCGATTCGAAGCAGACGCCACCGCACGGAGAAAATCGCGGCTACTATTCTAATCCTGAGATGGATCGTCTTGTTGAAGCGGGAAAAGCGACTGTCGATCCCGAGACGCGAAAAACAATCTACGCACAAGTGCAGCAGCTCGCCGCCGATGAACTTCCCTACGTATCGCTCTGGTGGGTCGACAACGTCGCTGTATTAAATCGTCGGCTGGTGGGCTTCGCCGCGTATCCCAATGGCAGCTTCCTCTCGCTCGCCACGCTGACGCTCGTCGATCCCGCGGGCGGCGGAGACGCATCTCAGTGACGCGGTACATGACTCGGCGCCTGTTCGCCCTTGTCCCCGTGGCGCTTGGTGTCGCGACTCTGACTTTCGCGATTATCCACCTGGTGCCGGGTGATCCAGTGGTCGCGATGCTCGGTGAGACCGCCGCGCCCGCCGACATTGTTGGCATGCGCCGTCAGCTTGGCCTCGATCGTCCGCTCCTGGCGCAGTACGCTGCATATCTCGGTGGCCTCGCAGTCGGCGACTTGGGCGAATCGATTTCATATCGCAAGCCGGTCTCCCGCCTTATCGCAGAACGCTTTCCCGCAACTATCGAACTCGCCGCGGCGGGAATGCTCGTCGCTCTTCTCCTGGCATTTCCATTGGGAATGATAGCAGGTGCGAATCCGGGCGGTGCCGGCGATCTCGGCGCGATGGGATTCGCGATCGTCGGCATTTCGGTCCCGCACATTTACCTCGGCCCGCTTCTGATGATTTTGTTTTCGCTGGATCTGCGCTGGCTGCCGCTCACCGGCCGCGGAGGAATCGCGCATCTCGTCCTGCCCGCGGTCACGCTTGGCACCGCGCTCGCCGCGATCCTCGCGCGGATGCTGCGCCAGAGCCTGATTCGTGTGCGGGCGAGCGACTACATGCGCACCGCGCTGAGCAAGGGATTGAGCGCGCGCGCCGCCCTGATTCGCCACGGACTCAAAAACGCGCTCACCTCGGTCGTCACCATCATTGGACTCCAGATGGGCGCATTGTTAAGCGGCACGCTCATCATCGAAATCATTTTCTCGTGGCCGGGCATCGGCCGACTGCTCATCACCGCGATCGGCGCGCGCGACTATCCCGTCGTCGAGGGCTGCGTACTCACGTTCGCAATGACCTACGTCGTTGTGAACATGGCGACCGATCTGGTCTACGCAATGATCGACCCGCGCGTGAGAGTCTCGTGATCCCGCGGGTCCGCAATCCGTCACTGGCTATTGGAGTGACTATTGTAGTCGCGATCGTTCTCGCCGCGATCCTGGGCCCGTTGCTGTTTCGCACCGATCCTTTGTCGATCGATCTCGCAAA
This sequence comes from uncultured delta proteobacterium, assembly GCA_963814715.1. Taxonomy (GTDB): domain Bacteria; phylum Desulfobacterota; class Binatia; order Binatales; family Binataceae; genus Binatus. The sequence goes on from CAWFDW010000001.1 coordinate 823,985, forward strand.
CATTCTCGCCGGACCCAGCCGCGCGCATCCCTTCGGATGCGACGCGCTCGGTCGTGACGTCCTCGCTCGTGTCCTGTGGGGCGCGCGGCTCTCGCTCTCGATATCCAGCGTCGTCGTCGCAGTCTCGCTCGTCGTCGGCAGCCTCATTGGCGCGACCGCAGCGCTGTCGGGCGGTCGTATCGACAACCTGATAATGCGCAGCGTGGACATCGTCCTCGCCTTTCCCGGAATACTGCTCGCGATCGCGCTCGCCGCCATTCTCGGGCCGGGCCTGATCGATTTGACGATCGCTCTTACTGCCATGGGATGGACCGGCTACGCGCGCGTCGTGCGTGGCGAGGTGCTGACGTTGCGCGAGCGCGAGTACGTCCTCGCCGCCGAAACCCTCGGGGCCAACAGGTCGCGACTGCTCATGCGCCATCTGCTGCCCGGCGTCGCGGGACCGCTCGCCGTTCAGGCGACGTTCGGAATCGGTGGAATAATCGGCGCCGAAGCCGCGCTGTCATTTCTGGGCCTCGGCGCGATGCCACCCACGCCCAGTTGGGGCAATATGCTCGACGCCGGCCGCGCCTTCCTGCTCGTGGCGCCGCATCTCACTACCGCGCCTGGACTCGCGATCGGATTTTCGATTCTCGGCTTCAACCTGCTGGGCGACGGGATTGCACAGAAGGTCGGTCATCGCGCCTGACCACAATCCTTTGGTATGCGAACCGTCGAAATTTCGTGATACTCATTTTGATCCGGAACTGAGTGCCTGCGATGGAGAAAATTGAACCTGGCGAAATGGTCCAGCGGTTGACTGCGTTCATACGCAGCGAAGGCCGTTTCGATAGCGTCGCGATCGAGAACTTCCGCAAGATGCCGGGCGGCGCGTCGCGCGAGATCTGGTCGTTCGATTGCGCAATGCAGCAGGGCGGCGAAACCACCCGGCGCGCGATGGTATTGCGACGCGACCCCGGCGCTCACAATATTTCAACCAATCGCCGTCACGAGTTCATGGTCATTCGAGCGGCCTTCGAAGAACGCGTCCCGGTTCCCGAAGTGTTTTGGGTTTCCGAGGACCCTGCCGTTCTCGGTTCCGCGTTTTTCATCATGGAACGCGTCGACGGTGAAACTCTGGCGCGTCGTCTGCTCCGCGACGACGCATACGCCAGCGCGCGCGACGTGATGCCTGCGCAACTCGCGGAAATTCTCGCGAAGATTCATCGAATCGATCCGGTCAAGCACAAACTCGACTTCCTTGCGGAGCCGGGCGACAACGCTGCGTTGACCGAGGTCAAACGCTACGAGGAAAACTTTCGGCGCCTGGCACTCGAACCGCATCCAGCATTCGAATTGGCCTTTCGATGGCTCCTGAAGCGGGTTCCGACGACTCCGCGCAAGACGCTGGTTCACGGCGACTACCGAATCGGCAATGTCATTTTTGGTCCAGAAGGGGTGCGCTCGATCCTCGATTGGGAACTCGCGCATCTGGGCGATCCGATGGAAGACGTCGGATGGATGTGCGTGCGCGCCTGGCGTTTCGGCAATGATCGGAAGCCGGTCGGCGGTCTTGGGACCCGCGACGATTTCTTCCGCGCTTACGAAAACGCCAGCGGCACCACCGTCGATCCCGAGGCGGCTCGGTTCTGGGAAGTCTTCGGCAATCTGCGATGGGGCATAATTACGATCAGCCAGGCGCGTACTCATATCGATGGATTCGTAAAGAGCGTCGAGCTGGCTAGTATCGGCCGACGGACCGCTGAAACGGAACTCGAGTTGCTGAACTTGATCGAATAGCTACATGGTAAAGACCAACACGCAGTGTGAGTAGTCAATATGCAGGACAGACCGACCTCAGTTGAATTGCTCGAAGCGGCCGCCGACTTCGTCGAGAGCGAACTCGTCCCTGCTATCCAGGGCGCGCGGCAGTTCCAGGCGCGTGTAGTCGCCAACGTGATGCGAATCGTCGCGCGGGAAATACAATTGGAAGATCCGCTGGTGCGCAGCGAGGTCAAACTCCTGGCGCATCTGCTCGGCTACGACGCTCCGCATCTGCATAGCCTCGATGAACTGCGCGCCGCCGCCGTCAGCATGGGCGATGAATTAACCGCGAAGATTCGTGCAGGCGAGGCCGACGACGGCGCGCGCCGCGGAGAAGTGCTTGCGGTCGTCCGTCAGAGCGTCGAGGACAAACTGCGTATCGCGAATCCACGCTACCTCGAAACCGATCTATCGATCCGCGCCGAAGCAAAAGGAGACTGAGTAATGCCTGAAACCAAAGTAGTACTGCTCGAACAAGACGACCTGATGCATCCGAACACCGGCGAGTCCAATTTCAACGAAAGTGCGTATTACAATTTCTTCGATCGTAGTCAGCGCCTCGGCGGGTTCATCCGACTGGGTAATCGCGCGAATGAAGGCTACGCGGAGATGACCGCGTGTCTCTACCTGCCGGACGGGACCGTCGGCTTCATGTTCCAGCGACCCGAGATCAAGAACAACGACGCTCACAATGCGGGCGGCGCAAAATTCGAAGTGGTCAAGCCGTTTGAGCGCCATCGCGTCAGCTATCACGGCAAACTCTGCATTCTGAAGAATCCGCTCGAGATGGCCGAACCAGCCAAGGCGTTCAAAACTAATCCCTACTCGAAAGCCGCACTCGAAATTGACTACGTCGCTACGTCTCCCGGATGGGGCGGCGAGCTGCGCGAAAAGAATGGAGATCAATGGGTGTCGCCGAAACCATCCGGCAATCCCGAAGCTCAATTCGCGAAAGGCCACCTCGAGCAGCTCGGCCACGCGACGGGAAGACTGGTTCTCACGACCGACGGCATCGATCGCGAGTTCAAAATCGACGCGCTCGGCCTGCGCGATCATAGCTGGGGGCCGCGCTACTGGCAGGCGCCGAAGTTCTATCGATGGCTGACGATGAACTTCGATGAGGATCTGGGCGGAATGGCGACGATCACGGTAAATCGCGACGGCAGCGAACGTCCCGGTGGATTCATTGCGCGCAAGGGCAAGCCGTTTCTCAATATCGTGAAGGTCGATGTTCAGACCGAGTTCGTCGGCGAACAGCAGCTACACAATGAGATCAAGGTAACCTGTCAGACTTCCGACGGTGGAGCACCAATAGTCATTACCGGCAAAGTGCTATCGATGATTCCGCTGCGTAACCGCCGCGCTGGTATAGTCACTCGAATCGCCGAAGGGATGACCGAGTGGAATTGGAACGGCAAGATTGGCTATGGGCTATCTGAGTATCTCGATCACTTCGACGAATAGCCAGTCGCTCAGCGTTTGTTCTTGAGCGCACGTAAACTTTCCGTGTACGGCGGATACGCAACGCCGCGTTCGGTGATAATCGCCGTCACCAGTTCGGCCGGAGTAACGTCGAACGCAGGATTGAACGTACGGATGCCCTTCGGCGCGATCTGCTTGCCACCGTATTCGGTGAGCTCGCGGCCCGAGCGCTCTTCGATCGGTATCGCTGCGCCGTCAGGACAGTCCAGGTCGATCGACGACAGTGGCGCGGCAACGTAAAAGGGCACTCCGTGCCGCCGCGCCATCACCGCCAGCGGGTAGGTGCCGATTTTGTTCGCGACGTCTCCGTTGGCCGCCGTGCGATCTGTTCCGACGATCACGCAACTGATCTTGTTTTGCGACAGCACGGTAGCCGCCATGTTGTCGGCTATCACCGTCACTGGAATCCGGTCCTTGTGCAGTTCCCACGCGGTCAGCCGCGAGCCTTGCAGGAACGGCCGCGTCTCGTCGGCGAACACCTGAATCTGTTTTGCCCGCGTCGCGCGCCGCGCGAACTACGCCGAGCGCCGTACCGTAACCCGCCGTCGCCAGTGCGCCGGCATTGCAATGCGTCAGGACTGTCGCGGGGTCTCCGATAAGTTCGGCGCCGAATTTTCCCATCGCACGATTCGCCGCCACGTCTTCCGTGTAAATCGCGATCGCCTCCGCGCGCATGCGAGCGAACAATTCCGAGGCATCCAAAGAATCACTTTCGTCGAGCACGCGACCCATTCGATCGACCGCCCACGCAAGATTTACCGCAGTGGGCCGGGTGGCTTTCAGAGCCTTCGCGACGACCGCGAAGCGTTTTTTCGCCTTCGCACCCGCGGTACCCTTGATTCCGAGCGCGACACCCATCGCTGCCGCGACGCCAATCGCCGGCGCGCCGCGAATCACCATCGTGCGGATAGCCTCCGCGACGCCGCGATAGTCGCGATAGGTACGAATCACCTCGCGCGCGGGCAGCAGGCGCTGATCGATCATGCGAACGGTATCCGCCCGCCATTCTATCGTCATCACCGCCATGTAGTCTGACTCTTTTGCACGCGAGTTTAAGTGGGGTCTAGCGAGCAAAAAAACGGCGCTGCCGGATCGATCGCGGCGCCGCTCAACTAACTTCATTCGCACGATACCTTATTGCGGCCGGTATCGCGCGAATCTTCAGTCAGGCCTTTTCGTATACCCCGCGCGCTTTTCGTTTTGCGGCACCCGCATCGATCCATCGCGTGATTGCCGCAAAGATCTCCGACGGCCGCTTCCCTTTCAGTCCCCGCACGTTCGCGCACGTCGGCCGCCTTGAACTGTTTGGGAAGTGCCGCGAGCACTGCGCGCCAGTTGACGCGTCCGGTCGGTCCGCTGCTCACAGACTTTGCCGACCCGCCACTCCGGCCGATCAACGAGCCGAGTCTCGCTTCCTCTGCTTTCAGTTTACTCAGTACTGATTCTTTAAGACGGATTTCTTTGCGTAGATTGAGTAGCAAAGTGCGCGCCTGCCGCTGTACTTGCTGGAATGCCGACGAGCCGCCGTCTGAGGTTTTCTTACGAGGCATGTAGCTATCTCCTTTCAGGGAACTGACCAGTACAGATCGAACGTTGAACATACACAATCAATTCCACATCTACAAGTATCAAAGTCATTTTGTCCACTACCAACATCGTAGCAACTGGATATTGCAGATAGTGTTTTGAATTTCTGGTGAGTAGTGCAAGCAATAGTCATATGCCCGAAAGTGTTTCTCAGTCATCGAAGCGATTTGGCGCGCAGACGAAGTTTGCGAATGAGAAAGCCGCGCTCGCGTCGTCGACGGTGATTGATCGCATGCGGCCTACTATTTGGCGGCTCGTGTAGCTGGTGCCGTCCTCCCGTCGACCGAGGACTTAGTCTAAATCCGTCCAAAATCGCCGTGTTGGCCTCAAATGTCATAACGGTTTTAGAACCAACCAGAGAAGCTCAATGCTTCCGATATCGCGCATAGGCATTTGTGAAAATCGAGGCGATATTAGAAACCGCAGAATCGGGCGAAAAGAGCACTATGTTTGAGATTGGCGCGATGCTATAAGCATGTCGGCATTTTGACTAGATGCGCGTTCTTGGTATAGCCACAAGACGCCGGACGCCGGAAGGCACCCGGGTTGCGCGCAAGGAGAGGGGTAATGGGCCGCAGACTGTATGTTGGGAATCTGGCTTGGACTGTGACCGACCAGGATCTGCTCGACGTATTTTCAGAAGCAGGAAAGGTGGACAGCTCGCAAGTCATCATCGACCGCGCCACCAACCGCTCGCGAGGATTCGGTTTCGTCGAGATGGGAACCGATGAGGCGGCCGAAGGCGCAATCAAGAAACTGAACGGCCGCGACATCAAAGGCCGTCCGATTCGCGTCAACGAAGCACAGGCGCGTAGCGGCGGAGCCGGTGGTGGCGGGGGCGGCGGGGGTGGTGGCGAACGCCGTGGCGGCGGACGCGACCATTAGTCAGTTCCGCTTTTCTGACATAGGCACGCGACTGTAGTTCTCCCCTTCGGCGCGCAGCAAAATATACTAACCCATTTGCGGGACTGCGGACTCGCGGGCCGAGCCCTCGCGCTTCATACGCTCACTCGCGTTAAATTCATAATCGTGGAACTCATCACGCTTGAGGCGCATAGCGAGCGCGCCGTGATTGTGCCCGCTGCCGGATGCCAATGTCTCAGCTACCGCGTCGGCACGCTCGAGGTCATCGCGGGGCCTGCCAATCCTGACGCATGGCGCGACCATCCGCATCGCGGCGGCATTCCGATTCTCTTTCCGTGGCCGAGCCGCGTCGCCGGCGCTCGCTTCTCATTCAAGGGCCGCGAATTCCGGTTGCCGGTGAACGAACCAGCTCGCGGGAACGCGATTCACGGCTTCGCATGCGAGCGCGCCTTTCGCGTAACGCGTCGCGGGCCGTACTTCGTCACGGCGATTCTGGATTCGACTGACTATTCGGATCTCAATTCAATATGGCCATGGCCGTTCGTGCTCGAAATAGACTACGAAGTGGGTAATGGATTGAGATTGAAAGCGCGCGTCATCAACACCGGCGACTCGGTGATGCCGTTCGGATTCGGCGCGCATCCTTATTTTCACGCGCCGCTGAATCCTCAAGGCATGCGCGACGCGATGGAGATTCAACTCGACGCCGACGCCCGCTGGACGCTCGACGCAAACATGATACCCACCGGCCATACCGAGCCGTTGGCCGGCAAGTACGATCTTCGCGCGCCGCGTCCGCTCGGTACTGACACTTTTGATGATGTGTTTCGCATGGCCGCAATCTCGAAGGGCGATACGTCAAGGGCGCGCGCGCGGCTGATCGATCCGTCGCTGAAAACTGCGGTCGAGGTTCGCGCCGACGAGGCCTTTGGCGAGTTCGTCGTGTTCGCTCCGCCGAACAATCCGGTAGTCGCGCTCGAGCCGTACACCTGCGCGCCCGACGCCTTCAATCTCGCGGCACGCGGCGTCGCAGCCGGAATGCGCGAGCTCGCACCCGGTCAGACTTTCGAAGCGGGCTTCGAGATTCGCCTCAACGCCCCTTGAATTTCGGATCGCGCCGCTGCGCCAGCGCGGACGCGCCTTCGCGAAAATCTTCGGTGAGCAGCAGCGAGCTCTGCGCCAGCATTTCGAGCTCCTGGAACGTCATCTTGTCCAGCCCGTGGCCCTTGTCGATGATCCGCTTCGCGAGTCCGACCGCGAGCGGCGCGTTACGCGCCATCTCGCGCGCCAACTCTTCGGCCGCCGCCAGATGCGTCCCCTCGGCGACGACGCGATTCACCAGCCCGATTTTTTCAGCGTCCGCCGCTTCGATCATCCGCGCCGTCATGATCAGTTCCTTCGAGCGCGCGTAGCCGACCGTCCGCGTGAGTCGCGTCGTGCCGCCCACGTCGGGCACCAGCCCGATACGCACTTCAGGCATTCCGAGCCGAGCGCCGACCGACGCGATTCTCGCATCGCATGCGAGCGCCAGCTCGAGCCCGAGTCCGCCGACGAAGCCGTGCAGCGCGCCGATGACCGGCTTCTCGATACTCTCGATCCGGTTCAACGACGCCTGCGACTCCGCGATGAAGCGCCGAAAGCGCTGCATGTCAGGCCCGCCGCCTTCGCCACCGCGCGCGCCGGTGTCGTTGGTGAGCGAGGTGAAATCGATACCCGCCGAGAACGCCTGCCCCTCGCCATAAATGATGATCGCGCGAACATCGTTGCGATCGACCTCGTCGATCGCCTCGGGAAGCGCACGGAGCATCGCCTGGTTAATCGCGTTGCGTTTCTCAGGCCGATTGAGCGCGATATACGCGATCTCACCCTCGACTCGAACCTTGATTCCACTATCCGCCATGACTTACACCTCGCTTGTTATTGATATCGCCTACCAGCCATCCGCGCGCAACCGGTCCGCCCTGATGTGTAGGTGGCGAACGATCCGAGCTTCAGACCGGCGAGACCAGCACTAGGTATCGGCGTGCCTGGTCGCCTTCGAACGCAGCCCATCGCTGATGACCGTCCAGACGATTCGCTCGTGCCCGTCTCCGACGTCTTGGTCGATAGCCGTACACGCTGCACTCACCAGCGCCTGCACGTGCGAGAGTTGGATGTCGCGGCGAACAGCACCAGCTCGCTGGGCCTGCTTGAGCAGCCGCCCTACGCTGGTTCCACATTGTTGCGAGCAAGCCCGGCACCGCTTTCTGAATGTCGAAAGACTGCTTGCCGAGCGCGTCCATCAAATCCTTGTGGCCGTCGCCATGCTGGATCAGCTGGGAAAGCAGCTGGAAGAAAGCCGTCTTCGGGTCATTGCTTGCGATCAAGCGGCGGGCTTCCGCCACCAGATCCTCCACTCGCCCAATCACAACCGCCTCGAACAGCGCCTCTTTGGTTGGAAAATGCCGGTAGAGCGTTCCGGTGCCCACGCCCGCGCGCTGGGCAATTTCGTCGACTGGCGCCGCCAGCCCGGCGGTTGCGAACACTTCCCGTGCGGCCTGCACGATCAGCTTCTTGTTGCGCTCGGCATCAGCGCGCATTCCCGGCACCTTGGGCCTTGACAAGCGGAACGCTAGTTCCGGACAATGCAATTGGAACCATGGTTCCACTTAACCGAAGAATCCGGTCAAGAACAACCGCAAGGAGCAGGGAGATGATTGTAATTTCTGTGATCGTCGGCAGTATCCGCCAGAGTCGTTTTTCTGAAAAACCAGCGCAGTGGATTTTCCAGCAGCTCAAAAAGCGCGACGTCGATGCGCGGCTGCTCGACCTGCGCGACTTTCCGATGCCGTTCTTTGATCAGGCTGTGCCTCCCGCGATGCCGGGCCGCGCGGCTTACGACAACGAAGTGGTCAAAAAATGGACCGCCGCGATTGAAGCATCAGACGGCTTCATCTTCGTCGCCCCGGAGTATAACTACGGCCCTCCCGCGGTGCTGAAGAATGCGATCGACTGGGTCTATCCGGAGTGGAACCGCAAGGCGGCTGCGTTCGTGAGCTATGGCAGTGTGGGAGGCGCGCGCAGCGTGCAGCAACTGCGCGAAACGGCGATCGAGGTTCAGCTCGCGCCGATTCGCTCGTCCGTTCATATCCCCGTTGCGATCCTTATGGCGCATTTTCAGGGCGGCGACGTCGACCAGGGGCTCGCTGAGCTCGAGAAGCACGCCAACGTGATGCTTGATGATCTGCTGTGGTGGACGACGGCGCTCAAGACAGCCCGCAAAACCTGACAACTCAAGGCTCTGCGGAGGCCGAGGCGCGCCTCGCGACGATCCAGGCTCATTTGCGTGCAAGGCACGCGATCATGAGTCTGCCCGTCGAGATAGGAGGCGGCGCCCAGCTCCTTTGTGATCTACCTATTTTGAAGGCGTGGAGTTGTGCGGGCCGTCGAAGCATCCGGCGGCGGCGCATGCACCTAGTCCCGCTCCGGTCGCGATTAGCACCGCGGCGGCGCCGAGTGGGCCTCCGCCTGCCCACCACGCTCCCTCACACACGCCCGGGCTATTTGCCGATGAAGATGCGATTGTCGTCGGCGAGGTTGACCAGTCTTCGGTCAGGCCTTCCGCCGGTACCGAGCGGGGGGTCATTCCCGGCTGAAGGGGCGCCGGAGGAGTGATCGAAGTCTTGTAGTCGCCTGGATTGACTCCGCGGATGCAATAATGGCCCGCATCGTTGGTGGTTGCCTGACCAACTACCGCTCCGTTCGCATCTGTAAGCGTCACTTGCGCTCCAGACACCGGACCGTTGGGTCCGGCTACCTCGCCGGTTACGTCGGAGCAGAAGGCCGCAGTCGACAAGCTAAGCCAAGCAGCGGCGAGGAAAAAAACCGCAATATGTGATTTTTTCAATTGGTACTCCCCAGATGTGCAATTCTTACTAAAAACGGCTCGTCTGATGATATAGACCGAAATGACCTCCTATTGCAAGTTTAGCCAAGTCTATTTTACGCCACTTCTAGCGGTTTTAATAGCTCTTTGTAGGCAGCGTTGCTCGTGACACGCATTCGCATATGCAGCCGGAACAGGCGGAAAGGTGCAGTCGCCTCATGCCGCAGCTAGTTCCATCCGCACTTCGACGTTTGCCAGATCACCCCGAGGTGAACGAAGCCGCATTGGCAACAATTACAATTGGCAGGATCCGCCGCTCGTGGTTCGTCTGGAGGGCTGACGGCTGCCAGCGTCCAGCTAGGACGGCTTGCTTTCGAGAGTTGGATCGCGGACCAGTATGCCGTCGGTATAGAGCTGCCGAATCTTGTCCGCGGGCATCTTGAGCAGCTCGCGCAGTACTCGCTCGTTATCCTCACCAAGCCGCGCAGAACGCACCGTTGTTCGGTCCGGCCACGCGGAAAACTTCACCGGCACCGCCGGAATCGCAACCGTGCCTAGCATCGGATCCTTGATCCATCGAACAGTCTTACGCTCGTTGAGATGCGGATGCTTTACAGCTTCATTGACTGTCAGCACCGGAGCGCACGGCACGCGTTCAGCATCGAGCGCGGCGATGGCGTCGTCGCGGCTGGGAAATTTCGAGAGCCAATTCTCGATCACATCCCGAAGCTCTTCCTTATTGTCTCGGCGCCCACGCGCATCCTTGAAGCGCGGGTCGCTCGCCAGTTCAGGCATCCCTAGCGCGCGCACGAACTGCGGCCACTGATGTGGCGTGGAAGTAATTTGAATGTATTGATCGCCGCGAAAATGAAAAATACCGGTAGTGCCGCCGTCAGGATGCAGCGAACCGCTTCGCGTCGGACGAAACTTGTCGCCGCGCAACGAGACGATCGGCACCGTCTTTTCATGCATGTGGAAGTAGGTATCCAGCAGCGACGCGTCGAGGTATTGGCCCTCTCCAGTACGTTCACGATGCAACAGCGCGAATCCTATAGCCATCGCCGCCGCCACGCCTGTGGAGACATCGCCAATTGCCATCGTCGTCAGTGCCGGCGGACCATCGACCTGTCCTATCCCGTCGGTAACACCAGCGTAGGCCTGTCCGATAAAATCGTAGCCCGCCTTTACCGAGAGCGGCCCGGTCTGCCCAGCCATCGAAATCGAACACATGATAATTTTCGGATTGACAGCCTTGACGTCCTTGTAAGCAAATCCGAGCCGGTCGATCACGCGCGGCGCAAAGTTCTCTACCACGATATCAACCTGCGGAAGCATCGACATTACGATCTCTCGCGCGCCAGGCTTCTTGAGATCGATCGCAAAGCTCAACTTCGAATGGTTATGCTGCATGTAGTAGGTGCTGTGACTCGATCCCTTGTACTCAGGCGCGAGCGACTTAAGACCGTCGGCCCGAACGCGATCGCCAAACGGCGCTAGTTCCAGCTTGATCACTTCGGCGCCCATCTCACCGAGCAGTCGCGTGCAAGTAGGTCCCGCGACGAACTGCGTGAAATCCAGCACCCGGTAACCTTCCAGCATTTGCGGCTTGTTCGCCATTGATCCTGCCTCTGCAAGTCTCTATACCACCTCAGCCGACGGGAGTGGTAATGCTCAGCGCTGTAGCAGTTGTCGAGCGGTAGCTCCCAGGATTTTGTTTTCGTCGTTGGCATCGAGGCCAAGTGCTTTGACTTCTTCCACCGGATGCGCAAGGCCTGCGGGCAAAGGATAGTCGGTGCCGACGACGAATCGATCCGCGCCATAGGTCTTCACCAGATGACTCAGCATCGGTCGACTATGCGCAATTATGTCGAAGTAGAACTGACTTGCGTAGCTTGACGGCGGCCGCGGAATTGCGTTGCGACATTCCGGCACCAGCCGATAGCCCATGTCGAGGCGTCCGACCAGCGCGGGCAACGCGCCGCCGGCGTGATACAGGACGATTCGCAAGTTCGGATGACGTTCGAGCACGCCACCATAGATAAGCAGTGCGGCCGCTAAGCCCGTGTCGTAAAGATTGCCGACCAGGTTGCCGAGAAAATATCTGGAAAGCGCTCCAGTAGGCGCGGCCTCGAACGGATGAATGCAAACCACCATCCGCAAAGCCTCAGCCGTAGCCCAGAAAACTTCGAAATCCGGCTCGTCGAGCTGACGTTCGACGACCTTCGGCGGAATCTCAACTCCGCGAAGTCCCAACTTCGCGGCGCGCTCCAATTCTCTCGCTGCGATGTCTGGAGCCTGCATCGGGACGCTAGCTAACGGCGCGAAGTGTTCAGGATCGCGCTCTCCCAGAGCCGCCATCATGTCATTATTGACCTGCGCGATCGCGAGTCCGAGATCCGCCTCAACGTCCGGATACATCAGGAACGGCACGCACGATACAGCCTGCGCATTGACGCCCTCGCGATCCATATCCGCGATGCGCGCGTGCGCGTTCGAGATCGGACCATCGATCGGCCGCATCGCTTTTTCCTGTATCAACAGAAATCGCCGGCCGTCGCGCTCGACGATCCTTGTCGCGTAGTGCTTACCTTCACGGGCGATAAAATCGATTATCTCGGGCGCGATGAAGTGATTGTGCATATCGATGACATCCATCGCGTCCTCCGAAGTGATCGAAGACAGGCTGGTTACAGAATGAAGCTGATCTTGCCGTGAGGCCTTAGCGCCTCGTTATCGAGGATCGCTCTTCTCTCGCGGATTCTAAGATCGTTGCCGTTACGCACGAGCTTATAGTCGTAATGTCCTATGTAGGTATCGACTGACTCATAGCGCATCCTATGCACCGCAAAGTTGGCGGTCACCAGGATGCTATCGCCGTCCGCGCCGACAACGCGCACGTTGGCGATCATCCGCGCGTGCGCGACCGTGGATTTTCCGACCACGCAGCCTTGCCTAACAATTGCTTGACGCGCGATCTGATTCGTACCGCGTCGTCCGCGATGATGAACAACGTATTCCGCGAGTCTCCTTCGGGAACGTCAGTAGGTGGTATCTCATAGACCGCGTCTTCGGTGAGAAGTGTTAGCCACTCATCCAGCCGCCACTCGTCGAGCAACGCCGCTTCCTTGTATAGGAGGTCCTCGACTTCCTGCCGGCTGGGTAGTTCCATGCTACTCATGCTGCCCGTTTTGCGCGCTTCAGTTGTGGCTCAGTCATAAGCTGATTCCATCGACGCCAGAACGCGCGCATCTGCAACTCATCGGTGATCGACGGATGCTCGCGCTTCATCCCGCGCGAGATATCCGACCATCCGACTTCACGATTGGCAAAGCCGCGCTGACACGACTCGAGCATCTCGACGTCGTCTGGCGTGGCGAATCCTCCCGGTCCCAGAAATGTAAGAAAGTTGTCGAGCCTCAGTGCTGAGTCCTCAGCGCTCTCATCCGCCGGCGCCAACGCCCACGCGTTGACCTCCATGTAGTCCGGCGAAACGGGATAGAAGGTGCGCACCGTGATCGCCATGATGTCGTTGATGACGAGGTTCGGAAAAATCCCGAGGTTGCGGCTGGTCTCGCAGATGCGCCGTGACCGCTCTGCTCCGAAGCGCTCGTCGAACTTCCGCCGCACTTCCTCGAAGTGCTGTTTGCGATGTTCCCCGAATGGCGCGACCCAGTGCGCGATCGGCCGTCCCCACGCGCTCTGGTATTCGACCACCGCATGACCATTGCCGAGATCTACCGCCTTCTGATAGCTCGGTGCCGCAACGTCGCGGCCTCTCAAATCGACGCCTATGTCACTCAGGAAGCTGAAATACCGCTGATGTGTCGGCAGACCGTGATATCCGTCATAGCTGTTCTCGACCAGCAGCTTCCAGTTAGCGCGTGCGCTATAAGACTGCTGACCCGCGACGATCTTCATACCTAGCTCTGACTGATCTGCCACCAGATCCAGGTATTCACGCGCACCGGCAAGGTAGTCATAGAGGCTATCGGCATTGCTATCGAAGCACGCGAAGATGAATCCTCGATAGCTATCCACTTGCGGAGGTGAGACCAGGCCCATGTCGTCGCGCTTGAACGCATCGCTATAGGAATCTTCACCCGGTACTCCGACCAGTTGCCCGCGCGAGTTATAGGTCCACGCGTGGTAGGGACACTGAAAGGTCTTCGCGTTGCCGGATTTCTGCCGGCATACCAGCGATCCGCGATGGGTACAGGTATTAAGCAGCACGCGCACAACGTTGTCGTCGCCGCGCACCAGGATCATCGGCCGTCCTGCAACGTTGCGCGATCGATAGTCGCCGGCGTGCGATACCTCCGACTCATGACCGACATAGACCCAGCACTTATCGAAGACTCGCCTTCTCTCATCCGCAAGGCACTCCGGATCGGTGAACGCCCGCCGATTGACCCGAAACAGCCCCGCCTCTTGATCATCTACAATGTAGCTCTCGCCCGTCTTATCCATATTGTTGTCTCCTGCCGTCTTCTGTCCCCCTCTCCTAAAGGGAGAGGGGTTAGGGGAGAGGTCGGATTCCACGCCCAGTAACGCGCGATCGCTCCAGCATCGACTCTAAGATCCGTCCCAGTGATCATCCCTGCATCATCCGACGCCAGAAACACCGCCGCCCGTCCATAGTCACTAGGACTCGGCAGCTTCTGCATCGGCACGCCTTTCCGAAACGGCTCAAAAGCGTTCTTGAGTTGATCGCCACTACGTACCTGACGGCCCCATCGCGCCGCCCGCTCCGAACGATTCCGTCGGATCGGTCGCCGTCGGCGTGAGACTGTTGACGCGGATGCCGTGCGCGACCAGTTCCATCGCCGCCGATCGCGTGAAGTTCAACAGTCCAGCCTTGCCGGTGCAGTACGCGATGTTGTTCGGCTCGCCCTGATGTCCCGCAGTCGAAATGATATTGATGATCGCGCCTTTGCGTCCCTGCTCGATCATCGACTTCGCCGACATGCTTCGTGAACAGGAACGTGCCAGTCAGTATGATCTCTAGCTGACGCCGCCATTCATCGAGCGGCATGTCGATCACGCCCTTCTTGTTGAAGATGACCGCGTTGTTCACCAGGATATCGACGCCGCCGAAATGCTCGCGCGCCGCCGCGACCGCGTCAATCACCTGACGCTCATCGGTGACGTCACAAGTCACCGCGATGGCGCGTCCGCCGACGCTCTTGATGTAGCGCGCGCAGTCCGCACCGTTCTCCGCGCGCGCATCGACGCATACGAGCGCCGCGCCTTCTGCCGCGAGACCTTCGGCGATGCCCCCTCCGATATTCGTGCTGGTCCCCGTGACCAGCGCAACTTTTCCATCCAGCTTCATCTGATTAGCGCGGCGGCGGCGCCGTCAGGAAACATTTCGACGAATTGAAAATCCACGTATCGATGAATTCGGTCTCCGCAGGCTTGCGCTTCAATTCGGCCAGCACTCCCGCCAGGCACATCCAGTTGAGAATTTCCTGCTGACCACTCTGTTCGACCGACGCCGCCGGATAGTTCCGCCACGCGTCGAAGTTGCCGGCCCGCAATGCCTCGAACAGCGTCCGATCCGCAGGCGTATCCGGATAAAGAAAATTATTTTTCGCAGTAAGGAACGCATGCGACCATCCCGACGACGCCATCAGCGCGACCCGCCAGGGACTGCTCGCAAAAATCCGCGCGGTTGCGGCGCCGAGGTCGAACAATCGCCGCGGCGTCGGCGCGGGCGGATCGAGCTGCGCCTCCGACGGCGCATTCTCGAACGCCGGCAGGCCGCCGCGCTGCGCGATCACCTTCCGCCCGTAGCAGTTTATCGCGAACGGAATGATCGGATACGGAAACCCTTTGCGATCGTAATCGAGATACAGCACCGCGTTCGCGAACGCATGCCCGAGCGGATGATGCAGCGGCTTGTATGAGTATGCCGTATCGAAACCAGCCTCGATCAAACCGCCTGCAAGATACTTCGCTGCCGCAACGTTGCCGGTCGCGTGAAACTTCTTATCTGGCGCATCATTCCACACATTGTGCGCGGGTGGCGCGAACTCGAATGATTCGTGCGCATAGATGCAATACGGCGGAATCACATCTTCGCGGAAATTTTCGTACTGATCGTCGCCCCACACCACGATGAAGTCGGGACGAAACTCGTCGATTTGCGCGCGCGTCTTGCGCAGCGATCGCAGCAGGCGCTCGCGATGCGCCCGCGCGGCGCTGGTGCCCTCATCGTTGCCCCACTCGGCCCGCATCGCTTCCGGCCAGGTCTGCACGCTGCGAAATTTTTCCGGCAGATGCGGGTTCTGCAGCATCCGCTTCAGAATCCACGCCATCGTCTCGTCGCTGCCGGCAAGAGGCGGGTAGTGAGTTATTCCAACTGCGAGAATCTCACCCATTTGCATGTCCTCCCGAAGCTCGGCTGCAGTCGTCGTGAAGGATCTGTTTCTCGTATAGCGCTGCGATGCGATCTTCGGAATACCCCAGCACGCTCGAAAGTACCATCGCGTTGTCCGCTCCGAGCGCCGGTACGTTGTTGCGCGCCCGCGCGTTGGCATTGCCGAACTTGAACGCGGGATTCGGCACCTTGAGCGGCCCTGCGCCGTCATCGATCACTTCGAAGCTGCCGCGCTCCGCAAGATGCGGATGCGCCAGCGCCTCGCGCACCGTGTAATACCGCGAGCACGGCACACTGCCCTCGGTCAGTATCGCTTCGCACTCTTCCATCGTCCGCGTCGACGCCCACTCATCGAGCATCGACATGAACCACTTCCAATTCGCAGCTCTGCCTTTCGCCGTCGCGTAACGAGGATCGTCCAGCCACTCGGGATGCCCGACCGCGCGCGCCAGGCACTCGTAGTTGTTCGGCTTGACCGCCGCGATCATCACGAACCCGTCCTTGGCGCGCGTCGGCTGAAACGTATTCGTCCGCCTCATCGGCGGTAGCTGCGCTTCCTGGAACTCATAGATCAGCATGCCGAGGATGCCGTCCATCATCGCGAGATCGATATTGTCGCCGCGGCCGGTGCGCTCGCGCGCGAGCAGCGCCGACTGAATCGCGCCGAATGCATACGTCCCGCCCAGCACGTCGCCGACGTAGATGCCGGTATTGAGCGGCCGCTCGAGCCCTTCCTGATACGCGAGATTGACCAGGTCGAAACCGCTGGCCGCGTGCAGCATCGGCGCGTAAGCACTGCGCGTCGCCCACGGCCCGCTCTGGCCAAATCCCGAAATCGAGCAGTACACGATTCGCGGATTCAGCCGCGCAAGCGTCGCGTAGTCGAGCCCCAGCCGATTCATCACGCCCGGCCGCGAATTCTCGACGACCACGTCCGACTTCGCCGCTAGTTCGCTGAACCAGCTCGCTCGCTCCCGGTCGCCGCAGATCGATCGCGAGGCTTTTCTTGCCGCAATTCAGATGAGCGAAGTACGCGCTCTTGCCCGCGCGAATCGGCGGTTGCGATCGAATGAAATCACCCTCAGGCGGCTCAATCTTGATCACCTCGGCGCCAAGATCGGCGAGCAGTCGCGTGCAATGCGGTCCCGACACGATCGTCGTGAAGTCGAGCACTCGCACACCGCTGAGGATGTCGTTATTCACCAGCCGCCTCGGCGCGATCTTTTTCCTTCACCAGTGACAAGTAGTGCCGATTCAGGCGCTCCAGATGCTGTTCCATCTCTTTCACAGCCGCGTCGCTGTCGCCCGCCTCAAAATGTTTCATGAAGCGCCGGCGCGACGGCAGCACCCACGGATTTCGCTTCTGTCCAATTGCCCGGATGAAGTGCTGCATCACGTCGATCAACGCCTCCATCACGATCACCATCACCGGATTTTTGGTCGCACGCGCGATGATGCGGTGAAAATCAAGATGGATCGCCGCCTGATCGTAAAAGTCGATATTCTCGCGAGCGCCCTTCGCCGCCAGGGCAATGTTCGCGTTGAGCGCTTCGATATCCTCCGGCGTCGCGCGCTCGCAAGCCGCGCGCACCGCGCTCGATTCGATCATCACCCGCGCCTCGGTCAGATGCTCCGGCTGAATCGCGCCGAGATGGAACATATCGCGCAGCCCGGTGACGATCGCGTCACCAGTGCTCTCGCGCACGAACGCGCCGCCGGTCGCCCCCATCTGCAAGCGCAGCAGCCCGGCATTCTCGAGCGACCGCAGCGCCTCGCGCAGCGTGTTGCGCGACACCCCAAACTGCTCGGCCAGTAAGCGCTCCGGCGGCAGCCGATCGCCCGCCCTCAGCCGCCGATCTGAAAGCTCCTTGCGAATCTGATCGGCAATCTCCTCGAACGCCCGCAAGTTGCGGATGCGGCTGAACTCCACCGGCGCGGCGTCGCCACTCGCGTTGGCTTCTTGCGCTTGACATTCATATCGGTCATGTGTTCCATTGGTTCAACCATTGCTACTTCGACTAGAGTCAAATGTCAAGCCGCCGCATCGGAGGAAAAGACTGTGATTTCTTTTGAACTCACCGAGGAACAGAAACTCGCGCAGTCGATGGTCCAGGAGCTGGCCAGTTCGCAGCTGCGACCGGCCGCGCGCGCTGCCGATGATCGCGAGGCGATCCCAGTGTCGATTGTCGACGAGCTCTGGGCGACTGGAATCATCCAGTCGCAAGCTGATGCGGACGGCTATTCGCCTACCCTGAATGCGCTGCTGCTCGAGGAACTCGCGGTGGCCGACGCTTCATTTGCGATCGCTGCCGCGGCGCCGATCGGATTTCTCGGCGCGATCGCCACGCAGGGCTCGCCCGCGCAGAAGAAAAATCTGCTGCCGCTATTCGCCGGTGACAAGTATCGATGCGCAGGCGTCGCAGTCATGGAGCCCGACTTCGCCTTTGACGTTTCCGCGATTCGCACCACCGCCCTCAAGCAGCGCGACGGCTATCTGCTTGTCGGGCGTCAAGGGACTCGTCCCGCTCGCGGAACATTGCAGTCACTTTCTTGTCATTGCGCGCTGCGACGACGCCACCGACGCATTCATCGTCGATCGGAACGCGCGCGGTGTAAGCGTCGGCGAGAAGAAACCGAATATTGGATTGCGCGCGCTCGAGATGGCCACCGTCAGTTTCAAGGATGTCGAACTGCCTGCCAGCGCGCGACTCGGCGAGAACGCGGGATGCGACGTTCAACGCATCATCGATTCCGCTCGCACCGCGCTGTCCGCGATCATGACCGGCACCAGCCGGGCCGTCATGGAGTTCGTGATGCCCTACACCAAGGAGCGCGTGGTTCATGGCGATGCGCTCGCGAAGAAGCAGACGATCGCGTTCCGGCTCGCTGACATGCGGATCGAAACCGACGCGATGCGCTGGATGACGTGGAAGGCCGCGTCGACTCTCGAGCAGGGCGGCGACGCCACGCGGCAGGCGCAACTCGCGTACACCTACTGCGGCGAGAATGCGATGTGGATTGCCGACGAAGGCGTCCAGATGCTCGGCGGTCACGGCTACCTGCGCGATAACCCGGTCGAGATGTGGTATCGCGACACGCGCACGGTGTCGGTGCTGGAAGGCGCGGTCGGCGTTTAGCTTTCGAAGACAACCACGAGGACATTGGCAATGATAGATTTCCAACTTACTCCGGCTGACGCAAAAGTTCTGAGCAATGCGCACGAGCAGGCGATCATCGGTCGTCGCTATGCGCGCTACTACGACAAGCACGAGGACGAACTCGAGCCGGCGGAATTTCCCGAAGCGAAAGGCTTGCCCAATCCGATCACGATGGCCGAGGAGGGACTGAGCGGAATCAGCGGCTCGCGGATTCTTCACTCGCTGGTGATGCTCGAAATTTATTGGGGCGGGATCGCGTTGCATCGCAGCAAGTGGGGACTCGGCAACACCGTGCTCAAGACTGTCGCAACGCCGGAACAATTCGAAAAGTGGAAGAACCCACACCATAGCGATCGCGATTACCGAACCCGGCGCTGGCTCGGACCCGGCGAATATCCGCACGACTGCCACGTTCGATCGCGAGACCGGCGAATGGATTCTCAACGGCGAAAAGATTTTTATCTCGCAGGCGCAGTCGGGTGACGCCGCGATGGTGCTGTCGCGATTCATCGCGCCGGACGGCAGCCGCGGCATGACGACCTTCATCGTCGAGAAGGGCACGCCGGGTTTCACCGTCGGGCCGCAACTCAAGAAACTCGGCATCCGCTCGCACGATACCTGCAACCTGCTGTTCGAGAATTGCCGGATTCCGGAGTTCAACCACATCAAGGGTGATTTCAAATCCACGATGTCGGTGTTCAACGACTCGCGCCCGATGGTCGGCGCGATGGCGCTGGGCGTCGCGCGCGCGTCGCTGGATTTCACGCGCGAAAAGCTGGCCGAGCGCGGAATCGAAATCAGCTACCGCGGCGGGATGCGAAGCCGCTCGGCAATCGTCGATCGTTTCATCAGGCTGGAAGCTATCTTCGAAGCAGCGCTGCTGACGGTGCTGCGCTCCAAGTGGCTCGAGCAGCAGGACGTGCCGCCGAAAGTGGAAGCGTCGATCGCCAAAGCGGCGGGCGGCAAAGCCGCGCGAAAAATCACCCAGGGATGTATCGACTTGCTAGGCCCCGAGGCGTTGTCGGAAGACCATCCGCTGGATCGATGCTTCCGCGACGGCCGCATCTTCGACATCTACGAAGGCGCCGGCGAAATCCAGCGCCTGATAATCGCCCGCTCAATCCTCGGCTACACCGGCCGCGACTTGAGGTAGCCAGCGCGCGTTCAGGCGGCTTGGGCGCGACGGCTAGTAGCGACTCGAAGTTGTACCCGCATTCCTGCTCGCGCGAGCATGTTGACGAGCGTGTCGATGCTGAACAGGTCGATCTTGCCGCGAATAAGATCGCTGATCCGCGGCTGCGTCACTCCAAGGAGGCTTGCTGCCGAGCGCTGGGTAAGTTTGCGTGTCTGGATGAGCCGGCTAACTTCCACCATCAGCTCCGCGCGAAGCCGCAAGCTCTCGGCCTCTTTCGCTCCGAAGCCAAGGTCTCGGAACACGTTCCCGCTCGAACGCTGAATTTTCATCTTCATACCCTTTCCTGCTCCTTCGTCGTTGGAGCAACTCGCTCAATCGGGATTTGGCTTCCAGATCATTGCTAGCCGTTTTTCGGCTTCTTTTCGAAGGCATGAAGCACGTAGATTGCTTCTTCAAACCTTGCGACGTAAATGACCCGATGCTCCACTTCCGTATGCACTCTGATCTCCGCACTCCCGCACCGACGGATGGCATTGATTTACAATCCGAGGGCTCAAGCCGCTCTGTACCAGGTAGAGTTCATATCCCGCGCGCTGCCGAGCATTCTCGGGAAGTGCCGCAGGTCGTAGCGAGAAGATCCGAGCCACACCAGCGTCTTGAGCAAGCGCACCCAGAGTATACAAAAGTTTGTATGGTGGTCGAGACGCGATCGAACTACGCAGGGTGGCCGCCTTGCCCAGAAATGTCGTTCGGTCTAGCGTTTATAGGGACAGTTGGCCGCCGGAAATCACCCTCAGGAGTAATGGATCGCTTCGTTGCTGTCGCACCAGTATTCTTTCTTGAGTTCACTACCGGCGCACGCCACGACGGTTAAGACCGGCTATCTCACTTGCCATGAAGCTGCGGGATGGGGATTCATATTCGGATCTTCGCGCGATCTCGCTTGCTCCTACTCCAGCAACGGCGGGCGCGTCGAATATTACAGTGGAAGCGTCTCAAAGTTCGGCGCTGATATTGGTTATCTCAAATCAGCGGTGATCCTGTGGGCGGTCGCTGCGCCGACCAACGATCTCAAGGCAGGCGCCCTCGACGGTCATTACGGTGGCGCGACCGCGAGCCTTTCGCTCGGTGTGGGCGCAGGCGCGAACGTGCTGGTCGGAGGCTTTAAAGACTCGATTGCGCTTCAGCCGGTATCAGTCGAAGGGCAGAACGGTCTCAACGTCGCCGCCGGAGTCGCGGCGATGACGCTTAAGTACCGCGGCGAGCACGCGCCGCGCTGACACACGAGCGGTCCACTTGATCTAATGTGAGGTGCAGGGGCTACCCCCTGCACCTTAGCGTTGTCTGGCGCCCTGCCGACACAACAATTTGTCGATTTTGTGCTCGGCGGCACTCGCGCCGGCGTCAATCCCTGCGAGCGCTACTTCACTGGTTTTGTCCGCGACGCGGTTGTTGTTACTAATGATGCGGGGACGGCTTGATATAGTGGCAACAGCGCGATGAAGCGCCTCGAGGAGCCGATGCTCGAGGCAACGAGTGGATCACACGACGGGGGTGAGCAAGCTTCCGACGAAGTGCTTGCTGTATTGCGGCGGTACTGGGGATTCGAGAGTCTGCGGCCGCTGCAATTGGAGGCGATTCAGGCCGGACTCGACCGGCGCGACTCGTTGGTCGTGATGCCGACCGGGGGCGGCAAGTCCCTATGCTACCAGGTGCCGCCCGCCGTCGCTCGACGCACCGACGTCGTGGTCTCGCCGCTTATCGCGCTGATGAAGGATCAGGTCGATGCGCTTCGCCTGTCCGGCTATCCGGCCGCGGCGTTGCACAGCGGGATGGATCAGATGGAGGTTCGCGACCTCGAACGCGATCTCGCCGGCGGCCGGCATCATCTTATATTCGTCGCGCCGGAGCGCTTGCTGACGCCCCGATTTCTCGATCTCGCAGCGCGCCTTAACGTTTCCAGCTTTGCGATCGACGAAGCTCATTGCATCAGCCAGTGGGGACACGATTTCCGCCCCGAATATCGACGACTCGCGGAATTGAAGACGCGCTTTCCGGGCGCGACCATTCACGCATACACGGCGACCGCGACCGAGCGCGTACGCGGCGACATCGTCGATCAACTTGGGCTTACAGACCCGACGGTGTTGGTCGGTTCGTTCGATCGTCCCAATCTACTTTACCGGGTGCGTCCGAAGCTGGATGTGAACGCGCAAATCGCGGAGATAATCCGGCGGCACAAGGGCGAGGCGTCGATCGTCTACAGCATCAGCCGCAATGACACCGAGCGGATCGCCGCTTACCTGGCATCCGGGGGCGTGCGCGCTGCCGCCTATCACGCCGGGATGGAGGCGGACGAGCGTCGGCGCACGCAGGATCGTTTCGCCGCCGAGGAAATCGACGTGGTGGTGGCAACAGTCGCGTTCGGGATGGGAATCGATCGCAGCGACATCCGATGCGTGATCCATGCGGCGCTGCCGAAGTCGGTCGAGGCCTATCAGCAGGAGACGGGCCGCGCGGGCCGCGACGGCTTGCCTGCCGAATGCGTGCTCTTCTACTCGGCTGCGGACGTGATGCGCTGGCGGAATCTGATGGAGCGCAGCGCCGCGGAGTCGGCGACTCCACCGGAAGTGTTGGAGAGCGGAAAGCTGTTGCTCGAAGAAGTGCGCCGCTTCGCGACGGTCGTTCGATGCCGCCATGCAACGCTCTCCGCATACTTTGGCGAGACCTATCAAGGCGCAAATTGCGGAGCATGCGACTTTTGTCTCGGCGAGGTTGAAGGCGTCGCCGATTCCACCGTGCTCGCGCAGAAGGTGCTGTCGTGCGTCGCGCGCGTCGAGCAGCGCTTCGGCGTCGAGCACGTAGTTGACGTACTAATCGGCGCGAGCAGCGAACGGGTGGGTCGATTGGGTCACGAAAAACTTTCCACCTATGGCCTGCTGAAGGACGTTCCGCGCAAGACCTTGACCAACCTGGTCTATCAGCTAATCGATGCCGGCCTGCTGGAGCGCACACCTGGCGATCGCCCGATGCTCAAGCTGAACAGTCTATCGTGGGAAGTGATGCGCGGCGGTCGCGCGGTCACACTGCTACAAGCGAAAGAGTCCAGGTCGAAGCGAACACGAATCGAGGAAGCGTCGTGGCGCGACGTCGACGAGGCGCTATTCGAGAGCCTGCGCAAACTGCGGCGCGAAATCGCCGCCGAGCGCACGGTGCCAGCTTACGTGATCCTCCACGACGCCACACTGCGCGAACTCGCGAGCGTCCGTCCCACGACAATTGAAGCGCTGCGTCACGTCCGCGGGATGGGCGAGAAGAAACTCACCGACTTCGGCGCGCGCGTGTCGAATGCATCAAGTCTCATCACTGAGACTCACCCAACAAGCTGGGCCACTGCTAGCGATTCGCGTCCTGTTGCGGCTGCGTTCTTGAACAATGGCGTTGATTTGCGCGAAACTTGCGCCAATTGAACGACCGTTTAAGGAGACAAGACGGCGATGATGACCGGACAGCAGTACAAGAAATCGCTCGACGACAACCGCGAAACCTACTTCGAAGGCGAGCGCGTGCGCGACCTCGTCAATCATCCACTGCTCGGCGAATGCGTCTCGCGAATCGCGGAGGGTTACGACAAGTTCTACTCGCCCGAGCCCGGTGCAGTCAGCCCGCTGATGGCGATTCCCCGCTCGGCGGCCGAGTTGCGCGATCGAATTCCGCTGCTGCTCGAATCCGACATCGTTGCCAACGTGACTTATCAGTCGATCATGACGCTGACTACCGCGGCTACCCGTATCGCCGACGCACTGCCGGAATATGCGGAGCGCATCCGCAACTACGTTCACGCCGCGCAGCGAAAAGATATCCGCATCGTCGAATGCATCACCGACGCGAAAGGCGATCGCAGCCGCCCGCCCGGCAAGCAGGACGATCCCGACGCGTACACGCGCGTGGTCGAGCGGCGCGCCGACGGTGTCGTGATTCGCGGCGCCAAGCTGCACATCACGGGCGCGTCGATGGCGCATGACCTGATGGTGATTCCGACCAAGGCGATGAAGCCCGGCGAGGAGGCGTATGCAATCGGATGCGCGGTGCCGGTCAACTCGCCCGGCGTCAAGATAATCGACACGACTTTCGCGCCACGCCATCCCGACACGCGCACGTTCCCGGTCTCCGCGAAAATTCACATGGCCGAAGGTTTCGTGATCCTCGACGACGTGTTCGTGCCCAACGAGCGCATCTTCCTCGACGGCGCGGTTGCGCAAGCGGCTGTCTTCGCGCATTCGCTCGGGCTCTGGGAGCGGCTAGGCGGGCTCTCGGCGATGGCGGAGGAGGGCGATCAACTCGTCGGCTTCGCGCAGCTCGTCGCGGAAGCCAACGGTCTGGCGGGCGAAGGGCATATCAAGGAGAAAATTTCCGAGATGCTCATCCACGCCACCTTGATTCGCGCCGCGCTCGAGGCCGCGATCGCGAACTGCCAGATCACCGAGCAAGGCGCGTTTCCCGACGAGCTATACACCAACGCCGGCAAGTATCACGGCGCCGCGAACTACAATCTGATGGTGCGGCATCTGCACGACATCTCGGGCGGCTCGATCCTCACCG
The DNA here is from genome assembly GCA_963814715.1 of uncultured delta proteobacterium. GTDB lineage: Bacteria > Desulfobacterota > Binatia > Binatales > Binataceae > Binatus. The sequence goes on from CAWFDW010000001.1 coordinate 848,860, forward strand.
CGCCGGGCGTCGCCGATCTCGAAAACGAAGTGACCGGTCCGCTCGTTCGCAAGTACATGGGCACCAGCAACGGAATCGACGGCGAATATCGCGCGCGGCTGTTTCATGCGATTCGCGATCTGACCGCCGACGCATACGGCGGATGGAAAGCGGTCACCAATGTGCAGGCCGGCGGCGGCCTCTACGCCCAACGAATCGTCACGCGCAGGTACTACGATCTTGAAAGGTGCAAAACGAAAGGCGCTGAAAGTCGCAGGACTTAGCGAGGAAATTGCGCGGTAATCGAAAAAACGCCCACTTGGTTATCCTGATAACGGCGAGACACGATCAAAAGGCAAAAGGCAAATTTGCCTGAGACTCTGGTCTCGATAAGCTTAAAGGAGACCACGAGAACCATGAGGGCAATATCATGAAAAAACAGTTTGGCTACGCAGCAGCGTTAATTGGTTTCGCATTCATTCTCGGCACCGCCGTCGTCGGATGCGAAAAGGAAACGACCACGACGGTCCCAGTCCCGGCGCCGCAGGCCGAGCAAGGACCTCCGGGAGCACCAGGCGCTCCGGGTGCACCCGGCGCAGCCGCAGCACCAGCGCAATCCTCGGAGAAGACGTCCGAGTCTTCGACCACGACTTCGAGCGATAACAGTAATCCGGGCGGATCGACCACCACCACCGACAAGACCACGACCACCAAGACCAACTAGTCCGCATCGCAAAAATGAGGGACGGCCCGATTCCCGGGCCGCCCTTGTTTTGTCCCTCCCAGCAATTCACGTCTCGACGAATCGCCGTTTGCGCGCGATGCGACTGCCGTTGTATTGAATCACTTACATTGCCCCGCACGCATTCCGCATACAAGGAGACTCGAATGGCTGCTGGATACACCATGACTATCGACGGCAAGTCGGTGAAAGGATCGAAATCCACTGGCGTGATCAATCCCGCCACCGGAAAGATCTTCGCCGAAGTTCCCGATTGCTCGAAGGCCGAACTCGACCAGGCGATGAACGCCGCGCAGAAGGCGTTCCCCGCATGGAGCAAAGACATCAACGCGCGCCGCAAGGTCCTTCAGGAATGCGCCGCCGCGTTGCAGCAGCCACCCGAAGGCCTCGCCCGGACCCTCACGCAAGAGCAGGGCAAGCCGCTCGACAAGGCCGGCCAGGAAATCATGGGCACCTCGATGTGGTGCGCATACACGGCGATGCTCGATTTGCCCGCCGAGGTTCTCCAGGACACGCCGCAGGGCAAAATCGAAATCAAGCGCAAGCCGCTCGGCGTCGTCGCCGCGATCACGCCGTGGAATTACCCGCTGATGCTCGGGATGTGGAAGATCGCGCCGGCGCTGCTCGCGGGCAACACGATCGTGCTGAAGCCCTCGCCGTACACGCCTATCACGACGTTGATGCTCGGCGAGATTCTGCGCGACATCGTTCCGCCCGGAGTCCTCAACGTGATCTCCGGTGGCGACGAGCTCGGCTCGTGGATGACGACTCATCCGGTGCCGCGAAAGATTTCATTCACCGGCTCGGTCGAGACCGGCAAGCGAGTCGCCGCGGCAGCCGCGCCCGATTTGAAGCGGGTCACGCTCGAGCTCGGCGGCAACGACGCCGCGATCATCCTGGCGGACGTGGATCCCGCGGCGGTCGCGCAGAAGATTTTCTGGGGCGCGTTCGAGAACTCGGGACAAATTTGCAGCGCGATCAAGCGCGTCTACGTTCCCGAGCAGATGTACAACGCGTTGCTCGACAACCTCGGCGAGATTGCCAAGGGCGTCAAGGTGGGCGACGGGCTCGAAGCCGGCACCCAGCTCGGTCCTATCAACAACAAGATGCAGTTTGAGCGCGTGACCGAGCTGGTCGAGGACGCCAAGAAGCACGGCGCCAAGATTGTCTCGGGCGGCGCGCGCGTCGGCAAGGAAGGTTACTTCTTCGCGCCGACCATCGTCGGAAATATTTCCGATGGCGTCCGGCTCGTCGATGAAGAGCAGTTCGGCCCCGCGCTCCCGATCATTCCTTACAAGGATGTCGACGACGCCGTCCGCCGCGCGAACTCTACGCACTTCGGTCTGAGCGGTTCGGTATGGTCCAACGATTCGGTCCGCGGCACCGAAGTCGCCTCGCAGCTCGAATGCGGTTCGGCGTGGGTCAATCAGCATCTCGCGATCGCGCCGAATCTGCCGTTCGGCGGAGCGAAATGGTCGGGCATCGGCGTGGAGAACGGCCCGTGGGGTCTGATGGGCTTCACGGAAATCCAGGTCGTGAACTCCGTTAAACTTTCGTAGTAGCGATTAACATCGCCCCCGCGGTATCGTGAAGTTCAGGCGGTACCGCGGGGGCGTGTTTTTTGAGATGGGACGCTACGACGACTATAAGCGGCGAGTCCTCCAGGTAAGCCAGCGGCTGTCGGCTGACGGCTACTTCGGATCAAAGTCGGGCAGCGCGGGCAACGTCTCGATGCTCGTCGAGGGTGAGAACGCTGTCGTCGTCACGCCGACCCGCCTTCAGTACGACGTGATGACGGTTGAAGATATTTGCGTCGTCGATTTCGATCTCGCGCCGATCGAAGGCACGCGCAAACCGTCTATAGAAACTCCGATGCACGTCGCGGCGTACCAGGTGCGCGCCGACGTCAGCGCCGTGATCCATACTCATCAGACCTTCGCCAGCGCGCTCAGCATTCTGAATCAGCCGATCCCGCCGCTGTTCGACGAAGTGACGCTCGCGATCGGCAATGTGATCGATGTCGTGCCGTACGCGTTATCGGGTACGCGCGAACTGCACGACAACGTCGCGCGCAAGCTCGCCAATCGATGCCACTGCTACATACTTCAGAATCACGGCACGCTTTGCATCGGCACCGATCTCGACAAGACCTTCACATTCGTCGAGCTGCTCGAAAAATCCGCGCACATCTATATGGATGCGCTCTCGACCGGGAAGCCGATCACCGTGCTCCCCGAAAAAACCGTCGCGCAACTGCACGCAGCAGTGATCGCTCGACAGGATCGCGAAATCGCGCGTAAGAGGCCGAGTCACTGATGAGCGATACCTGTGTGACGCTCGGCGCGCACGTCCTCGACATCCTCGGCCGCTACGTCACGCACATCCCCGACGGCCAGGGCAGCGTGCTGCTCGACGAGATTCGACTGGCGCCGGCCGGAAGTGCGGCGGGCACGGCGGTCGGCCTCGCGAAACTGGGACTCTCAGTCGCGACGGTCGGCGCCGTCGGCGACGACGCTCTTGGCGACGTGCTCATCCGCGCGCTGAACACTTTCGGCGTCGATACCAGCCACGTCATTCGCAAGACCGGTGTACAAACCTCGGCGAGCATCCTTCCCATTCGACCCAACGGAGACCGGCCCGCGCTTCATGCGATCGGCGCCAACGCGGTCTACTCGATTGACGACGTCCCGTGGCAGTTGATCGAAAGCGCAGCGCACCTTCATCTCGGCGGCAACGATTCGATGCGCGGACTCGGCCGCGACGGTGCGTCGCAGATCTTGCGCCGTGCGCGCGACGGCGGCGCGACCACCAGCATGGACATCCTGAGTGAAGGCTCGCCCAAACTGCTCGCGATCCTGAAGCCGTGCCTGCCGCTCGTCGATTGGTTCATGCCCAACGCCGACCAAGCCTGCAAGCTTACTGAATCGCGTACTCCCGAGGACGCAGCCTCGCGACTGCTCGACCTCGGCGTCGGCGGAGTGATGCTGACGATGGGCGGCGACGGCAGCCTACTGGCGACTGCGCGCGAGCGGATGCATCTGGCGGCGCACGACATAACCGTCGTCGATACGTCGGGATGCGGTGACGCCTATTGCGCCGGCTTCATTCGCGCGCTGCGGCTCGGATGGCCGCCGGCGGAATGCATGAAACTCGGCAACGCCGCGGCAGCTTTGGTGGCGCAGGGCCTCGGCTCCGACGCCGGCATCCGCGATTTGGACGACACGATCCGCTTCATGCGCGAAACACCCTTGCGTTCCAGCTAACCGTCTTACAGAAATTAGAAATATGAACGATCAAATTTCGCGTCGCGCGTTCGTGGTCGGAAGTCTCGCAGCCGGCTTCGCGCTGGCTGTGATGCCGGTGTCGGCCGACACGATCACAACCGACAGCAACGGACTCGTCGCCGGCGAGGTCAGGATTCCAGTCCCAGGCGGCGAAATTCCCGCGTATCGCGCAATGCCCGCGAGCGGCGGTCCTTTCCCAACCATCCTCGTCGTGCACGAAATCTTCGGCGTCCACGAACATATCAAGGACATCTGCCGCCGACTCGCCAAGCAAGGCTACTTCGCAGTCGCGCCGCTGCTGTTTTCGCGCGAAGGCGACGTCTCGAGCATGGCCGATACGCAGCAGATCATTTCGAAGGTCGTCGCCAAGGTTCCCGACAAACAGGTTGCCTCCGATCTCGACGCAACCGTGGCATGGGCGAAAAGCACGGGTAAGGCTGATACCACGAAACTCGGCATCACCGGTTTTTGCTGGGGCGGCCGCCAGGTCTGGCTCTATGCCGCCCACAATCCTTCTCTGAAAGCGGGAGTGGCATGGTACGGGCCTCTGGAGTCTGCCGCCGTCGGAACTCAGGCCGAAGAATCCCATCGATTTGGCGAATCAGATCAACGTGCCGATTCTAGGTCTCTACGGCGGCAAGGATATGGGAATACCGGCCGCGCAGATCGAGCAGATGCGCGCCGCACTGAAGGCCGCCGGCAAGCCGTCAGAAATCGTGATCTATCCCGACGCCGGCCACGGCTTCAACGCCGACTATCGCTCCAGCTACAACCCCCAAGCCGCCAAAGACGGATGGAACCGGATGCAGTCCTGGTTCAAGGATCACGGCGTAGCTTGAAGTACTCGAGTGCCTGGTTCAACTCGGATACGGAGGTCCATTCGCGAGTACCTTGTCCAGCGACTTGTCGTAGCCATAGATGTCGTCGAAGAATCTTACTTCGCCGTCTGGATCTACTACTGCGGTGCTATACAGAATTAGTACCGGGATAGGTTTCTTGAGATTCACCTGAACGTTGTCGGCGCCGGTCTTCATTGCCGCTTGTATTTTGTCCATCGGCCATTCCGGCCTGTCGCGCAGCACCCATGCCGCCAGGTCCGCGGGTTTCTCGACCCGGATACATCCATGACTGAAGTCGCGTCGCGATCGCGAGAACAGTTCCTGTTCCGGCGTGCTGTGCAGATACACGTTGTACTGATTGGGGAAGATGAACTTCACCAGGCCGAGCGCATTCTTTGGCCCAGGTTTCTGCCGTACGCTCAGGGATCCGGAACTAAGTCCCTCTATGACGTCGTCTGATGCCGGCGATGACGCGACAACGTTGCCACTACGATCCAGGACTTCGAAATCCGTTGTCTGCCGAGGTAGTTGGGATCGCGCCGCGTCTTCGGGATGGTCTCCTTGCGCAGGATCGACGTCGGCACCAGCCAGTACGGTCGAAAGATTAGATATCTCATTTCGTCCGCGAACACCGGCGTCTGCGTACGCATCGCCTTACCCACGACTACTCTCATCGTCAGGTAGTTCGCAGGTTGCCGGCGCATCGTATGCAACTGGAATTCGGGAATGTTGACTATAATCGGCGGCTCGGGGAAGTCCGGCGGTATCCATCGATATCGTTCCAGCGTGAGTTGCAGTTGTTGCACGCGAGTTTTGAGCGGCGTGTTGAGTTCAGTCACCGTGCCCTTTCCCAATACGCCGTCAGTGTCCAGCCCGTGACGACTCTGAAAATGTTTCACCGCATCGACGACGCTGCCCTTATAAGCCGTCGAGTCGGCGGGCACGTCTGCGCTGGACGAAAGGTCGCCGAGCTGGCGCAATCGCGCGACGAGCTGCGGCATCGCGGCAAATGTACCACCAGGACGCACTCCCTTTTGCGGTACGGGTATAGGCGGAGTATCACCGGCGCTCGCCAGTTTTGAATACGTCACGAGCGCATCTTCGGCGCGTCGATAGCCATCATAGTTTGGCTCGACCTTCACTATAACCGCGGGAACGTCCGACGCCGGAAGCACCTGCGTTCTCAGCTCGTCGGCAAGGTCATATTTATTCGTTCCGACTGTCAGGCTGAACTTGAAACGCTGAGGGTTCACTCGTCCAATGTGCAGATCGGAAATGTAGCGCATCGCAGAAACAGTCAGCGCCAGATCGATATGCGCAAGGTCGGCGTCGGACGCTTTCGGCGTCGCGGTAGGTTGTAGCTTGGCGAGCCGCGCGTCCCATCGCGATCCGTCATAGTCCTCGGGATTGAGGCCTTTGAGCCCAGCCTGCTGAAGCAACAGGATCATCGACACCGCTTGAGGGCTGGCCTTGCCATTCTGGATCCACGCCAGCGATCCGCCGCCTGCGTCGTAGAATTTTTTCACGACGTCGCGATAGTCGGTGAAGTTGGGCCAGCGCAAATCCGGCAGGTTCCCCGATGCGATCAGCGCCCCGAGGTCGCCGGCACCTGGAGACACAGGCGCGGTAACTTGCGCCGCGCTTGCGGTCGCGGCCGGAGAATTGGCGGCAGACGCGGCACTGGCCGGACGCGGCGCAGCAGATTGCGATGACTGCGGCCAACGCGAATTTGTAGCTTTTCATTTTTCACTCGCCCTTGCGGTGACACAGTACATAAGTTGCGCGGATTCGCCGCAAGAGCGCAGTCGCGGTGAATTTGCGACAATCGCGATGCATCCGTAGTCTCAGAAGAGAGCTTTGTCGTAGTCTTTCGAGAGACGAGTTGGAAATGCCGAGTATCGCGACGTGGATTCGCCAATGCGACGAACATTGGTTCTCACTTATATTCAGCCGTTATCCGCATCTGACGGTGCATAACGCTCGGTTGCATCCCGTCGATCTGCGCCAGATGGACGCGTTGATGTTGACCGGCGGCGGCGACATCTCCGATCAGCCGCCTGCGACAGGCGATCGCGGATCCGTCGTTGATTGTCGACACCGATTGCGCGCGCGATGAGTGGGAGTTCAGCGCAGCCATCGAGCTGCTGTCTTCAGGAAAGCCGATCCTCGCCATTTGCCGCGGCTTGCAGGTGCTGAATGTCGCGCTGGGCGGCACCTTACACGTGGATATTCCCGGACACGACAGTGCCGAGCGGGAAAACATTCAAGCGCTGAGACACAGCTCGAACGCGATTCACCGATTCGCCGCGGTGAACAGCTCGCATCACCAGGCGCTCGAGCGGCTGGCCGACGGAATCGAGGTCGAGGCGTGGTCGGCGATCGATGGAATCGTTGAGCAGGCGCGGCTTCGTTCGCATCCCTACGCGATCGGCGTGCAGTATCATCCCGAGCGCGATCCGCTTTACCTTCCGCTATTCGCCGATTTTTTCGATCGAGTTCGCAACGGCGCCTAAGATGCTTACGGTTCGCGTCGGCTGCAGTATCCACTTCGAATGCGAATCTTCAGCAACGGTAATATTGCTGGTTAACCCGCGATTTGATCCCGACCGTCCTGTCCGACAGGAAAATCTCGATTTCGGAATTGCCCGGAAGTTCGAATCGTTTACCGATACTGACGGCAACGTTGCTTACCGGATAATCCTGGGAAGCGGACTTAACGAAATTAAGCACGACGCGATGGTTGAGGTGTCCACCGCGCTCGGACAAGTCCGATCAATTCGGAAACGCGCCCTCCATCGCCACGATCGATCCGTTACTTTTGCGCTACCTGCTGCCTAGCCGCTATTGCGATTCAGACAAGCTATTCAGTTTCGCCGGTGAAAAGTTCGGACACATATACGACGCAGGCGAACGCGTGCAGGCTATCTCCGACTGGGTTCACAATAACATCGAATATCGCTTCGCCTCGGGAAGACCCGACATTTCAGCCGCGCAAATTATCGATCGGGGCTATGGTGTCTGCCGCGACTTCGCCCATTGCACGATAGCGCTGTGCCGTGCGATCAACATCCCCGCGCGCTACGTCACCGGTCACCTGCCCGACATAGGACACGTTGATCCCGGATCTCCGATGGACTTTCATGCCTACAGCGAAGTGTACCTGGGTGACCAGTGGCATGTCTTTGATGCTCGCTACAACGAACCCAGGATAGGCCGCATCAAGATCGCTCAAGGTCTCGACGCCGTCGAATGCGCCTTTGCAACCGTGTATGGCCCTGCGCGCATGACCAAGTTCGAGGTATGGGCCTACCAGGTCGATCCCAACGAGGTCACCCTGGGCGATCCGATCGATCTGTCGAAGCGATTGGACGGAACTGAAGAAATCAAGTCCTGACGGGACTTACTCGCTCAGCTCATCGATACTGTCGTGGCTCGCGAGGCCTACTTCTAGCTCATAGGCCATCCGACGGCCACCGCCACTGCTATTGTAGACTCCCGACACCGGCGGTAGGTCGTTGTAGTCTCTGCCAACCGCGAGTCTTATGTGACGAATCATGGTGCGAGTCCTATGCGTCGGATCGAAACCGGTCCATCCTACTCCGGGCAAGAGCGCCTCGATCCATGCGTGGCTGGCCAATTCAGGAGGCGGAGAGTTAGGACTCCTGTCAGGATCAGGCGCCAGGTAGCCGGAGACGTAGCGCGCAGGAATTCCCGCCAGCCGCAGCAGACCTATGCTGAGATGCGCGAAGTCCTGGCATACTCCACCGCCGCGTGGTGAGTATGTCGTCGACTGTCGAATGTACGTGAGTGGTACCGCCGTCGTAGCCGAATTGATTGCGCACATAAAGGACCATGCGCTCAGTGTACGCGGTGACGTCTTCCGATAGCTGCGGCCGCACCGACCAGAAAAATCTTCGCAACCGATCGCTGAATGGAACATAGCGGCTCGGATTCAGAAATTCCGAGTATTCCTTCATCCTCGCCGCATCGCCTGCCAGGTAGTCGTAAAATGTAATTCGCGCCGACGGCACAGCCGGCAGCGCGAGTCGATCGACTACCGAACACGAACTGATAATCAGCTCGGTGTGCGGCGGCTGGATATCTATCGAATGCGTGAGGTTGCCGAACGCGTCTCGATACTCGGAAATCTCCGCGGCCGGCGTGACCTCGAGCCTGAACGCGACGCGCTTTTGATCCGGCGCGTCGATCGGCGTGAGCCGCACGTCGTTGTGCGAATGGGAAGCCGGCTGTTCGTAAACGTATCGAGTGGTGTGTTTGATGCGGAATCGCATGCTCAGACTTCAGGAAACTATAGCTGTGCATCGGCACCCGCTCAACGACATATATCCACAGTCACCTTCACCGCTTTCACGCGGCAGGCTGCTCATGCTTTAGATACAAGTTGGGGGCGCAAGGTTTCCGCGTACTCAAAACGAGACGAGAGAAATATGACTCCGAACAGTCTGCTGATCGCCAATCGCGGTGAGATCGCGATTCGAATAATCCGCGCGGCCGCCGAGATGGGTATCCGCACGGTGGCGGTTTTTCCCGACGACGACGCTGGTTCATTGCACACCCGCAAGGCTGACGAGGCGCGCCGTCTGAACGGCATCGGCGCGGCGGCGTATCTCGATGGAGAACAGATCATCGCGCTCGCCAAACAAGCGGGTTGCGACGCGATTCATCCCGGCTACGGCTTTCTCAGCGAGAACGCCGCCTTCGCGCGGCGATGCGTCGACGCGGGGATCACGTTCATCGGACCACGCGCTGAAATGCTCGAGCTATTCGGCGACAAGGTGCAGGCGCGCTCGCTTGCCGATCGATGCGGCGTGCCAATCCTGCGCGGCACCGGCGGTCCGACCACTCTCGACGAAGCGCGCAACTTTTTTTCGTCGCTCGGCGAGAGTGCTTCAATGATGATCAAAGCCGTCGCCGGCGGCGGCGGCCGCGGGATGCGCGCCGTCTCAAGCGCCGAAGGAAATCGATGAGGCATACAAGCGCTGCCAGTCCGAAGCGCGGGCCTCGTTCGGCAACGGCGACGTTTACGTCGAGCAGTTGATGCCGCGCGCGCGTCACATAGAAGTGCAAATCATCGGCGACGGATCCGGCAACGTCAGCCACCTCTGGGAGCGCGAATGCAGCATCCAGCGCCGCAATCAGAAAATCGTCGAGATTGCACCGAGCCCGGGACTCGCGCCGGCGCTTCGCGATCGGCTGACCGCGGCTGCGGTGCGAATGGCGAAGGAGGTGCGCTACAACAACCTCGGCACCTTCGAGTTTCTCGTCAATGCTGAAGCGTCTGCCACCGACGAGGCCGGCTTCGCGTTCATCGAAGCCAACCCGCGGCTCCAGGTCGAACACACCGTCACCGAAGAAGTAACGGGCATCGATCTGGTCAAGCTGCATGATTCAACTCGCTTCGGGCAGCACGCTCGCCGAGCTCGGGATGCAACAGGCGGATATTCCGAAACCGCGCGGGTTCGCGATGCAGGTGCGAATCAACATGGAATCGATGCGCGCTGACGGCACCGCGAAGCCGGGCGGCGGGACGATCACCGCGTTCGAGGCACCGTCGGGACCGCGCGTGCGGACCGATTCGTTCGCCTACGCCGGATACACGACGAGCCCGAATTTCGATTCGCTGCTCGCCAAGCTCATTACTCACTCGCACTCGGCGGACTTCGCCGACGTGGTGACCAAGACCTATCGCGCGCTATGCGAATTCAGAATCGACGGCGTACCGACCAACATCGGATTCCTGCAGAGTCTGCTACAGCATCCGGAGTTCATCGCGAATCGCGTTTACACTCGCTTCGTCGACGACAACATCGCGGCGCTGGTCGCCGGCGCGGAATCGGGGCATCGGCGGCTCTTCTTCGATCGCCCGACGTCGGCTCCCAGGGCAGGCGTCGAACAGTCCGGCGGTCGTAGAGCTGGAGCAAAGATCGACGCGAGCGATCCGCTGGCGGTTCTCCATCACGGCAAATCGGAGAGCAATGCAATCTCGCCGATTGCGGCGACCACTACTGTCGTGACGCCGCAAGCTCACGACATCGCCGCGCCGGAAAATACGGTGGCGATCGAGGCGCCGATGCAGGGCACGATCGTTTCCGTCGACGTGAGCGAAGGCGACCGCGTGCATCGCGGGCAGCAACTGTTCGTGATGGAAGCGATGAAAATGGAGCACGTCATCGTCGCCGACAAGAGTGGAATCGTGCGGCTCATCACGGTTGCCAAAGGAGACGCGATCTTCGAAGGACATCCGCTGGCCTTCATCGAGGAGGCGGACGTCGAGACGTCGCACCAGCGCCGAGGCTGGCGAGGTAGATCTGAATCGCGTGCGTCCCGATCTCGCCGAGGTGGTCGATCGTCATGCGCTTGGACTCGACGCCTGCGCGGCCCGACGCGGTCGCGCGCCGGCGCAAGACCGGACAGCGCACCACTCGCGAAAATATCGACGACCTCTGCGACCCCGGCACCTTCGTCGAGTACGGTCCACTGGTGATTGCGGCGCAGCGGCGACGGCGCACGATCGAAGACCTCGTGAAGAACACGCCGGCCGACGGAATGGTCGCCGGAATCGGACGCGTCAACGGCGACCTGTTCGAGGAATCCAAAGCGCAGTGCATCCTGATGTCCTACGACTACACCGTGCTCGCCGGCACGCAGGGCCAACAGAACCATCGCAAGAAAGACCGGATGTTCGAGATCGCGCAGAAGTCGCGCCTGCCAGTGGTATTCTTCACCGAGGGCGGCGGCGGACGCCCCGGCGACACCGACGGCCTGGGCGTCGCGGGACTCGACTGCATGGCGTTCAACTACTGGGGAAAGTTGAGCGGTCTGGTACCTCTCGTAGGTATCAACTCGGGCCGATGCTTCGCCGGCAATGCAGCTCTACTAGGATGCTGCGATGTAGTAATCGCGACTAAAGGATCGAATATCGGAATGGGTGGTCCGGCGATGATCGAAGGCGGCGGACTAGGTATATTCCGCCCCGAAGAAGTAGGACCGATGGACGTGCAAGTAGCTAATGGCGTCGTGGACATTCCGGTCGCCGACGAAGCCGAAGCAGTACAAGTCGCGAAGAAGTACCTATCGTACTTTCAGGGAGAAGTTCGCGACTGGGTATGCGCCGATCAGCGTCTGTTGCGCACGATCATCCCCGAAAATCGACTTCGCATTTACGACGTTCGCGCGGTCATCGAGACGCTCGCCGATACCGGCTCGGTGCTCGAGATACGCCGCCACTTCGGCCCCGGGATGGTGACGTCGCTGATCAGGATCGAAGGACGTCCCGTCGGACTCATCGCCAACAACCCGGTGCATCTCGCGGGCGCGATCGACAGCAACGGCGCCGACAAGGCCGCGCGCTTCATGCAGCTTGTGCGACGCGTTCGACATCCCGCTGCTGTTCCTGTGCGACACTCCCGGCATCATGGTTGGCCCCGAGGTCGAGAAGACCGCGCTGGTGCGCCACGCGTCGCGGATGTTCGTGACGGGCGCGAACGTCACCGTGCCTGTATTTCACGATCATACTGCGCAAAGGCTATGGCTTGGGCGCGCAGGCGATGGCGGGCGGCAGTTTCAAGGCGCCGATTTTCACCGTCGCGTGGCCGACCGGCGAGTTCGGCGGCATGGGACTGGAGGGCGCGGTGAAGCTCGGCTATCGCAACGAGCTCGCCGCCGTCGAGGATCCCGACAAGCGCAAGGAACTGTTCGACGAGATGGTCGATCGGATGTATCGCCACGGCAAGGCGGTCAACACCGCGTCGCACTTCGAGATCGACGACGTCATCGATCCGCTCGATTCGCGCAAATGGATCGTCGCAGGCCTGCGATCGACGCCGCCGAAAGCGCCGCGCACCGGCAAGAAGCGCCCCAACGTCGATACGTGGTGACAGACTTCGCGCCGCACCATCGGTAAACTGTTCAATTGCGCTGCGCCGCCGCGCCTCTGAACTCGCGCACGCGGGAGGATAGACCGCTCGATGCTCGCAAAGATCCGTCGCAACCTCGTGGCGGGAATTCTCACTGCGATTCCCATCCTCGTCACCGTCTGGGTCATCAGTTTTCTGGTCGGCGTCCTGGTTGCGCTCGGCAGTCCATTCGTCAGGGCATACGTAGATTGGCTGAAGATTCATTCGCCGACGCTCGCCGAAGGATTTTCTGCGCCATGGTTTCAAGGGACTATCTCGGTCGCGATCGTACTCGCGGCCCTGTACGTCCTTGGCGAGATCGCGACCGCCGTCGCGGGACGACGCTTGCTCGCCGCCTTCGACTACCTGATGGCGCGAATTCCCGTCGTCCAATCCATCTACGGCGCCGCCCGTCAGCTCGTCACCAGCTTTCAGAACAAACCGAACGGTTCTCAGCGCGTTGTTCTGATCCAGTTCCCCTCTCCGGAAATGAAAACCGTCGGCCTCGTGACCAGAATTTTCAACGACGCTGACACCGGCGAGGAGATCGCCGCCGTCTACGTCCCGACCACGCCCAACCCGACTTCCGGCTACATGGAACTGGTTCCGACCAGCCGCCTGGTCATGCTCGATTGGACAATCAACGAAGCGATGACCTTCATCATGTCGGGTGGCGCTGCTGCCCCACCAAAACTGAACTACTCGAAGAGCGCTCGAATGACGGTGAGCGAAAGCCGGGCGAAACCAAATACGGCGAAACCGGGTAGTTTGTAACTAATACATTCTCACTTCGGGATCACGAGCACGTATCGGCAAAGCTTGTGAGAAATATATTCCCGGTATGAGAGTTGCTCTCCCTCTCAGGTGTAATCCCGGACGGGTAGAGATGACACTCATGAAACAAATATCGACTCTTTTGATAGCAGCCGTGGTTCCAGTCGCTTTCGCTGCTCCATCGATCGCGCAGGAAGCAAGAACCCTGGGCACCGTCGTCAAAGGAAACACCACGATCGAGTTCAGAGCAGCCGATACCAGCGATCTCGATCTGCAAAAGCTTCAGACCTGGAGCAGCTTCGCGAGCGAGCATCCCGACATCGCGCGTGAACTCGCCTACAACCCGTCGCTGATAAACAACGACAGCTATACGCAGAAGCATGCTGAACTCGGCCAGTTCTTCTCGGCGCATCCGGATATTCGTGAAGCGATGGCCGAGAATCCCGGCAACTACAATGCGATTCCGCCGCGTCCCGGCGAGTAGCACTCACTCGACCAGATCGGAACGAGATTTGTGTTCCTGACGGCACGCCCGAATTTTTGCATTTCGGAACGGACGAACTATGCTGATAAAGATGAATCGTATATCGACCCTGTCGATTGCAGTCGCGCTTCCCGTCGCTTTCGCTGCTCCGTCGTTCGCACAGGACGGGAAAGACGCTCGGCACCGTCGTGAATGGAAACACCACGACCGTGTTCAAGGCGGCTGATAGTCGCGATATCGACACGCACAAGCTCAAGACGTGGAACGACTTCGCCAGCGAGCATCCGAAGGTCGCGACCGAGCTTGCTCACAATCCCGCGCTGATCAACGACGAGGCCTACGCGAAGAAGCATCCGCAACTCGGTGCGTTCTTCACCGCGCATCCGGAAATTCGTGAGGCTATGGCTGCGAATCCCGGCAACTACGTCGCGATTCCGCCGCGTCCCGGCGAATAGCCGCGCTCGTCACTCGCCGTTTCTTTCTCGTACGGCGCGCCGCGCGAAGCCTTTCGATCGCCGTCGCTTGACCTTGGTCGCTTCCGTCTGCCGAGTCTCGGCGAAATCGATCATCGCCTGCTGACAGGCCGGCGCGGCGTCCGCGGCTGCGGTCCTGACGTATGTGCCGTCCGGCTGCATTTCCCACTGGCATCGATTCGGCCGTAGCTGGATGTCGAGCACGGCGCGCAATTCCTTGCGCAGTTGCGGATCTTCGACCGGCGCGACGACCTCGACGCGGCTCTCGAGATTGCGCTTCATGCAGTCGGCGGATCCAATGAGAAAACTCCTCGGCGCCGCCGTTGCGAAAATAGTAAACCCGCCCGTGCTCGAGGAATCTTCCCACGATGCTAACTACGCGCACGCTTTCCGACAGCCCCTGGATTCCCGGACGCAGCCGGCACGTGTCGCGCACGATCAAATCGACCTTCACCCCCGCCTGCGACGCGCGATACAACGCCCGCGTGATATCCACGTCTTCCAGCGCGTTCATCTTGAACTGAATCAGCCCCGGCGACGCCGCCGAGCTGCACTTTGATCTCGCGCTCGATTCGCGCCAGCAGCGCGCGCTTCAGCACCGTCGGCGCGGGCAGGATTTTGCGATACGGACGATTCGGCATGTAGCCGGTCGTCAGGTAGTTGAACAGCTCAGTCAGGTCTTCGCCAATCGTGTCGTCGCAAGTCAGCAGTCCGTAGTCCGCATAAAATCGCGCCGTCACCGGATGATAGTTGCCGGTCCCGATATGCGCGTACCGCCGCAGCCCGTTGTAGTCCTGCCGAATGACCAGGATCACCTTGCTATGCGTCTTCAGCCCCACCACTCCGTACGTCACGTGAATCCCGAATTCCTCGAGCTTGGTCGCGAACTGGATATTCGCCGCTTCGTCGAAGCGCGCCTTCAGCTCGACCACCACCGCAACCTGCTTGCCGTTGCGCGCCGCATCGCACAGGTAGCCGATGATCTTCGAGTCCGGCGACGTCCGATACAGCGTCATCTTGATCGCGCGGACCTTCGGGTCGTCCGCCGCTTCGCGCAAAAACCGCTCGACCGACGTCGAGAACGACTCATACGGATGCAGCAGCAGCAACGATCCCGCATCGCGAATGACGTGGAAGATGCTCCGCCCGACCGTCAGCCGCGGATGATCGACCGGATGATGCGGCGGATCGTGCAGCGCGGGCTCGTCGATCGCCGCCAGCTCGTTCAGGTCGCGCATCGAGAGCATGCCATCGACTTCGAACACGTCGGAGCGCTCGTCCAGCCCGAGTTCCGCCGCCAGCATCCCGCGATGCACCGGATTCATCCCGGTCAGCACTTCCAGCCGCACGATTGGCGCGAAACGGCGGTCGCGCAGCTCGGATTCGATCAGCGCCAGCAAATCGTCGGCCTCGTCCTCGTCGCGCTCGGTGTTGGCGTTGCGCGTCACCCGGAACAGTTCGTACGAGTCGATGAGCATCGAGGGAAACAGCAGATCGAGATTGTTCGCGACGACGTCCTCGAGCCGCACAAAGTCATTTTGCTTGCCGACCCGGATGAAGCGCGGGATTCCAAAGCCGATCGGCACTTTCACCCGCGCCATCAGCGGGTCCGAATCGTTCTGATAGCGCGCCGTGACCAGCAAATTGAGCGACAGATTCGACACGAACGGGAACGGATGCGCCGGGTCCATCGCCTGCGGCGTCACCAGCGGAAAAATATTCTTGTAGTAGTAGTCGCGAACCGACTTGCACTCGTCATCGGTCAGGCTCGCGTATAGCCGCACCCGAATCCCATGATTCTCGAGCTCGCGCAGAATATGCGGTCCGATCTCGCGCTGCCGCTGCTCCAGCTCGCGCACCACCGTGTAGCACTCGTTGATTTGCTGCTGCGGCGTGCGTCCATCGACCGTCAGCTCATGCATCCCGGCGACGACCTGCTGCTTCAGGCCGCCGATACGCTTCATGAAAAACTCGTCGAGGTTCGACGCCGTAATCGCCAGGAACTTCAGCCGTTCGAGCAGCGGATTTCGCTCGTCCTCCGCCTCATGCAGAACGCGTCGATTGAACGCGAGCCACGTCAGCTCGCGATTAAGGAACAGGTCCGGCGAGGTGAGGTCTTTGTCGATATGCGGCGGCGGCGCCTTCTCGACCGCCGTGACCGATCCATCAATCGCCTCCAACGCCGCTATCGAATCGATCGCCGCTCCGTTTTGAGGCGCAGGCGATTCCGCGACCACAGCCGCGCCAACTATTCCATGACTATCCGGTTGATTGCCCATTTGCTCATCGAACTCCATCCAGCCCCTCCTCCCGACCCAAGCATTCTATCCACCCGCGCGCCCGATTGCCTATCGTCCAATACATGAGTATTTCCGCGATGTTATATCACTGCGATTTGTTATCGACACGCCGATTATGCGATTCTCCTGACCGGTTTCACGCTCAGGTGGCACTATGAACGACTACTTGTACGAGGTCGCAAACCGGCTCGTCGCGTTCGACACGGTCAGCGCAAAAAGCGATCGCGACGCAATCGAATACATCGCGGCGGAGCTCGCGCCTCGAGGATTCAAAACCGCAATTCAACCCGTCGAACTGTTCGGCGTGTCGCAGGCCAACCTCGTCGCATGGATCGGGCCGCCGCGCGCCGACGGTCTGATAATTTCAGGCCATGTCGATGTAGTCCCATTCGACGGACAGCCCGGATGGGATCGAGATCCGCTCAAGCTCGAACTCGCGGGCGACAAAATTTACGGCCGCGGCACCACCGACATGAAGGGCTTCATCGCGCAATGCCTCGACGCGTCGCGCACGCTCGATTCATCGCGGCTCAAGCGCCCGCTGGTATTCGTGTTCACCGCGAGCGAGGAAGTCGGATGCCTCGGCGCTAAAAGCGTCGCGCCCGCGCTCAAACAGATCCTCGGCGAAACTCCGGTCCCTCAGTTGGCATGGATCGGCGAACCGACTTCGTGGGAAGTGTCGCGCGCGCACAAGAGCATCGTGTCGTTCGGCGTGACGGTTCGCGGCGTCGGCGGTCACAGCGGCGCCCCGGCCCGCGGTGTTAACGCGATCGCCGTGATGGGCCGGGTCGTCGACACCATCGGCCGCTATCAGCAGGAACTAGCAGCGCGCAGACCCGCCGAATATGCCGAGATTTTTCCCGACGCGCCGCACGACGTGCTGAATTTCGGCACGGTCCACGGCGGCATCGCCCTCAACATGATCGCCGAGGAATGCACGCTGCGCGTCAGCTACCGCACCCTGCCCGACGCCGAACCGCTCAACGTTTACAACGAGATCCAGCGCCGCCTGGCCGCGCTCGACGTCCACGACTACGCCGGCCGCGAGCATCGCGCGACAATCGAAACCAATCTCCTGAACGTAGTGCCTCCACTCGACTCCCCGCGCGGAACGGCCCTGGAAGCCGCTCTGTTCGAAGTCACCGGCGCAAAAACCTCTGGCGGCGCCCTCTACGCCACCGACGGCGGATGGTTCACCGGCTCAAAAATCACATCGCTAATCTGCGGCCCCGGCGACCTCGATCAAGCCCATCAACCCAACGAACACGTCCGCCGCGACGCCTTCGACCGCGGCCCCGCAATGATCCAAAAAGTAATAGACCGCCTCTGCACGTGATTTTCTTGCGCCAGCCCTTGCGCACTCCCAACAATCCGGTTCCCCTTCACACTCGGGAAGAGGTTACTCACAACAAGCCGGTTCTCCTTCCCGCTCGAGAAGAGGCTACTCTCCACAATCCGGTTCCCCTTCCCGCTCGGGAAGGGGTTAGGGGTTAGGTTGCTCGGATCGATCGCAACGCCCGCAGCTTCGCTTTCTTGTGTCATCCTGACGACCGGAGCAACGCGACGGGAGGAATGGACCTCGGACAGCTTCGCGTACGCGAAGCCGGTTCCGGTCTCTGAAATCGCGCAGCGCTCCTTTGCCGAAAGCACGAAGGAAAGACGGCGATGGCGGCGATCCAGAGAACCCAACCCCTAACCCCTTCCCGAGCGGGAAGGGGAACCGGACTTTGGGAGTTTCACTGCACCGAAATCGGAATCCTCACCTCAAACGTCGACGCAATCGCCACCCCGTTCTTCACCGCCGGAAAAAACTTCCACTGCTTCAGCGTGTCGAGCAGCACCTGGTTCAGCCGCGGATTCGACGTCGGCTTTTCCAGCGTCACCTCGCTCACGCCGTCGAACGTCACGTTGAAACGCGCGACCGCCTCGGTCTGCATCACGTCCTCGCGCAAGTCGTCCGGGATCACCGGCGTCGGCGCATAGATCGCGCGCGCACCCACCGTATCGGTGCCGATTCCGCCGCCAGATCCTCCGCCGCTTCCTGAACCGCTGCTGCTCGCGCCGCTTTCCGTCGCAGTTCCCGCCCCCGCGCCCGGTTTCTCCTCGACGCCCGGCGCCGCGGTATTCTTCTCGATGCCATCTGGCGATCGAATCACCGGCGGCAGCGGTGCGGCCTTCTTCAGATGCGCCACCGGATGCGGCTTGACGACTGGCACGGGTTTCGGATGAGGAATCGCCGGCGCCGCCGGATGCATCGCGCCGCCGTTGCCCTGCAGGCCCGCCGGCTTCGGTATATCGATCAGCCGCGCCTCGATCGGCGGCAACTCCTGTTGCGGCATCACCTTGGTGCGCATCAGGATGAGCGAAAATCCGCTCAGCAGAATCGCCCAAATCGCAATCGACAGCGGGACGATCAACAGCAGACGCCGCGCCGGCTCGTCCAGCTCCGGCGGTCGTGTCGCTATCTGAGCTGCACCCGCGCCCATCTCAATGCTTCACCGCAATCAGAAATTTCTCGACGCCCGCGCGCCGCGCCTCGATCATCGCCTCGACCACCGTCCCCTCGGGCGCGTCAGTATCCGCGTTCACCACCACGCCCGAGATCGTTCGTCTTGAGCATCGGCTTAAGCACGAACGCCAGTTGCTCGAGCGTGGTCGGTGTCTTGTCGATGAAGATCTTGCTGTCGTGCGTGACCGTCAGTGTGATCGGCTCCTGATGCGCCATCGATTCGGCGTTGCCCTTGGGCAGATTGACCGCGATCGAGTTGAGACTCTGCATCGACAGCGACGCCAGCATGAACGTCACCAGCAGAAAGAACATCACGTCGATCATCGGGATGATCTCGATTCGACCGTGCCGAAAATGCCGCGCTCGCTGGATTTTCATCGCGCGACTGCCGTCGGTCGTGCAATCGGCCGCCGCCTCGCCGCCTTCCTGGTCGAGCCGTATGTGATCGACCAGCCGCGATCCCAGCCGCTCCATCGTGTCGAGTGATTGCGATTGCATCCGCGAAAACAGGTTGAACGCA
The DNA here is from genome assembly GCA_963814715.1 of uncultured delta proteobacterium. Lineage (GTDB taxonomy): Bacteria > Desulfobacterota > Binatia > Binatales > Binataceae > Binatus. The sequence goes on from CAWFDW010000001.1 coordinate 868,680, forward strand.
AACAGCGCGATCACCGCGATCAGCAAGCCGAGCGCCGTCGCGATCAGTGCCTGCGCGACGCCCGCCGTCACCTGCGTCGGCGCCACCAGCGTCGACGCGCCAATCACGTTGAACGACTGCATCATCCCCGTGATAGTGCCGAGCAAGCCGAGCAGCGGCGCCGCCGTCACGACCGTCTCGAGCACCCACAGTCCGCGCGCGAGCGTCTTTTCGATCCGGCCGGCTTCGTCGCCGGCTCTCGATTCGACCCACCACGCCGGCTGATGGCGATTGTCGGCGATCACCTGGAGGAAGCGTCCGTAAGCGTTGCGCGGACCCGGCTCCTTCAACCGATTCTCGAGTTCCACCCACGAGAATCCGAACGTTTCGACCAGGTCCGCCAGTTCGACTGCCGGCAGCCGCAGGCATCGCGCGTAAAGCACGCGCGCGGTCGATGATTATCACAATCGCGAGGACGCCCAGCGCCAGCAGCGGATAGACCATCGCGCCGCCGAACTTGATCGCGCTCCACGCTGCATATAGTTCCTGCATTACTCAGTTCTCCTTACTCTTAGTGGCGCGGGCCGCCGTGCCCGCGATTCAATTCACTGGATCGCGGTCGCCGGCTTTGTGAATGGAAGTTCCCATTTTATTCCGCCGTATAACGCCCGGCGCGGACCGAATTGCGCCGCGAATACTCCGATGCCCGATCCGTTGCGAATCTGGTAGATGTGATCGTTCATGTTCACCATCGCGGTGCGAAATTCGAGCACGCCGCCATGGTTCGGGACTGTTACGCGCTTGGTGATCCCACCGTCGACCTGGATGTAGTACGGCAGGTTTCCAGTGTTAGCGAACCCGGATCGAAGCCCGCTCCCATAAATTCCGTCGATGCTGAACACGAATCCGTGGAAGTTGTAAACGGCCCCGGCCGAATTGGTGAACGTCTGGTCGTGATCGAGAAAAATGTAGTGACTGTTGATGAACTTCAGTTCGTTCGGCGCGAAGTTGAACTGTCCCGATTCGACTTGCGTCCCCTGCGCGACGCTCCAGGCGAAGTTATCGTAGAGATACAAATTGTTGTGAGTGTAAGAGCTCGTGAACTCGACGCCGTAGACCCGGCCCTTCGCGTAGTTGAACGTCTCGAAAATCAGCGCCGGTCCGAACTGCCCTTCGTCGATCAGGTCGGCCGCCTTCTTGTAATACGAGTCGATGCCGACGTTCAGGCCGGGAATGATCTGTTGCGTTACTCCCGACGTCAAACAGATGGTCGCGCTCGACGGTCGGCGTGCCGTTGCCGTTGGATGCGGGCGCGCCGGTGGTGCCCTTGAATTTCGCGATCGTGCTCACCGATACGAGCTCGGTCGGCGGCGGCGTCATCTGACGCGCATAGCCCGCGTGCAGCGTCGTGCCCTTGAACAGCTTGTATTCCGCCGCGACCCGCGGACTCGCCTGATCCGCTCGCACCAGCCCGTCGTACAGGTCGAAGCGAACGCCGTAGTTCAGCGTCAGCTTTTCCGTCAGCTTCCATTCGTCCTGGATGTAGCCGCTGTAAATCCAGGTCTGCAGCGCGAGGTCGTCGACGATATCGAATCGGATACGTCGGACGGCCTCCACCCGACGGATCGGGAAGATCGCCTCATGATTGTCGATCTCGGCGCGCTCGGCATCGAAATATCCGCCAAGCCGAAAAGTATGATCGGCGATTCCATGGTAGGCGGTGTCGAGCTGAAAACCGTTGCCCCAGTCGCTGCGGAAAACCCTCGATGCGGCCCCGTTATAAATCAGGTCGCCGGTGTGATCCGGATTGAAAGTGACCGTCGAGTAACGGCTGAACGGCGCAATCTGATAGTCGATGTTGTCGCCGACAGTTCCCTGCAGCGCCAGCACGTTGAAGTAGTTCTGCTCGAACTGATTCTCACGCACTTTCGCCGACGGATAGACCGGCACGCCCGCCAGCGCGAACACCTGCGGCTGATCCGGATTCGCCGGAATCTGAAAGTGATTGATCGCGGCTCCCGAGATCAGGCTGAGCCGCGTCGTCGGATTCAGAAAATACGAAAAGTACCCGAAGCCCGATCCCTGGTTGCTCGTGTCGTGAATCGCCGTCGGTCCCGGCGTCGGCGGCTCGACTCCGCGATCGGTGCCCAGGTACTGCCCCGTCACGAAGTAGCTGAAATTGCCCTTCGATCCGCCGTACTCGAAGCTCGGCTCAGTCGTCCCGCGCTGCCCGCCATAGAAATCGACGTCGGCGACCGGGTCGAGCAGCCCGTCCTTGGTCTTGATGTCGATGATCCCCGCCGTCCGCAGTCCGTATTCCGCCGGCAGCACTCCAGTCAGCAGGCTGATCGATTGTGCGAAGCGCGGACTCAGCACCTGCCCGAAACCCGTAATACCTTCGGGAAGCTGTACGCCGTTTATTCGGTACTGAATATTGGCGTGGTCGCCGCGCACGTGGAGTTGTCCGAACGAATCCTGCGCGACGCCCGGCGCCTGCAGTATCACCTGGTTCAGAGGCGTATTCGCGCCCTGCGGCAATTCCTGGATCGCCTGCTGGCTGAAGGTGTATTTGCTGCCGCCGGTAGTCGGCGACAAGGAGTTGCGCGACTTGGTTCAGCCGCGTCGCCGCGACCGCCAGGCTGACCGATTTCTCGGCTTCCATCGCGACTACCACCGGCGCCGCCCCCTTGTCCGTCACCGACACGATCGAAGTCGCCGTCTTGAATCCACTGCCGGTCGCCACGATCGCATAAACGCCGGGCGCCGCGTTGAACGAAAACTCGCCCGCGTCGTTGCTCGACGCATGCGCCATCAACTTCCCACTGGAATGCCTGAATCGACAGCGCCGCCTGCTTGATCGGTCTGCCCAGCGCGTCCTTCACCACGCCGGTGATTCGATGAACCGTTCCGGCCTTCAAATTTGCCGCCATTGACGGCGTGCAAAAAACCAGTTGAATCAGGACCCCGGCCACCGGGATCCACGCAAATAAATTCCTCCGCATCAGAAGCTCCCATCAATTCCGGTTTCCGCCCGCGCCTACGAAACGCGAGTGGCGGCGCGCGAAACGATCGCGCGCACGATTAAGAATCGAATCTGTCGAAAGGGGGCTTTAGAGCGATACGGGCGGCGCACGCACGCGTGCGGTCGAGAATACCGGCGACTCGGCGCGAGCCGGCGCGGCGACGAATATTGTTTCGGCTATCGCGGGTCCGCGTGCGACGGTCGTCGCCTGCGCCAATGAACCCGGCGCATGCAACGCCAACTGGCAGATAGGACAGGATCCCGCGTCGACGCTCAGCGCGGCGCTTGCAACCCCGTTGCGGGAAACCGCGCCGCCGTCATGAAAATGCGCGACCCCAATCAGCTGCGAGACGAGCAGCAGCGCCGCGCCGAATATCGCGATCGCCGTCCTGCCGCCTCTGTGAATTCTGGATATCATCAGCCGAATCAGACCCACTGATCGAGCCTGCCGCGCAACAACCAGATGTGTCAAGTGATTCTTGATACCAAGCTGCAAGGGTTACCTGTGCCCAGGGAACGAATTTAATACTATTGCTTCACGGAGATTATTAACTATAGTTAAGTACATGACGACCACCAACCAGACCTGGGACCCCGACGCATACGCACGTAATGCCCGATTCGTCTCCGACCTCGGCGCGCCGGTTGTCGAGCTGCTCGCGCCTCGCCCCGGCGAGCGAATCCTCGACCTCGGATGCGGTGATGGCGCACTCACGATAAAGCTCGCCGCCCTGGGATGCGACGTTGTCGGCGTCGATTCGAGCGCGCCGCAAATCGAAGCCGCACGACGCCTCGGTCTCGACGCGCGCGTCGTCGACGGCGAGCGCCTCACCTTCGATGCCGAGTTCGACGCCGTGTTCAGCAACGCCGCAATCCACTGGATGAAACCACCGGACGACGTGATCGCCGGCGTATGGCGTGCGCTCCGCCCGAGCGGCCGCTTCGTCGCGCGAGTTCGGCGGCCACGGATGCGTCGAGACGATCAAGCGCGCGCTGATCGACGCGCTGCGACGCCGCGGCATCGACGGCGACGCTCTCAATCCGTGGTACTTCCCGACCGTCGAGGATTACTCCGCGCGGCTCGCACGCCGCGGATTCGCCGTCAGATACATCGCGCTGATTCCTCGCCCGACTCCGCTGCCGACCGAAATCAACGGATGGCTCGAGACTTTCGCGCAGAGCTTCATGGCGCCGCTGGCGAAAAACGACCGCGCCGAATTTATCGACGAGGTTCGCGAAGCATTGCGTCCCAAACTCTGCGACGGCGACGGCAAATGGTTCGCCGACTACGTTCGCCTCCGATTTGCCGCCGACAAGCCGCGCGCCTGACCAGTGGCGCGGGCCGCCGTGCCCGCGATTCGTTTGAGTTCCCGCGCGTCCAGCGGCAGTATTGCGCGGGAAGATGAGTATTTTTCGCGAATTGACAGAAGGCCTGCCGCGACAAGCGCCCGGCTCCACGGCGGCAACGCTGCGCGCGCTCGGCCTGGTACGCGGATTGCCGATCGCGCCGCGAATCCTCGACGTCGGATGCGGTCCTGGCGCGCAGACGATCGATCTTGCGCGCGCCACCAGCGGATGGATCGTCGCGGTCGACATCCGCCAGCGCTTCCTCGACGAATTGACCGAACGCGCCGCCGCCGCCGGAGTTCTGCCGCAAGTGACAACGGTCAACACCTCGATGTTCGACATGGACTTCGCCGACGCGTCTTTCGATCTGATCTGGTCCGAGGGCGCCATCTACATACAAGGATTCGCCACCGGCCTCGCCGCATGGCGCCGCTTCCTGAAGCCCGGCGGATGGATCGTCGCATCCGAACTGACCTGGTTGGTGCCGAATCCACCGGCCGAGGCCGCCGAATATTGGGCGCGCAACTATCCGGGCATGGGCTCGATCGAGCGCAACTGCCAGCTCGTCGCCGAAGCAGGCTACGTGAGCATGGACGGCTTCGTGCTCCCAGTGCAGGACTGGTGGAACAACTACTACGATCCCGCCGAGCGCCGCGTCGAAGAGCTGCGCGAAAAGTACGCCGACAATCCCGAGGTACTCGCAACCCTCGACGAGACGACCCGCGAGCACGATCTCTTCCGCGCCCATTCCGATTCCTACGGCTACGTCTTCTACGTAATGCGCAAACCCACGTCCTGATTTCTGGTCTTATATCCTCGCCCGTTCCCCTCCCCGCGTCCGGTTCCCCTTCCCGCTCGGGAAGGGGTTAGGGGTTAGGTTGTCCGCATCATCAACCCTGCCCGCGGCTCCTCCCCCCGCCCCTGAGAGCAAAGTAGCGCGCCGCGCGCAACTTTGCGCTTAACACTGGGTGCAGGGGTCACCCCTGCCGCCCGCCGCGCAGGCGATTGTGTTCCTCGCTTTCATTTCCCCCCGATCTGGGTTACCTGTTGCGATACAAATCATTAAGACCTCGCGAGGATCGAAATGGACTTTTCGCTGACCCCCAAGACCGAACAGTTGCGCAAGCGCGTCTCCGACTTCATGGATCAGTACGTCTTCCCCATCGAAAAAGAAGTTCAGCGCGCGATGGGCGAGAGCGGCAATACCGAGCCGCAATCGCTGAAGGACGTCCGCAAAAAAGCCAAGGCCGAAGGCCTCTGGAATCTCTTCCTGCCCGACGAGAAATTCGGCGCCGGCCTCAAGAACTACGAATACGCTCCGCTGTGCGAGCTGATGGGCCGCAGCTCGATCGGCGCGCGCGCTTTCAACTGCATGGCGCCCGACACCGGCAACATGGAAATCCTCGCCGAGTTCGGCACTCCCGATCAGAAAAAGCAGTGGCTGCAGAAATGCCTCGACGGCGAGATTCGCACCTGCTTCTCGATGACCGAGCCTGACACTCCGGGCTCCGATCCGACGCAGCTCAAGACCCGCGCGGTTCGCGACGGCGACAACTACGTCATCAACGGCCACAAGTGGTTCACGTCGAATGCGATCGGCTCGGCCTTCGCGATCGCGATGGTCGTGACGGATCCCGACGCGGAGCCGCATCGCCGCGCCAGCCAGATAATCGTTCCGACCGACACTCCGGGATTCAACCTGATTCGCCCGGTGCCCGTGATGGGCCATACCGGCGGCGGCGGGCATTGCGAAATTATCTACAAGGACTGCCGCGTGCCGGTGACCAATCTGCTCGGCGAGGAAGGCGGCGGCTTCGCGATCTCGCAAGCGCGCCTCGGCCCCGGACGCATCCATCATTGCATGCGCACCATCGGCATCGCGGAGCGCGCGCTCGAGCTGATGTGCAAGCGGGCGAGCACGCGCTTCACCCACGGCAGTTTTCTCGCCGACAAATCGAACATCCAGGAATGGATCGCCAACTCGCGAATCGAGATCGACTCGTGCCGCCTGATGGTCATGCATGCGGCGTGGAAGATGGACACCGTGGGCAAGCGCGACTCGCGCAACGAGATCGCGATGATCAAGGTGATGTGCGCGAACATGGTGATGATCGTGCTCGATCGCGCAATCCAGGTGTTCGGCGCAGCCGGCGTCAGCGACGACTTCCCGCTCGCACGGATGTGGCGCGACAGCCGCGCACTCCGCATCGCCGACGGCCCCGACGAAGTACATCGCATGACAATCGCGCGCCGCGAACTGCGCAAGTACAAATGACCCCGAGGCAGTTGAGACGAAAACTTTGACGCTGCTAAACTCGATTGTTCCTCTTCCCGCTCGGGAAGAGGCTACTCTCCACAATCCGGTTCCCCTTCCCGCTCGGGAAGAGGTTCTACGGTCTGCTGACTAATCCGGTTCCCCTTCCCGCTCGGGAAGGGGTTAGGGGTTAGGTTGCCTGGTCCCATCACCCATGCCTGAACGCGATAGAAATCGTCCCCGAATTCGGCGACGTCCGCGACGAGGAGCAGCTCGACTGGAGCAAGCTCGCCGCGTACCTGCGCGACAAGGTTCCCGGCGCCGACGCGCCGATGACCGTCAAGCAGTTCCGCGGCGGCTCCTCGAATCTCACCTACCTGCTGCGCTTCGGCGACCGCGAATGGGTGATGCGCCGGCCGCCGTTCGGCCCGCTGCCCGTCGGCGGTCACGACATGGGCCGCGAGTACAAAGTGCTCTCGCGGCTGTGGGAAGTCTTCAAGCCGGCGCCGCGCGGGATGCTCTTCAGCGACGACGTGTCGATCGTCGGCGCGCCTTTCTTCGTGATGGAACGCCGCACCGGCATCGTGATCAAGAATCGTCAGCCGCTGCCCGTCGAGCTAGGCACCGATCCCGCCGGCTTCCGCGCAATGTCAGAGGGATTCATCGACACGCTCGCCGATTTGCACGGTGTCGATTACGCGCGCGATCGGACTCGCGACACTCGGCAAGCCCGACGGATTCCTGAAGCGTCAGATCACCGGCTGGATGGCGCGATGGGAAAAAGCCAAAACCCGCGAAGTCCCTCTGATGGAAAAACTCGGCGCATGGTTCCTCGACAACATGCCCGTGTCGCCGCCGCCGGTGCTCGTGCATAACGACTTCTATCTGCACAACGTAATGGTCGGTGCGGTGAATCACGGCGAGATAGTCGGCGTCTTCGACTGGGAAATGTCGACGATCGGCGATCCGCTCGTCGATCTCGGCATCGTGATGAACTACTGGCGCGACAAGAACGACCCACCCGAACTGCTCGGCACTTCGCAGGGCGAAGCACACACGCTGCGCCCCGGCTTCCTGACCCGCGACGAACTACTACATCGCTATTCAAGCCGCACCGGCCGCGACGTAAGCGCGATGCCGTACTACTGGGCATGGGCGCACTGGAAAACCGCGACGGTCGTCGAGCAAATCTACGTCCGCTACGTCCGCGGCCAAACCACAGATCCCCGCTTCGCCCTGATGGGTCCGATGGCCCCCGCCCTGGCGCTGGCCGCCGCGCAAGTAGCTTCGCGCCTAGGCTTCAAGCCTAAACTTCTCTTAGTCCGGTTCCTTCTCGCTCATAACTTGGGCGCTGTTCGATTCTGAGGTCGCCACGACGGTCACCTTTGTGCGTCCATATCTCACGCATCAAGAGTGTCATCGGTCGTGGCCGGCTAAGCAAAGCCCCACGCGCCGAATTGCGACAACTTTGATCTTTCAAGTGAGGAACATCGCATATGACATTAAATCGTTTCTCAACATCGCTGCGCTCGCATTTGCGATTGCCGTGCTTTCCACGGCCATCCCTGCGGGCGCCCAGGTTAAACCCGGAGACGTCATCACTCCGGACAACGCGTCAAAGGTCGAGTCGTTGGTCAGTCCCGGGAACTTCATTCTCGTCAAGCAAGGCATGACGATGAAAATAGTCCCGACCGGCCACCTTGATTGGCCGCCGCCCTACAAGGACGCCACCGAACGATATTCGCCGCAGGTTTCGCTCAGCTTCGGACGGCGAGCTGAAGGGCTACGTCGCCGGCCTGCCGTTTCCGCTCGTCGATGCGAACGACCCCGAATGCTGCAACCAAGATCATGTGGAACTTCCAGTTCCGACCGCTCCACACCGACGACCTGGATTCGCGCGGCGTCGAAGCTGTCAGTCATCACGCTGGTTCCGCCAAATGAGGTCGAGCACTTTACCTTCGGCCATCTCGGCTTCTACAACTCCGTCGGGAGAACCGAGGTCGCTCCGATGCCGATAGATCCGGACCTTATGAAGACCGGCATCGCGTCACGCTCGGGCGCGTTTCCAATCCTCGAGCCTGCCGAAATGCGCGGCGCCGGAATAGTCAGCGAGCGCTCCGCAATCCCCGGGCAGTGAAGACGCGTCGTGGGAATACAGCTCCAACACCCGAAGACTGAGGCGCCTGCCTGCAGCACGAACTCTCGGATACCTTCGGAGTCGCCGCTGACGGCGCGGCAGGAGACGCAGTCCGGCGGTGCGAGCGGCGCAACGACCTACGCCTCCACCTGGGATCCCGATTCCGCGTTTGGTTTTTCCGCAAAAATCGAGGACTACAGCTACCGTCTGCTAGGCGAGCGCTCGATGCTCGCGTCGGTGGAAGCGGCGAATTCTCCCGCACAGGCATGCGCGAACGACGACGGCCGTACCGTCTGCCCCGAGAATTGGGAAATGCGCCACCTCTACGTGATCGAAGCGACTGCGAAGCCGCGCTCTATCTGGCGGTAACATGATTATTCCCAAGCGCATTCTCTACGTCGATTCCGAAGGATGGTTCATCACCGCCTCGGATCAATTCGACAACAACGGACAGCTCTGGAAAACGCTCGCGACCTTCCATGCATATCGCGACCGCGCCCTGCCCAACTCGACGGTAGCGATCTGGCCGTTCAAACGGATGTTCGAAACCGCGCTGGTTGACGAAGATATAACCAGCGGCTTTTCGACCGTGGTCTATTCACCGGGCCCGGCCAGTCAGACCGACAGCCTGTTCGTAAACATGGGCGCCATCGACCGCACCTTCTTCACCCCCGCAAAGATGGTCCAGGAAGGCCACTAATCACGCAATCAGGTGGCGATGCGCAAATGACGCATCGCCACCTGTCTTTGTCATCCCGTCCGAAAGCGAATCTCGCCTCTCGCTATCAGGGAGAGGCCGACGTTCGTCTTCGAACGGCGGGTGACGGTCCAAATTCCTGGTTTCCTCTCTTCTGCAATTTCCGCTTTCAATTCTGTTTTTGTGTCATCCTGAGCACAGCGAAGGATCTCGCGCGCAGCGCGTCAAGGTACGCAGGTATGGCCCGCAAAAAGAAAATACCCCCGCTTCACCCAGGCGAAGTCCTGTACGAGGACTTCATCGTCCCGACCGGCATCAGCGTCCATCGACTCGCGATGGATCTGCGCGTGCCGGCCAACCGGATCGCGGAAATCGTTAAGGGTGCAGCGCGCAATCTCCGCAGACACCGCGCTTCGCCTCTCCCGCTATCTCGGCACGTCGGCGGAATTCTGGCTCGGCTTGCAAAGCGACTACGATCTCGAAAAAGCCAAGGACGAGCTGGCGCCAAGAATCGAGCGCGAGGTCCATCCCCGCAAACGCGCGGCATGACCCTGATTCCGTCGTGCCCTTTTCAGCGCGCGGCAAGTACGCTATCCAAGGAATAAAGGCGGGTATAATCTTGACCTCGACCGGAGGTTCTCCACTCTTGCACGCTATCAATTACGAAGCCCCTAGCACGCTCGATCAGGCGGTCAGTATCCTCAAAACTCACGGCGAAAACGCCCGCCCATTCTGCGGCGGCACCGACATCCTCATCCAGCTCCGCGCCGGAGTCCGCCGCACCGAGCATCTCGTTGACGTCAAGAAAATCAAGGAACTGCAGACTCTCTCCTTCGATGCGAAAAAGGGATTGCGCCTCGGCGCGGCAGTCCCGTGCATCGAGATCGGCGAAAGCGACGTGATGCGCAAGCACTACCCCGGCCTGACCGAGGCGGCACAACTGATCGGCTCGCTGCAGATTCAGAATCGCGCCTCGGTCGGCGGCAATCTGTGCAATGGATCGCCCGGCCGCCGACACGACGCCCGCGCTGATCGCGCTCGGCGCGCGGGCCCGAATCGTCGGCCCAGCCGGCGAGCGCGAGGTGCCGGTCGAATCTTTCGTCGTCTCTCCTGGACGCACTGTTCTCAAGCCCGGCGAGCTGCTCGTCGAATTGCTGATTCCCGCGCCCGCGCCGCATTCGAGCGACGCCTATCTTCGATTCATCCCGCGTAACGAGATGGATATCGCGGTGGTCGGCGTCGGCGCATCGGTCACCCTCGACGGCGACAAGGTGAAGGCCGCGCGTATCGGACTCGGTGCAGTCGCGGCGACTCCACTGCTCGCGAGCAAAGCTGCCGACGCGCTCGTCGGCAAGAAACTCGACGATGCTTCCCTCGAGGCCGCTGGTCATGCTGCGAGCGAAATCTGCAAGCCAATCGACGACATGCGCGGGACGATCGATTTTCGAGTCCACGTCACCGGCGTGCTGACGCGCCGCGCGCTGACAATCGCGGCCGACCGCGCGAAAAAGAGCTGAATCAAAACATACGGCATAGAGATATGAAAAAGACCCTTGTTGAAGCGACGATCAACGGCGAAACGGTCGAGTTCCTGTGCGAGCCGCGTCAAAGCCTGCTCGAAACATTGCGCGACGTGCTCGAACTCACCGGCTCTAAGGAAGGATGCCTGACTGGCGATTGCGGCGCATGCACCGTGATGGTCGATGGCCGCGCGATCGACTCGTGCCTGATGCTCGGCGTCGAGGCGCAAGGCAAAAAAATCGATACCGTCGAGGGACTCGCCACGCAGGGCGTGCTCAGCGTTTTGCAGAACAAGTTTCTCGAGCACGCGAGCCTGCAATGCGGCATCTGCACCCCGGGATTTTTGATCTCGGCAACGGCGCTGCTCGATCGCAATCCGAAACCGACCGAGCCCGAAGTTCGCTACGCGCTGGCCGGCAATCTCTGCCGATGCACCGGCTACGACAAAATTGTGAAAGCTGTGCTCGACGCCGCCGCGGATATTCGCTCGCAAGGCGAAGGCAAAGCGGCCGCGCGTTAGAGCATAGCAACGACGCTGAGATTCGAGAGGTAAAAATAGCCCATGGCGGCATCAACTACGACTGGCAATTTCAAAGTTATCGGCACGCGTCCGATTCGGCACGACGGCGTCGACAAGGTAACCGGCCGCGCCAAGTACGGCGCCGACTACGCGTTCCCCGGGATGCTGCACGGCAAGGTCCTGCGCAGCCCGCACGCGCACGCGAATATCAAATCGATCAATATCGACAAGGCGCTCAAGCTCCCCGGCGTCAAGGCGATCGTCACCGGTAAGGATCTGCCGAAGGCCGAGAACAAGCTCGAGCAGTCGGGCGAGATGGTCATCAACCCGATGTATCTCTCGATGAACATCCTCGCGCACGACAAGGTCCTCTACGACGGCCACGCGATCGCCGCCGTCGCCGCGACCAGCCCGCATATCGCCGAGGAGGCCCTGCGCCTCATCGAAGTCGAGTACGAAGTGCTGCCCCCGGTGATGACCGTCGACGTCGCCACCAGGCCGGGCGCGCCGATTCTGCTGAAGGATCTCCGCAACAAGGAGGAAGGCGACAAGCAGACCAACGTCGCGCAGCACTACCAGTTCAAGCGCGGTGACGTTGAGGCAGGATTCAAGGCCGCCGACTACGTGATCGAGCGCGAGTTCAACACCGCGATGGTCCATCAGGGATACATCGAGCCGCACAACGCGGTCGGTATCTACAACTCCGACGGACAGGCGACGATCTACTGCTCGACGCAGGGCGCCTTCGACGTGCGCTCGCTCAGCGCACAAGTCCTCGGGATGCCGGTCGGCCATATCAAGGTCGTGCCTGCCGAAATCGGCGGCGGCTTCGGCGGCAAGACCACCATCTATCTCGAGCCGCTGTCTGTCCTGCTCTCGAAGAAGACCGGCGCGCCCGTGAAGCTCGTCATGTCGCGCTCGGAGGTGCTGCGCGCCAGCGGCCCGACCTCCGGCTCGAAGATCAAAGTGAAGATGGGCGCGACCAAGGACGGCAAACTCGTCGCCGCCGAAATCTGGATGGCCTACGAAGCCGGCGCGTTCCCCGGCTCGCCGGTCGGCGCGGGCGCGATGTGCATCATCGCTCCTTACACCGTCGAGAATTTCGTGATCGATGCGTACGACGTCGTCGTCAATCGCCCCAAGACCGCGGCCTACCGCGCGCCGGGCGCAACCAACGCGGCGTTCGCCTCCGAAACGATCATCGACGAACTGGCCGAAAAATGCGGAATCGATCCGATCGACTTCCGCCTCAAGAACGCGGTCAAGGAAGGCGCGGCGCAGGTCGTCGGTCCTCCCTTCAAGCGCATCGGTTTGATCCAGACGCTCGAAGGAATCAAGAACAGCCCGCATTACAAATCGAAGCTGACCGGCAAGTTCCGCGGACGCGGCGTCGCGTCGGGCTTCTGGTTCAACGCCGGGATGCAATCGTCGGCGACCGTGAATATCCACGCCGACGGAACCGCCAGCGTCGTGACCGGCTCGCCGGATATCGGCGGCTCGCGCGCCTCGATGGCGATGATCACCGCCGAAGTTCTCGGACTCCCGGTGACCGACGTGCGCCCGATCACCGCCGACACCGATTCGATCGGCCATACCGACGTGACCGGCGGCAGCCGCGTCACTTTCGCAACCGGCATGGCGGTGTACGAGGCCGCCAAGGACGCCGAGCGCCAGTTGATCGAGCGCGCCGCCAAAGTCTGGGAGAAAAAGCCCGACGAGGTGGAATTCCGCGACGGCATGCTCCACGCGAAAGGCAACGGCGTCCCGCCGCTATCGATCAAACAACTCGCCCCCCGCTTCCCGCGCACCGGCGGACCGATCACCGGTCGCGCGAGTGTGAATGCGCGCGGCGTCGGCCCCGGATTCGCGACGACGCTGGTCGACGTCGAAGTCGATCCCGACACCGGCAAGGTGCAAATCCTGCGATGCACCATCGCGCAGGATGCCGGCAAGGCGATTCATCCGAGCTACGTCGAAGGACAGATGCAGGGCGGCACCGCGCAGGGACTCGGATGGGCGCTCAACGAAGAATATTTTTACGACGACAAGGGCACGCTGCGTAACTCCGGATTCCTCGACTACCGCATGCCGACCTGCCTCGACTTGCCGATGATCGAGACCGTTGTCATCGAGGAAGCGAACCCCGGCCATCCGCTGGGCGTGCGCGGCGTCGGCGAAGTGTCGATCGTGCCGCCGGTCGCAGCGGTGGCCAACGCGATCTATCGCGCGGTGGGCGTGCGCATGATCGAAACGCCGATGTCGCCGCCGAAACTGCTGAAGGCGATGCTCAAGCATCGTGACTCGACAAAACATTCCGCAGCGGCGGATTGATCAGAAGTGATCGAAAAAGGGGCGGGCGAAAGTGTCGCTCGCCCCTTCTAATTCTGCAATGCCGACCGTTATCATTCCCGCACTGCTACGCAAATTTACCGGTGGTATCGAGCGCGTCAGCGTCCCGGGAAAATCAATCCGCGAGCTCGTCCGACAACTTGGCGATCAGTTTCCTGGAATCGACCAGCAGTTATTACAAGACGGCGATATCCGTCCGTCGATCGCCGTCTCGATCGACGGCGAAATCGCCACCGGTGGCGTTCTCGATACCGTTAACGAAGACAGCGAGGTTCATTTCATACCCGCGCTGGGCGGCGGCGAGTGCTGAGCGTCACGAAAAAGTGCTCAAAAACTATAAATCGAGCCATCCTGATTGTTATTGCAACACGCGCGCACTTGTATAGAATACAGGTGCTGGCCGGGGTTTGCCCCCCTTTTCCCGGTTGGCTACGGGCCGGGTGGAGCAATCTGCCTGGCCCTAATCTTTTTTGCTCGCAATGGCTCCCTGAGCGGCCCCGCCCAATCCAGGTTCATGCCAATACTCTGACCGCAGCGACGATTTGAGTCATTAGACTGCTCGACGCTCTTCTTCTGTTCCCCCTTTCCAACTGGAAAGGGGGCGAGGGGGATAGGATGGCGCGATTGCGTCTTGGTGTTCCCCTTCCCCTTTGAGGGGAAGGGGCCAGGGGTTAGGGCTCTGTTCTTAAAGATATTCGCGCAGCGCTCCGCCGCGTCAGCTCATGAAGACTTCGCGCACGTGATTCGTATCATTGTACTCGCGCACCTGCGCGATTTTGTCGCCCTTGAACATCACGTAGAAGTGATATCGATTCGCGTATTTCTTTCCGTTGCCGGCCGTCGTATCTGATTCCGCTTGAACCGCGACGTGCGGCCCTTCGGCGATTACCGTAATCAGCTTGATGTTCAGGCCGTTGGGGAACATCGCCTTCAGCATCGGCGGCGTCGATTTCAGGAACGCCTCCTTGCCGCGTATCGGTGCGACTCCGGGCAGCCGCCCCATCATCTCGAATTCGAAATCGTCCGCAAGCAAATCCTGGTACGACGATGCGTCCGGCTTTTCAAGGCCCCTTAGAAAAGTGAGCGCGCGTTCCTTCTGCTGTTCAAGATTCATCTTAAATCTCCCGATGAAAAACCGGCGGCCGCGCGCACTGTCCGCATGCGGCCGCCGACAATTCTGTTGTCTGTCTCTATTGCTTGCGCGCGCGGATCACGAGCACCGAGCACGGCGCGTTGCGCACGATTTTCTCCGTGGTACCGCCCAGCAATGCATGCTCGATACCGCTGCGTCCGTGCGTCGCCATCACGATCAGGTCGATAGCCTGCTCCTTGGCGTAGTCGACCAGCTTCTGCACCGGATGCCCGATCACCGAGAACGTTAAAACGTTCTTCGAATCGCCGAACTCATCCTTCTTGAGATGCGCCAGCTCCTCTTCGGCCTGCTCGAGCATCGCGGCCTCGCGCGCCAGCTCGCGGCTCTGCTCGACATTGGTCGCCAGGGGCAGCGGGATAAAATGGTGATGGGGCGCGATGACGTGCATCAGATGAACTTCGGCGCCGACATCTTTCGCCAGTTCCATCGCCGCGCGCATCCCATTCATCGAGTGTTCCGAGAAGTCGATTGGCGCAAGAATCTTCTTAACGTTCTGAATCATAAGAGCCTCCAAGTATCAGCTCTTGCAATTACCACGCGATTCGCCGCCTCTGCAAACCCACCCCGGTCTATACCATCATCCGGTCAGTTCGCTGCGCCTGTGGACTCTGGCGTGTAAGGAGCCCCCACATCCGGTTCCCCTTCCCGCTCGGGAAGGGGTTAGGGGTTAGGTTGTCCGCATCCATCAGCAATTTCAGTCACGCCGCGGCTCCTCCTCACCGCCCCCCGAAGAGCAAAGTAGCGCGCCGCGCGCAACTTTGCTCTTCACACTGGGTGCAGGGGTCACCCCTGCCGCCCGCCGCGCAGGCGATTGTGCGCTTTGAGTAGTCTTCGCATTGTTTTCGTCGCCGCTTTCTTGTTAGGGGTGAGGTCATGAAGGGAACAGTATTCCACGGACCCCACGATGTGCGCGTCGAGCAGGTCGACGACCCCGCGCTCCAATCTCCCACCGACGCGCTCGTCCGAATCACCCGCGCCGGTATCTGCGGATCCGACCTCCACTTCTATCACGGCGCTTTTCCCATCGTGCCCGGCTTTGTGCTCGGCCATGAAGGCGTAGGGGTGATCGAGGAAGTCGGCAATGGCGTCGACCGCCTGAAAAAGGGCCAGCGCGTCGTCGTGTCGGGCCTGGTCGCATGCGGCCGATGCTACTTCTGCCGCCGCGGACAACCCTCGCAATGCGCCGAGAGTGGCGGCGCGGTATTCGGCTACGGATCGAGTTCCGCCGGCAAGCTCGTATCGCTCGGCGGCGAGCAATCGGAAGCGGTGCGCGTCCCGATGGCCGACTACACTTGCTACCCGCTCCCCGACGCAATCGACGACGACGCAGCAGTCTTCCTCGCCGACATCCTGCCGACAGCGTACTTCGGTGCAATCAACGGCAACATCCGCCCCGGCGACACAGTCGCAATCTTCGGATGCGGCCCGGTAGGCCTATGCGCCGTGATGACCGCAAAGCTTTTCGGCCCCGCCGAAGTAATCGCCGTCGACAGCATCCCCTATCGCCTCGAACTGGCCCGCAAGCTAGGCGCAACACCAGTGAACTCCGCGGATGCGCCCCAAACGATCCTCGATCACACCGAAGGCCGCGGCGCCGACGTAACAATAGAAGCAGTAGGCAACGAGGGTGCCCTAACCTCCGCAATAATGTCGGTCCGCGGCGGCGGCACCATCTCAGTAATCGGCGCCTTCGGCGCCCCATCATTCAATTTCCCAATCGGCTACGCCTTCGCCCGCGACCTAACCTTCAAAGTAGGCCTGGCCAACATCAACGCCCACATCCCGGAACTATCCCGCCTGATAGAAAAAGGAACGTTAGATCCGCGCCCCCTAATCAGCCACATAATGCCCCTAGCGGATGCCGCCAAAGGCTACGAAATCTTCAACGCCAGAAAAGACAACGTAATGAAGGTCCTACTAAAACCCTGAACCTTCTACTCTTCCCCTCTCTACGTGAGCGAAGCTCCCACATTTCCGGTCCCCCTTCCCGCTCGGGAAGGGGTTAGGGGTTAGGTTCCTGGCATCATTCGCGATCCTAAGTGTGCTCACTTTTTGTGTCATTCAGAGCCGCCGCGGCGAAGAATCCCGGCTCCTTCTGACTCCTCGCCCCGTCAGGGCGAGTACGAAGAGCCAGCCCTGAGCCCCGCCGAAGGATGAGGGTCCTTATCCAGCGCGCGATTTTTCCGCGCGCGATTCAAGATTCCGCTCTGCCTTCTACATTTCCGGTCCCCCTTCCCACTATGGGAAGGGGTTAGGGGTTAGGTCGCACGCATCATTCGCAATTCTAGTTCGCTCACTTTTTGTGTCATTCTAGAGCGCAGCGAAGAATCCCGACGACGGTGCAACCGACAAACCGCGGTTGTCGTGATGTAATCGACGCACTAGGACTGCTAGTATCGCTGCGGTCCGCGAGCGGAATTGGCCGCAAATCGGCGACATGAGAACCCATTTCAGTTTTCTCGACAGTATAGGCAAATTGAAAACTTCTCTAAGTGGAAACTGTCCCTCGCGTCGCGTCCTGGCGGTCGCACTTACTTTTATCGGACTCATCTACCTTGCTCCGGATGCTGCCAGCGCCGGATCGCAAAAGAGATTTCTGGCGCTCGGGACAGTCCAGCCTTCCCGTCTCGGTTGCGGGACCGGCGGATGCAACGCGCCCAAGGGGCATTGCTCATGCGTTGAGTGGGACGGACCCGGCCAGGCGCAGGTTTCCGGACTTGGAACCATCAAGGAGGTGAATGTCTCATTTCTTACCAATCTTGATAGCTGCGTCGAATCGCCTTCGCTTCTTTTCGGTA
Organism: uncultured delta proteobacterium; assembly: GCA_963814715.1. Lineage (GTDB taxonomy): Bacteria > Desulfobacterota > Binatia > Binatales > Binataceae > Binatus. Next base: position 886,457 of record CAWFDW010000001.1, read on the forward strand.
ATTGCTGTCCGGCAACGGGTATCCTGGCAGTTCTTCAAGGAGCCTGGACCCGTCGCGTATAATTTCAACCTTTTGGATGCAACAGTCTGCGAGAGCCCGGACGAATTCAGTTACAAGGCAACGTATCAGACGCTGCCAAGTGAGGCCGGTTCGCCTATCAACGCCGGGACAGTGCCCACCCTCGGCGAGTTCGTGGGAATCGCACCAGTCCCGCCGGACGGCCATATCGAGTTTTTCATGAGATAAGCAGTGGTTGAATGAAGCAGATCACGATCAAATTGGCGCTTGGCCTCGGTTCAATCGTTTTCGTACTAGCGTCGATGAGCGGCGCGGGTTCGGGGCAGTCGTCATCAGAATCATTCGCGTCGGGAAAAGCTAAGTTTCTTTCAGGTCCGATCACCTCCGTCACCGCGCAGGGCACGATTCCTTTTCTTTCGACGTCTCCTGGAAGTTGTGACACCTTTGAATGCGCCGCATCACAAGGCCATTGCAGCTGCTCCAGGTGGCGCGGAGCCAGCGGAACTGACCTGAAGAAATTAGGTCGCTCGAAGGTTCAGACCAACATCAAGATTACTACGAACGAAGACGATTGCACCGTAACTCCCGACGGCTCTTGTTGTTCTATTGACGGTGTTGTCCAGTTTCAGCACAAGGCCGCTATCGCCAACCTGATTTTCACTGGAGAGTCATGTGCTGGCACAATCGCCGGGTCTTACCAGATGCTCCAGGGGGCGGGAGGATTTGCGGCGGCGATAGGTGTCGGAGACCTCCAGGGTAATATCAATTCAAGTGACGGAAGTTTGGGATTCTCGATCATCGGGATCGCACAGTTCTTGTAGCCAACCACTAGAGGGGGGATGAACTTTTCAGCCTGATCACGCCGGATTTAACGTGCTAAAACTACTCTGTGTACAACCCTCACCACACCCCACACTCGCCAGCCTCGCCCGAAAATCGCGCGAGGCCCGTTGTGCAGGTAATGCCATTCTCCGACGGAACAAAACTACCCGGCTAGCAATCAGTGGACACGCATGGCCAATACGAATCGCCTCCGTTAGTTGAAATCCGGACCCTGACCAAATCATTTGGCGGATTCGAGGCGGTCAAAGATCTCAACCTCACGGTCTCGTCGGGGCAACTCTTCGCGCTACTCGGTCCCAATGGCGCGGGCAAAACCACGACGATCCGAATGATGATGGGAATTCTGGCGCCCACCGCGGGATCAGCGCGAATCGATGGTCTGGATTGTTTCCGCGATCGAGTCGAAGTGATGCGCCGGGTCGGATATCTGCCCGACGAGCCGGTTTTCTACGACTATCTTCGCGGCAGTGAGATTGTTCGGTTCGCGGGCGAAATGCATGGGCTGCGCCGCTCCGAAATAGAGCTGCGTACGTGGCCACTTCTGCAACAACTGGACCTGACGGATGCCATGGAGGAGTTCGCGGTCAACTACTCCCGAGGCATGAAGAAGAAACTTGCCCTGATATGCGCGATGGTCCACGATCCCGCGCTCCTTATTCTCGACGAGCCGACTAGCGGCCTCGATCCTTTCGCAACCCGTGCTCTGCTTCGAATTGTCAGGGCCAAAGCAGCCGAGGGCAAGACGATCTTCTTCAGCACCCATCTCCTCGATCAGGCCGAGAAGCTCTGCACGCAGGTAGGGATCATCGCGCGCGGACGAATGGCGGCGCACGGAACATTGGCTGAGTTGCGTGCCCGGCTCGCGACTGACAGTTCACTCGAGGAGATCTTTTTTTCTGTAGCCGGCGACGAATCCAAGGTGCCGGAGGAATGAACGATCGCCAACCACCCTCGGCGATGCGCGCAGTTTGGATGATCGCGCGCCTGACGCTCCGGCGGCGGCTAAACATTCTTCAAGCCGGCCGGGCTTTGCGGCAAACCCAAGACGAGCAACCGAAGCGCTCAGGCACTCCCCCGAGGTCGTCGGTTCTATCGCCTGCTCGCAGAGTCATGCTGGTAGTTGCGCTCGCGTTCATCCTCTTCGGTTCAATTTTTATGGCGCTTGCCGGGTTGGCAGGTCTCTCTGCGAGTTCGCAGGAATCGATTGGCAAGATCATGGTGAGCTCGGATACCTATTCAAGGCTCGAGCATTCGGTACGCGGAATATGGTTCACAGAGCACATTTCCGATCCTGCTATGCGCGCATACTTCGAGCAGGATTGGGATCGTTTTTTGGACCAACTGTTCGCGCGTGAAGTGAGTGATCGGCCTTTTGCCGAACGCGACGAGACGATCAGCGCCGCCGAGATGCATCGTGTCTTCAGACAAAAAGCCTTGGACGGATTCGCAGCCGACCGCGCAGGATATCTAAACTCGCTCCCAACCTGGCCGTTGGAACAGGGTGCGAAGTCCGTCTTCGAGCGCTCATTGGGAATGATCCTGTTGCTGTGGGTAGTGATCTTGGTGGCGTTTCCGCTGGCGATGGGCAACAAAGATCTAGGTCAGGTCGAATCGACCTTGGAATGGTTATACACATTCCCGGCGCCCGCGCGTGTGTTGTTCGCTTCGAAACTGCTCGAGTATTCATTCAGCGGCACCGGCTTGTTTTTTCTACCTCCCTGGTTTTCTCTGGTCTTTGTGGCCGCAGGATACGGTTTCGGTGCAGCGATTTTCCTGGGACTCGCCTCAACCCTCTTTGTTAATATCTTAGCCGGCTCGATTGTGTTGGTGACCGAAATAGGGCTGCGGAAATTCCTGAGCCTCAGCCAAATCAAGAACCTACAGGCTTCGTGCACGATCTGTCGGAACTGCTGCTATTTTCCTCTACCTCCTGATTTTCGCCAAGCCAGTTGCGGACTTCATCGTCAAGCATGTTAGCGAGATCCCAAGGTTCCTTATCTGGAACCCTTTCTCTTTGCCTCTTTTGATCGCTGTTCCCGGGACACATCCGGCGCAACTTCGACTTGCCGGATTGGCGATGATCGCGGTGCCACTGATCGTTGGTCTATCGGCACTGTATGCGACCGATCTGCTGACCCGTAACGGATTGGTTACCGCCGGAGGAGGACCTTACCAAGGGCGCAGAGAAGGCCCGCGACCGGTGTCGCGTAGCAGTTGGTTGAGCGGCGTCGCAGCCCATGAAATTGCGCTGTTGCGTAGAGATAGAAATCTGCAGGCGCAGGTTTTGCTGGTTCCGCTCTTCGTGCCGGTCTTCTACATACTGATGAATTTGAGATTTTTTTCCGCAGTTATGAACAACTTTCGGTACGCAGCAGTGATGGCTTTCGCGGTTGCTGCATATTCCTACATGAGCAGCGCGGCGCTCATGCTAGGTCGGGAGAAGAAGACTCTCTGGTATCTGCTCTCGTTCCCGCGCTCGCTAACCTCGATCTTGCTTCAAAAGACCCAGGTGTGGGTAGTGGTAGGCCTGCTGATTGGAGGTGGGACGATTGCGGTGCTCGTTCATCTTAGTGGCCACATGCGCCTGAGCCTGGGGCCAGCACTGCTAGCGTTCTACGGCATCATTCTCTTTGGCTTTATCGCGGCGGCGCTCGGGGTTCTGAGCGCCGATTTGCAGAATGCTTCCTATCAGGGCCAGATGGCCATTGGCGCATCGTACTCGTATATGGCGCTTGCAGGCATGTACGCCACGACCTTCTTCGACTCTTCGATTTGGATCAGCGGAGGACAACTGATCCTCTGCAGTTTGATTGCGGTGGCTCTGTGGCAAAAGGTAGGTGACGCTTGTCCCTATTTGCAGGATCCAGCCGAGTTGCCACCTAGGAGGATTACTCTGGCGGACGGAGTGACTGCGGCATTCGCACTTGCCGTACTCCAGGCCCTGATCGGCCGATTGCTCAAGTATGGTCCATCGCTTTCCCAGGCCGAACAGTTAACAATCGCGTACACAATTGCCGGGGTCATCGTCGCGAGCGTGGCTTTGCTTATCCTCTGGATGCAAGAGGTAACCGACCTCTGGCAAACCTTAGGTCTGGATTTACGGAGTCGAGAGACACCGTTGTCTCTGAAGCGATACTTAACTGGATCGGCGGGTCTGGGTCTGGCTGCGTCTTTGGGCGCATTGGCTTACACGATCATCGTAGGAGCGGTCCCTGAATGGCGGCAGTGGCGGCATGAGGAGACATTGAAGTCATTGGCGGTTGTCGCGACTCATTCCTGGTGGGGATGGGTAGGCTTCATCTTCGTGGCGCCTCCGGTAGAAGAACTCATCTTCCGCGGCCTTGTGTTTCAGGGACTGCGCCGAATCGCCGGTCCAATGCTCGCAATTGTCGGCAGCGCAGCTCTCTTTGCACTTTTGCATCCGCCGATCGCGGTAATCCCCGTCTTCGGCCTGGGTATCGCTGCCGCGATCAGTTTTGAATGGTCTGGAGTTCTCTGGGCTCCGATAATCACGCATGCCGTCTACAATAGCTGCGTTCTGCTTTTGAGCCTGTTGTAAGTTCGACGCCAGACTCGCATGGGTGAGCGCCAAGACGAGACAACGGTGTCACTGCAAGCGCGCGGAGGACAATCACATCCTCGGCTGGTCATTCAGGAAATCTATTTCTTCCTGGGTGGATTGTCTTCCGAGGGCATCGTTTCGACCTGGGAACCGTCCAAATCGCCGGAATACTTCCAGATGCTGCTCCGCGTACAGGAGAATTTCGGCGTAGTCGCGATTTTCCGAGACCAGCTCGGACGTGAGCCGCACCGACTCCAATTGATCATTCAGATTTTCGCTATGTTCGAGTGGGAGGTACAGAAACATTCGCTTTACCGGGGACAACTCGCGGTCAAATCCAGCTGAGACAGCGTGGCGGGTGAGTTCACGCGCCTTAGCGTCAGTCGCGAACGCTCGTGCTGTGCCGCGGAACATGTTGCGCGGAAATTGATCGACCAGCAGAATCAGCGCGAGACAACTTCGTGGCTCGTTCTTCCAATCCTCAAGACGTCCCCGCGCGGCATCTTCGTGGCTGGCCAGGAATCGCGTCGTACAAAGCCTGTCGAATTCCGGAGTCGGGAAAAACCAGCGCGAATGAAGCATGCTTTCCCTGGAACCGGGTTCATCCGCAAACCAAAAGCGCAGGACCTTCTCAGCACCGGACGCAGAATTTTGATTGTCATCCCGGCTTCACTCACGACGATATCTCGCTTCAATCAACTAGCCTCGTAACTCTTCCGTCAGTGCCTTGGCGTCCTTCAGATCCGCTGTGTCGAAGCCCTCGGAGAACCAGTTGTAAATTTCGGCGAGCATCGATCGCGCGTTCGTCGCGCTCGCCTTGCTTCGCCAGCAGGCGAGCGAGACTGGTCGTCGCGCGCAGTTCCCATGACTTGGCGTGCTGCTTGCGCGCAATTTCGATCGCGTCGCGGAAAGATTGCTCCGCTTGCGAAGCGTTCGAAGCACTCTGAGCCAGCATCAGTTCGCCCCGCAGGCGACGGAGCTCCGCCGCATAGTATTGTTGGCCGGTTCTCTCGATGAACTCGAATGACTCGTCGACCATTCGAAGAGCTTCATCGAACCGGCTCAGCCGTCCCAGAGCGGTGGCGACAAAGGTGAAATACCGGTCGCTGATATACTCGGAACCGGCGGCCTTCAACTCCGACATATGATGTTTCATGCGCGCGATGCCGCCATCGAGGTCGCCGGCCAGCGCGTCTGCCCATCCTAGATAAATCTCGCTCAGGACGCGGCCTGTGAAGTAGCCCGATTCGGTCGCCAGTAGCAGCCTTGCTGCTGCCCGCGCTTTCATCTGCTCAGGTTCGCGACGGAGCTCGTAAATGTAGGTGGCGAATCCGTGGATGTCCGCCGTCATCGTCTTTGGCCCGGAATGCGCGATTGCGGTCGCGATATTCATTCGCTCGAGTGCGCGATCCGGGTAACCAAGGAACCACAGGTTCCATCCCGACAAGACGCGGTTGTTTTGCCGAGTCCCCGAACGCCACTCGAAAGCCTGGGCTTCCGTCATTTGCCCAGCGCGCTGCGCTGTCGGGCCCGTAGCCGGCTTTGCGATGGATTCCAGCAGCGTCCATGCCCGGTCGAGGCCTTGGGCGGCGTGCTCGAAGTCGCCCGAAACCATCTTGGCGTACGCCAACCAGTTCGCCGCTTCGGCAATATGTTCGGCTCTCCCATGTTCTTCTGCCCGTGCAACCAGTTCGGCGCTTATCGCCTCGGCTTTGCGCACATCTGGACGGAGTTGTTGAACGAAAAAGATTGGGAAGAGCGCCGCCCAGGTCTTTTTCCGGTTAATGCCCGACCGCTGGCAAAGCTCAAGTGCGCGCGCCTGCGACTGCTCGACTTCATGCGAGCTGTAGCCCTTGCTATCACCCATCGGCCCGACGACTTCGATCCTGAGGTCCAACTCCAGTTCGGCGCGCCGGTCGTCGTCGGGGAGCTTGTGCAACTGTTCAAGCCCTTTCTCAAACTGTGCGACCGCTTCGGCGTTAGAGCCAAGGTCGGCGCATTGACGGACCGCGCGCAGGCAATATTTCACCGCCTTAGCCGGATTGCCGCTGCGCGTATAGTGATGAGCCAGCTTGGCAATGTGGTCGTCGAGGCTGTCGGCATAGGTTGATTCCAACGCCGCGCCGATCCGCTCGTGCAGCAGGCGGCGGCGTTCGTTAAGCACAGAGTGGTAGGCAACGTCGTGGGTCAGCGCGTGCTTGAAGGTGTACTCGAGGTCGCCGACCGAGGGCTGCTCGTAGATGAACTCGGCGAGCTGGAGTTCGGATAGCATCGTCTCTATTACCTCGCCCGTTATTTCACGGGAGAGGACGCCGTCCACGTCGCGGCCGGTGGGTGAGGGTTCTCCTCCCGCTTCCTGATCCAGGACTTTGCTGATGAGTGCGAATTTGAACTCCGTGCCGATGACCGCGAGCGTCTGAAGCAGATCTTTGTGATCCGGCGCGAGCCGGTCGATGCGCGCCGCGAGAATAGCCTGCACGGTCGGCGGTATCTTCAGCTCACCAAGCGACCTGGTGAGTTTTACCGTTCCGTTGCGCACCAGCGCGCCCTCATCGAGCAGCACCTGCACAGTCTCTTCCATGAAAAACGGATTGCCCTCGGTTTTTTCAGTGATCAGTTTCTTAAGCGGCTGCTAGTTGCGGGCTGTCGCCGAGCAGCGCCGATAGCATCTCGTCGGCGCTTTCTATTCCGAGCGGGTCGAGCCGCAGTTGTGTGTAGTAAGTCTTGTTGCCCCACTCATGGCGGTACTCGGGCCGATAGTTGAATAGCAGCAGGATGCGCGCGGTGCCGATTGAGTCGGCGAGCAGGTTCAGGAATCCCTGCGTCTCGTTGTCGATCCAGTGAAGATCTTCGAAAATCACGACCAGCGGCTGGTTGAGGCTTTCGCGCAGCAGGATGCGCTTGATCGCATCGAGCGAGCGACGCTTGCGAGTCTGCGCCTCGACCTCGGCAACCTGGTTGTTCTCGTCAGTCAAACCGAGCAGTCCATAGAGGTACGGAAGTGCGTCCTCCAGCGAGCGATCGAGCGCGAGCACCCGCCCGGTTACTTTCTCGCGTCGCGTGCGCTCGTCATCCTCGGGAGTGATCTTGAAATAGCTCCGCAGCAGATCGATCACCGGCAGAAATGCGGACGCCTTGCCGTGCGAGACCGAGAATGCCTCCAGCACCATCCAGCCCGACTGCGAGACCGCTTTGAACTCGAAGAACAGGCGCGACTTGCCGACTCCCGCCTCGGCCATCGCCGCGACAATCTGCCCGCGTCCGGCCTTGGCCTGATCCGCCGCACGCTTCAGCGATTCCATTTCTGCCTGCCGACCCACGAACTTCGACAAGCCGCGCCCCGCCGAGCGTTGCAGCCGGGTTCGCAGGGGACCGAGACCGATCACCTCGTAAACGTTGACCGGCTCGTTCACACCTTTGATCCTGGTCGGACCCAGCGGCTTGAGCTGAAAGTATCCTTCGACCTGTTTGCGCGTCTGCTCGCTCACCGCGACGGTCCCGGTTCGCGCAAGCGATTGCAGGCGCGAGGCCAGGTTGGTGGTGTGTCCGATCGGTGTGTATTCAACCTGCCCATCGCCGGTTGCGATCGAGCGGACCACGACTTCGCCGGTGTTTATGCCGACGCGAATCTCGATCGGTGCGCGCCCTTCGGCCTGGAGCTTCGAACCATACCTCAGCAACTCCTCCTGCATCCGCAGCCCGGCGTAGAGCGCGCGTTGCGGATGGTCCTCGTGGGCGAGCGGCGCACCGAACATCGCGAAGATGCCGTCGCCGGTCGATTGCACGACGTGGCCGTCGTAGCGCTGGACCGCAGCGATCATCAGCTTGAGCGCGGGATCGACGATGGCGCGAGCTTCCTCCGGGTCGAGGTCCTGCTCCAGTTCAGTCGAGCCTTTGATATCGGCAAACAAAGCGGTGACGGTCTTGCGTTCACCGTCCATCGGCAGCGGTTCAGCGCTCTTGAGGGTTACGCCAATGACCGGGGGAGTTGCGCCTGATGTTGCCTTTGAAGGCTGCCCGGCTTGCCCGTTCAGAGCTATCGCGCACTGCGTGCAGAATTTGGCTTCAACTGGGTTGTCGAAGGCGCACTTTTGGCATCTGCGCTTGAAGGGAGCTGCACATTGAATGCAAAACTTTGCGCCCTGAGGATTTTCGGTTGAGCAGCTGGCGCAGTGCATACGGGGTCGATCAGTTTTGGTAGTTGTTCGATGGCGCTATGGCTTGACCACCTCGCCGCGATGGTTCTTGTACATGCGGTCGCGCCAGGCGAATACCTCGGCGAACGTTGGATCTTCGCCGAGCTTGTCGAGGTAGACGATCCGCAGTTCCGGCGTAAAGACGAAAAACTCCTGCGGAGCCGCGTTGAAAAGCATCAACATCGCCGCGGTGGTTATGTCGGCGCGAGTGAATGTATCACCGACCAGGTATTCGCGTCCGCGCAGGGTCTCCTTAAGACTCGTCAGGATCCTCCTGACCGTGAGCCTGCTCTGCTCTTCCTCGAATGGTGAGTATCCATACTTTTCCGCGAAGTACTTTCCGCTCTTTTGTGCTTCGGGGTCATCGATGCGGAGCAGGCGCCCGGTGATCATCACGCGGCCATGAGTCCCCAGCGCGTTAAGCGCGACTTCTTCCCATAGCGTCACCTGCGCGCGATCTTTCTCGGATCTCGGCAAGAGGGCCGGCTCGGGCCTGCGTTTCTTCGAGCCATTCCAGGATCGCAGACGAGTCAGGAATCACTTTCCCATCGGTGAGCAAGACCGGCACCATGTTTTGGCCGGTCAATTTTTTTATTTTTTCTTCATCGACTCCCGCTTCGTAGTTTTCCTTCTCGTACGCCAAGCCTTTGAACTTCAACGCCCAACGGACGCGCTCGGACCAGGGCGACAAGTACATTGTGATCAACTTTGTTGTGCTCATGATGTGTCTCCGTAAGATTGGGAGCACCCGCGAGCGGGGGTGGTGCACGCGGATGCTCCCACGCGAATCACTTCACGTCTACTTCCATCCGCATCCAGGGATGGATGCAGCATTGAAACAGATGCTTGCCTTTGGACAGGCCAGTTATATCGAGATGGCTGCCTTGGAGGATGCGCGTCCTGGCCACCGCGATGTTCTTGAAGCCGCCATTGCATTCCGGAATAACGGTGGTCGCACTGCCGGGATTGAGTGGCGGCAGGAATCCGTTTCCGAACGCTTTCACTTCGGTAAAGGTGTGGGGCTCACCGCCCTGGTCGACCACGGAGACGACGGTTCCCTGCTTGATCGTCAGCGTGTCGGGTTCGAAGTCCCAGCCCGGATCGGGTGTTCCAGCCTCCGCTCCTGCAAATAGATCGGACAACGTGGTAAAGGCGCCGAGCGTGATGTTCTTGCAAAAGTCGGGGCCTACCGCCGCGTTGAACGTGACCGGATCGCATTCGTCCAATGCCACCACCTGGGCGAGACCCGGCGAGTTTCCATTTCCCGCGATTGCGCGTGGCGCGGCGGTAAAAAACGCCCACCCAGCCAACAGAATCAGTGTCGCTACCTTACGCATTACCGTTTCCTCCTTTCGAAGCGGGTTGCTCCGTCTTCTTTCGCGCATCTTCGGCGGATTGCGGCATGCCAACAATAGAGAAGGGATGGATATTTCCTGCATTTGTTGTGTAGGAAACGCAGCTAGGCAGTGGCCGGCTACGTAACTAGAATTGGCCCTCTTCCAAGGGGTTCGAATGCCTACGAATATCTGCCGTTTTGCGGACTACGAGCTTGACCGGACTGCTTACCAGCTCCGGCGCAAGGGCCGTCCCGTGCAGCTCGAGCGCATCCCCCTCGAGGTGCTCTTCATTCTTGCCGACCGACACGGGCAGCTCGTTACACGCGAGGAAATTCAACAACGTGTCTGGGGCAAAGGCGTCTTCCTGGATTCCGACAATGCTATCAATACGGCGGTGCGGAAGATCCGGCACGCACTGCACGACGACTCCGATTCGCCGCGATTCGTCGTTACGGTGCCGGCCAGGGGTTATCGATTCGTCGCGGAGATTCGCGTACCGAAGACAAGTAGAGCGGCGCAATTTCGAGCTCGGCCGCCTCGTGGGATGGTCGGACGCGAGCACGAGCTCGCTGCGCTGCTGAGCGCACTCGACGATGCGGCTTCGCGGCGCGGGCGTCTGGTCCTGATTTCAGGCGAACCGGGCGTCGGCAAGACACGGATGGCGGACGAGATTGCGACCGCGGCGGAAGCAAAGCGAATGGCGATTACTGGTCGGGCATTGCTCCGAGCACGACGAAGCCGTCGCTTATCTGCCGTTCGTGGAAATCCTGGAAGACTTTGTCGATCGCGAATCAAACCCGGATGTGCTGCGCACTGCCTTGGGAGATCAGGGGCCGGAGTTGGCGCGCTTGATCCCCAAACTCAAGAACCTCCTGCCGGAACTTCCGCCGCCGCTCGATTTGCCGCCGGCCCAGGCGCGGCGCCATTTGTTCAATTGCTTTTTCGACTTCGTTGATCGAATCGCTTCGGAACGACCGACTCTGATGATCCTCGAAGATCTTCACTGGGCCGACGATTCGACCTTGTCGCTGCTCGATCACCTGACGCAGCGGCTATCCGATTTGCCTCTGATGGTGATCGGCACCTACCGCGATGCTGAGCTCAACGTCACTCGCCCGCTAGCAAAGACGCTGGAAGATTTACTGCGCGGCCGACTTGCGACTCGGGTGAGGCTAAAGGGCTTGCCGCGCGACGGGGTGGCCGCGATGCTCGATAGCTTGAGCGGGAAATCGGCGCCTGCGGTGGTGGTTGGCGAGGTGTTCGCCGAGACCGAAGGCAATCCCTTTTTCGTCGAGGAACTGTTCCGCCATCTGGAAGAGGAAAATCTCCTGTATGATTCGGCCGGACAGTTTCGCTCCAAGCTCCAGATTGCCGAGTTGGACGCGCCGCCGAATGTGCGGCTGGTCGTCGCGCGGCGACTGGCGCGGCTCAGTGACCTGACCCAGAAGATGCTCGCGACGGCGGCGGTGATCGGACGCTTATTCAGTTTTGAAATTCTTCAGGCTTCGAGCGACGCCGACGCGGATTCGATTCTGGAGCGCGTCGAAGAAGCCGAAAAGGCCGGCCTGGTTTTCTCGGTCGCCGACAGTCCAAGGGCCCGGTTTGAGTTCTCCCACGAGCTTATCCGCCAATCCGTCCTCGCCGCTTTGTCGGCGGCGCGGCGCCAGCGGCTGCATCTCGAAGTCGCCGACGCGATTGAGCGAACCTGTTCCGCCGCGCGCGAATCCAAACATAGCAGGAGCATCAACGACCACGCCGCTGAACTGGCGCATCACTACGCGCGCGGCGGCAATCCGGCCAAGGCGGTGGAATATTGCTGGCATGCGATGATGCGGTTCGCTGACCTCGGCTCCAATGCCGAGGTGCTTGCGCAGTTTGAAAGCGGACTCGAATTGCTGCGGCAGCTACCCGACGATGATCGGCGCGCCGAACTGGAGCTGGACCTCAGGAACGTAGCCGGTGGAACTTTGGGCGATAGCAAGGGCTTCGCCTCGCCTGAAACATCGCAGTCGTCCGATCGCGCAGTGCTGCTTGGCAGAAGGCCCGGGATCTCGTGGCAGAAGACGTGGAACGCGCTGTACGAAAACTTGTTCGTTCACCTGACCCGTCCCGACCTCCGCAAGGCCTGCGAAGTAGCCGCCGAGCTGGTTGCACTCGCGGAGAAACACGGGAGCACGGAACATCTTGCGGACGCGAGGACCTATTGGGCGTTAGCAAGAATGTACTCGGGAGACTTCGAGATCGCTGCCAAGGACTTCGACCATGCCTGGGAATTGCTGGAATCCATGGCGGAGCCTGCAGCCGCTCGGACGCCGCATCGCGCCGGGCAAGTGGCGCGAGCCCGCACGATTCTGTGGCGGCAAGGTCCTCGACAAAACAATCGCGCTCTCTCGGGATGGAACCTGTGGTTCCTGGGTTATCCGGACAGAGCACTCGCGTGCATTGACACCGCTACCTCAATCGCGCAGTCCGGGACGAAGACGATGCTGGCGGACATACACGGATATGCCGGCTACACTTTCGAGCTGCGCCGCGAAACAGATCAGATGAGAGCGAGGGCCGAAGCAAGATTAGCGCTGTCGACCGAATCAGGCTACGCCGCTGGCCGCGCGCTTAGTGAAATCTATCTCGGCTGGGCGGATGCGCTGGCCGGTGATTTCGATGGCGGCATCCTGAGGATGAGACGTCATCTGTCGGAACTCAGAGCAGCCGGCTTCGAGGTTGCAGCCGCCTATCATCTAGCCCTGATAGCTACCGCTCTGGGAAAGGCCGGACAGTTCGACGAAGCGCTTCGCACGATTGAAGAGTCATTGTTGATCATAGACAGGACCGGCCAACGGCATTGTGAGGCTGAGGTGCATCGGCTGAAAGGCGAACTGCAGCTGGCCCATCGCGCATCGAATGCCGCCGATGCGGAGAAATGTTTCCGCACCGCGATCGAAATTGCGCGCAGGCAGCACGCGAAGTCATGGGAGCTGCGCGCGACGACGAGTCTCGCGCGGTTGCTCGCCAAGCAACGCAAGCACGATAAGGCGCGCACGATGCTGGCCGAAATCTACAACTGGTTCACGGAGGGCTTCGATACCGCCGATCTGAAGGATGCCAAGACCCTGCTCGACGAACTTAACGAATAAGAGTGCTCACAAAGATCTGATCGGGAGCACCCGCGAGCGGGGGTGGTGCCCGCAGATGCTCCCTGGCGAATCACTTCACGTCCACTTCCATCCGCATGCAGGGATGAATGCGACGCAGGAGTCGAGGGTTCGAATCTCCTCTGCTCCAGACTTCAGTATCCGGGTCTGCGGACACTGCGGAGAATCGATCGAAATCCCCGCGTGTGCGCGCGATTTGCAATCGCGGGTCGGCCCCGGAGAGCGCCTCTTTCTTGCCGATTGGCACTAATCGGTCAATTCCTGTCGCGGTGCGGTTTTGCTAAGTCCGCGGATCATCGCCTCAGATTCGCTCAAGGGTACTTCCCTACGGCGAATGAGAGAAGAACTGTCCCTGTCCACGAGCTCACTTGCCGAACACCGGGCCGAATGTAATTTGCCACGCGCCTTCCGCCGCCGCTCCGTTCAGGAGAATTTTGGGAGCAGGCGATCCGCTGCTCTTAATCTGCTTGGACAAAAACTCCTGGCCATTACCATCATTGAAGTCCAGTAGCCACAAATCATTGTCGCGAAAAGCGAGTCCCCACGGCCCGACGAGACTTGAACTACCGATCATCACGTTTGGCTCGTCGTCGTTCGAGGCACTGAGCTTAGCCTTTTGGAACATCACGACCGTGCCGTCGCCGTAACTCGTCACCCACAGGTTTCCCTGGCGGTCAAACGCGATCTGGCCCGGATCGCTCAAACTGCCACCGCCTTGAAGGATGACTGCCACGCTCTTGAGGCCGCCGGAATTGAGCTCAGAAGCGGAGAATTGGACGAGCTCGCCCTTCCCGCGGCTATCTGACCAGAGGTTTCCCGACTTGTCGAAGGTGACGAAACCCGGGCTAGCGAGCTCGGAACTCGTGATGATGACAACCGGAGTGATGCTGCCGCTGCCGGCTTTGAGTTGCGCCGCTGAGATCTCGTCCACGCTGCTGTTGTCGACGTCAGCCAGCCAAAGATTGCCGTGCTTATCGAAGGTGCAGCCTTCTATTGTACTGAATGACGAGCTTGTGATGGTGACGGCAGGCACCGGCACCGTCGGGAGTCGCTTAAGCTCCTTGGCGGTGAACTCCACGATCTGTTCAGGAGAATTCATGACCCAGAGATTTTTCGATTGGTCGAAGCACACACCCAAAGGATTGCCGGTCTCGGGAATCGTGAATGCGGTCGGCGTTCGGCTAATCTTTAACTGATTGGGCAGGTACTCATCGATCCTACCGTTGGAAAAGTCCGCGATCCACAAAGCGTCCGATGCGGCCGGTGCCCGCGGTGGGGCCCACACCACTACCAGGCAGCTAACGAAAGTCCCCAATAGAATCCGAAGCGCCGACGATCTCGTAGTTTGGCGCCACCATCGCGAAGTGGCCCGATTGGATAATTTCATTCGCTTCTCCTCATCGACGTATCGCGCCGCGGACTGCGTCCGGCTGCCCGCGGGTGCTCCCTCGTGAATCACTTCACGTCCACTTCCATCCGCATCCAGGGATGGATGCAGCACTCGAACAGATGTTTTCCCTTAGACAGGCCAGTGATATCGAGATGGCTGCCCTGAAGAATTCGGGTCTTGGCCACTGCGACGCTGCCAAAGCCGCCGCTGCATTCCGGAATGGCGCTCGTCGCGCCGCCGGGGTTAAGCGGCGGCACGAACCCGTTACCGAATGCCTTCACCTCGGTAAAGGTGTGAACCTCACCGCCCTGGTTGACTACGGAAACGACGGTCCCCGGATTGATCGTTAGCGTGTCGGGAGTGTAATCCCAGCCCGGATCGGGGGTTCCAGCCTGCGCCCCTGCAACTAGATTGCCCAGCATGGTGCTGAATCCAGCCGCAATGTTCTTGCATTCGTCAGCGCCCAGTGCAGCGTTGAACGTGGTCGGATCGCATTCGTCCAGTGCCACAACCTGGGCGAGCCGTGGCGGCTGCGCATTCGCGTGTCTCGCGCCGGCTAGAATCACGCACCCAGCCATCAGAATCAGTGTCGCTACCTTTTTCATTACTCGTTCCTCCTTATGAACTTTTGAAGTGAATCGTTCGGGGGTTAATCTTGTACCCCCAGCCGCGCCCGCTAGGGGAAAAAACCGAATTCGGTGGACACGCTTTCACCGCTACCGCCGAGAATGCTCGAGGCCTCGCCGCTCGCCGTGTTGTTTTGGCCGCCGCTGACGCTAGAGAGAAAGCCGCTCGCACTATTGGTATCGCCGCCACTGACGCTCGATATACCGCCGCTCGCCGCGTTGCTGTCACCGCCGCTGACGCTCGAGAACGAGCCGCTCGCCGCGTTGTCTACGCCGCCGCTGACGCTAGAGACAAAGCCGCTCGCTCGGCTGGAAAAAGCACCAATGACGCTGGCGGCGTCGGCAGCGCCCAAAGACTTCGAGCACCCGAATGGGAAGGCGGTCAGACCTGCGGCGTTGCATTCGCCGCCGCTGATGCTGGCGTAGTTGGCGCTGGTGAAGTTCGCGTAGCCGAAGACCACGCTGCCGCTGCTAGTGAACTCGTGCTGCGGGCCGACCACCAGGTTGTGGGACCCGCTCCGGTGTCCGACGATGGTCGATGCGGCCAGTGAGTCCTCGTCATAACCGACTACCAGGTTCCCCAGCCCGCTCGTATCGACGGTAGAGCCCGACCCGCTCTCGATGTGGACATTGGCCCCGCTGAAGATGATGTGCGGTCCCTTGAGACCGTTCTCCGCGCTGCTGTCCACGCTGACGTAGCGACCCAGCGCCAGCGCATGGTTGTTCTGCACGGCGGTCAGCGTCGTCTGGAGCGACGAGACCTGTGAGGTCAAGGTGGTGACCTGGCCTTGAAGGGTGGTGGCCTGGCTTTGAACGGTGGTGACCTGGCCTTGGAGGGTGGTGACCTGTGCCTGGAGCGCCGTGATCGCCGTCAGCAGGCACTTGGCCGAGGTACTGGTGGGGTTGCAGGCTTTCTTGGACGCGGCGACATCCTGTGCCTGAAACTCCAATGTTCCCGCGGTGGAGGTCTCCTGCGCTAGCGCCGGCGCGCATCGCCCGCATACCAGGAACAGTGCCACCCCGAAGACCAGGATCAGGTTGAGCTGCTTCATATGCCCTCGAATTACTCGTTCCTCCTTTTTGAAGTGAATCATTCGTTATCGCCGCCCATGTTCAGGCATCCTGAGTCGCTGGCCAATGGACCGGGGCTGAACTTCTCCTGAACTCTCGCTGAACTCGCTGACACATCGCGGCTATGCGCTTGCCCGCGACGCGAGTAAAATCGGCGACCGGAACCAATGCGCGAAAATCTTTTTGAGTTTGACGATTTCGTGCTTGACCGGGGCGCCTATGAGCTGCGCCGAGGCAAAGCGGTCGTTCCGCTCCAACGGATTCCGCTCGAGCTGCTATGCCTGCTGGTCGAACGCCGCGGACAGGTCGTCACGCGCGAGGAAATCCTCGAGCGCGTCTGGGGCAAGGGCGTCTTCGTCGACATCGAGAACAGCATCAACACCGCGGTACGAAAAGTCCGGCGGGCGTTGAGCGACGATCCCGACGCCCCGCGCTTCGTCGTTACCGTGCCGGCCCGGGGCTATCGATTCATCGCAGAGCTTCGCGGGCCGAAGACAACTAGAGATGAGCAATTTCACGCGCGGCAGCCAGCTGTGATGGTCGGACGCGAGCGCGAGCTAGCATCGTTGCTGAGCGGACTCGACGAGGCGGCCTCCACGGCGCGGGCGCCTGTTCCTGATTTCCGGCGAACCCGGCGTCGGCAAGACACGGATGGCGGACGAGGTTGCGGCCGCGGCTGACGCAAAGCGAATGGCGATTATGGTCGGGCATTGCTCCGAGCACGACGAAGCCGTCGCTTATCTGCCGTTCGTGGAAATCCTGGAAAACTTTGTCGATCGCGAATCAAACCCGGATGTTCTGCGCGCTGCCCTCGGCGACCAGGCACCGGAGTTGGCGCGCTTGATCCCCAAACTCAAGAACATCCTGCCGGAACTTCCGCCACCGCTCGATTTGCCGCCGGCTCAGGCGCGGCGCCATTTGTTCAATTGCTTTTTCGACTTCGTTGCTCGAATCGCTTCGGAACGATCGACGTCTGATGATTCTCGAAGATCTTCACTGGGCCGATGATTCGACGCTGTCGCTGCTCGATCACCTGACGCAGCGCCTATCCGATTTGCCTCTGATGGTGATCGGCACCTACCGCGACGCCGAGGTCAATGTCACTCACGAGCTGGCAAAGACGCTGGAAGATTTACTCCGCGGGCGACTTGCGACTCGCGTGAGGCTCAAAGGCCTGCCGCGCGACGAAGTGGCCGCGATGCTCGAATAGCCTGAGCGGGAAGTCGGCGCCTGCCGTGGTGGTTGGCGAGGTATTCGCCGAGACCGAAGGCAATCCCGTTCTTCGTCGAGGAACTGTTCCGCCACCTCGAGGAGGAAAATCGGCTGTACGATTCGTCGGGACAGTTTCGCTCCGCGCTCGAGATTGGAGAGCTGGACGCGCCGCCGAGCGTGAAGCTGGTCGTGGCGCGGCGACTGGCGCGGCTCAACGATCTGACCCAGAAGATGCTCGCGACGGCGGCGGTGATCGGACGCTTCTTCAGTTTTGAAATTCTTCAGGCTTCGTGCGACGCCGATGCGGATTCGATTCTGGAACGAGTCGAAGAAGCTGAAAAGGCCGGCCTGATTTTCTCGGTCGCGGAAAGTCCCAAGGTCCGGTTTGAGTTCTCTCACGAACTTATTCGCCAGGCGGTGCTCGCCGGCTTGTCGGCGGCGCGACGCCAGCGGCTGCATCTCGAGGTGGCCGAAGCGATCGAGCGAACGTGTGCCGCTGGGTCGGGATCCACATTTGCCGGCAGCCTCGACGACCACATCACTGAACTGGCGCATCACTATACGCATAGCGCCAACACCTGGCAGGCGGTGAAATATCTCCATCTGGCGGGCGAGCGGGCGGTGACGTGCTCCGCGATGGTCGAGGCGGAGCGTCACTACATGACCGCGCTCAAGCTGCTTGACGAATTGCCCGAAACGCCGGAACGGGACCGGCGCGAACTTGCCTTGCAGATCCTGCTCGGTTCGACCGCTGCAGCCGTTAAGGGAATTGGCGCGCCTGAAAGAGTGCGCAGCCTCTTGCGGGCTCGCGATCTGTCACAACGCCTCGGACAGCAGTCTCAGGCGTTCCCGTTGCTCTGGCAGCTCTTCCATTTCCATGCACAGCGCGGTGAACTGCAAACCGCCCGGAAATACGCTGAACAGGCATTGGCAGTGGCCGAGAGTCAGTGCGACGCGGTGATGCTCGCGGGTGCCCGAACCGCCCTCGGCCTCTGTCTCTTTTACATCGGCGACTTTGCTGCCTGCCGAATGCAGTTCGAGATCGCGCTCGCACAGGACGTACCTTTGCAGAGACGCTGGTATTTGGACGAACGCGGGTCCGACACGCTGGCAGGAGCGCTAAGCGCGCTCGCTGAGGGAATTCTGGGTTATCCGGACCGATGCTGCGTAGGAGTTGGCGAAGTTGTGAAGCGAGCGCGGACGCAGTCGAGCCTCCCTGACCTGGCGTTCGCGTTGGTAGCTGGTGGCCGGGCGCATCTTCTGGCCGGTAGTCCAGGCAGCGCCCAATCTTTGGCGGAAGAAACGATCACGCTGTCCGAGACCCACGGGTACGTCGAACGCGCTGCATTGGGTAAATGTGTTCGAGGCGTCGCTCTCACGAGGCAAAACGAGCTCAAGGAGGGTATCGCCTGCGTTCTCCAGGGACTCTCGGACTATAGCGCGACCGGTGGCAGGCTCGGTCAGTCAGAGTTCTACAGCGCGCTTGCCGCAGCTTTCGGCAAGGCAGGTCGAACCCAAGAGGGTTTGGAAGCAGTGGAACTCGGACTGGCAATGGGCCGCGATGGTGGCGAGAGTTACTATCGAGGCGAACTCTATCGCATAAGAGGCGAACTGATTCAGATCGAGGATCCGGCCCATCCTCACGAGGTCGAGCGATTGTTTCGCACGGCGATCGATGATGCGTCCCGCCGGCAAGCCCGTTCATTTGAACTGCGCGCCACGACCAGCCTCGCGCGATTGCTCGCGAAGCAAGGTCATCGCGACGAAGCGCGCACGATGCTCGCCGAAATCTACAACTGGTTCACAGAGGGCTTCGACACCGCCGACCTGAAGGACGCCAAAGCTCTGCTCGAAAAGCTAGCCGGGTAACTGAGCTCGCCCTGGATGTTCAGCGAGGCTCTGCTGCGTCAAAGGAGGGGCTCGATAGTCCGAGCAGCAGTTTCATGGAGTCGTTCCTGGAAACCGCGATGTTGCCATTGGTCCGCCTGGATTTGCACTGAGCCCTCGATGTCGTTTCGGAACATCAGATTCATATCGTCGCCAAAGGAATGGCTTAGGACGATAGCGTTAAGCTCGTTGTCTCGCGCGATACTCCACCAATCCAGATTTGAGGTGCCGACGGTCGACCATACTCCATCGATGTTTCTGACTAGTTCTTCTGCTTCGCTGCCACTTCAGCAAAATGCTTTTGCACGGTCTCGGTGGCTGCCGCCATGGCTTTGCCCATCAGTTCCTTGCCATTGTCGCGGACCCAATTCAACGATGCGTCGCGCGCGATGTTGGAGCCGTTGAAGTGCGGCAGGACGTGACGGGCAAACAGTTCATAGGAGCGCTTCGTCGCATCGAAATTCGCCCAGTTGTGCGCAAGCATGAGGATGCAGCCGAAGCCGCCCGACTGTTTCTCCAGGCGCTCGAGCATCGCGATCGCGTCGTCAGGGGTGCCGACTAACGGCGCGGCCCGATTCAACCATCGCTTCGGCCGGATCTTTCGCACCCAGGTCGTCGCCAGTGGCTGTTGGATTGATCGCGGTAAAATATGCGAGCCACTTGTTCAGTCCATACTTGACGTCGCGCATCGCCTGCTCACGGCTCTCGGCGATATGCATCGGCGCGACCAGCCGTAGCACTGAGCGATCCATCACGCGTCCGTTTTCGCGCGCGATATCGCATGCGATCTGCCAGTTGGTCCCTAGCACGTCGTAGCCGGCCTGCTGCGAGGCAGCAACGCACAGCATGCCGGCAGCATAGCGTCCGGCCAGCTTGCCGCCCGATGGCGTGAAGGTGCTGGCGACCGCGAATTCCGGCCTCGGACGCGTGTAGGGAAGAAGCTGACAGCGCGCTTCCTTTAGCGTGTACCACTCGGTCTTCTCGGTCACGGTCTCGCCGGCGACCAGTCTAAGGATCACGTCGAGCGACTCGGCCATCCGGTCGCGCTGTTTCGAGACCGGCACGCCCAGCATCTCCGCGTCCGACGGCAGCAGGCCCGGGCCGACTCCGAACATCGCTCGTCCCCGCGTCATGTGATCGAGTTGCACGATGCGGTTCGCGACCATCAGCGGACTGTGGTACGGCAGCGAGATGACCCCGGTGCCGAGGCGAATCCGCTGAGTGCGCTCCGCGATAGCTGCGATCATCAGTTCTGGCGACGCGATGATTTCGTATCCTGCCGAGTGATGCTCGCCGATCCACGCCTCATCGAAGCCGATGCGGTCGAGATGCTCGATCAAGTCGATGTCGCGTCGGATCGCGAGCGTCGGATCTTCATCTACAGGATGAAACGGAGCGAGAAAGATTCCGGATCGCAAGCGGTTTGGTCGAATAGCTGCAGTCATTGGAACCTCAATTGAAAATTTTATCTTCTAGTTAGCAATCGCGGCGGGCGGATACGGCGGCAGATCCGCTGCTTCGATCGAAGGCTTCGGCGTCCGCTGCATGATTTCATTGACGGCGGCAAGAAATTCGGAATCGGCCATCAGCGATTCCGGAGGACGGTTGAGATTGATGACGTTGAACAGCGCCTCTGCGATCACGGGGACTCCGGCGCCTTCGCGCAGCACGCGTTCCCAGGCCTCGCCCGCCATCGCGCCCTCCGAGTTATCCGCTTGTCCAAGCGCCTGGCGATCGCGCGCAACCGAGAGACCCCAGGGCTGCCGCACGAACTCAGCCTGACGCTTGAAGAACTCCACCGGGAAATTCGCATCGGTCGGATCCATTTCGGCGACCAACTTCCCGAGCACTTGTGAGCATACCGAGGCGCTGGTCATGCCCTGCGCATACACCGGATTGAATGCGCAGACCGCGTCGGCCATCGCGACGAATCCGGCCGGGCCGCGCCACTTCTCGAAATGCTTCCACATATTCTGCATTCCCTTGCGATGGAAAATCGGGGAGATCGGCTTCGAAATAGCCAGGGCCTCCGCCACTATCGGGGAGCGTAATCTTCCGCAGAGCGCGGCGAACGATTCGTGATCGGCGGGCAGCGTACGGCCGCCCCACGAAGCCAGCGTCAAGAGAAAGCGATCGCCTTCAATCGGCAGGATCAATGCGACGTAGTAATCCTCTTCGCGCGTCGGTTTGGCCGATGGACTAAGAAAGATTCCCTTTCCACCACCAGCTGGCTGGGCGTTGATCTGCGGGCGGCGCCTGGTACCAGCAAGTGCTGTAACCGGCCTGCGCATCCACGACTTCGAGCTCGACTTCCGGATAGCCGAGACTTGTGAGCCATTCCGACGCGCGCGAACTGCGACCGCTGCAATCGACCACCAGGTCAGCATCAAGGCGAGCCACAGAGCCATCGCTGAGCTTTCGAGTTTCAACGCCCGTCACGCGCGGAGTGTCGCCGGGCGAGAACGACAACGCTGTCACTTCGGTCCCTTCGATGAATTTGATGTTAGGAATGCTCTTAACACGATCGCGAATGACGGACTCGATCAGAAGGCGGCTGGCGAACAACATCTGATGTCCGGTGCGGCGCCGCGTGGCCCATCCTTCCGGATTCAAGGTGGCGAGTTCGAGGCCCGCATCCATGTCGAGACCGCCGCGCTGGCGCAGCGAATCGTCGAGACCGGGAAATAGCGCGCTCAGCTCGCGACGTCCGCGATCGAGCAGGCCATGCGGATGACGGCTCTGCGGCACGCCCTTGCGATGGGCAGCGCCTTCGGGCAATTCATCCCGCTCGATCAGGGTAACGCGCTCGAAGTGGTCGGACAGCACGCGCGCCGCGCACATCCCACCGATGCCTCCACCGATCACGACAACATCGTTCGCCTTCATCAATATGAATTCACTTTCCCGAGGTTCAGCGCCAGTCATGCCGTGTTGGTAAATGACTGTTTACTTTGGCTCCAGAGATTAGTAAATGGTCATTTACTTGTCAACCGCAAATGAGCCATCATGAGTATCGGCCGAGCATATCCTGTGATGAATCGAAGACTGGGGAATCCATCCGCGAAAAAACGATCGCGCACTTCGAGGCGGACGCGCCGCAGCGTCGTCGGCGCGAAACCAGTCGAATCAACGCGCGAACGAATCCTGGCCTCCGCCGCGACGCTATTCGCGGAGAATGGCTTCGAGGGTTCGTCGATGCCGGCGATTGCCCGCTCCAGCGGCATCACCGCAGGCGCGATCTACAAGCATTTCAAGAGCAAGGGCGAACTGCTGCTCGAAGTCGTGAAACGATCGTTCGAATCCACCCCGCTCTTCATGCAAAACTCCGCGGCCGCAACGGCTACAGCCCTGCCGCGTCTTGCGTCTGTGTACACCGAACCGGAATTGAAACTGGTTCGCCAGCTTTCCATCGAGGTTCATTCAGCTGCAAGCAGAGATTCCGAGGTCAGGCGCGTGTTGGCGCTTTCAGATGAAGCTGCGATCCAGTATATCTCCGACGCGATCGCACGGGCACAGCGCGAAGGCAACCTTGATCCGAAACTCAATCCCGAATTCGCCGCGCGTCTGTTTTGCGTATTCGTGATGGGCTTGCTGCATATGGATACGCTGCTGCCCAATCTCATTGGCAACAAATCGTGGCGCGACTTCGTACACGAACGCATGGCAGCGCTGATTGGAGCTGGCTGAGCACTAATCTTTCCGGGATACCTCGCACTGATGTTGAGATTTTCTTCGCTCGTATTTCTTTTCATTTCCGTATTCGGGCTTGTACTCCCGTCGGCATCTTTCGCGCAGCTATCGATTCCGGGAAAGGTGATGACCTACCGAACGCTCGACCTTGATTCGGGAGAAGAGCTGGAACGGTCGCGGAGCTGGCAGGTGTTGGACGGACAAGGCGCGCGGGAGATGACGGCGACCACTCACCCGGTCGGGACCGAGGTCGTCGGCGAATGCATTTTCGCTGGTGGATTCGCGCGGCCGGCCACGGCGTTCCGATCGATCATGCGCACCAAGACGGGTGAGCTGGAGCGTTCGGATTTCGACACCTTGGATCCAGGCTACTATCCGTTTCTCGCCAAGCCGATTGCCACCGACGCGCAACCCGGCTCCTGCGTTTCAAAGAAAGCGCTCGATTTGCCGGCGCTGGTGCGCGGCGGTCAGATCGAGACGTGGATTTGGTCCGACGGTGGATCGGTAGGGGCCATTCTTCGATCCGAAGAGAACGAGAAGGTAACTGTCCCCGCCGGCACCTTCGATGCCACGCGGGTTCGTATCGATCTCGATCTGAGCAAGGTCTTTCCGCACGTGCCGGATCTGTTCCTCAAGCTGGTCAAGCCGCATTTCACGATTTGGATTACGCGCAGCGAACCTTACTACGTGCTCAAGATGGAGGGATTTGGGGCGCAAAACAGCAAGCTGCACAAGAACACGGTGATCGAGCTGGCGTCGATCGGCGAAGTGACCGCGAATGAATCGAATATACCTGCTGAACTCGCGCAGGCCGACTCGGCCGGCGAACAGCCGAGTCTCCATACGATAAACTCCGGCAGCTTCACGCAAGGAGATCGCAAAGGTCACGTGACGTTCGCCAGCACATCGACACCCGCGGGCGAGATGCTGGTTGCTCGTGTCGCATTCAGCAATGGGTTGGCGACTGAGAGCCGCACGCTAGTCAATCGCGGCGCATCGCCGGCCACCATTTATCTGGATGATCGCAGCTTTGCTGCGAGCGGCGCGATCGTTCGCAAGCATCTCATTTTCTTTCGCAAGGCCGCCTTCCCCGGCGATCCGGATAAGGAACTTCCCGCGGATCTGTATGGAGCGGACATGACGCTCGGCGCGCTCCTGCCACGTCTGCTGCCCCAGGGAAGTGACGATTCGAGTTTCCATGTGATGGATTTTTCAGGTGACGTAAACCAGCTGACCATTCATCGCGAAGGGACGATGACGGTTGCTCTGGGTGGCGACGACAAGAGCGCGATTCATGCGAAGCTAGATCCTATCGTCGATACTCCGATACTGCTGCGACCGCTGGCCTACTTCTTCACACCGTCATTCGACGCCTACTTCGATGCCGATTCGAGCCATCGGCTGCTTAAGTTCGAGGGGCCGCTCGGCCCGCCGGGTGTTCCGAATGCAACGATGCTCGCCGACGAGAAGTTATCGGGCTCTGCGGACGCTGTGGTAATTCCAAGGAATGGTGAGTGACGCGGTAGCT
The DNA here is from genome assembly GCA_963814715.1 of uncultured delta proteobacterium. Lineage (GTDB taxonomy): Bacteria > Desulfobacterota > Binatia > Binatales > Binataceae > Binatus. The sequence goes on from CAWFDW010000001.1 coordinate 910,969, forward strand.
GGAACACATGCCGCCTTGCCGACGCGCCGGATACCGATCGATGTCATGCGCGCGGTGAGCATGCTCTACATCGTCGGATTTTGGCATTTGCTCGACTATACGAAAGTTGTGACATGGCATTATAACCCTGTCACCTATCGCCTCACGACTGGAGCACTTGCCCTTTTCGTCTTGATCTCTGGCTATCTAACAGGACGCAATGACGGTGGCCTGGCCAGCGGAGAAATATGGAGATTCTATAAGACGCGTTTCTGGCGCATCTATCTCCCTTTCTTGATCGCGTCCGGTCTGTTTCTGGCGGCAGGCGTGAGCGATGCCCTTGCGCTCTTCAAGGGCGCCACACTCGTCGGCATGCTACTCGCACCGCCGCCGTTCACACTGTGGTTCGTAAACATGATCCTTCTGTTCTATCTGATTGCTCCGCTGCTGATCAGCTTGCGTGGGAACTCAGTGGCTTACATCGCCCTATGCACCGCGATCGTCGGAGCGATGGTTCTCTATCAAGAGGCGACTGGAAGGATAGACATACGCCTTATTCTCTATTTCCCTTGCTTCGCTGCGGGTATATTTCTAGCCGCCCGGCCGCTGCCGTCATCGACGCTAAGTCTCATCGGCCTCCTACTTCTCGCCGCCGTGTCTCTCGTGCCTACGCTGGCACGACCTTCCTGGAGTTTGGAGGGTGATCCATGGGCGATGCCTTGGGCGCTTTTCGGATCTATCGCAGTCTTTGTTGTCGTCATGCACGCTGGTCGGAATCTAAAATCGCCCGCGATTCTCATGCAGTTCAGTGAGGCAAGCTTCTTCATGTACCTTCTGCATCGTCCCCTCTATCTTTGGATGCAGACTGTTTGGTTTCCAGGTACCGAGGGAGCGCAGGTTACTTTATCTGTTGTTCGTATGTCTGCCGATTATCGGGATCGTGGCATGGCTTTGCCAGAGAGCTTACACAGGATTTCTGCAACGACGTGAGGTTCGAATCGCAGCACCTACTCGCGCTCTTCTATAGTCTTACAAGAGCCTGCGGCACAGACGGTTAGGCGGCCTGGCGGTAGCATCGCCCGCCAGGCCGCCCCGAACTCAGCCTGCAGCTTTGCCGGCTGCGAGTGCTTTGACTGCCTCAGTCGTCATAGCTTTTCCTCCGATTCCCCAGTCACCGCTCCTCACTTCCTCGATTATGACCGAGGTCACGCCGCGCATGTTCTCCCCTTCGATCGAAACCATCGCGTCGGTCAACTTTTCGATGATCTCTTTCTTCTGTTTCGCCGAGAACACGTCTTCGATTAAACGAACCTGAATCAGTGGCATCTTCTTTCTCCTCTTACTCGATATTTCTCTTAAGTCCTTCAGTCGCTCGTCTAGGAGCCAAATTTCGCCGGCCCGGGATCCGGCTCACATGGTTCACGATCGAGACGCCATGCTACGGCCGCCGTCGGTGGGATGCAGCACGAATTGATGAGAAATTTATGAGATTTCGGGGAGGGTTCGCTGACCAACTCCGGACTTTGGGGTCTTGTAGAGATAGCCGTGCCCATGCACGGTCTCGATGACCTCGGCGAAAGCTCCGAGTTTCTTCCGCAGAGATGCAACGATCGTGTCGACGACGTTTCCGCCGCTGTTGTGCTTGATGCCCCACACGTCGTTGAGCAATTCGATCCTGGTTACTGCTTCCCCCTCTCTAAGTGTCAAATAGCGCATCAGCTCGAATTCTTTTCGAGTGAGCTTGGTCGTTCTCCCGGAGAGGATCAGCGACCTGCGCCGCTCGTCGAGAAGTCCGTCCTGCTCCGCGCCGAGTTCGGTGGCCGCCAGTCGCGCGAGCCATCCATTGACCGATCGCGGACCCATATCGAGTTCGAGACCCGAAAATCTTTCGTCCCCGATAGCCGCGGCGAGGTCGTCAACAACATGGATGCCCAGCGCGGAAGCCACCTTCTCATAGGGCGTGAAATTCTTCAGTGCCAGATAAATGCGCTGCAAAAACGGACGCCGTTCCATGTAATGTCGTTTGATATCCAGCCACGCAGCAGCTTGAACGGGCGATGGCGCTTCGCCGTGCTCGCGGCTGAGCCAGCGGCGCAGAAAAAGCGCGGTCTGCCCCTTGGGGAGCGGACTTCTCCTAAGGTGCCGCGCCCATGAGGATGCGAGCGGATCGCGTTCGAGCAAGCTTGGAGCGGCGTCCCTCGGATCAAACAGACAATAGAAGCCCGCAACTTGCGCGTGCGCATCGCGGATCACATAGAACGCATCCGGTAGGTGCTTCCGCCAGCGCTCGATAATCCTCGCTCCCGGATCGCCATCGTGCGCCGCTGCGATCTCCAGTATCGCCGAGGCGTCGCCCGCTCCCGCACGTTCGACGTAGAATTGCGCAACATCACGAGGAAAGAACGCTTCACGAACCACGGGATTGTCGATCAGAAAAATCAGGTCCGCGGTGTAGCGCCACAAATCAAGACTCGCGGCCGATTTCGCTTCGTGAGCAAGCTGTTGCCATGCTGCTCGCCGATACCTCTGGAAGGCCTTGGGATCGATCGCCTCAAGGTCGGCGCGAATCGCTTCTCGTGCCGCATCGTGAATTATCAAACCGTCGCGGGCGGGCTCGACGAACGGGATCCTGGTGAGTCGATCAAACAAAGCGTCGTCGGCCGTGTCGGGAATTAGCGCGCGTAGCAGGCTGCGCGTTACCCGCCGGGCCACCGACGCTGCGCGCAGAGCTTCACGCAGTTGCGGATCCTCGACTTCCTCCAGAAATCTGTGCGCCAGAGTGCTGATCGCGGTGTGCGGTGTACGACCGGCCACCGTCGGAAGCTCCATTGCGGCAGCCCCACCGATGACAAGCGCCAGCGGATGGCCATGTGCGAACTTGGCAAGCTCGTGGATGCTGGCCGGATCAGTCCCGAGACTTGCCAGCAATTCCAGCGCCGCCGACTCACTGATCGGCTGCAATTGGAATGAACGGAATTCGCCGCGCCATTCGGGGGCCTCCGTCCATTGCGGCGCGGGCGAGAAACGGCTCACGAGAATGAGGCGGACGTTGTTTTTGAGTCCAACCATGAAACTCTGACGCAGCCAGGCATCCAGCAGGCCGAGAAGCTCATAGGAATCCAGGATGATCAGCACCGGTTTGGCGACCGCGGACAAGGCTCGTGAGATTTTCCTTAGCGTCGGGCGCTCGATTCGCATGCCGCGCGAGAGTTCATGCACAAAGCCGCGCTCCGTGGGCTCGAACTCGCTCCCATCCAGCGAGAGAACGGTTCGCCTTCTGTTCCGCTCAACGTTCGCAAACGCGCGAATCAAGGTGGACTTGCCGATGCCGGAAACTCCGTGGATATGAACCACCCGCGGCCCGCCGATGCGCATCATCTCGTGCAGCAGGCTCAATTCTCGATCTCGTCCGAAGAGACCGCCGGGTGTGGTTTCCCGCTTTGCTGCGCTTCTCGACATGACAGTCTCCATTCCCTGGCGGTCGAATTCCCGCTCCGGAGAAAACAAAACGTGAGCGATGGTCTCGTTAGTCGAGAAGGCTAGCATCTACCACGGATGCACAGAACCGAACGTCCCGGAACTGAACTGTCGACAGCACGCGCGGGCAAGTATGCGCTCATGGTGCCCCAACGCGTGCCTCGTCCCGGGTTAAGCGCCAACCCCCGCAGCAAATTTCGGTGGTCGACTGGATCTTCCCTCGAATTTTGAAACCGCCTTCATCGCCGCAACAAGAAGGTTCGTTTTTACCGCCAGCTATACCATCGCCAGCTATTGCCATACTGCCGGCACTCGTTGCCGTCGATGTCTCGAAATCGCTACGCGTTGTGCTGTTGAATCCATTGGCCCCGGCGTCCCTGATACCATTCGTCTTGATTGGCTATGAGCAAGTCGGGCGCTAGAACAAACGAACAGAACAGAACCACAACAGTTGCTAAAGTTCCCGTTCTCATTGTTTCTCTCTAAAGAGGAGTCGATCGTCCGTGTTTAGTATTCGGTTTACGCCACGTGTTTTGTGGGATTCTCCGCGCGAGTCGCCGAATAGGTCGAGGTGTCATTCGAAGCAAAACTATCCGCAGAGGAGTGGGGCACGGCGATCGGCCTCCCTACCTTGATCTGACGGGATCGAAGCGCGATCACGCGCTCGGGCACTCCTAAGTCGCTCCACTCAACGTCGGATATAGACATGACCGCGAATTTATCCGGTCGCCCCGCTAGAACCGATTGGCTGAAGTCCGCCCGGGCCATGCGGGAATAGATGGCCCGGATCATGACTTCTTCAAGCGTGTGACCGAGGGCACTTTGAGCGACGTTCATTGCGGCGTACGTGCTCGGAAGAGCGCTCGCAATCGTACCTATAAGCGATGAAACAGTCCCCACGATGATGAAGGTGTTCAACAGACAAGCGCGGCAAAAAAGCTCTCTGGCTATGTGCAAGGGGGGCTTTTCCCAGAAGCGGGAGATTCGAAGTACGGGAGGCTCCGCGCCATTCGAGATTAGCGCACCCGGTTCGATCCATCCGTAACCGAGTTCTGCTTCGAAGGGGGCGACACCGAGTACTATCGGCGTCTCAGGGTGCCTTAGAGTCGCGTCGAACGCCGAATCGACGTACTGCATAAAACGGTCATCGCCACCTACGTAGTGATCGGAGGGAAAGATTGCCACCAATGCGTTCGGCGAACGCTTCGCGATAACTAATAGCGCGTAGAGAATCCCCGGTGCCGTTCCCAGGTTGTCGGGTTGAATGAGTAGTTCCAGGTCTGGCCGTGTGTTCGAAATAGCCGAGTAGAAACCCTGATGTGCGCGGTTCACCACGACCAGCGTCCGTTCTGCCGCCAGGCGTAGCGAAACCCGTGCGAGCGTTTGTTCGAGCAGCGTCGTCGTTCCGATGATGGGGAAATACTGTTTGGGACATTCGCGACCCGCTATCCGATGGATGTAAGAACGCAATCTCGTTCCCTCTCCGCCGGCCAGAATCACTGCCCATCGATCCTTCTCTCCCAATTTCAATGGCCTGTTCATTTCCTGCTCCTTCCCACGATGTGAAATCTCGGTCTAATTCGGACAACTGAACTCATCTCGGGCCGGCGAGCCGCTGCAGCGCGCCTGGTGCAGCGGCTCGCCCTTCAGGGGGTGATGGAGGGAGGTATGGGGCGCACCGGTTGAAGGTCTTAGGTCTGGAACGCCTCGTTCACGTGATAACTTGTTTCGCGAGATCGAAACGCGAGCGCGTGGCTTGTCGTTCATCGGACGTCGCCCTCGTCGGATGCCGGCGTGTCGTTATGCTGTGCCGCCGCCTCTTTCTTGCTTTCGTTCTCATCACCAGAGGCTCCCGCGGCCGAGGCGCTCCCTGCTCCTGCCGGTTTGTTGAGCTGGTCCAATGCGTCTTCAACAGAACCCGGCATGCTTTGAGCAGAAGCTTCCTCGGCTTCGGTGCCTTGGCTAGCGCTTTCAGATGTTTCTGCGGCTGCCTCTTTCGGAACGGAGCTGGCCGCAGCCTCTGGAGTGGCGGCAGCTTGTGCGGCGGGCGCCGGCGCAGGACTCTCCTCGGCGATACTCGCCTTCGGCCACGCGATGTCAGCGAACAGCAAGCCCACTAACGCCAGACCGCTGACAATAATTAAGACGGCACGTTTCATAACTTTTCACCTTCGAGTTATATCGAGCTTCTTGTTTCTCAGATGAGGTGTCACCTCAAAGCTTGAGCAAGGAGCGGACCATCGGGAAAAGGCCGACAGACTCAGGCAGGACGATCAGATCTGCGGGGCGAATTGCTACGCTGGCCGAGGCGGTTCACCACGTTATTCGAATCCGCGCTGCTGCTTTCTTTAAGTGATCGAGCTCGCGCAGCGGAAAGTATCGGCGGGAGCAGGGAAATCAGGACAGAGATGTTTTGGTCCGGGGTTGGCCGCGAGCTTGCAAGGAAATTGCCAGGAAGGGCAACGTGGCCAACGCACTATCCACCACACGTTCAACAAAGTGCCACGACGTCCGAAAGATGAAATTCAGACGAGAGGCTATCGTTTATGACCGGGTTCTACTGGCATTGTGCGTAGGCACCGCAATCTTCGGGCTCGTCGCACTCATTTTCCTTGATTGAGCACACGTCCTGCACATCGCCGTTTCTCCCGAGTATCGCCGCGCTGCTACGGCAGGGTTCCGGCAATGGCGGCAAGCCAAAGTCGCAACGATTCTATTAGCCGGGGCCCCCAACTATAATGTGGTTCGTGCGAGTCGGCACTCGCGTGACATTTGTGTTGCTACTGGCTCTAGCGCCCGCGGTGGCAACCTACACCTATTGGAGCGTCCAGCGATCGACGCGAACGTATATCAATGATCTGAAGCGCGAAACCCGTGCGACCACTCGGGGACTGGCACCCGCTCTGGAAAATGAGTTCAGCGAAGGTCGCTGGGATCAGATTCGAAGTGTCCTCACCCGGATCAGCACTGAAGGCACTGAAAGCGCGCTACTCGGTCGCGATGGCAAGCTCTGGTACGCTCCGCATGACTTCCCATCTGAATTGACTCCGAATTCCCAGGAGTTCGAGCGCACAAACTCGAAAGGTTTTGCCGAATTTGAGCGTACCGCGGGTGGACCACAGTGGTTTTGTCGGCTGATACCACTGAGCAACCGGAGTGGACAGCTTATCGGTTACCTGCTGCTCGCCCAGGACTGGACCGATATCAACAATGACTTGAGAGCGCGCACACTGGTGTCAGTCACTGCCGCACTGGTGCTGGTTGCGGGCATCGCCACGATCATACCGCTAGTAGTCCGGCGTTATGTTACTCGACCGCTGGCCGAGTTGACCGAAAGAGTGACGCACTTCTCCAAGGAAGGAGAATTTGGGAAAACTCCCGCCGCCGACGAAGTACGACTGCTCACCGAGGAATTTTGGAGCCTCGACGACCAGCTGGTAAAGGCGCGCGCCGATCTGGTTGAGAGACATCACCGGGAACTCGAACTCGAGCGAAGACTACAACACGCGGAAAGACTCGCCACCATCGGCACCCTGGCGTCCGGACTGGCCCACGAAATTGGTACGCCGATGGGCGTCATTCGTGCTCGAGCAGAGTATCTGCTGAAGTTCAAGCTGCCACTGGCGAAGAGTCAGGAAGGCCTCGAGATCATCGTCGGACAAAGCGATCGGATTTCGCGGATTGTGAGAATGCTCCTGAACTACGCGCGCCCTCGCGAATCGCTCAGAGTTGCCTGCGATGTGCGGCCCATCGTCGAACACGCGCTAATTCTGGTGGAAACAGAAGCCGCGCGACGCAACGTAGAAGTCGTAAAAGAACTGGGAGACAAGCCGCTGATGGTGGACTGTGACGGCGACCAGTTGCAGCAGGTTTTTGTGAATCTGGCGATAAATGCACTCGACGCCATGGCTATCAACGGTGGAGTTTTTCGGGTGACCGCCGAAACCCAGAACTCCGAACCACGCCTTAAGATCACTTTTGAAGACACAGGGACTGGAGTCTCGCCGGAGCACAGAGGTAGCGTCTTCGATCCTTTCTTTACCACCAAGGAGCCGGGCAAAGGCACGGGGATGGGCCTGGCCGTGAGCCAATCTATAATGCGCGACCACAACGGTGAAATAACATTCGATTCCGGACCGTCGGGTACTCGATTTTATGTTACGCTGCCAATGACACAAACAAACGCGTACTCCTAGGTACTCAGCGACCACTTGTTTGTGTGCGTAGCGGAACGCCACACCTGCTGCGGCGTTCCTCCCCTCTCTCCTCTCGGCTCTCATGCGATTTTCCAAATGCGCAAGAACGCGCCGCGCGTGACAATTGCAGATTCAGTTGACCGCTCAAGAAGGCGTAGTTCTTGCACAAATGTTCGAGAGAGAGCGCCGCGCACAACCTGTTGCAGACGCGCGCGTTTCCTTGGAGTCAGTCCACCTCAATAGAGAGTCGAACATGTCCAGAATTAAATCATTAAAAAATTGTAGCGGGCTTCTGCTGGCGCTTGCGTTGCTGGCGACTTACGCGCCTTGCTTCGCCGAGGTCCAGCCTGGAGACCTCATCACACCCGATAACGCTGCCAAGGTCAAAGAGCTGGTATCGCCCGGAGTGTACTACAAAGTCGTCAACGGAATGTCGATGAAGATCGCTGCGACCGAACGAATCGAATGGCCGCCGCCATTCTTGAACGCGACCGAAAAATACCATGGGCAGGTCCGGCTCTCGCAGGATGGCCGGAGCCTTGTTGGCTACGTGGCTGGCCAGCCGTTTCCGTTTATCGACGCCAACGATCCGCAAGCGGCCAGCAAGATCATGTGGAACAACGCGTTCCGCCCGATCACATCCGATGACTACGATCTGCGCAACTATGGATGCGACAGTGTGTATACCACCAAAGGCGGCGCGCCTCGCGTGATTGATCACTTCCAGATCGGACACTATGCCGGTTATGCATTGATAGGCAGGACCGAGGTCGAGCCGATGCCGGCTGACCCTGACTTCAAGAAGACCGGCCGCTACTGGCTATTCGGCCTGTATCCAATTCTGGAGCCGCAGTCGCTGCATGGTAGTGGATTCATCCGATGGCGCTATGCCGATCCGAATCGCGGTGATGACAGCTGGAGCTGGACCACCGGCAGCCGACGCGTCCGGCGCTTGAATGAATCAATCCTGAGTTCCGCGGTGGCGCCGGCGACCGGACGCTCCGCCAGCATGACGACATTCGATCCGGACCATTATTCGGGATTTAATCCGAAGGTCGAGCAGTACGACTACAAGTTCCTGGGCGAGCGCACGATGCTCGCGCCGGTGAACATCGCCAACTCGCCCGCGCTTCAGTGCAAGAGCGACGGCGGCGCCAGCGCGTGCGCCGAGAACTGGCAGAAGCGTCACGTCTACATGGTCGAGGCAACTCCGCGCGCCGGTCATGCGGGGCAGGCGCTGCATGGCAAGACAGTCGTGTATATCGACAATCAGATGTGGTTCAATCCGTACGTCGATAGCTACGACCAGTCCGGCCATCTCTGGCAGAACCACATCTACTGGATGACCTATCGCGATCGGCCGGTGCCCGACGCGCGAATCGCGATCTATCCTTTCAAGCGTGAGTTCGTGGTCGGTGCGGCGGCGACCGATGTCCAGACTGGCGCGGCGACGATGTGCTACTTGCCGGATCGCAACTCGCCCGAGCGCGAGACCTGGTACATCAATATGGGCGCGGTCGATCGCGAGTTCTTCACGACCAACGCAATGGTCCGCGCGGCTCAGTAGACGGCGCGCGCCGCGTCGGCGAAGGCTTGAGTCCCGATAATGTCCGACATTTATCGCGTCCAGCCTCGACGACTGCAATAAAAAGTGGAAATGGAAAGTATCGGCACGCCGGATACCCATCCAGGGTCTCCAGACCATGCTGCCGAGGTACGACCGTGACCGATCAGGAAGCGAGCCAGGTTGGTACTGCCTCGGCCACGACTTCCCCCCTCCGTTTAGCGCGCAAAGTTGCGGTGGCAGTGATCGGAACGACCGTTCTCGCGTTCGGCATCGCGCTGATCGTATTGCCCGGCCCCGCGTTTATCGTCATTCCACTAGGCCTCGCGATTCTGGCGACCGAGTTCCTCTGGGCTCGTCGACTTCTACGCCGCGTGAAACAAGGTGCTGCTGGGGTTTTCCAGCGGGCGCGCGACAATTGAGTACGACCATCTGACGCTCGCGACTCGCGCCATCAATTCTATTCATTTTCATGCGGAGACTTTACCGCGAAGCTGGCTGAGCGTCGAATTTTGGTCGTCGTGCCGCTCGAAACCCCGGGCCTGGGTTCCGGTCTACGCAGCTGACTTTTGGCTGGGCCGCATTGGCTCTCATTTCCCGTGTCCGCCGGCGCTGCCGCATCTCGAAGTACCGCGACAAGTGCGGCGTTATCCGAAGAAAGTTGTGCATCGCAGATTTCGCCCAACAGATCTGTAGAATTGGTCATCGGATTGTGTGAGTCCATTTGTCCACCTCAATGCAATATTGGCCCTTCCGATCAGAAGCTTCAGTTCAGGCGATTTTCGCAAGCAATGTGCCTGGCAAAAGTCTCGAAAGGTCTCATTGCCGAGCCGGTTGAGCGTGGTGAATCGCCGCAGTAAGCGTGGCATTTCGCCACGGCCGGCTGGCTCCAACGATTCAATCCTGACGAGTCCTATTGAGCGATGGCGTTGGCATGGCTCTGGCTCCGCAAAGTCAGGTAGCGCGCAGGCAAGGTGCGCACGATTGCCGGGTCCCCAAACGCACGCGTCGTTCTCCCCCCGCCGCGGAGCAGGAGGGTACCCGGTGATCGTCTTTGCCCTTCGTCCCCGATTATAATGCCATCATGAAGATTGGCACCCGCCAAAACGTTGTTGGCCGGCTACAGCTGCATGCTTTATTGTGACTCTGCCGCTGATGACAGACCGAGATGACATCCGTTCGAAATGCGATGACTAGTGAACTGAGAAAGGCGACGGTCCTGGTGGTGGATGATGACCGTGAGATGGTCAGCATGCTGCGCGACCTGCTGGAAGCGACTGGCTATCGCGCTGAAACGGCGTACTCGGGTACCGAGGCCCTCGCGATGGTGGAACGCGAAGAACCCGACCTGATGATCTCAGACTTGCGGATGGGTGGAATGAACGGCGATAAGTTGCAGACGCAGGTGAAACGAATCGCGCCGAGCCTTCCGGTCGTTATCATTACTGCGTTTGGTTCAATTGCGACCGCCGTCAAGTCCATGCGGCTGGGTGCTTTTGACTATGTCACCAAGCCGTTCAGCAACGACGAGTTGCTGCTGGTAGTAGCGCGGGCACTGGAGGATCGCGAACTCCGCCGAGAAGTGCTCAGGTTACGCAGCGAGTTGGCCCACCGATTTGGATTGGACCAAATCATCGCGCGAAATCCCAGGATGCTTGCTCAATTCGAGGTGTTGCGGCAGGTGGCTGACACCTCGGCCAACGTGCTGATCACTGGTGAAAGTGGGGTTGGCAAGGATCTCTTTGCTCGCGCGCTCCACTATCACAGTCGGGTACAAGGTGGTCCGTTCGTCGCGGTCAACTGTGCGGCGATCCCGGAGAACCTGATTGAGAGTGAATTGTTCGGCCACGTCAAAGGAGCGTTCACAGACGCTCGACAAAACAAGACCGGCCTTTTCCAGGCGGCGCACCGAGGGACCCTGTTCCTCGACGAGATCGGCGAGTTGCCGCTTGCTCTACAACCGAAGCTACTGCGCGTTATCGAGGACAAGCGCGTGCGTCCGATCGGTGAGACCGAAGAGACTCCGGTGGAGGTCCGAATCGTCGCCGCCACCAACACCTCGCTTGACGACGCAATCGCCGCCGCGAGGTTCCGCGCCGACTTATACTATCGAATAGCCACAGTAACGATTACGATTCCGCCTTTGCGCGAACGAACTGAAGACATTCCGTTGCTGATCAAGCATTTCCTCGCGCGCACCAGTAGCGAGTCTGGACGGCGGATTCCCGCAATCTCAGACGAAGCTATGGAGCGTCTGCTCCGTTACCCATGGCCGGGGAACATTCGGGAACTACAAAACGCGATTCAGAGATCTGTAATCCTATGCCATGACGATCATATCCAAATCACCGACTTGCCGCCCAAGGTTGCAGGTGAGTATCGACCCTCGGTGAATCTCGAATTCGCCGTGGCTCGAGGTATGACTCTTGAGGAGCTGGAGCAGGAGTACATACACACGATCATGGCATCGGTGGGGGGAAACAAAACCGAAGCAGCCACCCTGCTCGGCATCGATCGCAAGACGCTTTATCGGAAACTCGGACCTACAGATCCGACTGAGAACGGTTGATATTCGACATCTCCCCAGGTCACGATCGCGCCGGACACCACACATTCCAGTTAGGCGGGGCGAAATGCCTCAGCAGCTGTAGCCTTCTGCGCTGCGCCCATTCGACTTCCTGAACTCCGGCTCGAAATCAGGCGATCTTTTTCATTGGCACCATCTCTGCTTCAGGGTCCTCCTGTCCGCTAATTCGACCGGGAGGATCATGCGCTCGCTTTCCACAAGGTTCATTTTGGAGAACAGCTATCCGTGAACTCCACTGGACTTTTGACTCGGTGAATGGATCGCGCTGTTACGCCAGAGCGCGCTGTCACGAAGATCCCAAAGCACTTCCCAGGTTCATTGTCCGAATCCAACGCAAAGGAAGGAGCTGACAAAAAATGAAGACGAACGTAATCCGTCAACGTGAAGAAGTATTTACAATCCTTCGAGCAAGTCTGAGCTATTTGAATCTGCCCATGGACTTGGTCGAAGAACTGATTGAGCGTCACATTGCGGTCGCCTTCGAGAAGGGGGCGTTGGCGTTCTGCGAGGGCAATATCGATGGTATGCTCGCCTGCATCTTGAGTGGGTACGTAAACGTGTATTGTCCGGTTGGCGATGGGAATCGCACCTTGGTACGAATGGCTGGGCCGGGAGAGATCATCGGCTATCCTGACTATATCGACGAAAAGGGCCGTCATGCGCGCCTGTTCGAAGCCCAGGCTGCGAGCAAATGCACCTTGGCTCTTTTCAGCTGCGAACATGTGACGCGGCTGCTAGCTGGTCTTCCGCCGGATGCTTTGATCTCGATCCTCATGGCCCTGAACACTTTCTGGTCCGAGAACCTCCGCTTCTTTACGATCCTGCTTAACCTTCCTTTCTGGGACCGCCTTACAATGGTGTTGAGCGATTTGGCGAAGCGGGTTGGGGCGAGAGACTCGGAGGGGATAATCCTGATTCCGGAAATCGGCCACGAGGATCTAGCCGAGATGATCGGTTGCTCGCGGCCATTGGTGGGCCAACTGATAGCCGAAATGGTTGAATCAAGGCTGCTTACTCGGCGAGGACGGCAATATGTTCTGCTCAACAACTGGGACTCTAACCAGAGGAATCGCAACCCCCGGAAGGCGATTCGGCGGTTGCAAGCCGTCCCTCCGAGAAGATTCTCCACTTCGCGGTAGGCTCTCCTAAACGCAGAGTCGACTCATCGGTGTCCCCCTCCGAGCGCACTGCACGTGGCCCCACGCTAACGCGTCGCGCTTGCAAAATGATCAGGCGCCGCTCCGCGGACCTGACGCTCGAACGCGTCGAGCCCTTCGGCCATCACGTCGATTTCGCTGTTCTTCTTCTGCAACGCGACGAGCTGCAGTTGTATAGCTGCGATCTGAGCATCGTTCTTCTGCGAGCCGGCGCGCTAGCCGCTGATTCGCGCGGGCACAGGCTGATGAAGCTGCGCCCGGTGACCTTCGAAACAGACTGCCTTCTGCCTTCATTTGAGCGACGCCAAAAACCCCTGATCAGCCATCGCATTGCTGACCACTTTATCAACCGCTCGCGACAACACCTCGCCAATTCTCGTTTCATATCCTGCTTCGGAATGCATCCCAATGTAGCCTTTGATGTCGCTCTGATACGTTTGCGAATAAGAGCCTTTACCCGAGCGGTAGACCTCAATCGCGATCACCAGGTTTATTTGCGCCGGCGCCATTATCGCGTCGAAACTGCTCAGCGTGGCGGTCTGCAAAGTAACTTGTACGATCGCTGAATTGAAACCAGCGGCGGATGCGTTGCCAGGCTCGGGAGCGCTCTCCGCCGAGAATCCCTTCTGTATTAGCGCGGCTCTGAGCGAATCGTGCAGATAGTCCGTTAGGTCCGATCCGGCTGTCACTGAAGCTAGCCCGATGTGTCCCAGTTCGGCGCTGCTTCGAGCGTCCTGCACAGTGGCGATACCTACTTTGGGCGCTCCGGCCACCGCGCCTTGTTGTGGAACAGGAGGAAACTGAAGGCGGCTGAACGACGCACATCCGCCGGCTAACAGCGCAAGCAGTAAGATGAACAACCTCAAGTGAATGCGGCGGTTGACCAGCAGCGGTTGAGGATGTAGGGACCGATTGTGGAATTTGATCATCACGATCTTTCCGATCATTTGGGAACGAAAGCGTGGAGATTGATACATTTTCACCCTATTAGGCATTTTCGTCGAATTGTGCGGACCCTTCAATGCGACTGGCTCCAAATTTCCTTGAAAGTCTGAACAGAATCACGGCTAATAGACTTACTGTTCGCCTGCTGACGAAGTTATGAGCCCGTCGATAGACATTCATGCTCACGCGATCGTTCCCGAAGCAGAGGCAATCGCACGCAAGGATCCAGCATGCTCTCGCGCGAACGAGGAGACGGCGCGAGCGACAGGGGCGGCGTCTACTGAGCGGAATCGTATACTGATGACAACCGTCTATCGTCAGAAATTTGCCGACGTCGAAGTGCGGCTGCGCGCGATGGACGCGATGCGAATAGATATCCAGGCAGTCAGCCCCGCGCCGCTCTATCACTATTGGGCCGATCGCGAACTCGCGAGCAAAATCGTGACAAGCACGAATGAGGGGATCGCCGCGTTATGTGCACGGCAGCCGAATCGTCTTGTGGGCCTTGCTATGCTCTCGATGCAGCATCCTCAGCTCGCTGTCGTGCAACTCGATCACGCGATACAGACGCTGAAGCTCAAAGGTGCGATCATCTCGACTCACGTGAACGAGCTCGAACTGGCGCATCCCCAATACGATCCCCTCTGGAGCAGAGCGGAGGAGCTGGGCGCAGTGATGTTTATGCATCCGGCCGGATGCACGCTCGGCGAGCGGACCTCGCCCTTCTACCTCTCCAATCTGATTGGCAATCCCGCTGACACGACGATCGCGCTGTCTCATCTCGTTTTCGGCGGCGTCTTCGATCGTTTCCCGCGCCTGAAATTGTGCGCGGCTCACGGCGGCGGTTATTTTCCATTCTACGTGAGCCGCTTCGATCACGGGTGGCGCGTCCGCCCCGAGTCGCACACGTGCAAGAAACTCCCAAGCGATTACTTGAGGGGAATCTACTTCGACTCGCTCGTCTATTCGCCCGACCAACTCGAATTTCTGGTGCGCCGCGCCGGCGCCGGCCAAATCGCCATAGGCACCGACTATCCATTCGACATGGGAGTCGAAGATCCGATTGAGCGCCTCGAGGCAGCAACCGGACTCTCCGGCGAAGATCGCGCCGCCATCCGCGGCGACAATGCGGCCCGCCTGCTGAAGATTGGTTCGAATTGATTCCCGTGTAGTCTAGCCAGATTGAGTACGACCCATCATCTGATCGTCAAGTGTCCTAACTTCAATTCCACTACAGGTTCCGGCCGCCGGCTGCATCAGTGAAACCTCTAATGCCGATACCGCCTTCGCAGAGGATTACCCCTCCAGTCGCGGTGGAAGAATTCTCGGCCGACGCCAGCAGGACATACGATCCGGTGTAGTCGCGCGGCTCGGGCAGCTTGCCGAGCGGAATTCCGCGTTCGACCGCCGCTTTAAGCGGCACTGAGGCGATCGATTGTTCTCCCATGTCGAGCGAGCGCGGGCCGCGCAAGTCGGTTGGGATCGCGCCGGGCGCCACTCCGTTGACTCGAATCTTGGGCGCCAGCTCGTAGGCCAGCTGGCGAATCAACCCAACCACGGCGTGCTTCGAAGCCGTATATAGAGGACCGCCTCCGCATGGGTAAAAGCCTGCGTTCGAGACCGTGAAGATGATATTGCCATTGGTCTTTGCAAGTTCGCGGTAGGCAGCCTTCGCGCCGAGCAGATAGCCCTTAACGTTCACGCCGAACAGTTCATCGAAAGCGTTGCCGATTCGATCGTCGGGCAATGCTGCAAGCGAAATCGAGAAGTCCCAGATTCCGGCGTTGCCCACGAAGCAGTCGAGTTGCCCGAACTTCGCGACTGTCTCCGCAACCGCTCGCTGATTGTCGCCAAGGTCCGTGACGTCGCCGACGATCGCCGCGACGCGATCGCCGACCTGCTTCGCCAGGTCCTCGGTGCGCTCGCGCGCTCGATCCAGGATCGCGACTCGTGCGCCCTCGTCGACAAATCGCTCGACGATTGCCCGCCCAAGCCCCGATGCGCCGCCGGTAACGAGCGCCACTTTGTTTTCCAGCCAGCCCATTTCAGAAAAAGTTACTCAGGTTGCGCGACAGCAATACCGTTTGCTCGAGAAAAATCTTGCGATCTGCGATCTGGAACGATCCTTCGACTCGTCGCAGCAGGTCTCGCCGCGATCCGATCCACGAGCTCTCCTCCGAGTTAAGCCGGGTGCGGTAAACGTGGAAGTTCGACTCGACTTCGAGCTCGCGGCCGCTGTCGCGAATCACTCTCACATTGGTGATCAGATGACGCGTGCGCGAGGGTGGATCTTCCGCCCATGAGCGCCCCGAATTGAGCTTCGCCACCCTTCCGGCGAGCTGAGTCTTATCATCATGGAAGAAGGCCATCTCACCAGGCTGCGTAAATTCCTTGTTCAGCTCGCGTTGCATGCGAGTGCGGCGGATCGGCATGAAGTAATGCGCGTCATCGCTGAACAGTGCGAGCCACTCCTCGTATCGATGTGCGTCGAGCAACGCTGCCTCGTCGTAGTAGAACCGCTCGACCTCGTACTGGCAAACCATCGCCGCTATTCGGTCGTCGTTGGGACGCAAGCCTGAGTCAGCGGACATCTATATGGCTCGCTAGATATAATCGCCGGGCGTTGTCGCCTTGAGCAGATCGTCCCAGTCGAGGCCCTTCATCCATTGGGCCCACGAATGATACGTCCACAACTGGCCATGCTCGCTGGTGAGACCCTCGACGCGCGCCAAACCGCCTTCCTTGATAATCTTACCCCGGCCCAGACCCATGGTGAGCTGATGTTTCATCCGCCTGCTTGCGACGCCGCGCGTCTGTGCCGTGGCCTGCGACCAGTTCTCGCCGTCGTCTTGTTCGAGCACGCCAGCCGGGCCGAAAACGCGGCATGCGGTGCGGACGATGAAATCGCGTGTCTCGCGCGGCAGGTTGCGATCGATCAAGGTGAACCACCAGATCTCGGTCTGGGCAGGGCTGCGCGGTATTCTTAGCGATAGCTGTCCGGTCACCGAGGTCACCCACGCGGTCGGAAAGATGTTAGGGTGTCCGGCGACTTCCACTCCGACCGGGCCCAAGGCGGCCCGTGCTTGCGGCGTAGCGCGCCAGCCTTTGTCGAAGTCGGGATTGCCCAAAGAAGACGCCGTGGGTCCGCCGATCGCGTGCCCATATTCACCGAGCACAACCACCTGGTCGAACTTTGTGCCGATGATGCCGATGCCGGGCATATCAAGCGCGCCGCCGCTGTCCATGTTCACGTCGCTCATGTCGATCTTCTCACTCGTCGTGCGGCCCGGATCGATCCCGAGCACACCGGGCATGAATGCCGACGCGTGAGTGACCTGCGGATGATACCAATCGAATAGGTTGTCGACTGCGATTTTCCAGTTGCAATCGATGATGAACTTCTGGATGCCGGGGACCACGACCATATCGCCCCGCGCCGCAATCATATCGAGGCCGAGCCGCCCGGTAGCACCGAGAAACTGTTCCAAGGGCGGTGCGGAAATGTCGTGCGTACCGAATACGAATCCCTTGTAGGTTGCCACTTGGGCCACTTGTGCCAGCCCGTGTTTCGATTTGTCGAGCTGCCCGTTGTAGAAGGTCTTGAATCCCGGCACGCCGAGAAGTTGTCCGTCGATGCCGTAGGACCACCCGTGGTAGGTGCACAGGAAGCTCCTGGCGTTGCCCTCCTCCGCGCGACAGACGGCATTACCGCGATGCGCGCAGGTGTTGAGCATGGCTTTGACCGTTCGATCCTTCTGCCGCACTACCAGCACGTTGTCGCGGCCCATGACTGATTGGAAAAAATCACCGGGCTCGGGAATCTGTGATTCGTGGCAGAGGAACAACCACGAACGGGCAAAGATCCGCTCCATCTCGAGTTCGAAGATCGCAGGATCACTGTAGATACGGCGATCAATTTCGCCCCGCTCGAGCGAAACCATCTCGTCTATCTCAATGGTCTGCGACATCCTGCAGAACCTTCCTCTTAACGAGCGTGCCGCGACGAAGAA
Organism: uncultured delta proteobacterium; assembly: GCA_963814715.1. Classification (GTDB taxonomy): domain Bacteria; phylum Desulfobacterota; class Binatia; order Binatales; family Binataceae; genus Binatus. The sequence continues at coordinate 928,884 of CAWFDW010000001.1, forward strand.
TCCGCCGCGAGTCCGGAACGGATCGATAACATAAATTTGAATTACACTGGTAGCGGAAGGATCCGACGCCGTCGATGAAGCGCTTCCATTGATCTGCGTCGATTGTCCCTGGGCGTCTGCTGGTCTAGCCTCGTCGCAACGGAGTTCCACGCATGGAAGAAATCTTCGCCGGCTCGCCGGCGTCTTGGCGGCGGATATTGTTTCGTAAGCCTCGCTTGAAAAAATGGTCAGCTTGAAGAGGATGGCATGAAAGTCAGCATCGGCATTGGCGGCGCCGCGTCGGGTCGCAAGCGCGACTTCGACGAGCAAGTCGACTACGTCGTCGAAGCGGAAAAGCTCGGAGTGGATGCGGTCTGGTCCGCCGAGGCGTGGGGGCAGGACGCAATTTCGCCGCTCGCCTATCTCGCCGCGCGCACCAGCCGGATCAAGCTCGGCACCGGCATCATGCAGATAAGTGCGCGCGTGCCGGCGATGATCGCGATGACAGCGCTGACGATGGCTTCAATCAGCAACGATCGCTTCATCCTGGGGCTCGGTGCGAGCGGTCCGCAGGTCGTCGAAGGGCTGCAGGGCCGTCCGTTCAAGGCGCCGCTTACCCGGATGAAAGAAACGGTGGAAATCATCAAACTGGCGTTTGCCGGCGAAAAGATCGAATACCACGGCAAGTATCACGAACTGCCTCTGCCGGGCGGACAGGGCAAGGCGCTCCGGTTGTCACAACCTGGCAATGCCAACATTCCGATTTATCTCGCCACGCTCGGACCCCGCGCGTTGGAATACACCGGTGCCGCGGCCGATGGTTGGCTCGGCACGTCGTTTACGCCGGAGCATGCCGCTGCGCATCTCGACTATCTGCGCCGGGGCGCAGAAGGCGCCGGTCGCAGTTTGGCCGACATCGACATTCAGGTCGGCGGAACAGTTGCGTTCGGCGACGATCTCGATGCGCTCGTGGAGCCTTTGAAGCCTGCGATGGCATTTACACTCGGTGCGATGGGTTCGGCGACGACGAATTTCTACAACGATGCATTCAAACGAGGCGGTTGGGAGGCGGTGGCGCTCGAGGTGCAGCGTCTCTGGATTGCCGGGAAGCGTCCCGAAGCGATCGCCAAGGTGCCGCCCGAAATGGTGCTCCAGGCGAATCTGTTGGGCGACACCGCGATGGTGCGCAACCGCATCCGGACCTTCAGGGATGCGGGAGTCACGACGCTACGCGTCAATCCCCAAGGGCGCGACCTCGCGGAGAAACTCGCAACGCTCGGACGTGTGATGGACCTGGTGCGCGAGTCAGTGTCAGCGCCGCCGGTTTGAGGCTTCGGTCTTATGCAAATAGCTCGTGAACCCATCGCCTGGCGGCGCGATCGAGTTTTGCATCATGATCAAACTGATTTGCCCGCGGTGGTATTCGCCGTGAACCGTCACATGCATCAACATCTCTTCGCGTGACATGCGGCCCGCCAAGCCATCGGTAAACGTAAAGTCGATGCAGTCGGCCAACTGGGTTTCATCCAGACGCGATACATAGTCGATGTACCACTGATCGCTGGTCTTGATCGCCGCGGACAGTTCTTCCAGCGATGGCGCCTGGCCTGGGTTGGGCGAGGTGTATCCGTGCTCAGCGCACCGCAAGTTCGCTTCGAAGATCCGGTCGACAGCATAAGTGTGGTTGAGGACTCTGATGGCGATCTCCTTTGCCGGAGAGGCATCGTCAAATTGTCGCATCGCCGCGAGAATCTCTTCGTTGGCCTTTGCCTTGTAGCTGAATACCCGTTCAAACGTGCTGACTCGATCCATCTTCTTTCTCCTAATCCAGGCAATAGTGACGTTTTCGCTATGGACAGAATATAAGCGATAGCTCATAATTGTAAACTCGCATTCCTGGCGGACGCACATGGCGCGGAAATTCCAAACGAACCCCAGAAAACTGGCCTCTCAGGAGCGATCGCGTGCAACCGTCGATGCACTCCTGGAAGCGACTACTCGTGTTTTGATCAAAGAAGGTTATGACAAAGCGAGCACCAACAGGATTGCCGAGGTGGCCGGCGTCAGTATCGGTTCGCTGTACCAGTACTTCCCGAGCAAGGAGGCGCTGGTGGCAGCGGTTATTGACCACCACACGCAAGAGATTTCCGCGGTGACTCGCAACGTGCTGGTCAAGGCAGCGGCGCACCCGATCGAGACTGCGACGCGGGAATTCGTTTCAGCTGCAATCGACGGTCACCGCGTCAATCCCAAGCTGCATGGCGTCCTTGCGGAACAGATCCCACATGTTGGGCGGCTTCAAAATATCGAGGCTAACGTCCGGGATGGTTATGCACTGGTCCGGGGCTATCTCGAGGCACATCGAGATGAGATCGATGTCGCCGACCTCGATCTCGCGGCCTTTGTCCTGGTGACAGTAGTCGAAGCACTGACCCATGCCGCCGTCCTGCGTCGCCCGGACATCCTCAGCGACGAGAAAGCAGGCAGGTTTGTGGACGACGTAACGCGCCTCGTGGTCCGGTATCTGCGAAGCTCGTAAACGGCAGAGCTGCTCCTGCTTCGGCATGTGATCTCTTGCAGCGCGAGGTCCTCTGGGAGCACCTTTGGAAGCAAGATGAGCACGTCGCACCAATCGACCTCCGCGTCCGCCCGCAGAATCCAGTTCGCTTTCACCGACGAGCAGGAGCAATTCCGCTCGGCGGTTCGGCGATTTCTAAACGACAAATCTCCTACCACCGAGGTTCGGCGCCTGATGGCGACCGCCGAGGGTTACGATCCCTGCGGTGTGGCGCCAGCTGAGCGAGGAACTCGCACTCCCCGGCATCCACGTGCCAGAGCAATATGGCGGCGCAGGGTTTGGCATGGTGGAGCTTTGCATCGTTACGGAGGAGCTTGGCCGCGCACTGCTTTGCGCTCCTTATTTTTCTTCGGCCGTGCTCGCTGCCAATGCGATTCTGAGCGCTGGTACCGAAGCGCAGAAGTCCGCCTTGTTGCCCGAGATCGCAAAAGGGGCACGCCTGGCGACGCTCGCGATCACCGAGCCCGATGGCAATTGGGATCCAGCCGGCATCAAGGTTGTCGCCACTCCCGATTCGGACGGCTATCGTCTCGACGGAGTCAAAAGTTTCGTCGTCGACGGCCACGTGGCGGAGTTGTTGATCGTCGCTGCACGAGCGCCGGAGACTACCGGCCTTGAGGGGCTGGCGCTGTTCACACTCGATGCGAATACCCGCGGCGTGGAACGACGCCCTCTGGAATCCATGGATCCCACTCGCAAGATCGCACGCATCGATTTTCGCGGCGCTCATGCGAACCTGCTCGGCAACCTCGACGATGGTGCAGAGCCGATCCTCCGTACGCTCGATCGGGCGGCGATCGCGCTTGCCAACGAGATGGTGGGCGGCGCCCAGACCATGCTCGACTCGGCGGTAAGCTATGCGAAGCTGCGGGTGCAGTTCGGACGGACCATAGGCTCGTTCCAGGCCATCAAGCACAAGCTCGCCGATATGCTGCTGGACGTGGAGCTTGCCAAGTCGGCGGCCTATTACGCAGCTCAAGCCGCTGCGGCCGACGATCCCGAGTGGCCCGCGCTCGCAAGTCTGGCCAAAGCCGCCGCGTCAGAAACGTACCTGCATACCGCGGTCGAATGTATTCAGATTCACGGCGGCATCGGCTTCACCTGGGACAACGACACGCATCTCTGGTTCAAGCGAGCGAAAAGCTCCGAGGTGTTCCTCGGTCAACCGAGTTATCACCGGGAACTTTTGATGCAACGTTGGGGAGTTTGAACGATGAGCAACGTCACCGAAGCTGAGGTGCGCGCCGAAGTGCGCGAGTGGCTGGCGGCCAACTGGGATCCCGATATGCCGCTGGTCGAGTGGCGCGGCAAGCTTGCGGATTCCGGATGGGGAATGCCGCAATGGCCGAAGGAATGGTACGGCCGCGAACTTTCGCACGCGCTGACGCGAGTGGTGGAGGAGGAGTTCGCCAACATCGGCGCCGTCCGCGCCGCCAGCTCCGGAGTGCGATTGCTGGCCGCTGCAACCCTGCTCGAGCACGGATCTGATCAGCAAAAAAAGCAGTTCCTTCGACGCATTCTCACCGGGGAAGATACCTGGTGCCAGTTCTTCAGCGAGCCGGGCAGCGGTTCCGATCTCGCCGGCGCCACCACGCGCGCGGATTTGAAAGGAGACTTCTGGATCGTCAACGGACAGAAGGTCTGGACGACCAGTGCGCATCATGCCGACCACGGCCTGTTGCTCGCCCGCACCGATTGGGACGCGCCCAAGCATGAGGGGCTCTCGTATTTCGTGATCAATCTGAAGCAACCCGGCGTCGACGTGCAGCCGCTCAAACAGATGAATGGGCACGCGTCGTTTAACCAGGTGTTCTTCACCGACGCGAAAGTCCCCAAGGAGAATATTGTCGGGCGTGTCGGCGATGGATGGAAGGTGGCGATGACGACGCTCGCTCACGAGCGGCGCGGTGTGGAGGCGATGAGCGCACTGCCAAGGAGCGGGTCGCCCAAGGGGCGGATCTACCTTGAAGAGCGAGCAGAAGCCCAAAAGGCGAATCAGCCTTACACGTGGTATCCGCAACGCGCCGGCCGCGTGGACCTCATTATCGATCGTGCGAAGGAGACGGGCGCGAACAAGGATCCTTACGTCCGCCAGGAGATAGCTAAACTCATGACCTTGGCCAAGAGCGCCGAGTGGACTGCGCGCCGCGCACGCGCCGCTCAGCAACAGGGACGGCCGCAAGGCCCGGAAGGCTCCCTCGGAAAACTCGCAGCTAGTCACGTCGCGCGAGCCTGCGCCCGCGTGCATACGCTGATGACGGGCACTGAAGCGATGCTCACCGGAAGCGAAAGTCCGCGCGAAGGAATCATCGCGGAAATTCTGGTCTCGGTGCCCGCCGTTTCCATCGCCGGAGGCACCGACGAAATCCAGCGCAACATCATCGCGGAGCGTGTGCTCGAGCTACCGAAAGAACCCCGCTTCGACACCGGCCCATTCCGAAACGTGCGAAAGAACTAAGCGCGCGCGCACTTGGCGAGGATATTTGTCGATGAAAATTGGCGCGTTGGTTTTTCTCACTGAGCAATCCGGCAACCCGGGCGCGATCGCGCGCGAAGCTGAAAACCTCGGCTTCGAATCATTCTTTGTCGCCGAGCACATGGTGGTGCCGAGCACCTACACCACCCACTACCCGCGCTCGCGCGATGGAAAAGTCCCGGAGTTCTATGCGCGCCTGATCGATCCGTTCGTTGCGCTCGCGATTGCGGCCGACGCGACCTCGCGGATCAAAATCGGCACGGCGATTTGTCTGTTGCCGCAACGCGATGTGATCGAGACTGCCAAAGTGACGGCATCGATCGATCTCTATTCGAAGGGCCGGCTGATTCTCGGCGTCGGCGCGGGATGGTTCCGCGAGGAAGCGGAAGTCATGGGCGTCGATTTCGCACGGCGCTGGCATCACCTGCGCGAATCGGTCGAGGCGTTGCGCAAGCTATGGAGCGGCGACGACGTCAGCTATGCGGGCGAGTTCGTGAAGTTCCCGCAAGTGAAGCTCGGACCCAAGCCGGTGCAAAAGCCGGGGCCACCGATATTGCTCGGCGCCCACGATCCGAAGTATGCGCTCAAACGTGTCGCGCGCTACGCCGACGGATGGTGCCCGGGCGGCCTCAGCGTCGAGAAGGCGCGCGAGTGCATTCCGCAGATCAAAAGGATGGCAAAAGAGTTCGGCCGCGATCCCGACCAACTCGAGTTCTCGGTGCTGCTGGGCGCAGAGGGACCGAGCGACGATGTAGTGAAGCAATACCGCGAGGCGGGCGTGACCCGGCTGGTCGTAGCCGCGTCCGCGGTATCGGAAGACGGCGTCAAAGTAGTGCGAGGACTGGGATCGATCGTCGAGCGCGCGGCGAAGCTCTAGCGGACCAGATGGATGCTCGTGGTTTGGTTCGAGGGCTTATTCGTAATCAGCGAGTCCGGAGTTCTTCGAGGACGCTCCAAAAAGTTTGGAATAATGTTCACGAGGGCCGGCGTTGATCGCCGCTGAAAGCGCTGAACTTGCCATCCGTTGCGTCTCAAATCGAGTAATTAAACCAACGGATATTCAGCGACTTTGTCCCAACTTTGACCCCGCCTCGATGAGCGTGGTGGCTCCAGCAGTATAGGACGACGAGCGGGCGTCGGTACCTAAGCTAATATCTAGTCTCGACGATGGGGTTTCGCTACACGCGCTCCGAAAGACTCATTACGTTCTCGTCACCTATGAAGCTCCCTAGTGTCCTTCGTGCAAAATGTTCATTTTATCCGATATCACCCGCTAATTGCTCGCGTTCGATTCCCACCCAATCGTGACAACCTGCGCCTCATCCCGTTGGCGCAAACTGGCCCCTTCAATACGATGCCGTCGATTGGCCGTTCCATCACTGAGTGCTCCCGATAAGAGCAAGGTGGCCAATGCACACGCGCGTTCCGTGGCTACTTTCGTATTGCGACTTCTGTATTTGGTGTGTGCCATAAACGCCAGCAAGCGAGGCCAAGAGTAGTATGCCAAAACTAAGATCAGTTCTGATCGTCGTTGGGATGCTGATATGCGGTCTGATTGTGAGCACCACCGGAGCTCCGCGCGCTATCGCTGGCCCGACCGTGACCGTTGAGAACACCGTGGCGAATCCCGTGGGCGTGGTTAGTGCCGACAATCCGGCTCGTAATCCCTTTCAAATGTCGGTCGGTGGCAAACCGTTCAACACCGCGGTCCTTGTCTTTACTGTGCCCGCCGGACAAAGACTGGTGGTCGATTTCTTCTCGGCCGAAGGTGTCGTTCCGGTCGGTCAGACCGTAAGCCGCTTCATCCTGGGTGTTCAGCCCCCGAGCGCTTCGCTGGGCACCGTGACCTTCGACCATGTAGTCGGTCCGACCTCGAATGGACCGTCCGAAGGGAATGGCCGCGTTTATCGCATCTCAGCCGATGCAGCTGTTTGTCGATCCGGGTCAGGAGCTAGTCGTTGACGCGGTCAGCGATAGCCCCAGCGGCAACGCGTCCTTCAACATTAGCGGACACCTGGTCAATTTGCCTTAGCGGCGCGCTGGCTCGGGGTTTGAAGGCGCGGTGTTCGAGCTACATTGCCCGCAGCGACGACCGTTGTCATCGCCAGCGATTGCCTATCAGACTGGCTATGATGCCGTTCTCGCGGCCTGACTATTTCAGCACTTGTCTTAGCGGAGAGAATTAGCGGGAAGAAGGATACATAGTCCTTCGCTCCACGGCCGGATGAAAGCTGTCCGCTAGTGATCCCAACGGACTCCTTCGAAATCTTCCGGTGCAACGACGGGCTAGAGAGCCATACAGAGTGTGGCATAAATGCAACGGATTGTAGTTCTGAATGCATTGATCACAAGTTTTTCGTGTAAGCCGTTCTACATTTAGACAACAAATAACATCTTTTAGACTAAGCCTGACGCTTAACGGGCCAAATGAGCCGAACTGGTATGCGTCTTGCTGGTAGGCTTGCAAGGTTTTAATGACTTGTTTCGCCGAGAACAAAAGACGGTCGATTCCACGCCGGTGATAGACGCGGCAGAGCTGCGCAAGCGGTTGATGGGCGTGCGTTCGTCTACGCAAACCGAGGGCGATGAAGCGATTCAGTCGAGCGATGAAAAGAGGGGCTCACTAACCCAACCAGCGCAGTCAATTTCAAACAACTCGGCAACCAGCAGCGGCCTCCAAGAGATCCCTGGGCCGAAACCGGACGCCGTCGAGAGGGTCTATACCATGAGCCAAATCGACTCCCCTTCTGCACCATCCTCAGTGGCAAAGATGTTTGAGCCCACAAGAGCCTTTCAGGAACGTTTTTCAAAATTGGGTACAGCCTTTGATCAGCTGGAGCGGCTGGCGAAGGACGCGACCAGCGCCTTCGCGCAGGTTTCCGAGCTTGCCGATCATCTCGGTCAATTCGCGGAAGCCTACGCGCCAGTGAAGAAATTTCAAAGCGAGGTTGGAGTCCTCGCGCAAAAATTCGATCCTTTCCAGGGTATTCACAATCAGCTCACGGAAATGTCAAGTTCCTTCCGCGACCATCTGCACTATCTAGCGGCGGTTCTGGAACCGGTGACTAACGTCCAACGGCGCCTCTCGGAGCTGGCCGCGACCTTTGAGCCCGTGGTCGAAGTGAAGAAACGATTCCAGGCGCTGGAGCGCGAGTTTGAGACTGCGGGGAGTCCGTCCCCGACCGGTTCGGCTCAGAGCGTTTCTCCTCCCAAGGAACAAGCGGCAGCGTCGCGGGTCGTAGGGCTTAGTTCGAGCCAAGATACGAGTCGAAGAGCGAGCTAAGCGCGTACAGTCGGCGCCTTAACGTACCGCGCGGGCGGTCCTGACAGTGGGTTCGGCGACGACGAATTTCTACAACGTATACTCCCGGAAATCTTGACCGCCGCGATTGCGCTAGCCAGATGGCTCCGACCGTGTGCTTTGGCTCTTCGAGATCACCTTGGGCCATCGCCTTCGCCAGAGAGTTGGGCCATTCGATTTGACCCAACTGCTACAGGAATGCGATAGGAGGACGCTGGGAGGACTACGATGAGCCGATCAGCAAGTTTTCTAGCGGTCCTGATGTTTTCTGCCTTACTCACTAGTTGGTCTTCAGCCGAAGCGAGGGGTGGAAATTGCCAAACGAAACTTGTTGGCAAGTCGTACATTTGCACTATCAAGTTCCCTGGAGCTTCAGAGGGTCCAGCTTGCTGGGAATTTGAAACCGGGGGAGTCTCTTCGGAGTTTGACCTTGTCCTTAACCCCGCGCACTACGGCTGCTCATGCGAGACGAAGGGTCCTTTCAAGTCGCCGTCGTTCAATTCTTCGAGCGCCTTTGAATGTGTAGACTCCCTCACCGGCTTTCAGTTTCACGGGAAAATAAACTCGAAAGGGATCAGCGGCCAAGGATCGAATGAAAACGGCGAGCCGGCTATCTTCAACTGCACGGAGAGTGCGACGGCTTGCCAATGAATCACGGCGCGTTCTTCAAAAATCGTGCACTATCCGAAATTTCGTCATGCGGCGGGGGTTGCGTGCGAACGACTCTCTTTTGAACCGTAAGACGATGACAATGCACCCTCAGTGAAGACCGCCGGAGGCGCTGATTCGTTCGCCTGTCAGCCACGCCGAATCGTCTGAGGCGAGAAAAACAATGACTGGCGCGATTTCCTCCGGCTTGGCAAATCGCGCGCCGAGCGGAGTAGTCGCCGCGATTGCATCTCCGTCGGAACTTCCCACGAAGCCGATCTTGCGATTCCCCTCAGTGTCAACCAGACCCGGCGCGACGGTATTAACCCGAATATTGCGCGGTCCCAGCTCCTTTGAAAAGGCCATCGTGAGCGTGTCTATCGCGCCTTTCGTCGCCGCATAGAGAGACGAGCTAGGCACAGGATTTTCGCTCGCGATCGAGCTGATGTTTACGATGCTTCCGCCGCTCCGAGAGAAATGCTTGAGCGCTTCCTGAGTCGCAAGAATCGTCCCCAGCACGTTTACGTTGAAGTGGCGATGGAATCCATCCTCAGTGATCGCCTCAATCGGTTGAAACTCAAAGACTCCGGCGTTATTCACGAGCACACTCGGCGATCCCAAAGCCTTCTCGGTCTCCTCGAACAGACGCTTCACGTCGGCCGCTTTGGAGATATCAGCCTGGATCGCCAAAGCCTTACCGCCTGTGTGCTTGATCTCCACTACGGTGCGCTCGGCTCCTTCTTTGCCCGCGGAGTAGTTAACTACAACGGATGCACCTGCTTGCGCCAAGCCTTTGGCGATAGCCGCTCCTATTCCCTTGGACGCTCCTGTTACGATGGCCACCTTGCCTGTCAACTTGTTCATTTTGTGATCTCCTTATGGAATTCGAAATTCGTTGGCTTCAGCGTGTTACCCCGCCTTTCTTTGCGTGTGTGCAGTATCCAGCGTCTCAGTCAGTTCGTCGGCCTTCCTTGCCGGGAGCGACACTCTCACCAGGTCCTGTTTCAGTAGATAGAAAGACACGGCGAGGAGGACGAAGTCTTTCATCAGGAATGCCGTGTTCTCCGTCATTGCCGGAAAGCCGCCGGCGGACGCTGCCCAGCCATCCGGAAAAAACGGAATGATAGTTGTGGTCGACACGAATGATGCAATTCCGCCGAGCGCGCCAATAACTCCCGCCTTCTTATTCCAGAATCCCCAGAATAGGAGTGCGCCGAACAACCACTCCGAAACCCCGAGGAACCAGGTCGCTCCCCGGATACCGAAAACAGGGTACATCCAGAAAATCAGAGGGCCGTTGCTGATATAGGGAATGAGCGCCTGCGCCTCGTAATTCCACCATTTTTGATACCCAAAGAAGAGAAAGATGATTACCATCGACGCCCGCAAAAAATGGTAGTCGAAGTCGCTTCGCAAGAGTCCGAATCTGTCGCACAGTTTGATTAGGTACTTCATTGGCTGCTCCTTTGGTTGGCTACGAGTTTGCCGGGATGGTTGGGGGCGCTCTTCATGCGTATTTTCCTTCCCGAGCACCCGGCTCGCTCTTGGCTCGCATTGATTTCATGAGGGCGGCCGACGATGCTCCTTCGAGCGACAGTCCGTAGCCAACTTCGCGCACGATGCGCTCCTTCAACGGTTGAATAAAATGGATGCGGGTGGCGCGGCGCGTCACTTCAGGGGCCTTCAAATACAGCTCCGCCAATCCCCGCGCCCGGCTTAGCGCCGTACCATTTGGTACAACTTCGGCGACTACTCCCCACTCGTATGCGGTACGCGCAGGCAGCGGCTGTGGGTTCAGCAGGAACGCCTCCGCTCGTCCTGCTCCAGCACGGTAACTCCAGGTGGTAAAGATGCCGTCACCTGGAGCGACGCCCGCGGCAAAGTGGGCCACATCCTGGAAGGTCGCGCTCTCCGCAGCCACAATTACACTGGCAAGTAGTGCATAGTCTGAATGCACATGGGCGCGTCCCTCGATAGCTGCGATCACCGGCACGCGTATGTTGGCTATGTTTTCCAAAACTTGAAGACCTTCGTCGTGAACCTGGCTCCAAACGCCTGGATCCGCGACGTCGCCGAAAGATGACCAATCGACATCACTAATAAACTGGCCGCCTGCGCCGGTCAGGATTACGATCTTGTTCGCTCGATCTTGCCCAATCCGGTAGAAGGCATCGACAAGTTCTGTGTGAGCTTGCGCGGACATAGTGAAAGGTCCGCCATTAATGTGGAATTCAGCAACCAGCACACCGTTGGCATCTCGCGTGAGCTTTAGGTTGTGATAGGCAGTGAAGTAGTCAGCTTGAACCGTTTGCATGGTGTTCTCCTCTCAGAGTCAATCAGATTTCAGATTCGTTTTGCGGAAAGTCGATTGGGAGGCGCGCGGCGTGGCTTACGTAGTTCATGAAAATGTTTAAAGCGACGTTGGCGACGGTCTCGATGATTTCGCTGTCGCTCAAGCCGGCGGCACGGGCCTGCTGGAGATCCGTGTCGCTGATTTCAGCGCGCTGAACGACAATATTGCGGGCTAGTTTCAGAATAGCGTCGGTCTTTGGATCGGCTGCGCGGGCGCGGATCGCATTTGCGATTTCGGCGGAGGTCAGTCCGGCCCTTTGGCCCAGAAAGGTGTGCGCGCTCCGACAGTAATCGCAAAGGTTGCTTTCCGCCACCACAAGGGCTATCTGCTCGCGGATTCTGTCATCAAGGACTCCGCCAGCCAGCGCCGCACTGAAATTGACGTAACCCTCCAGTGCTATAGGCGCGTTAGCAAGCGCGCGAAAGAGATTTGGCACAAAAGCGAATTTTGCCCGCACCTGCCCCAGCAAGCGCCTGGTTTTGCCGGTGACACGGTGCGGATCAACAAGTTGAATGCGGCTTTGGTCCTTGGGTTCGCCCATTCCTGACTCCTCGGCGATTGCTTGAAGGAGGTCGATTGCCGTTTCCATGTTGATATCGAGGCTTCCTTTGCGGCCGTTTTGATTACCTTCGAAGTGCGAGCGCCTCGTTCGGGTACACGCCTTGTCGTAGGGACGGCGGCCGCGCGGGTTGGCAAGCGGGGTCACGCGGCAAAAGGTTTGCCAAAGTTGAGGAGAACGTCAGTCCGTGCTCGGCCCTGACTAGTATGCGACCCATCGGGACTCGGTGGACGACGACCGCAGGCAACCACATCGAATCCCACACCCAGACCTTTGAACCCTGCTTGAAACTCATCTTGGGTCGGGTGCTCATCGCACAACCCCTCCCCAGTGAACCGCGCTTTCGAGGCCCGCCTGCGGGTCGAGCGGTTTGATTACAGCGGCCACTAGCAGAAATTGTTCGAAGGTAATGTCCAGCCGGCGAAACCCTCCCTGGCAAAAAACGAACGCATAAAACTCCACCAGTTCGTCGCTGATGGTCACAGGCAGGATTGGCAGTGTGGAGGCTTCAGGAAACTCGCGTGGCTCGCGAACCGAAACCGGGCGAGGCGGCGTGATACGAGCGGGTGACGACACACCGATCGCCCTGCGCGATGCGAAGCGCAAGACCCTTGTTGATGAAACCAATGCGCCCATGACAATTCATCTCCAATTCAGCGCGCGGCTCTTAGACGCGCTCATTTTCGTCTACCGGCCAATTGTAGTTCGCGCTTGTCTTTGCTCGCTCTGACGGCGGCCGTTGGGGGGAGGCGCAACGGCCGCCGTCTCGGCTCGGACAACTCTCGCCCTTTCTTGCTCTCGGACGATTGCTGGGAAGCGCTAACAACACTTTCCGTGCCAGACCGCGAGTTGCCGAAAAGCGCGTGACGAGGCCGTTTTCGGAGTCCATTTGCGGAAGCCTCTTTACGAGGAATCGTAAAATTACGATTTTTTGCATTTCAGCCTGGTCTTCGAGGGTGGGCTGGAAATTGCCACAGAGGACACGATTCCGAGCGAGGCGGTTTAGCAGAACTCGGGCCTCAACGGTCTAGAGGAATCGCGGAATCGCATGGTACGTGGAACGCCGAGTGGTGGATCTGGCTCAGCAGGTAGGGACAAACAGAGCGCCCGTTCTACGCAAAAAAAGCTTCCGCAAAGAGATTGGTAGTGGTATTGGACCGTAGCTTGCTGCGGGACAGGTTTCTGTCTGGAGCACCTTAACATTGAAAGTTGGATTTAACATGGAGCGGTCCTATAGACCTTGGCATTCAGCCGCGCAATTCCTGCTTGGAAGCGTCGCGATTGCGCTGCTGACCTTCGTCTGCTTTCGACTCCAGGTTAGAGCCGGTATAGCCGCCCTCTTCTACTTGATTGTTGTCGTGCTGCTGTCCGCTACGGACGCGTTCGTTCCATCGGTCTTTGTCTCCATCATCGCCGTAGTGTGTTTGGATTACTTCTTCATTCCGCCGATTCTCTCCTTCGCGGTGGGCAACCCGCTCGACATTCTCGCCTTAGTCGCCTTCTTGGGAATCGCATGGCTGATCACGCGCCTGATGTTCCTGCGCAGACGGGCTGAGGAGGCGCTGGAAAAGGCGAACAGCGAGCTGGAAGCAAAGGTACAACAGCGCACCGCCGAACTGGCCACAGCCAACGATGGACTGCGCGCTGAAATGCGCGAGCGTCAGCGCGCCGAAGAGGCATTGCAGAAGTCTCAGGCGGAACTCGCACACGTCACCCGCGTAATGACTCTGGGAGAGCTGATGGCCTCGCTAGCCCACGAAGTTAATCAGCCGCTTGCGGCGGTGGTCACCAACGCCCAGGCCTGTCTGCGATGGCTCGCCCTTGAGCCGCCCCGTCCGGACGAGGCGCGAGCCGCGGTGGAGCGCATCGTCAGGGACAGCAATCGAGCGAGCGAAGTGATCCAGCGGATTCGTGCACTCGTGAAAAAGTCCGACCCGCAGATGGTGGCGCTGGACATCAACGATGTCATCCGCGAGGCTATTTCCCTGGAGCAGCGTGAGATGCTCAACCAGCGGGTATCGCTGCGCACGGAATTCGCATCCGCACTGCCGCCGGTGCTTGGCGATCGGGTCCAGCTGCAGCAGGTGGTCATCAACCTGGTGATGAACGCTGTTGAAGCGATGGCGCCAGTCACGGATCGGCCGCGCGACATGCTTATTCGAACCCGGCAGGACGATTCCAACGAGGTACTTGTGGCGGTTAGGGACTCCGGCATGGGGATTGACTCGGAGAACGCGGAGCGCATGTTCAACGCCTTCTTCACCACCAAGTCCAGCGGCATGGGAATGGGGCTGTCTATTAGCCGTTCGATCATCGCGGCGCACGGTGGCAGATTGTGGGTATCGCCCAATGCGGACCACGGCGCGACTTTTCAATTCACTTTGCCGAGTAACAGCCAGGTCATGTCGTGAAAGAAGCTGACTCGGTCGTCTTCGTTGTTGATGATGATTCGTCGGTTCGCGAGGCGATCAAGAGTCTCATCAAGTCCGTGGGGTTAAGTGTCGAGACCTTCGAGACCGCGCAACAATTTCTGGGCAGCAAACGCCCGGAGGTGCCCGGATGCGTGGTGCTTGATGTGCGGCTGCCCGGATTAAGCGGACTCGATCTACAGCGCGAATTGGCCGCGAATGATATCAAACTTCCGATCATCTTCATCACTGGGTATGGCGACATTCCGATGTCGGTCACTGCGATGAAAGCCGGGGCGTTGGAGTTCCTCACCAAGCCGTTTCGCGACCAGGATCTTCTGGACGCGATCCAGAAAGCCCTCGAGCGCGACCGCAGCGCACGGCGACAGCGGATGGAAACCGCTGAGCTACGCGATCGGTTTGACGCTCTGACGGCGCGCGAGCGTGAAGTTATGCGCCTGGTTGTGGCAGGCCTGCTCAACAAGCAGATCGCGGGTGAATTGGGCACCAGCGAGATCACGGTTAAGATTCATCGCGGTCAGGTTATGAAAAAAATGGGGGCCGGATCTCTGGCCGAGCTGGTCAGAATGACGGAGAAATTGGGGATTCCGGCCGCGAAGGATTAGTCCACTCACACCAAGTTATAGGCCGCCGATACAAAGGTATAATAGATTCTCCCATTTCACGCGGGATAGGCTTCCGTTCAGGAGAAGTCAATTCCAGCTGTGAAAGAAATCAACCAAAGCAAGAACGACGCGCTCATCGCAATCGTGGATGACGAAGCATCGGTTTGCGAGGCTCTCGAGAGTCTACTCAAGTCGATCGGGTTCCGGACTGTCAGCTTCACCTCTGCCCGCAGTTTCCTGGACTCCTCGGAATTTCCCAACGTGTCCTGTGTGGTCCTCGATGTCTCGATGCCGAACATGAACGGCCTCGAGCTGCAACGCCACCTGGCCGGCACCAACCCGATACCCATCATCTTCATGACGGCTCATCGCGACGAAAAGACACGGGAGCGGGCGTTGCGGGCGGGAGCGATTCGCTTCTTGAACAAGCCTTTCAGCGACGAGGCTCTGATCGACTCGCTGCACTCGGCACTTAACGACTGAGTGACACCACTGACGGCAAATCGAGCACTGAGCTTTCTGATTCGAAAACGACGGAGGGGATTCAGGTGGAAAAGCAGACTCAGTACCCGGAGAACGAAGCGGAGCGCTTGAACGCGCTACGGCGATACCAAATCCTCGACACTCCGCCGGAACCAGCGTTCGACCGCATCGCGGAGATGGCCGCAACTCTCTTCCAGGTGCCGATGGCGATCGTCAGTCTGGTAGACGAGGACCGCGTATGGTTCAAATCGCGGCTCGGTATCGACGCTGATCACTGCGCGCGCGACGCCGGGTTATGTGCGTCGGCGATCGCCTCGCCGGGGGTTTTCCATTTGCGCGACGCTGCTCACGACGAGCGCGCGGCCAGCCATCCGCTGGTGCCGGCCCTCGGCATCCGCTTCTATGCGGCCGCTCCGCTGCGCACCCACGACGGTCTGAATCTCGGGACAGTCTGCGTTCTCGACCAAAAGCCGCGTGAGTTGGGAGTGGGTGAGACGGAAATACTCGAAATGTTGGCGGCGCTCGCGATGAATCAGATGGAATTGCGACTATACGCGGAGAAGGTCGCCCAACTGGAACAGGTTCAGCGAACGAGCGGAGAGCGACTGCGTTGGGCCAACGAGCGGCTGGCCCAACGCGAGGAACAATTCCGCGACCTTTTTGAGGAAGCACCCATCGCGTACCTCCATGCCGTCGACACGCGGATTTTGCGGGCCAACAACACTGCCATGCAGATTCTGGGCGTCAAGCCCGATGAGATCGTCGGTTTGCTCGCGACCTCGTTTGTCCCTGATACGCCCGAAGCTCAACGCCGCCTGCGCGACGCGCTCCCGTTGCGCGCCAACGGAACCGACAAAAAAGGAGTGGTCCTCGAATTGCGGCGCAGGGACGACGGGAGGCCGCTGTGGGTCCGATGGTGGTGTAAGCCGGACCTCGCCGGCAAGTATACGCGCAGTATGTTCATGGACATCACCGAACAGATCTTGATGGAACAGGAAAAGACACGGCTCGAGGCTCAGAACGCTTTCCTGCTCGATGAAATCCGCGCCGAACAAAACTTCGGCGATATCATCGGCGGAAGCTCCGGCTTGCGAAAGGTGATGCATCAGATTCAACTCGTGGCGCCGACCGATGCCACCGTCCTGATCACCGGAGAAAGCGGGACTGGGAAGGAACTCGTCGCGCGCGCAATCCACGAGCGAGGTGCGCGAAGCGAGCGCGCCCTCGTCAAATTGAACTGCAGCGCAGTCCCCGAAGGTCTCTTCGAGAGCGAGTTCTTCGGGCACGTCAAGGGCGCGTTTACCGGCGCGCTCAAGGACAAGCCCGGCCGTTTTGAACTCGCCGATGGCGGTACGCTATTCCTCGATGAAATCGGCGAAGTGCCGCTCGCGATGCAGGCCAAGCTGCTCCGCGTCTTGCAGGAACAGGAGCTTGAACGGGTCGGCGACACGCACACGCGCAAAGTTCATGTACGGGTCATCGCTGCAACCAATCGGGACCTCAAGAAGGAGGTCGACGAGGGTCGTTTCCGCGAGGATCTTTTCTACCGCTTGAGTGTCTTTCCTATCGAGGTCCCGCCACTGCGAGAGCGCCGCGACGACCTGGGGCCACTCGTCGCCCATTTCATCAGGCAGAGCGCGCGTCGGATGAATCGTCCTGAGCCGCAAATCAGCAAGACAACATTCGACCAGCTCGCGACCTATAACTGGCCGGGCAACGTACGCGAACTCCAAAACACCGTCGAGCGGGCCATCATCTTGTGGCAGGAAGGTCCGCTTACTTTCGATCTGCCCGCCTCGCGGCCGAAAAGTAGTGGCGAGCAAGCGACGCCGACAGCGAAGGCCGCGCTTCTCACCCTGGACGAACTGAAACGTCAGGAACGCGAGGCCATCATCAACGCTTTGATACAGGCAAATGGAAAAGTTTCCGGAGCAGGCGGTGCAGCGGAATTGCTCGGCATGAAACCCTCGACCTTGGCGTCCCGCATCTCCTCCATGAGCATCGATCCTAAGGCGCTGGACGGTAAGGCGCTGAACGGCAGGGCACTGAACGGTAGGGCGCTGGACTAATGGTCTCTCACCCGGGCGCGACATTTTTCTCTAGCTCAGCTAGACGCTTCGGGGTTCTCGAAAACAAACGCCTGGCGCTCGCCGAGGAGCGGCGCGGAATGCTGGTGGATGCCGAGCGGGAGACCGAGGCCTCGCTGAGGTTGAGTCCAGGACAAGCGGACGCGCGCAATCTGCTCGGAGTGATCTACGCAGAGGAGGGAAAGGCCGTCCGCGCCGCGCAGACCTGGCACGACCTCATCCGAGATGTTCCGAGCTATCAGCCAGCGCGCGCAAATCTGTCGATGCTCAGCAGCCGAAATAACATTGCCGATGCCGAGACGGCGGCCGCCGTCCCCACCTCCCCCGCGACCATCGTCCGCATCTCCAAAAAATGAGCCAGCAATACTCTATGGCGTTAGAGATTTAGCGAGTCCGAAACGAACACAATAAGCACCCAGCGCAGCGAGCGCAGGCGACGGCATGGCGGCTGTAGGCGATTTCGCGGCTTCAGGGGCGACCATCCGCCCGAGTCAGCGCTTCCGCGAGTTGTGAAAGCTCGACCGAAAGGGCCGTAGGATTCGGTAAGCTATAGACCGCCCGCGTAACCCGTGGTGCACCTATCAGCACACTTATGTCATCGTCGCCCAGCGCGGCAAACGCATCCTCGTCGGTAGAATCGTCGCCGCAATAGATTGTCGCGAAGGCGCGCGGCTTGCGCGCTTTCAGAAGCTCGACTGCCCGAGCTTTGGTGGCGCAACGCGGCATCGCTTCGGCGATCATTTTGAGTTGAACGAGTTTCAGCCGCGGAGCGTTGACGGAAACGAATTCCGAAAATCTCCCGCACAACTCAGCCGCCTCCGCTGCGTCGGCCTGCCGATAGTGCAACCCAACTGCAGCGACTTTATCCTCGATCCGGAAGCCGCGGGAATCCGGCACTTCGCCAAGGAGCCATTGCTTGACGCGCGCCAACTCCGGCGCACACTCCGCTACATCCGAAACGAAACTCGCCTCGCCGTTTGCGTCCGTGAATTCGAGACCGTGAACTCCCGAGAACAGAATTCCGGAATCGATTCCCAGCAGCCGTTTGACTTCCTCGATACGCCGGCCCGATACGATCGCGACCCATGCCTGTTTCGATGCGCTCGCGATTCGCTCGATGCTGGTGCGAATTCCCTCGATCGGTCGCGCGTTCGCAGCGTCCGGGGTAATTTCGGAGACCGTCCCGTCGTAGTCGAGGCACAGTAGGATTCCGCGTCGTCTCGCAATTTCCGCCAGCATCCCGTGCGGCAGCGGAGTTGGAGCGGCGTCACGCGCTCGCGCTGACCGTTGTTTGTGTGACAAGCGGCCGCCTCTTCAGCAACGTGCCGAGAAAATTGTCCGACCATACATCCAGGTTGTTGGTCTCCACCTGGCTGCGCATACGATGAAAGCGCTTCTGCTTCTCTTCAAGCGGCATCTCTATCGCTTGTTTAATCTTCGCGGCCATCTCGTCCGTATCGTACGGATTGACCTGCAACGCTTCGGTAAGTTCAGCGGAGGCTCCGGCAAACTCACTCAGGATCAGCACCGCGCTGTCGCTCACTTGCGACGCTATGTATTCCTTGGCGATGAGATTCATTCCGTCGCGGAGCGGAGTTACCAGTGCGATATCTGAAACCTGGTAATAGGCAATCAATTCCTCCGCTCTGAACTGAGTGTATAGATACCGGATCGGAACCCATCCGTCAGATGAGAAGCGCCCCACGAGCCGGCCTACGATTTCGTCCAGTTGCCGTTTCAGCGTCGCATATTCCGCGACCTTGGTGCGCGACGGCACCGCGATCAGCACCAGTGTGACCTGCCTCCGGTATCGCGGATTCAATTCAAGGAATCGTTCGAAGGCCAACAGCCGCTCGAGGATGCCCTTCGTGTAGTCGAGCCGATCGACGCTCAGGATCACAATTGGCGTGCGCAGCATCTTGCGGATACGTCGCGCGCGCCCACGAACCGAGGCCGTTGTCGATTGTTCGACGAAGTAGTCGGCCGGGATGCCGAGCGGAAATGCGCCCACTTTGGTGGTGCGTGAATCGTGATACACGGTGCCCGTTTCGCGATCGACTTCGTAGCCAAGAATTCGCTCGCAGCAATCCAGAAAATGCTTTACGTATGGAGGCGTGTGAAATCCAACCAGGTCACTACCAAGCATGCCGAGCAGCAACTCGCGGCGCCACGGGAAAATGCGGAAGACCTGCTCCGGCGGCCAGGGAACGTGCCAGAAAAGACCGATCGGCAACGCGGAATGTTTTTCGCGCAGGAACCCCGGCACCAGCGCCAAGTGAAAATCCTGAATCCAGACAACGTCGAAGCGCGAAGACTCCGCTTCGGCCGTCGCAGCAAACGTTCGATTGACCCGGCAGTAGGATTCCCAATGCGTCGTGTCGAATACGCACTTGGACACCATGAAATGCATTAGTGGCCACAGTGCACGATTACATACTCCGTAGTAGTAGCCCGATACGTCTCGCTCGCTGAGTCGCGTCAGCAACATCGCAAACCGAGGCGCCGCGGGCGGCATTAGGACCGAGCCGGGGCGATGCTGTCCTCCCGACCACGCGATCCAAAGTCCGCCGTGTCGCTCGAGCAGACGAAGAAACGTAGTGCCGACTCCGCCGACAGTTGGCTCGATTCGTTCGCGCCCGCCTTCCTTGACCAGTCTGATCGGCGCGCGATTCGACATCACGAGTAGCCGAGGCTCCATTTCGTCGCGCCGGCCAGGTGGTCGGGAAATGTTGGACAATGCATTACGTGGAGATAAGTGTTTCAAAATCCGGTACTGATTTGCAGAAAATCGATCGTAACCCCTGCGTTCCCGCCACGTCAACGTTGGGGCCGTTAAGTGTGATGGCCGACGAGTGCGGACTAAGCCGGACTAGGCCGGACGGCATGGATCTTAAGGTCAACAACGCTCGGGGCTGATGTGGCTGGCGAGCCGTGCAGTAGTCAATGGCCGACGAATTCCATGTGGCGTGGCTCAAGAAAACTCTGCGGCAGTGTCGCCATGTTGATGTACCAACCCTCGGGCTCATCGGTCTCCTGCCCGGGCGTGTACGAGATGGTAGAAAAGCCGCTCAGGATGTCTTCGTCGACCATCGCAGTCTGGAAGATCCGCTTGAACGGATAAATTGCCGCTTTTGAACCCATCGCGGATCGATCTCGATAGGCGGTGAAGATGGCAAGTGTTTTCCACAGCGCGCCGGTCTTGGCGTATTGATCGGACGCCGTGATGAACCATCCCTCCGAATCTATATAAAGGATGCGCTTTGGAATGCTCAATCCGCTCGTACCGATCTCTTGATGCCACGCGAGAGGTTTGGCGGTCGCCTCCACTATGTACACCTGGCGCATCTCCCAGTTCTCAGGACAGATAGTCCGATAGTTGTCGAACTCGCACGCCCGCGCGGGCAGGCTGTCAGCATGCGCCACTGCAAGCATCGGCTTGATACCGAGCAGGCGATAGTTGAAATCTTCCACCTTCGGTGCGAAGCCGAAATACGAATCGGCGTCGATCGTGTTCGCGTTCGTTGAGTCCGATTGCGTATCAGCGCGGCTGCGTATGACTCGCCTGGCACTGGGGATATACCACCAGATATTGTCTTCGGTCGCTGGATCCTTGTATCGAAAGCGCATGTACCCGAAGCCGCGAATCGTCGCTGGTTCAAGTACTGGAAACGCGCCGAACCGATAACGGATTCCGGAAATGCTGCCGTCGGGATCTGTCGGAACCGGCTGCACCTCGGTGCGTCCGATATTGTTGTAGATAGCGACGTGATCCGTGGTGACGTGCAGTACTGGCTGGCCGGGAATCTCGTCCTTGTCGCGCCGGCTCACATTTTCGACGTGCCGAATATCAAGGTCATCCGTCGCCACCGGCCGATAGCTGAAATTCCAGACGACCTTGGTGGCCGCCTGCGGATCGTTTGGATCGAGCAGTGGAAAAGGCAGTCCCGCGACGTAATTCTCAAGTTCTCCCTTGTCGTTGAGCTTCACCTGCGAAGAGTACTTTTCGGTCGCGGATTTGTAAGGCGGCGGCCATTCCAGACGCTCGGTGGACACGATCTTCATCCGCATCCCCTGCTTCACAAGGACCAGGTTGCCTGGGCTCACAAGGTCGGCGACCTGCGACGCAGTGTCGGGAGTGATTAGATCGCCAGGTTTGATGGGCATCGCGTCGGCCACGGCCGAACACGCAAAGAAAACCGCAACCATCGACACGACTCCGGCGATGCCCCTCATAGGTCCTCCTTACGACCGCACTCAGACCAAACGACTGGCGGTTCGCGTCGCTACTTGGCGGGAGCGGAGTCGCCGCACAGGAATTTGCGGTAAACCGGCAAAGCGGGATCATTGGCGGCGTTGATCGTGCTCTTCGGATCGTTGCGCCAATCTCCGACCTCTACGCACATGTACTTGATATTTTTCGCACAATCGTATGCATCGTTCATCAGACCGACCTTACCGATTTCTTCCGGTCGCGACACGTTGGAACTTTCGTTGAAATAGATCAAGCCGTCGTCGCCGCGGTGAACAGACGCGGGGTCGAGGTAGGCACGACCGGAGGCTCCTTCAACGTTGAGCGACTTGGTCGCTGGCTCCTCGACCCAACCATCGTGGGCCGCCGATTGAGCTTCGATCCGATTCGAGAGCAACAAGACCGCCAAAATCGCGAGCGCCCAACCCCGACTCCATCCGCAAAACCTTCGCTCCGGTGGTCCTTGCTCTGAGTCATCCGGGATTTTCATTTGGGGTGCCCCGCTTCACGAGTGTCCTAAATGGAGGTTAGTTAGGACAGTGCCTATGGTTTTTGAGTTCTACGCTATCTTCCCTTGAAGACGGGATGTCGTTTCTCAAAGAAGGCTTTGCGGGCTTCCTGAGCGTCCTCGCTAGTGAAGGCGATACGAATATTGGACAGCTCGTAACGGAGCTGCTGTTCCATGTCGCTGGTCTCGAGAGATTTCACCATGCCGCGTTTTAGAAGCCGCAAAGTGATAGGCGACCAATGGCAAAGTTCCTCGCAATAACTGGCCAGTCGATCTGCGAATTGCGCGTCGTCGACGACCTCTCCGGCCATGCCGAGCGCGACCGCCTCCTCGCCCAGCACCGTACGGTTCTCCATCATAAAGCGCATCGCCTGCTCATAACCCATGGCTTGCGGCAGCGTTATGGTGAGCCCGGCATCGGGTGAACCGCCAATTCTCGTGTAGCCGGCCATGAGCTTTGCGCTGCGGCTGATGAGCCGCACGTCGGTCGCCATGGCGAGACCGAGGCCGGCCCCCACGGCCACCCCATTGATGCCTCCGACGACAGGCTTGTCGCATCGTTTGCGAATCGCCAGGAGGAAATGTCCAACCCAGGAAATGTCGTCGAGCTGAGCCGACTGCCTCGACAACGGCGACGAGCGTTCGCCGCCGGACAAATCCAGACCTGCGCAGAAGGCATCGCCGCTGCCAGTAAGGGCGACCACCCACACGTCATCGGTCCGCACCGCATCCTCGACGGCAGCAATCACGCCCCACGCGAGGGCATCGCTCAGCGCGTTCTTCTTCTCCGGCCGATTGAGCGTGATGGTCCTGACGTGGCCCACGTCCGCTATTTTCACAATGTCTGTCATTTCAGGTTACCTTGGTCAACGCGTTTTCCTATTGCGCTATCATTCTGGCTGATAGGGCAAGCTCACGTCCAACACTGTGAGGAGCGAATCGGCTGTGGTCTTCGAATTGCTACTTACCCACCGGCTAGAAGTAGATCGAATCAACGTAAATGCCACAACTGGCGGCGGAGGGTGGTTCGGCGATCCCGGGCGTCCAGACGACGTAGGATTCCGAGGCGTCGGCCAGAGAGCTGAGGAGACCGCTTCCGGGAGACGCGTCGGAAGTGAAAATGGTCAGTGTGTCGAGGCCTTGCTCCTTGAGCTGCGCGCACCATGCCCGCAGCAACGACTCCAAGTCCCGTTCGGCGCCGGTTATGAACCCGTAATCGACGACCAGGCCGCGGCGTGATTCGACGCGGCCGGTTTTCGAATCTGTGACGAATCTGATCTTCTCACCGGCGGGCCACACGCCTATGACTGCATGGTCCGTCATCAGGAGTCGGTCCCACGAGTAGAACTCCGGGGCTCGTTCGACACGAGCTGTGAACGACTCCACCGAGTAGGGAACGTACATCTCCTCGCTGCCGTGGCAGGCGTTAAGGATCTCCACGATTCTCGGTGCATCAGCTTGTGTCGCGTGCCGTCCGTACGATGGACTTGCAAGCGATGATGCGCATGAGAGCTGAAGCCGCGTCGCGTTGACGCTCCATTTGTTCGGGGCATTGGCGATTCCAGCCTGCATCGCCTTGTTCTCGACGGAAATATACGCGTTGCTGTGAACCACCTCGGGGTGTTTCTGCCGGAACAGGGAACTGACGGCTCCCCATAAACCCTTCTTCTGGTACTGGGGATCGATGCGCAAGTGAAGCGCGGTAAGCGTTCGGTAGACTTTCCCGCCGACACGAATGTCGTGGAAGCAGCCACAGTTCACGCCGGCAACCTTTCCTCCGACCAGAGCGATTGAGACGATTGCCTCCTCCATCAAGCGTGTGAAGGCAAAGTAGTCCGTCCCGCGATCGATCGTCATCGAGGTGTCGCCCATGACTATCGGGCAGCGGCGCTCGAGATCGGAAAGAGCGGCAGCATCGCCTTCGCTGGCCTCGCGGACGGTCACATCGACGTCGAGCAGGCGCTGATATTCGAGCATCTTGATCAGATGCGGGGCATGCTCCTCCACATCACAACGGAAGCTGAACCTTCTGGCGTTGTTGACGCCATCAGCCCTGACGGTGACGGAGAAGTCTCCGTTCTGCTCGATGGCAGTTGGTGTGAAGGGGCCGATTGCCGCCGAAGCGCGGCGCCATCCCTCTATCAAATCCTCGCCTTGGCCGGGAAATGGAGTGCGGATCGATGCCGACGCGCTGAAGCGTTCAAAGTCAGCAGCGGATGTGTTCCTGCCCGCGCTGGCGAGGGTTTCTAGATACCATCGCAATTGACTCCCGGCGGGAGTATCGGGGATCAGGCTCGTCGAGGCCATTCGTTGACACGCAAATTTGAAAAATTATGATTCATTCGTCACTTATTTCAATCTGTTTCGAGCGAAAATCAAGATTTGCAGTCGCTGAAGGCGATGTCCCTACGGAAGCGGGGCTTTGCCAGAAGGGCACCGACTAGGCTCTCGACAGAGAGAATCGAATCTCTCCGACACATTTTCGCCTCGGCGTATTCATCTCCGTGCCCTATTGGGCGCCAGGCGATAGCAGTTCCCAAAGTTCTTCGGACGAGCGAGCCGAATTAGGGAGTTCTAATCTGCCTCGCTCGTGCGCGCAGGCCGCAGAGACGAACTTCTCCTGGACCGGTTATCCGCCATTGCCGCTTAGTTTGACCACGTAGGGGCTGGTCGGGTCCGGGCTATCGCTGATACTGAGGGTTGCATTGCGTGCGTTCTTTGCCACCGGCTCAAACGTAACCGCGTACACGCAGCTGTTCTTCGCTGCCAGCATCGCCCCGCAGGTGCTGGACGGACTGATCGCGAAGTCACCCGGATTGGTCCCCCCGATGACCGCGCTCAACCCCGCGCTGACCGACTGATTGTTGGTAACCGTGACGCTCTGTGGGGCGCTCGTCGTCCCCACCTTGATGGTGCCAAACGACAGGTTGTTCGAAGAGATTTTCAGCGCATTGGTCCCGATGCCGCTCAGGCTTGCGGTCTGCGGACTCCCGCCGGCGTTGTCAGATACCGATAGGATGCCAGTGCGAGATCCGCCCGCCGTAGGCAAGAATGTAACCGCGATCGTGCAATTCTTACCTGCGCCCAGACTTGCACCGCAGTTGTTCGTCTGCGAGAAGTCGCCGCTCGTGGTGATGTTCGCAATGGTGAGGCTGGCCTTGCCGCTATTGTTCAGGTTGATGTTCTTTGTATTCGTCTTCCCTACTGGCTGAGAATTGAAGTTCAGGCCGCTGGATGAGAGCGAGGCAACCGGCGTCGGAATCGGCGTCGCGGTAGCAGTTGCCGTAACTGTCTTCGTAGCGGTGGCGGTGGCAGTTCGCGTTGCTGTTGGAGTTGCCGTTCGGGTGGCTGTGGCGGTCTTCGTCGGAGTCGCGGTCTTTGTAAGGGTGGCCGTCGGAGTCGGCGACGATGTCGGCGTGGGCGTCGGGGCCGTACCCGACACATTTACGCTCACAGGCTGCGATGCGATCCCGTTTGCGATGACGACCAAGGTACTCAAACCGTCTTCCACATTGCCTGGTACATCGAATTCCGTGGAGACCGTTTCGCTGCCGGTCGCGACCGCCATCGTGCTGTGGCCGTGCGTGCGGGCGTAGAATACATGCCCGGTCGCATTATTGGTGATAGTCACCAAGGGATAGTTGGTAGCGGCCTGGTAGTCATCGCCGTACCCAACCGCTCCTGATAGGCCGTTGAACTGCGTGCCGGCGAGTTGGTAATTCGCACCGCCCGGACTGATCTCAGCTGGTGAAGTGGTTATCGTCGGAGCCCAGGAAGCATTGGGCGTTCCGACGGGAGTATAAACTTGCACATAGTTGTAGAAGTTCGTGTACATCACCTGCCCGGTCGGGAGCGGTAGCAAGCGCCCTTGGTACGAAGGGACGTAGGGTCCGTAAGTCGGCTCGGAGACCTGGGTCAAGTTGGTTCCGTCGAACTCGAAAAAATCGGTCGGCGTGCCCCAACTCTCACTACCACCGCAAGTGGGGCCAGCAGCAACGAGTACATTGCCGTTGGGCAGCAGGGCCGCGGGTGCGTCGGCCGCTTTCAACTGCTGCGTCGTGGTGGAACACCCCGCATTCGTGATCGTCGGAAAGCTGGGGCCGCTCGTCCAGGTGCCGTCATTGCTATCGTAGATATCGTTGAACCCTGTCCCTCCAGAAGCGAAGACGGTGCCGTCTGGACGCAGGACTGCCGGTCCGACTTCGAAATAACCTCCAAGAAGAACAAGAGGGTCCGGCGCAATCCCCGCGGAGTTCCATGTTTCCGAGAACGGACTATAGGCCAAGGTGGGGGTTTCACTTCCGTCCAGCGAGTTCCACACTTCCAGTGTCAGCACTGTGCCGTCCGGCAGAAGGGTCCACCCTTCCTCGTCATTGTAACCTCCGCCATCAGCGGATTTGCCGGCCGGGGTGAAAGGGCTATTGAAAGTTGGGGGATTCGCGTCGGCGTTTAACGTGGCGACTTGATAGCCGACCGCCTGCGCGATCATAAAGGTTCCGTCGGGTAGAACGACGGACTCCGCATCGCCTATCTGGCTCCATCCACTAGGCGGCGCTACGCACGTCCAGTGGTTTACGATCGGGTCGTAGATCGCGCCCTGGTTGGTCCAGACTGCGGAGTAATTGTTGTATTCGCCTCCGATCACAACTAACCGGCCGTCAGGCAGCACAGCCGACCCGTAGTACAGTGGGGCGTAAGCCGAGCCTCCGCAATTGCCCATTGAAGCCGCTTGGCTCCACGTGCCGTTGATATAGCTGCCAGTGTTATCGGGTGTGAGCTTCCACCAATCGGCGGCGCCACCATCCTGGGCCAGCACCGTGCCGTCAGTGAGCAGGAATACACTCCCCGGGCCAAATGGGGGCTGATTCTTGAGTGCTGTCCACGTGCCGCTAGTCACTGGCGCAAAGGCGGACGGGCGCGATGTTTGCGGCAGCGGGGCTGGTTCCACCTGCTGGGTTAGGCCTGGTGCAATTGTCGAGGGATGCAGCGGTGGCGGAATCGGCCGCGTCAATTGCGCAGTGACGCCACTGTTGGTTTGAACTTTCGCCGACCCCGCAGCGTAAGACGATGCGCCCAAGGCAACGGCGCAAACAATTGCAGCTCCCACTGCGGCGATTCCGAACAAGCCACGTCTAATTGCCATATTTTGTTACTAATCGTTATTAAGGCGTGATGCAAGGAGCGCTGTTGTTACAATTGAGGGAATTCATTGTCCTTTGACCGCTTGTTAAGCCTACCCACTGATATTAACCGCTATCGCGATTAAGTTCGCAGACTTCCGGCCTCGGTCCGATAACGCCTCAAATGCTCATCCGCCATCGTTCATCGCTAAATTCAAAAACATCAAGCAGGGCGCCCTATCGGCGTCTACAAGCGGACCTGAAGCCGGCAGCAGCAGCGGGAGAGCGCACTCGAAGCCTCACTTGCGCTGTGGCGATGGCTTTGCGCCGCTAGCAGGGCACCGGCTCGATCCCCATAAGAGAGAATTGGTCGTAGATCGGCGGCAGACCCAAAACCTCGCCTTCTCCGGATGCCCTCGCGTCGCAGAAAAGGCACGACAGGCGCGGATTGCGCACTGTCTCCGGATTGTAGCTAAACAGTATAGACCGGGTGGCGGATGACGCAGTCTGATGCGAACTGCTCTCCGCGTTCGGGAACTCAAGGACTCGCCGCCTGATTGGCGGCTTGCGGACACCCATCGTTCGCGAATTTCGGGTCAATGAAGGGACTCGGGATATGCATGTCGATCAAGAGGCTTTGGAAGCAAGGATGGTTGTGAAGTAGCAGCGGCCCGACTTGTTTAATGACGTCTAGATTGTCTTTTGAGATGGACCATAAGGTCGGGATCTTCTTCGCCTTCTCCCGCAGCGCGCGTTGCTCCGGATCACTGGCCCGCAACTGATCAAAGTCGATCTGAATGCCATATACATACAATCTCCGAAACAGGGGGTTTCCGGTCCCTCCAGCCCCGGCGCCATTGAGCTCGGCGAGGAGCGTTTCCATTTGGGCGTTGACGCTCGATGTCGTGGAATCGATAGGAACGGATATTACGCTCTCCGTCATTCCTACTATGCCCGGTCGGGAGTCACTCTGGTAAATATCATTGGCAGGGTCAGCGCGAGCATTGATTATGATGACGACGACCTTTTTGATCTTCCCATTATTGATAGCGTCGAGGATCGTGCTCTTCCCCGAGCTGGCCAGATCCCGATCATCGACGACCCGAGCTGCGTAAGGTGATGAAATCGTTTCGAGCAGACCATGAATAGCCAGATTGTCGGCGAGGCCCCCATCAAGGAGATATATATAGTCAATTGTTCGAAAGCTGTTCGCGCCGTGTCGCAAGTCGTTCGCATATCGCGCCAGTTTGAACTCGTCAAGATTGATATAGGGCGCGTATGTGGCGTTCAGCTTGTGCGCTATCCATGGAGGAGCGGTCAAATTGCGACAATTCGTGACGGAAAAGTCTTGTAGGGGAACTGGCGATAGTACAACCGGAACGGCCGAGGAGGCTCCCACGCCGGCGGAGATATGCTCCCTGTCCAGATCTGAACAGATGTCATCGAAACGCGCGGGCGTGAACGCGAACACTTCGCCCGAAGCCATGTCCGTTGCATTTAAGATGAGATACGGCTTGCCCGGCTGATTGAGCTCAGCGAAGGTCTTCTCTTTGAATAGCTGCTTATCGAAAATCGCCTCGACCGTGTCTATGCGGGAGGTTCCCTCAATAGATTGCTTCGCCCAATTTAGAGGATTTAGCGTCTTTAGGATCAGGGTCAGCATATTGTCCGGCACGAGGAAGTCCGGCGCAAAACTGTCCAGCCCTGTTTGTCCATAAAGAGCAAAATCCGCCGCGATGACGCTTCCGCCGGACACCGAGGAGACAACACCGACGTCATCGATCAAGCTGCGCGATTGTCCATCCGTCACGTAGTGAAACGTGCTCAGTTCCCGCAAGACCGCCCACCCGAGCGCGGCAGCACGAGATCCA
Source organism: uncultured delta proteobacterium (assembly GCA_963814715.1). Lineage (GTDB taxonomy): Bacteria > Desulfobacterota > Binatia > Binatales > Binataceae > Binatus. Next base: position 958,130 of record CAWFDW010000001.1, read on the forward strand.
CCGCCCGAGATCGCGACCAGGATCAATGGGCGATCAAGATGGGAATCGTCGATCGTGCGACGCTCGGCGTTGGTGTGACCGGCTGTAAGCGCAATATTTTCGAAATGGGCAGCGCATCCGGCAAGTCCGCAGAAGAGCAAGATCCAGATGATTCGTCGGAACATACTTCACCTCTCTGCGTGGCGCAGCGGAAGCAGGCGAGCTGGTCTGAGCTCGATCCGCTAAACGGCGACGGGCGGGGCAGGTGTGAAAACAATCACTTTGGGCTTTACGATCGACGTGCCCGACAGAACCACGTTTTGCGTGGTCGGCTGGTAGCCTTCTCCTCCCAGAGTGATCACGTATTCGTCCGCCGGCAGCATCAACGTATGATTCGTGAAGCCGACGCCTTCCTCGTCCGCCAAAACCGCTCGCTGTTCTGGAAAGATTACAAGTAGGTATTGGATGGCCATCAGATCCCCCTTGTTCGATCGTGGTGACGCGCTGGTGCGGCGTGACTTTGAAGCGCCTCTTGGGCTGCGAGTTTTCATATTTCGACGCTCGCCTGGCTTTGTTCCCTTCGCGTGTGTTGCCGATTCCGGGCTCGCCGATAGTCATCACCAGAGGCCGCGGGGGCTCGTTCCCATCGGTTCCTCAGCGTGCGTAATCCGTTACGCGGCCAACGAATCGAGTCGGTCGGCCAGCCGCTGCGGCCGCTCCTAGCCGACCTCATACTCCCCGCTCGGCCGATCGCCCAGTAAATCTCGTTGGTGGCCGCGACTGAATCGTCGCCGTCGTCGACGAACAGGTCGCGGCCGTATGGAAACGCAACAATGACATACTCCAAAGGTTCGTTCCTCCCGCCGATACGAGTTGCGCGGCAAAGTCGCGCGATAGTTCGGCGATCGCTCTGGCTCGCAAGCCGGCTGAAGCAGACCCCATAAGACACGTTATTCTGATACCGTGCGCGCTACAGATCGATAGCCTGTGTGGTGGCGAATTGCTGATCCTGGGAAAATTAGTAATTCGCCACACACAGCTTGAAGAGTTCGGTTCACCACAGGGCGATGTTTTTCGGTAGCGACTGAACGATTGGCAGAAAGGTCGTATCACGGGGATCAGCTCCAAACTCGTTCTTCCACGAACTGGGAAAATCGAGATTGGCGACTTCGCTCGTCATTTCCGTCGATGTCGCTCTGAAACGGAAAACAAAAAACTAAAGGCGCGGGGCCCTTGGTCTCGAGCTCAGGAAGTATGCGCGCTTGAACAGAGAATATTCCACGTTCGGCGCGGAGGCGAGCCACTAACAGCCTATCGCGCCACCGTCCGCGAAAAACGGTTGTACTCTCCTGACGCGGGAGGTCTGAGCATCGCCCATAGCGTCAATTTACTTCAACGGTCATCAATCAAATAATCTCGATAGCACGCATAGAGGCTGGTATCATCCTTGAGTTGATCCAAAATCCAATTCCAGAGTGCCACGTGCACATCACCAGGCGCAGCTTGATGGACGACTCCGTTCAAGAATTGGATGTGCTGTCGGATCACATTGTCGAAGCTGAGAACGCCTGAGCGAAAGTCATCGTCACCGACTTCCGGGGCGAAACTACTAGACATCAGGCCATAGTCGGCGGTCTGGTCGTAAGGCGCAACGCCGCGAATGTGACCCTTGATTGCCCCAAGAAACCAGTCGAAGGTTTTGTCGGGAGGGAGGCCCCCAGCGGTTTGCTGAACGTTGTAGAAATCCCGACTGACGTAGTCGTCGCGGTTGTTAGGGTCGAGAATTTTGTTGAGCATGCACTGAGTGTGCTTTTGTTCGTCAGTGCTACCGTCGAGGAGGCTGAGCCCTCGGCGTGTGCGATCTTCCCACTCTGCCATGGTGGATACCTCCTTTCCCGAGCCTATGTTGACTTTTGTCCAGCTTAACGCCAAGAGCTACAAGCTAAGTCAGGTAAAATAGTAACCAAACTGGACGAGCATTTTGAAACAAAAGAACGAGTCTCTGAAATGCTGCCCTGAGCTCTTCTACTGGTCGCTCTGAGGTTTTTCAGGAAACGTCAGGGCCAAAATGAGTCCATCCTTTATGGAACCAGAGTCGGATAACACGTAACGATAAGTTTTTCCATCCTTCTCATACTCAGATATATAGTCGGCACGGAGTTGCCATACCTGGAGAGTCGTTTGCGGCATCACAACGACGGACAAGGACTCGGTTTTGCTCTCGGAGAGAGCGACGCTATGGGTTTCGGTCTTGCTAAATGTTGCGGTCAATGCTGCAGTAATCGCAGGCAGAGCACCGCCGCTGACTCCCAGTTGGAGACCGAAAGTCGTAGCATCTGAATCGGTCGTGGTTATTCCGCTTGTAAAACTCACCGAATCAGTGATCTGACTCTCCTGGGCCATTCTGTTATAGAGAGTGTCCCAGTAGCATTGTAGAGTAAGCGTACCCCAGATGAGTTCGTTGGCCGGCTCTTCTCCCATGACAACCTGCATGGTGACCGGCTCGGTATAGACAAATTCATTGTCAACCTGACTGATGACCTGTACGGGTGTGGGATGAGAGGTGAAGCTTCCCTGTTCCGAAGGTCCATCAGGTGCGGCAATCGAGTAGCCTTGATATTGAATTATCATTGGCATTTGATCTCTCCTTTTTCGGAGCCTCGAGTAAAATCAAACTAATACTCGTGCGCCTTGCTTACTGCAAATAGAGAACTGGCTTCCGCGCCCGCTTTAATCCAGGATTTGGTTGAGCCTACATCTTGACCTAAGCCAGTCAACGAATCATATTCGCCGTTCGTCAAGCCGCGAAGGTGCAACTCTCTCTGTGACTGCTGGCCGGTTGCCAGATCGTCGTTACGCGCAAGGAGATGCGCATGGCATGCTATCAAAGGGGTTCGTTAGGACCGGAAGTTGGAAAGATTCAGCAGAAGCTGAACGATCTGCGGTTATATAGCGGGCCGATCGATGGCAACTATGGCGGTGGCACAGAAACGGCCGTAAAGGCATTTCAGCGCGGCGCTGGACTTGCCCCGGACGGTGACGTCGGGCCTGCTACGTGGACAAAGCTTTTTCCTGATTCCCAGTTGCAGGAGCCTGCGATCAAATCGCAGCCCATCACCTATCGCTGTCTCGCGCTTACTGGCTCATTCGAGACTGGCACGGCGCCACCGGAATGCTTCGCCGGGCTCACGGGCGACTTCGATGGTCAGGGAATGAGCCTCGGCGTATGCCAGTGGAACCTTGGGCAAGGCTCGCTACAGCCCCTACTGAGCGAAATTGATCAATCACACCAAGCTTTGGTGAGCACCATCTTCAATGACTATGCAAGTGAATTTCGACGCGTCCTGGCTTCGTCGAACGTAGATCAAGTCGCATGGGCACGGTCGGTACAAAGCGCACGTCATACAATCAGCGAGCCTTGGCAAGGTCTGTTTAAAGCGCTGGCCCGAACTTCCGAGTTTCAGGCGATAGAAACCGAACACGCTGGACGGCTGTTCGTAACTGCACGGACCTTGTGCTCCAACTACGGAGTGCAATCCGAACGCGCGCTAGCTCTAATGTTCGACATCGCAGTTCAGAACGGTGGAATCAACGACGTGGTGCGGGCTCAAATCGAGCGCGACTTCGGGGCGCTTGATGCGACGCAAGCCCCAGACGAACTCGAAGTTGCCCGCCTTAAAATCGTCGCCAATCGGCGTGCGGCAGCGTCAAATCCGGCGTGGGTTAACGACGTCCGCATCAGAAAATTAACAATAGCCAACGGACAAGGCGTGGTTCACGGCCGCAACTATGATCTGGAGGCTCAGTACGGGATTTCTCTTGCCAGCGCTGCCTGAAGCACTGTCGATTCACCAGCTAACTTCGTGTAGTCACGAATGATCAGGCATTCGGCCGGACCTGTTCATTTATTTACGTAGGCAAGACCAACAGTGAGTGCGCGGGAAGGGAGATCGTATGTTCAATAGCACTGTCCTGGACGTCGCTATAGGTTTAGCCTTCACGTTTCTAGCTATCAGCCTTGCTGTCAGTGCGATAGTCGAGGCGATGGCATCTGTGATGAAATGGCGTTCGAGCACCCTACTCCAGGGAATAAAGGATCTACTCAATGACCAGAGCTTTACCGGTCTGGCTCGCTCCATTTACAACCACTCACTTTTCAATCCGCAGAGCGATGGGACAGCTGAAGATGAGAAAGCACTGACGCATATCCCCGCATACGTGGATCCCAAGCTGTTCGCCGATGCGTTCGTCGATCTGACAAACATTGCGCAGGATTCGCCGGATAAAATTAAAACGGCAATCAACGCGATCGAGAACCCCCAACTGAAACGTTTGTTGAACGGAATTTTTGATCAGACGGCCGGCAATCTCAGCCAAATGCACGACCGGCTCGCTTCCTGGTTCGACAACAGCATGGATCGCGTCGGCGGAATCTACAAGCGCAAGACGCAAATTTGGTCTTTTTTGATCGCTCTGACTATAGCGGTGGCGCTCAACGTCAGTTCTATAGGTCTTGGCAAGGCCTTGTGGTTGCGACCGATGCTCGCCAGGACCATAGGCCCCGTGCCCCCAGGCATGACATCTGCCGAAGCTATCGCCCTGGTCGGAAGTCTAGGGTTCCCAATGGGCTGGAGCTGTGCGGCACTCAAGGACTTCTGGGGTTGGACCGGACTCGAGATGGCGGCGGGCTGGCTAATCACCGCGGCGGCTACACTGTTCGGAGCTCCGTTCTGGTTTGATCTGCTCGAGCAATTTGTTCGTCTCAAGGGGAGTGGCCCGAGCCCTGCCGAGAAGATCTCGCGCTCAGGTGCCTCTTCCTAGGTTGGCGCCAACTAACCGTATTGCGTCAGGCCGGCTTCTTCATGAATCCAGACTAGGGCAAGAATCTCAGCCATGGCCACCGAAAACTCCTCCCAGCCACGACACCAATCGCGAAAGCCGCTCCGGGAAGGCCGCGCCGAGAAGTACCACCAATGGCAACAAGGCGTGCGTGCCGAGATTCACGAGTAACGACAAGTTCCAATCGGTGTGCCCGGGCGTGGTTCCTGAGATCAAACTCATCACTCGATCTCGATTCGCCGAGACGAACATCCACGCCATCGATCCCACCGTCACGAGGCCCACCGTCCAACTGAACCACAACAAGCGGTCAGACAGAGGGAACGGATAGGAGCTGATCGCAAACAGCATCATGATCATAGCGACGGTCGCCGAGAATGCGAGAGCCTGCAGTTGTGGCATCACCTGCCGAAGCCAATCCACCACCCGGCTCGCGACGTAGATCTCGCCATAGTCCAATGACGACCGCTCGCTAACCTTCGAGTCTGGCCCTTGAGAAGGTTCAGGCGCGCCTTGCCAGAACGGTTCGTAGGCTCGCGCTACGAGTCTGGACAGGGCCGACATCTGGTCTTCAGTCGCGCGTTTGAATCGGATTTCATCGCGCCAAAGTGACTTCCCATATGCGACCATGATGGATGCCATTGATTGTTCTGCGTTCCTAAGGCCATCGCACAGCGAATCGCGCACTGCGCCAATTCTTCCAGCGAAATCGCGTGATGATTCCGATGCAGTGTCGCCGACCGCGACTATCTTGCACACTTGGGCAAGGCCGGTTTCCAACGCCGTGAGGCTCGGCGCCGACGAGAGCATATCCATGCGGCTCTCCTGGCCGGCGGAAATTTCGCCACGGAATTTTTCGTAACCTGGCCGGCTCGGATGCCAGTAGAGACGCCGCATCAACCTTCGGGTCGAAAGCCAAATCGCGATAAGCTTGTAAACCGCGTACGCGATCCCCATGTATGCGGCCAGCGAGACTACGAAAAACAAACCCGCGAATGTCGGCCCGTCGACCGGCCATCTCCCGCTTTGCCAGTAAAGCGACGCGTATACCGCGAAAATCAAAGTCGCGGCCAGCCACCATACCGGCGAATCAAACGCGATGCTCGATAGCGCTCGGCACACGCGCACTTCCAAAGCGGCGACACCGCTGAAGGAAGGCGTCTCAAAATCCAGAAACGGCGTCTGCACTTGCCGCGATTCCCTCAGGCGCGTCCGCCGCAATGCTCCCAGGCAAAGCGCCAGTCCGGCTCCCAGGCCAAAAAGAATCGGCGTCAGAGGAGACACCTTGCTGCCAAGGCTCGACGCGCGAAAGGCCAGCAGGGCAGCGTTCTCATCGGCGGGAGTCGCAACTTCCAGTCCGTGAAACCGTTTAAATGAAACGTAGTGCACGACGATCGCCAACTCGGCTATCAGCAGAAAAAGGACCGCGGCCTGATATATGCGCCGCTCGAACCCTTTATCGAGGGTCGCGCCCGCGAACGACTGATCGATCAACGCCGGCAGCACTCCGGGTTTTGCAAATGCGATCGCCCACAAAGCGCAGAGCAACAGCGTCACGCCGAGTATCGCCCGCTGGAGAAGCTCCAATCGCGCAGCCGCGGGCCATCCCGGCCATGGGAAAATTGGATACTGCGATGACGACCACTCCGCGCGCTCATAAATGTAGTGCTGGTCATCTTTGATCGAGAATGTCTCCAAGGGCCACACGCCGCCTCTACCGATCACCGTCATCCATAGAGGAGGGATTCGCGCGCCGACGTCGAATGGATTGCCGTAGTCCAGCAATTCCATGTCCCCGCCGAGCAGCGCCACTGTGGCATTGTACTCGCCCTCCGCGGTCTCCGACGGAAATTGAATGCGGAGCTGCGCGCCCCAGAAAGGGTTCGTCCACACTTGATTGGCGGTGAAGAGTGGATAGGCGCTCGCGACGAAAACCCCTTGCAGTTGTGGGTTGACCTCGCTGTGGAGAAACAGAAGGTTGGCGTTGAGCGATATCATCATCGCGTTGGGACTCGAGTTGTGCACTGCTTCGGCAAGGAAAACGGTATCTTCGACGTTTGACGCGGCGATGATCACGCAGCCGATCTGCTGCTGTTTGATAGACTCGAGTAACTGGTCCAGTACCAATTCGACCGAGTTAATCTCCGAGGTTGAGTAGATAGGCACTATGTCCCTGCGCTCGCGGCTGGAAGAAGCCGCTAGTGGAAGGTTCGAATTCCCGAGCGCCGTCGCCAACGAGTCGGAAGCGCTTGGATGGCCGGCACCCCCTTCTATGGCTCTCTGTAGTTCCGAGATGTGAATCGGAAACTTCAGTAAGAGCAAGCTCTTGAAAGGTCCGTTCCGCTCCTTGCTTTCGTTCAGCAGCAGATCTTGAAAAGCTACCCCGTAACCTGTGTTTGACTCGCTTAGAATCGCAACGCGTGAGCCCGTCCTCGACCCCATTCCGTGGACCTGGATCCATTGGGACACCTTCTCGAGAGTTATGCGATCGGGGATAACTGTCGCCTTGAAATCGACATTGTCCGAGCCCTCAAACAGACTTTGATCGACGCTGGTCGCGCTGCCGGAGATCATTCGGATCATCACATCGCGGCAACTCGTTGATCCATCGCCGACGCTACCCTGCGAACGCCAGTCGTGGATTGCGTAGACAAGCGAGTCCTGGGAACCCGAAAACGCCGGCCCCATGACATTGATAGGGGGGCAGTTACTGCCACAGTCACCCGTGGGAAGAGCAGAGACGAACGCATTGCGCAGCCCGCACGCCTGCTGCAAGGCTCTGCGTAGAGCCGGCTTGTGAATTCCGGAGGTCGGTGTTTCACCGATAATGAACACGACGAGCAGCCGATGCTTGTGCCCGTCGCGAAATAGAAATATTCCTGGCTCGGACCGCTGCGTCGTTTTGGTCCCCGAATGCGCAGCGTCGTTCGGCGTTGACCCACTATCTTCTGACTGATCAATCTCGGCCGCGCGTCCACTAGCGGCGCGCTCCGATGGCGTGGGCCAGGGAAGCTTGTAGCGATCGAGAACATATCCCTCGGATTCAGCCGCACGCTGAATAGCATCGATTTCATTGTCGAGCTTGAGACTAAGGCCGGACTCGATTGGATCCGGTACCATCGCGATAATCGAATCTACATGGTACTTGAACCTGGGATCGCGCCGGTCCTGGATGAACCTACCCAGCGCTGCACTCAGATCCTGACCTGGCGGCACTTCCATGTCCTGACCGAAGAGAAACTCTTTCAAAGTCTCGGGGGCTGAGTACTCTGAGGTTTTCGCTTTTGCGTTAGGGGACGCTGTCGAGACCGGCTGTTGCTGAACAGAGGCGGATGACGATGCCGCCTTGTCCGGCCTCGCCAACCCCATCGAGCCGACGACGCTCGCCAGCAGTACTACAGTGAGGGCGAGGCTTCCACGTGCCATGTCTGTGCTCAGCTCTCCATTCGTTCGTGCTTGCCGGACGCCGCGGTACTGCGTTTCAACTCAAGCGCGACCGTCGAATCGTGGCGGCCAGACGGTTGCTTGTGGACAAACAAAATGTCGCGCAACGCAACTTATAGGCAGTCTCGTCGCTTAAGTACAGAACGCTGAACGGACGCGGGGTTCACAAGAGCAGGATTCGACACGATCGACGATCGTTTGCATTAAGCGTGCTCGCGCAGTAAATGATGAATTCTCGGAAGTACTTCATGTAGGAAAAGTTTCCAACAGGTCGCGATACCCGACGTCTTTGCGAACATCTTCAGACAAGGAGGGGTGTGCGGAAGACCATTAGACCCAGCTGAAGTCCGGCTCTAGTAGCGCGCTTGACTCTCTGTCAAAGAAACGGCGAATGGGCCGGCATCCTTGAACAGGTTTTCTACGAGACAGCAACTCTTAACATAAACCTAACACTTTCGAATGAGGTAGCGGAGAACACTACTTACATTAACCAAGGAGACGACGAACATGACCGATGATAGCGTTCACGCTCTCGGGCCCCTGTTCGGGCCGGACTTTATAACTATCGAGATCGATGATGAAACCGGCTCTAAATTCGCTCTGGAGATCTTTCCCGACGCTAACAATCCCGCCCTGAAACAGAACGGGCTAGCCACTCAGTTTTACTACATGCCGAAGGAAATCGAATTAGCAAAGAGGGAGGATTCCCCCACCGACTTCGATTTCAGCGTGACGCTATTCAAAGGGCTCATGACAGCTGAAGACACGTTAGGAGTCAGCGGCATCCCCAGCACCGGTGGCGAAGTCGACGCGGGCGGGGCTTTTGTGTCTTTTTCGACCACGATGGCCGTTCCGGATAGCGTGGTTGCAAGTGCGCTGGCCAAGCTCAAGGCGCAAGATCACGAGCCGCCGCCCGCCAGGATTGCGCAGTTCTTCTTGCGGGCCCCGAAGGATCCCGATCCGTTATTGGGTATCGTTCCAATCGTCGATAATGCCGTAACCATCGAAGTTCCACAGCTGCCAGGAGCGGGTGATGCCAAATCGCCTTGGTTTATCGGCGCTCAGGGAACCGGGCACGGGAGCATAGAAGCCTCCGGCGTCAGCAGCTTTCTGGTAACTTGCAACCAAATGGCAGCGGGCGCAATCGTTGGCGCCCTCAAGGATGGCCGCTCTCCATTCACCGTCCACTACAACATGAAGCTCCTGTTTTATATCAACGCCTGCGACATCCGGATGCACGTCGATGTCGATAAGACTTTCGACCAATTTTCCGGTGCCGTGCAGGCGAAATATGGCTTTGTCCAAGCCGATCTTTCTGCCAACTACCAATCGTGTGTCACCAACGGCGCGATCAGCACGGTTATCCAGCAGAATGGCACCGACGTCGACGCGGATATGAAGAAGCTAATCGAAAAGACCGTCTCGGATATGCAGGATAAAGCATGGAACCTTGTGAAGACAGAGATCTTCGACTGGCAGCCGAAACCTGACGATCCTGCAAAGGCCAGCGCCGGTGCATGCGGAGGAGTCGCGGTTAATCTTAAGATGAGTTATCAGAAACATGCCGTCAAGTTCGATGACCACTTCGAGATCAATCAGACGATCTCGAAGGAGGATACAGTGTCGGGAACGCTGACAGCCCTTGAACCGGCGATCAAAAAAGATCTCGACAAGTATCTTTCAATTGTCGACATCGGCGAGTTCTTTAAGAAGATTCAGATTGCGGCTTCGCCCAACATCGACTTCGGAGAAGGAGAGATGTCCGATCCGATCAACGAAGCCCTCATACAGGTGAGTTATCCCAATTACGATAGCCCTGTGAACGCCGATGGTAGCATGGCGCTGACAACTCACGCCGAGGGCTTTCACTACAGCCCTACCCATATCGATCAGACAGCACCGGTCACTCTGGCTAGCTGGAGTCGCGACAACCCCAAGGACATTATCAATATCTCGTTCTTGCGGCTGGATAAGAAGGTCGCCAATTGGGACAGCGACCAGGTCAAGATAAAAAAAACGCTCATCTATAAGCCGGACGATCCCCGGGTTGACCTTTCGAACGGCACCGTTACTTATACATCGGAAGCCACCTCAACTGATCACGCGCCTGTCATAGGCCCTGACGATGTCGGGTATGTCTTTATCAAGTTCTTCCTGGATCGACCCATAAAGTCTTCAAATATCACGGTAACACTGACGATTCAGATGGGAGACCGGAGTGACGTACTTGTTATGACGAATGACGATCCTAAGGCGAACCCTGTGGCGACCTGGCAGATCTGGTCAGATAAGTACTTCAGTCAAACAATGGCACGAGTCAAGATCGACGTGGAGGTTGCCCCACCGCCGTCTGATTTTGCGGGGACCGCAGTGCAGTGGAGCGGGAATCAAGCCGTACCTCTTAACTTGGGCCGCATTAAACGGATCGTACCCTACAAAATTATAGTTCCAGAACTGACCAATCCGGACCAAAACGCCCAGGTCGGCAAATACATTCTACAGACTCTCAAGGAAGCTGCTGTGAAATGAACCAATTTATGGCGAGGAACACTGTTCGCTTCGCCGGGGCAGCGACGGTTAAACCCGTCGCTGCTTTGCCAATTGGATTCAGGACTGGAGGGTTAGCAGAGCAAAAGCCTCCGGTTAAAACTGTTCCTCCTCCGCCGCCCGCTGCTTTGCCCTTGATGAGTTCTCAAACCGGCAATTTATTTGTCGATCGAAATGACGCCAACTTGCACTGGTACCTCCCCGACTTCACGCCGGCTCAAGACGTCGATTCAGGATTTTCATTCGTAGCAAGCCAATCTGGCCAGGACCAAAATGGAAATCCATTCAATACAGCACGGCTGACGCTAGGAGTTCTTAAGGTTGAGCCGGATGACGTCCTGAAGTTTTCGCAAGCAAACCCTGCGGCAAAACTTCAGGAAATTCCACTCGCAGAAATATCGGCCACCTTGGTTAGTTACTACACAGACGAGGCGGGTCAGCAGCAGCAAAGAGGATTCCGGGCAACCATCCTGGACACCGGCAATAAGAATTTTCTACTGACGTTTGACGGTTCGATTTTGGGCTCGTCAGTGGTCGGACTATACGAAGATCTCACGATGTTCGGGAAGGCAGTCATCAACCTTTCGGCTTCATACGAAGCATGGGCTCAACGCGGAGGCTTGTTTATTCCGACCCATTTCGCGCAGAGCGCTGTTTTAAAAACCCTAGCTCCAGAGCCTCCGCCAACGAAGGCGCCAATGTTGGATGTTAAGCCGCAGATGATGGCCGTTGCGCCTGCCAATCGGATGCGATCATTTGTCCCATTGATGGCACAGCAACATACGGGCGCCCCTCAGCAACCTGCCAGCGACACACTTGTGCAGACAAGGCAGTCATGGTCGAAGTCATTGCCACTGGGCCTGAAATACAAGCAGGACGGCTATCAACTCAAATTTACGGTTTCAACCGCGACAATTCCTAGCCACGTGATTCGCGATGCTAGTGACCTTAAGGCCTTCTCTTTGAGCCAAACGGAATTTACGGAGCTAAAGGCGCTCGGAGACGTGAGACAGAGATACCCGACCCTGAGCGCCCTCTATATCGGTGTTCTCAGTAGAACGATCGTCGTGATTCCGAGAAGTTATTCAATCGTTCGCGGCCGGCTTGGATGCGCTGCCTTGTGCATGGCTTTGGTAGATAGTTCCGCAGCAGATGGCAGCAAATGCAAGTTCGAGTTCGACTTCACAATCGCGCCCGCGGTTAGCCGCATCGAATTCCTTAAGCTCACCCAGGAGATTGCGAGTCGAGAAGATCTTAAGGGTTTCACGCCCAAGTTGCCGGAGTTTCAGCGCGACACTCCTCCGTCGACTCTTCAGACGGAATTCAAAAGTAGCGTCCAGTTTAACGCTGGTATCGACCCTCACACTTTCGCCGTAACTGTTTCGATTCTCGACGACGCCTCTCAGACGCCCGCCGTTGCCAATGCGAATCTCTTCATATCGCGGCTTTCCTCAAATACCGGAACCGACCTTGTCGGCTCGTTGAGCGTGAAACTTGATGATGGTTACCCGGACTCTATCCTACCGACGATCGACTTGAATTTCGCACATACGGTAGGCACCGATGAGATCGTTGTGGAACTTGAGGAAGCTTCAGCTCAGGTTAAACTAACCAATGACTCGCCGCTCGATCTTCAGCTTTCGCGCTACGCGCTCATAGAGGGAGCGACCATTGCTGAGGTAGATGGCCTCCTTTCGCTCCCTGCAAATGGCTCCTTATTCGTTCCTCTGCCGGAGGACCATAGCGACTTGATGCTAGCCGCGGACTCGCAACTGGTCATTCCGAATCCTATGACGAAGTCAGATGTCGCGCGGCTCCTTCATTTTCAAACTGCTGATGTTCAGGAAACTCAATACGTCGTGGCGGTGGATGGTTCCGGCATAGACTTTAATGAAGTCGATTCAGTCGTGTGTACCATCACGTTCAGCAATCTATCGAGTGTGGTGCCTCGATCTTTGAAGCTCAACAAGAACCTTCGCGCGGACAGCACACACATTGTAATCCCGCTGGAAAACGCCGTGTTTTCTCTGCTTGGTACGGTTAATCTGGCCGTTCACTTTGTCGTTACCGGACCGAGTGATCTGAACTTCACACTCGAGAATGATTTCACGTCCGAGCCGGTTTTGATCATACTCCAAAGCGCCATCGATAAGAATCTTTCCAAGAGTTAGCTCAAACGTCTCTAAGTCATCAAGTTTCTTGTTCGACTGTCTTATGGGTTTGGCGCGGGAGCGGCATCAACACAATTCCAGCTGCCGTCGAATCGGGCGATTTGGACTGCGCCGTTGATCGCGCGAAAACTCACTGCCGCATTTCCAGCCTCATCGACATAGGCAGTCGGATCGGAGGCCGCGTCGGGACATACCACACGCGTAGCCCAGGTTCCCGCATCGTCGAAGATTTCATTTATCGTACCGTCAAGTGAGCGATAGACGATGTGTATCGTAGAGGCGACGACCGCCGATGGATTGCCGATGCAAACTGGAGCGTTGGTCGCCGAAGTCAGATTCGTTGCGTTCAAGCTGTCGCGTTCGATCTGCCAGATTTCTCCGCGGAGCGCGCGGAAAATGATGCGCGGTGCCTGGCCGCTCGCAGCATAGGCAGCCGGCCGGAAGGTCGCCGCTGGAATTGCACCTGCGCCAGTTGAGCCGGCGGACAAATCCGTCGGCGCAGCGCTGCCCGCGGACGCCGTCAGATCGATCAAATGACCATCATCGCCGGCCCGCGAAACGATATGGAGGGCGCCCTCATGGACGTAAGCGACGGCGCTTCCCGAGGTCACCTTGCCGGTGGAGTCTTTCAGATTTTCCGGACTCCACGTCCCACCTGCGAGCGTCATATGGACCTGATTGTCGTATTCATCCCAATAGACCACGTGGACATCGTTACCGAGCACCGTGATGAACGGGTCGCCGATCGCGACGCCGCCGGTGATGTCGGATAGCGACCACGCCCCACCGGCAACCGGACGCGCGATTGCATAAATGTGATCGTCGGTCGCGCGATAGACGATCACCTGCTCATTGCCACCACAGATCGCGGCGGGATCGCCGGCTGCCAATGGCATATCGGAAATGGTGGAAAGGTCTTCCTCCTGCCACGCGCCGGCGTCGAATTTGAGCAGATGGAGGCTGCCATCGGGATTCGCATACGCGATGAAACTGAGATTGCCAACGCGGTGGGGAGCGGTTCGCCCCAAGTCGGCCATCGCGCGCAGAACATGGATGCCGCCGTGAGTTACATCGAAGTCAATGTCGTAAGCGGTGAAGCCGTGACTATTCATCATCGCGGCCGGAGTGAAAGGCGTGTACTGCCAGATGAACCATGACCTTCCAACCCACGGCCCCGGGATATTGGCCGCGAGCGGATTATGAGTTTCGCGAACGTTATAACGCGCGTCGCCAGCCGCCGTCGCCGCATTTCTGAAGGCCGGCGTAAGCGGGTTCGGTGGATTGTCCAAATCGATCCCGTTGAAGACGCGGGGAGTATAAGACTTTACCCACAGCGGATAGTCGCCGAAATGAGCGACATCATTGGCCGCGTAGTCCCTTTTGCCGGAGAGATGACCCCACGCGCTGGCGCTGGTGTAAATAATCGGTGAGCGCCCGAGCCTGGTTTCCACGGTGTCGAGGAACGCTTCGAGTTCCTGGCGCCAGTCGGCGGCGGTGGCGGGTTCGTGCTGCGCCGGAGCGAGCGCACTGTTTTCAAAATCCATCGCCGGCGGCAGATCGCCTGGACCCAGTCGCCGCAGCGCCGCGACCATCAAGTCGGCTTGCACGTCACCGGAATCGGCGTCGGTATGGCGATAGTAATGATAGGCGCCACGGATGATTCCATTGGCCCGGGTATCCGTCCAACGATTGGGGAATTGAGCGTCGGGTTGATAGTTACTTTCGGTACATTTGTGAATGATGAAGGTAATGCCGGCGGCGCGGAGGTCGTCCCACGAAGGCAGAGGGTTCGGTCCGTAAACGTCGATGCCATCCATAAAGCCTCCGAACTAATCCGCACGCTCCTCGCATGGAAACATATGGCGAACAAGCGTGACTCGGATTGTGACAAATCGGCCGGCGCTCACAGTTACCACCAATAGCGACAACTTGCGGCACAGGGGTCCTCTTAGCAGACGTTCAACCGAAGTCGCCAGCGCTTGCGGTCCAGTGGTCGCGACACGGGACAATTCTGGGCGCCCGGAGCGCGAGCACTATAACGAGAGCCGACCTCACACTTCGCGGGCTACGTTCCATCCAGGGAATTTGCGCAACTGGCCGCGGGGAACGGCGGCCCATGAACCCGGATTGCTCACTCCTAGTCTGGAGTAGGAATCGGGGGACCCTCAATAACCGGCGGACTCTGTCTGCCAAAGTGAATGTCCCCTCCGACCCTGACGAACGGAAGGTGGACGCTGCGCAGCATTCGAACGTCTTGGCTGCCTACGGCTACCGTCTACAAGCTTCTTCCGTGAACGCCAAGTCTCTGATTTTAAAGATTAACTGCTTTTCGGCCTTCTCTCGGGCCATTTCTAGGCGTCAAGCAATTTCGCGAGGCATCAAAGACCTAATCGCTTCCTTATGCGCTCGGCGATCGACTGTATCGTTTCTTGAAACATCGGGCGCTGCATCATCATGCTTTCGATATGTCGAATGGCGTGCAGGACTGTTGAGTGGTCGCGATCGAAAACATCGCCGATTCGCGCGAACGATGAATTCGTAATCAATCGGCAGAGATATATCGCGCTCATACGCCCTAAAGCGATTCGTGCAATGCGGCTCTTGCTGAAGATCTTCGCGGGCGTTAGTCGGAACTGGTCGCAAACCTCTTGAACGATGATCAAACTTGCAGCGTCGAGCGGCCTCTTCTCGGCGCCGGCCGGCAGGGAGTCAGCTTCTGACGCTGCGGAGACAGTCCGCGCTGATTGCATTTTAGTTCCAACAGGCAACTCGAACTCAAACATGGCGCCGCGATCGGGGTTCTGGAACGCCAAGATTCTGCCGCGGTGGTTTTCGATGATCGAACGGACGGCGGGGAGACCCAACCCCATTCCACTCGCTTTGGTCGCAGCGAAAGACTCGAACCGGCGCGGCGCGGTCTTCGGATCGATGCCCGTGCCGGAATCCCACACCGACACACGTACCCAGTCGGTTTTAACCTGAGCCGCGATTAAAGATACCTCGCGAGGTGCTTCACCCTCGCAGACTGATTCGAACGCGTTGAAGACAAGGATCAAGATGGCCCCTGTGAGTTGCGTCCTGTTGCATAGCACTCTTGGCAGGAAATCGGGCATCTCTATCGACAACATGATGTCCTTCGGTCTCGCCGTCATGCCTGCGATGCGTTCGACATCCTGCAATAGAGATTGGACTTCGACGTGTGATTTCTCCGCTTCCCTACTTTGAAAGATGGCGCGAACCTTGCTGACGAGATCGTCGGCACGTGCATTGTCTCTGATGATGTCTGCGAGTGCAGCGCGGATTTCGGCGACTCTAGGGTTATTGCGCGATAAGAGGTTCTGAGCGATTTCTGCGTTAGCCAAAATAGCTGTCAGCGGCTGCCTCAATTCGTGCATCAAAACGGCGCCAAGTTCTCCAACCAGAGCAACTCCCTCACTCGTCCGCAAATTCTGCTCGAGCCGGCGATGCTCAGCGAAAGCGCGCTTGCGTTCCAGCGCGTTGCCGAAGACCGCCGCAACGAGTCTGAGACGCTGGATCTCTTGCTTTGTCCATGGTCGTTCGTTGAGAACTGTGCCAAAGGAAAGGCCGCCTATTACGTTCCCACCGATTTTCAGCGGCAACGTAATATGACCTTTAATCCCGTCAACCGCTATGAACTTGCGTTCTCCGACAGCTTTGCGTGGAAGTCGGTACGGAAGATTAGAAAACACGACCATCTCGCCTGACGTAATTTTTTCAGCAAGCCAGGGTAGATATCGGCTGACCTCGAGTCCTCTATCCAGCGCGGAAATGCCCTTCCGCGCCCACTGATGGGTCACCCACAGACCACCGCCATTGCTATCGAACTGGGTTAACGTCCCTCGGTCCAGACCGAGAGATAGCACAATACGCTGAAGCCAAAGCTCAATTTGGCCGTCAATGTTCTCTGCGGCTGTTCGGATAAACGTCCCGGACAAGTCTGCCAGAAGTTCCTCAAACTTCTCTACGCCCAGTTCCGGGTGAGCAAGACGGAGCGGGCGATCAGCGAACCCGACGGCTTTGTCTTTCTGTATTTTCCGAGCAACCATGAATCTTCACTCGTTCCCCAAGCATCAGTACGAAGCAGGGGGCGCTGTCTTAGTGCGGCGTCCTTACACGCCAGCCAAATGTAGAAAGTGCCTTGGTCGAGACGTCGGCGAAGAAATTGGAAAGTATGCCGGAACGCTAGGTCGCTCCGACCAATGACCGGCCGCTAATATCGCAGGAGCAAGACATGGAGCCGGACAGTCGCATCAGCAGCAAGAGAAGTGCCAATCGAGCCTTTGGACGCTAGGCCCGTATAGCGTTGCAAGAATCCCACACCGATTCGGTGGTTTCCCGTTATTTCGCGGCGAAAGCTCCACGGCGACTCGGGTCGCGTTACCCTATAAGAAGGCAAATCTCCCACTCGGTGAGGGGCATTGTTCCGCATTCGATCAAAAAGACCAGCCTAGGGCCCCTCGCGCTCCAATTACGACCGAGCCTTATCGCGCGCACCGGCTCTATCTGTCCCTTGTAGTTGCAGTGGGTATCAACCTCCTCGTCGATGATCACGCGAGGTTTAAGATCCATCGCATGCCGTGTAGCAGAGGGTCAGGAGACCGGAAAGGAGAAACACACGTGCGGCGGCTGTTTATCCACCGGCACCCTAAGGTTTATCCACCGGCGCGCGCGTCCAGTTGGACACGACTCCGGCTGGCGTTCGCGAACGATTCAACCGCGACTTGCAACTCAGGCGGCAACTGAGGGTGTGAAATAAGCCGTGGCAATGTTGCGGCCAGCGTTGATGTGAGAAAGGCAGGATGCCTTGGTCGAGGCTGACCCTCGCTACAATTGGCCGTCGAGACTGTCACGTTGCTATCCATAAGGCTCCCAACAAGGGCGAATGAAACGGCGACATTGGAATCAATTGCGAGATTTGGCTGAACAGAGTGGAGGTTAGTTAGGACACTGCCCTAAGCAACCAACCTGGCTCGATTACTTAAATCGAGGGTTGGTGGATAAACCGTCCAACTCGGATAGACTTGTGATCAGTTGCCTGTTACGAATCGGGCGCTGACTGGGGTTTGGCCCCCCTTTTCCCAGTTGGTGTCCGGGCTGGCGCTTCACAGTGCTGGCCCGTTCTTATTTCAGACGAGCGCGGCAGCGTGGCGGGGTTTCATGACGGGATGAACTTTCAGTAGCGCGCGATCACCGTTGCGCTCAGTGACCGCTTCCCGCTTTCCAGGTACGCGACAAAGGCGGCACTGATCAGAGACGAATACCGGACCCAAGGAGGAATGCGATCGAAATCGGGCTGCGACATTGGTGCGAGCCGCGTGTCCTGATTTCAAATCTGGCGTCCTTCAGGTCGGCGGTGTCGAAGCCTTCCGTGAACCTGTGTGTGGCGAATTGCTGATTATAAGCGAAAATCTGCAATTCGTCACAGACAGGTAACGTCTATCGACGATAAAGCCAAGATTGGTCAGAAACTCGACCATCGGCGTTCCTCCTATCGCAGCCCGACCCGCCTGACACCTCGGACTAGGTTTTCGGTAGCGGCAGCATTCGAAACAATTTTGCGGACCAGAGCGGATTCGAACCCCGAGACTCTTCAGGATTCGATGGGCAGAATTCTTCCCGAACGTGTTTCGCTATTAGCTTCAAGGATTAGTCGATTCGCATGACCCCGCGGCGTGGTTCCGCAGTTCCGCATGTTGCTGCTGTTAGCGTCACCCCCATCTCGGTCAGCGCGGTGTTATGCTGCTTCAACGGCGTGCGTATTAGACGGTCCTCGATGTGCTTCAGCTTCTCGAAGCTTTCCATCTTTAAGACCCGCTCGACAAACGAAGCGGTTCGAGGCCATCGAGCCGCATCGACCTGGAAACCCGAAAATGCCGCGTTGCGAAAGAAAGACACGATACTGATATCAGCTATGGAAACCCTGCTGAAGATGAAATCCTCGGCAGGGACCTGTGTCTCCAGGTAGTCAAGCACTCGCGGGATGTCGTCTCGAAGAGTCTTCTCTACCAGCGTCTTATCCGTTTGCTCACCCCACACGCTAGGCGTGATAACAACCTGGTTGAACAGCTGCCAGATGAATACTTCGCCCATGCGCGAATCGGCGTACTCTTCGAGCCATCTGGCACGAGCGCGATCAAGGATTTTCGCAGGATAGACAGCAGGCTGAAGATAGCGATCCTCGATGTACTGACAGATCACCGATGAGTCGGCCAGCGTGGTGTCGTCATCGATGAGAACTGGGATGCGCCGGAGCGGACTCATTTGCGAGAAACGATCATCGCCGAAAAACGAACGATTGGATCGATTTCATAGGGAATGTCCTTCAAGTCGAGAACCACCAATACCTTGCGGACATAGGGCGAGAGTTGACTACCGATGATCTGTACACGTTTCGTCATAGCGCTCCGTCCTCAGCGCCACCTGAGGCATTGTTGTTCTCTATTCCAGGGCTGCCTGAGCTGCCCGCTCAAGATCTCTCTTCGTCATCTGTTATATGGGCGGGGTTGCCGGAACGCGGGCGCTTTGACTGCCCCAGTGGTCAAGGCTTTCCCACCGATGCCCCAATCACCGCTTGGCACCTCCTCGATCGTTACCCAAGTTACACCGCGCAAAGTTCTCGCCCTCGATGGACACCATAGCGTCGGTCAGCTTCTCAATCGTCCGATTCTTCTGTTGTGCGGTAGAAACGTCTTCTATCAAACGTACTTGAATGGGTGGCATTTCGTTCTACTCTTCTCAGTTTGTTTTTCTCACAAATATGCACCACCCTAGTCCTGTTCGGATGCTGGTGGCCTTGAGGCCGCGCCATCTCGAGAAGGGCAACCAACCAGCAACCTGAGATGATCCTAGGTGCCGCGAGCCGGCGTGGAGTGGTCAAATCGATCAGATCGTGTTCCGTGCATTTGGCGCTCTTAACGAGACGATATTCTTTGATCGCCGAAGCCGCACCGCGTTGTTTACCGATCTGATGTTCAATGTGAACCACTCCGATGACGCGCTTACGCGAATCGTGCTCGGGCTCGACGGAGGGTTCGGAGGTCTGGCCATCCCAAGGACGTTCCGCTTGCTAATCAGGATGCGCCGCCGGTTGGCGCTCGCAGCGCTGGCTGGCATTCTTGAATGGGACTTCGATCGGCTGACGGTTGCGCACGGAGACGTAGTTGAGCGCGGCGCGAAGGCTGCGATGCGGAAGGCGTGGTCGTTTTTGTAGGCTTGGTCTGTGTGTGGCGAACTACCAATTTTCCTAGAATCAGCAATTCGCCACACACAGGATTTTGAGGAGCGCCAGCCGCCGCGACGCTGAATGTCTGCGCGCTTTACGATTTGGCGCTGAAGCGCTGTGCGTCGGATTTCCGAGGCATGAGCACGGCACCGGTAGCTCCTTGCTCTTCGATCGCGCCACCCCACTTGATCAGTTTGGAATCTCGATGATGCCGGTGGCACCGTCCTCCATCGATTCGAGCACACGGACATCGTCCCACACCGGGATGTCGGCGTTCTTGTAGAGCTCGCGTGTCCGCTCGGTCACGGCACCGACACGCACCAACGCAGGCATCATCAGATCACGGAAGGCGTGGATATGCCCCGGCGGCAGGTGAGCTGCGAAACCGGCGCCGCCCGCGTCCATCAGACCCTTCATAAAGTCTTCCAACTCAATCCCGCTGCGTTCGAGAACTAGCAGAAAGCCTGGATCCGGTTTTGGCATACCCTTCCCATCGACGCCGCCCGTAGAGTCCGCCATCGCCTTGACCGCATCGAAGGCGAATTGGGCGACATCTTCGCGCTCATCTGGATGCATGTCGGCGATCGTCTTTCGCAGGTAGACGTTGCCGAATGCGACGTGCCGCGATTCGTCGCGCAGAACATACTCCGTCAGCGAGCGCAGCAGCGGACAAGACGCTTGCTTGCGCATGTTGTGGAATGCGGCGAGGGCGAGACCCTCTACAATCATGTTCATGCCGACCATCGTCTTGGCAAAGCTGTGCGACTGCAGCGTCGCGTCGATCACTTCCTTCAGCCAGGGGGAGATCGGATACACCAGTCCCAGCTTCTTGATGTAGGTATCGTACACTTCAACGTGGCGAGCCTCGTCGAAGGTCTGGCTGGCGGAGTAGAGCTTGGCCTCATAGTCGGGCGCGGCGTGGGTCACGGCGGCGGCGGTCATCAGGGCGCCCTGCTCGCCATGCAAAAACTGCGACAGCAGCTGGCAGGTCGCATGCGCGACGAACGTGTCGCGTGTCGTCTTCGACAACTTCTGGAAGAAGGGCAACTTCAGGAACGGAAAGCGATCCTCGCCGACTATCGGCTTTGACGGGTCGATTTCGATCGACCAGTCGAGCTGGGTCTCGGCGTCCCACTGATTCTGCTTCGCTTTCGAGTACAGGTTGCGCAGCTTTTCGCTGTTGATCTCGTAAGAGAAGTTCCAGGCGACGTCCATCGCCGTCTCGTAACCCGCAAGCTCCTGCCAGGGGTATTTCTCGGGGCTGCTGTTGGTACTGGTGCTCATGAGGACTCCTTTAACTCTGTGGCTTTCCGATTTCGTTATTTGAGCTTTTTGGAGCGTGTCGCTCCATGCGGATGAATCATTGCTTGCCCCTCGGGGGCCGGATTTGCGCATAGTCATCGAACCCTTGACCCAGCACTTCGAGCGCGCGACGGAGCGCCGCCAAGGCCTTTTCCTGACGGCCCGCCTTGTGATGCCTGATTGAATCGTTGACGAAAGCGGCGAGACGTCCATGATCCTGGCGGACTCTGCGCCTGGTCTCCTGCAATGGATCGGAGGCAAGTAGAGCGCGCAGGCGACGCGCAAGCATCCGCCAGACACGATTTCCCGTCATATCCGCGATTGCGACTAGCAGCTCGCGTCCCGCAACCGCGCGCTCCTCGTCCTTTAGATGCTCGTCAGCCATCTGACCGCTCAAGGCGCTTAGACCATCAATCTGGGCCTTGGTCGATCGCTCCAGTCCGAGCTTGGCCATCTCGAACAGAAGCGGCTTGGTAACTTCGAGCAGCTCGAGCAGTACACGAACATCAAGTCGTCCGCCGTGAAAAATCATAGCCGGCAGCAGGTCGAACGAGGCGTCAACCAGCGGCTGCACGGTCGCCCCGTCGCCCTGCCGTACGCGTACGAGATTTAGTGCCTCAAGAACCTTTATGGCGTCGCGGATGGATGCGCGATTGACCTTGAATTCAATCGCCAGTTCGCGCTCAGGCGGGAGTTTGCTTCCGGCCGGAAAGCGCCCGTCGAGAATCGCGTCGCGAAGTTGGTCGGCGATATCCTCGTGGACGCGGCGGCGCACGGCGGGTCGGAAATCGGTAATTTTCGCGACAGAAGTCATCGAGTGGTCCACTTATACAGTGGTCCAACCAATTGAGTCAAACCCCACCCAAGGAGGATGTCCATTTGATGGTGTGGGCAGCGGTGGTGGGACCAAATCGGAATGGCAAGACAAACCGGAGTCTCCGCTTGAGGATCAGATTGATGAAGCGAAGCAGAGACCGCCGCGGTACCTCTCATCAGATCACGATCTGCTGTTTCGCTTTCATCGCTGGCTCGCGAATCTTCGGGTACTCGAAGTCGATGAGGTCAAGACCATTCCCTGAGTCCTCGTTCCCATGCTTTTGTTGAGCGGCTGATCGGGACGGTGCGGCGCGAGTATGTCGATCGGACCCTATTCTGGAACCAAAGCGATCTCGAGCGGAAGCTCGACATTTCAATCCGTCGAAAAGTCTGCGGTTTTTGGAGTTGCCGAGTCAACGACTTTTGCCACGCTGCCAAGCGAGCGTCGAATGCCAGTCCCCACCGGGGACGATCGCCGGGAGGGTGGGCACCATTTATTCGGCATTTTCCATATCGCCAGAGTCGCAGAGCGGATAGTTGGGGGAAAGCGTCAATCCGCGTTGCGCATCCATTCAGCGACGCGTTCGCCGATCATAATGCAGGTCAGATTAGTGTTGGCGCGCACGATGTTGGGCATCACAGACGCATCAACGACACGCAGTCCTTCGACACCGCGCACGCGGCAATACTGATCCACCACTGCCGTCGGATCGTTCTCCGGGCCCATCTTCGCCGTGCCGACCGGGTGAAAAATCGTCGTGCAGTTGTCGCGGATAAAAGTCGCTAGCGCAGAATCAGAGTTCACGACCTCATCGGTCAGATTCACAAACTCTTTGATCATCGGCCCGAGGTGCGTGTCGTGCATCAACCGCCAGGCGATGCGGACGCCGTCGGACATCCGGCGCATATCTTCAGGGTCGTCGAGATAGTTGAGAGCGATGATCGGCGGGACGTCGGGATTGGCGCTGCGCAAACGAAGCCGTCCGCGTGAGCGGGGCCTCTGCAAGCCCGGTACGACCGAGATGCTCGGGACCGGCAAGTCGAGCGCCAGTCCTGGGGCGAGATCGGAGGCGAACTGCTCGAATACGTACATCTGCATGTCGTTGAACTCGTCGGAACCGGTCGCCGTATAACGGATACCGATAGGATTCGTCACCTGCGGATCGTGAGGAATGCCCGGCAGCGGCACCGCGACCACGAAGACCATCGGATGGTCGATCAGATTGCGGCCGACTCCCGGCAAGTTCACCTGGCATTTGATCCCGAGCGCCGCGAGTTCGTCACTCGGGCCGATCCCCGAGCGCATCAGCAGAGCAGGAGAGTGTATGGCGCCGGCAGAGAGCGTGACGCGTCGGCCGCGCACTCGCTGGAGCATACCGGCGCACTCGATTTCGACGCCAACTGCGCGTCCACTTTCGATGATCATGCTGTGGGCGTTGACGCCCGGCCTGATGGTGAGATTCATGCGATGACGCGCGGGCGCCAGATAGCCGATCGCCGTCGATACGCGGATGCCTTCGCGCCGGTTGCGCGGCCACGGTCCGATGCCGGCGGACTCGGGATCGTTGTGGTCCCAGACTTCCGCGTATCCCAGTGCGCGCGCGGCCTCGAAGAAACCGCGATTGAGGGGCTGCCAGGTTTCGGGGCGCGGCCGCTGGATCCAGATCGGTCCGCCAACTCCGTGAAAATCACCGCGTGCGTCGCGATCGTCTTCGAGCTTGCGATGGAACGGCAGGACTTTCTCGAAGCTCCACTCGCGATTACCCAACGCCGCCCATTCGTCGAAGTCCTGCGGGGTGCCGCGCAACGCGATATGTCCGTTGACGGCCGAGCTGCCTCCAGTCACTTTGCCGCGCGGATACGGAATTTCCCGAGCAGGAGTGGCCTGCGCCACCAAACCCCAGTCATGCGGTCCGGCGGAGATCCAGGTATTCAACAGGTCGGCCGGAGTCTGCTCAACGGTTGAGTAGTCAGGACCGGCCTCGAGCAGCAGGACGTTGCGATCCTGATCCTCGCTTAAGCGAGCCGCCAGTGCCGCGCCGGAGGATCCCGCTCCCACGATAATGTCGTCGTATTCCATCAAAATACCTCATACCGACCAGACCCTCGGTAACGCCAGCGAAAATTCAGTAGTTCGCGATCTCTACTCAGGTCGGAGCGTGTCGCTCGCCTTTTCCCAGCCGCGGATTTTTCGCGATCGACACCTGCGCCGAGGAGCCGTGAAGCGACCGACGGACTGAGGAGCAAGTGATCAATACGCAAGCCGGCGGCGCGCGTCCAGGCATTTCGGAAGTAATCCCGGAAAGTATAGCGCTCGTTCGGAAATAGCTCGCGCAATGCGTCGGTCCAACCGAGAGCGATGAGGCGAACCCGTAGTCTCAACCCAAGTCTATGAGCGCTACCTGGAATTGGGGTGCGTCCAAGGACAACAGCCAACTGAGCTGAGTACCGAGACCTTGCTCAACCGGATCGATCTGCCGCTCGAATGGCCGGCGCAGTTGAAGGCGATCGGAATCGACTAGAGCCACGACCGGCCCCATTTCAGAAAGGCGATGGATGAGCGAATTTTGCTCGAACCGTGAAGCGAACCGGCTTTTCTGCGCCTGGAGACAAACCCGAGAAATTCGCCGAATCGGGTGCAGGACTCGCGCTCTCCGGTTCGCATCAAGCGCACGAGCGCCGCGTCACGCGGGGATTTTCCGCTCACTCCAGATTGTAGGGAAACACTGCAGACTGCTTGGCGGATTACGCAGTCTGATGCGAACCGCTCTCCACGTCAAATTCCCTGATCATCAGGGAAAATACAGGGAATTTTCCGATTTCGGCGGACTCTGTGGCTGATTTGCAGTCAAATACGTCCCGGTCTCCTCTGGGGTTTTGGTCGAAATTCCCTACTCAACGGAACAGGGAATTATTTAAAACCGAACAGGGAATTATTTTTCGCGCTGAACAGGGAACTTCCTTCTAACAATAGGGAACCCGTATCAAGTCTCATTCGAGAGCGTCCAGCCGGGGCGACCACATTGGAGCCGTTCACGCACGTAAATGGTGAGTCCGATAGCGTACCTTCTATCGTCCCTCTCAACCTTCGAAAACCCAAGTTTTCGGTCGAGGACAGCGACGACGGGACATGGTGCGGTCTTTCGCCCCCCAAACGGGCCGATACGTATAACTCATCGCGATGCTCTGTCCGAGACCGCGGCATCGGTGAGAAGAGTAGATGTCGTTCCGGAAGCTGTACGCGTGGAAGTAGTTCGTCTATGTTCAGCTCCCTCGGCAAATTGGCTACGACTCCGGTGCTGCTGTTCAGCTCTTTGCACCGAGGTGAACGCGTGGTAGAGGAACTGCTTCGTCGTCCCAGCGACTGTACTCATCCGCCGCCCGAAGGCATCCTAGACGAAGCCCGCCGTTCCGCCGCTGATCTAGTTTGATGATGGCGAGCATTCCAGGTTTGTAAGACTTCCCGAGCAGACGGGCACTCCGTTCAACCCGAGAGATTCCGCACGGAGATGTCAACACCCCCAAATTTGATGGTTTGGACGTCGAGTGTTGCATGCCCATCATACGTCACGTCTAGATGCGAAGGAGAAGTCCATTTCATCGTAAGATTTATCGAGCGCGCTTGGTCGCGCCCGTCATGAGAGAAAAGCAAAACCTCCGTGGGAGGTTTTGAATTCCACTTGAGGTAGACAATTGTTTGAATACCGGCCGTTCCAGGCCCGAAATGTTGTATGGTGGATGCAGTCGCAAGCCAATGCCCGTCTGGAGATCGCGCTTGCGCTGACCAAATCGTTTGGACATCCTGACAGCCAACCCCTAAGATGCACACCCAGATGACTACCAGCGAAATCGCCGTGCGAGATATGAACACCGGGTCTCTTTACAGAGCATGATTCGTCTGCCGTTCGATGACTCAGGATTTATCGAATCCTACTCAGAAGTCGTGCATAGAGTCCCATTTTGCTCATCGTTATATCCCTTGCTGATGTTTGCTACGTTTGACGATGGCGTAGCTGGATAATTCGGAATCCATGGGCGTTCCCGGAGGATACTGGCTGAACCCTGACGCATACGCGTTTCCAGCAGGCCTAGCGTGAAATTCAACGAATAGCCAGACCGCGCGGCCATATAGACCCAAATACGTAGTCTGCGTCAGGCTGCTGACGACCAGGATGCCTGCGCATCCATCGAACCACGCGCGATGGAATGCAAGTGCATCAATCGCACTGGCGGGCCAAGAGGTATCTTTTCCGAACTCTTGATAGTCAGACGGACTCAAGGCGTTTCCAGACGGTGCGCATTTTTGCGGGCAAGTTCCAAGCGGATCGGCAACACTCGGGGAATTGTTCCTCACATAGGCGTAGAGATTTGTGTCGCCGCCACGAAATCCAATGGGGTACTGCGCGATGAACCTCTGATATGTCGGGCTGTAGTACCGCGCCCGGTAAGCGTACAGACCGGTCCCGTCGTTTTCACGGCGGGTGAAATCGTAGCTGCTGCCGTTGGCCGCGCCGCCGACCGTGGTCGCGCCAAACGGCTGATAGGTGTAGTTCGTTGCGATAGAGCCATTGTTTGCAGAAACCAGTCCGACGGTAGATCCTAATGCATCTGTCAAGAAGGTTGACGTAGTGCTTGATGCCGTTCGGGTGAAGAATGCCGCCGGATTTCGATGGCCTCCGGGAGCTCCTTTCAGCACTGGGCATTGCGATCGGACGGCTACCGTCAATTCAGCGGCCTAGTACACTAGTAATGGTCCCTGAGCCTGGCCCCGATACGGAAGCACCGCCACCGGCGCGCCTCCTCCAATCGTGACGCAGACGCCGGTAACGGGTCCATCTGGCGACGAGCCATGTAGCCATCGACACCACCGGCCAAGCGATCACCTCTCGCCGCCGATACGTCCCGGAACAGTCCCCTCATGTCGCATATGGTCTTCGTCGGGTGCGAGAGGGCGGGATCGGACCTTCGGAGATTCAGACCTGATGCAAAAATGATTGCGCGATATCAATGGAATTTAGTTGACGCCGCTTGCGCTGCGCTGCCAACCTACATCCAGCCTTACGATTACACCGTCGACACACCACAGTCGGACGGGAAGATCCTCTCGAATAGGACCACCCTGCCGCTGGGTAGTGTTGAATCCACCGTTCATTACACCATCCGAATATTGAATCTTTTTATTTCCGATCATGAAGCTTTCGGATCGCCGACCGTCCGATGATCGCCGGAAGGCTGTGACCGATCCCTCTATGAGGAGCGCTCTGCCGCTCTGAAGCGCAGCGCGAAGTCGCATGTAGCGATAGTAAGTCACTGAGAACGACGCGCTCGTCCACAGCAGTGCGAAACCGAGGAAAAAGTAGGTGCCAATGTGGAGATAGAAACGAGCGATAGGACGCAAGAGCCTAACGTACGAAGGAGGAAAGGTCGCTGTGAACGTGCGCCGAAGTGCTACTGTCTTCTCACGCGTAAACAAACGGAGAATGGTTGTTGCCGTACCTATTGCGATCAGGAGAAAGCCTGTCTGAAGGTCACTCCATCGGTACCCAGACTGAGCCAGATCAAATACGGTTCGGTATTGCATTCGACGCGTGGCTCCCAAGACAAAACTTCAATAAATTTTTATTTCGGTGAACGCTTTACGCGAATATGATCGTAGTCGAGCCGCCAATATGATTCCACTCTTCCTCTCGCGATCGAAGTTGGACTTACGAACCTCGGCGTTAGTTGGTTGACCACCAAACGGTTGTATCCTGATTCTCTGTACCAGATCCGCCAACTAAGCCGGGTCCGATGCTTAGACCAGCTCCCGGTTGATTGAGTCCTCCTTGCCCACTGACAGCCGGGGTGTCCAGAACACCAACGTTTTGAATAGAATTACCCAGATCCGAGATATATGGCACCGGCGTGTCACTTGCTTGTACACTAATACCCGCATAGGCACCGTTGTAACTACCGCAATGGCCATGGGTGTGCACAATTCCGATTCCCCAGGGACCGGGAGCTTTCCCCCATGGTCCGGATATAGCGATGGCTATTTCTTCGCTTCCACCCTCGCTCGGCCCGAGATCGTGACCTAGCACTTCACCACCCTTTCGGGCGGCGCCTCCGATTCCGATTTGGAGAACGTCTGTTCCGGATGGATCCTTCAGAAGGAACGGGCTGTTCTCAGCGTAGCTGTATAGATTCGTCTCTCCGGCACTGAAGCCGAGTGGATCCTGAGCGACAAACCTTTGAAACGATGGGCTGTAATATCGCGCTCGATAGAAATACAGTCCGTTCCCATCGTTCTCACGGCTCGTGAACTCGTAGCTGTTGCCGTTGGCGGCGCCGCCAACTGTGGTCGCGCCGAACGGCTGATAAGTGTAGTTCGTAGTTATCGGGCCATTGTTTGCAGAAACCAGACCGACGATCGATCCTAATG
This sequence comes from uncultured delta proteobacterium, assembly GCA_963814715.1. Lineage (GTDB taxonomy): Bacteria > Desulfobacterota > Binatia > Binatales > Binataceae > Binatus. Next base: position 986,892 of record CAWFDW010000001.1, read on the forward strand.
CATCTGCCAAGAACGTTGACGTGGTGCTTGACGCCGTTCGCGTAAAGAATTCGTCAATGCGCAGACCGGTCATCAGATTCGCGATAACCTGGTTTGTGCTGTTCAGCTCCTGCACCGGATTGAGACCATCGTAGAGAAACTGCGTCGTAGTCCCCGCGACCACCTTCTTCATCCTGCGTCCCAGCGCATCGTAAATGAAGCTCGCTGTGACGCCGCCGGTGATCGCGGTCAGATGATGGCGTGTATCGAAGGTGTAGGTATTGGTGGCATCTCTGGTGAGCTGCCCGTCAGAGTCATAAGTGAGACTTGCGCCATTGAACTTGATCTGCTCGTTGTCGGCGTTGTAGGTAGTGCTGGTTCCGCCTGCGATGTTAGCCGGCAGCGTCACCGCCGCCAGACTCCCCGCCGTCGCGATGCGGCGAACGCGGAAATAGCGGACTGCTTGGCGGAGAGGGGGGGATTCGAACCCCCGAGACCCTTTCGAGTCTACACGCGTTCCAGGCGTGCGCCTTAAGCCGGGCTCGGCCACCTCTCCGCGAACTTGCGATTATGCATCAGGCCAACCCGCGGGGCCAGTTCGCGACCTCAAAGATCCGCGCTAGCCAATCAGACATGCCTCCATATACGCACGAAAATGCTCGAGGTTCGGGGTCTGCAATCCCTGCTGTTTCGCACACTCATCCCAGCGGCGCAGTTTCGCGGCGTCCGCGGCGAAGGGGCGCTTGATGAACTCGTCCCGTTCGGCGGCTGCAAACGGACCGCCTTGAATCTTGAGCGACCATGCCGAGGCTGGCGACAAGTCCTTTTGGTATGCGGGATCAATCGCGCAGAGATAACGCTTCGCATCGACGTGCAGCTTGATCGGCATCGTGACCGCATCGCCGAAAAATGCCGCCAGCTTCCCGGCGCCGATAATTTCGTGTCGATCGTCGATGCCGCGCCTGAAAACATCTTCGCCGATCTTGTGGATCAGATGGCCATAGTCGTGCAGCAGGCTTGCGACGATCAACGGCGCATCGGCTCCCGATTGCTCCGCCAGCATCGCCGTCTGAATCGCATGCTCGAGTTGGTTTACCCGCTCACCGCCGTAAGCATTGCTGCCCTTGGTGATATAGACCGCAAATATTTCATCGACGCGCGACATATCGAAACCTTCCTTCGTTTCGCCGACGTTGCCGCGTTTGTCCCGACGGCGCAAGCTGTGCGCTTGATTGCGCCGCACCCGCCAACTAAGAAGTCATGAGGAGCCAGTCGCACAGACGGCTCACTAACTGGAGACATTCTGATGCTGCATACGCCGATTTGCGATTACTTTGGAATCAAGTATCCGATTCTGCTGGCCGGGATGGGCGGGGTCGCGATGCACAAGCTGGTCGCCGCGGTTTCCAACGCCGGCGGACTCGGCGTGATCGGCGCCGCGTCGCTCAGCCCCGACGATCTCCGCGCCGAAATCCGCAAGACTCGCGAGCTGACTGACAAGCCGTTCGCTGTCGATCTGCTCGCGCCGATTCCCGACATGATGCGCCCGCATGTGCCCGTGATGATCGAGGAAAAGGTCAAGGTCTTCGTCGCCGGACTTTCGGTGCCGCAGGAATTCGTAAAGGTGATGCACGACAACGGGATGAAGATCGTCGTGATGTGCGGCAAGGTGCATCATGGGGTCAAGTCGCAGGATGCGGGCGCCGACGTCGTCGTCGCACAGGGCACCGAGGCGGGTGGGCATACCGGCGAGATCGGGATGCTCTCGCTGGTGCCGCAGATGATCGACGCGGTGAAGCTGCCAGTGCTGGCTGCGGGAGGAATCGCCGACGGACGGCAGATCGCGGCTGCGCTCACGGTCGGTGCGCAGGGCGTCGTCGTTGGCACGCGCTTTATCGCGACGCCCGAGGCGCAGGCGGCGCAGGGTTATCGCGAGGCAATCGTCAGGGCGCACGAGGATTCGACTATCCGCACGCGCGCGTACACCGGCAAGACCTGCCGCGTAATCCGCACCGACTATGCGCTCGAGTGGGAGAAGGACCCGTCGAAGATTCAGCCGTTCCCGATGCAGGCGCAGACCTCGTCGCGCAACGGCGTCATGAACTATACCGGACGCGGCGGCGCCGACGTCGATCCGAATCGCACCTTCATGCCGACCGGACAGGGCGCCGGACTGATCCACGAGATCAAGCCGGCGGCCGAAGTGTTCGCCGACTTGCTGCGCGAGACCGAGGCGGCGCTACGCAAGGCGCAGCAGTTGATGTCGGGCGATCCCGCGCGCCAGCATTCGGCGGCGCCTGCACGATAAGGACTATTCGATTCCGTAGCGGCGGCGCTTGCGCCATAGGGTCGTTACGTTGATGCCGAGCGTGTCGGCGGCTTCTTCCAGCGTCGCGCTGGCGCCGAGGACGCGCGCGATGTGTTCGCGCTCTACTTCGTCGAGGCTCGCGGCGTTGGGGATGCCGGCCAGCGCCTCGGTCGAATCGTGGAAGAGGGAGTCGGGGAGGTCGTCGGGAGCGATCGTCTCGCCGCGCATCAGGACGGTGCCGCGTTCGATCGCGTTGCGCAGTTCGCGGACGTTTCCGGGCCATCGATAATTCGCGAGCGCAGCGGTCGCGCCGGGTGACAAGGCGAGCCCGGGATGCGAATTGCGCACAGCGGCGATGTTCAGCAACCATTGTGCGAGCGGCAAAATGTCCTCGCGGCGTTCGCGCAAGGGCGGGACGCGCAGGGTGATAACGTTGAGGCGGTAGTAGAGATCCTCGCGAAAGTGGTGCGCGCTGACTTCGGATTCGAGGTCGCGATTGGACGCGGCGATTATTCGCGCGTCGACGTGAATGGTGCGCTCGCCACCGACGCGCTCGAAGTTCTGTTCCTGCAGAAATCGCAGGAACTTGGTCTGTAGCGTCGGCGTCAGGTCGGCGATCTCGTCGAGAAACACGGTGCCGCCATTGGCCGCCTCGAGCCGGCCGGGCTTGTCCTTGATCGCGCCGGTGAAGGCGCCGCGCATGTGCCCGAACAGCTCGCTCTCGAGCAGTTCTTCCGAGAGCGTGGTGCAATTGACGACGACGAACGGCTTGCTCTGGCGCCTGCTCCATCGATGGATCTGCCGCGCGATTACGTTTTTGCCGGTGCCGCTTTCTCCCGTGAGCAAAATCGTGGCGTCGCTGGCGGCTGCCTGGCGCGCAGTCTCGAGCAAGCGTTGCATCGCAGGACTTTTCGAGTCGAGCAGCGGCTCCTCGTCGATTGCGCTGCGCAATGCGCGATTTTCCGCGGTCAACACTCCGACGTGCAGCGCTTTATCAACGGTGTGCTGAATCTGCTCGAGTGAAAACGGCTTGGTGACGTAGTCGTAAGCGCCGGATTTCATCGCCTCGACCGCGTTTTCGACCGTCGCGTACGCGGTCATTAGAATTACCAGGCACTCGGGCGCGCGCCGTTTGACTTCGCGCAGCAATTCGAGGCCGCTCATCTCGGCCATCTTGTAGTCGGTCAGCACGAGATCGAACTGCGTCTCGGCGAGCAGCACGACGGCCTGCGGGCCGTTTTCAGCGGCGCGAACCTCGTGGCCGAGCGACTCGAAGAACGTGGTGAGGCTCCGGCGGATATTGCGTTCGTCATCGACAATGAGAAGCTTGGCCATCAAATCTCCTGCGCGGCTGGAATCTCGACGATGAATCGCGCGCCGTGAGAGTTGGCGCTCTCGACGAAAATCCTGCCGCCATGCGCTTCGACAATCTCTTTGACGATCGACAGGCCCAGCCCGGCGGAACCTTTCTCGAAGCCGTCGGAACCATACTGCACGAAGCGTTCGAAGATGTAGTCCTTCATGTCGGCGGGAATGCCCGGGACCGGAGTCGGTGACTTCGAGCCGCGTGGCTTGATCGGTGCCGCGCGCCGCCACGGTAATAGTTCCACCGGCGGGAGTGTAGCGCAGCGCGTTGCCGAGCAGGTTTGAAATCACCCACGAGAGCTTGACCGCGTCGCCGATGATCTCGGGCACCGACGCCGATGTGCTCCTCGAGCGCGACGTGCTTCTCGCGCGCCTGGATCGCGAAGCGCCGGGTCACGTCGGCGGCCAGCCGCGCCAGATCGAGCCGCTTCTGCTGAACAGCGATCGCGGGAATCTCGCCGCGCGCAAGGTTGAGCAGATTGTCGGTGAGCTGACGCATCCGCGAGCATTCTTCGAGGATCACTTGCAGCAGCTCGCCGCTCTTCGCGTTCGTATCCACATCTTCGCGGCTCAACAACTCCGCCGACAGCGCGAGCGAAGTCAGCGGCGTCCTGAGTTCGTGCGACAGCGTCGCGACCAGGTTGGTGCGCGCGCGATCCTGATCGCGGATGTAGGTCACGTCCTGCAGAATCAGCAGCGTGCCGAGCGACTTGCCGACAGTATGATGAAGCGGCACCGGCTTCAGCACGTACGAATGATCGCGGCCGCGAACGTGAAGGTCGATTTCAGTGCGATGGCCGTTGGTGCCGGCGGTCCCGGCCCTCTGCAACGTGCGCAACGCGTCGCGAACCCGCAGGTAGTGAGGATGGTTGCTGCTGAGATCGTCGAACGGACTGCCGAGCGCGTCCTGCAGATCGACGCCGAGGATCAGCGACGCGATCTCATTTATATGCGCGACGATTCCTTCGCTGTCGATCAGCACGACGCCGTCTTCGAGGCTCTCGATGATCGCCTCGGTCTTGCTCTTTTCGTAAACCAGCCGCTCGACGTTGAGCTTGTCGTATTGCTCGAGGCGCTCGGCCATCTGGTTGAATTCGCGCGCGACCGCTTCGAGCTCCGCCAGCGGCTGCGGGCCGAGCCGCACCTGCGACTTGCGTTGGCTGATTCCGCGCAGGCGCTCGGCGAGCTCCGTCAACGGCTTTGAGAGCCGCCATCCGAGGCCCCACGAGACCGCGGCGCCCACTAGCAGCACCAGCACGAGACCGCCGGCGAATTCGTAGGCAAGATGTTTGCCCAATCGTACGGAGCGGCTGTCGGCGCGGAACATCGCCGCTTTGTTCATCGCGATCAGATCGTCGAGCTTGCCGTTCAGCTCGGCGAATTCGCGATCGTGATAAGTGCCCGGCGGCGCCGCGGCGACATCGGCGAACAACTGGTTCCCGCGTTTGAGGATATCGGCGGCGAGTTCAGGCTCACCCACTTCAGTGAAGTCGTGATTCTCGACGTCGCTCCACTGCAGAAAATTGTGACGCGCGCTCGGCAGAACGTCCTTGGCCTTGCTGTCGTGCTCCGCCACCTGCAGCGTGTTGAGCGCAGAATGCATGTTCTGCGCGGCTTCGATGCTGATGTAGTTGCGATAAAGCGTCGCGCGGATTGCACCGCCGAGCGCGATAGACCCGCGGCAGTGTGTAGAGTCCAAGCAGAACGACCAACGCCAGCATCAGCAACGTGCCGTTGCGGATTCGGCGTTGCAGCGACGGTGCGCTCATCGCGTATCCTCTCGTTCGTCGGTCGCGACAATTTCCACGTCGAGGTCGGTTGCGTCGGCGACCAGGCGCGCGACCACGTCGCCCTTGAGCAGGCGGCGCCATCGCGGCTGATGCGTCCGGCCGACAATTACTTTCGACACGCCCTTGTCGTGTGCGAAATCGATCAACGCCTTGACCACGTCGTCGGACTTGAGCCACACGGTTTCGGCGCCGAGGTCGCTGGCCACGTTGATATTGTCGAGCAACGCTACGAAGTCGCTGGTGCCGATATTTTTCACCGATTCGTTGGGTGTCTCGATGTGCACGGCGAACCATTCGGCGTTGAGCTGTCCCGCGATGCGCGAGGCCTTGCGCAGCAATTGTCCGGTGTCACTGGCGTTGGACGAAACTCCGACCATGATCCGATCGACGACGTTCGAGCGATGGCCGCCGTCGCGCTTGATTTCGTCGCGGGTTTGCCGCTGACGGTCGAGGCTGCGCGCGACCTCTCGCAGCGCCAGTTCGCGCAGCGAATCGAGATTGCTCGGCTTGAAAAAATTCTTGAGCGCGTTTTCGATCTGCGATCGGCGGATAAATTTTCCCCTCGCGCAGCCGCTCGCGCAGAGCTTCGACCGGCACGTCGATATTGACGATCTGATCGGCGCGCGCCAGGAACGAATCCGGCACCGTCTCGCGCACGTCGATGCCGGTGACGCGCTTCATCAATGCGTTGAGGCTCTCGACGTGCTGGATGTTGACCGCCGTGATCACGTTGATCCCGGTGCCGACGATCTCCTCAACGTCCTGGTAGCGCTTGGGGTGGCGCGAGCCGGGCGCGTTGGTATGCGCGAGCTCGTCGACGATTACTACGTCGGGCTTGCGCGCGATGATCGCGTCGATGTCCATCTCTTCGAGCTCAACTTCGCGGTACTGGATCTTGCGGCGCGGAACGATCTCGAGGTCGCCAATCCGCTCCTCAGTCTCGCGACGATGATGCGTTTCGATGAAGCCCAAGACGACATCCACCCCCCGCTCGCGGAGCTGATGCGCCTCGTCGAGCATCCTGAATGTCTTGCCTACGCCCGCGGCGGCGCCGATATAAACTTTGAGGCGTCCCCTTTGAGGCTGGGGCACAAGATCGAGAAAAGCTTCAGGCTCGAGTCGCTTGTCATCACTCATTCAAGTCCCGGGAGTTCCACCATGACTTCCGGCAGCGCGAGCACTATGACTTGCCGTGGTGCGATCGAGGGCCAGGTTCAGCAGCAGGACGTTTACGCCAGGCTCGCCGAAGATTCCTACTGATCGCGGCCGCGTGTTTTCTGCGATCAACTGCCGCACCTGATCTTCGCTCAGACCGCGCGCGCGGGCAACACGTGCAATTTGCAGGTCCGCTGCCGCCGGACTTATCTCGGGATCGAGCCCGCTGGCTGAAGCTCGTCACGAGGTCGATTGGAACCTGGTGCGCGTCGGTGCCGGGATTGCTCTCGACAACGTTCTTCAGCCGCAACTTGACCGCGTCGATCAGCGCCTTGTTGGTCGGCCCAAGATTCGAGCCGCTCGAGTTGTCGGCAGCGTAGCCCTTATCGCCGGCAGCGGAAGGCCGGCTCTGAAAATATCGCGACGACGAAAAATTCTGCCCGATGAGGCTCGAGCCGACGACTTTGTTGCCCACGACGACGATGCTGCCGCCGGCCTGGCTCGGAAAAATCACCTGCGCGATGCCCCATACCGCGATCGGATAGACGATGCCGGTAAGCACGGTGAGCACCGCGGTAGCCATGAGAGCAGTTGTGAGTGTTTTCACCGAACAACCTCAAGCGAGATGCAGCGCGGCGATCATGATGTCGATGGCCTTGATGCCGATGAACGGAATAATCACGCCGCCGAAGCCGTAGATAAAAAGATTGCGGGTCAGAATCGCCGCCGCGCCGACCGGACGATAGCGCACGCCGCGCAGCGCCAGCGGAATCAGCGCGATGATAATCAGTGCGTTGAAAATTACCGCCGAAAGAATCGCGCTCTGCGGCGTCGCCAGATGCATCACGTTGAGCCGCTGCAGTTCCGGATACTCGACGATGAACAGCGCGGGGATGATCGCGAAATACTTGGCGACGTCGTTGGCGATCGAGAATGTCGTGAGCGCACCGCGCGTCATCAGAAGCTGCTTGCCGATCTCGACCACCTCCATGACCTTGGTCGGATTCGAGTCGAGGTCGATCATGTTGCCGGCCTCGCGCGCGGCCTGGGTGCCGGCGTTCATCGCGATTCCCACGTCGGCCTGCGCGAGCGCGGGCGCGTCGTTGGTGCCGTCGCCGATCATCGCGACCAGCTTGCCCTGGTTCTGCTCCTCGCGAATCAGGCGCAGCTTGGTTTCGGGAGTGGCCTCGGCCAGGAAATCGTCGACGCCCGATTCCTTGGCGATAGCCGCCGCGGTCAGCGGGTTGTCGCCGGTAATCATGACGGTGCGCAAACCCATGGCGCGCAGGCGCTCGAAGCGTTCGCGGATTCCTTCCTTGACGACGTCTTTCAGGTAGATCACGCCCAGCGCCTTCGACTCGTCGGCGACGACCAGCGGAGTTCCACCACTGCGCGCGATGCGCTCGACGATCTCCTTCAGGTCGGTTGGCGGCGTTCCGTGATTTTCCCTGACAAAACTTGCGACCTGCTCGGCCGCGCCTTTGCGGATTCGACGTCCGCCGATATCGACGCCGCTCATCCTGGTCTGCGCGGAGAACGGTATGAAGGTTGCGCCGTCCTCGCCGAGCTCGCGGCCGCGCAGATTGTATTCGCGCTTCGCCAGCACGACGATCGAACGTCCCTCGGGAGTCTCGTCGGCCAGCGACGCGAGCTGCGCCGCCTCGGCAAGTTCGAGCGGATCGACGCCCGCCACCGGGATGAACTCCGCCGCCATCCTGTTTCCAAGCGTGATCGTTCCGGTCTTGTCGAGCAGCAACGTATCCACGTCACCGGCCGCCTCGACCGAGCGGCCCGACATCGCGAGCACGTTGTGCTGCACGAGGCGATCCATCCCCGCGATTCCAATCGCCGAGAGCAATCCGCCGATGGTCGTCGGAATCAGGCATACCAACAGCGACACCAGCACCGGCAGCCCGAGCTTCGTGCCGCCATAGAGGCCGAACGGGTAGAGCGTGACGACCACGAGCAGGAAGACGATCGTCAGACCGGACAGCAGGATGCTGAGCGCGATTTCGTTGGGCGTCTTCTGCCGCTGCGCGCCTTCGACCAGCGCGATCATGCGATCGAGGAACGTCTCGCCGGGGTTGGCGGTAATCTTCACTTTGATCCAGTCGGAGATGACGGTGGTACCGCCGGTGACGCCGCTGCGATCGCCGCCGCTTTCACGAATGACGGGCGCGGATTCGCCGGTGATCGCGGCCTCGTTGACTGCCGCGATGCCCTCGATCACTTCGCCGTCGCCGGGAATTACGTCGCCCGCCGCAACCATCACGATGTCGCCGCGTCGCAACTGCGCCGCCGGCACCAGTTTCGTCTCGCCATCGGCGCCGATCAGCTTGGCCTGGGTTTCGGTGCGCGTCTTGCGCAGATTCTCGGCCTGCGCTTTGCCACGCCCTTCCGCCATCGCTTCCGCGAAGTTTGCGAACAGCACGGTGAACCACAGCCACAGCGCAATTTGAAATTCGAATCCCGCCAGCACCATCTTGTGCGCGAGCGTGTCGCGAATCAGCGTGAACATCACGAGCACGCTGGTGACCTCGACCACGAACATCACCGGATTCTTGATCATCAGGCGCGGATCGAGCTTGGTGAACGACTCGATCGACGCGCGCGAGACGATTTCGCGATTCCAAAGTGCGGGGGCCTTGCGGTCACTCATTGTTGCAACACCAGGCTTAGAAGAGTTTCCCGGCCGACATCAGCAGTTGCTCGACGATCGGTCCGAGCGCGTCGGCGCAGAAGAAAGTCAGCGCACCGACGATCACGATTACGCCTATCAGCAGGAACACGAACGGAACGCCGTCGGTCGGGAAGGTTCCGGCGCTGGCGGCAGTGGTTTTCTTGGCGGCGACCGATCCGGCGATCGCGAGCGCTGGAATCGCCATCATGAATCTGCCCAGCAGCATCACGATCGCGAGCGTCGAGTTGAAGAAAGCGGTGTTGGCGTTCAGGCCGGCGAAGGCCGATCCGTTGTTCGCGCCCGCTTCGGTGTATGCGTATAGGACTTGCGAGAAGCCGTGCGGTCCCGGATTCGACATGCTCGACAGACCCGCCGGCAAGACGGTCGCGAGCGCCGACGGTATCAGAATGACCGCGGGAAAAATCAGCACATAGAGCATCGCGAGTTTCATCTCGCGCGCTTCGATCTTCTTGCCGAGATACTCAGGCGTCCGCCCAACCATCAGGCCCGCGATGAACACTGCCAGCACCGCCATCACGATTATCCCGTAAAGGCCCGAGCCGACGCCGCCGAAGATCACCTCGCCGAGCTGCATGTTGATCATCGGCACCAGCCCGCCGAGCGGCGTGTAGCTGTCGTGCATCGAGTTGACCGCGCCGCACGAGGTGTCGGTGGTGGCAGTCGCCCACATCGCGGACTCGACGATTCCGAAGCGGGTCTCCTTGCCTTCCATGTTGCCGCCGCTTTGCGTCGCGGAGGCATGCTGATCGATTCCCATCCTGGTGAATTGCGGATTGCCGTGTTGCTCCGCCCAGATTGCGGGCGCGGCTCCGGCCAGAAACAGGATCGCCATGACTGCGAACAGCGCCCATCCCTGTTTTCGATCGCCGACCATCTTGCCGAAGGTGTGAGTCAGGCCCGCGCCGATCGACAAAGATCGCGAGCATCTCGAGCAGGTTGGTCAGCGGCGTCGGATTCTCGTACGGATGCGCCGAGTTGGTATTCATGAAGCCGCCGCCGTTGGTGCCGAGCTCCTTGATTATTTCCTGCGACGCGACCGGCCCTTGCGCGATCGTTTGCGGAGCGCCCTCGAGCGTCGTCGCATTCACGTACGGACTGAAATTGTCGGGCACTCCCTGCCATACGAGGAACAGCGCGAAGATAAGAGAGAGCGGAAGCAGCACCCACAGCGTCGTGCGCGTGAGATCGACCCAGAAATTGCCGATCGTCTTGGCGCTGCGCCGCGCGAACCCGCGAATCACCGCCGCCGCCATCGCGATTCCAGCCGCCGCCGAGAGAAAATTGTGCGACGTCAGCCCGACCATCTGCGTCAGGTAACTAAGCGTCTGCTCGCCTGAGTATGCCTGCCAGTTGGTGTTCGTCGTGAAGCTGGCCGCAGTGTTGAACGCCAGTCCTGGCGGCACTCCGGCGAGTCCCTGCGGATTCAGCGGCAGGTAGTACTGGAGCCGCTGCAATGCGTACAGGAAGATCATCGAGATCAGGCTGAACGCGAGCATCGAGATCGCGTATCCCGCCCAACCCATCTCGACGCCCGGATCTATTCCGCAAAGCTTGTAGATCAAGTCTCTCGATCGGCGAGAGCACCGGGTCCAGATAGGTGCGCTCGTTCGAGAACACTCGCGCCATGTACAGGCCGATCGGCACGCTGATCGCCGTCACCAGGATGAAGTAGACGGCGAGCTGAATGATCGAATTGGATAGCATGTAGTCAGGTACCGGCTATTGAGAGCTAGAACCTTTCAGGTCGCAGCATCGTGTAAATCAAATACACACCCAGCAAGACAGCGCAGACGCCGCCCAGAACAGTTTCAACCGGACTCATAGGCTGTCGCACCCCCGAACGTATTCGATCGCGATCGCGAAGAAGGCAATGCTGCTGAGAATTGAAATCAAATCCCACATACGAACACCCGTACTGTAAAATGCAGTTTAGCGATAGTCAGTGCGGACGGAGTTCCGGATGTCTGGCGGCTTCGGCAAAAGCCGGAGCGTGGCCGTTCGATCCGTTCCCGTTCAAGTGGACGGATGCTTCCGCCACCACCCGCATCGCAGGGCATGGACCAGCCGCAAATGTTTCGGCGCGTGCGACGACTTCGTCACGAGTCAGCGGCGTGCCGTTTTCGGGGATCGGCCTTAGCGCACCGCGACGCCCGTCGTTGACGACGAACGACCACTTGCAGCGCGCGCAGTGATAGAGATATCGACGCGGCTTGAAGAGACCTGGAAGTTTGTCGAGCGGCTTTATCGCGAACAAGTGCGGCATCTTCATTTGCATCGTCTGTTTCATTGGAACTGCCAGCCTCCGTCGGATTTCTTCCGACAGGACTAACAGCACCACGCGTGCCAATGCAGAAACAGCCCGTTCGCATAAGGCTTTTTGCATCTTTTGACGAGACGACATTTCAAAATGCATCGTGCCGCTCAATGCAAACTTCATTGAAATGCAATGTCGAAATGGGCGCGCGCACCCCGATTGATGAAAGCCGAACATCACATACGCGCGATCGAACCCGCCACTGAGAGCAAAGTAGCGCGCCGCGCGCAACTTTGCGCTTATCACTGGGTGCAGGGGTCACCCCTGCCGCCCGCCGCGCAGGCGATTAATTCCGCTTGATCTACTCCTGCTTCACCAGCAACCCTCGCGACCGCGCCTTCTCGAAGATCCAACCGAAGAACATAATCGCCGACGCGAAATATACGACGTTCAAACCGGCGCCCCACCAGAAATGAAGCGGCGAAAATCCTTGCCCGCCAGAACCTGGCGCATCCCTTCGAACGAATGCGCCGTCGGCATCATCCACGCGATGTCCTGCAGCCACCTCGGCAGCGATGAGATCGGATAAAATCATGCACGACACCGGCATCAGCAGACCCGCGAAGCCCCACGCCAGGGCCTGGATTTTCGTCGAGTAGCGAAAGATCATTCCGGTGATTGCTATTCCGATGCGCAAGCGCGAAAACCAACAGGTTCGCCATGTAGGGAAGGAACTTCGGCAGCCACGGCAAAATGTCGAACGAGTAGGCCGCCCACGCGATTGCCGACGCCGCCGACAGTCCGACGATCACCTTCAGAATGCAGACCGACGATGATTCCGGCCATGTATTCCGACAGCGTCAGCGGCGTCGAGAACAGGTTGATCAGGTTGCGGCACCATAGATCGTCGATGAATCCGACCGCCATGTCGCGCTGAAAGAGTAGAACATGGTCCACAGGATTGCCGCGCCCAGCAGACATGCTCACGATGTTGGGCTGCAGCCGTTTCCCGTGCGTCAGGTAGATCGAGAAGAAGCCCCACATGACGATGTCGAGCACCGGCCACCAGAGCATATCGACGACGCGATCGAAGTTGCGCCGCGACTTCATATCCATGCCGCAAGATGACGGCGTTGATGCGATGTAATTTCATGCTGCCTTGCCTTTGACCACGCGCATGAAGACTTCCTCCAGCGCTGGTTCTTCGCGCTCCTCTTCCAGGAGCGCCTGCGTGATTTCGATCGGACTGCCCACCGCGATCACTTTCCCGTGATGAAGAAAAACGATCCGCTTACACATCCGCTCGACTTCGGCCATGTTGTGCGACGTGTACAGAATCGTCGTACCTTTTTCGCGTTGCGCCTCGAGCAGCGCATTCTTCACCTGCCACGCGACTTCCGGATCGAGGTACGCCGTCGGCTCGTCGAGCAGCAGCAGTTTCGGATCGTTCATGAACGCCTTGCACAGCCCGACCCGCGTATTCTCGCCCGACGACAGCCGCGAGATCGCCTTGTCGCGCAGCTTGGTGATGCCGAATCGTTCGAGCAGTTGGTCGATTCGCTCGCGCGGCTTTTTCAGATTGTAGATGCGCGCGAAGACCTTCAGGTTCTCGAGCACCGTCAGCCGGAACGGAAACGAAACGTACGGCGACGTGAAGTTCATGTGCTCTAGAATTTCCCCGCGATGCGTCGCCATCGACTTGCCGAAAATGCTGATGCGCCCCGAGGTCGGCGTGATCAAGCCGAGAATCATATGAATCGTCGTGGTCTTGCCCGCCCCGTTCGGCCCGAGCATCCCGATGATCTCGCCGCGCTCGATTCCGAAGCTCACGTCGTCGACGGCGCTGAAAGTCGCCGAAGGTCTTGCTCAAATTTTCCACTTCTACCAGCATCGAATTACCTGCCTTTAACGCGCGCGCGTTGTTGTCCCCAAAAAACAAAACGGCCACAGAGTGCTAGCACCCGTGGCCGTCTTTCGCGTTCTTATTATGCTATCGAGTCAATGATGACCGAACGTCGCAGACACACCACCACGGGAGGTTCCCCGGGCCCTTTCGATATTCGGATTCATCGTTGGTGTGCTTCCTGCGAGATCGAGCTTCTATTATGTAGCAGCTTCCGCGTTTAAGGGCTATAGGTCCGCGCTAGTTGGTCCTGTCTTAATTTGACCCTGAGTGGCTGAATTTCAATTTGCTAGTGTCTTATTCTGCGGAATTAGCAGGATGATCCTCGCAACGGAAAGGATCCCCTCTCTGGAAGCCATATTTGGCGTTATCAGCGCAGTCCTGTTCCTCTTTGGTTAAGTACCTAGCGCATTTGTGATTTGCCCAAACTATCCCGCCTTCTTCGGTCCCTCTTTGTTCTTCCGGTACGCCGCGATAGTAAACTTCCAACTGATGCCGACTGCATTTTCTGAAGCGTTCTTTCCTGGTCGCTAGATTGCTTTTTGAGCTTCTCGCGTTGGGCTGGGGAGGGGGAACCGTTCCCGCGACTGCTAACGATGAAACCGCTATCAAAAAGCCGACAAGCGCGAGCGCGGCGGCGTGGCGGGGCTTCATAGGCTTAATTTGCTCTCACAGATTTTATCTGAGAAAAATCCAGCTCAACGATTTCTGCCCGTCCGAAAATTGATATCGTAACCCGCGCCTTCTCCTCCGACGGGCGCACTTCCTCAATTGTCCCCTCAAAATCGTAGAAAGGGCCTTCCACTATCTTAACGCTGTCGCCGATAGCGAGCATTGCTGGAACCTCCTCGTTTCACCGATCTGCGCCTCATCATAGTGCGCGTTCCTGTGAATCACGAGCGCCGAATGACGCCAGTCCCCTCTAGCTTAGGAGAGGTTCGCGTAACCAGGCCCTTCTTCGCCTCTTCCCATAGAAGACCCTTGCATAGCGTCCCGGCGGCGCGAAGTAAGAGCGCTGCGCGAGAGATCCTTCGCTGCGCTCAGGATGACTCAAAAATCTGAGCCGCCCCACGTGTCATTCTGAGCGAAAGCTGCCGTGATTGAGCCGAAGCCCTGAGCGAAGCCGAAGGGGAAGAATATCGACGGGCGCTCTTGCGTCCGGCGTTAGTTACGCAAAGGTCTCCAGAGCGAGAGGATTGAAGAGCCTGCCCTGAGCTTTGCCGAAGGGTGAGGGACCTTATCCAGCGCGCATTTGCTGGTTCCCCTCTCCAGAAGGGAGAGGGGTTAGGGGAGAGGTGGCGCGCAATTCAAGATTCTGTTCTGCTCCGAAAAGCGCGCGGAGGTTACGTGGAGCCTTCCCGGTTGGAACAGATCCAACGAAACGGACCGCTGGAAACAGAAAGTGAACTTTTCAGCCTGATGCCCCCGAACTCGACGTGTTACATCTACAGTATGACCTACCGTCACGATGCCACTCGCTCGCCAGGCTCGCCCGAAATCGGGCGGCGCCACACTCGGGCAAAAAATGTTTTTTGACGGAACGAAGCTACCGTTGGTGTATCGCCATCCCGCGGAACACTACCGATGGGTAGTGTCTCAGTTTGAATTTTTTTCTCTGCATCCGTGGTCTGCGATATGTTGATCCACTTCTGAAAGCAAGTGATGCAGACGCTCTCGTGCAACCTCCGCTTGCTCCGAGTTTGGCCCATATGCCCCACCCGCGCTCCGGCACTCACGGAGATTTTCCATAGCTTGCTTCAACAATCGCCAGCGTTCTTCACACCGCATTGGAAACTCTCTTACCGATGGTGTGATTCGCTGATTCCAGCTCTTTCGATCAATCAGAATCGCGCTTCGATCGCCTCAAGCCGTCGCGCGCGGCGCTGCTGAGGGCCGCGAATCAGCTTGCCGGGCATCGCGTCGGTCGCCTTGCCGTCGACGAACGTGACCTCGCCACTCACGACCGTGTATTTGTAGCCGTCGGCGTGCTGGATCAATCGGCGACCGCCCGCGGGCAGGTCGAACACCATCTGCGGCGGATGCAATCGCAGCGCGTCCATGTCGATCACGTTGAGGTCGGCTTTCATTCCTGGCGCGAGCACGCCGCGATCGAACAGTCCGTAGAATTTCGCGGTGTCGCTGGTCTGTCGCTTCACCATCATCTCGATCGGCAGGCGTTCGCCGCGGCTGCGATCGCGCACCCAATGCGTGAGCATGTAGGTCGGCATGCTGGCGTCGCAGATCAGTCCGCAATGCGCGCCGCCGTCGCTCAGCCCGAGCGCGGTGACAGGATTCGAGCAGCATCTCGCGCAGCGCGTCGAAGTTGTAATCCGAGTAGTTGGCGAACGGCATGTAGAGCAGCTCGCGTCCGTCGCGCTCGAGCATCAAATCGTAGGTCAGCTCCGCCGGCGTCTTGCCCTCGCGCTCGGCGCGCGCGGCGACGCTGGTCTCGCGCGCGGGCTCGTAGTTGGGCGGATCGCCGAGCGCAAAGTACTTCGCGAAGTTGGTCAGCAGATAACGCGTCACCGGATCCTTCGCACGCGGGCTCGTCGGCCAGGATTCGCGCGCGGACCTGCGGATCGCGCATCGCGGCGACGCGCTCATCGATCGGCAGATGCGCAATTTCCTGGTAGCTCCGATGCGCGATGAACGGATGCAGCGAGCTTTGCAGCCCCATCAGCATCCCGGTCGGCCGGCCGGGAATCTGCGGCACCAGGTGCGCGCCGTTCGCGTTGTACTTGCGCACGCGCTCGAGCATATGGCGGAAGCCGTCGGGATTACTGTCGACCTGCGCCATCGCGAACGTGATCGGCAAGCCGGTCTCGGTCGAGAGCTTGATCATCCACTCCATCGTCGCGTCGGCGCCGACCATGTCCGACGCCATCTCGAACACGCCATGCCCGACATCGCCCATCGCGCGCCCGATTCCGAGCAGCTCGGCCTCGCTGGCGAAAGTTCCCGGCACGAGATCCTTGTTCTTCGCGCGATGCAGCATCGTGCGCGACGTGGTGAATCCCAGCGCGCCGGCCCTGAGCGAATCGCGCACCAGCGCCGCCATCTTCGCGATATCGTCAGGCGTCGCTTCCTCGTTGCGCGCGCCGCGCTCGCCCATCACGTAGGTGCGCAGCGATCCGTGCGGCATCTGCGCGCCAACGTCGAGCACGCGCGGCATCTTCTCGATCGCGTTCATGTATTCGGGGAACGATTCCCATCCCCACTTGATTCCTTCGGAGAGCGCGCTGCCCGGGATGTCCTCGACGCCTTCCATCAGGCCGATCAGAAATTCCTGCTGGCCCGGCTGTACCGGCGCAAAGCCGACTCCGCAGTTGCCCATCACGATCGTCGTAACGCCATGCCAGCTCGAAGGACTGAGGTACGGATCCCACGTGACCTGGCCGTCGTAGTGCGTGTGGATATCGACCCACCCCGGCGTGACGACGAGTCCGGTCGCATCGATCTCGCGACGCGCCGCGCCTGCGTTGGCGCCGACGCTGAGTGATCACGCCGTCATCGATCGCAACGTCGCCGTTAAACGCGGGCGCTCCGCTGCCATCGACGATTTTGCCGTTTCGAATTACCAGATCATGCATCGTTTCGTTCTCCCACCAGCAGAATCGCGCATCTCAATGCGATCACGCAAGCTTTCAGCGGGCGAAAATTAAACGATCGTTCAACGATAAGTCATTGCCGTTGCACATTCCGTCGGAGAGAACTTATTGTGAGACCCGAGTCTTGATCGCGAAGGAGCAGGTGATGCTGGAACCAAAATATGGCGACGTATCCGTGACGCTCGACGGCAATGTAGCGACTCTCGAGATTCATCGGCCGCCGCACAACTTCTTCGATTTCGTTCTCATTCGCGATCTCGCCAACGCGTTCGAGGCGCTCGACGATGAGCCCGAATGCCGCGCGCTGATGCTCTGTTCAGACGGCAAGTCATTTTGTGCAGGCGCGAACTTTGCCAATCGCGACGCGAGCAGCGGCGAGGCGCCCGCGCGCACTGGTGAGAATCCATTGTACGTCGAGGGCGTGCGACTGTTCCGATGCAAAAAGCCGGTCGTCGCCGCGATTCAAGGACCAGCAATCGGTGGGGGCCTCGGACTCGCGCTGGTCGCCGACTTCCGCGTCGCAACTGCTGACGCCCGCTTCGCCGGCAACTTCGTGAAGATTGGCATCCACCCCGGCTTCGGCCTCACCTACACGCTCCCGCGTTTGATCGGTGTGCAGAAAGCCAGCCTGATGTTCCTCACGGGCCGCCGCATCGAGGGTAAAGAGGCGCTGGCGTGGGGGCTGTGCGATCAACTCGTAGAGCGCGACGACCTGCGCGATGCCGCGCTCTCGCTCGCCGAGGAAATCGCCGAGGGCGCGCCACTCGCTCTGATGTCGACGCGAGCGACGATGCGCCAGGGCCTCGCCGACGCGGTCAAAGCGCAGACCGATCACGAATTCAAGGAACAATCCTGGCTATTCAAAACCGAAGACCATCGCGAAGGCGTCAAAGCAGTAAGCGAGAGGCGTCCCGGCAAATTCTCTGCAAGTAATGACGCCACCGCGCGCGAGGAAGAGGAGGCGCGCTCTCTCCCAAACCTTGGAGCGAAATGTCGTCCTCGACATTTCGCGATTTTCTTCACACTGGGTGCAGGGGTCACCCCTGCCGCCCGCCGCGCAGGCGATTATTCTTTTCTTGATAGTCTCTTCCTACGCCGCCTCGGCCTTCACGCCGTTCAGCTTCTTCAACTCCGGCATCACCTCGGCCGCGAACAGCCGCAGGCTCTTCTCCGCGTCTTCGATCGGCATGCCCGCGTAGCTGAACACGCCGGTGTAATGGTCCGCGCCGACCTTCTGCCGAATCTCGTCTATTTTGTTGAAGCACATCTCGGGCGTGCCCCAGACCTGCAGGCTCAGGAAGTACTCGATCGAGGCGCTGGTGTTGCCCTTCAGCGCCTTCGCCATCTGCTCGTAGTACTCGTAACCCTTGGCCTTGCCGAAATTCTCGCTCGCCATCTCGTAATGACGCAGCGCGGTGTCCCAGTATCCGCCGATATATTTGACCGCCATCTCGCGCGCGCGGTCGGCGCTCTTGTCGCAGAACGTCCAGCCCGCCGCGATCGTCGGCAGCGGCTCTCCGCCGTTCACCTGCTTGTAGATAGTGCGATACTCGCCGAGTTCCTGCGCGACGGCTTCCCACGGCTTCTGCGGAATAATCAGGATGCCGATGCCGAGCTTCGCCATGATCCGCGCCGATTCGGGCGAGACCGCGGCCGCGTAAGTGCGTCCCTTGAACGACTTGAACGGCTTGGGCCGGATGTCGCGACGCGGCTGCTTGATATATTTGCCGTCGTATTCGCAGTAACCCTTCTCGAGTCCTTCGATCAGCATCTCGGCCGATTCGATAAAGCGCTCGCGCGATTCACCGAGCGGAACGCGGAAGCCCTCGAACTCGATCCGCGCAAGCCCGCGCCCCAGACCGAGGATCATGCGTCCGTTGGACATGTGATCGACGACGGAGACCTGCTCGGCGACGCGCATCGGATCATGCCACGGCATCACGACCACCATCGATCCGAGCTGAACCCTCTTGGTGCGGCCCGCGAAGTAGGTCAGGAATTGCAGCACGTCGGGGCACATCGTGTAGTCGTCGAAATGATGCTCGACGCTCCAGATAGAATCGAATCCAAGCGGCTCATAGAGGTCGCCGATTGCCAGGTCTTCGACATAAACGTCGCGGTCAGATCGCACGTTGTGCGGATTCTGAAAAATAACAGCACCACCAACTTTCATCCGGAGATCCTCCGTGAGACGGGTTGCCGCAACCCGCGTGATTGAGATTCAGTGAGACTCTCATCACATACCAATCGTTTAGTAAAATTGCAAAAGCTCAATGCGAGAGATGGAAAGACAGTTGTTGTCACGATAAACCTTCGGGATGATCGCTCATATCGTCAAGCGCAGTGAGTGGGCCGACGCTCTTGCCCGCGGAATCTATGCCCCGGCGAGCTTGCGGACGGAGGGATTTATCCATTGCTCGACTATTGCGCAGGTGGTCGATACTGCTAACCGGTTTTATCGCGGGCAGGACGACCTTGTCGTGCTGTGTATCGAAGAGTCGCGGCTCAAAGCAGAGTTGAAGTATGAGGCGCCCACGATGCATGCACGGTGAATCGGCGGGCGATTTTTTTCCTCATCTATATGGCGAGTTGAATGTCGATGCGGTAACGAGAGTGGTCGCATTGCCGTGCGAGGCGGATGGATCCTTCCGATTGCCTGCCGGATTGCAGGAGTAGGCAACCCCTGCGTAACCTCTTTGAAGTCTCAGCGTCTGAATTCAATATGAAAAACTATTTGGTTCGAGTTTTCGCGCTCATGGCATCATAGTTGCGGCCTCTGCGGCTGCTGCGATAGCGGCTGATGCGGGACCGCCTGCTTACAAGATGACTGCCAGCTTCAAGCTTGGCGGTGACGGTGGATGGGACTACGCGACGCTCAACAAGGGCGAGCTATACGTCACTCGCGTCACGCATACGATGGTGATGGAAGTGTCCACCGGGAAGATCGTCGCGGATATCGGCGGGCAGAAGAGGTCTCACGGCGTTGCGATCGTGCCGGAGGCGAGGCGTGGATTTATCAGCGACGGCGGCAGCGGCTCTGTGCTGATCTTCGATCTGAAGACACAAGCGGTGCTGGGCAAGGTGCCAGCGGCGGACGATGCCGACGGGATCATCTATGATCGCGCCAGCAATCGCGTGCTGGTGATGTGCGGCGATGCGCATCAATTGGTGGCGATCGCACCCGATGTGAATCCGTCCGGTGGCAAACCTGCCGCCACTGTGGATTTGGGCGGATCGCCGGAGTTCGCGGTCTCCGACGAGAACGGCAAGGTCTACGTCAATATCGCGGACAAGGACGAGGTGGCCGTCGTCGATACGAAACAGATGAAGGTTGTCGCGCGATGGCCGATCGCGCCGGGCAGCAAGCCTACGGGGATGTCGATGGATCGCGCGACGCGGCGGCTGTTCATCGGATGTCGAAACCAGAAGCTGGTCGTGATGAACGCCGACGACGGAAAGATCGTGGCAGATTTTCCGATCGGTGCTTACGTCGACGCGACCGCATTCCGCGGCGGGCTGGTGTTCGCGAGCTGCGGCGACGGGACGTTGACGATTATCCGGGAAGTGTCGCCGGACAAGTTCGAACTCGCGCAGGTGCTGAAGACGCAGCCGGGCGCGCGGACGATGGCAGTCGATCCGACCGGAGCAATGATCTATCTGCCGACGGCTGATCTGACGTTTCCGGGCGGCTTCAATCCGGCGCATCCGCGGCCCGTGCCGGTACCGGAGACCTTCAGGATTTTAGTGGTGACGCAGTAGTCAGGTTACCACTCCCCTCGGTACTTAAGCGACGATGCGGTCGGAGAAGCCGGCTACGTCGTAGGTCATGATGAGCAGATCGCGCGCGCGACCGTTACGGTCCTCGACCCAGTCCGACAGTATCGCTTCCACCTGAAATCCCAGGTGCTCGAAGGCGGCCCGCGCGGCGGTCTGCTCGGTGGTCATCTGGGCGGTGATTTTCTTGAGGCCGAGCGATCGCGCGAGATCGAATACTTCGGCCGCCAGCCTCCGACCGAGTCCCGCGCCGCGATATCGCGACGACGTGATGATGCGGATTTCGCCGACTCGCCGAGTCCATCGCGCCTGATCAAGGTGGACGCTGGCGTAGGCCGCGAGCTCACCGTCAACTTCGGCGAGCAGCGTTATGGTATGTCCGTGCTTGATGTTGTCGATCCATTGCTGGACGACGTGACGATCGGTGATGTCGGTGCGGAGGAAGAGCAGATCGTCGGCAGGCAGGTTCCTGGCGAAATCGATTATCCGGTCGAGATCGGCCGGCTCCATCACGCGGATAGTGGCGCTGTGGCCGTCGCGCAATTTAAGCTGAATTGGATAAGGGCGATTCGTCTTGATCTTCTCTGCCATCGAAACCTCCCGCGCAACTACTATGGGCAAGCGCTGCCCTCGAGAATACTCGTAAAGCGCTCTTAACCCGGCGCGAGCGCTATCCTTGATCAGCGCGAGCGCGTCGGCAAGCGTAGCAGGCAATAAAATTCAGCTTGCACTTCGCCGACTATGCCTGCCAAACTTTGCACACTGCGGCATTGCCATTTCCAGGAGTTTTTTCGGCTTGGACGGAGCCCCAAGCCGTGGCCCAAACCCCGGGGGCATACTGGTTCGGGAGGTAATTCGAATGGCTGAAAATTCAACAATTCCATCCGCTTCGAGCTATCGACTCTCGACGCAGGACGCGACTTTTATCTACGGCGATTCGCATACCGGTCCACTGCACATCGGATCGATCGGGTTGTTCGAAGGACGCGTCGATTTCAACGCGCTGCTCGGCCATTTCGAGGAGCGTATGCACCTGGTGCCGCGCTACCGGCAGCGGCTGATCGAAGTTCCACTGAACTTCTCGCACGCGATGATGGAGGATGACCCGGAATTCACGGTCGAGAACCACGTGCATCTGCATGAGCTGCCCGACGCGATGAGCGAAGGCGACGCGCTGGCCGAAATGATGCGCATCTACAAGAAGCCGCTCGATCGCAAGCATCCGCTGTGGGAACTGCACACCTTCCACAACCTCGAAGGAAATCGCACGGCGCTGATGTGGAAGGTGCATCATTGCCTGGTCGATGGCGTGTCGGGGGTCGAGCTGCTGAAGGTGATGTACGACTTTCGCGCGGAGCCCGACGATATTCCGCAGCCGTCGGAGCCGTGGGTCGCGGCCAAGCCGTCGAGCTTGATCACGGCGATTCGCGGATGCCGTGCGCGAGCAGATTCAAGGCGCCGTCAACTCGACGATCAACGCCGCGGTCGATGCGATCGAGGATCCCGCGTCGGTGGCGGAGCGTGCGCGGCAGATGGCGGAGGCCTCGCGCGTGATGACCGAGCTGGCGACGCGGCGAATTGTGGCGACGCCGTGGAACTCGACCCCGGTTACGCAGGACCGCGTCGTGGCATGGACGCGTCAAACCTTCTCGGACTTTCGCGCGATCAGATCGGCGTTCGGCGGCTCGGTCAATGATGTCGTACTGGCTATGTTGACCGAGGGCGCCGCGCGCTACTTGCAGCATCATGGATACGAAGTCGAAGGGACAGCAACTGTGCATTGGATGTCCGGTCAATGTACGCCACAGAAGTGAAAAGAGTTCGCTCGGAAATCGCGTCTCGATGATGTTCCCGACCGCGCCGGCGGCGCCGATGGATATTATCGAACGGCTTGAACTGATCAACGAAGAGACCGAGCGAATCAAGGCCGCAGGCTCAGCACAGGCTCTGGAAGCCATCATGGGGCTCGGCGACGCGATTCCACCCAGCATGATCGGGCCGGCTGCGCGTGCCGCGACGACGATGATGGACGTCGCGGGACGGATGGCAAAGTGGACGGACTGGAAGCCGCGGCCCGATGGCTTCGGTCTGCCCGCGTTCGGAATCAATTTCATCGCGACCAACGTGCCGGGCGTGCAGGTGCCGCAATACATCAACGGTCACGTGTGCCTGGACATGATACCTCTCGTGCCGCTCGCAGCGACGATGGGGTATGCAGTCGCAATACTCAGTTACTATAAGAGTCTATATTTCGGCATGATGGCGGATCCGCGCGTGATGCCTGACGTCGCATTGATGAAGGCGTTCGTCGACGACGCATTCGCCGAGATGAAGCGCCGCTGCGCAGAAAAAAACGCAGAGAAGGCTGAGCAGGAACCAGAACGCCAGAGCGCCAGCGGCGCGTGACGGGGGCGACGGAATAAATTCCGTCCTACGTCTTTTCTGACAGTAGGACGAAATTTATTTCGTCGATCCCTCGGTACTAAGACAAAGATGCGATGCGGATGGGCGCGCAACGAGTTGGCGATTCGCTACCACGACGAGGAGTGGGGCGTGCCGGTGCATGACGACCGTCGATGGTTCGAGTTCATCACGCTCGAAGGCGCACAGGCTGGACTGAGCTGGGACACAATTCTGCGCAAGCGCGACGCATATCGGATCGCCTTCAAGGAATTCGATCCGGCGCGTGTTGCGAAATTCGGTGACCGCGACGTGACGAGGCTGCTCGCGGACGCGGGGATCGTCCGCAATCGGTTGAAGATCAATTCCACGATCGGCAATGCGAAGGCATTTCTTGCCGTGCAGAAAGAGTTCGGTAGTTTCGACGACTACGTCTGGCATTTCGTAGACGGACGGCCGCGGGTCAACAAATGGCGCGCGCTGAAGCAGGTGCCTGCGCGCACCGACCAGTCGGACGCGATGAGCAAGGAACTGATCGGGCGCGGTTTCAAGTTCGTCGGATCGACAATCTGCTACGCGATGATGCAAGCGACCGGGATGGTCAACGATCACATGCTCGATTGCGACAGATACCGGGCGGTGATGCGGTCTGCAAAGAAGTGAAGCGCAGATGACGCATACGACTTGCCGCGTTTGATCAGGACGAGGTGGCGGTTGCCGTGGTCGGAGGTGAGGACGGGTTCGAAGTCCAGCGCCTCGCTTTGATGCTTCTTCCAAACCTGGGCGGGCAGAATGATGAAGCCGGGAGGCGCATCGCCGAGGCGGCCGCCGACTATTGGAGCCTCTCGATCAAGATAGAAGAGTAACGGAGCGACCTCTTCTTGAAACCCATACAAGTAGAGCGGGTCGCCGGGCGCGACGACGCGCGCGATCTCTTCGGCGGCGGGGCGAAACGAATCGTCGGCGCACGAACGGACTTCCGCGCGCGGTATATAAATGAAGTTGAACACGACGAGCCCGGCGCACAACGCGGCGAAGGTCCAGTTCGCGGCGCGGCGGTACGCGGGCGGCGGGACGGTGACGATCCACCACGCGAGTATCACGGCGGCCGCCGGCCATACGGGCAGCAAATACGATCGGCGCTTGTAGGCCGCGATGCTGAAGAAGATCACGGTGGCGAAGTAGAAGATCGCGAAGAGGCGGACGGCGGAGCGTCCCTTCCAGCGAACTGAAGTAGAATCACCGCTGCTTGAAGTGACTATTGGACTGAGTAATGCGTAGACGGCGGCGATTGGGATGAGCAGACTCAGCGGGGCGGAGTTGAGGAGGACGGGTTTCAGGTAGTACCACGGGCGCCATCGCGCCCAGCGATCCGAAGAAGCGGCCGACGTTCTCGGTGTCGAGCTGGCGATTCAAAAAAGCGAAGCGCCCGCCGAAGTAGCAGGCGAGATACCAGCTCGAAGCGATCGCGCCGCCGATGATGATCGCGCCGGGGTCGAGCATCGTAAGAATTTGACGTCCGCGACGCTCTACGATCATGAAGATGAGGATCGATGCGCCGGGCAGAATCGCGCCGACCGGACCCTTGGCAAGCACGCCGCAACCGAGCGCCGCAGCCAGCGAGTACAGCGCGCGCAAGGTTGGACTCGAAAGCGCGCCTCGCGACCCGGACAGAGTGGCGTCGCGGGGTAGCCACCTCAGAAAAGCGAACAGAGAGAGGGTCTCGAAGAAGCACAACGTCATGTCGACGCGGCCGAAGCGGCCCTGGCTGATGTACTGGTACGAACCGGCGAGCGCAAGTCCGGCTAGGATCGCGGCGTCGAGACCGAGGATTTCGTACGCGAAGATCATCGTCAGCATCGCGCCGGCAATCGCGTAGAGTGCGGAGGGCAGGCGGAGATTCGTGGCGGTCACTTTGCGGATTCCGGCGAGGCGATCGATCGCGACTGCGGTCCAGTGGAACAGCGGCGGCTTGTACATCGGGACGTTGCCGTTCTCGACCGGGAACATCAGCTGGCCGTGCTCGACCATCTGCTGGACAAAGACGCCTTCGACGGCCTCGTTGCCGGTGCATACGTCGCCCGCGCCGAGTCGATGAAGAGTCAGGACTGCGATAACAAGAACAATCGCTGGACGGCGGCGGCAGATTTAAGCGTCAGGAAGTCTAGTCGCATCAATAGCTCATCGTCGAATAGTCAGTCGAGGTCGGTGCGCAATATACTAAGGCTGTTGATGCGTGAGGAGTCGTAGGCGCGCCATTTCACTGCGGAAACGTCGCGAGCATTCACGCGTTTGAAGCCGAGGCGCTTGAATAGATCCAGCGACTCGATCGTCACTGGTGCATGCGAAGACGTACTTGAGGCGCCGCGCCTCGGCTTCCTTGAGGATCTCGCGGACCAGCACCGCGGCGACGCCCTCGCCCTGGAAACGCGTCAGGGTGTACATCGCGGTGATCTCGCCGCATCGGTCGCGGCGGTATGGTTCGGTCAGCAGCGAGCAGATTCCGGCCAGGTGTTCGTCGCCGATCCGGTAGCCGAAGCATGAGGGCAGGATTTGCGCGATCTGATCGGGACTGCGCGGCAGCAGGTGTCCTTCGTTCTGACCGCGGACGATCAGCGCTTCGACTTCTTCGAAGTCGTCGATCGAGACCGGGCGCACGAAACCGTATTGCATCTCGGTGAACAGGTTCCGGCGCCGATGAAGCTGAAGAGTTCTTCGTAAACGTCGCCCGGCGCGACCAGGTTGACGGAGCCGACGCCGTCTTCGAGCGCGTCGAGCGCGGCGCGCACGATGGCTCTGCGAGCGCGCCCGCGGATATTGCGCATCGTGCGGCGGATGCGATGTTCCTCGACGAACGAGAGACGGTTGCCCTCCTTGTCGATCAAGCCGCCGCGCCGATCGAGTATCAGCAGCTTGAAGACGCGCAGCCGGCTGGCGAGCTCGCGCGCGAAGACGGTCAGATCGTCGGCGTCGTCACGGCTCATCGAGGCGACGACGATCGAGCCGGCGCGAAGTCTCGCCCAGATTTCTGCGACGGCGGAGTCAGGCGGATACGGCCGCGAGCGCAAGTCCTTCGGATGGATTGAAAACGGGCGGCGCTTCTTTCGGCGCGAGGCGTGCCGAGCCGGCGCATCAGCTTTGGCAGCGCGCTCGGCGAGACGATGACGACGCATCGAGTCTGATTGCGGCGCAATTCGCGGAGCGTCAGGACGAGAGAATCGAAGTCGGAGATGCGCTGTCCGGCGGGAGGAATCAGCGCGAAGAGCAGGCTCTTGCCGTAGAATTCCTCGAGATAAAAAGTTTTCTCGGTGAAGACCGGCGCGCCGCGGCGAGGTTTGTCGGCGAAGTCGCCGAGGTTGATGGCAGCGAAATCGCTCACGGGCACGGAGTTCGCGGAGTCGCAGTCAGGAGGTTTTTCAATTCGGCTACGCGGGCTGGGACTTCGCCGGGCGATATCGAGGCTGCGTCGGGAGGACAGATCGGCGGCGTTGGACGCGACGCGGCTATTTCGGCGAGCGAGGTATCGGAGAAAACTTCGAGCAATACCCGCTGGCCCTTCTCCCACACGCGATACATGCGGCAGGTCGGCTGCAGGGCGCATGAGCTGCTGCCGTCGGTGCATACGTTGAGCGTGATCGGACCTTCGACGGCCTCGATGATATCGCGGAACGTGACGGTGTCGGCTTTGCGCGCGAGCTGGTAGCCGCCGCCGGGACCGCGACGCGCATGCACGAGTCCGCGACGCATCAGGTCGCGAATCACTTTTTCGAGATAGTATTTCGGGATCTGCTCGCGAGTGGCGATTTCGGTGCCGCGCGCCACGCCCGCTGGATGATCGGCGAGATAGATCATCGCACGCAGTGCGTACTCGATCTTGCGCGGTATCTGCATCAAGCTCATCTTTTTCAGTATCTACGTTTTCAGTATCTACGCGGGGGTTGCAGCGGCTCGCACCGCGAGAATCTTCTCGACGTATTTGACCAGCATGTCGTTCTCGATGTTGACGGAATCGCCGGGCTGTTTGAAGCCGAGCGTCGTCGATCGCAGCGTGTGCGGAATCACTTCGACGGAAAAATTGTTGTCCTTGATCGAAAAGATCGTGAGGCTGATTCCGTCGATGCGCGACCGAGCCCTTCTCGACCAGGTAGCGCGCTTGCGCGGGCGCGACCTCGAAGCTGAAAAGTTTCGAGTCGCCCTCGGGCTTGATCGACACGACCCGGCCGATGCCGTCGACGTGCCCCGAGACGAGATGGCCGCCGAGCAGCTTGCCGAGCGTGAGGCATCGCTCGAGATTGACGCGCACGCCGGGTTTCAGATCGCCAAGCCCGGTGCATCGCAGCGTCTCGGCGGAAACGTCCATCGCGAAACGGCCAGGGCTTTTGGAAATCACCGTCAGACACGCGCCGTTGACGGTGATCGAATCGCCGATCGTGATTTCGGCAATCGGCATCGACGTGTGAACTGAGATTACCGCGCCCTGGTCGGTCGGCTTGAGGCTCTCGACGGTGCCGAGATCTTCGATGATACCGGTGAACATCACTACTCCTGCAGCGCGTACTGCGACACGCTGAACTGGCGGGAAATCTCCAGAAAAATCATATCTTTCTGGGAGATGGCTGCGCAACAATGTGAAGATGAACCGATAGAGCCCTGCTAAGCTGGTGCGGCATGGGCGCGAAGAAAAAAGAAAAACTGAAGGCGCTGCTGTTCGACTTTGGCGGCACGCTCGCATTCCTGGACTACGAATTGCTGGCGCGTGAATTCTCGCGAGAGGGTCGTAAGCTCGACGCGCTTGCGCTCGAGCATGCGGAATACGCGGGACGCGCGGCGATCGATCGGCATCTGATGAGCGCCGGGAACAGCCTGGCCACTGCTGCGGCGTACGAGCATTTTTTTCGCGGCTGGATGACAGCGGCTGGAATTCCGGAAGAGGAATTTCAGGAGCACGCGATGAGGTTCGGCGCGATACATCGCGAGGCTACTCTGTGGCGCGTCGTGCGGCCGGGAATCGTCGAGGCGCTCGAGGCGTTCAAGTCGGCGGGCTACAAGCTTGCGATCGTCTCGAATGCGGAGGGGCAAGTCGAAGCCGACGCGAAACGATTCGGACTGGCGAAATACTTCGACGTGATAATCGACTCGCACATCGTCGGCGTCGCGAAGCCCGACCCGAAGATCTTTCAGATCGCGCTCGAGCGGCTGGGCGTCGGTCCGGACGAAGTTAAATTTACCGGCGACATCTATTCGATCGACGTCGAGGGAGCACGCGCGGCGGGAATCGAGGCGCGGCTGATCGATCAGCATGAGCGGTACACGTGGGTCGAGCATAAGAAGATCGTGCACATCAGGGAGCTGCATCGGATAGAACGGGATTGAAACTATGGGCGTGATTAGAGATCAATCGGAAAAGATTTTTACTGGCGCGATTACCACTCGCCAGTTTCATCCGCTGCTGCCGACCGGGGAGTACGAGGAAATTGCCGACGGCGTGATGTTCTATCGCTGGTTTGCGAACGTCACGGCGGCGAAGACGCGCGAAGGACTCGTGCTGATCGACACCGGCGGCTACTTCAACCAGGACGCTACCGTCAAACTGATTCGGCAGTTCTCGCCGGATCGGGTGAACACGGCGATCTATACGCATGGGCATGTCGATCACGCGTGCGGGATGCCGGCGATTCTCGCGGATGCGCAGAAGAACAAGGTCGCGCGGCCGCGCGTCGTGGGACATCGCGCTGTCGCGGCGCGGTTCGATCGGTACAAGCGGACCGGCGGCTATAACACCGCGGTCAATACCCGGCAGTTCAATCGGCCGGCGGCATGGCCGACTGAGTATGTATATCCGGATACTTACTTCGATAGTCAGTTGAATGTAGTCGCGGGCGACGACAAGTTCGAATGCCATCATGCGCGCGGCGAGACCGACGACCATTGCTGGGTGTTCATTCCGCAGCGCAAGCTGCTGTGCACCGGCGATTTGATAATCTGGGCGGCGCCCAACGCGGGCAATCCGCAGAAGGCACAACGCTACGCTCGCGAATGGGCCGAGGCGCTGCGCGTGATGGCGCGACTCGGCGCGGAAGTGCTGGTGCCGGGTCACGGCTATCCGGTATTCGGCGCGATTCGCGTGCGCCAGGTCCTGAACGACACGGCGAACTATCTGCAAAGTTTGTACGATCAGACGATCGCGATGATGAATACGGGCGCGCCGCTCGACGAGGTCATTCACACCGTGAAACCGCCGGCGAATCTCGCGGAGAAACCGTGGCTGCAGGCGGTTTACGACGAGCCCGAGTTCATCGTGCGCAATATCTGGCGGCTGGAAGGCGGATGGTACGACGGCACGCCGTCGAATCTGAAGCCGGCGACCGACGCTGAGCGCGCCCGGGAGATCGCGGCGCTCGCTGGCGGCGTCGCGCCAGTGATCGCGCGCGCAAATGAAAAACTGGCGGCGGGCGATGTCGTGCTCGCGTGTCATCTGGCGGATTGGGCGGTGGCCGCAGCACCCGATGACAAATCGGCGCATGAAGCGCGGATGAAGATATACGCTGCGCGCGCTGATCGCGAGGAATCGACGATGGCGCATGGAATCTTTCGATCGGCGGTGGTCGAATCGGCAGCGAAGGCCGGAATCGAGGCGCCGGAAGATAAGCGCAGCGCGTGAATCGGGATTAGTCAGTCGGTCTCCCTTACAATGATGTGAGTAATCGAAGTTGGTAGTGCGCACAGGCCGGCGTTTAGAAACGATGGGAAGATATTCAAGTCCTTGAGTGCGTCGAGGCGGTGCCATCGGAAGATTAGCGGCGTGCCGTTTTCTTCCTTGCCGTAGAATTCCTTGCTGAGATCGAGTTGAGGCGAGTCGGGGCGCGGCGTCACTAGATAGAAGAAGCCGAAGCTCTTGATGGCGTTTGCCGTCGAGCGTGAAGAAGTTCTCGACCACCCACACCAGGCGATCGATTTCGACACTCATGCCGGTTTCCTCGCGCATCTCTCGTATCATCGCGGCGTCGGCGAGCTCACCGATTTCTACGTGGCCGCCGGGCAGGAACCAGGAAGGGAACTGCTCGATGCGGACCAATAGGACATGGTCGCGGTTGAATTACGATTCCGCTGGCGCGGAAATCGAACTGCAAGCCGTTGCGCTCGAACGCGATCATGCCAGTGGCCGCGGCGGCAGAGTTAGTTTGCCGAGGATGGCGGGCGCGCGTGCGCCTGTCACGCTTGGGATGTTGCCCTGGCGGCCGCGCAGCATCTGGTAGCCGAGGATGGCGAACGCGACCGCCTCGAGTGCGTCGCCGTCCACGCCGACGTCCGCGCCAGTGATCACTTCGATATTCGGTAGCTCGGCTGCGAGCATGCGCATCAGCGTAGGATTTTTCGCGCCGCCGCCGGTGACAATCAACTGATCGACTGAGCGATGCGGAAAGATGAAGCGGCGGCATGCGTCGGCGATCGATCGAGCGGTGAGTGCAGTGACGGTCGCGATCAGATCGTGGTCGACGACTTTCATGCTGGCGCGCGTCGGCGACGATGCGATCGAGGAGGTCGGGGCCGAATTCTTCGCGGCCGGTGGATTTCGGCGGACGGCGGCGGAAATAAGGATGCTGCATCAGCTTCGCGAGCAGCGGCTCGTTGACGTGCCGCGTTAGCCGCGATGCGTCCGTCGCGATCCATCCGCATGCGGCCGCCCGAGATTCGCGACGCGAGCGCGTCGATCATGCCGTTGCCCGGCCCGGTGTCGAACGCGATCAGGTCGGGGTCGTCGAGACGCGCGCGCGGCGGAATGTACGTCGCGTTGGCGATGCCGCCGATGTTCTGCACGACGCGGCCGCGCTTCGGATCGGCGAACAGCCATAGATGGGCGAGCGGTGCGAGCGGCGCACCCTCGCCGCCGAGCGCGAGGTCCATCGTGCGGAAGTCGGCGACCACGGGAACGCCAGTGGCCGCGGCGATGACGGCGGACTCGCCGAGTTGCAGCGTCGAGGCGACCTGCCCGCGTGCGACGCGGCGCGGAGGCAGATGAAAGAACGTATGGCCATGCGATCCGATGAAGGCGATGTCGGAGAGCAAGACGTTCGAGCGGCGCGCGATCTCGATCGCGGCGCGTCCGAGCTCGCGGCCGAGCGCGAAGTTGAGCGTGGAAATCGCGGCGGCGCCGATTTTTTCATCGGCGGAAGCGGCGAGCAGTTCTTTGCGAAAACGCGCCGCAGTACGGAAAAGTTTGAAATGCGATCAAACGCGCGGGCGGACGCGAACGTTCGTCGAGCTCGACGAGCGCGGCACTTACGCCGTCGTGCGAAGTCCCGGACATCAGGCCGATCGCGAAGACCTTGCCGCGTTCGAGGCTTAATCGTGATCGCGCTCATCTTTATCCTCGTCCGGATCGTCGGTGCGTTTTCGTTGTCGTCCAGATCGTCCGGACGACTTAAACGAAGCGCCTCGAATCCCGCAAGCAGCAGACGCCATCCGGCGGGAAAATCGAGCGAGCCGGAATCGTCGTGCGACTCGGGAATGATGATCACCTTGCGCCCGCGGTGCCATTGCACCAGCAGCATCTGGTGACCGAGCTGGCGGCCGGTTACGCGATCGATCGAGAAGTCGCCGAACATCGTGGTGGTGCGCAGATCGGAGAATGCGGCACGAAGCATCGCGTCGTCCGCGCGGCCGGCATTCGCAAGCGCGGCGGCGGTGAGCAGACCGGCGGCGTAAATCTGCGCACTGGGATAGTCGGGCGAATCGGCAGCGCCCGCCGTGCGCATTCGGCGGGCGAACTCGGCGGGCGTCGGGCCAAGCGCGGGCTCGATTTCGAAGGTGTCTTCCCATTGCGAAGGGCCGACGATTCCGTCCGCCAATTCACCCAGGTCCGACGCGAAGCGATTCGACCCCGGCTGCGACACATCCGAGCACCGGGATGTTGAGGCCCGATTCCACCACTGCGCGCATCAACTGCGACGTCGTGGTCGTAGCTGCCGGCGCTCGCGAGTGCGTTGACGCGGTTGCGCGTGAGCGCCGGGAAGAGCTTCGCGGGCGTCGAGTCGGCGTCGAATGCGCCATTCCACTTGACGCGGACGCGGACTCCGCGGCGGCGGGCGGCGCGTTCATCGGCGGCGCGCTCGAAGCCGGATGCGACCGCGCGCGCGAACGGTGTCTTCGACGCGACGATCGCGACGCGCTTGCGCCACAACTTCAGTTGACTGAGTAATCGGACGAAGCCGCGCAAATAGTCACTTGCCGGACTGAGTACTCCGACGATTAGCTTGTAGCCGCGTCTCGTAGAGTTCGTCGCCGGCGCCACCGTGATTGACGAAGAGGCGGCCGGATTGCTCGGCGATTGGCGCGGCGACGCGCGCGAGGCGATTGGAGTACGGGCCGAAGATTACATCGACGCGGCGATCGGCGCATAGCGAGCGATAGATTTCGGCGCATCGCACGGGATCGCTCGCGTCGTCGTGGCATTCGAGCGCGAACTCACATCGCTCACCGCCGACGCGAAGCGCGCTGCTGGCATTGGCGTCGGCGATGAACAGGCGAATCGCGACTTCGGCCTGCCGGCCCATCGGCGCGTATTCGCCGGTGAGGGAGAGCGAGAGGCCGATGGTGATTTTCACAACGTCAGGATGCGACTTCGGCGATACCGCCCTTGATCACGGCCTGGCCGTCGGGATTGAAAGTTTCGTAGGCGAAAACTTTGCGACCGCCGCGCTCGCTTTCGTTGTCAGCCCAGACTTTGGTGGTGATGGTCTGGCCGGGCAGCACGGGACGCGAGAAGCGCACGCGCAAGCGTTTCAGGCGGGTCGGATCGCCTGCGCAGAGTTTGTCGATCATCACCTTCGACGTAAACGCCATCGTACAGAGGCCGTGCACGATGATCCCGGGCAGGCCGGCCATCTTCGCGATATTTTCGTCGACGTGGATCGGATTGGGATCGCCGGACGCTTCGGCGTAGCGGAAGGTCTGATCCTTGTCGATGGTTTGCGCGACGGAAAAAAGCGGCGCACCGCGATCGGGCTCGACGGGACGCGCTTCGGCGGGCGCGGCGTCGCGGTTTCGAGTGCCTCGAATAAAAATAATGAAGTGCGTCTTCTGAACCGGCTGCCCTTTCTGGTTGGCGGCGTTCAGTTCGACGGTCATGGTCTCGCCGGTGGCTCTTGGCTTCGATCGAAAGAATTTTCGCGGTCGCGGTGATGACGTCGCCGGGGCGAATCGGATTTGGAAATTCCATGTCCTGCTCGCCGTGAACGAGGCGCAGCAGGTCGACGTGCAGGTCGGTATCCATCATGGCTTTCATCAACGCGTCCCACGTGACGGTGACGCCGAACATCGGCGGCGCGACGATGCCGGTGGCGCGGCTCGCGTCGAAGAACGCGGGATTGTCGTCGTTGTAGGCGCGCGCGTACTTCTGAAGCGCGTCGAGGGTGACGTTGATCGTGACGGGCGGGTATTCGCGGCCCACGCAGGCAGTGTTCAGCGGCATCGATTGTCTCCGGTTGACTATGCTTTCAAAAGTTTGCGGCGAGCAGCGACTAGGTTATCTCGCGACCGCCGATGAAAACCGACTTCAACTCTAGCGCCCGGCTGAGCAGGATTAAATCCGCGCGCGCGCCGACCTGGATGCGGCCGCGGTCGGTGGCGCCGACCAGATTTGCTGGGATTCGTCGACGGCCATCACGGCTGCGTCGCCGATGCTGACGCCGGCTTTTTCGACCATGATGCGGACGCCGTCGAGCATCGAGATGATGCTGCCGGCCAGCGTGCCGTCGTCGAGGCGCGCGGCGCCGTCGCGAATCGTCGCGCGGGCGCGGCCGACATTTTTTTCCGCGCCGGTGGTTCCCGCGAGCGCGACTTTGTCGGTGACGATGATGATGCCGTCTTTGCCGCGCGCATTGACGGCGAGTCGCAGCATCGCGGGATGCACGTGGACGCCGTCGGGGATGATTCCGGGGATTGCGGGCGACGGCGCGAGCGCAGCAGGCGATGACGCCGGGATCGCGGTGATTCAACGGACGCATCGCATTGAACAGATGCGTGAACATCCGCGCGCCGGCTTCGATACCGGCGTTCGCCTCGTCGAGAGTCGCGTTGGTATGGCCGATGGAGACGACCACATTGCGCGCGGTCAGGCGGCGAATCGCGTCGAGCCCGCCGACCAGCTCCGGCGCCAGCGTGATCAAGCGCAGCGCGCTCATCGCGAGCACTCGCTCGAAAGCGTCGCCGCGCGGCTCGAGGTTGAGTGGAGGATGCGCGCCGAGGCGTTGCGATGAGATGAACGGACCTTCGAGATGCATCCCGAGAATGGCGGCACGGCGGATTCGTCGCGGCGCGAATTTTCAAACGCGGCCGCGATCGACTCGTGGACCCGCGCGATCTTTTCAATCGGCGCGGTGACCGCCGTCGGCATCCACGCGGTCGTCCCTTCGCGCGCGAGATGACGGCTTAGAGTTGCGAGTGCGTCCGACAGACGCGTTCATCACGTCGATGCCGTGCGAGCCGTTCACTTGTAGATCGACAAAGCCGGGCAGGATGTAATCGTCGCCGGCGCCCGATGCGTCGATCGAGCGCGGCGATCCGTTCAGCGAACGTGATTTGCCCGCGAACGATCGAGCCGTCGGGCTTTGCGATGAGACCTGACAGCTTCAATTCGCGCGGAATCGCTCCGCCAGCAGTCGCGAGAAGCGCGGCAGGTAGATGAGGTCGAAGGTTTCTTCCTTGCCGGGGAACATCGCAACCGCGGCTCCTTTGAGCGCGAGCACATGCTCCCATCCCGATTCGAGGGTCATGTCGTTGTCCTGCGCGATGACAGCGAAGGTCAGATCGACCAGGATGCGCAGGCGACGAATCATTTTGTTCTCATGCGCGATTTGCGCGGCGCGGTCGTCGTCGGCCATGAGTAATTCTCCGTGTGAATCTCGTGAGTCATGACTATATCATCGAAGCATTCAGTGGTCATCGGCAATGCTCGGACTTGTCTCGATTGTACGGGGATGCCAACCTCTAACGCGCCGTGAATTCTGTTCGCCTAAAAAGTAGCTTCATATATCTCGCCAACGCGGTAAACGATCTGCGCGGGAATTGGTCGGTGCTGGCGATCGTGTTGGCGCCGCTGCTGCTCGCGGCTGCGTTGTGCCTGCTGCCCGACGCGCTTGAATTTGCAATACCGCCTCGCGAGTACGTTCGCGCCGGGGTCGCAAAATATCAGCTATACGCAGATCGATACCGCCGATACTCCCGCCAAGCCCGCGACGCCGCTGCAACAGCCGCCGCTGCCGTTCTCACCGTGGATCACGACAGCTCTGCACTGGATGTTTGGGCTGCTGACGCTGCTGGTGACGCTGATTACGCTGAGCGCGCTCAAGAGGATCCAGGCCGGAATTCGCGAGCCCACCGTGATCCACGAAGTGATCGAAGTTTACCGGCGTTCGATTCGGCTCTCGCCGGGGTTCATGTGGGTCACTATTCTGCAACTCGCGATACCGGGATTGGCGTTTTACCTGTTCGAAAGCGCGCAGACGTCTCCGATTGGGACGGGTATGTACATTGTGCTGGTGCTGTTGATCATCGTCGGCGCGCTGGTGTACGCGTGGCTCTACTTCGCGCAGTACGCGCTGGTCTTCGACGGGAAGCATAGCTGGCATGCGCTGCTGTTCAGCCGCGACCTGATGCGCAAGCGCTTCTTCAAAGTCGCGACACGAATCGTGGTTTTTCTGGCGGTGTGGACGGGATTCAATTCGTGGGCAGCGGGCGCGTTCGTGGTGGTCAGCCTGCTATTCGGTCCGGTCGGCGTGGTTACGGGCTTTCTCGGATCGACGATTTTCCTGGTCGATTTGGGCGAGATCGGCGTGAACTTTGCGACCACCGCATTCCTGGTCGCGGCAGGACTAAGGTTGTATCAGGATCTGACGGCGTCTCAAGCGGCGGATCGCGCTGATGCAACCGCGCAATCCGCGATGCAGCCGACAGCGCAACTGCCGCAAGCCGCGGTGTCGCGGATCTAGATCAGATCGATTTGCCCAGCGTCTTTCAGTCGGCCTGGTAAGCCATCAAAACTTCAGTTTCAGGCTGACGGCGATTGAGACGGGATGGTTGAAATCGGCCCCGGATGCATCCGAGTCCAAGAACTGCACCGGGGTGGGACTGCCGCTCGTCTTGATCGAATTCGCTGCATATCCCGCGACGCTGCCGAAGGTATCGCTATGGGAGTTGGTGACCCACAGGTAGCCATCGGATTGGAATGAAAGCCAGGTCGGAGTAACGAGGCTGTTGGTAGTTCCGCCCGGCGTCGTCAGGGCCACTGGGCTGATTATAATTATCGGAACCTGATTGGAAGCATTCGCGGTTATCTGGTCAGGTGTAAATGCATAGAGCTGGTTGTTGTGATGGTCGGTCACCCACAGGTTGCCTGTCGTTGGGTCAAATGCCGAGCCCTCGAGAAACCTGAATGAGGTCGACTTCAAGAGATAGTCGGGATTCAGTATCAGGGGTGCTGTGGCATTGCCGCCCATCCCGGCAATACTGTTGAGCGAGGAAAGCTTCCAGCCGTAGACCGCTTGATTATTCAAGTCAGTCACCCACAGGTTTTTATTCGTGTCAAACTGGAGCTGGCCCAGCTCTCCGAAGGCCGGAGATACGAAATATGTGAATGGGTCGGGCTTGCTGGACCCCTTCATCTTAAGCTGATCTCCGCTGTACTCCACGATCGCGGGAAACCCGTCGGTCGCTCCGCTGGACGCGACGTACAAGTTGTTTTTCAAAAACACCAACCCTTTCGGACAATCGAGGGTCGATCCACCTCCCACGTCCTGGATGAAAACCTTGGGAACCGGATTGTCATGGATGAAGAGGTGCTCGAGCTGGGGCCTCGAAAACTCAGTGATGGAGCCATCGGACGACGGTCCCGCACAGTTCGTTCCCCACAGGTTAGTCGACTTGTCGAAAATGATGCCCCGCGGCAATTCCAGCGCTGGACTGAAGTCGAACACGGTCGGGAATGGCGGGTTGGCCAACTTGGACAGCTTGGAGAAGCCCGAATAGAAGCCCGTCTGCACGTTCGACGTAATTATGAGCGTTTCTTTCGCGGGCGGACGCCATGTGTGGTCATTGGTCCACGCACCCACGACCATCGCCAGAGTTGCGAAAATAACCAGGACGCCTAAACGCCGGACGACAGAATTTCCGGTATTCCTCACGGCCATCATTTTTTCCCCCAAATGACGTGATACCGAGTACAGTCACGGATTACCTAACGCTGTGACGCGCCTAAGGCAATCCTGCCCGAATCGGTTCAACTCGCCAGTCGGGAGAGCGCGCGAATTGTGACGTGGATCGCGGGGAGGGTCGGGGCTGCGAGGGATTTCAGTTCGTCGAACAGGCGCGCGACTTCCGCGAAACGATTTGCGCGAATGCGCTTCAACTGTTCGATCGATTCGTCCACCGTCAGCTTTGGATCGTCGGCGATCGCGTCGAGCACCGCGCAGCAGAGCGCGATACGCGCGGCGCGCAATTCGGCGGCTAATTCGTTGGCGGCGCGCCGCTCCCAGCGGTCGTCAGTGCCGATCGATTCCAGCGCTTCCTCGAGAATCGCGAAGTTGAGATGCGCGGCTAGCTGAAAGTAAGCGCGTGCCGCTTTGGCGGCTCGATTTCGCGGGCGAAACTCAGGCTCAGCACGCTCAGAATGTGATCGGAGAAGGCCAACCGCGCGAGCCCATGCGCCAGTTCGCCTTCGAGCACGTCGTTACGCAGCTCGCGATAGAAGCGCTCGAAGCGGTCGCGCTCGCCACCCGCCAGCATCGTCTCGAATTCATCGCATAGCTTTTCAAATGCCGGCTTGAAGCGGGTCACTGCGGCGCCGATCGACGTGGCCTGTTCCAGGTCGCCGAGCGCCCATCCGGTCGCGCTGGCGCATGCGCGCCCGAGCGCGAGAAATGCGCCCAGCTCCGATTCGGCGGCGGTTGTCGCACTGTTGCGCTTGAGCTCGGCCGCGCGCTGCTGAATCGAAAGCACGTCGGTCGCGATCACCCACGCCCGGACGACATCCTCCGCCGCGACGCCGCGATCGCGCACGTGGCTGAAGACGAATGTCGATCCGGCAAGATCGACGAGTTCATTGATGGCGCGGGTCGCGATCAGCTCATGGCGGAGTCGATGCGTCGCGACCTCAGCGTGCTCGGCGAGCGAAGGTGGGAAATACGGTTGCAGGAAACGTCCGACCAGGTACGAATCGTCAACCAGCACCGTGGTTTCGATGCGCTGGATGAGATCGATCTTGGTGTACGCGGTGGCCAGCGCAAGCTCGGGGCGGGTGAGGCCGGGGTAGCGCGCGTGCCGCTCGTGGAGCGCTTCGCGCGGCGGAATCGCCGGTTCCATCCCGGTCAGGATCGCCGCGATCTTCGATGGCCTGGAGATGGTCGCGAAACTCGTTCAGGTGCGTGCGGCTGCGAAGCTGTTCGAGGCTGAGCGACAGCACCTGGTCGCGATTGTCGGCAGATAACGCGGTCGGCGACTTCGTCGGCGCATGCGGCGAGCGCACGGTTGCGCGCGTCGAAAGTGAGATCGCCGCGAGCTACGGCGGGCTCGAGCAGAATTTTCAGATTGACTTCGTGGTCGGACATATCGACGCCGGCCGAGTTGTCGATCGCGTCGGTGTTGATGCGCCCGCCGGCGAGCGCGTACTCGATGCGCGCATTCTGGGTGAAGCCGAGGTTGCCGCCCTCGACGACGATCTTCGCGCGAAGTTCCGGCGCGGTGATTCGGCATGCGTCGTTGGCGTGGTCGGCGACTTCGGCGTCGGTCTCGGTGGTCGCGCGAACGTAGGTGCCGATGCCGCCGTTGTAAAACAGATCGACCGGCGCGCGCAGAATGCATTGGACCAGCGACTCGCCGTCGAGTGCGTCGGAATCGCATCCGAGCGCGGCGCGCGCTTGCGGGCTCAACTCGATTCGTTTCTGGCCGCGCCGGAAGACGCCGCCGCCGGCACTGATGAGCTTGGCGATTGTAGTCGGCCCAACTCGAGCGCGGCAGATCGTAGAGCCGCTTGCGTTCGTCGAAGCTCGCCGCCGGGTCGGGATTCGGGTCGATGAAGATGTGGCGATGGTCGAACGCGGCGATGAGCTTCAAGTTGCGCGATCGCAGGAGGCCGTTGCCGAACACGTCGCCCGACATGTCGCCGATGCCAATCATCGTGATCGGCGTGCCGCGGTCGGAGTCGCGGCCCATCTCGCGCAGATGCCGCCGAGCGGATTCCCACGCGCCGCGCGCCGTGATCGCCATCTTCTTGTGGTCGTAGCCGTGCTCGCCGCCGGACGCGAACGCGTCGCCCAGCCAGAAGCCGCGCTCGATCGCGATTTGATTGGCGATGTCGGAGAAACTCGCGGTGCCTTTGTCGGCGGCCACGACCAGATACGGACCGTCGTTGTCGAGCACCCTGACGCGCGCAGGATGCACCGGGCCGGCGTCGGTGAGATTGTCGGTGAGATCGAGCATCGCGTTGATCAGCGTCTTGTACGCCTCGACGCCGTCGGTTGGGTTCGGCTGCTGGCGCGGACGCGGCTTGACGATGAAGCCGCCCTTGGCGCCGAACGGGACGATGATCGCGTTCTTCACGGTCTGGGTTTTCATCAGATCGAGGATCTCGGTGCGGTAGTCGTCGGGACGATCGCTGAAGCGGATTCCGCCGCGCGCGATGCGCCCGTGCCGCAGATGGCATCCTTCCATGCGCGGACTGTTGACGTGAATTTCGTAGAGCGGCGCGGTGTCGGGCAGCCCGGCGATGCGCGCGCTTTCGAACTTGAGCGCGATGTACGGGTCGGGCGACGGCACGCGCGCAGAAAAAATTGGTGCGCACAGTCGCCTCGACCAGCGACAGCAGCGCGCGCGCGGTGCGATCGTCGACGATGTTTTCGATCGAGCTGACGCGAGCGAGATACGCTTCGCGCAACTCGGCGATTTTTTCGGGCGCCGCCGGACTGTCGAACGAGAGGCGCGCGGTGAACAGTTCGAACAGCAGACTCGGCGACGTCTGGATACAGCAGCAGAACGCGCTGCAAGCCGAGACGCGCGGGCGCAAGGCGCATCTGGAACGCGGCGACCAGATACGCTCGCAGCAGAGCGACCTCGCGCCAACTGAGACCGGCCGTGAGAGTGAGGGCGTTCAGGGAGTCGTCGGCGGCGAGGCCGTTGCGCACGGCGGCGATCGCGTCGGCAATCAGCGCGAGCGCCGGGAAGTTTCGCGAACGGCTGCGCAGTTGGGACCCTGCACGGAAAAAACCTGCAGGTAGCAGCGCGTCACTTTGCCGTCGGTGCGCGGGCGAAGCTCGTGAGCGTCTTCGGACAGCACCTCGATGCGCGAAGTTCTGCAACGTCGGCATCAGGTCGGAGAGCATCGGAGCGTCGCCGAGCCCGATGATGCGGATGTCGCTGCGCGCGTCGCCCGCTTCGCCGTCGGATGCATGCGCGTCCGGCTTCGACGATGAAATCGCGACCGCTCGCGATCAGCGTCTCGACGTCTTCGATATCGCCGACCGCGCGCGCCACGTCGATCGCAGCCTGGTAATCGGCGCTGAACGCGCCGGCCCATCGCTCGGCGAGCGAGCGTCCGCGCTTGGGTCCGAATTTTTCGAGCAACTGCTCATTGCAACCGATCGTCCCATCGCCGCGCGAGGCTCGGCGATCGCGGTCTCGAGGCTGCGAATGACCGAAGTCTTCGGCGGATCGGCAACGAAGCAGAAATGGAGGCGCGCGGTGTAACCCTCGCCGAGCGCGAGGTAGAAATAAACCAGCTTGCCGTGGAGCGCGGCGGCGAGGGTGTCCTGGATGCGCCGGCTGAGCTCGGCGGATCCGGCCTCGCGCGGCATCACGACCAGTGCGATCACGTTGCCGTGACGCAGGTCGGGCGCGATGAAGAGGCGCACCGACGCCTCGCTCTTGACGTCGAGGATAAGCCGCAAC
The DNA here is from genome assembly GCA_963814715.1 of uncultured delta proteobacterium. Lineage (GTDB taxonomy): Bacteria > Desulfobacterota > Binatia > Binatales > Binataceae > Binatus. Next base: position 1,028,066 of record CAWFDW010000001.1, read on the forward strand.
TGCGCGCGCAGTTCGGCGACCGGCGCGCGAAACAGTTCATCCTTGGGAAAGCTGTTGAACGCGGAAACGATTTCCTTGTAGTCGTGCGAGCCCGGCGTGGCGCCCTCGGACGCCAGCACTTCGCGCAGCTTCGCGCGCAGCACCGGAATGTGTTGCGCCTCTTCCGCGTAGGCCTTCGACGTGAACAGCCCGACGAAATTGTCGAACGCGACGACCCGGCCGAATCCGTCCACGCGGCGAATCGAGACGCTGTCCATCGGGCGCCGGCGATGCACGTGCGACTCGGCCTGAGTCTTGCCGATCACCAGCGGCGGTCCTTCGAAGAATAGCTTGCGGCGCGCGGGTGAGAGTTCGTCGAGCGGGACCGAAGTGCGAAATCGCGACTCGTCATCCTCGCGCATGATGCCGAGTTCGGTTCCCGGATCGAGCACGAATCTGGCGGCGCCGTCGTCGCCGCTCACGAGGTAGCGGCGAAAGCCGAGAAATACGAAGCCGCCCTGGACGAGCCAGCGCAAGAGGTCGCGGACCTCGACCAGTTCGCGGACCGCCGCAGTCTCCTCGCAGATTTGCAGCGCGCGGCCGGTCATCTCCTCAAAATCGCCGGTCGCCTCCTGCACCTCGGTTAGAATCGAGATGACATCGCGCTCGATTTGTCGCGCCTGCTCGGGCGTCGGCGTGAGCTCGAGTTCCGCGTGAACGAACGACTCGCCGCGCTCGGTTGACGAAGACTGTTCGAACGAAACGATCCGCCCCTCCTTGTCGCGAGTGACCCGGATGACCGGATGGAGAATCGTGCGAACGGTGGCGCCGAGATGATGGAAATATTCGAGCAGGCTGTCGACGATGAACGGGCAATCGGTGGTCACCGTCTCGACAACGGTGAGCGTGTCGTTGTCGTCACCGGTGACGGTCTCGACGCGCGCGATGACCGGCTCGGTGCGGACCGAAAAGAACTCGAACGCCGACTGCACGAGCGCCAGGCGCCGCTTGGCCGGGACACGCTCGCGATTGTCGGCGGAATCGCGCGCGAAGAGCCGCTCGGCAAACGCGGACACCATCGGGGCAGAATCAGCGGGAAGATTCCTGTCAATTAGGTCGCGGAGTTCGGTCTCGATCGGCAAGGCATCACCAGGGTGAGAGCGCGGATAGGATGGCGCGGCACGTGCGCGCGCATCAATTATAGGGCGCATCGCGCGCCTTGCGTAGGGGGGATAAACTTAGGACGCCGATGCCGGAGATTGAGATCAGCGCGATGACGTTCGGGCCGTTCGGCGTCGGCCGTCACGACGGCAAAGCCGTGATGGTTCCCGGCGCCGTCGTCGGCGACAAGCTGGACGTCGAAATAATTTCGGAGCGTCGCGATTACGCGGTCGCGAAGATTCGCGAGATCGTCAGCGCGAGCGCCGAGCGCCGCATGCCGCCGTGTCCGTATCTGCCGCGATGCGGCGGATGCGACTGGCAGCATATCGACTACGCCGCGCAGGTGCGTTTCAAAGGTGAGGTGGTCGCGCGCGAACTGGGCCACGCGCTGAACATCGAGATCGATCCAGTCGGACTCGTCGAGCCGGCGCCGGCGGAGTTCGGCTTATCGATCGAGAATCCGGCTGAGAGTCGGCGCCAAAGGCGTGCTTGGATTTTACGAGGCCGGCAGCAACACGATCGTCGAAATCGATTCGTGCATGGTCGCCGACGCGGGCATCCGGATGCCGCTGCATCTGGCGCGATCGCTCGGCAAGCGCGTCGAAGAGATCGAGGTGGTGCGCGACGGCGCGCGCGAAGTGCAGGTCGCACATCTTAAGAAGCCGGCGACCGACGAAGAGATCCGTCGCGCGCGCAACGTCGTCGACGCTGACAGCGAGATCGCGGGGATCGTGCTTCGATCAGGCGCGCATCGCGCGACGGTCGGCGAGACCGCAATCACGATCGAGCTGGAACCGGGGCTGTCGATCGAGGTGGACGCCGATCTTTTCAGCCAGGTGAATCGCGCGCAGAACCAGAAGCTGGTCGCGAGCGTGATGGAGATGGCGTCGATCCACGAATCGTCGCCAGTGCTCGACTTGTTTTGCGGTGCGGGAAACTTCAGCCTGCCCGCGTCGCGACGCGGTGCGCGAGTGACGGGTGTCGATGCCGACGCCGGCGCGATCGCGGCGGCCTTGCGCAATGCCGCGCGCCTGAACTTTCGCGACGCGCAGTTCATCGCGATGAAAGCGTCGGCGACCGCGGATTTTTTGCATCGCGCGCGCTATCGTCCCGACGTCATAATTCTCGATCCGCCGCGCACCGGCGCGTTCGATCTGATGGAACCGATCGTCAAGCTGCGCGCTCCGAGCGTCATCTACGTTTCGTGCGACGTGACCACACTCGCGCGCGATCTGCGCGTGCTAGCTGGCGCGGGATACAAAATCAAGCGCGTGCGTGCCTTCGATTTTTTCCCCAACACGCATCATGTGGAGATCGCGGTGCACGCGCTATTGACTTAGATCGCCGTGCATTCTTAGAGTAATTGAGTGGTCGATTCCCGCATCCTCCCGCCAGAGGGTTGATCAAAAAGATGCCCAAGCAGGAAAAGGAAAAGCTCCCAAGGCCGAAGATTACGATTATCCCGGGCCGCGGGGTCGCACAGACAATTAATTATTTGCTTGAGGACCGGGACGACCTCGAATGGATTATCGCGGTCGGGCGCACGAAGAACGGCGAGCTGTTCTTCTACGATACCGGCGGCGACATCGTCGAGGACCTCGGCACACTCGAGTACCTGAAAGCGCGAATCGTGCGCGCCCACTTCGGCGACGAGTACGAATAAGCCGTAAGCGTCCTCTTCCTCAGTCTTCGAATTCTTCCTGCGGCGGCCGCGCGTAGATGACTCCGTCGTCGATTTCAGTCAGCACCCGTAAAGATATTTTCCACATGCTGTCGGCGGTCCCGCGATACATTCGCCGCTCGCCGGCTCGTAGTAGGCGTTGTGCGTCTGGCACATCAGGTAGCGCCCGTCTTCGGCGAAAAATTGGTTGTCGACCCAGTCCATCGCCATCGGCACATGCCGGCATCGATTGACGTAGGCGTGAAACTCGCCGCCGAAGTTTATTAGAAAACATTCCTCGTCGGCGCCGCGAATCGGCAACATGAACTTCAGCGACTCGCCCGGCTTGAGCGAATCGACGCGCGCAACTTTGTAGCGGGCTTTCGCGCGCGTGCTTTTGCGCATTTGCGAGCCGGTCAGAGCGGCGCGGCGTCGATGTTGGTCGTCGACATTCTATATCGGCGGATTTTAGCGCGCGGAATTTTTCGTTGCTTGCCGGATATTGTCAAAGCCCATAGCATCTGTAAACGCGATGGAAAATCCAAAGATTCGCGCCGTCGAGGCGTTCCCTGTCGAGCAGCAGGATCAGACGCTGATCTGTTTGCGCGATCCGAGCGGGCTGGCGCCCGAGCCGATCATGCTCGGGATGGGCGCGTACTTCATCGTGACTCTGTTCGACGGACGGATGTCGCTGAAGGACATCCAGCTCGCGTTTTCGAAGCGCTTCGGCGAGATGATTCCGCTCGAGAAGCTCGACGAGCTGATCGCAGCGCTCGATCGCGCGTACTATCTCGACTCGCCCGCATTTCACGAGCGCGAGCGTCGCGTGCGCGAGGAATTTCTCGCGAGTCCCGACCGTCCGGCTGCGCTGGCGGGACTCTGCTACGAGAAAGATCCGGGGAAGTTGCGCCTCGAACTCGCGGCGTTCTTCGATCCACCCGACGGACCCGGCCGCGTCGCGACGGTGAAGAAATCGGCGTCCCTCGCAGGCCTGATTGCACCTCATATCGATCCGCGCCGGGGCGCCGCCGCCTATGCGCACGCGTACCACGAGCTGATGGCGCATGAACTGCCCGAGCTGGTGGTGATTCTTGGAACCTCGCACTACGGCGCCGGTCCCGAACTGTTCAGCGCGACGCGCAAGAATTACGCGACGCCGTTCGGCGCGATCGAGACCGACACTGCGTTTATCGATCGGCTCGCGGCACGCTACCAAGGCGATCTCTTCGCCGACGAGATGCTGCATCGCGGCGAGCATTCGATCGAATTCCAGGCGCTGTTCCTCGCCTACGCGCTCGGGATACGCGGCTACCAGGTCGTGCCGATCCTCGTCAGCTCGTTCCACGAAATGGTCGCGAGCGGAGTCACTCCCGCGCGCGATTCGCGCGTCGGATCGTTCATCGCCGCGCTGAGAGCCGAGCTCGACGCTGAGAGTCGCCGAGTGCTGATTCTGGCGGGCGTGGATTTCGCGCACGTCGGCAAGAAATTCGGCGATGAGTTCGCCGCCGATAACACAGTGGCCGAGCGCGTCCAGCGCGAGGATTTCGGCCTCATCGAAAATATCAAGCGCGGCGATCCCGACGGCTTCTTCGCCGACATCCTCAAAGATCGCGACGCGCGACGAATCTGCGGGCTATCGCCGATGTACACGCAGCTCGAGCTGCTGCGCGGCCGCAGCGCGCGCCTGCTCAAGTACGGAATCGCGATGGAACCGCAGAGCGAATCGGCGGTGTCGTTCGCGAGCCTCGCGATCGACTAGACGCCAGTGTACTGCTCACAGCTCCATCGGATCGCGGAAGTGCTCACGAAAGATACGCGAGCGATGTTCCAATAGCAGCGGGTCCAGAGCCGCCTTGACGACCGGGTCAGTCGCCGTGAAGCCGCGCCGCAGACTCTCGGTCATCGGGTTCTGCTCCTTCGGCAAGGGATCGATCAGATTGGCGAAGGCCGTCCAGTAAATGTCGAGTGCGCTCAAGGCGTCTCCGACAAAATACTTCACGCCCCGCGCATACTGCGATTTGAGTTGAGTTGCGAGCGCTTCGAGCGACGCGGCGGTGCGTTCACCGGCGCGCTTGGCGTCGTTTTCGTTAAATCCATATTTGCTGCCCATCCGTCTGATTGCCCCTGGCGGATTGCCCGACGCGAAAGCCGGGGCAAAGAGCTGCAGACGCCGGTTCCAGCCGATACCCATTTCCCCGCAAATTTCGTGCGACAGACCAAACATCAGCGCGCGCTGCGTAGCGTCCGCGGGAATCAGCGCAGGCTTGGGCGCGATCCGTTCGGCCAGGTACAGGATGTCGATCCAGCGATTGATGGGCTTCTCGCCGGCCCAGGCGACGATCGGTGCGCTCGTCTCACCACCCCAGGCCACGATGTTCTCATTGGGCTCACCCGGTGGCCATGATGAGGCGACATAATCGAGACCCTTGATTTCAAAAATAGTCTTGGCGGCCTGGCTCCATGGGCTGGGAACGCCTCTGACTAACACGATGCGCAAACCCGGATGGTCAATTATTTCTTCAAGGCTGCGATATTCGAGCATCGCGTTCTCCTGTAAATGTTCGTAGCTCTTTTTTGAACTAGACGCCGCCGTACCAGTCGTAGCCCTGATCTTCCCAGTAGCCGCCGGCGCGCGTCGGCAGAAAATTTACTTCGGTCAGGTACTTCACGCTCTTGTAGCCGAGCTTGACGGGCGAGTAGAGCCGAATCGGCGCGCCGTGATCCGGATACAGCGGCCGCCCGTTCATGCCGTAAGCGAGAATCGTCTGCGGATGCATCGAGCTCTCGATATCCCAGGTCGAGTAGTAGCCCTTGTCGAACGAACGGAACTCGACGTACTTCGCATCGCGGCTCGCCCCGACCATCTTCGCGATCTCGCGTAGCTGTACACCCTGCCACTCGGCCACCGCCGACCAGCCCTCGACGCAATGATGGCGAACGCGCATCCCGGTTTGCGGCATCCGCTTGAGCTGGTCGAGCGAGAAGACCGCCGGCGTCGCGACAATGCCGCCGATTTTGAGCGACCAATTGTCCGGCGCGAACGGCATCGTGTCGGAAATAAAGTAGCTCGGGAATGCGGCCTCGGGCGTGAGCTCGGACGCAGGCGGCTCGGGCGCGAGGCGATTCTCCGAGAACAGCAGCCGATCGACGCGCTCGTTCCATCGTCCCATCCCCGCCAGGAACATCGACGCGGCCCGACTGTCGCATCCGGCAAGCGCGGTGCTCGCAGCGAGACCGAGCAGAAGTTTTCGCCGCGTGATCAGGGAAACCTAGCCACGCTGCCCGCCCGTCACCATCGTGACGATCGTCCGCGGATGCAGCGCGACGAGCACCAGATGCATCACCGTGAACAGTGCGAGCAGCACCAGGCAGCTCAGATGCACGACGCGCGCGACGTCGTATCCGCCGAACGCCGCCGTGATCCAGTACAGCTGCACCGGTTTGTAGATCGCCAGTCCGGACAGCACGACGACGACACCGAAAAGAATCGCCGACGTGTACGCAACTCGCTGCAGGCCGTTGTAGAAATCCTCGGGCGGTGGAGTTTTGCGGATGCGCAAGTAGTAGGCGAACATCGCGAGCGCGTTCGAGGTGTCGCGCGTCGGGATGAAAACGCGTCGGCGCCATTCACCGCTCGCGATCATATAGATGAGGTAGATCACGCCGTTGAAAATGAGAAACCAGGCGATCGCGAAATGCCAATGACGTGCGCCCGCGAGCCATCCGCCGAATCGCATCCACGACGGCGGCGCCTCGTTCTGAAATGGATACCAGCTATATTGCCCGCCGCGCGGTCCGAGCGCCGGATACGCGGCGAGAATCTGCGAGACCGCTGCCGGCCATGATGACGAGCAACGGAATGTTGATCCAATGCGCCAGCCGAATCGCCGCAGGTTGCGCGCGCCGTCCCGTACGTAGGGATTCTACGGCGCGAATCTGTCGGTTCACTCCAAGGCGGCGAGAATCGTAGCGGCGTGGTGATTCTCGTGGCCTTTCGATCCTTTGCCGGATGCGGGTCCATCGTGAATGTCTAACGGCGCTGCGAATGTCAAAGTTCCTACGGACTCATCGGGGCAGCCTTGCCGCCCTTCATCAGATGCCCGTCCATCATGATCATTTCGCCGTCTTGCAGATGAAATATCTTGCCGTCTTTCGATTTGACGGTCCCGTCCACTTCGACAATCGTCCCGTCCGACATCGCGACTTCGTGATCCATCGCGGTCGCCGGATGCCCCGCCTTCATCATCATCATTTTTCCGTCGTGCATCATGACGCCGTCCATGTCCGCAGCGGCCGCCGCAACGAACAGCAGAAGAACAATCAGCGCCGCGGTCGAGCAGATGCCTGTGCACCGGAATTTTGTCAGCGATTTTTCCATCGCGTGAACTTCATGCAGGTGATGCCGAGATGACTGCGGTGAATCTCGGACCGCCGTATCAATCAGAAGACAGCTACATCCCCGGCATCGGGGCTTTCTTGCCTACGTGACCGCCCATCGCTTCGCACGATTTGGCGTCGGCCGTGATGACGTAGCCTTTACCCTTGCACGAATTTTTTCCCTTGCAGTCGTTCGTGGAAGTCGCAGTCTTGCAGGCGCTTTGCCCTTTGCACGCATTCCCACCGAGGCATTTGATTTGCGCGGCCTGGGTTGACGCACCCGGCGCGTCCTCGGCACTTACGACGCTGCCGGTAAAGGCCAATGCGACGGCGGTCGCGAGCATCACTCCTGCTATCCCGGTTTTCTTCATCGCGGAGATCTCCTTTCGAGTTTCGATATCAAGCGACAACGCTTAAGGCGCCGATTTTTCGCGACTTATCTCAGAGGTGGAACCTCAGATCTGAAAATCACCTTTGCGTGGTTTGGGACTCTTTTTATCCGCCTGCCGGGCTTCGACCTGCATAGCTTCGACCTCGTCGTTGATCTCATTCAGTCGATGCTGAAACTCGGACGCCTCGACTTTCACCCCGACGTGACAGCCCTGGCAGACGATATGAGTTTCCGCGTGCTGTTCGATTTCCCGCACCAGCAACGAATTCTTGAAGCCGCACTTCGGGCACGCAATGTCTATCGTTTCGTCTTCAAACATATCGAGACCTCGCAGTGGTATTACAAAATACTTTGACGATTGTCGATCCCGCGGATGCTCAACACCCAAGGTACTTCAATCGACCGCAGCCGCCAAACAGGAAGAGCCAGCGAAGAGTCGCTACACGGAAATCATTTGCTATATCGTTCCGACAGATCGGCCACACTGCTCAGCGCCGGATAGCGTGAACTAAATCCGCCGCAACCGCCGAATGGGGATTTGATTCGAGTCGAATAATTTGGTGGACGCACCTGGACTCGAACCAGGGACCTCTTGCATGTGAGGCAAGCGCTCTAACCGGGCTGAGCTATGCGTCCATCCGGAAAGGGCATTATCGCTTCAAGGCTGCGCCTCGGCAAGTCCTTCATCACGCTCGACGAATTTCACGATTCTATGGATACGGCGAGCGAACTATTTTGAAGGCGTCGAGTTGTGCGGACCGTCGAAGCATCCGGCGGCGGCGCATGCACCAATTCCTGCTCCGGTAGCGATTAGCACCGCGGCGGCGCCGAGTGGGCCTCCGCCTGCCCACCACGCACCCTCGCACACGCCCGGGCTGTTGGCCGATGAAGATGCGATTGTCGTCGGCGAGGTTGACCAGTCTTCGGTCAGGCCTTCCGCCGGTACCGAGCGGGGGGTCACTCCTGCCTGAAGGGGTGCCGGAGGAGTGACCGAAGTCTTGTAGTCGCCTGGATTGACTCCGCGGATGCAATAATGGCCCGCATCGTTGGTGGTTGCCTGTCCAACCACCGCACCGTTGGCGTCCGTTAGCGTAACCTCGGCTCCGGACACTGGACCGTTGGGTCCGGCCACCTCGCCAGTTACGTCGGAGCAGAAGGCCGCAGTCGAAAGTCCCAACCAAAGCGAAGCCAGGAGAAGGGCCGCAGTAGATGATTTATTCATCGGTATTCTCCGTCAGGCCGGGATTTCTCTTTTGGATTCCTCCCCTCGTCCGCCCCTGCGCCTTTACACCAAAAACGCCGTGTTATTGCAAGGTTAGCCGATTCTACTTTTCACTGCTGGAACTCTTGGTAAGTTTCCTTCCGCAATGAAATTCAAATTCGACGACAGTTAGCGGCGTTGAACTGGGTTCGAAATGGCAGAGAAGGTAGCGCAAGCGATGACGGCTGGACTCGAAGACGCGCAGGCAAAAAGGGATCAGCTCGGATTCGGGGACGCGAATCGGCAAGGCCTCATGGCAGATCTCCTGGATGGAAAAAGCGGCGCACCACCGCGACCAGAAATTCGCCCTCGCCGCTCACTGTAGGTTTTGTGCCGACCGCCAGACGGCGTAGCGTCCTCCCTGCGCGATCAACTCTCGGTGCGAACCCGATTCGAGTATGCGCCCGTTCTCGACGACGTGGATCTGGTCGGCCAGCATCGCGGTAGTGAAACGGTGCGTAATCAGCAGCGTGGTGCGTCCCGACGCAAGCTGGCGAAAGCGTTGCAGCCAGTCAGCCTCGGCCCAGGGATCCATCGCACTGGTCGGCTCGTCCAGAATCACGATCGGAGCCTGGCGCAAAAAGGCGCGCGCAAGAGCCAGCCGCTGCCACTCGCCGACACTCAGTTCGACGCCCTTGTCGAACCAGTGACCGAGCATGTTTTCGTAGCCCTCGGGAAGGCGACGAATGAAGTCGTCGGCTCCGGCAGCTTCGGCGGCCGCCCGGATCATCCCGGCTTCATTGATCCTGGAGAGATCGCCCAGACCAATGTTCTCCCGGACCGGCGCGCTATAGTGGACCGGCTCCTGGAACAACACGGTAATTTGTTGACGAAGCTCATCGACTGCGAAGTCTCTCAGGTCAGTGCCGTCGATCGTGATCGAGCCGACCTCGGGATCGTAGAAGCGGCACAGCAATTTGACCAGCGTGCTCTTGCCGGCGCCGTTGGGGCCAACTATCGCTACCACACTGCCCGTGGGCACAAAGAGTTCAAAGTCCTGGAGCGCCAGGCGCTGCCGGTCGGGATAGCGGAAACTGATGTTTTGAAAACGGATACCCTCACGCAGCGGACGGGGAATGGAAGCGGGGGCCGGCGGCGAGACGACTCGCGGCTCGAGCGCCAGGAACTCGAACAGATTTCCGAGAAACAGCGTATTTTGATACAGCTGCCCGACGTTACGGAGAAGCTCGCGCGCAAGTTGCAAGCCTTGTTGGAATGCCTGATACAAAAGGGTCAGATCGCCGAGAGAAAGCCCGCCACGTATCGTTTTGAAAAGCATCCAGACACAGGCGGCCGCAGTCACGGCCATCGATGAGGCGCCCGCTAGCAGTTCTGCCAGACCCTGATCGCGAGCCAAATCGATACGCTTTTTGCGCAATGCGTCGCGCAGCCTGCGATATGCCGCCTCAAAATAATCCCCCAACAAGAAGAGACGAACTTCAGGAGCGGTTGGTCCCGAAGTCAGCAACCAGTCGTGGTACCAGATGCGGCGTTCGATCGGAGTGGTTTCAACGCGAAGCTGGTGCTGCTTGACTGCGAAACGAAGCACCATGGCGAGCACTGGAATCGTGCTCAACAACAATGCCACTGGAAGCAGTACGCCGAAACCGGCCAGTACTGCCAGCATCGCGACAAGTGTGACGCCATTCTGAAGCACGCCGCCAAGCTTTTCGAGGAACGCAATAGGCCGGTAGCTCGCCTCATCGCGAGCGCGGTGCAAGTGGTCGTAGAAAGCAGGTGATTCGTAAAACGCAAGATCCGCTGAAATCGACTTGCGGTGGATGAGTCCGGTGATGTGGTCCTGGACCAACTCCGCTTCTGCCGTGCGTACCCAATTGTTGGTGCCGCGAAGCAGCTCGGAAACGAGCTGAACAATTGCCATCAAGACCGCAGGCAGCAGGATAGGCCGCCAGTTGCCCCCGGAGCGGACCGCGGCGACAATTCCATTGACCAGCGGCCGGGTAAGGTAGACAGTTGCGACCGGAAGAAACCCTTGAACGAGAAGCAGGATACTCCAGATGACGGTCCAGCCGGGCGCGGCCTGCCAAACCAGGCGCAAAGCGCGCGCGACGTCAATCAGTTGACGCGTCGCACGACGAACTGTGATGGAAGAGTATTCTGGCAATCCGTTAAGCCGACCGAATCCCGGCTAACTTATTACTCCGGCGAATAATGGTCAAACTCGCGGCCAATGAAATTCCATCGGAGGGATTGCCAGCGGCCTGGTCGCGATATGCCGGTTGGGTAACGCGGAATCTGCTGCCTTGCGCCCTGGCGATCCAGGCGGCGCTGTTGTTTTACCGTCTCGATCTTCTCGAACCATGGCAAGACGAATGGTTCACTCTTACGACGGTTCCACAGCCTTTGAACCAAATCCGCACGATTGTTCAAGATGCGAACCATCCGCCGCTCTATTACTTCCTGCTTCACTTCTGGATTCAAATTCCGTGGCCGGCAAGTCCACTGGTCAAGATGCGTGCGATGTCGGTGCTGTGGACGCTACTGGCGACCATAATTTTTGACCGGCTATGGCTGATTGAATTGAATCCGAGGGTGCGGCGAATGTTCCTTGTACTGTGGGTCTTCTCGCCTTGCCTGCTGCTCTACGCGCGGATGGCAAGGTCCTACAGCATGCAGTTGGCGCTGGCGCTGCTCACGATCCATGCCGCATCGAAATGGTTGGCTCGGCCTGAAAGTCCGCGATTGCTGCTCGCGTATAGCTGCTGTTTGCTCGCGCTCCTGTACACGCACTATCTGCCGGCTTTGGCGATCATGGTGTCAGTCTCGCTAGTATTCCTGGCAAACAAGGAGTTATCCGCGAAGATCCGCGCAATTATAGTTATTGCGCCGGTTCTGGCTATCGCGCTCTTATACTTGCCCTGGTTAACCTCCCTTTTTGGTGCGCTTGGTAAGTGGCGAGCGGCCGACACATATCAAGTGGGGAACCTGTTCATCGATCAGCTCGTTCGCATAGCGTATTGGTTCGTATCATTCAGTTTCGGAGAATCTATCTCGACGCTCGACGTTGTACTCGGCGCGGCATTGGCGCCTGTCGTAGTGTACGCAGTGTATCGCGGTATGCGCTTGCAACCGCGATGGATGAGTCTTGTTGCGGTGGCGGCTCTCGTCGGTTACGTCGGAGTGAGCCGATGGAACGGGTTTCCGTTCACACCTAGCCACCAGCTATGGGTACTTCCTTTCTTTCTGATCCTTTTGGTCCGGGGAATTGACGCCGGCCATCGCGGGACAATGATATTCGCGGGTCTTTTGATCATTTATATTTCAGGCGACCTCAGCTACTTCGCGAAGACTGGCTACTTGAACAAGGGATATTGCGTTCCTTACCGAGCGATGGCAGCCGTCATCATGCGCGACTCGCCCGCCACCGGCGCCGTACTGCTGGTGGATGGATACAATACCTACGCAAACCCATTGTTCGATGAGCTTGGAAAGACAATCCGAGTGATTTCCCTGGATGAAGAAACCGGGAAGGAGCTGGAACCAGTCAGGCAGGAACCCGGCGTCGTATGGTTCTTGCGCCATACCAACGACACATCGCAGCACAGATTTATCAGCGGAATAGAAGCCGAGTTGGCGCAAGGCAGGACCGTGAAGCAGTACGACTATCTTCCCTTTTCGATGCCCGAGCGCTGGATTCTGAACTGGCTACGTGGTCCCGGACAGCCGGAGTATTTTTTCAGACTTTCAGAGATGCGAAAGAACCAGGCGGGATTGTAGCTTGTCCTTGGCTAAACGGATGCGCCGCCAGCACGATTCGATTCTCAGGCCGGGTGATGGCCTCGCAAGAATGTAGAACTTCGGCGATATTAGGTGGAATTCGACCAGCGATAAGGAGCGCACGATGGGACGACTCCGACAAGTGACTAAGGCTGAGGCTACGCCCGAAATCCAGGAACTCTACACGCAATTTTTCGGCGACCGCGATCCTGTCGCCAATCCCGGTACCGCCACCGGCACGCCTGGAGATTACTGGACGACGTTCGCGCTGGTGCCCGATTTGCTCTTTCAGGCGCGCAACTCTCTGATGGCTTTGATGCAACCGGGACGCAAGCTGCCGCCAAAATTGCGCGAGCTGGCGATTCTTCGCACTGGAATTGTCGGTGAGTCGCGGTTCGAGTATTCGCAGCATCTCAAGGTCGCGCGGATGGTGGGCGTTTCGGAGGACAAGCTGGCGGCGATTAAAGGATGGTCGACCAGCGGCAAGTTCACCGACCTCGAGCGCGCGGTGATGCAGGCCACGGATGAAATTGTCGGGCGCAATCTGGTCGAAGATGAGACGTTTGCGGCACTGAAGAGTCACCTACCCGACGAACAGATCATGGAACTGTTCTACGTGATCGGACTGTGGCGGATGCATGGAATGATCGTGCGCGCGCTGCATCTCGAGTACGACTCGGATACGACGGCGCGCATGACAGAAGTGCCGGCGCCGTCGCCAACGAAGTAAGCGTCGCGATGAAGCTTTACGACGAACTCGCGGAATGGTGGCCGCTCTTCTCGGCGCCCGCCGACTACGCGGAGGAGGCCGCATTCTTTGCGAGGGTGCTGACCGACGCGTGCAAGCCAGCGCCGCGGACGGTGCTCGAGCTTGGGTCGGGTGGCGGCAACAACGCGCTCTATCTCAAATCAAAATTCGAAATGACGCTCGTCGATCTGTCGCCGCAGATGCTCGCCGTCAGCCGCGGGCTGAATCCCGAATGCGAGCATCGCGAGGGCGATATGCGCACGGTGAAACTCGGGCGCACGTTCGACGCGGTGTTTGTCCACGACGCGATCGCGTACATGACGAGCACCGAAGACCTGCAGGCCGCGATCGGCACGGCGTACCGGCACTGTCGCGCCGGTGGAGTCGCGCTGTTCGTTCCAGACTGCGTGCGCGAGACTTTCGTCGCGGAGACGACGCATGGCGGCCACGACGGCGACGACGGTCGCAGTCTTCGCTATCTGATGTGGACGCGTCGATCCCGATCCGGCCGACACGACCTATAGAACTGACTTCGCGATCATGCTGCGCGACCAAAAGGGCGACACGCGCGTCGTGCTCGACTCTCACATCGAAGGCGTCTTTCCACGTGGCGAGTGGATGCGCCAGTTGCACGAAGCTGGATTCGAGCCGAAAACGTTGACCGACGAATGGAATAGGGAGATCTTCGTCGCGAAACGGCCACACTAAGGAGCGCTTCGCGATTTCAAAACCGGTACCGGCTTCGCTGACGCGAAGCTGTCCGGAAGCCAGAAGCCAAGTCCTGCCACTCGCGTTGCTCGCTTCGTCAGGATGACAGAGTCGTCAGGCGGATCACCTCGGCGCGGCCCCATTCCACTTCGGCGCGATGACGATTCGCCATCGCGGTCAGGTAGTCGTGGATTGAGCCTTCGACGGGAGCGAGGGCGAGCGCGACTTCGGTCTTGCGCGCGGCCCATTCCTGGCCGCGTGACAGCAGGTTCAGACGATCGCGAATCGAGTCGAGCGCGGCGACCTTGCGCGCGAATGGCCCGACGCCAGTGGACGGCTTGCCGCCATTGTCGCGAATCAGAGTCTCTAGTTCTTCGGCGTTGCGCTGTTCCATCGCGCGCGATCCGGACAGGAACTTTTTCAGCTCGTCCTGCTTGACGTCGGCGATGAGCTTGTCGAGCGCAATCACGCCCGCGCGCTCGGATTCGAGCAACAGGTTGAGTGCTTTTTCCAGCGCCGCGTCCACATCGCGAACTTAATAAGCGGATTCCGGAATCGCAAGGCGGTGCAGCTATTGGTAGAGCATCCGAATCGAAGTCAGGAGCAGGAACACGCCAAAGATCCGGCGAAGGGTCGATGCGGGCATTTTGACCGCGTACACGGCGCCGATGTAAGCGCCGATCAATAGTCCCAAACCCAACAGCAGCGCGTACGTGATGTTGAGATGGCCGTGCTTGTAGTACTCGTACGCGCCGAGGATTCCGACGGGAGGCAGCAGCGCTCCCAGGGAAGTGCCGACCGCGAGATGTTGATCGAAGCCGAGCGCCAGTACGAGCACCGGAACGATCAGCACGCCGCCGCCGACGCCGATGAATCCGCCGAGGATGCCCGCGGCAAGTCCGAGTGCAAGAACGATCGCGATTTCGCCCATGGTGGTTTTGTCTCCAGCGCTCACAATTTCGCGAGCGTATCAGAACGCGGGAGCAGGATTGAAGATGGGAGGCCCGCGCAGCTAGTCGGCGACGTTGCGCTCAAGTTCGTCGTCGTAGTTCGGCTCGACCAGCTTTAGCCGCGTGCGCGGCTTGCGGAAATTGCGGAACCAATTCTCCATATCGTCAAACAGCGAGAATGCTACCGGCGTAAACAGCAGGGTGATCAGCAGGCACAGCGTTTGACCGCCGATCACGACCAGCGCGATCGCGCGCACCGAGCTGTCACCTGCGCCTTGGCCGATCGCGACGGGGATCATGCCAGCGACCAGCGCCGCCGTCGTCATCAGGATCGGCCGCAGACGATCGCGATTCGCAGTGAGGATCGCCTGGCGTCGCGGCAATCCCGCGCGTATCAGATTGAGCGTCTGATCGAGCTGCAAAATTGAATTCTTTTTTACGATGCCGAACAGCAGCAGGATGCCGAGGGTCGAGTACAACGCCAGATGCTCGCGGAAGACAAACAGCGAGATCAACGCGAACGGCACCGCCAGCGGCAGCGACAACATGATCGTGATCGGGTGGATGAAGCTCTCGAACTGCGCCGCCAGCACCATGTACATGAAGATGATCGACAGCAGGAACGCAATCACGAAGCCGGTGACCATCTCGCCGTAAATTTTGCTCTGCCCGCCGAACTCGGTGACGTAGCCGGGCGGCAGATGAATCAGATTGACCTCGCGCGTGACGGCGTCCATCACCTTGTTCATCGCGAAGCCGGGCGCGAGGTTGAAGACGATCGAGATATTACGCTGGCGATCCTGGCGATCGATCTGCACCGGGCCGGTCCCGTGCGTCAGCGTCGCCACGTTGTCGAGCCGCACTTGGCCGACCTTGCCCGACGGAATCGTCAGACCCGCGACCACCACCGGATTGTTGCGATCCTTGTCGGCCAACTGCAGGCGCACGTCGTAAGTATCCTGACCTTCGCGGAAACGCGTGATCACATCGCCCTGCACCATCGTGCGCATCGTCTGCGCGATATCGTCCACCGACACGCCGAGGTCCGCCGACTTGCTGCGATCGATATTGACCTGCAACTCCGGCAGCCCGCCCTCGTAGCTGGAATCGAGATCGACGATGCCCGGAATCGCTCTGAGCCGCGTCATCAGGCCGTCCGCGTACGTGCGCAGCGTGTCGAGGTCGGGACCGCGCATGTCGTATTCGACCGCGACTTCGCGATAGCCGCCCTGCTCCCACGGCTTGATCGGATCGACACTGACGCGCAGCGCCGGAAACGCGTCCATCAATTTGCGCGCGTCAGCCATCACCAGTTCCTGGCTGCGCCGGCGCTGGTTGAGCGGAAGAAGTTTCGCATCGACCTGCGCAACAGTCACGCGATCGTCGCCGTTGGTGTCGCCGACGGTCGTGAACAGGTCGCGAACTTCGGGAATCGTCCGCAGGCGATCCTCGATCTGCGCGACAATCTGATCGGTATGCGCGAGCGAATAGCCGGGCGGCGTGCGGATGTTGACCGCGAACTCGCTCGAGTCGTCGTCGGGCATGAAAGTCGCCCCGACCAGCTTGCCGAGAAATGGGATCGAGATGACCAGCGCGACCGCGACGACGACCAGCACCCATCGATGGTCGAGCGACCAGCGCAGCGCGAGATCGTAGTAGTCTTCGATCCAGCGAAAAATTCTCCAGTCCTTGGTGCTGTTGTGCTTCGCGCCGCCGGCGCCTTTGGATTTGAGATAGCGCGAACAGAGCATCGGCGTCAGCGTGAACGAGACCAGCAGCGACACCATGATCGCGAACGCCATCGTCAGGCCGAACGAATTAAGGAAGCGGCCCATCACGCCGTGGATGAATGCGACCGGCACGAAGATGACGGCGAGCGAAAGCGTCGTCGCACTGACCGCGAGCCCGACCTCGGCGGTTGCTGCTTTCGCCGCGGACATCGGGTCCATATTTTTTTCTTCGATGAAGCGGAAAATATTTTCGAGCACGACGATGGCGTCGTCGATCACGATTCCGACCGCCAGCGTCAGCGCGAGCAGGGTCATCCGGTTGAGCGTGAAACCCATCCACAGGATCAACGAGTAGGTCGCGATGATCGAAACCGGAATCGCAACCGCGGCAATCAGCGTCGAAGTAATCGAGCCGAGAAAAAAGAACACGACGATTGCGGCGCAAAGACCGCCGAGCCAGAGATGCTCCTGCACGGTATCGACGGCGGCGCGGATAAAGGTGGACGCATCGCGCGTGAAGATCACATCGACGCCCGGCGGCAGCGTGCCCTTGATCGTTTGGTAGCGCTCCTTGACGCGATCGACGACCTCGATCGTGTTCTGGCCCGACTGCTTGCGCACGATCAGCGAGACCGCGTTCTTGTTGTCCCATCGCGACAGCGAGCGCGGCTCCTTGACAGCATCCTCGACCGACGCAACATCGCCGACCGTCACCGGCCGGCCCTCGACTTCGCTGACAATAATTTTTGCGAAATCAGGAACCTCGGTGATTCGTCCTAGCGTGCGCAGCATCTCCTCGGACATGCCCTGCTTCATGCGGCCGCCGGGATACTCGACGTTTTGCCGCGAGAGCGCCGCACCAACCTGCTGAATCGTCACGCCGGTCGCGTGCAGCTTGTCGGCGTCGACGTCGACGTGAACTTCGCGCTCGCGACCGCCGACGATATCGATCGAGCCGACGCCGTCGACCGATTCAAGCGGCTCCTTCAGGCGCCGGCGCGCCAGCTCGGTGAGCTCTTTCAGGCTCTGGTAGCCGGTGAGCGTGATCGTCACGACCGGCACCGCGTCCAGATCGAACTTCTGCACCTGCGGCGGTTTGGTGCCGTCGGGCAGTTGATCGAGCACCGTCGAAATCTTGTCGCGCACGTCCTGCACGGCCGCGTCGAGGTCGCGCTCGAGCTTGAATTGAATAATGACCCGCGAAACACCTTCGAGCGTGTTCGAGCGCATATCGTCGATTCCGCTGACGGTGTTGACCGCTTCTTCGATCGGCTTGGTGACGCGCGCCTCGGTCTCTTCGGGCGCGGCGCCGGGCAGGAATGTCGTGACCATCACGGTCGGCACATCGACCTTGGGAAACAGATCGACGCCGAGCCGCATGTACGAGAACCAGCCGAGCACGACCAGCACGCCGACGAACATCGTCGCGAAGACCGGGCGGCGCACGCACAGGTCGGCGAGAATCACGACTGCTCCTTCGCGGTCACCGCGGTGCCGTCGGCCAGTCGATCGACATTGCTCACCGCGACGTGATCGCCGTCCTTCAGTCCGCCGGTGATTTCAATCTGATCGCCAACGACGCTGCCGGTGGTCACCTCGCGCGCCCGCACCACTCCATGCTCGACGATGAATACGCGCGCGACGCCCGCGTAGCGCAGCACCGCGGCGGTCGGCACGAACAGCGCGCGATCGTGGCCGAGATCCATCGTCACGTGCGCGAAGAATCCCGGCTTCAGCGCGCCGTCGGGATTCGCGACTTCGGCCTCGATCAGCAAGGTGCGGCTGCTTTCATCGAGCGCCGGCGCGATGCGCGTGATCTTCCCCGTGTACGACGTACCCTGCTTGGCGTCGATCGCGAGCTTCACCGGCATGCCGACGCGCGCCAGCGGCACGAACCGCTCCGGCATCGGGCAGCGCAGTTTGATCGGGTCGGTCGCGATCAGTTCGTAAATTTCCTTGCCGGGCGAGACGTACTCGCCGAGCGAGACCATCCGCTTTTGCACGGAGCCGCTGAACGGCGCCTTGATTTCGGTGTCGCCGAGCTTCTTGCGCGCCATCGCGACCGCTTCATTCGCCGATTCGGTGTCAGCCTGATCGACTCGCAACTGCGACGCAATCTGATCGAACTGCTCAGCCGAGATGCTCTCCGACTGCTTGAGCGTCCGCGCGCGATTGTATCGCGCAGTCGAATTGGCCAGCTTGGCGCGTGCCTGGTCGAGCGCCGCCTGCGCGGTCTGCACGCGCAACTCGTATTCGCGCGGATTGATTTTCAGCATCACCTGGCCGGCCGTGACCTTGTCGCCAAAGTCCGCGACTACTTCAGCGACTCTGCCCTCGACCTCCGACGACATCACCGCATGCTCGCGCGGGAAGAGCGCGCCCTGCACCTCGGCCGTGCGATCGAGTCCTTGCTGCCGCG
Organism: uncultured delta proteobacterium; assembly: GCA_963814715.1. Classification (GTDB taxonomy): domain Bacteria; phylum Desulfobacterota; class Binatia; order Binatales; family Binataceae; genus Binatus. Next base: position 1,047,188 of record CAWFDW010000001.1, read on the forward strand.
CTGTCGCCACCGCGATCGCAATCGGGGCCGGTCCGGTTTTGCTGTCGACTTCGGCTGCGGCCGGCTGATGGCATCCCGCGAGCGCGAACACACCAAGCGCAATTGCCAGCAAGGAGAGAACTGCGAACCCTGAAAAAGCTTCATGGAAGCGCCGCGATCCCCTTGAGAAAAAGTTCGACGACCGCTTCCGCGTCCGATTCGAGCGGACTCGACGCCAGCTTGAGCAACCGCCGGCGCAGCGAACCCGTCAGCATCTCGCCGAGCATGAACGCAGCGAATTGTGGATCGATTCGCCGAATCGCGCCGCGATCGATCGCGTCCTGCAGCACCGACGCCATGAAGTCGAGATGGCCCGCGTAGACCTGCATGAATTTGCGGCCGGCTTCTGATTCGACTTCGATATCGAGCGAGTTGCCGATGATGAGGGTCTTCAGAAAATCCTGGTTCGAGGCCTGGATTCGGAACTGCGCCAGAATGAGTTTGCGGATTCGTTCCAGCGGCGGAATCGACGGGTCGTCCGACGCTATCGTTTCTGCCACCATCTCGCGCAGACCCTCGAGCACCGCCGTGTGGACCAGCGCGTCCTTGGTGTCGAAGTAGAGGTAGATAGTGCCCTTAGCGACCTTCGCTTCCTCGGCGACGCGGTCGACCGTGGTGCCCTGCATACCGTATCGAGCCATCACGCGGCGTGCGGCTTCGAGGATCTCGCGGACGCGGTATTCCTTGATTACTTCTTCTTTGGTCACGAGGAAACTGGACAGTCAGTCAAATGAACGTACGGTCAGTTTAAGCAAGCCGTCAGATTTGACGCAAGGGTTGTCTAGCGCAGAATCCTCAAGCCGATGCCCTAGAGCAAAAGACCGTCCGCGGGATTTTGCGATTAATACTGGGTCAAGGGGTCACCCCTTGCGCCCACCGCGCAGGTGATTTGTCTTTTCCTTGGTCCCCTAAGGCTCCAGCCGCTCCATCATGCGAGGGAACGGTACTGTCTCTCTGATGTGATGGATGCCGCACAGCCAGCCGGTCATGCGCTCGAGGCCCATGCCGAAGCCGGCGTGCGGGACTGAGCCGTAGCGGCGCAGATCGAGGTACCATTCGAAGGGCGCCAGCGGCAGGCCGTGCGAAGTGATCTTGGTGCGCAGCGTTTCGTAGTCGTCCTCGCGCTGGCCGCCGCCGATTATTTCGCCGTGACCTTCCGGCGCGAGCATGTCGACGCACAGCGCGACGTCGGGACGCGTCGGGTCCTGCTTCATGTAGAAGGCTTTGCAGGCGGTCGGGTAGCGATGCACCATCACGGGGCGATCGAATTCCTCCGACAGCGCGGTTTCCTCGTCGCCGCCGAAATCGTCGCCCCAGTTGACCGCGACGCCTTTCTTTTTCAGCCGCTCGATCGCTTCGTCGTAGCTGATGCGTGGATAGGGTAGTCTGCGCGGCGGCTTCGCAGCTTGGTCGTGTCGCGCTCGAGCGTCTTCAGCTCGGCGCTGCGGCGCTCGAGCACGCGGCCTACTATGTATGATACGAACTGCTCGGCGAGTTCCATATCACCGTCGAGATCGCAGTACGCCATCTCCGGCTCGACCATCCAGAATTCCGTCAGATGACGTCGCGTTTTGGATTTCTCGGCGCGGAACGTCGGGCCGAAGCAATAGACCTTGCCGAATGCGAGCGCGCCCGCCTCCGCGTAGAGCTGTCCGCTCTGCGTCAGGTACGCCTTGCGCTCGCCGAAGTAGTCGAGCTCGAACAGGTTGGTCGTACCTTCGCATGAAGTCGGAGTCAGAATCGGCGCGTCGAACAGGACGAAGCCGCGCTCATGAAAAAAATCGCGGCACGCCGACGCGACCTCGCTGCGGATGCGCAGAATCGCATGCTGGCGCGACGATCGAATCCACAGATGACGGTTGTCGAGCAGGAATGCGACGCCGTGATCCTTGGGCGTGATCGGATAGTCGGTCGCCGGCGACTCGATCTCGATCGATTTCATCGTCAGCTCGAATCCGCCGGGCGCGCGCTTGTCCTCGCGCACGATGCCGGTAACTTCGAGCGAGGTTTCCTGCCCCATGTGATCGGCCGCCGCGAAACTCTCGGCGCCGAGGTCGGCGAGCGACGCCACGCATTGGCATACGCCGGTGCCGTCGCGCACTTGCAGAAAATGTATCTTGCCGCTCGAGCGCTTGCCCGCGAGCCATCCCTTGAGCGTGACCTCATTTCCGACGTGCTTCGACAGTTCTTCGATATAAACTCGCGCCATGTGCCCATTTAAGCATATCGCCGCGTAAGTACAGGAGCGCGGACGCGTCGCGCGCTTTGCGTTCATCAGCTAGTCTCGTGAGCGTGGAGAGGAAGGGCGGATGAGCGGGCTGAACGGTTTCGACTACGTTGCGATCGCACTGTTCACGCTCGGGGCAATCTACGGATTACAAAAGGGCGCGCTCAGGATGGTGACGTCGGCGGTGGCGCTGATGGCGGCCGTTTATTTCGCGTCACTCTACTACAACAAGGCCGGGGCGCTCGCGGAGACGCAGTTCGGATCGTCGCACACGGTCGGCGCGGTGATCGGCTTCGTCGCAGTCTTCGCTTTGATCTTCGCCGCGGTGGAATTGATCGGATCGTCAGCGATCCGCCTGACAGAGGTCGTTCACCTGGGCCCGCTGGATCGATTGGCCGGCGGCCTGCTCGGCGCGGGAATCGCGGCAGTATTTGCAGGCCTGGCCGTGATGCTGATGGCTGCGGTGATGCCGAGCGACGCGGCAATTCTGCGCGACTCGAAACTGGTTCCGATGCTGTTGGCGTACAACGAAATGCTGGTGGGATACATTCCCGGCGACGCAAAGATTGCGTACGAGCGTAATCGCGACGACCTGATGAAATACTGGGTCCAGAACGCGATGAAGGTCGCCAACTCCGCGACGCGCCGCTCGCCGGCCGCGTCGCCCTCGCCCTCCGCGAAGTGATCGGATAATTTGCTGATCGCTACTATCGCGATAGCGCTGTCGACCGCCTGCACGAGCCTGCCCTTCGGCACTGCGCCGATGATCTGTTCCTTCACCTGGCCGCCCTTGATGATGAGCAGGTTGGGAATGCCGCGAACGCCGTAGCGTCCGGGAGTCTGCGGATTGTCGTCAACATTGATCTTCGCGATCTTCAGGCGGCCGTCGTACTCGCCGGCCAAATCGTCGAGGATAGGCGCGATCGCGCGGCATGGTCCGCACCACGGCGCCCAGAAATCTACCAGCACCGGAGTCGATCAGACTTCAAAACTTCCTGGTCGAAGCTCGCATCGGTAACGTGAACAATTTTATCGCTGGACATCTACGCTTATCTCCTGTGCTCCTGGTCGCAAGTTGAACATAAGTACGGCTGGGTACCCAGTCAAGGTAGCGTTACTTCTTGCGAATCGTGACCGCGGTGCCGTAGGCCGCAATCTCGCTCATCAGGTTCGCGATTTCGTTGCAGTCGAAGCGCATCGCGACCACCGCGTTGCCGCCCTTCTCCAGCGCCGCCATTCGCAGCCGCTCGATCGCATGATTGCGGCTGTCACTCAGCAGCGTCGTGTATCCACCGACTTCGCCGCCGACCAGCAGTGCGCAGGCTCGCGCCGAGGTTGGAGAAGACGTTGCGCGCGCGCACGATTAGTCCGAACACTTCGCCGTACACCGCGACGATTTCGTAGCCGGGCACGTCGTTCATCGTGGTGACCAGGATTTTGTCGAGTTCTTCGTCCATCGCGATGACGATACCGCCGTGCGGATGCGGGCGCCAATCGTATGCGCGCGACTTGCACTTGATCGGCGCGCCGAATCCACTACCCTGAGAAACAACGAATACTATGCCCGCGCCGATGATGAACGACGTGCTGCCCGACCTGCTCGAGGAGATGGTTTATCTGCTCAAGCAGCAGGGCGCCGATCCGCTGGAAGCGAAGCTGCGCGCGCTGCGGATCGAGTCGGTATGCGATTGCGGCGACGAGAATTGCGCGAGCTTCGCGACCGCCGCCGAAGTGAAGGTCGCCAACTACGTCGAGCTGCAATCGATGGAAGGCCAGGTGATCATCGATCTGAACGCCAACGACGAGATTTGTTTCATCGAGGTGCTCGGCCGTCCCGACGTTAAGTATCTGCTCGAGGAATATTACGACGCGTCGAGCTGAGCGCGCCTCGCGAACTTCTAACCGGCCGCGCGTTTTTGCGGCGCGACGCGAAACCGCTCGACGAATTCCCCGACCTCATCGACGACGCGCTCTTTCTCACTGTCCACCGTGATCACGTGGTAGCTCTCTTCGAGCTCGATCGCGCGCTTCTCGACGCTGCCGAGATGCTTCATCACGTAGTCGACATTTTTTCGCATCGGGCACGTGTGATCGCGCCGCGCATGCATCACCAGCGCGGGCTGCGTGATCCGCGACAGCATCGGCCTTACGATCGCGGACAAGTCGAGCAGCTTCATCGGCGCCGTCAACGGCATCAGGCGGCAATTGGGATGGATCGAGCGCGCGGCTGCATCATGAATGTCAGACGCGCCCGGATTGAACAGATAGATCCTTTCGGTGATCGAACCGAGCACGCCGCGCAATCCTCGCAGCGCCAGGCTGGTTGACGTCGGCAGAAAAAATGCCGGCGCCAGCAGCGCGAGTCCTGCGACCGACTCGCCCTGATCCGCCGACGAGCCGCGCCGACAGCACCGCGCCCATCGACAATCCAACCACCACGATCGGCTCGCCGTATTGGCGCAAATCCTCGAGTCCGTTTACGACGCTCTCGTACCAATTGTCGTAGCTGACCGCGCCCAATTCTTCGGGCAGCTCCGGCATGACCCGCCAGCTTGACCCCGCGCACGCGCACGCCGCGCGCCGCCAGCCGCTCGCCGAGGTAGCGCATCTCGTATGGAGTTCCGGTGAGACCGTGAATCAGCAGCGCGCTGACACCGGCGCCGGCGGCGACCGCACCGGGAAGGAAAAATTCGTTGGTATCGACGCCCGCTGAGTGGCGCGATGGAGGCTCGTCGGAATCGGATTTCATGCTTGGTTTTATGACGCGCTATGGCGCGCTCCTTTAGGTTGACGATCCGGCGGCGCGAGCTGATCGCTGTCGATTTGTATCTTTGCCTGATCCTTTAGTGAATCGAGAAAGCGAGTCCATGCCTGCGCGCGCCGCTGCTGGACGTATTCCTGCATGAAATGCTTTCTGCGCGGTCTTCCAATCGGCGTCGGTCGGCTCGGCGCGCGAGGTGACTTCGAACAGGTACGAATTGCCGCCATGCTCCATCACGCGATCGATGACGCCCGGGAATCGCCGGCACGGCCGCGGCTGCGTCGGTCACTTCGGGAAATTCGCCGATACCCGCGAACCTGGCGACCGGCGCGCACAAACGGATCGACATTTTTGATCGCGAGCTTGTTCGACGCCGCCGCTTTGTCGAAGTCCGCCGGAGTCTTGATAGTCGCGAGAATCTTCTGCGCCTGCTGGCTGGCTTGCGCCTGGGCCGTCGTGCGAATCACCGCGTCCGCACCTGCGCTTCGATTTCTTTCAGCGGCGGAATTCGCGACGGCTCGCCGCGTCAGCAGCTTGATCACGTAAGGCGCGCCCTTCTCCGGCACGAGTGCGACCTGCCCCGCTTCGAGCTTGAACGCCGCCTGCATCAGCTCGCGGTCCGCCTCGAGACCGCCGATCGGGCTCACCCTGCGCGAACAGCGGCGTCTCGACCGCGTCGATGTCCGCGCTTCTTCGCCAGGTCCTCGAGCTTGCCGCCCGCCAGCGCCGACGCGAGATCCTCCTGCGCCGCCGTGCGTCCGAGCTTCGCTCCGGCCTGCGTGCGCAGCTCTTCGATTATCTTCGGCTTCGCCTCGGCCAGCGTATCGGTATGCGCCGGATTTGAGGCCTCGAGCTTGACGACATGAAAGCCGAAGTGCGTCTCGACTATCGTGATCTGTCCCGGCTTCATCGCGAACACCGCGTCCTCGAACGGCTTGACCATCTGGCCGCGTCCGAACGTTCCGAGGTCGCCGCCTTCGAGCTTGTTCGACGTATCGTCCGAATATTTCGCCGCCAGCTTTGCGAAGTCAGCCCCCTTCGCCTGCGCCTGCTTCAGCACGTCCTCGGCCTTGGCCTTTGCCGCGGCCTTCTCTTTGTCGGAGGCGCCCGCGGGCACCGCAATCAGGATATGCCGCGCGTGAACCTCGTCGGGATGCTTGAAGCGGGTGCTCGGCGTTGCGCTTGTAGATAGTCCTCGACTTCCTTGTCGGCGGCAGCGTACTTGGCCGCGAGCACCAGCGGCTCGTAGTGCACGTAGGAAAGCTTGATCCGCTCGGGCACGCGGAACTGCTCGGCGTTCTTTTTGTAGTAGTCGGCGATCTGGGTTTCGGTCGGCGAAATCTTTGCGGCGAAATCGCTCGAGGCGAACTCGATGTAACGCAGCCCGATCTTTTCGTTGCGCAAGATTGTAGGCGTGGCGCGCTTCGTCGTCGCTCACCTGCACGCCCGTGTCGATCATGTTGCGCAGCGTGTCCGCAATCATGCGGTCGCGCTCTTCGGTTCTCGATACTCAGCCGGCAGCAGATTGTTGGCGCGCAGCACGTCCTGGTACGTGTCGAAATCGAACTGGCCGTCGCGCTGAAACGCGGTCTCCTTGGAAATCTTGTCCTGCAGCGCGACGTCGCTGATGCTGATGCCGAGATGGCGCGCCTCTTCGCCGATCAATTGTTCCTCGATCAGGCGCTCGACGGCTTCCTGGCGAATATTGATGTTCTTGAGGACGGCCTGCGCATTGGCGCCGTACATTTGTTGGACGGTAGCGCGCAGTTGATTGGCTTCGCGATCGACCTGATCGCCAAGTATCTTCTGGCCGTTGACGGTCGCGATCGGACTGACACTGCCGAAGACGCCGGCACCGAACCCCCAAAAAGCCATCAGAACCGCCAGGACGGCGAACGGTACTTGCACCTGCCACGAGTATTGGTAACGACGAATTCCTTCTAGCATTGAATCGGCATCATACTTTAGTGCCTTTTGTGTGCGCAATTGCGCCCGGTTGCTTGCTTGCGCCTAGTGTCCTCGTTAGCCTGTGCGCGCAGCGGTTAAGTTTGACGGACCCAAACGTCTCCGCGAAAGAAAATCTTCAACATTTGGGCCGCGTCTTGGGGTGGTTTTCGGGCCGGGACTTGGTACCGGCATTAGTTTTGAACCGGGCAGGCGAGGGGAGAAATTCGTGGTCCTTAATTCTATTTTCGGTTGGTTTTCCAACGATCTGGCGATCGATCTCGGCACCGCTAACACCCTGATCTATGTGAAGGGCGAAGGTATCGTGTGCAATGAGCCGTCGGTCGTCGCGGTGCAAAAAGATTCGCGCGGCTCGCGGCGCGTGCTGGCGATTGGATCCGAGGCAAAGAAAATGCTCGGACGCACGCCCGGCTCGATCGTCGCGATTCGGCCTCTCAAGGACGGCGTGATCGCCGACTTCGAGATCACCGAAAACATGCTGCGCTATTTCATCCAGAAAATTCACTCGGGCAAGACGCTGGTGCGTCCGCGCCCGCGTATCGTCATCTGCGTGCCGTTCGGAATCACCGCCGTCGAGAAACGCGCGGTGCGCGAATCGGCCGAGTCGGCGGGTGCGCGCGAGGTCTACCTGATCGAAGAGCCGATGGCGGCAGCGATTGGCGCCGGCCTTCCTATCACCGAGCCGGCCGGCAACATGATCGTCGATATCGGCGGCGGCACCACCGAGGTCGCCGTCATCTCGCTGGCGGGCGTCGTCTTCTCGCGATCGGTTCGAGTGGCGGGCGACAAGATGGATGAAGCGATCATCCAGCACATCAAGCGCAAGTACAATTTGCTGATCGGCGAGCGCACCGCCGAGTTGATCAAGATCACAATCGGATCGGCCTACCCCGGCAACGAGATCCAGACGATGGAGATCAAGGGCCGCGACCTGGTCGCGGGCGTGCCGAAGATTATCGAGATCACCGACGAGGAGATTCGCGAGGCGCTGATGGAACCGGTGCGCCAGGTCGTCGAGTCGGTGCGAATCGCGCTCGAGCGCACGCCGCCGGAACTCGCGTCGGACATCGTCGACAAGGGAATCGTGCTCGCAGGCGGAGGCGCGCTGCTGCGCAACCTCGACGTCCTGCTGCGCGAGGAGACCGGGCTTCCGGTCACGCTCGCCGACGATCCGCTGACCGCGGTCGTGATGGGTGCGGGCAAGGTGTTGGACGAACTGTCGCTGCTGCGCGACGTAACCGTTGACTGACAGAAATCGCGCACCGCTCCCCATTCCGGTTCCCCTTCCCGCTCGGGAAGGGGTTAGGGGTTAGGTCGCTGGCATCATCCACGATGTTCGCAGTGGTTAACGACTCCGGTTCCCCTTCCCACTATGGGAAGGGGCTAGGGGTTAGGTTCCTGGCATCATCCGCGATGTCCTCAACGGTCGAGAACCCCGCATGAAAAGCACCTTTCTCTGGCGCAACCGCGTGCTCCTGACCAGCGGCGTGCTCCTGATTCTGTCGCTTCATCTGATCTCGACGGGCGTACATCCCGGCGATCTCGCCGCGCGTCCGCAGTCCGCGTTTCTCGCAGTCATCAGCCCGGTTACCGGCGCCTTCACGCATCTCAGCGACGGCGCTTCTTCGATAACGCGCGACTACCTCGAGCTGGTCCACGTGCGCGACGAAAACGCGCATCTGCGCAACGAGCTCGCGCGGGTCAAGAGCGATCAGGCGCGGCTGGCAGAGCTCGAAGTCGAAAATCGGCACCTGAGCGAGCTGCTCGCGCTCAAGGACGCGCTCGGCACCAACGCAGTCGCCGCCAACGTGATCGGCAGCGACGCCAACGGCATCTCGCGCACGCTGGTGCTCAGTTCGGGATCGGACAACGGACTTCGTTCCGGCATGGCGGTGCTCGCCAACCAGGGCGTCGTCGGCAAGATCATCGCCGTCAGTCCGAACGCATCGCGCGTGCTGCTGATCAATGACCACAACAGTGCGCTCGACGGTTTCGATCAACGATCGCGAGCGCGCGGAATCGTCGCGGGACAGGTCGATGACGGCGTGATGCTGAAGTACGCCGATCGTTCGCAGGATCTCCGCGCCGGCGACACGATCGTGACGTCGGGGCTCGACGGAATTTTCCCGCGCGGGCTGCTGGTCGGCACCATTCAAAGTGTCCATCGCGAAGGCCCCGGACTTTTCCTTGGGGTGAAGATCGCGCCGGCGGTCGATTTCCGCGAGCTCGAGCAGGTGCTGATCCTGACCACGCCGCCGCCGCATCTCGAAGACCAGGCCAAGGACTGACGCGGTTGCGCCTCATCCTGTTGTTCGCGGTTTTCGTGATTCTGGGATTGGCGTTTGAATCGGCGGGCGCGCGCATCTTCTCGTTGCGGTCGCTAATCCCGAATCTGATCATCATACTCGCCGTCGATCTCGGCCTGCGCCATCATGGCGTCCTGCCCGCGATGCTCGCATTCGCGATGGGCTATGCGACCGACGCGGTCGCCGGATCGCATCCGGGGCTCAACGCCTTCATGACGACGATGGTATTTCTGGTGAGCTACGAAATCTCGACGCGCCTGATGGTGGCGAACGCGGGCGTCGGCGCGACGGTGGTATTCTTCGGCGTGGTCGCGACCGCGCTCGGCACCGTGGCCATAGCAAACGGCTTCGGCGCACTCTCGAGCACCGGCCCGATGCTCCCGGGATTGATGCTTCAGGCTTTCATGACGGCGATAATCGCACCGCTCATCTTTTCAATGCTGGCCGGCAGCAAGCGCCTGATCGGATTGCCCACAGGCGCAGGCCGGGACGGCCGCGGCCGCGACCGGTAGGCTATGCCGATATCGAGGAGAGGATTGCTTGCCGGAGTGGGGCGCGAATAGATTGTAGGGTTAGTTGGGAACCATAAGTGGCGAAGTTCCACATCACCCAGAAGCAATAATCGGCCGGTGCCGCTGCTGGAACCGCGCATCGTGACGTTGACTGTCATGATGTTCGCGATTCTGACGGTCGTCTCGGTGCGCCTGTACTACTTGCAGGTGCTGCATCACAAGGAGAATGTCGAGTCGGCCGATCGCAACCGGATTCGACTGCAGCGCGTGCCCGCGCCGCGCGGACTGGTCTTCGATCGCAATCATCGGCCGCTGGTCGATACGCGTCCGTCGTTCGACGCGCAAATCGTGCCCGAAGATTCCGACAATCTTTCGCTGACGATCGAACGGCTGGCGCGCTATACCGGCGCGGATCAGATTGCGGACAAAATTTCAGACGCCGACGAAGCGGGACGCCCACCTTACGAGCCAATCACCGTCGCCGAGCGTCTCGGATGGCAGCAAGTGGTGGCGCTCGAGGCGCATCAGCTCGACCTGCCGGGCGTCAGTCTGCAGATAACACCCGCGCGGCACTACCTGTATGGCCAGATGGCCGCGCATCTGCTCGGCTACGTCGGCGAGGTGAACGTCAACGATCTCAAAGCGCATGCAGGACTACCACATGGGCGACGAGATCGGAAAATTCGGGCTCGAGCGCGTGTGGGAAAGTTTTCTGCGCGGCAACGCGGGCGGACAGGAGATCGAAGTCGACGCGGTCGGGCGGCGGCTCCGCGTACTCAAGGAAATCGCGGATACTCCGGGCGAAAGCCTCGTCATGACGATCGACCTGAATCTCCAGCAGGCGGCGGAGACTGCGATGACCGGAAAGAACGGCGCGTTCGTCGCGATCGATCCGCGCAACGGCGACGTGCTCGCGATGGTGTCGCATCCGGCCTTCGACCCCGACATCTTCGGCGGCGGCGTGAAAGCGTCGGCGTGGAAAGAGCTGATGACCGACCCGAACCATCCGCTGCAAAATCGCGTCATCCAGGGAATTTATCCGCCCGGATCGACGTTCAAAATTGTCGATTCGATCGCGGGACTCCAGGAAGGAACGCTGAAGCAGGAAACCGAATACAATTGCCCCGGCGGCATGTGGTTCGGCGGACGCGAGTATCACTGCTGGCGTCATCAGGGGCACGGCACCATCGAGCTGCATGATGCGATCGTGCGCTCATGCGACGTTTACTTTTACAACGTCGGAGCAAAACTCGGCGTCGATCGAATCGCGAAGTGGTCCAACCTGATGGGCCTTGGTGTCAAGAGCGGCATCGATCTCGATCACGAAAATCCCGGCACCATCCCGTCGTCGGCGTGGAAACAGAAGCGCTACCACGAGCGATGGTATCCGGCGGAGACGCTCTCGGTCGCGATCGGACAGGGCTACGTCGCGACGACGCCGCTGCAGATGGCGCAGGTCGCCGCGCAAGTCGCCAACGGCGGCATCCGCTACAAGCCGCAGTTCGTTAAGTATGTCGAAGGACTCGACGGCAATGTCGCCAAGAGGTATCCGCCGGTCGTCGAGAACCGAATGAAGATCGATCCCGACGCGCTGCAGGACGTGAAGGACGCGATGGCGGACGTCGTCAACGGCGCCGGCGGCACCGCGCACAAGGCGCATCTCGACAACGTCGTCGTATGCGGCAAAACCGGCACCGCGCAAGTCGTCGGCGACAAGGGTGGCGGTGAGAGCGACGAAGAGGACAAGAACACGCCCGACAAATACAAGGACCACGCGTGGTTTATCGCGTTCGCGCCGAAGGATCATGCGACGATCGCCGCCGCCTGCATTATCGAGCACGGCGGTCACGGCGGCAGCGCGTCGGCGCCAATAATTCACGACGTCTTCCAACGCTACTTCCAGCTCAATCCACCGCCGCCCGAACCGAAAATCGCGCAAGTGCTCGATCAATGACAGGAGTGCGTCGCTGATGGCGGCCGGCGATCGCAGGGCCATACTTCATTTCGATTGGACGCTGTTCATCCTGGTGCTCGCGCTGGCCGGGATCGGGCTGGTCAGCGTCATCAGCGCGTCGTACGGCGGGCACAAGATTATCGATCCGCTGGTGATTCACCAGCTCATCTGGATCGCAGTCGGAACCGGCGCGTTGCTGGTTGCGGTCCTCGTCGATTACCGCACGCTGCAGGCATACGCCTATCCATTTTATGTACTGGTGGTCGGACTTCTGATCGCCGTGATGGTCGCCGGCCACTCGATGGGCGGATCGCGTCGATGGATCAACCTCGGCGTGTTTCATCTCGAGCCGTCTGAGCTCGCCAAGCTCGCGGTCGTGCTCGTGATGGTGCGTTATCTGCGCGAGGAGCCGCCGAAGGGCGGATGGGGCCTGCAACATTTGATCATCCCGTTCATCCTGCTCGGCGTCCCCGCGGGCCTGGTGCTCAAGCAACCCGACCTCGGCACGGGACTGGTGCTCGTACTGATCACAATCACGCTGATATTCGTCGCCGGACTGAACTGGCGCACGATGCTGGTGCTGGCGATTGCCGGGATGCTCGCGGCTCCGCTGAGCTGGCATTATCTGAAGCCGTATCAGCGCCAGCGGCTGGTTAGCTTCATCAATCCGCAGGCCGATCCGCTCGGATCGGGCTATCACATCATCCAATCCGAAATCGCGATCGGCGCGGGCGGCCCGATGGGCAAGGGATTTCTGAAAGGCACGCAGGCGCGGCTGAATTTTCTGCCCGAGCAGAGCACCGATTTTATCTTCGCGGTTTTCGCCGAGGAGTTCGGTCTGGCCGGCGCGCTAGTTTTGTTGGCGCTCTATGCGAGCGTGATCGCGCGCGGCGCGTATATCGCCAGACACGCCCGCGATCGCTTCGGCGCGTTGCTAGCAGTCGGAGTGACAGCGATCGTCTTCTGGCAGGTCGCGGTCAACATCGGGATGGCAACCGGAATGCTGCCGGTGGTGGGAATCACGCTGCCACTGGTGAGTTATGGCGGCTCGTCGCTGATCCTAATGATGGCGGCAATGGGAATTCTGATCAGCATCAACACCCGCCGCTACCTGTTCTGAGTTTTCCTGGATGAGGTAAAGCACGTGGCTCACAAAAAAAAGTTCACTGATCCCGTCGACCTCGAGATCGTTGAAGTTCAGCGTCGCTTTGTCGACCTGATGGAGAACGTCAGGCTCGAAATGATGAGCGCAGAGATGAAGCAGCACTACCTGACGGTGATGAAATCGCTGACGGAAAAACTCGCGATGCCGAGCAAGCCGCTGAACGAAATCCTCGGCGAGATGATGGCCGAAGCCGGCCCGATGATCTTCCAGGCGATGCAGCGCTAGCGTTCCATTACCCTCAAATCGAGATCGTCCCGCTGCCGAGGCGATCTATTAATCAAGCAATCTCTTGACTTACTTTCAAAAGGAGATACTTTACAAAGTGATGAGGCCCGCGGCTGTCGACGATAAGTGGATCAATCGAAGATGGAGGCGAGTTATGGCTATTACGCTTAATCACACGATCGTACCGGCGCATGACAAAGAGGCCTCGGCAAAGTTTTTCGCGCACATGTTTGGCCTCAAATACGAAGGTGCGATGAGTCATTTTGCGCCGGTCAGGATCAACGAAACGCTCACGCTCGATTTTGACAACTGGAAAAATTTCGAGATGCACCACTACGCTTTCCAGGTCGGCGACGCGGAGTTCGACGCGATCTTCGGTCGAATCAAAGAGGCCGGCATTCCGTATGGGAGCGGTCCGTTCTCGCAAGAGGATATGCAGATCAACACTCGGCGTGGCGGGCGCGGCGTCTATTTCAAGGATCCCAACGGCCACGTACTGGAGCTTCTGACCCGAGCCTGATCGGCGATCTTCACCGGAGAATCGATACCCCGGCGCGGGCCAATGCGGCGGCGAGGCGAGCGGTCTCGTCGGCATATTGCGGGTCGTCGCGGATTTGCTCGTGGCGGCTCCAGACTCGCGACTGCTCTTCTCTGTTGATCGGGCCGCCGCGGTCGAGAATTGCATTTACCACGCGTTCGAAATACGCGCCCCAGTCGGGCTGGCGACCATCTGAGTCTTGAAAGCCGTACTCGCGCGCGAGCGTCCAGCTTGAGCAAACCTTTCCCGCTTTGACCGCGACGTTCGGGTCCGTGGCGAGCGCGACGACGGCGCGGCCGACGTAAGCCGGCGTCTCTGACTCGGCGAAATCGGGATTCTTTGCGACGGCGTCGCGCCAGTTTGCTTCTGCGACGCCGAATCCGTCGAGCATCGCTTCCGATCGAAGGAAGCCCGGCGTCAGCGCCAATGCAACGACGTTGTGTCTGCGAAGCTCGACGGCCATCGCATATGCGAGCCGGATGGCAGAGATTTTTGCGAGGTCGTAGAACAGGTTGCCGCGATAGTCTAGATGCATCCCGTCGGTGATCTCGATGATCAGTCCCGACTTCTGCCGGACCATCATCGGCGCGCCGAAACGGGCATTCAGAATATGCGTCTGCACTGCCAATTCCTGCATCTTGAGGCCTTTTGCGGGATCCAGTTTCCAAAACGGCCTGCCCCATTCAGTCAACTCGTCGCCACCCCAAATGTCGTTGACCAGAATGTCGAGCCGCTCGAAATCCCGCTCGACTCGCTCGAATAGTGCGCGAACTTCGTCTGTGATTGTGTGATCGACGCGGATTGCGACACCGACTCCGCCCGCCGCGGTGACTAGCTCCGCCGTCTCCTCAATCGTTTCGGGTCTGCCGGCAGTCGCAGGATTCCCTCGAATGCTGCGGCCAGTGCAAACGACTGTTGCACCCGCGGCGCCGAGCATCGTTGCGATGCCGCGTCCAGCACCGCGCGTTGCTCCGGCGACCAGCGCGATTTTCCCGACGAGTGGTTTGTTGCCGTCGATAGTACTCATCATGCCTCGAAAGCGTAGGCAGCTTCCTCGTGTTCGCTGAGGTCCAGTCCGATCTGCGAGTGAAGCTGACTAAAATTTCAGGAAAACACAACGTGCTGTTTTGCGAAGGCTCGTCCGGGTCACTTCCCGAAAATCGAAACGACGAGCGGGGTCATCTCTCTCTCTGACGGTGACGGGCCGCCGAACTTGCTCATGATCGAGCGCATCTTCTCACCCGACCCGTTCGCCTGCGCGAGGATGAACGGAATATGGCCATCCTGCTCGCATGCGCTGCCATGCCATGAGTAGTGAGTCATGCCGGCGAAGTAGTAGCGGTTCTCGATCGGCACATTCATACAAGCTTGAGGCAGCAGTACGATGTCGCCGGCGCGGTTGCCGTACGGTCCGGCACCCAGCCATCGCATGCGCTCCGACAGGTCTGGAAGATCGGGCCGCGGATGCTCGCTCAAGTATTCGTCGATCGGGATCAGTTCCTTTCCATCGAAGACTTCGAACGGTAGCGCGTTCGTGCCGGCGGGCGTCGGCTGGCGGGAGAAAATCAGGTCGAGCTTGCCCTTCAGACCGGCGATCGGATGCCCGTGTTGATTGGATCGATAGAGCGACTTCAGCACCGGCATCAGGTCCTGTTCGAAGCGCGGCGGTTTATTCCAGTCGCACTTGTCGTCGTCCTTTGGGCAGGTCGTGCGATCGGCGAGATAGATGTTCGCCATCGAGCCCTGATACGCGAGGACGGCCTGGAAATCCTTGTCCGCGCCGCCGACAACTAACGACGCTTTGCGGACGCGGAAGCCGGCTTTTGCCACTGCCTTGAAAGGCGAACTATCGTCATCTGGTCCGAGCCGATGCTCCTCGTCATTCAAGGTCGGAATATGCGCATGGTCGGAGATGAATATAACGTAGGTGTTATCGAGCGCATTGTGTCTGCGGTATTCGTCGAGCACATGGCCGACCGCACCATCGGTCACGTGCGCGAGGTATCGAACCTGGGAATTGAGCGGGTCTTCCGCGGCGTGGGTGAAAATGTCGATCCCCGGAAAGTAGACGACCTGCAAGTCCGGGATGCCGTGTTCCTCGATCGCCTTGTCGAGTTCCTCGACTGAAGAGCGATCGAGGGTTCCGCTCAGCGACCTTTCGGGTTCCCGGCCCCTGAGTGTGCCTCTGACGAGATGCCTGAAAAGATCCGACAGCGAATCCGGGCCGACGGTTGTGTAGAGGGTCGCCCCGCGATGCACCGATAGCATCGATACGTAGGAACGCACTTGCAGCCGCTCATACAGGGTGGGCACCTTGAGCTCTCCGCCGATGAGATCGTCGGTCACCAGCTTGGTATTGTCGGCGACGTCGGTCATGGAAACGGGCACCGGAGCGTAAAAGGTCGCGGTCGTTCGCTCGAACCATTCGTCCCCCGGGATTCCATCCCACGCGGGCACACTGCCGGTGAAGATCGATGCCCAGTCGGCGATCGTGCTCGAGGGAAGCACGCTCAGAGCTTCGCGGGCCGCGTATCCATGCTCGAAGAGTCCGTCGCCCAAGTCGTTGCCGAGCAGCTCTTTGACGTGGGGCATCTGAAGGGATTTTATCCCGTGCATGAAGCCGGCAGGCACGGCGCCGTCGAGAGCGAAGATGATCATGCGCGGTCCGTTCGGCGACGCGGGTAGTTCGACCGGCGCAGTTCGTTCTTCGCCACCGGTTTTGAGCGTGTGCGTAACGAAACCCGAAGTCTTCGCCAGTCCGCAAGAGAAAAGGAAAAGCAGTCCGAATGCGACGATGAAGGTTACGCAGGAAGGCAGACGGATCATGTTCGTACCAGCCAGGTTTCCGGTGGTGGCATGTTTCGCCGAAGTGAAGGTCGGCCAGGAAGCGATTGTCGGCGCTCAGCCCTTGGGTAGTTGCAGGATGCGCTCGCCGATCATGTTTTTCTGCACCGGCGAGGTGCCGCCCGCGATCGTCATCGACTCCGACGACAGGATGCGGCGCATCCAGTCACCGTCGGGGGCGAACGGAGTGTGGCGCTCGAGCAGCGCGTACTCGCCGAGCAGGCGCGTGATGAACTTGGTCATCCGCTGGCCCAGGTCGGTCGAGAGCAGCTTGGAGATCGACGCTTCGGGACCGGGCTGCTGACCCTTGAGGCGCTTGGAGAGGCTGCGCAGCCCGTTGTATTTCTTCGCGGTCGCTTCGATTGCGAACTGCGCGATTTGCTGGCGGATGTCGTTGTCTTCGATCGCGGGCCGGCCGTTCAACTGCACCGACTTGGCAATCTGGACGAGCTGATGGAGCATCTGCTCGGTGCCGCCGAGCGTTTCGCCGATTCCGAACCGCTCATGCATCAGGGTCGAGACCAGCACCTGCCATCCCATGTTGATCGGGCCGAGCAGGTTTTCCTTGGGCACGCGCACGTCTTCGAAAAATATTTCGTTGAACTCGCTGTCGCCGGTGATTTGCTTGAGCGGACGGACGGTGACGCCGGGCGCTTTCATATCGACCAGCAACGCGCTCATCCCCTTGTGCTTGGGCACGTCGGGATCGGTGCGCACGAACAGCTGCACGAAGTCGGCACGATGCGCGATCGTCGTCCAGACCTTCTGGCCGTTGACGACGAACTCGTCGCCCTTGAGCTCGGCCTTGCACTGGATCGACGCGAGGTCCGAGCCCGCGCCCGGCTCCGACATTCCCTCGCACCAGATCTCGTCGCCGGCGAGGATCGGATTCAGGTAGCGCTTCTTCTGCTCGTCGGTGCCCCATTGCATGATCGCGGGACCGGTCATGATGACGCCGAGCACGTTGCATCCCATCGGCAGGTTGAGGCGGCCGAGTTCCTGCTGAAAAATTACCTGCTCGATGAAGGTGGCGCCGCGGCCGCCGTATTCTTTGGGCCACGTCAGACCGGCCCATCCGGCGTGGTAGAGCTTTTTGTGCCATGCCTTCAGGCGCGTCCAGATTGCGTCGTCGCCACCGGCCTCGGCATCCTCGCCGCGCGCGAGAGATTGCGGACGATTGGCCTCGAGCCATTTCCGCACGTCCATCCGATAAGCGTCTTGTTCAGCGCTCCAGGTAAAATCCATTCTTTAGAACTCCTGTTTCAGTACTCGGGTCGATAGCGCCTGGCACTCCGAGGCGCCCGATACTCTGGTCTCTCTTGAGTACCGCCCATTCGGACCGCGGAGCAAGAGCCGCCGACCTCGGAATCTGAATCAGTTAGAGCATGCTTTCAGGGCAGCGGGACGAACGAGCACGGGGTCAATGATTTATGCGGTCCGAAACACGCGCTGAAGCCGTCGAAGGTCGAGTTGAGAGCCGACACGTTTGAGGATTGGCCGTGGGGATCGCGCATCACGACGGTGTCGGCCGATCTGAGATCGGCGCTACCGCCATCGATCATCGACTCGTCGAAAGTCGTGGTGCCATAGTTCGCGAGCGGGAAGATTCCGTTCCGGCCACTGGGAGCTTCTTCAATCCATTCCGCCGAAAGATTCGGGGACGCGTAGTTGAAATCCTGGCTCCAGCTTTGGGCGGTCGTTTCGTTCACCATCGAAAGCGTCCAACTCTGGTGGTTGCCCGTGCAATTGTCCGCACAGCTTAGTGACGCGGTTATCACGTCGCCGGGATTCACCTCCAGCCGGAGTCGTTATCGAGGACGCCGGCAGCATTTCGTACCAGGCGAAATAATATTGAATTGTTACGGCTCACTGCCTCATGCGCGGTACCGAGCTGAATCAGAGTTCGATCGACCTTCGTGCATCGGGAATTTTTGCAAAATCCGCCGATCCCAACCCAATTCGATGAAACTGCGGGCTTCTTGTTGAAGACGACCGTGGGAACCACCCAGGTTGCCTGCGCTGAGGTGTAATGCTCGCCGGTCGCAAACTTGGGCAGCACGTAGCCAGACCAGTTGGTGCTGGTCAACCGACCCTCGCTGGTCCGCAGCGCGGCGCCAGTGGAGGGTTCGGGAATAACCTGGATCGGGGCGTGCGTCGCACCGGCGACTGCCGCGCGATTCGAATCGAGCCGGGATTGCCCAGCCTCTGCCATTAGCGGTGAGCCAACAAGCGCGACGGCGAGGGCGAATACCACGATTGAAGGCACGATCGACGACTTACTAATTGAATTCACGGACGCACACTTGACCATTTGATTGACTCTGAGTCAACCTGATCTATCAATTAGCGCGTTCCGGCAGTCAGTTGCCGCGTTCTGGTGCGGAGCCTTCGGGCTCGAACTCCACTTTTTGACCTGCGAAGATCGCTTCGAACGATAACTGAGTCGTCGCTGGACCGGCGGTCACGACGATTCCGTAGGTGCCTGGATGCGGCAGCGACATGTTGATGTTGATCGCCACCGGGATTTTCACCGACGCTGTTTTGGGAACGTCAGGCGCGGGCTGTCCGGTTTCGACCTGGCCTTTCATTTCGGGGACGATTGGAACTCCGCTCTCGTCGGCGATCGCGATGTTCAGCGGGTACTTCATCCCAACTTCGGTGGTGCTGAACCCGAGGCCAATCGCGACGGCAAATTGAACCGGCGCCGGGTAGCTGGCCGATCGAAACAGGTTCCATCCGCCGCCCAGCACAAAGACTTTGCCGCCAACCGCCTGGGCCGCATCGGCGAGCAAAGCGTATTCGATTTTCATCCTTTTTTACCTTCTATGCGCGAGCTTCATAGCAATACGCGGACACAGCCGGTGTCAACTGGCCGCGTTGGCCGCGCTGGTCAATTCGGATTCGGCGGCGGACTGCGCATTCAGTATGCGCACGATATTCTGCGCCATGAAGGTGCCGAGCAGTTTCTCTCGCGCCGCGGGGTCGAGCCTGGCCGCCTGATGGCTGACCTCGGCGCATCGCTCGAGCATCGCAGCTTCGAGCGGCCGGAAATGCTTCCATACAATCGGCGCCAAACGCTCCGGCGCGATCGCGACGAGATCCTGGATTTTTCGGAAGCGCCACCATGGCGAATCGGCGGACGGGTTCTCACCGCCTGCCGCAAGCACCGGCGGGATCGTCCCGGCCACGAACACCGGAAACGCGATCGACGTGCATGGCGCGGCCAGCGACGCCCACATCACAGGGATCGTGTCCGCACCGGGCGGTGGAAGTTCGGCGACCATGCTTGCCGTGGTGCCCGAGACCGAACCGTGCATGCATAACGTCGGGGAATCGTCGCGAGCAGCGGGTTCGCCCGCGGGCGGCATTTCGCCGCGCGCGCCGTGGTCGCGCAGTATCGCGAGCATCTCGCGGATAGTGCGGCGGCCGTTGCGCGAGACGAGTTCGCGGCTGCGCGCGAGGCGTCCGCGCGCCGTCAGCGGATCGCTCTTGTCCTTGCCCGCATTGCGGCTCGAATACGCGGCGGCGAAGCTCGAAGGGCGACTCGCTTTCGTTATCGCACCATCCGCGAGCACGCGCGTAGCTTTCAACGTCGGCCGAGCCGAGGCTCGCCGGTGTCGATCGTCAATCGATTCGAAATGCACGCGCGATCCTCGACGCGTCGCGCAATCCATTGACGGCCAGAGCTTTCGAGCACGTATGCGTCGGCATGATCGGCAATGATGAAGCTGCCGCAGTAGCGGAAATCAACGTCGTATTGCGCGGAACCGCCCTGGCCGTAGCGTTCGATCAGCGCGCCGACAATTTCGGTCGCCTCGCGCGCAGTCTTCGAGCGCTCGAGTCCAAGCCGCACGAGATCCATCCCGAGCAAACCCGTCGACGGGAGCATCTCGCGCGTGAGCACGGCTTCATTGCCAATCGCGACACCGTACTCGTTGAGGCCATGCTCAACACCCCACAGCCAGAACGGCCGCGAGCCAATCACCGCGGCAGTCTCGGCAACCTGCGGGATTTCAAGATACTGGCAATGCACGGTCGCGCCTTGAGGATGAGTGCGATGCGGCGACTGCGCGAGCGGCTGGCATTCGTAAGGCGACCGGTCGGAGTTCTTGGCAAGGATGGTCGCGCCGGCGCGCGTATGCGGCGCGAGCACGACGATGGTATCGCAGGAAGGGAGGAGAGATGGCGGCCATGAGGAACGTGATTGTATGTGAAACCCGCGGTGGGTTTCACGCTTCCTTCGGCAGGGGTAACCCCTGCACCTTGGTATCGAGATAAGATGCGGGACTTCGTCCCTGTTAGGAAGGGGTTAGGGTGCAGACTCTAAGCGCAGCCGATGAATCGTAAGAGCCCATTCTCATATGCTCTGCAATGCTTGCGGACTTTGTTGCCACAACAAGGTCATCACGCTGTCGCCTTATGATGTTCTGCGGCTTGCGCGCGCGGCGAATACCTCGACGCGCGAGGCGATCGATCGCTTTACGATTCGGCGTGGCTCGATTTTGAAATTCTCTGACGGCGGCGCATGCGTCGCGCTCGAAGGCGCGCGGTGCGGGGTCCATCGCGGGCGGCCGCTTGCCTGCCGACTGTATCCGCTTGGGATCGAACGTCTCGAAGATTCAGACCGTGAAACATTTGTGACGCTCGAGCCTGCGGCCGGGTCGCTTGGAGTTTATGGCATCGACGGCACAGTCAACGACTTCCTCGAGGCGCAGGGCGTCGGCTGAGTATCTCGAGGCGAACTGCGCGCTACGCGGCGTTGCTCGCCGTCTTTCGCGAGCGCATTGCAGCGACGGTTGATTTCGATCGGGTCGAGCCGCGCGAGTTCTGGCGGCGCGCCGTGCGCGAGGCTCTCGCCGAGTCGAACTACGATGCGAATCCACTGATCGATGCGATGTTCGATGCGGGCGGCGTCGGTATCGAAGATATGGAAGTCGTCACGGCGCATGTCGAACGGCTGGCGCAGATGATTCGGCGCGAATCGAATGCGGAGATGCTCGCGGCGGCGGCTGTCATGCTCGCGGTGAGTCTGGGGTATTCGCCGAGCGAGGTGCAGTGAACCTCGGTCAATTCGCGACAGGCGCGGCGGGGCTGGCTTGCGCTGCGGGCGTGGCGTCGGCGGAGCCTAGGTCGTTCAGGATTTCGATCGCATGGGTGGACGGATCGACGCTGGGATAGACCTTGATGATCTTGCCGTTCTCGTCGATCACGTAGGTGATGCGGCGATCGAGGCCGAGGATCGGAATCCCGTTCGCGGCGCCGTATTCAGTCGCTATTTTCTTGTCGGGATCGAGCAGCAGCGGGAACGGCAGGCCGTTCTTGCGGATGAAATCCTTGTGAGCGTCGGCCGAGTCTACGCTGCATCCGAGCACCACCAGGCCGGCGTTGGTATAGCGCGTGTAGCCGTCGCGGAACGCACACGCCTCTTTGGTGCATCCCGAGGTTTCATCCTTGGGATAGAAATAGAGGATGACTTTTTTGCCGTGGAAGTCGGCGAGCGACATCGGGGCTACTTGCTCGCCGGTAACCATCTGGGTCGTGAAGGGTGGCGCGATTTGTCCTTCCTTAAGGAGTTCGGCGCGCGCGAATTGCGGGCGTATCGCGACTGCGATCACGATAACGGCGATTGCGATTAGTCCGATTGTGATCATTTTCATTTTGGTCTTTCCCGTTTCGAGGTTAACTGCGAGAGCGGCTCGAAAGTTCCCCGGCAACCCAACCCCTAACCCCTTCCCGAGCGGGAAGGGGAACCGGAAAAAGATCTAGATAAAGAACTAGATGTAGTAGAGCCAGTCGCGGTAGCGCGGTTCGCGGCCGTGCAAGGTTGCCTGAAAGACTTGCTGCACCTTGGCCGTGATTGGGCCGGGCTTGCCCGCGCCTATCTTGCGATCATCGAGCTCGACCACCGGCGTTACTTCTGCGGCGGTGCCGGTCATGAACGCTTCGTCTGCGATGTAGAATGCGTCACGCGCGAAATATTCCTCGCGCACCTCGACACTGTTGTCGCGCAGAATTTTAATCACCGCGTCGCGGGTGATTCCCGCCAGCACCGACGTGAGCGGCGGCGTGCGCACGACACCGTCGCGAACCACGAACACGTTTTCGCCGCTGCCCTCGGCGACGAAGCCTTCGGTGTTGAGCAGTAGCGCCTCATCGTAACCGTTGCGGCGGGCTTCGTAGCCGGCGAGGATCGAGTTGACGTAATGCCCGGTGGCCTTCGCCGCCGGCATCATCGAGTTGTGATGGAATCGCACGAACGACGACGTCTTCAGGCGCACGCCCTTGTCGATGCCGTCCTGGCCGAGATACGCGCCCCATGGCCACGCGGCGATCGAGACGCGAATCTTATTTCCGCGCGCCGACAGGCCCATCTCACCTTCGCCGAAGAATACCAGCGGCCGGATGTAGCATTCGGCGAACTTGTTGGTGCGCACGACGTCGGCGCATGCCTTGAGCAATTCCTCCGCGCTGTAGGGAACTTCCATTTCGACGATGTGGCCTGATTCGATGAGGCGGCGGATATGTTCGCGGGCGCGAAAGATTGCGGAGCGGCCGTCGTCGCTCTTGTAGCATCGCATCCCTTCGAAGACCGCGAGGCCGTAGTGCAGGCTGTGGGTGAGGACGTGGACGGTGGCCTCGTCGTAAGGGACCATCGCGCCGTCCATCCAGATTCGATCGGAGCGGAGATTGTTCGCAGGCATAGTGGAGTCAAAAGTAGTCGAAGGGAAGAAGTTAGTCGATGGGCGTTGGGGAACGGTATTGTCCTGCTTTCAGTGGGCGGGCCACCGCCACTATCTAATCCAAACTAATGCTAGTCGCGGCGCGTGGGATCGGGCGAAGGGGCGGAGATTGCGACACCGTTCATCTCACCGGCCTGCACAGCCTGCACCGGTTCGTGCACGAGGCTTGCGCCGTGGCGCGAGCGTCGGCGTCGCCGTCGACGACGGCGTCGATTGGCGGCGGCGGGTGGCGCGCCGGGACTCAGCGGGGTCGGCGCTGAGACTGGCCGCGGTGAAACTGTCGGGATCGGCGAGGAAGCGAATCGTGCGCCTGGAATCGATCGAGTAGGTCGGCGCCGTCATCTCGAAGAACATCCGCGCGTCGGGAAAGTACGGCCGGCGCATCAGGCGCCGCGTGCGGCGGGTCGGCGACGCGAGATTCGCGAAGGCCTCGAGCAGCAGACGCATCTGCTCGGTATCGCCCCGCGCGAAACCTCGCGCGCGGAGTTCGCCCAGGATATCGACGCGGCGAGTGTCGCCGCGTTCGCGCCGCTGCTCGTCGCGATAGAGGTCCAGCATCAGCGCGGCGAGCACGATCGAGTGATCCGGCGAGAGTCCGCTCGCGATCGCGCGACCGAGTGCGGCCATGTTGCGGACGGCGGGTTGCTCGGCGAGCGTGGTCGCCGCGCGATTTGAGATGAGTCGCGAGAATCGGGATTACGTGCTCGAGCAATCCCAGCTCTTCCATCAGGACCAGCGCGTGCGCGGCCTCGGGCTGGCCGAGCGTTTTGTAGGTCTCGTCGACGAGGCGCGGCACAGAGGCCTTGTCGAGGTCGGCGCGATGGCGTCCGATGGCGGCGCGCGTGGCGGGCTCGATTTCAAAGCCGAGCTTGGCGGCGAAGCGCACCGCGCGCATCATGCGCACCGGATCCTCGCGCATCCGCAGCTCGGGATCGCCGATGGTGCGAATCAGCCGCGCTTCGAGGTCGTCAACTCCGCCGGGAAAATCGACCACGTGAAAGGTTTGCGGGCTGTAGAACAGCGCGTTGACGGTGAAGTCGCGGCGAAACGCATCTTCTTCGGGCGTGCCGAAAGTGTTGTCGAGACGAATCAGCGGATCGTCGGTATCGGCGACCGCCTCGGCCTGTTTGCGGAAGGTAGCGACCTCGACGTTCTGGCGGCCGAAGAAAACGTGCACGAGGCGAAAGCGCCGGCCGATCATGCGCGAGTTGCGGAAAAGATCGCGCACCTGCTGCGGATGGGCCGAAGTGGCGACGTCGAAATCCTTGGGCCTGCGCGAGAGCATCAGATCGCGCACGCCGCCGCCGACCAGGTAGGCGTCGTAGCCGGCCCCCGCGAGGCGATAGAGGACCTTGAGAACGTTGGCGTCGATATCGCGCCGTGAGATCGGATGCTCGGCGCGCGGTAGTATGCGGGGTTCCACTTGCCTTGCCTTCGCCCGAAATTCGTCCAAACCTAGCACGATGGCGCGCAGTCTCAGTCCCGCAGAGCGAAATCCGGCAACGAATTCGCTGCCCTGCCCATAAACCGCGAAAAGAGTTACGCTCAACCACAACTCAAAGGAGACTTCAACATGGACAAATTTCTTACCGACGTTAAAAAGCTCCGCGACAGCGCCCGCAAAAATATGGAGAAGGGCAGCGTTACCGAAGGCTACAAGGCGGACGTCCACCAGGTGCTGAAAGTGCTGAACGACGTGCTCGCGACCGAGCTGGTCTGCGTGCTGCGCTACAAACGCCACTACTACATGGCGCAGGGCATCAGCTCCGATTCGGTCAAGGCGGAATTTCTGCAGCACGCCAATGAAGAGCAGCAGCACGCGGATTGGGTTGCCGAACGAATCACGCAGCTGGGCGGCGAGCCGGACTTCAGTCCCAGGAGCCTCGCCGACCGCGCGCACTCGGAGTACGTCGAGGGCAAGACGCTGGTCGATATGATCAAGGAAGACCTGGTCGCCGAGCGGATCGCGATCCAGAGCTATTCGGAAATCATCCGATGGCTGGGCGACGCCGATCCGACCACCAAGATTTTGATCGAGCAGATCAACAAGGTCGAAGAAGAGCACGCCAACGACATGTTGGACCTGCTCACCAAGATGGGCTGACGATCAGGGTCGTGAGGGAGACGAGATGCGGCTGAGACTCAGCCGCGTCTCCAAGTCCCCAGGATCGTCGCGACAATCCGATTTGCCTATGCGCGACTGAACCAGGACAACAAGGCGTCGCAGATAGCGACGTAGTCTCTGCGCATCCGCTCTCAGCGCCCGCGCCCGCAGAAAGTTCGTTGACAAGAGATGCTGCCCGTGAAATAATTGGAGTCCGAAAGCGCGCGGAGCATCACGCTTCGCCATCGTGTTACCGGAGTCTTGCCCACGATGAAGTCCGCACGCGTCGTCCTCTTTTTTCTGCTCACCGCAGCAGCGGTAGCTATCTCTTTCAGCTTGGTTAATGCGCAGGGGCCCGGTCCGCTCGCCGATCCGAAATCGCAAAACCAGGCGGGCTTTCCTGCCACTCTCTACTCGTGGGTGATTCCGCCCGACAATCAGCAGACGCCGGCGAAGATTGCGCTCGGCAAGGCGCTGTTCTTCGAGGATCGGCTCTCCGCCGACGGCAAGATCTCGTGCGATCATTGTCACGGGCCCGCCAAGGGCTTCACCGACCAGCTGCCGACCTCGATGGGTATCCATGCGCAGTTCGGGCAGCGCAACGCGCCGTCGGTTCTCAACGCGCTGTTCAACGTGACGCAGTTCTGGGACGGCCGATCGCCGACGCTCGAGGCGCAGATCGAGGGCCCGGTGACCAATCCGGTCGAGATGGGAGAGAAATCGACGGACGACGCAGTAACCGCGATCAAGGCGATTCCCGAATATCAGAAACAATTCCAGGAGGTGTTCGGGCGCGACGTCAACTTCGCCGATATCGAGCGCGCGATCGCGGCCTACGAACGGACGCAACTCGCGTTCGACTCGCCGTTCGACAAATTTATCAACGGCGATCAGAACGCGATCAGCGACTCGGCCAAGCGCGGATGGTCGATTTTCAACGGCAAAGGGCGCTGCATGTCGTGTCACGGATGGAATCCGACACAGCCGCTATTCACCGATCAGAAGTTCCACAACATTGGAGTCTCGGCGCACAAGTCGGACTTCGTGCCGCTCGCGCGCAAGGCGCTCGGCCTGCTCAGCAAGACCGGCGGCGACTCGATCGCGATCGACAAGCTCGCTATTGGCACCGATATGAGCGGGCTGGGCCGATTCCTGGTGACCAAGCAGCCGCATGATATCGGATCGTTCCGCACGATGACCTTGCGCAACCTGCTCGTCACGCAGCCGTACTTCCACGACGGATCGCAGGCGACGTTGTGGGATACGATCGATCACTACAACAAGGGCGGGGTGCAGAATCCGTACCTTGACGGCGGTATCACTCCACTCGGACTCACCGAAGCCGAAGAGGACGACCTCGTCAATTTTCTCGCGAGCCTGACGAGTCCCGAATACGCGGACGCGGCCAAGCAGGAGTACGACTTGCAATTCAAGCGATCGCGCACCGACCG
This sequence comes from uncultured delta proteobacterium, assembly GCA_963814715.1. Taxonomy (GTDB): domain Bacteria; phylum Desulfobacterota; class Binatia; order Binatales; family Binataceae; genus Binatus. Next base: position 1,074,019 of record CAWFDW010000001.1, read on the forward strand.
GCCGCAGCGCGACCAGGCGGCAGCCAATGGCGACAAAGGACGCGGACCGGGGTTGGCGGGTCCGTTCGGCGATATCGGACCGCAACAAACCCTGGAGAATCCAGCGCTGCTTGGCGGCGATTAACCTCGAGAGAGAAAAAAGGCAGAGGCGCGATGGCTGCTCGGCATAAAAGCGTCGAAACAAAATACATGGAAGAGCGCGACGCGGTCCTGCGCGGATTGCGCGGCCTGGACCGGCGCAGGTTTCTGAAAGTGCTCGCGGCGTCGGCCGGCGCGGTGATGGCGAAGAGCCTGATGCCGCCGCATACGTTCCAGCTGGTCGAGGTCGCCAATGCCGCGGCCGACAAGACTGCGGAAGGGACCGGGATGGCGGGCAAGCCGCCGTTCACGTTTGCCTACATCTCAGACACTCATCTGTATCCGCGCACGCTCAACCAGCGCTTCGTGCGCGGAGCGGTCAAGGCAGTCGACGACGTCAACGCGCTCGATCCGCAGCCGGACTTCGTGCTGTTCGGCGGAGACCTCGCGCAGCTGGGGCGACATGAGGAGCTCGAGCTCGGCAGACAAATTCTCGCCAAGGTGAAGGCGCCGGTGAAAATGATGGTCGGCGAGCATGACTGGTTCTACGACCTGGGCGAAGCGTGGCAGGACATGTTCGGACCGCCCAACTACTCGTTCGACTGGAAGGGCGTGCACGTCGTGGTGCTGATGAGCGTGCATGAGAAGGATTTCTGGACGGCGCGCAAAATGACGCCGGCTGAGCGCATGCAAACGGTCGCGGGCCTCGACAACGGAATCCAGTCGCGCTTCGAAGTCGGCGACGAGGAGCGCAAGTGGCTGTCCGACGATCTCGCCAAGGTGCCGCATACGACGCCGCTGCTCGTCTTCTCGCATTCGCCGCTCTACAAATATTACCGCAACTGGAATTTCTGGACTGAAGATGCGGAGCAGGTGCAGGCGATTCTGAAACCGTACAAGCACGTGACGGTGATCCACGGACACACTCATCAGATGCTCTACAATCAGATCGGGAACATCAGTTTTTACGGGATGCTCTCGACCGCATGGCCGTGGCCGTACGCGCCGACCGGGCTGCCGCCGCTGACGATTCAGATGAACCGCGCGGATCCGTTCGATCAGTTCGACGGGCTGGGCGATGGACAGCTGACTGTCCGTCCCGACGGATTAGCCGACAAGATTTACAACCTGTGGGATCGCAACCCGGTGACGGTGAAGGCCGACTACCTGATTTCGCACGGCAAAGTTGCGCGGCCGTCCGCGCCGCAGTTCGCGAGCTACTGAGGCACGACTTCCTCCGAGGCGAACATGACCCGACGATCGATTGCATTGGCAACAGCCGCCGGATGTGCGGCGATACTCGCGGGAGTGGCGTACGCGCCGCAGCATACTTCGCGCGCAACAAGCGCAGCCGGTACCGCCAATCCATCAAGTGCCGCAAGCGAAAGACGGCGGCGTGGTCGTGATGCTCTGCGACGGCAAGACCAGCATGAAAGTGAAGGGCCTGAAGACGGGCGAGTCGATGAGTCATGCGCAGGCGGTCGAGGTCACGCGCGAGCTGATGGCGCGATGGCAGCGCGAGCATCCGAATGAGAAATGGCAGATGGCGCAGACGGACGAATCGTCGCGGCCGGTGCCGGCTCCGCCGGCGGCTTCGGGCGCCGACGTCTCGAAATCGAGCAGCACTGTGCCGAGTACGGAAGCCGGCGCTAAACTTCCGGCCAAGGGATTGCAGCAGGGCGATACGTACGCGAGTTTCACCGATCGCGATTACAAAGTCTGGAAGAACGAGACCGACAACTTCGTCGCGGAAGGGAAAAAGATTTTCCACAGCGACAAGGAACTCGGCGGCACGATCGGCGTGAGCTGCGACATGTGCCATCCCGGACGCGTCGAATACGCATCCCGAGACTTATCCGAAGTACCAGGTCCAGCTGCAGAAGGTGGCGCTGCTGCGCGACATGATCGATTGGTGCATCGAGAATCCGGTCAAAGGCAAGGCGCTCGATCCCAACGATCCCAAAACTGCGCGCGCTCGAAGCGTACATCCTGGCCCAGCGCAAAGGCGTCCCGCTCGACTACGGCAAGCATTGAGCAGCTCGCGCTCGGCGATCTGCTTTACAAAGCATCCTGCGGCTGATAGCACCTAATTAGGTGCTCATTTGACAGAGGTGCTGCCGTGCCAAGAATCAACATCGCGAAGGATATTCAGTCGCTCACGACCTTTCGGCGTAATTCGGGACAATTTCTCAAACAGATCAAGAAAACCAAGCGCCCCATAGTGCTGACGGTGAACGGCAAGGCCGAGGCGATCGTGCAGGACGCGCAAGAGTATCAGCGGCTGCTCGACATCGCCGCGCGCGCCGACGTTTACGAAGCAATTCGGCAAGGCTTGGACGATATCGATCACGGTCGGACTCGGCCAGCCGAAGAGGTATTCGCTGAGTTCCGCCGGCGCCATGGCTTATCGCGTTGAATTGTCCATCCGCGCCCACCAGGACCTCAACAACTTATACGAGCGAATCGAGGTGGACGATTCAGCAGCCGCCGCTCTTTGGTATTTTGGACTTGAGGATGCGATCCGCTCACTCAGGAATTTTCCGAGCCGCTGTCCTATTACTCCGGAGAGCAAAAAAACCAAAGGTGGCCTACGGCATCTGCTCTACGGCACTAGACGAGATGCGTATCGCGTCATTTACGAAATCGACGAAGCACGCGAACTGGTCAGAGTCATAACTATCAGGCATTCGGCCATGGACGAGTTTGAAACCTGATCCGACTCGAGCCTCCGCAGCGCGCCAAGGCGATACGCTAGTCGCGATGATCATGCAGTCGCAGCAGCATCAACATCAGCATTAGGCGATCGCTGCGCGATTGGAGCTGGGGTAATGCTCTCTCGTCGGCGATTAGCTCGCTATGTGCCGTTTCGCCGAAGACGTCGAACGCGACGCGCGAATCCAGGCCAATCGAGAATAGTTGCGACGAAGTGACATTCGGCGGTAGCGGGTGCGCAACTGAAAATCGTGCCGACGGATTGTTCGAAGCATTCCACGAGTGAAGATTGAGCGAAACACGATCCGCGGAGTCGCTCTGAAGATGGGTAAACGCCTGTGGTAGCCAATCCTCCAGCAGCTGATTGTCGTGTAAGACGCCGGATATTAACGCCAAAAGGAGAATTGCTGCTCCGATAAGCGATACCAACGCGATGCTTCTTGTGCGCGTGTCCGTTTTTGATTTCATTCGCATTCCCCGCGAGAAGGGGAGCAAGAAATATACCCTCAACCAGTAGTCTATCTTATCTTTCAGTAAAGCGCAGCTTGTAGACTTTACGCGCTGCCCGAGGCCCTCCGCCGCGTCAGCGCGAGCGATAATAGAGCCACGCGCGTTCCGAGATTGCGGCGACGTAGAACATCGCGATCAACGGCGCGAGGTCGCACACTATTTCTCCGGGGAGCGCGGGCGGCGGCGCGATTGCGAGCGTGATCACCAGCGCGTAGTTGATGATCCCGCCCCAATGACCGAGTCGGCTTTTTATCGGGCCCGTCGCCGGCTGTCCTATCAGCACCGAGTCGATTGCGTACTGGCTGAATGAGCACGCGATCAGAATTGGAATATAGAAAGGGATCGAGCCGGCGGCCGCCTCGCACCAAAGCGCGGCCAGCACGAAGGTCACGTCCGCGATTCCGTCCAGCCATCGGCCGCTTCCACTCGCGACGCCGAGCCGCCGCGCGACTCGCCCGTCGATGAAGTCGCTGCCTGCGGCGACGATCGCGACGATCGCGAACGCCAATCGTCCCTGATGACCGTGCGCGGCGAGCTCGACCCAGATTGCCGCGAGCGCGAATCTCAGCGCGCTCAGACCATTGGGTATCTGCGCGAGGATCACGCCGCCGCTGCCGCGATGTTTCGTTGCTTCGCTCGCGGGACCTGAATGCTCTACAATTGAACTCTTATGCCCGGAAAAACTTCCCTCACGATTCAGGTCGTCAGTCACGGCCCTTCATGCCTCGACGGTGTGATGGCGGCGGCCGCGGTGGCGCGCTTTTACGATGGCCATAAAGTGTTCACGACGCTGGCCGGCAACAACGAGGCTGACAGCATAATCGGGAAAGTGGAGCTCAAGTCCGAAGACAACAACGACGAAATCTGGATCACTGATTTGTCCTGGAACTCACCGGCCACCGGCGCGCATCTGGCGGAGCTGAGCGAACGGGGCGCCAAGATTTACTGGATCGACCACCATCGCACCGCAGTTTCCCGCGCCGATGCCCCCGAGTTCAAGGTGCCGTTCGCCGGCAAGGTTTTGACCGAGCAGTTTTCGGCGGCGCGTCTGACATTCAACTTTCTCAAAAAAATGGAGCGCGACTCTTTCCGAGCGTCGGCGCGCCGAGTTCGACGCCTTCGAGCCGTTCGTGATGATCGCCGACGATCATGACCGCTGGATCCACAAGATTGCGGAATCGCCCGAATGGGCGCTTGCGGTGCAGACCCTCGGCGGGACGGCGTCATATCGCGAAATTCTGAAACTGCGCGAGCCCCAAATGAGTCGCAAGCTGCGTGCTGCGTTCGAATCGGGTCAGGACGCGATGCGCCGCAGTCTCGAACTCGCCAACGCAACGATGGTCGATCGCAAGCTCGACAACGGAATCACAGTGCGCACGGCATGCTGCTTCGGCTACAGCAGCGAAGTCGCGGCGCAGCTCTACAAAGGGCAGACGCGCACGGTCGTCGCGTTGTTCGACTTGCGCAGCCAGGGTGTCAGCCTGCGGCGTAGCTCCGACAGCGAGGTTGATCTATCGGTCCTCGCGCAGCATTTCGGCGGCGGAGGGCATGCGGCAGCGTCAGGCTTGATGATTCCGGATTTGCGCCGTGTGCCGGCCGAGCGCCTAGCCGAAATTCTGGGCGATCAGCTCGAAAAGCCGGCGTCGTAGGCCCACAGAACAGCCAGAAGAATCACCTGCGCGGTGGGCGCAAGGGGTGACCCCTTGACCCAGTATCAATCGCAAAATCCCGCGGACGGTCTTTTGCTCTCGGTTCCTTCAGGAGGCATAATGCATCTTATGGCTAGCCGTCGCGAAATTCTCCCAGAGCTTTTGAAACTGCCCGCGCGCGAGCGCGCCCGGCTCGCGACGGAACTCGTTCAAAGCCTCGATGAATCCGAAGACCCCGATGCTGCCGAAGCATGGCTGAACGAGCTTGATCGGCGTGCACGCGAAGTAGTCACCGGAACCGCAAAGCTGGAAGACTGGACGAAAGTACGCAAAAGAATCGAGCTTCGCTTGCGAGCGCGTTAAGGCTTGAGAATCGAGCTCCACGCCGGGGCGATCCGCGACTTGGACGACGCGACTGACTGGTACGAAGCACAGCGACCAGGGCTTGGTGCAGTATTTCTCCGCGAGGTGTCACGCGCGTTCGAGGTCATTGTCGAACATCCTCGAATGTGGCCAGTTTGGCCAGGATGGCACTCACGGACGCGTGTTCGCCGCTTCGTCCTCCAGCGCTTTCCCTTCTCGATCGCTTATATTGCTCAGCGTCAGCGCGTTCTGATTCTCGCCGTCGCTCACGGACGCCGACGCCCCGACTACTGGCGGTCGAGGGCCCGATGATCGCAGGCCGACTAACAAGTCTGAGGGCGACACTAACGATTTGCCTGCTGTTGCTTACGGTATCTTCGTGCGCGCGGGGACTAGATGTCGAATTGTTTAACAATACCGGAACAAACCTAACTGTTACTTCCTACGACACTGTAGGCACTCCTACCAGCGAAACCCTGCCCTCGCTGGCGAGCGTACGAATAACTGGCTCAGAATTCGTAGTTCAAGGTGAAGCAGCAGTATGGAAATACACTCTGATTGGGCACTCGCCGCCTGACCACTTCATAGACAAGAACCACTTCAATAAGTTGGTTAATCTCCAAATCGAAAGGAATGGCGACATATACATTCTCCCTCCTGAGGCGGTGAGCCGACCATCAAGCTTGTTGCCTCAACCGACTGGGTATCCAATTCATCCGGAGAGTCACGGCGCGAACTAGCTCTGCTGTCAGAAGTGCGTCCGCCTTGTGGAAAGGGCCGATGCGCTACGCGCGAGATCCTTCGCTGCGCTCAGGATGACTCAAAAAACTCAGCCGCCCCTCGTGTCATTCTGAGCGGAAGCTGCTGTAGCGAAGAATCTCGACGGACGCTCTAGCGGCCGGCGCCGGCAACCTCGCGCTACCTATCTAGATCTACTTCGAGGCTTTCTACTCGGACACCTGCCTGCTCGAACCTTATTACTATCTGGCATCCACTGGTCTTTACGGTTAGCGAGTAGGCGCCGGGGCTTCTTTGCGTCGATGTTATCTGCTCGACGGTTTGGCCTTTGAGGGTTGCTAGCGCCTTGTTTAGTTCGGCTAGCGACTGCGCTACTTCGCGGCCGCGCGGGGTCTTCAGGAATAGGGCGTTTAGCGATAGCTCTGCGCCGGGGCCGAATAGGCGTCTTACTCGGCCGCTGGTTAGTGCTACCTCTACGATTGCGCCTAGTCTTGGTTGTAGGTCTGCGGGTACTTCCAGCGACTCGATCGCGGTCTTGAGTGTTAGGTAGGTCTCGCGGGCTTGAGGATCGCTTGTGGCGTCCAGGAAGGCCTGGATTTGCGGAATCAGGATGTCGTGCTGGAGAGTGTCGAGCGTTATCGATTCGCCCGGCTTGGGCTGGTCGTCGCTCGCCATCGCTATCCTAGGACTTGGTGCCGCCTTCGTTTTGGCCTAGCAGTGACGCCAGCTCGTGCTCGAAGCCGCCGGTCTCGATTGCGCAATGCATCCCGCATTCCTTGGGCGCGCCCGTTTCCCACCACCATCTGCCTGCGCGAGCGTCCTGGCCCTCGGCCACGGCGCGCGTGCATGGCGCGCATCCGATGGACTTGTAGCCCTTGTCGTATAGCTCGTTGTAGGGCACGTCGTTGGCGCGGATGTAGTTCCAGACCTCTTCGTCGGTCCAGTCGGCCAGCGGCGCGAGCTTTACGATACCGCCGTGGTCGTGATCGATTTCAATCTTGCGGATGTTCGAGCGCGTCGCCCATTGGTCGCGCCTGAGTCCCGTCACCCATGCGCTGTAGTTCATCAGCGCGCGGCGCAGCGGCAGCACCTTGCGCACCTGGCAGCATAGCAGTCGCAGGTTGACGTCGTTGTAGAAAAGATTGTTGCCGTGCTTGGTAACCATCTGCTGCACGACTGCGGTATCGGGCATGAAGACTTCGACGTTGATACCGTAGCGCGTCGCGATACTTATCGATTACGTCGTAGGTCTCTTGCGGCATGCGGCCGGTGTCGATGGTGAACACGCGGATGCGTGGATCGATCTTGTGCGCCATGTCGATCAGCGCGCAGCCGTCGGCCTGGAAGCTGCAGCAAATCGCCAGCTCTTTGCCGAACCGCTCGATAGCCCATGCAAGGACTTCCTGCGGCTCCTTGTCGTCGAGCTCGACGGCGGCCTCGCCCGCCTCGAGTTCATCCATGATGAGATTCAGCTCAGGCGCTTCGAGCTCTTCGTTGAATTGGGTTCCAGCAGCCATGACTAAATCCTTAGGGCGCGCGCTATACCCGGTTCATGCGGCAGCGTTGGCGCCGCTTGCGTTTCCATTTGCGATCGAAATCAGGTCGGCGTCCGGCGTGCGCACGCAAAAGTGCGAGAACGTCTCATTAGTCTCGCGCCGTTCGAGGTAAGTCGCAAACAGCCGCGACACGTAATCCTCCACCAGCGGCGACGGCACGCGGCGCACGATCGGCTTGCCGATTGCCGCGTCCTTGCCCAGACCGCCGCGCAGAATAATGTCGAACGACTCGATCGGCTCGCCCGCCGGCCCGCGACTGGTCGTGCCCTGCAGCCCGATGTCGCCGGTCCAATGCTGCGCGCACGCATGCGGGCATCCGTCGAGATTCAGCTTGAGGCCGCCGACCTGCTCGCCGAACTGATTCACCAGCCGCTCGATAATCGTCGCGAGCTTGGTCTTGGTGGGCGTGACGGCGTAGTTGCAATGCGGATCGCCGATACATCCGATCGACGATGCGTACAGCCCGTTCGCTTCGAGCGGAAAACCAATCGCGCCGACTTGCGCGATCACGTCGTCGAGCTGCGCGGTCGGAATTCCGGTGACGATGAAATTCTGCCGCCGCGTCAGGCGAATGTCGCCGCCGAACGACGCCGTCAGCGTCCGCAAGCTCGCGCATCTGCCGCCCGCTCATCAGCCCGAGGTAAACCGGGAAGCCGACGTAGTTGAGCCCCGACTGCTTCTGCTCATGGATGCCCATGTGATCGCTTTCGGTCTCGGGAAGCGGCATCTCGGCGAGGTTCTCGAGCGCGAAGCCGAGCTTCGCTTCGACCAGCTTGCGAAATTCCTCGACGCCGTAGTCGTCGATCATGAATTTGAGCCGCGCCTTGACGCGCGACATCCGGTACTCGGTGGTGCCCTGCCATACGTCGATAATCGCGCGCATCACCGGCATCGCCTGATCGCGCGTGATGAACACGCCGAGATGCCGCGACAGCCGCGGCGTCGACGATTGCCCACCACCGACGCGCACCGCGAAGCCTTCGCGCCCGTCTTTGAGCATCGCGATCAGCGAGACGCAGTTGATCTCGGGCGCGTTGCACTGATGCTGGCATGCGGCGATCGAAATCTTGTGCTTGCGCGGCAGGTCCGAGTACTCGCGATTGCCGTAGAAAAATCCCGCAGTCTCGGCGATCAGCGGCGTCACATCGAAAACTTCGTCGGGATCGACGCCCGCCACCGGGCATCCCGTGATATTGCGCACGACGTCGCCGCATCCGCCCATCGTCGTCAGACCCGACGCTCTTCAGCTTCTCGAGAATCTCGGGGAACTTGTCGAGCGTGATGTAGTGCAGCTGGATATTCTGGCGCGTGGTCAGCTCGCCCTGGTCGCGTCCGTAGCTCTCGGAGATTTCACCGATCGCGCGGAGTCCCTCGGCGCTCAGGATGCCGCTGGGGATTTTGATCCGCATCATGAACGTGCCGATCTTCGGCTTGTCGTGATACATGCCGAACCACTGGAGCCGCACGATGTCTTCCTCGGGGAGTTTTTCGTACGAGGTCTCGACCAGCCGGTCCCATTGACCGGTCAGCTCGGTGGGAAATAGGTCATGCTTGAGGCGCTCGACGGAGTTGCGCTTCAGCACCATTTCCCACGATTGCGGTTCCCTCTTCGGCACGGATCGAATCTCCTGCGAACCTAAACGTAACTTAGATGAGCTAACTTAGTCAATTAAGTAGATGACTAAGGTTGTCGCGTATTCCTCTTATTGCCTGAACGTGCTAAATTCACGGTGGAAATTACTGAGAACAATGAAGTTTGGCGTCGGCGTTGATTACTCCTTGAAGGCGCTCCTGCTGTTGGCGGAGCGCTATCCTAGCACTTTGCCGGTGCGTGTCGAGGAAATCGCGGCGACCCAGGATATCCCCGAGAACTACCTGCGACGGCTTCTGATCGAGCTGAAGCGGGGCGGCGCTGGTCGCCAGCCAGAAGGGGCCGAGCGGCGGATATATGCTGGCGCGGCCGCCGGCGCGGATCACGATGGCTGAGGTGGTCGAGATAATCGAGGGTGACTACACGCCGGTCGAATGCCTCGAAGAAAGCTCGTCCAACTGCCCGCGCGAACAGCCGTGCGCGATGCGCGACGTATGGCGCGAGGTCCGCGATAGTGTCAACGGCATCCTGCGCGGCGTGACCCTGCAATCGCTGTCTGAAAAGCGCAAGCACGCGATCAACTACAGTATCTAATATGCATACATTCGCCGCGGCCGGGGCCGCATTCCTGATTTGCGTTCTATGGTTCGATTTGATGTTCGACGTGCAGGTGCGAGGGCATTACGGAGAAGTTCCCGCGAATGCACTGGCGTCAATCTCCGGCTACTACCGGCGCGTCACGCGGGAAGCATGGCCGATGAACCGGCTGATCGCAGTGGTGATGCTCCTCACACTGCTGGTCATCGTCCTCGAGATCGTGTTCGGCAGGTATCATTGGTGGATCGAATGGATCTCGCTTCTCGCTGCCGTTAGCGCGATCGGATTGGCGCGCGTGCGCACGATTCCGAACGCGTCGCGATTAGGCAAAGCGTCAGACTCAGCCCGAAGAGCAAAGCCGTCTCGCCCGCGCGATCTACAAGGATCACATCTACTGCCTGGCCGCGATGACGCTGGTGCTCCTGCTCCAACTTGGCGCGCATAGCCGGCACTCGAGGCATAGCGAAGTGCCCGTTCCGACGACCCCACAATCCGCGGTGCTGTAGTAGACGAACCGGTGTAGCGCGCCGATGCTTCAACGTGCGCGCGGGATTCCGAATCCGAAACGGGTGCGCATGATGTACTCCATGTTGTGCTCGGCGGGGGCGAAGTTTGGATCTGTCCGCAGCGCCTCCTGATAGAGCAGGATCGCTTCATTGATGCGTCCCGCTTCCTGCTCCATCACGCCCATGTCGAAGCAGGCAAATTGATTTTTCGGGTAGAGCGAGAGCACCATCGCGTAATCTTCCTCGGCGGATACCACGTGTCCCGCCCGCTGCGCCGCGAGACCTGCGTTCAACATCGCGAACCCGTGAATGTCGGGGGTTTGGTTGAGCGGGCGCGATATTGCAAAGCCAATCACAATCGGCAGCACCGCGGCCGACACGATTGCAATTGGAAATGCGCGCGAGTTCAGGTTTGCAGGCTCGGCTTGCGGCGCTCTCAAGTACTGGAATATCGCCCAGCCGCCGAATAATACGATCGTGATCAGGACTATCAACAGCAATAGCGCGAAATCCGGAATCGCCAACGCGCGGAGAGCCCAAGGACTCAGGTGGTCGCGCGCAATCATATCCTGAAGATCGTAAACAATCGGCGACGCGCTCGGGACAAACACCCATGCGTTGTTGGCTACGATTCCCGCGGCCATTCGCTTCACTTCGTTGGAGCTGACCTCCACGCTGACTCCGATAAGCTGGACCATAAATCCCAGGAAGGTCAGGGCGGCTACCGCGATTGCCGCTCGCCGCGGCGTGCGATCGACTGCCATTTCGAAGGCGGGCAGCGTTAGCGGCATCAGCAGCACAATTGACTCGAGCATGTACCGCGGCCCGTAGGACAGGTCGCCGCTCCAGGTCTTGTTGGACGCGATCATCAGCAGATGCGCGACTGCCGCGAGAGTCAGCGTTGTCGTCTGAAGCGGCCAGCGACGGTAGGCTTTGCGGCCCACCGCCAGAAGCAAGAATCAGCGGCGGCGCGAAGACGAAGATACTTAGCGCGGGACTGACCAGATAACCGGCGATCGCTTTTGCGATCTGCGGCAGGTCGAGCACGAAGCGCGCGCGATCCTCGGTGTATCCAAACTGGCTAACGCTCCCGAATCGCAGGTAGTTGAAATACATCGAGCCGGCCACTGCCGCCGATCGGGCCTGCCGCGGCGATCATCGTTCGCCTGATCATTCGCGAAGTTCGATCGGGCAACTCGCGAACCATGCTTCCACGCCACCATCGCGCCGTAGAGCCATATGATGACCGCGGCGGGAACCGCGTCCGGACGCGCCAGGATCGCGACTCCAAGACTTGCGCCGCCAAATAGAGAGCTGATCGAGAGCTCACCGGGGTCTTTCACTGAAAAGAACCAGAACGCGAGGAGCGTCATCAGCGCGTCCAACTCGTGCTGATAGAAATGCGTCGCCTCCGACATTACGAGCGTCGCAAGTCCGGCCGCTATCGCCATCAACAGTGCCGCGCGAAGATTCGTTGAGAGCTGCATCGCGACAAGGAACAGGACGGCCACGATTGCGCCGCCGGCGAGTGCGTTGACAATCAGCGCAGTCGACAGCGCCAAGCCGTCCGCTCCAGCGCAGCGGCTGCTCAGTCGGGCCGACGGGAGGACCGGCAAGCTGATCACCGTTCAACGATCCAAGTGCGTCGTCGAGTTTGAGCCCGAGATATACGAACGGCAGCGAGACCATCGGAAGGCCCGGCCCCTTTACCGTGTACCAATTCTTCCCGCGGCCGTACCGCGCGTCCACCATCACAGGGATGTCGATTGTATGGCGCAGTAGCAGCGCCTGCGCGGTTTCCTCCTGCATCACCTCGTCGACCGCGAAGAAATTGCCGGGACCGATCGCGTAGTAGAAGGCATGCGAACGTCACCAGCAGCAGAGAGCGGCAGGTGCAATCGGTAACGTCGCGGCTTTGCTTCGATTGCGTTCACGCGGCTCTCCCCTTCAACCGAGCGCGCAGGGTCCAGATATCGCCGACTAATTTTTTGTCGGGCAGACCAAATCCACTCCGTTGCCTGATGGGTCCGACAGGTTGGCCAGTGCTCCTTTCGCGCCGCGCCGGACTTTGCCTTCGAGCTTGCCGCCGGCATCGATTGCGCGTCCAACCGCCGCGTCGATGTCTTCGACGGTGAAATCAAGATGGACCGGCGTCCAATGGCGCCGGTAATCGCGCGAGATTTGCCCCTGCGCGCCAGCCGGAGCCTTCATGATCCAGAACGTTTGAGCGCCGAGCTTTACGTGCGCCCAGTCGGGATGGGCTTCCACCACCGTCAACCCGAGGCCGCGCCCATAAAACACAACCGCGCGATCAACATCGTCAACGTCGATGCAGATTGAAAATTCCACGATGCGTGCCTCCTTTGCTATCGACTGCCTAGATCAATGTGTGGCCGCCATCGACAGTCAACGTGATGCCGGTGACGAAGCCGTTCTTCATTAGGAACAGCACCGCGTCGGCGATGTCCTCCGGTGTTCCGATTCGTTTCACGGGCAGCCGCGATGCTTGCATTGCGATGAGCGCTTGCTTTCGCTCGCCGATCAGTTCGTCGATTAGGGGCGTGTCGATGAAGCCGGGCTGTATCGTGTTAACCCGGATCGGCGCGAGTTCGATCGCCAGAGATCGCGCGAACGCCTCGATGGCGCCGCAGGAAGCAGCGCCGACACTTGATCCCGGCCGCGGCCGCCACGCCGAGACTCCCGACATGAACGTGATCGAGCCGCCGTTTTTCATCTGCGCGGCGCCGTACTTCGCTGCATACAGTGATCCCCAGAATCGAGTATCCATCCCGGGTCTGAGCTTTTCGGTATCCATCGCCAGCCCGGCGCCAAGCGTAACCGACGCAGCGGTCGTAAACAGATGATCGATATGACCGATCTGCTCGAACAGCGCTCGCGTCCCCGCTTCGTCGGCGACGTCGAGCGCCGCCGATCGCGACCCGCCGGCAGTTGCGCGTTCGCTGCGTCCAGCTTCTCTTGCGAACGCCCGGTGATCACGACTTGCGCACCCTCGGCTGCGGCCGCTTTGGCGGTGGCGAGTCCCATCCCCGAGCTTCCGCCGAGCACAACGACAACCTTTGATTCGAGCGTCATGGCTACACGTGCGTCAGGACTTTCTCGCGCAGATCGCGCATCATCTTTTCGCTCTGCCCGACTTCGCCGGTGAAGATCATCTGCGACGTGCCCCAATCTTTCCCGCGCCGCTTCAGCTCGACGATGCATTCGTCGGGCGTGCCGATCAGAATCATCGGCGATGCGAGAAGTTCGTCGGCGGTCTGCTGGAACATCGGCGCCATCATCTCGGCGGTCTTACGGGTAGCCTCCTTCGACTCCGAAATAATCGTCGCGAAGACGAAGTTGCTTATCTTTACCGCGTCCGGCTTGCGGCCGAGCCGCTTCGCTTCCTCGCGCACGAAGCTGACCTTGTCGCGGAACGATTTGTCGTTGGTGCGCTTCACGACTTCCATCGAGATGTGCCCGCGCTTGCCCGCATCGGGAATGATGTTGATGTAGTCGGCATACTTTGCCGCCAGCCGCAGCAGACCTTTGCCGCCGCCGCCGAGGATTATCGGCGGATGCGGTTGCTGAACCGGCTTTGGCCACAGGATCGCATCCTTAAGATGGTAGAACTCGCCGTCGAAAGTCGTGCGATCGTTTTTCCACAGCGACAGGATGACGGCGATAGCTTCGTCGAGCATCCGCAGCCGCTCGGTGATCGGCGGAAACGGAATCCCGCTCATCTTGAATTCCGTTTCGGTCCATCCCGATCCGAAACCCGCCAGCAGCCGTCCGCCGCTGAGCTGATCCAGCGTCATCAGGCTCTGCGCTGTGATAGACGGATGACGAAAAAGATTGCACAGCACCAGATGGCCGACGCGAATCTTTTTTGTCGCTTCCATCACGACCGCGGCCATCACCATGTGGTCGAAGGCCCGCGATTTTACATCGAGCTGCCGATCCGGACCTTCGTTCACTAGATGGTCGGGGAAAACGATCAGGTCGTAACCGAGCGCCTCCGCAGTTTGCGCATTCGCACGATATTGCGCCGGTTCCAAACCACCAAGCTGAATTCCAAATTCCATTGGTACCTCTCAAAAAGATCGAGATGTGAGTTGGCTACGTTAGCAAACCCGCGAGCGTTGTGAACATGGGAATTGTAATGATCTGCTTTTGGGCGCGCAACTGTCGCCACCTGTTCGGACAGCATGCGGCTTGCCCACATGTGTCATAGAGTGGTACATACACTCATGAGGGCCGCGACATGATCGTGAGCTTTCGGGACGACTGGTTGCGCGATTTCTTCGTGGAGGACGTTCGCTCGACAAAAATCCCGTCCGATCTGAGGACAGTTTGTTCCGTAAAATCCAGCTGCTAGACGATGCGACTGCTGACCAGGACTTGCGGGTGCCGCCCGGCAATCACTTCGAAAAGCTCGCGGCAGCCTGGAAGGCTTCCATCGATCCGGAAACCGTCAATGGCGGCTGGTCTTTCGATGGGACCGCAATCGCGGCGAAGCTCGGGGCGTCTATCTGGACGACCACAGTTACAGATGAAACGAGGCGATCCATGTTGATGACAAAGCGCAAGCCGGTCTCGGTCGGTGAGATTCTTCGCGAAGAGTTCATGCGACCGATGGATCTGACCCAGAGCGCGTTGGCCAAAGCGATGGGCGTGCAGCGGAAGCACGTCAACGAGTTGTGCAACGACAGACGCAACGTCACCGCGCCGACGGCGCTCATCCTGGCTCGCGTGTTTGGCAACAGCCCGGAATTCTGGCTCAACCTTCAGCGGCGGATCGATCTATGGGAAGCGATGCACTCGTCCCGCGAACGCAAGCGGATTCAACGGGCGCGGCCACTGACAGCCGCCGCATAATTCTGATCCGGCAGCACGTCCGATGGCGGCGGATCGGCAATTTTTGCAAAACAGCCATCACTTAAAAACAATCAAGATTGTCAGTGCTCGTTTCTGGCGCCTTGGTCTGACTCTTAGGCGACTAAAAGGGCGGCAGGTATTCTGAGGCGCCACTGAAAGGCGCATCACAACTGCCGAAAATTGAATCAGCGCATTTGCGAATTTCTTTGAACTTCTTCGTCCCTACGTAAATCATCGCTACGTAAAAGCGCCCATCATTACGTGCGGTACGGCACGAGTGCTTAACAAATGGGCAGAGCGTGCGTTAAGAGTGATTGAGCGGCGAGTTAAAGAATGATTATGATTGATGTAGGGATGAATGGGATGACGAGGTTGCGGTTTCGCCCTGCACGTGCCCGTCCTTTGAGCCGATGCCCGAGCGAACTGTGAACGAAGGAGACAGATGACTCCAGGTATCGCAGAAAGATCAACGCGGAATAAATTACTCGCCAAACGACCTTCAATGTTCGACGCGCTCGGCGAGTTTCGCCTCCCGCTCGAAGCCAGCATCTACTGGCTCGGCGCACTGACGCATCCGTGGCCACGCGTCGCTCCGCGCAACGCACAAGTTGTCATGCTGATTCCGGGATTCATGGCCGGCGACATGACGCTGGCGCCGCTGGCGAATTTTTGCCGATGGCTCGGTCATCGCGCGCTGTACGCCGGCATTCTGTCGAACTCCGAGTGTCCGCGCGAGACAATGCGCAAACTGAATGCACGACTCGCGCTGGCATACGAGAAGTTCGAGCAGCCGATCGTCGTAATCGGTCAGAGTCTCGGCGGCGTTTACGCGCGCGAGATTGCGCGCGAGCATCCGGAAATGGTCGAGCGGGTTATTTCGTTGGGTTCGCCCTTACGGATGCCCCGCAATGCGGCCAACCTTGCGGTGCAGGCTGTAGCGCGCTCGGTCGCGGCGATTCGCGGCAAGGCGGATGGCTGCCTCAGCGAGTCGTGTCAATGCGGACTGATGTTGAGTGACGAGTCGCCGCCGGACGTTCCGACGACGCACGTCTACTCGCGTACCGACGGCGTCGTGCACTGGGAAAGCTGTGTCGATCTGAGCGGCGCGCCGACCGTGGAAAACGTCGAGGTGATGGGCAGCCACGTCGGGATGGGTCTGAACGCCGACGTGTACCGCGTAATCGCAGACCGGCTCGCGATGCCACGAAAGTCGCGCGCGCATGCGGCCGATGCCCGCGCCGCCGTACGGATTTAGGGCAGAACGATTTGAATGTGGGGCTGCGCGCCCCACACCCGCGGCAGGGGTGACCCCTGCACCCAGTATTAAGAAAAAATAAGATGCGGCCTGACGGCCTGTTAGAACTATTTCGTGGGAGAACGGTCGAGGTGTATCTGCGCCGCTGGACACGAGCCCGCTTCGCGTCCTCGCGCCCAAACTTCCTAACAGGGCGTCAGCCCGCATCCTTTCTTTCCGATTACTGGGTGCAGGGGTCACCCCTGCCGCGGGTGCGGGGCGCGCAGCCCCGCTATCTTCCGGCGGCGCGTTCGCGCCAGTAATCTCGCAGCTTGCCCATTCGCGCCAGCATCCCGAGCGCATCGACCGGAGCGTCGTCGGGCTGTTGATTGAGATCGCGATAGCACTTGTCGACGATCGCGATTAATCGTTCGGGCAGTGTCCACTTCATGAAGCCGCCGAGCTCGATTCGCCGCGCCG
The DNA here is from genome assembly GCA_963814715.1 of uncultured delta proteobacterium. Taxonomy (GTDB): domain Bacteria; phylum Desulfobacterota; class Binatia; order Binatales; family Binataceae; genus Binatus. The sequence continues at coordinate 1,090,908 of CAWFDW010000001.1, forward strand.
CTTCGTTCGCATCGAGGCCCGCCTTGAAATGACGCGCCGATTGCTCGCGCACCAGCGCAAAGTATTCGCGCAGCTCGAGCAATCCTTCCTTGCCGCATAGCGGTCCATGCCCCGGCACGACGACGGCGGGATCCATCGCGACCATTTTGTCGAGCGCACTCATCCATCCTTTGAGCGAGCCCTGCCAGACCACCGGCGTGTCGGTGTAGAAGAGCAGGTCGCCGGCGAACAGCACGCGCGCGTCGGGCACGTAGGCGACGATATCGCCCATCGTGTGCGCGGGACCGAAATGAATCAGCTCGACTGCGCGATCCTCCAGATGCACCGTCATCCGATCGTCGAACGTCACGCTCGGAATGCAGGTCTTGAGGCCGCGCAGATCGAACTCGCCGAACGCCTCGCGCACGTAGGCGAGATCGCGTCCTGGAATCCCGTCGCGCACCATCCGCTCGAACATCGACGGATCGCCCGCGCGGCGCATCTCCTCGCGGCAATTGCGATGAGCAATTATATCCGCGCCTTCAACCAGTTGATTACCGTGCACGTGATCTGCGTTCGAATGCGTATTGACGAGATAGCGGATCGGCAGCGGACACGCCGTACGCATCGCCTCGAGCATCGTGCGCGTGAGCGGAAGATCGAACAGCGTATCGACGATCAGCGCAGATTCACTACCCGCGACGAGACCGGCGTTGTTGCGACTCCATCCGGTGGTCGGCTGCATCCAGGCGTGGATGCCCGGTGCGATCTTTTCGAGCGATGCCTTGGTTGATTCCATGCGCGCGATTCTAATGCGCCCGCACGAAACCGCAAAGCTCGAAATTCGACGAGCTCTGCTACTTCAGATTTTCATTCGCGAAATCCCAATTGACCAGGTTCCACCACGCGTCGACGTACTTCGGCCGCGCGTTGCGATAGTCGATGTAGTACGCGTGCTCCCACACGTCGCAGGTGATTATCGGCGCCTGGCCCTCGCGAATGGGGCATCCCGCGTCATGCGTCGCGACGACTTGCACCGTACCGTCCTTCGCGCGCACCAGCCACGCCCATCCGCTGCCGAAATGACCGGCGGCAATCTCGCTGAATTTTTTCTTGAACGCGTCGAAACTGCCGAACGCTTTCTTGATCGCATCGGCGACCGGTCCCTTGGGCTCGCCGCCTTTCTTCGGGCCCATCGACTTCCAGTAGAATGAATGATTCCAGTGCTGCTCCGCGTTGTTGAACAGGGGCCCCGGTTCCGCGGTTTTCAGGATCTCATCGATCTTGGCGTTTTCGAACTTGGTGCCTTTGACCAACTCGTTGAGCTTGTCGACGTAGGCCTTGTGATGCTTGCCGTGATGATATTCGAGCGTCTCGGCCGAGATGTGCGGCTTCAGCGCGTCCATGCTGTACGGCAATTCGGGAAGTGTGAATGCCATGAGGCGGTACCGTCCTTTTGATGAATACAGGTCCCGCAATAGGGACCCAATTTCAATTCTACGTCCGACCCGAAATCCACGCTAATTTCGGAGACTGTTGCAAAAGAAGTTATGCTGTGAAAAAGACACCAAAGCAGGAGGGTTACAATGGAAGATCTGGTTTTCATGCTGCTCCGATTCTTACACTTCCTATTCGGTATCATGTGGATAGGACTGCTCTATTATTTCAATTTCGTGCAGACGCCGTTCTTTGGTGAGACCGACCCCGCGGTCCGCAGCGGCGCGATTCAGAAACTCGTCCCGCGCGCGCTCTGGTGGTTTCGATGGGGCGCAATGGGCACGGTGATTTTCGGCCTGCTCTACCTGTTGATGTGGTGGGGGATGCGCCTGAACTTCGCGATGACGCCGTGGACGGTCGCGATCTTCACCGGCGGTCTGATGGGACTCATCATGTGGGCCAACGTGTGGTTCGTCATCTGGCCCAATCAGAAAATCGTCATCGGCAACGCGACTGCGATGGCCGGTGGAGCGCCAGCCAATCCCGCCGCCGCGCCTGCCGGACGGCGGGCCGCATTGGCGTCGCGCACCAACACGCTCTTCTCAATTCCGATGCTGTTCTTCATGGGCGCCGCGAGTCACTACAACCTATTCAACGAGGCGACGCCGGGCGGAATCACGGGATGGCTGGTCGTAACGCTGATTATAGTTTTCCTGGTCGAGGCCAACGCGCTCATCGGCACCCAGGGCACGACCAAGAAGCCGCTGGACTCGATCAGCGGAACGGTAACTGCGGGCACGTGCCTGTGGGCGATACTGGTGCTCGTCATATTCGCGACATTGCGCTAACCGGCATCGGCTAGCGATCGCTTAAAACCACGGAGCCGCCGACAACAATCGGCGGCTCCGCTTCTTAATCCGGTTCGTCCAGGTTAATTCCTCGCCGCTTCCGCCAAAAACGCAGTCAGGTCGTCGATTCGATTTGCCAACTGCGGCAGCGCGCGCATCGCATGCGTGGTGCGCTTGGGCGTGTAGCCGGGCGGATACTTCAGGAACATCACGCGATCGTAGACCAACTCGCGCGATGACCCCGCAATCGGCGGTCCCTGGCTACCCGCCATATTGGGGTTGGCGTTATGACAGACGACGCAATTAGTCATGTAGACGATTCGCCCGCGCTCCGCCGGCGTCATCGGCTTCGACGGCCCGCACGCTGAGAAGAGATCGCGAGTATCGTCGCGAATACGCTTAGTCGCTGCGCTGACCTTGTGAAGGGGCCGAAGTTCGTTTGCACGGATGAGATTGGGCGGGATCAGCGCTTCAGATGGACTCGCTGGGCAGCTCCCAGCCCTCGCTCTCGCGATTCTCCAGGCAGAGCTCGATCGCTTCGCGAATATTCGTCAGCGCCTCTTCGCGAGTCCGTCCCTGGCTGATGCATCCGGGGATGATTGGGCACTCGGCGACGACGAAGCCGTCTTCGCCTGGTATCAAAATGACGGGTAGTTCAGCCACGGTTTTAGATTAGCATCGCTCCGCGAAACTCGGTAGGAGGGGTCTAGAGTTCGCGGCGGCCGCTTAGTGCGCTGGTCAGCGTTGCGGAGTCGCTGTATTCGAGGTCGCCGCCCGCGGGCAGTCCGCGCGCCAGCCGCGTCGTCCTGACGCCGAGCGGTTTCAATACGCGCGCGATGTACAGCGCGGTCGCCTCGCCTTCGACGGTCGCGTTGGTCGCGACTATCACCTCGCGAATAACTGCAGGGGGACTGACGCGCGCAATCAGTTCTTTCATCTTGATGTCGTCGGGGCCGATACCGTCCAGCGGCGCGAGTGCGCCGTTGAGCACATGATAGACGCCGCCGAAACTGCGCGCCCGCTCGATTGCCATCAGATCCGCCGGCCCCTCGACGACGCAAATCACCTCGCGCTCGCGCGCTTCGTCGTCGCAAATCTGGCATCGCGGATGGTCCGACAGGCCGAAACATCCCGAGCACAGTCCGACGCGCTCCTTCATTTCAAGCAGTGATTCGGCCAGCGCGATCACCTGGTCGCGCGGACGATTGAGCAGGTTGAACGCCAGCCGCGACGCCGTCTTCTCGCCGATTCCCGGCAAGCGTGACAATTCCTTTACGAGCCGCGTCATCGCGGGCGGCAATCCGTCCTGCCGCTTCAGGTTTTCCGCCATCAAGCGCGCTCCGTCATTCGTTGCTGAAGCCGGGAATCTGCATGCCGCCCAGCGGGCCGAGCTTGCCCATCTCGTCTGCCAGCATCTTCTGCGCGCGCGCCATCCCGTCGTTGATAGCGACCAGGATCAGGTCCTGGAGCATCGACTTGTCGTTGGCCGCGACGATCGCGGGGTCGATCTCTATTTTGCGCACGCGCATCGTGCCGTCGACGACTACTCGTACCATCCCGCCGCCCGATTGCGCCTCGACGGTTTTCGACGACGCAGCTTCCTGCATCTCCTTCATGCGCTCTTGCAGCGCCTGGGCTTGCTGCATCAATGCTGACAAATCTATTTCTGCCACTGAGGTTGCTCCTTACCGCGTGTCTCCATCCGGCAAACGTACTACTTTGTTTCCTTCGCCGAAGCTTCCTCGGAATTCGGCATCTTCAAATCAACCAGCCGCGCATCCAACGTATCGAACACTCTTCGCACGGCTGGATCGGCAAGCACTGCCTGCCGCTCTTCTGGTGTTGCGGCGCGACGCGCTGCGTCTATCGCGATGGACGCGGGCGCAATTTCTCTAATCGATTCGATCGGCCTCGACGGCGTCGATTCGATCGGCCTCGATGGCGCCGTTCTTTTGGGCGCACTCTCGACTGCGATCGGCTGGACTGGCGGCGCCACGGGCGCAGCAGGCGGCAACTCGCGCGTCAGACCGTTGCTCGCCAGCGGCATCGTAGCGCGCCCTGGCGCCGGCTTCGCCGCTCCATTAGCCGACAGCTCGACGCGAATCGCACGGCCGAGATGCTCGCTGGCCAGCTCCGCGATAACATTCTTGTTGTCGCTCAGATAGCGAATGTAAATGTCGTTGCGCGCGGTGACCGTCAGAATGTCGCCGTCCAGGATGAGTCCCGCGCCCTGCTCCATGAAACCGGCCAGCGCCGCGCGCTTGCCGCGGATAAAATCGCGCAGCTCGGGAAGTTCGCGCGCACCGTCGTCGTCAGACGCGCGCTGAGACACCTGGCGAAGCGGCGCGTCGGCTTTGACTTCGCCCTCGACGCGCATCCGCCGCGCACCGCTCGATTGCGGACTCGGTGCGGGCTCCGACTTCGTCGCACCACGGCCGCCAGGCCCGCCGCCCGACGATGCGGGCGGAGTGCCTGATGCGGGGGGCGTCGAGCCGATCGCGCGCAGCAATTCGTCAGCGTCGATCACCGCCGCCAGCGACGCCATCCGCACTACCGCCATCTCGAGCAGCAAGTCGGGGTAGGGCGATTTCAGAATCTGTTCCTGCGAATCAGCCATCAGGTGAAACAGCCGCATGATATCGCGCGCGCTCGCGCCCGCGGCCAGTCGCTTGAGCTCCGCCACTTCGTGATCGGGGATATCGTCGAGCGGACTCTCGGAATCGCCCGCGGGAAGTTTCGCGACTGCCAGATTGCGAATCGTCTCGAGCAAATCGCGCCCGAGCGACTCGAGGTTCGCGCCGCGACTTGCCAGCTCACGCACATGCGCGAGCGCACCCGCTGCGTTCTTCGACAAAATGGCGTCGGCTAATTTTATTACGGTGGTCCGGCTCGCGACACCCAGCGACGACGCGACTTCAGCCTCCGTCACTTTGCCCGCGGAGGTCGCGATGGCCGTCTCGAGCATCCGTTCCGCATCGCGCATGCTGCCGCCGGCCTCGCGCGCCAGCAGCCGAATCGCCGTCTCCTCGACTTCGACGCCTTCGCGCCCTGCGAGATCCTGCAGCCGCTCGAGAATCTTGAGGTACGGGATTCGCCGAAAATCGTAACGCTGCAGCCGCGACAGAATAGTCTCGGGCATCTTCTGCGGCTCTGTCGTCGCGAGGATAAACTTGACGTGCGGTGGCGGCTCCTCAAGCGTCTTCAACAACGCGTTGAAGGCAGAGTCGGTCAGCTGATGCGCCTCGTCGATAATATAAATCTTGAAACGATCGCGCGCGGGCCGGTAGCTCAGATTTTCGATGATCGCGCGCGCGTCTTCGATCTTGCGGTAAGTGGCGCCGTCGATCTCGTTGACGTCGAGCGAGCTGCCGGTGCGAATCTCGACGCATGCCGCGCATTCGCCGCACGGCTCCGCAGTCGGACCCTTCTCGCAATTCAAACATCGCGCGAGAATTCTCGCCGCAGTGGTCTTGCCGACGCCGCGAATCCCGGTGAACAGAAACGCATGCGCGATTCGGCCGCGCTTCAGCGCCTCGCCGAGCGTGCGCGTCACGTGCTCCTGACCGACCAGCTCCGAGAAGCGTTCAGGCCGCCATTTGCGCGCGAGTACGAGATGAGGGGTTTGGGTGTCGGCCATCGCGAAATTTTTCGTCGGAACTGCCCGTCGAATGATAGCCAGGCACCCCTGCGGCACAGGGTGGCAGCCGGTACCGTTGCTTCCTTCCGGACCTGGCGGGGTTCGCGGCCTTCCCTTGCGCAGGACCCGGCTATCAGCGGCGGGCAGTCCCGAAAATTGCTCCAGCGCGCGATTCTTTTGCGCGCCCTATTACAGTATCACAGCCGCGTTCATGCAACCGCCAATGACAAAAATGTTTCGTGCCCGCAGTAACTCGAATATGCGACACGATGGCGTGGGACTTGCGCGGTTGCTATCACAATTGTCATGGCATCGCTTACCGACAAGGTCACGATTGGGCTTATCCAGATGAGTTGTGCGGCCGAACCGCGCCTCAATCTCGACAAGGCGATCGCGAAAATCGAAGACGCCAGTAAGCGTGGAGCGCAAATCGTCTGCACCCAGGAACTGTTCGGTGCGCATTACCCGTGTCAGGTCGAAGACCCGAAATTTTTCGATCTCGCCGAGCCGATCCCCGGCCCGACTACCGAAGCGCTCGGCGCGGTCGCGAAGGCGCGCAAGATTATCATCGTCGCATCGATCTTCGAGCGGCGCGCGGCCGGCGTCTATCACAACACCGCCGCCGTCATCGACGAGGCCGGCGAAATCGTCGGGCGCTACCGTAAGATGCATATTCCCGACGATCCGCGCTACTACGAAAAATTCTACTTCACCCCCGGCGATCTCGATTTCGTCGCGCATCCCACGTCGCGCGGATCGATTGGCGCGCTCATATGCTGGGATCAATGGTTCCCCGAAGCCGCGCGGCTCACCGCGATGGCTGGTGCGCAAATCCTCTTCTATCCGACGGCCATCGGATGGTGGCATGGCGAGCCTGAAAAAGTCCGGCCCAAACAAGTGAATGCGTGGGAGACGATCCAGCGCAGTCACGCGATCGCCAACGGTGTCTTTGTCGCGGCGGTCAACCGCGTCGGCGTCGAAGGCGAGCTCGAGTTCTGGGGCGACTCATTCGTCGTCGATCCATTCGGTGAAGTGATCGCGCGAGCGAGCGCCACCGCCGAGGAAACGCTGGTCGCCGAGTGCGATCTCGCGAAAATCGAGCAGGTCCGCCGCAACTGGCCGTTCCTGCGCGACCGCCGTATCGACGCGTACGCCGACCTGACGCGCCGATACCGCTCGTAGCCGTATTCCACGTTCGTTTGGATGGATTCACAATGAACGTTCTACATATTCAGTCATCGCCGCGAGGTGACAAATCGAACTCTATCGCGCTGACAAACGCGTTTCTTTCGGCATCCAGGAAAGTTCTCCCCGCGATTAACGAGGACATCTTGAATGTCTGGAATGAAAACCTGCCGGAGTTCGATACCGCATCCATCGGGGCGAAGTACAAGGCCATCAATCAGCAGCCTATGACAGAAGCAGAATCGCTTACATGGAACCGCATTCTGGAATTGATCGGTCGCTTCCAACGAGCGAACCGAATTGTCCTGGGCCTGCCCATGTGGAACTTCTCCATCCCGTACAAACTCAAACAGTTGATTGATCTGGTCGCTCAGCGCAATTACTTATTCACGTTGGACGGCAAAGAATACGGACCATCCCTCGACATCCCCAAGGCGCTCGTCGTCTATACGCGGGGATCTGCCTATCGCGAAAATACTCCAATACCTCCGTCGTTCGATCACCAACTGCCTTACATTGATTTTTGGCTTCGCATGATAGGAGTGCGCGAGGTTCGCAGCGTCGTCGTGGATAACGTGTTTCAGGACAGTGCGGAATCAGCCGCCAGGGTGGCCGCCGGCAAGCAATCAGTTGAACGACATAGTTGATGGCTTCTGGTGAGCAATATTTCACCTGACCATCGGCGCCTTCTCGCCGGCTACCGGATGCCTCCCGAATGGGCGCGGCACCTCGGGTGCTTCCTTGCGTGGCCGCACAATCGCGACACCTGGCCCGACAAGTTCGACGTAATCCCTCCTATCTATGCCGAGATGGTCGCGAAAATCGCCCGCTTCGATTCGATCCGACTTGCAGTCACCGACGAAAAACAAATCAACCAGGTGCGCGAGACGTTTCTCGACGCCGCCCGCCGCACCGCAAAGGACACGCCCGGTACGCTGCGGCCGATCGACATTTTTCATCTGCCGACCAACGACGCGTGGGTCCGCGACCACGGCCCGATTTTCGTTAATCGGCTCGCGAGCGTCGCTGCGTCCACCGGCCCAAGTCAGATCGCGCTCGACTGGCGCTTCAACTCATGGGGCGAAAAGTACGGCGCCTTCGATCTCGACGATGTCGTCCCGCAGAAGCTTGGAGCGCGCTACGGCTTCAAGGTGATCGAGCCGGGCATCGTGCTCGAAGGCGGCTCGATCGACGTCAACGGCGCGGGCTCGCTGCTCACGACCGAGTCATGCCTGCTCAACCCCAATCGCAATCCCTCGCTCAACCGCGCCGACATCGAGGATTACCTGCGCACGTACCTCGGCGTGACCAACGTGCTGTGGCTCGGCGACGGAATCGCCGGCGACGACACCGACGGGCATATCGACGACCTCGCGCGCTTCGTCGCGCCCGACACGATCGTCACCGTCGTCGAGGACGATCCCGCCGACGTGAACTACAAGGTCCTCCAGGACAACCTCGAACGCCTGCGCGCGATGCTCGATCAAAACGGCCGCCCCTTCAAAATCGAAACGCTGCCGATGCCACCAGCCGTCATCCACGAGGACACGCGCCTGCCCTGCCTCCTACGCGAACTTCTATATCGCCAACGGCGCAGTCCTTATGCCGACCTTCGACGCCCCAACGGACGCGATCGCCTCCGCGACACTTTCCCGTCTTTTACCCGGACGCCGAGTAGTTGGCGTCCCCTCGACCGACCTGGTCTGGGGCCTCGGCTCTGTCCACTGCCTGAGCCAGCAACATCCCGCACCTTCCACCATCTAAGTCGTCCGGTTCCCTTCACGGTTCCGGTTCCCCTTCCCGCTCGGGAAGGGGTTAGGTTCTCCCTTAATTCTTAAGAATCTTAATATCGGACTTGACAGAATCAATATTTAGATCAATATTGAGCCTCGATGAGGCCAATAATTCTCAAATGTCCGTCATGCGACGGTAATCTGACTATCGCACGGCTCGACTGCCCCGACTGCAAGATCTCGATCGATGGCGAGTTCGCGCCGCCTGCGCTCCTTAAGCTTACCGGTGCGCAGATCGATTTCGTTGAGGTCTTCATCAAGAATCGCGGCGTGATCCGCGAGGTCGAGCGCGAACTCGGCGTCTCGTACCCAACCGTCCGCGCGCGCCTCGACGAAGTGATCGCCGCGCTCGGCTACTCCGCCAAATCCGAAGCTTCGACCGCCGACAACAGCGGATCGCGGCGCCGTGCGGTCCTGGCTGATCTGAAGGACGGCAAGCTCACCCCCGACGAAGCGCTAGCTGCGCTCAACGAACCTCGTACCAAAGACAGTTAAACCACCGAAAATCTCAACGGAGGGAATTTTCAATGGCTATCTCGACACTCGATGGAGTCGAATCAATCCGAATCCTGCGCGCCGCCGGAAATCTGAAAATCACCGGTACCGATCGTCCCGTAGTCGAGATCGATTCCGGCACAACGCCGCGTGTGACCACCAACGCGGGCGTCGCCGAAGTGACGCTCCGCGACAACGCGAGCATCAGCGGTCCCGGCCGGCATCACTGTCGAAATCGAAGATCTCGCCGGCAACCTCGACGTCTCCGATCTCGCCACCCCTTTCGCCGTCACTCGCGTGCGCGGCAATCTGCACGCGCGCCGCATCGGCGCCATCTCGATGCGCGACACCGTCAGCGGCAACGTCTCGATCAAGGAAGCCGGCGCGGTGGACGGCCTCAAGGTTCGGGGCTCTCTCTCGATCGAATCCGCGGGCGCAATTACGTTCAGTCACGTCGCCGGTGGATTCGATTGCCGCGCGATTGACGGCGAAGTTGCGATCGAAAAGATCGCGGGCGGCGCGCGTCTGCAGGGCCTGCACGCGCCGTTCATCGCGCGCGTGATCGGCGGACATCTCGAAATCGAAGACGCGGCGCACGTCGAAGCCGGCGTGGTTGGCGGCAGGGTGCGCGCCTCGAACCTTTCGGGCGGGCTGCAAATCGGCAAGATCGGCGGCAAGCTCGCGTCTGACACAGTCGCGGGCGAAGTCGCAGTCGGCTTCGTCGGTGGCAACGCGCGCATCGGCCACATCGCCGGATCGCTCAACCTCGAAGATGTCGAGCGGCGCGGTCGATCTCAGTGGGCCGTTCCCACTCGACAAAGCCTGGAGCGTCGCCAGCCGCGGCCGGGTCAACGTCGAAGTGGATGCGAGCGCGTCGCTCGAGCTCGACGCGTCCGCCGGATGGGGTCGAATCCGCACTTACGGCATCGACGCCACCGCGCTCAAATGGCTCGGACCGTAGTCACATCCACGGCACGATCGGTCCCGACCCCACATCCGGCGCGCGCACGAAAATCGCCATCGAGACGCGCGGTGCCGACGTGATCGTCGCCAGCGCCGACGCGCGCGAGCGCGATTTCTCCGGCCGCGGCTATCGCTCGCGCGCCGGCGACGCGTTCGCCGCGCCGTTCGAGGATTTCGTCGACGATCTCGGCGGTGAGATTCCCGCTTTCGTGCGCAGCGTCCTCGACGCGGCCGGCCAGTTCGTCGCGGAGAGCGGCGGCCTGTCGAGTGGAATCGTGCGCGAAGTTACCCGCGACGTGAAGCGCAGCGTCAGCGAAGGACTGCGCGAAGTCGAGCGCGCGATCGGCGAAATCGAGGAGCATGTTCCGAATGACGTCGGCGAGCGGCTCGGCAAACTCGGCAAGGAAATCGGCGAGCTGGTGTCGAATGCGGTGCGCGGCGGCTCGCGCGAGGCGCGCAACGAAATGCGCGACCGCGTGCGAAATGCGGCCCGCGAGATGCGCGACAAGATCCGCGAAGCCGCCCGCGACGTCCGCAACCGCGCTCACGACCAGCCCGGCAGCACTACACAGTCGAATACTCAATCGACTACTCAGTCAGACACCGAGAAAAGTAGCAGGTCAGCGCAATTCCGTCCCGGTGGGACTGTAAAACTAAATCGCGACGACGCAATCCTCGAAATCCTCGCCGCCGTGAAAGACGGCCGCCTCGAACCCGACGAAGCCGACGACCTAATCAACGCCTGGATGGAGGTCTCCCGCGGCGCAGATGCCGGTCACTGACAGTCCTAAACCTCTCCTTGTCCGAGGAGAGGTCGGCGCGAGCCGAAGGTGAGCGACGGGAGAGGTACAACGCGGACTGCATCAGTGATGATCTACTTACTGCAAGCCTGAACGGTGGTGCTGCTGTCTGGCAACCTCCCGGCGTATCGGATTCGTGGCTAAACGAGTCGGCGCGGGTGAGCTGTCCGGCGTTGGACCTCTCCCGGCAACACCGCTTTTCAAGCGGCTTTCGCCGACCTCTCCTCGGACAAGGAGAGGTTAGAATCTTTGGATCGCCAATTAGTCACTTACTATTAAACTGAGTCATCGATAGTAGATTGCCATCCGGATCTCTGAACCAACACACTTTGGCCAATCCATCCGGAGTGGTCCAAATTCCCGACGCGTCTTGCTGCAGTTCCGCAATGCGCTCGAACTTGACGCCTTTCTTCGCGAGCATCTCCACAGTCGCACTGAGGTCGGGGACTTTCCAACCTAGCGCCGTGAAGGGCACCGGCGTGAACTTTTCCCGCGCCTTCTCAATGTGAAGGTGTCGTCCACCCACCTCGTAGATGATCGCCCACCAGGCATCCTCGACTAACTTGAGGCCGAGCACTCCGCCATAAAACGCTTTCGCTCGTTCCGGATCCGTCGTTCCGATGAACGTCATCACTTCGTAGTCTCCGAGCATAGTCAGGTCCTCCTCCGCGCGACATTGGCGCAAATGTACCATTTTGAGTAGATGGTCGTCTTGCGATAGATTGCCATCTGATGCCGAAAAAGCGCCACTGGTTTTTTGACCCATACAAGTACCAGGTTCGCACCGGAACCGTTCCCGAATATCCCGACGGTCACGTTATCAAGACGCATTCGCACCCTTGGCATCAGCTGGTTTATGCGTCGCAAGGCGTCATGACGGTGCGTACTCCTGAAGCGTCGTGGGTCGTTCCCGTCCATCGCGGCGTCTGGGTCCCGGCCGGCACGCGTCATTCGATCCAGATGTCCGGGCCGGTGTCGCTGCGGACGCTTTATCTCGTCCCGCGACTGAGCCGCTCGCTGCCCGACGAGCCCCGCGTCATCGGAGTCTCGCCGCTGCTTCGCGAATTGATTCTCCGCATCGTCGAGCTCGACAGCCTGAATCTTCGCAACCCCGCTCACGCGCATCTCGTGTCGGTCCTGCTCGATCAACTTCACGTGATGCAATCCGACGCGGTGCATCTGCCGTTGCCGCGCGACGCGCGCGCGAAACGGATTGCCGCGATGCTCCAGCGCGAGCCGTCCGACACACGCTCGCTGATCGAGCTGTCGAAGATTGCCGGCGCCAGCAAGCGCACCGTCGAGCGGCTGTTCAAAACGGAAACCGGCCTCGGCTTCGGCAAATGGCGTCAGCAACTTCGGCTCGGTCACGCGCTGCGACTGCTCGCGGCCGGCGACGCGGTCACGACCGTCGCCTTCGACGTCGGCTACGACAGCATCAGCGCATTCATCTCGGCGTTTCGCATGACCTTCGGCAAAACCCCCGGCCAGTATTTCCGCGCCGCATGAATCGCGGCCGGTTGTGGCGCTCGCGCCCGCTTTGCTATTGAGGTTCGCAGCCGAGCCGGATTTTGCAGAGGTGGGGAGACTCGCGCGGAGGATGGTTGGCCGGTAGCTCGATACTCGACTTCTTCAGAGATGCGCCGTGGCTGACCCGCCGGCGCGTCGCCGTATATCCGAAACTGTTCCTGCTGGTTTACGTCGTAAGCGCGGTCGTCTGGATGCTGCGCAGCAAGGGCCTGATCGATCCTGCGGGACATCCTATCGGCGCCGACTTCATCGACCCATGGTCCGCGTCGTGGCTGACGCTCCACGGCGCGCCGTCCGCTGTTTACGACGTCGCGCGTCTGTGGACCGTCGAACGATCGGCGGTCGCACGATCCCGCGGTCGGCTTCGCCGGCTTTCACTATCCGCCGTGTATCTCCTGATCATCCTGCCACTCGCGCTGCTGCCGTATGCCTGGTCGTTGCTCGCGTGGACGGTCGCAACCTTCGCCGCCTATCTCGCCACGATGTGGAAGATCGATCCCGAGCGCGATTCGCTTTGGCTGGCGATCGCCTTTCCCGGCGCGCTGGTCAATCTGACCAACGGCCAGAATGGATTTCTCACCTCGCGTTGCTGGGAGGCGCCTTGCTGACGCTCGAGCGACGTCCGATTCTCGCCGGCGTGATGTTCGGACTTATGAGCTACAAGCCGCAGTACAGCCTGCTCGTGCCGATTTTTCTGTTCGCCACCGGCCGATGGCGCACGATCGCGGCGGCGTCGGTGACGGTCGTGATTCTCGCCGCGCTGTCGTTCGCGATGTTCGGCGCGCAAACCTGGCAGGCGTTCTTCTCGAGCATCGCGTTCACCGCGACAGGTCGTGCTCGAGCAGGGCGGCAGCGGATTCGAGAAACTGCAGAGCGCCTTCGCCGCCGCGCGCCTGTGGGGATTCAGTGTCGCGACATCTTATGCCGTCCAGGCCACGGTCAGCTTGATCGCCGCGATTGTCGCTATCTGGATATGGCGGCGGACTCCAACGTTCGACCTTCACGCCAGTGCGCTCGCGACCTCCGTCTTGCTCACGACGCCCTACATGATGGACTACGATCTCGTCATACTCGCGCTGCCGATCGCGTGGCTCGCGCTCGAAGGCCGACGCACAGGCTTTCTACCTGGGAGAAATCATTGCTCGCATTCAGTTGGCTGCTGCCGCTGTTCGCGCGCTCACTCGCCGGCCACGCAATGATCCCAATCGCACCGCTCGCGATGCTCCTGTTGCTTGCCGACATCGCCCGCCGCGCTTTGGGAACGCGCGAATAGTTCGCGTTTGGCGGATGCACCGCTCAGAACTCCCGGGACTAGGGATTACGGCAGCAGCTCGCGCGAGCTTTCATCCAGCAACCGCACTATCTCTTCCTCGCGGATGCCCAACGACTTTGCGTCGCCCTCTGCCACCGCGTCGCATAGCGCTTCGGCGATCAACAATTGCGCGAGCATCCGCGCACGGCTCGGCACCGGAGTATTTCGGGCGCGGATCAGCCGCGTCATCGTCTCGATCTGGCGATCGCGCGACGCGACGCGCGCCGCATGCACGACGTCGTCGGTGGCGCTCAGCGCGCGCAGGCTCGCGCGAAACGTCCGCCACTTGCGATGGTGCTCCAGAACGGCGCGGCTCAGCCGGTTGCGGATTGCGCGCGCGCTCCCGCCGGATTTGAGAATCGCTTCTATCGACGACCACTCCGCACTCACCCACGTCGCGTAAACCTCGAGAAAGATCGCGAGCTTGTCGGGAAAATGAACGTAGAAGGTGCCGGGAGCGTAGCCGGCCTCGCGCGCGATCCGGTTCGAGTCGGTGCCGTGATAGCCGGTCGAATTAAAAATCCTCGCGGCAGCCTCGATCAACGCGCGGCGAGTCTCTGTCGGGTTGCCGATGCCGCTCCGGTGTGGTCCGACTCGACGACTTGGCAGCCGAGGTGACGGTGCGCAGCTTCCTGGCCGCGCCAATATTGGAATCGTGGCTCGCGCGCATTTTCTATCTCGCCGCCGCTGTGAGCGACCGCGCGGATTTGTTGCCGGCAGTTACTTTTTCGAGAAATGGCTCAACCGCCGCGAGAAACTTTTCCGGTTCTTCAAGAAACGGGCAATGGCCGCCGCCGAATAGCGCGACCGAATGATCCGGAAATCGGTCAATCGCATCTTTGCTGCGCGCGAACGAGACGATCGGATCGCGCGCGGCCCAGGTGAACAGAACCGGACATTTGATTTGCGCGCCGACGCCGGTCTGGTCGGCCTCAGGAGTGCGAAAGCTCAGCCACGCCTGCTCCCAGATTGCGGCGCATTCCGCGGCCGCATCGACAATCCGGTCGCGTTGCGCGCGCGCGGCGGGCGTCCGGAGAAACTGCCGATACATCGTCGAGAAAACCGGCTTGAAATAAAAAGCGTCGCGCTGGCCGGCGCGTCCGAGCGCCGCGATCATGCCGCAGAGTTTGTATCCGACTGCGTTCATCGGGATCAGGCCGCCCGGATCAGCCAGGACCAGCCCTGCGACACGATCGGGGAACTGGGCTGCATACGCGATCGCGGCTGAGCCACCGATTGAATTGCCGATCAGGACGGCGCGGTCGATGTTGAGCGCGTCGATGAATCCCGCGAGTAAAGCCGTGTAGCGCGCGAGACACGCCGGATGCTCATCGGATCCCGAGCGTCCCTGGCCGGGCCAGTCGGGCGTGATCAATCGCCACCTGCTCGCGAGCACCGTCCGCGACGTGCTCGAAGTCGCGGCTGCCGTGCGTGATCGCATGCAAGCCGATGACTGGAAATCCTGCACCGCGATCGTCGTAGGCAATCGAGACGCCGTCGACGGTAACCGTTCGGCAATCTGAACTAGCACCAAGCGCAAATCGTTTCGGCTCTTTTGAGGGTTTCATAGGTTTTACCTCGTCATGATGATACTGATACCAATATCAGCACAACGAAGCAAAACGAATCGATCGAGACTCGCTTGACGACGAAGCGGGATTTTATGCAGGCTGGCTGACACAATGGATGAAGTCAGATTCATTGCCGCGATCGGCGCGCTCGGCGGCGGTGTCCACGAAGGCAGTATGCAGGAGGCCTTGCGCGAGCGGCCGCATTTCATCGCAGCTGACGCGGGCACGACCGACGCAGGTCCGTTCGCGCTCGGAAGCGGCCGGACGGCGTTCGCGCGCGACGCGGTGAAGCGCGATCTCGCAATCGTGTTGCGCGCGGCGCGTCAGACTCAAATCCCGGTCTTGATCGGCTCGGTCGGCACCGCGGGCGCCGATATCCACGTCGACTGGATGATGGAAATCGTCGGCGAGGTCGTCCGCGAACACGGCTGGACGCTCAAAGTTGCGGTGATACGCTCCGAGCAGTCCAAACCGTATCTCCACGAACTTCTCCGCAGCGGGCGCATCATACCGCTCGACCCGGCGCCCCAAGTGGACGCCGGAACAATCGACCGCGCCGCGCGGGTTGTCGGCATGATGGGGGTAGAGCCGTTGCAGGAGGCGATCGGCGCGGGAGTTGATCTCGTGATCGCAGGACGGTGCAGCGACCCGGCCCTCTTTGCAGCTATCCCGATTATGCGCGGCATGCCCGAGGGCCTCGCGTGGCACGCCGGCAAGGTAGCGGAGTGCGGGACGATGGTCTGCGAGACGGCGAGCAAGGGTGTGATCGTTGGCTACGTGCGACGCGATGAAGCTGTCATCCGACCAGTCGGCGCCGGCCTGCGATGCACCCCGCAAAGCGTCGCCGCTCACAGTCTTTACGAAAGCGGCGATCCCTATCTGCAGCAGGAATGTTCCGGCACGCTGGACTTGTCGGAATGCCGGTTCGAACAACTGGACGAGGTCGCGGTCCGCATCACCGGCAGCCGATTCCATCCAGCCGATCGATATACCGTCAAGCTCGAAGGCGCTGAGAGCGTTGGCTTCCAAAGCATCATTGTCGGAGGCGTCCGGGATCCCTTCATCATACGCCAACTCGACTCCTGGCTGGCGAAGATCAAAGCCTATATCGCGAGGTCTGTCGCCGCGGTCCTTGGCGATGCGCTGAAGCCGTCGGACTACCAGGATCGAATTTCACGTTTACGGGCGAAACGCCGTGATGGGTCCGCTCGAGCCGCATCCGGAGACCATCGCGCAGGAAGTCGGCATTGTCGTCGAAGCCACCGCGCCGACGCAGGCGCTCGCGACGAAAGTCGCCCAGCTCTGCCGCCAGCCGCTGTTGCATGCGCCGATCGCCGAGTGGAAGGGCGCGATCACCGGCTTCGCTTGCCTGCACAATCCGGCCGAAATCGAGCGAGGCGAAGTGTACCGCTTCAGTTTCAATCACGTCGCGGTGCCAAGGACCAAAACCGAAATGTTTCGCACCGAAATCCTGACGCTGGGGGATGCTGCCTGAATGCGCGTCCTGGCCGACATCGCCAACCTGATTCGCAGCAAGAACGCCGGGCCGTTCGTGCTGACCTTCGACATCATGTTCGGCAGCGATGAAGACTACGAAATTGTCCGCCGCTCCGGCGCTCTGAGCGTCGGCATGTTCGCGAAACTCTACCGCGTTCCGGCAGAGACTGTTCGTTTCTTCGAGTGCGCCAACGCCAGGGCTTTCAAGTTCAGTATTCCGAGGCCGTGCTTCCAGGGTGACCTCGGCGACGCCGACCTGCACGGCGGGCAGCAGTTCATTCCGCTGATGTCGATCGAGATCCCGGAGAAATAGCGCGACGCCGAAACGGCGCGGCTAGAGCTTATAGGTTTTGAGCGCGGTCAGGATTTTTGTGCTCAACTCGCTGTTGAGCGTAATGCCCTTCGAGCGCCATCGCTTCCATCGTCAGGCACACAATGTGTGGGATCAAATCGTAGTAGGCGCTGGCTCCTTCTGGCCGTGGAAAGAGTTCGTCGAACGATCGAGTGATGAAATCAGTGACTCGATCGTTCGCGGCGCTCACCGACTCTCGCAGATATGAATCGGTACGGCTCGCGACGACCAGTTCGATCCAGGCGGTCGTCAGCCGGTTGTTGGCGACCTCCCACAACATCTCGATTGCCATCGCTCGCCGATCGTTCTCATTGGTCAGCCGACTGACCTTTTCTTTTATCTCGCCGAACTTCAGCTCGAACAGATGCTCGACCGCGCTGGTCAGCAGTTCTTCTTTCTTCGGGAAATGATAGAGCTGCGCGCCGCGTGAAAGGCCGGCACGTTCGGCGATTTCGGAAGTCGTGGTATTCGCGTAGCCTCGATCTATTAGGCATACAATTGCAGCGTCGAGCAGGCGACGGCGCGTTTCGGCTGTCTTCTCGTCCTGAGTCAGCCGCTGTCTGAAGTTCGATGAAGAGGCGCCCATAACGCCGACAATCGTAGCAGACTGGGAGTTGTTATCAAGGAATACAACTGAAGGATGATATTAGCCTCGCTACTAAAAGGATATCGCTATTCCACGTGATATGAATTCACCGATGCCAGGGACCACAGACGTGACGGCGGAAACGAAGGGCGTGACCGGCTGGCGGCGATCGATCGAGCAGTATCGCGATCGACGCGTGATGCTCATCCTTCCACTCGGATTTGCCAGCGGACTGCCGCTGTTGCTCACGTTTTCGACGCTGTCGGCATGGTTCGCCACGGCTGGCGTCAGCCGCGCGACGATCGGCGCGTTCGCCCTGGTCAGCACGCCGTATGCGCTGAAGTTCCTGTGGTCGCCGCTGATCGACCGTCTGCCGCCGCCGATTCCGATCGGCCGGCGGCGCGGATGGGGCATCGCAATTCAACTCGCGCTTATCGCGGCGACGCTCGCGCTGGGTTCGTGTGACCCGAAGGCGCACCTCGCGCGGATGGCATCGTTGGCGATCCTGGTCGCATTCCTTTCCGCCAGCCAGGACGTCGTGATCGACGCTTACCGGGTCGAGATCCTGACGCCCGATCAGCAGGGTCCCGGCGCCGCGATGATCCAGACCGGATATCGGATCGCGATGCTGGTGGCGGGCGCCGGCGCTTTGATAATCGCCGCGCGATGGGGATGGTTCGCAGCTTACGCGACGATGGCGGCGCTGTTGTGCGTCGGGATGCTCGTGTTCATCTTCGGGCCTGAGCCAACGATACCGCCGGAGGCGCAGCCGCATACCGATTCGCGCGGGATTGACGCGATCCGCGAGTGGTTCGCGACGGCGGTAGCAGGGCCGTTCGCCGACTTCATGCGACGACCGATGTGGCCGGCGATCGTCATTTTCATCGTCGGCTACAAGCTCGGTGAGGCGATGGCGGGTGTGATGGCGATGCCGCTGTACATCTCGCTCGGCTTCTCGCTCAACGAGATCGCCGCGGTCTCGAAGCTGGTCGGATTCTTCGCGACCGTCGTCGGCGCGATTATCGGCGGCGTGGTGACGTCGAAGCTCGGCGTGATGCGCGCGCTCATCCTGTGCGGGATTCTGCAATCAGCCGGCAATTTGTTTTACGTGCTGCAAGTAGTGGGCGGGCATCGCCTCGACTATCTCGCGTTGTGCGTCGCCGCCGAGAATCTCACCGGCGCGATGGCGGGCACTGCGCTCGTCGCCTATCTCTCGGGCCTGTGCTCGCCCGCGTACACCGCGACTCAATACGCGCTGCTGTCGTCGCTGGCGGCAGTGGGGCGCACGATGGTCGCGTCGGTCGGGAGGAGTGCTCGCCGACAAGCTCGGCTGGGTGCCATTTTTCCTGATTACGACGGTCGCGACGATACCGGCGCTCGTGCTGCTTATTTGGATCGCGCGGCGCGATTCCGGACGCGTGCCTGAGAGCGCAGAATCGTTTGTTACACAGATAACAAGATCAGTCGAATGAACGCTCCGGGTGACTGCTATTCCGCTTGCAATCCGACGCGTCTGATACATTGCAGGCATGAGTCCAGCTCGAGCATCGGGCGCCCGCAGTCCTACGGGGCCTCAAGAATATTTCGTGGCTCACCGCGCGTCAGCTCGACCGGCTCTCCAATGCCCTGACAGTAAGCGTCGTCGAGAAGCGCGGGATCATCTTCGACGAGAAGCATTCGCCCGACACTGCGTTCATCCTGCTGGCGGGCGTGGCGCGAATCACCTGCCGCAATCGCAAGGGAGCGCGCACGCTGGTTATCATGGTCGCACCCGGCATGATTCCCGGCTTTCCGCCGCCAGTCCCCGGCATCAGTTACAATTTTCGCTGCGAGGCGGTCACGGTTTGCCGAATCGGGACAATCGAGCTCGAGGCGCTGGTAGAAATTTCACTGGGCATCGCGTCTGACGACTTCAAGCGGATGGCATCGAGCTATCTGGGACGCTGGGACCTGGTTCAACTGCGATGCGCCAATTTTATGAGCTGCACCTTGGAAGAGCGATTGGCGCTAATCCTGCTCGAGCTAAGTGAAAATTTCGGCATTGCCGATCCTAGAGGAATCCGGCTGACACTGCCTGCGCGGCATCGCGATCTCGCCGAACTGGTCGGCGCGTCGCGGCCGCGAATCACCGAGCATTTGATCATGTTCGAGCGCAAACGTCTGATTTCGCGCAACAGTCGCCAGCTCGTCATCAATCGCGATCGATTGGAAGCCTTCCTGTCGCAAGCGCATCTCGCTGCCACTGATGGAGAGCTTGGGAAAGTGCGCCGTAGCTTGTCGCAACGTGTAGTTGGCGGCCTAGACCTTCCCGCTGCCTAAATGTCCTTTTCTTCCCGCTTTTAACGTTCCTTACAGCACGTCGAGTTTGTTATACAGGTAACATTTCGTTTCCTTTCAATGGATGCCACGGGCGTATGCTGCAGAGTCTGGACGGTGCAAATTTGAATGAAAGAAATACTTCACGTGAAACCGATCTTGACAGGCTGAGCCGGCTCAAGGCTCTGTCGTGGCTCTCCCCCTCTGAGCTCACACTTCTGGTTGGCGCGCTGGTCCTGGCCAATTACAAACGACATTCAGTGATCCTGCGCGAGACTTCGCTCGCCCGCGATGCTCACATTTTGTTAGCAGGGATTGCGCGGATCACCTGCCGCAACGCGCGCAATGAGCGGGTTACTGTCGCGATGCTCGCGCCGGGCCCGATTCCCGAATTTCCGGCGCTGCCGCTCAGCCAGTCCGGCTTTCAGTGCGAAGCTTACAACGATTGCCGCGTCGGCACTGTGAGCTGGGTGGATTTCGACGGCATCACCGTCAACGCTGCCGAGTCCGCCTTCAGGCAGTTTCATCGCAACGATTTGAAGCAGTGGTATCGCCTGCTGCTGCGCAGCTCGAGCTTTCTGAATCTCGGCCTCCACGAGCGAATCGGCATCGCGCTGCTGGAACTATGTGCGGACTTCGGGATCGAGGAATCGCGCGGAACGCTGCTGCGCGTATCGTTCAGCCACAAGGACATCGCGAACCTGGTCGGCGCGTCGCGCCCGAGAGTCACCGAGCATCTCGCGCGATTGGAACGCGAAAAGTTCGTCATTCGGCAGGGACGGCAAATGGTCGTGCAGGTCGCCAAACTCTTCGATTCGATGAATGCGCAAGCCGGTGCGCATCTGAATTAACGCCCGCCGTGTTAACTCCGAGTTGACGGAGGATCTTTGGAAACTGAGCTCAATCTGATACGTATTGAGCTGATCGACGATCCGGCTACCATTGCCGAGATCGGATTCGAGGCCCGATGCGAGGGCGACGACTTGATTTGCCGGCGATGCGGAGATGCGAATCGAGCGATCGCGGCAATCCTGGTGGTGCCGGCAGGGGGACACGCTCGCTGGGCGCTCTGCGCGGATTGTTTGCTGGAAATGCCCTGAAGTCGGGCTGCCAAGAGGAACCGATGAATAGCATCATCGACGAATACGCGAAGCCGGGCGATCTGTTGCACGCGATACTCGAGAGTTTGATCGTCGCCGAGATTAGCGATGCGACGGCGTCAAACAACGCGCAGTCCGCACCACCGAATGAGTCACGGCGCGGACCTGGAATTCAGAGCCTCAGATCGAGCCGAGTCTCAATTTCGCGGCGCTCCAGGCCTGCCTCGTAGAATCACGACTTCAGGCCGAGCCGGTCACGCGCGTAGAGTTCCGCGGAGTTGTCGAAATCGATACTGGCGTGCTGTGCGCCGACATTGACGTTTCGAAATGCTGCCTGAAGCGCGCTCGGCGTATACACCGCGTGCGCTCCCGATCCCGAAAACATTCGCGCGACTGCACGGCGACATAGCTCGGCGGCGTACGCGGCCTGCCACTTCGCGCGCACCCGATGATCGTTGTCGAAGGTCTCGCCAGTCGCCATCAATCGATCGAATTCCCCGAGTATGTCGTGAATCAAAAGGTCCGCCGAATGAATCTCGGCGGCGGCTTCCGCCAATCGCACCTGCGTCGGTCCATGCTCGGCCTTTCGCGCACCGGTCAAAATGACGCGCCGCTCTTTGGTGCGCTCGATGAATTGACCCAGCGCGAATTTCGCGGAACCAAGCACCGCGGTCGACACCGACACCGACAGCATCGCCTCGGCGGAGAGCCGATACAGATTCGTCGAATGATTAGTTGCGTGAGGACTCGCGCCGCGAAACAGAATCCGCGTGTCGATCGCGCGATGTGCCGGTACGAAAATGTTGTGCGCCAGCACGTCCTTGCTGCCGGTGCCCTGCAAGCCCATCACGTGCCAGGTATCGTCAACTTCGAGATCGCCGCGCGGCACGACGACGTGAACGGACGGCCGATGCGTCGAGGGATCGGCGCATCCCAGGATTACCCAGTGAGCATGATCGACGCCGCTGCAAAATTGCCAACGTCCTTCGACGCGGAAGCCGCCATCCACCACGCTCGCAGTGCCCTGCGACGACAAGGTGCCCGCGACCAGGCCGTCGCGCCCGTCGCCAAAGATTTCGTCCTGCGCCGCTTCGGGAAACGAACCGAGGCACCAATGATGCGCGCCCATGACCATCAGCACCCATCCGCTGGAAGGGCATGCCTCCGAAAGAGAAGTGACAGCGTCGGCGAGCGTCCGCAGACTCAACTCGTAGCCGCGAACACGACGCGGTTGCGGAATCCGAAACATGCCGGCGTTGACCAGAGCGGCCATGCTCTCGGCAGTGAGCTTGCGCGCGGCATCGCATTCGCGGGCATGCGCGGTGAGCGTCGGCGAAATCGCGGCGGCGCGGCGCATGATTTCATCGTGATCGATCTGCATAGTCACTCCAGTAGTCAGATCGCGATTCCAATGACTATTCTGGATTAGCCAGTTCATCGCGGCGCGAGCGCTTCGAGTGCGCGCTCTTCGGGCGTCGCGCGCTCGCGGCTGCCGCCTGAAGCAAGGCTCCACGCGCCGGCGCTTCCTTGACGCAGCGTGATGCACACGTGCGTCGCGCCTGCTTTGTATTGCGCCGCGACGCGATCGCGAATGGCTTGCTCGTCGCCCCACGCGACCATCGAATCGACCAGCCGATCGCTGCCGCCGCCGGCGAAGTCAGTGTCGTCGAAGCCCATCAACTTGAAGCTTTGCAGGTAGTTCGGAAGTCCCAGGTAAAAACCGATCAACCCTCGAATCGCAGTGCGCGCCTTGCCGGCGTCCTTTTCGAGCATCGAGATTTGTTGCACGCAGACCAATTTGTCCGGGGCCAACCGCGGCGCGAATCTGCGCGGTCCGCTCCGGTGTAACGAATGTCGGGATCGTTCCGTCGGTCTCGGCAGCCGCGAGCTGAAGCATCTTCGGAAGCAGGGCGGCAATCACAAGCGGCGCTTCGGACGACGGCCGCGCCGCTCCGTACGGAGCCTCTTTGAGCCGCGCAAGATAGTCGCGCATAAAGGTCAGCGGCTTCGCGTAGTTGATTCCGACCCGCGTCATCATCGGCCCGTGGCTGATGCCGATGCCCAGGATGAAGCGCCCCGGAAACATTTCGGCCAGCGTGTGCGCGCCGCTCAGCATCGTCATCGGCTCGCGCTTCCAGACATTCGCGATCGCGGTGCCGACGATCAATTTGTCGGTCACCGTCAGCAGATGCGCGGCCAGTGCGAACGGATCGCGTCCGAAGGCCTCGGGAAACCAGAGCGCACTGTAGCCGAGCTTCTCGATCTTCCGCGCAAATTGCGCAAGCTCGGCCCCCGCCATCGAATCCATCAAAGCGTCAACACCGACAGTGCCAAGATTCATCGGATGAAACCTCCAACGGGGAAATGAAAGCAGCCTGATCTCTTGCGACCTTTACGCTCCAACGTCGAGACTAACAACCAAATGGGTTCCCCCCAGGTACCGTTCCAGCTTCGACGAGGGCGGGGGTGAACTTTTCAGCCTGATGCGGCGTGGCTTTCTGTGTTAATTGTAAGGCATGAGTCGGGCGCCTCATACTCACCAAACCAATGCGACCCCACTCCTCCACACTCCGGTTCCTGGTGGTCACGCAAAAACAACTTCTGACGGAACGAAGCTACCGATGGTAGCCAGGCACCCCACAACCACCACAAATGGTATAGGTCCTTCTTCCCCACCCCATTCGCTGCTCGTTGATATGGTGAAGCAGAACCGTGAATAGAGCTATTTCCCTGGCATTGATCACACTCCTGTTTTCCTGCGGCAGCGCTGCCAAGGATCCGCCAGCTGCGTGCGGACCGTTCGGCGCTCCGTCGGCAGCGGTAATTTCGGACGTCAAACCCAGCTGCGGTGCCGGCAAGCTGCTGGGTCCGTGGAAGGACGCGGACAAAATCGATCGATACGCTTGTCTTTACGATCCGAAATCGGCGGCAGCGAATAGCAAGTTACCAATGATCGTATACTTACATCCGTCTCTGTTCTCCGCCGGATGGATTACTCAGACCAATATACTTGACCTCCAGGATTCCGTCTCACTCACCGACGATCCGAAAAATGTCGGATACATAGTTCTGGCGCCCGAGGGACGCAAGACGACGCACTACTATCCATTTCCGGACAACAAGGGAGTTGGATGGGACAATTGGTACCGCCAGTTGAACCCCGCCGGTGATGTGAAGAATCGGAGATACGACCTGGCGGGAAAATGCGGACGCCGCAACAATCGATCATTTCATCGCGGCCGAAGTCGCGACCGGCAAGGTCGATACCAATCGAATCTACATTTCAGGATGGTCCAACGGCGCCGCGATGGGTTATCTGTACGCGGTGAATCGTCCGAATATCGCCGCGGCTGCCGTTTATTCGGCGCCCAATCCGTTCGGCGCCTTCGACGATCCATGCCCGCAGACGCCGGTCGCCGGTGCGCCGGCGAACAACAAACAGATTCAGATCTTCAATCCCGGCGCGCGAACGATGCATGTTCACAACGCATGCGACGTCGGCGGCATCTGTCCCAACGGCGAGCTGCTTGCGACCGAACTCAACGCAGCCGGAGTGGTTGTCGATGACGTGATGCTCGACAATCATCATCAGCGGGTTCACGCATGTACCGATTCGTGCGGCACCGATCCGCAAGCCCCATTGAAATCAACCGCGACCGCGGCCGGATCGGTGATTGGTCTCGGTAATCACATGCGATGGCCGAAGGAATGGACGCCGGCGATGCTGGATTTTTTCAGGCAGCATCCACTGAAGAGTGCGCAATAAGATGATAGGTTCGAAAAACGAGGTCGCTGAAAGCATGCAAACGAAGGTTGTCAATGAACACTGGTCGCCGGCAGATCTGATCGATCTCGAACGCTACCCGATCCTCGACTTGAGCGGCGACGCCACGCGCGATCTGACGCGTCATTGCCGCGATCAGCTCGACCGGACCGGCGCATGCGAACTGCCCGGTTTTCTCAAGCCTGACGCGGTGGCGATGCTTGTGCGCGAGAGCGATTCCCTTGCGGCGCGCGCGTATCACAGCGTCGTGACGGGCACGCCTTATCTCGAAGCGCCTGATCCTTCCTGGCCGAATGATCATCCGCGAAAATTTTTCGAGCCGACCTCGGTGGGTGTCGTCGCTTACGATCAGTATCCGCACGACTCGGCGATGCGACAATTGTTCGAATGGGATCC
Organism: uncultured delta proteobacterium; assembly: GCA_963814715.1. Taxonomy (GTDB): domain Bacteria; phylum Desulfobacterota; class Binatia; order Binatales; family Binataceae; genus Binatus. The sequence continues at coordinate 1,116,486 of CAWFDW010000001.1, forward strand.
GTTGATGGAATTCATCGCGGCGGCGCTGAAAAAGGATCGCCTCTATCGTTATGCCGATCCGATGGGCGCACTGAATCTGGCCGTGATGGGCGACGGCGAACGTCTGCACTGGCACTACGATCAGACTGACTTCGTCACGTCGATTGCGCTGCGGCCGTCGGAGGCGGGCGGCGATTTCGAATACGTTCCGCTGATTCGCAGCGCCGACGACGAAAATTATCCGCGCGTCCAGCGTCTGCTCGAGGGCTCCAGCGAAGGCGTCGTGCGCGTCGCGATGCATCCGGGGACTCTGCTGTTGTTCGAAGGACGCAACTCGATTCATCGCGTGACGCCGATTAGCGGACGCACGACGCGGTTGGTCGCGCTGCTCGCGTACGACACCAAGCCCGGAACGCGGAGCAGCAAGGGGCTGCAGATGGCCCGCTATGGCCGCGTCGCGTAGGTCGGCGACGCGGCGAAGCGATTCGCAGCGGCCACAGCACCCGGGACTCGCATCGAGAAAGATTTGCTGGGCGAGCGCGCGGTGTCCGCCGCCGCGCTTTACGGAATCCACACGGTCAGAGCCGTCGAGAATCTCGGCTTCTCGGCAAGAATCCTCGCAAACTATCCCGACTATATTCGCGCGCTGGCGATCGTCAAAAAGGCCGCGGCACGCGCCAATCGCGATGCGCACGCGATCGATGCGCGGCGTCAGGATGCGATCGAACGCGCATGCGACGCGCTGATTCGCGGCGAACATCTCGCGCAGTTTCCCGTCGACATGCTCGCCGGCGGCGGAAGTATCGCCATCAACATGAACGTGAACGAGGTCATCGCGAATCTCGCCAGCGAGTATCTCGGCGGCGCGCGCGGAACGTATCAACCGGTGCATCCCAAGCTGCACGTCAACGCCTCGCAATCGACGGCCGACGTTTGTCACACGGCGGTTCGCATGACGGTACTCGGGCGATGGAGCGGATTGCGGCGCACGCTCAGCAAATGCGTCGCGACATTCCGCGCAAAGGCGGCGGAGCTGCGGCCGGTCGATCACGATCTCGCGCACCTGCCTGCAGGACGCCTCGCCGGGTGTCGCTCGGCGAACTGTTCGGCGCTCATGCAGAAGTGATCGCACGTCGGACTGGCGAGCTGACGCAAAGCGTGACGAGCACTCACGCGGATAAACCTGGGAGGCACTGCGATTGGCTCTGGAAGCGGAGCGTCGGCGTCATATCGGCGCGCGATCCTTAAGCGACTGAACCAGATCGCCGGTCAGAAATTTACTCTGCGGCCTAATCTCTACGACGCCGCGCAGAACATCGACGACCTCGCGGCAGTGTCCGCGCAGCTTGCGATGCTTGCGGAAGTGCTGATCAAGGTTGCGCAGGACCTGCGCCTGCTCGCGTCGGGTCCCGACGGCGGCTTCGGCGAAATAATTCTGCCCGCGGTTCAGGAAGGCTCGTCAATTTTCCCGGGAAAAATCAATCCAGCCGATTCCAGAGACGATGATCCAATGCTGCTTCCAGGTCCTGGGATGCGAACGCGCGGCGCGGCTGGCGCTGGAGCGATGGCGAGCTCAACTTGAACGTCTTCGAGGGCACGGCGGCGGTGAACGTCTTCGATGCGATCGAGATGATGGAGCGATCAGTCGCGCTGTTCACCGAGCGCTGTGTGATGGGAATCACCGCGAACAAAAAACGATGCCGCGAACTCGCATCGCGCGCGCGCTACTAACTAAAGATTGTTCTTGTAGTCGTCCTCGATAGCGCGATCGACTTTTTGAGCAAGTTCTTCCCCACCGCCAACCTTGGCGGACAAAATCTTGCCGAACGAAATCTTCTGACGCTCAAGCCATGACTCCGGCTTCCAGAGCTGCGAGCGGATGAAAGCCTTGGCGCAGTGGAAAAAACATTCGCGCACGGTAACTCGAATCGCCAGCAGCGCAGGCGCGCCGCGGGCCGTGAGCCGAACCAGCAGGTCCGGGATCGTCGCTCAACGTTGCGGTTCCATTGACGCGAAACGTCTCGTCAGTGCCGGGCACGAGAAAAATAATCCCGACATTCGGATTGGCCAGAATGTTCCTGAGACTGAACATCAGCCGATTGCCCTTGCGTTCAGGGATCAGCAACGTTTGCGCTGTCTTCCACCGCGACGAAGCCGGGACCGTCGCCTTTGGGCGAAGCGTCCTCGTTGCCATCCGCGTCGGCTGTTGCGAGCACAAGAAATGGCGATCTCCGAATGAAATCGATCGCGGCGTCGTCGAGCGCCGAAAGAAGTTTTTTCGGAGTCATCGGATTCGGCTCGCCCATCAGCGCCTGGAGTTGTGCGACGGTTTCAATTCGATGGCTGGAAGAATTTCCCATTTGTACGATCCTCCGATTGGTCAATCGCCGTTTGGCTCGGACTCTCGATTCCACGCTTCGATCGATTGCGCGATTCCATTTTCCAGCGTCGAAAAGGATTCTGTGTAGCCCGCGTTCCTCAACGACGAGAGCTCGGCCTGCGTGTAGCTCTGATACTTGCCCGCGAGGCTCCCGGGAAATGGTACATACTCAATCGCACCTGCGCCAAGCCGCTCGATCAGTACTCTCGCGACGTCGTTGAAGCTGCGCGCGTGTCCGGTGCCGACGTTGAATACGCCCTGGCGCACCGGACCTTCGGCCAGCGCCAGGTTTACGCGAACGATATCGTTCACAAAAACAAAATCGCGTCGCTGCTCTCCGTTCGCGTATCCGTCGGTGCTCTCGAACAGCCGCGCGCGCCCGTTGGTCTTCAACTGCCGATAGAGCTGATACACCATCGACGCCATTTTGCCTTTGTGAGATTCGCGCGGACCGTAAACATTGAAGTATCGAAGACCGGCGACCGTGCTGCGAGAATTCGCGACGACGCTGCGGACGTGATTGTCGAAGGCGAGTTTGGATAGCGCGTACAGATTGAGCGGACGCTCGTTTTCGCGTGATGGCGCGAACGCGCTCGACCCGCCGTACACCGATGCGCTCGACGCGTACACCAAAGGAATCTTGTTCGAGAGCGCAAAATGCAGGATCGATTTCGAGAACGTGAAGTTGTTTTCGATCATGTAACGGCCGTCAGTGTTGGTGGTATCGGCGCACGCGCCCTGATGAAAGATCGCTTCGATTCGATCGGGCAGCGACTTGCGCCGAATGGCGCGGGCGAATTCGTCCGGCTGCATAAAATCCGAGAACTTGAGATCGCGGAGGTTGCGGAAGTTGTCGCGGCGATCGACCACCAGGACGTCGGTCACGCCTTTGGCGTTCAGCGCGCCGAGCAGGTTACTGCCGATGAAGCCGGCACCGCCGGTTAAGATGATCATTGCTCGAGGCTCCGATCGTTCTCTGCTAGTGGGACATTCGAGCCGCGGACGACAAACTGAATTGTCTGCGGCGTGCGTCCCGACTCGCGAGCTATGGACAGCGTGTGCGTGCCGGACGACGGCGTCCAGAGCAAATCACCTCGAACCGGCGCCAGCACGCGTCCGTCGAGGATCCACTGCGAATTCCGCGCGCCGCGGCTGGACTCGAACACGACGCGCTGCGCGGATGCCGGGATGTCGGGGTCCAACGCGATGATCGTACCGGCGGAGGGCGACAGAATTTGTGGACTGGAATCGTCGAGCCCGTTTGACGATACGCCCGGCCTGGTATCCGCGATGAACCATTCCTGCCGCGGCGGCTCGACCGCGCCGGGGAAACTCACTTCGCTGACAGTCACATTCGGTGGCCGCACAACCTGGCCACTGCCAAAACGATCGTGCAGATAGTTCATCACGTTGAGCCAGGTGGGCGCGGCGCCGGTGATTCCGGTCACGTCGCGCATCGGCGCGCCGGAAGAATTGCCGACCCAGACCCCAACCGTGAACTTGTCGGTGTAACCGACGCACCAGTTGTCGCGCATGTCCTTGCTGGTGCCCGTCTTGACTGCGCTCCAGTAGCGGGTCGCGAGACTGTTTTCGAGCCCAAACGTAGTACTCCGGCTCGCTCGGTCGGATAGTACATCGGAAATCACAAATGATGCCTCAGGCGAGTATACTTCGGTTGACGTATGAGTATCAGCGTCAGTAGTCAGTCGGAGTTCTGAGTATACGCCGCCATTAGCCAGTGTGCGGTACGCGTTCACCAATTGCCAGAGCGTCACATCGGCGGATCCCAGCGCCAGGGCCGCTCCGTAATAGTCGCCCTCTTCAACCAGACCGCTGAAACCAAGTCGGCGAAGACGATCCGCGAAGACTTCGACGCCGATCATATCCGTAGTGCGCACGGCCGGCACGTTCAGCGACGACGCGAGCGCGGTGCGCATCGAGACCAGGCCCCTGAACTGGCGATCGTAATCGAGCGGGCGGTAAATCCCGCGCTGCTCAGGCAATTCGAGTGGCGTGTCTTTTATCAGCGAAGCGGCGGTAAGCAAATGTTGGTCGACTGCCAGCGCGTAGAGGAACGGCTTGAGAGTCGATCCCGGTTGGCGCGGCGCGCGGATCGCGTCGAACTCGGGCGCATTCGAGAGATTGCCGGCGCCCCCGACATACGCCCATACATCGCCGGTCGAGTTCTCGACAACGATTACCGCGCCATCATCGACGCCTCGATCGCGAACTTCGATGATTTGCCTATGGAGCGTGTCGATGACGAAACGTTGGAGGTCGCGATCGAGGGTGCATGACGCGGAACCACTCTCGCCGTTCAGCAAACGCTCTGCGAGGTGCGGCGCGAGCGCGACTCGCGCGTAGTCGCTGCGGTGCGCCGAGAATGCGCTCTCAAGTGCCGGAGCGATGGCATCCCGCGACGGGCCGGACGATCCCAGCGCGCGGCTCAGTGCGTTCGCTCGAATCGCGACAGATTCGCGGCGCGCGTTCGGCGCCCGAATCAAAGCGGCCAGCACCACGGCATCGGCTGAATCGATCCCGTGCGGCATTTTGCCGAACATCACACGCGACGCGGCGGCGACGCCCTGCAACTCTCCTCGGTACGTGATGAGGTTCAGATATGCTTCGAGGATTTCCCGCTTTGACCATCGTCGTTCGAGCGTAAGCGCAGCAAATATTTGCCTGATTTTTCTGAAGATCGTTTTGCGCGCCTGCGATCTTCCGAGCGAAGGATCGAGGATCGACGCGAGCTGCATCGTGATCGTGCTCGCGCCACGACTTTTTCCGCCGATCACAACGCGCGCCGAGGAAGTCATGAGGGCGATCACATCGACGCCATGATGGCTCCAGAAGCGGTGATCCTCGGAGGCTACGATCGCCTGCGTGAGTGCCGGTGAGATCTCATCGAGACGCGTCCACGCGAACCGCCGGCCGTGCGGATCGATTCTCAATTCGTGAACCGGATCGCCATTGCGATCGAGCAATTGCGCTTCCGACGGATGCCACTGCGCACGCACCTCGGCAAATGTCGGCGGCGCGCGGCCGAGTCACCGCCACTATCAGCACAGCGACTGCCGCCAGGAGAAGAGCCAACATTGCGACGCGGCGCATCATCTATGGCGCGACCTCGAACGGCGAGTTTGGAAGCTCGCCCAGCATGTCGGGTTCGTAAAGCGCTTCGACGTGCGTCGCGGGAAGCTGGAAAGTGCCCGACTGATTGAGACGAATCGTGTACTCGATGTCGAACGTCCCTTTCGGCACGTAATCATAGTAGGCGCGGAAGGCGTCGAAGGCGCGCTCGGAGTAAATCGGCCACACAAAACTCTCGGTGTCGATCTTTTCGCCGGAGGTCGCGATCGCCGAATCGTGTCCGAGGCCGGTGCCGAGATGTGACGCGCCCGCGGGAATCGGATCGTCGACGACCACCCAGGTCATGTCGGTTTGCGCTTCGACCTTAAGATGCACTCGCACCAGGTCGCCGCGCTTCCATCCTCGAGGATTCGCGTTCTCGACCGGCAAGAGAGTACGCGTGATTTGGTAACCGCTGGAAAAGGGTTGCGTGAATGGTACCGCAGCCAGCGCTCGAATCTGCGCCCAGGGATGACCGCTTCCAACATGATCGATCTTCAGATCTGATTCGGCTGGACGGCCAATCGAACGCGAGATTGCCGCCCTTCGGATCATTTGCCCAATTCAGCTTTTGCGTCGCCGTCTGAATCGACGCGCTCGTGATGCCCGCGACCGGCGTCGATTCGAATACGGCTGCGAACTTCCTGACGGCCAGCGTGCCCCATGCGTTGGTGATCGTTTCGCTCCACGCGCCGCGCGTCTGTAGCGCCAGCGCGCCGCGCATCACCAGCGGCAGGTCGTCGTGCCACAGGTTATTGTCGAGCAGCAGCAGCGCGAGCTTCACCATGTTGCAATCGGGCGAGACCATCAGCCACCACATCTCGTTGCGCGGGTCGCTGGCCAGATGCATCGCCGTCCCCTGTTCATTGAGACGCGCGCGCATGATTTGTTCCGCGTCCTTGAGGCGATTCGCGCGATCTGGAATTTGCGGAACGCGGAGCAGGATACTCCACCAATCGATCACCGCAGAATCGGGCCACAGATTCGGATCGATCGTAATACTGCCGAGCATCGCAGGATCGGCATGACCTGCACGAGCGAGCGCGTCGATCGCGGTGAGTTTGCGCAACGGCAGATCGGCGGCCTGGATTGGCCCGTCGCGCACGATCTTGCCCTCGACGAAATCGCTCAGGCCTTTCTCCAGCGTCGCCTCTGACTCGGCGGGAATTGGCAGTCCAGCTTCATGCGCGATCGAAATAAAATATGACGTGAGTACCTCACTGCCGTTGGCCATGACGGGAAAATATTTCAGCAACCCGTCCGAGTCGGTGTACGCCGGCAAGTCCGCGATGATTGCACTCCACAGTTTCGGATCGCCGAGCGCGACGGCAACCGACACGCGCTGCTCGAGGCATCCATACGGATATTGGCGCATCCAGTCGCGCACTCCGTCGAGTCCCGCGGCGAGCGACGGGCTCAGCGAGACTTGCACGCCGCCAACGCCCGCGAGCGCATCGGCTGGCCGCGCGATCGGCTGGACGATTGGCTTATCGAGCTGCAACAGCGTCGCCTGAAGCGTGCGCACCGGCACCGCCGGTATCACGCGCTGCGTGATCAGCAAATGATCGGACGGTCCGTGCTCGACGCTCGCGTCGACGTGATACTTTAGCTCGCGCGCGAGCGGAGGCACCGCAACAGTCCACGAGACGGTCGTGCCCTGACCGGGCGCGAGTGCAATCTTTTGCGGCGGGGGTACCTGCGCGAGTCCGTCGATTTTCGCATTCACTGTCGCATCGAAGGCGCGCTCCGACGCGTTGCGCACGGTGAATTCGGCGGCAAACGAATCGCCATTTCGAATGATCGGCGACACGCCCGACAGCAACATCAGATCCTGCGTCGATCGGATACTCGCGAACCCAGTTCCAAACTGGCCGGGGCCGGAATCGGCGATCGCGACGATTCGAAAACTGGTCAGCGAATCATTGAGCGGCACTTCGATCGTTGCGTCGCCGTTCGAATCGAGTGCGACCGACCCTTTCCACAGCAGGAGCGTGTCGAACAGCTCGCGCGTAATCTGGTGGCCTCCTCCGCCGCCGGGCGGAATCGCCTTGACTCCAAAATGGCGCTTGCCGACAACCTGCATTTCGGCGGTCGAAGTTTCGACCTGGTAAGCGCGGCGACCCATCATCGCATCGAGCAGTTTCCAACTGTCGTTGGCGCGACAGCTCGAGCAAGCCCTCGTCAACCGCGGCGACCGCGACCGTACCGCCGGGCAAGGGCGCCTTGCCGTCGAAGGTCCTCACCGAAATTTTGACGAGCGCCTTGTCGCGCACGTGATAGACGGATTTTTCCGGCGCGACTTTTACGTTCAGCCGATGGTCCCGCCATCCGACGCGAATCTCGGCGATGCCAAGCTTGAATGCCGGCTTCCCGAGATCGAGCATCGCCGTCGGCTGCACTCCGGCGATTCGGCCGCGGACCACCAGCGCTGACACGAACACGTTGGGCGCCCAATCGCGCACGGGCAGCGTGACGACGGGATTGCGGCCCGGCAGATGCACGATCGACGCGGCCAGCACGCCTTCGCGTTCGACCGTGACGAGCGCAGTCGCATCCGCGAATGGCATCCGAACCTGGAAACGCGCGACATCGCCCGGCTCGTACGCGGGCTTCTCGGGAAGAAAATCCATGCGATCGTCGTCGCGGCCGGCGAACCACTCGCGCTCATTCCCCGGAATAAAAATTTCGACTGTTTGCCGAGCTCGAGTTGCCCGCGTCGTCGGTCACCGTCGCTTGCAGAATCGCCTGGCCAGTAAACGGCGGTATCACTTCGCAAGAGAGTCGTCCGAGCTCGTCGGTCACGCCCGAGCACAATTCGCCGGCGAGCTTCGTTTCCTGCGTATTCTCGTATGCGTAAAATCCGCCGATCAGCCGCTTGCGATACGAGTATTGGAGACGGCTGAAAATATCGACGCGAACCGCCGCGTGCGCGACTGGTTTGCCCGAATCGTCGACGACTGCAAGATGCGCGCGAATCAAACCAGGCGACGACGCCCAATCCTCGACCTGGATTCCGACCAGCCGCTTCGCCGGCCAAATCATCGCGTTGTTCGACACCGTCTGGCTCTCGCCGTTGGGGTCGCGATATTCAAGCTCCGCGTGGACTTCGATCGGCGTCGGCTCACGCGGGATGTCGCTGATGTCGGTGCGCGCGCCGCCGGCGGCATCGAGCGTGAGATCCTTGCGCTGATGCACGCCGGGATTCTGTTCGTGCTTCGCCGCCTTCCGAAAATCCTTCGCTGTGAACGATTCCCGCCTGCACGTTGCCGTTGGCGAAAACGTAATCGTCGAAATCCGCGAACTGTGGAGACGCATTCTTGTTGATTTGACTCCGAAGCGTGACAGGAAGGCCTTTGGCGGCGCCGCCTGACAGGTACTCGGCGCTCAAATCGAGCGGAATGTCGGTTACCGCGACGAGAGGTTGCGCCGGAATTCTGATCGCGGCTTTCATCAATGGGATTCGAAATTCCTCGACGCGAAAATTCCCGCTGCTGAGTTCCTGGGTTGATTGATCGCCCATATCGCCGCCGCGGTGTCGGACTCGGCTCGACAGTTTTGCGACGCGACATCGTGACGTTGTAAGTGCCCAGCTTTGCGGCGCGCGGAATTTGCCAATCATTTTCAGCGGTGCCCGAGTCGTTCCACTTGAGATCGAAATCGTAATGCTGATCGCCATCGGAAAAGGTAATCGAAAGCGTGTCGGGTAGATTCTCCTTCGACACCATCGACAGTCCATCCAGCGTCTTGGCGCGGATGAAGTGCTTCATATGGACCGTCTCGCCGGCGCGCAGCAACGTCCGATCGAAAACCGTGGACGCGACATACGGCGACGGTTGATAGTCGGTCGGCAGATGAAAACGCCATGCTTCGATTCCCTGCTGCCAACTTGAATGCACAAAGCTGAAGTCCTCGCCCGACTGCGCGGTGACCAGCAGGCCACGATTCAAGCCGCTGAGCGCTTCGACCTGGTAGGAGAAATAATCGCTCTCGCGATCCGTCTGCGCGGAATCGCATTGCGGAAGATTGGCGAACGCCGACGACGTGGGCACCATCGCGAGGCCGCGCGCGTCGGTGCGGCCGCTCCACAATTCGGTCCCGTGACAATCCGCAATCGCGACGTCCGCGCCATCGACTGGACGCCCACTCTCGAGCGCCGTCACCCACACCAGCGAGTTCGCCTGCCCCTGTTTGAAATGCACCGCGAGATTGGTGACGAGTGCCGCCGTCGGGACGTACATCGGTTTCGGCGCGCCCAGCAGCACGGTGCCGAGGCGAGTGCTTTTCAATTCGACGATGTACAATCCCGGCCGCTTCAGCGGAATTCCCATCACCTCGAAGGCATTGGGGCCGTTGGGCTTCGGCATCGCGAATTGCCTGGCGCCGTCAGCATTCTCACCGCTGAACACCGACTGCGCCCGCTTCGCTTCCGCCACCCGGTTAAGCCACGAGAGAACGTCGCCGGCCTTGGGCGTCGGGACGCGCCAAAGCGTCGCCTCGATGCGAGTCAGAAGAGAACTATCGGCATCGCCGCCGAGCTTCAGTTGAGTTCCCGCGATCTGCGCCTCGAGATTTCTCACTGTGACCGGCAGCACCGGATCCGCCTGCTCAATAATTCCGAAGCGCGCGGAAAACTTGGCGAGCGGCGGGAACTCGCCGGTCTCGACGGTCATCGGAAAGCGCGACGCGTTCGCCAGTTCGCGCCCGGAGCCATCGACCAGCTTCGGCGGGATCTCGATTTTGTACTGCGCCGATTCTTTGAACGGACCGTTGAAAGAAAGTGACGAGGTTTCGCCGGGATCGCTGAGCACGGCGAAACGTCTCGCGCCGTCCGGACTGACTAGCGCGATCTGCTTCGCCTGCTCCGCCGAAATCGCGCGCGGAGAACGAAAGTGTGATCGGCGTCAGCGGGATACATCCGGACTTCGCGCTTTCGCGCTCGCAACGTATCGCCGCCTCGAAAAGTTTGCGCGTCTTGTAGCCGATCGTTTGATCCTCCACAGTCGCGATCCCACTTTTCGATTTGATGCCCTTGCCCCAGATCAGTGTCACCGCAGTGTTGTTCGGAAAACGCTGGCGGGCCTGAAGAATAACGACTGTCTTGTTCGCCGTCAGATTCGAAAATCGCTTCAGCAGAATGTCACGATCGGCGCCGTTCATAATCGTAGCGCCAATCGTTTGCGGCATTCCTTCGACCGAAAAGCTGGCGTGATCGGTAATCGACGCCGGGTCCGGCTCAGCGTCGAGGATCAGCACGAACGCCTGCTCTTCATCTATATCGGTGTCCCCGGACCACGGCCGCTGGTCGACGATCGACGGACCGCCGGTGTCGAAGTCGAACGCGCGCAGATCGCTAAAGGCGTTCCCCGCGAGCGACTTCAAGCCCGCACGCAGCTTGAACGTGCATCGCAAGCCCGCCGGCAAATCGTGCTCGAAGTCGTACGACCAGTTGCGGCTGTCGATCCAGCGGCCCGCGCCCTTCGCCGGACAATCGATATCGAATGGCGCGGTAGTATCGCGCGGATCGCCGAGCGGGACCATCGCCTCGGAAAATCGCGCGGTTACTTGCCGGATCTGCTTCACTGTTCCGCGCGGCGAGAAGTGCACCACCGACGGCGCTCCTGCAGCGGCCCGCGCTGGCATGGCGAAGAGAAAAATGGAGAGGCAGCAGAAGCGCGCAATAAAAAATGTGGATTGAATCAGCCGACGAGTATCCGATCGCGATCTATTGATAGGAGTTCCTCCCGGACCACCACGACTAACGCGTGGGTTGCCGACATCCTGATGCTTCAGCCAATCTGTCGTCAGAATGAACCGCGCGTTGGTTACCTGCAAGCGTGCTAGCCGGCGCGGTAGAGGCGGGCCGCTTTCGCATGGCGCTGTGCGATTTCCTTGCGCAAAGCAACGGGCTTCAACACCTCGATCCATGGCGCCCATACTCATTATCCAGTTCGCCAGCTCGGTCGTACCCTTGACCGTCATCGTCATGATCGTCGTGCCGTCGCGGCGGTGCGCGAAATGCTGGCTGCGATGAATCGTGCGCGATCGCACGTACGCCTCGGTTTGTTCGCTGAGAATCTTCAGCTCGACTCTGGTCTCGGGCCCATCGACGATTCCGAAAGTCCCTTCGGTATGTGCTGCCGGATCGAAGTTGCGCGGAAACGCGAAACGCGCCGTCGTGCCGTCGGGCTCGCGAATGAATTCGACCGATCGAATTCGCTCCACCGCAAGATAAGTGATCGCGCTGCGCCGATGGCTATGGCCGAGCAGGTAGAGCCCGCCGCGATAAGCAATCAACGAATATGGATCGAAATCGTGCTGATGGCCCTCGCCGGTCAGACCCGCATAGTCGACTTTGAGCCGGCTCTGGTCGAGCAGCGCGCGCAGGATCACATCGAGTTGTTCGCTGAAATCGGTGTAGTCCTTCGGTGCATAAGGGACGGCGTAAAATTTGCGGTCGAGACCCGACAGTCGCGTCTGTTGCGTGAGGCTGAGGTTCTCGATACACCTTCTCCCACAGCCCTTCGACGCCTTCCTTCAACACCGTGCCTTCCAGGAACTTGAGGACGGTGAGCGAGAAATACAGCAGCGCGACCTGGTACGAAGATGCTTCCGCGGCCTTCATCGAACTGACCAGGCGGAGTTTGCGCTCGGCGCCGCTGCCGACAACTTCGACCAGCGGGCCGCCATGCCAGTCGGGCAGTTCGCTGCGCAGCACCGCCACGTATCGCGCAAGCGTCCGCTCGGAAATCTCCAGGTTCTCGGCGATCGATTTGAAGCTCCAGCCGTACGGCCTCGAGAACAATCCCGCTGCGATGCGCGCGAGCCGAATCGCGGCGCCGTAGGTCGGCTTGCGGCGAAGTTTTTTCATGCTCACATCCAATCATCTCACTTGTCGAATGACAACGGTTGTCATCAGGCCGATGTAGGTTTCGCTGGAGCTGATCCCGATCCATAGTTGTGCCGCGATGATTCGTCTTCATTACTCAAATCGACTGGAAAATCTGATCGCGCCGCTGGCCAACGCCGTCGCGGAGCATCAGAGACGCGATCCGCTCGAGCGGGTGTCGATTGTCGTTCCCAACCGCGTCGTCGAGCAATTTCTTCGTCACCGCCTGGCTGAATCGATCGGCGTCGCGGCAAATCTGGAGTTTCCTTTTCTGCGCAGCTATCTCGCCAAGGTTCTCCAGGCGACGGGGAGGAAGCTCAAGATCCTCGACGCCGATGAGCTGCAGTTAGTCCTCTTCGAGTGCCTCCGAAGTTCCAGTCATCGCGACGACCCAGCCCTGAATCCACCGCGCGACTACATTCATGGCGGATCCAAAACAGACGCCGACGTCGAGCTCAGGACGCTGCTGCTTGCGGCGCAGTTGGCCCGCTTGTTTCGTGAATACTCGATTTCGCGGCGGCGAATGATCAGACAATGGCGATCCGCGCGGCGCGTCGACATCGACGCGATGAGCGAGACCGAACGATGGCAGCGGCATCTGTGGCAGTTGGTTTTCGATTCGCACGGCCGTGTGCGCGAAGAGTGGCTGCTGCATCGCGAGACTCGACTGATGCTGCTGCCGGACGCGTTCGAGGCGATCGACGACCGCCAACTCAAAGCGGCGCTGCCCAAAACGCTTCACGTGTTCGGTTCGTCGTACGCCGGGAGCGCTTACGCCGATATTTTCGCGCGACTCGGCGCGCTCGGCGACATTTGGATCTACGCTCTCAATCCGTGCCGCGAGTTTTGGGATGACGTCGACACTTCGCGCCGCAACGCGCTGACCGGATGGGCTCATCGGGCGGACAAAATCGGCGACCAGCTCGCTGAATCCGAAGACCCGTTTTCATTGAATGCGGCGTCCGATCCGCCGGCTCTCAGGCTCTGGGGGCGGCCGGGCCGTGAATACATCCGCTTGCTGAACGAGCTATCGCAATGCGATTTCGCGCCGCTGTTTTCCGATCCGGTTTCGCACGGAGCGCCGACACTGCTCGAGCAGCTTCAGCAAAATATCCTCGATCGCGAACCCGCGCCGGTGGCTGTCGAGAAGCAGCGGCAGGCCGATCGGAACCGCGAATCAGTTTTCTCGCGTGCCCGGGAATTCGCCGCGAAGACCGAAATCGTCGCGAACGAAATCTGGTCGCTCGTTCGCAGCAACGAAACAACTTGCCGCCGAGGGCAAAGCCGAGCGTATTCGCTTCCACGAAATCGCGGTCCTGATTCCCGATGCGTCGGTTGACGACTATGTGGCGCAAATCGATAGCGTCTTTCGAAAGCAGCATCGAATCCCAATCGATCTCGTCAGCCGCAGTATCGCCGGCGCGAGCCGCGTGGCCGAGGCGGTCGATCTGCTTCTGCAATTGCCGAGCGGCCGCTTCTCGCGCTCGGAGATGATCCGCCTGCTTACGCATCCCGCCTTGAACAACGAAAGACGAGAGCGGAATCGATATCGGGAAGTGGCGGCGCTGGAGCGAGGCGCTGGGAATTTTCTTCGGCGCCGACGACGACGATCTGAAGGACACCTACATTCCGCACGGTCTCTACCATTGGGATCAGGCGATCAAACGGCTCGCGCTGGGCACCATGATGACGGGTCAGCGCGGCGCTGATCCTTCATTTTATGCGGCCGGAGCGACGGAGCCCTGCTACCTGCCGGCTGAAGTCGCGCAGGACGAACTCGAGACGGCCGCGCGATTCATGCGAACGACGCGGTCGCTGATCTCCGACGCGATCTCGATCCGCGACGCGCGCCTGACGCCGCGGGAATGGTCGCTGATGCTCAGCGAGTTCGTGAACGCGTACATACGGCCGGAGGGCGCGCTCGATGAGCAGGTCCGGGACAGGTTCCTCGAAGCAATCGCGGCGATTGGCGATTCAGAACTGAGCGTCGGTCCGATGTCGTACGAATCGGCGCGCGAGATAGTCGCGGCGCGAGTCACCGATCTCGAATCGCGTCGCGGACAATACTCGGAGCGCGGCGTCGCGATTGGATCTCTTTCGTCGCTGGGATCGATTCCGTTCAAGGTGATTTTCGCGCTGGGTCTGAACGACGCGATCTTTCCCCGAGCGCGAACATAGCGAGCCGCTTGATTTGCGGACGCTCAAGCGCGTCGCCGGCGACGTCTCTCCGGCAGAGCGCGATCGTTACCTGTTCCTCGAGACGATCCTCGCCGCGCGCGAGCGAATTTTCTTTCTCCTACGATCGCCCGCAACGCGAAGACCGGCGACGAACTGGAACCTTCGCCTGTCATCCGCGAGCTGCAACACATGCTGCGCGGATTCGTCGATGAGAAGAGCGCTCGCGAATCTGACCGTGAAACATCCGATCAGCCGCTACGATTTGAAATATTTTCCGGAATTCAGTGACGGCGGCTCCTCAGACTGCGAGCATGAATTCGTGAGCTTCGACCCGGATGCGCGCCGCGGTGCACGGATGCTCGCGCTCAGAAAAAAGATCAATCGCGGATCGAGATGAGAACTTGCGCGATCGTACTCGAAGAGCGAAACTTGCACGAGCGTCTGCAAGAGGAACTGCAATTCGCCAAATTCGACCCATCGGCTGCCGCGGACACACTCGGCGCCGGACGGAAGAGATCGCGCTGCCGATTGCCGCAATTCGACAGATATCTCGAATGTCCTCTGCAGGGCGCCGCACGCTATTCGCTCGGAATGCTCGAGGACGAGGATGCGCCGGAGGAGGCCGAGGACGAACCTATCGAGCAGTCGCGGCTCAATCGCGCGGTCATGCTGCGCAATGTTTTCTGGCGCATCGGCGGCAAGCTCGACGCGCTCGACCGAAGAGTACGCACGCGAAGTCCGCATCGCGCAGACCCATGGGAATGCCCCCGCCGGACAGTTCGCGAAGGCCGCTGAAGAGAGCCGACCGTTCGGCGCTTGAGCAAGTGGATCGCGCAGGCTTCCAATGCAGGCGTGAGCGATTTCGACGGATGGAAGGACATTCGGATTGGGCGCGCCGACGAGTTCGCCGACGCCGCCGAGATTCTCGCTCCGATCATCCTGAATGCGGACGTCCGTCGTCACGACGGAACCACAGTTACGCAGCGGGTGAGTCTCTACGGCACGATTCGCGGCGTCTCGGCAACGGCAGGCGTCGCGATCAACTGCGTGCTGCACAAATCGATCAAAGCGAAGGATTTTCTTCCGGCGTTTCTGAATGCAATCGTCCTCGCCGCTGCGGGAACGAAACTGCCCGAAACATTTCGCGCGATCGTGATCGGAACGCAGTCAGAAAAGCTGGCGCAATGGACTCGCGAATTCCGTCCGATCGACCGGAATTCCGCGCTCACCTACCTGACCGTCGTCGTCGGCGATTTGCTCTCAACCGGCAACGACTACTTCCTGCCAATCGAGGCGGTCGAGAAAGTCGTCAAACAAATGGACGACGAAAAGAAACCTCGTGACCTGGTCGATACCGTCGAGCAGGTCCTGCTCAACGATTTCTCGACCTGCAGCTCCGACTACGGCCCGGTGCGCAATCCGAGAGATTTCGATCCACCGGACGAGGAGACGATCGAACGGATCGTCCCGCGGCGCTTCAATTCGATCATCGGGATATTTGAAAAATGAACGCGACTGCTCCCAGAGCCAACATCGAATACTTTCGACCCGCTATCCTCGACCAGATTCTTGGCGGCGGCCACCGGGTAATCGACGCGAGCGCCGGCACCGGCAAGACCTTCACGATCGAGCGCATCGTCGTTGAACTTCTGCTGACCGGCGCCGCTCAGATCGATCAGATCCTGGTCGTTACGTTTACCGAGAAGGCCACCTCGGAGCTGCGCGCACGAATCCGCGCGGCGATCGAAGACGTCCTGTCCGGCAGGAGCGCCGAAAACGCCGACCTGTCGGAGCGGCGATGTCTCGGCGATGACGAGCGTGAACGGCTCGAGTCCGCGTTGTTCTCATTTCATCGATCGCCCATCCACACGATTCACAGCTTCTGCCATCGAATGCTGACCGAGCTCACTTTCGACAGCGGCGTCCGTTTCGGACTTGACCTGGCCAGCGGTCGCCACGAGTTCCACGAAGCATTGCGCGCCGAATTGCGCGAGCGGTTGAAGTCGGACGTTCGCGTCGAGCGGCTGGTCGGCGAATGGCTGTCGGACGAGAAGCGCACTTCGGACAGCCTCGAGGATCTGCTGTGGCGCGCACATTCGCAACGCTATCTGCGAACCGCGGGATGCGAGCTGAATCAGAAGGCATTGACCGATTTGATGAATTCGTTCGACGCGAACGCGCTGGTGAAGGCCTTTCGCAGCGCTGCAATTAAAGATGAGGCGCGAGATCGACGCGATCGCCGCGACGCAGGAACTCGAAAAGATTATCAATCGCGCCGATCGCTCGATCGCAATCCTGGCCGACGAGCTTGCGCGACTTCGATTTCGATCGCGTCTGCAAGCCAGACAGTGCCCGCCGAGCGCGAAGCGAAAAGCGTCCGTTTTTCCCCGATCAGATGCCGGCTCGGATACGTGCGATTATCGATGCGGCCCGGCAGGCGCAGGCGGCGTTGGCTTATCGAGCAGCGGGTGGTCGACGAATTGCTGCCGGGCATCGTCGATCGGATGGATGCGCGGAAACGTGAACGCGGGACGCTCGACTACGAGGACATGCTTGCGTGGCTCGCCGACGCGCTCGACGGTCCTCGCGGAAAATCGCTCGCCGCGACACTGCGCGAACGCTACCGCGTGACGTTGATCGACGAATTCCAGGACACCGACGAACTTCAGTGGAAAATCTTCAAACAGGTGTTCGTCGACGCCAGCGACGGCAACGTCGTCTACGTAATCGGAGATCCAAAGCAGGCGATCTACGGATTCCGCGGCGCCGACGTTTACGCGTATCTGGAAGCATGCGAGGAACTCTCCGAGTCGGGAGCGACGACTGTCCACCTGCGCGAGAACTTCCGATCAACGTCCGACATGATCGACGCGTGCAATTTAATTTTCGATCAGAGCGCCGAGGAGCCGCTGTTCAACGGCGACATCACCTATAACCATCCAGTAAAGTGCGGGCGTCCCGCTCTGAGAGCCATCGCGGACCAACGGCCAGCCGATCGCGCCGCTGACTCTTCTGAAGTTCCAGCCGCGCGATGAACGATACAGGTTTTCGCGGCGGATGCGCGAAGCAATCGGTACGCGGAATCGCGAATGAGATTCGACCGCATCATTCTGGAGCCGGCACACGCGATCGAAATTCGTGACGAGGTAAAAGCATCCGCGCAAAATTTCCGCCAAAGATATTTACGTCCTTACCCGGACCAATCGCGACAGCGCCGAAATCGCCCAGCTACCTGCGTCAAGCTGGCGTCCCGTATGCCTTCTACAAGCAGGACGGCCTGTTCCAGACTCGCGAGGCCGCCTACATTCTCGATCGTGCTCCGGGGAATCGACGAACCCGGCCGCCGCTCGAACCGGCTGAAGGCGTGGGCCACGCCTTTCTTCGCCGTCGATTACGGCGACCTTGCCCGGCTTGACGACGAGCGCAACTTCGCAGCCGATGCTCGACGGCTTTTCGAATGGCGCGCGCTCGCCGAGGCCGGAACGTTTCGCCGATTTGTTCGACGCGCTTGCTCCATCAGAGCGGACTGGTCGAACGTCAGTTGCTGTTGTCAGACAGCCGCCGCGAGCTCACGAACTACGAACATATCTTCGAGATTCTGACTCAACATGCATCGCGGCACGGAATCTCGCTCGCGGAAATAATCGAGCTGCTCGACTCCTACATCTCTATGCGCGCGACACCGCCGGGCGACGATTCGAATGTGCAACGCTCGAAGATGATCGCGACGCCGTGCAAATCATGACGATCCACAAAAGCAAAGGCCTCGAAGCCGACGTCGTCGCGCTCTACGGAGGATTTTTCGCAAACAACTCGCCCGACATGTCCGCGTTTTCACCTGCGGAAACGAACGCCGCCTCGCAATCGGCAAACCAGCGCGGGACATGGCGAAGGCGCAGATCGCAAAAGAGAACGCGCTGAAGAGGATCAGCGATTGCTCTACGTCGCACTGACCCGCGCGCGCGCCAAATTGATACTGCCCTGCATTCCAGAGCGGGACGTTGAATCGCAATCGCGATCTCAGCGGATTCTACAAACCATTGAACGATCGACTCCGCACCCTCGATCGCGAACTCGATCGCGACGCTCTTCGCGACGCGAAACTGGCAATCGCTCCGCATCGATCCACAGAATGAACAAGTCGCCAGAGTCGCAAAATGCGCTCGATGAAAACGTCTTGTGCGACTGGCTCGAATCGACGTCCGAGCCCGTCGCGTCGCGCGAGCAGGAATTCACCGATCTGCTTGCGCAAACCATCGGGCTTGATCGTCGAATCTTATACTTCGCTGCAGGCGGCCGAGCCCGAGGACTTCAAAACCAGCGTCGACGCGATCGATGCGCGCGCCGACAACATCGACTTGCCCGGCGGCCGTCACGTCGGCATTTTCCTGCACGAGGCGATCGAGAAGCTCGATTTCGCATCATTTGTTGATACACCTGATCGGCAATCCTGGATGGCGCGCGACGATGTGCGCGAGTTGTTCGCGAGCGCGATGCGTCGCCATGGCGTCGATGATCAACGATGGCTCGACCGCGGCCGCGAGATCGTCTTCAACACTCTCACCTCGCGGGTCGCGCTCGGCGAAACGATACTCGACGGCGGACTCTGGCGGCTGAACAGCGTTCGCGAGATGGAGTTCGCATATCCGATTCCGGAAAGACATCACACATTGCTGGGAGACGGCCCGGACGGCGCGTGGACGGTCGGACGCGGCTACATCAAAGGGTTCATCGACTTTGTATTTCCAGCGCGACCAGCTCGATGTACTTCGCCGATTGGAAGGGCGATCTGTTGCCGTCATACGATTCGGCCGCACTCGCGCAGCACGTCGATCGCCACTACCGGTTGCAGGCGCGAATATACTCAGTCGGTGTGGTGCGCTTGCTGGCTATTCACAACGAACGCGACTACGACGCGAGGTTCGGCGGCCTCCTCTATGTTTTTCTTCGAGGCGTGACGCATCCCGGCGACGGCAAGACTGGATTCTACTTCGCGCGGCCATCATGGAACGAAATAGTCACTTATGAATCCGATCTGATGAATCGCGAACCTGACTCCGAGCTGCGTCCATGAACGACAGATACTCAGTACTCGGAATGGATACTGCGTGGCGACGTTTTGAGTCGACTCGCGGCGTTGCGGCGCTCTGCTTTCGACGCTCGCATGCGCGCACTCGAGGTTTCGGTCGCCGGACTCAATCTGGCCCCCGAGACCGTCCACCTGGCGGCCGAGCTCGCCGCGCTGGAACCGGCTCTGGAAGCCGATGACCGGATGTCCCTCATCGTTGCTCATTCTCGTTTCCCTGGTCGCGCTGCAGGAAGGGAGCACCCGTTTTCCCGTCACCGGCCCACTGTCCGAAGCTCCAATGCGTCGTGTTCTGACTAGTCTGTGTGCTGACGGTTTCGGCGACAGGCGCCGTCGATGCAATAGCCACTGCAATTGGACTACTGCTTCAATCGAATCGCGCGGCTGCAGTTGTCGGTCGCCGTGAGGATGAATATAAGCCTCTACTATATATCGCACCGTACATAGTGCATCAGAGTATCTATTGCTGCGAACGCGAACTGGCTATTCGATTGGCCGGGCTTCTGAGTACTCGTCCAGAAGAGCAACCGGACGCGGAGCGACTCGCGCGCGCCCTTCATGATGTGATCGATCGTCCCGTGATTGTGCAAGGCAAGCAGATCGTGATGTCCGACGAACAGCGCCGCGTTGTGGCTGCTTCCGCGCGCTCCGGACTGACGGTTGTTTCCGGCGGTCCCGGCACCGGCAAGACGTCGATCGTCGTTGCGATTATGCGCTTGATGGTGCGCCTCGGCATCGATCCTTCGCTGATTGCCCTGACGGCTCCCACCGGAAAAGCTGCGAATCGGATGGGCGAGTGCGTCGGTGAATCACTGACTCGAATTGAACAGCGCGACGAGGTGGATCAGGCACTCCTCGATGCGCATCTCGAGCCCGCGACGATTCATCGCCTGCTCGGTTACTCGCCCGAGTCCGGCCGCTTCCGGCATCATCGCAACAACCCGCTCTCGGCCCGGGTGGTAATCGTCGATGA
This sequence comes from uncultured delta proteobacterium, assembly GCA_963814715.1. Classification (GTDB taxonomy): domain Bacteria; phylum Desulfobacterota; class Binatia; order Binatales; family Binataceae; genus Binatus. The sequence continues at coordinate 1,137,097 of CAWFDW010000001.1, forward strand.
AGGATCGATGCTCGATGTCGCGTTGATGGAACGACTGACGAACGCGATTCAGCCGGGAGCGCGCTTGATTGTGCTCGGCGATGCGAACCAATTGCCATCGGTCGCAGCGGGTTCCGTTTTCCGCGCGCTCGTCGCACTCTGCGGACGATGGGCTCGGTCGCGCTCGCCGCGGCGTCGATGCGGCTCGAAGTGAATCATCGAATGAAGAGCGACGACGCGTCGGGCCGATCGATTTTGCTCGCAGCCCGCTCGATAAACGAAGGCGACTCCGATCTCCTGACTTCGGCTGACGAAACGAATGCTCCAATCGTTGTGCAGCGCTCATCGCCGAACGATCTGACGTTCGCGGGTGTCGAATTTCTCGCAGCCGCGCCCCGCGATCTCGGTCCGTTTTTGGATCGCTGGTACGCCGATCGAGTGCGCGGCGGGACTGATGTTGCGGAATCAATCAAGCATCAGTACGTCGAGCGCGATGGCGGTTTCGATGATGCCGACTGCGCCCGAATGCGCCTGCTGTTTGCGCATGCCGCAAAGTCGCGAATCTTGTGCGTGACGCGCGTTTTCGAAACTGGCGCCGAGCGCATAAACGCGCGCCTTCATTCGCGCGCCGCTGAATCCGCCGACGTCGCGGCGGAACTGCATTCCATTCGTTGTCGGTGAACCGCTGATCGTTTTGCGCAATGACTACGAGCGCGGACTCTTCAACGGCGACAACGGAATCCTGCTGTGGGTCAGGCGCCACAATGGCTCGCAAGTCCGGATGGCGGTATTTCCGCGCGGCAACAACTTCGTCGCGTTCCGATTCGATGCGTTGCGCGAATTCGTCGAGCTGGGCTACGCGATGACCGTACATAAAGCCCAGGGCTCCGAGTTCGATTCGATCGCAATCGTTCTGCCCGAAAAACCGATCGCGCTGCTAACGCGCGAGTTGATCTACACGGCCGTCAGCCGCAGCCGAACCTCGGTCGTCATCGTTGGCGACGAGGCGACGCTCAACCAGGCCATCGCCACTCGCGTCGAGCGATTCTCTGGACTCGCCGATCGGCTGAAGCTGCACGTCGCCGGCTAACTCTTTGGCGTGTGCGACAGCAGAAATTCGCGCACGCGCTTAACGGTCGCGCCAATCGCGTCGGGCTCCTTCCAGTTCTCGATAAGTTCGGCGTTCGGTGCCAGCGTGGCAATTTCCTTCGAGGTCTCCTTCGGATGATAGTCGTCGTTGCCGCATAGAATCAGCATCGGCGTCTTGCATGAGCGCACAAATTCGCGCGAAACGTTGAACACGAAATCGGTGCCGTACATCCGGTCGCGGAATTGCCGCAGTGCAGCGTCGGTGAGCGTCGGACGGTCCATCTTCAGCGCGTCCGCCCAGGTATCGAACATCCTGAAGAACATCTCGCGATTGCGCGGACTGAGCCCGATCGGATTTTGCAGAATCGCTGCGCTCACACGCTGCGGCGCGGCTTTGATCAATCCCAGGCTGTAAGACCCTCCGATACACCCGCCCATCAGATGACACTGCTTGATCCCGAGATGATCGAGCAGCGCGATATGATCGCTCGTGTAAGTCTCCCATCCATCGTCAGCACTGATGGGCCCCGCCGATTTGCCGGCATTACGCTGGTCCATCGCGATCACGCGGAAGTTGGACGCGAGTTCTTTAGTCGGGTCGAACGGACTGTTGCTCCAAAACTCTATACTCGAGCGCATCCCGCCCGGCGCAAATAGTAAGATCGGATAGCCAGTTCCGTATTCCTCATAGTATATCGACACATCGTCGCGCTTGAATGTAGGCATCTCAGTCTCCTTGTGTTTCGAATAGTGGTGGACGCAGATGCTTCCACGGTCGGGCGGTTTCGAACGTGGCAGCAAGTGCTATCAGCTCGAACTCGCCATTGGGACGTCCAACAATCTGAAATCCAATAGGCAGTCCCGCTTTGCTGAATCCCGCGGGAATAGTCATTGCCGGTTGACCGGTGGCATTGAATGGATACTCAAATGCTATCCATTTCCATAACTCATCGAGATAGTGCTCAGGCTTCGATGGAAAGCTGCCATTTCTCATCGCGGGCCGCGTCATCGTCGGCGTCAGCAACGCGTCGTAAGGCTCCAGGCGCTCGACAATCGTCCGCGCTATGTTGTGCATCGTGGCGACGAGATTCACATATTCTGCGCCGCTCACCTTGCGCCCCATTTCGTACATCTCGCGCACGACCGGATCGATCCATTCCGGATTGGTGACGGGTATCGCCGCGATACCGACACAAATCAGGATTCGCGTGCAGTCGACCAGCATCGCGCCGGGATCCAGGTCGATCGGCTCGACTCGATGCCCCAGCTGGCGCATCGTCGCGCACGCCGACTCGAACGCCGACGCGACTTCCGGATCGACCTCGCCAAGTTTCGAGGTTGCGATCGACGCGAGCCGCAGATTCTTGGGTATGCCTCCCACGGCTTCTTCGAACGGACGCGCGGGCGGCGGCGCCCAGTAAGGATCGCCGATCAGCAGGCCCTGCGATCACGTCGAGCATCATCGCAATGTCGCGCACCGATCGCGCAATCGGCCCGCGCATCGCGTAGCCACCCCATGCTTCTCCCCTATGCGGCGCATAGGTTATTCGTCCACGCGACGGCTTCAGTCCAACCACGCCGCAGTTCGACGCGGGACCGCGAATCGATCCTCCGCCGTCGCTGCCTTCCGCCAAAGGCCCAAGGCCCGCCGCGACTGCCGCCGCTGCGCCGCCACTCGATCCACCTGCGTTGTAATCGCGATTCCACGGATTGCGCGCAGTCGGGCACAGCCCGCCTTCCGTCGTGGGACGTCCCCCAAACTCCGGCGTGGTGGTTTTGCCGAGCAGTATCCCGCCCGCCCTCTGTAGACGCTGCGCGATCACTGCATCCTGCGGCGGAATCGAGTCTGCATAGTTTCTGGATCCCAACGTGGTGCGAATGCCCGCCGTCGGCGTCAGATCCTTCAGCGAGTACGCGACGCCGTATAGACGCATCGACGCCGCATCCTTTCGCGATGCCTCCAAACGCGCGGCGTCCGCGAGTGCACGGTCCGCGGTGACCGTCATATACGCTCCCAGTTCCGGGTTCAGCCGCTCGATTCGCGCCAGGTAAGACTCGGCGACCTCGCGCGGACGCAGCTCGCCCTTCATTACTAAGTCGCGCAGTTGCCAGGCTTCGATGAAGGGGTCGAACACTGTAGTTACTTGTATAGCTAATGACTATTGCGCAGTTAGGCCGCCGTCCACCGACATTGAGCATCCCGTTACGAATGAGGCAGCATCTGAGCATAGCCACACGACGGCTTCCGCGATTTCCTCCGGGCGCGCCTTGCGGCCGATCGGTTCCACCTCGTCGAGTCGAGCCGCCAGCTTTGGCCGTCCCGCGACCATTCCTTCGAGCAGCGGAGTATCGACGACTCCCGGGCATACGTCGTTGATTCTGATTCCCGATCGCGCGTATTCGAGCGCCGCGCACTTTGTCAGACCGACGACTCCGTGCTTCGCCGCCGTGTACGCCGGCATCGAATGCGACGCGACCAGTCCTGCGGCCGACGCAGTGTTGACGATCGCACCGACGCTCTTCTGCGCGATGAATTGGCGGATCTCGGCGCGCATGCACAACCACACACCCTTGAGATCGACGGCGATTATTTTGTCGAACTCCTCCTCATCGTAGTCCGCAGTTTTGCGTTGAGGCCCTGTGATTCCGGCGTTGTTGAACGCGCAGTCGAGCCTCCCGAATTCTCTAACCGCAGCTGCGACCATCGCCTCGACATCCTTCGCATTCGACACGTCGCATCCCACGAATCGCGCGTCACCGCCGGCGTCTCGAATCATGCGAACGGTTTGTGCGCCGCCTTCTTCGGCCATGTCGGCGACGATCACGCGAGCACCTTCGCGCGCGAATATGACCGCCGCTGCTCTCCCGATTCCCGATGCCGCGCCGGTTATCAGTGCGCTCTTGCCAGCGAGTAATGCCATCGAACTTTCTCCCGCTTCTTCGCGATTGTGGCTCTCTCGTTTGTGATCTACCAATATGTTGCGGCGCGAACCAGCGAACGAGCCGCGGAGGTACAACAATGCTTCGCAGCGAGAACCGTATCCTGACCACGCACGCCGGCAGTCTGCCGCGCCGGGAAAGTCTGACCGCGATGCTGGTAAAAAGTAGCCGCGGCGAAGACGTCGATCGCGCCGCGATGCTCCTCGAGATCGAGGAGTCCACTCGCTACGTCGTCCAGAAGCAGCTCGAGGCCGGGATCGACGTCGGCAACAACGGCGAGCAATCGCGCGAGAGCTTCTTCACTTACGTGCAGCATCGAATGACCGGCTTCGGCGGACGCAGCGAGCGTCCCATCATGCGCGATCTGGTCCGCTACCCGAGCTTTCCGCAAGTTGATGGCGCCGATGTTTCAGCGCTCGATGGTCGATTTGCTCCACGCGCCCAAGGCGATTGGCGAGGTCCAGTACCGCGATCGCGCCGGTGTCGATCTCGAATGCGCCGATACTCTACGCATCCTCGATGATCAGCCCGACCAAATTCGCCGAGCCGTTCATGACTGCGCCGTCGCCCGGCATAATCGCATCAGCAATGCTCAATGAGTATTACGAGAATTATGAGAAGTACGTAATCGCAGTAGCTAAAGCATTACATACTGAGTATGAGTACATAGTATCTCAAGGATTCGTCCTACAGGTCGATTGCCCGGATCTCGCGATGGAGCGGCACACTTCGTACGCGGACCGTCCACTCACGGAATTCCTCGACTACGTCGAACTGAACATCGACGCGATGAATCGCGCGCTGCACGGAATCGCGCCCGATCGCGTTCGCATGCACGTGTGCTGGGGAAACTACGAGGCGCCGCACGATCTCGACGTGCCGCTCGCACAGATTCTGCCGCTGCTCTACCACGCCAATGTCGGCGCGCTGGTCCTCGAAGCCGCCAATCCGCGACACCAGCACGAATATCGATGCTTCAAGCAATTCCCGCTGCCCGATCACATGAGTCTCGTCACCGGCGTCATCGATACCAAGACCAACTACGTCGAACATCACGAGGTCGTCGCCGACCGCCTCGAGCGTTTTTCCAACGCGATCGGCGATCCGCGCCGCGTGATGGCCGGGACCGATTGCGGCTTCGAGACTTCGGCCGGACTCGGTGAGGTTGCCGAGGAAATCGTGTGGGCGAAGTTGCGCGCGATGCGCGCGGGCGCCGATCTCGCCTCGCACCGCCTCTTTCACTGACGCCGTCAGCTATGCCACGGCTCGACGAGGATCTTCGCGTGCGTCTCCGGTGACGCGAGATCCTCGAACGCCTTCGCCACTCCCTCGACGCCCACCTTGCCGGTGATCAGCGGGTCCGCGTTGACCTGCCCTTCAGCGAGATGGCTCAACGTCGCGGCGAATTCCTCCGGCGCGTAGCCGAGCACGAACTGGATGTTCAGCTCCTTGCTGATTCCCGTCAGCGGCTCGATCTGATCGCGCTCCATGCACACTCCCACCACCACGATTCGCGCGTTGCCCGGCGCCGCCGACATGATCCCTTCGATCACGCCCGGCACTCCGACGCATTCGAAAATCACCGCGGGCCTGACTGCCGGCCCCGGAATCCACGGCGGCAGCATCGGCGCCTTCGACGGGTCGCTGTACACCGCCATCTCGCGCCAGCTCGCGTACGGCGACTTCTCTTTCGGATCGACGACGTAGTCCGCGCCCATCTGCAGTGCGAGCTCGCGCCGTCGCGGCGAAAAATCAGCCGCCACGATCGGATGCACCCCGTTGAGCTTCAGCGCCGCGATTACCGCCAGGCCGACCGGTCCGCATCCGATCACCAGCGGTGCGTCATCGACCCCGAGTCGCGCTTTCTGTACCGCGTGATAACCGACCGCCATCGGCTCCGTCAGCGCGGCGCGCTCGGTGGAAAGCCCATTGGGTACTTCGAGCAGCAGCATTTCCGTCAACCGCATCAGCTCGCCGTAGCCGCCCGGATTCTCGTTCGAGTAGCCGACCGCCTCGACCCCGCGAGCGCTTATCAGCACCGGCATCGCGCACACGCGCGTCCCTACCTTCAATCGCTTTTGCGTTTGCGGCCCGTAGTCGACCACCTCCGCGCAGAACTCGTGACCCATCACGATGTCGCGCTTGAGGTCCATCACGAATGGCGCGCCGGCCTTGCGCGATCCTTCGACCATCTTCTCCGCATGCTTGAGCGCGTGCAGATCCGACCCACAGATCCCGCACGCGAGCGTTTTCACCAACGCCTCGCCCGCTCCAGGAGCCGGTGTGGGTATATTATCGACGACAAGCTTTTTGTCCCGCATTATTGCTGCGCGCATGAGTGTTCTCCTTTTCACCGCCAGTATCAGGGTTGCTCGTCAGCTCGTCAAACTCATAAAACCCTTCCCCCGGGCGGAAGGGGGACGGAATGAAGCTGCTTGCGTTACGAGACTAATTAGATTAGTTAAATGTCTATGATGATTAGCAGCACAACCAATCTCCTCGTCGCAGCAGCCGCCCTCAGCCTCGTCGCAGCGCTTCCCGCGCGTGCCGATCAAGCACCGACGCCCCCGACGACACAGTTCCTCAAACTGCCCGACGGACAAATCGCCTACGACGACACCGGCGGCACCGGCCCGCTCGTCATCTGCGTGCCCGGCCTTGGCGACCTGCGCCAGCAATATCGATTCCTCGCACCTCGACTTGCCGCCGCCGGCTTCCGCGTCGTCACTATGGATCTCCCTGGTCACGGCGAATCGAGCGTCGATTGGCCCGACTACTCGCCCGCCCTGGTCGGCGCCGATATCGTCGCGATGATTCGTCATCTCGGCGCCAGCAAGGCCTTCATCGTCGGCAACTCGATGGCTGGAGGCTCCGCAGTGTGGGCCGCCGCCGAGATTCCCGATCGCGTCGCCGGTATCGTGATGATCGATCCGTTCACCCGCGTGATGCCGACCTCGTCTTTTCTCCTCGCGTTCCTGAAAGTCGCGATGATGCGCCCGTGGGGGCCATCGTTCTGGTCGATGTACTACGGATCGCTGTACAAGAGTGCGCCGCCCGCCGACCTGGATTCATATCGCACTGCGCTCGTCGCCAATCTCAAACAGCCCGGCCGTATCGAGGCCACCAAAGCGCTGATCTTCGCGTCGCAGGCACCGTGCGAGGCGCGGATTCCCAATGTTCACGCTCCCGTGCTGGTCGTGATGGGTACGCGCGACTCTGACTTCGACAATCCCGCCGCCGAAGCCGATTGGGTCGCGACTCATCTGCACGGCAAAAAACTGATGGTCGATGGCAGTGGGCATTATCCCCACGTCGAGTATCCGGACGTGGTCGCGCCCGCCGTCATCAACTTCATGAGGGACGCTCAAGATGGCGAAGCGCGTCGGAATTGACAAGGACGCGGTGGTCCGCGCCGCCGCGAAAATCGCCGACGACCACGGATGGGACGCGCTAACCCTGGCTCGCGTCGCCAATAAACTGCGCGTCCGTCCGCCCTCGCTTTACAACCACGTCGGCGGCCTCGAGGCCCTGCGCCGCGAGCTCAAAATCCTGGCCCTGCGCGATCTCGACGCGACCCTCAGCCGCGCGACGATCGGCAAATCGTGCGACGACGCCGTCCGCGGTCTCGCCGCCGCCTATCGCGCATTCGTCAAGCTTCATCCCGGCAGTTACGCGGCCACGATGGTCGCCGCGCCCAAAAACGATCCCGCACTCGAAGCCGCCGCCAGCCAGGTCGTCGAGACCATCCTCGCCGTTCTGCACGGCTACGGACTGGATCGCCGCGAAGGAATCCACGCCATCCGCGCCCTTCGCAGCACCGTGCATGGTTTCGTCGGCCTCGAAATCGCGGGCGGCTTCGGCATCCCGCTCGACGTCGACCAAAGCTTCGATTGGCTGGTGACCGCGCTGCTCAAGGGCCTTTCATCCACGCGCTCGAAACGATCCTCGTGAGCCGTAATCGCGGTAAATTTTCACATCCGCGCGAGTATCTTGTAACTGCGCGCATTTGCTAGAAGAAACCCTCGTTATCAGCCGGCAGCGGCGTAGATCTCGGGAAAACTAGTGTCGATTTGAGTTAGTTGCAATTATTTATGGCGAGTATGCGGCGTTAACGCGGAATCCTCGCGTACTTTCAAACAAAATATCCGCGACAGCCAATGGGCGGGGTTTTTATGGCTGAACATACTACCGTCAAGAGCCAGGCGGCGATCGACGCACCCACTTCTGAAACACCTCACGAATCGAGCGGAGAGCCCAAATCTCCGGGACGCCGCCGCTTTATAGCCGGACTCGGCGTGGCTACCGCTGCGGTATCAACCGGAGTGCTGGGACCGCTGGTAGCCGCATCGTCTGCTAAAGCGCAAACGCCGGATTTCGAGACGCAGACCGTCTTCGGTCCCCATCATCCGCCGCCTCCGCCTCCGCCCAAAGGCGCCAAAAAGCGCATCATGGAAGCTACCCAGCTGCGGACCGCACTTGGCGAACCAGGATGGGGACGTTAAGCCTGCGATAAATTTCAACAACGGCGATAATGACCTCTATGCCGACAAGGGCGGCACCTACACCAAAGCGCTTCCGCACGACAGCGTCGGACGGGTGGATCTGAGCGCCTTCGCAGCATTTACGAAAGCGTTGAAGAGCGGAAAGTTTTCGGATTTCCAAAATATCCCGGTGGGCGGCACGCACACGCTCAACGGCCCGCAAGCTGGGCTCTGCTTCGACCTGGAGGCGCTGGATGGTGTGCAGTTCGGTCAGCCTATTGTGCCGCCGGCTCCGACAACCGCCAGCGACCAAAATGCCACCGAGCTGCTCGAACACTACTGGGCTTCGCTGCTTCGTGACGTCGCTTTCTCCGACTACGAATCAGATCCGACTGCCGCCGACGCAGCAACCGAAATGGGATCGCAACCTACCTATTTCGGGCCGCGGGACAACACCGGCCACGTGACACCGAACTTGTTATTCCGAGGCGCCTTCCCGGGCGAGACGCTCGGCCCTTACCTCTCCCAATTTTTCGTTAAGCCGACCGCTTTTGGCGCCCAACCCATCAGCCAGCAGTTGAAAACCTATCTGCCGGATATCGACTATATGACCAGTTTCAGCGACTGGCTGAAAGTGCAGAATGGGATTAGCACCGGCCTTCAGAATCAGGTCGATCCGCAGCTTCGCTATGCGCGTAACGGTCGGGATTTATCGGCGTACACCCACGTGGACGTCCTCTTTCAGGCTTATTTCACCGCGTTCCTCGTGATGGGGACAATTGGCGCGCCGCCAAATCCGGGCAACCCTTATCTCGGATCGACCTGCGAAAACGGCTTCGGCACCTTCGGTGGTCCAGATTTTGCCGGAGCCCTCACCGAAGTGGCGATCAAAGCTCTGAATGCGGTCTGGTACCAGAAATGGTTTGTGCATCTGCGTCCTCGGCCCGAGGCTACCGGCGGCCAGGTCCAACTGATCATGACCGGGCAAAGCAGCATGACCGATGTCACTTTGAGTGACGTGATCCTGAGCTCGGTGGGACTCCAGCAGAGTTTCAACAAGTACGGGACCTGGCTGCTGTCGCAGGCGTTCCCTGAAGGATCGCCGACGCATCCGAGCTATCCGACGGGACACGGCGTCGTCGCCGGCGCTTGCATCACAGTGCTGAAGTTCTTCTTCGACGGTAGCTTCGTGATCCCGAATCCGGTGATGCCCTCGAACGACGGGCTTTCGCTGTTGGACTACACGGGCCCGGATGCGGATCTGTTAACCGTCAACGGTGAACTCAACAAGCTCGGACACAACGTCAGTTTCGGTCACGGGATCCATGCCGGCATCCACTGGCGCAGCGACACTGACACGTCGTTGTTGCTGGGAGAGGCGGTCGCGCTAAGTTTCCTGAAAAATAAGGCCCAGACCTACAACGAGCCGTTCACCGTCCATCTAACAAAGTTCGACGGAACAACAGCAACTATCACCAACAAAGGCAACCACTAGGAACGAGGTTAGCTCTTAATCGGATAATGGCTCGTGAGCGGTCTCCTTGAGACTTAGAACGAAGATCGCCGAGATGATTGCTGCTGCGATTAGTAACATGGGAGGGACCATCTCGTTGTCGGTCCTATCGATAAGATAGGTTGCGACCATTGGCGCGGTGCCTCCTAGCAGTGCCATGCATAGGTTGTGGCTAAGTCCTACTCCGGTGCATCGCACGTTCGCGGGGAATGCCTCTGCTGCGGTGACAGGTGCTACACCGTCGAAGGTAGCTATCAGCAATGCGAATCCTATCTGTGCCAGCAGTGGCGAGTGGAACATCGGATGCCACAACACGTTGAATAGCGGCCACGAGCAAATGATGATCGCGCCCGCCGATAGCAGCAGCATCGGCTTGCGCCCGAAGCGATCCGATAGCGCGCCCGCTACCGGCAGCATTACTACCGCCGCGGCCATCCCGATAGTGTTAATCGCGAGCGCGCGGCTCTTGGCGATTCCCACGATCTCGGTCAGGTAGGTCGCCGAGTAAACGAACATCAGGTAGAAGCCGACCGATTCGAGCACCTTGAAGCCCGCGACTTGCAGGACGCGACGCCATTGCGTGCGCAGCACCTCGCCAATCGGCGGCGGCATGGCATGCGGCAGCTTATCGGTATTCTGCAGCTCGCGACGGATGTAGTACCCGGCGATTCCAATCGTGACGCCGGCCAGGAACGGGATCCGCCATCCCCACGAGGCCAGCGCCTGTGGCGACATCAGCGCCGCGACAATCGCGCCGACCGCCGATCCAAGCATCACGCCCGCGAACGCGGCCGCTGCGCCGAACGCGCCGAGCAGCCCGCGCCGATTGCTGGCCGATCCCTCGACCATGAAGACGACCGAGGTCGTGTACTCGCCGCCGACCGAGAGTCCCTGGATCAAGCGCAGCACGACCAGCAGTATCGGCGCCATCACGCCGATTTGCGCGTGAGTCGGCAGCAGGCCGATGAGCACGGTCGGCACCGCCATCGCGACTACCGAGATCGTCAGCGCCTGTTTGCGTCCCAGTCGGTCGCCAATTTGCCCGAACAGGAGCGCGCCGATCGGCCGCATCAGAAAGCCCGCCGCGAAGACTCCGAAGGCGTCGATCAGCGAGGTGGATTTGCTATGCGATGGGAAAAAGTTTTGGCCGATCGCGTATGCGAAGAATCCGTAGATCGAAAAGTCGTACCACTCGAGGATATTGCCCGCCATCCCCGCAATCGCCAGCCGGCGTTGCGAGGTGCCTCCCCGCTCTTCCGCCACCGTCTCCAATCCTGCCGCTAATTTTGCTGGTTCCGTTGGTCCGCCTCCTTATTCGAGCGCCACGTCGTCGCCGAGCGCGATCGTTCCGCCAGCCGCTACAGTCGCGTATGCGCCCAGGTTCTGCGCCGCGTCGCGCACGATCGTTCGCAGCACCGACGGATCTTTCTTGACTCCCGGCTGATCGAGCGTCGGTATCACGCATCGCACCGTGGGCATCTCGATCTTGATTCGCGTCGCGCCGATTCGAAGCGTCCGCCCGGACCATTCCGCTTCGACCAGCCCTTCGATTCCGCTCTTCGTCTCGACCAGGACGTTGGGACGAAACCGCCTCGAGTCGAAATTGGCGGCAGGATTGTGACGGGAGAGCGCGCTCAACGACGCAGTCGTCAGTACCTGGAATGGAAACGCGTCGAAGAAAGTTCCAAACGGCGACGTGAATTCGAGAATCTGCGGCGGCAGCGTCGAAAGATCGGGCAGCGGCTCACTTTCCAGACGGCCGAAGACCTCGCGCAACTCGGCCATCATGTCGGGATTGTCGGGCGCCGCGCGCTTAAGAAAATCGCGCTCGGTCGGCCGGCTGGATCGGCCAGATCGAGACTGGACGCCCAAGCAGTCTCGGAAAGTTTTGCGCCGGCCTCGGCGGAGTCGGAGCTGAACGTCGTCCCGTTTGGCATCGTGATTTGCACCGGCGGCGCGTCGTCGGCGCCCGGCTCGCGCAGATACACGGCGGCGCAATGCAGCAGCGCGGGCAGCTTGCGAGCGTTGCGGATCTCGCCGGCCTTTTCGTCGCGAATCGCCCATCCGCGATCGCCGTAAATTCCCCGCGCGCTTACGTTCGCGCGCTCCATGCGCTCGCCCGCCATCGACTTGACCGGGTAGCGCCAGATTTCCTTGACCGTGCCGATTACTTGCATTGAAAATTCCTCGACCTCAGATGCTACGCGCCGTCAGCTCTCCCGAACAGTTCGGACACACGTGCTTCATTTCGTCCGCGCAGTCGGGACAGAAGGTACATTGAAATGAACAGCACTGCGCCGGTGCCGGAGGCGCGAGTGCCTTGCCGCACTTCTCGCACTTGTCTTTGACCTGCGGTCATCGTCTTGAGCAGCGCCGAGTTCTGTTCCTCGCGCTCGGCGCCGGCAAGCAACGCGGCGCGCGCCTTCTCGTTGCGCTCGCTCGCGGCGAACGACTGGTAGATGTTTGCGCCGCCGTGCTCGAGCCGCGCGAGGATCACCATCATCTCGCGCCGCGACTTCCCTTCGAGCAGCGCTGCGATCGCAAGATCTGGGGACAAATCTTTTTCAGCCATCTCATTTCCTCATTGGCACAGTTACTTGACGGTGTGAGGATGTTTGGCACCATTCGTGACCGCCATCAAGCGCAGTGTGCGAGGTGTTCGCGGCGCGATGCGGCGGCGTATTATATTGCGGACATCGCGGTGTAGTCGTGAAAGTAAAAGCAGCAATCGCGAACAAGGCCGGCGAGCCGCTCGAAGTCGCAAGCGTTGACCTCGAAGGGCCAAAGGCCGGCGAAGTCCTGGTCGAAATCAAGGCGACCGGCGTCTGCCACACCGACGCATACACTCTGTCGGGCGCCGACCCGGAAGGTCTCTTCCCCGCGATCCTCGGACATGAGGGCGCGGGCGTCGTCGTCGAAACCGGGCCCGGCGTGACGACGCTCAAACGCGGCGACCACGTCATCCCGCTCTACATTCCCGAATGCCGCAACTGCCCGTCCTGCCTGTCGGGCAAGACCAATCTGTGCACCGCGATTCGCGAGACGCAGGGCCGCGGCGTGATGCCCGACGGCACCAGCAGATTCTCACGCGGCGGAAAGCCGCTGCATCATTATATGGGCACCTCGACCTTCGCGAATTTCACCGTCGTGCCTGAGATCGCGCTGGCGAAAGTTCGCGACGACGCGCCGTTCGAAAAGATTTGTTACATCGGATGCGGCGTCACCACCGGAATCGGCGCCGTCCTGAACACCGCGAAGGTGCAGGCCGGCGACCGGGTCGTCGTGTTCGGGCTCGGCGGTATCGGTCTCAACGTCGTGCAGGGCGCGAGGCTTGCCGGCGCGTCGATGATCGTCGGCGTCGATCTGAATCCTGCGCGCAAAGCTATCGCCGAAAAGTTCGGCATGACGCATTTCGTCAATCCCGCGGAGGTCGAGGGCGATCTCGTGCCGCATATCGTGAACCTCACGCGCGGCGGCGCTGATTTTTCCTTCGAATGCGTCGGCAACGTCAAGCTGATGCGCCAGGCGCTCGAATGCTGTCAGCGCGGATGGGGTACCAGCGTGATTATCGGCGTCGCCGGCGCAGGGCAGGAGATTTCGACGCGGCCGTTTCAGCTCGTCACCGGACGAACGTGGAAGGGCACGGCGTTCGGCGGCGCGCGCGGGCGTCGCGACGTGCCGAAAATCGTCGATTGGTACATGGAAGGCAGGATCAACATCGACGATCTGATCACGCACGTGATGCCGCTCGAAAAAATCAACGACGCCTTCCACCTGATGCACGAAGGCAAATCGATTCGCAGCGTGGTGACGTTCTAAGCTGTGCTGATACCGGAAAAAATCAAACGCGCATTCGTACTCTTAATTGTCATCGTGCGCAATTGCGCTCGCCGGATGCTGCGCATGAGACGCAGCAGCAGAAAGTTCGTGAACGCGATGAATCACGGCAACGCCGCGCAGGCCAATCAGATCTGGCTCCACATGGACGCCAGGAGCCGCGCAGATTTTTCGCACAACCAGGGAATGGCATCCGAACACGTCGCCCGACGATGTGAAAAAACAGGTCATGCAGCACTACCAGGACAAGATGGACGACGGCAGCGAGAACAGCGACGAGACGATCGAGAAGCCGACCCCGAATGTCCATCTCGGTGGCTTGGAGAGCCTTCCCGAATGGGTCGGCCCGACTGGCGCGCCGCCGCAGGCCGTAACGGTGCCCGACACGACCGTGCCGCCCAACTGAGGTCGCGACTTGGATTTTGGCCTGACCGCCGAGCAGAAGTTGCTGCGCGAAACGCTGCGTGACTTCGCGCGGCGCGAGCTGCTTCCGAATTATGCGTCACGCGACGCGGACCAAGATCTGCCGCCGGCGCTGATTAGGAAACTCGGCGAGATGGGTCTGCTTGCGCCGATGGTCGATTCGCATCTCGGCGGTTCGAGGCTCGACTACGTATCACTCGGAATCGCGCACGAGGAAATCGCGCGCGGCGACTTCAACGCCGCGTACGTGCTGCTGCTCGCGGCGCTGGTCGGCGCGATAATTTCGCGCAGTGCCGACGCGCGTCAGCAGGCTGCGTATCTTCCGCCGATCTGCCGCGGCGAAACTATCGCGGCGCTGGCCGTCACCGAGCCCGGCGGCGGCTCCGACGCGGCACATATAATGATGCAAGCGCGTCGCGACGGCGACGACTACGTACTGACCGGCGAGAAAACCTCGATCTCATTTTCATCATCGGCAAACACCGCGCTCGTGCTCGCGCGTACTGGTACGCCGGAACAGTCCGCGCGCGGCGTCAGCGCCTTTTACGTCGATCTCAACTCGGCGGGCGTATCGCGCACGCGCTTTCGCGACATGGGCTCGCGCGCAATCGGCCGCGGCCAATTGTTTTTCGACGGCGTCCGAGTGCCCGCATCTGCTCGCATCGGCGCGGAAGGCGCGGGCTTCATCGACGTGATGCAGGGATTCGATTTCAGCCGTTCGCTGATCGGCCTGATGTGTATCGGCGCGGCGCGAGCAAAGCGTCGATGAGACTTGCGCGTACGTCGCGGAGCGCCAGGCGTTCGGCGCGCCGCTCGCGCGGTTCGAGGGCGTATCGTTTCCGCTCGCCGAGGCGGCGGTTCGGCTGCGAGCCGCGCGTCTGCTCTGTTACGAAGCGCTGTGGCTGAAGGATCGCGGCGAGCCGCACGGATGGCTCGCGGCAGGAGCGAAGTGGCTCGCGCCCGAGCTATGCGCCGACGTTCTGCATCAATGCCTTCTGCTCCACGGCCATCTCGGGTTCAGCCTCGACTTGCCGCATCAGCAGCGAATGCGCGACGTGATCGGACTCGAGATCGGCGACGGCACCGCGCAGATCATGAAGACGATTGTCGCGCGCGAAATTATCGGCAAGACTGCTCGCCCGTATTGAGGTTGCGTTCAGATGGCTGAATCGAAATGGCCGATCACGTGGGATGCGCGATGGATTTGGGCCGGCCCCGCGCCGTTGCCGGTTTCGCCGATCGGCGCGGCCGGAATTCCGCCGAAGGAAACCTGGAATCGATTCTGCTACCTGCGCCGGACGGTTCAACTCGACGCGATTCCCGCGTCGGTCCCCGCGCGAGTGACGGCCGACTCGCGCTTCGTGTTGTTCGTCAACGGCGTCGAGGTCGCTCGCGGGCCGGCGCGTTCGATACCCGAGCGGCTCGCATGGACGGAGATCGATCTCGCGCCGTATCTTCGCGCGGGCCGAAACGCGATTGCGGCACTGGTGCGATTTTACGGAGTGCCCGGACCGTGGTGGCGTCCAGCGGCGCCGAGCTTCCTGCTCGGTTTTGGATCGTTCGCCTTCGAGTCTGTCGCTATCGGCGTGATTTCAGATGCGTCGTGGAAGGGACGCGCCGCGCCGTATCGGCAGGACGTCGTGCGAGGCGCCGCGCTGCCAGTGCCGCCGATCGAAATTCTCGACGGCGCCGCGATTCCCACCGGTCTTACAGTGGGGCGGGCCGCCGTGCCCGCCCTTGCCTGGAACGACGCTGAATTCGACGATTCCGATTGGCTGCCTGCAGTCGAATTGTCGGCGGGGACGTTCTCGCACAATCGCACGCGAATCCCGGTCGAGCCTTTTACATCGCCCGGAGCCTGACGAGATCGCGCCGCTGACCTCGATTCCGATCGCGCTAAAAGAACTGTCACGCCGTAGCGTCGATGCGCTCAACAGCGACGATCCGCGTGGCGCGTATCCGACGGTCGATCAATCCGCCAACGGTCCCGACACGATCGTCAATTTCGACGCGGGAATGATCACGCTCGCGACGCCGTGGGCGGTCGCGCGCGGTCCGGCAGGTTCAATTGTCGATGTGTACTGCGGCGAGGACGTTCGCGCCGACGGCAGCGCGGAGACGCAACCGCGCCAATTTGCGATGCGCTATATCCTGCGCGGCGGCGAGTGCGGAACGCGTCGAGTCGTACGAGGCGGTCGGCTTCCGCTATCTGTCGATCGTCGCGCGCGGTGGTGCGCAGATCGAATCGGCGGGCGCAATCGAGCGACGCTATCCGCGCGGTGACGAGGCGTACTTCGAATGCGACGACCCGGCGCTCAACAAAATCTGGCGCGTCGGTGCGCGCACGCTGGAACTCTGCTCGACCGACGCCTTCATCGACTGCCCCGGCCGCGAGCAGCGCGCGTGGCTCGGCGATTCCTACATCCACGCGCTGTTGACGTACACGACCAACACCGATTGGCGCCTCGTGCGCCGCCATCTGCGAATCTGCGCGCATTCGCGCCGCGGCGACGGTTTGCTGGCGATGGCCGCCGCGTGCGACTTCTCGATTTCGTCGACCACGATTCCCGACTACTCACTGCACTGGATTCGCGCGCTCGCCCGCTACTTCGAATATTCCGGCGACGCTGCGACGGTGCGCGAACTGATGCCGACCGCGGCCGGCGTCATCGCGGCCTTCGAGCGTTATCGCGCACCCGACGGACTGATTCGCGGAATGCCGGGATGGATCTTTATCGACTGGGCGATGACCGAGCGATCGGATGTAACCGGCGCGCTCGATGCTCTTTACGCTGCGGCGCTCGATGACTTCGCGTCGCTGGCTGAGACCGTCATGGCGGATTCACGCGCTGCCGTCGATGCTCGTGCGCGCGCTGAACGGACGCGTCGCGCATTCGAATTGCTGTGGGACGAAGCCCGAGGCGTTTACGTTGACGCCGCCGATCGCAACGGCCCGCGCCGCCGAGTCAGCCAGCAAACGAATGCGATCGCAATCGTGTCAGGATGCGCGCCGCGCGAGCGCTGGCCGCGAATACTCGACTACATCCTCGACGAATCGCGCGTCGTCGTCACGCCCACGATTGCCGACAACATGGCGGCGTATCGCAAGCATCGAATGGATCCCGCCGAGCACATGACGTTCGACGTCGAGCACGACGTCGTCGCGGCGCAGCCGTTCTTCTCGCACATCCTTCACGACGCGATCGTCCGCGCCGGCCGCCGCGATCTGATCCCCGCGCGATGCATGAAATGGTGGCCGCAAATCGAACGCGGCGACACCGCTTTCGAGGAGTACTGGGACGCGCGCATCGGCACTGGGAGCCGATGTCACGCATGGTCGGCGACACCGACCTACGATTTAACGACGTGGGTTCTCGGCGTGAGGCCGTCCGCTCCCGGCTACTCGCGCGCGGAAATCGCACCGCATTTCGGCAAGCTCATGCATCTCGAAGGACGCGTCCCGACTCCGCACGGACTCATCGAGGTGAAGCTGGATCGCGAAGCGGGCGGCGAAATTGCAATTCCCGACGGCGTCACCGCTCTCGTGCGATTCGATGACGCGCCTCTCGCTGGCGGAGAATTCGGTCCTGGGCGCCATCGCATTTCCCGTTGACGCTTGCCCGTCCGACAGTGTTAAGAATCGAGCGTCGCTGAAATTTCATGTCGATGCTGAGTCCATATCGCGTGCTCGATCTCACGACCGAGCGCGGTCTTCTATGCGGCCAGATGCTCGCCGACATGGGCGCCGACGTGATCAAGGTCGAGCCGGTGGGCGGATGCACTGCGCGCAATATCGGGCCGTTCTACAAGGACACGCCGCACCCAGATCGTTCGCTGTATTGGTGGGCGTACAATCGCAACAAGCGCTCGATCACTCTCGACCTCGAGCGCGACGCCGGCCGCGATCTGCTGCGCCGCCTCGTCGAGCGCGCTGATTTTCTGATCGAGTCGCACAATCCCGGCTACCTGCCGCAGCACAATCTCGGTTTCGCCGATCTCGCGAAAATCAATCCCGCGCTCATCTACGTTTCGATCACGCCGTTCGGACAGGACGGGCCCAAGGCGACCTACGCCGACAGCGATTTGATCGTCATGGCAGCCGGCGGCCCGCTGATTCTCGCCGGCGACGCGGATCGCCCGCCGGTGCGGCTGTGCATTCCGCAGGCTTACCTGCACGCATCCGCCGACGCTGCCGTGGCAGCCCTCGCGGCTCATCACGAGCGGGTGCGCTCGGCACTCGGCCAGCACATCGATGTCGCGGCAGTACAATCGGTCGCGATGGCGACGCAGTCGAACATCCTTGCGGCGCCGCTCGGTTCGGTCGAACCGCGACGGATGTCGGGCGGTGTGAAAATGGGGCCGACTCGATCTTCCGCTGGTCTGGCCGGCCCTCGACGGCTTCGTCGCGATGACTTTTCTGTTCGGATCTGCGCTCGGCGTCTTCACCGCCAGGCTGATGCGTTACATTTGCGCGCAGGGATTTTGCGACGAAGCGACCCGCGACAAGGATTGGATCGCATACGGCGAGCAGCTATTCAGCGGCGCTGAACCGCTTTCCGAATTCGATCGCGTCAAAGAACTCGTTAGAAATTTTACCCGCAGCCACACCAAGGCCCAGTTGCTCGAGCTCGCAGTCGAGCGAGGATTTCTGATCACCCCGGTCACCACTATCGAAGAGGTAGTCGAAAGCCCGCAATTCGCGTCGCGCGATTACTTCCAGACTGTCGCGCATCCTGAACTCGGCGAGTCGTTCCGCTATCCGGGACCGTTTGCGAAATTCAGCGCGACGCCGATCGAATATCGACGAAGGCCGCCGACCGTCGGCGAGCACAATCGCGAAATCTACCGCGACGAACTCGGCTTGAGCGAACGTGAGCTCGCCGAACTCACGCGCGCGGGGATCATCTGATGCCGAACGACCTGCCGCTGAAGGACGTCAAGATTTGCGACTTCATGTGGGTGATGGCCGGTCCCGCGTCGACGCGGATTCTTGCCGACTACGGCGCGACCGTCGTGCGAATCGAGTCGCCGACGCGCATCGATACCGCGCGCACGCTCCAACCGTATCTCGGCAATCAACTCACCCCCGACAGCTCGGGATTGTTCGCCAACTGCAACGCCGGCAAGTTCGGAATCTCGCTCGACCTCGGCAATCCCGCCGCACGCGAGGTGGTGTACGATCTCGTTCGATGGGCCGACGTCGTCACCGAGTCCTTCTCTCCCAAGGCGATGCGCGCGTGGGGCTTCGACTACGAATCGTTGCGCAAGGTAAATCCCGCTATCATCATGCTGAGCTCGTGCCTGATGGGACAGACCGGGCCGCTGGCGAAAATCGCGGGCTTCGGCAATATGGCGGCCGCGATTGCGGGCTTTACCAATCTCACCGGATGGCCCGACCGCGCTCCCGCCGGCGTCTTCGGCGCGTACACCGATTACGTGGCGCCGCGCTTTACTGCGATGGCGATTCTTGCGGCGCTCGACCATCGCCGCCGCACTGGCGAGGGCCAATATATCGATCAGTCGCAGGCTGAATGCGCGCTTCACTTTCTCGGGCCCGCAATTCTCGACTACACGGTGAATGGCCGCGTCGACGAGCGAGTCGGAAACTCGGACGCCGCCTTCGCGCCCCACGGCGTTTACCCAGCCGCCGGTGACGACAATTGGGTCGCGATCGTATGCCGTGACGACGACGATTGGCGGCGTCTGTGCGTCGCGATGAACAATGAAAATCTCGCGCACGATTCGCGCTTCGCGTCCGCCGCTGGACGCCGCGAGCATAGCGCAACGATCGATTCGTCAATCGCAGCTTGGAGCCGAAAACTCGATCGCGCCGCGATCGAGTCGCTCCTTCAGTCGCACGGCGTTCCCAGCCACCAGGTGCAGAACAGCGCCGACGCGTACGCCGATCCGCAGTTCGCACATCGCGGACACTTCGTCGCGCTCGAACATCCAAGCCTCGGCAAATTCACAGTCGAAGGTCCCCGCGCGAAATTGTCGCGCACTCCTGCGACTGTCAACCGCGCCGCGCCGTCATTGGGGCAGGACAATCAGCACGTTCTCGAAAACATTCTCGGCTACGACGAAACGCGAATCAGCGAGTTGGTGGCGTCCGGTGCGCTCGGCTAGCCGGGGCCTCCAATCCGACGCGCCCCGCGCGACGTATCTGAAGTAGAAGCCAGGTGGTGACGGCGGCCGACAACAGGATTTCCGATGAAGCACTCGTGTCAGCCATGGCCGCTGGCGATCAGGATAGTTTGGCCACGCTGAATCAACGTTACGGTCGCGCGCTAGGCGCGGTCGCGGACAGAATCCTGCACGACAAGGCCGATGCGGAAGAAGTCGCGGCGGATGTGTTGTGGCAGCTCTGGCGCGAGGCCTCGCGATTCGATCGCGGTCGCGGCTCGGTTGGCGCGTGGATTATGATGACCGTGCGAAGCCGCGCGATCGATCGACTGCGCGCGCGCAAGGCTCGCGAACCGCGCCGCGACGATCTTGCTGAGTCCGGTGTCACCAATGATCCATCAAATGAAATTCACAGCAGTGAGCGCCGCCGCAAGGTCGAGAACGCGCTCGCAACCTTGAATGACGGCGAACGCGACTTGCTGCGGCTCGCGTATTTTTCCGATCTTTCGCAATCCGAGATCGCCGAGCGCACCAACATTCCGCTCGGCACCGTGAAAAGCAGGATGCGCGCGGGATTGATCAGGCTGCGAGACGCACTTCGAGGGAGTGTCGAGTAGGCGCGAAATGGATCACGCGGAAATCAAAAACCTGATCCCGCTCAAGGCTCTCTCGCGGCTCGACGCTGATGAGGCGCGCGCTGTTGACGATCATCTGGCACTGGGATGCGACGAATGCGAGCGCGAGCTTGCGTCGTTCAACGAGGCGCTCGCGGCGATGGCGGTCGTGGAAAGCGGTGGCGACGGTTCCCTCGATCGAATCTGGAGCCGCCTGCAATCGCGTCTCGATACAGAGCGTCCGGCACGACGGCTTGAGGATCGTTCAGTGCGTGAACCCTCACGCGGACAGGGGTTTGCGATGCTTGGTTCAGCGGCTGTGGCAGCGGTCGTCGCGATCGCGGTGAGCTATGCCTTTTTCAATTCGCGCGTAAGCAACGTCACTACCGACACGTCGAATGAAATTGCGGCGCTCACCGCCAAAGTCGTCGAGGTCCAGCGCAGTCTCGATTCGACCGGCGACCAACTGGCGGCGCTTGAAGCCAAGGTCGCGCAGACTACCGACTTGACGCTCGCAAGTCTCGGCCCGGACTCGCGAGTAGTTCGTCTCGCCGGACTGCCGGCTGCTCCTTCGGCTACCGGCAGCGTCGCGCTGAATCCCGCTCAAGGCACTGCGATGCTCGAAGTCAGCGGGCTTCCACCGACGCCCGACGACAAGGTCTACGAGGTCTGGTGGATTGGCGAAAAGCAGGGGCCGCTGAAGGCGGGGTTGTTCGAGCCGTCGAATCACGGCGCGACGATCGTGTCGCTCGATCTGCCACCGCCGGGTGAGGTGGTCCTCGCCAGTGCGATCACGCTCGAGCCGAGCAGCGGCGTCGAGAAGCCAACGGGCGCGATGTACTTGAAGGGCGACTTTCCACGCCGCTAGCGAAAGCAATCCGATTCGGTATCACGCCCGTATCTCGGGCATGGACCCCAACGAAACCGCCTTCGATCTCGATCGTTACCTGCGTGTCTGCGGCGCGACCAAGCCGGAGTGTGTTGATTGGACGGCGCCACAGCCGCGGCTAAGCGACGACGCGCTATTCACCATCGCCTACATGATGGACATCGAATCGCACACCATCGTCTACCTGCGCGACCTGCTGTCGACGCGCGTCGTCCGCGACAACGAAGTCACCACGTTCCTGTCGTGTTGGGCCTACGAGGAATTGTTTCACTCGATCCTGCTCCGCCGCTTTCTCGCGACGCAGAACGTTGCGATCGACGATCAGCGCTTTGCCGATTTGCGCAGCAAAACCAGTCTCGCCGATCGCGTAATCCGCCCCGGCATCGCGCTCCTGTCGCGCGTCACCCGTCATTTTCCCGCCGTGCACATGACCTTCGGCGCGATCAACGAAATCTCGACGCTGACCGGTTACCAGGCGTTGATCAGCCGCACCGATTTCACGCACGACCGCTCTGACAGCCGACGTCCGCTGCTGACGACAATTCTCGAGCGAATCATCAAGGATGAACGCCGCCACTTTGCTTTTTATTTCAATCAGGCAAAGCGCCGGCTTCATGCACCTGCCGCACGACGGCTAACTGCGTTCCTCGTGCGAAACTTCTGGACGCCGGTCGGAGTGACCGTGCGCGGCGATCCCGCGATGCGCCGCGTGTGCGCCTACTTGTTTCCCGGCGAGCGCGGCGTCGCGCGACTCGGCGCCGTCGACAAATCGATCGCGCGACTCCCGGGCTGGAATGGTTCGATCTCGGCGCGCGTTACGCTCGCCGCGTCCAGGCCAGCGGGCAACGACTTTTCTTTTCCACCGAAGCTCGCTTCAGCGGTTAGTCTTGATCGGTCGTTTGCCGGATCGCGCAAGTATCTAGTATTCGGACTGCATGTTCACCGGCATCGACCATGTAGCGATCGTCGTTAACGAACTCGATTCCGCGATTGCTGGTTATTCGCGCGCGGGGTTCACCGTCGTTCGCGGCGGGAAGCATCCGATCGGTACTCACAACGCGCTGATCGCATTCGCCGACGGCACCTACCTCGAACTGATCGCATTCCTCAAACCGGACAGCGGCCATCCATGGCAGAAGGCGCTCGAGAAGGGCAGCGGCATCGTCGATTTTTGCATGAGCACAGATGATCTCGCGGCCGACGTCGACGCGATGCGCCGTGCGGGCGCGAAGATTGGCGATCCGTCTCCGCTGACGCGCGATCGGCCCGACGGTTTTCACCTGAGTTGGGTGCTCGCGATTCCCGAGCCTCCGTTCAATGGGCAGCTACCATTTCTGATCAAGGATGACACGCCGCGCGACGAGCGCGTCCCGCGTGATCGCTCGCATCCTAATGGCGCAACCGGTATCCGCACTCTCACGATCGCGGTAAATGATCCGGGCATGACCAGCCGCTACTTTGCGCGCGTGCTGCGACGCCCCGGTGCGCCGGTCGAACGTCCTGCTCTCGAAAGTGCGGGCGTCACGTTCACGATCGGAACCAACGAAGTGGAGTTGCTCGCGTCGAAAACCGAAACAGGACCGTTGGCAGAATGGATTCGCGATTCACGGCCAATCTGTGTTCGAAGTCGTTCTCGCAAATTCACGCGCCACGATGACGCTCGACAGATCGCTGCTGCAAGAGCGCGCGCATACGGTTCGCCTGATTGAGTTGTAGTAGTATCGGCACTCGCGATGATTCCCTCGGGCAAAATTCCTCGCGTCGTGATCGCAGCGACTGGCAGCGGCGTCGGCAAGACTACCGCGACGGTGGCATTGATCGGTGCGATGCGCGCGCGTGGTCTCAAGGTCGCGCCCTTCAAGTGCGGCCCCGACTATCTCGATCCCACCTATCACGAACGCGCCGCCGGCGTTCGCTCGCACAATCTCGACGGCTGGATGATGGATCGCGACGCGGTCGTTGCGACTTTCGCGCGCGCATCTATGGATGCGGACATTGCGGTGATCGAAGGGATGATGGGTCTGTTCGACTCGGCGACGCCGACCGGCGATGAGGGCTCGACCGCGCAGATCGCGAAATGGCTCGATGCGCCGGTGCTCCTCGTCACTGACGCCTCAGGCGTCGCGCGCACAATCGCCGCGGTGGCCGCAGGCTTTGCGCGCTTCGATCCGGCGGTTCGCGTGGCCGGCATGATCTGCAATCGCGTCGGCGGGCGCGGGCATCTCGATCTGTTGCGCGCCGCGCAGCCCGAGGTTCCAATCGTCGGTGGATTCCCCGCAAATGCCGATCTCGCTTTTCCCGAGCGCCATCTCGGCCTGCTGATGGCGGACGAATCGAATGTGCCGCAACGCCTGCTCGACGGATGGAGCACGCTTGCGGCCGAATGGCTGGACCTCGACGCGATCGTCGCGATTGCACGCTCGGCGCCTGCACTCAAAGTTGATCGCGCGTCTGATGCGAAACAAATCGATTCGAGTTCACGGCCGCGCTGCCGAATCGGTGTCGCGTACGACGCCGCGTTTCACTTCTACTACGAAGACAATCTGAATCGGCTGCGCTCGCTCGGCGCGGAGATTGTAAATTTCTCACCAATTCGCGATCGCGCACTGCCCGAAGTGGACGGACTCTACTTGGGTGGCGGATATCCCGAGGCCTTCGCGCGCGAACTGTCTTCGAACACCGCGATGCTCGCCGCAATTCGCGACTTCGCCACTCGCGGCGGCGTGATTTACGCCGAATGCGGCGGCTTGATGTATTTGACCGACGCAATCCGCACGCTCGACGGCGCGCGATGGCCGATGGCCGCGATCATTCCCGGCGTCGCCGCGATGTCTGAGAGGCTGCAGGCGATCGGATACGTCGAGGTCGAGACGCGCGCCGACTCGATCCTCGGTCCGGCGCACACGCGATTTCGCGGCCATCAGTTTCGCCACTCGACTCTCGAAGGTGCTGACAGCGGCGATCGGATCGATCACGATCTATAACGTAGCGCCGCGATGGGGCGGCGCGGCGTTCGCCGAAGGCTATCGCGTCGGAAACGTTCTCGCGTCATACGTTCACGCGCACTGGGCGTCGAATCCGGCGATCGCGGAGGCTCTTGTCGATGCGTGCATCCGTTCGCGGACAGCAAGACAACCGGCTGCGTAGCGTCTAGAATTGCCGCATGAGCAGCGACCGCGCAGAGCAGAATCGAGGTAAGGACCGCGCGAAGATTCCCAGCGATTTTCCCGCCGCGCCTCTGACGCTCGAAGGCTACAGCATTCTCCATCAGATGTTCCGCGTGCGGCGCCGCGAGTTGCGCGCGCTCGACAGTGCGAAGCGCGACGCCGCCATCAACGAAGCGTCGAAACTGTTCGGCGAAATGACCCGGCGCGAGAACGGCGAAAGCGCACTCTTCTCCGCGCTCGGCCACAAGGGCGATCTGATGATCGTCCACTTCCGCCGCAGCTTCGACGAACTCGCGCAGGCCGAGCACGCAGTCGCGACGCTCGCGCTCAGCGACTATCTCGAACCGACTACATCGTACCTGTCGGTGATCGAGATTGGCCTCTACGAAGCGACGGTCGCGCTCTATCGCAAGCTCATCGAACAGGGAGTCGGGCCGCATTCGCCAAATTGGAAATCTGAAATCGAATCCGAGCTTGCCCGGCAGCGCGAGAAGATTTCGCCGCGACTGTTTCCGAAAATTCCCGCGCGGCCGTATCTGTGTTTCTATCCGATGGACAAGAAACGCGACGGCGCCGACAACTGGTATCGCTTGCCGATCGAGGATCGACAGCATTTGATGCACGATCACGGGATGGTCGGGCGGCGCTTCGCCGGCGAGGTGACGCAGATCATTTCGGGCTCGATCGGCTTCGACGACTGGGAATGGGGCGTCGATCTTTTCGCCGACGATCCGATCGTATTCAAGAAACTCGTCTACGAGATGCGTTTCGACGAAGCCAGCGCGTCCTACGCAAAGTTCGGCCCCTTCTACATCGGCATCCGCCTCGAGCCCGCCGCGCTAGCCAAACTTTTCTCGACCTGATCGAGAACGCCACTTCGTAGCCCAACAGCGCCAACTTGGCTATAATCCAGAAGTCATGAAAAAAGCCAAAATCGCGGAACTCCGCAACGGCCTCTCGCGCTATCTCGATCACGTCCGCGCGGGCGGCACGGTGCTGGTGTACGATCGCGACAAGCCAATCGCCGAGATCGTCCCTCTCACGCGGAGCAAGGCCAAAAGTAAGAAAGATCTCGACGAAGAGCGCCTCGCGCGACTGGAAGCCAAGGGCGTTATCAGGCGCGGCACTGGCGATTTGGCTGAGTGGTTCAAAACGCACAAGCCAATCGAGATCCCTGGAGGCGCTGGCGTCTTGCAGGCATTGTTAGACGAGCGAGAAAGCGGCCGGTGAGATTTTGGGACTCTTCGGCACTTGTCCCGATATTCGTCAAAGAGGCTGCAACCTTAGAAGTCGAGGAGTGGCGAGCCGCTGACCCAGGCGTCACGACCTGGATGATGACGCGAGTCGAAGTACTTGCAGCTATCGCGCGAAAGAAGCGCGAGCGGCCACATATGGCGCCTCTGTGGAACCGTGCTATGCAGGACGTGAACGAAATTTCATTGAGATGGATTGAAATCTACGATGCCGTCGCAGCCAGAGTGCATGCTGAACGCATCGTCACAGACCATCCACTGCGAACTGCTGACGCACTCCAACTCGCCGCCGCGCTGATTGCCGCCGACGGAGATCCACGATCTCTCGAACTCGTCACGCTCGATCGCAGACTTGCTGATGCGGCTCGGCGCGAAGGCTTTCCCGTCCTCGGCGCGTGATGAATCTCACGCAGTCGCTGGAGTGCTCGCGTCCTCAGCGCGCAAGGCCGTCAACTCGCGGCTGGCGCGCGGCAGGAACACCAGCCCGATCAATGCGTTGCACAACATGAAGGTGAGCTGCGCGGCGAGACTATAAGCGACAATCTTCGCCGGCGACGCATTGGTCGAGAAGAACAGCAGCCACGCCGCCTGACTGGTGCCGAGATGCGCCACCGAAATCGGCAGCGCGGCGGCCAGGAACACCAGCGGCAGGAACAGCATCAGCTTCACGAACGGAATCGCGATTCCATAAAGGGCGAGCGCGTAGTACTGCGCGACAACCGAGGCGAGAAACGTCGGCGCCTTGATCGCCAGCACTACCAGGTAATCCAGCGGTCGCGCCTGGATGAACGTCGCGAGGATTGCGCCCGCTCGTCCCGCCTCGACCCAGTTGCGAATTCGCGCGCTGCGACGTGCCATCGCGAAGAAAATCATAACTCCCGCAAGTAGCGCCCACGCCGCCAGGTACACGACACGGAGGATCGCGACGATCCTTATCTGCGCGTCGCCGACAGGCGTGTAGAAGATCACGCCGAGCGTCGAGAACAGAAAGAGCTGGTAGATTTCGAGCATCGCGATGAACAGCACCGAACTGAGCGCCCCGAGGAAGGTGATCCCCGCCTTGCGATGCAGATAGTACGCGACACCGCCCTGCGCGAGGCTGGTGTTGATCAGCGCCAGCACGTACATGCTCGCGCGAATCGGCAGGATGTCGCGGTAGCGCATGCGCGCGTTGAAGCGATTCACCACCCACGTCAGGCACGCCGAATCGATCGCACAGTAGAACAGCGAGTACGGCATGAACACCGCCAGGAAATCGAGTATCGGCACCTGAGATAGCGCCTGCTCGACTTTGCGAATCGGAATGCGCCAGAAGATCAGCGCAAAGATCGCCAGCGTGCCGAGATACGGAAGCGCCTTGCGCCACAACGGTGTCGCGCGAGCCGCGGGGACGTTGTCGCGCGGCGTGGCGGTCGAGCCTGGATTGGTTCCGGCGCTCATGCGTCCTTCATCCGGACTGCGGCGGTACCCATCAGCACCTGTTCGCCGCGCTGATTCGCAACGTGAATCTGCAGCCCGGCGCGATTCGCATCGGCATCGACGGAAACAATTTTCGCGTGCGAGGTCAACGTGTCGCCGAACAGCACCGGTTTTGTGAGCGACACTTCGATCCGGCCGCCGCGCACGAAGCGCATCCCGAAGTTGTCTGCAAGGAACTGCGCAACTATCGCGATCGTCTGCTCGCCGCCCGCGATCGGCGCGACGAATCCCGCTTTGCGCGCCGCGTCCTTATCGTCGTGGATGCCGCGCGGCGGGCGTCGCCGCACCGGCTGCTCGATACCGTCGTGATACAGTTTCGCCGCAGCCGCATCGAGGAGATAAGGCGCCGACACCAGCTCCGCGCCCATTCGAATCTCAGTGGACGCGCTCATCGCATCTCCCCGTCGTCGTTCAGCAGCACCGACGTAATCGCCTGCCGCACCAGCAACTGATCGGTCACCGCGTCGCGCGATTCATATTCGAGCGTGAAATAAAATTTGCCGCGCTTGCGATAAGTCGCGGTGATCCTGCCCTCGACCTTGACCGACTGCCCGATGCGCATCGGCTCGTGAAACTCGCACCAATGCTTGGCATGGACGCCGCCCTTGCCACCTTTCAGCCGAGTCGCGATCAGCAACGCATAGTCCGCCAACCGCATCGTAGGCGACACGATTTCCGGATTCGCCGCCTTGACTGCTTCCGAAAATGCCCGCGCCCGCTCCACTGTGACGACGTAATGAATCGGCCCCAGCCGCATCCCCTCGTGGAGGTTGTCGGGGCACATCGGGAGTCTCAAGTCTTCGCTCATCGTACCGATTGAACGACATTAGCAGGCGTGCAAGATTCGGCGAACCGATCTTTCAGAACAATGGCTACCAACAAAGTCGACTATGCGCGCAAGGCGCGGATACATCTTAGCAAGGCCGATCCGATCCTCGCGCGGATTATCGCCGAGGTCGGTGCGCTGGGAATCCAGCCGCGACGTGAGCGATTCCAGGCGCTGGCGCGTGCGATCATTTTTCAGCAACTCGCGGGCGCAGCCGCCAACGCTATCTACGGACGCTTCGTCGCGCTGTTCCCCGACGTGGATTTTCCATCGCCCGAACAAGTGCTCGCCAAAACTGTACCCCCAGCTGCGCGCGGTAGGTCTCTCCGAAAAGAAGGCGCTCTACATAAAGGACCTCGCCGCCCACATTCGGGACCGCAAGCTCGATTTCCACAAATTCCACAGGATGACCGACGAGGAGATCATCGAGCATCTCGTCATGGTCAAGGGAATCGGCCGATGGACCGCCGAGATGTTCCTGATGTTCAACCTCGGCCGCCCCGACGTGATGCCGGCCGACGACCTCGGCGTCCAGAACGCAATCAGACGTCACTACCGAATGCGCCAACGCCCCAATCGCAAGCGCCTGCTGAAACACGCCGAGCGATGGCGTCCGTACCGAACCGCCGCCGCATGGTACCTATGGCGCAGCCTCGACATCGTCCTCCCCGACGGCAGCACAAAGCCGCCGGCGAAGAAGGTCGCGAAGAGAAAGAAGCGGTAAGCGCTATCCTCGAGTGCTCCTTGGCGTGGTCTTATTTTGTCAGCTTTTTTAGATCTTTCAGCAACAGGAACAAGTGGAGCGGGTCAGTGGGGCTCGGCTCAAAGTCGAATTGCTCGTACCAGCGGCGCGCATCGTCGTCTTTTGCATGCACGACCAGCGCTCGAATTCCCGCGATATCCGCGGCCTGCTCTGTCCGCAGCAAGGCGTCTTTGAGTAGCGCTTTGCCGATTCCGGATCCCTGGCCTGATCGGTCAACGGCTAATCTTGCGAGTATCATCACCGGAAGGGGATGGCGCGCCACGCCTTTGACAACCCGCGACGGTGAGTCTTCACGCTGCACAGACCCAACTGCGAGGCTGTAATAACCGACGACGCGCCTCGCGCGGCAAGTCACGTACGTCTGTGCTGCATTGGCAGCCTGGTTCGCAAGCGCGAATCTCTTCAGGAAACGGTTAAGGTCTTCCTGCCCGCAATCGAACGAATCGGTTACGTCGTCTGCGCCGAGCTTGTGGACCGGTGAAAGCGCCTTGGAGGCGAGGCCGCCGAACTCACTCAAGGACACTCCGATGTGCGAGCAGCCGAGCCAGCCTGGGCTTGAGGCGAGCAGGCCGATCGAGGATTTTCAGAAACGCGTCCCATCGTTTTCTGTCGAGCACGAAAGAGCGCCGGTCTTCGAGCGTCTCGGCCGCCGCGATCATCGCGGCGTCCAATAAAAACTGGCTGACGGTCTTATTGACTTGGGTCGCAGCCATTTGAAGTGTGTTTTTGGCGGTCTGGCTTACCCGAACATCAATTCGTTCAGTTTTCGAAAGGGCGGCTCGCATTGAAAGCATCTCCTCTCTTTATTTCCTATCATCCGGACATTGTCCGGACAAGCTACTCGGCGAGCATCGGGTTTGGCTTCGGGAAGCCTAACTCACTGAGCGAGTCGTCGATCGCGCCGACCTCGTTCGCGGACGATGCCCCGCCCTCCGCGATATCATCCATGCGGCGGCGCATTTCTTTTAGTTCTTTGTAGAGATTGCCCGACAGGCGCGCGATCACCACGAAGCAAATCCACGGGATTGCTACCAGCGCCACTATCGTGATCGCGATCATCGTGCGGGCCTGTGATTCGGCGCTGTTGGCGGCCACGATCACCGCCGCGTCGTCGACGCTTACCAGGTCTGCGACTGCGCTCTGCAAATCGCGGAGCTTCGGCTCGAGGCTGTCGTCGCTCGGCGACGCCGTGCGCATCGCGTCGAACAGCGGCCTCGCGTCGTTGGCGATTTTTTCGATGAGCTCGGCCTGCTCGCGGCTGCCGATATGCTGCCGCGCGATTTCGATATCAGAAATAAATCCGCGCTGCTGATCGATCACGATTTGCGAGGCGTCGGCCTGCGTGCGTCCCCAATCCATCTTGTAGAGCGCGGTTTCCATCCCCTGGGCCGCGCGTGCCGCCGCAGATTCGTTCTCATGAATTTCGCGCGGCACTGTGCCGATCACATGGAACGCGCCGGCAATCACCGCCGCCGCGATCAACAGAATCGCCGGCGCGATCGCGGCCATGAAGCGGATCTTCGTGACGATAGTGAGGTTGTTCATGCGCTTGTTTTTCCTGTCATTGCCCAAAGGATGCCCGCGACGGACGCGAAAACGCAACGCCCGATATGACCTCGACGCCCCGCTATGCAATAATCCCCGCGATGAACTTTGCCGATCGTCTTGCACAAGCGTCGCGTGACAAACACAGCGTCGTGGTGCTCGGTATCGATCCTCAGCTCGACGCACCGGGCGCTCCCAACATCCCGCACGGCTACTCGATTGCTCGCTTCTGTTGCGAAATAGTCGAGGCATGCGCCCCGTCTGCGATTGCCGTCAAGCCGCAGCTGGCCTTTTACGAAGCGCGCGGACTCGAAGGGATGCGCGCGTTTTGCGAGGTCGTCAAGACTGCGCGGCGCCTCGGCTTACTCACGATCGCCGATGCGAAGCGCGGTGATATCGGCACGACGTCGGCCGCCTACGCGGAGGCGTTCCTCGGCGACGGTGATTTCAATTGCGACGCCGTAACCGTCAACCCGTATCAAGGCAGCGACGCGCTGATGCCGTTTCTTGCGAAGGTGAAAAGTGGGGACCGCGGTGTGTTCGTGCTGGTGAAGACCTCGAATCCATCGTCGGGAGAGTTTCAGGATCTCAACGCACCCGCTCGCCCGATCTGGGAATCAGTCGCGGCACGCGTGAACGGATGGGGCGGCGATTTTATCGGTGTGAGCGGACTCAGCTCCGTCGGTGCGGTGGTCGGCGCGACGTACCCGGTGCAAGCGCGGCGCGCGCGCGAGCTGATGCCTGCGGCAACGATCCTCGTGCCGGGCTACGGCGCGCAAGGCGGCACGGCCGCTGACGCAGTCGCGTCGGCGCGCGCAGACGGTACCGGATTCATCGTAAACGCGAGCCGCAGCCTGATGTACGCGTATCAGAAGAAGAGGCGGTCCATGCCCTGACGTATTTCTCGCACTTCTTCGAAAAACCCTGGAAGGAAATGTTCGACGGCGCGCTGGTGTCGGTGCCGGATATGCCGTGGTCGTATCTGCCGACCCTGTTCGCACTGCAACTTCCCGAAGTGCTGCTTGGCCTTTTGATCGCCGGCGTAGTCGGCAGCTTTATGGTGCTGTCGCGCGGCGACGTATCGGCCCGCCGCAAGTCGATCCTGCTGATGCTGACGCTCGCGGCAACGCTGCCGCTCGTGGTCGCGATGGTGAAGCGCCCGGCCTTCTACAATGGTATCAGGCATTTCATTTTTGTCATTCCGCCGATGACGGTGCTTGCTGGCACAGCCTTCGCGTGGGGCATGAACTGGCTCAAGGAAAATCGCCGCAGTTGGCAGCCCGCCGCCATCGCCATCTTCTCTTTCGGACTGCTGCTGCCGCTCGGGGGCGAAATGATCCGGCTGCACCCCTATCAATACACCCACTTCAATCACATCGCGGGTACGGTTCGCGCCGTCATCTACAGGTGCGCGACGTGGCTCCAGATCATCTCCCGGCCCAGCATGTAGTGCCGTCTTGCGCATCGCATGTCGTCGCGGCTCGTCGCGCAGGAGCTCGACCACCTCTCGCGCCAGCGCCGAGGAGTCGCCGAACGGCACGAGCACCCCGCGGCCGTCGGCCAGCAGCTCCTCGGCATGCCAGTAGGGAGTCGAGATCACCGCCTTGCCGCAGCCGAACGAATAGGCCAGCGTGCCGGAGACGATCTGCGCCGGGTTCAGGTAGGGCGTGATGTAGATGTCCGCCGCCCCGATGAACTCGTTCAGCTCGTCGAGCTCCACGAACCGGTTGTAGAAGATGACGTTCTGCTTGATGCCCAGCTCCTTGGCCAGCCGCTCCAGGCTGATCCGGTAGCGCTCGCCCTGCTCGCGCAGGAGGTTCGGGTGCGGTGGCCCCCAGCACGATGTAGACGAAGTCGGGAAACTCGCGGAGGATCGCCGGCATCGCCCGGAGCATCATCTCGATCCCCTTGTTCGGGGAGAGCAGCCCGAAGGTCAGCACCACGTGCTTCCCCTCGACGCCGAACTGGTCCTTGTAGAAGTTCGGATCGACGAACGGCATGTCGGGGATGCCGTGGGCGATCAGGTCGATCTTGCCCTCGGGGACATCGTAGATCTCGCGGAGGAAACCGCGCGCTCGCTCCGACATCACGACCAGGCGGGCCGACAGCTCGGTGACCTGGCGAGCACCCGGCGCTGGTCGTCGCTCGGGTCGCGGAGGACGGTGTGCAGCGTCGTGACGATCGGCATCCGCAGGTCGCGCATCAGCCGGACGACGTGGCTGCCGGCCGGGCCGCCGAAGATGCCGTACTCGTGCTGGAGGCTGACGACGTCGGTGTTGGCGAAGTTGAGGAAGTCGGCCGCCCGCAGGTACGAGTCGAGCTCCTGCTCCTCGATCTCGAACCGGACCTCCGCCCGGGTAGTCGTAGCCCTGGGCGATGTCGTTGATCGGAACCACGAAGCAATCCGACCCGGGATACTGGGTCGCGACCGACGTGCAGAGGTCGTGGGTGAACGTGGCGATTCCGCACTTCCGAGGCAGGTAATCGCCGACGAATGCGATCTTCTGAATCTCGCTATTTCGTTTCATGGGTTCCATAGCTAACCGGGGCATCGTGCCCATCGCGAACAGGTCCGGGGCAGGCCCATCATAGCAGGACGACCCCACCAAACATACCTCGGTTACGAGACCCGCCGACGAGTCGCCGGGCGTCGCCGCACCCGATCGCGTTCCTGCCCCTGGGCGAGGAGATGGCATCGCGAATTCGACCGAATGGACCGCCGGCGAAGGCGGTCCACCATCGAGGATCGGCCCAGCGCCCCTGGCGGTATCCCAGGCTCCCGGCCGGGCCCACCCTCCTGCTGGGTCCTTGTCCGTAGGGACAATTGTGTGCCGGAGATCGGAAGCCTCCCGCTTCCGGGACAGGACCGCCGCGGCTGGCGTGCAATGCCGGCGCGTCTGCGGCACGTTGGCATTGGGATGTTGCCCGCTATGCATGTTGGCATAGTAATCATAGCGGGCGGGCGGGGCCGTCCGCGGCGGCGGCGGTGGCCCTTCCGAGAGGCGAGTCGGGCTGATCGCGGCGGCGGACTGTCGGGCCTGTTCGGAGTAGGGACGGAGTCGGTCGATCCTCGGCGTAGGCCCCCGGCCCGTACCCCGGGCGCACCGCGGCGCCGCGTAGGCCGTGCTTCGGCGTGACGTGTACGTCATCCGACCGGGATCGACAGCTGGTTTACCGTCGGGCGGTGGCCGTTGCCGGTGTCGCGGTGACCGATGCAGCCGTCCGGGTCGCGGTCGCCCGCGGACGGCCCGCGATATCGGCAGCCGGTTGGGTCTGGGCATCCGCTCCGGTCCGGCCACCGAGGATCGTCAGGCCCACATAAAGGCTGATTCCGCCAGGATCTCATCATCGGTGCCGCCTCCTCAGGCCGGGCCGATCGGAGGGCCCATCCGAAATTATCTCACGCGGCGGCCCGAACACAAGGAGGAGCCGGCCTCGTCCGGCGACCGGGGCCCGCGCGCGTCTCCCGCCGGGGTGAGGCCCCCATTCCTGAGATTCCAGGTGCTCGCAATGATCGGACCATTCGGCGAGAATGGGGCCGGTGTACGGGTCGGCCAGTGTGGCCGGGCCGTGCGGTCGGTCCGGGAGGTCAGCACGATGAGCATGATCACGAACCGTCGGTCCTTCTTATTCGGGGCGTCGGTCGCGGGCTTCGGCATTTCGTGCGGGGCGGAGGGGTCTCGGCGGCCGTCAAGCCGAGCGAGGAGCTGAGCATCGCCGGTATCGGCGTCGGCGGCAAAGGGTCGGCGACATCGACCAGGCCAGCGCCACATGCGGAAGTGGTCGCGATCTGCGACATCGACGATAAGCGGCGATCGCCAGGACGCCAAGCACAAGGACGCCAAGAAGTACAACGACTATCGCAAGCTGCTCGACGAGATGGCCGGGAGATCGACGCCGTGATGGTCTCGACGCCCGACCACACGCACGCCGCGGCCGCCGTCGACGGCCATGCGGCTGGGCAAGCACGTCTACTGCCAGAAGCCGCTGACGCACTCGCCGTACGAAGCCCGGCTGATGCGCGAGACGGCCCGCAAGCAAAGGTCTGCACGCAGATGGGCAACCAGGGCACGGCCGCGCCCCGGCTTTCGCCGCGGCGTCGAGATCGTCCGCGCCGGGCGCGATCGGCGAGGTGCACGAGGTCCACGTCTGGACCAATCGCCCGTTCAAGTACTGGAAGCAGGCCCCGGACCTCGTCGCCCGGCCCCGCCAGATGCCGTCCCGAGCACGTGCACTGGGACCTCTGGCTCGGCCCGGCCCCGAGCGGCCTTACAACCCGCGTCTACCACCCGCTCGACTGGCGCGGCTGGTGGGACTTCGGCACCGGCTGCGCTCGGCGACATGGCCTGCCACACGACGAACATGGCCTTCATCGCGCATGAAGCTCGACGCACCCATCGCGGTGACCGCCGAAGCCGGAGATCAACCCGGAGACGTACCCGGCGTGGGCACGACATCCAGTACATGTTCGCGGCTCGCGACAAACTGCCGGCTTGCACGCTGCACTGGTACGAAGGCAGCCGCGATAAGAAGCTCGTCCTCCCGCCGGAAGAGTTGCTCGCGAAGCTGCTCAAGAAGGGCGAAAAACTCGCCGACAGCGGCTCAATTCTCGTGGGCGATAAGGGAATCCTCTTCAGCCCCAACGACTACGGCGCACGTTTCAGGCTCACGCCAGAGAAGGACTTCGCAGAGATTCAGACCACCAAGCCCGAAAAGCTCGCCGGAAGGCGTCGATAAGGACGAAGACCCACACATGAAGCAGGAATGGGCCGACGCGATCAAAGCCGGGAAGCCATCGCTGGCCTCCTCGAACTTCGACTACGCCGCCAGGCTCACCGAAACGATGCTACTCGGCAACATCGCGGTGCGCTCCGGAAAGTCATTCCACTACGACCCCGAGTCTGGCCGGATCTCCGACAGCCCCCAGGCCGCGAAGTACCTCAAGCCGCACTTCCGCCAGGGGTGGCAGATCTGAGCAACTGGGTGGGTCGATGCTGGTTCTGACGATTGTAGAGCCTGTACGTAAGACAACACAGTTGGGCCATGTCGTTAACGTTGTCGACGACCCAACGGGCTCCGGTTTGCTTGAGCCGTTTGCCAATCAGGTTCTTGGCCGCGCCCTCGACCATTCCGCTACCGATCGATTGGCCGGTGTAAAGTCGATGGCAGTAGTTGAGGCGCTTGGATGCGCGGCGAAATAGCTCGTCAGATCATCCACTGCGGAGCGGACGTTCGGGCTGTTGTCCGCCGCCAGCGTTTGACCCAGATGGTCGCAAAGGCCAGCCCAGCCGTCGGACAACAGAAGTTGGCGGCCCCGTTCAGCCATTCATCGGCGGTCGCCCCCTCACCACACAGGCGTTTGGCTGCGGTGTCGATGTGCTCGGCGGCGTGGTAGATGTCGAGGAGCTGGCGACAGCCGCCGAATTGTCGCGTTGCCGCGTTCCAGATCCATTCGGCACCGTCGCCGAGGACGGTGATCGTAGTCAAGTCCTCGATCTTCAGCCGGGCCGCCCATTCCGTCCATCGCGGTGCAAAATCGTCGATCGCCTCGATGGCCGCAAATGCCGCCCGCGTCGTTGGTGTGGGGAGGTAACGCTCGTCCCATTCCGCTGGCTTGGCAGGTTCACCGCGTTCACGGCGAGCGAAGATGCCGATCTTCATGTCGCGCCAGCCCCCGGTCGTGTTGACCTTGGCGGCATCGGTCTGGAACTCGATATCGCCGGCGGCCTCAACAAAGACCTGAGGAATGACCGGCGAGTTCGCCCGGAAGTCGGTGATCCGCGTCGACTCCGCCTCACACGCCCGGCGAATCCGTTCGTCGCTGACCTTCCAGCCACAGCATTCGATGAGCAGTTGCTCGGTGATGGCGAAGGAATTCCGGCCCCCGAGCAGACAGATCAGCCGAGTGGCCTGCCGCGTGAGATACCCTTCCAGTCCGAGGAAACGGTCCGCGGAGTAGCCTCCCAGGCCACAGCCCTGGCAGGCGAAATACACGCGCCAGATGATGATCGCGCCCAGTGCCGTCATCACCTTTTTGGACGCACTGCCCTTGTGCCGCCCCGCCCCGCCACACGCGGCAGGCTCGAGCGGCCCCACTTTTTTTTCAAGGCTTTCCGCCCGCAATTGGATGGTCGACTCCAACATTCTTCTCAAGAAATCGCGGCCGAAGCCGAGCATAAACGACTCGCAGCGGTCGATCACCTGTCCCTCGGGGGCGGAATCGGCGGCGGCTTCCAGTTCCTTGGCCATTACCAAAGCCTGCTCGACAAATAGGCGTTGGATGGGGGTGAGGGATCGAGATCAGAAGAGAGCATGGGTGCAACATCCTTGTGGTGAGGTCCGTCCTTGCGATACTCGCTTTATAACAGTTAACCACGCAACGTGCCAGAATCCGTTGGCGCACCC
>CAWFDW010000002.1:0-1557500 GCA_963814715.1 uncultured delta proteobacterium
CAATGCTAGCGGAATGTGCTCAGAATTGCTTGCCGAGGTGCGGACTCGGACCCGCCTTGCTGACACCTTGTCCGCGGTGGTATCTTGCTCCGTGGAAGTGGGCGCGTGCCCACTTTTTTGTTGGTGTCGCCAAAGGGTTTCGTCCACATAAGCCGGGTTGACGGCAGTAGCGAGCGTAGAGGTGAGAGCAGATGAATGCCCTGACGCTTCATCCAACCGCCGAAAAGGTGGTCGCGCTGCTCGAGCCGCATATCGAACGCCAGGGTTACGAGCTGGTTTCGGTGGATTTTCGCAAGGGCACGCGAAATTCGATGCTGCGGTTGCTGGTGGATAAGCCGGGCGGCGGAATTGCCCTTAGCGACCTGGAGAAGTTGAGCCCGGCGCTGGGCGATTTGCTCGACGTGTACGACCCGGTCGAGGGCCGCTACACGCTGGAAGTTGCGTCGCCGGGAATCAACCGGCCGTTGCGCAAGCTTGAGCATTTCGCGGCGGTCAAGGGCGAGCGGGTCAAGGTACGGACGCATCGCGCGCGCGACGGGCAGAAGGCGTTCGTGGGCAAGTTGGTGAGTGTCGGCGAAAATGGAATCGAGCTTGACGACGAGACGAGCCGCAAGCGGCAGACGATTGGTTTCGACGAGATGTCCGGAGCGAATTACGAATATGACTTTGACAAATAAAAAAATTGGCGCGCTACTTTTTGCGTGCCCCGGGGAGGCGCTATGCAGGTCGATCTGAACCGGGTTATCGAGCAGGTAAGCAAGGAAAAAGGCATCGACAAAACGATCGTGATCGACGCGGTCGAGGAGATGATGCATTCGGCGGCGCGCCGCACGTTCGGGCCCGACCGCAATATCGAGTCGCGCTTCAATCCGGAGCTCGGCGAAATCGAGCTGTTCGAAATCAAGACGGTCGTCGACAAGGTCGCCAACGCGGCGGCCGAGGCCGACGTTACCGAGGCGCGCGCGAAGTATGATCCAGAGGCGGAAGTCGGCGACGAAATTCTGATCAAGCTCGATACCGCCACGATGGGCCGAATCGCGGCGCAGGCGGCCAAGCAGAATCTCATCCAGCATATTCGCGACGCCGAGCGGAAACAGATTTTCAACGAGTTCAAGGATCGCAAGCAGGAAGTCGTCTCGGGAATCGTGCAGCGCTTCGAGCGGAAGAACATCATCGTCAATCTGGGACGCACCGAGGCCATCCTGCCGGAGAAGGAACAGATCCCGCGCGAGCGCTATCGCCAGGGCGATCGGATTCGCGCGCTGATTCTCGATGTCGAGCTTTCCGAGAAAGGCCTGTCGATCGTGCTCTCGCGCACCTCGAACGACTTCCTGATCAAGCTGTTCGAGCAGGAGGTGCCTGAGATCTACGAGGGCATCGTCGAGATTCGGCAGAGCGCGCGCGAGCCCGGCGGTCGCGCCAAGGTCGCGGTGTACTCGAAGGACTCGGACGTCGATCCGGTCGGCGCATGCGTCGGCATGAAAGGCACGCGCGTGCAATCGGTCGTGCAGGAATTGCGCGGTGAGAAGATCGATATCGTGCCGTGGACCGACGACCAGGCCGAGCTGGTCTGCCGCGCGCTGGCGCCGGCCAAGGTGTCGAAGATCATCATCGACGAGGACGAGCATGCGATGGAAGTGATCGTCCCCGACGATCAGCTGTCGCTGGCTATTGGCAAGCGCGGGCAGAACGTCCGCCTGGCGCCTCGCCTGACCGGCTGGAAGCTCGACGTGCGCAGCGAGATGGAGGCCGAAGAAGAAGCGCGATCGGCGCGCGCGTCGCTCATCGGAATTCCGGGCATCGGCGATGTCAACGCCGAGCTGCTCTACCAGTGGGGATTCCGATCGGCGGAGGAACTGTCGGAGGCCGACGAGACTGCGTTCGACGTTGAGGGAATCAGCGCCGAGCGCGCGAACCAGATAATCAACGCGGCGCGCGAGCACGTCGCGAACAAGAAGATCGCCGCGGCCGAAAAAGCGGCGGCTGCGGAAGAGGCTGCCACCGCGGCAGCATCGGCGGCGGCGGAAGCCGCAACGCTCGCGGCGGATCTCGCTGTAGCAACGGAAGCGGAAGGCGCGGAAGCGGCGAGCGAGACGGTCGTCGAAGAAGGGGCGTCGCCGGCCCCCTCAACCGAAGACGCGGGAGAAAAGTAATAACTAAGCTGCCTGAGCGCACGTGCATCGGATGTAGAGAGCGGGACGCGAAGGCTGCGATGGTACGGATTGCGGTCGTGAACGGACACGTCGAAGTGGACTTCGAGGCGCGACAGGCAGGGCGCGGCGGGTATCTGCATCCGACGCTTGAATGCGTCGAGCGGTTCGTCGTCTCTAAAGTTAAGGAATTCAAGGCGCTTCGGCGGAAGATAGAACGTCCCGAGCGTGACAAAATAGCGGCGGCGATAAAACTCCGACTGGATAGAAACTCAAAGGTCGAATAGTATAACTCGGATGGCGCGAAAGCGGATCAAAACTCTTGCTGCTGAATGGGGATTCCCGGTCGAGGATTTACTCGCCGGATGTGTCCGTCTGAAACTTGGGCATACTCAGTCCGAGTCGAGTCTTCTCTCACCCGAAGAGGCCGACCGGCTAAAGGCTGACCTCGACGACCAGGCGCATCGCGCGACGATTCTGCGCCGCGAGACCGTGCTCGAAACGAGTAGCGGGAAAATCCTGGAGAAGCGCCTCAACGCGACTGTGATGCGTCGGCGTCATGCCGAGGGCGGCGCGCCTGCCGGCAGCTCTGACACGCCTTTCCATTTTGAAGTCGAAGAATCGCGCGACGATTCTTTCGTGTCGCCGTTCCTTGGCGATTCATCGGCGGAGGCAGAGGCCCCCGTCATGTTCGACTCGGGACATCACGAGACCCCGGCGGTCGAGCCGCATCGCGCGCCGGAGCCGGTTGTCGTCAGGCCGGAACCTCCAATTGAAGAAATCGGGGAGGCCGACTACGAGGCTCATCCGCCTCAAGCGGATGTTCACATTAAGGATGCGGAACCCGAGCCCGAGCCCCGGTTTGTGCCGGAGCCCGAGCGAGCCCGTGGTCGTGGCGGAAGCTGCACCCGCAGTCGAGGCACCTCCTGCGGCGCCGGCGGCACCGTCCTCGCGATTTGGTTATCGCACCGATCGCGTGCGTCCGGCGGATTCGGCGGATCGCGGCTCTATAAATCTCACGCGCGGCTCTCAGACCGGTCCGACGCTGGACGACGGACAGAAGGGGCCCAAGGTCCTCGGCAAGATCGATCTGCGCCCGAAGGCGCCACCGGCCCGTCCCGCGTCACCCGGTTCGCGCACCGCAGCGGGCGCGCCGACTGCACGTCCCGGACTGACGGGACGCTTCGCGCCGCAACCACAGCCTGCACAACCTGCCGACGGAGGGCCGCAGCTTACGCCTGATCAGCTCGCTGCCAACAAGCCCGGCGCTCGCGGCGGAATAAAGAAAAAGAAAGTCGTCAAGAAGGGCAGTACCGACCTCGCCGCCGAACGGGAGATGCGCGGACTGCGCGTGCCGAAAAAGCGGCGCGCACTGCCCGGCAAGGAACAGCGCAAGACCGAGATCACCACGCCCAAGGCCTCCAAGCGCGTCGTGCGGATCACCGAAGGCGTCACTGTTGGCGACCTCGGGCGCTCGATGGGCGTTAAGGCTGGCGACCTGATCAAAAAATTAATGGAACTCGGCCAGATGGCGACGCTCAACCAGGTGCTCGACGTCGACACCGCGACCTTGCTCGCGGGCGAGTTCGGCTACAGTGTCGAGAACGTTTCCTTCGACGCGGAGTCCGCGATCGAAGAAGCGCCTGAGGAGACCGTCGCGGGCGAGATGGTCGCGCGGCCGCCGGTCGTCACCGTGATGGGCCATGTCGATCACGGCAAAACTTCGCTGCTCGACGCGATTCGCCACACCAACGTGACGGCGCGCGAGTTCGGCGGAATCACGCAGCACATCGGCGCTTACACCGTCGAGGCGAACGGGCGCACGATCGCGTTCGTCGATACCCCGGGCCACGAGGCGTTCACTGCGATGCGTGCGCGCGGCGCCAAGGTCACCGACATCGTCGTGCTGGTGGTCGCGGCCAACGAAGGCGTGATGCCGCAGACGCAGGAAGCGATCAACCACGCTCGCGCTGCCAACGTTCCTATAATCGTCGCGATCAACAAGATCGATTTGCCCGACGCCAATCTCGACAACGTCAAGCAGCGCCTGACCCAGGTCGGCCTGGTGCCGGAAGAATACGGCGGCGATGTCCTCGTCGTGCCGGTCTCGGCGCGCACCGGCGCCGGGATAGACAAGCTACTCGAGATGATCCTGCTGCAGGCCGACATGATGGAACTCAAGGCCAATCCGTCGCGTCCCGCGCGCGGCACGATTATCGAATCGCAGCTCGACCGCGGACGCGGCCCGGTCGCCACCGTGCTTATCCAGGAAGGCACTCTGCATCAAGGCGATCCTTTCGTCAGCGGAACTTCATACGGACGCGTGCGCGCGATGCAAAATCATCTCGGCCAGCGTCTCACCGAGGCGGGTCCGTCGACGCCGGTCGAAATTTTCGGCCTCTCCACAGTGCCCGAACCCGGCACCGTGTTCACCGCCGTTGTCGAGGAATCGAAGGCGCGCCAGGTCGCCGAGTATCGCCGCGGCAAGCAGCGCGAAGGCGAACTCACCAAGACCAGCCGCATCTCGCTCGAAGATTTGAGCCAGCGGCTGGCGGCGGGCGAGGTCAAGGAACTCAAAGTTATTCTCAAGGGCGACGTGCAGGGATCGGTCGAGGCGCTGGCCGACGCGCTCGCGCGCCTCTCGACTGCGGAAGTCAAGCTCGAAGTGATTCACGCGTCGGCTGGCGCGATCTCGGAAACCGACGTGACGCTCGCGTCGGCTTCCAAAGCCATCATCATCGGATTCAATATCCGTCCCGAGCCGAAGGCCGCGAACCTCGCCGAGAAAGAAGGCGTCGAGATTCGCCTCTACACGATCATCTACGAAGCGATCAACGACATGCGCGAGGCGATGGAAGGTCTGCTCGCACCGACCTACCGCGAGAAGGCGCTCGGCCGCGCGGAAGTCCGCAAGATCTTCAACGTCCCGGGAGCCACCGTCGCGGGATGCATGGTGGTCGACGGCAAGATTGTGCGCAGTGCTCGCGCGCGGCTGGTGCGCGACGGACGGCCGGTGTGGGAGGGCAAGCTCGCCACGCTCAAGCGCTTCAAGGACGACGCGCGCGAAGTCGCGCAGGGCTACGAATGCGGTATCGCGCTCGAAAATTTCAACGACGTGAAACCCGACGACATCATCGAAGCATTCGAGATGGAAGCGATTCTGCGCAAGCTCGCCGCGCCCACTCCTCAAGCAGTGCGCGGTCAGCCGGCGGTCGAAAAGCAGCTACAGCCTTAGACTGGAAGTATGTTTGACGTTCCGGGCGCGCCGTGTGCGCGCTGGCGGAGGTGGCGTATCGTGGTCATCGGCATCATGCGGCTGACGCTGTTCCTGCCGGAGAATCATTCGCTCAAGGGCAAGCGGCAAGTGCTGCGCGCGATCAAGAGTCGCGTCCAGAACAAGTTCAACGTATCGATCGCCGAATCCGACAACCACGACATGTGGCAGCGCGCCGAGCTGGGTATCGCGCAGGTCGGCAGCGATCGCGCGTTTGTGGACAAGGCGCTGCGGGAGGTCGTGAACTTTATCGATTCGTTGGCGCTGGTCCCGCTCGGCGAAGAGAAGCTGGAAATTATCAACTACTGAGCGGTGAAGAACATTGCCTGAAGGCCGAAGACCCGAGCGCGTCGCCGAAGCCGTCCTCAGAGAGCTGTCGGGATTGCTCGTGCGCGACCTGCGCGACCCGCGCCTGCGCGGAATCACGCTCACCGACGTAAAAATGGACGACGATCTGCGTCACGGCCACGTCTACTTCTCGCACCTCGAGGGCAGCGTCCGCGCGCCCGCCGCAATCGCCGGCTTCAAAAGCGCCAGCGGCTTCATCCGCCGCGAAATCGGCAAGTCGCTGGGACTCAGATACACCCCCGAACTGGAATTCGAATTCGACCCCGCCCTGGAACGAGCCGCCCGCATCGACGCCCTGCTAAAACAATCCGCCCCCAAGGACTAATCACTTAATCTAAAGTGAAACCCGCGGTGGGTTTCACACATCCTTCGGCAGGGGTAACCCCTGCACCTAAGCATTAAGAAAGATGCGGCCTAACGGCCTGTTAGAACTTCTAGCGGGAGGCTGCGGCTGGCGAATTACCTCGCCCGTTATTTTCGGGAGAGGAGGCCGGCGGGCGCAGCCGCGGTAGGTGAGGGTTTTGGGCGACATCCAAAAGCTCGCGCGCTCGGCTTTTTCTGCTCGTTCCGTCTTTGTGTCATTCTAGAGCGAAGCGAAGAATCCCGGATCCGAAAAATGAACAAGCGATCGTTCCTGGCCATAGCATTCGCGATCGGACTGATGCCGGTTGCTGTGCCCGCGTCCCCAGCCGGCGCAACGCCTTGGTTCAATGGCGGCTACCTGTATCGATACGCCTTCTGGGGCCTGCGCCAGCAATTCTCGCCATCCGACGACTACAAAATGTTTCCCTACCGCACGATCGAAAACGCGCCGCCGGCGTACGAGTTCCCGCGCGCGGCATCCGGCGCTCGCTTGCCGGTCGAGGTGGAATACAAGACGGCGATTCGATCAAGCGGGTCGCGCTCGACAAATTGCTTGAATCAACCGGCACTCATGCGTTCATCGTAATCAAGGACGGCAAGCTGCTCGACGAGCGCTACCTTAACGGCTACCAGCGCGACTCGATTTGCATCTCGCGGTCGGTGGCGAAGTCGTTCACGTCGGCGCTGGTCGGGATCGCAATCGACGAGGGCTTCATCAGGAGCGTTGACGAT
Source organism: uncultured delta proteobacterium (assembly GCA_963814715.1). Taxonomy (GTDB): domain Bacteria; phylum Desulfobacterota; class Binatia; order Binatales; family Binataceae; genus Binatus. Next base: position 6,868 of record CAWFDW010000002.1, read on the forward strand.
CCGATCATTACGTACCTGCCGGAACTCAAGGACCGCGGCTTCGACACGATCACGATCAGGAATTTGCTGACGATGGGATCGGGAATCCGCTACCGAATAGACGAGTTGCCGTGGGACGAGGACGCGCTGTACTACTTCTATCCGAACATCAGGAATTTACTGCTCACCGACATGGAAGTTGCCGAGCCGCCGGGCCAGAGCCTTCCACTACACCGACTACAACGTGGGTCTGCTGGCGATAATCGTCGAGCGCACGACGCATCGGACACGTCAGCAACTATCCTGCAGGAGAAAGTCTGGAAGCCGATCGGGATGGAATATCCCGCCACCTGGAGCCTCGACAGCTACGCAGACGGCTTCGAGCTGACGCACGTGGCGCTCAACGCCAGGGCGATCGACTACGCGAAGTTCGGCCAACTCTTTCTCGACAAGGGCAACTGGAACGGCAAACAAATTATTTCGCAGCGATGGGTGAACGAATCAACTGCGCCCGATCCGAACGATCACCGGCCGTGGGAGACCTATCCCCAATGGGCCGAAGCTGGCGGCTACTACAAATATTTCTGGTGGGGCAATTCCGGGGCCGGGAGACTACAGTTTCGAGGCCATCGGCAGATGGGGCCAGTTCGTCTTCGTGGCTCCCAGAGCCAACGTGGTAATCGTGCGGACCGCAGGCAATCTCGGCCTCGACCTCGAACAATGGCCGCAAGTCTTCCAGTACATCGCGGACTTCGCTGAGCCACGGCGAACCTTCGAGCGCCGCCGCGCACAACGCCGCGCCCTGATGTTCCATTCAGTGCGGATCACTTCGACAGCATCCGCTCGCGATTCTCGATTTTCTCGCCGCGCTCCAGTAGCGGCTCGACGTCGCCGGTGATCAGTCGCGCGCCGCGATCGTTGCGAATGTACGTCCATGCCCATTCGACGATCACGATGAACCGGTTGCGGAATCCGATCAGAAAGAAAATGTGCACGAACAGCCACATCATCCATGCGACGACGCCGCTGAGATGCATCCCTGCGATGTCGGCGACCGCGGCCGCCTTGCCAATCGTCGCGAGCGTGCCCTTGTCGCGGTAGTGAAACGGCAGCGTCGGCTCGCCGCGAATCGATCGCATGATGTTCTTCGCCGCATGCCGTCCTTCCTGCATCGCGGCCGGCGACAGTCCCGGCACCGGCTTGCCGTCCGACGAGATCGACGCGAGATCGCCAATCACGAACACGCCGTCGGCGCCCGGCACCGACAGATCCTGATTCACAATCACGCGACCCGCGCGATCGAGCTTGACGTTCGTAGTGGCTCCCAGAGCCTTACCCAGCGGAGACGCGGCCACACCCGCTGCCCAGATGACGGTGCGTGAATCGAGCCGCATGCCGCCATGCACGACGCCGCGATCATCGACTGCCGTCACCGGAGAATCCGTGATCACCTCGACGCCCAGCCGCTCCAGTTGCCGCCGCGCGCTCGCCGACGACTCCGGCGACATCGCAGGCAGCACCTTCGGACCCGCCTCGATCAGCACGATGCGCGCCTTGCCGGGATCGATCTTCCGAAAATCGCGCTCGAGCACGCGCCGCGAAATCTCCGCGAGCGCTCCCGCCATCTCGACCCCCGTCGGCCCGCCGCCGATTATCACGAACGTCATCCAGTTCGCGACTTCCGCCGCGTCGATTTCGCGCTCGGCCGCTTCGTACGCGACCAGCACGCGCCGCCGAATCTCGACCGCGTCCTCGAGCGTCTTCAACCCCGGCGCCGGCTCCAGCCATTCGTCGTGCCCGAAGTACGAATGCGTCGCGCCGGTCGCGACGATCAGATAGTCGTACGCCGCTTCGCCGTCCAGCAGCTGCACGATCTTCCGCCGCGTGTCGATGGACGACGCCTCGCCGAGAATCACGCTCGCGTTACGCTGTCTCCGCAGTATCCGCCGAATCGGCGACGCGATATCGGCGGGATTCAGCGCCGCCGTCGCGACCTGGTACAGCAGCGGCTGAAACAGGTGATGGTTCCGACGATCGATCATCGTGATCCGCACCGGCGCACGCTTGAGCGCCCGCGCAGCGGCGATCCCGCCGAATCCGCCGCCGATGATCACGACATGTTTCTCAGGGTCCACGACTCCAGATCGTATAGCTGCCGTCCAAGTGGAGCGAATACCCTTAAGCGTCGCGTTCGTATCGGATAAGGTGATGAGTCTTCCTATGAACGCAATCTTGCTAGTCGATAAGCCCGCCGGAATCTCATCGGCGGAAGTGGTGCGTCGCGTCAAATCGCGCGTGAAGCCGTCCCGCGTCGGACATCTCGGCACTCTCGATCCCTTCGCGACCGGTCTGCTGCCGATCATGATTGGCGAGGCGACCAAGCTCGCGCCGTTTATCGACAGCGGCGACAAAACGTACGCGGGCCTGATCCGGCTCGGCGTCGAGACCGACACTCTCGATCGCGACGGCGCCGAAGTTCGCCGCGCTGACGTACCCGCAATCTCAGCCGGGAAGCTCGCGCAGGTCGCTGCACAATTCACTGGCCCTATCGAGCAGGTCCCTCCCGTATACTCCGCGATCAAGCGCGCCGGCGTGCCGCTCTATCGCCTCGCGCGGCGTGGCGACGACGTTGCACCGCCCGAGAAACGCAATGTCGAAATCAAGCGTCTCGATCTCGTTCTGCGAGTCGCCCGACGCGATCCGATTCGTCGCGACATGCTCGCCCGGCACCTACGCCCGCTCACTCGCGCGCGACATCGGCGTCGCACTCGGGACGGTCGCGCATCTCGAGGAACTCCGCCGCACCCGCAACGGCGCATTCTCGATTGATGACGCGATGCCGCTAGCCGATGTCCTCGAGTCTCTCGATTCCGGCGCGCCGGCGATGCGCCTGATTTCCTTGCGTGATGCCCTCGTCGGCATGCCGGAGCTGGTCGTCGATACCACCGCCGAGAAACGCCTGCGCAACGGCGACTCGCGCGCGCTGGACTCCCAGGTCCCACCGAACGGACCGCTATTCAAGGTGATATCGGATGGTGGCGAACTGATCGCAGTAGCGCGCGCGACCTCGCGCGTGACTGCGATAGTCGAGCGAATTTTCAATCCCGATGCCGGCCAACCTAACCCCTAACCCCTTCCCGAGCGGCAAGGGGAACCGGACGCGGGGAGGAGCAGCACTCGCCTGCCAAACATTCCTCCAATAACTTTAGAGCGAAATGGCGTCCTCGACATTTCGCGATTTCTCCCCCTTCACTGGGTGCAGGGGTCACCCCTGCCCAAGGAAGCATGAAACCCACGGTGGGTTTCATTTAAATTAGTTCCTCCTCCCCCTACCTTTACTCTCCCTCACGGCTCTGGTAATTTGGGCGGCTAAAGATAAAGGAAAAAGGGAAAGTAAGAACTCCGAATGCCTCTTCCATCAGCCCGTAAGCGGGAAGTCATAGAAGCCAACGCTCGAACCACCAATGACAGTGGCTCGCCTGAAGTTCAGGTCGCGCTACTCTCGGCCCGGATCGACCAGTTGACCACGCATCTCGCGGCGCACAAGAAGGACCATCACACGCGCCGTGGTCTGTTGCGCTTGGTCGGCAAGCGTCGTCGGCTGCTTGATTACCTGCATTCGCGCGATTTTTCGCGCTATAAAGGGCTGATCGAAAAGCTGGGCATCCGGAGATAGGCCGCACATATTCTGCCGCGCCGCCCTCAACGCATCGGGCGCGCGGGCCTTGGCTGTCACGATGGCAGGTAACAAGGCGCGTCCCCTGTGACGCCTCGCGGGCACAAAGTCCCGCAATCGTCGCGCGGCCTCAGATCCTCCCTCAGGTATCACTAATGTACGAGAAACTCGAAATTGATTTTGCGGGGCGCAAGCTCTCGCTCGAAACCGGCCGCCTCGCCAAGCAGGCGCATGGCAGCGTGCTCGCAACTTACGGCGACACTGTAGTCCTCGCGACTGCGGTCTCGCAGTATGAAGCGCGGCCCAACATGGATTTTCTGCCGCTCACTGTGGATTACGTCGAGAAGACGTTCGCCGCCGGAAAGATTCCCGGCGGTTTTTTTAAGCGCGAAGGACGCGCCTCCGAAAAGGAAGTCCTCACCTCGCGCCTGATCGACCGCGCGATGCGCCCGTTGTTCCCCAAGGGCTACGACCGCGAGACTCAAATCATCACGACTGTCCTGTCCGCCGATCGCGACAACGATTCCGACATGCTCTCGCTGATCGCCGCGTCGGCCGCGCTGCTTGTTTCCGACATCCCGCACAAAGGCCCCGTTGCATCGGTAAGGATGGGCCGTGTCGAGGGCAAAATTGTCGTCAATCCGACTTCGACTCAACTTGAAGGCAGCGATGTATCGCTCGTCGTCGCGGCCAGTCCCGAGTCGATCATGATGCTCGAGGGCGGCGCGCAGATTGTCGACGAAGAGGTGATCCTCGAAGCGCTGTTCGCGGCGCACGAGGCGATGCAGCCGATCTTCGCGATGCAGGAAGAACTGCAACGCCGCGCGGGCAAGCCCAAGCGCGAGTTCGCAGTGAAGGAACGCGATGCGGCCCTGTTGAAGGCGGTCGAGAAGAGCATCGGCGATTCTATCGAGAAGGCGCTCGCCACCAAGGGCAAGAAAGAGCGCTCCGCCGCGGTGTATGCGGTCAGCGACAAAGTAGTCGCCGAGCTCGCCGAGAAGTTTCCCGATCGCGCCAAGGAAATCGTCGACGCCTGCGACTACCTCGTCCGCACCCGCGTGCGCATGGCGATCCTCGACGACGACAAGCGTATCGACGATCGCAAGTCCACCGACATCCGTCAGATCAGCGCCGAGGTCCAGATACTTCCGCGCGTGCATGGCAGTGCGGTTTTCACGCGCGGCGAGACCCAGGCGCTCGCGACCGTGACGCTCGGAACCTCGTCCGACGAACAGAAGATCGACGCGCTGCTCGGCGAGCGCTTCAAGAAATTTCTGCTTCATTATAACTTCCCGCCATTCTCGACTGGCGAGGTTAAGTTTCTGCGCGCACCGTCGCGCCGCGAAGTCGGACATGGCGCACTCGCGGAACGCGCGCTCTCTCCGATACTGCCCGACGATGCGGACTTTCCGTACACGATTCGCGTCGTGTCGGACGTGCTCGAATCCAACGGCAGCTCCTCGATGGCCACAGTGTGCGGCGGCAGCCTCGCGCTGATGGACGCGGGCGTGCCGACCAAAGCGCCGGTCGCGGGCATTGCGATGGGCCTGGTGAAAGAAGGCGACAAGGTCCGCGTGCTCACCGACATCCTCGGCGACGAGGATCATCTCGGCGACATGGACTTCAAGGTCGCGGGCACCAAGGCCGGCGTCACCGCGATCCAGATGGACAACAAGGCCGGTGGCGTGTCCAAGGACATCATGCGTCAGGCGCTGCATCAGGCGCGCGACGCGCGTCTGCACATCCTCGGCATTATGGAGAAGGCGCTGCCCGCGGCGCGCAAGGACGTTTCCAGCTACGCCCCGCGAATCGTCACCCTGCACATCAAGCCCGACAAGATTCGCGAAGTGATCGGCCCGGGCGGCAAGGTCATCCGCGGATTGGTCGAGCAGACCGGTTGCAAAATAGATATCGAAGATGACGGCACGGTGCTGATCGCGTCGGCGGACGGCGTCGCGATGGAAAAAGCGATCAGCATGATCCAGGCGATCACCGCGGAGCCCGAAATCGGCAAAATCTACGACGGCGTGGTCCGCAAGATCGTCGAGTTCGGCGCCTTCGTCGAGATAATGCCCGGCACCGACGGCCTCTTGCACATCTCGCAAATCTCGAACGAGCGCATCCGCCGCGTCGAAGACGTACTGCACGAAGGCGACGAGATCAAAGTGAAAGTGCTCGACGTCGATCGCAGCGGAAAAATCCGGCTCTCGATGCGCGAGGCGGAACAGGAACCGAACAAGGGAAATTAGTCGGCGAATGATTCAAAAGAGTGTTATCGGAAACGGCGTGCGCATTCTCACCGAGGCGATGCCGCAAGTCGTTTCCTCGTCGATTGGCATCTGGGTCGAAAACGGATCGCGCTACGAGGAGCCCGCCGAAAACGGCACCTCGCATTTCATCGAGCATCTGCTTTTCAAGGGCACCAAGAAGCGCACCGCCGCGCAAATCGCCGAGGCCTTCGACGCGGTCGGCGGCGTGCTCAACGCCTTCACCGGCAAGGAGTACACCTGCTACTACGCCAAGGTGCTCGGCAAGGACCTCGAGATGGCGACCGAGGTGCTCGCCGATATTTTTCTCGATTCGGTTTTCGATCCCGCCGAGATAGAGCGCGAGCGCCAGGTCGTCTTGCAGGAAATCTCCCAGGCCGAAGACACGCCCGACGATTTCATCCACGACCTCTTCAACGAAGAGTTCTGGAAAGGTCATCCGCTCGCGCTGCCGATTTTCGGCTCAGTCGCGACGGTAAATAAAATCGACCGCGAGCTGCTGACCTCGTTCATGGCGGCACGCTACCGCTCCAGCCGCGTCTTCATCGCGGCTGCCGGCCAGGTCGAGCACGAACGCCTCACCGCAAAATGCGCCGGGCTGTTCGGCGGCGTCGCGGGTGACGGCAAGGTCGAAAAATTCTCACCGCCGATCGATCATCCGCTCGTGCTGACGCGCGAGAAGAAACTCGAGCAGGCGCACATCTGCATCGGCGGCCCCGGCATCAGCCAGTCGCATCGATTGCGCTACGCAGCATACGTGCTTGAACACCGCGCTAGGCGGCGGGATGTCGTCGCGGCTGTTCCAGGAAGTCCGCGAAAAACGCGGCCGCGTCTACAGCATCTACTCGTTCATCTCGTCGTTCATCGACTCGGGCTACTTCGGCGTCTACGCCGGCACCAACCCCGAATGGGTGGACGAAGTCCTCGAAGTAACGATCGCCGAACTCCGCAAGGTAGAGCTCAACGGCCTCGAACCCAAAGAGCTGGCGCGCGCGAAAAGCCAGCTCCAGGGCAACATGCTGCTGGGAATGGAATCCACCGACAGCCGCATGAATCGCCTCGCGCGCAACGAAATCTATTTCCGCCGCGACGTCCCGCTGGACGAGCTGTCGCAGGGAATCGAAGCAGTCACCAACGACAACATCGTCGAGCTGGCATCGAGTTGGTTCCAGCCCGACAAGCTGGCAATGGTGATGCTAGGCGACCTGAAAGGCCGAAAAATCGGTCGCGAAGTCTTCGCCCCGCTGGCGTAAAGCTGGCAACTCTCCACATCCGGTTCCCCTTCCCGCTCGGGAAGGGGTTAGGGGTTAGTTTGCCGCGGATCGTTCGCGCCGTTCGCCGCGAAAGTGTGCCGCGTCGTCATCTCTTCGGTCATTCAGAGCGAATCGAAGAATTCCCGGCTCCTTCTTCGCGACGCGACACTAATCGTGCGACGGGTTCTTTGGCGCCTGCTTGTGGTGCCTGTCGGGTGTGGGTCTCGGATAGTCGTAGTAGTACATGTAGCATACGTCGATTCCCCCGTTTGGCGACCTGAGATCTGTGCCGACGAGGACGTCATAATTCCCCGTCTTCGCGAAAATCGGTTGCAGCGGCTCCAGTACAGCTCGAGTCTCTCCGTGCGCGTAGCCTTTCATTAGAGAGCCCGTGGCTGAGGCGGTGTCTATTTTGACTTGCTTCATCTTTGCAAACTTCTCATGTGGAATCGGAGAGTCAATTTTGTCTTCGGGAGCGCGGTTGAATGAAACCACGATAGCTTGACCTTCCGGATTCCTAATCGCGAGCTCCGCATCGTCATGTGGCGAATGGAAGGTTACTGTCAACGTATCGCCGCGATAGAGCCGTACTGGATTGCAATCGAAATCGAGTTCAGGCTCGTAGAAGAGTGACTGTGCGGATACCGGCTCAATTCCGGATGCAGTCGCCAAAGCGAGCAGCGCGAGCAATGAAAGCAATGGCCGGAGCAAGAGCTGTCTTTTGCGGTCAAAACTGTATGTGAAAATGATCCTCCTCCGGAATACAGTGGCCGTTGCCCAAGAGTTGTGTTACCACCTCTTCCAAAACCCGTGGTTGCAGCGGTGGATTCGTGTTGGGCAGGATGTCAACAGCCTCGCCCTCCAGATGGCGTGAGATGAAAATTCCATCTCTCATCTGCCTTTCGATCACCCTGGTCATCGCTTCGACGGTGGCTCTTTGGTCAGCCCCTGTTCGACGCCCTTCCAAGTACGTCTCGTTTATTTCCTGCTCAGCCTGGCGATTCCGGTAACGTACTTGCTGGTTCCGACGATAGTGCATGTTGTTCCACATTGCCTGAGCTTGTTGACGCGGAGTTCGCGTGCCGCTGTGAACTCTCAACTTCCCGCAAGTTCTCATGTAGTAGCTTTGCGCGATTCTTCTCAGAGTACTGCGTCCCTGATTTGACAAATCAACTCCCGAGTCCATAGAGAAGTGGTCGCCTCCAGCGCCAGTATCCTGTGGAATAGCGTAACCATCGCGGCGGGCTTTCTCCACAGTCGCGGCGTCTACCACCCCGCCGGCCGGGATACGCGATCGGCGCTGGTGTTCACGCGTTGCCTTTTCGGTCGAGTCGTCCAACTTGCCACTAATAGAGCCGCTGTAGAGTGACTTTGATTTTAGGAATTGCTGCCATGACCCGACTTCGCATCCTTGCATTCCCAAGCTAAGAGTTTTCATCCGGCTGCCACCGTTCTGTGAAGTCGGGGTCAGAAATGGCAGAAAGGCCGCGCTGCAGTAAGGCTGAACTGTTGATCCCTGAACAAAAGTGGCGAAGCCGACGGCCCCCGACTTCGATCGCACTACCGCGCGAGTGGCAATGATGGGTTGAATTAGCGATATTGTCTTTCCGCGATGCGACCGACTGTGAAAATTGCCCGGGTTCGTAAAAGTGCGCTGCCGCTTCCCGCCTACCAGAGCGAGCATGCCGCCGGGATCGATCTGATGGCCGACATCGGCGCGCCGATTGAGATGGCGCCGCGCGAGCGCCGCGCCGTCCCGACAGGAATCGCGGTCGAGATTCCGGTCGGCTACGAGGGGCAGGTGCGGCCGCGCAGCGGCCGCGCCCTGAAAGAAGGCCTCGCACTCATCAACTCGCCCGGAACTATCGATGCGGACTATCGCGGAGAAGTTAAAGTATTACTTGTAAATCTAGGCGAGCAGCCGATCGTAATTAAACCCGGCGATCGAATCGCCCAGCTGATCATCGCGCCCGTCATCCGCGCCGATATCGTCGAGGTCGATGAGCTCGCACCGAGTACTCGCGGCCCCGGCGGTTTCGGACATACCGGCCGCTGATCGCGATCAACGAAAAATCGCGCCTCTCGATTGCGCGACCATCCTCGCGTAATTTAGTTCTATCGACACAGCGTGAAAGACAAACCAACCGAGACCGACGCGGCTTTGACCGCGGTGACGCCGATAGACGGCCGCTACCGCGCGCGCACCCGGAGCTTGGAGGCGTACTTCAGCGAAGTCGCCCTGATTCGCTGCCGCGTCCGCGTCGAGATCGAATGGTACCTGTCGCTCGCCGGGCAGCCTGCGATCACGGCGCTCAAATCGATTCCTGCCCGCGACCGCGAAAAAGCTGCGCGCAGTCTACGAGGACTTCACGCTCGACGACGCGCGCCGCGTGAAGGAGCTCGAGGCGACCACCAATCACGACGTCAAGGCGGTCGAGTACTTCGTCAAAGAGCGAGTTGCCGCGATCGACGCGACGCTGCCGATCGAGATGGTGCATTTCGCGTGCACCTCCGAGGACATCAACAACCTCGCCTACGCGCTCATACTGAAGGAGTTCGTCGCGAACGATCTGATTCCGCGGCTCGAAGCGGCGAACGCGCCGATCGTCAAGCTGGCCTACGCTACAAATCGCATCCGATGATGGCGCGGACCCACGGCCAGGAAGCGTCGCCGACGACTGTCGGCAAGGAGATGGCGATATTCGCGACGCGTCTCGCGCGCCAGCTGTCGCAGCTTCGGCATCAGGAATTTCTCGGCAAGCTCAACGGCGCCGTCGGCAACTTCAACGCGCATCATTTTGCGCATCCCGACGTTGACTGGATCACGCACTCGCAGAATTTCGTCGAGCGGCTCGGCCTCACCTGGAATCCGATGACCACGCAGATCGAAAGCCACGATTTTATCGCCGAGCTGTTCGGCATCCTGATGCGCATCGACACGATCCTGCTCGGTTTCTGCCGCGACATGTGGAGTTACATCTCGATCGGCTACTTCGCGCAGAAAGCCGTCGCGGGCGAGACGGGATCGTCGGTGATGCCGCACAAGGTGAATCCGATCGACTTCGAAAACTGCGAGGGCAACCTCGGAATCGCGAACGCGCTATTCGACCATCTCGCGCAGAAGCTGCCGGTCTCGCGATGGCAGCGCGATCTCACGGACAGCACGGCGATTCGCGCGATGGGTACGGCGTTCGGGCATCTGGTGGTCGCGCTGGCGTCGCTGGAGCGCGGGCTCGCGCGCGTCGAGGTGAACGAAGCGCGCATCGCCGAAGACCTCGAGGCCGAGCAGGCGTGGGAGGTTGTCGCCGAGGCGATCCAAACTCTGATGCGGCGTCACGGGATGCCGAAGCCGTACGAGACGCTCAAGGAACTGACGCGCGGCCGGCGAATCGACCAGCGCGTGATCGAGGAATTCATCGCGACGCTGCCGCTCGACGACGGCGCAAAGCGGGCGCTGCGCGAATTGAATCCGCGCAGTTACGTCGGGCTGGCCGAGAAGCTGGTCGAGCGATTCGCTCCGAAGGCCAACCGGTGATTATAGATTTTGCGAGCTATCCACAGCGCTCGCGCCTCGGTTTGTGGACAACTGGCGTCGGGCTCGTTGTGATGAGGCGACCGGTCGGTATCATGATTAGATTAAGATTTCGTGATCGAACATAAGGGAGAACCATCGTGGAAACGACTCCGCAAAAACTCGAAATGTTTTACGAGGGCAAGGCGAAGAAACTTTACTCCACGTCCGACCCCGATCTCGTAATCGCGTACTTCAAGGACGACGCGACCGCCTTCAACGGCAAGAAGAAAGACACCATCGAAGACAAGGGCGTGATGAACAACCGCATGTCGGAGTTGTTCTTCACGCTGCTCGAGAAGAATGGCGTGAAGACGCACTTCGTCCGCCGCTTGAACGATCGCGAGATGCTGTGCAAGCGCCTCAATATCATCCCGGTTGAGACTGTGGTGCGAAATATCGTCGCGGGCTCGATGGCGAAACGGCTCGGACGCGAAGAAGGCGAGCCGCTGCCGCGTCCGATTGTCGAGTACTACTACAAGTCGGACCCGCTCGATGATCCACTGATCATCGGCGAGCATGCGATCGCGTTTGGATGGGCGACTGCGGAAGAGCTGAAGCAGGTCGACGCGATGGCGCTCAAGGTTAACAGCATCTTGAGCAAGTTCCTGGATGAGCGCGGCGTGATCCTCGTGGATTTCAAGCTCGAATTCGGGCGGCATCACCTGCAGGTTTTGCTGGGCGATGAGATTTGTCCCGACACCTGCCGATTCTGGGACAAGGCGACGCGCCAGAAGCTCGACAAGGATCGATTCCGGCGCGATCTGGGCGGCGTCGAAGAGGCTTATCACGAGATGCTGCGGCGGGTTGAGACCTGACGCCGCCGGCAAAGTTCTGATCGAAAAACGGCCCCATTGCTGGGGTTTAAGGCCGAATGTTTCACGTGAAACGTTTTTAGTTCAGGAGAACGAAAAGCGAATCGTGCGCGAGGGAATGATTTGCAAGTAAGAGTGTTCGTGACGCCCCGAAAGGGAATCCTCGACCCGCAGGGGCGCGCGGTTGAAAGTTCACTCCAGAGTCTCGGCTTCAAAAACGTCTCGACTGTCAAAGTCGGCAAGTACATCACGCTGGAAATCGATGCGCGCACCATGTCGGAGGCGCGCGATGAAGCGAAGAAGATGTGCGAGGCGCTGCTCGCCAATCCGGTGATCGAGGATTACCGCTTCGAGGTGGACGGCGAATGAAGTGGGGCGTCGTACGATTCCCCGGATCGCTGGACGACGGCGACGCGATTCACGCGCTCGCGGACGTGATGGGCCAGGACGCGCGCATTCTGTGGCACAAGGACGAATCGCTCGATGGCGTCGAATGCGTCCTGCTGCCGGGCGGCTTCAGCTATGGCGATTATCTGCGCACGGGCGCAATCGCGCGCTTCTCGCCGATCATGAAGAGCGTGGCGAAGTTCGCTGGCGATGGCGGACTCGTCATTGGCACCTGCAACGGATTTCAGATTTTGTGCGAAGCGCACCTGCTGCCCGGCGCGCTGACGCGCAACCGCTCGTTGTCGTTTGTATGTGAGCGGGTCGTTTTGCGGGTCGAGAATGCGAGCACGCCGTTCACGCGCGCGACGAAGCAGGGCGATTTGTTGCGGCTGCCGATCAAGCATGGCGAAGGATTGTACGTCGCGCCTGAAGAGGATCTGCGGCAAATGGAAGAACGCGGGCAGGTGATTCTGCGCTACGTCGACGAGGACGGGCGCGAGAGCGACGATGCGAATCCCAATGGATCGATGCGCGCGATTGCGGGCGTCGCCAACGAGCGGTTCAACGTTTTTGGCTTGATGCCGCATCCGGAGCATGCGGTCGAGCCGATGCTCGGTGGCATCGACGGGCTCAAAATATTTCAGTCGATAGCCGGGAGCGCGCGATGAGCGAGCGTCCTGTTTCGCTTGCGGGCGAGCCGAAAGCCGATGTCGAGCAGGCGCGTGCGTTCGGACTTACGCCTGACGAGTATCGCAAAATTCAAGAGATCATTGGGCGTACGCCGACTTACACCGAGTTGGGCGTTTTTTCTGTGATGTGGTCGGAGCATTGCTCGTACAAGTCGTCGCGCATCCACCTGCGAAAGCTGCCGTCGAAGAGCGAACTCGTGGTGCAGGGGCCGGGTGAGAACGCCGGCGCGATCGACGTCGGCGACGGATGGGCGGCGGTCTTCAAAATCGAAAGCCATAACCATCCGTCATTCGTCGAGCCGTACCAAGGCGCGGCGACTGGAGTCGGCGGAATCCTGCGCGACATTTTCACGATGGGCGCGCGGCCGGTCGCGAGCATGAATTCGCTGAAGTTTGGATCGTTCGAGCATCCGCGGACGCGGTATTTGCTGGGTGGAGTCGTCGGTGGAATCGGCGGCTACGGCAACTGCGTGGGCGTACCGACGGTTGCGGGCGAGGTGATGTTCGACGCCGCGTACAACGCCAATATTCTCGTCAACGCGTTCTGCCTCGGACTCGTGCGCAAGGGTGAGATCATGAGCGCGAAAGCGCGCGGCGTCGGCAACCCGGTGCTTTATGTTGGATCTGCGACGGGTCGCGACGGGATTCATGGCGCGTCGATGGCGTCGGCGGAATTTGACAAGGAGAGCGAGGCCAAGCGGCCGGCCGTTCAGGTCGGCGATCCGTTTACCGAGAAACTATTGATCGAGGCGTGCCTCGAAGCGGGCAAGACCGGTGCGATCGTCGCGATCCAGGATATGGGCGCGGCGGGACTGACGTCGTCGTCGAGTGAGATGCCATCGCATGGCGGGCTCGGGATCGAACTCGACCTCGACCAGGTGCCACTGCGCGAAGCGAATCTGACGCCGTACGAAATTCTGCTGTCCGAGTCGCAGGAGCGGATGCTGATTGTTGCGGAGCGCGGGCGCGAAGCGGAATTGCAGGCGGTGTTCGAGAAGTGGGATTTGCATGCGGTTGTGATTGGGCGAATTACCGATGACCCGCGATGGCGCGCGCGATGGCATGGGCAGGTTGTCGCGGATATTCCGATTGGTGCACTGGCGGATGATGCGCCGCTGTATGATCGTCCTGCCGTAGCGGCTCTACCGGCCGCGATGCGGCGGCTCCTCCGAAGCTCCCCTCACCCGGCCAGACGCGACTCGCCCGTAAACGAAACGGGGAGGCGGGTATCGCGGGAACGCAATCAACGGGCGAGGTAGGAGCGGCGCTTGCGGGCTTTGCTGGATAGTCCCAATGTTGCGTCGAAGAAGTGGGTTTATCGGCAGTACGATTCGATCGTGCAGAGCAATACCGTGCTGGGGCCGGGGAGCGACGCGGCGGTGATTCGAATTAAGAATTCGCGGCGCGCGATGGCGCTCAAGGTCGATTCGAATCCGCGGGCGTGCGCGCTCGATCCGTATCTCGGCGCGGTCGGCGTCGTCTGCGAAGCGGCGCGCAATGTGGCCTGCTCGGGTGCGCGTCCGGTGGGAATTACGAACTGCCTGAACTACGGCAATCCGGAACGGCCCGAGGTGATGTGGCAATTTATCCGCGGCGTCGAGGGTCTGCGCGATGCGTCGATCGCGTTCGGCGCGCCGGTGGTCAGCGGCAACGTCAGTTTTTACAACGAGACCGAAGGCCATCCGATTCCGCCGACGCCGACGATCGCGGTGCTGGGCGTGATGTCTGACGTTGCAAAGCACGTCACGCAGTTTTTCAAGAATCCCGGCGACGCGATCGCGATCGTGCGCACTGGCGCGCCGTCGCTTGCGGCGAGCGAGTATGCGGCGATCTTCGGAATCGACGGCGGCACGCTCAGCGCGATCGATCTGACTCGCGAGGCGGCTCTGGTCGAGGGGCTGGTTGAAGGGGCTGAACAGGGGCTGATAAGATCAGCTCACGATATCGCCGAGGGCGGGCTTGCGGTGGCATTGGCAGAAGCCTGTTTCAATCCGCGGGCGATTCTGGGAGCCGAAGTTGAACTTGGGCATGCTGGAAACGCGACGCGGTTGATTTTTTTGGCGAGGGCGCATCGACGGTGATCTTGTCGATTGCACCAGGTGACGTGACGCGGGTCGAGAAATTGTTTGCGGGTCGCGGATTGGAGTTTGCGGTGATCGGAAAAGTAATCGCCGATCCGCGACTCAAGATTGGCAACGCGATCGACGAAGACGTTTCCGAGTTGCAACGAATTTACGAAGACGCGATTCCAAGGAGGCTCTCGAGCGGTGACTGAAGAAGATTCGGTCCTTGCGGTTGAAGCAGTCGAAGAATCGCCCCTCGACGTTTTCCACGAAGAGTGCGGCGTGTTCGGCGTCTACCGGCATCCGGAGGCCGCCAACCTTGCGTACCTCGGGCTGTACGCGCAGCAGCATCGCGGGCAGGAGTCGGCGGGAATCGTCTCGTCCAACGGCAGGTCTCTGATCTCGCATCGCGGGATGGGACTGGTCGCTGACATTTTTAATCACTCGATTATCGAACGTCTCGAAGGCACCAGCGCGATAGGGCACAACCGCTACTCGACGACCGGATCGACGACGATTGGCAACTGTCAGCCGCTGGTGGTCGAGTATGCGCGCGGCGGACTCGCGCTCGCGCATAACGGCAATCTCGTAAATTTCAACGAGCTGCGCGAGCGGCTGGAGTCTACAGGTTCGATTTTCCAGTCGTCGTCCGACAGCGAAGTGATGATTCATCTGATCGCGGCGTCGCACGCGCCCACGCTGCCCGAGCGGGTTGCGGAGGCGCTGTCACAGGTGCGCGGCGCGTACTCGCTGGTGGTGCTGACGGAGGACTCGTTGATCGCGGTGCGCGACCCGCAGGGATTTCGACCGCTGGTGCTCGGCAATCTCAACGGCGCAACCATCGTGGCGTCGGAGACCTGCGCGCTGGATTTGGTGCGCGCCGAATATATTCGCGAGGTCAATCCCGGCGAGATGATCGTCGTCGATGAAGGCGGGCTGCGCTCGCTCAATCCGTTCGCGCATGCGCCGACCAAACGATGCATCTTCGAGTACGTTTATTTTTCGCGGCCGGATAGCCAGGTTTACAGCCGCAACGTGTACCAGGTGCGCAAGCAGCACGGGCGGGCGCTCGCGCGCGAGGCGCCGTGCGAGGCGGACATCGTGGTGCCGGTGCCGGATTCGGGAACGCCGGCCGCGCTCGGCTACGCCGAGGAATCGGGGATACCGTTCGAGATGGGACTGGTGCGCAGCCATTACATCGGCCGCACGTTTATCGAGCCGCGCGAGTCGATTCGCCATTTCGGGGTGAAGATCAAATTCAACCCGGTGGCGGAATTGTTGCGCGGCAAGCGGATCGTGCTGATCGAGGATTCGCTGGTGCGCGGCACCACGCTGCGGAAGGTGATCCCGATGCTGCGGCAGGCGGGTGCGCGCGAGGTTCACATGCGAATCGCGGCGCCGCCGACCACCAACTCGTGCTTTTACGGAATCGACACGCCGACGCGCGAAGAGCTGCTCGCGTCGTCGCATTCAATCGAAGAGATCCGCCGCTACATCACGGCCGACTCGCTCGCATATCTAAGTTGGGACGGATTGTATTCGTTCAACGGTGACAGCCGCGAAGGATTTTGCGACGCGTGCTTCACCGGGAATTATCCGGTCGAGATACCGCGCGACACGACGCCGGCGCAATTGCACCTATTCCTGGCCAACGAAGATGGGTTGAAGGCGGATCGACGGTAGGAACTTAATCTAATGTGAAACCCGCGGTGGGTTTCACGCTTCCTTCGGCAGGGTTAAACCCTGCACCCAGTATTAGGAAAAGACAAAGATGCGGGACTTCGTCCCTGTTAGAAGGGTTTTATTGGCTGTGTAGTTGCTGGTCGATTGCTGACTCGAATGCGGACGCCGGCTGAGCGCCGCTCATAGAACGATTGCCGACTATGAAGTAGGGCGTTCCGTGCGCGCCGATCCGCTCGCCTTGCGTTCGATCCGCGACTACCGAGCTCTCGTACTTGCGTCCATCGAGGCATCGATCGAACGTCATGGAGTCGAGCCCAAGCTGCTCGGCGGTGTTCTTCAAACCCGGCGTCGAGAGGGTCGAGGGATTTTCAATCAGCGCGTCGTGATAGGTCCAGAACTGCCCCTGCTCGTCGGCGCATCGCGCAGCGATAGCGGCGTCCATCGCGTGTTGATGAAAAGGCAACGGGAAATCCATATATACGAGCCGCACCTGGTCGCCGTATTTTTTCATTACCTGGCGGAGTGAAGCCTCCACCGCGCGGCAATACGGGCACTGGAAGTCGGAGTACTCGACGATTGTCAGCGCGGCGTTGTCGCTGCCGCGTTGCGGATGGTCAGCGGCCGGCTGGTTGTTTCGCGAAGTCGCGGGAGTCGACGATTCTGAATCCGGACGATCGCCGGACGACGGAAGTTGAACCCAATCGTCCTGCGCCAGAATCATGTTGGCGCGGGGTTGTGCTGCGAAAGACGCAACCGACGTCAGCATCATGGCGCCGACGATGCCAGCTACAGTGAGACTAGTTTTGTACACAATGAGTGACCCCCCTCAGTAACGTACAGCCGGTAATTTATGTTCGACGTTGACGACTCCGCAAGCGGTGGGCGGATGAGCCAGGTTTTCGATACTACGGGCGCTCGCCTTTGAGGATGCGCGCCTCGATCGCGTCGAGGGCATGCTCGCAGTCGGCGACGGCGTCGATCACATGATGCGCGCCGGCCGCATTCAGCGCTTTGCGCGCGTGCTCGAGCCGACTCGCTTGCTCTGCGAGCGCGAGCGCGGCGAAATCTTCGGCGGACAGTCCAATCATGTTGCCGGTGCGCGCGACCCCGACGGTCCACACACCCGCCCGCAGCCCTTCCTCGATATCGACAGGCGTGTCGCCGATTTTCACGATCGCCTCGAGCGGCTCGACCTTCATGCGCGTGGCGTTGGTGTAGATCATCCATGGATACGGGCGTCCGGCGCCAACGTCATCCGGCGTGATCGCGCAGTCGGGCGAGTAGCCCTGCGCGGCGGCGGGCTTGCAGGATCATCTCGAGCATCGCGCGCGTGTATCCAGTGGTGCTGCCGATTTTGATTCCGCGCTTGCGGAGCCGTGCGACCGTTTCCGCGACGCCGTCGATCACGGTTGAGTACTTTACCAGGCATTCGAGCTGGAGCGGCACGAAGTTCGCGAACAGACTCTCGACGTCTGCCTCGGTGGGATCTTGCCCGACAGCTTTGCTCCATCGAGCCGAGACACTTTCACCAAAAAGAATTTTTCTGATGTGGTCGATTTTCAGGACGCCCATGTCGCGGCGCGCTTCTTCCTCCGAGATGGGAACGCCGCGCTTGGCAAACACCTGCTGCAGAACGCGCACCGGCGCGAGGCTGCCGTGATCGACCGTGGTGCCTGCCCAATCGAGAATGACGGCCTTTACCGGGCCGGAATACGACTGCTTCATTTATATGTTCATCTCGCGGATCATCTGTTCGGCCAGGCCGAATGACAGGGTCATGCCCGAGCCGCCGACTGCGGTGACGATGCGCACGCCGGGCGCGGCGTCGAGTCGCGACCCAGGGTTTGTCGGGATGCTTTGCGTACACGCCGTACCATCGCTGTGCGATCGACAAGTCTGGCGCGAGCAGAAATTCGCGCACGTTGCGCATCACGAGTTCGTCGATTTCGCTTTTGTTGAAGATATCGACGGCGAGTCCGTACTCGTGCGAATCGCCAAGCGTGAGCGCACCGTCCGCGGTCTGCGAGACCAGTGTGTGAATGGCGAAGCGATCGTAGTCGGCCATTTCGCGCGCGACACGCTCTTTATATTTCGGCAAGGTCGCCGTGCAGATTTCGAATGCGGGGTAGAAGCGCAGCGTGAGGCCCGCGGCGAGCGCCGGGCCGAGTTCCCATCCGTTTGGTCTGCGGCGCCGTGCGCATCATCTGAAGTTTGCATCGATCGATTCCGCTAGCTAGCAAATAATTCTGGAAAGAGTGTTTCGAAATCGTCGCCGCCGCAGACCACGGCGTTGGTAGCCTGCCACGTTTCAGAACCGGCTTCGATGTTCGGCAAATCAATCGATCTCACAGCGGTGCCGAATCGAAATTGCACGCCGAATTTTTCAGCCAGGAACGCCGGCAGCTTCGCGAGTATTTCCCGCGGATCGACGGTGAGTTCGGTGGGACTCCAGATGCCGCCGAGCAGTCCTTTGGGATTTACCGACGCGCTCTTCTTCAACACTTCGGCGGGTGAAAGCCAAGTGCAGGTGTAGCCGAGCGCGGGCGCACGTTCGACGAACTCGCGCGCGACGTCGGCTTCGTCTCGATGATAGACGACGTGAAGCGAACCGGTCGGACGATATGACAGCGCGGAGGCGTCGAGGATCTCTTTCCAGATTTGACGACTGCGCGTCGCCGTCTGATGCACGACGCCGGCTCGTTGCCCAATCGGCCAGATCATCCCGAAGTTGCGTACCGACGCTCCCTGCGCGCGAGGCGTGCGTTCGAACACGACCACCGAGCGCCCGCGCTTCGCCGCGAAGTACGCATGCGCGAGGCCGAGGATGCCGGCGCCGACGATCGCCACGTCCGCTTTTCGATTCGAGCTCATCGCAACCCCACAGCAATAGCACCGTCGTTGCTGTTTGCTAACCTCCCCGCGTCGTGCGAGCGTGCGAATCGCGAGGAACATTGTAGATGGAACCGAGAATCCGGCCCGCTGAGCTGACAGACGCATCATTCATCGCGTGGGTCGAGCTGCAAGCCGCACGTAGTCACCTGCCGCGCGGCTTTTGGGACATCTGGCTCCAGCGGCCGGAGACAGAATGCCTCGGCTTCCTCGAGCAGCTTGCGCAGACTCCGACGCGCGGCTGGTTTCACTATTCCGCATTCATGGTCGCAGAGGTCGACGGGCATCCGGCTGCGGCTATGTGCGGATACGATGACAAGGAAAAAGGTGGCGAACTAAGTTTCATCGCGACGCAAGAGGCGAACCGCATGAGCGGATGGAGCGACGCCGAGTTTCAGGCGATCGCGGAACGCATCACGCCCGTGCTGACCTGCATCTCGGAACCGGCGCCGGGAGCATGGATCATCGAGAACGTCGCGACACGTCCGGAGTTCCGACGGCGCGGGCTGGCCGACAAGCTGTTGAGCACGATGCTCGACATCGGCAGGAGCAAGGGCTATCGCGTCGGGCAGATCAGCGTGATGATCGGCAACACTCCCGCGCAGCGCGCGTACGAGAAGGCGGGATTCAAAGTCGTCGACGAAAAGCGTCATCCGGACTTCGAGAAGGTGGTCGGCGAGCCTGGTATGCGGCGAATGTTGCGCGACATCTGAGCGAGTCTCGCGCGCTCAGAGCCCGTGGTTTTCCACGTGTTCGGAGTCTTTCGACGGTCGAGCGGCTTTCCAGCAGGCTTGCGCGCCGTGACAGATTCGGAGCGCGTCTACGTCGGCATGCAGCGACGCTTTGGCTTTCGGCGGCAGCGTCGAGAAGGTATTCCGCAGCTCGTACGGATCGCTCGCGTAGTCGTGAAATTCGCGAGTCCCGTCATCGTATTCGACATAGACTGAATCGCGCGAGCGGATCGCCTCGTAACTTGGCGGATTGCCGCTGCGTCTGGCGGGCACGTCCGGGTCATCTTTATTCATCCGCTCAATCAACGGCCCGTGATGCTCGATCAGCGCCAGGGTGCGCCACAGTGGAACCTGCGCCCCGCGCAACAGGGGCACAAGGCTGCGGCCGTCGACTGTTGCCGGAACGCCGGCGCCGGCCAGCTCGGCAAAGGTCGCGCAGAGATCGGTGTTTTCGACGACCTCATTGATAACGTGCGCCGGCGCAACTCCAGGCCCGGTGACGACGAGCGGGACGTGAATGTCGGTATCGAACGCGGTCAATCTTGCCCGGCATCAGGCGGTGATCGCCCATGTGAATGCCGTTGTCGGAGCTGAAGACGAGGTAAGTGTTTTTCTCCTCGCCGGCTGCTGCAACCGCGGCTCTCAGGTTGCCGATCATCTGATCGATCGCGAGCACCGATCGGGCGCGCATCCGGAATTTTCGATCGATCAAAGTTATGCGGGCCTTGGACAGCGGCGGATACTTACTCAGCCACTTGGGCGCGTTGGCGTCCGGCGCGGCATTGAAAGCCGGCGTGCGCGGCGCTAGCAGACCGGGAAACGCGTGCGCGTCGCGCGGAGCGGGAATATAAGGAAAGTGGGGCGCGTAAGGTGGCGATCTCGATGAAGAAGGGCGCGCCCTGCGACTTCTGGATGAATTTGACCGCGAGATGCGAGAGTACGTCGGTCATATAATCGCGAGGTGTACTGCCGTGGTAGGCGACCCTGCCATTTTCATTCAGCGCGTAGTTGAACTCGGGATAGCCGAGCCCGCCGACGTCCCATTCGTTCCACCCCATCGCGGGGCCGTTCCGCGTCGGCTCATAGCCGTTCAAATATTTTCCGAGCATCGCGGTCTTGTAGCCGATGCGCTGAAGGGCGACCGCGAAAGTGTTCGGCTCATTACCGTGTGAGTTGAAGCCGCCGTAGCCGCCGTCAGGCTCGAAGTTTTTGAAACACTCCAGTGTTATGCGGAAACTCGCCGGTGAAGATCGACGAGCGCGAAGGGCAGCATAGCGAATCCGTGACGAAGTAATTCGCAAAGGTGGCGCCGTTGCGCTCCATTTTGAGCACGTGCGGCATGAACTGCAGCAGGTTCAGCGAGAGATCGTCGGTGAGCACGAAGATGATATTCGGGCTCTTCAGCGGCGTCGGCTCTGCGACCGGAACTATCCGCGGCCCTCCTGGTGGATCGCCCGCGGTAGCATGCTTCTTTTCAACGAGAACCTGCGGCTTGCACGAAAGGACAAGAACAATCGGCACAAGCAGCCAGCGCAATGATGAGGCGTAGCGGTTCTCGCAATACAGCTTTCCTTATGTGGGCAGTCGAGCCTGCCGCGGGATCGGAGTCCCGGGCTGCTGATATCTAGACGTTCGATCTGCGGTAAAAGTTACATGGAAATCTTCCGTTCGACGGAACGGCGATCCGTTGCAACAAATTTTGATTTCGCACGCGCAAGTTGAACCTCGATTAGAATTGACGGTATTAATTGCTGTATGCGGGCATTCAGCATCAGGCTCCGTAGACGCCTCGTCGCAAGCATCTCGATTGCGCTGTTAGTTGCGACGCTGGCGACCGCGCACAAAGCGCACGGCACCGACCTGTCGACGCCGTCGTTTCTCGTTGCCACTCGCGACTTGCAGGATCCGTTCTTCGTGCGCTCCGTGATTTTGTTGGTCCCATCTACTGAGCCGCCGCTGCTGGCTGGCCTAATAATAAACAATCCCGCCAAGCTGCGGTTGCGCGACGTGTTCCCGCAAGTTCACGACCTTAGGGTTCCGGATGCAACGATCTACGAGGGCGGCCCGGTCGAGCCAGACGAGATGTCGGTGATCTTCCGCGCGTCGGCGGCGTACAGCTCCGCCATCCGGGTCTTCGATGACGTTTACGTCGCGACCGGCCGCGACGCGATTGCCGCGGTTCTCAAGGAACCGCGGATCACCGATTTCCGGGTTATTTCAGGAAAGGCTCAGTGGCTGCACGACCAGCTCTACAGCGAAGTCATGGCGGGCGCGTGGTACGTCGTCCCGGCGAAGCCGGAGCTGGTTTTCAGCGATGCAAAAGACCTGTGGTCGACCCTGGTGAAGGGCGGCGACCTCGAGGAAGCTCAAGCTGAGACGGCTCTGGAAGCGAATTTGCCTTATAGGCTCTTGGATGGTACAAACTGGCAGCGTCGAATCTCACCCAATTGATTGGGGACGCGGTTGATCCACGCCGCGGGCAGGAACTCTCTAAAGGGATGGCATTTCAATGGCACGGATCAAGGAACGTAGTTTCGGTCAAGTACTTCGCGATCGCCGGCGTCAGCTGGACCTGACCCAGGAAGAAGTCGCACGGCGGATCAAGACTTCGACTCCGTACATCGGGCATCTCGAATCTGCGAAGCGGCATCCGTCGGACAAGATCGTCACGCGGCTGGCGGAAGTGCTGGGTCTGGATCGGCGGGAACTATTTTTTCTCGCCAACCCGCGCGCGCAGGCTCTGCTCAGCCCGGAGCCGGAAAGTGACTCGAAGTCAGCGTGGGAAGATTTTCGCAAGGACGAGCAGATAAGACGCGTTCACAACATCACCGGCGACGAGATGGAAATGCTGGAGCGGGTCGCGCTGCTCGGTGAAGTGCGGTCGCCCCGCGACTTCATCTATATACTCAACACGGTCCGTCACGCCGTCGGCAGATAGTCGGGTCAGATCCTCACAGTTAACTTCTGGATTTGACCGTCCATGAAGCCTCTCTGCGCTGCCGCGCTCGCGCTTGGCGCCATGTTGTCGTCATGCGGATACGTCCAGTGGGGACCAACAGCAGGAGACTTACGCCTCTCTGAACTGGAGTACCAAAAATGCCTGCGGACTTCTGACTCCACAAGTGAATGCGCGAACGAGAGACAGCTCAAGAATTTCAACTACCTACTAGCATTCCACTCCGAAGTCTCATGTCAGCCCGGCGCACGTACTCCGCTAAATTAGAACAGCGCTATCCCGTCCGCCCTGAAACGGTTCTGGCCAGTACAGCTTGCTTCACTGAGATTGCGAAGCAGAGGGAGTCGGCTGCGCCGACGCACTCGGCGCATGCACAGTCTGGACGCAACTGGGCTTGCCGAGATTTGCCTCCAGAAACTGCTGTGTAGGAGACCACGAGGGAATGAATGGATCGTGTCCCGCACCGCTCACGAGATACAGCTGAACGTTGCCGCCCGATTTCCAGATCGCCTGCTCCATCTCCTGGGCCTGTTCCGGCGGCACAGTAGTGTCCATGTCGCCCTCAACCAACAGCACCGGCGCTTTTATCTGGCTCGCCACGGTGACCGGTGAACGACTATTGAAGTCGGACCGGCACGCTTTCTGAAACCGATACCAGGGATTTTTGGCGCTCAACGTAGTTAGATCGGTTGGTCCGGAATTCGAAACGATGGCCTTAACGCGATGACTAAGCGCGCCCGTAAGCAGCGCGACCTGGCCGCCGAACGAGAACCCCACGACTCCGATGCGATCCGGATCAACACCCGGCTGGGAGGCTAGCCATTCTATTGCTCGCGCGGTATCAGCCGATTGGCTGAGCCCGCAGTCGTTCTGCCCGCCACCCCAACCACGCATCAACGGTACTAAAACAACGTAGCCTTGTTCCGCAAACAGGTCTGCATACCCTTCTAGCCCCGCATCCTTCGCTCCCTCGTCGAGCCAGCCATGGAGGAGCACGATCCCCGGCTTACGCTCGGCACTGCATCCTCGTGCGGAATAGAGAGTTGCGGGGAGCATAAGCCCGTCCGTGCCTGGCACCTTCACCTGCCGTGAATCAGCGCCTGCCGGTATATAGTACGCGACGGACTCGACCCTCCTTTTTGCGTCGAAGGTGACGTCGTACATAGACGAGTCTTCGATTGGCTGCGCATAGCAGTAAGCCAGGAACTTTGAGTTGAACCCCAACAACCGATAGGGCTGAACAAAGTAATTGTAATAGACATATTCATCTTCCCTCACGGCTTCGTTAGGTTTGCCCACTTTGCGTAAGAGGTCGTCGCTCGACTCGCCCACTACCAGGTCCTTGCCGATCGAAGGTGGATAGTGCGCAGTACACATGGTCGGCAATGTGCCCTTCGGGCTAACTTGAATTCGAAAGCACCCAGGCGCGCAGAAAATCGTTGAGCCCACCAGGAGAATCCCGATCACAATTGAGCTTCTGCTTGGCCAGGGCCAGGGATAGTGGACGGGTTTGGTCATATCAAAAAAATGGCCCGTTACCGGGCCATGGCAATATTCTCAACGCTGTCCGTCACGCCGTCGGCAGGTAGCAGCCTCAGATTGTCTTGCGGAAGGCGTCGGCCGGCGTCACTCGCATCGCGCCCCACACGGGAATCGCGGCGCTCAGGATGCTGATCACGATTGCGGCGAGGAGCGCCTCGAGCGCGGCGCTGTACGTCACCGTCAGATAGCCCGCACTCTCCAACACCGCGCGCAGCGTCGTGCCGCTGCCGAATTGCCATACTGCCAGCGCACATCCGAGCGAGCCGCCGACCGTGCCGATCAGTGCGCATTCGCCGAACAGGATGCGCGCGATGTACGGCTGATTGAATCCGAGCGCGCGTAACACCGCTACGTCGCGCAATCGCTCGCGCACCATCATCGACATCGCATTCGCGGCGATTAGAAAAATCGTCAGTGCAATCACCGCCGACACCGCGGACACGATGCCGCGGATGTCGCCGACCGTCGACATCAGGCCGGAGACCGCCTCGCTTTCGGTCATCGACGCGGTCTCGAAATCCGAGTTGTGAAAGCCGCCGTCAATCTCGTGAATGACCGATGGAACATTGCGTTCTTTATCGACCCGAGTCACGAGGAATCCCGCGGGATGCTTTTCTTCGGGAATTCCGATCGCCTTCTCCGCTTCGACCAGGTAGTCGCGCCGGAACATGAAAAAATTTGGATAGTTGTCGTTCGGGATCTCGCCCACCATCACGAACTTGATATCGAGTCGATTCGAATCGCCGCGCAGCGTCACCACGTCGCCGACCTTCCAGCCATGCTTGCGCATCAGCAGGCGTCCCGCGACCGCGGCGTCCCGGTTGTTCGAGAACTGCGAGATCACATGCGGCGGAAGATTGTAGTCGGGATACAGGAGCGCGACCTTGTCCGCATCCAGCGCGAACGTCTGCACAGTTTCCGACGCGTTCTGATAGGTGGCGCGCAGCACCACCATCGGCATGCAGGCGACGACCCCCGGTATTTTTTCGATCGTTCGGCAATCGCGCGCCGGCACGCCAAGGTAGCGTCCGTCGGCGTTGTACGAATATACGCGCAGAGTCTCGGCGGTCTTCTTGAGAATCATATCGATCGAGCTCGGTATCGCCGCGAGCACCGTGAAGATGAAAGTGGCGATCGCAAAGGTCAGCATCGTAAGGATCGCGCGGCGCGGCTGTCTGATCACATAGCGGAAGATGAGTCGAAGCGATTGCATCGGTCAGGCCTCTCGCAGCGATTCCACGATCGGTAAACGTGACGCGCGCCACGCCGGCATCAGCCCGCCGGCAATTCCGATCAGCAGAGCCGCGCCGAGTCCGGCGGCGAGGGCGTTCACCGAGAAGGCCGACGAAAAGACCACGGTGCCGACGCTCATCAGCCGCTGATTGAGGCCCGCCGCCAATCCCAGGAATATCGCCAGCAGATCGCCGACGACGCCGCCAACGATGCCGAGGATCACGCTCTCGATGAGAAAACTTGTCAGCACCGATCCGCGGCCGAAGCCCAGCGTGCGCAGCACTCCGACTTCGCGCGTGCGCCTTGCGACGGCGGCGTACATCGTGTTCATGCCGCCGAAAGCCGCGCCCGTGCCCACAATCAAGCCGACTATCAGCACCAGCCCGCGCAGCCGGTCGGCGACCTTGGCCTGCTCCGCGATGAAATCTTTCTCGCTGATTGCGTCGACCGTCAGCCGCGCATCTTCGATGAGCGCGTTGCGAAAGGTTTCTTCGGTTCCCGGTTTCAAGACGATGTGAAACGACGAATAGCCATTCTCGAATCGCGCATCCTGCTGCAGGACGCCGATGTCGGTCCAGAATTCCGACTCGAGCGCGCTGCCGCGATCGGCAAAAATTCCGACAATCGTCCACGTGCGGCGTCCGTACTTGAAGGTGGTGCCCACGCCCAGTTCTGGAAATCGAGCCACCTGCTTTTGCCCGATCGCCATCTCGTCGCGACCCGGCTCCGGCCATCGTCCCGCCACCAGCTTGAGTCCGCGACGCATCTTGTATGCGATTGGCGACACGCCGCGCAGCGACGCCGGCCGAAACTGAACGGCCGGCCGATTCACGGCGGCATTGAACGGCACCACCATCTCGGGAGAAAACAGCTCCGCCCCCGACGCGTCAGTCGCTATCTCCGCTCGCGTCCGCAAAAGGTCCGATTGCTCGCGCGGGATGTAGCTCTCGCCCTCGGACACCGTGCCGCGGCTGAGAACTATCCAATGCCCCGGCTCTCCCGCCAGCTCCAGGCTTTGGCGCAGGCCGCTGACGAAGCTGAGCAGGATGACGACGACCATCACGACCAGCGCTATCCCGAGCGCCGTCATCAGCGACGTCGTCCGCCGGACCATCAGGCTCCGAAGGTTATATGTTATCGGGATTACAGCCATTCACGACCGGGTCGAAGTCCGCCGCCAGTCGGGAATCCACCGCAAGTGCTGGCTGTGATCGATCGGGTTCGCGCCCCCGGCAAAACTCTACAAGCTGGCGACCACAGTGTGCAACCGGTCGGCAGGGGCGCGATAACAGAAGGTTGATATCGGCGATTTCAGATCGTCAAATTGTTGCCTCCGCGACTCGCCTGATCCGTTCGAGCTTCGAGTCGCTCGCATTGCGCGCATCGACCCGATTTGACGGCGTGCGGCCGACCGATTCTTCGAGCACTCCCCAATACGTGCGCGTCACGTGAGCGCCCTCGCGATACCCCGGCTTCGTCATAAGGATTGCGTGAAGCTCGGGCAGCCGATAGAACGGCACGCTCGGAAAAAAGTGATGCTCGATGTGGAAGTTGACGTTTTTCGGCGCGACGAAAATCTTCTCGAGCAACGTCGGTTGCGTGGTCCGCGTCCGTGGGTACGCTGAATCCGGCTCGTCGATTTCGATCGCGTGATGCTCGGCGATACTGCGGATGCGCATGATCAGCACCAGCCACGTGAACATCGGAACGACCCAGTACATTGCGAAGCCGGTGAGCGCGCCGGCATAAATGATGACGCCTAGCACGGCCGCGTAGAATCCATAGCGCAACGCGAGGAACCCCGCCGGCACCGAATCCGCCGCTGCGACCGCCGCCGCCAGCTTGATCATTGCGGGCGCGTTCAAGCCGGTCGCGTCGCGAAACAGCGTCCTCGCCAGATTTGGGACGGTCTGCGGAAACACCCAGACCGGATCGCCCACCCTGCGCTTCATGTCGGGATCCTGCGCCGAGTTCAGATGCCGATGATGTCCGAAATGGTTCTTGCGATACTGCCTCGCCGAAACGAGATGCGGCCATGCAAGCACTACTTCGGACAGCCAGTCGTTGAGCCACCGGTTGCGCAGCAGCCGGTAGTGAACTCCATCGTGCATCAGCACCAGCAGCGCATGCTGGCGCGATCCGATGAACGCGACTGCCAAAATGTACAGCATCGGATTCCAGAAACGCTGGCATAGATAAATCGTCGCCGCGATCAATGCCCATTCCCCGGCAACGTGCATACAGGCGAGTAACGGCCTGACGGTGGATAGCTCGGTCAACTCTTCCTTGGTCAGTTTGACCGGGACAGTGTTGCCGGCGTCGCCGAAGCGTCCCGCCTCGAGAGACGGCTCAGTTGCTGTTGTATAATTCATGCTTCCCCTCACGTACCGATTGGACGAATCCGATTCAGTCGTTTTGCCGGAATAGGCGCTATTGAAGTTGCGCCGCATTTTCCTCATGCCGTGGCCCAGCCATCGGCGCCACATCTTCGTCCACGAATGCTGGACGGCCGCCCGCGGTTTTACCTTTGAGGAAATTCCTGAAGCGCAGGACGCTGTGGTCGTCATTCGTCTCGATGATCAGTTGCGAAAATACCCGGGTCAGCTTTGCCAGCGATTCGCCCTCGAGGATCATCGGCTGCGCCCAAATAGATTCCCCCTTGAGCGTTTCCAGGTACGGATACTCGACCGGCTCGCCCGCGTTGACGAACCCGGTCGCGCGATAAAAGGGAGTCCCGTCGAACGGCTTCACGCCCAGGTACGCGAGTATCGCGCGCGCGTCGAGCAGCCCGGCCAGGATTGCCGCCCCGCACCGCGCCAACGCGCCCGCGCCAATCGCGCGTGACCACAGCTCGCTCACTTCGAGCACCGATCGCGGCGGCAGATGCGACAGGTCGGGCCTTGGGCAGGTCTGCGGGAACATCTCGAGATCGTGCATCACCAGCCCCGCGATCATTTTCTCGGCCGGCTCGTCGTCGTTCTCGAACAGTGCGTAGAGGTTGCCGAAGGTCAGATGAATTCTGGCCAGGCGCGAGCGCGGACGTTCCTTGAAGCCGACTCCGTGCTTTGCACGAATCTGTTCGGTACGCGCGGCGAAGATTCTTCGTTCGGTTTCGTTGGTCAGTAAACGCAGTTCCATTGACTAGTTCCTCCCCAGGTCAGTCTGAATTCGTCGCGATCTTTTAGGTTGTGATGCGGAGATCCGACTCTGTAAAATATGAACGACGCGCGGGCGGTGAACGTGGCATGATAGAGTGCGGTCGATGCCGAAGAACCGACCCGGAGGATGCATGAAGTGGCTGAAAGATGGTCGTCAAGACCCAAACACCGAGCTTAGAAATACGTCAATTTGTAGTATCAACGGTTAATTACGCAGGAAGTTCCTTGAAACGCAACGCAATTTTGAGCGGAATTGGACTAAAACGACCGGTTGTTGCCTATCTAGCATTAATTCAGTACTTTTGGTTATAATTTGGCATTCGAGAGGGGTTGACGAATGACCGTTAAGAAGCGCATCTCGCGGATTGTTGGCTTGGCAGCAGATATAGCTAAAACTGCTGAAACCGCCTCAAGCGAGCGTGAACCTGCTTTAGCCACCACCAAGGCTGAAATCGCGCGTCTTTGGAATCGTGACTATGGTCATGCGCTCAGAGGTGGTCTAAGCCGCGCCGAAGTACGCGAGATCATCGGCACTGCGAAACGCAAGGCTTGGCCTCATCTTAACGATTCCGCAGTACGCCTCGGTTCCATGAAGGAATTTGCCGCGCGTGCTTCAGACCTCGGTGCCGACTTCAGAATCGCCAAAATGCCCTGGCCGTCGGGCCTCGCTCTGTTCGGTTTCTACCTGGGCAAAGACTCAGGCTTGGAGAAGCGCCCGCTAATCTGCCTCAACGGCGCGCATCATCCGGCGGCGGTCGCCACCGCATTTTTGCACGAAGTAGGGCATCACGTGACGGCGGAACTTTTCTCCACTCGCAACGAACTGATCCAGCTCTCCCGCCAGACTGGATATGACGCGCATCTGAATAATCCGCGCGAACTTGCCGCCGACGTGCTGGTGAGCCTCGGAGTCTATCCGCGCAACATAGCTGCCAAGTTATTTGAAGCAAATCGCGATCGAAGAATTCCGCGCGCTCCTGAGGGCGTTAAATCGCCACCGACCGAGAAGGCGGTCCTCGGCACGGCGCATCGCTACGGCCTCGATTTCGGAAGCCTGCCGGAACAGAAGAGACTCCAGTACCAGGCCGGCCTGATTCATTTCACGCGGCTGCGCCAGGCGCTACTCGATGAATACGGACTGTAGGATTAAAGTTCAAAAATCGGGATGCGTCCGCCCCCCCGTCGTTAAGTTCTGACAGAGCAAAGTCCGCTTCGCGCGGCAGTGCCAATAGACAAATGCCTGGGCGCAGGGATCGATCCCTGCCCAAATGAGTCACGAAACCCGCAGTCGGGTTCGCATACAATCAGGTTCTCTATACCCTCAATAGCTATCTTTTTGAACTTGTCAATCCCAAAGCTAGGCAGCGCCTGCTCTAAATGAGCAGGATCATGTCGTCTTTCCACAATCACGCCGCGTTCTGAGGTTGACCGTATGACATCAGACGGCAACTTCCAGTTGCTTCTGACGAACATCGGGTGCAGAGATCGCCGTTCTCCAGCAAGCGGGAAACCCAAAGGCGGGTTCTCAGACAATTAGGATTTTTATTTTCGAGAAGTCGTCAATCCAAGCGCAACGCGCAGTTTGCCCTTCAGCAAGTGAATCAGCTTGTCTTCCCAACAAACATAATTGTCGGGAATGTCGAGCACCACGACTTTCTCCGCATGCGCGTCGCCGAAGCGCTCGCGGATATGCCTTCGATGCGCTTCTTCCATCACGCAAATTACGTCCGCTTCCTCGACCAGCTCGATGCTAACCTGGTTCTTCGCCCACGGCTCCGTCCCCGCCGACGTAACCCACATAGGCGCGCACATCTCCGCCAGCACCATCGCGGCGGTCGGGCTGCGATCCATATTACCGGTACACACCATCAGCACTTTCTTCATGATCGAACGCTACGCCAACCCCAGTTCTTTCAGCGGCCCGCGATCCGACACCGGCCCTCGCGAGACTCCCGCTCTCAGCTTGATCGATCCCGGAGTGCGCTCGAATGCGTCGAGCAGGCCGATCGACTTCGCATGTTCTTTCAGCGCCGGAATTATTTCCTGCGCGATCAGCCGCATGCTCGTCTGCCGATCCTCGTTGGACACGGGTCCCTGCACGCTGAAGATCACGAGCGACCCGGGCCGCAGCACGGTGAGAATCGCCTTGAGCTTCGGGATCACTGACTTGGGCGTGCCGATCACCAGCTGTATCGCCTTCTGCGCCTTCTGATATCCAGGAATCAGCTTCGCTCTGACAGCCGCCGGATCGATTTCGACGTCCTCGCCTTGCTGGCGCATTCGGTCGCCGCTGATTCCGAGCCAGCTCCCCTGCGGCTGTTTCGCGAGTTTTCGAATCGCCTCTTTCGAGTTGTATCCGGGCGGGAGTGTATGCTCGACGCGGGCGAATGAGTTCTGGCCCCCGCCGAACAGAAAATTCTTACCCAGCTCCTGCGCTCGGTCTTCAGTCTCCGCGACGAAAGTCGGCAGCACGTAGCCAAAATTCTCCGAACCCGCTTCGTATCCGTGTTTGGCCGCCTCGTCGGCGTAGTAATCCCACAAATCGCAGGTCGGGCCGAGCGACGTCCCCAATCCAAAATACGGATACCCCTTCTCCGCGCACCATCTCACCGTCTCCGGACTGAGCGTCCCGGGAATCCACATGGGAGGATGCGGCTTCTGATATGGCAGCGCCCACGGATTCACGTGCCGGTAGTGAAAATGCTTTCCCTCGTAGCGCCACGGACCGGGCCGGGTCCATGCCTGCACGATAAAATCGTGCGCCTCCTCGAAGTATTCGCGATTGTACGAAGGATTCGCGTTGTTGAAGAATTGCTCGCTGCCCGCGCCGCGGACCCATCCCGAGATCAACCGTCCGCGCGAAATAAGATCGATCTCCGCCAGCTCCTCGGCCATCCGCAGCGGATGCTTGATCACGGGCAGCGGATTCCCAATCAGCAGAATCCGCGCCTTCTTGGTGAGCCGCGCCAGGATTCCCGCCTCGACGTTCATCACGCTGCCCATGCAAAACGGATTCCCGTGATGCTCGTTCAGCGCGACGATGTCGAACCCGAGTTCCTCGGCATAAAGGTTCTCGTCGATATAGTAGTTGTAGTCTTCGGCGGCGCGCTCGCGATCGAAGTAGCTATTCGACACGGCGAAATGCCCGCCGTTCCGCAGTATCACTTCTTCAGGAATCCAGCGCACCGGACGCTCGGTAAAATATCCTACTTGCATAGTAACTCCTGCGAAGTCTCGTTACTCACTGAGAAAACGACTGACTATCTTCACAAACTCAGTTGAGTTTTCAATTTCAGGCCGATGCCCGGCGCCTTCGATCGTCGCAACCTTCGCGTTCGGTATCGCCTTCTTGTATTCGTCGATACATCCGCGCGGTACGACCCTATCGCGCGTTCCCCATACCAGCAGCGTCGGCGTCCTGGTTCCGTGCAAAAGGTGGGGCAGACTGGGATTGTGCATGTAAGGCTCCCACCCAATCCGCGCCGACTCCGCGCGCGCATCCTCGAACGCCTCGAATTGCTCCGGCGTCATCTCGCCGCCATACAGCTTCAGAAACTCCGGCGTGCCATGCGGATCAGCCACGGTAGCCCGCAAATGCGTCCGCATAGTGATCGGAAAAATATCCATGATCTCGCCTTCTGACGGTTTAATCCCCATCGGCGCAACCAGGACCATCTTCGAAAAGATCTTCGGATCAGCCGCAATCATCTCAGCCGCGATAAAACCGCCCGCCGAATACCCGATTACATCGACCGGATCGAGCTTCAACTCGCGCACCACCTGCGAATAAAATCCCGCCAAATCGCGATAAGTCCGCACCCACTCGAGCTTCGGCGTCTTCCCAAACCCCGGCTGCAACGGAATCAACAACTCGCGCTCATGCGCAATCGTCTCGTTCCAGGTCATCCAGCCCGGATACCCAAGCTCATCATGAAAAATGAGCAACGGCTTTCCGGAGCCGCCTTTGACCATGACCAGCTGAGCGCCCGCAGCGCTGACGGTTTCTTCGGAAGATTTGATCACAACATCTCTCCTCGAATACTCAGTTCCTCTCGAATACCTCACCCGGCATTCTCAGTACAAACCAAACTCCGTGACCCTTCGCGACCCGTCAGTCACCCCTGATTAAACCGGTCGTCCGGTCACAGATACGAAAACGCTTGCGCGAATTTCGCTTTGCCGCCCGATTCCAGCACGTCGCCGTGGGTTACGATCACGCGATCGAAATCCCATTCGAGAATTTTCGCGACTGATTCGCGTGCTGCTTTGCGGTCGCGAATGATCATCCGAACCAGGCGATGGGGTCCGAAGTGGCCCCTGCCACCGACCAGCGTGTAGAAGATTCGAGCGTCTTTGAAATCGGCGGGCACGTTGAATACCAGATCCGTGAAAATCGCGGATCGGCTTGCGCGGTGAAAAAATACCACTTCGTTCAAGCCGAACGGCGCCTTTGAACAGATGCTGATCGATCTCGCCAGCCCATTCTTGTTGCGGTTCGTCGCCGAGCACCGCGTCGAGTTTCAGATCGCGTCTCGCGCCGAAGCGCGCTTTGAAATCCGCGATGTCGCCGACCAGACCCGGCGGCCCGTACAGCTTCGCCGTGGGCCAGGTCTTTATGTAATCGCCGACGAACAGATGATGCACCCGCGACGGCGCCACCACTGCGCGAACCTCGCCGATGGCGTCGAGTGATCGTTTCGTTTCGTCGTCGAGCTTGGTCGGCGAATGCAGGAACAGGCCGCCGCTCGGCAGCTTTATCACCGTCATCCGCGTCCCGATCTTTGCGAAGCCGGTGTTGAAGTCGGGCTGATCGACGATCCATAGATTCGGCGCGAGATTCTTCGGCTGCGGCATGCATATCATTTAACAGGCGGGCCAGCCT
Organism: uncultured delta proteobacterium; assembly: GCA_963814715.1. Lineage (GTDB taxonomy): Bacteria > Desulfobacterota > Binatia > Binatales > Binataceae > Binatus. The sequence goes on from CAWFDW010000002.1 coordinate 40,642, forward strand.
TTGCAGAGTGCCGGGCTAATGTTTTAAGTTCATGCCGGAAGCGGTCAGTGGGGTGATCGTCACAGCCGGTACAGGCGCTCGAGCCGTGCCAGGAGAATTTCGCGATGGATTTCAATTTCAATCCCGAAGACGAAGCGTTCCGGATGGAGTTTCGCGCGTGGCTCAACGCCAACAAGCAGTTCGCGCCGCATATGGGCGAGACTACGATCGGAATGGCCGAGGGCCGCGGCGAATTCGACCAGCAGAAACGATGGGCGAAGAAGATGGCCGAGGGCAGGTGGCTCGCGCCGAGCTGGCCGGAGAAATACGGCGGACGCGGCGCCGGAATCCTGCAGAATATCGTCTATGGCGAAGAGCTCGCGCGCGCCGGCGTCACGGCGCCGATGATCGGAATGGGTATCAGCCTGTTCGGGCCGACGCTGTTGCATTGGGGGACCGAGGAGCAGAAGCAGCGCTTCATCCCGCCGATCATGAAGGCGGAAGAAATCTGGTGCCAGGGATATTCCGAGCCCGGCTCGGGCTCCGATCTCGCGTCGCTGCAGACGCGCGCGGTCGAGGACGGCGACTACTTCGTCGTCAACGGGCAGAAGGTGTGGACGTCGATCGCGCAGCACGCCGACTGGATCTTTTTGCTCGTGCGCACCGATCCCGACGCGCCCAAGCATAAGGGGATCAGCTACCTGATGGTCGATATGCATAGCCCCGGCGTGACCGTGCGCCCGCTGGTGCAAATCACCGGCAACAAGGGATTCAACGAAGTATTTTTCGAAGACGTGCGCGTGCCGAAGAAAAATCTGGTCGGTGAAAAAAATTCGGGATGGCAGGTCGCGATCACGACGCTGATGTTCGAGCGCTCGGGCGGCGGCGGCGATCGCGGCGGTATGTCGCAAGTCCGCGAGCTGGCGACGCTCGCGAAATCGCTGCCGCGTAACGGCGCGTACGGCGTGGGACGACGCGAGCGTGCGCCAGAAAATCGTCGAGTTCGCCTGCGAGGCGACTGGCGCTTGCGCTACACCGGATATCGGCAGCTCACGCGCCGGCTCAAGGGGATGCCGCCGGGGCCGGAAGGCTCGATGATGAAGCTATGCGGCACCGAGCTGAACATGCGGATTCAATTGTTCGCGATGGAGCTGCTCGGACCGTACAGCCAGATCGAGTACAAGGCGCCGTTTGCGATCGACAAGGGCAAGTGGTCGTTCCGGATGCTCGCGGCGCGTGGCGGCACGATTGCGGCGGGCAGCAATCAGATACAACATAATATTATCGGCGAGCGCGTGCTCGGACTGCCCAAGGGTTAACGCGCCGCGCGAGATTCGTAAATCAGGGGAGAAGAATTCAATCGATGGATTTTAACTATACGCCGGAAGACAACGCATTTCGCACCGAAGTGCGCGCGTGGCTCGAAGCCAACAAGAAATTCGCGCCGCCGCCGAGCAATATCATGGCCGACGAGGGCGCGGGCGACTGGGAGGCGCGCGTCAACTGGCACAAGAAGCTCAACGAAGGCGGCTGGGTCGCGGTGAATTGGCCCAAGGAATACGGCGGGCGCGGCGCCACCGTGATGCAGCGATTGATCTATCGCGAAGAGCTCAGCCGGCTCGGCCTCAACGAGCCGATGATCGGAATGGGAATCAGCCTGCTCGGCCCGACGTTGATGCATTGGGGGACCGAGGATCAGAAGAAAAATCACATCCCGAAAATTTTGAAGGGCGAGGAAGTCTGGTGCCAGGGATACTCGGAGCCGGGCTCGGGCTCCGATCTCGCGTCGGTGCAGACGCGCGCGATCGACGACGGCGATGACTTCGTCGTCAACGGCCAGAAGGTCTGGACCTCGATGGCGCAGCATGCCGACATGATCTTCGCGCTGGTGCGCACCGATCCCGACGCGCCCAAGCACAAAGGAATCAGCTACCTGCTGATCGATATGCACAGCCCCGGCGTCACGGTGCGTCCGCTCGTGCAGATGACCGGCGGCAAGGGCTTCAACGAAGTTTTCTTCGAGGACGTGCGCGTGCCGAAGAAAAATATCGTCGGCGAGCGCAATAACGGCTGGCAAGTCGCGATGACCACGCTGATGTTCGAGCGCGGCAGCGGCGGCGGCGAAGGCTATCTCGGCGAAGTGCACGAGCTGGCGCGGCTCGCCAAACGAATCCCGCGCAACGGGAGCAACGCATGGGACGATTCGAGCGTGCGTCAGCGCGTCGCGGAGTTCGCCGCCGAAGCGCTCGCGCTCCGATACACCGGCTATCGCCAGCTCACGCGCCAATTAAAGGGAATGCCGCCGGGCCCGGAAGGCTCGATGATGAAACTCTGCGGCACCGAACTCGGCCTCAAGATCGCGCTATACGCGATGGAACTGCTCGGCCCGTACAGCCAGCTCGAATTCAACGCGCCGTTCGCAGTCGACAAGGGCAAGTGGTCATTCAGAATGCTCGCAGCGCGCGGCCCGACAATCTACGCGGGGACCAATCAGATCCAGCACAATATTATCGGGGAGAGGGTATTAGGCTTGCCTAAGGGCTAGGGCGGGACCTGTAGATCACCTCATCTGGTGCGGCCCGCGACTCCAGAACGAAAGTTGCCGTGTCTGAGCTCACGTCGACTCTCTGAGACGGGTTCAATTGTTCATTGACTCTAGATCAGCGGCGTGAGACGGTCTGAGCGTCGTTGATTTGCGGGGGAGCGCTTTCGACCATTTTCTGATTCCATCTGAATCACGCACCATCTGCGGGTTTGCGAGAGCTTGCGACTAACGGCCGGGCTCATAGTTGAGTTCCGCGGAAGGGTATTGCGTGAAACATAAGAGTCTGACGGCTACAATCGCGTTGATCGGCGTGGTGCTTGCAATCTCGGTGTGGGGCGATTCGACCACGCTGAGTATCTCGAACGGCAGCGTCACGATAACCAACAGCTCTTCCAAGACGCTTAATTTTCCGATCGCCCGCAGCGGCGATACCAGCTACGACGCATTTCTTCAGTTTCAAACCGTGAACGGCACGGCAGTTGCCGGGACGAACTACACGGCCGCGATGGGATCGCTTGTAATTCCGGCGGGAGCGACTAGTGCGATGATTCCGGTGACGGTCGCGGGCCACGTTGGCAGCCAGGCGGACAAGACGTTCCAGATGGTGTTGATGGGCGGCGGCGGCGCAGCGAGGACGTTCACTCCCAGCTTCGCCGCCCAGCAAACCTTTGCTACGGGTGCCGGCCCCGAGTCGGTAAGGTCGGCCGACCTCAATGGCGACGGCAAGCCCGACCTGATCGTAGTGAATGAGAGCGATGACACCGTCTCGGTGCTGCTCAACACCACTGCCCCGGGCGCCAGCACGCCGACCTTTGGCGCCCAGCATACATTCGCTACTGGTGCCATCCCCGTCTCGGTGACGGTGACGGACGTCAACGGCGACGGCTTGCCCGATTTGATCGTGGCAAACAACACCGACGGCACGGTGTCGGTGCTGCTCAATACCACCACCCCGGGTGCCACCACTCCCACCTTCGCCACCCAGCATGCCTTTACTACGGGCAGCCACCCGGTCTTGGTAACAACGGCCGACGTCAACGGCGACGGCAAGCCCGACCTGATCGTGGCGAATCAAAACGACAACACGGTCTCGGTGCTGCTCAACACCACGGTCCCGCCCGCCGCCACGCCGAGCTTTGGCACCCAGCATACTTTTGCTACGGGCACGTCGCCGTCATGGGTGACGGCAGCGGATATCAATGGCGATGGCAAACCCGACCTGATCGTCGCCAATTTAAATAGCAACACCGTGTCGGTCCTGCTCAACACCACCGCTCCGGGCGCGGCCACCCCCGGTTTCGTGGCCCAGCAGACCTTCGCCGTGGGCAACTTTCCGTTATCGGTGACCGCAGCCGACGTTAACGGCGACGGCAAGCCCGACCTGATCGCGGCGAACGGGAGCGACAATACAGTCTCGGTGCTACTCAATACCACCGTTCCCGGTGCGACCACTGCCAGTTTCGCGAGCCAGCAGGCCTTCGCCGTGGGCCCCTTTCCGATCTCGGTGACCGCGGCCGATGTCAACGGCGACGGCAAGCCCGACCTGATAGTGGCGAATCCATCACTGGATCAATCAGGCAATACGGTGTCGGTGCTGCTTAACACCACTGCCCCAGGCGCGACCATTCCAAGCTTCGCCACCCAGCAGACCTTTTTTACCGGCGCCGCCCCAGTCGATGTAACGGCGGCCGACCTCAATGGCGACGGCAAGCCCGACCTGATCGTCGCCAATTCGAACGGCACCACGGTCTCCGTGCTGCTCAACACTACGCCGGCGCCGACCACGACGTTTGACACCAATAGCTTCGCCACCGCGCAGACCTTCGGTACCGGCAACTCTCCGGCCGGGTCGACCGCGGCCGATGTCAACGGCGACGGCAAGCCCGACCTGATCGTCGCGAATGAATCAAGCAATACCGTGTCGGTGTTGCTCAATACGACCGCTTCGGGCGCCACCACACCCAGCTTCGGCACCCAGAATACCTTTACTACGGGCACCGCCCCGGGCTTCGTAACGGCGGCCGACCTCAACGGCGACGGCAAGCCCGATCTGATCGTTGCCAATCTCAGCAGCTCCTCGGTCTCGGTGCTGCTCAACACTACCGCCACAGGCGCCACCACGCCCACCTTCTCCGGCCTGCAATTCGCCACGGGTGATACGCCGCACTCAGTGGTGGCGGCCGACCTCAACGGCGACGGCAAGCCCGACCTGATCGTGGCGAATAGTGGCAGCAACACAGTCTCGGTGCTGTTCAACACCACCGCCCCGGGCGCCCTCACTCCGAGCTTTGCCGCCCAGCAGACCTTCACTGTGGGCAACAACCCGAACTCGGTCACGGCAGCCGATGTTAACGGCGACGGCAAGCTCGACGTGATCGCGGCCAACGGAGGCGCGATCGACAACACCGTCTCGGTGCTGCGCAACACCACCACCCCAGGCGCCCTCACTCCCAGCTTCGCTACCCAGCAGACGTTCGGCACGGGCAGCACGCCACTCTATGTGACGGCCGCCGACCTCAACGGTGACGGCAAGCCCGACCTGATCGTGGCAAATTGGCGCGGCAACAACATCTCTGTCTTGCTCAACACCAGCGCCCCCGGCGCGACCACGCTGACCTTCGCCGCCCATCAGGATTTCGGCAATTTTGACGCTCCGCAAGCAATTGCCGTGGCTGACCTTGACGGCGACGGCAGGCCCGATCTGATCGTGGCGAATTCTGGCGTCTCGGTCCTGCTCAACACCACCGCCCCGGGCGCCACCACGCCCAGCTTCGGCGCCCAGCATGACTTCGACCCGGCTGGCCAGGCGCTCTGGGTGACGGCAGCCGACCTCAACGGCGACGGCCAAACCGACTTGATCGCCCCGGATATCAACATCAACAAGGTGGCGGTCCTGCTCAATGCTCTGTACACCGCCACCGCGTCAGGCAGTCCGGCGACTGGAACAATCCATTACCCCGCGCCGACGGCCACCGCGACGATTACGGCGACCCCAACGTCAAGCGCGACTGCGACCGCAACGTTAACGGCGACTGCCACCGCGACCGCGACCAATACGACGACCGCGACTTCAACCGCGACTCCCACCGCGACATCGACCGTGACTGCCACCGCGACCTCAACCGCCACTTCCACTGCGACCGCCACGGCAACTCCGACTATCACTGCCACCGCAACCCTGTCCGCAACGCCAACCGCGACGATGACTGCAACCAGAACTGTGACGGCGACGCCCACCGCCACCGCGACTCCCACGACGATTATCGTGACCACGACCAACGACCCCAGCACTGCGGGACAGTGCGGTTTGCGCGACGCGATTACCGCGGCCAATGACCAGGCAGTGGTCAACGGTTGCGGCAAAGGCTCCGGCAATAACGACACGATCGTCTTTGCCCCCGGAGTAACCGGCACGATCGCGTTGACCAGCGCTCTACCCACCATCGTTAACGGCGAGATGCTGACCATCACCGGTCCGGCGGCATCGCCGGGCATTACGATCAGCGGCGGAAGCGCGGTGCAACTGATGGAAGTGGCCTCGGGCGCTACCCTCAACCTGCAACTTCTGACCCTGGAAGACGGAAGCGCAACCGGCGCCACCAACGGCAGCCAGTTCGGCGTCGGCGGCGTCGCCGAGGCCGGCGCCATCTTAAACAGCGGCACGCTGACCGTCACCAACAGCACGTTTTTAGCCAACCAGGCCACCGGCGGCTTGGCCACCGGCTTCGGCGGCTCCGGAGGCAACGGCGAGGGCGGCGCCATCTTAAACAACGGCACGCTGACCGTCACCAGCAGCACGTTTTCGGACAACCAGGCCACCGGCGGCACCGCCACTGGCGGCAGTGGTGACGGCGGTAGCGCCACTGGCGGCGCCATCTTTAACAACAGCACGCTGATCGTCACCAACTCCACGTTCTCGGGCAATCAGGTCACCGGCGGTGGCGGCGGCGGCTTCGACGGCGTCGGCGAAGGCGGCGCCATCTTTAACAGCTTCAACACCGGCACGGCGACCGTCACCAACAGCACGTTTTCCGCCAACCTGGCCAAGGGCGGCAGCGGCGGCTCCGGCGGCAACGGCATCGGCGGCGCCATCCTTAACTCTGGCGGCACCACGCAACTAACCGTCACCAACTGCACGTTTTCGGCCAACCAGGGCATCGGCGGCAGCGGCGGCGGCACGGCCACCGGGGGCGCCATCCAGAACTTTGGAACCGCCAGTCTCCAGGGCACCATTCTGGCGGGCAGCAGTCCGAACAATTGCGGCGTGACGATAGCCGCCAGCTACAGCCTGGCCGATGACGGCACCTGCTTCACCAACGGCACCAACAACAACACCGTCGTAGCATCGACCAGCGACGTCGGTCTCGATTCTATGGGACTTGGGATGAACGGCGGGCCGACCGAGACCATCGCGCTCGAATCGGGAAGTCCGGCGATTGCGAAGATCCCTTTTCCCAGCGCCTGCATCGACCCGAATGGTAATCCGCTGACCACCGACCAGCGCTTCTTTGCGCGTCCGGCACCGATGCAGACCGACTGTTCTATAGGAGCTTACGAGTTCAGCGCGTCCCCAGTGGCGACACCGACTGCGACAGCCACGGCAACCCCGACCGCCACCGCCACGGCTACTCAGTCTGCGACGGCCACCGCAACCCCGACCGCCACCGCCACGGCTACTCAGACTGCGACCCCGTCCGTAACGGCAACCGCAACCGACACCGCGACCGCAACCGCGACTGATACGGCGACTGCGACGGCAACCGTCACGGCGACGCCCACCGCCACCGCGACTCCGCCCGCGGGCTTAAAGCTTACGGTCACGCCGTTCTCGCAGAACTACGCACTTTCGGTCCACGGCAATACCGGCACCACCACGCCGTCCAGGACCTCCACCGCCACCAACTTCAGCGGCTCTCCGATCAATATCGGCCAAATCACCGCTGCGACCGACATGGTGGCCGGACCTTCCCCGAATTTCATGATTACCTCGGATAACTGCTCCCACACGACCTTGGCGCCCAACGCCTCGTGCAATTTCAAGACGAAGTTCACCTCCACCTTTGTTGGGACCGCGACCGGTGCGCTGACCGTTCCGTCAAACGCCGCGAACAACCCCAATATCCAGAAGCTCAGCGGCCAGGCCGTACAGGCATCGATCAACCTCTCGGTGACGGTGGTGTTCCCCAACACCCATGTCGGCTCGACCAGCGGCACTCGGACCTCGACCGTGACCAATCCCAACTCGGTAGGTGTGACGATTAACACGGTCACGATCTCGGGTCCGTTTGCGATCGCGCACGACGGATGCACCGGCGTGCTGGCTGCCAACCACAGTTGCACGGTCATGACTACTTTCTCCCCGACCATCCAGGGCGCGGCCACCGGCAGCCTGACCTTCACCAGCAACGCCAGGAACAGCCCGGCCTCGATCACGCTGAAAGGCAGAGGGACCCTGACCGCGCCGGTGTTGACGCCGTCGAACGTCTTCTTCGGCAAGGTGCCGCGTAACACTACCAGCCCCGATATGTTCCTGACGCTGACCAACAACAACCCCGCGATTCCGGGCGGCGCGATCAACATCAACAGCATCACCACCGCCAATCCGATGTACGAAATCGATGCCGTAATGACTACCTGCGGCTCGAGCCTGGAGGGCGGAGGCGCGTGCATCATCGCGGTCGATTTCACGCCAACCGCAACCGGCAACCTCACCTCATCGCTCAGCGTCATCGACAACGCCGGCACCGGCCTCCAGAGGTCCTCGCTATTCGGCAACGGCACCTGATGGCGATGACTTGAGATTGTTTAGGGAACCGGCGTGAAACCCTCCGCGAGGTTTCACGCCCCCCGCGGCAGGGTGACTGCACGGAGGATAATCGCAAGATGGCGAAGGACGCGGGCGGGAGTCTCTGACGCGCAGTTCATGTTATCCACATCTGTCATTTGCATTTGACTTTACTGTTACCGCGTTTCGTGGCAGTGTCGCGCGAACGCGCAATTTGTATGCTGCTGCAACTCACCGCTTCCGCTTATTTTGACTTTCTACAACAATTCGCTTCTCTTGCCCGCGACCCCATTGGCTACGGCGTCGGAGTTCCGCACGGGGACGGCCGCCCGATCCTGCTGATTCCCGGATTCACCGCCGGCGACTGGTCGCTCGGCACGCTCGCGCGATGGCTCGGGCGCATCGGATACAAGCCGTATATGTCGGGAATCGATCTCAACGTCGGGTGTCCGCGGCGCAAGGTGGAACTGGTTGGGTGGCGCGTCGAAAAAATCGCGCGCGACTCCGGACAGCGCGTCACGATCATCGGGCACAGCCTCGGCGGCGTGCTCGGTCGCGCGATCGCCGCATCAAATCCCGCCGCAGTGCGCGAAGTGATCGCGCTCGGTTCGCCGATTCGCGACGCATGGAGCGGAGTCCACGATCAACTCCGTCCCACCCTCGAGGCAATCCAGGGGTTCTGGCAAACGTTCTCCAGCGCGCGCGAAAATTGCGGGACAATGGAATGCTCGTGCGGTATTGCGCAGGCAGTCTTCGCGCCGACTCCCCCGCGCGGCCGCTTCAGCGCGATCTACACTCGCCGCGACGAGGTCGTGCAGTGGCAAGCGTGCATCGACGACCAGGGCTCCAACTTCGAAGTATCAGGTCGGCACGTAAGCCTGATCGTCAATCGCGAGGTCTATCGGCTGCTCGGCTCGATCCTCGCAGACGCCGCGGTCGAGAACGCCGCCGCTTGAACCTTTCCCGCCCGTAGTTAGTATTCATCACTGGTATTTGACCAAGAGGAGACTCCGACGTGGCAGCAGTTCGCGATTTCGCCCAGACCAAAGACGGCCTCAAACTTCGCTACGAGATTCGAGGCGCCGGGGATCCGGTCGCGCTCATCATGGGATTCAGCGGCTCGGGCCGCGGATGGGGCGAGCCGTTTCTCAAGCTGATGGAGGCGCGCTTCAAGATTTTCGTAATCGACAATCGCGGCACCGGCGAGAGCGACAAGCCCGACGCTGAGTTCACGCTCGGCGACCTCGCCGCGGATATCGCGGCCGTGCTCGATCATGCGAAGACGCCGCGCGCGCATATTTTCGGAATCTCGATGGGCGGGATGATTGCGCAGGAATTCGCGCTCGCGTATCCCGAGCGCACGCGCGGGCTGGTGCTCGGATGCACCAACTGCGGCTCGAGTCATTCGATCGCCGGCGGATCCGGCGGCGATCGCCAATCTGATACCGGCGCCCGGAATGGATCCGATCGAGCAGGCACGGCGTGCATTTTCGGTCGCGTGCGGCAAGGCGTTCCTGAATTCGCGAAGCGGGCCAGGCGATTCTCGATCAGGCGATCGCCGAGATGGGCAATTATCCCGATGACGCCGATGCATACCTTCATGCGGCAGGCGACAGGCGATCGGCGGATTCGACAGTTTCGCGCGGCTTGGACAAATCAAAGCGCCCACACTTATTATTCACGGTGACGACGACTCGATCGTGCCGTATCCGAATGCGGAAGTTATCCATGGCGCGATAACGGGTTCGAAAATGCATACACTGAACGGCGCGGGGCACATGTTTTTCTGGGAAGTGCCCGAGGAAACCGTGCGCGTCGCGGGCGATTTTCTGGCTGCGGTAAAGTAACCGCCGGAGATTCATATATGGCGAACTACGAAACCGTCATTTACGAAAAGGTCGAGGACAAAATCTACCGGCTGACGCTCAACCGTCCTGAAAAACTCAACGCGCTGTCGCAGAAGCTGCTCAAGGAACTCGACTCGGTGATGGACGAGTACGAGTCGAATCCCGACGCGAGCGTGCTGATCATTCGCGGCGCGGGGCGCGCGTTCTCGGCGGGCTACGATTTGCAGGGCACGCAGCATCCGGATTCGAAGTTCACCGTCACCAACGACCGACTCGGCCTGCACAAGACGATCGAGCGATGGCAGCGGCTGTGGGCGATCAACAAACCCACGATCGCGCAGGTCCATGGCTACTGTCTGGCGGGCGGCACCGAGTTCGTCGGCCATTGCGATATCGTGTTCGCCAGCGAGGATGCGCAGTTCGGGCATCCGGCGGGCCGCTCGCTGGGTATCCTGCCGACGATGTCGATGTGGCCGGTGCTGATGGGTCCGCGCAAGACGAAGGAGTATTTTTTCACCGGCGATTACATGTCGGCGAAAGAAGCGCTCGAATGGCATCTCGATCAATCGCGTCTTCCCGAAGGACAAGCTCGAGGAAGAGACGATGAACTATGCGCGCCGCGTTGCTATGGTGCCGGCGGAGCTGCTGATGCTGCACAAGGCCGCGGTCAATCGCTATCTGGATATCATCGGGATTCGCGCGGCTGAGCAGTCGGCGGCGGACATCGACGTGATCGCGCATCAGACCGATACGGTGAAGGACTGGATGAAGGCGAGCCGCGAGAAAGGTCTCAAGGGCGCGCTGACGGAACGCGACCGTCCATTCGCGAAGAAAGCTTAAGGACAGGATTCGGGGAAGAATCAGGCAAGAGGAGATCGAAGGAACAATGATCAAACGTGTCTTGATGGGGGCAGCTGCCCTTTGGCTGGTGGCATGCAATGCCGGATCACCTGTGGGGAGCGCAACCAACACGGTCGGAGGGGCGGACGTGGTCGCCTCCACACAAGTTAAGATGACGCCGGAGACCAGGAGTCTCTCGCTGGATTGGGGTAAGAAGGCGCAAGCGGGCCAGGTCGCAGTGGCTGACGTGATGACCTACGGCGGTCCGAAAATCACAATCACTGCGCCGGATGGCTGGCAACTGATTCGCGATGATTCCACTGCTACGACGCGCCAATCGCTGTACTGGCATGCGATCCAGGCGAACGATCCCAGTACGGCAACCTGGAACTTCAGCGCGCCGGTCGATGCGCAAGGAGCGATCGTGTTGCTGGCCAACGTCGCACCGGGCGCTCCGGTGGATATGAGTAACGTGAAGACGGGCACTGGCGGCGATGTGAAGTCCGCGCCATTGACGACGACCGCGGACGGCGACCTGATCCTGATTTTCGCCGCGACAGATTTCGGGAACGCGCCAATCCTCGCGCCGATTCCCAGCGACATGACGGCGGTCGTGAAACAGGAACAGGCGCCCCATCAATACTGGATCGTCGCGACCTGGCAGGGCCAGAACGGCACGACCGAGGAAACCGATTTCAATTTCCCGCAGCTCTTTAACTGGGTGGCAGCGCAAGTAGCGATAAAGCATGGGTCGCATTGACGCTCGCTCCCTGGCGGCACGCCCGACGCTGGCGACCAGCCGCCAGTTTCTTTGGGCGGCCGTGGCGATCGTCGTCGTCGGATACGCGCTGATCCTGCTCGCGGGTTGGGATTTCACCCGGATCGATCACATTTCCGCGATCCTCGCGATCGGGGCGCTGCTGTATTCATACCGGATTACCGATACGGAGCGGATGGTCGCCGAACAGGCCATCAGGCGCGACGAGCTAATCTCGCAGTTCGCGGTCTTCGTGCTCTTCCTCGCCTTCTACTCGTTAACTGCGGGCTCAGACACCAATCCCTACAACGCTCATGTGCGACAGGCAGTCGCTTTCGTCCACGGCCACACCTATATCGACGCGCCGAATTACATCGAGCATGCGCAGATCGGGCCCTTCAGCTATCAGCTTCATCCGCCGCTGCCGGCCATCCTGCTGATGCCATTCGCGGCGATCTGGGGTCTTAACACCAATCAGAATTACTTTGCGATCATTGTAGGCGCCATCGATCTGGCCATTGCGTGGCGCGTGCTCGGACGCTTTCGCCTGACGCTCAATGCGCGCAAATGGCTCACGCTGTTTTTCGGCGCCGGCACGATCATCTGGTACGAGACCGTCGATGGCAGCAGTTGGGCCGTATCGATGACGGTCGCGGTAATGATCACGCTGCTCGCGCTCGACGAGGTATTCGACCAGGGTCGTCCGGCGGTGGTGGGATTGTTTGCCGGCCTTGCCGCGCTCGCCCGCTACGACCTGGCGTTCGTATGGCCGGTGTATGCCGCGCTTTTGTTATTCTGGCGGCGGCGCAGCATCCTCGCGATGTTCTGGTTTGTTCCGGGATGCATGCTGGCGGGATTCGGATACATAGCATTCAACTTCGCCCGCTATCACAGCATCTTCGATCAAGGAGTCGCCTCGTATCTATTTACGACGCCGGAGTCGGGCAAGGCGCTGTTCGCGATACGATGGCTGCCGAACAATCTCTTCACATTATTTTTTATGGCGCCTCGCATCGACACCAAGTGGCCCTTCATCTACCCAACCTTCGGCGGACAATCGATTCTAACCACCAGCCCGGCCTTCCTGCTCGCATACAAGGCTAGTTGGCGGCGGCCGATTGTCGATCTGGTCGCGGCCGGCGCGCTGCTCGCGGCAATGCCCGTCCTGTTTTACGTCGGCAACGGCGCGACGCAATTCGGTACCCGCCATTTCGTACACGTATTTCCGTGGGTCCTACTCTTGATGGCGCTAGGCTGTCGCCGGATGGATCAGCTATCGCGAGTCCTGATCACAGTTTCGGTGTGCCTCATAGCATGGGGCCTTTACTGCATTAGATTTTACGGCCTCCCGGCATGAAGCAATGCTAAAACCGCAGTTCCTGCACGACGACAACTATCCTTGAACAAGATTTTTTCAGTCGGGATGCTGGTTGCGATAAGTGCGTTGCTGCTTGTGGCGGCGGAGGCGTCCTTGCTTCGACAATTGGAATCGGAGCCAGTGCAGCCAATTGTGGTCGCCCTTCACCCAGGAACAAACATAGTCAGCAGTTATCTGCCGCGAATAGGCGACGACCAACGCTATGAGGTCGCCTTCTCAAACAACAGGGGCACGGTCACGATAGAGCGGGGCGATAGCGGAACCCGATGCCAGGGTGCGCGAGAAACGATTTCTCTACTCACGAAGGATAGTGGTACTTTTCACCTTCATGATGACGGCGGTCAGACCGAGATTTGCGCCGTGGTTTCACGCGGGTCGCCCACAATGGTAATAAGTGCGAAGCCCTTCGTCGAGCGATAAAGCGAACAGGGCGTTTGGTCCGCGAGGCATCAGCGCGTGAAAGTCGAGACGCTTACCGCCGGCACAGTCGACTTCGACGAACTGGCGCGGCTTCAACGCAAATCCTTCGAAGGCGTCGCCGATCCCGACCAACTCGAAGGCGTACAGACCCCTGAATACTACCGGTGGAAGTACACGCTGGCGGGCGGCGAGGCGAGGATCGCGCAGATCAGAACAGACAACGGCGAACTGGTCGCGATGAACAGCGCGTTCCCTCTCACTCTTACCCTCGGCGACAGTACGACCCGTGGCTGGCAATCCTGCGATACCGCGACTCATCCATCGGCGCGCGGCAAAGGATACTTCCTCAAATGTCTGAGCGCGCTCAAGGAGACGTTCACCGACGGCGAAGTTTTCTTCGGGTACCCCAACTCAAATTCTACTCGCGGATTTACCAAGTTCGGCTGGCAGAAGATTTCGACGCTCCAGCTCTTTGCCGGTATTATCCCGCCGCTGCCGATGCCTCCCAAAATCCGCCGCATCGATCGATTCGGCCCGGATCAGGACGATCTGGCGACGCGTCTCGCGCAATCGGGCCGCATCATGATTCAAAGGTCCGCTGCCTACATGAACGATCGCTATTGCTCGCCGCAGAGGCCGCTCTATACGTCCTTCATCTACGAGGACGCCGGCAAGTTCTCACGGTTTCGTCACGGCACGAACGCTTGCGATTTACGGCATGCACTTATGCCTCGTCGTGGACTGCCAGGCCACCACTCCCAGGATCGAGCGCCAACTTCTTGGTGCGATAGGTCGGTGGGGCCGTCAGGAACGACACTACCTGGCTCTCACGATGAATAGCGTCTCCAAGCCGCTAAGTCTGGTCACCAGCGGCCTCATGCCGATTCCGGACAGGCTATCCCCACGGCCGCTCGTTCTGATGGGTCAAGCTATAGGTTCCACAGCGCAACCATTCATCGATCGCAAATGGGCGGGCTATGTCGGAGACTGGGACGGTTTCTAAAGACACTAACGACGCCGCATACCGTTGCCCCTATTGCGCAACGGCCGCGATGCGTCGCACTCACAGCGGTCTTTATCATCGCCTCAATCGCAGCCATGGTCCTTTCGATTTCTACCAATGCGTCAATTGTGGTTCCGGCGCTACTTATCCGTTGCCTTCGGCTGAGGCTCTGAACGTCCTCTACCAGACCTACCGCAATGGCCTACCCGCGGAAAATCGTGCGGCGATGGGAACTGACGATGGCGAAGTATGGCACGCAACCTGTCTTAAGAGGATCGCCACTCTTAGGCATCTTACCTCCCTAAGTCACTTCACCTGGATTGATGCTGGAGCAGGCGGGGGCGAGATGGCGCGTCGCATGGTCGCTGCATTTCCAAATTCATCTGGCTTGGCAGTTGATCGTCATCCCCGTCCCAGCCGATTTGCCGCCGAGCGTGTCCTGGCTCGAGCTCGATCTCAACCAGCCGGACTTTCACAAAACAATAGGACGCAAAGCCGACGTAGTTTATGCAACCGCGGTCTGGGAGCATGTCAGCCAGCCCGACGTCTTCGCGCATAGCATGGTCGAGTTGCTCAACAACGCCGGACTCCTGTACCTCGTGTGCCCCAACTACTCCAGCATCGCTCGTAAGGTCCTCGACACCCGGTGGCCGTATTTCACGCCGGGCGAACATCTGACGATGCCATCGCCGCGCGGCGCCGAGATTTGCTTGCGACGCGTATTCGCTGACGCCGGGCTTACTTCTGCTCACGTCGCCGCCCGCCCGATGCTCCTCGTATACTCGTTGTTCTACACTGCCAACCGGCTAGGGCTGCCATTCGCTGGGTTGATCCCGCGCGCTCTGCGTATTCCCATGCCGGCCGGTGCACTGGAGAGCGTTGCGATCCTCGCGTCCGATCCTGATACTCATCGATGACCGCATGATTCTGCACATTCATTCCGACGACATGGGAGCAACGCCGCATGTTACGCAGCGGATGCTCGCAAGCTG
This sequence comes from uncultured delta proteobacterium, assembly GCA_963814715.1. GTDB lineage: Bacteria > Desulfobacterota > Binatia > Binatales > Binataceae > Binatus. The sequence continues at coordinate 56,188 of CAWFDW010000002.1, forward strand.
GCAGGCTGGCGTGTTGAGCGGCTTCAGCGTGTTGGCCAACGGCAGGGCCTGCGATCAGATGGCGGCTGCTCTGGAAGCGGATGCGACGCGCCCCGCGCGCATCGCGTGTCATCTGAATCTGTCCGAGGGCCCAAGCTCAGCGCCGCCGGACGCCGTGCCTCTACTGATCGATGCCGATGGAAATTTGCGCCATACCTTTGGCTCTCTGATCCAATCCTGGCTCGCGAATCGATCCGCGCTCACCCGGCAGGTCGAGCTGGAATGGCGCGCCCAAATCACGACGCTACAACAACGTATCGCACCGCGCGCGGTCGCAGTGGTTGACGGCCACATGCATGTCCACATGCTGCCGTTTCTTTTTCCTGTCGCAGCCATGCTGGCCGCGCAAGCCGGGGTCCCTGCTATCCGGATCGCGCGCGAGCCGCTTTTTGCGGCTGATAGCAAGGATCTGCTGAATACTTATTTCTACGTCAATCTCATCAAGCATGTCGTCTTGAAGGCATGCTCATGGCTTGCGACACCTACTGCACGACGACATAGCCTTTCCTCGCCGACGCAGATGATAGGCATCCTGTACACGGGTCACATGAATGAAGCGACGGCTCTAGCGGGCATCGATGCAGCGCGGCGCAAAAACGCTACCGAGGTCGAAGTCGTGTTCCACGTAGGTCGCGCTGCCGAGAACGAACGCGACCGCTGGAAAGGCCGGGAATCGATGGCAGCGTTTTACTGCTCGCCGTTGCGGGACTCCGAATTTGCCGAGGTTGCAAAATTGGCCGCGCGCTTATCCGCTAAGTAGGTGTCGCCGCTCCGCGCTCTAGTTTCGATCCACCAGACTACTATCAGCATCGCTAACGCAAATAGTGACACAGCACCTGCCGCACCGATGTAGCGCGGAGTGAACACTAGCTCGACATCCTGACGTCCAGCAGGAACGCGCACCGCAATTAGCCCACTCTCACCATAGACATCACCGTCGCCGTGCGCCAAATGCCATCCAGGGTACATAGTCTGGTTAACTACCAGCGAGGTTGGTTCCGGTGCGTTCACCTCATACCTGAGTCGATTGGGCGTCCATAAGGTCTGTTTCACGCTGCCCGCCCCGAGCAGGTAGTAGTCGCCGCGATATCCTTCTTCGTTGTATCCGAGCACTCCCCCCTGCGGCACCGTGTATCCCACGCCACCACAGTTAGGAGAACCCATCCCTGCCACTGCGATTGCCGTCAAAGGCACTGGAAATTTACTCCAGTACTGCTCAAACCTTGCGGGCGACGCGGGAGTCGGTAGCGGCGGTTGCATGAGGTAGCGGTAATTCGGGGCGCATACCAACCAGGCATCGGCAATCCCCAACGCAAGTAGTATCGCGCCAAGGCGCCTGCTCCAGTCCTTTGGCCGATCGCACAATACTTCTACACCTAGCGCCGCCACCACGCTGACGCAGAAAAACAGCGGGATCACCCAGCGTCCGCACAGACCGATGTTGCCGCCAAGCGGCAGATGGCGCATCCAAATCGTCGGAGAATACTCGCCAACGTCTCCGCGATACGAGAAGAAGAAAAAGATCCCGCCCAGCACCCAGGGCAACGATTTGCGCAAGTAACCAAAGATTCCGATAAGTGCGAGCAATATAAGTGGCGGGCTTAGATAGCCGGCATACTCTGAGAAGAAATATGACGCGACCATCGGATGGGTAAGGTCCTGATCTCTGGAAAAAAGCGAGATTAGCATGCCGCGCCAGGTCAGATAGGAGGCCCCCCAATCGCGCGGATGTATTTTTAACAATTCCGCTGTCGGGATAAGCTTTGGCAAGCTGAATGCCAGCGCGAAAATTCCGATCAGCGCAGCCACCGCGATCGGCCGGACGCTCAGTTCAATCGCCGCGTACCATGTGGCGACGATCGCAACCAGCATCGCGGCAAAGACAAATCCGTAGTTTCCCTCTGTGAGCGTTAGCCCGCATAGCAGTCCGGCAAGTATCGCGAGATGCCATCGACGCAACCTGCACGACATTAGCAGCAGCGTGAGAATCCACGGAATGTATGCTATCGACAAAAAATTCAGGTGACCTACCGCTACGTGCAGCGATAGCCAGGAGCTCGAAGGAAACATCGCGGCTAGCACCAGCGCGGCTAATGGCACCAGTCCTAGTTCCCGCCCGAACACATAACCACCGGCGAACATGATCGCGATGTGCAGGTAAATCTCGAGCAGCATGCCTGGTATCAAGCCAAATACCAGGTAGAGCAGGATGAAAGGCGTGATGATTCCCGATTCCGGGTTCCCCAGCATCGGCATCCCGCCGCACTTGTAGGGATTCCAGAACGGCAATTGATGGAAGTGCGCAATGGTGTAGTAGGGAACCCAGCGCAATTCCGTGAACATATCGCGGTCCGCGCCGTCGCTCGGGATCTGGCTCAAATGGCTGATATGAGGCTCGACTATCCAGGCGCCAATTCCCGGGCCTATTACGCTATTGTCGCAAAAGACCGGATACAGGAAGACAAACGCGAACGCGAGCGACAGCAGGACGAGTTGCTTGATTTCTCTGCGTGCGAAGTAGGCCTCCGGACGCGTCGGCGACCATAGGATGATCCCAGTCGTGCCGATTGGGCCAGTAGCCTTCCCCATTACTTATCTGTCCCCACCCCGACAGCTATCGCGAGGTCACGACAGCTCTTGCTCGCTGATGAAGCGCGGCCGCTGTTTCACCTCTGAATAAATCTTGCCGATATATTCCGCGACCAGACCCAAGGTCATGATTTGAATGCCACCGAGCACGTAGATAGGCAGCACCGTCGACGCCCAGCCCGGAACCACGTCGCCGCGCAGTGCGCTGAAGACCACGAATACCGCCAGCGCAAGTGCGCCCAGCGTGATCAGCACGCCGCCTATCGCGATGATTCGTAGCGGCATGACCGAAAACGACGTGACGCCGTCGAGCGCGAGGCTGATCATTTTGCGCCACGAATAATGCGTCTCGCCCGCCGCGCGATCGTGCACGTCGAAATAAACTTTCTCCGACCTGAAGCCCATGTTGGCGAAGATGCCGCGCAGGAATACGTTGACCTCCTTGTAGTCGGCCAGCGTATCCAGGACTCGCGCCGAGATCAGCCGATAGTCGGGATGATCTTTAACGACCTTCGCACCCATCGACGTCATCAGCCAGTAAAATACCGATGACCCGAGTTTTTTTGACAACGGGACATTGCCGGCGTCGCGCCTGATGCCGTACACGATGTCCGCACCCTGACGATACTTGTCGAGGAAGTTGTAGATAGCCTGCGGATCGTGCTGCAAGTCGGCGTCCATCGAGATGATACAGTCCGCGCGATGCCTGACCGTCAGCAGCCCTGCCAGCACCGCGTTCTGATGTCCGAAATTCCGCGCGAGCTTCAGTCCTTTGACTTCTGGATTGGATTTGTTGAGCTCGCCCAGAATCTCCCAGGTCTTGTCCGAGCTCCCATCATCGACAAAAAAAAGAAAACTCTCCGACGCCACCTGCCCCTTCTCCCGCAAGTCGCGCAATACACCGAGCAGCTTGCCGACCGTCTCTGCGATTACCAATTCTTCGTTGAAGCAGGGCAACACGATTGCCAGCCGCGGCCGCGTTCGCGCAAGCTCGGGCGCGCTCGATTCCCGTTGGTCGAGTTCTTTGCCGGTCATCGAAACAGAGCCGTGCGTTTCATGAGCTTTCATCGCAAGTCCACCGGGCAAGTCCATTGGCCTCGCGCGATGTTACACGTACTCTGTATCCGAAATCACTACTGATGGCATCCCTGGAGATTAACAGCTCGAACGGCAATCGCACCTTGGCGCGAGACCTCGTGCTCGCGCTGATCGTCGGACTTCTGACCGGTGCGCTGGCAATTCCGGTCGTCATCAACCTCGGACTCGAATCCACAATCAAGGTCCCGATACTTCTGCTGCCGGTCATCGCCGCCGTGCTATTCGCGATCGCGCTGCTAGCCGCGAGCCTGGTGGCCAGTCGAGTCCCTTCGCTATTTGAATTTTCGAAGTTTGCGATAGTAGGCGTTCTGAATTCCGGCGTCGACTTCGGCATCCTGAATTTGCTGATGCTGTTAACCGGGCGGTCCTCAGGCGGCGCCTTTCTCGCCTTCAAATCGATCTCGGTAACGTCGGGCGTGATCAACAGCTATCTGTGGAACAAGTACTGGACCTTCAACACTTCGAACTCCGCTGCCGACGCACGCCGCGAGTTCATGGCGTTCATGGTGGTGACGCTGATCGCAGTCGGCGTCAACGTCGCCGGTGCCGACGTGATCGTAAACGTCATCGGCCCGCCCGCCGGCTTCAGCACCAAGCTATGGGCCAACATCGGCGCAATTTCCGGCGCTGGCCTGACCCTCTTCACAAATTTCTTCGGCTACAAATTCTTCGTCTTCAAAAAACCCGCGGTTGTTGCATTGGAATCGTGATCCCTCCGGTTCCCCTTCCCGCTCGGGAAGGGGTTAGGGGTTAGGTTGCCCACCGCGCAAGGCGATTCTTTTCGCTTCCCGACGCGTAATTTTAACACCTGACTAGCCAAATGCCTCTTACGCTGGCAGACTCATTCCGATGGATCCGCAATGCATGGGATAACCGACCCCGCACACATCGCGGCCCTCCTCGCGACGTGGGGTTATCTCGGCATCTTCATTGCCGTGTTCGTCGGCAACCTCGGCATCCCGGTGCCCGAGGAAACCGTGATGCTCGCCGCGGGATTCGCCGCCGGACAAGTGCTGCTCGATCTGCGACTCGTGTACGTCGTGGTGATCTTCAGCGCAGTCACTGGCGACTGCTGCGGCTACCTCGTCGGACGCACCGGCGGAACGCGGGTACTGAACTGGTTGGCGACGACGTTCCCATTCATGCGACCGCGCTACGAACGCCTGCAACTTTTTTTTCAGACCCACGGCAGCAAGGCGGTCTTCATGGCGCGATTCATCACGGGCGTGCGCTTCATGGCGGGTCCGATGGCGGGTGCGTGCGGGATGCCGTTCATGCAGTTCCTCGGATGGAACGTGCTCGGCGCGTTCGTATGGTGCTCGATGGTCGTGACCGTCGGCTACCTGGTCGGCGACGAGTTGTATCCGGCGCTCGCGATGGCGCATCAGGTTTCGCGATGGATCGGCCTCGCCGGATTTTTGTTACTGGTCGCGATCCTGATCTTCTGGTGGAGGGACCGCCGTCCTGCGGTGTCGAGGCCTCAACCGTAGTCGCGTCCGCTGCTGCGTCGTTATCGTGGTGGCCGCGCTCGCTCTCACTGGATGCAAGCCGCGCACGCATCTCAACGTTCACTATCTTCCGGACTTCGTGCCGGGGTCGCAGAATATTTTTCGTCCCGCGAAAATCGCGGTGACTCCTACCGCGGGAAGCATCGGCTCTGGCGAATACCAGGTCCGGCGCGATCTATACTGCCGACGGCAACGTGCAGACTCCGCTCGTAGTCGCGGATGCGACTCGCCTGTTCAATGATGCGCTCATCAAAGGACTGACCGACGCTGGGTTGGTGCCGGTGGCGCTCGACTCGAACCCGGACGACGGCAAGCCGCCGGAAGGATCGGATTTCATCCTCAGCTCCGAACTCGAACAGTTCGAGGTTAACAAGCGGTTCGGCGCGAACCAGACGATCCACGGCCAGTACTTCACGATGAACGCCGTCGTGCGCGCTAAGTTCGAGCTGAAGAATCGCGACGGCGCAGTGATTTACTCCGGCGAGATCAGCGGCATCGAAAACGAACCGCCAAATCCCGTCGGCGCCGAAGTCTTCCTCCCGCTCGAGACAGACCCGGCCGAATCCTTGTCGGTTGCGATGTCCCGCGCGGTCGGCCAGCTGATGCTGGAGCCGAAGTTTCGCGACGCTCTGCCGCTGCGAGCCGTCGCGGCGACTCCCGCTTCGACGCCGCAATCTCCGCATCCTTGAAATGTCAGCCGCGTAGGCGCGATTGGCAGTAACTGTGGCAGCCTCTCTATTGCTGCCAACATCGTCGCGCGCGATAATTCGCCGCAATGAAGATCCTCGCATTCGAGATTCGCGGTGAATGCGTGGTTGCGTTTCCCGACGCGCAGATCATCGACATCACCGGCCCGCTCGAAGTGTTCGGCCGCGCGGCGCGACTGCTTACCGATGAACACGGCTGGCGCGTTCCCGCATACACCGTCGAGATCGCGGCGACGAAAGCGGGCGCGCTCACGACTTCATCGGGCATCCGGCTGATTGCCGATCGCTCGATAACGCAAGTTCGCGGGCCGATCGACACGCTGCTGGTGGCCGGCGGACATCGGAACTACTGATGCGTTGCGCGATCGCGCGTTGATCGAATGGCTCCGCAGACATCGTGCGCCGCACGCGCCGCCTCGTGCTCGGTCTGCACGGGAGCATTTCTGCTCGCGGAGGCTGGTCTGCTCGACGGACTTTCGGCGACCACGCATTGGCGGCAATGCGATCGGCTGGCGGCGCAATATCCGGCGATGTCGGTCGAGACCGATCCGATCTTCGTGCGCGCGGGAAAAATATTCACCTCGGCCGGCGTGACTGCGGGAATCGATCTGGCGCTGGCGTTGCTCGAGGACGACCACGGGCGCGACGTTGCTCTCACTGTGGCGCGCGAGCTCGTCATGTTCCTGCGGCGACCCGGCGGGCAGTCGCAGTTCTCTGTTCAGCTCAGCACGCAGCAGGCGGATCGCGAGCCATTGCGCGATTTGCAGCGATGGATTGCCGACCATCTTGGCGCCGACCTCTCGGTGGAGGCACTCGCGCGGCGCGCTGCGATGAGTCCGCGCAATTTCGCTCGCGTGTTCACGCGCGAAGTCGGAGTGACGCCCGGAGAATTCGTCGAGAACTTGCGCGTCGAGGCGGCGCGTCGACGCCTCGAGGAATCCAGCGAAGGCGTCGATTCGATCGCATCGAAATGCGGCTTCGGCACTCGCGAATCGATGCGCCGCGCGTTCATCCGCACGCTGCACGTTCCGCCGAGCGCATATCGCAATCGCTTTCAACAAAAACTAAGCGCCTGACGAAAAAGGAGAATGCCATGCGAATTGCCTTTCTGATTTTCGACGACCTGACCACGCTCGATGCGATCGGACCGTTCGAAGTGCTGTGCCGAATCCCCGGCGCCGAGGTGATGTTCGTCGGCGAGACCGCGGGTATCAAGCGCGCCGATCCGAAATCGCTCGGCATCGTCGCCGACTATTCAATCGCCGACGTGACCAGCGCGGACATCCTGGTCGTGCCGGGCGGACGCGGCGAGGCGCAGGTCCGCGAAAAACCGCACATGCTCGAGTGGGTGCGACAAATCGACAAGACCACCCAGTGGACGACGTCGGTTTGCACCGGATGCACTGGTGCTCGGCGCGGCCGGCCTGCTGAAGGGACGTCCCGCGACGACGCATTGGGCACGACTCGAAAAGCTCCGCGAGTTTGGCGCCGATCCGCAGTCGAAGCGCGTCGTCGAGGACGGCAAAATCATCACGGCAGCCGGAGTCTCCGCCGGCATCGACATGGCGCTGCATCTCGTCCGTCGCGTCGCAGGCGACACCGTCGCGCACGCAATCCAGGTGGGCATCGAATACGATCCGCAGCCGCCCTTCGACGGCAACGCGATGCGCGCACCGGCGCAGGTCATCGAATTCCTCGTGAAGCGCTACGGGACACAGGAGGCGGAAGCGATGTCGAAGTAAGCGTTCGAGTTCGGCAGTCGGTAGATCTATATAAGAGTCGGAGGGCAACCGATGGCACCCGAGTTCACAGATCGTATCGACGTCCACTTCCATTATCTGAGCCCCGAGTATCGCGAGAAAATGATCGATGCGGTCGGCGGTTCGCCGGATGGGTTTGCGGCGCCGCAATTGGAGCGCCGAGGCCGCGCTCGCGATGATGGATCGAATGAACATCGCGACCGGGATGCTCTCGGTATCTTCGCCCGGAGTGCATTTCGGCAACGATGCGAAGGCTCGTCTGCTCGCTCGATCCGTAAACGAATTTGCCGCGCGCACTATCGCAGACCATCGCGGCCGCTTCGGCGGCTTCGCGAGCCTGCCGCTTCCCGACGTTGACGGTGCATTGCAGGAGATCGCGTACGCGCTGGATACGCTCAAGCTCGACGGCGTCGTCATGCTGACTAACTTCAACGGCGTGTATCTCGGCGACAAGCGGCTGGATCCGGTATTCGACGAGCTCAACCGCCGCGGCAGCGTGGTCTTCATTCATCCGACCTCGCCGATATGCTGGCAGCAGAGCGCGCTTGGATATCCGCGTCCGATGATCGAGTTCACCTTCGACAGCACGCGGGCTGTGGTCAACCTGATATTCAGTGGGACGACGACGCGATGCCCGAAACTCCGTTTCATCGTGCCGCACGCGGGCGGCACTCTGCCGTTCCTGGCGCGGCGAATCGGAATGTTCGGCCGCGGTCTCGCCGGCAACATCAACACCGAAGAACATTTGCGCCGGCTTTATTATGATCTCGCAGGATCGCCCGGCTCGAATGCGCTCGCGCCGCTGCTCGAGATGACCGAACGCTCGCATATCCTGTACGGCAGCGACTACGTACACACGCCGGAAGCGGTGGTGTCGGCGCATCTCGCGGAGTTGTTGAGCAGCAAGTTGTTGTCTGCGGAAGACTTCCGCGCGATCGGACGCGGCAACGCGCTCGGTTTGTTTCCGCGGCTTGGTTAGGCGAGCAACCTAACCCCTAACCCCTTCCCGAGCGGGAAGGGGGACCGGACGGGAATGAGGGAGCTACTTCCTTACAAACGAGAAGTGATCTTCCATCCGCGCCTGCACCTCGGTCAGGTGGTTGCAGTATTGGAAGAAGCCGCCGTTGTAGTTGCCGTCCTGGCGGCGCTGGAATTCACCTTCGAAGTTGTAATAGCCGGGCGTGCATTCCTGATTGCGATTGGTCTTGCCGCGATGCTTGATGACTTCGTTCACCCACCATTCTTCGGCGTCCGGCTTTGCGTCGATCGCCTGGATGCCGTGGCGCCGCGCGTACTCGATGCACGCGGCGATGTGATCGCCTTGCGCTTGCAGCATGTCGGTCAGGTTGAATTGGAATGACGCCTGATAGCCGCCCATGATGAAAAGATTCGGATAGCCCTGCGAGTGGATTCCTAGCAAGGTGCGGATGCCCTCGCGATACTTATCGTTCAGCTCGAGGCCGTTCTCACCTTTGATCTGATTGTAGATGCCGGTCTTCTGCACTTCGAAGCCGGTGGCATAGATGAGCACGTCGAGCTCGTACTGCTTGCCCTCGAACACCGGACCCTTCTCGGTGATTTCGGTGATGCCCTTGCCGTGCGTATCGACCAGATGCACGTTGGGGCGGTTGAAGGTCGGCAGGTAGTCGTTGTGGAAGCACGGACGCTTGCACAGGAGCATGTACCACGGCTTGAGCGCGTCGGCAGTCGCCTTGTCCTTGACGATCGAATCGATGCGCTGATGGATCTTCATCATCGCCTCGATGTTCGCATTCTCCTGCCGCCGGACTTTTTCCTCGCGCGGACATCGCCGCATACTTCGCCGTTTGATCCGGCGTCATGAACGGCTGCCTCTTCGCGCGTTCGCGGCGCTTCGATTGCCATCCGGGCTTAAGTCGGCGCGCCCAGTTGGGATCGGTCGGCCAATCGTCGCGGACATCAATCGATGAAGGCGTGCGCTGGAAGACGTATAGCTCTTTGGCCGCCGCACCCAGACCGGGAATCGCCTGCACCGCGGTCGCTCCCGTGCCAATGATACCTACGACTTTGCCGTCGAGACCCGAGAGATCGGGCTTGGTGTAGCCATAGTCCCATCGCGAGGTGTGAAAGGAATGTCCCTTGAACGTTTCGAGACCTTTGATCTTCGCGAGCTTCGGCTTGGAGAGAGTGCCGTTGGCGCAGATGACGAATCGCGCCTTCATATGATCGCCGCGGTCGGTCGTGAGGTTCCACATCTGCTCGACGGGATCCCACTCAGTCGAGGTAACAGTGGTTTGAAAGGTTGCCAGCTCGTACAGGTTGTACTTTCTCGCGATCGCCTGGCAGTGCGCGAAAATCTCGGGACCCTTGGCGTAGTGGTCCTTCGGCACGTAGTCCATCTCGTCGAGCAGCGGCAGGTAGTCATACGCGACGACGTCGCATGCCACACCGGGGTATCGATTCCAGTACCAGGTGCCGCCGACATCCGCGCCGCGCTCGACGATCCGAATGCTCTCGACGCCGTGCTCGCGCAGTCGCGCGGAGGTCAGCAGCGCCGAGAATCCTCCGCCGATAAACAGAACTTCGACGGTATCGTTGATTGGTTCGCGCGGCGTGACTTCGCCGGCGTACGGATCGACTTCGTATCGCGACAGCTCGCCCGACAAGTCGGACGTGTATTGCGCGGTGCCTTCGGGACGGTAGCTCAGCCGTGAGGTCGCGTTCCTCGGCAAATTTCCGCTTGACGCTATCGTAGAACTCTTGCGGCCGCGTTGGCTTCGCGACCATCCCGATGGGCTTTTCTATCGTCTCGAAGGCATGAGGTTTCTCTCCGTGCGGCAGGTGTCCGCATTTACTCTCTACAACGAGAAGCGCTCGTTGACCATCTCTTCGCTCTTTTTCCACAGGTCGTTCGCATGCGCGAGATTGAGAGCGTACGAGCGGACGCCGACGCGCGAGTTCGTGATCGTCATTCACTTCGCATACGTGGCAGTCTTCGCAATAGTGCCGCCGACCGCATCGGCCGCCCCGACGAAACCGCTCCACACCGAAGTCGCCGAGCCTTGCGGCACGTCTTGAAGCGAAACGCTTGCCCCTGACTGCTTGGCAGCTTTGCTGATTCGCGCCATCATCTGCTCGACGAGTTCCGGCGTCATATGGCGCCCGAGCTCGGTCTGGATTCCGCCCGGATGGATCGAGGTCGCGCGCACCCCGCGTCCCTTGAGCCGGCTGTCGAGCGCGACCGCATACAAAATATTCGCGGTCTTCGATCGGCCGTACGCGGTGAACGCCTGGTAAGGAGTGCGCTCGAAATTCGGATCTTCAATGTCGACATCGCTTATCTGATGACCCGCCGACGAGAGCGTTACGACTCGCGCGCCCGACTTCAAAAGCGGCACGAGCCGATTGACGAACACGAAGTGCCCGAGATGATTGGTGCCGAATTGCGTTTCGAAGCCGTCCTGCGTCTTGCCCTGCGGACACGCCATCACGCCGGCGTTCGCGATGATCACGTCGAAGGGTTTGGCGCGCTTGAGTAATTCGTCCGCCGCCTTGCGCACGCTGGCGAGCGACGCGAGATCCATTTCGACAAGATCCACCGCCGGATTGCCTGCTTGCGCGAGCGCGCTCCGCGCCTTCGACAGATCGCGCGCCGTGCCGACGACGGTGCCGCCATGCGCGACAATCGAGCGCGCAGTCTCGACCCCCAGGCCGGCCGAGACGCCGGTCACCAGTACCCGCTTGCCCGAAAGATTTACGCCCTCGAGGACCTCGTCAGCCGTCGATTCCGCTCCAAAAGTTTTTGCCATTGTGCTTCTCCAATCGCAACGTTTAGCGCGTCGTCTCGACGCTCTCAAACGGATTTGCCCTTGCGCGATTCTTCCTGTTTGCGCAATTCGACGCGGCGGATTTTTCCGCTGACTGTTTTCGGCAGCTCGTCGATGAATTCTATCTCGCGCGGATATTTGTACGGCGCGGTGATTCGCTTGCAGTGTTCCTGCAGTTCGGTCACGAGCCGGCTGCTGCGTTCGACGCCGGCGCGCAGTTTCACGAACGCCTTGACGATCGATCCGCGATCGGCGTCGGGGCTCGCGACCACTGCGGATTCCATTACCGCGGGATGTTCGAGCAGCGCGCTCTCCACTTCGAACGGGCCGATTCGGTAGCCCGCCGAAATGATCACGTCGTCGGCGCGTCCGACGAACCACAGGTAGCCGTCGACGTCGCGCATGGCCTGGTCGCCGGTCAGGTACCAATCGCCTTTAAACACGCTCGGCGGTCTCTTCGGCGTTTTTCCAATATTCGAGAAACAGCGACGGCGGCCGCTCCGGAGTCACGCGCACTGCTATTTCGCCGAGCTCGTCGGTCTTCGTCTCAGCTAGATCGTTGTTGATCACGCGGACGTCGTGGCCGGGAAATGGAAGTCCCATCGATCCCGGCTTCACGGCAATCCCGGGCATGTTCGCCGCGAGGATCGTCGTCTCGGTTTGCCCGTAGCCGTCGTGAATCGTGAGCCCGAGCTTTTCGCGCCATACTTCGATCACTTCGGGATTCAGCGGCTCGCCCGCGCCGGTGCAATGTCTCAGTTTCGGAAATTCGTAACCCGTCGAGATCTTCCTTGATGATCATCCGATACTCAGTCGGCGGCGCGCAGAAAGTAGTGATGCCGTAACGGCGGAGCAGCTCGAGTTCCTTCGTCACGTCGAAGCGGCCGTTGTACATGAACGTCGTCACCCCGTTCATCCACGGCCCGAACAGCACGCCGTACGCAGCCTTCGCCCATCCGGTGTCCGAGGTCGTCCAATGGACGTCGCCCGGGCTTGAGGTCGAGCCAGTTGAGTCCGGTGAATTTGTGGCTGTAGGTATAGCCGTGACTATGCAGGACCGCCTTCGGCTCGCGGGTCGTGCCGGAAGTGTAGTAGCAAATCGCCGGCTCCGACGATTTGGTATTCGCGGGCTTGAACACCGTCGACGAGTGCCCCATGTATTCCTGCAAGACTGATCCATCCGGTGCGCGCGGCGCCCGCAATCATGTAATGCTCGAGCGCTCGGGCATTGCTTGCGCAGGTCGGCGACCATCGTGGCGTTCTCGACCGTCGCGATGATCGCGCGCGCGCCGGAATGATTCGCGCGATAGATCAAGTCCTTCTCCCGCAGCATCGAGGTGCACGGGATGACGATCGCGCCGAGCCGTCAGCGCGCCGATATACGCGGCCTGCCACAGCGTGATTCGCGGCAGCACCAGCATGACCGCGTCGCCGCGCTTGATTCCATGACCGGCAAGAACGTTCGCGATTCGCTTGGACTGCGCCGCGATGTCCGCGAAGGTCAGCCGCGCGCGGCGGCCCTCGCTATCTTCCCACAGTATCGCGACACGGTGCGGATCTTCGGCGAATTTGTCGATCACCTCGGCGAAGTTGAAATGCTCCGGCGTCTCCCATCGGAAGTCGCGATACGCGCGCCGATAATTCTCGATCGCGTCCGGATCTTACTACCATCGCTCATGCGCGCGAATTCCCGCGCGGCGCGACGCTCGAGCAGGCGCTTGCGATCGTTTCGCCGCCGCCCTGATGTACTTCACCGTCACCGGCGACAAGTCGTCGCGTTCGACACGCACGTCGATTATCGCGAACGACTTGCAGTCATGCGCCGCGCGCAGTGCGTCGCGCAATTGCTCGACGGTGGTCGCCTCGAATCCTTCGCCGCCCCAATCGCGCGCGAGTTGCGCATACGGCCACGGCGGAATCTCGAGCAGTTCGCGCCGCTCGGCAATCGGCCGGAAGATGCCCCATCCGCCGTTGTTGATCAGCACCACGATCGGATTGACGCCCTTGGCCGGCGCCTGCGAAATCTCAGGCCCCGTCATCTGGAAGCCGCCGTCGCCGCACATCACCAGCGGACGCAGCACCGGTGCCGATTTGCGCGCCGAGCGCAGCCGGCACCGCAAATCCCATCGACGCATAGAATCCCTGCGCGAGATAAGCGTTGTTATGCGGCACCCGGATGTCGAGCCCGCCGAACAGCATGTCGCCCGACTCGGTGACCACTATGTAGTCGCGCTTGTCGGCCAGGAATTCGTTGACCGTCGCAAGAATCTGCGCAACCTTCACCGGCTTGCCGTTGCGCGCCGCAATCTCGCGAAGATTGTCCGCGTAGATGAACCTTCTCATGATGCTGTCGCAGCTTCTCGCGCAGCAGCGCACGCGCGAAATCGCGGACGCCGACGTCGGTGTAGGTGTGATATTTCACCTCGACCTTGCGATCGACCGCCCACACCGTCTTTTCCTGAATCACGTGCGGCGGACGGTTGCCGAAGTTCATGTCGGTCCTGAGACATCCAAGGTTGAGCACGAAGTCGGCGTCGTCCATCCGCGCGACGATCGACGGCGGACTGATCGCGCCGACGTGAACGCCCATGTACAGCGGATGGTCCATCGGGAACGCGCCCTTGCCGAGCACGGTGGTGAACACCGGCGCGCCCATCTTCTCGGCGAGATCGACGAGATGATGCGACGCCTTGAAGCGGTGAATCTCGATGCCGGCGATGAGCACCGGCTTGCGAGCCTCGTTGAACATCGCGGCGGTCTCGTGCGCCGCTTCCTCGACTTTGCGCGCGTCGGATTCCTGGAAGTGCAGGCGCCCGTCCCATTCGATGAGCTCTTCGGGAACTTCGATTTGCCGATCGACCATGTCGCGATGAATCTCGACGTAACCGGGCCGCTGCTCGGCCCAGATGCGCTTCACGACGCGATGCAATTCGTCGGCAGCGGTGCTCGGATCGGTGAGCACGGCAGACGCGCAAGTGACTTCATCATAGATGCGCCGCTGCGATTCGATCTCGCGCGCCTGGTGATGAATCAGAGTGCCGAGCTTGCGTTCCTCTTCGCCGGGACCGCCTGAAAAAATCAGAATCGGCACGCGTTCCGAAAACGATCCCGCGACCGGATTGACCATGTTGTGACCGCCGGCGCCGTAGGTGACACAGATGACGCCGATTTTGCCGGTCGCGCGCGCATAACCGTCGGCCGCGAAGCCGACCCCCGGCTCATGCGACAGCGTGATGATCTCCATCCCGTGCTTGCGGCCCAGCGCAAAAAACAGCTTGAGCGCGAGGTCCCCGGGGATGCCGAAAACGTGCGACACGCCAATCTTGCGCAGGTAGGCGACCAGAAAATCGCCCAGCGCCATGTGCCTCTTCACTCCGCTTCGCCCTCCTCGGTCTGCGCTAATTGTAACAAAAACGCTCCCGGCGAGCGCTGGGCTTAATTTGTACTTCGAGGTGCGAAGTCAGATCGAAAGGGTCGTCACCGCGATGAAATTGTGCGAGAACATGGATGATTTTCGCGCGAGGTTTGCGCGAGGATTCATACGGCTCTGGGGAGGGCGCCAATGTTTGTTCGCAACGCGTGGTACATAGCGGCATGGGCTGACGAAGTCGTCGAGCGACCGCTTGGCCGGCGGATTCTTGGCGAGCCGGTGGTCCTGTTCAGGGATTCCGCGGGAGCGATCGCCGTGCTCCAGGACCGCTGTTGCCATCGCGGCGCGCCACTTTCGTTGGGCGATGTCGTTCCACGCGGAATCCAGTGCGGGTATCACGGCCTCGTCTTCGACTCCGCGGGACAGTGCGTGCTGGTGCCGGGAGATCACAAGGTGCCGCCCGGTGCGCGGGTCCGAGCTTATCCGGCGGTCGAACAAGACGCGTTCGTTTGGGTATGGATGGGCGATCCCGAGAAGGCGGATCGATCACTGCTGACCCGTTACCCTTACCACAACGATTCGCGCAATTGGCCGCATCAGCATATGACTTTGCATTTGCGCAGTGGCTACTTGCTGGTGTTGGACAACCTGATGGATCTTTCGCACCTGGGCTACGTGCACAAAGGCACCGTCGGCGGTGACGCCACAACTCACGTCGAAGCAAAAATGCGCACGCTGCGCACGCCCAACGGAGTAAGATTCGAGCGCTGGATGCTCGACTCGGTGCCGCCGCCGACTTACGTCAAGGCCGCCGGTTTCAAAGGAAAAGTGGATCGATGGCAGGAGATTGAATTTGTCGCTCCCAACGCGGTGATCCAATGGAACGGCGCGATTGACGCGGGGACAGGGGTGTTACGCGATTGGAAGTACGACACCGCGCGTGAGGATTGCTTCTCAATGAGGCTATTCCACGGCATAACCCCTGAGACCGAGAACAGCACCCATTATTTCTGGTCCTCCGCAAATGGCTACAACCAGAATGACCCGAGTGCGACGCGGCAGTTATTCGAAGAAATTGCCAGGACCTTCGAGCAGGACAAAGCGGTGCTCGAAGCCCAGCAACAGCGTCTGCTGGAGCTTCCCGACAGCCCGCTGGTCGAGATCCATGGAGATGCGGCGCGGATTCACGCCCGTCGCGCGATCGATCGGCTGATCGCGAACGAGTTGGCGCGATGATGCACGAGCAGAGGGTGCCCGAGGATTAAACAGCCCCTCTCAAACCAGGAGAGTGATCGCAAGCCGCTAAACGATCGAAATTCAGCCTCTCAGCTCCGACTGACGCCGGTACCCCTCACTGCCGAAGGACCCTTCGACGGCGCGCTGTGCTAGAGTATGATGCTCACGGGTCACACCATGTTCTCGAAGATACTTCGCATGCAATTTCTCGGGCCGATGCAACTCAGCCGGCTCGTAATGTATCCTGCCGCAGTTCGTCCGCCTGTTCTATCGGCTGTGGACTGACGACCGCGTCCCGAGGCTCGCCAAGATGGTGCCGTGGATGGGCGCGCTGCTGATGGTCACGCCGCCCGCCCTCGAGCTCGACATGATTCCAATCGTCGGCGAGCTCGACTGGCTCGTCATCGGCTATCTCTCGCTCAAAGTGTTCATCTGGCTCTGCCCGCCCGACGTGGTGCGGGAACACGTCATCCAAATCGGGCGTGGCGAATAGCACCAAACGCTGATGCGGCCCCGCAATATCCTGATCGCCGTCGCGGCGGTCGTTATCGTCGCGCTGCTGGCGCTGAGCTTCTTCGATCAGCTGCTGGTCGATTACCTGTGGTACGGCAGGCTCGGCTTCGGCGGCGTTTTCAACACGACCGTCGGCGCGGAGATCGCGATCTTTCTCATCGTGTGGCTGGTCGCGTTCGTCGCGATCTTCGTGAGCGGGCTGATCGCGATTGGCGGTAGCCGCAATCACGAGCGGCTGCGCGTCGTGCGCCGCCCCGACGAGATGGTCGAGGTCAATCTGCCCGAGCTGATTCGCGCGCTCGGCGAACGCGTGCCGTGGCGCGTGATCGTCGCGGGCGGCGCGGCCGTGCTCGCGCTGTTCGCCGCGCAAGGCGAGGCTGCGAGCTGGGACACTTATCTCAAGGGTCTCTACGGCGTGCCGTTCGGAGTCGTCGAGCAGGCGTTCGGCAACGACATCGGCTTTTACATCTTCACCGTGCCGCTGCTCGAGGAAATGCGCGACCTGTTCCTGATGCTGATCGTGCTGTCGGCCGGGATGGCGATCGCGGTCTATTGGGCGCGCGGTGCGCTCGACTTCAAGGAATCGCCGCCGCGCGTATCGCCGGGCGCCGCCGCGACATCTGTCGGTGCTGCTCGGACTGTTCTTCGTCCAGCGCGCGATGAGCTACTGGCTCGGCCGCTTCGACCTGCTGCTGCATACCGACGGCGTCGTCTTCGGACTGCGCTACGTCGATCGAATCCTGTGGCAGCCGGGACTCTGGCTGCTCGTCGTGCTGTCGCTCGCCGCCGCCGTGATGTGCATTTACAACGCGCGCGAGGGCGGCCTGCGGATTCCGGTCGCCGCGTTCGTAATCGTGTTCGGTCCCGCGCTCATCATGAATTTTATCCAGCCGGTCATCGAGCGCCTGTGGGTCAAGCCCGACGAGCTGCGGGTCGAGAAACCGTACCTCGAGCGCAATATCGCGGCGACGCGGCATGCGTACAAGCTCGACACGGTTGACGTGAAACCGTTCGCGGGGCAGGGCACACTCACGCCCGCCGCGCTCGCAGCAGGATGAGGCGACGGTCAAGAACATCCGGCTGTGGGACCCGCGCCCGCTGATCGACACCTACCGCCAGTTGCAGGAAATCCGCACCTACTACGATTTTCGCGACGTCGATATCGATCGCTACTGGATCGAGGGCAAGTACACCGAGGTGATGCTCTCGCCGCGCGAGATGAATATCGAGCAGCTGCCCGATACCGCGCAGACCTGGGTCAATCAGCATCTCAAGTTCACCCACGGCGCGGGGCTCGCGATGAGCCCGGTCAACAAGAAGGACACCGAGGGCCTGCCGGTCTTCTACGTAAAGGATATCCCGGCGGTATCGGACGTGGGACTGAAGGTCGACCCAGCCGGCGATCTATTTTGGCGAGGCGCGCGACAACTACGCCGTCGTCAATTCGGCGACGCCCGAGTTCGACTATCCCAAGGGCGCGGACAACGTCTTTTCGTATTACGCGGGATCGGGCGGCGTGCCGGTCGCGGGATTTTTTCGCCGCCTCCTGTTCAGCATCTTCTTCCGCGACATCAACTTGCTCGTCACCGAGAATATCGTCGACAAGAGCAAGATCATGATCCGTCGCAACATCAAGGACCGCATCGCGTACATCGCGCCGTTCCTGAATCTCGATCGCGATCCTTACGCAGTGGTGCTCAACGGCCGCATGGTCTGGATCGTCGACTGCTACACGACCAGCGACCATTACCCGTACTCGCAGCGCAACGCCGACGGCATCAACTACATCCGCAATTCGGTCAAGGTGGTCGTCGATGCGTACACTGGCGACACCGACTTTTACGTTTCGGATCCCGACGACCCGATTATCAAAACGTGGGCAGCGCGTTTTCCCCGCGATGTTCAAGCCGATGTCCGCGATGCCGCCGGATCTGCGCGCGCACATCCGCTATCCCGGAAGATTTTTTTCTGGTCCAGGCCGACACTTATCGCACCTATCACATGACCGATCCGCAGGTCTTCTATAATCGCGAAGACCTGTGGGGATTTCCGCGCGAAAACTACGCCGGCCAGACGGTTCCGATGCAGCCCTACTACGTGATCATGCGGCTGCCGGGCGAGGCGAAGGCGGAATACATGCTGATGCTCCCGATGACGCCGTCGGGCCGCGACAACATGATCTCGTGGATGGCCGCGCGCTGTGACGGCTCGGACTACGGTCATCTGTTCGAGTATTCATTCTCGAAGGACCGGCTTTTCTACGGCCCATATCAGATCCAGGCGCGCATCAATCAGAATCCGGAAATCTCGCGCCAGCTTTCGCTGTGGAACCAGATGGGCTCGAAGGTCCTGCTCGGCAACCTGCTCGTGATTCCGATCCAGGACTCGCTGCTCTACGTCGAGCCGCTGTTCATCCGCGCCGAGAACGGCCAGTTGCCGGAGTTGCAGCGGGTGGTCGCGTCCTACAGCGACCGCGTAGTGATGGCCGATACGCTCGACCTTACGATGACGGCGCTCTTCCAGAACGCAGCCCCGCCAGCGCCAACGATCGCCAAGGCAATCTCGATCGAATCGGCTCCGCAATCGATCGCGCAAAGCGGCAACGCAGGTCCGGTAAAAGCCGACATGACCAGCGCCGCGCAACACTACAACCGCGCGATGGACGCAATCCGCGCCGGCGACTGGACCAGTTTCGGCACCGAAATGAAAGCCCTGGGCGACGAACTCTCAAAGCCCTCAGATTCCGCACATCCCTGACGACCGAATCGACGTTCAACTCCAATCATCTCTGCGACGGGTTCTGGAACGTTATCTAGTGACCTGAATCTCCTGCCCGGGGGGCGTCCCTCCACTACAAATTGTTCTTTGCATTACGAGACGCGCACTATCTGGTCGCGCGGTCCTTAGAGCAGCCAGCGTCCCTCTGTCATGTTTAGCGGCAGAGGAATCTTGAGAAGCACCCTCACACAACGCAATCGACTCGCTGTTGTCGCGTCGCCGCCTGCCCCGCGGCCAGCATCGTTCACCGATCGAATCGCCGCGATTGCGGATCTCGGCGCCGCGACGCTGGCAGCCGACCGATGCGCTATCGCGTTTCAATCCAGCGCGGCGGGCGTCTGCGAAGTGGCGTACGCGCCGCGCGAAGATTCGCGATGGGACGCGGCCCTCAACGCGCTCCTCGACGCGCTTGCGAATCGGCTCAGCGACACTGTTGCGGCGGATGGACGCAAGCGGATACATGGCGTGCCGGCTCCGATCGAATCGATCGAAACGATCGCGCTTGGCAAGCATGAAATCGACGCAATCGCACGGGCCTCAAAAATCAGCGACCCGCATCAACTGATCGCCTCGGCGTTTACCGACGGCGTGAGCGCGGTGCGAATCGCTTTAGCCATGCGGGCGGATCGCGCTCGCAGTGAACTCGAGGCATCGCTCGGACTTATGGCCCGCGCCGTCTTCAACGAAATAGCGCTGAGCTCCGCGCGCGCGTCGCTCGAGTTCTGGCGCGTCCACGGCGCTGAAAGCGGCCGCCAGGCGGTCGGCGCGAAGCAGGATCTCGAGCAGACCCGCGCGGCGACGAATTACCTCGATGAGGCAGTTGCGGTTGCGCGCCGTGCGCAGCCGCTCGAGCGGTTCGTCCGCTTCGGACAACTCGTCGCCGGCGGCTCCGGTTTCGACCAATGGCTGGTGGCGGTCGCCGACAGCGGCTCGTTCATCGTGGCCGCATCGTCGTCCGGCCAGAATCAATTCGATTTGGGCGAGAACAGCGCGCTGGCGGAAAGCTTCCGTCGCCATATCGTGATTGCCCGCTGGCGCGATCGCGAAGCAGAGCCCGTCGATCGCGCGAGGAAATATTTCGAAGACAAAATGTTCGGCGGTCCTTACGTGTGTATTCCGTTCGAGGCCGGCGCTATTGCACTGTCCTCGCGCGATTCGCGCGCCTCCGCCGCCCGCGCCGAGGCCATCGTCGAACGGCTCGCTCCGTTCGCAACCAACTGGCTATTGGAGCGCGACGCGTCCCGGCGGAGCCGCCTGGTCCGTCAGCTTGCGCTCAGAATGTTCGCCGCGATCGACGAGGAGCGCGCCCGTATCGCGCGCGACCTGCACGACGATCAGGCGCAGTTGCTGGCCGCCGCGAAAATCGCGCTCGACGGCCCGCGCGATGCCGCGCGCTCGATCTTCAGGCAGGTCGAGCAGGAGCTACGCCGCAAGGTCCGCGAGCTTCGTCCGGCCACTCTTGGAAACGCCTCCCTCGACGAGGCAATCGAACGCGAGCTCGCACGTCTTGGCAGCGCTGGAGTGAAGGCGAAATTTGTTCATCTGACTCATGAGAGCGGCGTGGAAAAAATGTCCCGCCCGGCGCAACTACTATGCTTCCAGGTATTTCGCGAGGTGCTCTCGAACGTGATTCGCCATGCAGATGCAAAGTCCGTCCTGGTCACAGTCGAGAGCGGCGGCGGCTGCGTGCGCCTCTCGGTCATCGACAACGGCCTCGGAATCGGAAACGACCAGGGCGAGGGCAGTGGCTTGACCGGGATGCGCGAGCGGCTTGAGTTGATGGGCGGGAACTTGCGGGTCGAATCGCGCGCCGGCCGAACAAACGTCGTCGCCGAAATCCCGGAATCCGCCTGATGGAAGATCACCCGCGGATTCGCGTGCTGCTCGCCGACGACCATCGCATCCTGCGCGAGGCGCTTCGGAGTGTGCTCGCCACCGAGTGCGAAATCGTGGCCGAAGCGTCCGATGGCGAGCAGGCCGCCGCGATTGCCGCGCAACTGAAACCAAACGTAGTCGTGATGGACATTGGAATGCCGGGGATCGGGGGAATCTCGGCTGCGCGTCGAATCGCCAAGGAAACGCCGGCCTGCAAGGTTGTGATGCTAAGTCAGTACGACGACGAGGAATATGTGCTCGAGGCGCTCGGCGACGCGGGCGCGGCGGGTTACGTGGTCAAGACCGACGCGGCGTCCGAGTTGCTGAGCGCGGTGCGTGCGGTTCATTCGGGGCGGCGCTATCTGAGCCCGACTATCGCGCCGATCGTGCTCGCGCGACTGCGCAACGGCGCGCCCGCGAAAGCCTCGCGCACCGCGACTCCTACCCGCCGCGAGCGCGAAGTGCTCAAGCTAATCGGCGAAGGCGCAACGACCAAGGAAGTCGCAAATCGTCTCGGCATCAGCGTCAAGACCGCCCAGGTGCATCGCGACAACGTCAAGCAAAAGCTCGAGCTCCGCTCAACCGCAGCAATAGTCCGCTACGCAATCAAGCACAAACTAACCCGCCTCGACTGAAATACCGGTCTCCAGGAACGACCACGAAGGTCACCCTTTCCGAACTTTTCTAATCCGGTCCCCCTTCCCGCTCGGGAAGGGGTTAGGGGTTAGGTTGCCCGCATCCATCGCACCTTTCCCGGAGGATCCGGTTCCCCCCGCGACACAAACTCCACATTTAGATGCACCCAACATGACATTTTGATGCTAACTGCTGGATAGTCTCATCCTGATGGAATCTCAGACCGGGGGAGGGCGCCCATCGAGCGCGCGACGATGGTTCGAACTCGAGCCGCCCGCACCTGAGCGTCTCGAGCTGCAAACCTCGCCGCGCGTTTCGACTGTCGCCAGCTACGTATTCACTCGCGCGGCCGAACGCTCGTGGGAACTTCTCAATCAGCATCTCGAGGAGCCACACGGCGGAGTGTTCTGGATTGGCGGACCGGCGGGATGCGGCAAGACGCATTTCCTCGACTATGTAATCGCGTTGCAGAGACGCGCCGGCGCGCTCGACTCACAAAACGCGCGGCGGCTGGTTTGCGGGCTCGAGTTGGCCGGGCGAATCACCGGCGCCGAAGTCGAGATGTTCTTGCTGAGCGTGCTGGCGGAACAAATCGGCGGCGACCAGCGCGCGGGCGATCTCTTTCGCCAACTGCGCGGCGCGGCGGCGTTGAATGTCGCATTGGAAACTGCGCGTCGAACCGGAATCAACTCGGTTACCGTCGCGATCGATTTCGGCACGTCGCATTCCGACGCCTTGGCGGATTTCTTTGCGATGCTCGCTCAGGTGGCCGCGACTTTCCGCCAGGTCAAGTTCACGGTGATCGCAGCCGGCCGCGCGATACCGCCGGAGGCGACCCATCCGCTCATGGTCGCGCCCCATGACCCGAACGAGGAAACGACTATTGCCGTCCGCCGCGCGCGCCGGCTGCTCGATCACGCGGAACTCTATGCCGACCACGCCTACGCTGGAATCGACACCGCGGGATTGGCGCCCGGACGCGATCTTCCCGTTCCATCCGAGCGCACTCAAGGCACTTCGATCAATCGCCAGCCGTCCATATTGCCGATGGCGCGCGATCCGATCGTCCCGCGATCGTGCCCCTGTCGCGCCTCGCACGCGAGGTGTTGGCGTCGTCGTCGATGGCTGGCGACGAAATGCCGCGCGCGGCTCATCTATCCGCCCGACCTGACGATGAACCCCGAGATCTCAAAGCTGCTGAAGGTCCTTCTGCCCGAAGCCGGACGCGCCGCATGGAAGATTGCGCGCGACACGATCGCCGGTTTCGACCCGTATCGACAAGGACCTCGCGCGCGAAATAGTCGATTCGCTGATCGTCGAGAATGTCTGCGGCGAGACGGCGGCGCTCCCCATCGAGCAGCTGAAGTCGCTGTTGCCGATCTTCGCAACCAGCACGACTGCGAAATCGCACGCGATGCCGGCCGTCCGCGATTTGCTCCGCCGACTCGAGGTCTCTACCGGCGGCGTCATCCGGGTTGGAGACCGACGCTGCCCGGTTCGACCCGGCCGCCGCTGGCGCGCCGGAATTGGCTGCGTTCAACTCGGCGCTGATGCTCGCGCGAGGATTCGATCCACGGCTTACGATTGCCCGCGACCGCGAGAGTCTTGACGCACGCCTGAGCCGTCTCGACAGCTCGATGGCGCTTGCGGTCGAAGGAGCGGTGCGCACGCGCGAGGTGCTTGTGTCGGCGCTAAGAGAAGCGAACCTCGAAATGCCTGCGGCGAACAGCGCGGCTATCGCGAAGTATATCTCGCTGGCGGAATCCGGCGCCGCTGCGATGCTCGAGGCGGCTGCGGATCCTTCGTATCATGGCGTCGGCCATCCAGATCGCCAACGCATACGAAGTCCTGGCGGCAACCGCCGAATCGATTCCGCGGATGCGTACGATGCGCGAGTACCTGGCCGCGACCGGTTTACGCGCCACACCGGACGACGTGGGCATCAGGGAAAATTCCTGGCAACAATCGACGATCGTTTCGTTGGAGACCGAATGCGAACTGCTTCGCGTCGAGCTTGGCCCGCGAATCCTCACCGGTCCGCCGCGCAGTCTCGATGCGTTGGAGGCGCGCTTTCAAAAATTCAAATGGACCTACGTGCAGTGCTACCTGAGCGCGCATGCGCGATGGCTCGAGAAGATGGAACGCCTCGCACTCGTGGCGGTGAACGACGCGCGCGGTACTTCGACGCGCTCGCGCGGCTCAATGCGATCGCCGCGCTGGGCCGGCCCGAAGGCGCGCATCTTGGCGCCCAGGTTGCCGAGGTCAGCGCGCGCGTCGTGCGATGCGATCTCGAAGGATGCGATCGCGCCCGAGACGATGCCGCGATGTCTCGAGTTGCGGCTTTCAGCTCGGCGCGTCGTCGCCGCAGGCGGAACTCGAAGATGCGATGGACGCGATTCGCCGCGCACTCGAAATCAAACTGGCAGCGTTGTCGCAAAGCATGATCGCGCGCCTGATTCGCAATCACGACAAGGAACATCGCCTCGAAGGATTTCTGAAAATCACCCAAGCCGCCCAAACCGACGCGCTCGTCCGAGTCCTCGACGAAAACCTCGCCCGCTACCTGGCGCAGGTCCTCGAAGAGAGAGGTAAGACGAATTTTAACCTTCGTCGATCCAGAGCTTTCTCGGATGCAGTAGGACGAAATTTATTTCGTCATCCCCTCAAAAGGAACAACAATCTAGCAATCGACGAAATAAATTTCGTCCTACTACGTTTCGCAAAGATTTCTCGTACAAGGAGAGATTAGGACAGGACCTAACGCGCCGGGGTGATGCGCTGCTTCTTCGGCTGGCCCGGAGGAAACGCGCTTGCGCGCTTGTGGCGCGGACGAACGTTCAAACGATCGAGCTGACGAAAGTAGGCATCGCGCACGATCTCGAGGCCCCACAGCAGCGTCAGGCCTAGCGTGCGCCCGACTCCGCCAACGACTTCCAGTACCAGCGGCATGCCCCGCAACGCCTCGATGCGTAACGTCAACCGGCGCTTTTTCTTGAGTGGTTTCCATCTATCTCCAGAGTAAGTTGCCAGGCGCTCGCATGCAACCCGTCGCGAGCGCCTGGCATTGTAGTCGCTACTTCGGCGATGCGGACGCTGAAGGCTCCGGAGCGGCCGGTGCGATTCTCGCCCGGCGCGAGCACCGTGACTTTTATGTCGTCGAACTGCGCCTGCGAATCGTCGCGCGCCCACACTCCGATTCTCGCCTTTGGCGATTTTGTTGTCGTCGAAATCGAAGACCATCTTGTCATCGTCGTAACAACTGAAGTGCCCGCCCTGCGCCACGACCTTCAGGCGGTACCAGGTGTCCTTGTCAGTCGGCACGACGCTCTGCTTCAAGCCGACCAGCGCCCCGTTGGTCATGCGCGAAAGAGCGAAGTAGTCGCTCGGGCATCCGGCGGAAAGCAGGTAGAAGTTTTTTTCATCGACGTAGCGGAAGATCAGACCGCCGGAACAATCGAAGCGTCCGCCCGCCGATTTGAACTGAGCTTCGAGAGTAAAATCCGAATACTCAGTCGGATCGGTTTCGATCGCCATTGGGTAATACTCGAGCGCGCTCGTCAGCGACTTGATCAAGCGCCCCGCCGGCAAACCGAAACGTATTCGGCTTGCTCGGCGCACTTGGATCGGCGAATTACCTGCCACTCGCCTTCGACCGCCTTCCATCCCGCCGGCACTTCGCCGGCCTTGTCCGAATCGAAATTCCACACATGAACTTCGGGAGTCGGCGTCGGCGTTGGCGTCAAGGTGGCAGTAGGTTCCGCCTCGGCCTTTTTCTTTTTTCCTTTTGAATAAGCGGCGGGGCTGACGATTAGCACCGTCATTACCAGGCCTGCTGCAACGACTGCGGCGCTTCGCAGCCAGGAATTTCGCGTCTTCATCTATCCTCTCTCTGCTCCGATGAGCTGATGCAATTCATTTTCCGGTTGAAGTGGAGCCGACAATCGAATCGGCGCGAGTTTCGCCAATGACTGCGCGTCGCTGTCAAGCTTATCGTTATCGCGCGGGACTTGCAGCCCAGTATCGAATGCCTAATGCAGATGAGCATCGCGCCGAATAGCCAGATCGATTCCTAGTTTCGCTTTTTCTTCGTTACTGACTATTCGCGCCAATAGTCAGTTTATTACATCTCAGAACGCACGTTTTGCTTGACCTTAGTGGGGTAGAGTGGGATGTTGTGGGGGTCTGGGGAGGGAACACCGTGTTTAGTGGTCGGTTCGACCATGCGATCGATGAAAAAGGTCGGGTAAGTATCCCGGCCCGTTTTCGCGAAGTTCTGCAGCGCGAGAATCACGATCGTCTTTATATCACGAAGTTTCCCGTACGACGGAGAGCGATTGTCTGACGCTGTATCCGCCGAGCGCAGTGGGACATCCTCAACGCGAATCTGCGGACCAAGCCGAGATTCGATCCGCGGGTGCAGGCGTTCGAGACGATGGTCATCGGCGGCGCGCATGAGGTGCCCGTCGATCGGCAGGGACGCATTCTGATTCCGACGAACCTGCGCGAGTTCGCGCACCTCGATCGCGACGTGACGTTTTCGGCGATGCAGGATCATTTTCAACTTTGGGACAAGAAGATCCTCGACAAGGTATTGAAGGCCGCCGAGGAACAAATGATGGATCCGGAATTTTTTGCGAAGCTGGGTCTGTGACGGCAGGAACGATGAATTTGGCAGTGAGAATACGAAGACGACGCAACGGACCGGAGGCATGTGCCGGTGATGGTGGAGGAGGTGTGCGGGCTGCTGTCCGCACACGGTCCGCTCGCGTTCGTCGACGTGACTGTGGGGACGGCGGGGCATGCGGAGGCGATGCTACGCGCCACGAAGGCGCGGATGCTCGGGCTGGATCGCGACGCGGCGGCACTCGCCGTCGCGCGCGACCGGCTGGTGGAGTTCGGCGATCGCGTCGTACTCGAGCGCGCTGACTTCGGCGAAATCGCGGCCGTCATGAAGCAGCATCACTTCGACGGCGCCGACGCGATACTCGCCGACCTCGGCATGAGCAGCTACGCACTCGACGATCCTCAGCGCGGGTTTTCATTTCGGCTCGACGGTCCATTGGATATGCGGATGGACGACCGGCAGACGCTGCAAGCCAAAGACCTTGTCAATGAAGAGAGCGCCGAGGAACTCGCGCGCATCATCTATACGTACGGCGAGGAGCGCGGCTCGCGCCGAATTGCGCGGATGATTGTCGAGGCACGCCGTCGCGGACCGATCGAGACCACCGGCGAGTTGCGCGCGATCGTCGAGCGGGCCCTGGGAAGTCATCGGCGCGGCGGGGCGCATCCGGCAACGCGCACCTTCCAGGCCCTGCGCATCGCAGTGAATCACGAAATGGAAAGTCTCGCCGCGCTCCTGCGCGACGGTCCCACGATGCTCAATCCGGCGGGCGGATGCTGGTTATTTCGTATCATTCGCTCGAGGATCGCCCGGTCAAGGAGCGCTTCCGCGATCTGGCGCACACCGAAGATTACACGGCGATCTCGCGCAAAGTGATCAAGCCGTCATCGGCGGAGACCTCGCGCAACCCGCGCGCGCGCAGCGCAAAAGTTCGATGTATCGAACGGAGCCCACGATGAGCCCGCGCGTGAAGCCGACGCGACGCCCCTCGAAGATGGTGCCGACAGTGCTGGGCGTGCTGATCGCGATCGTTGGTTTCGCGACGCTGATGACACGATTGCAAATGACGACCGGAAGGCTATCGGCTTTCGGCGCTGCACGATGAAATTGCGAAGTTGCAGGATGAAAATCGCGGCCTTCGCTTGACCGCCGCGCAGCTCAGCTCGCACGAGAGGCTGCGCGCACTCGCGCCGCAGTATCATCTCGCGCCGCCCGGCCGCGGGCAGGTGGTGATGCTCACATGAATACATCGTTCAAGCAGCGCCGCGCTCGAATCGGAGCGCTGACTCTGACCCTGGTGGCGTTGTTCGGCCTCGCGGCGATTCGGCTGCTGGTGCTCGTCGCGTTGTACGGCCCGCAGTTGAACTCGCTCGCGCATCAACGAGCATACCGGAGAAACCCAGCTCGCGGCGGTGCGCGGACCGATCGTCGATCGCAAAGGCCAGGCCGCTGGCGCTCTCGGCTGAGACGCGTTCGGTCTACGCGCGGCCCAAAAAAGTCGCCGACTCGAGCACGCCGGCCGAATGCGATCGAAGCTGGCCGCGATTCTTATGATGCTGCCGATTTCGCTCGAATCGAAATTGAACAAGCCGTCGCCGTTCGTGTGGCTCGAGCGCCGGATTTCGCCCGACAAGGGGCAGGCGGCGGAATCGCTCGGCATCGACGGCATCGGCACGATTAGCGAATACAAAAGGTTCTATCCGGAGAGCAACCTGGCCGCGTCGGTGGTGGGGTTGGCGGGGATGGACGGCCAGGGGCTCTCCGGATTGGAACTGCAATACGACCGGATTGTGCGCGGCGAAGCAGTCGAGCTGAGCTTCGATCACGACGCGCAGGGGCATCCGATTTTCGACAGCCCGCTGGCGCTCAAGGCGCCGGAGCCGGGCGCGCAGCTCGAGCTGACGATCGATTCGTCGATCCAATCGCTCGCCGAAACCGAGCTGGCGGCGGAAGTGAAGTCGAGCGGCGCCAAGCGCGGCAGCGTAATCGTGCTCGATCCGTTTACCGGCGAAGTAATGGCGATGGCGAATGTCAGCGCTGACGGCGCGAACCTTCACGATCGCCTGCACAATCCCGCCGTCGAGGACGCTTTCGAGCCCGGCTCGACGATGAAGGGAATCCTCGGCTCGATTGCGCTCGCCGATCATGCGATCACGACCGAAAAACAATTCTTCTGCGAGAATGGGCAATTCACGATCGACCGCCACACGATTCACGATCACAGTCCGCACGGATGGTTGAATCTCGGCGGGATAATCGAAGTGTCGTCGAATATCGGCGCGTCGAAGATTGCGCTGACGCTCGGCTCGCAGCGTTACTACGAAGGGCTGCGCGCTTTTGGAATCGGATCGCGCACCGGAATCGATCTGCCGGGTGAAGCCGGCGGATTGCTGAGCAAGCCTGCCGGATGGAAGCAAATCGATCTCGCCAATCACGGCTTCGGACAGGGCGTGGCAGTCACGCCGATTCAGCTCGCGGTGGCGTACGCCGCGATCGCGAACGGCGGAAATATCGTGCGGCCGTACGTGGTGAAGGCCGCATACGACGCCGAGGGTCGCGCGATCCTGACGCATACGCCGCAGGTGTTGCGTCGCGCGATCGCGCCCGACATCGCGCATCAGATGAATCTGCTGCTGCGCAACGTCGTCATGTCCGATGGCGGCACGGCGGCGAAGGCACGCGTTGACGGATTTATCGTCGCGGGCAAGACTGGCACGGCGCAGATGGTGAATCCGGAAAACGGCACCTACTATCAGAATCGGCACGTCTCGTCGTTCGTGGGATTTTTGCCGGCGGACGATCCGCGCCTGCTGATCCTGGTCGCGCTCTACGACGTCGGCCACGAACATTTCGGCGGCTTGATCGCGGCGCCGGTGTTCAGCGAAATTGCGCAAGGCGCGATCCGCGATTTGAATATCACGGCGCCCGATCAGCCTTACGATACTGCCGGCATGATCCCGATGCCCGATTTCGGTAAAGATTCGAGCGGCAAAACGCCGACAACAACGCTCGCAGATCCTGACGACTATCTGCCGTTGCTGACGGGCTCGAAGCTGACCCGCGCGACGCCGAATTTCGCCGGACTGAGCCTCAGGCGCGCGATCGAGCTGGCGCGCGTCTCGCACGTCAACGTCGACGTGCATGGCGGCGGCTACGTCGTCGCGCAAGAGCCGGGCGCGGGCGCTCCGCTCAATCATGCGACAGTGAAATTAACTCTGGCCGCGATTGTCGCGGACAGCGGAGCTGGCACAGCGGCGGACGCGGGCGTCGTGCCCGCATCGTATTTCAGCGGCGGCGGTGTATCGCCCGTCAGGCGAAAGTGAAACTTGGCGAATTGCTCGAAGGACTCGACGTCCGTCGGATCGACGGCGACCTGAACGTGGAAATCACGGGCCTCAGTTACGACTCGCGACAGACGAGGCCCGGTCATCTGTATTTTTCGACGGCCCGCGACGCATCGCGCAACCGGGCCAACATTGAGGATGCATTAAACCGTGGGGCGCGCGCTGTGGTGGTTGGTGATGGTGGGGATGTAGGAATAGCGCGCCCCGCGGTGACCTTGGTGGGGAGCGAGCGGCCGCGCCTGCTGATGGGCGCGGCCGCGTCGCGTTTTTTCGGCGCCCCGAGCGAGCGCGTCGATTTGATCGGCATCACCGGCACCAGCGGCAAGACCACGACCAGTTACATCCTGGCGTCGATTTTCGAAGCGGCCGGCATGCCCACGGGAATCATCGGCACGATCGGAATTTTCATCGGCGGCAAGAAAATCTACAGCGGACTCACGACGCCCGAGTCGATCGACTTCGAATCCGCGCTCGCGCAGATGGAGCACGAGGGTGTGCATCATGCGGTGGCCGAAGTATCGTCGCAGGGAATCGCGGAAGGGCGCGTCGAGGCACTGAACTTCCGCGCTTGTATGTTCACCAACCTCGGCCGCGACCATCTCGACTATCACGCGACGATGGAAGATTACTTCGCCGCGAAGCTGCGGCTGTTCACCGAGATACTGCCGCGCAGCAAGCGCGCGGACACGGTCGCGATGGTGCGCGGCGACGATCCGTTCGGGCGGCGCGTCCTCGACGCGGTGAAGGGATCGAAAATAAGTTTCGGGATGGATCGATCGCTCGACGTGCATCCCGAGAAATTCGACGCGGACCTGAGCGGCATTCGCGCGACGCTGTCGGTGCTCGGCAAAAAGATCGAAATCGAATCGCCGCTGATCGGCGAAATCAACTTGCTCAATATCCTCGGCGCGTCCGGTCTGTCGGCGGCCCTGGGTATCGATATGGATGCGGTGGCGGAAGGGGTGAGGCGATGCCCAGGGGCCCCCGGCAGACTCGAAGCGGTGCCTGCGAAGTCGGGGGTCACGGTGCTGGTCGATTACGCGCACAAGCCCGACGCGCTCGAGGCGGTGCTGACCGCGCTCCGGCGTTTGCGCGCAGGAAGAATTATCTGCGTGTTCGGATGCGGCGGCGATCGCGATCGCGGCAAGCGTCCGATCATGGGCGAGATTGCGGGACGGCTCGCCGATATTCCGATGCTGACCTCCGACAATCCGCGCAGCGAAGATCCGATGGCGATAATCGCGGAAGTCGAGAATGGATTGGTCGCCGCCGGCCGCGCGCGAAGCACTGGTTCGTCGACCAGCGGCGGATATATCGTTGAGCCCGATCGGCGCAAGGCGATTGCCATCGCGCTTCGAATCGCAAATGCCGGCGACGCGGTTTTGATTGCCGGCAAAGGACACGAGGACTATCAGTTGGTTGCGGGACGCGTACTTCCATTTGACGATCGGGTCGTCGTCCGCGAGCTCGCCGCGGAGCTCGGCGACGGGCATAGTTGAGATTCGGCGAGCGCCGCGATGCTCTACCTGCTGCTCTACCCGCTCCACAAATATTACTCCGGCTTCAATGCGCTCCGGTACGAGACTCTGCGTTCGGTGCTGGCGGGCCTGGCGGCGCTGGCGCTGTCGTTGGCTCTGGGACCCATTCTGATCGATCGATTCCGCGCGCTGCATATCGGTCAGACGATTCGCGACGTCGTTCCGCAGGCGCATCAGAAGAAAGCCGGCACGCCGACGATGGGCGGCCTGCTGATCGTTGCGTCGATGCTCGCGGCGACGCTGCTGCTCGCCAACATCTTGAATCCTTACGTCTGGATCGCGATTTTCGTGACCCTGACCTTCGGCGCGATCGGCTTCAGCGACGACTACTTCAAGCTCACCCGCGGCAAAGGCCTTGGCCTCAGCGGCCCGGCGAAATTGGTGTGGTCATTTTCGTGCGCGTTCATCGCGGCGGCGTGGCTCTTTCTGTATCTCGGCTTCGACACGCATCTGACGGTGCCGTTTCTGAAAAACGTGCATCCCGATTTGCACGCGTGGCTGTACATCCCGTTCGCGATGCTCGTGATCGTGGGATGCTCGCATGCGGTGAACCTGACTGATGGGCTCGACGGTCTCGCGATTGGACCCGTGATGACCGTCGCGCTGACCTATTGGGTGTTCACCTACGTCGCCGGCAACATCAAGTTCGCCAGCTACCTGCAGATTCCGTACATCGCGAACGTCGGCGAGGTCGCGATTTTCTGCGTCGTCGATATTCGCCGCGTCGCTCGGCTTTCTGTGGTTCAACGCGTACCCCGCCTCGATGATGATGGGCGACGTCGGCGCGCTCGCGCTCGGCGGTGCGATCGGCACGGTCGCGGTGCTGTGCAAGCAGGAACTGGCGCTGGTACTTGCGGGCGGCGTGTTCGTCGCGGAAGCGGCGTCAACCATCATTCAGCGCTACTATTTCAAGGCGACGCGCAAGCGATTTTTCCTGATGGCGCCGCTGCACCATCATTTCGAACTCAAAGGGATTCCCGAGACTGTCGTCGTGATCAGATTCTGGATCGTATCGATCGTGTGCGCGCTCGTCGCGCTGAGCACGTTGAAGCTGCGTTGAATCGATGGAACTTTCGAACAAACGCGTGATGGTCGTGGGACTCGGAGTCAGCGGACTTGCCGCGGCGCGGTTCCTCGCCTCGCGCGGCGCGAAACTCGTGATGACCGATCGCCGTGTCGACATCGACCGCAGCAATCTGCCCGCTGGCGCAGTGAAGCTCGGCGCAGAAGATGCGAGCTGGCTCGACGATATCGAGCTGGTCGTCACCAGTCCGGGAGTACCCGCGCGATTCGATCCTGCTGGAGGCCGCGACCGAGCGCAAAATTCCAGTGATCGGAGAAATCGAGCTCGCGAGCCGATTCCTCGACGCGCCAATCGCCGCGATCACCGGCACCAACGGCAAGAGCACCGTCGTCGTGCTGCTCGGCGAGATTCTGAAAGCGTCGGGACGGCGCACTTTCGTCGGCGGCAACCTCGGCACGCCGCTGATCGACGCAGTTGACGGCAAATGGGACGTCGCAGTCGTCGAGGTGTCCAGCTTCCAACTCGAATGGATCGAGAAATTCCAGCCGAAGGCGGGCGTGCATCTCAATCTGACCGACGATCACTTCGATCGCTACAAAGATCTCGACGACTACGGCAACGCGAAGGCGCGCTTGTTCGAAAATCAGCAAGCTTCGGATTACGCGATTCTGAATCGCGACGATCCTAATGTATGGAAGCTCGCGAAGAGCGTGCGCTCCCGAGTGATCGGCTTCGGCCATGCGCGCGGCGAATCGGGCGCGTCGATCTGGTTCGACGAACCGGCAAACGCGATCGTTTACGATTTTGACTTCGACGACGCGCCTCGCGGACGAATCAATCTCGAAGGATTTCGACTGCGCGGGCGGCACAACATCTCCAATGCGATGGCGGCGTCGGCAGCGGCGCTCGCACTCGGCGTCGAGGCCGATCAAATCGAACAGGCGCTCGCATCATTTCGCGGCCTGCCCCATCGAATCGAAGTCGTGCATGAACGCGGCGGCATAACTTATATCGACGACTCGAAAGGAACCAACGTCGGCGCGGTTGTCGAAGCGATCGACGCTCTCGCAGCGCCGATAATTCTGATCGCGGGCGGTCTCGACAAGGGCGGTGACTACGCGCCGCTGCGGCGCCCGCTCGAAGAAAAAGTAAAGCTCGCGATTTTCAACGGCGCCGCGCGCGACAAGATGGCGGCGGCGCTCGAACGGTGCGACGAAAATAGAATCGGTGGCGACTCTCAAAGAAGCGGTCGAACATTCAGCGCGCGCGGCACGCCCGGGAGACACCGTCCTGCTGTCGCCGGCGTGCTCGAGCTTCGATCAATTCAAGGACTATGCGGAACGTGGGAACGTATTTAAAAAGCTGGTTCGGGCGCTTTGACGCGGTAAGTTACCGGCGTCCCGACCCGTGGCTGTGGCTGCCGGCGGCGGCGCTGCTGTTGCTCGGCCTGCTGATGGTGCTGAACACGACGTACTTTCTCGGCATCGAGAAGCGCGGCGACGCGTTCCATTTTTTCAAGCTCCACCTCGCGCACATCGCGGTCGGCTTCGTGTTCCTGATGCTGCTGTCGCAATTCTCGCTGGCCGGTTTGCGCCGAATCGCGATACCGCTGTTCATCGCGTCGATCGCGATGCTCGCGCTGCTCTACGTGCCCGGTCTCGGACTGATGAAAGGCGGCGCACGCCGATGGCTCCGGCTGGGCCCGATAGTCGCGGAGCCGTCGGAGCTGGTGAAATTCGCGCTGGTCTTTTTCCTCGCCGAGTTCCTGAGTAAGCGCCAGGCTCGAATCCGCGAGTTCAAGCACGGACCGCTATCGGTATTTCTGATCGTCGGGCCGATCACACTGCTCATCCTGAAGCAGCCGGACTTCGGCAGCACCGTGATGATCGCGCTGATCCTGTTCGCGATGCTGTGGGCGGCGGGTGCGCGCTGGGAGCATCTCGCCGGCGCCGGCGGTGGCGCGCTCGGTATTGTTGGCGTTCCAGGCCGTCGCGAAATCGTATCGCATGAAGCGCATGACGACGTTCCTCGATCCGTGGTCAGTCGCGCGCGGCGCCGGATTCCAGCTCGTGCAATCGTTCATCGCGCTCGGCGAAGGCGGCAAGTGGGGCGTCGGTCTCGGCGCCGGACGCCAGAAAATGTTCTACTTGCCCGAGGCGCACACTGATTTTGTTTTCGCAGTGGTTGGCGAGGAGTTCGGCTTGCTCGGCGCCGCAATCGTGATCTCGCTGTTCCTGGTGATCCTGTTTCGGGGGATGCGAATCGCGCACGACGAGCCCGATCCGTTCGCGAGCCTGCTCGCAGTTGGACTGACCGCGCTGCTTTCGATTCAAGCGTTGATCAACATGTCGGTGGTGATTGGATTGATCCCGACCAAGGGATTGCCGCTGCCGTTCCTGAGTTACGGCGGCACTTCGATCATCATCGCGATGGCGGCGTTGGGCGCGCTACTGGCGCTCGGACGACGGCCGGCGGTGCGATGAAAGTGATAATCGCAGGCGGTGGAACTGGCGGTCATCTTTTTCCGGCGGTCGCGCTCGGCGAGGAGATGATTCGCGAGCGTCCCGACATCGACGTGCTGTTCGTCGGCACCAGCGCGGGCCTCGAGGCGAAATGGTTGCCGAAGAGCGGCTACAAGTACGAGCTTTTCGAGATGCACGGAATTCGCGGACACAATGTGATCGAGCGCGCGCGCGCGTCGGTGGAATTCATTCGCGCGATCGCACTCGCGACGTCGCTCGTCAGGCGCTTTCGCCCGAGCCATCATCGTGAGCGCGGGCGGATACGCGTCGGCGTCGATGGGCGCGGCGGCAATCCTGACGCGGACGCCGCTGGTCCTGATGGAGCAGAACACGCGCCCGGGTCTCGCGAATCGCATGATGGCGAGATTCGCGAAAAAAATCTGCGTCGGCTTCACCGACAGCGCCCCTTATTTCAGTTCTGCTAAAGTTGCGGTGACCGGAAATCCGACCCGCTTTCGATACCAGCCTGACCGATCGAGGCGGGAGGGTGATCAATTACAAATCCTTGTTTTAGGCGGTTCGTCCGGAGCGCATCGCCTGAATATTGGTGTCGTAGGGGCTTTCAAAATCTATGGAAAAAGTGTTATAAATTTGCACGTAGTGCACCAGACTGGGGAGGCGGATGAGGAGTTGGTGAGGAGTGCATATCGCGAGATCGGGTTCGCGGCTGAGGTCGTGCCGTTTATCGACGACATCGCCGCCGCGCTGCATCGCGCCGATCTGGTTATCGCGCGTTCAGGCGCGATGACGGTCACCGACATTGCTCTTGGCGCGCGTGCTGCTATTTTCGTGCCGTATCCCTTCCACAAGGATCAGCAGCAAGTGCACAACGCACGCGTGCTCGAAAAACGTGGCGGGGCGATAATAGTTCGCGACGACGATCAGCTTGCACCGAACCTCGCGCGCGAACTCGAAGCGCTGATTCGGAATCCGGCGCGGCTGGACGAGATGGGTATGCGCGCACATCAGGAGGCGCATCCGGACGCGGCTCGTCACGATCGCGAAAATTTGTTTTGAAGTTGCGGAGCGCGCGGCAGCATGAGTGAACTGCACGCAAATGGTCTTTTGACCCGCCAACGGCGATTGCACTTCGTCGGAATCGGCGGCGCCGGCATGAGCGGAATCGCCGAGCTGTGCATCAAGCTCGGGATGCGCGTCAGCGGATGCGATCTTAAACCGTCGTCAGCTGTCACGCGGCTCGCGGAGCTCGGCGCGGAAATCAGCCAGGGGCATCATCCGGCGCATCTGAAGGACGACGGCGGCATCGACGCGGTAGTGATCTCGTCGGCGATAAAGTTTTCCAATCCCGAAGTCGCGCGTGCCCGCGAAATGAAAATCCCGGTGATCGCGCGAGCCGAGATGCTCGGCGAGTTGCTGCGGATGGCCAAGCTCGGCGTCGCGGTCGCCGGAACTCACGGCAAGACGACCACGACCGGCCTGATCGCGCTCATCATGGAAGAGGCGGACCTCGATCCCACCGTCGCGGTCGGCGGAAATATTCGCAACACCGGCACCAACGTCCGTCTCGGCCGCGGCGATTTCATGGTGGCCGAGGCCGACGAGAGCGACGCGTCGTTCCTGCTGCTGCTCCCGACCATCGCGGTGGTCACGAATATCGATCCGGAGCATCTCGATCATTACGGCACGATGGATAAAGTTCGCGAGGCCTTCGCGGATTTTATCAATCGCGTACCGTTCTATGGCGTCGCGGTGCTCGGAATCGACAGCGTCAACGTGCGCGGGCTGATGGCGTCGATTCGCAAGCCGATGGTGACCTACGGCGTCGCGCAGGACGCGGATCTGCGCGCCGAGAAAATCGTGATCGACGGCCTCTCGACTCGCTTCGAGGTCGATACGCAACGGCGAGAATCTCGGCCGCGTGACGATACCGACGCCGGGCGTGCACGTTGCCCTGAATTCGCTCGCGGCAATCGCAGTCGCGATGGAAGTCGGAATCAGTTTCGATCGCGCGGCGGCGGCGCTCGCCAAGTTCGGCGGAATCAGCCGCCGGTTCGAAATCAAGGGCGAAGCCAATGGACGAATCGTGCTCGACGACTACGCGCACCATCCCGCCGAAGTGCGCGCGACGCTCGCCGCGGTGCGCGCGTCGTTCAAGCGCCGCGTGGTCGCAGTCTTTCAGCCGCATCGGTACACGCGCCTGCGCGATTTGTTCGACGATTTCCTGTCGGCGTTCGACGATGCCGACGTGCTTTATCTCTTCGAGGTGTATCCCGCCGGCGAAGAACCGATTGCCGACGTGTCTTCGCGCCGTCTTTACGAAGCGCTCCATGCTCGCGGTCATCTCGAAGTGCATTACCTGGGCGCCGAGGAAAATCCCGCCGCGCGAATCGCGGCTGGCTCGCGCTCCGGCGACGTGATCGCGACGTTGGGTGCGGGCGACATCTACAAGACGGGCGGCGAAATTCTGAACGCGCTCAGCGCCGAGGTCAAAGTTCATGAAGGCGCTTGAGGACGAGTTGCGCGCGAAATTCGGCGATCGCATCCGCGCGTCGATGCCGCTCGCCGATCTCACTTCATTCCGAATCGGAGGACCCGGCGGACTTGTTCGTCAACGTCGAGAACGAAGCCGAGCTGATGCATGCGAAGGCCGCCGCGTATCGCGCGAGCGTGCCTTGCTTCTGCCTCGGCGCGGGGACCAATCTGCTCGTGAGCGATCGCGGGATGCGCGGGCTGGTCGTGCGGCTCGGCGACGGCTTCGCGACAATCAAAATCGACGACACCAAGGTCGTCGCGGGCGCCGGCGCCGCATTCGGTACGCTGGTCGAAGCAGTGGTCGATCGCGGTCTCGAAGGTCTCGAATTCGGCGAAGGTATTCCCGGCACGGTCGGCGGCGGATTGGTCATGAACGCGGGCGCATTCGGCGGTGAGATCGCGAAGGTCGTCACGCTGGTGCACGGCGTCACCGAAGCTGGCGAGGCGCTCGCGCTGACGAAGGACGACGTGAAGTTCGCGTACCGGCGCACCGACTTGCCGCAGCATTTCATAATCACGCGCGTCGATTTCGAGCTTGCGCACGGCGATCGCGAGCGACTGACGGCGCGAGTCGCGGAGTTGAAAGCGAAGCGCGCGTCGCGTCAGCCGCGCGGCGTCCCGAATGCCGGATCGATCTTCAAGAATCCGCCGGGTAACTTCGCCGGCAAGCTGCTCGAAGGCGCCGGTCTCAAGGGGACGCGGCTCGGCGGCGCGGCGTTTTCGGATCAGCATGCAAATTTTATTGTGAATCTTGGCGGCGCTCAGGCTGCCGAAGTGCTCGCGCTGATCGACATGGCGCGGGTCAAAGTGAAAGAGCAGAGCGGCGTCTTGCTCGAGCCGGAGGTCAGGTTGGTCGGCGACTGGTAACGCGTAATTTGTGTTGAGGTGGCGGGGTGGCGGTTCGCGGTGGAAATAAAGCGGTGGCGGGGTGGAGCGCGCGGATGGGCGGGCTGGTGGTGTGCGCATTTTTCGCGCTCGGCGTGATGACCGGATTCAGCACGGCCGGCCGCGCAGTGGCTCTCAGAGCCTCCGCGAGTCTCGGCTCATATCGCAATCAAACTGATCGATTCGCTCGCGCCCGCGCGCACGACCGCCGTCGAACTATTCCGCCGTGCTCGTCCAATGGGCGGGACGCGCCGGAATTTACCATCGCGCTGGACGCGGGCCCGGGCGCGGCCGAGATCTCGGCGGGAAATATGCGCGAAGGCGCAATCGCGATCGTCGAGCGTCGCGACGGCTTCTACGAACTGTTCAGCGGCGGCGAGCTGCGCGGTCCCGTCTCAGTCGGCAAGCAGGGTGACTTGCCGGTCCTGAGCGGCGACGCGCTCGACAACGCGCGCGGAACGCAGATGGTCGATTATGCCGCGGCGCTGGTGCGCGCCGAGACGCAATTGTCGGAAATTATTTCCGAGATGCACGTCGGCGACGACGGCACGGCGTCGCTGTTCCTCGAACGCGAGCGTACCGAGGTCGTGATCGATCTCGATCGCGCAACCTCCGAGATTCAACGCGCAATCAAAGTGCGCAAGCAATGGCAGGGCCGCGAGAACCTGATCGCCGCGCTGGATCTGACGACGCCGGGATTGGCGATCGTGCGCCTGCATGCGGTTGATAACAATCACTCGAAGCATAAGAGCGGGCTTCGTAAAGTTTCGTATCAGCCGGGCGGGGAGCCGGTGACGCGATGAGAAATCTGCTCACCGGGCTGGACGTCGGCACCAGCAAAGTTTGCGCGATCGTCGGCGAGTCGCTGCCCGACGGACAGTTGGCGACCCTCGGCTACGGAATCGCGCCATGCACCGGGCTGCGCAAGGGCGTCGTCGTCAATATCGAAGCGACCGTCGATGCGATCAAGGCGGCGGTCGAGGAGGCCGAGAAAACTTCCGGCGTGCGCGTCGGCTCGGTCGTGGTCGGCGTCGCGGGACCGCATATCAAGGGCCTCAACAGCCACGGGATCGTCGCGGTGCGCGGCGGCGAAGTCAGCGCGCGCGATGTCGATCGAGTGATCGACGCGGCGCGCGCGGTCGCAATCCCGCTCGATCGCCAGGTGCTGCATATTCTGCCGCAGCAGTTCGCCGTCGATGAACAGGAGGGCGTGCGCGAGCCCTACGGAATGGCGGGTGTGCGCCTCGAGGCGCGCATCCATATCATCACCGCCGCGCAGAGCTACGGCCAGAATCTCACCAAGTGCTGCGAGCGCGCCGGCGTGACGCCGTCCGAGATGGTTTTCCAGCCGCTGGCGTCGGCCGATGCGGCGCTGTTTCCCGAGGAACGCGAGCTCGGCGTCGCGCTGAT
Source organism: uncultured delta proteobacterium (assembly GCA_963814715.1). Classification (GTDB taxonomy): domain Bacteria; phylum Desulfobacterota; class Binatia; order Binatales; family Binataceae; genus Binatus. The sequence goes on from CAWFDW010000002.1 coordinate 95,943, forward strand.
CGACGTTGGCGGCGGCACTACCGACATCATCGTGTTTCACGGCGGCGCGGTGATGCATACCGCGGTGCTGCCGATTGGCGGCAATCATCTCACCAGCGATATCGCCGCCGGATTGCGCACTCCGATTTCCGACGCCGAGCAGCTCAAGATCACTTTCGGCATCGCGACCAACCAGGTCGTGCGCCGTGACGAGACGGTGCAGGTGCCGGGTGTCGGCGGACGCGAGCCGCGCGTGATCGCGCGCCGGCTGCTCGGTGAAATCATCGAGCCGCGGATGGAAGAGATTTTCACGATGGTGCAGCGCGAGCTGCTGCGCTCGGGCGTGTCGGACGGCCTCGCGTCGGGCATCGTGCTGGTCGGCGGAACCTCGCTGCTCGAGGGCACGCAGGAACTGGCCGAGCGAATCTTCGGCGTGCCGGTGCGGCGCGGACTTCCGATCAATCTGAAAGGACTGCCCGAAGAACTGATGAAGCCGATGTACACGACGGCGGCAGGCTTGCTGCTTGCATCAGAGCGCGGCGGGCGGAATTGGCAATGGAGTTGGAAAAGCGGGCCGCCTGGAACGGCTGCGCTCGCGATTAGGCGATTGGGTGAGGGACTTCTTTTGAGAAGTCGCCGGAACAAGAAATTAAATGGGCAACAAACTTTGCCGGTAGGTGGCGTAGGAGGATCTGTGATGATTGAGTTGGTGAGTAATCCCGACCCGGGCGCGAGGATAAAGGTAATCGGTGCAGGTGGATGCGGCGGCAATGCGGTCAACCACATGATCAACGTGGGACTGCGCAACGTCGATTTCATCGCCGTCAATACCGACATCCAGGCGCTGCAAAATAATCATGCGCCACTGCGCATGCAGATCGGCGACGAGATCACGCGCGGTCGCGGCACCGGCGGCAATCCTGAAATCGGACGCAAGGCCGCGCTCGAAGACGAAGAGCGAATTCGCGAAATCCTGTCGGAAGCCGAGATGGTGTTCGTCACCGCCGGGATGGGCGGCGGCACCGGAACCGGCTCTGCCCCAGTGATTGCGCGTATCGCGCGCGAGCTCGGTGCGCTGACCGTCGGCGTCGTCACCAAGCCGTTCCAGTTCGAAGGACGCCGCCGCATGTCGCAGGCCGAAGAAGGACTGCGCGAGCTGAAGAACGCGGTCGATACGCTGATCACGATTCCCAATCAGCGCCTGCTCTCGGTCGCGAGCAAGAACACGTCGCTCAAGGAATCGTTCCAGAAAGCCGACGACGTGCTGCTGCAGGCGGTGCGCGGAATCTCCGAGCTGGTCACGGTTCACGGGTTGATCAACCTCGATTTCGCCGACGTGCGATCGATCATGGCCGAGATGGGCATGGCGATGATGGGCGCGGCCACCGCGTCGGGCGAGAATCGCGCGGTCGAGGCGGCGCAGCGCGCGATTTCGAGTCCGCTGCTCGAGGACGTTTCGATCAAGGGCGCGCGCGGCCTGCTGATCAACGTGACCGGCGGCTCGGACATGGCGCTGTACGAAGTGAACGAGGCGGCCAGCCTGATCCAGGAAGAGGCGCACGAGGACGCGAACATCATTTTCGGCGCGGTGATCGACGACGCGATGTCCGACGAGATTCGCGTCACGGTGATCGCGACCGGCTTCGGCGATCTCGACCGAACTCTCGTCGCGCTACTCGCCCTCCGGCGCTCCGGTGACGACGCCGATCGCGGCGGCCGCGACCCGGCCGGTCGATCCGATGGAGGTCAAGCAGCCGGCGCCCGCCGCACAGCCAGGGCAGGTCCGGATGTTCCCCGGCAACAAGCCGGTGCGCCGGATGGGCCTGGTCGTCGACGACAGCACGCTCGACATCCCGGCCTTCAGACGCCGCGGCGAAGATGCGGGCCTGGCGGAAGGCGAAAAGCTCGAGCCAAACTCGCTGCTCGACGGCGACGACAAACTCGACATCCCAACCTTCCTGCGCAAGCATCTGGATTAGCGGAACCTGCGCGAATAAATGCGATGCCGGAGTCCGAAAGGGCTCCGGCGTGAATTTCCAATAACCTCCCCTTGTCCGAGGAGAGGTCGCCGCGCGCCGTAGGAGCGCGGCGGGAGAGGTACAACGCCCGACACCCCACGGCCTCGACTCGTCTAACCGCAATGCAAATCGCAAGTCCCGACCGCTCCGTGCGGCGATCTCCATACCCTCTCCAAGAAGACATGAGCCAGCTGCGTTCCCTCCGCAGGGAAAGGTACGAGTCGGGATTCTTCGCTGCGCGCTGAAAGGCGCAAGAACTGAACGACACAAAAGAAAAAGAACCTGAGAGCAAAATGGCGTCCTCGCCATTTTGCGATTAGTACTGGTGGAGCCTGTCGAGCGAAGCCGAGAGGTCACCCCTGCCGCCCGCCGCGCAGGCGATTATTCTCTGAACCGAGATGCGCCGGAAAATCTGCTCGAAAATCTACCGCCCGGCAGCGACTCGTCTGCGCGGGAGCTTCGCCGCTCAGCGATTTCAGGATCGCCTGGCGGCGCTCCTTCAATTCCTTCGGCATCGTCGGACCGATCTTTTCGAAGAACTCGCCGGCCGATTCGAGCTCCGCTTTCCATTCCGCCGGATTCACCGCGAGCGCGTCGCGCACCGCGCTCTTCGGGAGATCGAGGCCCTTCAGATCGAGTTCTGCTTCGTCGGGAACGATCCCGACCGGCGTCGCGCGGCCAGTCGCGCGGCCATGGATTCGATCGAGCATCCACTTCAGCACGCGCAGGTTTTCGCCGTAGCCGGGCCAGATGAAATTGCCCGTCGGCGTCCTTGCGAAACCAGTTGACCATAAACAAACGCGGCGCCTTTTTCAGTGCGCCGCGCATCTTGAGCCAATGGGCGAAGTAGTCGCCCATGTTGTAGCCGCAGAACGGCAGCATCGCCATCGGATCGCGCCGCAGCACGCCGACCGCTCCTGAAGCCGCCGCCGTCGTTTCCGATCCCATCGTGGCGCCCATGAAAACGCCGTGCGTCCAGTCCATCGATTCGAGCACCAGCGGCACCGTCGACGCGCGCCGTCCGCCGAAGATGATCGCCGAGATCGGCACGCCGCGCGGATCGTCGGCTTGCGGCGACCACGCAGGATTGTTGCGCATCGGCGTCGTGAAGCGGCTGTTCGGATGCGCCGCCTTTTCGCCCGAATCTTTTTTCCACGGACGCCCCTGCCAGTCGAGCAGCCCGTCGGGCGGCGGCACGTCCATCCCTTCCCACCACACGTCGCCGTCGGGCGTCATCGCGACGTTGGTGAAAATCGTATCGTGCTCGCACCATCTTCATCGCGTTCAGATTCGATTTTGCGCTGGTCCCCGGCGCGACGCCGAAGTATCCGTTCTCCGGATTCACCGCCCACAGCCCGCCGTCGGGTCCGACGCGCATCCACGCGATATCGTCGCCGACCGTGAACACCTTCCAGCCCTTGAATTCAGCCGGCGGCGTCAGCATCGCGAGATTGGTCTTGCCGCATGCGCTCGGAAACGCCGCGGCGATATAAGTGGTCTCGCCTTCGGGGCTCTGCAGGCCGAGTATCAGCATATGCTCGGCGAGCCATCCTTCGTCGCGTCCGAGCACGCTGGCGATTCTGAGCGCAAAACATTTCTTGCTGAGCAGCGCGTTGCCGCCGTAGCCGCTGCCGACCGAGATGATCGTATTGTCCTGCGGGAAATGACAAATCAGCCGCCGCTCGGGATTCAAATCGAGCGTGCAATGAATTCCGCGATTGAAATCATCGGACGTCGCCAAGTTGCTCGAGCGCCGCCTGTGCCCATCCGCGTCATGATTCGCATGTTCAGCACGACGTAGATGCTATCGGTCAGCTCGACGCCGACTTTCGACAGCGGCGATCCGAGCGGCCCCATCACGTACGGCACGACGTACATCGTGCGCCCGCGCATCGAGCCGTCGAGCATTCCATGCAGCTTGGCGTAGGTCGCGGCAGGCTCGGACCAGTTGTTAGTCGGCCCCGCGTCGATTTTGTTCGGAGTGCAGACGAAGGTCAGTTGTTCGGTGCGCGCGACGTCGTTCGGATTCGATCGATGCAGATAGCAGCCGGGCCGTTTCTCCTGGTTCAGCTCGATGAGTATTCCGGCGTCGACTGCCTGTTTGGTGAAGCCGATTTTTCTCGGCTTCTGAACCGTCGCACCAAACTATTGCATCGGGCGTCGTGAGCGCAGCGACTTCTTTGACCCAATCGCGCAACGCGCGGCTGCTGGTCGGCGAACTGTTTGCGTCGGTATTGGGTGTCTTCATGCGCTCCACGTCATTCTCGTGAGACGTAACTCCTTTCAATTAGATGCCCAAAATGCAATCCCATCTTCATGGGAAGGTAATATGTAGATTAGCAGATTAGAAAAATCAAGGGCAGAATTATAAGCAGTCCTTTACCGCCGCGATCCGGCAGGCGACGCCTTGAGTCTGCTTGACTCGCGACGAACGCGCGTAGCTAGCGATGGAGATTGGGCAGGATCTGGCGCCGCCGTCTAGTACGCGGCGCTCTTGCGCGCGGAATTGATCAGCCGCTGGATTTCCTCTTCGGTGAATCCCGCCAGCATCCGCGCTTCCTTCGCGATCGAGACGACTTGCCCGTCGTCATTCTCGATGTCTTCCTGCGCGCGCCGTCCGCCGCGGAAGTTGAAGACCTCGTCGACCATGTCCTGGAACGCCTGCGCCTTGGCGAGCCGCTCGGGGTCGCCCTCGGTCAGCTTGCGCATCCACTTCGATCCCATCCGCACGTGCGTGATCTCATCGGCGAGCACGTAATCGACCGATCGCTCGATCACTTCGTCGCCGTTGCGCTGCGCGATCCGAATCAGCTGATCGAAGACGTCGCACGCGAGCCCCTCGAGCCCGCGATTGATTCCCGCGACGCGCGCCGCCGGATCCATCGCCTGCGTGCATCGCCACAAAATCTCCGTCTCGACGTAGTCCCCCGGATGCCCGCCCATGTACTCGACCAGGCGCTGGAAAATCTCGCTGTGACGAGCTTCGTCCCACACCTGCCGCGCCATGTCGAGCTGGAACTCCCACGGCGCGTCGGGAAAATCGAACAGCGTGCGTCCCGCCGCTTCCATCGCCTGCAACTCGCCGGTGTAGATTCCGTGCAAGCGCGATCGCAACGTCTCTTCGTCGAACGGCATCGGCCGCCCGCCTTCGAGGCCTTGCTCCTCGCGAATTTCGCGGACCTGCCGGCTGCGCAGCACGACCCAATTGTCAGGACGAGCGAGACGATCAACGGGAATGCATTTTTCCATCGTAAAAATTCCTTAATCGAAATGCGCGACTAGTAAGCGGCGCTCTTACCGAATCCTTTGACGAGGCGATCGATCTCTTCTTCCGTGAAGCCGGCCAGCAGACGCGCCTCGCGCGCGATCGTGATCCCCGAATCGATCTCGATTTCCTTGTCGTTGATCCGCTGCTTGACGTGATCGACATCCTCGACATGCTTGCGCCCGGGCCCGAAGTTGAACAGCTCGTCGATCCTGTCCTGGAACTCCTGCGCCCGCTTGAACCGCTCGGGGTCGCCCTCGGTCAGCTTGCGCATCCACTGCGATCCCATCCGCACGTGAGTGATCTCGTCGGCCAGCACGTAATCTACCGATCGTTCGATAATCGTGTCGCCCATCTTCTGCGCGATACGAATCAGTTGCTCGAACACGTCGCACGCCAGCCCTTCGAGTCCGCGATTGATTCCCGCCACGCGCGCCGCCGGATCCTCCGCCTGCGTGCACGACCACAGCACTTCGCCTTCAGGAAATTCGCCGTAGTAGGATCCGACGTACTCGAGCAGCTTCATATAGATCTCGGCGTGCCGCGATTCGTCCCAGACCTGGCGCGCCATGTCGAGCTGGAATTCCCACGGCGCGTCGGGAAAATCGTAGAGCGTGCGCCCGGCCGCTTCCATCGCCTGGAATTCGCCGCCGCAGATTCCGTGCATGCGCGACTTCAGGAAATCATCTTCGTAGGGCATCGCGTTGCCCGGCGACAATCCCTGCTCGCTGCGCGCGTTGCGCGTGCGATTTGCAGGCAGCAGGATATGGTCCTCGGGACGCGCCAGCTTATCGACCGGAATCATTCTTTGCATCGCGATCTCTCCTTGTTCACCTGCTCCACGCCGATCGGCGACCGGTCAGATTCAACGCCTCGCGCACAGTCCACTTGCCGTCGGTCTCGCCGAGCCGAAACTGAAACTTGAACGGTTCGACATCGGCGCCGGTCAGTTGCGCTTTCAAAAAATAATGCTTCGAGACACGCGCACGTCCAATTATTTCGAACTTATCATACCGATTCGCGGGAATCTCTTTCGCGACGTGCATCATCTCGTCGCGCACATGCGCCGGCGTCATCGCCTCGACGCTCGCATGGTCGCCGCGCATCAGCGCCTTCAGCAGATGCTCCGCCGCCGCGAACATCTCAGCCGGCGGCTCGACGATCGCCGCAATCGGCTGCGGTCCCATCACATTGCCGCGTTCTCCCAAATCAGGCATTGCCGTTCTCCGCGCGAACTTGCGCAACCGCCGCCGCAAGATCGGGAATGTCGCTCCACGACGAGCGCTTGCCGGTCGTGTCCTCGACGCTCGACGATCACCCACTTGCCGTCAGCCTCTTTGCGCCATCGGTAGAGCACCCGACGCATCGCACCGCCGTTGGTGAATCGCAGCTTCGAGATGTACTGAAATCCGATCTTCGCCAGCGCCAGCGTTTCGACTTTGCGCGGCTTCTCGATTCGCGCAATTTCCGCCGCCGCCTGCCGATGCGACTCGATCGCATCTGGCAGCACGAACTTCTCGGCCGTCGCGCTATCACCCGCCGCGAGCGCCGCCGCATGCGTCGCGATCGCGTCGCGCAGATCAGTAATATCGTCCAGCTTCTTCATAATGCTCAGCTGCGCCCGACTTTCTTGCGCGGCTGCTCAGCCTCCGCTTCAAAGCCCGTCACTCCGCCCGACGCGCCGAGCAATCCTTCGAGATGCGATTGCCAGTTCGCGGCGCGCAGATGCTTTTCCTTCGAGTCGAGCAACTCGTTGAGCAGCACGCTGCCGCGCTCGACGTGAGCCTTCTCCTCTTCGACCAGCCGCCCGAGAATTCGCAGGGTAGGGGGCTCGTAAACCGGATTCATCGCCGTGAGATGCGAGCTGTAATGCGAAATCAGATGCGGCTTCAGCACGCGATAGATTCCGACCAGCCGCTCGATCGTATCCTCCCACTCCTCTTTATCTTCGATCGCGTTCATAAACGTGACGAACGCCTCGTTGGGCGGCTTGGATATCTGCGGCTGCGCGCGCAGCTCGGGCAGTCGCTTGCCGAGCGCGTCGGTATGCAGCGCGTCCTCGTACACCTGCTTGGCCATCTCGAGCTTGACCGCGAGCTCCGGCGTAAGCGCAATCCAGCCGGCCATCATGCGCATCATCCGCTCTTCGGCGTAGCGATAATTCTGGATGTAAATGACGCTCTGGCGGACGCTGTAAACGCCCTCGAGTGTTCGCCTGTCGTAAAGTGCCATTCGCAACTCCTCGATAATAACCGCGCCGCGTCAGCGGCCGCGGCAGTGCTCGCTCCATTTGCCGATGCGAAAAAACGGCCTTCGACGATCGCCGCAATCTCGCGCCAGTATGTTTCCTTGTCGGTCCCCTTAAGATTGTTCGCGCCCATCGCCCAGCCCGCGCATAGCATGTGAATCGCATGCACCGCGCTGCGCGAATCCTCGAAATGAATCACGCCGATCCGCCGCCCGCGCTCGATAATCTCGGCCACCGCGCCCAGGTAGTCGCCGCCAATCTTCTTCATCGCCGCGCGATACTGCGGCCGCCGCTCGAGGTAGCGCGCCTCATGATGCAGCACGTTGAACGCCTCGCGATACCGATCGATCACGTCGAGAATCGCGCGCATCACCTCGATCAGCTCGCGCCGCGGCTCGCCAACCGTCCGCTCACGAATCGCCGGCAGCATCTCGACGAACTCCGCCACCATCGACTCGGCAATCAGCGGAATAATCTCGTCCTTGCTGTCGAGATAAAGATAAATGGAACCGGCCGCGACACCCGCCTCGAGCGCAAGCTCCTTCACCGACGCCTCATGAAACGACTTCCGCGCCAGCACCCGGCAAGCCGCCAAAAAAATCTGCCGCCGCCGCGCCTTGACGAGCTTCTCGTCCTGCGGAGGTGTACGTAGCGCTTCAGCAACTCGTGGCATTGATTCGGACCGACTCGGATGACCAAAACGTACTGAATGAACGTTCATTTGTCAAGAGTCAAAATCGCCTGCGCGGCGGGCGGCAGGGGTGACCCCTGCACCCAGTACTAATCGCAAAATGGCGAGGACGCCCTTTTGCTCTAAGGTTCTTTTCTCTGCGTCATCTTTCCTGTGTCGTTCCGTCCTTGTGTCATTCAGAGCGCAGCGAAGAATCCCGGATCCTTCTTGCCCCCCGACCCTCAGAGCAAAATGGCGTCCTCGCCATTTTGCGATTTCTTCCCACTAAGGTGCAGGGTTTAACCCTGCCGCGGAAGCGTGAAACCCGCGCAGGGTTTCACATTCAATTCTTAACGTTTCTTAATCTTTGCCTCATTGTATATGCTCACCTCCATGCCCGACGACGTTCCAGAAGGAAAGCACCCTCGACCGATTCTTCAACCGCCTGATGGGCCAGGCGCTCAAGCTCGGATTCGCCCCCGGATACATGCGCCTGCTCGAGGTCCGCGGCCGAAAATCCGGCAGGACCTTCACCACTCCCGTCAACGTGCTCGCTTTCGAGGGCCGGCGATGGCTGGTGGCCGCCCGAGGCGAGACTGCATGGGCTCGCAATGCGCGCGCGGCCGGCCACGTCGTCTTGCGTCGCGGCTCCCATGTCGAATCGTTCACGGTGCGCGAGATTGCCGATGCCGACAAGCCCGAAGTCATCAAGGCTTTCGTCGATCGCTACAAGTCCCAGGTCCAGCGCTTCTTCGACGTCCCCGCCGGCTCTCCCGCCGACGCCTTCCGCGCCACCGCGTCGCGCACCCCGGTCTTCGAGCTGATCGCCGGCGCCTAACAGGATGTTGCAGAACCTCCAGCCAACTCGTGTACGCCCGCCATCGAAACCCCGCCCCTGAGAGCAAAGTAGCGCGCCGCGCGCAACTTTGCGCTTCACACTGGGTGCAGGGGTCACCCCTGCCGCCCGCCGCGCAGGCGATTATCATTTGTGGATGATCCCGCCCCGATCTCCCCGAGCGACGACCGACTAGCCGCCGACTCCGCCGCGCGCGAGCGCGTCACCGTTCTCGCGCTGGTCGCGATGCTCTTTTACCAGGGCTTCGCCATCGCCATCGTCTCGGTCGCCGCGCCGTGGATCGGCACCAGCTTCCATCTCGACGGCAGTGGCATCGCGCGCCTGTTCGCATGGATCTCGCTCTCGGCGCTAGGCGCGCTCGCCCTGTCGCGCATGATCGATCGCTACGGACGCCGCGCATGATCCTGTGGTGCATGGCCGCGATTCCCATTTGCAGCATCGGCACCGCGGTATCGACGAGTCTCACTGCATTCACCGTATTCCAAATCGGTCTCTATGCGGTCGTCGGCGCCGCCGGCTCCGGATGCGTCGTGATGCTTTCCGAAGAGCTCCCGATCGCACGCCGCGCACGCGGTCAGAGTCTCGGCGGCCTGGCGGCGTCGATAGGCGCCGGCCTCTGCGTTTTCCTGATGCCGATATTCGACGCCTACGGATTATCCTGGCGATGGATGTACGTCATCTCGGCGCTCGGCATCGCGATGCTCCCTGCGATGGCGCGTCTTCTCCCCGAAAGCGAGCGATGGGAACTTTCCGACGCGTCGGGAATCACCACCCGCACGCGTTTCTACGATGTCTTTCAGCCGCTCTATCGCAAGCGCTCGATCACGATGATCGTATGCGCGCTGGCGGTTGCGATCTCAACGACGGCCGCGAACGCGTTCGGCTACTACCACGCCGTCTCAGTGGTCCACATGTCGTCGGCCGCCACCAGCACGATGACAATCGTAGCCGGCGGCCTGGGCCTGCTAGGCTTCCCGCTAGGCGCATGGTGCGCGGAACGCTTCGGCCGCGTCCCGACAACGGTAGCATTCGGAATAGCAATCACGTTCGGACACCTATGGTACTTCTGGGGCCCGCCAACGCATTTTGCGTGGCCCCTGATGTGGCTATCAACCGGCTTCTTCTGGTTCAACCTATGCGACAACAGCGCCACCGTCGCCATCAACGCAGCCGGCACCGAACTCTTCCCAACCCCCCTACGCGGCACAATGATAGGATGGTTCGCCCTGGTAGGAGCAATCGGCGCCGTAATCTCCAACGCCGCCGTTGCGGTCCTGGCAACCAAAATGGGCGGCCTATCAATAGTAGTAGGCGCATTGTCAATAGTAGGAATCCCCGCCGCAATCCTATTCGGCCTAATGATCGATGAGACCCAGGGAATGTCACTAGAGATGGCCGCCAAAGAAGAACAATTCACCTCCGAGAACTAACCCCTTTCCAATCTGGTCCCCCTTCCCGCTCGGGAAGGGGCTAGGGGTTAGGTTCTTCGCTTCCTTCGGCAGGGCTAAGCCCTGCACCTTAAGAAGATGCGGGACTTCGTCCCTGTTAGAAGTCTTTTCTTGTGTCATTCAGAGCGAAGCGAAGAATCCCGGGTCCTTCTTACCTCGCCCCAGTTAGGATGTAGCGTTCACGCCACTGCTTACCCGCCTCGCCCGCTCAGTTGCGGGAGAGGCCGCGCCTACCGCGCGGGTGAGGGCGCACTTTACGGGAGAGGAGGCCGGCGGCCGCAGCCGCCGGTAGGTGAGGGTTCCGGACTCAAGCTACAAGCCTGCCACATCGCCACCCCCCTGCAGCAAACTCACTCCCCCAAATCCGGTCCCCCTTCCCGCTCGGGAAGGGGGTTAGGGGGATAGGACAGCGGCGCGCCCCCATAATTCCGGTTCCCCTTCCCACTATGGGAAGGGGTCAGGGGTTAGAGCCTGCCCTGAGCAACGCCGAAGGGTTCCTATTCTTTGACCCTGCTCATTGTCATTCAGAGCCGCCGCACCAAAGAATCCCGCCTCCGTTCTTCCCCTCTCCCTGTTAGGGAGAGGATCAAAGGTGAGGGTCCAATGACAGCGCTATTAGCGCGATTCAAGATTCTGCTCCCGCTTTCTCCGTCAATCCGTTCCCTTCCCGCTCGAAAAGGGGGTTAGGGGGATAGGACAGCGGCGCCCCCCCGTAATTCCGGTTCCCCTTCCCGCTCGGGAAGGGGTTAGGGGTTAGGTTGCGAGGATCATTCGCGCTTCTCATTGTCATTCAGAGCCGCCGCCGCGAAGAATCCCGGCTACGTTCTTCCCTGTAAGGGAGAGGACCGAAGGTGAGGGTCGAGTTAGGGTGTCGCGTTCTGCGCTACTGATTACCCGCCTCGCCCGCTAGTTGCGGGGAGAGGCCGCGCTTTTAGCGCGGGTGAGGGTGCAGATTTCGCGGCAGAGCCGGCCGGCGCATGCAGACAACCGAATCCGTTTGGCACTTTCGAGCGTCGAATCCAACCGATACAATCGAGTGGTATATGTTGTTTGCTCTTTGGGACTACCTGAATTATCGGCGTCGCTCAGGCCGATACGGGAAAGAACTTCGCGGAGACTACGGAGACTATATGTCAGGTGCCTGGGATAATACTCTCCCGCCTTACGTAATTTCGATGTTGGAGGATTTTGACCTGCTCGCTTTTGAAACCTTTGAGCATTTCCCATCTTGGGCAATTATGTATGGAACTAGTTCACTCGTTAGTCATGTAGCGATGTTCGCGAAACCTGCAAATGTCGCGCATATGACAGGCAAAGGATTCACGATCGAACCCATAGCTAACGTGTTCAATTCCAATGTGCGAGTCTTACCGGTTAAAATAAACAGACCCGAGCATCCTTTGCCCACGATGGAGCAAGCGACCAAGGAACATCATGGGTTACCCTACGGTTGGCACGTCGTTCGTGGAAAGGCGCTCAAAATCATCTCTGGGCGACACTATCACTATTGGAGATGGAAATTCTTTTTTGATGTCGCCGTTGTACTTCTTCTTCTAGATTTGCCAATTAGATTGATTCTGGGCAGATTTGTTTTCTCATGGCTCATACTACCCTACCTATGTTTGGTGCTTTTCAACTTAGTCCGCTGGAGATTTCAGCCGCTGCCGCTGGACGAAAACAATGCCACCCCCTTCGACATTTTGTGGAAGACGATGGATAAGGGGGGCGCAGCAGTGTATGACGCCGGTTCACTACACCAGCAATTGGAGCGCCACAGACGAGTGACCGAAACATCATCATCAGAGCAAGGTAAAGAGCAAGAGCGCCCTTTTAACATTATTGTGGTAAAATCAAACTACCCTGAAAGATAGCGCGCGCATTGGTACATGCTTAGAGGGGTGAGAATCTGCCGTGGATGCTGCTCAAATTCAACTCATCAAAGACATGGTCGCATCTTCTTGCGGAACAACGAACTGGGCCACCTTGGCTGCTGTCGGAACTGCTTTTGCCGCGGTCATCATCAGTCCGTTCGTGGCTCTCAGAGTTGCGAAGAAGCAGATTCAAGCGAGCACAGTATCGGCTAACCGACAAGCGTGGATAGATTCTCTACGGAGTGAACTTGCTGAATTCCTGTCTCACATTACAGCTTTAAGTTTGTTATCGACGGACAAAGACTCTCGCGAAATCGCTGCACGCGTGGTTCTAGTCGAATCAAAAATTCGGCTGAGGCTCAATCCAAATGAAGAAGACCACATCCAATTAATCGCTTTATTGAGAAAAGCGGCCGAAACAAGTGATAAGGCTCGCTTTAAAGAGCAAAAGTTCCTTGAGCGCACTACCGAAGATATTGTCTGGCTTAGTCAGGGCGTGCTGAAGCGAGAATGGGTAAGAGTTAAGAAAGGAGAGTAGGTAATCACTTCATCCACTACCAAAGTAGGTAGTTAAGGGTTCTCGACTTCGATTGCCGGTGTTTGTACTCAAGCACCTTCTCCTAGGGAACGCCTGGCCTGCAGCACGCCAAAAATCCTCTCTCCGTGGGAGGGGTCCATCGGGCATTCATTCGAGGTAACTCGGCGAATTCTTTTTTTCGAGAATCCGAGGCGAAGGCGGCGGCGCGAATAGGTTTAGGGCGATTCGCGTTTCGTTCTCCTGAACTAAAAACGTTTCACGTGAAACATTTTTACCCGAAAGCCCAATCTTAACAAGTACTTACAAAAATCGAGTCCCCGTTTCACGCACAATTCTAAGTGACTCGTTGTCGGCAACCTTTTCAACTTAGTGTCAACGGTATTTCGACAAATTCCTTCTTCTCAGCATCCCACGCAAACGCAGCCGCGCGCGCGAACTTCCCCGCGCGAATCGACAGCACAATATAAATCGTGTCGGGATAGTCCGGCTCCGTCGGATCAAACGAACACGCCTGCGCGCGGTCGGTCGCGGAAAAGTACGCGTCGTGATCAGGATGCGAATGGTAAACGACCCGCAGCGCGAGCTTGCGCGCATCGACTTCGTTCATCACCGCCAGATGCTCCTTCGGCTCCATCAGGAACGCGGTCCGCGCGTCGCGCGGGAACGCCAGCTGGATCTTTCGCGTGCATCGCGTTCTGGATGTTCGCGATCGGCCGCACTTCCTCGACCTTGTCGTCGCCGATGATGAAGCCGCAGCACTCGAACGGGAACTCGCGCTCCGCCTGCGCGACGATCGCGTCCATCGTCGCGCGGCGTATCGATGCGGTCTTCATCGCTGCTCCTTCTTTTGCGTGATTCGTTCCGCAGCTCGGATCAGCCGCGTCAGCATCCGATTCGTTTCCGCCTCGAGGCCGAGCCGATCGGCCAGCTCGACGATCTTCCCGTTCAGCGCGCCGATATCAGTACGCCCGCGAACGTGCAGGTCGTGCAGCATCGTCGGGCGATGACTGACCGTCGGCGGGATCAACTGCTCGTAGAAGACCTTTCGATATTCGTCCGCATTTGAAAAGGGCAGGGCGACGCCGAGCGCGCGCGCGACTGCGAACGCCTCTTCGATCGCGCGATCCATGATCGGCCGCACATCCGGATCAGCGGCGAGCGCGCCGTAGTTCTGCTGCAAAAGCGCGCCGAGCGGATTCAGCGCGACGTTGTACAGAATCTTGGCCCACAGCACCGGCATGATGTCCTCGACGCCGACCGTCGGGACGCCGGCCGCGTCGATCATCGCGGCAATCGCGCGAGCGCGCTCCGCAAGTCGCGGCGAGAGTTCGCGATGAATCGCGGGCGCCGGGCCGATCGCGACCGGCTGCGCGAACACCGTCACGTGCGCGCTACCCGGCGAGGGCATTTCCGCGCCGAAGATCACGCGCGCACCCAGCACGCGCCCGCCGTCCGAACCGCTCGATCAGCGTCTCGATATTGCCGAGTCCATTTTGCATCGAGACGATCACGCCGTCGTCGGTCAAACCGTCAACGAGCGCCGCCGCGATCAATTCGGTGTCGTAACTCTTCACCGTGCAGAGGATCAAACCGAACTGCCTATCGAGCTTCGCTGGATCGTCGGCGACCTTAATGCAGGTGATTCTGCGATCACCAAGCAGTCCCGAAATCCTCAGACCGTCGCGCGCGATCGCTTCCATATGCGCGCGACGCCCGAGCAGCGTGACGTCGTGCCCCGCGTCATGCAGCATCCCGCCGACGATCGAGCCGATCGCGCCGGCGCCCGCGATCGAGTATGGGAGTATCGGCCATCGTGTCGAAGTTATCGGTCGCCGAATCGTTAGACAACGTATCCGGTCGGCGCTTGCCGCCGGGCAATCGCGCGCAGTAGGAAGTAGTCATGGAACGGACTTCGATTCGATTGGGTGGCGTCGAGCTCGCGTCGTCGGTGATGAACGCGTCGGGCGCGCGATCGGCGGAGCGCGGCGAGATCTACGAGCTGTGCGCGGTGCATGGCGGCGCGATCGTGTTCAAGTCGTGCAATCGCGCCGGCCTCGAGACGCCTGAGAATCTGAAGAATAAGGGCGTCGAATATTTCGCGGAGATCGCTCGCGAGCTCACGGCGCGCGGCAAGAAGATTATCGGCAGCGTCGTCGGCGCCAGCGAAGAGGAGTTCGTCGACGTCGCGAGGATGCTCGATCGCGCCGGCGCCGTCATCGTCGAGCTGAACCTGGCCGACGACTACGTGACGAAGTCGGTGGCGCCGTTCGCATCCTTCGAGCGCCTCAAATCCATGCTCGGCAGAGTGCGCGGCGAAACCGGATGCGTGCTCGCGGTGAAAGTGCCGCCACGGATTCCGTTCGAGCCGCGCGCAATCGCGGACCTGTTCAAGTCGATGCGCATCGCGATCGCAGTATGCGCCAACGATCTGCCGAAGGATCTTTCGATCGACCTCGCGAGCGGAGCGGTGGATGGGCCGTCGCGCACGCTTGTCGCAAGCGCATGCGTTCTTCATCGAGAGCGAAAACCTGCTCGACGTGGTCGCGGTCGGCGGAATCAACACGGGCCGCGACGCATACATCGCGCATCTGACCGGCGCGAAGGCGGTGCAGGTCGGATCGGCCCTGATGAAAGAAGGTGCGGGCGCGCTGGGCCGAATCGATCGCGAGCTGGACTCGATGCTCGCCGAGCATGGCCACAAATCGGTGTCTGAAATCGTCGGCAAGGTGCGCTTCACCGGATGAGTCCTCGCGCAGCGCGACCGCCGGCCGTCGCGACTTGCTCCGCTTCTCGCCGCTCTGATAGTTTCGGCAATCAGGCGCGCGCATCGCGCGCGTTCGTATTTTCGGGTTCCGTCGCCAACGTCCCCGTCGTCTAGCTCGGCCTAGGACACCGGCCTTTCACGTCGGTAACACGGGTTCAAATCCCGTCGGGGACGCTCGCTGATCCGAAGTGCGCCTTTCGCCGAATCCTGGTGCACCCAACCAGCGGGTTGGGAAAGACCTGAAAACCCGGTGTCGCCTGCGGACGCCCTGAATTGATCGGCTAGCTAGCGCATGGCGCTCGCCAAATGCTCCGGCCTTGCCAGTCGGGCTTGCCGCTCCAGAGCGTTCATCCGCTCAGCGAGCGCGTCGATCTGAGCGTCCTTTTTATTGAGCGCGTCGACCTGCTTTTGTTGCGAAGCCACCTGTCGCTGCAGGGCCGCGATTCGCGCATCTTTTTGTGCGAGTTGGTGGGACAGTTTCTGAACCTCGTTGAGCAGCATCGCCGGCAGCACTTGATATGCAACCGTCTCGGCCCTGCCGTCGCGGCCATCAATTACCAGCTCCGGATAGACCTTCTCGACCTCTTCGGCAATCAGTCCATATTGTTCACTATCGGTGGAGTCGGCTTTGTAGCGAAAGGTTACCGGTCGGAGCTTCATCAGTTTGTCGCTGGCGTCACCCATATCGCGGATGTCGCGTTTGTAGCGCGCCGACGACTTTGCGCAGCTGAGCAGGCCGGTGCTTTCGACCTGTACGTCGCAGCCTTTCTTTATCGATGGCCCGTCGAAAATCCCGGCGACATAGGTCCGGTTCTGCGTGCCCTCCGTGCCAATTCGGATAGTGTTGGATTCGACCGCGACGCCTTCGCTGCCAACGTCGATGTTGTTGTCTCCGATATTGAGATTGACGCCTGCGTTGGCGCCGATACCGATATTGGAAGTGCCGATGCTGAATTCGAGGGCCTGATTTCCGAAGGCGGTGTTGAACTCACCCGTCTGATTTGTAAAGAGGGCGGCATACCCGCTGGCGGTATTGTTGCCGCCCGAGATGTTGTTTATCAGCGCGTCCAGCCCGGTGGCAGTATTCTCGTCGCCCGAGACGTTCTCGCTGAGCGCACTTATTCCGATCGCGGTATTATATCCGCCTGTAGTATTCGTTCGGAGGGCGTCGCCTCCGATGGCGGTATTGGAGTCACCGGTCGTGTTGAATTGGAGGGCATCATCTCCGGCGGCGGTATTCCCGTCGCCTGACCTGTTCAAACTAAGGGCGGAATCTCCGATGGCGGTGTTGGTGACGCCGGTCGTGTTGAATTCGAGGGCATCCATCCCGACGGCGGTATTGTTTTCGCCACCAAAAATGCCACCGCTGAGCTGAAGGGCATCGAATCCGACCGCAGTATTGCCTCCATTGAGACTGGTGGCGTTGACTAGCGGTGTGCAGGTACCGCCAAGAGTCGCGCCGGATCCCGCGCAGGTGTCCGTACCGGCTCCCGCCGCGGCGACAGCCACGCTCGCCAGCACCATCACGACAGCCGCCGTCAGATTGAAAGCAAGACTTGGTACTATCTTCATTTAATTTCTCCTTGGCCGATTTAATCGAAGGAAGGAGATGCGGTGCTACCTGAGGTAGCGGCTCGCCGCGAGGTTTCAACGGCGTTGGTAACTCGGAGCACCGAAAAGGAACTGCTTCAGAGGGCGCGTAGCGAATCGACTATCGGGATTCGCGCCGCTCGCCATGCCGGGAGCAGTCCACCGAGTGCGCCGATCACGCATGCGGCGCCAAGTCCGCCGGCGAATGCGGCGGGCGTTAGCGTGAAGGCGAAGATAAGAGTTTCGATGCTCATCAGGTGAGCGCTTAGTCCGGTCGCCCACGCAAGCGTTACGCCGAGGACCTCTCCCAGCAGACCACCTAGCAGGGCCAACAAGATACTCTCGAAGAAAACCGCCGCGAGGATCGACGTGCGGCTGAAACCGAGCGCGCGCAACACTCCGACCTCGCGCGTGCGGCGCGCAACCGCCGAGTACATCGTGTTCATGCCGCCGAACACACTGCCCACCGCGAGGATTCCCGCCAGCACCAGGCCTAGCGCACGCATCTGATCGGCGAGACGCGATTGCTGTGCGTAGAATCGGCGCTCGGGCATCGCGTCGAGCATGAGGCGCGGATCGCTTTCAAGCGCGGCGACCAGGCTTGCCTCGGAGCCATGCTTGATCGCGAGATGGACCGCGGAGAAACCGTGGCCGAAGTGAACGTCCTGCTGGAGCGCGTCGAGATCGCCCCATACTTCGGATTCGCGAGTGCTGCCGCCGTCGGAGAAGATTCCGACGATAGTCCACTGACTTCGCCCGAGTTGAAGGAGGCGACCGGGCGCGAGTCCGGGAAATTTCGCCGCGAGCCGCGCACCGACGATCAATTCCGGACGCTGCGGAGCGGGGAGACGTCCGGCGGATATTCGTATGCCGCGATGCACCTGGTATGCGACGGGAAGGACGCCGCGCAGATAGGTGAAGTCTGACAGTCGCAGCGGAGCGTCCGCCTCAGGATTGAAAGCAGTCACCATCTCGGGCGATACGAGCGCTGCGCCATCGGCGCCAAGCGCCAGCTCCGGCCGCGCCTTGATGATCTCGTACTGTTCGAGCGTCACGTAGCTGCCCGGTTCCGACGAGACGCCCCGCGAAAGGACGATCCAGTTCTCGCCTGGGCCCGCGCGAAGCATCGTCCGACGCAATCCCGCGACAAATCCCAGCAGCAAAAACAGGATCATCACGACCAGCGCGACGCCCATCGCCGTCATGAGCGAGCTGGTCCACCGGACCCGGATACTGCGAACGCTGTACCTGACGGGGATCATCGGTCATACGATCTGACTGATACCGAGCGCCGGCGCGATGCGGAGTACTCTCCAGACCGGTGCGACGCCGCTCAGCAGAGTAGTTGCGATCGCGACGACGAGTGCGGTCGCGGCGGCGGCCGGATGCACCCACAGCGCGCCGGCGCCGCCGAGCGACTCGATGACGACGCCGTAGCCGAAAATCCACAGCGCCGCGCCGGCGCCAAGGAGGCCGCCGCACAGGCCTATCGCGCCGCATTCGCCGAACAGCATCGCGGCTATCGCGGGACGGCCGAAGCCGATGGCGCGCATGATCGCGACTTCGTTGACGCGCTCGCGGACCATCATGGCCGCCGAATTTGCCGCAATCAGCAGCATCGTCAGGATCACAAGCACGCAGAGGCTGAGCACGATGCCGCGCAAGTCGCCCAGCGCGGAAAGGCCGGCTGCCAGCGCGTCGCTCTCGGTCAGGGTGCGCGTCTGGTAGTCGGAGTTGCGGAAAGTTTCGTCGATCAGATGAGATAGCGCATTCAAATTTTCGGAACGATCGACGCGCACGACGAGATCGGTGGCCAGACCGGCGCCGGGATAGCCGTTGGCGGTGCGCACCTGCTCGAGGTAGTCGCGGCGGAAGGCAAAGACGTTTGAGTAGCGCTTGGAGGGCAGCTCACCGAGCAGCACGAAGGTGAGCTGCAGCTGATCGCGGTCGGTCCCGCGCAGTGTGATCAGGTCGCCCGGCTTGCGCCCGTATTTGCGCATCAGCACGCTGCCGGCGAATGCGCCGCGGCGCTCGCGGTATAGCGCGCGTCGCGCGTCGCCCGACAAATCATAGTCGGGGAAGACGTCGGCGATTTCGAGTCCCTCCGCTACGGCGAGGATCCGGTCGCCGCCGCCAAGGAAAGTCGCGGGCCAAAGCGTGGTCGCCACGCATGCGGCGCACCCGGGCATCGCGCGGATGCGATCGCAGTAGTGCGCCGGCATCCCGAGCAAGGGCAGGCTGCGATTGACCACGATCAGGCGCAGGGTCGCCGACGCGTCACTCACGATGCGATTGATCGAATCCGGCACCGACACGAGCACGGCGAAAATGAAAGTCGCGAGCGCGACGGTCAGCGCGGTGAGCACGCTGCGGCGAGGATTGCGCGGCAGATTCCGCATCACCAGTCTGAAAATGTACATAGCGGGAAAGTTTCCGCCGACGGTAACCGAACTATGCGGGGACCGGACGCCGCAGATGCGCGCATCCGCCGAGGCTGCTGCCGCTGACCAGGTGATACAACGCATCCAGTTGCCGCGCGCCCGTTCCCATCGCGTTCAGGAAGACGTTGGAATCCTCGACGACCTCGAGCCGCGGATCGACGCGTCGCAACTCGTTCGGACTGTGCACCGTCCAGGCGAAGGTCGTGCCGAGTTGACGATGCGCCGGGCGCCGGGTCACGATCCATGCGCCGAACGGACTGGCGTAGTCGAATGCAATCTCGAGGCTCGCGCGGCGAGCGTCGGCGGCCTCCGCTTGCGCACGGAACAGCGACTCGACTTGCGCGCGCTGCAAGAAATACAGAACGCCTTCAGCAACGACGATCGCCGGTCGGCCATTGTCCCATGGCAGTGTGGTGAAGAGCTGAGAGTCCGTAATGTCGCCGGCGATGATTCGGCGGCATGCAGTTTCGGGATAGAACCGCCGGCGAATCGCAATCACGTTCGGCAGATCGACATCGATCCACGCGAATCGGCCGTCGCCTGCCGCTTCCAGATCTTCGAAGCTGGCGTCGAGCCCGCAGCCGAGGTTGATGCACAACCCGTCGGGGTGGCGTTCGAGAAACCCGCGGACGGTCTGCCCGAACCATTGCGATCGGAGCACGACGGCGCGGACTTCGCTGGGGTTGAGATTGAAGCGTCGGGGGTCAACGTCGAGCTCGTCGAGGATCTCGCGCGATCTGTGGTGATTGTACTGAAGTTCCGGCGCGTCAGTCGCGGCGAGCATTTTCGCCGCCAGCGTAATCAGCATCGTGGCCGATACGCCGGGCAGATCGGACAAGCTCGGGGCGAGCGTCACGTCGGGGGAAGAATGCGGTTGGCGATCGATTCGATCCACGTCCTTTACAGAGCGAACGCCTACGCATAGCCGATGCGCTCGGAGTTTCACAAGAGACCTGTCGGGAGCGGGATTGTCGTGAAGCTAATCGGCAGCCTGGGCGGCTTGGTGCGCCTGTTTCTCGTCGCGGGTCGCCAGCCAGGTTTCTACTGCACGATTTAATTCGACAGGATTACCGGACATGAGCCAGTGATTCGATCTGATGACCGAGCGCGCCGCATGCGGCAGGACTGCGAAGTTGATGGCCTCCTGCCAGCCGAGGCTCTCGTCAGCGACGACGAAAAGAGTAGGGCAGCGCACCTTGCGGATTATGTCGGAGTGATCCTTGCCCGCCGCGGTACATATTGCGATCAGCGTCTGTCGGGAAACGCGTGCGCGCAGGTTTCCGTCAGCGTCCCGGACTATCCCGCGCTCGAACGCGCGCTTCAGCGCCTCGTTCCAGTTGGCGTATTGGGGCAGGCTGCGCACCGAGTTCGCGGCTTCTTCAAGCGATCGCCACGGTCCCAACTCGCCCGCGAAAGTGAGGTCCACGAACATCTCCGCGGGAATCGGAATGCCGGAAGCGGGGGAGGGGTCCAGCAGCAGCAGCGCGTCTGCGATGTCCGGATGCATCGCGGCGATCATCGCGGCCAGCTTGCCGCCCCACGAATGTCCGCCCCATATCGCGCGGCCCTTCACGACCTGACGGCTCACCGAAGAAATCAATTCGGCGAGCGGCTCCATCTCCCACGTCGGAGCATCCGTGCTGCCGGCGTGGCCGGGCATATCCAGCGCGATGATGTGCCTGCCGGCGAGCGAACTGATGAGCGACTCGAACCAGAGCGCATTACCGGCGACGCCATGCAGCAGCACAATCGGGATGCCGGCGCCGCGCCGCTCGATTCCGGTGATGACAGTATTGCGGTGTTCGAATCGAAGCTCGGTAAATTCGGACATAGGATCGCCTCAAGGCCGCCTGATACGGGTTGTAGGACTATTATACGAAGTGTGACGAAGCAAGACGCGCTTGCGCGAGCTGCTGCATGGCAGGCCCACCGATGAATTCAGCTTCTCTCTCAGTTAAGCGAAGTTTAAATCGTACCTCAGAGAAGGTGCGGAAACCCTACATCTTGTAGACTTTCGACGGCTTTCTGTTCCATCGGCGACCCGAGGTGTTATGTAGCAATTAGCTGCTGCCTGTTTGTTCATGTTTAGCTATATGTTAGTAATTTGCGGTATGTTGAAGGCAAAGAGTTCACCAACGAGCGCCGCGACCCGCGCGGGAAAGGGCAAATCGGACGGCGTAGTCTCGCGCGCGAAGGCCCCCGGCTTCGGCGATGTGATCCGCGCCAAGCGACTGGAATTGGGCCTTACGCAGGACGAACTCGCCGCGAGGATCGAGATTTCCACCCCGTATGTGGGGCATCTGGAATCAGAGAAGAGGCATCCGTCGAACAAAATTATTCCCAGACTGGCGAGCGCGCTGGGCCTCGACAATCGCGAACTGTTCTTTCTCGCCAACCCGCATGCCGAGGCGTTAATCTCGGAACCCGTGGCAGCCGTGGGCTCGACGTGGGAACAGTTCCAGAAAAACGAAAAGCTGCGGCGCCTCCACCACATCTCGAATGCCGAGATGCAGGTTCTATCGCAGGTGGCGTTGATGGGTGATTTTCGATCGCCGCGCGAGCTTATCTACATTCTCACCACCATCCGTCACGCAGTCGGCAGATAGACCTCGCCGCCTGAATAGCCCGCACTGCTGAACCCTTCCCCCCGCAGCTCGTCGCGCTGGCCTGCGACGAACCGCGGCCTCGAATAGCTAATCGCCAATGTAGCATTCTGGTAATATGCGAGTAGCAACTTGCTAATGCATTTATCATTCTATCCTATCTCACTCTTCAGCCTCAGTTCACTATTTGTGTAGTTATCCAGCCCGGGATCTGATTGCCTATCTGAAGTAGAGTCCTCGTCGGATCGTTGGATGCAGGCGGAAGGGATTGTCGTGTCGCGATTAGTGCGAGGCACGATGGAGGAGGGTAGGCCATGTTTCAACGCAGTTACTACCGAACGATCTGGATCTCCGATGTGCACCTCGGAACTCGCGCGTGCAAAGCAAATTCATTGCTCGATTTCCTCCGCCATCATATTGCCGAGACCCTTTACCTGGTCGGCGATATCGTCGACGGATGGAACTGGGGGCCGTCGTGGCACTGGAGTCCCGCGCAACAAGAGCTGGTGGACGAAGTCGTTCAATGGCGCCGCGCCGGCGCCAACGTTGTATTCATACCCGGCAACCATGACGAGCATAAGATCGGCCTCGTCGAGGATCTGTTCGGCCGTATCCCTTCCGTAAGTTCATTGATTCACAGCACGGCAGCCGGTTCGAGGATGCTGGTGATTCATGGGCATCAGTTCGACGGCTCGCTCAATCTGAATCGTCTGCTGCCAAAAATTGGAGCTAACGCATACGCACGCGCCCAACGGATTCACGACTGGTACAACCGGCATACCGAAAAGGATGGCGACGAGAGTCGTTCGCTGTCTGACTATCTCCGTGAGCCCGCCCGCAAGGCAATCGAGTTCCTGACTGATTTTCGCGATCGAGCGGTGCTCGCGGCCGCACGCGACCACAAAGCCGACGGCGTGATCTGCGGACATATTCATCGTTCGGATCATCGGCTCATCGGAAACGTCCTCTACGTAAACGACGGCGACTGGGTGCACAACCGGACAGCTGTCGTCGAGGAACCGGACGGTGCGCTGCAGGTCGTACGCTGGAGCGCTGCACCGCAGAACATTTCGGTTTCGGAACCGATGCCGCAGGAGGCGACTTCGTGACTATTTACCAATCTGAATCGGCCAATCGCGCTGAGTCACAGATCGATCTGATTTACTTCGACGCGGGCGGAGGACATCGCGCGTCGGCGACCGCGCTCGTATCCGCGGCCCGCCAACAGCATCGCTCGTGGCACATTAATCTGGTCAATCTGCGCGAACTACTCGAGCCGGCCGATGTCATTCGACGCCTTACCGGCGTGCGCATCGAGGACTTCTACAACTCGCAACTGAAACACGGCATCACTATCGGCACAGGTCCACTGCTGCGGATAACGCAGATGCTGATTCGGCAGCTCGAGCCGACGATCATCAAGCTGCTGGCGCGCCATTGGCAGCGCTCGCGAGCCGACCTGGTTGTTTCGATGATCCCCAATTTCAATCATGCAATCTTGCACGGGCTGCGACAGGCGGACGTGATGCAGCGCCGATCCGAGACTCCGATGGTCACGATTCTTACCGACCTCGCCGACTGTCCTCCGCATTTCTGGATCGAACGTCAAAAGCAGTACCTGGTTTGCGGCACTGATACCGCCGCGGATCAGGCGCTTGCGATGGGCCATGCTCCAGAGCGCGTATTTCGCACCTCGGGAATGATCGTGCGTCCCGAGTTCTATCGGCCGATCGAGATGAATCGCGCGGCCGAGCGAATCCGGCTGGGACTCGACCCTGAGCTGCCGACGGGCATCGTGATGTTCGGGAGCAATGGATCGAGCCAGATGGCAGTCTATCGCGAGAAGGATCGAAGTTGCCGGGATTAAGACTCAGCTGATCTTTGTATGCGGTCACAATGACAAGCTGCGCGAACGTATCGAAAGCATGAAGCTGTCCTACCCGTTCCACTGTGTCGGCTTCACGCCGGAAATTCCGTACTACATGAAGCTGGCGGATTTTTTCATCGGCAAGCCGGGTCCGGGCAGCATCAGTGAGGCGCTGGTTATGGGTCTGCCGCTGATTGTGGAGCGCAACAGTTGGACGATGGTGCAGGAACGCTTCAACACCGATTGGATCGCTCAGAACGGATTCGGCGTGGTGCTGCCTTCCTTCCGGGACATCGGCGCTGCGGTTTCGACGATGCTGGATCGCGAGCAGTTCTCGCATCTGCGCGCCAACGTGGAAGCATTCGACAACCGCGCGGTGTTTGAGATCCCCGAAATTCTGGAGGGGCTGATTTCTCATCATCGAGCCGCAAACTGGAGCTTCGGACGCACCGCGACAGCAAGGCAATTCGGGTCAGAAATCCACTACGGCATTTGACGTCCGGATTTTGAAAGCAATTCTTCCAGCTGCGTTCTGGCTGGCAGCGTGCGCGGCACTTTCAAGCAGCGCGGCTGCGCTGGAAGCCGGTCCAGCCGACGCTCCGCATTCGAGCGGGTTGCAGTTCAAGATCTTGAGTCCCGACGGGAAGCAAACGATTGGCGCCACGCGCTTCACAATCCTGCGGAACAACTCAACCGAAGAGATTAAGGGCGAGACCCGGTACCTTAATGGCGAGCGCGATAGCGAAGACGAACTCCTGAAAATCTCGCCCGCCGCAAACGCGCAAATCCTCGACACCTACGAGCACTCGTTCTTCAACGCCGACGGCACGTTGCACATGGTCGATACGCTCGATGCTAAATCGGGCGTCGCGTCGTGCACGAGCTACTCGTCAGGTGAGATGAAGGTGCGCAAGTCCCGGCTTGACGTGCCGGCTGATTCTTTCGCCGGTGCTTCCGGGTTGATGATGATAGTCGAGAGGCTCCGCAATGGGAGTCGCGAAATCAGTTTTCACGGGTTCGCATGCGCGCCGGGGCCAACGATCTTCAGCGTCAAGGCGTCGCTGCCTGATCGATCCGAGCATTGGCTTTTATATCCCGGCGATCTCTTCCGCCTCGATATGCGGCCGGACCTGGGCGGCGCCCTGAATCTGTTGATTGCACCGTTCATCCCAACGATGGCCGCGTGGTTCAATCCCAATGACAGTTGGAACTACGTCGGTGGCGAGTTCGACCGCTATTTCCGCGGACCTCACGTGCTGACAGTTCGAGTGCCGCCGGCGAACTAGAATCTTTTTTCGTGACGTGAAGATGGCGCCCGCGTGTCGCGCGGATTTCCTGCAGTCCTTCACATAAACGGTCATCGCGCGGAGCTTCCAACTCTGGCGCGTCGAAGCGTGCGATGGCGTCGAAATCGTGCACACGATTTTTAATTCTTCTTCGTCCGACCGTTCACACCCGCGTCCAATACCGCGCGCTATTCGTTCGCTCCAATCCACGCGACGCAGAATTGCGATGGTCGCAGGTTTTGCGCGCACATCACCAAGGAGGAACGTATTGTGAAATCTTGCACACGACTCTTGAAATCCATGCCGGCAACGCTCGCCGGTGCAATCTTGCTGATCGCGACTGCATTGCCGGGCGGCGCTCGCGCAGCCTGCCAGCTCGGGAACGGCGTCCAACACGTCGTCTACGTCGAGTTCGACAACGTACATTTCACTCGCGACAATCCGAACGTGCCGTCCGATCTCGAGCAGATGCCGCATCTGCTGAACTTCATCAAACAGAACGGCACGCTGGACGCCGGCGATCACGCGGTGCTGATCTCCCACACCGCCAACGACATTCTCACGACTCAGACCGGGCTCTACTCCGACGATGACGGCATCGCGGTCGCCAACAGCTTCGGCGTCTTCGATCCCGCCGGCGTCGCATTTCCTTCGTCGTTCTTCTACTGGACGGACCTGGTTCAGGACATCACCCCGGCAACCAAGGACAGCACGTTCGCGCTGACGACGCCGTCGGGCGACAACGTTCCCGCTCCGTGGGTCCCGTTCACGCGCGCCGGATGCGACGTCGGCGCCTACTCGACCGCCAACATCGTACTGGAGCGGTCGCCGTTCGACGTCGCAAAAGTCTTCGGTAATCCGTCGTCACAATTGTCTGAGGCGGAGCCGCAGCGGACCAACGATTTTATCGGTGAAGCGATTCATTGCACTCAAGGCAGCGCGCTCTGTTCGAGTGCAAATGGCGGAGTGACCGACACGTTGCCGAGCGAGCCCGATGGCTACACCGGCTACCAGGCGTTGTTCGGCGCGAAGTACATTTATCCCGCGCTCGGCAACCCCAATGACTACAATGGAAACCCGCTGAACAGTTTTCCAGGCTTCGATCCCGTTCCTGCGCAGACGCTGGCGATGGTCGAGGCGATGCTGAAGAAGGGCATCCCGGTGGTCTTTGCCTACATCGCGGACGCTCACGACAATCAGGAAGGACACAGCCTCTCCACCGAGGGTACGTTTGGTCCGGGCGAAGCGCCGTACGTGAAGCAGCTCAAGGACTTCGACGCTGCCTTCGCGACATTTTTCGCCAACCTGAAGAGCGAAGGCATTGACCAGACCAATACTCTGTTCGTCTTCACTCCCGACGAAGGCGATCATTTTGTCGGAGCTGCGCCGACCAATCCCGGCTGCGACGGTGTGACGACGCCATGCACTTATCCGACGTCGCCAGTACCCGGTGTCGGAGAACTCGACGTCAATCTGAACGGACTCGTTTCCGCGGCGGGCGACTCGACGCCATTCTCGATCCACACCGACGATGCGCCCACCGTCTACATCCCGGGCCAGCCGTCCCCTACCGACGCCTCCGCGCGAAAGCTCGAGCAGACGATGGCCGGTCTGACCGCGGAAAATCTGCATACCGGGTCGACTGAGAACTTGATGGCGGCGATGGCTGATCCGATCGAAGAGTCGATGCTCCATATGGTGACGGAGGCCGATCCCGCACGCACGCCGACGTTTACCTTCTTCGGCGATCCCAACTTCTTCTTCGTGTCCAGTGGCAGCACAACTCCGTCCGTTGGCACCGGCTTCGCCTGGAATCATGGCGACATCCAGCCCGAGATCGCGCGTACCTTTATCGCGATCGCAGGCCCCGGCGTCAGCAATCTCGGCGTGACTGACAATTTCTTTTCCGATCACGTCGATGTGCGTCCGACGATCATGTTCCTGGCCGGACTGACCGACGACTATCAGCATGACGGACGCGTTCTGATGGAACTGATTCGGCCCAACGCGTTGAACAGCAATCTACATGCGCATCACGACACGCTCCTGCAGCTCGGACAGGCGTACAAGCAGATCAATGCGCCATTCGGACAGCTCGCGATGAGCACGTTGGCAATCTCGACGCACGCGCTTCAGAGCACCTCGATGAACGATTCGACGTACACGCAACTCGAAGCGCAGATTGCTGCGTGGACGGAGCAGCGCGATAGCATCGCGGCACAAATGAAGGCGATGCTCGAAGGAGCTGAATTCGCAGGACAATCCATCGACGAGAAGCAGGCGAAGTCGCTGATTTCTCAGGCGCAAAGTCTGATTGATCAAGCGTCGAGCCTCGAAGCATCGCTCTAATCTTTGACTCTGCATGACCCGGGCTGGCGCCAGACCAGCCCGGGTCAGCTCAGTCTCCATCGCCGACGCTAGCGTTCGCTACATCAGGCGCGAACGTTTCGGGCTTCGTTCACGACGCGGTCATCTGAAAGTGATAGAAGCTTCGCATGAACCAGACGCGCCCGCGCTCACGAGGCCGCATCGCGTTCGCAGTAACGGCGGCGCTTTTTGTTTTGGCGCACTCGGTCTTTGCGCAAACCCACGCGCCCCGCACCCCGATTAAGCATTTGATCGTCGTCGTAGGCGAAAATCATTCATTCGATAATCTATTCGCTGCCTACCAGCCCCAACCGGGTCAGAGCGTTCGAAATTTGCTGTCGGAGGGGATTATCAAACCAGATGGGAGTGAAGGTCCCAACTTCAAGCAAGCCGAGCAATGGCAGGCCGTTGACCATGACAAGTACTCGATCGTTCCCGAACGAACCGCGGCTTACGCGACGCTGCCGCAACCAAATACCACCTTCGCTTTTGGGCAACCGCACAACGCAGCGGATACCCGCTTCCCCGCCAGCCTACCGAATGGGCCGTTTCAACTGAGCAAGTACGCTCCCTACCAACTCTCCTACACCGGCGATCCGGTTCATCGCTTCTTTCAGATGTGGCAGCAGTTCGACGAGGGACGCAACGATTTGGTGCCATGGGTGGCGACTACGATTGGAATGGGCAGTGGGGGTAATCCGCCGCCGGTTCCTTTTACCGATCAAAGTACCAATCAGGGCAGCGTCGCGATGGGCTTCTACAATATGATCCAAGGCGACGTTCCAGTGTTCAGATTCATCGCTGACCACTATGCGATAAGCGACAACTTTCACCAGGGAATCATGGGCGGCACTGGCGCGAGTTTCATCTATCTCGGCACCGGCGATCTTGCCTTCTATAGCGATGGTAACGGTCATCCTGAAACACCGCCCGCCAGATTGATCGAAAATCCGGATCCCTGGACCGCCTCCAACAACTGGTACAAGCAAGACGGCTACGAGAGTGGCTCATATGTGAATTGTGCCGACCTGTCACAACCTGGCGTCGCGCAGATCGTTGCTTATCTGCAGTCGTTGAAGCGACCCACCCGATGCGATCCCGCTCATTACTATCTCGTCAATAACTACGGACCCGCCTTCAACGCGAACGGGACCAAAGTCCACGTGAAGCAGCATCCCTACACTTTGCCGCCGCAGACTCTGCCGAACATCGGCGAGGCGCTAAGCAAAGCGGGCGTCTCGTGGAAATATTACATCGGTGGGCTCAAACGCGGCGGTGCTCAACACTCGGGCGCCAACGACACCTGGTGCTCGATCTGCAATCCGTTGCAATACAGCAAGAACATCATGACCTCCGCGCTCCGCAATCAGATCGTCGATGTTTCTGAATTTTACCGCGACGCTGACAAAGGCAACCTGCCCGAAGTCTCTTTCGTGCGGCCCTACGAGCCGTACTCAGGCCATCCGGCTAACTCTGCCGTGTCCGCCTATGAATATTTCGTCCTGAGCATCGCCAATGAGATAATAAGCAAACCGGATCTGTTTGCTTCGACGGCGATCATGGTCACCTTGGACGAGGGCGGCGGCTACTACGACTCCGGCTACGTCCAGCCGCTCGATTTCTTTGGCGATGGGACGCGAATTCCGATGCTCGTGATTTCGCCCTATGTTAAGTCCGGAAAGATCGACCACACTTATTCCGACCACGGCTCGATACTGAAGTTCATCGAAGCAAACTGGCAGCTGCCGCCGCTGTCGGCGCGAAGCCGCGACAATCTTCCTAACCCGGTTGCCGCGCCAGACAATCCATACGTACCAGTTAACGGCCCGGCGCTCGGGGATCTGATGACTATTTTCGACTTCGCTCACAAGCAGTCCAACCCGACGATGATCCTCCCCGGCGGGATCTGAGATTCTGCGCGGGGCTCACTCGCGGGTTGCGCGACCGCGCGGAAATGTCGAGAATTGGGCCGCAAGTACGTTCATCTCGGCCATTGGAAATTCGGGGAGGGTCCTGTGGAGATTGGCGAGCATCGCGATGGCGACATTCTGGTCCTGAGTCCCGCAGGACGGATTGATAACGAGACGAGCGCGGATTTTCAGACCAAGCTGCTCGCGGTGTTGACTCCCGGCGCCGCAGTGCTGATTGATTTCTCCAACGTCGAGTACATTTCGAGCGCGGGCTTGCGCGCGCTGATGATGGGATCGAAGCAAGCGAAGGCGACCCAGGGTCGGCTCGCGGTCGCGGCACTGGGTCCGGTGGTCAGGGAGATTTTCGAGATCAGTCGTTTCTCGATGGTCGTACAGGTTTTCGATACACCAGCGGCGGCACTTGCGGCGCTCCGCTGACTCGCGGACAACTGCACAGGAGCCAGTGCCTATGTTGATCCGTTTTTGGGGAAGTCGCGGTTCGATTCCGACCCCGCTTGGATACCGGGCGGTCCGGACCAAGCTCCGCGAAGCACTGCTGGTCGCACGCGGCCATCACCTGGACAGCCTCGAAGCGATCGACAACTTTCTCGCGAAGGAATTGCCGTTCTCGATCAGCGGCACCTACGGCGGCAATTCGAGCTGCGTCGAAATAGAAGCGGCCGGCAACGAAAACGAGTACGTGCTGTGCGACCTGGGGTCGGGAGTGCGCGAGTTCGGCAACGCGTTGATCGCAAAGCATGGTCCCGCACAAAAATCGCGCTTCAACGTTTTCCTGTCGCATACGCATTGGGATCACATCATGGGGTTCCCGTTTTTCACCCCTTCATATATTCCGGGTAACGTGATTCGCATCCACGGCTGCCACAAGGGGATGCGCGACGTTTTCATTCGCCAGCAATCCAATCCCTGCTTTCCAATCGATTTCCGCGCGCTCGGCGCGACGATCGAATTCGTCGAGCTGGAGCCGGGCCGCACCTACGAGATCGACGGGCTGTCGGTCAAGGCGATACGGCAGAACCATCCGAGCGATTCCTACGGCTTTCGATTCTCGAAGAACGGCAAGTCGATGGTTTACTCGACTGACTCCGAGCACAAGTTCGACGTGCTCACCGAGAACTATCCGTTCGTCGAGTTTTTCCGCGACGCCGATCTGTTGATCTTCGACGCTCAGTACTCGCTCGCCGATCAAATTTCGGTGAAAGAGGATTGGGGACATTCGAGCAACATGATCGCGGTCGAGCTCGCGCAACTCGCGCACGTGAAGCACCTCGTGATGTACCATCACGAGCCTGTATTCGACGACAAACTGATCGAGAAAGTCTTGGGTGAGACGCGGCGCTACGCAGAGATCAACGAGTACCCGCAGAAGCTGACGGTCAGCTCTGCATACGACGGACTCGAGATTGTCCTCTGAGGACAACTCCGAGGAGCAGTCGGGAGGGTCGCGCGACGGCGCGCGCGGATTGTTCGCATCGCCCGGACGCGCCGCGGCATTGGTGGTGCTCGCGATTCTGATAATCATCCGCGCGCTCGATCCGGCGGTCGTGCAGAGCCTCCGGCTGCGCGGCTTCGATTTTCTCGAAGAGCTCGCGCCGCGCAGGTATCAGCCGATCGCGGTGAAGATCGTCACCATCGACGACAAGAGTCTCGCGCAATACGGACAATGGCCGTGGTCGCGGGCGCGCGTCGCGCAACTGGTCGATAAGATCGCGGCCGGCAAGCCGAGCGTGCTCGGCGTCGACATCATCTTCGCCGAGCCCGACCGTCTTTCGCCCGGACGCCTCATCGATTCCGATCCGGAAATCCCCGCCGCAACTGGCCGAGCGAGCTCTCGCATTTGCCGTCGCATGAAACTGTGCTCGCTGACTCGTTGCGCAAAGTCCCGACGGTGTTGGCGGTCGGCGCCGAGCAACGAGGCGGCCCGTCCGCGCGACACCCTCGCGCGTCACGATGGTTCTCGAATCGGGCGAGCAATCCACGCCCGTTTCTATTCACTCATCCGGAACTTGTGCGCAGCCTGCCCGAGATTGAGGCGGCGGAGCGCGGGCTACGGGTCTGTCGACCAGGAGCCGGATCACGACGGCGTCATTCGCCGCGTGCCGTTATTCATCGTCGGCCGAAGGCCACCTGGTGCCGAACCTCGCGCTCGAAATGCTGCGGGTAGCATACGGCGCGGGTGCGCTGGGGATACGTCACTGGAAAGGAGGGTGTGCAAGGCGCCAGGCTCGGCGTCAATTTTCTGCCGACCGATGGCCGCGGCCGTATCTACCCGTATTTCACGCCGTCGTACGACGCTCGCTACATCTCGGCCGCCGACCTGCTCAACGGATCCTACGATCCGACGCAGCTTGAATGGCGCCGCGGTGCTGTTGGGGTCAAGCGCACTCGGATTGACGGAACAGGATCAGACGCCGCTCGGCCTGATGCCGGGTATCGAGGTCTGGGCGCAATCGCTGGAATCGATGGTGACCGGGAATCTGCTGCGCCGCCCGGGGTTCCTCGAGCTGATCGAGCTCGCGATGGTGCTGGTCGGCGGGACTGGTCATAATCTTTGTGCTGCCGTACGAGAGTCCGCGGATGGCGGCGGCGCTGTTTCTCGGCATCGTTGCGATTCTCTTCGGCTCGGCGTTAGTGAGTTTCAAATTCTCGAAGCTCCTGCTCGACGGGATCTATCCCGCGATGTCGTCGGCGCTGGTGTTCGGCGTCATGTTGTCGGAGAACTTGCGCGTCGCAGAGGCTGGCCGCCGCCGGCTCGCCTCCGAGCTTGCAACACGAACGCGAAATGGAAGCGCGCCTCGACGGTGAATTGAATGCCGCGCGCGCAATCCAGCTTGGCCTGCTGCCGCGGCACTTCCCGGGTCCTCCCGAACATCGCGACGTCGAGGTCTACGCTTCGATCGAGCCCGCGCGGATGGTCGGCGGCGATCTTTACGATTTCGTTTTGCTCGATCCCGAGCATCTTTCATTCGCGATTGCCGACGTGTCGGGCAAGGGCGTGCCGGCCGCATTGTTCATGGCGATGACCAAAGAGGTGTTGCACACCGCGACCTGCGTTACCGGAGCGCGCTCGATCGGGTGTTCAACGAGGCGAACGCCAAGATCTCAGCGGCGAGCGAGGAACTTGGCGCGGGCGGCACGAACATGATGTTCGTGACGGTGTTCGCGGGAATCCTCGACCTCACGACGGGCATGCTGGTTTACGTAAATGCCGGCCACGATTCGCCGTTCGTGATGCGCGCTGAATCGGCGCCGGCAAGTCTCCCGCTCGCGGGAGGCCCACCGCTCGGCACGGTGGACGATTTTCAGTATTCGATCGAGCAGCGTCAACTTGCGCCCGGGGAGCTGCTGCTTGCCTACACAGACGGTGTGACCGAAGCTCAGGACGCGAGTAAGGCGCTGTATTCAGGCGCACGACTTACGCGCTTGCTTGCGACGGCGCCGATGATGACTGCGAAAAGCGTCGTCGATGTTGTGCGCGAGGACGTCCACCGCTTCGCCGCCGGCGCCGAGCAAGCCGACGACATTACGCTGCTCGCGGTGCGCTGGCTTGGGCTCGGTTTCGTCCGGCTGATCAGCGGACAGTGATTTCCACGCGCCGATTTTTCGGTTCCGCAACCTGATCCGCGGTCTTCACGGCAAGGTCCAACTGCCCGCGGCCCGCAACCGAAATCGATTTGGGACTGAGCCCGTCGTGCACGAGCCGATCGCGAATCATCTCCGCGCGGCTCATCGAGAGCTGCTGATTGTGCGGCGGGTTGCCGAGCGTGTCGGTATGCCCGATTACCTCGACTTCGTACACCGGACGGCGCTTGATATCCGCGAACACGGCTTGGTACTGACGCTGCGATTCGGGAGTCAGAGTGTCGCTGTCTTTCTCGAAATAGAGCACGAAGTGACTCGGCAGGACCGGCTGCGCGGCGATCGCGTTGCCGAAAATCTGCTGGACCTGCGCCTGGTCGACCTTCACCGGCGCGGCGGCACCTCCGCGCACTTCTCCCGCCGCGTAGGGTTGATCCAGTACTACCGACTTCTGTCCGTCCTCGATCGTGACTGCCCCCGAGCTGCCGTCCGGATTGGGCAAGACCACGAACAGCGACTGACGACTGGAACATGACGCCAGCATAAGAGAAATACCAGAACCGGTACGATGCGGCGCATGATCAGTGGTTGTCTTTGACTTCGATTACGAACCGGGTTCCGCGCACGCCGAGACATCGCCGTCGGCGTCTTGACCTTCATCGCACCGGGCGTGCTGCGCGCGATATCGCCGGAAATCATCGAGACCGTGCCGCGGTTCATGTCGGTAAGCATCGAGCCTTTGAAATTACTCGAGTTGAATTTGTAATCCTCGAGCACGATCTGACTATTCGGGCCGCTCGACATCACGGTGTTGTCGATGAACGTGATTCCGATCGCGCCGTCGCCGCCGGTCTCGATCGTGTCCTTCTCGTAGAGCGGATCACCGATTCTCGCGGCGAGCGCGGGCTCCGTTGCGCACGATCTCGGCCTGGCCGGACACGGTTTTTACCTGCGCGACCTGGGAGTTGTCCGCGCTGGCCGCGGAACTCAAGGCGGCGAGCAGCGTCACGATGGCGGCAAGACTCAAGAGCTTGCGCCATGCTCGATTTGATGAATTCATTTGGCCCCCATCGCGAATTCTGACACGATCCGGCGTGCAGACTATCGCCACAAAGCCAGCCGTGGCAACCGCTGCAAGAGACCGATAGTCTGTCTCCGAGTAGCGATGCCAACCCGCTTTATCGTCGTTGCCGATTCCGCCGCGATGCGCCAGGTGGACGATTTCGTCGGTGCATTTGTCAAAGAACAAGGAATCGCAGCCGATGAAGCCGCGCGCATCCTGATCCTGCTCGAAGAGTTGCTCACCAATCTGATGAAATATGGCCATCCGGATCGAGCTGATCCTGGAAAGGCCGAAATCGCCCTCGCGCTCAATGGCAGCCGGCTGGAAATCGAATTTATCGACGACGGCTGCGCATTCGATCCATTCGCAGCGCCGCCGCCGAATCTCGACGAGTCTGCCGAAGCCCGCCCGGTTGGCGGACTCGGCCTTCACCTCCTGCGTTCCCTGAGCGACGAAGTGAGCTACGAACGCCGCAACGAAACCAACGTGATTCGACTGTCACGAATTGTCATATCGGCCAAGCTTGCCTGACACAGGTAACCGCTTCAGCAGAGAAGCGGCATACGCATTCAACGAATTCGTGCTAGAAAAAATCCGCTGAGACTACTCATTCGCTATCTGGGGGGCTGTTCGAGCCGATGCTCGATTGGAGGAGAACCAGATGATAGCTCGAGGACCACGTTTCCGCGGAACCCTGATTTTTACGCTTCGCCTGCTTGCCTGCACGATTGTTCTGACGGCTGCGCTTTGCGCATCGGTCTCGGCCCCATCGTATGCGGGCCTCTACGATTCCGACGCGACTTCGATAAAGAACGGTCCGATCCTCGATCGCGACTATTGGCGGGCCAAGTGGGATTCGATGCGGTTGGACGATGCGATCAAGGAACGTCAGCCGGAAGGCGCGATATTGATCGCGGTCATCGGCCAGATTCAGTTGCTCGACGAGCTCATCAAGAAGTATCCGAACGATCAGGATCTCAAAGATTGGAAAGCTCACGCCGAGGAAATCAAGGGAAAGATAGATCCCAACGCGAACCGCTCCGATCAGTTCAAAGATGGATGTCTGTGGAGCGAAATCAATTACCGGGAAGCCTACGTCAATTACAATTACGCGAAGCTCGCGATCGATCAGCAGAATTGGGACGCGGCGAAGGACGGCCTCAACTACGCCAATCAGAACTTCACGATTCTGCAAGCGAGAATCAAGAACAACGACCGCGTGAGCGCATGGCCCAGCGGCGCCGCCGATTGGGTGACAACGACCGCGCCCGAGCTCGCGAAGATGCAGGACCAGGTCAACGCGAAGCTGAAGTAATCGTGCAGCCATGTTCAGTCTGCGAACTCATGCGCTGATCTCCGGCGGCTTGTTCGCGCTGATAATCGGGATGGCGATTATCGGCAACGCGCTGCAGGCCTCCGGCGTTATCAAGCATCCGGAAGCGCTGCAGACGCCGATGAAGATCATTTTCTTTACGCTCTTCATCGTCTTTGCGTTCTCGCTTGTTCCGACGATGGTCAAGGCGTTCATCGCAGGGCAGGGGACTATCGGTAATGCCGACAAGGGACTGATCAAACTGATCGAACGGCATCAGATCGCCGTTATCTTCGGGATATGGGGTATCTGGATTCTGGGGTCTGCGGTGGCGTTGCCGACGATGATCCGCAGCGGCTTTTTCACTGACCTTGGCGGCGGCACTGCGTCGAGCCCCGCCACCACCACCGACAGCGACGCCGAAATCGCAAAGCAGATCGCATCGACGCCGGTGCAGGGAACGCTGGTGGCCGCGCCGGGGATGACGATTGCCGATATCCGCACCGGCTCGACTTTGAAGATCGATCCGGCAGTTGGCTTGCCGGTCTATGCCGGCGGCGCGATCTTCAATTTCCGTATCCCCGGAACTGGTATCGAATTTCCTCGATGCCGCTACTACTACATATCTACTCTCACCAGGGATCCGAGCCGCATCGAGTCGATCAACGTCGGCACCGCGCAGGCCAAGATGACGCGCGCTCAGCTCGACGCCGCCAACGCCGACGTGCGCGCCCGTTTGAAGGCTGACAACTGGCAGACGGGACACGAGGTCTATCGCGATGCGGAAGATCAGCAGCTTCACGGCGGCGCCACGCGCGGGCCCGAAGGCAAGCTCTGGCTCAAATTCGACACCATCGTAAATATCGAGGAGCGCCGCTTGGACGATCCGAAACCCGGCGAAGATCCTGCAACGGCAGGCGAATGGATCCAGTACGTCGATCTAAGCACCCGCGCGGGATATCCGAACATCGACCGCTACGTCTTCGCACCCCCCGAGAATTGAAGCGGGTACGCTTATTTTGTTGTCAGCTTCACGGCTCTAGCCAGCCTGCGTTGTCGCTCGTCAGCGGCTGCGCTCGCGCGCCAGAAGCTCCGCTCCGCTCACCTTAAGTACCTTAGTTCCGTAGATTGCGCGCAGCCGGGCCATGAAGTCGGGACGCTTGCCGGGAGCGCGCGGAGGCACCGGCAACAGATGTGCAACTACGCGCTTGCGCTTCTCAATTTTGATATTTTTCGTCATCCCGCAGTAGCCGCTCGACTTCAGAAAAGCGATAGCGGAGATCGTGCGCGCTTGGCTTTTCTCATGTGATACATATCAGCATCGCATGATTATGCAGCAAATACCGCGAGTGACGCGATGGGGGCGGCGCCATTAACAAGAAATCACCAAGCGCCACGAAATCCGCGAAAGCTCGGTGGTTCGAGCATCGTCACGAAACCCTGCTGCCGTTCCCACTCTTCATCCGGCGCGTTGTTCGATGGACCGCGCTGGCAATGGCCGTCGTCCTGATTTCGCTCGTGGTCGGCGTATGCGGCTACCACTATCTCGACGGACTTGCCCTGGATCGATTCGCTGCTCAACGCGTCGATGATTCTGGGCGGAATGGGGCCGGTCGATCCGCTCAAGACTAACTGCCGGGAAAATCTTCGCGTCAGTCTACGCGCTCTACAGCGGCCTCGCGTTGATCGCGGTGGTCGGACTGATGCTGACACCGATCCTCCATCGCGTGATGCATCAGTTTCACATGGAGTACAAGGAATAGAGCGAAGGGCGGCCCACGATCGGGCCGCCGTCGAATTGTCTGTCGACGAAATATTCAGTACGGAGCGCTCTTCGGCGACGCCATCGCTTTGTCGGCCGCGCTCAATGGGAAGTCTTCACCCTTCTGAAGCTTGTCCAGCAGGTCTTTGATCTCGTCGATTTTCTTGTCGTAGGTGGCCTGCGTCAACGGCTCCTGCGACCATCCCGCGCGCGCGATTTTGTCGTGCTTCTTCGCCGCCTGGAGCTTTTTCATCGAGCGCGTCCTTGTCAGCCGCCGACAGGCTCGACGCCATCGCCTCTGTCGCCATCGCGCCCGGTGCAGGCTGCGCCCACGACACCCCATTCTGGAGCGGCGCCCCTATCCCCGCCAACGCTATCAACGCAACGATCGCAGTCTTCCGCATGCCCATAGTTTCTCCTTCCTCCCGAGGGTCGCGTCCGAATGTGGCCGCAACGCCCGTCTGTCCTGCCAAATGC
Organism: uncultured delta proteobacterium; assembly: GCA_963814715.1. GTDB lineage: Bacteria > Desulfobacterota > Binatia > Binatales > Binataceae > Binatus. The sequence continues at coordinate 133,878 of CAWFDW010000002.1, forward strand.
ACGTTACCGACGGATTAACGGCGGGTTGACGGAGGGTGAAATAGTCCGGCCGCTGGAGCGCAACAACTATTGTGATACCAATCTAATTAGACTAACATCGAAATAGCTATGGATGCGCAACAGCCCGAGATCATGCTTCAGTTCTGCAAGGCGATGGCTGATGAGAGCCGCCTCAAGATGATTGGTCTGCTCTCGACCGCCGAGCACAGCGTTCAGCAGCTCGCCTCCGTCCTCGAATTGAAGGAGCCCACCGTCTCGCATCACCTCACGGTGCTCAAGCAGCTCGACCTCGTAAGAATGAGGGCCGACGGCAACTTCCGCTGGTACCGCTTGAATGAAGAGGTGCTCGGAAAGATCAGCCGCGCGGTTTTCAGCCGCGACAGTATTGCCCGGCTGGCCGTGTCGGCCGAAGCGCGCAGCTCGGATCGAAAAGTTCTCGACAACTTTGTCGATGGAGACCGCCTGATCGAAATTCCGGTCAGCTACAAGAAGCGATTAGTAATTCTGAAATGGCTGGTCGCTTTCTTCGAGCCCGGCATCAGCTACACCGAGTCGCAGGTGAACGCGATTCTCAAGCTGCATCACCATGATTGCGCGACCTTGCGGCGCGAAATGATCGGATGCGCGATGCTGGCGCGCGACAAGGGCATCTACCGTCGCAGGCCGGAATCGGAATGGCGGTCCGGAGCCGGTAAATAGCCGATTCTCGCTCGCGCCGAATGACTTGCCGGACTCGGTCAGTCATCGGGCCCCGGCTTCCGGGGCGCGCTCGGCGAGTGGGCCGGATCAGTCGGCATTAGTTAAATATTCTCTGGAGTAAGTGTAGATACTACGGAATCAGCTGAATCTGCGTACATAAGCTCGTGCCTCTCGGAACGCAATAGGTAAATTTGAACCGAACCTCAATTAGCCGGATTGACATCTGAACCTGACCGTTCTAATAGCAAACTATGAGCGTGGATTATCACGCTAAAAGGCTTTTAGTTGGGCCAGGGAAAAAACGCTTCACGGCTCTCTTACGGAGGTTCGAATGCTTGGGACATTGGGGATTCGCAAATCGTTAGTCGTCGGGGGCATCGCGATGCTAGCCCTCGTGGCGATTAGCCTGCCAGGGGAGGCAGGCGTCAAGCCAGGCGACTTCATCGCTCCTAACAACTCGGCGCAGGTGAAAGATCTCGTTTCACCCGGTGTGTTTTATCGAGTCCAGCACGGCATGACGATGAAAATCGTGCCGACCGTGCGCGTGGACTGGCCACCTCCTTACAAGGATGCGACCGAAAAGTATTCTTCGCAGGTGCAGCTCTCGAAGGATCATCGCACGGTCGTCGGCTACGTCGCCGGACAGCCGTTTCCGCTGATCGACGCGAACGATCCTGACGTTGCGACCAAGGTCGTCTGGAACAACGTGTTCCGCCCGATCCAGTCGGACGACTACGATCTCCGATACTTCGACTGCGACACGGTTTACAGCGGCTACAATAAACCGTTCTTCGAAGTCGCGTACGGACAGCTCGGCCACTACGCCGGCTACGATCTCGTCGGCCGGACCGAAGTCGAGCCGATTCCCGTCGATCCTGATTTCAAAAAGACCAACCGCCTGTGGCTGTTCCTGCTCGGTCCCGAGCTCGCGCCGCAGGACGCGCGTGGCACCAGCCTGCTGCGTTATCGTTACGCCGATCCAAATCATGGCGACGATACGTGGACATGGCAGACCGGCTCGCGCCGACTGCGCCGCCTGAACGAAGCGATCAATTCGAGCGCGACTGGAGCGCAGACCTGGGATCCCGATCACTATTCGGGCTTCAATCCCAAGACCGAACAGTACAACTACAAGTTCCTCGGCGAGAAAGAGATGCTGGCGACGGTTGATGCCGAGCATTCTCCGGAAATCCGATGCGCCACCGACGGCGGTGCGAGCGCGTGCCCGGAGCGATGGCAGATGCGTCACATGTACATCGTGACCGCGGAACCCCGGCGCAGCGTGAACAACGCGGCGGCGCTGGATTCCAAGACGGTCATCTACATGGATTCAGAAATGTGGTTCGAGCCGTACATCGACACCTACGATCGTCGCGGCGAACTGTTCCGCAACCACGTTTACTGGCTGGCATATCGCGACCGTCCGGTTCCCGATGCCAAGGTTGCGATCTATCCCTTCAAGCGCGAGTTCGTCGTCGGCGCGTCGTCGCAGGATGTGCAGAGCAGTGAGGCCACCATGTGCTACCTGCCCGGCATCGAGACGCCCGAGCGCGAATGCTGGTACATCAACATGGGCGCGGTGGACCGCGCATTCTTCACCACCGAAGCAATGGTGAAGATGTCCGAAGTCGGACACATGTAGTCTGAAGATCCCGATCGCGAAAACGCCGGCAGGAGCATCCTCCTGCCGGCGTTTTCATTTCTATGGAGCGCCGGTTCGATTCCCGGGTGCATGCGCCAGGCCGCGCGTTCGGCGTTTGTTTCTCTGCTTTCTTACGGCGCTCGCGAGTCCGAGCTTAATCTCGACCAGCGCGGCTTGCTCGTCGCTGAGATGCAGGAAATCGGTGGTGCTCCCGACTTTCCATCCCGCACCTTCTAACTGCCGTCTTTTGCGCTTGTCCATCAGTTTGCTCACCGCGCGAGAGTCGATTCCCGCGCACCTACCTCAACAGCAAGTAGACGGCGCCCCCAATCAGCACCAGTACGCCCGGATTGACGTGACGCCATAGCAGGATTCCGAATACCACCAGCCCGATTGCCAGCGTCTGCACGTTCACGATCGAGAGCCTTGCGATCGCGTACGTCCCCGATGTCATCAGGCCGATCGCTACCGGCGCCAGGCCGCGCTGAATCGACGTGCGCCACGGCCATCCGCCCAGATGCACCCACCATCGATTGACGAACAGCGTGATGAGGCAGTCGGGCAGAAAAAATCCGATTCCCACCACGACCATCCCGGCCCATCCCGCAAGCTTGTAGCCGATCACCAGCACCATCAGCATGTTCGGCCCCGGCGCCACCTGCCCGAGGCTGTAGATGTTGCGGAACTGCGCGTCCGTCAGCCAGTGAAATGTATGCACCGTCATGTGCTGCATCTCGGGCAACACCGCGGTGCCGCCGCCGACCGCCAACACCGACAGCAGCGAAAAGACCAGGAACAGATGTATCAATCGTGTCATGCGGATTTAATGACGAAACCAGTGATGGCGCTCGCCGCGATGAAACGGTAGATGCTCGTCGTGCGCGCGCGGTTCTGAAACGTGCGGACGGTACAGCCAGACCGATATCGGCCCGACACCCAACAGCACCACGAACAGTGGCATCTTGAGAAAGCTGACCGCGAGAAACGTAACTAGCGATGATCGCGATGTCGGGAAGCTGGCGAAATTGCCGACGCCCGATTTGCAGCGTCACCGCCGACAGCAAGCCGACCGCCGCTGCCGCGATCCCCAGCAGAAAACGCTTCACGTCGGGGTTGTCGTGATTCGATTGATACAGAATCCCGAGCACCATCACGACGATCGATCCCGGCAGCAGCATCCCGATGACCGACACCGCCGCGCCCGCGATACCGCGCAGGTTGTCGCCCATGATGATCGCCATGTTGACGGCGTTGAGCCCCGGCAGCGTCTCGCTGATCTCCATCGCGCCGAGAAATCCCTCGTCGTCGAGCCATCCCTCTTCGCGCACCAGGTACTCGCGCAAGTAGGCGACGGCGCCGCCGCCGAAGCTCAGTCCTCCCGCCAGCAGGAAGATCCTGAACAGCGTCAGCAGGCTCGGATGAAGATCGGGCTCACTCTTGGTGTTTGAGACTGGCGTTTCCGTATCCGTAGATAAGGGCGGTTTTGGTTGTTCCACGCTGCACCCAGTCTGAGGCCCGCGATTGCAGGGCCGTGTAGAAGGATTCGGAAAGCTCTCGCTGCTTGCGACGCATCGCTTCCGGACTGTCGAACTTCAACTGGTAGGCGAACTCCGCGACGATCGGCGCGTTGGTCGTGCGCACCCGCCATACCGCAAGATTCGCCTTCGCTTCGAGCTTGTGCCCGAAGTCCAGCATCCCGAGATCGACCAGGTATTCCTGAATCGAGACGCCGTTCACCACGCTCAGCGCCGCCTTCGGATTCGCGTCGATATGCTTGAGCGCGGGAAACGCCTCGGCGGTCGTCTCGAATCGTTGCGTCAATATGATGTTGGGCGTGTCGAGTTCGCAATTGTGCGAATACACCAGCCGCATCCCAAGCGCGCCGTCCTTGGGCAGGAGGATTTCCTCCTTGAACTTCATCGTGTACTGCGCACGGCAGCAGCGGACGCGGATCCACCGCCAGCGCGACCTTCTTTTCCGGATGCCGAAACTTGATCACCAGCTCGTGATGCGCGTCGGGCACGCCGTGATGATAGAAAGTGCGTTTTCTCAGGATGAAGCCGTGGTTGTAGAGTTTGAAGTGCGGCGTGTCGTAGAAGACCACCTCGCGCTGATGCGGCTTGATCGGCTCGTCCATCTTGCCGAGCTTGATGCCGAGCGACTTGGCCGCGTGATGCGCGAGTTTCCAGAATTTGTGAAACGGCTTCTCGTCGGGAAACAGGTCCGGCTTCAGCAGCAGCTTGTACTCGCGATACTGAATCTGATCCGACGGTACGATCGGCTCGTAAAGCTTTGAAGTTTCCGGATGCGTGCTCATCCCCAATTTTCCCCGTTCTTTGGAGACAGATATTACTGATTTGCTGGCGGGTCCGAAACTGTTACTCAATCATCAATGAGCATCGCAACACACGCTGTCCGAGCGCATCGCCGCCGCAATTCCGCGTGGCGTCAGCGTGCCGATTCCAATTCTCGCCCATCATGCGTCGGGCGCCGAAATCTGGGACGCTGACGGCCGCCGCTACATCGACTTCGGCGGCGGTATCAGTGTGCTCAACGTCGGCCATCGCCATCCGCACGTGATGGCCGCGGTGAATGCGCAGCTCGACGCCTTCACTCACACCTGCTTCGGCGTGACGCCGTACGAGTCGTACATCAAGCTCGCCGAGCGGATGAATCAGCTCGCGCCGATCTCGGCGCCTGTGAAAACGAAAACGGTCTTTTTCACCACCGGCGCCGAGGCGGTCGAGAACGCCGTCAAGATTGCGCGTCACTCGACCGGCCGCTCCGCGATCATTTCGTTCACCGGCGGATTTCACGGACGCACGCTCATGGCGCTCGCGCTCACCGGCAAAATAAATCCGTACAAAGCCGGCTTCGGCCCGTTTCCCGCCGATACCTTTCACGCGCCGTTCCCCGACGCCTACCGCGGCGGCAGCTCCGAGAAGAGCCTCGCCGCCATCGAGTCGATGTTCAAATCGTCGGTCGAGCCGTCGCGCGTCGCCGCGATTATCATCGAGCCGGTGCAAGGGGAGGGCGGCTTCAACGTCGCGCCGTTCGAGTTCCTGCGCGAGCTGCGCGCGCTGTGCGATCGCCACGGCATCGTCTTCATCGCCGACGAGATCCAGACCGGCTTCGGCCGCACCGGCCGGATGTTCGCGGTCGAGCACGCCGGCGTCGAGCCCGACCTCATCACGATTGCCAAGAGCCTCGCCGGCGGATTCCCGCTGTCCGGCGTGATCGGCCGCGCCGCAATCATGGACAGCGTCGGCCCCGGCGGCCTCGGCGGCACCTTCGCCGGCAGCCCGGTGTCATGCGCCGCCGCACTCGCGGTCCTCGACGTGTTCCGCGACGAGCACGTACTCGCGCGCGCCGAAAAACAGGGCATCCTGGTGCGCGCGCGCCTCGAAGTGATTCGCGAACGATTCCCGATCATCGGCGACGTCCGCGGACTCGGTGCGATGCTCGCGATCGAGCTGGTCCGCAATCGCGCGACCAGGGAACCAGCCCCCGAACTGGCGAGCCGCCTCGCGAAGCGGGCTTCGGAGCGCGGCCTGATCCTGCTGACCGCGGGAATCTACGGGAACGTAATCCGCATCCTCGCGCCGCTAACCGCGTCCCCGGAACTGATGGACGAAGGCATAACAATTCTGGAGCAATCGATCGCCGACCTCGGCTAGCGCCACGGGCGTCGGAAGTTGCGCGCTCACGTCGTCGGTAGAGCTTTGGAACGATGCGGCTTGAGACTGCGGGCCAGCAGGCTGTCGAGCATCCGGTCTGAGAGGCACCTGGCGAGACAAACGATGATCGCCGCGTCGCGACCAACGGTGTAGCGAGTACGAGGCCGCTTGCTGGTGATCGCGTCCGCGATGACTCGACCGGCCTCCTCGGCAGGCAGTCCCTTGCCGATATACGTCTGGGCCTGCGAGATGACTGAATGCATGAGCGCGGCGTAGCGACCACGCTGCTCGGTGGTCATTCCGCTGGTGATGCGCTCGGCAGTGCCAACGACCCGCCCGCTCATTTCGGTCGTGACGGCGCCCGGTTCGACCACGATGACCTTCACTCCAAGCGGCGCGACCTCTCGGCGTAATGCATCGCTCACGGCTTCGAGGGCGAACTTCGTGCCGGCGTAGGGGCCGTAGGTCGCCATCGCCACCTTGCCGCCGACGGAGCTGATGTTGACGACGGTCCCGCGGCTCGCGATGAGCGCGGGCAACAGTGCCTGCGTCATTGCGATATGGCCGAAGAAGTTGACGTCGAACAGCCGGCGCCACTCGGAGAGCGGCAGCGCTTCTACCGGCGCATTGACCCCGATGCCTGCATTGTTGACCAGGGCGCGCAGTGGGCGCCGCTCAGGATCGTCGGTGATGTGCTTCACGAGCGCGGCGATCTCGGCCTCGTTGGTGATGTCGAGCATGATCGGCTCGAGATTAGCGGCCCGGATCGCGTCGGCGTCTGTGCCTCGGCGCACGCCGGCCAGCACGTGGAAGCCGCGCCTGGCCAGCTCGCGGGCAGTAGCGGCGCCGATGCCTGTCGAAGCACCGGTCACCACGACGTATCTCGCGACGAAGAGGCTCTGTTTGAGCCGGAATTTCCATTTTTAATCCTGACTGAGACACTGAGCGCGGGAAATTAAGACACCTTGATTTTGCTTAAAGCGACGGCGATGTTTGACAGCCGGGATCATGACAACGTCTTAGTAGCATCTAAGGCCAACCTGCAACCCGCCGAAAACAAATTCGGTTGATTTAGTGGCGCGGGCCTCTCTGCCCGCGGCTCCTCCTCCACCGACCCTGAGAGCAAAGTAGCGAGCTGCGCGCAACTTTGCGTTTTTCACTTTCTCACTGAGTGCAGAGCTTGTCCTGAGCGGAGCCGAAGGAGGTCACCCCTGCCGCCCGCCGCGCAGGCGATTATTTCTTTGCGTTATTTCCATCCCCACTTTCTTGATAGGGCTCTGTTCTTAAGATATTTGCGGGACATCACACTAGCGGGTACTGTCTTTATTCAGGACTGAGTTCCCGAAGTGCAAGGTTTGTCGCAAGATCCCAATCCGTGAATTCCTTGTCGAGCGCATCGCAAAAAGTCAGGTTGCCGGAGTTCCTCGGCGTCGGTCCGCCCCGCACCGGTACGACGTGGTTGCATACCGCGCTCGAAGGCCACGTCGATCTTCCGTACGGCGTCAAGGAGACGCTGTACTTCACTACCTTCTACGACAAGGGTTTCGATTGGTATGCGCGCCATTTTCGCTACGCGACTGGCGAGCGCAAAGTCGGCGAGATCTGCCCTTATTTCTTCGACACCGAAGTCCTCGATCGCATCAAGCCTCTCATGCCGAATCTCAAGATCATCTGCACGCTGCGCGATCCGGTCGATCGGCTCTACTCGATGTACAAGGCGTTGCGTTACGCCGGACTCGCCCGCCGCGGGACCTTCGAGCAGACTCTCGCCGTGTGGCCGTCGATGGCCAAGGGCAATCGTTACGCCGCGAATCTTCAAAATTGGTACGATTACTTCGGCCGCGAAAATGTTCTGGTCACGCGCTACGAGGAACTGCGCTCGGACCCGCAGCAGTACCTCAATCGCGTGACCGATTTCATCAGCATCGGCCGTATCTCGCTCGAAGACCGGCCGCGCGCGCATGACGACGTGAACAGCTTCAAGCGGGTGCCGAAGAATCGGCATCTCGCGCGCCGGGCGTGGAAGTTCAAGTATTGGTTGAAGGGCCGCCAGTCATACGGCATGGTCAATCTGCTCGAGCGCACCGGCGTATGGGATTTCTGCGCGGGGCGCGGCGATCCGTATCAACCGCTCACGATCGAGACGGACGCCCGGCTGCGTCAACAATTCCTGCCCGAGGTCGAGGCGCTCGAACAAATGCTCAAGATCGATCTATCCGCCTGGAAGATGCCGCGCGTACCGAGCGTTAGAGATAGTTCCGATTCGATCAGGCCGCAGCGACGTGCCGGCGGACGAGCATGACCCACGCCGCATCGATACTGGCACTGCGCGGCTGATTGATATGAAATACGGGCGATGAGGCTCCCCGACGTTATCGGAGTTGGACCCCCGCGAACCGGATCGACCTGGCTCTACAATGCGCTGCGCGATTCGGTCGACATGCCTGACGGAATCAAGGAGCCGCAGTTCTTCAGCACCTTCTACGACAAGGGCATCGAATGGTACGGGCGTCACTTTCGCTATGCGAGCGGCCGGCGTCCCGTGGCCGAGATTTCCGCGCCGTATTTCTTTCATGAGCTCGCGCCTGAGCGGATCAAGCTTCATATCCCGCATTGCAAAATAATCGCGACGATGCGCGATCCGGTCGAGCGGATCCATTCCGTGTACAAGCTGGTGCGTCATTACGGATGGGTCGGCCGCGGCACTATCGATGAGATCCTCGCGGCCCAGCCGAATCTCGGCGGCGGCAATCGCTACGCAGCGCATCTCAAGATTTGGTTCAATCAACTCGGCCGCGAGAACGTGCTGGTCACCATCTACGATGAATTGCGCGACCAGCCGCAGGCGTATCTCGATCGCGTCTGCGACTTTGTCGGCGTCGATCGAGTCGCGCCGGCCACGCGTGCGAATCTTCGCGGCGACATCAACTCGTTCGCGCGCGCGCCGAAAAATCGACGCCTGGCGAGAACCGGAGGCAGATTCAGGCAGTGGCTGAGAGGCCATCAGGCATACCGCACCGTAGGCATGCTCGATCGCGCCGGCGTGTGGGAGTTCTGCGGCGGCCGCGGCGATCCCTATCCGCGACTTACGCCCGATCAGGTCGAGCGCTTGCGCCAGCGCTACATGCCGGAGATCGAGGCGCTCGAGGACTTGCTGTCGATCGATCTGTCGGCATGGAAAAAACCTCGCGTCGAGCGATCCACGTCGCAACCGCCAACCGACCCGAGCCGCAGCGGGATGACCTCGCAATGACGCGCAGGCTGCCTGAGATTATCGGCGCCGGTCCCGGCCGCACCGGCACCACGTGGTTACATCGCGTGCTCGAGGGCCGCGTCGATCTGCCCTACGGCGTCAAGGAGACGCAGTTCTTCAACACCTTCTACGACAAAGGTATCGATTGGTACGCGCATCACTTTCGCTACGCCACCGGCGATCGCAAAATCGCGGAAATCTGTCCCTACTTTTTTCATCCGCTCGCGCCCGCGCCGGCTCAAGACGCACATACCAAATTGCCGCGTGATCGTTACGCTGCGCGATCCCGTCGATCATGCTTTTTCCGCGTACAAGCTGGTCGTTCACTTCGCGTGGGCGAGCGGTTCTTTCGACGAGGTCCTGAAGTCCCGCCCCGGTCTCGGCAGCGGCAATCGTTACGCGTCGCATCTCAAGACCTGGTTCGACCTGTTCGGCCGCGAGAACGTGCTGGTCACGATGTACGATGAACTGCGCGCGCAGCCGCAGTCGTATCTCGATCGCGTCACCGATTTCATGGGCGTCGAGCGCATTGCACTTTCCGCGCGCCCTGAAATCGGCGATGATGTGCATTCGTTCGCGCGCGCTCCTAAAAGCCGCAAACTCGCTCGCAGGGCGAGAAAGCTGATGTACTGGCTGCAGGGTCATCAGGCTTACGATGCGATCAACCTGCTCGATCGCGCGGGCGTGTGGGACTTTTGTTACGGACGCGGCGAGCCATTCGGCCGTCTCACGGATGAACAGGAACATCGCCTGCGCGAGCGCTACCTGCCCGAAGTCGAGGCGCTCGAGGAATTGCTCCACATCGATCTCTCGTCATGGAAGAAGCCGCAAGTGCGCCGCGCGACCGTCGCATGATGAACACTGTTTCCAACAGCGCGCGCGATCTGCGACTGCCCGACTTCATCGGCGTCGGCCCGGGCCGTACCGGTACGACCTGGCTGCACGAAGTCCTCAAGGGCCATGTCAATCTGCCTGAGGGAATCAAAGAGACGGATTTTTTCACGACCAACTATAACAAGGGCATCGAGTGGTACGCGGCTCATTTCCGCAATGCCGACCCGGCGCGCCCGACCGGCGAGGTTAATCCGTACTTCGGCTTTCGCGATGCCGCCGAGCGAATCGCAGCGCGACATCCCTCATTGCAAAATCATCTGCACCTTTCGCAATCCGGTCGAACGCATTTACTCTGCCTACAAACTCTGGCGTCATTACACCCAGACCTTCGATCCGCTCGACAAGTTCCTGGTGAAGGTTCCGCAGATTATCGAGGTGACGCGCTACGCGACTCATCTACCCGACTATCGCGCGCGCTTCGGCGACGATCACGTGCTGGTTCTTTTCAATGACGATTTGCGCCACGACTCCGCAGGCGTATCTCGACCGCGTTTGCGATTTTATCGGCATCGCCCACTACCCGGTGCCCGCGGCGGCGGCCGAAGGCGAGATGATCAACTCGATCAGCGACCTGCCGAGATTTCCGCGCGTCGCCCGCAAGGCGCGCCACTTCATGCACTGGCTGGAAGAAAAACAGGCCTACAGCACCAGCAATTTTCTGGAACGCGCGGGCGTCTGGAAATTCTTTTTCGGCGGCGGCGACCGCAGTTCCCGCCAATCGATCCGGCAATCGAAGCAAACCTGCATGAAACGATGCTTCCTGAAATCGAAGGTCTCGAACGCATGATTGGACGGGATCTGTCGGCGTGGAAGGCTCCCAGAGCCAACAAGAACGTTTCTGCCAGATCAAACACTGCGGCCGCCCCGGCAAAATAGCAGGTGATGCCGAAAGTTTCCGTAATCATTCCAGTCTTCAACGGCGCGCGAACCGTGCCGCGCGCACTCGCCAGCGTGTTCGCGCAGACCTTCACCGATTACGAAATCGTCGTCTGCGACGATGGATCGACCGACGACACGCCTGCCGTGCTCGCCGGCTACGGCGACCGGATCCAGCGTGGTGACTCAGGCCAATCGCGGCCTGCCCGCTGCGCGCAATGCTGCGATTGCGCCGTCGCGCGGCGAGTATGTCGCCTTCATCGACGACGACGACGAATGGATGCCCGACAAACTCGCGCGCACCGTTCCGATTCTCGATCAGGATCCCGATTGCGCGCTGGTGTACACCGGAGCGCTGCGCGTCGATATGAGCGGGCGGCCGATGGTGCAGCAGGACGAGCGCGCCTCCGGCATCGAGTCGCCGACAATGGAGCAAATGCTCGCGCGGCCGTGGGTTGTCGTCCCGAGCCAAATCATGGTGCGTCGTTCGGTGATCGATCGCGTCGGCGGATTCGACGAGCGATGCGTCGTCTGCTGCGAGGACGTTCTCTTTCTTCTGCGCGCGCGCGAATGCGGATACTTCCGCGAGATTCCCGACTTGCTGGTGCATAAGGCGACGCGCCCGCTTTATCCCAAGGCGCTCAAGCGCGAGCCGGGATGCGACCTGCTCGTGCAACTCGTGCGCGAACGTTATGGCGCCGACGCCGCCGGCTTCATTCGCGAGTATCGAGCGGAGCGCGCGAAGGTCATGTGGCACATGGCTCGGCTCCTGATCGACGAAGGACGCACCAGGGACGCGCGCCGATGCCTTGCGCGCGTGATCCATTACCAGCCGACTTCACCGAAGGCTTATCGCCGGTATCTGAAAACCTTCCTCAAGACGCGTCATCCTCAGGCGGCGTCGAGCACCAAGCAAGGCGAAGCCTGAGCGAGTCGCAATGACCTCGGGCCGGCGCGTCTCCGTAATAATTCCCGTTTACAACGGCGCTGCCACGATCGATCGCGCGCTCGGCAGCGTCTTCGCGCAGACATTCACCGACTATGAAATCGTCGTGTGCGACGACGGCTCGACCGACAACACCTCCTCGGTGCTTGCCCGGTATCGGTGACCGGATTCGCGTCGATCCGGCAGGCCAATCGCGGATTTCCGGCGGCGCGCAACGCTGCGATCGCCGCCAGCCGCGGCGATCTGATCGCGCTGCTTGATCACGACGATGATTGGCTTCCCCGCCATCTCGAGTTCAGCGTCGCCGCTCTTCAAGATGCGCCCGACGCATCGCTGGTTTACTCCGACGTGATGGTCGTCAATGAAGCGGGTGAGGAGGCGCACAGCCTCGCCGGTAGGCGCCGACACCGCGCACGCGCCCTCGATGGACGAGATGCTCGAGCGGATGTGGCCGATCATGCCGAGCACGGTCGTGATGCGCCGCGCCGCCTTTGATCGCGCTGGCGGATTTTCCCCCAGCTTTGGCCAGGACCTCGATTTCTGGCCGCGGATTCGGGAGCAGGGCAGTTTCATCTACCTGCCGGACCGACTGGTGCGCTTCACCTTCGGTCCGCTCTATCCCAAAGTCCTCGACCGCGACGGCCCCAAAGAATTCGTCAGATCTGATTCGTGCCCGCTACGGCGCGCGTGCCGACGGACTGGTGAAGGATTTCATCCGGCATCGTGTACGGATGACCGCCAACGCCGGCGTCGTCGAGATGAGCAAGGGCAACATGGCAGCCGCGCGGCGATGTTTCATCCGAGTGCTCAGGTACGATCCGCGGCATGTGAAGAGTTACATGCGAATAGTGAGAACGTTCTTGCCCGCCCCGATCCGCCGCGCACTAGGCGGAAAAGCGTCCCGCGGCGCCGACACTCCTTCCTGAAATTGCCTCGCCCGTGTTTTCCGGTTCCCCTTCCCGTTCGGGAAGGGGTTAGGGGTTAGGTTGCGCGCATCCAGCTGAATGCTCGCTCTTAAAGACTCCAGATGTGCGGCGCAACAGACATCCGCACCGCAAAAATGTCCCTCACCCTAACCCTCTCCCCTCGTGGGGCGAGGGAATCAGAAGGATTATCGCGCGCGGGAAATTCTGCGCCTTCGGTTTCGATTCAGTTGTCAGTCTCCGGCGCCGCAGACATCGATCCGTACCCGATTGCATTGCTGATGTTGCGCCAGTTCACCAGCGCTTCGATGCGATCCTTCTTCACGCGATGCTTATAGTGCTCGACCTTGTCGAGCACCGAATCGATCAAGGTGTCCGACAGCAGGCGCGGCTTGAGCCCCAGATCGATCAGCTTGGTGTGCTTGGCGTTGTAGTAGTGGACCTCGGCTTCGACGCGTGGGTCCGCGATGTGCTGAATCTCGACATTGCGGCCTTTGTGCTTCGCCGCGGCCTGGATCAGATCCGCTAGTTGTGCGACCGAGAATTGTTCCGTGAACTGGTTGAAGACTCGGTACTCGCCGGGCTTCGCGGGCTTCTCGATCGCGATTTCGATACATCGCATCGTGTCGCGGATGTTCAGGTAGCCGCGCGTCTGCCCGCCTTTGCCGTGGACCGTCAGCGGATGGCCGATGGCGGCCTCGATACAGAAACGATTCAGCACCGTGCCCCAGATTCCGTCGTAGTCAAAACGCGTCGCGAGCCGCTCGTCGAGCATCGTCTCGTCGGTTTCGATCCCGTACACGACGCCCTGGTTGAGATCGGTCGAGCGGATTCCCCAGATTTTGCACGCGAACTGGATATTGTGGGAGTCGTGAACCTTGGACAGGTGATAGAACGAGCCCGGCTGTTTCGGGAACGGCAGCGTGTCGGTGCGCCCGTTGTGCGTGATCTCGATGAAGCCTTCCTCGATATCGATGTTGGGCGTGCCGTACTCGCCCATCGTGCCGAGCTTGACCAGATGGCATTCGGGCACGTGCTCGCGAATCGCATAGACGACGTTGAGCGTGCCGACGATGATTGTTCACCTGGGTGAGCACCGAATGGCGCCGATCGATCATCGAAAATGGTGCGCTGCGCTGTTCGCCGTAGTGCACGATCGCGTCGGGCTTGAAGTCGCGCACGACGCCGCTGATAAATGCGTAGTCGGTCAGGTCGCCGACTGCGATTTGGATCGACTTGTCACTGGTCTCGCGCCACGCTGCGACGCGGTCATGCAGCGACGCAATTGGAATCAGGCTCTCGGTGCCGCCTTCGAGGTCCCACAGGCGCCGGCTGAAATTGTCGACCACGCAGACGTCGTAGCCGCGCTTCGACAGGTACATCGCCTGCGGCCATCCGAGGTATCCGTCCCCACCAGTTACAATCACCCGCATTGAAAATGCCTCCAGCAGCAGCGATACGCTGTCTATTTATTCCTGATATGCGCGATCAGATCGAGCGCGCCGCGAGCTTCCGCCCGACAGACTTTGCGCCAGCCGATGCGGCAGCCAGGTTCGCATCCAGCGCAAATAATTCTTGAGCCGATATGGATCGACCCTGATCGCGCGCGCAAACGCCGCACGAGCGCGCGGACGATCGCCGTCGCGCATCGCCTTGAGTCCAATCGTCGCGAGGATACTGCGCGGCGCCCGTGCGCGCGCATTCACCAGCGGCGCCGCCGAAACGCCGTAGCGCTCCTGCAGATACGCCTCGAATACATGCAGCGCTTTGGAATAATCGGGCAGCCGCTTGAGCTGCTTTGGGAACCACGCGAACCGCCAGGTGATCAGCGGCTCGTCGATATAGCCAAACGGCCCCTGCTCGCGCATCTTGATCCAGAAATCCACGTCCTCGAAACGGAAGCTGGCGCCCTTCAACGCGTCGCGATAGCCGCCGCACTTGTCGTATGCAGGTCGCCGGACCAGCGCGGCGCTCGGCATGATCGGCCACAGTTGCGTCAGCAGTTCGTTCAGCGACGGAGCGTGATCGAAGCCGTTGCCGACCAGCGACGTGTCGAGCGCGACGCCCTCGCTGTCGGCCAGCGCGCAATTGCAGTAGACGAGCGAGAGCGCAGGGTCACTATCGAGCGCCGCTACGCTGCGCTCGAGAAATTGCGGCGTCCAGACATCGTCGGCGTCGAGAAAGGCGAGATACTCGCCAGACGAATTCCGCGCGCCGTTGTTGCGCCCCGCAGCGGGGCCGCTGTTGGACTGCTCGAGTAGCCGCACGCGGTCGCCGAACTGTTTCATGATCGCGAGAGTGCCGTCAGTCGAGCCGTCGTCGACGCAGATTATCTCGAAATCCTGGAACAGTCTGCGCGAGCGACGCTGTCGACAGTGCCGGCGATAGTCGCGGCCGCATTGTAGGCAGGAATGATTACAGAAACACGAGGCACTGTTTGAATTGGGCTCTCTGGCGAAAATCCGGGAGGCCCGATGGCGACAGGTTACACGGCAGGGGGCAGCCTGCTCAACGGGGCAATTCTCGGATCGAGGGACATTGAATCTCTACGCGACCTGTCCCCTAACCCCATTGGCCTCCCCTTCAGGAGAGGGGGACAGACGAAGCGCCGCTTATGCGCGGCGGACGGCTGGCTTGCGGAACGTCCGGTACGTGCGCCCTTCGGCCAGGCCGAAGCGGTTCAGCATCCGGTACACCGTGTAGCGCGATACGCCCAGCAACTCGGCCGCGCGATGGCAATTGCCCTCGGTCGCCTGCAGCGCGCGAATCAGCGCGAGCTTCGAGGCCTCGCGGATTACCGCGTCGAGCGAGTAGGGCCATTCCTTCGCGGTGCCGCTCGCAACGCCGTCCTCGACCAGGTCGGGCGCGCCATTCGATAGCATCGCATCGACCGGCACGCCGACCGCCTCGGGGGTCGCATCGTCGTGTTGGAAGGGCAGGTCGTCGATATCGATACGATCGGTCTCGGTCATCAGCACCGCGCTCTCGATCGCGTGGCCGAGCTCGCGGACATTGCCGTGCCACTGATTGGCGCATATTGCGTCCAAGGCGGCGCGCGATACTTCTTTTACGTCCTTGCCGAACAGCCGATTGTAGTGCTCGATAAAATGAGCGACGAAAGCCGGAATCGCCTCGCGCCGTTCGCGAAGCGGGGGAACCAGGATCGCGGCCGCATTGAGCCGGTAGTACAGGTCGTCGCGAAATTGACCCGCCTTGACCATCGCGCGCAGGTCGCGATTGGTCGCCGCGACCAGCCGGATATCAACCGAGTAGGAACGCGACGAACCGACCGGCTGGATCTCATGAGTCTCGACCGCGCGCAGCAGCTTGGGCTGCAGGCGGAGCGGGAGTTCGCCGATTTCGTCGAGGAAGAGGGTGCCGCCGTTGGCCGAGCGAAAATAGCCGAGCGAATCTTCGCGGGCGTCGGTGAAGGCGCCGCGCACGTGACCGAACAGCTGCGATTCGGCCAGCGTCTCGACCAGGTTCGAGCAGTTGAAGGTCACGAAGGGGCCGCCCGGGCGCCGAGCCCAGGGTATGCAGCGCTCGCGCGACGAGCTCCTTGCCGGTCCCGGACTCGCCGTGAATCAGCACGGTTGCCTTGTATGGACTCAAGCGTGAAATGGTTTTCAGCACCTTGCGCACTTGCGCCGACCGCACCACCATCCCGCCAACCCGCTCCGATCCATGCGCAAGATGCTCCAGGCTGAACCATTCGCACGCGGCGTCTACCGGCTCGGGCGCGAAGATTATTCATCGCAGCCGCGACCGGCGATCCGTTCGCCGAGTACTCTTGAAGGCGCATCTTTGGTTCCTTCTCCGCTGACTTAGCTTCGACCTACAGTTAGTTACTAAATCTTCTCTACTAGTTGTAGGATTTTGGATATAATCGAGCGAGGCCTGGTATGTCAAGCCGCTGCGACACGATTTTACCGGCTCTCTTTAGCAAACGCGAGTATCCTTATGTTTTGCCATCCAGGATTCATGTTCGCCAGTGCGCCCCAAGCCGATCGCGCCGACCAATGATGACCGGGTTTGAGTCATAATGAAAGCCCGGCTGTCTTACATTTTTACACGGCTCCAAGTCTGGTCTGATCGTCGCCTTTAACCGGCTGAAAGATCAAGCTTTCCGTGAGTTATCCACAGGATGGACAAAGCCGGGCGCATGGGGTATTTGTCCCCGTTTTTACAAAATATTTCGGGACCGATTCCAAGCCCGATGGGGTAAGGATTTGCGGTGGGGAACGCAGATTCCCGGATAGTCCGGCGTACCCACGATTGCTATTAATAGCGTCGGAGGAAGTTAAAGATGAGGATCGTCGTAATCATCGCTCGCGTTCTGATGGGCCTGGTCTTCTTCGTCTTCGGGCTGAACGGGCTGCATCCATTTCATGCAGAATCCTCCCGCGCCCCCGGCCGCGGCGGCGTTCTTCGGCGCGTTGATCGCGACGCACTACATGTTCTTTCTGATCTTCGGGACCCAGGTCCTGGGCGGCGCGCTGCTATTGATCGGCGTGGCAGTACCGTTTGCGCTGACGATTCTCGCGCCGGTTATCGTGAACATCGTCTTCTTCCACATTTTTCTGTCGCCCGATCTTTTGCCGATGGCGCTAGTGGTGGCCGCGTTCGAGCTGTTCCTGGTGTGGTACTATCGCGCCGCATTCGCACCGCTGTTCAGCAGCGCGCCGCCCGCGTGACCAACGTCCGCGCCCATGCCTCTATTTCCAACGCTTTGAATTACCTGTAAGCATTGGAATCCCTCAGGCGAGCCGGTAGCTCAGGTGGTAGAGCATGTGACTTTTAATCACAGGGTCCTGGGTTCAAGTCCCAGCCGGCTCACTATTAAATCCACTCACAATTGACGAAGCTCCTTAGTCCTTCGGGCCGAAGAGTTTTGTGAAGAGTTCATCGGATCTCTTCCTGCCTTCGTCCGTGAGAATCACGGACTTGGCCTTGCTCTTGGGGTCACTGATCAAACCCTTTTTGTGCAGACGATCGAGCGCGTCCTAATCCCGTCCCTTCCACGCGCGCACGACGCCACGGTCCTCGAAAGTGGTGAGGTGCAACCGGGCCAGCAGCGCATCAGCTATTTTGTCGGCATCGTAATCGTCCATAACAAACCGGCACATATTCGATCTTTCGGCGCCGGGTGCGCAAGGGTTCCAGCTTGAAAGTCGGGCGGCGCTTGCGGCTGCCGAGGCGAGACTGGTAGGAATATATTTGGTAGGAATTGTATTAGTAGGAATCAAACGAACATGCGGATTAGTGCCAAAGGCCAGATCACAATTCCCGTCGAGCTTCGCGAGGCGCTCGGCTTTCTGCCAGATACCGAGGTCGAGTTTGTGCGCGCTGGTGACTCCGTGCGCATTCGAAAGGCACGCCGCAAACTGCGCCGCGGTAACGCCATTGTAGCCCACCTGCGCGGTCGCGGGAGCGTCAGGCTCAGCACCGATCAGATAATGGCTCTGACGCGCGCCGAACGGTGAGCGCGATTCTTGTAGACAGCAATGTGCTCCTCGACATGATGACCGAGGACGCCACCTGGTTTCAGTGGTCGTCCAATGCATTGGCGGAAGCGGCTGAAAACGCGACCTTGGTAATTAACCCGATTATCTACGCAGAGGTTTCGATCCGTTTTGAACGAATCGAGGAGCTCGAGGAGACTCTGCCGCCGAACCACTTTCGGCGGGACGCGCTTCCTTGGGAGGCCGGGTTTCTCGCTGGAAAGTGCTTTGTTACATATCGCAGCCGCGGCGGCTTGCGTCGCGCACCTCTGCCGGACTTCTATATTGGAGCCCATGCTGCGGTGTCGGGAATGACCCTGCTAACGCGCGACGTGGCTCGCTACAAGACATACTTTCCGCGAGTGCAGCTGATTTCGCCGTGACGCGGAAGCATACTGGACCACCAGCGTTCTAAGCGCTTCCATCTCGACGTACTTGAATCTTTTCCCGCACTTGGGTAACGCTCAGAGTGTTTCCGATCAATTCTGATCAATTTTTGGAGCTTGCCAGATGAGCGACACTGAAAAAGTTTCCTCCACCATCAACGGTCAGCAGGAATTTGATTTCGATCCTGAGACCCTGCGCGCCAAGTACCGCGAGGAGCGCGACAAGCGCATCCGCGCCGACGGCAACGAACAGTATGTCGAGGTGAAGGGGGACTTCAGCCGCTACGTCGACGATCCTTACGTCGATCCCGGATTTACCCGCGAACCCCTGAACGACGCGGTGGACGTAGTGATCATCGGCGGCGGCTTCGGCGGCCTGCTGGCGGGTGCGCGTCTGCGCGAGGCCGGCGTCAAGGACATCCGCGTCATCGAGAAGGGCGGCGACTTCGGCGGCACCTGGTACTGGAACCGCTATCCCGGCGCGCAATGCGATATCGAGTCGTACATCTATCTGCCGCTGCTCGAGGAGACCGGCTACATCCCGAAAGAGAAATACTCCTACGCACCGGAAATCCTCGCGCACGCGCGGCGTATCGGCGAGCAGTTCGATCTCTATCGCGACGCATGCTTTCAGACTCAGATCAAAGCGCTGACCTGGAGCGAGGACGAGTGCCGCTGGATCGTCACCACCAACCGTGACGACCGGATGCGCGCGCGCTTCGTCGTGATGTCCAACGGGCCGTTGAATCGGCCGAAGCTGCCCGGCATTCCAGGCATCGACAGCTTCAAGGGCCACACTTTCCACACCAGCCGCTGGGACTACGGCTACACCGGCGGCGATACCAACGGAAATTTGCACAAGCTTGGCGACAAGCGCATCGCGGTTATCGGCACCGGCGCGACGGCCGTCCAATGCGTCCCGTTCCTCGCGAAGGACGCGCAGCATCTGTACGTCTTCCAGCGCACGCCGTCGTCGATCGACAACCGCGGGAATCGTCCGACCGACCCGGAATGGGTCAAGACGCTGAAGCCGGGATGGCAGAAGCATCGGATGGAAAATTTCAACGTGCTGGTCACCGGCGGCTTCCAGGACATGGACCTCGTCAGCGACGGATGGACCGACATCATCCGCAACCTCGGCGGCCTGCTCATCGCGCGGAACAACACCGACTCAGCGATATCGCCGGAAGAGATCATGCGGCTGGCGGAGATCGCGGATTTCAAAAAGATGAATCAGATTCGCGCGCGCGTCGATTCGATCGTGAAGGACAAGCGCACGGCCGAGGCGCTCAAGCCGTGGTATCGCCAGTTCTGCAAACGCCCGACCTTCAATGACGAGTATCTGCCCGCATTCAACCGGCCCAACGTCACGCTGGTGGACACGATGGGCCGCGGCGTCGATCGCATCACGGAGAAGGGCCTGGTGTTCGACGGCGTCGAGTACGAGGTGGACTGCATCATCTTCGCCACCGGCTTCGAAGTGGGCACGGCGTACACGCGTCGCGCGGGCTTCGATGTATACGGCCGCGGCGGCAAGGCGCTCAGCGAGAATTGGGCGACCGGTCTGAAAACGCTGCACGGCTTTTGCAGCGTCGGATTTCCGAACTGCTTCCACATGGGCATCACGCAGAATGCGTTGACGGCGAACTTTCCGCACATGCTCGAGGAGCAGGCCCGCCACATCGCCGAGCTTGTTAAGCATGCAAAATCGCAAGAGGCGCGATGCATCGAGCCTACGGCTGAGGCCGAGGCCGAGTGGGTCGCAACGATCAAAGAAAAAGCGATGAACAACCAGGATTTCCTGGAGGCGTGCACGCCCGGCTACTACAACAACGAAGGCAAGCCGGAAAAAGGCTTCGGCCTCGCGGGCGAGCTATACGGCGGCGGCCCAGTCGAGTTCCACGAGCTAATCAAGAGATGGCGCGAAGATGGCGAGATGAAGGGTTTGCGGTTTAGCTGACGCCAGCGGCGCGCGGCGGGATTTCTGTTTGATGCCTAAGAGCGATTTCATGGATTGGCTGGATCGCGAGACTGCGCGGCGCGGAATCGACGAGAAGGAAATCGCCGCACTCGTCGACCAGATGATGGTTGAGGATCAACTCACCGCATTGCGTCTCAAGCGAGGTATCTCGCAGGCTGCCCTGGCCGACTTGATGGGCGTGAAGCAACCGCTGGTCGCGCGTATCGAGTCCGGCGGCGTGAAAAATTTGACGCTCGCTACCATCGCGCGCACCGCAGCTGCTCTGGGCGGACGGATTGAACTCAAAATTCGCCCGGCCAAGCGCGCGCGTCGCGCTGCACGACGTCTGCTCGCGCGCTGAATTCGCCGCAGTTCGCATCGATCTGATCGCTACGAACGCGGAGTACGCGTCACGATCGTGCCTTCGCCGAAATCTCCATCACCGGACGCACCTCGATGGTGCCGTGTTTCGCCATCGGGATCTTCGACGCCAGCTCGACGGCCTCGTCGATGTCCCTTGCCTCGATGAGAATGAAGCCGCCCAATTGCTCCTTGGTCTCGGCGAAGGGACCGTCCATCATCGACAACTTGCCGCTGCGGACGCGCAAAGTCCTGGCCGTGGTCGCAGGCTGGAGCGCGTCGGACGCAATGTAATGCCCGCTCTTGCGCAACTCTTCGTCATAGGCAACCGAGTCGCGGTCGAGCGTCGCTCCCTCGGCCGGCGTCAGCATTTCCATATTCTTCAGTTCCAGGTAAACAGCGCACAAATACCGCATAGGTCACCTCCATCAGCGCTCGAATCTATCGCGCACTATCCAGTCGTTCGATGGAGACGAAAATCGACAGGTGCCGGGTCACGGTCGCTCGAGATTTGCAGATTTCGTGCTGTTCGATGTC
Organism: uncultured delta proteobacterium; assembly: GCA_963814715.1. Classification (GTDB taxonomy): domain Bacteria; phylum Desulfobacterota; class Binatia; order Binatales; family Binataceae; genus Binatus. The sequence continues at coordinate 155,532 of CAWFDW010000002.1, forward strand.
CTGCGAAGCATGGCGGGACCGTATTGCAGCGCCATGCGAAACGGGCGGATCACCCAGTAGAGCGGAAAGAGCGAGCGCGGCAGCTGGAGGAGTTCGTAGTCGCCCATCGTCGGCGCCAGCATCCGACGGACCACGAAACGGATCCGCGCGCGGGTAGTTTCGATCGAGCGAAGCGGAATCGCCCACGGCTCGAGGTGCGTCTCTCGCGGCGAGGCTTCGCTGAATAGTTGGCTCGCGATGCGGCCTGCAAATCCGCGCACGGCGCGGTCGTTGCGAGCAATCGCGACAACGTCATCCGGAATCGGCGCGCCGATCAGTTCGTGTGCGAGGCAGAGGCCGGTAAGGAAGATCCTGCGGCTGCCGAGCGTCGTCGCTTCGCCGATTATCGCCTTCAGATCGATTGCCGGCCGCGCGCGAATGGTCTCCGCGACGTCGCAGATCGATCCAAGCTGAACCCATCCGTGCTTCGCGGCGTGAACGCAGATGTATAGCAGCAAGTCCTCGGGCGCGACTGCGGTCACGGTGCCGAACTCGAGTTCGACCGGATGCGCACGACCCCAGAAGAATTCGTCTTCAGGGGCGAAGGGGAACGCGGGCGGCGTTATTTTCCAATGGACGTCGACTATGCCCATGCCGCTTTCTGCGATGAAGGCATCTTCGGACTCCTGAAAATAGCCGGTCGCCAATCCCTCGCGCCGGATGTACCGCGACAAGTATCTTTCGGCGGTGAGAATTTCCGCGACTCGCGGCAGATCGGAGTGACGCACTAAAATATCCAGATCGACGAACTGGCGCAGATCGATCGATCCATAGGCCATCGCGGCCAGCACCGGACCCTTGAAGGCGATTGCCGAAATTCCCGCGGACCTCAGCAGCCCGGTCAGCCGCACCAGTTCGGCAGTCAGATGGCGGCTGTAAAGCGCGATCACCTGCCACTGCGTTCGAAGCTTCGTCATCGCCGATGCCGGCACGGCAGAGGGACATTCCATGCTCAGGTATCGATAGACAATCGGGAGCACCGCGTGGCGCCTTGCAATTCCGATGACGTCATCCCAATTGCGCACGCGCGCAGCGAGTTCAGACGCTACTGCGGTGCGTTCATGCGTCGCCGCGGTGGTCGCACATCGCAGCACGAGTGCGGCTTCGGTAGACAAGGACGAATGGTCGAGGAGCGCGTCGGGTACCACGGAGGCCACCAATCATAGCGCAATGATCGAAGGCGAGCAGCCTTCTCGCGATTGTTCCCGTTGCCGCGTGAGGTTAGCTTTCTCCCGACATCATGGCGACTCCGATCAATCGATGGTTCCCGCAGAGCGCGACACGCGACGCCCGCCTGCTGCTGACGACGCGCGCGCTTCGCGGCCTCGCCGACGGCGCGGTCAGCGTGTTGCTGCCGGGCTACCTCACGGCAATCGGATTCAGTCCGCTGCGCGTCGGCGCAATCGTGTTCGGCACTCTGCTGGGCTCCGCGGCGCTAACCTTGTGGGTGGGGCTGGCGACCGATCGATTGGGCCGTCGTCGGGTACTGCTCGCGGCTTGCGCGCTGATGTTGCTTACGGGAATCGGATTCGCCACGACGACGAGCTTCTGGCCGCTATTCATCGTCGCCATCGTCGGCACGTTGAATCCGTCGGCCGGCGACGTGAGCCTCTTTTTGCCCGTGGAGCAAGCTGCGTTAGCCGAGGCCGCGGAGCCGCGTGATTTGACCGCGATGTTCGCGCTGTACAACGTCGCGGGCGCGTTCGCCGGTGCGTTCGGCGCGCTCGTCAGCGGCGTGCCCGCGATACTCGCTACGCGCCACGGATGGGCGCTTGCGCCAGCGCTCCGCTCAGGCTTCGTCGCGTATTCGATACTCGCGGTGATCGCGTTCACGTTCTATCGGCGCCTTTCCCCGGACGTCGAAGTCGAGCGCCAGGCGGTCAAGCGTGCGCCGCTCGAGAAGTCGCGCGCGATCGTCTACCGGTTGTCGGCGCTATTCAGTATCGATTCGTTCGGCGGGGGATTCGTCATTCAGTCGTTGCTGGCGCTATGGCTATTTCGCCGCTTCAATCTCTCGGTTCAGACGGCGGGCGCATTCTTCTTCGCGGCAGGATTGCTCGGATCGTTCTCACAATTTATTTCGGCTGCGCTTGCGGCGCGGTTTGGACGGATCAACACGATGGTGTTCAGCCATCTGCCGTCGAATGCGATGTTGATAGTCGCCGCGCTGATGCCGACGCCGGCGCTGGCAATGGCATTTCTGCTGCTCCGATCGTCGATGTCGCAGATGGACGTGCCCGCGCGCCAATCCTACGTGATGGCGGTAGTACCGCCGGAGGAGCGCGCAGCCGCGGCGACTGTCACGAATGTGCCGCGCAGCCTCGCTTCAGCGCTCGCGCCATTGCCGGCGGGCGCGATGCTGAATCATTCGTCGTTCGGCTGGCCACTGATTTGCGCAGGCACGCTGAAAACAATCTACGACATCCTGCTGCTAATCCAGTTCCGCGCAGTAAAACCCTCCGACGAACAAATGTGAATCCTGTCTTCTTCTTACCTCGCCTTTTTCTGGTTCCCTCGCCCCACGAGGGGAGAGCGACTGTGATGGGAGTCAAGGTAGTCGCGCTATCCAACCCACCCTCATCAAGGGGTTGAGAGGGTGGGTTGGATAGCGCTTTAGGTTTCAAGCGTGGCATGGGGGACTCCAGGAGCGTTGCGATTTGAGCATGGCGTTGAGGATGAGCAGGAGCTTGCGCATGGCGGCGGTGAGCGCGACCTTGGTTGGCTTGCCGCTTTGGCGCAGGCGTTGATAGAAGGCGCGCAGGATTGGATTGCAGCGTACCGCCGAGAGCGTGGCCATGTAGAGCACGGTGCGCACCGGTGCGCGGCCGCCAAAGATCGATTCATGACCCTGCCAGCGTCCGCTCTGTTTGCTGAACGGCGCAACTCCGACCAGGGCTGCGATTTCGCGGCGGTTGAGACGGCCCAACTCCGGCAAGCGCGCGAGCAACATGGTGGACAGCCCCGGACCCACGCCCGGCACGCTGGTGAGTTGCTGCTGGAGCGGCTTCAGGCGCGCCGAAGCATTAACCCGCTGGGCGATCTCATGGTCGATAGCGCCCAGCTCGCGCTCGAGCGCGCGAATCGTGCGTTGGATACTTTTGCGCAGCCATTTGGGCGCCTGCGCCAGCCGGTGGTGCTCGGCGGTCAACATCCGCAACAACTGCGTGCGGCGGTTGACCAGCAGTTTGAGTTCATCGCGCTCGGCGTCGAGCCGCGCCGGTGTGAGCTCGGTGGCACGATGCGCGGCAAAGGCCGCCAGCACCTTCGCGTCGAGACGGTCAGTCTTGGCGAACTGCCGATGCATTCGGGCGAAGTAGCGCACGTCGGTCGGATTGACCCGGGCGCACTCGAGATTGGCGGCCACCATCTCCACCAACAATGCCTGCTCGTAACCGCCGGAAGCTTCCAGCACCACCAGCGCGGGGTGGAGCTCGAGCAGGTGTTCGATCAACCGCGCTCTGCCGGCTGCGTCGTTGGTCGCGCTGAAACTCTCGCCGCCAGAAGTCGCGACTTCCAACGTATCCTTGGCCACATCGATCCCCACGTATAGTTCCATCACCATCCGCCTCCGCCTAAACCCGGCCTTACCCAGCCTTGCGCGATTCGAGCTGGCGATCGCTTTGCGCCGCCGCCCCAGCGACTGTTCGGGCTTACGGCCGGTTATGCGGGCGCGGCGATCATGCTCCCCCACGGCCTTATCTGACCCAGGGTTATTCGATCTGCCGCGCCCGGGTTGTTCCTTTCCTTCTGCACAACCCAATTCACGTATACAAGGGTTAGGGTGAGGGACAACTGTGCGGCGCGATTGTCTGTGGCGCCGCACATCTGACGAGCATTCAGCTGGGTGCGAGCAACCTAATCCGTAACCCCTTCCCGAGCGGGAAGGGGAACCAGATAAAAGTAGGACGCACGTCGGCCGTGTGTCTGTGACACCTCCCCACTGGGGGAGAGGCAATTGCGAGCGCTACGCGCGCAACACCACTATGCCGTCGCGAATCGCGAGACGGCCTTCGCCGCTTAGCGTCTCGAAGAATACGACCGCGCCTTCACGCGCGAGGATTCGCACTGTCAGTGTCGAGGGCATCGTAACCATCGCGCCGAAACGCGCCGCGATTCTTTCGACGCGCGCCGGATCCTTGCCCGCCTCGCTATCCACTATTCGCGACACCGCCATCGCAAGCGTCGCGGTCCCGTGCAGAATGATCTCCGGCAACCCAGCCGCGCGCGCCACCGCCGCGTCGGTGTGTATCGGATTAAATATTCGCGCGCATTCGGTATAGATATGCGCCATGCCCGCCGGCACATCGAGCTGGCATTCCGAGAGCGGCTCGCCTGCCTCGACGAGTGGCTCTGTCGGCAGCGGCGCAAGCTTCGCCGGAACATCCACTCCCTTCACTTCGACGCCGCGATAAATCGCGCCGTACCAGCTGGTGCAGACCGGCTTCCCTGCTTCATCGACGGTGTCCAGCCGCGTGACCATGTACGCACCGGGCTTGCGGCGCTCGACGCCGGCGACGGTGATCTGCGTCGTCAACCGCTCGGGCGGCCGAATCGTGCGATAGATCACCGAGTCATGCGTCGCATGCACCCCGCGCATCGCCTCATCCCGCGTGAGCGAGGATTTCTCGAACTGCGCGCGCATCGCGACCTGCACCGGCCATTCAAAGCAGACCGGGAACATCGGATGCGCAATCACGCCGCGAACGGTGTCCATGTAGCATGGAAGCGCGTCGCCAAGCGCCGCCGCATACGCCATCGTCCAGCGCGAATCGATCTCGCTGACCATTGGCGCACCGGCGGTTCCGACGATCGAAGAATCGAGCGGCATGACTGCTACTTGTAGCCGCCGCCCGCGGCTCCGTCCACTGCGATTCGCGCCGACCTGACGCGGTTTGTCTGCTGTCTAAAGGAAGCTGCCGACGGTTCCCTGGCCCTCGAGCTCGACTTGCTGCGGACTGTTCGACGCTGAGTCGGTAAACGTCAGCCCATTGGGAGCGTTGACCTCCCCGGCGACCATCGGGTGGAACACGACCTCTACCTTGCACGACCTGCCGGCGGCCAGCGGCGCGCCGGAGCATTTGTCGCTTTGAATCGAGAAAGTCTCCGCGGCGACGATACTGGTAAAGTTGACGGGCGACGTGGATTTGTTCGTGACAGTCACAATCAGCGGCGCACTGTCGTTGGTGGCAGTGACTTTGCCGAAGTTGTGCTTGTCGGGCTTGAACTTCAGCATCGCGCCGGGGTCCGCGGCAACGACGGAATGGGCGGCGACGATCGCCGTCGCCACGGCCAGCAGAATCGCGGCCAGCAACGATCCGGCAGAAAGGATCAATCTCGATTGTGACACGTCGCCCTCCTCGAGGACGCCCCGGGGACGGAGAGCGCCTTTGCCAAACGTTAAGTATCGAAACAATACAAGTTGTACAATTCGCAATCAACGTCCGTGCGGTTGGCTGGCCGAAGTTGCCGGAACTACGTTGACCTCCCCGCGCCGCACAGCCTGGAGGCTGGCCTCCGAATCGCTAATCCACGCATTCGTGGCGACCGAGATCGTGAATCAAATCGTCGAGGCCTGTCGCGCGGACGCACGGAAGCTGTTAACAAGTAGTGGATGCGTCGACGTTCCTCTACGAATGAGTCTTCGCTCGATGCTCGCACGCCTTCACGCGTCGTCGCTGTAGTTGTCGGAATTGAGACTTATCGAAGCACCGGTATCGACGCTGTGGCCAGCGTTCCGTACGCGCGCGCCGACGCCGAAGAATTTGCCGCGACACTGCGCGAGGCATATTCGGAAATCGAAGTGGACGTACAGCTATTAGTTAACGAGAGTGCTTCTCTGCTCGGCTTGCGAGAGAGCATCCGCTGTCAGATCCAAAAGCTGCGAGACAACGACCTCTTCGTATTCTACTACGCAGGCCACGGCTTCTGCGGGAAAGATGGGAACCGACTGGCCGCGTGGAATATGAGCCGGCTCGAAATCACCGGTACGACGCTGCTGCTACGCGACGAAATTCTCGAGCCGCTGCGACTTCGCAATCATGCTGGCTCGCTGATGTTCCTGGACGCATGCGCGGCGGGCCTTTCAGCTGTTCGCGGCGGCGAGATCGACGGTCTGGGCGCGTCCGAAATTGAGGCGTCGTTCGACGGCGGCCGGAATTGCGGAGTGTTTCTTTCGTGCTCGGCGGGCGAAAAGTCGTACGCTTCGGTAAAGCTCGGTCATGGCGTATGGACGAACTTTCTGCTGCGCGCGATGCGCGGCGAGGCAGAAGACGCGCTGACGCCAGATCGGTGGTTAACCGATATCGGACTGCGCGACTGGCTGAGAATTGAGGTGCCCCGCTTCATAACACGAGAACTCTCTGTGAGAAGCTCGCAGACGCCGCACGCAATTCTCGACGAATCCAACATCTTCCGCATTCGCCAGATTCCGGAATCGAAGGAAGCTGGTGCGTCAGAGCTCTCCGGACTGCCGCTGAAGAACTGCGACGAGTATCTGCAGGGCGTCGAGACCGGCGCGATTCGTCAAATCGAAGGATTCAACAAGCGCAACAAACTGCCTAATCGTCTCGCTGACTCGGCGGATCGATGGGTTCGACGGCTGCTTAGCGAACGGATCACGCGAGAAATGCAGGAGCTCTACAGCATCGCGAAGGAGACTCTGTCCCTGAAGAGCCGCGACATGCGGATGGAAAGCGGCGATGGGCAGGGCGAGCTCGACGCTCCTATGTTCCGCTACTCGGTCGCAAGCAGTCAGAATCCGGCGAACTGCAAAGAATATGCGATTCAGCGCCGGCTGGTCTTGCGCTCGGGATGGACTGAGAACCGCGGCGCAATTGAGTCGATCTTCGGGTCGCAGTTTCAGCGGATGGTGATCGAGATCGATTTTCGTGCGCTCGCCTACGCAGACATTGTCGACCGACTTGAAGATGTGCAGGCCGCAAACGGAGGTTCGTTGCAGGAAGACATCGCTGCGAAGCGAGTCGCCTACAACTCTCCCGACGGCGCCGAGTTCGTGATCGATCTTGGTCGAGGTCGGCTCGAAATGTCCTTCGGCGGCCGCAGCGGTCTCGAGATTATCGACGCAGCGCGAAAGTACAAATTGCAACTGACAGGCCCGCACAGCGCAATGCTCGCTCTCCCTGAGAGTTGACGCGCGCAGGCAGGTTTCCTCCCACGGTCCTGCTTGCTCTCTGAAATAACCATATGCATAATCAACTAAAGAGTGATTACGCGAGCGAATGCCGCGCTGGCTTTCCAAAGTCCTGACGCGCATCAGAGCGCTCGCGACGACGCGCAACGTCCGGTTTACGTTGAAAGCCCTGAGAGAATTGGCCGGCTTGGAGTTCGGCATGGACGAAGAAGACGCGTGCGATGTTTTGTCCGAATTGACGGCCGAGGACTCGGCTGGACGGGTGGCGTCGGCGGCGACAGGTGAGTGGATGTATCTCTTCAAACCGCAGGTCTCCGAAACGATCCTCTACGTAAAGGTGATCTTGAGGAACGACTGCGTGGTGGTTTCGTTTCATGAGGACGAGGATGGCAGCAACGAAGACACTGAGTAGCCGAAGCGCTTCCAAGGCACGCCGCGGGCGGGTCCTACCCGAAGATGCCTGTCCGAATTGTGGGACGAAGATGTTGGAGAGGCGTGGCCGGTTGCGTCTTCCAGTCAACGGTGAGGACATTTCGGTGCCGTCGGCACGGTTCCTCGGCTGCCCGAAGGTGGCGAGATCGTCCTCCGGTTCCAGGACTCCAAACGGCTCCATGAGGACGCGATCGCGATCTACCGCAAGCAGGCACGGACTGCTGTCAGCCGACGAGATCCGCGTGATCCGCGAACGCTTCGGCCTCACGCAGTCGAGTCTGGCACGCCTTCTGCGACTCGGCGCGAATACCGTGTCACGCTGGGAGTCGGGCCGAAACGTTCAGACCGCTGCGATGGACATATTGCTCCGTCTCATCCGGGATTTGCCAGGGAGCATCGACTACCTCCGCGACCACGCGGCTTGACTACCACCTAGTTAGCTCTTGCGACGTGCTCGGTACCTTCTTATTAATGTGTTGGTCGAGCTGTCGTGCTCTAGCGGAGGTTCCTTCGCCGACTCCAGTTCCGGGATTATCTTCTGCGCCAGTACCTTGCCTAGCTCTACGCCCCATTGATCGAATGAGTCTATGTTCCAGATTGCGCCTTGGGTGAAGACGCTATGCTCATACAGAGCTACCAGCTTGCCTAAGACCTCGGGGGTTAGTTCGTCGGCCAGGATTACCGTCGAAGGGCGGTTGCCTTCGAATACTCTTGCTGGGACTAGCCAGTCGGGGGTGCCTTCGGCTTTTACTTGTTCAGGAGTTTTTCCGAAGGCTAGGGCTTCGGCTTGGGCGAATATGTTCGATAGTAGCAGGTCGTGATGGCGTCCTAGCGGGTTAAGCGCGCGGCAGAATCCTATGAAGTCGCATGGGATAACCTTCGTGCCCTGGTGGATTAGCTGGTAGAACGAATGCTGGCCGTTGGTGCCAGGCTCGCCCCAATAGATAGGTCCGGTTTGATAGTCGATGGGTGCGCCTTCGAGCGTGACGTGCTTGCCGTTCGATTCCATCGTTAGCTGTTGCAGGTAGGCGGGAAAGCGCTTGAGGTATTGCTCATAGGGCAGCACCGCGACGGTTTGCGCGCCGAAGAAATCGTTGTACCAGACACCTAGCAGACCCATCAGCACGGGCAGGTTGCGCGCGAACGGTGCCGTGCGGAAATGCTCGTCCATAGCATGGAAGCCCGACAGCATCGCGCGGAAATTGTCAGCGCCGACCGCAATCATCGTGGAGAGACCTATAGCGGAGTCCATCGAGTAGCGGCCGCCAACCCAGTCCCAGAAGCCGAACATGTTTTTGGTGTCGATGCCGAACTTCGTGACTTCGGCGGCGTTGGTCGAGACCGCGACAAAGTGCTTCGCGACCGCCTTGTCATCGCTAAGCGCGGCGAGAGACCAGTCCCGCGCAGTATGCGCGTTGGTCATCGTCTCGAGCGTGGTGAAAGTCTTCGACGAAATGATGAACAGCGTCTCTGCCGGGTCGAGGTCGCGCGTGGCCTCGGCGAAATCGGTGCCATCGACGTTGGAGACGAAGCGCATCGTCAGGTTGCGATCGCTGTAATGACGCAGTGCCTCGTAGGCCATGACTGGGCCGAGGTCGGATCCGCCGATCCCCACATTAATGATGTTGCGGATGCGCTTACCGGTGTGACCTTTCCATGAGCCATCGCGGATGCGCGCGGAAAAGTCCGCCATGCGATCGAGTACCTCGTGGACCTTGGGCACGACGTCGTCGCCATCGACGCCGATCGAAGTGCCGCGCGGTGCGCGCAGCGCGATATGCAGGACGGCGCGCTTCTCGGTGACGTTAATCTTGTCGCCACGGAACATCGCGTCGATGCGCCCGCGGAGTCCCACTTCGTCGGCCAGTGCTAGCAGCAAGCGAATCGTCTCGTCGGTCACGCGATGCTTCGAGTAGTCGAAGTAAAGGCCGGCAGCCTCTATCACCAGCCGTTCGCCGCGCTTGGGATCTTCGGCGAACATCGCGCGCAGGTGTCGGCTGTGGATTTGATCGTAGTGCGCCTGTAGGGCTTTCCATGCTGGGCGATTGGTTAGCGAGACTGATGTTGATGGCATGACGAACTCCTTACCTGGTTGACGGAATAAATTCCGTCCTACGTTCGATCCTCTTTCTGGAATGGAGAGGGGAAGAGAGACTTTGCGGGGCTAGCATCTGAAACATGATCAGCGCAGCGGGCACTAGATAAAAAATTGAGCCGGGCACCCACATGATAGCGCCGGCGACAATCTGGTCGCCAAGGGGAGTGAAGCCCACGATGCGCGGCGCGGTCGCATATAAAGGATAAATCAAACGATCGGAAAACATGAATAGCGCGGCGAGAATCGTGTTCTGGCCGTCGGCGAGAAGAAGATAGGGAAGCATCGCCCATCGCGGCCATCGCGCGGTCGCCGGCCACGGCTGAATCACCGGATACCAGAACATCAGCGCGGTCGTGAAGAAGCATGCGTGCTCGACGACGTGCCATCCCTCCGATCGGAGCGCGAGCTGAAACGTCGTGGGAAGATGCCAAATCCAGGTTGCCGCGACGAATGCTATCCAGCATACCAGCGGCTCGCTGAGCCGCTGGTATGCGCGTCGAGTCGGCTGCGCGCGGAGCGCGCGGCCGACGATCTTCGCGATGCGCGGCGGAAGGCCGCGCAGGAGCGGTATCGCCGGCGCTCCTGCCAGCAGGAGCACCGGCGATACCATCATCAGAATGAGATGCTGCGTCATGTGGACCTGCAGCAGCAGGTCGTCGAGCGCCTCGAGCGGCGAGGCGATCGCGACGAGCAGCGTCGCGATGCCGGCGAGGAACGCCGCCAGATGCCGACGCGCGAAGCGGCGCGGCATCTGGCGATGCACGCGCGCGTAGCCGCGCGCGTACAGCAGCGGCGATCGCGACCAGCGTCGCGATCGTCGCCACGGGCGGCCTCCACGAATCGAGCGCGATCTGTATTGCGGAGTTCATTCAGGTACCGCGGGTCGTGCCGAATCGCGTGCCGGAGGCTCACCACGCGGATGCATCGTCGCGAGGAATGCCACGATCGCGGTGACCTCCGCTGGATTGAGATTCTTGCCGTACGCCGGCATGTTGCCGCCACCTTGAATTATCTGGCGAACGATCTGATCGCGCGTGAGCCGCGTCGCGGTATCGTCGAGCGCGGGTCCACGCATTCCGCCTTCGCCACCGAGCGAATGGCAATTGCGACACTGCTTGCTCTGCACGAGTAGCGCGCCCTGGAGTTCGAGCGGCGTGCGGCCTTTGACGTAGTCGACGGGCGTCGGCGCACTGCTCCACGCATCCATCACCGGTGACCATGGCGAGAACGTGCCGAGCCAGGTGAGCGTACCGATGAGTGTCACGGCGAGAATAACGATCACCACTGAGAAGGGTCGTCGACGCCAACTCTTCTCGCCGGTTCCCGAAATGAAGGGCAGGGCGAAGAGCAGCCCGATGACGGCGACCGGACCAGTAAGCATCAGCACGGTTTCGGTCCACGGCGGCAGCAACGCAAATAACGAGAATAGCCAGAGGAAGAAAAAGTCGGGACGCGGCACCGTTTGGATGATGGTCGGATCGGGCTGGCCGTTGGGACCGATCGGCCCTTCGACGGCGGCGACGACCAGCAAGCTCAAGATAATCAATCCGGCGAAGACGAGATCCTTTTGCGCCGCGAATGGCATGAACGGCTCGCCGTCGGCTTTTACTAGCTCATCGTACTGTTGCAAGTAGGTATTGCGTCTGACTATTCGACCGGGCATCGGCCATTCGTTAATGCCTAATCGCAATACTAAGTAGAGATGCAGGCCGACGAAGCCGATTAGTAGCGCCGGAATCACAAATACGTGCAGCGCGAAGAAGCGCGACAGGGTTTCGCCGGCGATAATCGGTCCGCCGAGAATCAGATCGACGACTTTGAAGCCGATGATCGGAGTGCGGCCCGCGATCGACGCGCCGATGCCGAGACCCCAGTATGCGTTCTGATCGAAGCGCAGCACCTGGCCGGTGAACGCCATGCCGAGCGTGCACAAAAGCAGGACGCATCCCGCCACCCAGGTGAGTTCGCGCGGAAATTTGTACGCGCCGAACAGAAATACCTGGATCAGGTGGATGAACATCAGGGCGACCATGAAGTCGGAGCCCCAGCCGTGCAGCGCGCGCAGATACCATCCGAGCGGCTGTTGGTAGTTCAAGTAGATCAGGCTGTCCCACGCGCGATCGGCGGCCGGCGTGTAGACAGTCGCGAGGCAGATGCCGGTGACTACTTGCAAAATGAATACGACCAGCGTCGCGCTGCCGAAGATGTACCACCAGCTCGCGGAACTGCGCGGCACGGGATGCTCGGCGACTTCGGCGATCGTGCTGCCGATTTGCAGGCGAGCGTCGAGCCATCGCCCGATTGATTTGAGCACGTCGGTCATGCGTTAGGATGGCCCAGCGTCGGCAGTTGCCCGGCGTAAATCCAGAGTTTGCCGCCCTCGACCTTGTATTTGTATTGATAGAGCGAGCGCGGCGGAGGTCCCGAAGCGTGCCTGCCGTCGGAGTAGAATACGCCGCCGTGGCACGGGCACATGAACAGCTCCGATTCGGCGAACCATCGCACCGGGCATCCGAGATGAGTGCAGTTGATCGCGAACACCTGGAATTGATCACCTTCCATGCGGCGCACCCAGCATGGAATTTTGGCCGTCTCGCCGTCCCATGCTTTCTTGAACGGATTTATATACTCGGCCAGCCGCGTTTGATGTTCCGGATAGTCAGTCAGCGAGCCGAGTGGTATCCAGTCGAGCCAGGTAAAGCGGCGGGCGGGCGATAGTAAGTATCCGACAATAGGTATTGCGAATAGTGCAATAGCTACTGCGTTAATAGCTATACCGAGACTAAACAGAAAACTGCGCCGCGTGGTTTTTTCAGGAGTTGGTGTCATTTGTTCTGGGCCATGGGCGACGCGGGACGTTTCGAAGATAGCCATGCCACCACGTCGGAAACCTGCGCGGGCGTGAGCGGCTTTCCGGCGGCATCGTGCTTCCAGTCGGGATGCCCGAGGTCAGGGCGTCCTGCGATTACAATCGTGCGAAGATACTGATTGCTGACAAGCGAGAGGTAGCCAGCATCGACTATGGAACCAGCGGGGCCGCCTTTGCCGTCCGGGCCGTGACAGGATTGGCAGTTGGTCGCGTACACTTGTGCGCCGCTATTGGAGTCGCCCGGCGCGGAACTGAAATAGGGTGGGGCGCCTGGAGCCGCATCGGGAACGCCCGTCCAGGTTTTGCGGATGCCGGCGATCAGAAGGTCGATTTGGTGATCTGTCAGGTCGCCGCCGGCGCTCTGCGCGAACGGTGGCATCGCCGTTCCGGAAACGCCACCAGCGATAACGCGACGCATCGACGCGTCGTCGACGATCGCCAGGTACACAGGATTGTTCATCGCGATTGCTGCGCCTGACTTGCCGTCGGCACCGTGACATCCGGCACAGTTCTCGCCGTACAACGTCAGCGAAGTCAGTGACGTTCGTCGGGCGCAGCGGAAGTTCCGCTTGCGTAGGACGGCCGGGAAGCGAATCGCATCCGGCGAGCATGATTGCTGTCATCGAAGCGATCGCGAAAAGCGATTTTAGCCTGCGCGTGTTCAACTTGGTGCTAGTCCTCGCGTTTCTCGCCGAGGCCTGGCGCCTCGATTCCGGTGCGCACCGCAAACGGCAGATGCTGCATCGTATGGACGCGCTCGGTCAGGTTGACCACGTAACCTGCGACTGCACCGAAGGCAATTTGGCACAGGATGAACCATCGCCATTCGATGCGCGCGTCGAGCAGAGGATTGATCACGCTCAGCGACGACCACAGCAATCCGGTCCACAGCAGCGGCGCGACGATCGCCGCCCACAACGCCGGGTAGCGCGGGAACATCGGGAGCATCACGCCGTAGAGCAGTCCGACCAGGATCGAGGCGGAGGCGTGAATGATTAGCGCGACGACGAATGCTTCCGGGATGAACGACGAGAGCGTCGCGGTGTCGGCGTTGGCGAGATTCGCCATCGCGGTCGCGGCAAGAATGTTGACGGTGTACCAGGGACTGCCGTGAAGCGCGATACCCTGCAAGGCGGCGAGCACAGCCATCGCGACGCCGCCGGCGATGCCACCTTTGATTCCTGCTGAGTAGGGGTAGATCTCGAGCGGGAGGACGGCGCGATTGCCCAGTTCACCGACTTGCAGGTAGTCAACCCCGACTTCGTGGGGAACGATGGCCGGCGCGGCAGCTTCGATGCGAACCGGCTCGCGATGCTCGACCGGAAGCACTTCGCGAAACCATCCGACGGCGCCCGCGATAGTCAGGACGAAGCCGACCATGCTCACAGCGACGTTGGTGACGAGGCCCGCGAACGCGAGCGTCAAGCCGAGCGCAAAGATCATCGGCCACGCGGTCGGCGCGGGCGCTTCGATTACTCTGTCGGTGCTTGTCATCAATAGCCATTGCGTTAGCTCATCGACCGATCACGTACACGGTGAGGAATACTACTATCCACACCGCATCCACGAAGTGCCAATACCATGAAAGGACGTCGGTGCGTTCGATGTGACGCTCGTTCATATAGCCGCACATAGTCAGAATCATCACGAGGAGAATAAGTAGTAATCCAACAGTGACGTGCAGCGCGTGCAGACCGACCAGTGAGTAATAAGTGGTCCCGAAAAGATTAGTGCGAATGGTAAGACCTTCGTGATAGATGAGGTGATGCCATTCGAGGGCGGTGCCGATCATGAACTCGAGACCGAGTGCGAAAGTTACGAACCACCAGACAGCAAAAGTCTGAATTGAACCGGCGCGCAGCGCTCGAATCGCGAGGACGATTGTGATGCTGCTGGAGAGCAGGCAGATCGTGTTGAGGATCGGAGGCGATAGGACATCCTTGGGGAATGGGCCGGTCAGGCTTTTGCCGAGATAGAAGATGTAGGCGACGACGAAGATCGAGAAGAAGGCAGACTCGGTGAGGATCAGCGCTAAAATGCCGACGCGGCCGCGTCGCGGGAGTGTTTCGCTCCATGCGATCGCGGATGCTGGCGTTGAAGTTGGTGCTGCCGCCACTATGAGATGCTCCGATTCATTCGTACTTCCAGTCCGGGTCTTCCGGATGCTTCAGGTCCCATAGACGGACGACGGCTGCGGACTACCGGCGCTTCGGCGAAGTTGTACTCTGGTGGCGGCGAGGTTGTGGACCATTCGAGCGTCCATGCGTCCCAGGGATCGTTGCCGGCTACTTCGCCGGATCGAAGCGAACGCAAAATGTTAATTACCAGGATGAGCACGGCGATGCCCTGCACCAGTCCTCCTATCGACTCGATGAGATTGAGCGTGTCGAGTCCGCGCCCCGGCTGATAGGTGTAGATGCGCCGCGGCATCCCGCGCAGCCCCGCGAAGTGCATCGTATCAAATGTCAGATGGAAGCCGATCAGGAATAGCCAGAAATGCCATTTGCCAAGAGTCTCACTGAGCATTCGGCCAGTAGCCTTTGGGAACCAGTAATAGATAGCGGCGAATATCATAAAGACGATCGCGCCGACTAGTACGTAGTGGAAGTGAGCTACTACGAAGTAGGTATCGGTGACTTGCCAGTCGAACGGCGCGACCGCGAGCATGATGCCGGTCAGACCGGCGATTAGAAACTGAAACAGAAATGCCAGGCTGAACAGCATCGGCGTCTTGAAGCGAAGCTTGCCGCCCCAGATTGTGCCGATCCAGTTGAAGATCTTGATGCCGGTCGGGACGCCTACCAGCATCGTCGAGGCCGCGAAAAACGAGTTGCCGGCCGGTGTCATGCCGACCGAGAACATGTGATGCGCCCACACGCTCAGGCTGATGAACGCGATCGCGCACGACGCCGCGACCATCACGCTGTAACCGAAAATCACCTTGCGCGAGAACACCGGGATGATCTCGGAGGCGAAAGCAAACGCGGGGATGACGAGTATATAAACCTCGGGATGGCCAAAGATCCAGAAGAAGTGCTGCCACAGAATCGCCGATCCGCCCGCTTGAGTGTCAAAGAAGTGCGCGCCGAGAAAACGATCCAGTAGTAACATCGCCTGCGCCGCGGACAGCGGCGGCAACGCGACTAGCATCATGAATGCGACGACGACCGCCAGCCACACCAGCACCGGCATCTTGTTCAGCGTCATGCCTTCGCATCGCATGCAGAACGCGCTGGTGATTATGTTGATCGCGGTCGCAGTCGATCCGACACTAGTCAGAAAGATACTCAGTATCCAATAGTCAGTACTGTTGCCGCGCGAGAACGGCAGCTCGGTCAGCGGCGCATACGCGAACCATCCGACATCCGGTGCGCTGCCCGCGCCGTACAGACCGTCGCCGCCGATATAGCTGAAGTAGAGGAGGATCGCGCCGAAGAACCACAGCCAGAAGCCGAACGCGTTGAGGCGCGGGAAGGCAAGGTCGGTCGCGCCAATCATCAACGGCACCAGGTAGTTGAAGAAGCCGGTGAGGATCGGCATCCCGACCAGGAAGACCATCGCCGTGCCGTGCATCGTGAGCAGCCGATTGAACACCTGCGGCGGCACGATGCCTGCGTCGGGGATCGCGAGCTGAAGGCGAATCGTCAGCGCTTGCAGACCGGCGATCACGAGAAAGAAGAGGCCGCCCGCGATGTACATGATGCCGAGGCGTTTGTGATCGACGGTGACCACCCATTCGTGAAGCTTGCCGAGGACCGGTAGCGAATCGACGTCGTCAACGCGGCGCCGAGAGCGATTTCGAGTGTCGATGCTTCCCGCCATGCCCGTGTCTCCCGATCAGCGCAGTGTCGCCAGGTACGCGACGAGGTCGTCGAGGTCCTTGTCGCCGAGGTTCATCGCCGGCATCAGCGCGCCGGGTTTCATGACGCTCGGGTCGCTCACCCAGACCTTAAGATGATCGCGAGTGTTCATCGCGACGCCGGCGCCGATCGTCTCGCGCGTCATCAGATGCGTCAGGTCGGGACCGAAGCGTCCGTCCGCGGCGGTGCCGCGAATCGTGTGGCAGTTCACGCAGGCGGTGGACTCGAAGACCTGGCGGCCGTGGCCGACCGACGCGTCGATAGCCGGCGGCTGCTTTTGCGCGGCGACCCATCGGTCGAAGTCGGCGCGCGGCTCGACGATCACCCGCAGCAGCATCATCGCGTGCTCGGTGCCGCAGTATTCGCCGCATTGACCGAGGTAGGTTCCAGCGACCTGCGGATCGATCCACATCGAGTTTGTCCGGTTGGGGATTACGTCAGTCTTGCCGGCCAGCCGAGGCACCCAGAAGCTGTGCGCGACGTCGGCGGACTCGAGATCGAGAAACGTCGGCGTCGGGCTTTTCGGATCGCTAATCGGAACGTGAAGTTCGTTGGCGGTGACGATGCCGAAGCCGGGGTAGCGGAACTCCCACCACCATTGATGGGCGATGACGTGGACGCTGATCGCGCCGGGCGGCCGCGTCACCGCCTGCACCGTATAGATGGTGCGGGCCGTGATCAGGATGAGCACCAATACGATGAGGACGGGGACCGTCGTCCATGCGAACTCGATCGGATTGCTGCCGTAGACCTGCGGCGGTTCGCGGCCGTCGTCGTCGGGGCGCGCGCGAAAACGCACGATGCTGTAAATCAGCAGGCTCGCGACGATCAGGAAAATCACGGCGGTGATCGAGATGACGAAGAACGCGACGGTGTTGATTTCGTGGGCGGGCGTCGAGACCGCATCGAAGACGCTGCTGGGGGGAATCTTCGAGTTCGACTCTTTCATCCCCCAGTCGTCGGCGAGTGCGGCGACGGGCGAGCAGCCGATAACGGCAATCGTGAAGCACCAGCGCTGCATAAGTGCGTACAAGATTTTCGCAGCTCCCGACGTTGGCGGCTGAAGCGGTGCCGCGTCAGCCGGTCTCAATCAGGAGAAATGATTAGCACAAAAGATTTTTTATGAATAAGCCCGCGAGGGATCGGGAATTACCTGCAAATTGGGAGCGGATTTGCGGACGGACTCGCGAAAAGTGCGGTTGTTTGCAGGGTTTATCGGTGGGAACGTTTCACGTGAAACGTCGGGAGCGCGGACGCATCGGGAGAAGACTATGGAGGGTATCGAATGTGGGCAATTGGTACGGATGGCGTGCTGAAAAGCTGGAAAGGGGGATGTATGCTGGAGTTTTGGGCGCGGACGTTTCACGTGAAACGTTCGAGGGGCCGCGCTAACAATCAGTGGAGCGGATCACGACTGATCGTCACGCAAATTGGTGCGATTTCGCGATGCGACACCTGAAAAAGGCAGGTCGTTGCGGGAGTTTTCGATGGGAATGTTTCACGTGAAACGTCCCCGCTATGCCACTTTAGTTCAGGAGAACGAAACGCGCAGGGGTTCTGGAGGGAACCGGATTGCGGCGCCGACTGTGTAGGGTCCTCACAGCTCGGCCTATCCCTCGAATTCTATCTTCCGCAACTGCCTCATTTCACCACGACGCGCCTTCGATTCGTTGAACCGTCTGTATCGATAAGCGGCGCCCATGTAGTGGTGGTTCCACCCGAGGTGAACGATCGGGCCAGGGCGCCGCCGCTGCGCCGCGTCGATATAAGTTCAGCCGCACCGATGCGGCGTCGCATCCTCTGGAGGTTTCAAGCGAATCTCGACGTCGTACAGGCCATTCTGCAATTCCATACTATTCCAGTGATTTTGGAAGGCACCGATACACATGTCCGAATACGAAATCTCAAGAAGCCTGGGCGAAATCCATTTCAACTTCGGAGCACTGCCGGAAGCATCGAGCACCGGCCTCCCCAAGTCGCGCGAACCGTGCCTGACCAAGTATACCGTATAGCCGTATGGCTCGGTCGCACCTGGATTTCTTTGCACAAGGGTAGCTACTACTTCACCGTCCGGGGATTCTAGGTGTTCCAACTCCTGTGTCACGGCCGAATAGGCTGAGAGACCGGCGATAAGCACAAGTGGGCGTACGACATAAAAGTATGCCAACCAACTCATCGGAAGCGCGACCGCTGCGACCAAAATGCGAAAGTAGGGAGACCGACGTCGACCGCCCTCCGTCATTGGTCGCATCCCATTTCTATGTAATCGATTCCTTGAGCGACCTCGGCCTCTTTCTCAGGCTGGTTTCCGTATGGATAGCTCCCCAAGGGACTCCCCTTCTCTTGACCTGTGATGGTTCCCCCACACTGATGCGCGAGCCCGGCGGCCCTAAGAATCGCTTCGCGACTATAGCCCGCGGCGGCCCCAACTGCGCCAGCATTGAAGTTGCCAAAAGCGTCTCCTCGAGCATACCCCCACTGGTGCTTATAGTCCCATATGCAGTTGGGGCAGACCCGCGTAAGCAGATAGAAGGGATTAGCTCCGTGATTTCTAGCGAGGTCGATATTCCGTTTGAGGATTCCGGGAGGCCCCGGAACAGGTGAGCACGGGCCAACAGTTGGTCCCGGTGGGGCGCCGGCCGAGGCCTCATCGGGAAGTAGACCAAGCGCAATTCCCAATATCGTGCAATATAGGGGGTGTCGGCCGTGGAGCAACTTGCGCGGGGTCGGAGGGGCGCCGCTGCCGCCAAAGATGTCCTCGAAAAAACTGACTATGGCACCGATCTCGGCGCCTAATATCGCAGCCCGGAATAATGCCGAGACGGTCCGCTTTCTTCTCCGATGAGCGCCCCCGCCACGGCACCTGCCTCAGCGCCTGCTTCTACGTTCGTAGTATTGAAACCCGGTTGCGAGCCGGCAGAGGTCCGAGGGATCGCATTGCCCGCCGGGGAAAACCCGCCGCCGGGGCCGCCGCTGCTGGTCTGACCTGCTTCCGACAACGATCGAACGAATTGTGGGCTGTAGAACTGGCCAGAGCCGGAATAGTAATAGGGCGCCGGATCGGTGAACTCCTTTTCCGATGCCTTGGTACTGGAACGGCCATTCGTTCGCCGCTCCGTTCACCGACGGAGTCCCTGACGGATTGTAGGTGTAGGTAGTTGCCAGCGGAGAGCCGGTCGAGGACTTCGGGCAGACTGCTCCAAAGACTCTAGCGCAATCATCCCCATGGGCATCCCCTAGTTCTTCCTCTCTCCCAGAATGAGAGGTTTGCACAACGTTTGTACGCTTCCGGGATATAGACAGAATCTTGAATCGCGCGCGAAAAGACCCTCACCCGCTCCTTCGGCGCGGCCTCTCCCGCAAACAAGCGGGCGAGGCGGGTAGTCGGTGGCGCGGAACGCGACATCCTAACTCCGCGCTGTACAAGAACCCTCACCCTTCGGCAAGCTCAGGGCAGGCTCTTCGAGCCTCTCCGTAGCAGAGGCCGTCGACAAATGGAACTGCGCCGATTGCTTGCAGGCAAGAACCCTAACCCCTCGCCCCTTCCCCAGAAAGAATGGGGAAGGGGAACAGAAAAAATCGCGGACTCGTGCTGTCCTATCCCCCTCGCCCCCTTTCCAGAGTGGAAAGGGGGAACAGGCAAAGGCAGCTATTGGCGCCGTGAGCGCGGGTTTCAGTTTATTGACAGCCTCGACAGGGAGTGGGGAAGAACGGCAGACAGGTTTGCAAAGCTTCGTGCGACGACCAGCGTCATTGGTCGGTAGCGTGGGCGCGGACGCCCACGCGTCGATGGCGGGCACGGCGGCCCGCCCCACTACAGAAGTCGTCGATGGCGGGCACGGCGTCCCGCCCCACTATATGGCGGGCGGTTCGCCCACTATAAAAGCGTAAAGACCTAAGCTCCGTAAAAGAGTGAAGGCCATAAGCTCCGCCGCAATGTCGGTGTGCCATTTTGAAACTGGCGAAGCTCAGAGCGGCAAGTTCGACCGCGCAGCAGGGCTACTTCGAGCTGGCGGCGACGATGCCGCGGTCGCCGCGGGGGAGGATCATTACTTCGGAGATTTTTGTTTCGGGGTCCAGGCGGATGAAGTAGGCGGGGAAGCCGGTCTCGGCTACTGCGACGTTGGTGCGGGCGTCGCAGCCGCATCGCGCTACCATCGCGTCGTTGATGGTGGCGAGTTTGTCGAGGCTTAGCGCGGCTACCGGCAGGTTGGCCTCATTGACGGAAAGATTCAGGGTCGAGTCGCTTACCTCGACGTTCGAGGCCAAGGCGGTTCCGGAGACGGTCGACGTTGCGACGACCCATTTTGTGAATTGGCTTTTGCTCATCTTGACGACGTTCGGATGGCTTTTGCGGGCCATCGCGATTGCGCCGCCGAGTGAATGCTTCTTGGCGACGGAATCGGCGAACACTTGCGCGTCCGCCAGCGCCCAGATTTCCTTCGACCATTTCGCCAGCGTCGCAGGATCGTAGCCGGACATCCTCTGATAGTCGGTCGCGGCGCGCTCGGCGTCGGCGAGATCGTGCGCGGCCAGGGCTGCGGTCACCTCTTGCGCGTCTTTTTCGCGCTCAGACTGGTCGATTTGCGCGAGGATCGAGCCGCTCTGGCTGCCCGGCTCCTTCGACGCGTCCAGGCATACGCCGCGCTGCTCGGCGAGCGAGTACGTGGGGCGTCCTATTTTGAAATCCACCAGGCAGAGGTCGTCCTTGACCTCGCGGCGCTGACTGTCGCTCAGGTCGGTGCGGGAGGACAGAGCGACCAGTTCTTGACGGGCTGCCGGATAATTGGCGGCATCGATTTGGCTGCGCGCGGTGGAGAGCGCCGACGGAGCGCACGCCGACAGTGCGGCGGCGAGCGCGATGGCGGCAATCGCCTGGCCCGCAATTCGGACGAAGAGGTTGAGCAGGAATTGAAGAGCGGGTTTGAGCAAGCATGATTCGATTATGCCAAAGGCGGCAGTCGAATGCCTACCCGAAAAGATGAGAAATCGAGGCGCGGCTTCGGTGGCGGAATCACGCGATGTGCCGCGATGCGACATCCCGGTTCCAGATTGAGCCGGGCGATTTGCGCTGAGCAGCTACGCCGTCCTTCGGCGCGCGTCGTTTACTGGCATGACTGCTGCACTTGAACCTCTCAACCAGCACGCAGCTGAAAACCGAACGAAGCGGAGATCGAAGTGGAAGGACACGGGCTGTCTCAAGGACAAAGTCGATTCGGCAGGCAACTACGAACGGCTCGGATCAACTGTTCGGTTGGCGTGAAACAATCGATTGCGCTGACTAACCGCGCAAAGGAGGACATCAAAAATGAACTACATCAACAAACTCATGGTTCGGGTCCGCGAAAGCAAAAAGGGACAGACGATGACCGAGTATGTGCTGATTATCGCAGCGATCGCGGTAGCCGGGTACATCGCGTACCAGGGCCTCGAAGGCGGAATCAACACGATCATCTCTAACGTGACGACGACCCTCAAGGGTGCGTAGGCCGTAGGTGTTTCGCAGCCAAGACGCGAATGCGATGGAAGCAGACGCGCAAAGGAGGACCTCGATGATGAAGTATTTCTACCGACTCGTTGGGCGGGTCCGCGAAAGCCAGAACGGTCAGACGATGACTGAGTATGTGCTGATTATCGCGGCGATCGCGGTGGCCGGTTACATCGCGTACCAGGGGCTCGAAGGCGGAATCAACTCGATTATCGCCAACGTGACCTCGACACTGTCCGGTGCGTGAGAATAGCCCGTAATCCCGCGCGAACTAACAACGTCGCGGGCGAGCGGCGGGGACCAAACATGCCCCCGCCGCTCTACAAGTCTGCGGCGCGTCAAGCGTGAGCAGCGATCACATTCTGCGTGCGCGCGTGCTGGGGAGCGCGCGCGACGCGGCGGGTCGCGGAAAAGAGGGGGGCATCGATGAGACGACCGATAGTGTTCGTAATCCTGGCCGGATTGGGTGCCGTGCTGGCCGCGATTGTGGTTTTCTCCGCAATCAGAAAACGCGAGACCGAAGTGCAGCGCGCGATGGCGCATACGGTACAGCTGGTGGTCGCCGCCAACGACATAGCGGTCGGCACCAAAATCGATGTGGGCGCCGTCAGGCTCGTACGATGGGCGCGCGACAGCGTTCCGCCGGGGGCCTTCACAGATCCGCAGGCGGTTGCGGGCGCGTTCGCCAAGAGCGGGTTCGTCGCAAACGAGCCGATGGTCGCCAGCAAACTCTTCATGGGCCAGATGACGTCGGGCGTCATGCCGCTGCTGATTCCGGCCGGGATGCGCGCGATGTCGGTGCCGGTCGACGAAGTTTCCGACATTGCCGGGTTCGTCGAGCCGCACACCCGGGTCGACATCCTGGTGGCGGTCGCAGGCACCGGCCCGGGCGAGCCGTCGTTCTCGCGTATCGTGCTGCAGAATATCGAGGTACTGGCCGTGGCCCAGGAAATCGAGCACGTCAAGGACGCGCCGGAAGTGGCGAAAGTCGTCACGCTACTGGTGACGCCAGTGGACGCCGAGAAACTTACGCTGGCGAGCCGCGAGGGACTCCTGCGCCTCGCGATGCGCAATTACAGCGACAGCAAGATAGTCGCGACCCGGGGAATCGGATTGCCCGACCTGCTGCATGACGGCGCATCGGGGACGAGCTTGCCCGCTGATGCAAATACAACCGGTGCCGGCGTCGGCGTCCGCGATGATCGCACGTCCGGCACACGGGCCGGCCAGTTTTCGAATCGAAGTGATGCGCGACGGCAAGTCGTCGGAGGCGATGTCTTTTGTCCATTCCGGTCGGGGATCGCGACCTTCCTATCAGGCGAATCAGCAGACGCCCGCCGTTTCGGAGCCATCGACGCCCGCGGCTCCGGCACCGCAGGACGCGCCTGAAGGTCCGCTCTCGTCGGCCAAGCCGGTGTGGTCCGCGAGCTTCACCGAACCGCCGCCGAGTGCTTTCGCCGCGGTTCGAAGTGCCGCAATTGAAGGTCACGCGCCGACTAATCTCGCGCCGGTCAGACCGGGGGATCCCGGTTACGTTCCAGCGCCGAAGACCTACCAGGTTCCGTGAGATCGCAGGTGGCTACAAGGGGGAAAGCCATGAGGGGATGCAAAAACAAGATACGCAAAGATTGGGTCGGCGGAACGAATCTGTCGGTTGCTCGGGTCCGCCGTATTGCTGATGGTTGTCAGCGCGGCGATCGCGCGGGCGCAGGCAACCGACCCCGCCGACTGGATTCCGGTTTCGATCAACGCCGGCGAGACCTACGTGATCAACGATATCAAGCCGGGCACGAAGCCGTCGTTTAAGGTTCAACAGAATCCGAACGCTTTCGTCAGCTACGATTCGCCGCCGGGCAAGCTGACGATGCTCAGTGCCAGCGCGGGCCGCTGGTAGGTTACCGTCACCAACACTTCGGATCGCGAAGTCAGCTTACGACGTCAATGCATTCGGAGTCGCGAAGCCCGGATCGCCGCTGACGCCCGGCAAAGCGCCGCCGTCGATGACCGATGACAAACTCGATTCACGGACGGGCGAGGGCGCGTCAACCGCGACGCCGTCCGCGATGCCGGAGTTGGTGACAATTTCGTCACTGCGCACGAGATCCGCCAGCCGCTTCACCATACAGCCTGACGGTCCCCGACAAAGCGCCTCTTCCCTACGATGACGCCTCATGGAATGTCCCGCCGCAGCCGGACCAACGATCCCAAACCTATGAGCCGAGCCAATCGGTTCCATCGCAAGCAATCAGCGCCGCTCGTTATCGAAACGATCCGTCGGTATTGGATGCGGGCCCGGGATACTTGGGCGACAGCGTATCCGGTGGAAAGCACTATCTGCCGGAGGAAGCCGTATCGCTGATGATGGGCACTTCTGAGGTAATCGATTTTCAGCGGCGCATCACGCGAATTTCCGTCGCCGACTCGAAGATTGCCGACGTGCAGGTGATCGATCCGTTCCAGCTCAATCTGATCGCCCATCAGCCCGGCTTTACAACGCTCGCTATTTGGGACGCCGATGGCCAATACAATGAACGGACGGTTCGAGTCGACGCCAGCGGCAAACAGCAGGTGATGCTCAATACGATCGTGGCCGAACTCGACCGCACTGAGCTGGAGAATCAGGGAGTTAACCTGTCGGTCGCGCTGACCAAGATCGGTATCTCGCTGGTCGGTCTGCCCGGCACGGTCGCCACGCCCTACAGCGCGGCCAGCACTCTTCAGAGCTCGAGTTCGTCAGGATCTTTGGCGGGGACTACCACACCGAGCGGAATCCTGCCCGGTCCCGGCGGCAGCTGATTCCGCTGCTGCTGTCGCCGAGCGTGACCTATGGTCTGTCCGCGCAAAACTCGAACATTGCAATGGCAGGGATTTTTCCAGTTTCTCGAAACTCACAACCTCGGCAAAGTTCTCGCGGAGCCGCATCTGCTGGCGAATTCCGGTGAGAAAGGCCAAATTTCTTTCGGGGGGCGAGATACCAATCGTAATCGCGCAGGCGCTGAATTCGACGATCGTGTTCAAAACCTTCGGCACCTCAGTCGAGTTCATCCCGACCGTCGTGGGCCGCGACGATATCGAGCTGATGGTGAAACCCGAGGTCTCTGAACCGGACTATACTCACGGCGTCCAGCTTTTCGGGTTTACCGTTCCAGCCTTCGTAACTCGGCGGGCTGAGACGATGGCGCGGCTCAAGGACCGCCAGACTCTCATCATCGCCGGGCTGATTCTTCATGAAAAAGTTTCCCAAGTGCAGAAGGTGCCTTACCTGGGAGACATCCCCTACCTAGCCGGTCTCTTCCGCAACACCTATTGGTCGAACAAGGAAACCGACCTCGTCATGAGCGTGACGCCCGAGATAGTCCGGCCGCTGCCCCCGACCGGGCAGGTGTACCTGCCCACCGGCCGCAGCGACTTGAGCGCAGACGAAATCAAGACGCAGACCCTCACGCCGCCGGATGCGGCCCGGCCGCGCTTCTAGAGATTTCAGGAGAATGCTTCGAGTGCCGTTAAACGGATCAAGCGGTGAGGGTCGTCGCAGCTCGATGAAGGTCATGCTGGTCGGCGATCCCGGCGAGCAGCGCAGCCAGCTCAAAGCGGTTCTGGCGGCGCTGATCGAACCTCAAGCTCGAAATCGTCGAAGGTGAGGCTGCCACCGCCGCAAATCTCTCGGAGAATGTTTCAGTGCCGCCGGACGCGACCCTGGTGATGGTCAATGGCAACGAGGAAGCGGCCCTGAGTTTTCTTCAAAGCCAGTCGCTCCATTCGCCGCGTCCGACTCTGCTCGCGCTGCTTGAGCGCGCGATCGGCCGGTCTGATGAAGCGAGCGCTGCGCTCGGGCGCCGACGAAATCCTGTTCATGCCGCTCGACCCGGGAGAGGCCACTCGCGCTTTGCTGAAAGTAAGCGAAGCACGCTGGCGCACCGAGCGCCGCGAAGGTGGCGTGGTGATTTCCGTCGCCAGCCTGGTCGGCGGAGTAGGCGTAACTTCGCTCGCCGCCAATCTGGCGCCTCGCGCTCCAGTCGTTGCATCAGCGGGTGGCGCTGGTCGATCTCGATCTTCAGACCGGAGGATTGGCGGTCTTTCTGAATCTCGATCCGGAAGTGACGATCATGCCGCTGGTGCGGCTGGAACATAAGCTCGATTCGATCCAGCTGGAATCCGCCCTGACCAAGCATCCGTCGGGTGTTTGTTTGCTGGCCGCGCCCAAGCGAATCGAAGAGGGCGAGCTGGTCTCGGACCTTACAGTAGGTACCGTGATCGACCTGATGCGGCAGTTGTTCGACTACGTGATTGTCGATTGCGGCGACCATGTGGATGAAAACGGGGTTGCGACGTGGGAGCGATCCGAGCATCTCTTTTACGTTCTCAATCAGTCGATCGCGGCGGCGCGCTCAGCGTGGCGATTCGTCGATCTGTTCGAGCGGCTGGGGCTGACCACGCTCCAGCCGCACTTCATTCTCGATCACTACAATCACGCGCATCCGCTGACCGAGAAGGCGATCGAAGCGACTCTCGGCAAGCCCATCTACGCGAGGATTCCGATCGATGACCGGACCTTTGAAACTATCGAGCTGAAGGCGCAGGACCTTTTCCAGGTCGCGCCGCATTCTCCGGTTGCGCGCGCGATGCTGGAGCTGGCGGCGCTCGTGATGCCGCGCGGCGAGCCGGTGGCGCTCCAGGAAACATTCATGTCGCGGCTCAAATCCGCGTTCAGCGCGCATTGAAGACGCAGACGCTTTCAAGTTAGCGAGGTAGGCAAGATGGGACTGAGTGACAGGTTATCGAATGCGACCAAGGGCGGACGCCCCGCCGATACCGCCAGCGCGAGCGGCTCTCTGATTGGCGCGACCGTGCGCCGGCGCAAGGACGCTATCGCCGATAGCTCGCGCCGCTTGAAGGTCAAGGTTCACAACAAGCTGTTCGAGACTATCGATGTCTCCAAGCTCGAGACCTTCGAGCCCGCGATGGTCTCCAGCAAAGTCACCGCCGCCATCAACGACATCCTGAATGAAGACGGCCGCCTGCTGACCGACACAGATCGCAACCGGCTGGTCGAGGAACTGAAGAACGAGCTGCTCGGACTGGGGCCGCTCGAGCCGCTGCTCCGCGACGACGAAATCACCGACATCCTGGTCAACGGCCACAATCAGGTTTACGTCGAGAAGCGCGGCAAGCTGCATGCGACCGACGTGGTATTCCAGGACGACGCGCATCTGATGTTGATCATCGATCGGATCGTCTCGCGGGTGGGCCGGCGAGTTGACGAATCGTCGCCGATGGTCGATGCGCGTCTGCCCGACGGATCGCGTATCAACGCCATCATCCCGCCTCTGGCGCTCGACGGTCCGGCGCTCTCGATCCGCCGTTTCGGCAAGCATCGCTTCGATATCGGCGCGCTGGTCGAAAAAGAGGCGCTCACGTGGGACCTGGTCGAGTTTCTGCTCGCCGTCGTTCGCGGGCGCTTGAACGTGATCGTCTGCGGCGGTACCGGATCGGGCAAGACCACGATGCTCAATTGTCTCTCGGCATTCGTTCCCGAGGACGAACGTATCGTTACTATCGAGGATTCCGCCGAGCTTTCTCTGCAACAGCCTCATGTCGTGCGGCTCGAGACGCGGCCGTCCAATCTCGAAGGGCGTGGCGAAGTCACGCAGCGCGACCTGGTCAAGAATTGTCTCCGAATGCGTCCCGACCGAATCGTGGTCGGCGAGGTCCGCGGCGCCGAAGTCTTCGACATGCTGCAGGCGATGTCGACCGGCCATGACGGTTCGATCGCAACTATCCACGCCAACAGCCCGCGCGAATGCCTGGGGCGGCTCGAGATGATGATGCTGTTGTCGGGCGTCTCGATTCCGCAGCGCGCGATGCGCCAGCAGATTGCGTCGGCCATCAACATAATCGTTCACGTCAGCCGGCTGTCCGACGGTTCGCGCAAGGTTTTGAAGATTTCCGAGATCAGCGGGATGGAAGGCGAGATGATCATGATGCAGGACTTGTTCGAATTTGTCCGCGCCGACACTACCGCGGCGGGAAAAATCAACGGCAGTTTTCAATCCACCGGAATACGTTCGGCATACACGCAGCGCCTCGAAACGGCCGGTTACAAAACCGAATCGAAGGTAATCAAAACGGCTGCGCGATGAATCCCGACCTGTTGATTCCGGCCGCGGTCGCCGGCTGCGTGCTGGTGCGTATGCGCGCTGTGTGTTCATGCGCCGCAACTCGCGGCCGGGCATCAACCGCACCGTGATGCGACGCATGTCGCGCCCCGAGGTGGTCCTGGAAGGCGGCATCACCGAGAACCGATTCGCGACGCTCGACGGGACGTGAGTTCCTCAGCCGGATCTATCGGCTCAATTTGCTGCAGACGCTCGAGGAAAATCTCTGGCAGGCGGGAGTCTACGCGCGCATCGCGGACATCCTGCTCGTGATCCTTCTGATGTTCACGGCGGGTCTGTTCGCAGGGGAAGCGATTACCGGCAGGTTGCTCATCTCGATTCCGATCGGCGCGGCTTTGGCGAGTCTGCCGATAATCTATATCCGAGTGCGCCGGCAGCGACGCCTCAAGGCATTTGCCAAGCAACTGCCGTACGCGCTCGATTTGATCAAATCGTCACTGGAAGCGGGACACACCCTGCTACGCGGACTGCAAGTTGTGGTGACCGAGTTCGCCGAGCCCTATCGCCATCGAATTCCGTTCCGCTATCGAGCAGAGCCGGCTTGGACTGCCGCTGCCGCGCGCGCTGGAAGAGATGCTCAAGCGGGTGCCGCAGGACGATCTCCGCCTGCTGGTGGTAGCGGTGCGAGTGCAATCGGAAGTCGGCAGCTCGCTGGCGGTAATCCTCGGACGCTTGTCGGAAATCGTTCGCACGCGCCAGCGCCTGCAGCAGCAAATCAAGGCGCTGACGGCCCAATCGAAGATGAGCGGCATACTGGTCGGGTTCCTGCCGATCGTGATGCTGGCTGCGTTCAGTGTCATTCAGCCGAGCTACACGAATACGCTTTTTTTCGATCCGACCGGACAGAAGATTCTGGAAGTTGCCGCCGTGCTCGACACGCTGGCGTTCCTCTCGATTCGCAAGCTGCTCAAAGTGAAGTACTGAAGTACCATCGATGCCGGCAATCTATGCAAGCCTGACGGTGTTTCTCTTGTTTGGCGCAGTCTCGGTCGCGATCTATGCGGCAATCTACGGAATCAACCGGCCCGTTTGACGATCGCATCGCCGAGATGGGCGTCAAGATGCGCGTCGCCTACGGCAATCCCGAGAATCTGGACATGGAGTCCGATTCGTTCGCAAACACACTCTTCAGATGGGTCGCCGGCATCTTCCCGAACCTGCGGTAGATTCTCCGGAGCGCGAAAAGTTATCGCAGACTGCTGGTGCGTGCTGGTTTTCCCCGGGCGAGCGCGGTCAGGACCTTTCACTTTTTCCGGCTCGCGTCGACGGCCGGAACTGCGCTCATTGCGATGGTCGTCGCGATTGCTTTTGGTTTCCACGGCATCAAGCCGCTGGTGGCGATGCTGGCCGGCGCCGGCCTTGGCGCATTCGGCCCGAGTTACTACATCGGCCGCAGAGCCCGGAATCGGCGAGATCGAATCTCGAGCCAACTCTCCGACGTTTTGGATCTGCTGGTAGTCTGCGTCGAAGCTGGCCTCGGCCTGAGCGAAGCGATCAAAATAGTCGGCTCGGAATCGGCGCGCCAAAAGCAGGAAATCGGCGGCGAACTCTCGATGGTGTCGGCCGAGCTTTCCGCGGGCGCCTCGCTTGGGCAGGCGCTCAAGAGCTTCGCCGATCGCACCGCGGTCGAAGACATCAAGCCGCTGGCGGCGACGCTGGTGCAAAGCGAAAAGCTGGGTGCGCAAATCGGCCCCGCGCTGCGATCGATCTCGGACACGATGCGCACCACGCGCCGCTTGCGCGCCGAAGAAGCGGCCGCCAAAACCACGGTCAAGATTCTATTCCCGCTCGTGCTGTTCATTTTGCCCGCGATGATGAGTGTGATCGTCGGCCCCGCGATGATTCAGATCATGCGCGCCCTGACCGGTGTCCACACGCATTAACAACCGGTGCTCTTGACGCGCGCTCAGCGGCACAATATCCAGCGATCATGGCTGATTCGGAACCGCGCACGCGCGCGCTTGAATTGTGGAACGAGGCGATGCGCTTTCACATGAACCATGATCTCGAGCGCGCGGTCGAGCTATACACAAAATCTATTGAGATCTTCCCGACTGCGGAGGCATACACGTTTCGCGGTTGGGCATTCGAGGGCATGGGCCGAATCGACGACGCGATCGCGGAATGCCGCCGCGCTATCGAAGTCGATCCCGCGTTTGGCAATCCGTACAACGATATCGGCGCCTACCTAATCGCCAAGGACGAGCTCGACGAGGCGATCCCGTGGCTCGAGAAAGCCAAGACTGCGCCGCGCTACGATCCGCGGCATTTCCCGTTCATGAACCTGGGTCGAATCTACGCTGCCAAGGGGATGGTGAAGCGGGCGATCGACGAATTCGAAGGCGCGCTCGCATTGGCGCCCGGCGATCCAACTTGTGCGTCTGCGCTGGCGCAACTCCGCGCCCTGTTGAATTGAACTATCGACGCGTATCGAACCGGGTCGAATTTGAAATGACCAAAGTGAAGAGCCGCCGCAGCCTTTCCACCGAAGAGCGGGAGCGCGGACGTAACATGAGGCGACTAGCGAAAACGATTTCGTTGGTGCTGGGACTTACAATTAGTTTCGCTGCTGCAGCCGGGTCTGAGGAAAGGTGGTACAAGCCAAACGATCCAGAGCACAAGGCAGCTGAGAAAGCAGTTTTAGACAATGAGTGGATCGACAAGCTTCCCTACGTCACCGACGTAGAAGCTACCTGGCTCGTTGGTCGGAACGAAAAAAACAAAGTGATTTCAATAGAGAACGCCATCGCAGTGATGACCGATACCGAGGAGCACGAGGCTATACTCGAGAATCAATTGCCTGGGTCATTGGAAGGATTCCCGGTAACTGTTGTTGTCGACCGGTCTCCGCAGTGGGAACTTGAGTCGGAGCAGATGAGGGCGAAGGTAAAGCCTGTCATCGACGATCCATCGAACAAGTGGATCCTGAAGATCCCTCATGTAATTCGGATGGAACCTTCCACGGTGCCAGGATATGGAGAAGAACCCAAAACGGGAGCCGTCGCGATAGTCGTTGACAGTGGAAAGAGCATTAAAGAGGTACAAGGTAAGGTTCCCAAGACGATAGGAGGATTTCCAGCGACGTTTGGCCAGGTGGAGAACGGTTTCGTCGATTGTTTCACCAATACCGGAAAGGGGTGTGATAGGGACGAAGACGAAAATGGCGCCGACGACGGGTCCAATTGAAGTGATCAAAGTTGGAGAGCCAGCGCCGGATTTCACGCTAGCCGCGCACGACGGCGCAACTCTTTCATTGAAAAGTCTTCGCGGCGGCAAAGTGCTGCTGTGGTTCTTCGTCGAGGCTAACACTCCCGGTTGCACGCTCGAAGGACGCGGCTTTCGCGACCATCAGGCGTACTTCGACGAGAACAATATCCGCGTCGTCGGCATCAGCTTCGACTCAATCGAAGACAATGCAGCATTCGCCCGCCGCTACGAATTTGGATTTCCATTGCTGAGCGACACAGATCACGCCGTCGCGCTTGCCTACGGCGCTTGTTCGACCGCCGATGCAAGATGTCCTGAACGCGTGAGTTTCCTGATAGACGAAAATGGCGCGATCGAACGGGTGTACGACCAGGTCGATCCTCGCGACCATCCGGCACGCGTATTGGCTGATGTGCTTGGGGTGTGAACGATGCCGTATCCGCCGATGAAAGTCCGCGCCGTCATCTTCGATCTCGATGAAACGCTGATCGAAGAAGAAACCTCCAACGACGCTTCCGCGCTGGCCGCCGGCGAAATTGCTGAGCTGCGCCACGGCGTCGATCGCGTCGCGCTGCTCGCTGGTTTGCGCAAACGTTCGCGCGAGTTGTTTCTCGCCGGCCCGCATATCGACTATTGCCGCGACATCGGTATCAGCGCGCGCGAAGCGCTGTGGGGTTCATTTACCGGCGGCGATTCCTCGCTCGTGCGGCTCCGCGATTGGATGCCCTCCTACAGACTTCAGTCGTGGGCGGCCGCGCTGACAGAAGTCGGCGTCGATGACAATGTGCTCGCTGCCGAGATCGCGGAAGTTTTTGCGGATGATCGAAGCCGCCGGCACATCGTCTTTGCCGAATCGGAGCAGGTGCTGCATCGGTTGAAGAAAAATTTTCGGCTCGGTTTAATCACCAACGGCGCGCCCGATATCCAGGGCACCAAGATCGATGGTTCGAACCTCGCAAGCTTTTTCGAAACGATCATTATCTCGGGCGATCATGGATTCGGAAAACCTGACCGAAGGATTTTTGAATTGGCGTTGCAACGGCTGGAAGTCGCGGCGCACGAAGCGGTGATGATCGGCGACAGTCTCAATCGCGACGTGGCCGGCGCTCGCGACGCGGGAATCCGCACAATCTGGATCAATCGCTACCATCGGACGCTCACCGACACTCATCCTGTGCCCGATATTGAGCTTACGGATCTGAATGCTTTGCCGACGATCTTGAAACCGGTTGATCAACCGGCCTCCAAGTAGCGGCAAACCAATGTCGCATCCTGACAGCTCGATGCCACCGAATTGCCGCATCCACTGCCGTATGCACGTCGTCACGCTCTGCTGACAATCAAAGACAATCGTTCAGCGAGTGTCCCGATTCCGCGACGATGGCCCCTCCTTTGCTCTGTCCATAGTCGTTGACCTGCAATCGCAGGCCGACGAAGGAGGATTGGTGCAGTACGACGACACTCAATCGCCATCAGGAGCGAAGGCCCTATCTACGCCTAAGGCTAGCGGAGTTGACACCAGCGAGATGGTGTCGCTCGCGCAGCTGGTGCATAGCGCGGATCGGCTCGGCGGGATGGTGGTACGTTCGGCGCAGGTGCGCAAGGTGCTTAAGTCGGTGTCGCAACTGAGTCCGTACAAGGCGACGGTGCTGATTTCGGGCGAGTCGGGAACGGGCAAGGAACTGGTCGCGCGCGCGCTGCATACGCTGGGTCCGGTTCCAAACGGTCCGTTCGTGACGCTGAACTGCTCCAATCTCGTCGAATCGCTGGCCGAGTCGCAGTTGTTCGGTCACGTCCGCGGCGCCTTTACCGACGCGCGCGACGAGTCGCAGGGCTATTTTCGTTCGGCCAACGGCGGCACGCTTTTCCTGGACGAAATAGGCGAGTTGCCGCTCAAGCTGCAGCCCAAGCTGCTGCGCTCGGTCGAGACGCACGAAGTTCAGCCGGTCGGATCGTCGCATTGCTACAAGGTTAATTTGCGGCTGGTGGCGGCGACGAATCGCGACTTGCGCGCGATGGTCAAAGCTGGGGACGTTTCGCGACGACCTTTACTTCCGGATGAGCGCGGCGGCGATCTTTATCCCGCCATTGCGCGAGCGCCGTGAGGCGATTCCGGCTTTCATCGGATATTTCATCGAACATTACAATCGCCTGTTCGGCAAAGACGGTCTCAGAGATTTCGCGCGCCGCGATCGACGTTCTGCGCGCATATCAATGGCCGGGGAATGTTCGCGAGCTTTCCAATGCGATCGAGAGCGGGGTTATTCTGAGCGAGAACGATCGCATTGTCGCTGACCGATCTTCCCGCTCACGTTGTGGACGGAACCGGCAACGACTTGTTGAATCCGAATGCGGAGCCGTCCTCGAACGGTCATGAACCCGCGCCGGTCGCGCATCACGCGCCTCAGATAGATTTCGGGTCGGAGCCGCTGGGGTTCCTGCTCGATGACGTAATCAAGAAGACCCTGGTGCGCTCGCTCGAAGAGACCGAAGGAAATCGACGGCGCGCCGCCGACTTGCTCGGCGTGTCGCGCTCGACGCTCTACCGGATGCTAACCCGCTACGGGATTGCCGAGAATCCGCATCGTCTCGGCGTCCAGCCAACGCTCTGACAACAGCTCCCTCGCGACCGCTGGCAAACTAGTGTCGCTTCTATAACAATCCCGTTCGATGAGAAACTTCGGGCGACTCTTCGCGGCCGCTGCCGCACTCGCTGTTTTCGTTTTCGTCGAAGGCTCTCGGCGATTGCCGCGTCGCCGCCACCGGACCTGGTCGAGCTGGAGCGGCAGGTGTCGCTCGAGTTGGCCCACGTGCGCGACAGCGGCCCCACCGATCCCGCTCAAGCGCCAGCAGCTCTTCGACGCGAGCCAGCTCGAGCAGAAAGGCGAGGCGGCGATCAAATCCGGCGACTACAAATCCGCCGAGGACAACCTGTTCAAGGCGCGGGACGGTTCTGCGCCAGCTGCGCGAGCATCAGGCTGACTGAGGCGGTCGCGCATTCATCGCGCGCGCGTTTCTGGTAAGTTCTAATCAAGGAAATGAGCGGTTCCGATCAAATCTGGGATGAGGCGTTGCGCACGCTCGAGCGTGGGCAGGCATTCGCGCTGGCGACGGTCGTGAATGTTCGCGGATCCACGCCGCGTGAAGTCGGCGCCAAGATGATTGTCCGCGAGGACGGGCAGTTCGGCACTATCGGCGGCGGATGCGGCGAGGCCGAGGTCTTTCGAAAAGCTCGTGTATTACTTGAAGAAAAAGACGACGCCGGCGCGCGGCTGGCAGAGGTCGATCTGACCGGCGATTTCGATCAGCGGGAAATCGGCACCTGCGGCGGAATAATGGACGTGTTCGTCGACCTGTGGTCCCCGGCCCGCGATTTGGCGAATCGCGCGCAAACTGGCCGACGCCAGCGGCCGCAGCGCTCCCGGCGCTTTGCTGACGGTGGTCGATTCCGGTTCGCGATTGGAACTGCCAGCAGGGGTCGCGGACCTTCATCGATCCTCGCGACGTTGCCGCGCGCGATTCGGGACCGATCGATTTGCCGGCTGCGGGGTTCGCACAAATCGTCGAGCGGACGACCGACGCGATTCCAACGTTGCTCGAAATCGATGGCAATGGCGGATTGCAAGCAGTTACGCATCTCGAACCGAAAGGCGGTGTGCGCCTGTTCGTCGATCCGATCGTCGGCGCTCAGCGGCTGATCATCGTCGGTGCCGGTCATATCGCGGTGCCGTTGTGCGCGCTGGGAAAGATGCTGGGATTTCACGTGACGGTGATCGACGATCGCGCATCGTTCGCCAACCGCGATCGCTTCCCTGACGCGGACGAGATAGTCGTGCAAGCCTTTCAAGGCGGCGATCGAATCGCTCGCGCTCGACGGCCACTGCTACCTGGTAGTGTCACGCGCGGTCATTCTTTCGACGAGGAAGTCGTGCGGGCGGCGCTGATGCAGCCGTGCGGATTTGTCGGCATGATCGGATCGCGCCGCCGGGTGAAGGCGACGCTGGAGAGAATCGGCGAGAGCGGCGTTCCCAAAGAGCGGCTCGCCGACCTTCATGCGCCGCTCGGCGTCGCGATCGGTGGCGAAACGCCCGAAGAGATCGCAATCTCGATCATCGCCGAAATTATCCGCGAGCGCCGCACCGAAGAGCGCGACGAGTTCACGCTCGGCGTCCGCTTCGGCAACCTCAAACGATCGAAGTAGCGCTCCGATGCAGCAGCAGCTCGAAGGAGTCATCCTGGCCGCGGGCGAGTCGCGGCGGATGGGCTATCCGAAGCCGCTCCTCAAGATCGGCGGGCGGACCTTCATCGAGCATATCGCCGAGACGATGCTCGCGGTTGTGCCGCGGCTGGTGATTGTACTCGGCGCGCATCGCGAGCGCGTGCGTGCCGCGATCCCGCGCGACCCGCGTATCGTGATCGTCGACAATCCGGACTATAGGCGCGGCCAACTCTCGTCGTTGAAGGTAGGTCTCAGCGCTCTTGAGGCCGACGCATCAGGCGCGTTGGTACAGTTGGGAGATCATCCGATGGTCAAGGTCGAAACGTTTCGAGCGATAGTCGATTCCTACAATCGAATCGGCAAGCCAATCGTGATCGCCCGCAATGACGGCCGCCGCGGGCATCCGGTGATTTTCGGGCGCGCAATATTCGCCGAGATCCAATCCGCTCCGGAAGAAGAGGGCGCCCGCTACGTAGTAAACGCCGACGCCTCGCGGATAGCCTACGTGGATACGGACGATCCGGGAGTCAATCTCGACCTCGACACGCCGTCCGACCTGGCCCGCGCCGGTATTGCTGCGCCCCCGAAGGGATGAAAAGGCCGAGTTGATTTCATAATCGGAGTGTGCGTACGATGTACGTCACATGATGTACGCACGGCGTACGTCGTGCACTACGGGAGAAAAAGTCGATGGCTTCGGCGAAAAACAGCAGAATCTATCTTCGCGCTTCGGCTGAACAGACTCGGCTTATTCGGCGAGCAGCTGAAGCCCAACGGAAATCTACCAGCGAGTTTGTGCTCGACTCGGCCTGCCGTTCAGCCGAAAGCACGCTTTACGATCTGAAGACGATCCGCCTCGATGAGCGCGGCTGGGAGCAGTTCACGGCCGCGCTGAACCGAAGGGCCAAAACGATCCCTGAGCTGGTCGAGTTGTTCAAGCAGAAGGCTCCTTGGGACTAGGGCGTGGGGCCGTCGCGTCCGCGGCTTCTTGAGTCAAGCGACCTTGCGCTGGTTGAGCGTTTCGAATCTGGCACGTCCGTACTGGACGAATGGATCCGAATTTACGCGTGGACTAATCACAACAG
The DNA here is from genome assembly GCA_963814715.1 of uncultured delta proteobacterium. Lineage (GTDB taxonomy): Bacteria > Desulfobacterota > Binatia > Binatales > Binataceae > Binatus. The sequence continues at coordinate 192,155 of CAWFDW010000002.1, forward strand.
CGGCAGCGCGCGAGTTTACGTCTCGATCGACATTGGCGCGCGCTTAATCGCAGGTTTCTACAGTCTGTCGGCGGGAGCGGTTGTGCACTCAGATGCTCCAAAGCGGGTCTCGAAGGGACTCGCGCGCCATCCAATACCAATAGTTCTGATCGGCCGTCTTGCCGTCGATAGGCGCTACGCGAACCAGGGTATTGGCCGCTTCCTCGTGCGAGATGCCTTTCAGCGCGTCATTGAAACTTCGGAAATAATCGGTACGCGAGCGGTGATGGTACAGGCGAAGACTGATGAAGCCGCAGAGTTCTATCGACGATTGGGCTTTCAAGGTGCCGGCACAGACTCGATGCTCTTTTTCCACTTGGTGAAGGATTTAAGGAAGTCGCTGCCGGATGCGGGCTAGGGGCGTAAGAAGTGATGGCGGTCGTCTGGTTCGCGAGATTAAAGTCCCTTATTCTGTGACGTGAAGCGGTCCGCGACTGGATTTTCCCGAGTCAGCTCGAGGGCATAAATCCGGCGAAAACGTGTAACCGATAACGTGATGGTGCGTATTAATAAACAGTTATATTGGGTCGCTCGGCGCGTAGAAGGGCAGGGTGAAGATTGAGCGACAAACCCGACGAGGAACTGATAGCCGAAGTCCTCGGCGGGCAGACCGACGCCTTCACCGAGCTCGCGGGACGGCATCGGCCGCGGGTGGAACGATTATGCAGGCGATTTTTTTCAGACGAAGAGATGGCGCGGGACATCGCGCAGGAGAGTTTCATCCGGGCCTACACGGCGCTGGCGACGTATCGGGCGGAGATGCCGTTTGGCGGATGGTTGCGCGCGATCGTAGTGAATCTGTGCTACGACGAGTTGCGCCGACGGCGGCGGCGTCCCGAGGAACTGGTCGGCGATTTCAGCGCTCCGGAAGTGCAGTGGATGCAGACGGCGCACGTCGCGTCGCCGGAGGATCTGGTCGGTGAGGCTGAAGAGCGGCGCGAAGCTTATGATTTGGCGCATCGCCTGCTCGACACGCTCAAGCCGGAGGATCGGATGGTGATGGTGCTCAAAGAGAGTGAAGATTTAAGCGTCAGCGAAATCGCCCAGACGCTCGGATGGAGTGAAGCCAAGGTAAAAATTCGCGCGTTCCGTGCGCGCCAGGCGCTGCGCAAGCAGGCGGAGCGGATGCTCGCAGTCGGACGCAACAGGTAAGAGTCATGAATTGTTTTGAAGCACGACAGGAATTTCCCGCGCTGTGGCGCAAGACGTTGACCGGCGAGCGGCGCGCCGATCTGCTGGCGCATCTGAAGGGATGCGAGAAGTGCGATCATGCGTTTCGCGTATTCGCGCTGACCGCGCCGGTGCTGCACGGCGAGATGGAACAGCAGGCGTCGCGAGTGTCGCAGCCGGAGCGTCGCGAATTTTCGCTGGCTGACCGGCCGCGTCGATTCGCGTCGGCGACCGCGCGAGGTGGTCGCGGCCCAATGAGTGGATCTCGATGGCCGCGGCAGCGGCGATATTCGTGTTCGCGACCAGCGCGGCGTATCTTTCGACGCGCGCCCCGAGCGAGTCTATTGGCGAGGCGCTATCGGGACCCGAGTTAAGCTTGACGCCTGAAACCGCCAGCGACCCATTGGCGCCGGAGATGCCTCTGACAGAGAGCGATCTTGCCAGCTAAGTCGAATATCTGGTTCGGCCTGGTGGTTGGAGTCTCGTGCCTGCTGATTGGTTTCGCGCTCAGTACGATGGCGTACCGGTATCGTTATCTGCACGTGCCGGGATCGGGCTTGATCGAGCGAATGAATCTCGAGCTCAATCTGACGCCGGCGCAACGCGATCAAATCGGCGACATCCTGCGCGATACGCGGTTCAAAGTGATGAAGTCGCGGCAGGATTACGATCACCAGCGGCATCAACTGTTCTGGCAGGGCCTCGGCCAGGTCCGCGCCGTGCTGACACCCGATCAGCAGAAGATATTCGATCGCGATTTTACCCATCCCTGGGAGCATCAGCGGGCACGGCCACGATCATGATCGCGATGGTGATGATCATGGACCCCTCGACGAAGGCGCGCCTCCTCCGCCATCTCATTAGCCAGCCGCCTCCTAGGTGGTGATATGGACTTTCGTCCTCGAATGTCTTGAATGGCGCGCGGGCCGGTGCGTGCGAGTTGTTCGCCTGGACGTGCGCGTGTGCCGGCGGAACTATCCGAGGTCCTGCTTTTGATGGCGCGTCAGCTGTCGATACGATCGCAGGAGATGCCGCGATCGCGTCGGGAGTTCGCGCGGGATTCCGCGCGGCAACGGAACGATCGGCCGAGGCGATCGCATTTGACGGTTGCGCAACATGCGAGCTTGCCACGGGCGATGAGCTCACTGCCGGACTGCGAAAGGAGGAGCGCATCGTCCCAACTCCCCACGCGATGCACGGGAGCAGGATTGCTCCGACCACGGTTGCCGCCGCGATCTCACGCCATTTCAGAAGAGCCTTCGCGTATGCCGTCGCAGCCGGCGTCTCTGGCAACTTCGTTCTCGGCCTTTTCAAAGTCGCAGATGAAACGCGACACGACTTTCCGCGCGTCAAGGCCGAGGAAGTCGGCGTAACGGCGAAAAAAAGGCAGCAGATAAAGTTGATCGGGAATGGCGTCGTAGCTGTCACTCTCGATCATCCTGACGTAGTACGCGGGAATATGTGTCTGCTCGGCGACCTGGTCTCGCGACAGACCGCGATGCGTGCGCGTCTGGGTCATCAGTTGGCCGAGAGTCTGACTGATGTCGAGACCCGACCACGCGTCTTCGTCAGGCGATAGTTGCTCGATCTCAACTTCCGGACCTCGGGTGTTGCCCAGCGCCCCTCGAAGGTTCGTTTCAAAAACAAACATCGAGGAGGTGACGCGCGGCGAGGGCCGAAACGCGGCTTCATCCAGATCGTCGGGCACGCGGTCAGCGTCGCTAAGCCTGACCAGATTATTTTGGACTACTCGATCGTTCGAGTCGGCTCTGGAAAAACCATGAAAAGGTTTAACAACGGACATCCCACCACCTCCTCAACCCGCCTCAACTGCAACTGACGCAAGTCCCCGTTGCCGAGCAAGAATCTTGTCACAAGTGTAAGCGAATCTGAAGTAGCTAATCGAGAATTAGTCAATCACAAGCGGCTTGGTGAGTAGCTATTCACTGACTAAGTGCGAGATGGCGCCGAGAACTTCGAGAAATACTAACGCTACGCGTGCAGCCTACCGGTAAGCGGACAAAGCACTCCATGAGCCAGCACTTTTTGCTTCGCTTGACCCCACACAAATAAAATGACACTCATAGTGTCAATACATGGAACTCAAAGCCGGAGACAATCGTGCCAGCTGAGCGAGCGCCTCGCGCGGCGAACTACCGCGTCTATGGGATGAGCCAGTCCTACTTCACGCGCAAGCTCACGGGTTATCTCGACTACAAGGCTATCCCGTATCTGATGCGGCGGTTCGTTGGCGGAAATCAGGCGGCACGCGACGCTGGATGGCCCGGTGCGATGCCGTTGGTGATGACGCCCGCCGGCGAATTCATGTGGGACACGACCGCGATGATTCATCACCTGGAGTCGCGCTTTCCTGAACCGCGCGTGTTTCCCGGGGATCCGGTGCTGCGGTTTATCGACTACATTCTCGAAGATGCGCTCGACGAGTGGTTCTATCGGCCGGCCGTCGGTTCGCGATGGTTCTACGAGGAAAACCATCGCGTCGGTGGATGGGAGCTTGCGCGCGACGCTACCCACGAAGTGAAGATTCCGGGCGACCAGGCTTACGCGGCAGTTAAGCAGTACGTCACCGCGACTTGCGAGCCATTTGGCGTAACGGCTGCGAACATCGATTCGTGGATCGGCGAAATTCTGCGGCCGTGGTTTCGCGTGACCGGAGCGCATTTCGCGTCGCATCCGTATTTTTTTGGCGCGCGTCCGTCGCTTGCAGACTTCGCATTCTTCGGCGGCAACGCCGCGCACTTCATCAACGATCCGCTGTGTCGGCGATGGGTCGATGCGGATGGGCCGGCGATCGTCGCGCACACTCACCGGCTCATGGAGCCCGAGGATCAAGAGTTCGGTGAATGGTTGCCGTCGAGCGAAGTGCCCGAGACGATGATTGCGATCCTGTCCGAGCTCGGCCGATTTTACCTGCCGTGGGTAAGCCGCGCGGCGGTCGATGGGAAGGCAGAGCTTGCTTTCGCGAGCGGGCAGCGCGTCGAAATTTCGGTAACACCGTTTCTCGCTGATGCGCGCGCGACTTTGCTTGCCCGCTACCTGGAGTTCCGCAGCGACGCACTCGACGCAGTTCTTGAACGCGCTGGAATACGTTCGTACTTCGCCGACTATATCGATCACGCCGGCAAGATACCGAGCTATGAGAAACCGCCGCGGCCTGCATTGAACCGTCCATTCGCACCGCCATGGGAAAAGGAGCGGCAGTCCGATGAATGAATCGTCGAGATCGGCGCAGACCGTCGAGCCGCTTGCATGGCAGGTGGTGGCGCTGGTCGGAATCCTGAATTTGTTTCGCGGCAGCATTCATACGTTCCTGCCTGACGGCGGCGCGGGTGTAATTGCGGGCTTCGACCTTAGCCATTCGCGCCAGACGATCGTGTTTCTGTTCGCAGTGATGGGAATCGAGCAGCTTTCGCTGGGGGTCGTCGATCTGATCGTCGCGTTGCGCGCGCGATGGCTCGCGTTACCGCTGCTATGGTTCCACACGCTGGAGACGACTGCGGCGGAAATCGTTTTCGTGTTCTACAAGCCAGCGCCCGGGCATCCGCCCGGCATGGTCGGCGCGCCGGTGACGCTTGCGATTCTGTGGCTCGCACTTGGATGGATTTACTGGCGTCGATCGGGTGAGGCGCGTCAAACAGTGACGTCGCTTGGAGCGCGTTGACGAAGGCAGAATTGGTCCAACTAAATTCCGTGAGAGGTGCACTTTGAAGATTCTTGAGAACTCCCGATGCGCGATTTGACAACCTGCCGGATTTTCCATTCACGCCGCACTATTGCGAGGTGAAGGATTCCGACGGCACCGCGCTGCGAATCCACTATCGTCGACGAAGGTCCGCCGAGCGCGAGTCCCGTGCTGCTGATGCATGGCGAACCGTCGTGGTCATTTCTCTATCGCAAAATAGTCGCGAGCCTCGCTGCGCGCGGGCATCGCGCCGTCGCGCCGGACCTCGTCGGCTTCGGCCGTTCGGACAAGCCTGCCGATCAATCCGATTACACTTTCGAGCGGCACGTGCGATGGATGAGCGATTGGCTGGGCGCCACGCGACTCGACCACATCACGCTCTTCTGCCAGGACTGGGGCGGCCTGATTGGACTCCGACTCGTTGCGGCTTTTCCGGAAAAGTTCGCGCGCGTGATCGTGGCCAATACCGGACTGCCGACGGGCGAGGGATTCAGCGCCGCGTTTCAGCAATGGCTGGAATTCAGCCAGAGCATTCCCGTGCTGCCGGTCGGCCAGATTGTGGGCATGGGATGCAAGCGCGGTTTGAGCGAGGTCGAGAAGGCGGCATACGACGCGCCGTTTCCCGACGAGTCTTTCAAGGCGGGTGCGCGACGCTTTCCTGCGCTGGTTCCGATTACGCCTGAACACGGCTCGGTCGCCGAGAATAAAGCCGCGTGGAAAGTTCTGGAGAAGTTCAACAAACCTTTCCTGACTGCGTTCAGCGATTCGGATCCGGTCACCAAGGGTGGCGAGCTGATTTTTCAGCAGCGCGTCCCGGGCACCAAGGGACAGAAGCACGTGACGATCGCGGACGGCGGCCATTTTCTGCAGGAGGACAAGCCGGAATGAAATCGCCGACCTGATTAACGCATTCATCGCGACAACGAAATAGACGGAGACAAAAGATGAAAGTTGAGAATGCAGTTTATCCGACCGCCGAGGGAATTCAGGCGCTGACGCAGGATGCTTCGCCGACGAAGATCGCGATGCTGAACCTGCTCAAGTTCCGCGAAAAGGCGGTGTACAAAGACGGCCGGCGCGACGACATCTCGGGCCGCGAAGCGTATCTGCGGTACTGCCGACGCGATGACCAAAATTGTCGAGCGCGAGGGCGGCAGGATTTTGTTCACGGGCAGGATCGCCGGCGTGGTGATCGGAGAAATCGAGGGAGTGTGGGACGTCGCCGCGATAATGGAATATCCGTCGCGCGCGGCTTTCCAGCGAATCGTGACGCTGCCGGAAGTCGCCGAGATCGGCGTGCATCGAGAGGCCGGACTCGAGGGGCAGCTGCTGATCATGACAGAGAGCCTGTAGCGCCGAGCGGGTCTGCAAATGCTGACGCAAGCGCCGGCGAAAACTGAAAACGTCGATGGACGAATAGTCCGCGGCAGCAACAATCGTCGTCGAATCGTCGCGGCGATGCTCGAGCTGGTGCGCGCCGGTGCGATCTCGCCGAGCGCGGAAGAACGTCGCCGAGCACGCCGGCGTTGGCCTGCGCACGGTGTTCCGGCATTTCGACGATATGGACAGTTTGTATCGGGAAATGGCGGAGGCGATGCGCAACGAATTGCAGCCGATCGTCGCGGCTCCGTTCGCCTCGCGCGATTGGAAGAGCAGGCTCGGCGAAATAGTGGATCGGCGCGCGCGGCTGTTCGAGCGCGCGATGCCATTCAAGAACGCCGCCGACGTGCATCGTCATCGTTCGGTTTTCTTGCGCAGGGATTACGAGACGATGAGAGATGCGGAGCGATCCGCGCTGGAGGCGGCGATGCCCGCGGCACTCAGAAACGACAAGGAATTTTTCGAGGCGCTCGATCACGCGCTGAGCTTCTCGACCTGGCAGCATCTTCGACGCGATCAGAAACTGACGCAGGCACAAGCGCGGCAGACTGTCGAATACGCGATGCGCGCGCTGGTCGTCGCAGCCGGAAAATAGCGCCGCTCAGAGGGCGCCCATCTGCTTGAGGGTCTTTTCAGCTTCCGACGCGACGGTTGGATTCTTCGCGCTGTCGCCGAGCGCAATTTTCAGGATACTTGAGCGCATCGTCACGTTGGCCGGTTTGCGCCAGCAGTTGGCCAATTCTGAGCGCGGCGAAAGTGTTCTTCGGATCGACTTCGTATGCCTTGCGATAGTAAATCAGCGCGTCGTCGGTCTTGGGCGGTGAAAACGACATGTACGCCTCGCCGATATTCAGATAGGCGCTGACCTGTTTGGGCTGATACTTGACCAGCTTCTGATAAACCTTGACGACGTTGGTGAAGTCGGATCGCGAGTTGTAGTAGAGGCCGAGATAAACGTACGCGTCTTCGTCGGCCGGAGCGATGTCGGTGGCCTGCCAGAGCAGCTTTACAGCGGCGTCGCTGTCGCTCATTTTGATTGCGGCGTCGACCAGCGCGCGGGCCTTGGCGGCATTTCCGTCCTGCGCTCGCGCGGAAAACGGAACGACGCAAGTCGCAAGGATCAGGACGGCGACAAGAGTCAGTGATTTCAGCGCGGTTCGATCTCGCATGGCATCCGGTCGTTCACAGGAGTCTGCCTCTAAATGGTGGCATGAAAGGCGCGCGATTCAAAGATATCATGAGGTTGCCTGGTTCCTCGAAATGAAAAATGAAATTGCAAAACACCGATGAAGACCCATCGCTTCATCGCCAACGGACTCGCGCTGAATTGTCTCGACTACGGAGGCGAAGGCAAGCGTCCATTGCTGTTTCTGCACGGCGGGTCGGCGCATGCGCACTGGTGGGACTTTGTCGCGCCGGCGTTCGTCGAAGATTTTCATGTGCTCGCGCTCGATCAACGCGGACATGGCGACAGCGACTGGGCTGACGAATGGGCGTACGGATCGCGGCATTACGTTTCGGATCTGGATCAAGTGATTGGCGACTGGGGATTCGGCGCGCCGATCCTGGTTGGGCACTCGATGGGCGCGCATAACGTGCTCGCATTCGCGGCGGAGCACAGCGAAAAACTGCGCGCGATCGTCGCACTCGATCCGCCGCCGGACTACACGGAACAGGCGGTCCAATTTCTGCAGTCGGTCGCGGAAAGGCCGGCGCGCCGTTACGAATCGCTCGACGAGGCTGCACAACATTTCAAGGTCCTGCCGCGCGAGACGTTGGCAAAGAAAGAAATCCTCGAGCACGTCGCGCGGCGGAGCTTCAAGCGACACGAGGACGGTGTGTGGATACACAAAATCGATCGGCGCACGATGATTCGCGAACCGTCGCGCGTCTGGAAGTGGTTGCATCGGATCGCGTGCCCCGCGCTGATCGTGAAGATCACAAAGAGTCCGCTGCTCGATCGCGAGGTTGCGAAAAAAATGGTTGCACAGTTTCCCAACGCGCGACTGGCGGAGGTTGATGACTCGTATCATCACGTGATGCTCGACAATCCGACGGCGCTGATCGAAGTAATCCGAAATTTTGTCGGCGAGTTTAAGTGACACTGCCGCACAGCCATCTGCTCGAAGGCTCGCCGCGGCTGCATTACCTGGAATGGAATCCGGACGCGTCGCACACGATCATTCTGCTGCATGGCAATTCGGCGAATGCGTGGTGGTGGGAGCCGGTGGCGCGCGCGATTGCGCCAGAGTATCGGCTGCTCGCGCTCGACCAGCGCGGGCATGGCGACAGCGAGTGGGCACGTCCAGTAGCATATTCGCCCGCGCGACTACGCAAACGACATTGCGAGGTTCGTCGCGCACGTGTCGGCGGATGCGGAGAAGCCGGTCGTCGTCGGTCACAGCATGGGCGGGCTGAACGTGCTGGCGTTTGCGCGGAATCATCCGGAGAGCGCGCGTGGCGCGATGGCGATTGACGTCGCCGTCACGTCGAGTCGCGGTCGTGATCGATATTTGCGGCGGCTAAAGGCGCTGCCGGTGGTGACGTATCCCGATCTGGCAACCGCGAAAGCGCGTTTTCGGCTGATGCCGAATGAAGGAGGAATTCCCGACGAAGTGCTGAGTGAGATCGCGGAAAAGAGCATTGCGCGGACGGATGATGGACGGTGGACGCTCAAGTTCGATCGCGACAGTTTTCTCGGCGGCGACGGGCTCGATGTGCTCGAGACGATCAGGGAAATCAGGATTCCCACGATGCTGGTGCGCGCCGAGCACAGTCGCATCATGACGGCGGACGCGGCGGAGCATGCGCGCGCGTCGAATCCGAATGCGCGGCTGGTGACGATCGCGGGCGCGCATCATCACGTGATCCTCGAGAAGCCGGAAGAAGTCGCGCGCGTAATCGAAGAGTTCGCCGCTGGCTTGTAACGCTAGAGGTCGCGTTCCATTTTGCGATGCGCGATGCCGGCTTCGTCGAAGACGCCGCCGACGGGCGTGAATCCTTCCTTCAGATAGAAACCCTCGGCGGTGAGTTGTGCGTGCAGGATTGCTTTGCGGAATCCACGCATGCGCGCGCTATCGATCAGGAAGCGCAGGATATGAGCGCCGACGCCGGTTTTTCGATATTCCTGCAGCACGGCCATCCGGCCGATCTTCACTTCGGTGCTGTCGTGCTCGAGCATTCGGCCGCATCCGATTGCGACGCCGTCGAGAATCGCCAGCGCGTGGAACGCGTGCGCGTCGTCCGCATCCATCTCGATTTCTTCGGGCACGTTCTGCTCTTCGATAAACACGCGGCGTCGAATCGCCCACGCGCGCTCCATATCGGCGGCCGATTCGATCGCGATCACTTTGAGGTGCGAAGACTCATCCACGTGTGAGTGACTAGCGCGCGATAGGCGTAGCGTCAAATTGTCGAGTCGCTTGACTGATCGATGCCGACGGGCGATTCTTTGTGGCGCGAACAGGGGGAGATTCCCGATGGCATCGTTGGTCCATCCGAAGGAGCGGCTCTACGGCTCCATCTGCGCGGCGGTAGCCGCGTTAGCATACCTTGCGATTGTCGTATTGTGTTGGAGCGACCATAAAGTCTTCCGCTACGTGATCGGAATTGCGGTATTTCTGATCTTGAGCCACGGAGCGTTCATCGGACGAATTCGCGGAAGCGCGGTGCGACTTTCTTCGCGGCAGTTTCCGGAGGTGTACAAGATCGCGACCCGGCTTGCGGCCGAGATGGGGTTCGCGAATCTGCCGGCGATCTACGTCCAGCAGGCGGGCGGCGCGCTCAATGCCTTCGCCACGCGATTCTTCGGGCGCAGCTTCGTGGTCGTCTATTCGGACGTGATTGACCTCGCGTACGAAAGTGGTGAGGGAGCGCTTGAATTCGTGATCGCCCACGAGCTCGGCCACCTGCATCGACGTCATCCGACCAAGCGGGCGATTGTGCTTCCGGCGATGTTCGTGCCGTTCTTGGGGTCGGCCTACTCGCGCGCCTGCGAATACACCGCCGACCGCTACGGCTCCCGCTTTGCACCGACCGATGCGATTTCCGGGCTGTTGGTGCTGGCGGCTGGAAAGCGGCTGTACCGCAGGATGGATGCGCAGAATTTTCGCGAGCAGGCTGATCGTGAAAAAGGATTCTGGACCTGGTACGCCGAAATCACCGAAAGCCATCCCCTGCTGGTGCATCGCGTTGAGGCGATCGCAGCGTTGCGCAACTCGGGGACCTGACCGTCACGATGCCAGCCCCGCAAAGCTGAACCGCGACACTTCCGCCCTGAAATTACTCGAACTTCAAGCCGAGACCGGCGCTGTGCTACCGTGCGGTAATCGAGGAGATTGCGATGCCACAATTGTCCGAGACGGTATTGGCGCCTGAACTGGATGGCGGCCAATGGATTCAGCACGGCCCTGTGAGTCTCAAGGCACTGCGCGACAAGGCAGTGGTGCTCGTCGATTTCTGGGACTACACCTGCGTCAACTGCATCCGGACGCTGCCGTACGTGGTGGCGTGGAACAAGCGGTACAAGCAAAGCGGCCTGGTGGTTGTCGGGGTTCACGCGCCGGAGTTTTCGTTTGCGCGTGAAGGATCGCACGTGGCGGAAGCGGCGGCGCGATTCGGACTGGAATACCCGATCGTGCTCGACAACGAATACGCAATCTGGCGGGCGTACTCGAATCGGTTCTGGCCGGCGAAATACCTGGTCGATGCGAAAGGGCGCATCCGCTATTACCATTTCGGCGAAGGCGCATACCAGGAAACCGAAGTAGCTATTCAGGGATTGATCCGCGAGCTGAATCCGCGCGCGAGTCTGCCGCCGCCGATGGAACCGGTGCGCGACAGCGATCGACCGGGCGCAGTCTGCTATCGCGTCACGCCGGAGCTATACCTCGGTCACGCGCGCGGCCAGTTCGGAAATTTCGAAGGCGTCGTTCGCGATCGACCGCATGACTATCGCGACGCGGGGCCGCACGTCGAGGGCATGAGCTATCTCGCGGGCCGATGGCGCGTCGAGGATGAAAGCGCACGGAGCGAGGCGGCGGGTGCGGCGATCTCGCTCAGATACACGGCCAAGGATGTGAATCTGGTGATGGGGCCGCGCATCCGGCGCAAGCGTGCGCGCGGAGGTTACGCTGGAAGGCGGGCAGCGCGCGGGCGACGACGTGAAGTTCGAAGGCGATCGCGGATTTATCACGGTGGACCGTCCGCGGATGTACAGCGTCGTCGCGAACGAGTCAGTCGTGTCGGGTTCGGTGACTATTCGAGCGGAAGCGGCCGGGCTGTCGATGTACGCATTCACTTTCATTTCGTGCGTAGCTGGTTGAGGACAACTGACTATGGCAAAGGCGAGCGACAGAGCTAGCGATGAGGAAATTCGCGAAGCCGCAAGAACGATCATCGAGGCGCGGTATGCGATCGCGTTGACGGGCGCGGGCATGTCGGTCGAGAGCGGAATACCGCCGTTTCGCGGGCCGGGCGGGCTGTGGACCAAGTACGGCGAGCCGCCGATGAATGGCTTTCAGCGGTTCATGGCCGATCCGAAAAAAGCCTGGGAGGAGCGGCTAAGCAAGCGCAACGACGAGCTCTACAAACCGCTCACCGTCGCGAGGCCGAACGCCGGCCATCTCGCGCTGGTGGAGTTGGAGCAACTAGGAGTGCTGCGCTTCGTCATCACGCAGAACGTCGATGACCTGCATCGACAGGCGGGGCAAAAGACGCTCGCGGAAATTCATGGCAACTGGACTTTGATTCGATGCCTCGATTGCAGGACGCGGTTTCATGGCGATGCGATCAGCCTCGAGCAACTGCCGCCCTCGTGTCCGCGATGCCAAGGATTGTTGAAGTCGGACACCGTCTCGTTTGGCGAGCCGATTCCGACCGACGTGCTGAACATGTGCGCGGAACATTCGGCGAAGGCGGACCTGGTGATTGTCGCGGGGACCTCGGCGACGGTTTATCCGGCCGCGGGATTCGCGCTCGAAGTGAAGGAGCGCGGCGGAACGTTAGTCGAAGTGAATCTCTACGAGTCGGAGATCACGCAGATATGCGATGTCAGCTTGCGGGGCACATCGGCGGATGTGCTGCCGCGGTTGGTGAAGGCGGTCGGGGAGATTCGACGAGAAGGGTTGTCGTAGAACCTCGGAACCTAACCCCTAACCCCTTCCCGAGCGGGAAGGGGAACCGGATTGTTGGGAGAGTCTCTTCCTCAGGGGAAGCGGAACCGGATTGGTGGCCTGGATGTAGTCTTCGGAGGGTTTGGACGGCTGAGTCGGCGAGTCGTCGCGGCGGCGGAGCAGGAGCATTTCGTCGGTGCCGTCGAGCGACGTCGGGTTCGATACCATCACGATTTCGAAGCGGTTGCGCTTTGCGGCGGGAAGAGCCTCGAACAGCGTGCGCCATGCAATCAGATAGCGCGGCAACTCGGGATCTTTCTGCGAGACGATCGGAATCGTGCGACGGCTGTAAAACGCGACGTCGTAGTTCAGCGCATTCAGGTAGCCGATCGAATTTTTGTCCACGAAACTTATCGCGCGGTTGGTAAAGTCCTTCAGCGAGAGGGTGTTGGCAATGGCCGGTACAACGACGACGTTGACGACCAACGCGATGAACACCATCGCAGCCGCGATTGCGAAAACTATCCGTTCGAGTCGCGGCCGACTGACTATCAGCCGTACCCCGAGTGCAACCAGCGCAAGCGACATCGCGAGTGTGAGAATCCAATGCGCGGCCACAGTTGACGCCAAACCTGGCGCGAAAGCCGGCGCGCGAATGTTGCCCGCATTCAGGAGATCGGCGACCTGATGCGGCGAGATCGCCAGCATAGCGAACGCGACCACGGCGGCGCTCCCGATCAGCAGCATTGCAAAGCCGGACAATCGCGCGATCCAATAAACATAGGTGATCGCCGACCCGGGCCGCACGATAGCTTGTCTCACGTAAATAGCGAGCAGCGTCGCGAAAGCGGGATACAGGCTGAGCAGGTATACGCCGCGCTTGCTCTGCGGAAAGTTGTAGAAGATCAGCACCGTCGCGAACCAGACGAATAAGTATTTGAGGCGAGGATCGATGACGAGCGGAGCGCGCGCGGCCTCGACGCCGGCGATCGGCAGCAGAAACGTCCAGGGCAGGAAGCCGGCGAAGAGGGCGAGCTCCATATAATAGAAGGGGTGCAGGTGACCCTCGTGGAAATCGCTTCCGCCGGCGAAGCGGAGAACGTTTTCGGCGAGAATCTGCTTGCGAAAAAAACCGGGACCGCCTTCGATCAGCGCCGCCACGTACCATCCTCCGGCGAGCACGATAACAACGATCGCGCCGCGGATGAGGCTCATTTGAGTTAGAAAGCTCCAGCGTTTTTCGAGAGCGATCCAAATCAGCGCGACCGCGCCGGGGAGAATCAAACCGATGGGACCCTTGGTCAAAACGGCGAGCGCGATTGCGACGTAAAGGAGCATCCGGCGGCGGGTCAGGCCCTCGGCCATGAAAATGAATTCGAAGAACGCGACTTCCATGAAAAAGGTCAGCGTCATGTCGACGCGGGCGCCGGTGGCGGCTTGCAGGTACTGAAACGTGCTGGCGAGGATCAGCGCGGCGATGAGCGCGGTCACATCGTCGAACAGGCGGCGCACATAGAAGTAGCAAACGATCAGGCCGGCGATGGCGAGGCCGGCCGACGGCAGGCGCACGGAGAATTCGTTCACGCCGCCGGCGACGATCGAGACGAGTGCGGCCAGCCAGTGCATCAGGAGAGGCTTGGAGGGAATTTCGACGCCGGCGCGCTGCGGCAATATGACGCCGCCGCCATGGACGATGTCGAAGACTGTGACCGCCTCGCGCGGCTCGCCTTTGGTATAGAGCGGATAGCCGCCGAGATTTACGAGATAGAGGGCGACGCCAACGATCAGCAGGATCGGCCATGCGTGGCGCGGCTCGGCGATATAGTTGAGCCAACTTGGGGGTGCGTCAGAGTCGCGGGACTCAAGCAGAGGGGTCGGCTCGGAGTCGGCGAGCGTGCTCTCGTCAGGACGCAGAAACCTAACCTCTAGCCCCTTCCCTCAGTGGGAAGGGGGACAATCGCGGAAAACGGATAGACTCGAATGGCTAGTATTCGGTTTTGACGCGGGCGCGGCCGGTGTCGTCGTAGATGTAGACGTCGGTGGGATTTTCGTCGCGCGTTTTTTTGTGCGAGCCGTCGCAAAAGGGTTTGTTCTTCGAGAGTCCGCACGCGCAGATGTAAAGCGGCAGCTCGGTGCCTTCCGCTACTTCGTACGGTGAGTTCTTTTCGTGCTTGATCATTCGAGCCATGAAGAATTTCCTCGCGTTGATTTTCGGTGCGATGCACCTGACGGTCACTTAAGACCAGCCGGGTCGCAGAGTCAAATGTCGACGCGATGGTTATTCGGTGCCGGCGTTGCGTTTCAGGTACTCGAGAATCGATTCGCGCTCGTCGGACGTGAGTGCAGGCATGCCGGCTGCCTGGATTTTCACTTCCATCATCGTGACTTGCGTCGCCCACATCGACGGCCGTCAATTCGTGCGGATTGTATGGCACGTGGCAATTGCCGCATCGATTTACGTAGAGCTGTGCGCCGGGACTGGTCGCGTCGGGCAGCGAAGCGCGTTTGCATCCCGAAATGAGGATGAAGGCGAGCTGCGATGGCGGCTCGCTGAATTCGGCTAAGCGGACGGGATGCGCGCATCGGGGAAACGGATCGCAAGCTGGCTGCGGATGGAAGCGATAAGCGCGCGGCGATCACTTTCTTCAAGCGGTACCTTTCGTTCGGACTCGGGTCGCAGCCAGATTGGCCCACGCCGCATTTCGTCGGTCTCGGACGCCTGGCGTGGCAGAAGATGCCAATGCACATGAGGTTCCGAATTGCCGAGGCATTCGTAGTTCATCTTCCATGGCTTGACGACGGCGGCGATCGCTTCGGCGATCAAACGCATCTCGTCGGAGAGCAGCGCGCGCGGCGTCTGCGCGGCATCAGGTAGAGCTCGGTCGCGTGGAGCTTAGCGAACAGCACGCAGTAGCCGCGATAGAATTGTTGGTCGCCAAGAATCACGTAACAGCTTTTCAGCTCCGCGATAAAATCGCGGAAGGTGCCGGCCTTGATGCGATCGATCATCGCGCAAATCCCGCACGCGGGCTTCGTCGAGGTCATACCGAGGCTGCCGCGGGGACTTCGACGAGCTTGATGCTCGCGCCTTTGAGCATCTCGGCGACGGTGTGGAGCTTGTACGGGCGCGCGTAGTACACGGTGCGGACGCCGGTGTTGATGAGCACCTTGAGGCAGTGGATGCACGGCGTGTGGGTGACGTAGATGTCGGCGTCGCGGATGGCGGCGCCGTTGCGGGCCGCTTGCGAGATCGCGTTTATTTCGGCGTGGATGGTGCGATAGCAGTTCTGCTCGACTTCGCCGTCGGGCGTGCGCGATTCGTAGACGAGGCATCCGACTTCGGTGCAATGCGGCAATCCCGCGGGCGAGCCGTTGTAGCCGGTCGCAAGAATGCTGCGGTCGCGCACGATGACGGCGCCGACCTTGGCGCGCAGGCAGGTCGAGCGCTCGGCGACCTCGCGCGTGATCGTCATGAAGTACTGATCCCAGCTCGGACGATGCGCCTTCTTCTGCGGACTCAATTTGTCAGTCGGACCTTCGGCCAATGGCTTCCCCTCGATAGATCGCTCTGGCGAGTTCAGATTTTAACGCGACCGAGTTGCCGCAGCATGTGATCGTAGTGCGGCATGTGATGGATTATTTCCTGGCTGTGACTATTCTCCGGCGTCGGCATCGGCGCCTCTGGCGGCACGAAGGCAAGCGGCACCGGGCTGAACGTGACGATAAACAGCGCGACGGTAGCCCACGCGGCAAGAGCGCGTCGCGGATTCAGCGGAGTGTCGCGATCGATAGTTGATGGATGTCCCAATCCCAGGCGATCGACAGCACCGCCCATAGCAGCCATCCGCCCCAGAAGCTTGTCCCGAGCGCGAGCGGCACCAGCACCATCAGCACGCACGAGATGACGAAGAGCATCGAGATCGTGCGATGGCGGCGGGGGAACAGCGCGTAGATTACGTGGCCGCCGTCGAGCTGCCCGACTGGCAGCAGGTTCAGCGATCGTGACGAACAGCCCGAGCCATCCGGCGAATGCGATCGGATTGAGATTTACGTTGACGGTCGAAGGATCGACGCCGAGCACCAGATGGGAGAGGCCGAGGAACAGGAGCGAGTTGCCGAGCTCGAGGCCGCCGGCGGATTTGTCGAGCGGAGTCACGTCGGAAAGATAGAGGCCGATGATAACCGCGGGTATCGCGAGCATCACGCCCGCCCACGGGCCGGCCGCGCCGATGTCGAACATCACGCGGCGAGTGCGCGCCGGCTGTCGCATGTCGGATAAAGGCGCCGAAGGTACCGATGATGAACAGCGACGGCGGGGCCGGGATGAAGTAGGGCAGCGAGGTGTCGACGTTGTGATAGCGCGAGGTCAGGTAATGGCCCATCTCATGCGCGAACAGAATCATCATCAGAGGAATCGAGAACGAGAGGCCCGAGCGCAGCGCCGCGACGGCGAGGAACGGATGGAAGAAGGAGATGTCCTCGCCGTTCATGTACGCGCCGGCGGTGGTGGTGGTCAGAAGCGTCAGCAAGAACAGAGCGACGATTCAGCGGCGGGATTCGCGGAGCGTCTAGCGAGCGCGCGGCCGGCTCGGCGGGCGCGGTGTAGCGCGGAATTTCGGTGAGGACGGTGGGGGTGTCCTTGTGTGTGATTAATTCATCCATGATTCAAGTGCGGCCTGCGGCCGCGATCAGCGATACCGGGGTGCCGGGTCCAGCGGCGAAGTGCATGGCAGCGTTGCCGTCGCGAATCGCGACTTCGAGCAGGCCGAAGCTTCCGAATATTGCGAGAGGAGCACCTTTGGGCGCGTCACCATAAGCATCATGTAATCGCATCGCCGCGCCACGCTTGATCCTAACGGAAAGAGATTTGTGGCGAAAGCGAGCGCCGAACTGTTCGGCGATGCGGCGATCGATATTGCTCACCAGGTTGCCGAAGCCGTCCACGTAAATCACTTCACCGCGCACCTCGCGCGCCGACTCCACCGGACGCGGCAGCTCGAGTTGCTCGATTGAGGTCGGGCGCAGCGCAGGCCCCAGCGCGGAAATCGGCGTGCCGCGCCAGAGATACGCCGCGGCGGGCGCAAAGATGTCGCGGCCGTGGAAGGTAGCGCTCACGTTGGTAAGACGATGGCGGGGCGAAGTCAGTTTCACGATTCGCTTGATTCCGGCCTGATGCGCGGCCAGCCAGAGCAGGCCGTTGTCGGGTCCGACGAAGCGGGCGCCGGCGCGAGTCTCTATCGCAATCGGCGCGCGCGCGGTGCCGACGCCCGGATCGACGACCGCGAGGAACACGGTGCGTGGCGGGAAATAGCGCCAGGATTCGCGCAGAGCGATCGCTCCGGCGACCGTGCATTGTGCAATGACGCCGTGCGTGATGTCGATGACGGTGGCTCTTGGAGCGATCGACGCGATTACGCCTTTCATAACACCGACGTAATGGTCGCGGTAGCCGAAGTCGGTTATAATCGCGATTGGAAAGGGGCTTGGGGCGACCGTCGGCATCGACACTAGTAAAGCTTGAAACGCCGGCGGCGCGCAATTTCCGGAATCGTGCCAGTAGCGCAACAAACCGATCTCATGAGAATCTTCTGCCGAGCGAACGGCGAAGACTGTCCTGCGCAGTGCTGCTGATTGCAGTCGCGGTCGGCACAGTCCTGCGATTCTTTCGGCTCGGCGCGCACGAGTTGTCGATCGACGAATCGCTCTCGTGGGCTGAGTCGTCGGAGCACAACGTCAGGGCAGTGCTGCGCGTGCAGCATCAGCTGGATTCGGGCAAGTTCCCGATTTACGAAATCGTGCAGCACGGGTGGATGCGGATTTTCGGTCAAAGCGAGGCGGCGATGCGAGCATTGCCGGCGCTGATCGGCTCGCTGTCGATCGTGCTGGTCTTCATGCTGGCGGTGGAAGTGTTGTTGACGCTGGGCGAAGGCACGGAGTCGTCGTCGCCTGCCTTGCCGCGCGAAGACGCTGATGCCGCGCAAGCGCGGTTGCGATACGCGGATCGGATTCGCCTGGTTGCAGCGTGTTGCGCGCTTCTCTTTGCGGTTGGACTTCCGTCGGTTGAAATCGCCCGTCAAGCGAGAATGTATTCAATGATGGAGGCCTGGATTCTCGCCCAGGTGATGTTCCTGTTTCGAGTCCGGCGGCGTGGAGGAAGGGCGAATTACGCGGGTCTGATTGCTTTTTCAGCGATTGCGGTGGCGACCAACTTTACCGCGCTGCTGGTGATTGCCTCGGAGGCGCTGTGGTTGATCTTCCTTTTCGTTGCCGACCGCGATCAACGAAGTGACGCGCCGGTGAGAAGCGCTCCGTCGTGGATGATGGGAACCGCGCTGATTGCAGGGATGATATTGTTGCTGCCTTTTTTCGCCGGTCTGCGGTATGGCGTCGAAGGTGTAGCGCGGGGCGAATACGCCTGGATCAAACTGCCGGGACGATGGGAGCCGCTGGCGACCTTCGAGAGCGCGCTTGGCACCTTTCCGTTTGTACTGTTTGCCGCGTTCGCGATCGCGGGCGGTCTCCGGCTGTGGCGCTCGCATCGGGACGAGGCGGCGTTTCTGATTCTCTGGATCGTTGCGCCGCCGATTATCCTGTTCGTCGGCTCTTACCTGGTCACGCCGATGCTCGTTACGAGGTACCTGATATCCTCTTTCGTTCCTTTGTTTATACTCACCGCAATAGGCATTGAGTCTGTGCCGTCGCGGCATTACCGCGCAGTTGCGTTCATCGCAATAGTCAGTCTTTCAGTACTGCGGGCGTCGTCGGATTACAGGCGGGGAGACAACCGCTGGCGCGACGCTTGTCAGAAAGCGCTGCACAAAGCTGGTCCGCAGCAGCGGGTGGGTGCGTATAACGAGTTCTACCTGGTCAAATATTACATGCCCGAGGACGCAACGGCGCACTGTCAAAATCATTCGAGTCCCCTTCGAGGGATCTGAGCGTAAGGCGCCTCGAGTGGTGATCCTTTCGCCGACGGTTGCGCCCGAAGACGTCGCCGAGCTACGCCGACAGTATCCAGTGCTCGCGGGAAAGTTCAAAAATGTGATCGTGGTATCGCGACCGAAAGCTCAAGTTCGAACCGCTCCCAAAGGTTGCTAGTCGCGAGGCGCTACCGAAACGTAGCGGTTGCCGCGTTCATAGAAACGCCATTGCTTTGATGCCCAATGACCGGCGTAGTCGACGTTGATCCTCGAGGAACGCCCGATTCGTCCCACAGGAAGCTCCGAATGCTCCAGGTATAGCCGTCCACCGCACAGATCCCGTCCATAGTCGGCGCCCGTAATAGCCAGTGCATTAGTCAATTTGCCGGGACCATTAGTCAGTTCGCGCGATTGTGGCGGCTTGCCGCGCCGCCGCGCCATCAAATCGACGCCTCTAAGCGGCTCGATTGCTCTGATCAATACTGCGTGCGGATCGCCGTCAGCAGTAGTCACAAGGTTCATCGCCCAACTGATCCCGTATAGCAGGTACACATAGGCATGGCCCGGCGGCCCGTACATCGCGGCGGTTCGCTTGGTGAGTCCGCGCGCGCTATGCGCCGCAAGATCGAGCGGCCCTCGATACGCCTCGACCTCTACGATTCGGCCGGCGGCGACGCCCTGTGCGGTGCGATGCACGAGGACTTTGCCGACGCATTCGCGCGCAACCACCAGAACCGGGCGCGCGTAAAATTCGCGCGTCAGCTTTCGCGATGCGGTCATTGCGAGGTTTACGGTAACTGGGGAAAGCAGGGTAGTTCCGATGTCAGCCGGTAACTGTATTTTCGTCCGTGCCAGGTAAACTCGCCCTGCGCCGGGCCGAACACATCTCTCGTGACAACGGATTTGTCACTCTCCGCTACGCCTTCGGTCTGGACTGGAACATACGCGAGGAAGTGTCTGGATTCCGGGGTGAGCGCAGACTCAAGCGGCGGCTGAAAAGCGAGCTTGTCGATACCGGGCTTGGGCATCCAACCGTCGGGGGCGGCATCGGGAGATCTCACGAAGACCCATCGATGGGAAGAGCCGTTTCCGATAAGCGTCCATTGGCGGCTCTCGACAACGCCGTGGTTGATGCGAATTTCTTCGACACCCGGTGTCGCACCGGCGAGTAGATCGCAATGTTGCGGCGGTTCTTCATTGGAACCGCTGACGCCACTTCGCAAGGCGGTCTGTTCTGCCATGTAAGACATCTGCTGCTGAGTCGGATTCGCGGAAATCGGCTGCGCCGCAAAATGTGAGCATCCGGCGACCGCGAGAATCAGCGATCCCGCGACCACCGACAGAAAGTTTCGATGGAGAACATGTTTTGGCACTCGCGCGCCGGCGGACGGAAACCTTGGGGTCATAAGTGAGAGTTTTCGATCGCAAGGAGCGAAGTCAATGCCGAGGCACGCTTGTATTCGTCGGAGATCTACCGCAAGCGAAGCCGACAGGGGCTCAATTGACACTCTGCAAGGCAGTACCTAGACTCGCCTCAGAGCGGGTGTAATTCAGTGGTAGAATGCCAGCTTCCCAAGCTGGACGTCGCCGGTTCGACCCCGGTCGCCCGCTCCACTCACGAAAGTACGACTCGAGGAATTTGTTCGCCGCGCCGTGGGGAACGAGGTCGCCGTAGCGCTCATCCCATCCTCGTCGTGCCCGGAGATAAAACTCACTTTCCATCCGATGCTCCGGTCCGCCACGAATTCGTGGCGGCGATGGTGTGAGAGGATCAGCAAGTGGTGGACCATTTCCTTGCAGTTCCGCGCGCGATCCGTCGTGTCCTGCTAGACTGTCGAGGTGCAAAACGAAGGTCGTATCAAACGTGCTACATCCACGATGGCGACAGAAACTCTCCGAACGGTTGTCCTACCCTATCGGTGCGGAGCTGTTGAGCCGGGAGCTCGAAAAGCACTCTGAACTGCCGAACCTTGAACTGAGCTTCACCTCGAGCCCCATACTCAGCGAGTCCGAGTTCCGACGAATGCTCGAGAACCGGCTGCCGTATGTTGTGCTTCGCGTGCAGTTTGTGCGCTGGGACAAGAGACTGAGCTACGGCGACGACCAGTGGATTCAAGAGTATCTTCGAGGCAAGTGGACTCTCGATATCTTCCCCGTGCTTCGATCGTTGAAATCGAGGGTCAAGGAGAAGCTGACGAGCGAGGCGCTGCCGCAAGTCGCGGCTTGGCTGACGAAATCTCGCGAGCCAGCGTGGTACTACGGTCGAAAACAGTTCGACGTGATATTTCAGCCCGAGGAAGACGCTGTTGAGTTTCGCGAGCGCGAGATGTCGCATTAGAGAAATCGGGCGCCTCGATGATTTCGATGCTCCGTGGGCAACACGAATTGACCGACGACGAGCTCGAGCGGCTCGAGTCGGTGATGTACATACGGCCGCTGTACCTGGGTTGCTTCAGCTACCGACGTGACGTGGTCAACGGCCGCCCGCCCAAGGAAGTGTGGGGCTTCGTTAACCCCGAGCACATCGGTGCAATTGCAGCCGCGACGCGAGCCGCCTGCCGCCGCTGATCGCTACTCATTCGCGGTTTTTCAGGTGGGTGCCTTCGCCGAGGCCGTAGACCATTGCGGTCTTGGTGGTGCCGAGTTTGATCCACTCGGCGCAATCAAGCTGTACTTTTTTGTAGAACTCTTCGGACAGCGCGAGAGCCTCTGTACTCACTTCGTCAATGCGATCGAACTTGCACTGAAAGGCAAACTCTCCCGATAGCGATTTCTCGAGAGCGCGACTGCGCCAGATCGCGATTGTGGTCTTGCCTTTGAAGTGATGCCCGAAGTGAATGACGCCCATCGTATTCTGCACTTCCTCGACCGCGACATTGTTGACCAGCATCATTTTGGTTCTGGGTTTTATGTCGATGCGTTTGAGGGTGGGAAAGGCGCGGGCTATATCCTCGACACCGCGATCGAGTTCAATCTTCGGCGAGGTAAGCACGCATCCATGCGAATAGACACTACGCATCCCGCCAAGGCGGTCGCGCTCGAGCAGTAACTCTTCTTTGAATTTTACCTCGTCGTGTCCGCCCAATTGCGGACGAACGTCAACGGCCGCGGCGTCCTTGAGGTCCTGCGCGCGATACTTAAAGGTCAGCTCATGCTCGGGCCGGGGCCATCCCTGATCGTAAAAAGTGCGCTTCCGCAGAATGAAGTGGTTGTTGTAGAGGTCAAACTGGGGAGTGTCATAGAAGAGTACTTCCCGCACCTGGCTGTCGAATGCGTGCTCTGCGATATCCACCTTGATGTGGAGCTTCTTGAGAGTTTTGGACGCAGCCTCCCAAAATTCGAGAAAACCATTCTTGCTCGTAAAGCGATCGGGCTGCAGCAGAATTTTGTACTCGCGGTAATGAACTACGTCGCTGGCGAGATGCTGCGTTTCGGCATGCTTGCTTATGTGCTTGTCCATTGGGGAATCGTAGTTCGAAGCTATCTCCGACGCAATTGCAATTTGGAATCTAGAATTTCCAGATGACGTTGAGCGCGACGAAGTTCAGAAGATTCGTCGAGTAGTGCCCTTGGAGGGTACCAGCGAGCGGTCCTTTGCTAGCGCTAAAGGGACCTGGGCCTGCGTCCATCAGCTCCCACGAGAGACCAGCTGTCAGATCACGATTGACCTGGTAATCGAGGCCCGTGCCATATCGCAGCTGGCGATCTAGAGGAAGGACGGCTATTCGGTTCGCTTTCGAAACCGGAGCACTGTCGTAGGCGAATCCTGCTGACCACAGCCACTTTTCACCAATCTGCAATTGCTGCCCGATCGCGACATGACATGTGTCCGAGAAGTGCAGGTTGGCGTCGACAACCGTCGTTTGCTTGGGCGAAGAGATCCCGACCGGGAACGATCCGAACGCTGACCAGTTCTGCCATCCGACGTCACTCATCAGACTCCAATTGGGCAGAACCTCATAGAGCGCGCTGAACATCACCTGTTGCGGCTCATTCAAAGGAACATTGGTTTTTATTCCGCCGATTCTCGCGCGAACACGGCCGAGAAGCGGGCCGAGACCGGTCACGTGCGGGCGAAAGCCGAATTTGTAGTCTTCAGGCGACTGATAGGTGAGTCCTATACGAAGTTTAGAAATCGGCCTCAGCAGTATGCCGACCTTGGCCCCGAACGCTTCGTCCCATGACTCGATCGAGAAGCCGCCATCCGGCACTCGTGGCGCTGCGTTGTTGATCTTGGATTGAAGGGTCAGACGCCCGACTCCAAAGCTGAAACCGGCTCCTACTGACAACCAGTCGTTTACGTCGTAGGCCAGTGACGGGTTGACTTTGCCGGTTATGAGTGACAATTCGGTCAAATAGTAGCGCCCAACCCACGTTTTACCGTAGTCCGCACTCCCGCCATAGTCCGAATAGACCGCGACGCCGAACCGCAGGCGCTCGGAGAGCTTGCGGACGTAGAAGAACGACCCAATCGGGAAAAACACACCAGCGTTGCCGCCGCCGCCGCCTTTGGTTCCTCCAAACGCGGGCCGAAGATGCGTTTCCGGGGCAACGTCGAAGTTGGCCGAAGGAAGCAGAACGCCGGGCGAGCTCATCAATTGTGAACGGTCAAGGAGAGTCATTCCGGCGGGATTCTTGGCTGCCGTCGAGGCGTCTTCCGCCAAAGCGGCTTGTCCGGCGCTTGCCGTGCCGATATCTCCAATTTCATAGAGCTCCAGCGCGGCGCCTCGCGCATACGTGACAAATGCGAGCAGGATAATTGTCGCAAGAGAGATAGTCTTGCCTAACCTGTGTGACGAGATGTCGCGCCCTGCAAAATCAATACCTTTCATTTAGACATCAATATCTTTCAATCGAGCAAGTTGCCCTTGATCAGCTTCGGGATCACTGGCGTAATTGATAACTGGATGTTCCACCGTTGGCCGAAGACCGAGGGGTTGACTGGCATGTACTGCCCTTGGATCGCGAACTTTACCGGGAGCGGACCGATCTTTTGTACCTTCCCCACCTGGAGGCCGATCGGAAAGGTCACTTTGTTTCCGGCGCTCGCATACCAGTTGATCAACATGTTCGGTGAAGTGCCGACGGACCAACCGTGAGGCAGAAAGTACTGCGCGAAGTATTGCACGTTCATCTGGCTAGTCTGCTTGGACCCGTTCCCACCGATCGAGAACCACTGCTGCGGGAATATACCGATGATGTAGTGCTCACCCAGGTATCCGAAAACCCCGGCAGGCCCTAGCTGCCACTTTTTCTGGCCGACATTGGTCGTGGTTGCTGTGGGAAAGATGAAAGAAGGTCCAGCGCCAAGGAGCCACGGGCCCGCGAGTTTCGGACTCGGCGAAAGCATCGTTGCCAGGATAGTGTCTCCAAAACCGGTTGCTTGATAGATACGACCCGTCGGTGTTGGCACAGGAACCGAGTTGACGACCTGAAATACCGGGCGGGTGATCAAGTTCCAGTCGTTGGTCAGAGCCAACGGCAGTACTGGCTGGAACTGGACGTTTACCGAGTTGCGGCTCGATTTATCCTCGATACCAGGATGGATGAAGAAGGTGTTTTCCTGAATCTGGAGTGCCCAAATGCTCGAGATCGGATTTGAGAGTTTCTTGTTGATCTCGGTCTCGTCATCAGCAGACGGCGCAGTCGCCGCTAGCACTGCCGCTGAAGGGCTGGGAAGCGTTTGCGCCTCCGCACGGGCTGCAGAGCAGAGCATAACGCATGAAAGAAAGAAGATGCCAAATTCACTTCGGCCTTGAATATGCATCCGGTTACTCGACCTCTATTCTCCGTTTCGGCAGACTAATATTTTGGTGCTCGCCACCTTATCGCTTGAACGCCGTCCTTTCCGTCGGCGCTCGTCGTCAGAACCTAATTTCACTTCGACATCAGTACCTTACCGGTGGTGCTATCGATGTTGAACAGCCAGAAGGCGGTCACGTCTTCTTCAAGGATCATTGCGACCATGCCGACGCCGGGTGCGAAGAAGTTGTAGCCGGTGTTATGCGTATGAGCCGGTCCTACCTTGCCCTCGCAGTTTACGCGAAACAAGACGGCTGGAAAGGTTCCGGCTGGTACGGTCACCTGATAGGTGCCGATGTAGGTGTAGGTGCCGTTGATTGATCCTGAATATTTCTGGTCGCTCGGATCGTCCAGATAGTTCACTGAGACTTGCTGCGTATAGGATCGCGACTCGCCCGGCTGCATGCCCTTGGGCACGAAGGGATTAGCAGGCGTCGTGACGACTACCACGCCTTCGCCTGCGTCCGTGAGCGCGGCCATTATGATGTCGCCCTGGTCCGTCTCGCGCATGAAGCCCGCTAAGGTTGGAGTCATCTGAAAACGCCAGGCCTTCCTGCCGCCGGGGCGCCGGGCCTGCCACAGCCCAAGCGTCTGAACGGTTCCGGCGTTCGGGCCCGCGACGACCTGAAACTGTTGCGACTTTTGTTGAAGCGGGAAATAAACGGACGGATCGTTTATGGGGTTGCTGGGCAACGCGGCGCCGACTACGCCCGCTCCTAGTTGAGCGGTTATATTTTGCTGATCCTGCGCGGCAGCGGCAGCACGACACCTTGGGCGCGCGCCGATCCCGAGGCAAGCAGCAGGAGGCCGAGCGTTGCAATTGCAAGCTTTCGCATTGAAAATCTGTACTTCATTCTAACCACCGAATAATAGTTTTGTCCGACTAGTATCCGCTTTGCACGAAGACGCTGCCCTTAGGTCCGATTCGGACGCATTCGGCCTGTCCATTGTAATCGGGATTGCAGATCGGCTTGTCGGCGGCGGGACACTTGTACAAACCCGGCTCGATCTGCTGGCATGTATTGATATCGAAATGTAACTCGGTCTTCGCCAAGCCGGCTTGCGTAGCCGCCGATGGTTCGGACGACGAGCATCCGCCGAGCGTCAACAGTCCTAGCACTGCGATCGCTAAAAAGATCGGCTTTGCCATTCGTAGTGCCTTCGCTATTGAGTGTTCGGTCACCATCAAAGGTTCCTCCACTGGGTTTCGGTAGGCGCGGAGGGCAGTCCACGTAGGCCACCCTCCACGCACGATTCAACTATTCGCCTTCATGCTGCTTGATTGCTGCATCGATCTGGGCCTTAATCGCCGATAGGTTGAAGGATGCCGGCGCTTGCATCGGAGGATAGTCGATAGCCGTCATCGCAAGAGAGCCCACGTACTTCTGCACCATGACGAAGCGCCAGAATTCACGCGCATAGAAGTCATTCAAATAGCCTCCGCCCATATCATTGGTGCTCTGGCCACGAGTAGAGGGCGTGCGCTCGAACGGATCTTGCCGGAGATTCACGATTGTAGGCATGTCGGTCGAGACCTTCTCTCCGGGCCAGCCCCACGGCTGCTGGAAGAACTGGTACTTGAAGTCGTCGATGCGCAGGGCGCCCAAGTGCGGTCCACCGAAGTAGAAGACCTCATGACGCTTGGATGGACCACTACCGGTCAGTACATCCATTTGGTCATAGCCGTCGAGGTGATTCTTATACTCGTGGTCTCCTAGCGTCACTCCTTGCAGAAGCTGTTTGGTCACGTCGGGATTACCGGCCGCATCTGAGAGTGTCGGCAGCCAATCGAGTCCAGAGAAAATACCGTTCTCGACTGCACCGGGCTTGACGTGACCCGGCCAGCGGATGATGGCAGGAACGCGGAAGCCACCTTCAAAGACAGTTCCTTTGGTAGCTTTAAACGGGGTCATGCCGCCGTCGGGCCAGGTGAACACCTCGGCGCCGTTATCGGTAGTGAAGATGACGATGGTGTTGTCGGTCTCGCCGATGTCCTCGATGTGCTTCAGGATCTCGCCGACGCTGTCATCCATCTGCGCCATACCGGCTTCTTCGATATTGTAGTTGTCCTTTGCGTTCATCATCGCCTGGTACTTTGGCGGGATGTAGGTAAAGACATGCATGCGCGTGGTGTTATGCCAGATGAAGAACGGCTTACCATCACTCTTGGCCTTGTCCATGAAGTCACTGGTGTGCTTGACGAGCACGTCGTCGAAGGTCTCCATGTCGTACTTGGCCTTGCGACCTTCCTGCCAGTTCTGCATGTCTTTCATGTTCGGAAATGGCGCCAGAGGACCCTCATCCACGATCTTCTGTTTCCCGACCTTGCCCCAGCGCGGCATCGCGGTAGCGTCGTCAGTGTCGGATGCCCAACAGTGCGTGAGGTCGCGCGGCCCAGTCTTGTCTATCCAGTCTTGCGGGTAGTCGAACCAATACGGATCCGACATCGCGTCGAGGTGGTACAAGTAGCCGAAGAATTCGTCAAAGCCGTGCACGCAAGGCAGGTACTTGTTCAGATCGCCGAGGTGGTTCTTTCCGAATTGAGCCGTCTCGTAACCCTGCGCCTTCAGGATAGTGGCCAGGGTGACGGCCTGCGCTGGCAATCCTACGTCGGCGCCTGCTTGTCCAACGGTCGTCAAACCGGTGCGTATAGGCAACTCGCCGGTGATGAAATTAGCGCGACCAGCCGTACAGCTTGCCTCGGCGTAGTAGTCGGTGAACATCATGCCTTGGGAGGCAAGTTTGTCGAGGTTGGGCGTTTTGCCGGACATAATTCCGCGATGGTAAGCGCCGATATTAAACCATCCGACGTCGTCGCCCATGATGACGAGAATGTTAGGCTTCTTGTCCTGGGCCCATGCTGTGTGTGTGGAGCTAAGCCGATGATTGCGCCGATAATGAGCGCGATCGCGATAAATCTACTTTTCCAACCAAGCATTACAAAGCTCCCCTATTGTGGCTCTTCGTTTCTTATTCAACCAGTCCTGGCTCGG
Organism: uncultured delta proteobacterium; assembly: GCA_963814715.1. Taxonomy (GTDB): domain Bacteria; phylum Desulfobacterota; class Binatia; order Binatales; family Binataceae; genus Binatus. The sequence goes on from CAWFDW010000002.1 coordinate 220,275, forward strand.
GTCGTCCATTCACGTCCTAGTCACCAGCGTGACTAATCGCCCGTTGCTCTTTGATCTGCTGGAGACGAACCAATTGGCTACTCGCTCGGGTGGGTCGCCTTCTTGAGCTGATCCATGACCTGGTCCAGGTTGTAGCTCGCTGGGTCCTGCATCGGCGGGTACTTCCTGTAGCTCTCGAGCTCCTTGAGCCACAGCACCTGGCCGATGGGCAGCATGTTCCAGTCGTATATGTAAGCCGTGACTGGCCCCGCAAGCGCGCCGCCGAACCAGAAATTCGCCTTTTTCTCATCGCCCATCGCCGTCTCGAATGGATCGCGTTTGAGGTTTACCATGCCGGCTGCGAACTGGGTCTGGACTCCCGGAGAGATGAAGCCCGTCGCGGTTTCGGGCGCGATCGCGAAATACATCTTCCAATTCTTGTAGCGCACCGCCGACGGGTGGCTGCTGGAATAATAGAAGAAGGTGTCGCGCGCAGACTTCTCCGACTTTCCCGTCAGGTAGTCAACGCTGATTCGACACCGTCGAGCGTGGTCTTGACGATGCCCGGGTAATCTCCCGCTTCGATCTGCTTCTTCAGGCCGTCGCCCTTGGGACCGCCGGCGATTTCGACGAACGTCGGCAGCCAGTCCAGCGACGCGAAGATATCGTCGAATATAGTTCCCGGCTTGATGTGCCCTGGCCAGCGAATGACGCAGGGAGCGCGCATGCCGCCTTCCCATGTATTCATCTTCGAGCCCTTGAACGGCGTGGTGCCGCCGTCGGGGAAGGTGAAGGTCTCGGCGCCGTTGTCGGTAGTGAAGACGACGATGGTGTTGTCGAGTTGGCCCATGTCCTCGAGCTTCTTGAGCACGTAGCCGATGTTGTCGTCCATCTGCTTCATGCCGGCTTCGTTGACGCCCCAGTCCTTGCCGCCCGGTTCGCCAACCATTGCCATGTACTTGGGCGACAGCACGGTCGTGACGTGCATGCGCGCCGGGTTGTACCAGACGAAGAAGGGTTTGTTGGTCTTCTTGGGGTCGTTGCGGTCGAGAAAATCGACTACCTTCGCGGAAATTTCCTCGTCCACGGTCTTGGACCGTTCGAGAGTCAGACGGGCCTTGATCCTTGCACGACTGGTTCGCGTCAGTGCCGTCCGAGGAGTGGCACCAGATGACCGGCCGCGGAGGCGTCAGGCAGGTCGTGGTCCTGGGATCGACTGCGCCGGGGACTTCGGACAGTCCGCGGAATCGGCGTGTTCTTGCACGGTGGCGCGATCGCCTTGTATGAGCGGGGTTTTGTTGAGGTCGGGGAAGCTTACCCCCTGCATCGCGTCGAGATGGTAGAGATAGCCCCAAAATTCCTCGAAGCCGTGCGCCGTCGGCAGCGCCTGCGGTATGGTCGCCCAAATGGTTCTTGCCGAACTCGCCGGTGGTATAGCCGAGATCGTGCAGAAACTTGGCGAGCGCCGGCGTACCGGGCCGCAGATAGCTCGGGCTGCCCGGGAGTTGCGGTGGAATCATGCCGGTACGCAGCGGATGCATTCCTGTGAAGAAGGAGTTACGCCCGGCGGTACAGCTCTGCTCGGCGTAGTAGGTCATGAAGATCCCGCCTTCATTGCCGATGCGGTCGATGTTGGGGGTTCTCCCCGACCATCAGGCCGCGATGATAGATGCTCGGCTGCATCCAGCCGATGTCGTCGCCCATGATGACCAGGATGTTAGGCTTCTTGTCCTGCGCCCACGCCGCGTGTGCTGCCGACAAACCTATGATTGCGCCGATCATGAGCACGATCGCGAAAGGTCTGGATTTCCAACTGAACATAAGAAAGTTCCTCCCGTGTTGATCTTTCGTTTCCATCGCACCCAGATTATTGTCCCAACGCTGCTAGGAAGTCTTTCCCTGCAGTTGCGAAATGCGAGCCGGTATTTTCTGCGCCCAGTAGTCCATTGCGTTCTGCGCGTCGCCCCATTCGAATGAAGCCGCACTCTTGATGCCCATGCCACCGGCACGCTGATCGACCGCTTCGGCCAGCAGCGTGCCGTTGACGGAATCAGTCAGCTTCATTTCGGCTTCGGCGGATCCCACGAAGGCGTAGCTGTCAGTCGCGAGCGATTGAGCCAGGTTGAGCACGCGGGCTTGCGGAACTATTACCGAAATAGTGCGAAGTCCCGGGACTGCAGTCGTCGCGTCCATCAGCGCTACGCGCAAGGTCATGACGCCGGGTCCCGGCTGATCTACCAGCGTGAAGCTCTTGGATAGGTTGGTCTGCAGCTGGTTGTAGAAGTATTCGGTCAGCGTTGCCTGATCTGCGGGCGATACTTTCGAATCGGCCGCGGCCCAGAACTCAACCGGCATCAACTGTATCTTGGTGTAGCTGCTCCATTGAGCGTTGGGATTTATCCAGGCCAGCGCAGCGCCACCCTCCGGCCCAGGAGCCAGCTTGGACGCGTCAGCGCCGAGAAATCCCGTCACTGCGCTGGGCAGCGGAGCCGCCCGACTCGACCGCCTTCGCTGCCGCCGGCTGACTCTCGACCGTGGTCGAGCATCCCGAAGCCATCAGCGCTGCAGCCAAACCCGCTGCCGCCACACCGGTTATCATTTTCTTTCGCAAGCCTTTCATGAAGATCTCCTCCCTAGTTCTAGGTCCTGGCAAATCAGTTACTTGCGTGAATCAAATCTTCTGCCCTGTAGATTAATGGCCTCCGCGCACCGACCAGCCATTGGCCCCCAGTTGCTGGCGCGCGAGCGGGGTCATCTGTGCCGTGATCAAGAGAACGCGATTGTGCTTGGGCCATCAGATCGGGATCAGTCACAAACCCCGCGATGCGCTGGTGTCCATGACAGGTAGTCGACTGGCGCGGGCAGTATCGTGGTGCCATTCTGATCGCGCGCAACCAGCAGGCCCGGAGCCCATGATCCTGGTGATAGGACTCGTCTGCTGGCCCCATTGAACGAGCATGTGCAGCGACGTGACCAGGAAGCGTGCCTGGTACTCGGTCATCATGTTGCCGATCGCGACCGCCGCCGCGCGACGCCCCGGAATGTTGCCGAGCGCCTCGAGGTCTTTGACCGCGTAACTTGCAGACTCAATGGAATCGCAGTGTTGCTGGTAAAGGCCACGATCTCTTCCTGGCGATAGACCGAAGCTCTTCAGCTTCTTTTGAACTAGAATGATCAGGTCTGCTCTAGGTGTCTGATAGACGAGATCGTTGGTGATCGTTACGGCCGAAATGATCATTGAGCCAGGTACCGCCATCATGGCCACGTTGACGGTCATGCGCGCCGAGAACATGACCCAGGCGACACTGTTGAGCTTTTTCGTGAGGATAGGATCGGAAGAGTACGGATCGACGTGCAGCTCATGCGCGAGTTGTCGACGCACCTGGTCGTAGCCCAACGCGGTGAGCGTAGCATTGCCGGCCTGACCGGCGGCTTTGCCGCTGCCAAAGGAATTCGAAGCTGACGAAGCTATTGTCTGCGCGCCGAGACTTACGCGGCCGAACAAGTCTCCGACTCCGCTGGGCAGCCCGGTGACGGTATCCATCGGGTGCATGATCATATTGGCGGCGGCGCCTACGGGACGTACTGCGCTCGTGACCAGCGCTTTAGCGTACACGTCGGTTTTACTCATGCTATCGAGCTCTGCGATCGCAGGAATCTCGGACAGACGTATCTTCAGCATGTCGAGGCTTTCGACGTAGTAGGTACCGGCGTCGTCATGAAAGACGCTCGGGTCGGCGACGATGGTGTATTGACCCATCGCGCCGTTCGTCGGTGCTTGCGGCTGAACGGAATATCCCGGTCCCGAAAGTGGAGTCGCGGGCAGCCAGGTCGGCCACGTTGACGACCGGCGGCTCCTCGTACTGTCCGCCCGCCGCGCCGGGCTGCGGACGGCTGAACGGCTGCCATGCGGCGGAGGCGGTGCCTGTGACGGTCGGTCGCTTGCGCAGCCTGACTCGGTGCGGGCGATGAGGTTTGAGAGCAGCTCGCCAGCAAAAATCCCGTGAGCAGAACGGACAGCAAGCTCGTCGCATGCTTCGTACTTCTGAAGTTCAGATTCATTTTCTCCTCGGTGGCTTCTTCTGGTTGGCGACAGATTCGTCCATTTTTCAGGAGAGCGATATTGTACTTTGGTACAATGGCCGAACGGCTGGCGCGCGAGTGCACAATATCGATGGCGCGATGACGTGCAGATGGTTGGGGCCATTCTCCGACGCAGCCGGTATCGTCAGTTGGGGAACAAATCGACGGCCACAGTTATTGTGGTAGATGACGACGCGTCCATCCGCGGTGCGCTGCGGCGACAACTTCAAATTGTGGGATTCAACGTGATTGGACTTTGGAAGCGCTGAAGAGTTTCTGACCAGCGAACTTCCCACCGGCGACGCGTGCCTGCTGTTGGACGTCTACATGCCGGCGATGACCGGGATCGAACTCTGCCGGAAATTGACCGAATCAGGACGGAACCTGCCGACGATTCTGATCAGCGGCCGCGACGATCCGCAGACCAGGAAAATGATGCGCGAGGCGAAACCGGTTGCGAGCTTACTCAAGCCCTTCGACGAAAAAAGCTCTTCTACGGGCTATTAGGAAAGCGCTGCCCGAATCTAATGAATTTGCCACACTAAACGCCATCAACGGCGCTAGAACGAGAATCGCTCCGTTCATTAAATTCCAGTGATCCCAGATTTGTCGCGTATGTCGATGGGCGCGCGAATGCTCGCTTTATTGCGACGCCATATTGTATGGTTTCGCCAACGAAAGGATCGCGTTCCGCCACTTCATCTACTTCCTCCGGTCTCGGATCCCATGAACAAGCACGCGTTCGATTTTTCGCAGATGCAACGACGAGCCACCAGTGCCACTATCGACCCGAAACGCGGCGGAACTGCGCGCGTGCGTCGTGAACGACGAGAGGTTGAGCGCTTCGAATCGCTGGTGGGTGAGCTGTCGGCGGCGATGGCACGTGTAGCGGCCGACGACGTCGATCGCGAAATCGATCTGTGGCTGGGGAAGATCTGCCGGGCGCTGGATCTCGACCGGAGCGCCGTGTACGAGCGAGATGCACCGGACAAACCGGTACGTGCAACGCATACCTGGGTTCGACCGAATTTCCCCCCGTTCCCGCGGAACTATGATCCGGAGACGCAGATCCAGAGAAGCACCGAGTTGGTGATGTCGGGCAAAACGCTCGTGTTCGCACGGCCAAGCGACATTCCGATTGAAAACCAGGATACAAGGCGCTTCGTAGAGAAATACGGACCCAAGGCTTCTGCCGCCATTCCGATGTGGGCCGGTGGCCGAGTCATCGGAGCGGCGAGTTTCGGCAAGTTCCGCTCGACGCGGGAATGGTCGCCGGAACTGCTCGATCACCTCGCGCTTGCGGTGCGGCTCTTTGGAAGCGCGATCGAGCGCAAGCAATCTGAGATAGCGATTCGTGCGGTTCGCACCGAACTCAGGGTGGCTTCGCGCCGCAACGTGATGAGCGAGCTGGTCGCTTCGCTCTCGCACGAAATCAATCAGCCGCTTGGCGCGATCTTGAGCAACCTCGGAGGTCTCGCGCGCCTGCTGACCCAGGGAAATCCGCAGCCGGCGATGGCTTTGGAGGCGGTCAACAGTGCGATCGAGGATACCAAGCGGACCGCTGAAATCGTTCGCCGGATCCGCGCGATGTTCAAGAACCAGGTCGAACACAAAACCGCTATCGGCATCGGTGCCACTGATCGACGAGGTGGTGAAGCTGACCGCCGGCGAGGCGGCGGTGCGGAAGATCGCAGTGCAGGTCGAGGTCTCGCCCTCCGGGCAACGAGTCATCGGCGACCCTATCCAGTTGCAACAGTGCGTGCTGAATCTGATCATGAACGCCTTCGACGCGATCGCAGATGCCAGCGCTGATCGACGCGGCGTGACCGTCAAGGTGGCGCCAGAAAAGACCGGATGGATTGGAGTGAGCGTGTGCGATAGCGGCGGAGGCATCGACCCTAGTGTGGCGAACCGGCTGTTCGAGCCATTCGTTACTACCAAGAGAGAGGGTATGGGCTTGGGCCTGCTGGTGACGCGATCGATCGTGGAGAGTCACGGCGGCAGAATCTGGGCGACGCCGAATCCAGATCAGGGCACTACATTTACCTTCACGCTTCCGGTCGCTGAAAGGAAAAGAGCGGCGGCATCGAGACGCATCGGATGAGTAAGTTCCGCGGGGTCGTCGACTCTTTGACCGTTGAGTAAGAAAAGAAAGCCGCGAAACAGGCACGCCAGCACCGCTCCATCCGGAAAGAATGCGACGCGAGCGCATCCGCCCGCGGAATCACAAAGCTCTCGGATGCCTGGTCTCGCGTGGCTGCTGGCGATACCTTTGCTTTTCATCGTCGCGGTCATGTTCAAAACGCGACGGTTGCTTGTTCCAGCGCCTCCGACACCCATGCTCGATGCGAAATTTGTCGGAGCGGCGCAATGCGCAACCTGTCATGCACAAGAGAATGCGCTCTGGCGCGGATCGCATCATCAACTGGCGATGCAACCGGCACTGGATTCAACCGTGCTTGGCGACTTCAGCCACGCGAACTTTAATAACAACGGCGTCACGTCGAGTTTCTTTCGCGACGGTTCGAAGTTCATGGTGCATACCGACGGCCCCGACGGCGCGCTTCACGACTATCAAATCGGGTACACCTTCGGCGTTTATCCGCTGCAGCAATATCTGATCGCGATGCCCACTGGGCGCCTGCAAGCGTTGGGGATCGCGTGGGATAGCCGCCCCCGCGAGAGCGGCGGCCAGCGGTGGTTCTTTCTGTATCCAGATCAGAAGATCACGCCGCGGGACTCCCGGCACTGGACCGGTATCGATCAGAACTGGAACTACATGTGCGCCGATTGCCATTCGACCAACCTGCGCAAGAACTACGACGAGCGGGCTCGCACCTTTTCTACTTCGTACGCGGAGATCGATGTGTCGTGCGAGGCTTGTCATGGTCCAGGATCGAATCACGTGGCGTGGGCGAAGAAGCAGGGCGATTGGCAGAAACTCGACGTCAACTGAGGGACTGACGATCGCGCTTGATGAACGCAAAGGCGTTGCCTGGCCGATCGATCCGGTCACCGGCAATGCGCGTCGAAGCTCGTCGCGGCTATCAGAGCGGGAAATCGAGACGTGCGCGCGATGCCATGCGCGGCGCGGCGAGATTCACGAAGACTACGTACACGGACAGCCGGTGGGCGACGATTACCGCGTAGCACTGCTCGACGACGACCATTATTTCCCCGACGGCCAGATAAAGGAGGAGGACTACGAGTACGGATCCTTCGTCCAGAGCCGGATGTTCCATGCCGGCGTGACGTGCAGCGATTGTCACGAGCCGCACAGTTCGAGGCTTCGGGCCGAGGGCAACGGTGTTTGCGCGCAGTGTCACTCGGCGCAAAAGTATGATTCGCCGGCGCATCACTTTCACAAGGTTGGATCGTCCGGCGCGCGATGCGTCGAGTGTCACATGCCAACGCGCACGTACATGGTCGTCGACGCGCGTCGAGATCATAGTATCCGCATTCCGCGTCCCGACCTGTCGATGAAACTCGGCACTCCCAACGCATGCACCAATTGTCACACCGACAAGTCGGCGGAATGGGCGTCGGATTCTGTCGCCAAGTGGTACGGGCACACACCTCGGGGGTTCCAGCAGTTTGCGGAGACGTTGAATGCGGGACGGTGGGAGAACCGGGCGCGCAACAGTCGCTTGAACGATTGGTCGCGAACCGCGAGCAGCCGGCGATAGCACGAGCCACCGCGCTTTCAATGCTTGCAGCCTACGCCCCGTCGCCGAATGACGACGCGGTTCGTGCAGGAGTCGGCGACGATTGGGGTCTGGTGCGACGCGCATCTGCGCACGCGCTGTCCAACACCGATCCGGCAACCAGCGCGAGCGCATTGGCTGCCGCTGCTTGGCGATCCTGTTCGCGCCGTGCGGATCGAAGCAGCGGAAGTGCTGGCAGGATTGCCCGCTAACAGCTTACCAGCGGAGGTTGCCGCTGCCTTCAATCGAGCCACCGATGAGTACATCAGCGCGCAGCAATTGAACGCGGACCGTCCCGAAGCGCATATGAATCTTGGGCTTGCTGTACGCCAGGGAGAATCACTTCGACAAGGCGGAAGAGGAACTTAAGACCGCGCTATCGCTCGACCCGAGCTTTGCGCCCGCCGCAGTCAACCTGGCCGACCTCTATCGCGCACAGAACCGGGATGACGATGGGGAACGCGTCCTTAGAGATGCAATCAACCGTTCGCCGGATGACCCGTCGCTCGAGCACGCGCTGGGTCTGTTGATGGTGCGTCAGAAGCACAGCGCACAAGCGCTCGATCTTCTTGGAGCGGCAGCGCGCGGCGAACCGGGCAATGCGCGCTATGCCTATGTCTATGCGATCGCGTTGAACGATGCAGGAAAGACCAGCGCCGCAATCGAGACGCTGGAGAGTTCTATCAAGGCGCATCCTTACGATCGCGATTCACTTGCCGCGATGGTGAACTTCCTCGAACAGTCAGGCGATCCTGCCAAAGCGCTGACCTATGCAACTCGTCTCAATGAGTTAGAGCCCGGAAATCAACAAGTCCAGCAGATGTTGAAAGAGTTGCAGGAGCATCTGCGGGATTCAAAAACTAAATCCTGATATGGCTATTGGGCCATGACAAAGTTCATCCGCGGTGTTCAGCTCAATGAGATGTTCTATCGTGAAGCCGTCGCGCCGATCCTGTCAGCTGCGTTTCCTGAACTTCGCTATTCCGCAGCGCTGATTGGTTATGGCTCGGATGTGCTGGGTTATGATTCCGAGCGCTCGACCGATCACGAATGGGGACCGCGCTTGCTGATTTTTCTGCCGGAGGAGGACTTTCGTGCGCAGGCTGACTCTGTAAGTGAAGCTCTCTCGGCTCGGCTTCCCCCAGAATTTCGCGGCTATTCGACCAGCTTCGCAGAGCCCGACGAGAACCGCGTGCGCTGGATGGTACCTGCCGAGTCGGGCCACGTGCGGCACCACGTCTACTTCTACACGGTGCAAGAATTTATCGGTAACTACCTAGGCATCGATCCGCGCGACACACCTACAATCGTTGATTGGCTGCTGATGTACCAGAATGCCTTGCTCGAAATTACGGGCGGCGCCGTCTATCACGATGGACTTGGGGAGTTGATTCCGCTGCGGCAAAGCCTCGCGTGGTATCCGCGTGATGTGTGGCTATTCATGCTCGCGTCACAATGGATTCGAATAGCGCAGGAAGAGCCGTTCCCCAGCAGGTGCGGAGAAGGCGGCGACGAACTCGGCGCGCGAATCAACACGGCGCGACTAGTCCGCGACGTGATGAAGTTGTGCTTCCTGATCGAGGGCCGCTACGCGCCATACAGCAAATGGCTGGGAACTGCGTTTTCGCGTTTGAATTGCGCCCATGAGCTTGAGCCTTTGTTGCGCGCGGCGGTCTCGGCGGACACCTGGCAATCGCGCGAGCAGCATCTGTGCGCGGCTCTTGAAGTCGTGGCGCGGATGCATAACGCGATGGGTCTTTTGCGACGCTCGATACCGGCACGATGTCGTTTCACACGAGGCCCTATCGAGTGCTTGGTGCGGGACGCTTTGCCAAGGCGGTCAGTGACGAAATACGCGACGAGTCGTTGCGAAAGATCTATGCGACGGTCGGTCCAATTGGCTCGATCGACCAATTTGCCGACAGCACCAATCTCCTGATGCGATCTGATTTGCGTAATCGACTTAGGGTTTTGTTTGAGACAGCGATTCTCAAAGAAACTTGAAATAGCGGGCTGGTTGAGTCGCTCACGACGTTTATAATATTTCGATGAAGGCGATGGTGGTCGAGAAGCCCGCGCCGATCGAATCGGATCCGCTCCACCCGATCGACGCGCCAGTTCCCGAACCGGGGCCGAGCGAAATTCTGGTGCGCGTCAAGACGTGCGGAGTTTGCCGCACCGATCTTCACGTCGCCGAGGGTGACCTGCCGCCGCGTCATCCGCGAATCATTCCAGGTCATGAGGTCGTGGGTATCGTCGACAAACGCGGCGTTGGCGCGGCTCGATTCAAGCAAGGCGATCGCGTCGGAATCGCATGGCTGCGCGAGACTTGCGGCGTGTGCGTATATTGCCGCCGCGATCGCGAAAATCTTTGCCCCAACGCGCGCTTCACCGGCTACGATCACGACGGCGGCTACTGCGAATACGCTGTCGTGCGCGAGGACTTCGCCTATGCGCTCCCCGATTCGCTCGGCGATGAAGAAGCGGCGCCCCTGCTGTGCGCCGGAATAATCGGATATCCGCGCAATCAAGCGCGCCGATATCAAGCCCGGTGCAACCGTCGGCCTCTACGGCTTCGGCGGCTCGGCACATCTCGCGATCCAGGTGCTGCGTCATTGGCGATGCCGCGTGTTCGTGATGAGCCGCGGCGGCTCTCATCGCGATCTGGCGAAAGATCTGGGCGCCGAATGGATCGGCAACGCCGAAGATGTGCCGCCGGCGCCGCTCGACGCGGCAATCCTGTTTGCGCCCGCGGGAAATCTGGTGCTGCCCGCGATGCAAGCGCTCGATCGCGGCGGAATACTCGCAGTCGCAGGAATCTACCTAAGTCCAATTCCCACTCTCGACTACGAGAAACATCTGTTCTACGAAAAAGAACTCCGCAGCGTGACCGCCAACACGCGCGCCGACGGCGAAGAGTTCCTGAAACTCGCCGCTGAGATTCCCGTTCGCATCAGCACGATGGCCTTCGGCCTCACCGAAGCAAACGTCGCACTCAAAATGCTCAAGCACGACGAAATCAAAGGCGCCGGCGTCCTGCGAATCTCGTGAGGAACTTGATTGAATGTGAAACCCCTCCTGGGTTTCACGCTTCCCTGGGCAGGGGTAACCCCTGCACCTTAGTGAGAATCGCGAAATGTTGAGGACAACCTTTCGCTCCAGGGGTCGAGAGGAGGCGCGGGAATTACCTCGCCCGTTACTTTACGGGAGAGGAGGCCGGCGGGCGCAGCCGCCGGTAGGTGAGGGTGCTTGGCCACATCAGAAAAGCTCGCGCGCTAGATTGTTCTCTGTACGTCCGTCCTCGTGTCATTCAGAACGCAGTGAAGAATCCCGGGTCCTTCCTGACCAGCGCAAGTTTTGCTTCACTCACAGCCCCCGCATCATTAGAATTCGTTGACGGGCCGACGCGATGCTTGCTAGCCTTCAACTGTAACGATTTAACGTATATATCAAGCGCCAGAGGCTTCAATGGCATTAGTTAAAAGCGGGCTCGAGTCGGCTAAGGGCGACGAAATCCTGCTCGGCGATACCGCGGTCCTGACCCGGCTCGACAAGGCTCTCGGGTGGGCGCGAAAATTTTCGATCTTCCCGTATCCGTTCGCGACCGCGTGCTGCGCGATGGAATATATGTCGCTCTCGATGTCGCCTTACGACATCGATCGCTTCGGCGCGCTGCTGCCGCGCTTCACTCCGCGCCAGGCCGACTTGCTGATGGTGATCGGCACCGTGACGGTTCGGCAGGGACCGATTCTGCGCCGCGTTTACGAGCAGATGGCGGAGCCGAAATGGGTGATGGCGTTTGGCGCGTGCGCTTCGACCGGCGGCTTCTACGACAACTACGCGACGCTGCCCGGCATCGACCGGATCGTCCCGGTTGACGTGTATGTTCCCGGATGTCCGCCGCGGCCCGAAGGCGTGCTCGACGCGCTGATGGCGTTGCAGCGGAAAATCCAGGGGCAGAAGCAGAAACTGATGGCGCTCAGCGAAAAGCATCCCGCCTGAACTTCATAACGAGCGCACCGGATTCACATGGAACGGATACTGACTCGCTGGCTGGATATCCCTGATCTTCGAAAGCTCGACGTGTACCTTGCGAATAGCGGTTACAAGGCCGCGCGCAAGGCATTCTTCGAGATGACGACCGACGACATTATCAACGAGGTCAAGAATTCGAATCTGCGCGGACGCGGCGGCGCGGCGTTTCCGACCGGCGTGAAGTGGAGCTTCATCCCCAAGGACTCGAAGAAGCCGGTTTACGTCTGCGTCAACGGCGATGAGAGCGAGCCGGGCACCTTCGCCAATCGCTATCAGTTCGAAAACGATCCGCACGGGATTATCGAGGGAATCCTGATCGCGTGCCGCGCGGTCGGTTCGCATACCGCGTACATTTACATGCGCGGCGAATTCTCCGTGCAGAAGCGCAGCATCGATGCGGCCCTCGCCGAAGCGCGCGCCGCAGGCTACGTCGGCAAGGACGTAATGGGCTCCGGCTACGGTGTCGACATCTGGACGCATAAGGGCGCGGGCGCGTACATCTGCGGCGAGGAAAGCGCGCTGCTGGAATCGCTCGAAGGCAAGCGCGGCTACCCGCGCAACCGGCCGCCATTCCCCGCGATCGTCGGCGCATTCGGATGCCCGACCGTCGTCAACAACATCGAGACGTTGTCGAACGTGCCGCACATCATCAATCGCGGCGCCGCATGGTATAAGGCGATCGGTCCCGAGAAGAGTCCCGGCACCAAGCTGGTATGCGTCTCAGGCCACGTGAATAAGCCCGGCATGTACGAGTTACCAATGGGCACGCCGCTGAAGGACATCATCTACGACATCGGCGGCGGCATTCTCGGCGGCAAGACGCTCAAGGGCGTCATCCCGGGCGGCTCGTCATTCCCGGTCCTCAACAAGGAGGAGTCCGAGCGCGCGATTTTCGATTTCGACTCGATGCGCACGATTGGTTCGGCGATGGGCTCCGGCGTCGTCATCGTGATGCACGAGGATACCTGCATGATCGACATGCTGCTGGCGACCGCGCGCTTTTATCATCACGAATCGTGCGGGCAGTGCACGCCGTGCCGCGAAGGATGCGGCTGGATCGAAAAAATCATGACCGAGATGGAAGCGGGGCAGGGCAAGATCGAGCAGCTCGAGCTGCTCAACAACATCTCGGACAACATGGTCGGCAATACGATCTGCGTGCTCGCCGACAGTATCGCGATGCCGGTCAAGAGCTACGTCACCAAGTTTCGCGACGAATTCGAAGCGCACATCAAGCTCGGGCGATGCCCGTTCAAGACCGCATCCGCGCAGCAGGCTGCCTGAAATAATGCCCAAGCTCACGATCGACGGCAAGGAAGTTGAGGCTGGCGCCAATCTGAATGTGATCCAGGCGGCCGAGCTCGTCGACATCGAGATTCCGCACTACTGCTTTCATCCCGGCCTGTCGATCCCCGGCAACTGCCGGATGTGCCTGGTCGAAGTCGAAAAGGCGCCCAAGCTCCAAATCGCCTGCAACACGCGCGTCGCCGACGGGATGGTCGTGCACACCAACAGCGACAAGGCCAAGACCGCGCAGAAGGCGGTGCTCGAGTTCCTGCTGATCAACCATCCGATCGATTGTCCGGTTTGCGATCAGGCCGGCGAGTGCAAGCTGCAAGACTACTACATGGATTACGATCAGCAGCCGTCGCGCTTTCCGCTGCCGGAGAAAAATCACAAGGGCAAGGCGATCGATATCGGCTCGGGCGTGATGCTCGATCAGGAGCGATGCATCCTGTGCGCGCGATGCACGCGCTTCTTCGACGAAGTGACGAAGACCTCAGAGCTGGCGATTTTCGAGCGCGGCGATCACAACCGCATCGACATCAATCCCGGCCAGCCGGTGAACAACAAGTACGCCGGCAACGTCGTCGACATTTGCCCGGTCGGCGCGCTGACCGAAAAAGAATTCCGCTTCCGGATGCGCGTCTGGTACCTGCATCGCACGGCGTCGGTCTGCGGCGGATGCGAGCGCGGATGCGCGATCGACATCCATCACCATCGCGGGCGCATCTACCGCTTCAAGCCGCGCTTCAATCCCGACGTCAACAGCTACTGGATGTGCGACGAGGGCCGTCACAGTTTCCCGGCGCTGCAGAACGAGACGCGTCTCACGTCGCCGCTGGTGCAGGCGAAGGATCAGCTGGTGGTCGAGCGGTGGGGCGAGGGCGTCAGGCGCGCGGCGTCGATCATCGCGGATTACAAACGCACGTACGGCGGCAATTCGATCGCGCGCGGTCGTCGATGCGACGTCCACCAACGAGGAAGCGTTCGCGCTGAAGCAGTTGATGAAGACCGCGATCGGCTCCGACCGGATCGCGACGCTCAGCTGGTCGCCGCCCGGCGTCAGCGGCGACGACGACTTGCTGATCCGCGCCAACAAAAATCCCAACACGCGCGGACTCGCGGCGCTCGGGCTCTCCGCCGACGGACTCGACGACTCTCGCGGCGGCGGTCGCGTCGGGCGAGCTCAAGATGCTGATCGCATTCCGCGCCGACCTGGTTCGCGCACTCGGCGAAGAGGAGTTCGTCAGGCGCTTCGGCGCGCTCGACTACATGCTGGTGCTATCGACCGACGCCAACGAGACCTGCCAGATGGCCAACCAGATCTGGCCAATCGCAGCGTATCCGGAAATCGACGGCAGCTTCACGAACTTCCAGGGCCGCGTGCAGCGAATCAACGCCGCATTCCCGCCGCCGGGAAACGCAATCGCCGGCATCGAAGCAATCGCACGACTAGGCCACGCCCTCGACGGCATCGATCGTCCGAACACCGCGAGACGCGGTGTTCGCCGCGATGGCATCGGCGGAGCCCGCCTTCAAGGGCCTCAGCCTGGCGAATCTCGGCGAGCACGGCGTAGCTCTGGCTCGAGCTGAAATCACAACCGCACGATCTGTTCACTGCGCTATCCGAATGGCCGCCGCGGCCGCTCAGAATACCTCACCCGTTAGACTTTAACGGGCGAGGTATCTCGGAAGGCCGCGGACACAACGAGTCATCACCCGTGGCAGTTGAAGCGGAAGCTTGATTTGCCGCTGTGGATTCTCGACGATTCGGTTTTGATCTTTGGCGTGATGGGCAGGTCCGGGAAGGCTTTGACGAAGGCTTGCAGGCCCTGCGGCGGTTTTTCCCGCATCCTCGCAACTGCAGATGCCTGAGAGCAGTTCCGTCTCGAGGCTGTCGATCTCGCCTTGCGCTTCGTCTGCGTAGTCGTCGGGGTAGGTCGTGCGGAAGGTCAGCCAGCCGCGGTAGAGATCGACCATCAGCTTTCCGTCGAAGCGCGTGCATCCCGATTCGTCGGTCTGCTGCTTGATGTAGGCGGGGAACGGGCCGTTGCCGTCGGGTTCCGTGCGCGCGTAGATGTCGAAAAAAGCGCGGTCGGCTTTGGTGCCCTGCTTGCGCGCGAGGCTTTTGAAGTAATCGACACTCGGTCGCACGACTATCACCGCTTCGCGCACCACGATGAATCCCTGCATCTGGCGCTGGACTTGCTGATATTGCGATTCGGTGAGATCGGGCAGGACGGCTTGTATCTGCGGACTCGCCTGCATGCCGGCCTCGAAGACCGGCTCGATGGGATTCTTGCCGCGCGACGTCCTGCAAGTCGTTCAGGGCCGATCGCGTAAGTCTTCCACCGAAGGCGGTATCTCGACGACGGCCGCGCGGTCGCCTGGATCGCGAAGCATGAGAGCGCAATTGCGGCGGCAAGCAGCGCGCGAAAGAGGGCGGGCGATGGATTGATCGAGGTGCGCAAGCAGTCTCGACTCGCTAGCATCGCGATTGCACCACGCGCAACCGTGGCGCGCCCTTTCGCTACTCGCTGGACGGCTGGAACACTACCTCGACGTGATCGAGATAGCTGAGAAATTGCCGCGCTAGCGTCGTCACTGCGCTATCGTCGCGTAATCGCGGCGGCCTGCTCCAGTCGCGCGACCCATCTCGGTCATCGAGTCGAAGCCGTAGCTGCCGCCTTCGCCCTTGATCCGATGCGCGATGCTGCCGATCGCCACGTAGTCGCGACGCGACAACCGCATCGAAAATCGTGTCGACGTCGTCGCGCTTGTGCGTCAGGAAACCGGGAATCAGGTCGCTCAGGTCCTCGTCCACTTCCACTATTACTCGATCCGGCATGTTTCCTCCTTGAGATCGCCAACCGTCGTCGCGCTTCGTCATCCATCGCGTTCGTTTCGATCGCGTCGCGAATGGCGTCGAGCAGCGTCGATTTCTTGACCGGCTTGGTTAAATGCGCGTCGCAGCCGGCCTCCCTCGTGCGATGCATCGCCTCTCCCAGCGCCGACGCCGTCAGCGCGACGATCGGCGTGCGCCGCCGGCTGTTCGCCACTTCCCAGACTCGAATCGTGGTCGTGGCTTCGATTCCGTCGACGATCGGCATCTGGATGTCCATCAGCACTACGTCGAAGTTCCCCGCGGTGAATTTGTCGATCGCCTGCTGCCCATCTTCGGCTTCGACCAGAACGTAGGGAGTCTTTTTCAGATACGCGCGAATCAGCGCGCGGTTGTCGTCCGAATCGTCAGCCATCAGGATCTGCAGCGGCCGGTCGAGGATCGCCGGCGCCGCCGATTGTGGCGCGGCGACCGCCGATCCAGCGTCGCCGCGGGTTTCGACGCGCACTACTGCGCGGGCTCGTCCGATTGCCGCGAACAACTCCGCGCGCCGCACCGGTTTGACGATGTAGTTGTCGACTCCAATCGCATGCAGGCGCGCAACCTGGTTGGTCAAATCGTTGGTCCCGAGCATCATCACGATCCGCGGCCGCGCTGGTCCGCTGCTCATCAGAAATTCCGCAACTTCGACCCCTCCCTGTTCGGGCATCGTGCCGTCGAGCAGCGCTACCTGGAAGGGCGACTGCGGCGCGCTGTCGCGCGTAAGTTCCGCAATCGCCGTGGCCGCCGACGACGCCTGGATCGACGCACGCGCCACGCAATGTCAGCAGTTCGCCGACAATCGAGCGGCTATCATCGTTCTCGGCGACCAACAGTATTCTCATGTCGACGAAGCTCGGTTGCCGCGACTCAGATGCCTTTGGTCCGCACGCGATTTCAAATTGCGCGGTGAACGAAAACGCGCTGCCGCTCCCGGCTCGCTCGCCACTTCGACCGTGCCGTGCATCAACGCGACCAGCCGCGCGACGATCGCCAGCCCGAGTCCGCTGCCGCCATATTTGCGCGAGGTCGAAGAGTCGGCTTGACTGAATGCCTTGAAGAGCAGGTGGCGCTGGTCGGCCGCAATTCCGATTCCGGTGTCGGTCACCGTGAATCTGAGCCGGCCCGCGATCGCCGAGTCCGCCTCGACCGACAACAGTACCTGTCCCTTCTGCGTGAATTTGATCGCGTTGCCGATCAGGTTGATCAGGATCTGACCGAGTCTCAGGGGATCGCCGAGCACGAACTCGGGGACCTCCGGCGCAAAACGCACCATCAGCTCGAGGCGCTTTCTCATGCGCGCGAATCGACAGCGTCTCGAGTACCTCTTCGGTCACGTCCTTGAGATCGAATTCGACCGCCTCGAGGCTGATGCGTCCGCTCTCGACCTTGGCCAGGTCCAGGATGCCGTTGATCAGCGCCAGTAGCGCGTGGCCGTTGCTGATCACGGTGCTCAAATATCTTCGCTGCTCGTCGTCGAGCGCGGTTTCCATCAACTGATCGGACATCCCGAGAATCGAATTCATCGGCGTGCGAATCTCGTGCGACATGCTCGACAGGAACTCCGACTTGGCGCGCGACGCCGCCAGCGCCGCCTCGCGCGCGCGACCAGTTCGCGCTGCGTCATCTTGAGGTCCGCGATACCACGGGAAATTGTCAGACAGCAGACCTGTCCGTGCAGCTCGAGATTCACCGCCGAAAGAAGCACCGGCTGCTCCGAGCCGTCCTTCATCCGGAACGCCACCTCGAGGTTCCGCACTTCGTTAGTGCGTGTGCAGTTGATCGCCGAACGCGATCATTTCGTCGGGATGGATCCACTGGACGAGCTCTGTGAAATGATGGCCGACGGCCTCTTCGCGCGAAAAACCGCTCGCTTTGACGTATTCCTGGTTGACGTCGATATAGTTTCCATCAGACTCCGGTGAGCGTCATGCTGTCGAGGTTCGCGTCGAACAGTTTGCGGAAGGTCTCTTCGCTGTCGCTCAGCGCCTTCACGCTCTGTTCGAGCTTGCGCGACGCTTCCTTGGCCGCCGTCAGGTCGCGAATCATCGTGACCACGCAGTCTTCGCCTTCGAGTTCGACGCGCACCGCCGACAGCATCGCCGGCATCACGCTGCCGTCCGGCTTCAGGAAGTCGGCCTCCATGTTGCGCACCGCGCCTTCGGCTCGCGATCCGATCGCGAAACTCCTGATGTCTGTGCGCTCGCTCGCCCATAGCTGGCGCTTGCCCGTGCGGGAATCGTCGAGATCCTGTTGCCGATACCCGATCCGTTCGAATTGCTGGTTGAAATCGATGTAGGCGTTGTCGGACACCCGCGTCACCACGATAATGTCCAGCGTCGCGTCGAAGATCTTGCGCATCGCCGCGTGACTGGCCCGCAGGCTGGTCTCGACGCGCTTTATCTCGGTGATATCCCGCGTCATCGAAATCACACACGGCTCGCCCTCGACTTCGACCACCGACGCCGAGATTAGATTGGTCTCGAGCGCTGCCGTCTTTGCGGCGCTGCGCGATTTCCATGTTCTTGACCCGGCCGGTTTTCTGAATGCTTTCGAGAAACCGGTTCATCTCCTCTTCGTGCGGCCACATCCCAAGCGCGATCACCGTGGTCCCCATCACGTCGTCGCGCGTGTAACCGGCGACCTGGTACTTGTCGTTGACCGCAATGAAGCGTCCGTCGACGAGGCTGTTAATCGCGATGTTGTCCGGTGACGCCTCGAACATCTTGCGCAGCATCGCTTCGCTTGCTTGCAGCTGGACGAGGTCGCGTTCCCGCGCCGCCGCGATTTCCGCGCGCAGGTCCATTTCGCGCACGAGCAAGCGATGGTTCCTGGCGAGAGCCGCCAGTTGCTCGGCCAATTTCTGGCGATAGCGGGCGCCACGGATTGCAGTTATCTGCGACAAGACCAGCGCGCTCAACACCGTCGTCCAGTCGTTAGCCACACTCAAAGTCGTGTCCGCGGTGTGCATCGAGTAGCCGATCATCGCAATCGCTCCGCCCACTTCGAGCGCCGCCTGCCAGCGCGGACTCCACGGAAGCATCGCGCCTGCGCCGAAGGAAAACAGCACAATCGACGCGACCAGCGGGTCGCAGTCGCCGTCGATCACCGTCATAAACGCAGTACTCGACGATAATCGCCGTAAAGACTAACAGCGAGATCGCGCGCCAGTTCCGCATCGCCCGTGGCGACAGCGCCGTCACTAGTGCAATGAGGCCGAGCGTTACGCTGGCGAAGTGAAATGGGCTGGTTCTCGCGAAGTTGTGCGGATACACGACGGCGGTCGAGCACGGCGTATCCGATTTGCAAGAGCGATTATCGCGAGTGCGCCGGTGCGCAGTGTCGACGAGACCGCAGCAAGATCGTCGCCGTCGTCGATCACGCGCGTCATCGCGTGGTCGGAAGCGCGCGCCGGTTCCATGTCGATCTGTTTGGTTATCGGAGCAGCGTTGCCAACTGCGTCGGGCGCAGCCGTGCCATTGGTTGAATGGCGCGCGTTAACACCGCCAACCCCCTCGGCCGACGGATCTGCCTGAAGGTCCACACATCAGTAGCAAGCAATTCCAATGCCTCTGTGGAGCATTGCAACGACTTGCTATCGCGGCTTGACGTTGGCCTTCTGTCGCCGAATTTCTGTCGCTGTCGCGAAGGGTGTCCCAAAATGCGGTCGAGCGCGCGGAAATCGCGTCTCAGCCGTTCAGCGCTGTCTCGAAATCCTCGATCAGGTCGTCGCTCGATTCGAGCCCACCGACAGCCGGATCAGCCCGTCGCCGATTCCCGCCCGCGCGCGCTCCGTCGCCGACATCCCCGAATGCGAAGTCGTCGCCGGCCGCGTGATCAACGTCTCGACGCCGCCCAGACTCGGCGCGCTGATCGGTATCGTCACGCGCTCCATGAAGCGGCCAGCCGCATCGAGGCCGCCCTCCAGCTCGAAACTCAGCACGCCGCCGAAACCGTCGAACAGCTCGCACGCGCGCAGGTGATTCGAATGGCTCTCGAGACCGGGATAGTTCACCCGCGCGACCGCGCGATGCTGCTCGAGCCATCGCGCAATCTTGAGCGCGCTCTCGTTCTGATGGCGCACGCGCACCGCGAGCGTCTTCATCCCGCGATGCAACAGAAAGCATGCGTGCGGATCGAGCGTCCCGCCAAGATGGTTCAGCGTATGCGTGATGCGCTCGACCAGATCCGCGCGCCCGATCACGGCGCCCGCCACGATATCGGTGTGACCGTTGAGATACTTGGTGCCGCTGTGAAGAGACAGGTCGAAGCCGATTTCCGCGGGACGAAAATTTATCGGACTCGCGAAGGTGTTGTCGATGATCGAGACCAGCCCATTCTCCGCCGCGAAATCCACCGCCGCCTGCAAGTCGCTCACTTGCAGCAGCGGATTCGACATCGCCTCGACGTAGATTGCCTTCGTGTTGGGACGAATCGCCTCGCGCCACGTGGCCGGCTCGTCGCCGTCGACGAAATCCACCGACAGCCCGTAGCGCGGGAATTCCTCGACGAACAAGATCGTGCGTGCCGCCGTAAACGCAATCCTGCGCGAGCAGATGCCCTCCGCCGGCGAGCACCGTGAACAGCGCCGCCGAAATCGCCGCCATCCCGCTGCCCGCGACCAGCGCCGCCTCCGCATTTTCGAGCGCCGCGAGCTTGGCGTGCAGCACCGCATGATTCGGCGTGTTGTTGAGGCGGATGTAGCGCAGGTCGTGGTAGCTGGTCTGCCCCGCGTATTCGTAGGTCGAGGATTGAAAGATAGGCATCGTGACCGCGCCGCCGATCAACGGCTCCGGCTCGCCCGCGTGAATCAGCTTGGTGTCGAGTCCTTTGATAAGTCGCGCCATGCCGCCTCCGATGCCACGACATTTATCACTCGGCGCGTCACGGAAAATAGGTGTCAGCCGGCTTACCGTCGATGCCTGCGACGTTGCCGACGACCGGCGCCTCGCCAGGCAGATGCGTTGCGGCCGAAGAGCGCCGCGGTCTGATCGCTATATAGTAGATGCCAGCGCGGGTCTTTCCTGACGACGTCGGCGCCCTTGGTCGTGCACGCCCATCAGCACGTAGTCGTGGGGATAACTCGTCGAGCAGCTTATCCGCGCCGTCCATCCCGTAGAAAAAAATCGCGTAGTCTGCCTTTCTGCTTGTCCGTGATAAACCAGCTCGCCGCGCGGATCGATATAAACCTTGAACGCGTCGCCCATGTGCCACGCACGCACGCGCCCCATTCGAACTGTCGGCAGAAGGTTGCCGTGAAGACTGTGCTGCTGCATGAACGCGAGCGCATCGGTCGGCATCGGCTTCCAGGTCTTGAGCCGATTGGAGAAAGTTCCACCGACGAGCGCGATCGCAATCGCGCAAATCGCCATCAGCGCGACGGGCGGCTCGTCGATTTCCGCCGGTCGCCGCGCAGCTGCGTCCCACGGCCAACGCCAGGCTTGCATGACGCGCCAGCGGAATCGCGACGCGCGATCACCGCCACCGCGACGTTGCGTGCGGCATAGAAGGCGGCAGCCGATAAAAATCGTCGCGACCGCAACCAGCGCTGCGTCCTTGCAGCTCGGGAGCCATCGCAACCGCCGCGATGAAACTCGGCAAACATCAACATTGGCGCCACGTACTGAAGCAACTCCTGCGGGGAGTTCCGCCAATTGATAGCATCATCGTCGGCAGCGGCACCCAGTCAGCGATGACCTGCCGAATCAGCGGGTCGGCGACTGAATGCGCCACTCCGGTCCACAAGCCCACTCCGAACGGATTGATAATCGTCGCTGCCGCGCATCCAAGCGTGACTAGTGCGAGCCGCCGCGCCGACGTCATGCCGCCTGAGTCGCCCAACCGTCCCTGGACCGACATGACCGCGGCTGCGATGCCCATCGCGCCGAGTCCGACGATATAGCCGCCGTGAAAATTGGCCCACAACGCGAACATCGGAATCAGCGGCCATAGCGTCGCGTCGCGCGCGGTAAACCTCGATCGCGATCGATGCCATCACCACGACTCATCATCATGAAGGTGAAGAGCTGCGGCCGAAATTGCATCTGGGTCGAGATCGCGACGGCGCTGAGAATCAGCGTGAGCCGTTGCACGCGTGCCGCCGCGCCGGTGGCGGAAATTCCGATCGCCAACGCGACGATCGCGACGCTCGCGCACAGCACTTTCAGATAGCTTGAGGCCGAAGACACCGAGATGCGCGTAGCAGAAAGCCATCGCCAGCTGCGACAGCCATTCGTGATTGTGCCACGGCATTCCGGCCGCGCTGTATGAGTAAGTGTCGAACCGCGGAATATGGCCGGTGCGGAGAATCGTCTGGCCGGTCAGCATGTGAATCCACAGATCCGGATCGGCGAAGTTGTCGGCCGTCGCGAGCGCGATCGAAAGAACTACCGTCCATCGCAACGCCGAAAGCGGCGAGCGTCGCGGCAGCTCAGGCTCCATCGGCGACATCGCGGGACACTCGGCGGGTCAGGGAAAATAGGTGTCCGCGGGTTTACCGTCGCTGCCGGCGACGTTGCCAACCACCGGCTCGACGCCCGGCAGCGCGTTACGCCCGAACAGCGCCGCGGTTTGATCGCTATATAGTAGATGCCAGCGCGGGTCCTTGCGGACGACGTCGGCTCCTTTCGTGTGCACGCCCATCAGGATGTAGTCGTGCGGATAGGCGTCGAGCAGTGAATCCGCTCCCTCCATTCCGTAGAAAAAAATCGCGTATCGCACCTCGAGGGGCTGCGGATAGACGAGGTCGTCGCGCGCGTCAATGAAGACCTTGATCTTATCGCCCATGTGCCAGATCAGATACGCGCCCCATTCGAACTGCGGCAGGATGTTGCCGTGAATATCGTGCTGCTGCATGAACGCGAGCGCGCCGGCCGGAGCGGGTTTCTGGTCCTTGAGCCGATTAGAGAAGGTCCCGCCGACGAGGAACAGGGCCATCGCGCAAATCGCCATCAGCGCCGCGGGCGGTTCATTGCTGACCTCGGGCTCGATTCCGATCTTTTGCTGAACGCGGCGCTCGCTCGCGACGCTTGCATGAAACGCCAGCGGAATCGCGACTGCGACCACTGCCATCGGTACATTTCGCGCTGCATAGAAGGCCGCCGCGACGAAGATTGTCGCGACCGCGACTAGAGCCGAATCGCCGAGGTCCGGAGCCATCGCGATTGCCACGATGAACCAGCCGAACATCAGCATAGCGCCGACATACTGAAGCAACTGCGACGGCGACTCCCGCCAATCCGAGAACATCAACGTCGTCAGCGGCACCCAATCATTCATTATTTTTCGAATCAACGGATCGCCGACCGAGTGCGCCACCCCCGTCCACAAGCCGATCCCGAACGGATTGAACAGCGTGGCCGCGACGCATCCAACCGTGACCAATGCGAGCCTGTGCGCCGACGTCATGCGCTCCGCGTCGACAAACCAGCCCTGGAAGAACATCACTGCAGTCGCGATACCGATCGCGCCGAGTCCCACGATGTAACCGCCATGAAAATTCGCCCACAACGCGAACATCGGAATCAGCGGCCACAGCATGGCTTCGCGACGGTAAACCTCGATCGCGATTGCCGTCATCAGCACGCTTAACAGCATGAAGCTGAAGAGCTGCGGCCGAAATTGCATATAGGGCGAGAGCGCGACCGCACTTAGTATCAGGGCCAGTCTTTGCACTCGGGATGCGGCGCCGGTGGCGGAAATCCCGATCGCCAACGCCACTATCAAAATGCCGGCGACCAGCAGTTTCAGGATCTTGAGGCCGAATATTCCGAAATGCGCGTAGAGAAAGGCCAGCGCCACCTGCGACAGCCACTCATGATTGCGCCAAAGCGCTCCCGCCGCGCTGTAGGAGTAGGCTTCGACTCGGGGGATATGGCCGGTGCGAAGAATCGTCTGCCCGGTCAGCATGTGAATCCAGAGATCGGGCTCGGCGAAGTTGTCAGCCGTTGCCAGTGCGATCGACAGCACTACCGTCCATGGTGACGCGGATAGGAGCGAGTAGCGCTTCGGCTTCAACACGTGCGAGTGAATCATCGTCGGCCAGCCTCCGCAATAGTCCGCCGCCCGCGCGTGCTTTCGCGGTCTCAATCGCGTCGGTAATCTAGTCGCGTGAAAGCTGGCGCGATCGGTGGCGACTCTGGCCCTGCGTCGAGTCCGGTCGCGGCCGGTCGAACGGCTCCCCGACTGACGGTCGGGCGCGCGCTTTCATCGACGCCTTCAGAGACGCGCGATGGCTCAGCGCCGATCGCGTCCGTGGATACTCGAGGTTGATCTGCGTGTGCTACCTCGTAGTGTTCGTCGCGTGGCTGGTGTTCAGGTCGGGCGGAATCCTGGCGACGTTGCAACCGATCGGTGGCGACTTTCCGCCGTACTATTCGGCTGCCTCGATGACGCTCCACGGAGATCCTGCCGGGGTCTACGACCGCTCGAAATTGTCCGTTGCTGAGAGGGCGACGCTGGGCGACAAAGCTCCGGGTTTCCAAAGATTCCAATACCCGCCCATGTT
This sequence comes from uncultured delta proteobacterium, assembly GCA_963814715.1. Taxonomy (GTDB): domain Bacteria; phylum Desulfobacterota; class Binatia; order Binatales; family Binataceae; genus Binatus. Next base: position 244,747 of record CAWFDW010000002.1, read on the forward strand.
CCTGGCGATGATAGTCCCGCTCGCGATGCTCCCGTATTCCGGCGCAATGATCGTGTGGACACTCGTGGGCGTGACCGCTTACTTGAGCATGATCAAAAAGATTGTCCCCGGGCGTGACACGGTTTGGGTAGCGCTCGCATTTCCGGCCGCGCTGCTGACGATTCTCGACGGGCAAAACGGCCTGATAACCACCGCACTCTTCGGCGGCGGATTACTCTTGCTCGAACGACGCCCATGGCTCGCCGGCGCGCTGTTCGGACTTCTATGCTACAAGCCGCAGTTCGGCATCCTGCTGCCCGTCGCACTTCTGGCAGAGCGCCAGTGGCGAGCGATCGCCGCCGCGACACTCGTGGTCGCGGTCTTCGCCGCACTCTCAGCGGCGCTTTTTGGAATCGATACATGGCGGGGATTCCTCGCCATCATCCCGGTATCGACCCACGAAATGCTTGAGCAGGGCGACATCGGCTTCGGCAAGATCCAAAGCGTCTTCGGTGCCGCGCGACTGTGGGGCGCGTCAGTCCGGATGTCTTATGTCTTGCAGGCCACGGTCAGCATCCCCGCTGCTATCGCGGTGTTGTGGGTCTGGCTCAAGCCCGTCGAATTTCCGGTCAAAGCTGCCGCCTTGGCAACCGGAACCCTGCTGATCACGCCGTACTTCCTCGACTACGATTCGGTACTGCTCGCGTTGCCCATTGCATGGCTGTCGTGGAACGCAATCCAATCCGGCTTTCTGCCTTGGGAAAAATCAACCTTGTTCCTCGTCTGGATATTTCCATGGTTCGCGCGAATTCTGAGCCTGTCTGCATCGCTGACCCTGATGCCATTGGTGCTCACGCTGTTGATGTTCGACATAGTCCGCCGCACCGCGATCACGCCGCGCGCTTTAACCTCTCGCATCGCGCCGGTAGTCTAGTCGCGTGAAAGCTCTCGTAATCGGCGGCGGCATAATCGGCAGTTCGGTCGCATGGCGGCTCGCATCCGACGGCGTCGAGGTCGCGGTCTTCGAACGCGGCCGTCTCGGCCTCGAAGCTTCGTGGGCTGCGGCCGGACTGATCGGACCGCAGGCCGAGGCGCACGAGCCCGGCGCATTCTTCGATCTCGCGCTGGCCGGCAAGCGCTCGTTCGACAACATCGTCGAACGCCTCACCGCCGAGAGCGGCGTCGATCCCGAGTACGACGACTCACGGTGTGCTCTACGTAGCCTTCGACGACGCGGCCCGCGCCGAGTTGCAGTCGCGCGCGCGATGGCAGCGCGCGGCCGGCGGCGACGTCGAGGAGTTGTCGCCGCGCGAGGCCTTCAGGCTGGCGCCGGTGCTCTCGGAAAAAATCATCTTCGCGCTGCACCTGCCCAACAATCGGCGCGTCGAGAATCGCAAGCTCACCCTTGCCTATATCAACGCCGCCACCAACGCCGGCGCTGAATTTCGCGAGGGCGCCCGCGTCAATTCGATCGCAATCGAAGCCGGGCGCGCCACCGGCTCTGAAGCTCGCCGACGGCTCGCTCGAAAGCGGCGACGTCATCGTCAATGCGGCCGGCGCATGGGCCGGCGATATCCGCGGCCTCGAGGACGATCGCCTCCACTTCTACCCGGTGCGCGGACAAATCCTGTGCTTCGATGCGCGCCCCGGCCTGGTCGGCCCGTCGATTTTCTCAGCCTCCGGAATAGTAGTGCCGCGCCGCGACGGGCGCATCCTGGCCGGCTCGATCTTCGAGGAGGCCGGCTTCAACAAGTCCGTGACGCTCGACGGGATGGAACGAATCCTCCGCGCGGTGCGCGCGATGGTCCCGTCGATCGCCTCGATTCCCTTTCGCGAGGCATGGGCCGGCCTGCGCCCTGCGAGCGACGACCTGCTCCCCGTGCTCGGCCCGTCGCCGACGGTCGCCAACGTCCTTTACGCCGCAGGCCATTTCCGCAGCGGCATCCTGCTCTCCGCGCTAACCGGCGAAGTGATCGCCGACCTGGTCAAAGGGCGCCACCGTCGATTGATCTAACGCCGTTCTCACCGGCGCGCTTTCGCAACGGCACCGCCCACGTCGTAAAACTCACCGACATGATATGAAGGCACTCGCACTAATCCGCGATTTGTTCTTCCGCGCGAAAATCGACGCAGTCGCCGCCGTCGTCGGCGCCGAAGTCGAGTACGCGTCGTCTTTAGATGTGATCGCCGCACGATGCGCCGCGATACACCCGTCGATCATCTTCACCGATCTCTCCGACGCAACGTTCCCAGCCGTCGAGACGCTGAAACAAATCCGCGCCGCCGCCCCGAGCGCACGCGTGATCGGATTCGCCTCGCACATAGATCTGAAACCACTGAAAGCCGCCCGCGAAGCCGGCTACGATCTAACCCTATCCCGCAGCGAATTCACCGCCCAACTCCCGGTCCTGTTAAAAGCCTCGTCCCGCTGACTCAATGTCATTTTTCTTCCTCTGTTCCGCTCTCCAGTAGGACGGAATTTATTCCGTCAACTCGGAAAGTAGTCGGCAGCGTTTGCATCATCTTGCAGTCTCCATCCTCTAAAAACCAATAAATGCACTCATATGCATATGTGCGACTTGACCAGAGAGAGACAAGTTATCTTCGCTAGACTTGCAATCTTATAACGCGATTGATAATTACTCGCTCGGTTCATCCTCCTCTATATTTTCTCCGAGGTCGCAACGACCTCCAGTGAGCCAACGACATATCGTTCTCGATGTGACTGCTCGGGGGAGATCGCGAAGCCCGGGAAATCCTGAATCCGCGACCGACAGTTTAGGTGTGAATGCGCGTCCGCGTGAGTCAAAACTTGCGGACGCCGCGGAACAGCTTCGCCAGAGATTTGTTCTAAAATCGCTCGGCTGGGCACAGGAGTCAGGATGTGAAGACTCAGACTGCTCTCGGAGTAGTTGGCGTAATCATTTGCGCGCTCGCAACTATCACGCCGCATAACGCTTACGCCGGCCCCGCCAATCGCCGCGCTTCGACGTCACGGCCGAGCTACCCCATCAACCTCGACGGTTTCGGCGCGCCGCTGCCATCGGTCGCAGATAGCTCCTCTGACTTGGCGACATTCGCCAACGGCCAGCTCAACTTCAAGGAAATCGAGGAGATGCCTCAGCTGGGGCCGCTCTTCAACGGCACGACCTGCACCGGATGCCACTCGCAGCCGGCGACCGGCGGTGGCGGTCTTTTTATCAACGAGATTCGCGTGCGCAACAACACCGATCCGGGCCCGGTCCACATCTTTGCCGTCGATAACATGCTCCGCAACGGTCCACAGTCGCAGGGCGCTACGCCGATTTTCACCGGGGGCGTCACGGCCGAGCCGCTCGGATGCCAGATTACCGTTCCGGGATGCCAACTCTCGGCGTGCCAGCAAGAGGAGGCGTTGAAGACCACGTTCAACACCGACTTGCCGACCTGCGATCCGACCAGTGCGAATTTCGCCAGCGGCGGCGATTGCGTAGCGGGACGCGCCGCACTTGCGACCTTTGGCGATGGACTCGTCGAGGCATTATCGGATCAAACGCTGATCCAATTGGCGCAGAATGAGCCCAAGTCAGTGCGCGGCATGGCGAAGATGGTCACTGAAAATTTTCTGCATACTGCGCACGTCGGGCGCTTCGGATGGAAAGACGATCACGCGTTCCTGCGCGCGTTCTCCGGCGACGCGTACCTCAACGAAATGGGAATCACGAATCCCGACAATCCGACTGACACGAGCAGTTGCGCTCTTGGCGTGACTCAGTACGGCCTCGCGCTCGAGGATACCGGCATCGAAGATGCGACAGATCCCGACGGCCGCGCGGACATCGACCGCTTCACCGACTTCATGCGCGCGCTCGCACCGCCGCCCACGATTCCGCAAGACTGGTCGGCATCGAGGGGCAAGGCTCTGTTCTCGCAATTAGGATGCGCCGGATGCCATGCGCCGTCGCTAACCACCGCGTCGAATCCCGCGTCGTTCATACCACCCTCGACCGGCGGCACGCGGATAAGCTGGACCGTCAACCAGGCGCTGGCGCAGCGGACGTTCCATCCCTACGGCGATTTTTTGTTGCACAGCATGGGCGCGCTCGGCGACGGAATCACGTCGGGCAGTGCAGGTCCGACGATGATGCGGACGGCGCCGCTATGGGGCACGCGCGCCAAGTCAGTCTATTTGCATGACGGCCGCGCCGCCGATTTGCCCACGGCGATCTCATTGCACGACGGCCAGGGCAAAGCATCGTCGCAAGCATTCCAGGCGCTGTCGAAGTCGCAGCAGCAGGACGTGGTGAGTTTTCTGAACACGCTGTAACGCTGTGTTCGTATGCCTGCTGGTTGCGGTGATTATACACGGCGCGCGACGAACCGCGCTTGTGCTATCTTGCCGGCGCGTGACAGATCGCCAAGGAAGCGGAACCCATCGACCAGCGTTTCCATCAACTCGGTGCGGAACGCGACGGTCCGCAACACATCGTAGGAGAGCTGCATCTCGATCATGTTGAGATACAACTCGAAGTGCGAAGCGAACCGTCCGGTGTCTTCGGCAACGCGCACTTCACATCCGCTCGCCGTCAGCAGCTTGACGTAGCCGGAAATATCCTCGACGTTGGCGAACGTCATCATGCCCAGAAAGCGCTGGGCCTCGGCGTCGCTCAATCCGGCGGGTCCTTCAATCCAGTCGGTGAACGCGATGATGCCGGCGGGACGAACGATGCGCGCCGCCTCCGAAATCAACATGGGCTTGTCAGGGACGTAGCACCACGCATCCTCGCTCCATACGAAGTCCGCGCTGGCCGAGGGCAGAGAGCTATGACATGCGTCGGCCAGGATGAACCGGATTTTATCTTCGAGACCTTCTTCGCGGGTCAGCTGCCGGCCACGGTCGACGACGGCTTCGGTCGCGTCAACACCGAGCATCGACGCGATATCGCGCGACCGCACCAGGAACCGCATTCCCGCGCCGTTGCAGCAGCATAGATCGACGCCGTTGAGTCCGGGGCTGATTCCCGCGCGCTCCGCCAGGTCGATCGACGCCTTCATTCCTCCGATGTGAAGTTGCTGTCCGAATAGCAAGTGCATGAACTCGCCCTGCACACCGCTATACACGGAGACGACATCGTCCAACCCGACGCCTGATATCGACTTCATGATTTCCTCCCGATGGCCGCGCTCCTCCCAAGGCCCCCTCCCAGGACTTGTCGCCCATCTCCGTCGCGAATACCCTATCGCCGTGCTGGACCACCGTCGACGTTACTCACACCGCTCATGTTCAGCAGCAATTCCTCCTCGGTGCTAATCTGATCGACAATCTGATTTCTGAGGTAACGACTTGCGGCACGAGCCCGGCCCGCTGACTAACCTCGAGAAGGTTAACCTGGCGTATGCGATGACGTGGGCGGCGGGCTTCATCGATCTGGTCGGTTATGTTTCCCTTTACGGTCTCTATACCTCGCACATGACCGGTAACACGGTTGCGATGGCGCGACACGTGTCGGAACTGGATTGGGTGGGAGTGGTGCGTCGCGGATGGCCGATCGTGACGTTCGTCTTCGGGCTGATGCTCGGCGCATTCATCTACGAAGCGGAGAAGCGCCGCAGCATTCAGGTGCCGTTTCCACCGGCGATTGCTCTCGAAGCATTGTTGATCGCGGTCTTCATCGCGGCCGGCATCGGGACCCATTTCAAAGCCGACATTCCGCCTCAACCGGCCGGCAAGTTCTTCCTGATGGTGGCGCTGCTGGCGGTTCCGATGGGCATCCAGAACGTGGTGATCAGAAAGGTCGGCGGAATGAATGTGTACACGACCTTCGTCACCGGCTCGCTGGTGAAGTTCGCCGAGAACCTGTCCGAATATCTCTTTTGGTTCCGCGATCGAACTCGCGGCCGCCTGCGCTCTCGCATATTAAAGGTGCTAAGAGTCTCACCCCGCCTGGCTACCGTGCAGCGTGCCGCGTTGACGCTCGGCTTCTGGATAATCTACCTGACCGGCGCGGTATGCGGCGGCTTTTCGATCCAGCGATGGCGCCTGCTTGGGATGCTGGCGCCCGTCGCACTGCTGACAGCGATCGCGCTATACGGCGTTTTCCGCCCGTTCCTTGCGCTGAACGAAGAGTGGTGACGCCGGTCTCCTGCCACTCCGTTGTCAGCATCTTGTTTTCCGTGTGATCGCTTACCAGTGATATATTTTCGCTCATGCCCACCGCGCTCGACGACTTCCATCCTGCTGTTCGCGCATGGTTCGAGCGGCGCTTCGCTGCGCCCTCGCGCGCGCAGGAGCTTGGATGGCCCGTTATCGGCGCGGCCAACGAGGCGCCCGGCTTCGACGTCCTGCTATGCGCGCCGACCGGCAGCGGCAAGACGCTCGCCGCTTTCATGTGGGCGATCAACGGCCTCGTGCTCGACGCTGCAAGCGATCAGCTTCGCGACGAAGTCTCGGTGCTGTACGTTTCTCCGCTGAAGGCGCTCGCCAACGACATCCGCCTGAATCTCGAGGAGCCGCTCAACGGCGTGCGCGACGTCGGCGCCGAGTCGGGCCTCGATCTTTCGCGCATCCGCGCCGGACTTCGCACCGGCGACACTTCCGCCAGCGAGCGCACTGCGATGCTTCGCGGCCGCCGCATATTCTCGTCACCACGCCGGAGTCGCTGTTCATCCTGCTGACCTCGCCGAAGTTCCGCGAGAAGCTCGCCAGTGTCCGCCACGTGATCGTCGATGAACTCCACGCGCTCGCCGGCAACAAGCGCGGCGCGCATCTCGCGCTGACGCTGGAGCGCCTCGAACGCTTTGTGACGAGTCGCGGGAATGCGCGGCCCAATCGAATCGGGCTGTCCGCGACGTTAAATCCGATCGAAAAGCTGGCCGGATTCCTGGCCGGCTATGAAGTGGCTAGCGACAATTCGCGCACCCCGCGTCCGATCAAGATAGTTCGCGCCGACGATCGCGTCCGCACGATGGATCTCCAGGTCATCGCGCCGGGCCCCGAGCTTGGGCCGCTCGCGACGCATCCGCATTGGGAAGCGATGTACGACGAGGTCGCGCGCCTCATCGGCGAGCATCGCACGACGCTGGTTTTCACGCTGAGCCGCCGGCATGCGGAGCGCGTCGCGATCAATCTGCAGAAGCGGCTCGGCACCGACGCCGTGATGGCGCATCATGGCAGCCTCGCTCGCAGCGAGCGCCTGCTCGCCGAGCAGCGCCTCAAGCGCGGAGAGCTGAAGGCGATCGTCGCGACCGCGTCGCTCGAACTCGGCATCGACGTCGGCGCGGTCGAGCTCGTGTGCCAGCTCGATACGCCCAAATCCATCTCGGCCGCGATTCAACGCATCGGACGCTCGGGACACAGCCTCGGCGCGACTCCCAAGGGCCGCTTCTTCGCGCTGACCACGGACGACTTGCTCGAATGCGGCGCAGCGGTGCGTGCGATTCGCCACGGGCATCTCGACGAAGTGGAAATCCCGATGGGATGCGTCGATATCGCGGCGCAGCAAATCGTCGCGATCGCCGCCGAGGAAGAGGAAATCTCCGAGGCCGATCTGCTGCGCGTGCTGCGCAGCGCGTACAACTTCGGCGATCTCGACGCCGCCAAACTTGCGTCATCTCCTCGAACAGCTCTCCGCCGAATTGCCCGAACGAATAATGGGCGCGGCGCCGAAGATTTTCTTCGATCGCGTCAACGCGCGCGTCCGTCCGCGCCGCTCCGCGCGCCTGTCGGCAATCACCTCGGGCGGCACGATTCCCGAAGCCGGCAACTACGACGTCGTGATCGAATCCGAAGGCCGCAAGGTCGGCGACGTCGAGGAGGACTTCGCGCAGGAGTCGTCGCGCGGCGACGTGTTTTCACTGGGCTCGATGCCGTGGCAGATTCAGCGCATCTCGCGCGGACGCCTGATGGTCGAGCCGGCGCCCGGGATGGCGCCGACGCTGCCGTTCTGGCTGACCGAGGCGGGCGGCCGCTCGCCTGCGCTGTCGGTCGGAGATAAGCGATCTTCGCCACGAGATTTGGAATCGCCTCGAACGCAACGAGTCGGCCGACGATTGGCTGATGACCGAATGCGCGATGTCGGAGCGCGCCGCCACGCAAGCCGCCGACTACGTGCGCCGCGGGGTCGAGGCGCTCGGCGCGATTCCCGACGCGAAGACCGTCGTCATCGAGCGCTTCTTCGACGGCCTCGGCGGCACCCAAATCGTCATCCACACGCCGTTCGGAATTCGCCTCAATCGCGGACTCGGCCTCGCGATTCGAAAGCGCCTTTGCCAGTCGTTCGATTTCGAAATCCAGGCATCTGCGATCGACGACGGTGTGCTGCTCGCGCTGAATTCGCGCCACAGTTTTCCGCTCGACACTCTGTTCAGCATGCTGAAGGCGCGCAATGCCCGCGACGTGCTCGTGCAGGCATTGCTCGCCGCGCCGATGTTCGAAGTGCGCTTCCGCCATGTCGCGACGCGCGCGCTGGCCGTGATGCGATCGTCGCGCGGCAAGAAAGTTCCCGCCTGGATTCAGCGCCTGCGCTCGCAGGAACTTCTGTCGTCGATTTTTCCCGGGCCAGCAAGCATGCTTCGAGAATCGCCCCGGCGCGATCGAACTGCCGGATCATTTTGTGATCGACGAAACGATTCGCGAATGCCTCGAGGAATCCACCGACCTGCCGCGAATCGTTCAACTGCTCGAAGGAATCGAGAGCGGCGCGATTCGCACCGTCGCGGTCGATGCGATCGCGCCGTCGGTGTTTGCGCATCGCCTGCTGCTCGCGTGGGACTACTCGTTCCTCGACGACGGCGAGCGCGCCAATCGCCGCTCGCGCACCGTCACGATGAATCGCGGGATGGCCGAGGACGTGTTCCGCAAAGAAGATCTTTCCGATCTGCTCTCGGCGGAGGCGGTCGATAGCGTCGTTGCCGAAGTGACCGGCCGCGCGCGCCGGACGCAGGCCGCGCTCGCGCGACGAACTCTACGAATTGATTCGTGCGCACGGCGCGTTGACGTTGGCTGAGGTCGAAGAACGGCAGGCGAAGGCTCGCGCGCGATGCTTGCGGAGCTTGGACGCGGAGGGCAGAATCGCGCGCGTCAGTCTGAGCCGCGAATCGCCGGAGCGAATTATTGCCAGCCGAAGACCAGGCGATCTTCGCGGCCGCCTACGACAAGCCGTCGGCCGACAGCGACGCTGCGCGCACCGAACTCGTCCGCCGCGCGCTGAAAACCTGCGGCCCGACGACCGCCCGCGAAGTCGCGGCGCGATTGCATCTCAAGGAATCGGAAATCGAGCAGAGTCTCGCGGCGCTCGAAGGGAATGGCGCGATTTTCCGCGGACACTTCACTCGCTCCGACACGATTCAATGGTGCGATCGCTACAACCTCGAACGTATCCATCGGATGACGCTGGCGCGCGTGCGCGCCGAAATCGAGCCGTGCGCCGATCACGAGTATGCGGCGTTCCGCCTGCGCTGGATGCATGTCGCCGACGCTGAGCTTCCTGCCGATCAGACCGGCGTCGCGGCGGTGCTCGAACAGCTTTCAGGAATCGCGGCGACGCCCGAAATTTGGGAGCACGCAATTCTGCCTGCGCGAATCGCAGGCTACCGGCCCGAGATGCTCGACCTGGTCTGCATGAGCGGCCAGATGAAGTGGGTCGCGGTGCCGGGCGAGATCGCCGAAGGTGCGCATCCAGCGAACACGCCGTCGCGAGTCACCTTCATCGCGCGCAAGGCGAGTCTGTTCGTGCCGGGCAACGAATCCAGCACTCGAAGATCCGAAGGAGCAAGCCGTGCTGATGGCTCTAGGAGCCGCCGGCGCGCAATATCTCGACGAAGTCGCGGAGCGCGCGAACGTTTCCGAGCGCGACGCGTTGTCGGCGCTGTGGCGGATGGCGGCGGCGGGCCGCGTCAGCAACGACAACTTCGCACCGCTTCGGATGTTCTCCGACGATCGCGGCGCCGAGCGCGCACTGGAGTCGGTCGCGCGCCGCCCGACGACTCGCCACGACGCCGCAGTTCGCGCGCGCCTGAAGTCCAGCCTCGCGGGCCGCTGGTCTCTGATACGCGCAGCTGAAACTCCCGTCGTTGGCGCCGACGATACGCGCGACCTTGCACTCAAACTGCTCGAGCGCCACGGGATTCTTGCGCGCGAGATGCTCGCTATCGAATCGACGCACATCTCGTGGAGCGAAATCTCTTTCGCGCTGCGACGACTCGAATACGGCGGTGCGATTCGCCGCGGATGGTTCGTGCGCTCGCTCTCGGGCGAGCAGTACGCGCTGCCCGAAGCGGTCGAGATGCTGCATGCCGCCCGCAATCTCATTCCGGCGCGCGAGAAGCCGATCGCTCTGAGCGCGATCGATCCCGCCAATCCGTACGGCGCGGTAATCCCCGGATGCGGTATCGCGCGCGAGGCTGGCAACGTCATCGTCCTTCGCGCGGGGCGCGTGATCGCAGGATTGCAGGGACGCGCGATGATCACCGGTGCCGACAACGATAGCGCAGTCGATGACGAAAGTTTCGGCGCGGCAGTTGCTGCGCTGATGACGCTGAAGCCGCGCATCACGATCGATTCGATCGACGGCGTCGCGGCGCTCGAGTCGCCGCGAGTCGGAATCCTGGCTGCGATGCGGTTCCATTCCGATGGACGGTCGCTGGTCTTCGACGGCTTGCACGGGCCGGCGCCTACGCGGTCGCGGCAGGCGAAGTTAAAGTGATGGTTTAAGCCTCAGCAACCTAACCCCTAACCCCTTCCCGAGCGGGAAGGGGAACCGGATAAAAAAGATAAAGTTTCGTCGCCATCCTCAACATTTGCGGTTGATTGGACGCGCTCTCGCGCTATTCTGAACGCATGACGACAAACAGTTTCGGTGCTCGTTCGACGCTTACCGTCGATGGGAAGAACTACACAATCTACAAGCTCGACGCGCTCGAGAAGCATGGCTTCTCGCTCGCGCGGATGCCGTATTCGATCAAGGTGATGATCGAGAACGTGCTGCGGCGCGAGGATGGCGTGATCGTGACGAAGGGTCAGATCGAGGCGCTCGCGCGATGGAACGGCAAGGGCGGCGAGCGCGAAGTCTCGTTCATGCCGGCGCGCGTGCTGCTGCAGGATTTCACCGGCGTGCCGGTGGTCGCGGATCTCGCGGTGATGCGCGACGCGATCAAGAAGCTCGGCGGCAATCCCGACAAGGTCAGTCCGCTGCAGCCGGTTGATTTGGTGATCGATCATTCGGTGCAGGTCGATTCGTTCGGCACCGCCAATGCGTTCGCGGCCAACGCGCAACTCGAGTTCGAGCGCAACCAGGAGCGCTATCTTTTTCTGCGATGGGGGCAGGGCGCCTTCGACAATTTCCGCGTCGTGCCGCCCGACACCGGAATCGTGCACCAGGTGAATCTCGAATATCTCGCGCCGGTGGTGTTCGCGTCCGAGCAGGGCGAGGCGTATCCCGACACGGTGATCGGCACCGACTCGCATACGACGATGATCAACGGGCTCGGCGTCGTCGGATGGGGCGTCGGCGGAATCGAGGCGGAAGCCGCGATGCTCGGGCGCTCGATGCCGATGCTGATTCCCGAGGTGATCGGATTTCGGCTCGCGGGCAGTTTGCGTCCCGGCGCGACCGCGACCGACCTGGTGCTGACGGTCACGCAGATGCTGCGCAAGAAGGGCGTCGTCGGAAAGTTCGTCGAGTACTTCGGGCCGGGACTCGCGTCGCTGCCGGTCGCCGATCGCGCGACGCTCGGCAATATGTCGCCCGAGTACGGCGCGACGATGGGATATTTTCCGGTCGACGATCAGACTCTCACTTATCTGCGCCTGACGGGGCGCAGCGACAGCCAGATCAAATTGATCGAGGCCTACTGCAAGGCGCAGGGACTGTTCAATTCGCCGGATGCGCCCGAGCCGAAATTTTCCGACACGCTCGAGCTCGATCTCGGCACCGTCGTGCCGAGCATGGCAGGTCCTCGACGTCCGCAGGATCGAGTCGCGCTGACAGCGGCCAAGAGCGATTTCCGGCGCGAGCTCGCCAAGGAATTCGAGGAGCATCCGAGCGTCGATCGCGAGGAGCTGGGGAAGTGGGTCGCCGAAGGCGGCAACGGCGCGGCGGCGGGCGAGGGCACGATCCTCGAATCGAAGCTCGGCCATATCGCGCACAAGGTCGAAGTGCATTCGGAGATCGGGAAGTTTCCGATCACGCATGGCTCGATCGTGATCGCCGCGATCACGAGCTGCACCAACACCTCGAATCCGTCGGTGATGCTCGCGGCGGGGATTCTCGCGAAGAAAGCGGTCGCGCGCGGGTTGACGGTCAAGCCGTGGGTGAAGACCAGCCTCGCGCCGGGATCGAAGGTCGTCACGCAGTATCTCAAGCGCGCGGGGCTGACCGAGTCGCTCGAGAAGCTGCGCTTCAACCTGGTCGGTTACGGATGCACGACGTGTATCGGCAACAGCGGTCCGATCGACGAGGCGATCGCCGGCGCGATCAAGCAGGGCAACCTGGTTGCGTGCGCGATTCTGAGCGGCAATCGCAATTTCGAGGGGCGCATCAATCCCGCCGTGCGATTCAACTACCTGGCGTCGCCGCCGCTGGTGGTCGCATACGCGATCGCCGGCACGATGGATATCGACGTCGAGCATCAGCCGCTCGGCACCGGTTCCGACGGACGCCCGGTCTTTCTGCGCGACATCTGGCCGTCGCAGGAGGAGGTCGCGGCCGCGGTGACCGGCTCGGTTCACGCCGAGATGTTCAAGAGCGAGTATGGGCAGGTGTTCGACGGCGACGAGCGATGGAAAAGCCTGCAAGTGCCGGAGGGCAACCTGTTCCGCTGGGCGAAGGATTCGCTGTACGTGAAGGCGCCGCCGTTTTTCGATGGAGTCACGGCAAAGGTCGGCGAGTTCACCGACATCAGCGGCGCGCGCGCGCTGGCCGTGCTCGGCGACAGCGTGACGACCGATCATATTTCGCCGGCGGGTTCGATCGGCGGCGGACAGTCCGGCGGGAAAATATCTGATCGAGCATGGCGTGCAGCCCAAGGATTTCAACTCGTACGGCGCGCGGCGCGGAAATCATGAAGTGATGATGCGCGGGACGCTCGCGAATATCCGGCTCAAGAACCTGATGGTGCCCGGGGTCGAGGGCGGCTTCACCGCGCATCAGCCGGACAATGAGAAGATGACGATTTTCGACGCGTCGGAGCGTTACCGCAAGGAAGGCATTCCGCTAATCGTGATCGCGGGTAAGGAATACGGCACCGGATCGTCGCGCGATTGGGCCGCCAAGGGCGTGCAACTGCTCGGCGTGCGCGCGGTGATCGCGGAGAACTTCGAGCGAATCCATCGCAGCAACCTGATTGGGATGGGCGTGCTCGCGCTCGAGTTCAAGCCGGGCGAGAATCGGCAGACGCTCGGACTCACCGGCAAGGAAGTTTTTTCGATCACCGGACTGAAGGCGGGAATCAAACCGCGACAGACGTTGAAGGTGCGCGCGGAATCCGGCGGCAAGACGACCGAGTTCGACGTGACGATGCGCGCAGACACGCCCGAAGAGGTCGAGTACATCCGTCACGGCGGCATCCTGCCGTTCGTACTGCGCGAACTAATTCGCGCGTGAGGGGGGCAATTTGTTCCTCGTCCTTCGTTCTGATTCCCTCGCCCCAAGTGGGGAGAGGGTTAGGGTGAGGGACCTTTGTGCGGCGCGATTATCTGGTGCGCCGCACATTCGAGGGGCGAGGCGAAGGTCCGACCAGAATTTCGCAAGAAAGAGCGCGCCTGGCGGCTACTGCATGTGGCTGCCGGCGGCACCGGTGACGGTCGAGACGCTCGGCGCGCCGGCCGCAGCTGGTTTGAGAGGCTTCAGCGCGGGGTCGTCGCTTGAGACGCATTTGTAGAACGGCTGCAACTTCTTCAATTGCGCCTGGCACTCTTCTTCGGACTTGAGCGTCTTGAATTTAATCCATTGAGACTTCGGCGCCGTGGTATTCATCTTGTAATCGCCCGACGCATCCTTCACCGGCGGCATAATCGGCGGCGGCAGCATCAGGAACCAGCTGATCAACACCAACGGAGCGGCATAGCACTTTCGCATGCCCAATCAGTTACAGATTTTTTTGAGTGAATGCGATAGGCGCGCGATCGCGACCTACGCCGGCTGCGGCGCGACCGCGTCGAGGCGCACTGACGCGCCGCTCTTGCGCGTGGCGTAGCGGCTCAGCAGTCTGACCACCCCGGGCGTCACTTCGTCGATCGCCTCGCGCCGAAAGCCGACGAATTCCGGACCGCGCGCGCGCATCATCCCCATCATCGAGAGCCGCAGCAGCGCCGCGACCGCCTGGCAGTAGCGGAAACGCTCGAAGTCCATCGGCGCCATCGCATGGTAGAGCGGCATGTACAACGCCGCAAAGCTCGTGCGCAGTCCGTTGCCGACAACGTTGTCGCGCATCCATCGCGGACGCTCCATCGCCGACGACGACAGGATCACCGCCGTCATCGCGGCGTCGAGATGACGATCGCCGACGTCGGTATTCACCCAATCGATCACGCCGGTCACGCGCACGCCCTGCACCATCACGTTGAGCGGATGGTAGTCCATGTGCACGAGCGCGTCGGGACTGCGGCGGAATTTCGGCGCGCGTTCGGTGACGAGATTGAGCGCTTCGCGCAGGCCGGGCAGCGGGCCGGTCTCGACGCGATTGGCGATGATCGCGAGCACGCGATCGAGCAGCGGCGAGTCGGCGGTGGCGTTGCCGACGGGCGCGTACGCACGCGGAATGTCGCGCAGGCCTGCGCTGGCGGGATCGAGTTTATGGAGCCGCGACTGCGTGCGGACGAACGAATAAAAGGCCATCGAGAAAGTCTTGAACGCGCTCGGAAAGCTGCGGACCGCGAACAGCTGGCCGCCCGCCAGCTTCTGCATGATGAGGAACGGCGCGCCGAGCGCATCGTGGTCGCTCTCGAAAACGTACGGCCGCGGGACCGGATAGCTGGCAGCGAACAGGCGATCGATCGTGGTGTGCTCGCGAATGCCTTTGGCGTCGGCGGCGGAGCCTTGGTAGAAGCGCAGCACCATCGGGACGCCGACCGGAATCGATGCGCACCGGCGCGACGCCGCTTCGAGCGTGAACTCGAAGACGGTGGTTTCCCATCCGCTGGCAAGGACGCTTAGGCGCGCGACTGGTGCGCGAGGTAGGCGGATAGACGTTGCGCAATTTCGCAAGAATCAAGCATCAAACCAAGCAGGGCGGAGAATCCGCGCGAACCGCAGCGTAGTACACGTGGAAATCGGACGCAATTGAACTGACACGCGTGTCAGGTGACGAGCTAGTGCAATGGATTCATGAAATGTTGCTGCGTGCCGGTGTCTGGCGCGGGCGGCGGAGACTCCGGCGCCATCTGCAGCGTCTCGTTGGGCAGCGTCTGGCCGTCTTTCTGGTAGCGCTGCTGGACCATCGAGGAGAGCAACGGTCCGCTGCGATCGCTCAGATCGATCGCGACTTCGACCGACAGTCCCAGGCGCAGCGGCTTGTCTTCAGGCACGCTTTCCGTCGATTACAATCTTGACCGGCACCCGCTGCACGACCTTGACCCAGTTGCCCGTCGCATTCTCGGGCGGCAGCAGTGAAAATGCCGCGCCGGTGCCCATGCTGATCGAATCGACGTGCCCCTGGTAGGTAAAGCCGGGATAGATGTCGGCGACGATCTCCGTCTTCTGCCCGACACGCACGTCGGTGAGCTGCGTCTCCTTGAAATTCGCCGTGACGTACAGCTTGCCGAGCGGGACGATCGCCAGCAGCGGCTCTCCGACCTGGACGCGATTGCCGACGTGCGCGGTCTTGTGCGTGACGACGCCGGCGAACGGTGCGGTGAGTTTCGTGTAGCCGAGATCGAGCTTGGCAGCTTCCAGCGCAGCTTCGGCCTGCTTGACGACTGGACGGTCGTAGCGCGATTGGTCGTCGGTCTGGGTTCCGAGCGCCGCCTGGGCTTGCGTCAATTGATGCTCCGCCAGCGCTTCATCGGCGGTCGCGATGCGCAGGCCGGTGTTGGCCTGATCGTATTGTTCCGCTGATACGACGCCTTGTTCCTTCAACGATTTGGCGCGCTCGAAATCGATCCTCGCCTGCTTGAGCTGCGACTGCACCAGCGATACGCCCGAATGCGCCGCCTGAACTCCCGCGTACAGCTCATCGACCGATTGCCTTGCCCGCTCGAGCTGAGCCTGAGCCTGATTCACCTTGACCTCGAAGTCGCGCGGATCGAGCGTCAAGCACCAATTGCCCTTCCTTAACCGTCCAATTGTCCTCGACGTAAACGTTGGTGACGGTTCCCGCCACCCGCGAGGAAACCAACGCGACGGTGCCGTCGACGTAGGCGTCGTCGGTGCGTGACGTGACTTTCGAGATAGCCATAGTAGCGAAAAGCGGGAATCGCAGCGGCGGCGATCGCGATGATCACCACAACCAACAGTACCCGGCGTACGAGCTGCGAGTTCATACAATGATTTCGGGGCAGGGAGATCCAGGTGCGTTTGTCGAATCGCTCACTTGCTACAGAGGCTAAGTATGACGAATGCGTGGGGCTGTCAAACGTATCAGGCCGAACGCTCCCCGCGGGCAGAATTGCACGGCTATTGCGAGCGCTGACTCAACACCGCACGCCGGTCATGGCTCGCGAATCGTCGCGTCGGGTCCGTGCTTAACGGTCGCCACCACGACCCCATCGACCGTCATGTTGAGATCGAAGGTGCCGAAGTCCTGACTGCCGAAAAAGGTGCCGTCCACCTTTCCGTCGGGCGTGTCGAAGAAGATCAGAGTCGGCGCGCGCGTCGCGATTACGAATCCGGTGTTGATGTCCTCGACCAGCGCCTGGAACCTCTTATTGAAGGGACCCGCGGCGAAGATCCGCAGGTCCGGATTCGCCGGCGGCGCGATCATATTAAGCGTGCCTCCGACCTGCAGCATCACGCTGCCAAAGGGCGTGCTGGTAGACTGTGAATCGACAATGTGATTGGCGGAGATTATTGAAACACTGAGTGTGTTGCTGTCGTTGGTGGTCTTGGTCGCGATAATTTCCGCCGGCAGGATGTTGTTGCAGATTATCATGCTGAGCGGGACTACGCCCTGAAGTGTCCACGACGATCGCGAATCCGATACGGTCGCGGTAAACGGCGTGCCGGTCACACCAGTGACAACGTATGAGGTCAGCTTCGGGCCGTTAGGCGTATTGCCGACGCTGCCGGAAAATCCGGTTTGGCTGTCGCAGGACGCGACAACAATGGCCAGCGTCGCGACGATCGCGACCATCGAGAGAGTTCTCGCGAGATACCGCATTTTCGGTTTTGACATCGTTTTCATGGTGTAGCCGTTGCCGTCGGCGTCATCGTCGGCACTGCCGTTGGAAGCGGCGGTAGCGCCGGCAGCTCCGGGTCTTGGCTGATGCAGATGCCGGGGCAGGTGCCATCGGGATGCGAGCAATTGGTCGGGCACTTGATCGCCGGTGTCGGAGTCGGGCTGGCGCCTCCGGCCGGCGGCGGCGGCGGAATGGTGACGGTCGCGTCGCCGCCCGGAACCGGGCTGGGTGAAGCTGCCGCTATCGGGGCTACACCGGGCGCGGGTAGCGGGAGTTGAAACTCCTGCACCTGATAAGTATCCGCCGGCGCGCAGAATGCGATCCGGTTGGTCGCTGGCGCGTCAGTGGGCGACTGATTTTGTATGATCGAACTCGTTAGCTGTACTTCGTCATCGTTCGCCGGATCGAGCTTCTCCAGCACGACTGATGCACCGAGGTTCGCGTTGCCGACGGATCCGACAATACTGCCATGACCGACGCAACTGATGACCTGGTTGGGATCGGTAGTAGTAGGCACGGTCATTGTCTCACAGACACCTGGCGCCGCAACGTTGCTGATTGTGACGATACTGTGGCCCGGGTAGGGATCGCTGATTTTCTGGTAAAGATCGATCGTCGACGCGAAGAGATCGAAAGCGCCGACCGTGTTCGTGGTCGGAACCCTCAAATTGAAATTCGCACAGACAGTCCCGTCGGGCGGCGAGCAACCAGTCACGCCTTTATTGCTGGTGACTGTGATCGGCATCGGCAGCGCGTTCTCGACATTGTTGGTGCCGTGATCCTCGGCGAACACCTGGACTTGTGCGACCTCTCCCGAATTTGGCGGTACGATCGCAAACGAGCCCTTGATGGTTCCGCTCGTCATCGCGAGTTTGCATATCTTGAACGGACCGCCGTTGATGCTGCAGGTGCCGGCGCCCTTATTACTGCCGGTGGTCCCCGGGATTGCCTGGACGAACAAAGGATCGTAGCCGGGAGCCGTGACTTCCATTACGTAAGGGTTGGCGTTTTTTCCCAGGATGGGAACGGTGCCAAACGCCGAAGCACTCGTGATCGTGGGCGGCAGAGGGAAGTTGCCTGCGTTGTCGGTATTCGCAGTCGCAACAGAAATGCATTGTTCCGGAGAAGTCATGCAGAAGTCGGCCGCCGGCTTTTCGACGATGTCCTGAGGGACAAGCAACTGCAACGTCGCTCCTGCAATGACGGTGCTCGCGGCGCACGCATCGCGGACCGATCCGGTAAGATTACCCAGCGTCTGATTTCCCGTGACGTTGAAGTCCTGTTTGGGATCCACGGCGATCGTCTGGCCGGGGTACAACGGCGGCAGTCGCGCCGCGCCGTAGGTAACCGATCCGCCGGCGACCGCGAGGTCGTACAACGATCCAAACGGCGCCGAGACCGGACCTGCCGCCGGAAGAGTCAGGGTAAAGCATCCGCCTGGCGCGGCAGGACAGTTGGTGCCCACCGGCTTCACCGGCGCCGATGCGATGACAGTGTTGGTTCCGATCGCTTGGGCGCTTACCGTTAATTTGCGAGTCTTTCCGTTGGGCGATGTGCCTGAGCCGGTGCCTTGTTGCCACCGTCACTTTTCCGGTGACAGTGCCGAGCACCTGATTGGAAACTGGGACCATCGAGATTTCAACCGTGTATGCGCCACCAGGCGCCGAAGGGAACTTATCGATCTGCACCGCAGTTGCAGAATCAGCGGCGACAGCACTCCCGATGCGGTCGTAAAGAGTCCGTTGGTGTCGGAAACAGTAATACTGTTGCCGTTCGCCAACTGCATGGGGTAGCTGATGCATCCGTCACCGCCCTGGCCGGGGCAGTTGGGAATCAAGCTGCCAGGATTGCTGGAATCGAGAACCAGCTGGGCGATTTTGTAGGTGCTGACGCGCACCCCGGCGGTGTTGAAAAGCTGCGGAATGTTCTGTGAAGCGTTGAGGTCGATATTCAGTTCCGCGCCGGTACCATTGGCGCCAAATCCCGGCGGCGCTGGAATTTTTTGCCATTGGGGGTTGTTCGGAGCTGCCCCCACGTGCGGATTGATACGGACGGCGACTACGTTGAGCAGAACGTTCTGAAAAGGAATCGGGGTTTTGAGAATTGGGTCCGAGAATGGCTGCGTACCCACAAATCCAATCTCTACCCGCGCGGGCTTGGCGGCCAACGCCGGCGAAATCCCGCCAATCAGGACGCAAACAGCAACGATGAGGGGTAGAGTCAGGCGGCGCGCAAACTGATGCACAAAAAAATCTTTCACTCAGAATCCATCACAGAAGAATTTGGTCAGCGTTTGGGATAACCTAATGGCTGTGCGAAGGCAAGAATAGGTTTGCTCGTTTGCACGTCAAATAGATCGCGGAGCTTGACTGATCGTCGTCCCAATCCGGAGAATTACTACTTGCCATCGATGAAATCGTCGAATCGAAACCGTCGCTGCCTGCTTACGCTTTTGCTCCTGTTTGGTTTCACCTTTCGCGTGACCGCCGCCGATGCGAGCTTGAAAATCACCACCGGCAATCCCGGCCTCGAGCATTTCGACAGCGACGGCGGCGTCCAGCTCGACTTCGGTCTCACCGATCAGAACGGCAATCCGGTCGGCAACCTCCGTCCCGACAACGTGAAAGTTTTCGAGGACGGCAAGGAAGCCAAGATTCTCGATTTTCGCGGCGTCGGCCAGGGTCGTCCCGTTGATATCGTGTTCGTGCTCGACGTCACCGAATCGATGCAGCCGTATATCGACGCCGTCAAGCAGAACGTGATCTCGTTCGCGCAGGACCTCCAGTCCAACAGCCGCGATTACCGCCTCGGCCTGGTCACCTTCGAGGACTACGTGGTCTCGTCGTACCCCGACTGCAACTGCGCCTATCGCACCGCGTTTACCTCGGACGTCAAGCAGTTCACCGACTGGGTCGGCACCCTCCATGCGGGCGGCGGCGGCGACATCCCCGAAGATCAGCTCGATGCGCTCGCCTATGCGGCAAAGTTTCCGTTTCGCCCCGAGGCTGAAGGCATCATTATTATCGTCACCGACGCTCCGCCTCATCATGACGGCGACGGCTCGGCCGACTCGGCGCACGACCAGGCTTTCTGGGACCATCACACTCGCGGCCAGCAGGTGACGGATCTCACGGGCACGAAGGTCGCCGACCTGATGAAGAAGAACGGACTCACGCTTTACGGCGTGGTGCCGCCGCCGTTTATCGCGCCCGAGTACCAGGAAATCGTCGACGCGACTCACGGCCGGTCGTACAACATCATCACGGAAGAAGGGCGGTTCGCATCGCTGGTGCGCGAAATCGGGCATTCGATCGCGACTGAATATTCGCTGACCTATCGAACCCCGCGGCCGATTGAAGACGGCACCAATCGCAGCGTTCAACTGAAGATCGACTACAACAGCGAGTCGGGCGAAGCTGACACATCTTACCAGGTCCGCGGCCTCGGCGGCGCCGCGATCAACGTGCCCGCCGACGACGGAGCGCCCGGCGGAAACTCGACTGGCACAGGGCTCAAGCAGATCTCATTCAATTGGTGGAACGGCGCAGTGCCGTTGATCGCGATTCTCGGGTTGTTCGGACTCTCGCGAATGAGATTCGGGATGCCGGCCGACGAACTGAAGGCGATCGTCGAGGCGCAGGGTGCACCCTCGCTGCGAATGCCGTCGGCAGCACCGGCGCCGGCGGCTCGCACGGCGCAGCGCGCTCCCATGCGATCGATCGCCGCCGCCATCACCGGTAACCGCGCCGCGCGGCGCGGGACAGACTCAGGGCGCGCGGCTGGTCGCTGTCGATCGGATCGATCCGGTGCCGGCGGAATACTCGCTGATGAAAGACGAAATCTCGATCGGCCGCGGCGAGGATAACGACGTCGTCATCCCGCACGCGAGCGTCTCGCGCCAGCACGCGCGCCTGATGCGCCGCGACGGCGGCTTCGAGCTGATGGATCTGAACTCGACCAACGGCAGCTACGTCGACGATCGCCAGATCCGCGGCTCCGCATTCCTGAGCGCAGGCAGCCAGGTCCGCCTCGGCGACATCAGGTTCGTCCTGCAGCTGTAGTTCCGGATTTTTCTTACAGGAAGTAGTGGGGCGGGCCGCCGTGCCCGCCATCGACGCGCGGGCGTCTGCCCGCGCTTACCAATGAATCACTGCCAATAGTCGAAGAGAGGGCGGGCACGGCGGCCCGCCCCACTGAAAGCACAAAGCAGAACAATACCCGGTCAGTGACCCTCGCGCTCCAGCGCTTGCGGCGCGAAGAAGGCGTTGTCGACCGTTCCCATGTCGATATACCAGCATTCACGATCCTGCGCGGTCGCGCCGGGCATATAGACGACTGAACTGGCGCCGGTCTGAAGATCCTCGTCCACCAGGCCCAACTGGAACATCCGCTTGTACGGATAGATTGCGACCCTCGCGTCGGGCACCGGCCGGTCGCGATAGGTGTTGAAGGTCGCGATGCGTCTTCCACAGCTTGCCGTCGCGATCGTACTGATCCGACGCCGTGATGAACCATCCTTCCGAATCGATGTAGAAGATTCGTCTCGGGATAGTGGCATCGTGGCCCGGCTTTATCGTCGCTTCGATCACGTACAGATGGCGCATCTCCCAGTTTTCCGGGCAAATCGTCTTGCCGCCATCGTACGGGCATTGCGTCTCCGGCGAATGCTCTGCGTGCACCGACGCGAGCATCTCCTTCTCGCCCAGGAACCGGTAGTTGAAATCTTCAACCTTCGCCGAGAAGCCGAAATACGAATCCGGGTCGAGCGTGTTCGCGTAAGCGCTGGCGCCGCTGCCTCCTCCCATCCCGCCGCCGCCGAAACCGCCCCCTCCGCCCCCGCCAAATCCCGGCAGGTTCCCAATACTGTCCGAGAGCACATCGGCCGATTCACGACGCAGTTTGCGCGTCTGCGGATTGAACACCCAGACGTTGTCTTCGATTTTGGGATCGATATGCCGCTGCCGTATCATCCCGTAGCCGCGCAACGACGACGGTTCCAGGAACGGATAGAAGCCGAAGCGATAACGGAGGCCGCTGGCCAGTCCGTTCGGCATCGGTCGGTATCGGCGGCACTTCGATCCGGCCGATATTGTTGTAGAACGCGAAGTGCCCGACCGTGTAGTAGCTCAGCGGCGATCCGGTGGCATGCTTGTCGAAGCTCGCGACTTCGGGAAAGCGCATGTCGATGTCGTCGCTGTAAAGCGGCCGGTAGCTGAAATTCCACATCACCTTGGTCGCGATCTGCGGATCGTTTGGATCGAGCAGCGGAAACGGCTGCCCCGCGGTGTAACCCTTGAGCGAGGCGTCGGAGTTGAGCTGGACCTGCGGCGAGTACTTCTCGGTCGCGGTCTTGAACGGCGGCGGCCAATCGAGCTTGTCGGTCGGTACGATCCTGAGCTGCATGCCTTCGCTGGACCAATACGTAGTTGCCGGGGCTGAGCAGCTCGATGACCTTGTTCGCGTTGTCCTTGGTGATCACATCGCCGGGCTTGACCGCGGCTTGCGCCGGAATCAATCCGCATAGCATCGTCGCCAACAATGTTCCCATAACGAATCGCAACCGTCGCATAAGACTCCTTATCGTGCGGCAGCGCCGAGCAGGCGCGTCGGCGAGTACCTTACAACAGTTAGGCTCGCTGCGAAAAGCTCTTGCTTGATCGGCCCTCGACGCGCTCTCTATGATTTAGTCAGGAGAGGCTCGAGGTCATTCGCAATGAAAAAGATTATTTCCAGGATCGCCATGTTCGCGATCGCGCTTGCGGCGGTCCTGTTTGTCACCACTCGCGGAGAAGCGCAGATGCGCGGCATGATGATTCCGTTGACGACCACGATGGTCATCACCAAGCCCGCGCCCGGTGAGATCTACGGCAACAAGCAGGTGGTCACGATGGGTGTGGGCGCGAAGACCTACAAGTTCCTGCTCAACGACGCCTACGTCGACGATCCGAGAGGCATCATCCACTGGCCGGACATCTGGCAGTTGGTCAGTCAGTACAAGCCGAACTTCAATGTAACGGGGCTCGGCGAAGATACCTTCGCCAAAATGCAACCGGGCGAGACCTTGACCGTCCGCGGAATGTTCTCCCCCAACAACCAGACCTACGAAGTGATGGGCACAGAGCCCGGCGGCGGCAAATTCGCCCCCGCCCAGCACTACTAGCGCGCGAAGGAACTTGACTGAATGTGAAACCCGCGGTGGGTTTCACGCTTCGGCGGTATCTTACCTCGCCCGTTGATTTTACGGGAGAGGAGGCCGGCGGGCGCAGCCGCCGGTAGGTGAGGGTTCTGGGCGCAACCGCAACTGCTCGCCCACTCACTTTTTCTACCGCCTCGTCTCTTTCTGTCAGCCGCCCATAATCTCCGCGAGCTTGCGCTCGCGGAATTCGAAAATCTGCGCGAGGCTCCGCGCGACGAACAAGTGATATGCAATCTCGCCGAGCAGCCCAAGCGGCATCGCGTATTCGACGCGATCCTTCATCTCGGTACGTCCGCCGCCGATGTCCTTGAAAGTGTGGCTATGCCGCCATAGCGCGTACGGCCCTTTCTCCTGCACGTCGATAAACTTGGTTGGCGCCTCGACGATTTCAATTCGCGTCCGCCAATGCACCGGCACGCCATACAGCCGAATCTGGTAGTCGATCGCGGTTCCCGGATTCATGACTTCGGGCGGCGTCGCGAGAAATTTGAAATTCAGAAACGCCGGCGTAAGCCGCTGAAGATTTCGCGGATCGGAGAAAAACCTGAAGGTCCTCGCAATCGGTCGCGGCACAATCTGGACGCGTTCGAGCGTGCGAACTTTCATGCGTCGAGAGTATGGGAGTCATGCGCGCTCTGTCACCCTGACGACCAAAGCAACGCGAGCGGCGGCAACGGGCCTCCGGACAGGTGTTGTCCTGGTTTTCAGTGGGGCGGGCCGCCGTGCCCGCCCTCTCCTCGGGGTTGCCACGTCCGCATTCGTCGGTAAGCGTGGGCGCGGACGCCCACGCGTCGATGGCGGGCACGGCGGCCCGCCCCACTATAAAACCACGAGCTTCGATTCATCGTAGCTCCGCCGTTTCGGACCCACCGAAGCGATCTTGAAATTAGGGCACTATTGGCGGACAGCGGCGCGTAAGCGCCGCCGGTTCCGGTTTTGAAATCGCGTAGCGCTCCAAACATCACAAGTTGTGCCGCTATCCGCGCGTAGTGTACCTTTGTAGGCTCAAATCACGGGAAAACCGCACAAAATCAGGTAGATGAAAAAACTTACGGGAGCACAAATCGTTATCGAGAGCCTGATCGCCGAAGGCGTCGACGTAATCTTCGGCTATCCCGGCGGCGCCATCCTGCCGACTTACGACGCGCTGCTCGATTCAAAGATCAAGCACGTTCTGGTCCGCCACGAACAGGGCGCGACCCACATGGCCGAGGGCTATGCGCGCGTCAGCGGACGCCCCGGCGTCGTGCTCGTTACCTCCGGCCCCGGCGCGACCAACACCGTCACCGGGATCGCCGACGCGTACATGGATTCCACCCCGATGGTCGTCCTGTCCGGCCAGGTGCCGACCACGATGATCGGCAACGACGCTTTCCAGGAAGCGGACTTCGTCGGCATCACGCGTCCATGCACCAAGCACAATTTCCTCGTCAAGAACGTCAAGGACATCTCGCGCATCATCAAGGAAGCATTTTATATCGCCGGCAGCGGACGTCCCGGTCCGGTCGTCGTCGATTTGCCCAAAGACGTGCAGCAGGCCGAGCACACTTTTCACCTTTCCGAGAAAGTTGAGCTGCGCGGCTACAAGCCGACGATTCGCGGCAATCCCCGGCAAATCGAGCGCGCGATCGAAGCGATCGAGAAAAGTTCGACGCCGTTGTTCTACGTCGGCGGCGGCGTGCAATGGTCCGGCGCGGCGAACGAATTGCGCGAACTGGTTAGAGGACTGGGTATTCCAATCACCGAGACCTTGATGGGACTGGGATCGTTCCCGGCCTCCGACTCACTACGGCTCGGGATGCTCGGGATGCATGGTTCGTACGGTACCAACACCGCGGTCTGCAACACCGACTGCCTAATCGCAGTCGGCGCACGCTTCGACGATCGCGTCACCGGCAAGATTTCCGAGTTCGCGCCGAAAGCCGAAACGATTATCCATATCGACATCGACCCGTCGTCGATTTCGAAGAACGTCAAGGTCGATATACCTATTGTCGGCGATATCAAGTCGGTACTCACTGACATGCTGACGCAGATCAAGGGCCGCGAGAGTATCGGCAAGCGCCGCGCCGACTGGACCAAGTGGCATCAGCAGATCCTCCAGTGGCAGAAGGAGAAACCGCTCTACGAGAACGCTCCTCGCGGCGAGAGCGTCTCACCGCTCGACGTTATCGCCGAGATGCACAACATCACGAAGGGCGACTGCATAATAGCTACTGACGTCGGACAGCATCAGATGTGGGTAGCGCAGATGTTCCCGTTCGAGAATCCGCGCTCGTGGCTGACCTCGGGCGGACTGGGCACGATGGGCTACGGACTGCCGGCGGGAATCGGCGCGACCTTCGCCGCACCCGACAAGAAAGTAGTAGTAGTCAGTGGCGATGGCTCGATACAGATGAACATCCAGGAACTGGGTACTGCAGTTCAGTACAATGTAGATATCAAAGTTATTATTCTGAATAACTACTTCCTCGGAATGGTTCGTCAATGGCAGGAGAAGTTCTACGCCGAACGGTATTCCTACTCCGCGATGTCGGTGCCGAACTTCGTCAAGCTGGCCGACGCATACGGCATGCACGGCTTCCGAATCGAAAAAGCGAAAGACCTCGTCGCGACGATGAAAGAAGCATTCGCAACGCCCGGCCCGGTACTGATCGACGTAGTGATCCCGAAGGAAGAAGCGGTGATGCCGATGATTCCCCCCGGCGGCGCAATGTCCGAGATGCTGTTCGCCTGACGACCAGCGGACGCCCCGCGCGACTCCAGGTCAGACCGATCAGCGGAGCGGTCCCGATTCCAGCGCGCACTTCTCGCGCGGGAAGGGGTTAGGGGTTAGGTTGTTTGGCACGAAGACCCATTAAGGAGATGCACACATGCCCGCGCGCGTACCCTACCTGAATCGCGAGGACCTTCCCGAAGCCGACCGCGTCATCTTCGACAACCTCGCCGCCGAGCGCGGCGGCAAGGTCGGCAACATCTTCCGCGCACTCGCGCATACGCCAAACCTGCTGCGCCGCTTCTGTCAGATCGGCAGCGAGCTTCGCAACAAGACCGCACTCGATCCAAAACTCCGCGAGCTTGCGATCTGCACCGTCGGACGCCTCACCGACGCGCAATATGAATTCGTGCATCACTGGAACCTCGCGCGCGGCGTCGGCGTGTCGCGCGAACAGCTCGAAGCGCTCGCCGACTGGGAGAAATCCCCGACCTTCAGCGACAACGAGCGCGCCGTGATTCGTTACGCCGTCGAGGCGACCAACAACGTCCGCGTGACCGACGCCACCTGGAACGCGCTGAAGACGTTTCTCGACACGCGCCGCCTGATGGAACTGGTGCAGAACGTCGCCTTCTACAACATGGTGGTGCGCGTGCTGGTCCCGGTCGGCGTCGAGTTAGAGCCCGGCACGACAAAGCAATAACCGCGCGCCACTTTTTTATTTGACATCGCAGTCGGCGATGCGACTTTTTTCGCAGTCGCGCCAAGTCGGCCTGTCAGTCGCCGGGAGGTTGAGCCATGGCGGAATTCGATGTTGTCATTCGCGATGGAATGGTGGTGGACGGAACGCGGATGCCGCGCTTTCGCGGCGACGTCGGAATCAAGGACGGCCGCATCGCGAAAATCGGACGCCTGCGCTCCACTGACGGCGCGCAAACGATCGACGCCTCGGGACTGATCGTCGCGCCCGGCTTCGTCGATCTGCATACACACTACGACGCGCAACTGTTCTGGGATCCCTACTGCTCCATCTCGAGCTGGCACGGCGTCACCTCTGTCGTAATCGGCAACTGCGGCTTCGGCTTCGCCCCGGTGCATCCCGAGAGCCGCGAGCGCGCGATGCTCACGATGACGCGCGTCGAAGCGATTCCGTACGCCTCGATGAAGGCCGGGATGCCGTGGGATTGGACCACGTTCCCCGAATTTCTCGACAGCATCGATCGCCGCCCCAAGGCGGTGAACATCCTGCCGTACGTTCCGGTCTCGCCGCTGCTGACGTGGGTGATGGGACTGGAAGCGGCCAAGACGCGACCGCCGACCGAGCAGGAGACGCGCGAGATTTGCCGCCTGCTCGACGAGGCGATGGACGCCGGCGCGTGCGGATGGTCCGCGCAGCGCCTCGACCCGAACGGTCCCGCATGCGTGCAGCGCGACTTCGACGGCACGCCGATGGTAAGCGACCTGATGGCCGACGAGACCTGCCTCGCGCTGGCGCGCGTGCTCGGCCGGCGCAACGAGGGCTTCATCCAGATGACGCTGGTGAGCGCCGATCCGATGCACGACCTCAATCACTTCGAACAGCTTGCCGAGTTGAGCGGACGGCCCGTGCTCTACAACGTCGTGCAGCCGCGCGATTCGCATCCGTACGTGCATCGCGGGCAAATGCAGTGGCTCGAGAGTTGCCGCCAGCGCGGTCTTCCCGTGTATGGGCAGGCGGTCACCAGCGACACCGGGATGCTGTTTACGTTCGTCGACTGGAACCTGTTCGACGAATGCCAGGCATGGTGCGACGCCACCACCGGCACCAGCGCGGAGCGCAAGACGAAGCTCGCCGACCCTGCGCGGCGCGAGGCGCTGCGCAGCCGCCTCCCGCGCGTAATCACTGACGAGTTCGATCAGATTTTCGTCGTGCAGGTAATGCGCGACGACATGAAGGAATACGAAGGACTCACGCTGCGCGAGTTCGCAGCGCGCACCGGCAAGCATCCGGTGGATGCGATGCTCGATCTCGCGGTCGCGGACGATCTTCGCACCGAGTTCTACGCGCCGGGACCCAACAAGAACATGGACTACATGAAGGAGATGATCGACTACCCGTACCTGATTCCCGGCGTTTCCGACGGCGGCGCGCATACGAAATTTTTCACCGGCGGGCAGTACCCGACCGAATTTCTCGCGTGGCTGGTGCGCGAGTACAAGATGCTGAGTCTCGAAGATGCGCACTGGCGGCTGAGCGCGCTGCCCGCGATGTGCGCGGGATTCAGCGACCGCGGAGTGCTCCGCGAGGGCGCGCCCGCCGACGTTGTCATCTACGACTACGACAAACTGGCGATGCGGCCGATCGAAATCGCGCACGACTTTCCCGGCGGCGAATGGCGTCGCGTGCGAAAGGCCGACGGCTATCGCTACATCATGGTCAACGGCGAAATCACGATGCTCGACGGCGAGCAGACCGGCGCGTCGAGCAGGGCGGTTGCTGCGCCACGGCAGAGGCAGCTGAGGCGACCCGGTCTGCGGATGATCAAGACCTTCAACTTCTTCAAGCGCAAGCCCGGACTCAGCGTCGATGACTTCCGCAAGTACTGGCTTAACGAACATGCCGCGATAATTCGCGCGATACCGGAGCTGCGGAAATACGTCGCATCGATCACGCTGCCGTCGGCATACAAGAATCGCGAACCGCTCTACGACGGAATCTCGGAAGCGTGGTTCGACGATGAAGATGCGATCCGCACAACCGCCGATTCGCCGCCGCGACGCGCCGCGCACGCCGACGACGCGAAGTTCGTCGATATGTCGAAAGCCGGCTCGATCATCACCGACGAGATCATCCAGAAAGAGGGTTCGCCCGCCGACGGCGCGGTGAAGATGTTCTCGCTGCTGACGCGCAAGCCCGGCACCGACGTGGCATCGTTCCAAACATACTGGCGAACGCATCACGGCCCGCTAGCCGCGAAAATCCCGCAAGCGCGACGCTACATCCAATGCCACGTCCGGCCGTCCGGATACGCCGGCGGAGGATCGCCGCGCTACGACGGCGTCGCAGAGCTGTGGTTCGACAATTTCGACGCGGTACGAGATTCCGGCAACACCGATGAGTATCGCGCGGTCAAGATCGACGAGCCGAAATTCCTCGCGCTCCCGTTCCCATTCATAATCGCATCCGAACACCGAATCATTTGAGGCTATGTGTCTGTGGGAGTCTGGTCCCATTCGTTGTTTGGACTATAGCCGCAGAGCCAATTCAACGCGCGGTGACGTTCCATAGTGATTGATCGGACCTCGGACCATTCCTCGGGACTCAGCTCCGCGTACGGTTTCCCCTTTACCCCGAAGTCGTCACCGATGACGAAATGGATATCGCCGCTTTCGTAGGCTGCGTGCGCCGCCAAGCGGACGATGTCTCGGTACGACCGTAGCCCCTGCCTAACCATCTGCTCGTCTGGAAGAAGAGGTGGTCCCTCTCGAATGAGTTCTTCCGTGCGGCTGCGCCAGTGCCAAAGCTCAGCCAGGTTTCGCGCGCGAGATGTCTCGGATTGGGTCCTCAGCACTGCTGAGCTTAGGAAGCTCGTCGGACGGTTCAACATTTCAAGGTTCGGGAGGTCGATATCTGATTGCGTGTCCGGCTCGGGCACCTCAGCAAGGAGGCGGAGCGCCCACATGAGAATCTGAGCGGCCTCCAGGCGCCACATCCCGTCAAGATGCTGCTGAAGGGACATCGTAAGCATCGTTTTGGTCGCGAACTGGCGCTCCCAAGGTGACAGATAAGGAAAAATCGGCGACGAGTTCACGGACTCCCAGAAACGCTTCGATTGGGTTTCTCGCGCGTTTGCCAATTCAAGGCGATCCACTTCAGTCCAATCCTCGAGGTCAGAAAGCAGCGGCGTTCCAATCGCGTGCGTCACGACGCATCTCAGGGCCAACAGGCGGCCAGCAACTTCCATGGCGTTCGGCGGCGATTCCACTATCTGAGCTCCATCGTATTAAACTAGCCTGGAGCAAACGCGGCAGGTAACGGTCTTCCTTCAGTCGATGAAACTCCAGACAGATTTCTACGAACAGGGGATCGATCTCTTCAACGAGGGACGCTTCTTCGAATGCCATGAAGCGTGGGAGGAAATCTGGAAACGCTCCGACGGCGAGGTAAAGCTCTTCTACCAGGGACTGATCCAAGCCGCGGTCGCGATTCTGCACGCGCAGCGCGGAAACCTCGAAGGCGCGCGGTCGCTGTACGAAAAGGCATCAACGAAGCTCGATAAGATTCCGCACGAGCACATGGGTCTCGCAGTCGGGGAACTACGTGTCGGGTTGCGCCGATATATAGAGGTGGCATGCCGCGCAGACGGCGGTCCTCTGCCAAGTCCGCCGCGCTTGCGACGAATCCTAAGGTGAAAGTTGCCGCTGAATTACCTCTCCCGCGGGTGGCGACTCTGTCGACAACCGCAAACCGGGAGAGGTCGTCCGACGATATTCATATCGTCGGACGGGTGAGGGCGCAGGCATCGAGCGCAATGCGGGCCCGGAGGTATACTTTACGGATTATGCGAACGAAGCCGCGCACCGATCCCATAATTCTCGATCGCGCACGCCGCATGCGGCGAGAAATGACTGGTGCTGAGCTCAAGCTCTGGAGCATTGTCCGAAATCGGGACCTGGTCGGCGTCAAGTTCAGGCGACAAGTGCCGATAGGAAATTACATCGCAGACTTCTGCTGTGTTGCCCATCGTTTGATCGTCGAATTGGATGGCGGCCAGCACGCCGAGCAAGAAGCGGCGGACGCATCGAGGAGTCGCTTTCTGAGCAACGAGGGCTTTAAGGTTCTACGATTCTGGAATGACCAAGTGGCGACAGGGTTGGATTTTGTGATCAAGGAGATCCTTACTGCGATCGCTGAGAACGAGCGCGCGCCCTCACCCGTCGCGCGAGGCTCGCGACGACCTCTCCCGAGGGGAGAGGTGTAAGAGTAATCTCGTGCAGAATGGTTCGTGATTCTCAAAAGAAAGTGGTCGGCGCGATCGAGGCCACGCTCCTGCGAGCGGGTGTGCATCGGGGTTCGTCCATTCTCGTCGGATTGTCCGGCGGCGCTGATTCTGTGGCGCTCATCTCGCGCGTTGATCGAGTTGCGTGAGAGGTTGGGGCTCAAGATTTCGGCGGCGCATTTGAACCATCGGATTCGCGGTGATGAGTCGGATCGCGATGAACAGTTCGTGCGTGCGATGTGCGCGCGGCTCGGGATTGAGCTGATCGTCGAGCGCGCTGACGGGCTCGACGTCTCGATTTCGACTGCGAACCTCGAGGAGCGGGCGCGCGATGCTCGGCGCGAGTTTCTGTTGCGCGTCGCGAAGAGCGTTCAAGCTGATTTTGTGGCGCTGGGACACCATCGCGACGATCAGGCTGAGACTGTGCTGATGCGTTTGATGCGCGGTGCTGGTGCGGCTGGGATGGCTGCGATGGGCGAGCGCGGGCCGGGACGCCTGATTCGTCCGATGTTGTCGCTTTCGCGCGCGGAGATTCGTGACTACCTCGAAGCGCGCGCGATTCCGTTTGTTGAAGATTCGTCGAACGCCTCGCCGCGACATTTTGCGCAACCGGATTCGCACCGAGTTGCTGCCGATGCTCGAGCGCGACTATGCGCCGGGTTTCAGTGGACGGCTGGTTGAATTGGCAGGCGAGATGCGCTCGCTCGACGAGCTGGTCACTGCGATTGCCTCGCGCGAGCTGGACGCGATGCGCGTCAGCGGCGACACGCTCGACGTGTCGGGCTTCAGCGCGGTGAATCGCGCGGTGCAGCCGGTCGTGATTCGCCTGTTTCTCGCCGAGCGGATGGGATCGTTGCGCAAAATCTCACGCGCGCATGTCGAGAGTGTGCTTCATCTTATACTCGAGGGCGGGCCGAGCGACTCGATCGACCTTCCGGGCGGCTGGCGTGCCGAGCGCGAGTACAATCTTTTTCGGTTATGCAACGCGCGTGAGCGCAAAGCCGACATCGCGAGGTTTTCGGTGGCGATCGCGCCGGACGGAATCACAATCGTCGAGGAGGCAGGTTTCAAGTTCGAGGCTTCAACAATTGCCGCGGCGGATGCGTCGATGCCGGACAGTTTGTCAGTCGCGATGTTCGACGCTGCAAAAATTGCCGGCGCCGGACTGATCGCGCGCAGTTTAATGAAGGGCGACAGGATTCATCCGATGGGGATGCGGGGCACGCGCAAGGTCCACGACGTGTTCGTGGATCGCAAGCTGCCGCGCGCGCGACGCGAGCGTTTCCCGGTCGTCACGCTCGGCGATACGATCGCCTGGCTTCCCGGCCTCGCACGCGCCGACTGCGCGCTGGTCACGAATGCCACCGAAACTGTCCTGCGAGTGGAGGCGTCTGAAATCGCGGCTTAGCGCAAACCACGTTGCGTGCGTATTAACCTGCGTGATACTTTCGTAATAGCATGAACCAGTTTTCACGCAGTATTGCGCTGTGGCTAGTGCTGGGACTGATGTTCCTGCTGCTGTTCAATATTTTCAGCAGGCAGCAACCCAAAGAACCCGAAATAATGTTCTCGGACTTCCTCAACCAGGTTGAAAAAGGCCAGGTTAAGAAGGCGACGATCCAGGGCGACGTGATCAAGGGGGAAGGCACGAACGGCGACCTTTTCAAGGTCAACGCGCCCACCTATCCCGACCTGGTCAAGACGCTGCGCGAGAAGGGCATCGAGATCGCGGCCAAGCCGGCGGAGGGCGATCCGTGGTGGATGGTCGCGCTGGTGCAGTGGTTCCCGGTGATCGTGCTGGCGGCGCTGTGGATTTTCTTCATGCGCCAGATGCAGATCGGCGGCGGTAAGGCGATGTCGTTCGGTAAGAGCCGCGCCAAGCTGCTGACGGAGAATACGCACAAGGTTACGTTCGGCGACGTCGCGGGAATAGACGAGGCGAAGGACGAGCTCGAAGAGATAATTCAATTTTTACGAGACCCCAAGCGCTTCACGCGCCTCGGCGGTCGAATCCCCAAGGGCGTGCTGCTGGTCGGCGCGCCGGGTACCGGCAAAACGCTGCTCGCGCGCGCGATTGCGGGCGAAGCGGGCGTACCGTTCTTCTCGATTTCAGGCTCGGACTTTGTCGAGATGTTCGTTGGCGTCGGCGCGTCGCGCGTCCGCGACCTGTTCGTGCAAGGCAAGAAGCATGCGCCATGCATCATCTTTATAGATGAGATCGACGCCGTCGGACGTCATCGCGGGGCGGGCCTCGGCGGTGGTCATGATGAACGCGAGCAGACTCTCAACCAGTTGCTGGTCGAGATGGACGGGTTCGAGGCCAACGAGGGCGTGATCCTCGTCGCGGCGACCAATCGCCCCGACGTGCTTGATCCCGCTTTGCTGCGTCCCGGCCGATTCGATCGGCGGGTCGTAGTACCTCTCCCCGACGTAAAGGGGCGCGAGGGAATTCTGAAAGTACATACCCGCAAGGTGCCGTTGTCCGACGACGTCGACGGCAGCAAGCTCGCACGATCGACGCCGGGCTTCGCGGGCGCCGACCTCGAGAACCTTGTCAACGAGGCCGCGCTGCTGGCGGCGCGCCGCAACAAAGACAAGGTCGAGATGTCTGACTTCGAGCTGGCCAAGGACAAAGTCATGATGGGCGCGGAACGGCGCTCGATGGTGATGTCGGGCTCGGAGCGCAAGATAATCGCGTACCACGAGGGCGGACATGCGTTGGTTGCGATGCTGCAGCCCGGCGCCGACCCGGTCCACAAGGTTACGATTATCCCGCGCGGGATGGCGCTCGGCGTCACGCAGCAATTGCCGCTCGACGATCGCTACACTTATCCGCGCGACTACCTCGTGACGCGGCTCGCAGTGATGTTCGGCGGGCGCACCGCGGAAGAGATCGTGTTCGGCCAGATGACGACCGGTGCCGGCAACGATATTGAAAAAGCGACCGAGCTGGCGCGCAAGATGGTCTGCGAATGGGGCATGAGCAAGGAACTCGGTCCGATGACGTTCGGGCGCCGCGAAGAGCAGATTTTCCTGGGGCGCGACATCTCGCATCACAAGGATTATTCGGAGCAGACGGCGCTCGAGATCGATCGTGAAGTGCGCAAGATAATCGACGACTCGTATCAGAAGGCGCGTCAGCTTTTGTCGGATCACCTGGTGCTGCTCCATGCGATCGCGGCGCGGCTGCTCGAGAAGGAAGTGCTCGACGGCAGCGAAGTCGAGGCGATGGTGACGGCGTTCCGCGAAGGGCGTCCATTGCCGCCGTCGCCGGCCGCGGTGCGCAACGATTTTCCGCCGCGCCCGGGTCCGGACACCGGCAAGGAAAAGCGGGTCGAAGACGAAAGCCCGGTGCCGGGACTCCCGCCGAAGCCGGTCCTCGTTTAGTCGTCGCGCGCGCTCTTGTTCCCCTCTCCTGAAGGGGAGGCCAGTGGGGTTAGGGGAGAGGTTTCGCGCGCGAATCTAGATTCTGCTTTCCTTGAATGCGCGCGGCTAAGGTCGGCTCTCTTGTGGGGTGGGGCAGGTGCGACGCTCGCGGATTCAATCCAAATCCTCATCGCATGATCGCGGCGTATCCAAACCGGGGCCGCGTTCGTCGTTTTCAAATCTCAAACTCGCCGACGGCCGCGTAATCAAGTTTCCGGCGGTGATGGGCGTGCTCAACGTGACGCCCGACTCCTTCTCCGACGGCGGCAAATACCTGGAGGCCGATCGGGCCGTCGATCACGCGCTCGCGATGGAAGCTGCCGGCGCCGACGTGATCGACATCGGCGGAGAGTCGTCGCGTCCGGTTGGCGCAGTCGAGGTACCAGTCGAAGTTGAGCTTGCGCGGGTGACGCCGGTGCTCGAGCGGCTCGGCAAGCGGCTCAAAGTGCCAATCTCGATCGACACGCGGCGCGCCGAGGTCGCGCGCATCGCGCTCGAGTTGGGGGTCGCGATAATCAACGACATCACCGCGCTCGAGCACGACCGCGAGATGGCGCCGCTGGCGGCGCGAACCAAGTGCGCCGTAGTGCTGATGCATATGCGCGGCGGTCTCGCTAATCATATCGAGTTCGCGCGCTACCGCGACGTGGTGCGCGAGGTCGTCGAGTATCTCGATGCGCGCGCGCGATTTGCGGTCGAGTCAGGAATCGCGCGCTCGCGAATTATCATCGATCCGGGGCTAGGTTTCGCGAAGACCGCGCAGCATAATCTGAAATTGTTGGCCGCCTTGCCCGACCTCCGTGCGCTCGGCTATCCCGTATTGGTAGGAGCGTCGCGCAAGAGCTTCGTGTCGCGAATCGCCGGCGCAGCAGTGACCAATGCTGACGATCGCGCACTGGAATTCGGCAGCGCCGCTGCCAACGCGCTGGCGATTGCGGCTGGTGCGTCGATCGTCCGCGTGCATGACGTGGGCGCCGCGCTCGCCGTGGTGCGAATGACCGCGGCAATTACGGGACGGGATCAACGGTTCAAGCGCAATGCATAGCTACATACCAATGATACCGCAGCCGCGATGGCAGGACGTGCTCGACGTTCTGATCGTCGCCTACGTGATCTATCGCATCGCGCTTTTGATTCGCGGCACGCGCACGATGCAGATGGTGCTCGGGATGGTGATCGTCGGCGGCGCATTCGTCGCGTCGCAGGTGCTCGGACTGTTCACGCTCAATTGGCTCCTGAACAATTTTCTCGGATCGTTGTTCGTGATTCTGGTCGTGATCTTCCAGGCGGATATCCGGCGCGCGCTGACTCGCGTCGGTGCGCAATCCTTCCTCGGCCGCAACGCTGCCGCGGTCACGCCCGCCGAGGAAATCGCGACTGCCGCCGCCTGGTGCTCGACCCGCCGCGTCGGTGCGCTGATAGTGATCGAGCAGGACGACGGGCTGGGCGAGTTCGTCGAGAGCGGCAGAATCGTCGAGGCTAAGGTCTCGCCGGAACTGCTCGAAACGATTTTCATGAACGGTTCGCCGCTGCATGACGGCGCGGTGATAATAAACGGTGATCGGGTACTGGCGGCGGCCTGCCTGTTGCCGCTGTCGCAGAATCCCAACGTGAGCCTGTCGCTCGGCACGCGTCATCGCGCGGCGATCGGGATGAGCGAGGACAGCGACGCGGTGGTGCTGGTGGTATCGGAAGAGAGCCGGGACTATTTCTCTTGCGCGCGGCGGGGTGCTCAGCCGGGATCTGGAACCGTCCGAGGTCCTGTCCACGTTGCGGAAGCTGCCGGGTTAACGATGAGGCTGGATGACGTCAAATGAGTCTGTCATTTCAGAAATCTGTCTGAAGCTCGCGGCGGCTCCGCGACAGCAATATCGGCCTGCGCATCCTGGCCGTAGCGCTCGCGATTGGACTGTGGATATTCGTCAACGCGGGCGAGCGCGGTTCGGTCGAGTCACTCACCGTGCCTATCAGTTATGCTTCGTTGCCTGCGGGGATGGTGATCGTGAACAATCCGCCGAAGGAGGTAAAAATCGAAGTCACCGGTCCGCGCACGCTGCTGTCGCTGCTGGATCCCGAACGGCTCACTCTCAAGATCGATATGCGCAGCATTGCCGCCGGACAATCGGAATTCAAAATTTATCCCGCGATGTTCAACGTCGGACGAAACACCACCGTGACCAGCATCTCACCCGATCAATTGTCGCTCGATATCGATCGCCTGGTTACCCGCGACGTGCCGGTGCATCTGGCGGTCGAGGACAAGGTTGCGCCCGGCTACACGATTACGTCGGTCGATATCAACCCGCCGAGCGTCACTGTCGTCGGCCCCAGCCGCTACGTCGCGCCGCTCACCGCCGTGAGTACCGAGCCGTTCGATCTCAAAGGACTCACCGCCGAGACTAATCGTTCAGTCGAGATCGTGCCGCCCGATCCGTCGCTCGGATTGTCCACCGGGCATGTCGACGCGAAGGTCAATGTCGCCGAGGCGATTACCGACCGCGAATTTCGCGCTGGACGTCGAGGTCAAGGACAGCGATTTCAAATACCGGGTCGTACCGAAGCAGGCGACGCTGACAATTCGCGGGCCCGGCGGTTAAGCTGGCAGGCCTCGCGGCGAAGGGGCTGGCCTACGTCGACGCGGACGGCCTCGAGCCCGGATCGCATGAATTGCCGTTGCAGGTGACGCTGCCGCATGGGATGCAGTTGGTGCGCCAGTCGCCCGACAAGGTTAGACTGCGCATGTATCACGAGAAGCTGACTACCACTGCCGATGAGCACCCATCCTAAACTTGTTCGGCACTGACGGCGTCCGCGGAGTCGCCAACCTCGAGCCGATCACGTCGGAGACCGCGCTCAAGCTCGGCCGCGCGCTCGCGCACGTCTTCCGCAATTCAACCGGACGTCATCGCAGAATTCTTATCGGCAAGGACACTCGCCTGTCGGGCTACATGCTCGAGACGGCGATCGAGTCCGGCATCTGTTCGATGGGCGTTGACGTATGGCTGGTGGGTCCGCTGCCGACGCCCGCGATCGCGTTCCTGACCCGCAGCATGCGCGCCGACGCGGGCGTCGTGATTTCGGCGTCGCACAATCCCTTCCAGGACAACGGCATCAAGTTTTTTTCGCGCGAAGGATTCAAGCTCGACGACGAGACCGAGCGCCGAATCGAAGCGCTGGTGTTCGACGAGGGCGAAATCGCGAAGAATCGCGCGCGCCCGGACGATATCGGCAAGGCTGCGCGAATCGACGACGCGCTCGGCCGCTACCTGGTATTTCTGAAGTCATGCCTGCCGCGCTCGGTAATATTCGACGGCCTGAAGGTCGCGATCGATTGCGCCAACGGTGCCGCATACAAGGTCGGTCCCGAGGCGCTCGAGGAACTGGGCGCCGACGTAGTTTCGATCGGCGTCGATCCTGACGGAAAGAATATCAACCTGAATTGCGGCGCGATGCATCTGGACGCGATTCGTCGAAACCGTTCTGCGCGAGCACTGCAACGTCGGTATCGCACTCGACGGCGACGGCGATCGCGTGATGCTCATCGACGAGCGCGGCGAAGTCTGGGACGGCGACGACGTGATGGCGCTGCTCGGGCGCAAGTTTGCCTCCGAAGGCAGGCTACACGGCAATGCGGTGGTCGCAACCGTGATGAGCAACTTCGGACTCGAACTGGCGCTGCGCGACGCCGGCGTGCGTCTGATTCGCACCGAGGTCGGCGACCCCGCGGTCGCGCGCGAGATGCGCCTGAACTCGTACAACCTTGGCGGTGAGCAATCGGGCCACGTGATCTTCATGGATCATTCGACCACCGGCGACGGTCTGATCAGCGCGCTGCTCGTGCTCGCGCACCTGGTCGACAGCGGGCGGACACTCGGCGAGCTGCGCGCGATGCGCCGTGTGCCGCAGGTGTTGGAAAACGTGCGCGTGAAAAATCGCATGCCGCTGACCGACATGCCCGACGTTCAACGAATAATCACCGACGCCGAAAAGCGCCTCGCCGGCACCGGCCGCCTGCTGGTCCGCTATTCCGGCACCGAGATGCTCGC
Organism: uncultured delta proteobacterium; assembly: GCA_963814715.1. GTDB lineage: Bacteria > Desulfobacterota > Binatia > Binatales > Binataceae > Binatus. The sequence continues at coordinate 283,400 of CAWFDW010000002.1, forward strand.
GCGCGTAATGGTCGAAGGCGAAGACGGCGTGCAAATCAAAACCCTGGCCCAGGAAATCGGCGCCGCCATCCAAAAATACGCCGGCGCACTGTAACCGCTATTTTCGTTTCACACTCTGCGGCTTCGAACCCAAGCGCTTTCAGATACGCCTTCACCGTCCGCGTCAGGCCCATGTAGAGCGCGTCGACTGATCAGCGCGTGCCCGATCGACACTTCCTGCAAACCTTTGACCGCTTTTGCGTAGGTGGGAATGTTCTTGAGATCGAGATCGTGCCCGGCATTCACGCCGAGTCCGAGTTTTCGCGCGAGACCTGCTGCTTCGCGATGCGATGCGAGAACTTCCTTTCCGGCAGGCGTGCCGAATGCGTGCGCATACGGACCGGTGTACAGCTCGATTCGATCGGTGCCGAGCTTTCGCGCGGACTCTGATCTGCTTTGCGTCAGCATCGAGAAAAAGACTGGTCCGAATGCCCGCGTCGCGAAACTTCCCGAGCAAGTCGCTCAGCCAATCCGCCTCGCCAGACGTCAGATTCCATCCCGCGCTCGAGGTCAGCACCCCCGGCGGATCGGGCACGAGCGTCACCTGCGTCGGCCGCACGCGCATCACGAGGTCGATAAACTCCGCCCCAGGATAGCCTTCGATATTGAACTCGACCGTCATCATCGCGGCGAGATCGAACACGTCCTGAAACGTGATGTGCCGCGCGTCGGGCCGCGGATGCACCGTTATCCCGTGGCATCCCGCGGCGATACAGGTGCGCGCCGCCTCGACGACGTTGGGAATATCTCCGCCGCGCGCATTCCGAAGCGTCGCAATTTTATTGACGTTAACGCTAAGCCGAATCATCGCGACTCCAGAGGCTACCAGAGCGCCACCGCGCATTCACCGGTAGTGCGCTTGGTGTTACAGTAAGGTCGCGGTCTGAAATGAAAGCGAACTGGAGGGAGAGAATCATCATCGAGCCGGCGGTCCATCACGGCGAGCCGTGCATCAAGGGCACGCGCGTGCCGGTGAGCGTGATCGTGGCGAGCATCGCCGACGGCGACACGCCAAAGCAGATCATCGACGCATGGCCGCAGCTGACCAGCGACGACATCAAGGCTGCTCTGAAATTCGCCGCCGAAGCTGTGAACAACACGGACTTTGTTCCCCTCCAACGCACCAATGGCCGGTGATTGCGCGCGTTAAGATCGATGAGGACCTCCCTCGGCAGGTTGCCGACCTCGCGGCTGCTCGCGGTTACGACGCGGCGACTGTCGTGGGGCAGGGGTGGCAGGGCGCGTCAGATGATGAGCTCTGGCCGCGCGTTCAGAAGGAGGGACGATGGCTGATCACGGCAGACAAGGGATTCGCCAACTTGCGGCTCCATCCGGCAGGGAGTCATGCTGGCGTGATCCTGCTGCGCGCACAGGAAGAGAGCCGCCGCGCGTATCTTGAACTTGCCGCCATTGCGCTTGATAGGCTCAAACTCGATGACCTTGCGGGCGCGATTGTAGTGGTGACACATCAGAGCGTTCGTATACGGCGCTCGCCACTCAAATAACTTCGTAACTACCAGAGTCGATCATCATGATCCTCCTCGACGCCACCCAAAGCCGCGAACTCGATCGCATCAGCCAGGACAAGTACGGGATTCCGTCGTACTCGCTGATGACGCGCGCGGGCGAGGCGGTTGCCGACGCTCTGGTCGAGCGGTTTCCCGACGCGGTCACCGACGTGCTCGTCGTCGCGGGCAAGGGCAACAATGGCGGTGACGGATTCGTCGCGGGGCGACGGCTTATTCAGGACGGCTTCGCGGTGCGAGCCGTTCTCTCGGCCGCGGCGCTGACTTGAAGGGCGATGCGGCGCGCGCGCATGCGGAATTTCGCAAGTCGGGCGGCAAGGTGATCGAGGCAGTCGGTGAGGCGGCTCTCGAAACCGCGCTCGGCAACAAGCCGAGTGCCGTGATCGACGCGATCTTCGGCACGGGACTCAATGCCGCGGTGAAAGACGCGCCGCGCCGCGCGATCGAGATTGTCAATTCGTTTGCGGTGCCGACGGTCGCCGTCGATATCGCGTCGGGTGTGAACTCCGACACTGGCGCGGTCATGGGCGCGGCGATCCAGGCCTCGCTCACGGTGACATTCGGTTTCGCGAAGTTCGGTCACGTTTCATATCCGGGCGCCGGTCAATGCGGCGAGTTGCGAATCGTCGATATCGGCTTCGCACCGCGCGCGATTGACGAGATTGCGCCGCGCGGACGATTCCTCGAACGAGCGGACTTGCAGCATTTGATTCGCGCGCGTCCTGAGAGTTCGCACAAGGGAATGTACGGGCATCCGCTGGTGATCGCCGGCGGACGTGGCAAGTCCGGCGCTGTGCTGCTCGCGTCGCGCGCGGCGCTGAGAACCGGCGCGGGCCTGGTTACCGCGGCGATGCCCGAATCGATCCAGCCGATCGTCGCAGCGGGGCAGGCCGAGCTGATGACCGAGCCGATCGCCGATCGCGACGGCCATTTTGACGGCGCGCACGCGCCCGACGCATTGAAGATGATCCTCGACGGCAAGAACGCGCTGATCGTGGGACCGGGAATCGGCGTTACAGATGATACGAAGCGTCTTATCGAATGGCTGATCTCGGATGCGTGCGATCGCAACCGCCCGATGCTGATCGACGCGGACGGACTTAACGCAGTTGCCGCGATCGGTTGCGAAGTCTTTGAAGCGTGCACGCGGTGCGGTCGTGCTTACACCGCATCCGGGAGAAGCGTCGCGACTGCTTGGCGTGACGACCACGGCTATCAACGACGACCGAGTGACTGCGGCGCGTACTTTGGCTGAGCGCACCGGCGCGTGCGTTTTGATAAAAGGAGCGCGCTCGGTTATCGCGTCTCCTGACGGCGACATCTATGTCAACTCGACCGGGAATCCCGGGATGGCCACGCCGGGGATGGGTGATGCGCTCTCGGGAATCGTCGGCGCGATGCTCGGACAGCATATGCGCCCGCTCGACGCGCTCGCGCTCGGTGTTTTTCTGCACGGCTATGCGGCAGATCGCGTCGCGGCGCGGATGGGCCGCGTCGGCTACATCGCCGGCGATTTGATTGACGAGTTGCCGATGGCGCTGGAAGCACTAATCAGGTAGTTGAGTTAGAATAGTAAGTGACTAATCGCAATGGCTAATGCCGCAACAGACTCCGACGCTACGACGATCACAATGGTGATCGAGAGCCGCTCGCCGCACGAGACCAAATCGTGGGGACGGCGGCTCGCGTCGATTCTCGAAGGCGGGGAACTGCTCGGCCTGATTGGCGATCTCGGCGCGGGCAAGACCGTCTTTATCAAGGGCCTCGCGAGTGGACTGAGTCTCCGCGAGGAAGACATCCTGAGCCCGACCTTTACGATGATCCAGGAGCATCACGGTCGCTTCCCGCTCTATCACATCGACTTGTACCGTCTCGAAGAGGCGACGCTCGACGACATGGGACTTCGCGAATACCTGTTCTCCGAAGGCGTCGCAGCAGTCGAATGGTTCGAGCGCCTGCGCGGCAGCACCGAGATGGAATTCCTGTCAGTGAGAATCAGCTACGCCGGCGCCAACCTGCGCCGAATCGAATTCAGCGCCGGCGACTCGCGCCACGCGCAAATCATCTCGAAGTTGAAGCGCAGCTTCGCGTGAGAAGAATGACTGAGTGGCAGTTCCTGAAACTCCGGTTCCCCTTCCCGCTCGGGAAGGGGTTAGGGGTTAGGTTGCGCGCATTAACCGCGATGCTCGCGTATTACCCTTTGCCTGCGCTCATCTCGCGACGCAGCGGATAGTCCACGACAATCGCCCGCCCATCAGTGATCGCTCTCACAAAATGCTTCGTGTCCGGCGGCACAATCGCGACGCATCCAGGCCCCGCGACTTGAGTCTTCCCGCCAATAGTTACTTCGAGCTGCCCCTCGATGACGTTCCAAACTTCCTCATTCGGATGCTGATGTTCATGGATCGACGACCCCGCCTCAAAGACGTAATGCCCGAAGGTCATGCTTTCCGAATCGAAGTATTTGCCCTTCCATCCGGGAAGCCGCTCGATTGTCTTCAACTCATTAGTGTCGATGAAAGGCATCGCGTTATCTCCGCTTGTACGTAGCAGGACTTTCATGCGTGATATCTATACAACCGCCGCCCAAGGCAAAAGTTACGCTAGCATACGCAAACGCCGCGCTGAGGCAGAGTGGAGGTCCGCATGAGAAAGGCTGAGATCGCAATCATCGCAACGGTACTGGTTTTCGGCATGTTGCCGGCGGCGAAAGCGGGCGCACAAGGTCCGCCGGATCACTACACGCAACATCTCCGCGACCGGGCGCATCGGGAATGCGAAGTCGAACACAAGGAATGCCAGAACGACTGGCACAATCGCTGCGAATCTCAGCACGACCGCTGCGAAGCCGACCATCAGGATTGCGAGGACGCCAGCAAAGACGGCGGCGTGCCGCACCAGGTTTGCGAGCGACAGCACCAAGCCTGCGACGCCGCCCATCACAACTGTGACGAGCAGAGCCATGAATGCGACTCTCTGCACCAACAATGCGAGGATCGCGTTAAGGCGCTGTACGATTGACCGTGCGTAGGCCGCGCAGCGCCGAAGGTACTGGCGTCGTTCTCGCGTTCGCGAGAACTGCTGTTCGATGCTTCGGCGTTATGGTAAATCGGGGCGCATGAAGCCACGCCACGCAGCCGCGCTCGCGCTTGTGGGCTGGTATCTGATGGTTCCGCCAACAGGTCGCGACTATCCGACGGGCAACGTGGACGCACCACTCACCCAATGGTTGAAGCGGCCGACGATCTATCGCAACAAGGACGAATGCGAGCACGTACTGGATAGGGACACTCGGCGGACTAACTCGAAGAACAGACAGGTCTGGGTGAATTTATACAAGAAGGCGCAGTGCGTCTCCACTGACGATCCGCGCCTCAAGGGAAAATAAGCCACACGCATTGCAAAAGACGCCACTCGCAGTCTGAGAAGCTGAAATGACGCCCAGTACCGGTCCCTAATAGGGACTGGTTTGAGGGCTATATTCCGATCATAATACTCGATTACCCCATTTTTCAGGGGGATTAGGTATTTTGATGGGATTGGTCGTTCAAAAATACGGCGGTACTTCGGTCGGCACGATCGAACGAATCAAGGCCGTCGCCGATCGCGTGGTGCGGACGCGCGACGCTGGCAATCGGATCGTCGTGGTCGTGTCCGCGATGGCCGGTGAAACCAATCGCCTGTTCAAGCTTGCCTCCGAATTGAGCGAAGCGCCCAGCGCGCGCGAGACTGACGTGCTGGTCGCGACCGGGCGAGCAGGTCTCGGCCGCGCTGCTCGCGATTCGTCTCCAGTCGATGGGGCATCCGACGGTTTCCTTTCTCGCATTTCAGATGAACCTGACGACCGACTCGAATCATGGCCGCGCGCGAATCAAATCCGTGCAATGCGATCGCGTGATGCGCTCGCTTGACGACGGCAAGATCGTTGTCGTGGCGGGATACCAGGGCGTCAATCCCAACGGCGATATCACGACGCTTGGCCGCGGCGCGTCGGACCTGACTGCGGTCGCGCTTGCCGCGGCTCTGAAAGCCGACGCCTGCGAAATCTACACCGACGTGGATGGCGTCTATACCGCCGATCCCAACGTATGCCCCAACGCAAAGAAACTCGGGCGCATCTCGTACGACGAAATGCTCGAGATGGCGGGACTCGGCGCAAAGGTCCTGCAAACCCGTTCCGTGGAACTCGCCCGCCGTTACAACGTGCCGCTCGTCGTCCGCTCCAGCTTCGGTGAAGCAGAGGGGACGTGGGTCGGAAAAGAGGATCAGTCGATGGAGGACGTGCTCGTCTCGGGCGTAACGCTCGACCAGAATCAAAGCAAAATAACAATTGCCGGCGTCGAGGATCGGCCCGGCCTCGCGGCGAAAATTTTCAGCCCAATCGCGGAAGCTGGAATCGTCGTCGATATGATTATCCAGAACGCCAGCGCCGACGGCCGCACCGATATGACGTTTACGATCGGCCGCGAAGATTTGAAACGCGCGCTCGAAATCGTCGAGCGAACCGCCAAAGAGATCGGCGCCGCGGGCGTGCGGCACAACGACCAGGTCGCGAAAGTGTCGGTGGTCGGCGTAGGAATGCGCACGCATTCGGGCGTCGCGTCCACGATGTTCGAAGTGCTCGCGACCGAGCGAATCAATATCGAGATGATTTCGACCTCCGAGATTAAGGTGTCGGTCGTGGTCCAATCGAAATACGGCGAGCTCGCGATGCGTGCGCTGCACGACGCGTTTATCAACGGCGACGGCAACTCGAACGCCACGCCGCGGGAGTCAGTTTGAGTCCGATGGCGGATGCAAAACATATCCAGGTTTACGACACCACGTTGCGCGACGGGTGTCAGTCCGAGGACGTTTCGCTGACGGTCGAGGACAAGGTCACGATTGCCGAGCGGCTGGACGATCTCGGTTTCGATTACATCGAAGGCGGATGGCCGGGGTCGAACGATCGCGACGCGGCGTTTTTCAAAGAGATCAAGAAGATCAAGATTCGCCACGCGAAGATCGCGGCGTTCGGTTCGACCCGCCGTTCCGGAGTGCGCGCGTCGGCCGATCGCAATCTGCAATTGCTGCTGCGCACCGGGACTCAAGTCGCGACCGTGGTCGGCAAGACCTGGGACATGCACGTGCGCGAGGCGCTGCAGAATCCCGCTCAACGAAAATCTCGAAATTCTCAACGACACGATCGCGTTCCTGAAAAAGAACTTCGACGAGGCGATCTTCGACGCCGAGCATTTCTTCGACGGCTATTTTCACAATCCCGAGTACGCGCTCGCATGCCTCAAGGCCGTCGACGACGCCGGCGTCACGCTGATCGCGCTGTGCGACACCAACGGCGGACGCCTGCCGCATGAAATCGAAGCCGCGGTGACGGCCGCGCGCGCGGCGGTGAATTGCCCGCTCGGAATCCACTGCCACAACGATTCGGAAGTTGCGGTCGCCAACACTCTGGCCGGCGTGCAGGCAGGCGCGACGCAGGTGCAGGGCACTATCAACGGCTTCGGCGAGCGATGCGGCAACGCGAACCTGGTTTCGATCGTCGCGAACTTGCAGCTCAAGCTCGGATACCATTGCGTGCCGCCCGCGAAGCTCAAGACGATGCGCGAGGTCTCGACGCTGGTCTACGAGCTCGCCAACATCACGCCGTTCGCGCGCCAGCCGTACGTCGGCCGCAGCGCGTTCGCGCACAAGGGCGGCCTGCACGTGTCAGGAATCCAGCGCAACACCGCGACCTACGAGCACATCGATCCCGCGCTGCTCGGCAACGATCGCCGCGTGCTGCTCTCAGAGCTGTCGGGCCGCGCCAACATCGTGTACAAGGCCAAGGAGTTCGGCCTCGAGATCGATACCGCCAGCGACGACAAGATCGGCGCGCTGCTCGACGAGCTCAAGCGGCTCGAAGGCGCCGGCTACACCTTCGACGGCGCCGACGCTTCGTTCGAGCTGCTGATGCTGCGTACGCTCGGCCTCGTGAGAGAACATTTCAACTTCGTCAGCTTCCGCGTGTTCGACGACAAATGGCATGAGGAGCGCGCGCCGTTCAGCGAAGCGGTGGTCGTGCTCGAAGGTCCCGACGGCGTGCGCACGCGCAACTCCGCCATCGGCAACGGCCCGGTCAATGCGCTCGATTCGGCGCTGCGTCAGCGCGTTGGTGCCGTACTATCCCGAATCTCGAAGCGATGCAGCTCGTCGATTACAAAGTCCGTGTGCTCGACAACGGCGCCGGCACCGAAGCGCGCGTCCGCGTGCTGATCGAATCGACCGACGGCAAGCGCCGATGGGGCACCGTGGGACTGTCGAGCAACGTGGTCGAGGCGAGCTGGCAGGCACTGGTTGACTCGGTCGAATACAAGCTGCACAAGGATAATGTGAAGCCGCGCGCGAAAATGGCCACGCTGGAAAACAAAACGGATCGCGTCCGCGGTCAGCCAAATCCGCTGAGAACAGTCACGCCGCGCATTCCGAAGGCCTGACGCGGCGCCGCAAAACGAGGTACGTGCCATGGGTGTTCTGAGCCGAATGAAGGAAGACATCCAGTCGATCTTCGACCGCGACCCCGCCGCGCGCACCACGATCGAAGTCGTGCTCCTGTATCCCGGCCTGCACGCCATCTGGGCCTACCGCGTCGCACATTGGCTCTGGGAGCATAACTGCAAGCTGCCGGCCGCATCGTCAGCGAGTTTGCGCGGTTCATCACCGGTATCGAGATTCATCCCGGCGCGAAGATCGGCCGCCGCCTGTTCATCGATCATGGGATGGGCATCGTGATGGGCGAGACCACTGAAATCGGCGACGACGTCCTCCTTTACCAGGGCGTCACGCTCGGCGGCACCAGCACCAAGAAAGAAAAGCGGCATCCGACGCTCGAGGATCACGTGATGGTCAGTGCGGGCGCGTCGGTGATCGGGCCGGTGCGAATCGGCGAGGGCAGTCGTATCGGCGCGGGCGCGGTGGTCGTGTCGTCGTCGCCGCCGTGGTCAACCGTCGTTGGAATTCCCGGCAAGGTGATCGAGGGCGACAACGCTCGCCATGACGTGATGGAACTCGATCACGCCAAGCTGCCCGACCCGGTCGCGCGCGCGATGGGCAATCTGATCGAAAAACTCAACCGGATGGGCGTGCGCATGGAAGAGATCGAAGAGCGCCAGGACTGCCTCGAAGACAAAGTCAGCGAGCATCATCCGCCGACCCCCGACCGCATCGCCAACAAGGGCTAGCGATACCGCCAGCCCTCGTCGGCACGATTTCGCGCGCCGCTAGCTCTTCTTCTGATGCGGCGTACCGATGTACGGGAACTCCTTGAGCGTGTCGCTGTGCGGTTTCAAGCCGCTGGGCGGACATTCATTTTTCGTCAGGAACGCGAGCCGGTAATCGATCACGTCGTCGGTGAAGACGCGGCCGTTGGGATACTTCGCCGGCTTCGACGGATTGAAAGTCATCACGTCGGGCAGCGTGCCCTCCTTGTCTATCGCGGCAATCGCTTCTTCGCGCGTGTAGTTTCCCGTATGCCCCAACAGATGCACGAACTGATCGAGCCAGCGCTTGCGATCGTTCACCGGCTCGCTCGCGTTGTATTCCAACTTGGTGTCGTCGGTGTTGAAGAAGCTGCTGACTGACGGATGCCCCGCGCGATCGACGTGGAGCAGCTTGCCGTCCTGCCGCACGCTGCATCGTCCCCAGATATGCACCACGGGCTTCGGCGCCAGCTCGCTCGTCGGCAGTTCGATCACCGTCGAGAACACGTTGGCTTCGGTATTCGAATCGACGCCGGTCCACGGCGACTTGCCGCCCAAGGTCGCGAGGTGAGGCTCGGTGAAATTCCGTTTTCCTCTGATATCGAACAGCGCCTTGATTCCGTCGAAGTCGAAAAAGAAAGCGTCGCTGCGACTGCCGGCGAAGAACGTGTAATCGCCCGCCTTGACGATGTTCGGCTTGGGACCGAACGATACCTCCGCATCGACGACGATCTTCTTGCCCGACCGCTTCCTCAGAGCGGGACTCCGCGCCCTTTGCGATAAACACGCTGAAGGTCTGCTTGCCGTTTTGCGGCTTCGAAAACACGTAGCTGATCGCGATGTCCGTCAGCAGATCACCGTCGTTGTCGATGTTGAGGCGATAGATGGCGTCGGGATGCAGCGCGTCGGCATTCGGATTTGCATTGAGGATGATCGACAGTCCTCGACGCGTCGGTCGGCGACTGAAACGCGTAGAGGTCGCACAGGTCGAGCCGTTGGTCGCCGAGCGGAGGGCCGAGACTGAGGCCGGTAAAATGATTCGACATTTTATTTTCTCCTTGAAAATTGAAGATGAGGAGTTGACCGTAGCAATAGTAACAACGGTGCGATTTTGTGTCGTCTCTTTTTTTCCCTGATGGTCAGAGCTTGTGTCCGAAGCCCGCGCCCATCTCGTATTCATTCGGACTCTCGATCATCCGGCCGCTTAGGATTCGCTCGAAGCCGAACGGTGTCAGATCAACCGTCGTGCTGACGCCGGTCAGAATCAGTTCGGCCATCGACGCGCCAACCGCCGGTGCAGTCTTGAATCCCGTTCCGCTGAATCCCGCCGCGACGAACAGGCGCTCGACAATCGGCACGTGTCCCATCACCGCGCGAGCGTCGGGGCTGACGTCGTAAATTCCGGCGTGACCGCGAGAGTAGGGCGCATCGGCCATCGCGGGAATCCTCTTCGCGAGACGCTTGCGCACCGCCGCGACAAAGTCGTCATCGTTGGTCTCGCGAAAATCGTCGGGATTCGCCTCCGCCTCGGTTTTCCAACTGCCCAGGCCGGCCAGCGTCAGATCGTCGCCATGCGGCCGAAAGTAGCTGCCCGCGATCGTATCTATGTAGATGTAGTGCTTGAGCTCAGGCGCTCGTTTGAAGAATGCGATCTGCGCGCGCTCGCTCTTGATGCCGATTTTCACGCCGAGCGGCGCGAGCAGCGCATCGGTCCACGGCCCAGCGACGACGCACACCGCGTCGGCCTCGTGGATGTGACCCGAGGAATCCGCAACGCCCGTCGCACGTCCGCCGCGATGCACGAGTTTCGCGATGGCGGTATTCGTCGAGAACTCCGCGCCGTTGACCTTCGCCGCAGCCGCCAGCGACTCTGTCGTCGCGACGGGATCGGCGTATCCGCTATGCGGCTCGATCGCTGCGAGCGCGACGTCATCGACGAAAGCGTGAGGCTCGAGCTTCTGCAGCTCAGCCGCGGTCACAACTTCGGTATCGATACCGACCCGTTGGAGCATCGCGACATTCGCTCGCAATCGCGACGCATTGCGCTCGTCAACCACCACCGCGAAACCAGTCTCGACGAAACCGCATCTGTCGCCGACGATGTCGCTCCAATTGCGGAAGTACTGATAACTCTTCCAGGCCAGCTCCGCTTCCGGCGCGAACGTATAATGCATCCGGACCAGCGCGCCCGACCGCGCCGACATCCCGGCGCAAATTCCGCCCTTGTCGAACACGCGCACGCGAGCGCCGGCGCGCGCAAGATGGAATGCGATCGAACATCCCACCACGCCCGCGCCAATCACGATTACGTCGGCGCTCGATGCTGTCTGCGTCACTTTTTCCGCCTGCTGGTGTAAGATAAGCTAATCGCCGCACTAGTGGCGAACAAACCGTCCATGCCGATTTATCTTGATCATAACGCGGGCGCTCCTTTGCGTCCCGAGGCCGCCGCCGCGATTTCGCGCCTGCTACGCGATGCGGTTGGCAACCCCTCGTCGGTGCATCGCGCGGGTCAGCGTTCGCGCCGGATGCTCGAAGCAGCGCGCGCGCAGGTCGCGGCTATTGTCGGCGCGGAGCCGCGGCAGATCGTGTTTACCAGCGGCGGCACCGAGTCGAACAACCTCGCAATCTTCGGCGCGGTCACGGCGGCGTCGCGGCGGCGCAAGATTATTTCATCCGAGATCGAGCATTCATCGATTCTCGCTCCGCTCGCTGAACTCGAGCGCCGCGGCTTTGATGTCGTGCGAATCGCTCCCGACTCCGACGGACGAATCGATCCTGCGCGGGTTCGCGACGCACTCGACAACGAGACCGCGATCGTCACGCTCGGACTTGCGAATTCCGAAGTCGGGACGATTCAGGATCTCGCGCCGCTCGCATCTGCGTGCAAAGAGACTGGCGCGATGTTTCATGTCGATGCGGCGCAAGCGGTCGGCCGGATTCCGGTCGATGTGACCCGCTCGGATGCGATCTAATGACGCTCAGTGGCCACAAGCTCGGCGCACCGGCGGGGATTGGCGCGCTGTACTCCGATCCTCGCGAAGGGGAGGGGTTGGGGGAGGTCGCAACACGTTTGCCCCTACCATTTTCGGCGGGCCGCACGAGAGCGGCATGCGCGCGGGCACGCCGAATCTCCTTGGCGCAGTCGCGTTCGGCGCGGCTGCTGAGGCTGCACTGAATGCGATTCAGATCGAGTCCGATCGAATCGGTTCGCTCGCGTCGTCGCTGTTGACGCGGCTGCGCGAGGCGATTCCCGGCCTTCGCCTGAACGGCCCGATTGTCGGCAGGTTGCCGAACACACTCAACCTCACGTTTCCTGGCGTGCTCGGCGAGAGCATGCTGATTGCGCTCGATCTCGAAGGCGTCGAAGTTTCGATGGGCTCAGCGTGCGCGGCAGGTGCCGTCGAGCCGTCGCATGTGTTGCGCGCGATGCGACGTAGCGTCGACGAAGCGCGCAGCTCGCTCCGCATCAGCCTCGGCTGGAGCAACACCGCCGCGGAAATCGACGCGGTCGCCGCGATCATCCCGGCAGTGTGGCGCCGCGTCGCCGACGCCGAGCCGCTGTCTGAGGTGAGCGCGCGATGAAGCCGCGAGTGCTGGTTGCGATGTCCGGTGGCGTCGACAGCTCTGTCGCGGCGGCTCTTCTGCGCGAGCAAAATTACGACGTCGTCGGCGTCGCGATGCGTCTTGCGCCCGAACCAACCGCACCAGTCGCGAAACGTCGCGGCACCTGCTGCTCGCATGACGACTTCGAAGATGCGCGCCGGGTCGCCGAGCGCATGGATTTCCCATTTTACGTGATCGATTTGCGCGCCGACTTCGCCGCGCGGGTGGTCGACAACTTCGTCTCCGAATATCTCGGCGGGCGCACGCCGAATCCGTGCGTGATGTGCAATCGCGAGATCAAGTTCGATCGCCTGTGGAGCCGCGCGCGCGCGTTGAATGCCGACTACGTGGCGACCGGGCACTACGCTCGAATCGAGCAGCGGGGTGACGGCAGGTTTCATCTGCTGCGCGCCGTCGACGACACCAAGGATCAGTCGTACTTTCTTTTCACGCTCGGGCAGGACGAACTGTCGCGAACGATTTTTCCGCTCGGCGCGATGACCAAGACCGAGGTTCGTGCGCGCGCACGAGCGTTGGGACTCGCGACCGCCGACAAGCCCGAGAGCCAGGAGATTTGCTTCGTTCCAGATGGCGACTACGCAAGCTTTGTCGAGCGGCGCAGCGATCCAGCGCAACTGCGTCCCGGTTCGATTGTCGATAGCGACGGAAAGCGGCTGGCCGATCACACCGGCGTGCATCGATTTACGGTCGGACAACGCCGCGGCCTCGGTGTCGCCAGCGGCGAGCGCCTGTACGTTCGCGCGATTCGCGCCGAGTCGGGCGAAGTCGTCGCTGGACCGCGCGAGCTGAACTCGATTCGTCAGGACTTGATCGCGAATCGAGTGAGCCTGGTCGATGATTCAATTGCGTCGAGCGGTGAGGTGAGCGTCGAGGTGAAGATTCGCTATCGGCATCGCGCGATACCTGCGACGATGCGCGTTGATTCAGATCACCGCGCCGAGATTCGCTTCGCATCGAGCGGTCCCGCAGTGACGCCGGGACAGGCGTGCGTTTTCTATCGCGGCGATGAAGTGCTCGGCGGTGGATTTATCGAACGGGCATTAGAGCACTGACGTGACAACTCGCTTCGCAATCGCAACGCTCGGATGCAAGGTCAATCAGTACGATTCGGCGATTATCGAGTCGCGCCTGCGCGGACTGCGGCATGCTTCGCGCCGAATTCACTGAAAAGGCCGACGTCTACATCGTCAACACCTGCACAATTACCGATCGCGCTGACACCGAGAGCTTGCGGTTCGCGCGGCGCGCGCGTCGGCTGAATCCGAATGCGCGCATCGTCATGACCGGATGCCTGGCGCAGGCGAGTCCGGACGTGCTGGCGAAAGCGTCGGAGGTCGATGCTGTGATCGGGCTGGGCCGCCTCGACGACCTCGAGCGCGCAGTGGCTTCAGGAGCCGGTGAGCGTGTGATGGTCACGAATCTGCGCAAAGAGAAGGCGCCGATCGAGATGGCCGCGGTCACGCTCGACGGCCATACTCGCGCGTTCCTGAAATTGCAGGAAGGATGCGATCAGTTCTGCACTTTCTGTATCGTCCCGTTTTCGCGCGGCACTTCGCGCAGCGTCGATCCGCGCCGCGTGATGGCGGCGCTGGACGATCTTCATGCGCGCGGCTTCAAGGAAGTCGTTCTCACCGGGGTGCATCTCGGCGGCTACGGCAAGGATCTCACGCCACCGGTTGAGCTGGCCCATTTGCTCGAGATGATCGCCGAGCGATGCCCGCTGGATACGCGTGCGAATAAGTTCGCTCGATCCCGAAGAGTTGAGCGACCGGATCATCGAGATAATTTCGAGCAGCGGAAAATTCTGCCCGCATCTGCATCTGCCACTGCAATCGGGCGACGACGAGACTCTCGCGCGAATGCGCCGGCGCTACGAGCGCGACTATTTTCGCGACCGCGTCGAACGCGTTCTGCGCGCTTGGCCCGACGCCGCGATTGGCACCGATCTTATCGTCGGATTTCCCGGCGAGACGGACGCGCACTTCGCGTCGTATTTCAATTTCGTCGAGTCGATGCCACTTGCATACTTTCACGTGTTTCCGTATTCGGTGCGGGCGGGGACCACAGCGGCCAGGTTTTCCGGGCGAGTGAAGCCGCTGGAGATTAAGCGGCGCGCGGCGCTGATGCGCGAACTGGGCGATCGCAAGCGGCTCGAATTCGCACGGCGATTCGTCGGAACAAAACTTAAGGTACTACTTGAAGAACGCGGGCAGCACGGCGATCTGCGCGGTTACAGCCGCAACTATCTGCGGGTATCGACGCAGGGCCCCGACGAACTGACAAATCGAGAAGTCGAGGTGGAGGCGTCAACCGTTGAAGGCAACCAACTGGTGGGGGAGATTGTTCGGCCGTGGGCAGATGGAAACGCCCGCGGCGGAGCCTCCTGAAAATCCCGGCACCAAGCTCGAGCAGTTGCTCGGCTATGCGTTCGCTCGCGGCGAACTGCTCGAAACCGCTTTGACGCATCCGAGCGCGGCGGTCGGCAGCGACGTCCATTACGAGCGGCTCGAGTTTCTTGGCGACGCGGTGCTCGATCTCGCGATCGCCGATCTGCTGATGCGGAAGTTCCCGACCGCCAAGGAAGGTCCGCTCTCCAAGCAGCGCGCCTCGATCGTAAACGCGCGCACGCTGGCGCTCAAGGCACAGGCGATACAATTGAATGAGATGATGCGGCTCGGCAAAGGCGAAGAAAAAAGCGGCGGACGCGAGAAGACCTCGATCCTTGCCGCCGTGTTCGAGGCCGTGATCGGCGCGATCTACACCGACGGCGGACTCACGCCCGCGCAGCAAGT
The DNA here is from genome assembly GCA_963814715.1 of uncultured delta proteobacterium. Lineage (GTDB taxonomy): Bacteria > Desulfobacterota > Binatia > Binatales > Binataceae > Binatus. The sequence goes on from CAWFDW010000002.1 coordinate 298,619, forward strand.
CGTCGAGCATCTGTTTGAAAACGATATCGGAGGCCCATCCGCGGAGCGCGATTACAAAACCGAATTGCAGGAAGTCGCCTACCGGCATTTTCGCACGCAGCCGGTGTACGAACTGGTCGGCACCGAAGGGCCCGATCACGCCAAGCGCTTCACCACTCGAATCCGAATCGCGGGCCGCGACCTCGGCGTGGCCGAAGGCGGCAGCAAGAAGCAGAGTGAGCAGGCCGCTGCGCGCCTCGCGCTGGATCGAATCGAAGAGGAACGCGGTGAGCGCAATGGGTGAGCATCGCGCAGGCTTCGTTGCCGTCGCGGGACGCACCAACGTCGGCAAATCGACGCTGGTGAATCGGATCGTCGGGCACAAGGTCGCAATCGTCACGCCGCGTCCGCAAACCACGCGCCGCCGAATCCTCGGTATCCGCAGCGATGCCGACGCGCAGATTTTGCTGATCGACACGCCGGGACTTCACGAAGCGAAGAAGCAACTCAATCAGCGGATGGTGCAGAACGCGCGCCGCGCGATCGCGGAAGGCGAAGTGATACTGGTCATGGTGGAAGCAGGCGATCATCTGAATCCCGGAGATCGCGCAGTGCTGATCGATATTCGCGCGCTCGGGCGTCCGACTATCGTCGCGATCAACAAAGTCGATCGCATCCCGCGCGCGCAACTGCTGCCGCTGATCGAGGAGATTAATCAGGGATTCCCCGGCGCCGAGATCGTCCCGATCAGCGCGCGTACCGGCGAAAACGTCGAGGAGTTGCTGGCGACTCTCAAGCGGATGCTTCCCGAGAGTCCGGAGCTGATGTCGCCTGATGAATACACCGATCAGACTGAGCGAATGATCGCGGAAGAAATCGTTCGCGAGAAGATCTTTCTGAAGATGCGCCAGGAGATTCCATTCTCGACCGCCGTCAAGGTCGAGAAATTCGAAGACGACGCGGAGCGCAAGCTCAAGCGAATCGGCGCGACCGTCGTCGTCGATCGCGAGTCGCATAAGGGCATGCTGATTGGCGCGGGCGGCGCCACGCTCAAGGAGATCGGCACTGCGGCGCGCATCGAGCTCGAGGAAATTCTCGGCTCGCGCGTGTTTCTGGAAATCGTCGTCAAAGTCGAGCGCGACTGGACCCGCGATCCGCGCAAGCTCACGGAGTTCGGACTGTGACGAATCCGCGCAGAACGCATCAGGCGCCGAGGCGCGCCGGATTGCCGCCGAAGGTCTGCCGGCCGTGGTGCTGGTGGGCCGCGCGAACGCGGGCAAGTCGACGCTGTTCAATCGAATCGCGAAGGGCGGACGCGCAATCACCAGCGCGATTCCCGGCACCACGCGCGATCTCAACTTTGCGCGCGCGAAATACGGCGATCGCGAATTCGTCGTGGTCGACAGCGGCGGCCTCGAGCTTGGCGGGCATGAGCGGATGACCGAACGAATCGTCAGCGAGGCACTTGCCGCAGTCGGCGTCGCCGACGTCGTCGTTTTCATGCTCGATGGCAGGGGCGGGCTGAGCGAGGCCGACTCGGAAGCGCTCGCGCTCGTGCGCGAAACCGGATGCCCGCTGATCATGGCGGTCAACAAGATCGATCGGCCGGGACAGGAGTCCGAGGCCTCTGAGTTCTACTCGCTCGGCGGCGACGAATTGCTTTTCATCTCGGCGGCTCATGGACGCGGAGTCGACGAGCTGCTCGATCAAGTCGTCGCGCGACTGCCGGAGCGCGACGGACGCCGCAGCCGCGGCTCCGGATTTGAGGCTCGCGCTGATCGGCCGTCCCAACGTCGGTAAGTCGTCGATCCTGAATCGGCTGTCGGGATTCGAGCGTGCGATCGTCGACGACACTCCCGGCACCACCCGCGATCCGGTGGATGTTCGACTGACCTCGCATGGCCGCGACGTGCTGCTGATCGACACCGCCGGAATCCGCCGGCCGCCGCGCGTCGAGGGCGAGCTCGAGCATCATTCGGTGGGCCGCGCGATCGAAACGATTCGGCGCGCCAACGTTGTGCTGCTGGTGATCGATGCGAGCGAGGGAATCACCGACCAGGACGCGCGTCTGGCGCGGCTGGTGGACACCAGCGATCGCGCGATGGTCATCGTGTGCAACAAATGGGACGTCGCGGCGAAAGCGGGGCGCAAGGTCGCGACGTTCGTCCGCGACGCGCACGAGCGCTACCCGTTCCTCGAATACGCGACGATGGTTTTCACGTCGGCGCTTACGGGCGATGGCGTCGATGGGATCATTCCGGCGGCGACTGCGGCGGGAGATTCGTGGCGCGCGGTGTTTCAGACTTCAATGCTGAATCGAACGCTGGCCGAGGCGACGGCCGCGATGGATCCGCCGCAAGTCGATCGCCGCCGCCTGAACCTGATGTACGTGACGCAGGTCGGCAACGCGCCGCCGCGGCTTGCGATTCTTCACCAACGTCGAACGCGGCATCCCCGCGCACTACGTTCGGTTCATCGAAACGCGATTTCGCAAATCACTGGGACTGGTCGGCACTCCGCTGCGACTCGACTTTAAGCGCACCGGCCGCTCGTGGGTGCACGGCGCTCCGCCACGCCCAACCCGCGGCAAGCCCCGCAACCGCCCCGCCCCGCGAACCAAACCAGCCCGCGCGTAAGGCATGCGCTTGTGGATCGTCGAGCGCGACGGCATTTCGTACTGCCGCGCGGCGTCCGGCTATATTTCAATATACAGTGATTCTGATTTTAGATTTCGGCAGCCAGTACACGCAGCTAATCGCGCGGCGCGTGCGCGAGGCGAACGTGTATTGCGAAATCCATCCGTTCAATTTCGCGCCTGAAAAAATTCGCGCGCTCAAGCCGCGCGGCATAATTCTCTCGGGCGGACCGGCGAGCCTGTACGACGAGAACGCGCCGGATATCGCCGACGAGGTGCTGAATCTCGGCTGTCCGGTGCTCGGAATCTGCTACGGGCTGTACGTGATCGCGCAGCATATGGGCGCGCGCAGCGTGGGCTCGCGACAGCGCGAGTACGGTCCGGCGACGCTGGTGATCGACGGCGACGACGCGCTGTTCGAAGGTCTCGACGGGCGCGAGCATCGCGTCTGGATGAGTCACGGCGATCGCGTCGAGGCGCTTCCGGGCGGCGCTGTGCGCGATCGCGCATAGCGACAACTCGCCGTATGCGGCCTTCAAGTCGCGCGACGGGCGCGTTCGCGGAATCCAGTTTCATCCCGAGGTCGTGCACACGCCTTGCGGTACGCAGGTGCTGCGCAACTTCGTGCTGAAAATCTGCGGCGAGCGCGGCGATTGGACGATGGCGAATTTCGTCGAGACCAAACTCGCGGAGATTCGCAAGCAGGTCGGGCCGACCGACAAGGTGCTGATGGGATTGTCCGGCGGCGTCGATTCTTCCGTGGCCGCCGCGCTGATCCATCGCGCGATCGGCTCGCGCCTGCATTGCGTATTCGTCGACACGGGCCTGCTGCGCGCCGGCGAGCGCGAGCGGATGGAAAATACTTTCGCCGGCCAGCTTGGGATCGATCTGAAGGTCACCGATGCGTCCGAGCTTTTTCTGACGCGCCTCGCGGGCGTGATTGATCCCGAGCAGAAGCGCCGCATCATCGGGCATACGTTCATCGACGTTTTCGAATCCGAGGAAGTCGTCAAGGGCGCGAAATTTCTCGGCCAGGGAACTCTGTACCCCGACGTGATCGAGTCGGTGTCGTTCAAGGGCCCGTCGGCGGTGATCAAGAGTCATCACAATGTCGGCGGATTGCCCGAGCGCATGCGGCTTGAGCTGGTCGAACCGTTGCGCGAGTTGTTCAAGGACGAAGTCCGCGAAGCAGGGCGCCAGCTCGGTCTCGCGGCAGAGGTCGTCGATCGCGAGCCGTTCCCGGGACCGGGGCTGGCGGTGCGAATCGTCGGCGAGGTGACGCGCGATCGGCTCGATCTGTTGCGGCGCGCCGACGCGATCGTGATGGAAGAAACTGCGGCCGCCGGCTTCGGACTCAAACTGTGGCAGGCGTTTGCTGTGCTGCTGCCGCTCAAAACGGTCGGCGTGATGGGCGACGGGCGCAGCTACGAAAGCGTGATTGCGATTCGCGCGGTCGAGTCGATGGACGGGATGACGGCCGATTGGGCGCGGCTCGATCCGGCGTTTCTCGCGCGCGTGTCGAGCCGCATCACCAACGAGGTCAAGGGCGTCAACCGCGTCGTTTACGACATCACGTCGAAGCCGCCGGCGACGATCGAGTGGGAGTGACTGTGACGGTTCGCACACGTTTCGCACCGAGTCCGACTGGCTCGCTGCACATCGGCAACGTTCGCTCGGGGCTGTTCGCGTATCTCTACGCGCGGCACAATCACGGCACATTTATTCTGCGCATCGACGACACCGATCGTTGAGCGATCGACGAAGGAGTCGCTCGAGGAACAACTCGCGGACTTGAAATGGCTCGGGATGGAATGGGACGAAGGCCCGCCCGACGAGACATACTTTCAGACCAATCGAATCGAGCGGCATCGCGAGGCGGCGCTGAAACTCCTGCGCGAGCGCAAAGCGTATCCATGCTACTGCTCGGCGGAAGAACTCGACGCCAAGCGCAAGCAGGCCGAGCGCGAGCATCGCAGGCCGGTCTACGATCGCAAATGCCGCGACCTCGACGTTCCCGCGGACCTGCCGCTGCCGGATAAATCCGCCGGCCGCAACTACACGATCCGATTCGCGATGCCGCTGGACGGCGAGACCGTCGTCGACGATCTCGTGAAGGGCCGCATCGTCTTTCAGAACAGCGAGCTCGACGATTTCATCATCGTGCGTTCGGACGGCTCGCCGATCTACAACTTCGCGAGCATCCTCGACGACGTCGACATGCACGTGACGCACATCGTTCGCGGCGACGACCACGTGTCGAATACTCCGCGGCAGATGCAGATGGCGTATGCGCTCGGGCTTCACGCCGCCGGCGTTCGCGCATCTGCCGCAGGTGATGGGCCCCGACGGCTCGAAGCTGTCCAAGCGTCACGGCGCGACCTCGGTCGTCGCGTATCGCGAGGCCGGCTATTTCCCGGAGGCGATGCTGAACTACCTGGCGCGCCTCGGATGGTCGCATGGCGATCAGGAAATTTTCTCGAAGGACGAGCTGATCAGCTTTTTCGGTTTCGAGGCGTGTGGCACGTCTCCGGGAATTTTCAACGCCGAGAAATTGCTGTGGCTCAATTTTCATTACCTGAAAGAGCGGCCGCTGCCGCAACTCGTCGCGGAGATCAAACCGTTTATCGCCAAGCGTGGATGGACGATTCCGGGCGACGACGCGTGGCTCGAAAAGGCGCTGGCGACGCTGCACGAGCGCGCCAAGACGCTGGTCGAGCTGGTGGATTTCGCGTCGTTCTATCTCAACGACGATATCGAGATCGATGCGAAAGCCGCGGCGAAATTCCTGAAGCCGGAAATCGCGGAGCCACTACGCGCGCTGGCGGCTGAACTCGACGCGGTCGCGGGCGAGTTCACCGAGGCGTCGGTGCAAGCGGTGTTCGAGTCGGTGCTGGCGCGATTCAACCTCAAACTCGGACAGCTCGCGCAGCCGGTCCGCGTCGCGCTGACTGGAGGCACAGTCAGTCCTGGAATCTATGAAGTGATCGCGGTGCTCGGCAAGCGACGCACTGTCGATCGCATGAACGCAGCGCTCCGCCGCATCGATCAGCCTGCGTAGCGATCACTTCGCACGTCGGTGGCAGCACCAGGATTTGCCCGTTCATCTCCGGCTGATGCACCGCGCAGTAGAAGTTGAAGATCCCGTCCTTGTGAAATGTGAAAATGTACGACGTCTTCGTGAGCGGCATCAGCTTCAGATGCATCAGCACGGTTGAGTCCGGCGCGGCGAGCATGAAGTCGTGCTCGTCGTCGGGCTGCAGATTCCAGAACGTGAGCATCGTCGGCACTTCGCGGCGAACCGCGATGAACGTCGGCGAGAATGCGTACACTTCGCCGAATTTCGCGACCGTCTCCTTCGGTCCAGTCTCCTTGATCGCGACCGCCTCGGTCAGCACGATTACTTCGGCGTCCGGCTTGCCTTCTTTCGCGACGGAAACGATCTTCGACGCCGCCGCATCCGGCAGGTAGAAGTTCTTGTCCATCGGCGGCGCCGCTGCAGCGCTCGCAACCAAGCTCAACGTCGCCAAAGCCGTCAAGAACGCTTGCCTTCGAATCCCGCAAACCACTTCCCAGCTACTCATCCAAATAGTACCTTTGTAGCATGAGTGTACTTGTACCATACGTAGTCGAGCAGACCGGCCGCGGCGAGCGTTCTTACGACATCTATTCGCGACTTGCTCAAGGACCGAATCGTGTTCCTGGGCGGCACCGTGACCGACGACCTCGCCAACCTGGTCACCGCGCAACTCCTGTTCCTTGAGTCCGAGGATCCCGAGCGCGAAATCAATATGTACATCAACTCGCCGGGCGGCTCGGTCACCGCCGGCCTGGCGATTTACGACACGATGCAATTCGTGAAGCCTCCGGTCTCGACGCTATGCGTCGGGCCAGGCCGCGAGCATGGGATCGCTGCTTGTTGGCTGCAGGAGCCAAGGGCAAGCGATACGCGCTGCCGCATTCGCGGATATTGATCCACCAGGTGTCCGGCGGATTCGAAGGACAGGCGAGCGATATCGAGATTCACGCGCGCGAGGCGTTGCGTCTTCGCGAAATCCTGAACGAGATCCTTGCTCATCATACCGGCCAGAACGTCAAGAAGATCGAGAAGGATACCGACCGCGACAACTTCATGTCGGCGGCGCAGGCCGTCGAGTACGGACTAATCGACGAAGTGATTTCCGGCCGGCCAATCAAGGCGTCGCTATAGCCGGCGCCGGGCCGCGCTCGGCCATGGACGCGCAACATATTCTCGAAGCCCCGGCGCACAACAACATCGAACGGTTCCGAATTCGCGGCATGCATTGCGCGAATTGCGCGAACACTATCGAGAACGCCGTCACGCCGATCCCCGGCGTCATCGATGCCCACGTAAATTTCGCGGCAGAAACGCTCACTGCGCATGTCAGCGACGCGCTGGCAGATGGCGAGATCGAGGCTAAGGTCGCCGCCGCCGGCTATACCGCAATCGCCGAGACTGGCGAGCGTAAGCGCGGGCGAATCAGCGCTCGATCGCCAGGATGCGCGCCGCAACTTGCAGTGGGTAATCGCGAGCGCGATTGGCGCCGCCGCTCGTCATGTATCTGCAGGACGGTGAGAGCGTTGATGCGCGCATCGCGACGCTCGCGCTCGCCACTGCGTTCATGTTCACCGCGGGCCTGACGTTCTACCGCGGCGCGTGGATGGCCGCGCGCAATCGCACCGCTAACATGGACACCCTGGTCGCGCTCGGAATCAGCGCGGCGTATCTGTATTCGATTCTCACCACCTTCCCCGACTTGTTTTTCGCTGGTCCACGATTCTTCGATACCGCGCTCGAGCTGATCCTTTTTATTCGCTTCGGCAAATTGCTCGAGGCCCGCGCTCGCGGCCGCGCGATGGCCGCGTTGCGATCTTTGCTGACCCTCGTGCCTGATACCGCAACCGTGGTGCGCGACGGCAAGGAGTTCGTCGTGCCGGCGTCGGAGTTGGCGGTCGGCGACGTCGTGATTGTCAGGCCCGCTTCCAGAATCCCGGTGGATGGCGTGATCGTCACCGGCGCCAGCGCGATCGACGAGTCGATGCTCACCGGCGAGTCGATGCCGATAGACAAAGCGGCGGGCGCCGAGGTCTCAGGCGGCACGCTCAACACCGCGGCTGCGATTACCGTGCGCGCGACGCGCGTTGGCTCTGAGACTGCGCTTGCGCAGATCGTCAGGATGGTTGCCGACGCGCAGGGCGACAAAGCCCCCATCCAGCGCGTCGCCGACGCGGTCGCCGCGCGCTTCGTGCCGGCTGTGATCGCTATCGCGGTCATCACTTTCTTTGCGTGGATGTGGTTCGCCGGGAATCTCGTGATGGCGTTGACGGCGATGACGGCGGTGCTGGTGATCGCGTGCCCGTGCGCGATGGGATTGGCGACGCCGACCGCGCTGATGGTCGGCAGCGGACTCGGATTGCGCGCGGGAATCCTGTTCAAGCGCGCCTCGGCGCTCGAACTGATCACGAGAATCCGCGTCATGTTGTTCGACAAGACTGGCACCCTGACTGCCGGCACGCCCGGAACTCGAGTCGATCGTCGCGTTCGACGGCGACGAAAACAGCGCGCTGTCCTTCGCCGCAATCGCTGCGCCGGATCGATTCATCCGCTGTCGCGAGCAGTCACCTCCAGCGCGCAGACGCGAAACCTCGCGCCGCCGCGCACGCCCGAAAACTCCCGCGAGATACCGGGGCAGGGCGTTACCGCCGATCACGATGGCAAACATATCGCGCTCGGCAACGATCGCCTGATGACGGAAATCAGCGCCAGTCTCGATTCTCGCGCTCGCGACGAGGCTGCGCGCATCGCAGCTTCCGCGGCGACGCCGCTGTTTCTCGCGATCGACGGCAGAGTGGCCGCGGTGCTTGCCTTTCGCGATCCTGTCAAGCCCGAGGCTCGTGGAGCGATCGCGGCACTGCGCGCAATGGGTATCCGAACCGTGATGATTTCGGGAGATCACAGCGAAGTCGCAAAGACCGTCGCCGCCCGGTTGGGAATCGACGAGTTCCACGCGCAACTGATGCCCGCCGACAAAATCGCGCTCGTCAAGCGCTACCAGGAGGCCGGACAGTTCACCGCGATGGTCGGCGACGGGATCAACGACGCGCCCGCACTGGCCGCCGCCGACATCGGCATCGCGATCGGTTCCGGCACCGACGCTGCCAAGGAGACCGGCGACGTCGTGCTCACTCGCGACGACTTGTACGACATCGTCCGCGCGCTCGTGCTCGGCCGCTTGACGCTGAACAAGGTGAAGCAAAATCTTTTCTGGGCGTTTTTCTACAACGTCCTCGGTATTCCGATTGCCGCCGGCGTTTTGTATCCGTCATTTGGAATTATGCTAAACCCCGCACTGGCTGGACTTGCGATGGCGCTTTCGAGCGTCAGCGTCGTCAGCAACGCGCTACTGCTGAATCTGACCGGCCCGCGAAAATTAGCGGCGGTGCATCCCGAAGTCGAAGTGGTGCAGGCGACACCTCCGAATTCCTCGACACCTCCACAAGGCGGAAATTTCTCAAAAGCGGGAGACTGCGGTGGCAACGAAACTGAAATGCGAGAAGTGCGGCGCCGAGACTGCGATGCCGATGCATTGCAATCGCCCGATGCATTCCGAAAAAGTCGGCAACGAAACCAGGCTGGTCTGTTGGATGGGTCCCGACTGCGGAGTCGCCGACATCCCCAAACATTGCGACGCTCCCATGCACGACGCCGCGTAGCACATCGCGTTGCTCCAGTACTGGTTCCTGCTTCCGGTCGGTATCGCGATCGCCACGCTTGTGATGTCCGCCGGCGTGTCGGGCTCGACGTTGTGGGTCCCCGTCTATCTTTTGTGGCTCAAGCTCGACGCGCCAATCGCGTTTTGGCTTGGACTGTTCACGATGCTGTTCGGATTCGGCAGCGGCGTAATCCGCAACCTCCGCGATGGCACCTTCGACATTGTCCTCGTCCGTCGCTACCTGCTGATCGCGGTTCCCGCGGCGCTCGTCGGCGGATGGGTCTCAGGCGTCGTCAATCAGACGTTGATCGTCGCGCTCTTCGGAGCCTTCCTGATTCTGTATGCGATCGTGATCGCCGGCCGCACGCTCGGCATGCGCGCCAACAGTGATCGCCACGACCAGGTTCCGGTCTCAATTGCATTGCTCGGCGGTGCGCTCACCGGACTCATCTCGATTGGAATCGGAATCATGGCGATGCCATCTGTGCTGCGTCATCGCTCGAGTCGTTCGCCCGCGACGGCGATCGGATCGCTGGTGATGATAATTTTCTTCACCAGTCTCGCCGCAACCGTCGGCCGAATGCGCCCCTCGCTAATCTCGGCGTTGCGCCAAAACTGGTCGCAGATGGTCGCGATCTCAATCTGGGCGGTGCCGGGAGTCGTAGTCGGCGGACAGCTCGGCCCGCGCCTCGCACAAATGTTGCCGTCCGAGCGCCACACGCGCCTGTATTTCAGCGCCGTCCTGCTGGTCGTCGGCGTGCTGACTCTGGCTCGTGCAGCCAATGTCCGCTAGAGCAGCGGGCCGTCGTTGCCGAGCATCGCGCGCCGAATCAACTTGATCGGAACCGCGCCCTGCTTGAGAAACGCGTCGTGAAATTTGCCCAGGTCGAACGCGGCGCCCTGCTGTTTGCGAACGTCCTCGCGCAATTTCAGAATCATCAGCTTGCCTAGCTGATAGCGCAGGTACCCGGGATCGCCGGTCCCGCGCAGCGCCTCGACCATCGCGTTATGCGGAGTCTGGTAGGCATTGTCCTCGAAAAACTTTGCCGCTTGATCGACTGTCATCCCTTGCGTATGCATCCTGAGGCCGACCAGATACCGGCATGCGCGCATCAGCGCCATCTGCAATTGCGCCAGCCGATACTTCGGATCGCCGTCATGCAGACCCTCATCGAGCATCATCTGCTCGCAGTACAAACCCCAGCCCTCGATGTCGGCGCCGGACCCGTAAACCAGGCGAACGATATCCGGGTTATGCCGGTTGTTGAGGAACTGCACGTAATGCCCCGGGAAGACTTCGTGCACCGACGTGTCTGAAATAGCTTGGCGCGGAATAGAAAGCTAGCAGTTGCTCCTTCTTCGCGTCGGGCCACGACGGATCGGGCAGCGTGACGTAGTAAAACGCCTCGGGCGATTTCTCGAACGGCCCCGGCGAATCCATCGACGCAAACGTCGTCGCACGCGCGTACGGCGGCGTCTCCCGCACCATCGGCAGCACGTCCGACGGGATTGTCGCGATATGGTGCGCAATGACGTACGCGCGAATACTCGCGAGTCCCGCGGCGACCGTCGGCAACACCTGGCTCGTGTCGGGATGCTCACGAGTGAGCGATTCCATCACCTCCGCCGGCGAATGCTTCGAGTCGATCTGCGCCGCGGTTTTCTGAAATTCATCGCGCAGTCGCGCCAGTTCCTTGACGCCCACCTGCTCGAGCTGATCGAGCGGCATATCGACCATGTCGGCGTCGTTAAGCATTCGCCGATACGCGTCGGCGCCGATCGCGTAGTCACCCGCCGCCTTCGGCATCAGATCGCTTTTCAGCCACTTCGAATAGTCCTCGATAGCGGCGACCAGGTTGGCATTGGCCTTGGCAAACGCCTGCTTGTCGGGACCGTCGGCGACCTTTGCGAGTGCGAGCGGAACATCGTTGTTGAAAAATCCGATCGTCGCCGGCATTTGCTGCAGCGCAATATCGACGTACACCTTCGGCGTAAGTGCAGGTTTCAAGTTGATGCGTGCGGCGTCGAGATTCTTGAGCGCCGCGATCTCGCGCGCAGTCACCGACCGCATCCTGACTTCGACTGGCGCGAACTCGCGCTTGATGAGGGCGTTTATCGCCGACGTCGGCAGATACATTTCAGGATCGCGTTGATAGCTGCGAAGCTGCTCCGTCCACAACAGTTCGCCGTCCGCATGCGCCATCAGCCATTCGCGATCGGCTTCGTTCGCGGGCGACAGAGTTTTCGGATCGTCGGCGCCAAACACCGCGATCCATTTCTTCGCAAGTCGTATCGACTCGTCGATGCCCTTGGCGCTCACATCGTCGACCCGATCGTCGAAGCGGTGATCGCCCAGGTGCGTCGCTCGCTCGGGATTGAGCTCCAGCTCAGCCTGGACAAACTGCGTGACCTGCGCCCTGAATGCGCGATCGGGCGCCGATTCGCTGTCAGCGCTCGCCGGCACTGCAATTGCGATCGCGACAGCGATCGCGCCGATCAAACGGACGGTGAAGGTAGCGGCGATTTTCACAGTTCTACTTCAGCGTACCGGCGAACAACTCGGTCAACTTCTCAAACGCGCGATCCGCTTGCGGCTGGTTGTAAACCGGAGCGTCCGCTGTCGTCCAACCGTGAAACGCCCCGTCGTATACTTCGCTTTCATATTTTCCACCCCACGCCGCCAGCGCTCGATCGAACTTTTCGATCGTCTCCTGCGGCATGCTGCGATCCTTGGTCGCATGTCCGAAGTAGAGTCGTGCCTTGATCCGCGGCAGCACGAGATGCGGGCTGGTCGGCTCATCGGTGTAGAGTCCGCCGCCGTGGAATGACGCCATCGCGGTAACTTTGTCCGGCATCGCAGCCGCAGTGCGCATCGCCATCGCGCCCGTAAAGCAGTATCCGACGACGCCAATGGATCCCTTGTTCACGGCATCGTGACCCGCGAGGTAGTTCACATACGCCTTCGCATCGCGCTCGACGGCTTCAGGAGTCATCGGCGCCCGCAGCTCGGCGAATCGCTGCATCGTGCGCGGATCGCCCATCCCAATCTTGACGTCGATAATCGGCGGCTTGGCGGTGCGGTAAAATACGTTGGGCATCAGCACGGTGTAACCCTTCTCTGCCAGCCGCCGCGCCATGTCGCGATGCGACTGCCGGATGCCGCCGATGTCCGTCAGATGGATCACGCCCGGCCGCCGCTCGCCTTCCGCCCGATAGAGAAGCCCGTCAGCCGTTCCGTCGTTCGTGCGAATCTCGATTGCTTGTTCGATCATATTGTGTCGACTCCCGGAATCCGTTGGTGAGTTCGATCCATATACCACACACATCAAATTTCGATCGCTATTGACAGCTTTCGCGCTATCCGCAATCGCTGAGATAGGTGTACCGATGCCGAGCCGGATTCATCAGTTCTACGCGGTGGCTTTCGAGGAGAATTTCTCGCTCCGCCAGATTGCGCCCGCGTTCCCCGAGGCGAGGACGTCGCCGCTCGAGATGTTCGTGCCGGTCGAGTCCGACGGCGGCCTGTACTTTTTCCCCTTCGGCGCCATCGTCACCCACGACGTTCCCGCCGATCATCGCGAGCGCATCTTCAACCGGCTCACCCAGGTTCTGCCGAAACTCACTACTCGCATCATCCGCGAAGATTACTCGGTGTCGGAGGATCCTTCGGCGACGATCGGAATTTCGGAAGGGATGCTGCGGGTCGACAAGCTCACTCTCGACCGCGCGGGAATTGTCGCGCTGACAGTAGGCCAGAGCGCGGCGATGGAGTACTACGAGCGCATCGTCGACGGCCTGTTCGCGCGGACCGCGCAGTTGGTCGATCGGATGGCGACGCGCGGCACGGTGCCGTACAGGATCACCCCGCTGCATCGGTTCATCGGCGAGGCAATTTCGTCGCGCACCGAAGTCCTCGCCGTGCTCCATTTGCTCGACAAGCCCGACGCCGCGTGGGAAGACCCCGCGATGGATCTCATCTACGACGACCTGCGCGACGAATTCGATCTCGTCGATCGCTATGCCGCGCTGACCAGCAAACTGCAGAGCATCCAGGATTCTCTGGTGCTGGTGCTCGACGTCGCCCGCGACCGCCGCCTGGTCTTGCTCGAAGTCGTAGTCGTTTTGCTGATTCTACTCGAAGTCATACTGAGCATCGGCCACTTCACTTTGTAGGATTATTCGTCGTTTCGCGTTAATATTTTCGAAACACTGGTCTGGTAGGTTCCTCAAAAGCGCGAACCTTATTGTCGCGCTGTACTATTGGGGGCATCTGATGTCAGACGGAACTCAATCGTCCGAAAAACCAATCGACGCGGGACTCGTGCTACCCGGCCAGTACGCCGACCTGGTCAGGCGCAATCACGTTATCGAAGGCGAGCTGAAGCTTCTTCTTGCCGTTTTGGAAGACGCGATTCGATGCTACCTGCGAAACGTGAGCAGCAAGGAAGGCGAGCGTCGCCGCGACTTCGTCGAAGTCAGAAACTGGTTCGAGGCCGGCAATCGCCGCGGTGATATTTTCAGCTTTGAAAATCTTTGCGCTGCGCTGGGCATCGAGTCGCGCAACTTGCTCGCGCGACTGCAAATTCTGACTATAGGCGATCTTCCATCGCGGCGTTACCAGATGCGCCGCCATCGCCCATTGTCGAGCCTGCGCCATGCCAACGGCGTGCGCGAGCGTGGTCCCGCTCACGTTCACGGCTCGTGACGATACCGGCGCAGACCGCGGTCCGCGGTCAATCAAACTGCCATCTAGTCGCGCTGCCCTGGAATTCGCCGGGCGTCGCGTCAACCGCTATCACCTTGCGCGGACGCACCGCGAAGATCGGCCCCATCTCAAGCACCGTCTCGACCTTCAGGTCCCACTGATACTTTGGATTGTAGGCCTCGACGAAACGCCTGATCGCCTCCGCATCGGTAATCGTCTCAGCTACGCCCTCGAGTGACACCGCCTGGATGCCATCCTCAGGGCATACGACGCAATTTGGATTCTGTGCGAGATTGCGCGCCTTGCGCGACTTCGTGCCGCTGCTGAAGTAGAAGCTGGCGTCGATCCAGACGCCCCACACCGGCACGCAATGCGGCCGGCCGTCAGGGCAGGTCGTCGCGACCCAGTAGTTTCGCGATTTCGTCAATCGCTCGACGGCCCAATCCCATGGCAACAGCCCGCGGCCGCCGCTCGCGTCGAGGATCCCATAGCCGGGCATGTAAGGCCGGCTGGCTTTTGGCGTCGCCAGATGGCTTCCCATGCCGGCTACAATCTCACTGCAGGATTGTTTGGCGCAACCGGGGAAGGCTGAAAAAGAAAATTTGCGCGAGTCGCGAGGCTGGAGCATTCGCGGGACTTATCCCGGATGCTCCAACCTGGTCCCGCGCTCGCGCAAAACTCGAAAAGCAAAAACGAAAACGGACTAACTCTCGTTAGTCGCGCCATCGTGCCCAGTCATGATGATGTTCACGGACCCACTCGGGATGGTTGTTGTACCACCATCCGCGGTCGTGCCACACATGAGCTTCGTCATAGTCGCCGTCGTATGTGCGCCACTCCGGATATGCCCGGGCCCATTCCGGATGATGATGGTAGACCCAGCCCGGATGGTTGTCATGCCACCAGTGCGCATCGTGCCACTCGTGATGTTCGTCCCAGTCACCGTCGTGATGCTCGGCATGGGCAACCACCGGCGCAGCCGCGAACAGTGCCGCCATGGCCGCAGCGGTGAAAATTGTTCGAAGTTTCATTCCTGATAACCTCCTGAAAAAGTGACGTGCGCGAGTCGAAAGACTCCGCATCAATTATACGATGCATCGACAATGCCAGTTTCGAGGTCGCTGAAAAGCGCGAAAAAATCAGCAATCTTCAGGAGAAAATACACACGTCGGCGGGCTACGAATCGGAATTATCTACATACCGATCGGCGCAATAGTGGGGCGAAAATTGCCCGCTCAGATTCGTGCAGGCGGCGATGCGCCCGCGGAGCGATGCGTCGGCTATCGAGTCGGTCCCGATGCTAATTGACGAAAAGGTTCCAGACGTACACGTTGTCATGCGGTCCGAGTCGGACGCATTCAGCCTGTCCGCTGTACTCAGGCTTACAGATTGGCTTGTCAGTGGCGGTGCATTTGTACAATCCGGCTTCCATCTGCGAGCACTGGGTCAGATCGAAATGCAATTTGGTCTTCGACATTTGCGCGCGCCGAGCCGCCCCTGGGTTGTTCTGCCCCTGCGGTTCCCCCGGCACGTCGCCGGCCCAAGGACTGGCGCGAACGAACGGCGCAGTCCCGCCCATCGGCCCGATACTCGGCCCAATCGGCCCCATCGCCAAACAGGTACGCACAGGCGCAAGCGCAAAAACCAGCACCGCGATAATTCCAATCGGTACAACTTTCATTTTCATAGCATCCTCTCTTCCCCTCTCCCTGTTAGGGAGAGGATCAAGGTGAGGGTCCTTATACAGCGCGCATTTTTCGCGCGCGATTCCAGATTCCGCCTCTGCTCCAAAACTCGCTCGGAGGTCATGCAAACCTCACCCTGAAGACAGCTTTACCAGACGGGCACGCGCGCGCCAACAAACAATTTCTCTTCCACTCCAGGTGAACACCGGTTGGTCGTAATCGTGCGCGTATGCTACTTTCAGTAGGAAAACCCGAGAGGAGAATTATCCATGTCCTTCAAACTTGGTCAGGTGACACTCAACGGGAAGCAGACCATCTCCAACATCGGCGTCGCTTGGGGTAGCGACAAGGGTCCTGTGTATGTCGCACCAACCGCCCCGGCTATTTTCAGGACGCTTCGTTTCTACGATTTCCGCAGGTTCTATCAAATCAATCCGACATGGTTCTGGTACACCTTCACCGTGACTAATGAGGGCGATGACTACACCCTTTTCAACTTTGAAGGGTCGATTCTCCCCTGACAATGGATGTCGCGGCACAGAGCGTCAAATTTGTGGATTGAGACTGTTTACCACGCACGCAAGGGAGGGTAACTGATGAAGATTTACGCCGTGACCGACGCCCGCGGCCGCTTGATTGGCACCGTTCGCCCTGCGCTCGGGGAGTCCACGCAAGATAGCCTGGACGATAGCCCAAGAGCGGGTGTGGCTCCGCACAAGAGCCAGCGGATCTACGAGCTGGAACTGCCCAAGGAACACGAACGCGAACTCCGGGAGGGAGACGATATCGGCGCATTCCACCGGGCAATAGAAAAATTGGTCAAGCAATCCCGCGACGCCGAGAAGGCCCGCCCCGCGCGCGCAAAGAAGCCCGCAAAACGGCGCCGGTGAAGAGCGCATCGAAAGAATAGAGGCTTGTCCAGTCGGTGCCGCGCCTCAGTGCGCACTTACGCCCCGGATTCCCGAACCCGCATAACCCCGGCCCGGGCGCGATTTCGCAGTCGTTGGGTGCGCCAGCCCCTCAGAGCAAAGTAGCGCGCCGCGCGCAACTTTGCGCTTCACACTGGGTGCAGGGGTCACCCCTGCCGCCCGCCGCGCAGGCGATTATCCTCTCGTACAGATTTATGCGTTCTGCCGGGTTGAAGCGTTCAGCTGGCTTTGCGAAACGGAATCACGTCCGAGGTCTTCGTCGGCTGAGCAGCGATGAACGCGTCGAGCTTCGCGCCCGCGTCTGTCACGTCAGCTTCGCTCGTGATGTTGTAGCGCCGGAAGATTGACGCTGTCTTGTGGCCCGTGACTGCCATCGCCACGTAGCGGAGGTCCCTTGGCTCGAAACTCAACCTGCCAGAAGTGCGGCGCCGCCATAAGAGTGTGGATTCGCGGTCATGTTCACCTATAATGTAGCAGCGGCCGGCGCGCCGTGTCGCGCGCAGATTCCTGGGGAGAAATCCCATGAGACGGTTCTGGGCAGCTCTCGGGTCCTTGCTCTTTTTCGTGATCGCACCGGGGACACTTGCAGTTTACGTCCCTTGGTCGATCACGGATTGGCATTTGAAACCCGCCTTTCTCGGACTTGATGCGTTGCGCGTTGTGGGCGCAGCGCTCGTCTTCCTCGGTCTCATTGTTCTCATTGAATCTTTCGCTCGCTTCGTATGGAAGGGTTTTGGAACGCCCGCCCCGGTCGCGCCGCCCATAAGGCTTGTGGTGACCGGTTTCTATCGGCGGGTTCGCAATCCCATATATGTCGGCCTCATCGCGATCATCATCGGCGAAGCACTCATTCTCGGCGACGAAAGGATGCTCGTTTACGCGGCGATCCTCTGGCTGTTCTTCCATGTTTGGGTCCTCGCTATCGAAGAACCCACGCTCGGCAGTTCATTTGGCGACGAGTTCGCGACCTTCAAGGCCAATGTCCCGCGCTGGTTGCCGCGGCTTACGCCTTGGTCGGGGCCTGCGAAAGACCAAGCCAGCTGAGGATCGCGTCGCGATCCCCGAACGCGCCCTGTCTCGCTCAGCGCCTGGGCTTTCGCCTGCCACGCGTTGCTCGCTACTACAACGGGTTGGCAGTCTATTCCGTTGATAGTTCAGCTCGCAGTCTATGCGATTAGCGGAATGGTCTTGCTCGCTTTCGGGTTCTGGCTGCTATTGGTTCTCGCGATTTTCGGATCGCAACCGCGACCGCACCCTCGAAGCTAACTCACTTAGGGCAGCTTGCCCGAGACGTGATGCCCTTGTTCGAGTAGCCCGCGCCTTCCATGTACCGGGCATACGACAATGAAGTTGCGCTGCACCCACTCCAGCTTCGGGTTACGGCTCAAGGCCTCGCCAGGCAGAAGCGGGACTTCTTCGCCTCTGGCTTCTTCGAGAGTTGCTTCGCGTCCGCAGCCCTCGACCGGACATTTGAACGTTCTCATTCTACTTTTCCTTGAGGCGCGGGTCGTCGCTCGCGATGCACTTGATTTGTTCCGATACGACCCTGATCGTGTAGCTCCTCGCCAAATCCTGCTGTTGAGAGTCGCTAAGTTTGTGTCCAGCTTTTTTCGCAGCTATCCAAATATCTAGCTGTTTGGTGGAATCCGTCTTCGCGTCGTCTCTCAAATCGCTAAGCACTGCACATTGGCGCGCAGAATCTAACCCCCAGGTCGTTTGCCATTGAGAGAGTGGTGCGTTTACGAGGAGACGCCCGTCCCGATCTAGCGGCGGCACCATCAGATACCAGCCCAAGAGCGCGAACGCTACACCGTGGCGGAGATTCATCGACGTTGAGTTATCAAACCACTACACGTTCGACAACTTCGCTAGACGACGGGTAGTGTCCTAGTTTGAAGTCCGGCATCATTGCAAGCGAGGAGGAGACACGAATCGATGGAAACGTATTTTCTTGATCTAGCTTTTCGAGGATATGCGACGGGTATTGGACCGTCCGCGGCCGTGCGCACCAAAAACGCGTCGAACAGTGAACACCGATACGATCAGCCAAATATCACGCTGATCACTCACGAGTGCGCGAGTTATGTCGAACTGGATGAGGGTATCGACAAGCTTATTGCGGAGCTTGAGAGCATTCGACAGAAAGGCAAACGAATGTTCGAAAGCTCACTTCGCGAGTTTCGAGAGAAGCATTGAGCGGTGGGATTGGATCGGGCTGACATATTCGGCTTTGGCGATGTTGGCAGGCGGCATTCTCGCCTCAGTCATCTACGCATACGGCATCATCATCCCAAATTGGAGACAACGCATGGAGTCCGATGCAGCTACAACGCTGGACTCCGCGAAGGTCGCCGCCAAGCCACGCAGTGGATCAAAGACGATCAGCCAAATTAGGACACTACCAGACGACGAAAGCGGCTAGACGGCGAGCGCACGTCGACCCGCGCAGCGAGCTACGGCGGCCGCTGGAATGTCGCGATGGACGCTAGGCCGTCCGGTAGAACGGGACGATGGTCAGCGAGCAGCCGGACGTTCTAATCGGCCTAGCCTGCTCTCCGACGCTCAAGCCTGTGCGATTTTCGTCTGAGATTGGCGCAATGAGGATCAGCGCTGCTGATTCGTATGCGCGAATACGTCGAAACGACTCGCGCGCTGCTGCGCTCACAATCTGGTCACAATCGAGCTTGCGGCGCTGTCGTGCGAAAACTGCGAATCGCTGAAGTCGCTGTCTGCGTGGGGCTTTGTGGTGGGCAGGGAGTGAATCGAACACTCGACACAAGGATTTTCAGTCCTTTGCTCTACCGACTGAGCTACCTGCCCACCGTCTCTGGATTCATGCGCGGTGAGGCGAACCTTCATTCGTACCGATGATTGACGCGTCGCGCAACGGCTTCGCTGCTACGCCGCGACTGGCGTCGACTGCGACCGAGACCGCCTTCCAGATTCCATTCCGCTTGGCGAAGACCCGCAAGAAGCGCTGGTTGACGATGATGCGGCCGTCGTCCGCCAATTGCAGCCGTCCCCGGCTGATGCCGGTGTCTCCGAAGACGCGCACGTATTGCTCGCTGAATGTCGCCATTCCGGGCCGGCCGCCCGGCGGGTTGACCATCAGGATCGCCTTCGTTATGGGTTCGTTCAAGGCGGTCCAACCGGTGAAGTCGTCCGCGAGGATGTGAGCCAACGGCGAGCGGTCGGCGCGTCGATACGCCTCGTTCCACTCGTTATCCAGGCGCAATATTTCGGCTTCATCGTCGGCTTGCATCACCATGAGGTTTTGCCCCAACTACCTCATCGCTTGAGCGCCGCCACTCGCGACTCGACGAAATCGATCACCTTGCCTTCGAGGTTCGCGCCGTCGAGCCGGTCGATCTCCTGCACTCCGGTCGGGCTCGTCACGTTCACCTCGGTCAGGTAGTCGCCGATTATGTCGAGGCCGACGAAGTACAGCCCGTCGCGCTCGAGCCGCGGCTTCAGCATCGCGCAGATTTCGCGATCGCGCGCCGTGATCGGTGCCTTCACGCAATTGCCGCCGACGTGGATGTTGCCGCGATGCTCGTCGTCGCGCGGCACCCGCAGCGTGCATCCGAGCGGCTCGCCGTTCAGCACGATCAGCCGCTTGTCGCCTTTGCGAGCCTCGGGGATATAGCGCTGCGCCATGATCAGTCGCGTTTCGAATTGCGTGACCGTCTCGAGAATCGCGCCGAGGTTGCGATCTTTCGCGGTGGCCAGGAAACACTCCCTCGCCGCCATGTCCGTCGAGCGGCTTCACGATCATCTCGCCGCCCTGCTCGGCAAGAAAAGTTTTGAGCCGCGGAATTTCGTAGGTCACAAGCGTCGGCGGAATCGCGTCGGGGAAATTCAGCGCGTAGAGCTTTTCGTTCGCCTCGCGCAGTCCGGCCGGATTGTTGAGCACGAACGTCTTGCCGCTCATCGGCAAGGCTGAGCAGCATCGTGGCGTAGAGATAGGCGGCGTCGGCCGGCGGATCCTTGCGCATGAAGACCGCGTCGAAATGCTCGATCGGATGCTCGATGCCGTCGTCGAGAAATTTGTAATGAGGAGTCCCGCGTCGCGTCAGTTCGCATTGCCGCACCCGCGCGATCACCTGCCGGCCGCGCGCGTAGAGGTCGCGCAGCCCGAGAAAATAAATTTCATGGCCGCGAAATTGCGCCTCGAGCATGAACACGAAGGTCGTGTCCTTGTCGACGATCACCTTGTCGAGCGGGTCCATGATGAACGCGAACTTGCGCGTCACCGGCTTATTTTGTTTCGGCATCTTCCCCTGATCCTTGCGCATCGTGAAGTAATCCCTGAGCTATGCTGACCGCTGCCAGAGCCGCTGTCTCGCTCCGCAGCCGATTCGGTCCGAGTCCAGCCGCGACGAATCCCGCCGCTCGCGGCTTTTGCGCGTTCGTCGTCGTCGAAATCGCCTTCCGGCCCAACCGTTATCAATATCGCACGCGGATGCACGCGTCGAATCACGCTCGCCGAGCGGCTCTCCGCCTTGCGCGCAGATCACGGCCAGCGTTTCGGCCGGCACGCTCGCGAATCAAGTCGTCGATGCCGATCGGCGCGCCGAACTTCCATCGCCGACGGCGACTGGCTCTGCTTGGCGGCTGCGATCGCGAGCCGCCGCCATCGCGCGATTCGCTCGGCGCCCGGCGAACGCACCAATCCGCGCGCACAGACCAGCGGCCACAGCTCCGACGCGCCCAACTCGGCCGCCTTCTCGACGATGAAGTCCATGCGCGGGCCTTTGACGATCGCGGCCGCCAGGATGATTCCGGCTGCGCGCGCTCGGCGGCGATGACGATTCGATTCGAATCACGGCGCGGTCGCGTTCGTAGCGCTCGATCACGCCGTGATGCTCGAGCGCCGGCGGGATCGAGCAGCGACACGCGCGCATCGACCTCCAACCGCAGGACTGCGCGCATATGACGCAACTCGGCGCCGTCGACCTGCGCGACTCCGGATGAATCCGGCGCGCGCGCAATCGAAAAACGCCGCGGCGCTGACGGCATCAGCGTGGCGCCCGCGCCATCACGATCGTCGTCCATCCGCGATGCGTCTTGCGGCTGAGACATCGCAGCGGCGACCGGTAGTGATCCAACACGTCGTCGGCTTCGTCCGCGAGAAAGCCGCCAAGCACCAGGCGTCCGCCGGGCGCGACCAGTTTTTTCAGATGCGGCGCGAGCTCGATCAACGTGCCGCTCAGAATATTCGCCATGATCAAATCGAAATGCCGATGTATCGAAACGAGCGGCACCGGCGAAAATCGAATCGATTTTTCGACGCCGTTCAGGCGCGCATTGGCCCGCGCATTCTCCAGCGCCGTCGGATCGATATCGATTGCGATCGTCTCGCAGTCGCGCTTGCCAAGTATCGCCGCCGCGATTGCCAGGATGCCCGATCCGGTGCCCGCGTCGAGGATCGACTTTGGCGCGTGCGCCGTGACGATCGATTCAAGCGCCCGCAACGCGCCGGCAGTCGTCGGATGGTGCCCGGTGCCGAACGCCTGCGCGGGCTGGACCACGATGGTCGTGCGGCCGGGCTCATGCACGCGCTTCCATGGCGGCACGATCAGAATTCGCCGCCCGATGCGAAACGGCCCGAACCGTTTCATCCACAGCGTGGACCATCCGGGGTCGACGATTCTTCGCGCGCCGCCATCGACCGCGCCGTCCGCGAGCATCCCGGCCTGCTCCAGTGAAACTCTGAGCCGCGACAGTTCGCTCGCGGAGACCGCGTCGAAGTAGGCTTCGAGCGCGACGGTCTTCTGCTCGCGCGTCCGCGGCAGTTTCATCCCCGCGACGGCGCATCCGATAGCGCCGCCCGCAACGAGAATTCCCGCTGCTTCATCCGCAAGATGCGCATGCGTGCGAAAGATCGCCCGCGTATAACTCCGCCGTGATGCCGATGTGCGTTGCATACTGCGGCTGGAGTTTGCCATCACCACAGATTTCTTTCGAGGCCCCCGCTTAACACTGGGTGCAGAGCCTGTCCTGAGCGAAGCCGAAGGAGGTCACCCCTGCCGCCCGCCGCGCAGGCGATTAGCTTTTTCTTGAAGTCTTGTTGACAGGCAATGCCGCACCGCGTTTGCGCCTCTGCGCGATGAACGCGTAAACTCAATCATTATCAGACTTCAATTTTTCCAACGTGGTGGAGGCGGGCTGTGCTGAACATAGCCCATCGCGGGGCGAGCGGTACTTTTCCCGAGAACACCCTGAGCGCGTTTCGCGCCGCGATCGACGCGGGTGCGGATATGTGCGAGCTCGACGTGCAGCTCACGCGCGACGGCACTGTCGTCGTGATTCATGACGATACTGTCGATCGCACTACCGACGGCAACGGCGAAGTCGCCGAGCTGACGCTCGAAGAAATCAAGCGACTCGACGCGGGCGCGAAGTTCAAAGGCGGCGCGCTCAAAGACGAGCGGATTCCCACGCTCGACGAAGTCTTTGCGCTGACCACCGGCAAGTGCGGGTTGAATATCGAGCTCAAGGGGGCCGGTGTCGAGCAGCCAGGTCGCGCAGATCATGCAGGCGCGCAATGCGTTCAGCGACAGTATCGTGTCGAGCTTCGATTGGGAGTACCTGAAAAAGATTCAGCAGCTCCATTTTAATATTCGTATTGCTCTGCTGGCCGAAGAGAAGCCGGTCGACCTGATGATGAACGCGGTTGCGATGCGCGCGCATGCGATCAATCCGCGCTGGGACATGGTGACCGCCGACTTGTGCAAAGCGGCGCACGAGCGCGGCCTCAAGGTCTACACCTGGACCGTCGATGCGGACGCGCGAATGCGCGCGCTCGCCGAATGCGGTGTCGACGGTATCATGACCAATTATCCCGAGCGGTTGCGGACGGTGGTGGGCGGCTGATGGGACGTTTCGGCGACGACAAAATCGAGGAAGTCCGTTCGCGCGCCGATATCGTCGAGATTGTCGGTGCGCACGTGCGTCTGCGCCGCGCAGGGCGCAACTTCGTCGGTCTGTGCCCGTTCCATAACGAGAAGACGCCGTCGTTTTCGGTGAATGCCGAGCGCGGATTTTTCCATTGCTTCGGATGCGGTGTCGGCGGCAGCGTTTTCAATTTCATCATGCGCGTCGAAGGCTTGACCTTTCCCGAGGCGGTGCGCTCGCTCGCGAAAAAATACGGCGTGACGCTCCCCGAGCACGATGTATCGGGACCGGGCGCCGGCGAGCGCGAGGCGATGCTCAAAGCGAGCGAGGTCGCCGCGGAATTCTTCGCGCATGTGCTGTGGAACACCACCGACGGCGCGATGGCGCGCGACTACCTGAAGTCGCGCGGGTATCAGCATCGAGACGGCGCGCGCGTTCATGATCGGATACGCGCCGAGCCGGCCCGCATCGCTGGCCAAGGCGCTCGAGAAGCGCGGCCTGCGCGACGCGGGCGTCAGAGTCGGGCTCGTCAAGAAAGACGGCAACGATCGCGCATACGACATGTTTCGCGCGCGCGTGATGTTCCCGATTCGCGATGCGCAGGGCCGCGCGATCGCGTTCGGCGGCCGGGTGCTCGATGCGCGCCTGCCCAAGTACATCAACTCGCCCGAGTCGCCGCTGTATTCGAAAACGCGCACGCTGTACGGGCTGTTCGAAGCGCGGCAGGCGATTTCGTCGAGCGCGTCATCGGGAAAGGATCGCGCGATCCTGGTCGAAGGATACTTCGACGTGATCGCGCTGTGGCAGGCGGGGTTCAAGGAAGCCGTCGCGGGATGCGGCACGGCGCTGACGGTCGAGCAGCTTCGGATGCTAGCTCGATACACGAAAAATGTGATCGCATGCTTCGACGGCGACACGGCGGGGCGCAAAGCCTCGATGCGGGCACTGGAAATTTTTCTGCAGGCGGGATTGCTGGGCCGCGGGATCTTCATCCCGTCGGGATTCGATCCCGACACGTTCGTCCGCGAGCGCGGCGCGGCCGCGTTCGCGGAGCTGACCGAGAAATCCGAGTTGCTGGTCGATTATTTCATTCGAGATCAGGCGAGAAAGTCGGGGGTCCAACGCGCCTCTGGATGCAGAGCGTGCGCAAGCGGCGCAAGCGAGTTGCCGAAATGCTGAAACTGATTGGCGACCCATTTCAGTTCGATTTGCTGGCGCGCAAGGCGGCGGACCTGTTCGGCGTTGGCGAGGATGTGCTGCGCAAAGAGGCGCGCGGACCGCTATCGCGGTCCGCGACGCCGTCGCGGTTCGCGCGCGATACGCGCGCGAACCCCAATCCGCCGCGCCGCCTCAGCGGCGGGCGGCGGCGACGCCGGCGACAAGGCCGAAATCGGCCTTGTCGCGCTGGCGCTGCTCCATCCGGAGCTGCGCAATGAAATTGCGCAGTCCGGTGCCGAGGCGAATTTCGCAGAAATTCGCCTCGGCGGTGTCCTCGCCGATTTGTGCAAGACCGACGAGCCGTACACGGCGCTCGAGGAATGGATCGCCGATCGGCTGACCGCCGAGGAGCAGGGCCGCGTCAGCGAGTTCGCGGTCGGACCCTTGAACGACGAAGTCGAAGATGAAACCGCGAAAGTATTCCAGCGATCTCGACAAGTGCCGCGCACTCGCCGAACGACTATCGTCGTCGCGCTCGAGCGCCGCCGCCGCATGCGCGAAGTCGGACGACTTCGCGCCGAGTGGCGCCGATCGTCTCCGACGCGCAGGCGTAATCGCGCTCCGCCGCGGGAGCCGCGGCGCATGACGCTCGACATTCACATCGAGCGAAAAATCTTCCGTCGATTCCCGCCCTTAAGGTTGATGCACGAACTTGCTACCATCAGAGGCACTTGATGCATCCTCAGAGGGCCCATAGCTCAGCCAGGTTCAGAGCTGCCGGCTCATAACCGGCTGGTCCCAGGTTCAAATCCTGGTGGGCCCATCTCATTCGTGCCCGCGGCTCTGAGTCGCGGGCGATTCTACGATGCCGAAAAGAACACTGAAAAAGAGGAACTTTGCGCGATGCGCACAACTTTAGTGGAGAGTCGAATTGCGTGAAGAGATAAACCGGCTGATGGACCTTCAGGTCATCGACCGGCAACTGAAAGAGTTGGAGCAATCGCTGACCTCGATTGCCGGGCGAGTCGACCAACTTCGCGATGAGAATCAGAACAACCAGGCCGAACTCGATCGCCTTACCGAGCAAGACAAAGCAAATCGCCGCGGCCCGCAAAAAAGCCGAGCGCGAGCTGGCCGAAGGCGAAGTCCGAATCCGCAACAAGCGGATGCGATTGACGCTGGTCCGCAACGACAAGGAACTGCAGGCGCTGACGCACGAGATCGAGTCGTTGAAGGACACCAATCAACGGCTCGAGACCGAGTTGCTCACTTCGATGGAAGGCGCGGACGTCGCGCACCGCGCGAATCAAGGAGCTGACCGAGGCGCTCGGCGAAGGGGAAGGTCGATCTGACGGCGGCGGAAAAGGAAATCGCGGCGGAGGTCGAAGAGCTCAAGGGCAATATCGGCAAGACGCGCAAGGCGCGCGAGAAAATCGCCGAGAGTGTCGACGCCGAGCCTGCTGTCGCGCTACCAGATGATCTTCAGCCGTCGCGCGGGCGTCGCGGTTGCGAAGGCGACGGGCGGAACCTGCCAGGGATGCCGGATGCGTCTGCCGCCCCAGCTGTACAACGAGATCCAGAAGCATCTGCAGATCCACTTCTGCCCAAACTGCCAGCGCGTGCTGTATTACGAGGAGCCGGCGGAAAAGGCTGATTCGTAGGGAAGGACCGCACCTGACGGAATAAATTCCGTCCTACTTGCTCTGATAGTAGGACGAAATTTATTTCGTCGCTGGTTTTTCTTCGCCAGACACCGTCCATCGATCACCCTCCCGAATCAGCGTGAAGACCGCCGGCATCGGAATCGATTCCCAGAACGCGTAGTCGACGCCTGCCCTGAACGCATTAAGCGCCAACGCGATCAGATTGCCGTGACTCGCGAGTATCACCGTGCCTGCCCGATGCCGCGACGCAACCATATCGAGCACTCTCACGACTCTCGCTTGCGCCTCGCGACTCGTCTCTCCACCGACTGGCGCGTAATCGAAATCTTCCCATGAGCGCTTCAAATGCGCTCGCCAATCCGGCAAATCGCCCGACGACAGCAGACGCTCGCGAAGGTCATCGACGGTCTCGATAGTCAGGCCGCGCGCCCGCGCAATCGGCTCGATAGTCTGACGCGCGCGCAAGTAAGGACTCGAGTAGGCAGCATCGATACGAGTGGATGTAAGCGTGTCGCAGAGTTGTTGCGCATCTCGCATCCCTTTCACCGTGAGCGGACGAGTGTATTCGTCGAAGCCCGATATCCCCGGCGCAATCGATTCCGCGTGCCGTATCAATAAAACTGTCAGCGGTAGTTCGTTAGGCATGCCGTCTTTCTAATTCCCTCCCCCAACGATCGGGGAGGGTTAGGGTGGAGGACCTTATCAGGCGCAGATGTCTGATGCGCCGACGTGCCACAGAATTCAATGCGTCAGCACCGCGCGGAACCGGACTTTGCCGGTGATCATTCGATCGTACCCCTCCGACGCTTGCTCGATCGGGAACGTCTCGATCATCGCGCGAACTCCCGTCTGCGCCGCGAACTTCAGCGTATCTTCGGAATCCTTCGACGTTCCTGACGGCCATCCGATGATCGTGCGCTGCGCGCCAATCAGCGAGAACGACGAGACTGCGAATGGGTCGGCACTTGCCCCGACGATAACCATTCTGCCGCGCACGCCGAGGCCATCCACGAGCGCGCCGATCGCTTTCGAATCGGGCGCGGTGACGAGAATCACAGCGGCGCCGCCTTCCTTGGTCAACTCCGCCGCCACGTCCTGCCTGCCCGCTGTCGATATAGCGCCGCGCGCCGAGCTTCAACGCGAGCGACTGCTTGTCTTCGCCGCGTCCGATCGCGACTACGTCGTAACCAGACTTGGCCGCCCACTGGATTCCCAAATGCCCGAGTCCGCCGATTCCCTGGATACCCACGAGGTCGCCCGGCCCCGCGCCGCTATGCCGCAGCGCGTTGAAGGTCGTGATTCCGGCGCACATCAGCGGCGCCGCTTCTTCCGGCCGCAACGCGTCGGGAATATGCGCGAGCGCCTCGACCGGCGCAATCACGTGCGCGGCGTAGCCGCCGTCATAACTGATTCCGGGGATCTTCAGGAATTTGCAATTGACAAAATCGCCGCGCCGGCATGGATCGCATCGAAAGCAGTTCCCGCCATGCCATCCGACGCCGACGCGGTCGCCGACTTTCCATTCGCCGGCATCTTCGCCGAGCGCCTCGATCACGCCCGGCAATCTCATGTCCCGGCGATCGCGGATAGCTGATCCCCGGCCACGCTCCCTCCTTCGTAAACATGTCGCTGTGACAAACCCCGCACGCCTGCACTTTAATCCGCACCTGCCCGCGCGCCGGCTCGACGATCTTCTCGTCAACAGAGTTTGAAAGGACCTTTAGCTTGTTCGACTCGAACGGATTTCATGTTTTTGTCTCCAAAGAGGTTTCGAGTATCGGACATTCCAGAATTACGCCCGAATCCATCTTAAGTCACTGCGATCCGGAGAAGCCGCGCAAGTTGTCCGTTCTCTTTCCCCCTTCCATTCTTGTGTCATCCTGAGCGCAGTCCGCGGAGCGAAGGATCTCGCGCGTTAGCGCGTCTGCCGGCAGGCGCCGAACGCAGGAGTGTTCGTCGAGATTCTTCGCCATGGCAGCCTCCGCTCAGAATGACACAAGTACGAGGAGACGGAGTCGAAAACGTGCTACTCTTACACCGCCGGAGTGAGTCGGGCGATCGCTTCCCTTAAATGGGAAGAGGAAAGTCCGGGCTCCATAGGGCAGGATGGCCGTTAACGGCGGCGCGGGGCGACTCGCGGAAAGTGGCACAGAAAATACACCGCCCGAAAGGGTAAGGGTGAAATGGTGGGGTAAGAGCCCACCGGCGCGCGAGTGATCGTGCGCGCATGCCAAACCCCATCCGGAGCAAGACCAAATAGGAGGCTGAGCGGCCCGCTCTTAAGGCCTCGGGTATGGTCGCATGAGCCATCGAGCAATCTATGGCCTAGAGGAATGACCGCCACCCGCAAGGGACACAGAACCCGGCTTACAGACTCACTCCGGCTTCTTTTTTTCGGCAACACGAGGTCGCTCCGTCTTATCCCCAACCCAACTTGAGAGCGAAAGCGCGTCCGCGCGATTTCGCGATTTCTTTCTTTCAATACTGGGTGCAGGGGTCACCCCTGCCGCCCGCCGCGCAGGCGATTACTCTCCGCCGACGCTTCCAGCCGTTTCAAAATCGCAGTCCCCGACGTCACATACCGCGCCACTCGCGACAGCGCCGCCAGGTCGCGCACCCCAGCTTCAATCTCCGGCGCGATCGCGAGCATCGACGCCCTTCGGAAGTTCCCGCGCAAACGCCGCGACCCGCTCGATCTCGTCGAGCGTCCGCTCGCGATACTCCTCAAAGTGATGGACCAGCCGCCCGAACCCATTCGCGTCGGCACCATCTTTCGCCAACGACGCTCGCAATTCCGAAATTTCCGCGAGATGACTCAGCGGACGCGCACTGGAGTCGGCTACGGCCGACCAGGTCCGCTCGTCCAGGAAGCGGTTGATCACGATTGCGGACAGCTTGAGTCCCTCCGACGTCCATCTGCGAGAGCAGCTCGCGCGCCTGTCGGATTCGGTCGGGCTCCGCCGTCGTCACCATCACGAATTTAACCGCGGGCGAATGCAGCAGCGCTTCAGTCTTCTGCAGCCGGTCGATAATCGCGTCCATGCTCTCGGCCATCGCGGCGAAAAAATCCGTGATAGTCGAGAGCACGTTGCCGCCGGCAAAGCGTTCGATCTCGCGCACGACAAATCGCGCCGCCTCGTTCGCGACCTTCATCGCGATCCGCCCGACGGAGAGCGACGGCGTGAACAGCCATCGCGCGGTGCGCGAATCGAGCAGGCGAATCATCTTCGCGGGTGTTTGCAGGAACTCGAACGAATGCGACGCGGGCGGAGTGTCCACGACTTCGAGCTCGAAGGCGTGCTGTCTGATGGAGATCGTAGAGCCGCTGGAGCGCGGCGAAAGCCTCGGAGCCGGCAAACTCGGCGGTCAGGCTTTTGTAGAACGGATTGTCGAAGATTTTCTTGCGAGTCGCGCGGATCGGTTACGAAGCGCTGGATGATCGCGTCCCATTCGCCGGAGACATCAAGCATCATCGCGGAAAGCTGGAGATGCGCGTCGAGTCCGGCGGCGGCGAGCTGTCGAGCGCCGATTCGCGTCGGCTCGCCGCCAAGCTGCGCAAGCCCGAGCGCGTCGCGCAGCCGCTCGGACGGATCGACGGTAATCACCGCGGTGTTGAGATTCGCCGGATGCGCCCGCCAGCGCGAGCGCAGCGGCAATCGTGGTCTTACCGACGCCGCCAGTCCCGAGCAGAATCGGAATCGAGCCTTTGGTGAGCAGGTCTTTCAAGAATCGGCTCCGTCAGAAGCCACAGATAGCAGCCCAGCAAACCATTTCCTCGTCCTGCAGGAGATCTTTGCCTGACCAGATGCTGGTACGCGGGAAGCGCGCTAACGCGCGAGATCCTTCGCAGCGCTCAGGATGACCAAAAAGCGGGTCCTCACGTGTCATTCTGAGCGAAAGCTGCTGTAGCGAAGAATCTCGACGGACGCTCAGGTCCGGCGCTTTACACGCGGACAACCGTTGTCATCGCGCGCGCGTTACGACTGTGCACAGTAAGTTCGACGCCGCCGCTATCGAAGGTTAGAATCGAAAGCGGATGGCGTGGGAGGTGGCTTTGATGGAGTCGGAAATAGTTGTGGCGGCGTTGGTTGTTCTGAGCGTCCTCTCGATTGCGGGAATTGCTGATTGTAATCCGCAAGCTGCGATCGCTTCCCGCAAATGATTCCTTCGCACAATTGGACGGATCGCCTCGATTCGATCGCGCGCACGTCTCGACGAAAAATTGACCCAGACGCGCACCGACCTCGCCGGCCGCCTCCAGCAGACGCAGGGCGATCTCAGCCTCGCGACCGCCGATCGCTTGTCGGAAGGCTTTCTCAACCTCAACGCGGCGCTGGAGCAGCATCTGTCGGCGGGCAGGACAGGAGCAGGCCAATTCGCTCAAGCTGGAGATCGCGGCGCTGACCACGCAGACCAGGGACAGCATCGAGGGGATTCGTTCGGACGTTGGCGAGAAGCTGGCCGCGATCACGAACACAGTGCAGGTAAAGCTGGATCAGAATATCAAGGACGGTTTCGCGCAGTTCGAAAAAGTTCAGAGTCATCTCAACGAAGCGCAGGAGCAGCTGAAAAATCTCGGCGTGATCGGCGCGTCGATCAACGACCTGAACAATCTGCTCAAGATGCCGCATCTGCGCGGCCGATTCGGCGAGCAGGGGCTCGAGCGCCTGCTCGAGGACTTTCTGCCGCGTCACATGTACGACTTGCAGGCGTCGCCGGGCGGCGAGGGTTCGGGGCGCGTCGATGCGCTCATCAAGTTTCCGGACCGGGTCCTGCCGATCGACGCGAAGTTTCCGCGGGAGCAGGTGCTCGCGCTGTTCGAAACCAACGATCCGCAGGCGCTCGATGCTGCCCGGGTCGAGTTCGAGCGCGTGATGAAGGAGCAGGCCAAGCGAATCGCGGGTTACATCAGGCCCGAGGCCGGCACGACCGACATGGCGCTGATGTATCTGCCGAGCGAGACGCTCTACATGGAAGCGGTGATCAACGCGGAGCTGAGCGACTGGCTCAACAAGCGGCGGGTGTATCCGGTTTCGCCGAACACGTTGATCGTGACGCTGCAATCGATCCAGATGGTTTTCAAAATGTACGAGTACGCGAAGGGGCACGAGCGCGCGACCGAGGAATTGAAGAAGGCGCAGAACGCATTCGGGCATTTCGAGAATCAGTTCGAGGCGCTGGGCAAGTCGCTGTCGAAAGCGCAGGACGCATTCGAAGTCGCCAAGGGGCATCTGACGCGGTATCGCAATCGCGTGACGAATCTGACGGGCGAGCCTGCGCCTGAGTTGGAATTTCCGCCGCCGCCGACGAATCTGCGGGAGATTGCGTAGACTCTGACTATTCGGATTCCTGATCCGATGGGGGTGGCGGTTTCAGTTGGCTGCGCTCCTTGCCCGCCACGATCCATCGCTCGACTTCGTGACGCTCGCGTTTCAAAAATCCCGCAATCGCGCGCTTCAGATCCGGATTCGAAACATAGTGGATGCTGCGCGTGAGTGCGGGGTCGAAGCCGCGCAGCCATTTGTATTCGCCGCCGGCGCCGGGCTCGTAGCGCTGGATGCCGTGCAGGATCGAGTGCTCGATGCCCGCGTAGTAGCAGACGTTGAAGTGCAGGAAGCGGTACGTCGCGGAAGCATCCCCAGTAGCGGCCGTACATCACGTTCGCTTTCGCCAGGTTGACCGCGCCTGCGATCAGCTCGCGTCCCGAATACGCCCCGATGAAGACCATGTTGCGCTTGAACGTCTTGCGGATCAGGTCGAAGAAATCCGCGGTGAGATACTGACGGCCCCAGTAAAGCTTCTCGATCGTCGAGCAATAGATTCGGTACATGTCGGCAAACAGTCTTGTCGGGAATTTCCTCGCCCGCCGTCACGCGGATGTGGACGCCCTGATCGTCCATCGCGGCGCGTTCGTGGCGGACCGCGGTGCGGCGCTTGTGCTTGAGCCGATTGAGATAATCGTCGAAGGTCGTGAAGCCTGCGTTGTGCCAATGGTACTGATAGCCGAGCCGTTCCATGAATCCGATCGGCGCGAGCGCACGCGGCTTCGTCGGGCTCGCAAAAGTTGACGTGCACCGACGAGAGCTTGTTGTCTTCGCAGATCGAAGTGAGCGCGAGGCCGAGCAGATTTATCAGACCACCGCGATCGCTGCCCGGCGCCGTGAGAAATCGGCGTCCGGTATGCGGCGTGAACGGCACGCCGACCATTATTTTGGGAAAGTAGCGGAGGCCGGCGCGCTCGGCCGCGTCGGCCCATCCGTGATCGAAAACGAACTCGCCCATGCTGTGGGTCTTGAGGTAGAGCGGGCACGCGGCGACGATTTGTTTTTTGGGACCCTGGCGAACGACGAGATGATACGGCGCCCATCCGGTGTCGCGCGCGGCCGAGCCGGATTGCTCCATCGCGCGCAGCCAATCCCATTCGACAAACGGCGAGTCGTCGGGCGCGAGCAGACCGTCCCACACCTCGCGGGAGATTTTGTCGATTCCTTCGACGATTGCGACGTCTAATCGTGGCGCAGCTTCATTCATTGCACAGTCAAACTATCAGACTTATCGCAACCGAACCGATTTTTTCGGATACTCACTAGGCATCGGCGGATTTGTTATTATATTTAGCAGACGGGGCGAACTGCTCCGAGCGACAGAGGTGTGATGGCGGATTTCGTGCGTAAAATCTCGGCGCGAATCACCGACGGCGACGGCAATGGCGACGGCCGTAACGGCGATGGCGATATCGTCACCGAGCGCAAGACCCGCACCAAATCGAAGACCGCCAAACCGCCTCTCTACAAGGTGATTTTGCTCAACGACGACTACACTCCAATGGAATTCGTGGTCGAAGTATTGAAAGCCGTGTTTCACAAACCGCATGCCGACGCCACCCGAATCATGCTGCACGTGCATCAGAACGGGATGGGCGTCGCGGGCGTTTACCCATTCGAAGTCGCGGAGACCAAGACGCATACCGTCGAGGAACTCGCGCGGCAGGCTGAGTATCCGCTCAAATGCGTGATGGAAAAGGAGTAACTAGCCATAGCTGCAATGCCTCCGTCCAATAACAACATTATGATCAGCCGCGAACTGCAGGTAACGCTGCAACTCGCGATGACCGAAGCCGTTAACCGCCGTCACGAGTTCGTGTGCCTCGAGCATCTGCTGTTCGCGATGCTGCATGACGTGACGACGACCACGATACTGAAGAGTTGCGGCGCCGATTTAGATGCGCTGCGGCGCAAGCTCGCGCATTACCTCGACGAGCAGGTCGAGCGGATGCCCAAGGGCGAGGAAGTGTCGCCGCGCTACGCGATCGGAGTGCAGCGCGCGCTCCAGCGTGCCGCGTTGCATGTGCAATCGGCGGGTCGCCAGGAAATCACGGGCGGCAACGTGCTGGTGGCGATGTTCCATGAAACGGAATCGCCGGCGATTTTCTTTTTGCAGGAGCAGGGCGTCACGCGCTTCGACGTGATCAACTTTATTTCGCATGGCGTTTCGAAGGCGGGCGCGGAAGACGACGAGGACGGCGAAGAATCCGAAGGCAAGGATTCAGTCGAGCGCGACGGCCATGAGCATGAAGGCGGCGGCGACGAAGACGGCGAGCGCAAGCTGTCGCCGTCGAAGGCGCTCAACACTTACGCGATCAATCTCGCCAAGCGCGCGGCGGACGGAAAAATCGATCCGCTGGTCGGTCGCAAGAAAGAACTCGAGCGCGCGGTGCATGTGCTATTGCGCCGGCGCAAGAACAATCCGGTGTTCGTCGGCGAGGCGGGAGTCGGCAAGACTGCGCTGGCTGAGGGACTCGCGCTGGCGATTCACAACAACGACGTGCCCGAGGCGCTGAAGGGCGTCGAGATCTACGCGCTCGACATGGGCGCGCTACTGGCGGGGACACGATTTCGCGGCGACTTCGAGCAGCGGCTGAAGGCTGTCATCAAGGCTGTCGTCGGCGACTCGAAGCGAATTTTGTTCATCGACGAGATTCACACGATCGTCGGCGCGGGAGCGGCGTCGGGCGGGACGATGGATGCGTCCAACCTGCTCAAGCCGGCGCTCGCGTCGGGCGATCTGCGCTGTATCGGATCGACGACCTACCAGGAATACAAGCGCTCGTTCGACAAGGACAAGGCGCTCGCGCGGCGCTTCCAGCGAATCGACGTGGTCGAGCCGACGCAGGACGAGGCGGTGCAGATTCTCAACGGCATCAAGTCGTACTACGAGAAGCATCACAACGTCCGCTACACGAATTCGGCGATCAGATTGTCGGTCGAGCTGTCGGCGCGCTACGTCAACGACCGCTTCCTGCCCGACAAGGCGATCGACGTGATGGACGAGGCGGGCGTCGCGGGGCATTTGCGCGGCACGGGCACGACGGAGCCGGTGACAGTCGGCACGCGCGACGTCGAGCGCACGGTCGCGCGGATGGCGAAGATTCCGGAGCGCACGGTGTCGGCGACGGATCGCGGACGCTTGCAGACGCTCGACGAAGATATGAAGCAGGCGGTGTTCGGCCAGGACGATGCGATCAACTCGGTCGCTCGCGCGATCAAGCTCGCGCGCTCGGGGCTGAGTCATCCCGACAAACCGGTCGGCGCGTTTCTGTTCGCGGGACCGACGGGCGTCGGCAAGACGGAAGTCGCGAAGCAGCTCGCAAAGGTGATGGGCGTCGAGTTCATCCGCTTCGACATGAGCGAGTACATGGAGCGGCACACGGTGTCGCGGCTGATTGGCGCGCCGCCGGGATACGTCGGCTTCGATCAGGGCGGACTTGCTCACCGACGCGATCAACAAGACGCCGCATTGCGTGCTGCTACTCGACGAGATCGAAAAAGCGCATCCCGATTTGTTCAACATCCTGTTGCAGGTGATGGATCACGCGACGCTCACCGACAACAACGGGCGCAAGGCGGATTTCCGCAACGTGATCCTCGTGATGACGACGAACGCGGGCGCGCAGGAACTGTCGCGCGCGATGATCGGCTTCCACGGCGGGATAGGGCAGGGCAACCCCAAGGGCGTACTCGAGAAGATGTTCGCGCCGGAGTTCCGCAACCGTTTGTCGGCGACGATCGAATTCGCGCCGCTCAGTCCGGAGACGATGGTACGCGTGGTCGACAAGTTCATCGCGGAGCTGCAGGAGCGCCTCGACAAGCAGAAGGTCACGCTGACAGTGACGCCGGCCGCGAAGAAATGGCTGGCAGAACATGGTCACGATCCACGCTTCGGCGCGCGTCCACTCGGACGGCTGATCGAAAACGAGATCGCGCGCGAATTGGCGGACCAGGTCCTATTCGGCAAGCTGACGAAGGGCGGCAAGGCGATCGCAGACCTGGATGGCGACAAGCTCGCGTTCTCATACGAGCCGAATCAGGCAAGGCAGCCCGCGCCGGTAGCGTGATTTAGCTGTCCGACGTAATTCGTCTGGATCCCTCCTCCAACGTTGGAGGAGGGTTAGGGTGGAGGACCATTTGCGGCGCGATTGTCTGACGCGCCGCGATTCTGCCCGGTACGCGTACATGGCCTACGAGCCAACACTCCCACGCGATGCAGCGCGCAACCTGCGCGCCAGCGCAACGGAAGCCGAACAAAAGTTGTGGTCGCGAAGTTGCGCACGAAGCAGCTCATGGCTTCCAGTTCCGCAGGCAGTACTCAATTGGTCCGTTCTTCGTCGATTTCTTCTGCCTGGAAGCGGACTTGATCATCGAAGTCGATGGATCGCAACACGCCAGAGCAGAGAACAGCGAGACGAAAGCCGAAGCGAGTTTCTGCGCGTCGATATGGTTATCGCGTGCTGCGGTTCTGGAATTTCGAAGTCATGAGCGATGTCGATTCCGTGGTTGAGCGGATTGCGGAGGTGCTCGCGGCACACGCCGTGGAACAGTCTACGCAGCGAAGACAGTGCTTGCGGCGCGTCAGACAATTGCGCCGCAAATGGTCCTCCACCCTAACCCTCCTCCCACGTGGGAGGAGGGAATCAGATTCGGAGACCCGCATTCGGTCAGACGCTGTTCGAGAATCGGGATTCGGTCGTGGCCCCAGAATGGTTCGTCTTCGAAAATGAAGAGCGGGACGCCGAAGACGTGATCGTTGGCGGCTTCGTCCTGGGCGCGTTGGTAGGCGAGGGCGCCTTCACCTGACAGATATTTGCGATAGTCGTCCGCGGACATGCCGAGATTTTCTATTACGCTCGCGACCGCGTCGGGTTGATCGGCTTCGAGCTCGCGCTTGAAGAACAGCTCGTACACCTCGCGGCTGTAGTCGAGCAGGCGGCCGTGCTGTTCTGCGAACAGGCCGCCGATCAGCGCGGGCGTCGTGTCGTAAACCTTCAGCGGTCCGCGAATCACGAGGCCGCGTGGCTTGGCCCATCGGCGTGCGTCGAGGTACGAGTATCGCGCCTTGTGCTCCGAGTAGAGACTGCGCTCGCCCTTGCCCTTGATTCGAAGCTGGAACGGAATCCATCGGATGCGAATTCGAAAGCGCTGCTCGAGCTCAAATGCGGGATCGAATGCGAGGTAAGCGAACGGACTCTTGTAGTCCGAGTACATCTTAACTTCTTTCTTTTCGGCGGCCGGCATTACGTTTTGTCTGGCTACTGGGAAATCGGCGCAGCCTGACTAATATATTGTACTCGGAAGAAGATCATCCACGCCTGCTGGAGGGAAAGGTAATGGCGACATCGTACAAGGGCGAATGTTTTTGTGGTGCAGTTCGCATCGAGGCGACCGGCGCGCCGGAAGCAATGGGTTATTGCCATTGCAGGTCGTGCAGGTCGTGGTCGGGCGGTCCCGTCAACGCATTCTCGCTGTGGAAGCCCGACGCGGTGCGAGTCACCGCAGGCCCCGAGAATATCGCGACGTTCAAAAAGACCGAACTCAGCCATCGACAGTATTGCAAGAAGTGCGGCGGGCACCTGATGACGAGTCATCCGACGTTGGGATTGGTGGACGTTTTTGCGGCGACGTTGCCCACGTTGAAGTTCAGTCCCGCCGTTCACGTGAACTACGCTGAGACAGTTCTGCCGATGCGCGACGGTCTCCCCAAGCAGAAGGATTTTCCAAAAGAATTCGGCGGCTCGGGTGAAACCATGCCCGAGTGAGTTAGCCTCTCCCTGGCTCAGAGTTCGCGAGCAACTGACGAGAGAAGTGGAGCGCGCGCGTCGCGCGGACGAGGAAAACCGGAACCGGGTGCGCGTCGCGCGAACCTGTCCGAGGCCCTTCCTCCCGTCGCTAACGCTCCCGTCGTCAGGGTGACAGAGATGGTTTCTGCAGCACCGTCGGATGCACGAATTCTGCGCCGCCCGTTTCGGGATGATCGATGTTGTAGTGCAGGCCGCGCGACTCGCGACGGCTCATCGCGGAGCGCACGACCAGTTCGGCGACCTTCGCCAGGTTGCGCAACTCGATCGTGTCGGCGTCGAGCAGATGGTCCCAGTAGTAGCTGTGGATCTCGTCCTTGACCATCAGGATTCTCCGCAGCGCGCGCTCGAGGCGCCGGTCGCTGCGCACGATGCCGACGTAGTTCCACATCAGGCGGCGAATCTCGTCCCAGCTCTGCGTGATCATCACGCGCTCCTCGCTGCGAATCGCGCGCCCGGGATCCCATTCGGGAAATTCAGGCGGCGCGCCACCGCCTGACGTGACGATCTCGCGCGCCGAGTTGAATCCGCGACGGCCCATCACGGCGGCCTCGAGCAGCGAGTTCGATGCGAGCCGGTTGGCGCCGTGCAGCCCGGTCATCGCAACTTCGCCGGCCGCGTAGAGGCGCGGAATCGAGGTGCGTCCGTCGAGGTCGGTCTGCACGCCGCCGCACATATAATGAGCGGCCGGCACCACCGGAATCGGGCCCTTGGTGAGGTCGTAGCCAAAGCTCAAGCATCGCTTGAAGATATTCGGGAACCGCCGTTTGATGAAATCGGCCTCGCGATGGCTCAGATCGAGATACACGAAATCGAGGCCGTGACGCTTCATCTCGGAATCGATCGCGCGCGCAACCACGTCGCGCGGCGCCAGCTCGGCGTCGGGATGGTAGCGCTTCATGAACGCGGTGCCGTCGGGCAATTTCAGAATCGCGCCCTCGCCGCGCAGCGCCTCGGAAATCAGAAACGACTTGGCGGCGGGATGATACAGGCAGGTCGGATGGAACTGGTAGAACTCGAGGTTCGCGACGGACGCGCCCGCGCGATACGCCATCGCGACGCCGTCGCCCGACGCGATATCGGGATTGGTCGTGTAGAGATAGACCTTGCCGGCGCCGCCCGTCGCGAGCATCGTGGCGCGCGAAATCACTTTGCGGATTTCGTGAGTGTTGCGATCGAGCGCATAGACGCCCCAGCATGCGCCCGGCTTGCCGGCGCTCGGAGTCTCGACCAGCAGATTGATCGCGACGTGATTTTCCAGCGTGCGGATATTCGGGCGCGCGGCGGCGGCCTCGGTCAGCGCGCGCATGATCTCGCGGCCGGTCAGGTCCTGCGCGTGAAGCACGCGGCGATGGCTATGCCCGCCTTCCTGGCCGAGGTCGTATTCGAGCTCGGGATCGATTTCGTTGCCGTCAGTCTCGACGCGGGTGAAGCGAGTGCCGAGCCGAATCAGTTCGCGCACCGCCTCGGGACCTTCGCGCACGATGGTCTCGACCGCGGCGCGATCGCACAAGCCGGCGCCCGCGCGCAGCGTATCCTCGATATGCGATTCGAACGAGTCGTCGACGCTCCATACGCTGGCGATACCGCCTTGCGCGTAGGCGGTGTTCGCCTCGGAGCTACCGGCCTTGGTCAGCACGGTGACGCTGCCGACCTCGGACGCCTTGAGCGCGAAGGTCAGGCCTGCGATGCCGCCGCCGATTACCAGGAAGTCGCTGAACAGTTGCGCGTTATGCCTCATCAGGTGGCCTCAGTCTTTGCCCGCAGGTGAAGCGCGGGCGAGCGTTGTGTCAATTTGACGCTACTCGGTCTACGCTCGGCCAGTCAAGGCGATCGCGATATGGCGATTTGCCCCCTCTGGTCGATTCCCATATTCTTGACGATGCGGATCGAAACGAAAAAACCTGAGATTCGTCTTGAGGCTGAGGGTTAGACCCGTGCCGATGACACCGCCAAATATGGTCACGATGTTCCGGATCGCGACCGCGCCGTTCCTGATCTGGATTCTGATGCATACGGGCCCGTCCGCGTCGTGGCTGGCGGCCGGCGTCTTCTTCGTCGCGACGGTCAGCGATTTTTTCGACGGCTACCTCGCGCGCAGCTACGACTACGTCACGACGCTCGGCAAATTTCTCGATCCGATGGCCGACAAGCTGGTCGTGACGACCGCGCTGATCATGCTCGCAGGGATGGCGCGGAGTCCGCACGTACCGGCGTGGATGGTGGTGGTGCTGGTGACGCGCGAAATAATGGTGACGGGACTGCGCGCGGTTGCGGCGGCGGAGGGGCTGATCGTCGCCGCCGAGGAGCTCGGCAAATACAAGATGGCGCTGCAGGCGATCGCGATTCACGGCCTGCTGATTCATTACACGTACCTGCACATCGATTTCTTCGCGGCCGGGATGTTTATCCTGTGGCTCGCGATGGGCGTGAGCGTGTGGTCGGGCGTCGATTACTATGTGCGCGTGGTCAGAGCGCTGACGCCAAAGCCGATTGCGTCGAGCGGCAAGCGCGCGGTGATTTGACAGGCGGCGCTCGCGCCGGATAATCAGAGGGATTCGATCTACCGGTTCGGAGAGCGGGTGTAGCTCAGTTGGTAGAGCGCGTGCTTGCCAAGCACGAGGTCGTCGGTTCGAAACCGATCACCCGCTCCATGTAATTCCTCAATCAGTTCAACGCCTTTTCGGGCTGCTCGGCATTCTCCGGCGTTTCGCTCTCGGGCGACTGTGCTAGTCCGGCTAGCTGCGTGGTTCTTCCGCAGAACTATTCCTTCCTTGCGTTTCGCATGGATTTCTTACAGTGTGCGTCCCCAGAGTCGAATCGTTGGAGTGAAGGGCTCGGCTCAATCGGGAGGGGAGTCGCATGCGGGGAAGAATCAAAAAAGTTTTGACGGTGGCGATCACGATCTTGTTAGCACTTGCGATGGCGCACGCAGATGCGCAGGCCAAGGGCGGAGGGGCCAACTGCACGTCGACCTCGGGCACGATCACGAACACCGGTTCCGACGGTTCCACGTGCAGCGCTGATGCAGTTACGGGTACTGGAAGCAAGGCAGTCGCAAAAGCGGTTGGCGGCAGTGAGGCGGAATCGGCGGCGACGGAAAACAGCGTCGCCACTACGTCGGCGAAAACAAATAGCGCGGCTGTAGCCGAGGCCGAAACGGACAGCAAAGCGACAGCCAAGGCTACCAATACGGGTTCTTCGGGTGGAGGGGCAGAGGCTCTAGCCATCGACGGCAGCAAAACCAAGGCGACCGCTTCTGGAACAGGTACATTAGCAATCGCGAGCGCAGAAACTTCGGCCAGCGCAACGGCGACGGCGAAGAATACCGGAGCCTCATTCGGTGCCGAGGCCTCAGCGGTCGACGGAGGAATATCCAAGGCGACTGCCACTGGCGCCAATAGCTTCGCGGACGCTGAAATCATTGATAGCGGCGGAGGTAAGGCCACTTCGACGGCTACCAAAGGTGGAAAGGCAACGGCGGAAATTCCGTCGGGAGGGGGCGGTAACGTTGTCGCGACCGCTAGTGACGTCGGAGTGGTGGAGGCGTTGGTCGAAGCCGGGACTGCGAATGTCGAGGCCAGCGGATCCGGAAGCCAGGCCGTTGCCGAAGTAGCTGACGGTGACGGCAAAGCCACCGCCAGCGAGGGTGCAGCGGCGATCATAGCGACCGATGCCAAGTGTCAAGTCACAGCCACGGCCTCCGGCATCGGAGGCGAAGCGTCGGCGGTTTGCGAGCACGCGGGCAGCGTCGTGACCGCGAAGGCGACCAAGGGCTCTATCGCGATCGGCAGCGATAGTTCGGCGCCGTTTTGCATGCCCATGAACGGCGGTACTGCCAAGGTCACCAGCCCGATGGGAAACTGCAGTTAGGAATCCGAAGTAGCGCAGTGCTAAACGAAACCGATCGCCCGCTCCATAAATTCATTGGTCTCCTGAAGGGCCGAGCATTCTCTGCCACTTGGGATTCGTGCAGGCGGGAACGAGATTGCGCGGAGGTGGCTCGCGGAGTGGGCCAGGCCAGGTTCCCAAGTCGATCTCCTCGGAGTGAGCTGCCGGAGGTGTGGCGTCGGGCTTGAGCCCGAGTTTCCATCCGCAACCCTCACAAACCCAGTAAACGGTAGCCCCCGCAGGGGCATACGAGACCCTCACTTCTTCATCCGCGTACCGAGTGACAACCCTTGGAGCGACTAAATTCGGCCCGACAGCAGACGTTTCCGCGGAGTCCCCGACTTCGTCCCCAACCTCTTCCTCGATAATATCATTGCAGAGATCGATGCATTCGTCGCAGATGAAGACCGTCGGTCCGGCGATCAGCTTGCGTACCTGATCTTGATCTTTGCCGCAGAATGAACAGACCAACATTGGCCACCACCTCGGTGTAATCATCTTACACCGGAGGATTCCCCAGTGCGGCGGGGCCGCCGGGCGTTGCTTTCGAGTCCGAGCGGCTCAGCCATCGCACTGAGAAGTAGGCGCCGATCCACGAGCCCGTCGCGGCGAAGATTACGTAGATCGAATTGCCTGTGTAGCTGATTACGGCGAACGCCGACAGCATGTACCACAGCGCGCTCCACGATGCTGCTCGCGATGGGCGGCGTGCTGTTACTGCAGCGTTGAACATTACGTACACGGCGTCGGTCGCGGCCGTCGACGCTACGACTCCTGCCGCGATCAGTGGATTCAGGTTGAGCGACATCGGTTCCTCCATCGCCTATCGTTGCAGAGTCTTCAAATACTGCCTCTACCAATAAACCGCAGGCGGTGCGAGAATTTCTCGATGAAAGTCAGCCCGCTCGCCGGAAAACCTGTCGATCAATCGCAGCTCGTCGACGTGCCGCGATTGATCACCGCGTACTACAGCCTCACGCCCGACGCCGACAATCCCGCGCAGCGCGTCTCGTTCGGTACGTCGGGGCATCGCGGGTCCGCGTTCGACACTGCGTTCAACGAAGCGCACATCCTCGCGATCAGCCAGGCGATTTGTCTCTATCGCAAAAGCCAGAACATCAACGGTCCGCTCTATCTCGGGATGGACACGCACGCGCTCTCGGTGCCGGCGTTCGCGAGTGCGCTCGAAGTGCTGGCCGCCAACAATGTCGAGACGATGGTCGATAGCGCGGGCGGCTACACGCCGACGCCGGCGATCTCGCATGCGATCCTGACTTACAATCGCGGGCGCAAGAGCGGACTGGCGGACGGGATCGTGATCACGCCGTCGCACAATCCGCCGCCCGACGGCGGCTTCAAATACAATCCGCCCAACGGCGGCCCGGCCGACACCAGCTGTCACCGATTGGATTCAGAATACGGCCAACGATTTTCTCAAGAACAAACTCGCCGGCGTGCAGTCGCGTTCCGTATGAGCGCGCGCTGACGGCCTCGACGCTTCACAAGCACGATTACATCAGCGCTTACGTCGGCGACCTCGGCAACGTCATCGACATGGAGGCGATTCGCAGCGCGGGCGTGCAGGTCGGAATCGATCCGCTCGGCGGCGCGGCGGTGCATTACTGGCCCGCGGTGATCGAAAAATACGGCATCAAGGCGACGGTGGTCAGCGACGTCGTCGATCCGACGTTTCGCTTCATGACTGCCGACTGGGACGGCAAAATCAGGATGGATTGCTCGTCGCCGTACGCGATGGTGCGATTGCTCGCGATGCGCGATCGTTTCGACGTCGCGTTCGCCAATGACACCGACGCCGACCGTCACGGAATAGTCACTCGCTCGAGCTGGCTTGATGAATCCGAATCACTATCTCGCGGTCGCGATCTCGTACCTGTTCCGCAATCGCCCGCGATGGCGCAAGGACGCGGCTGTCGGCAAGACGGTGGTCAGCAGCAGCATGATCGATCGCGTCGCGGCGAGTCTCGAACGCAAGCTCATCGAGACTCCGGTCGGCTTCAAGTGGTTCGTGGACGGGCTGATCGACGGATCGGTCGGATTCTGCGGCGAGGAAAGCGCGGGCGGGTCGTTTTTGCGCACCGATGGAACCGTGTGGACGACCGACAAGGACGGACTCATCCTCGGCCTGCTGGCCGCGGAGATGACCGCGCGCGAAGGACGCGATCCCGGCGCGATGTACAATGACCTGACGAAGAAGTTCGGTGAGCCAGCGTACGAACGAATCGACGCGCCCGCGACGCTCGCGCAAAAGGATATTCTGAAAAAGCTCACGCCGGAAAAACTGGATGCGCACGAACTGGCGGGCGAGAAAATTCTCAAGACATTGACCGTCGCGCCCGGCAACGGCGCTCCAATCGGCGGAATCAAGGTGATCGCGGAGAGCGGATGGTTCGCGGCGCGTCCGTCGGGCACCGAAGAGGTTTACAAGATTTACGCGGAGAGCTTTCAGCGGCGTCGATCATCTGCATCGGATTCAGGCCGAAGCGCAGGAATTGATCGCGCGAGTCTTCAAGCAGGCCGAGCCGGCTAACTGAGGAATTACGCTTGCCCGCCGGTCACGTCATCCTCTGCATCAACGTCGGATCGTCGTCGTGCAAGTTCGCGCTGTACTCGATTTCCGGCGGCGTCGGAATCGGTCGTGGCCGAGGGTGCAGCCGATCGAATCGGATCGAGCGGCGGCAAGATCCGGATTCACGACGCCAAGGGCCGCGTGCTCGCCGAATCGGATCGCGAGCTCGCGCGCCCGCAAGTCGCCGTCGATGCGCTGCTTCGCCGAATTCGAGCGCCTGAAACTGCCGCGCCTCGACGCGGTCGGTCATCGAATCGTCCACGGCGGCGCGAATCATGTCGCGCCGGAAATCGTCACGCCCGCGCTGCTCGACGATTTGAAAAAGCTGATCCCGTTCGCACCGCTGCACATGCCGGGCGGTATCGAAGGTATCGAGGCAGTCGCCGCGCGGCATCCGAAACTTCCACAGGTCGCATGCTTCGATACCGCGTTCCATCGCGGAATGCCCGAGCGCGCCGAGCGCTTCCCGCTCCCTCGCGAACTCTGGGACGACGGGATACGCCGTTACGGCTTTCACGGGATTTCTTACGAGTACATCGTGCAGGCTCTGGGAGCCGACGCTGCCGTCGCGGCTGATAATCGCGCATCTTGGCAACGGCGCGAGCATGGCCGCGGTGCTGAACGGACGTCCGCATGACACCACGATGGGATTCACGCCGGCTGGCGGCTTCATGATGGGCACGCGGCCGGGCGATCTCGATCCCGGGTGATTCTGTATCTGCTCGAACGAGAAGCGTTACGACGCCTGGACGACTCGCTGAACTTGTAAATCAGAAGTCCGGCTTGCTCGGAGTCT
Source organism: uncultured delta proteobacterium (assembly GCA_963814715.1). Taxonomy (GTDB): domain Bacteria; phylum Desulfobacterota; class Binatia; order Binatales; family Binataceae; genus Binatus. The sequence continues at coordinate 343,407 of CAWFDW010000002.1, forward strand.
CGGGGCTCAGTTCCGACGTGAAGACGTTGCTGGACGCGCGCGCGACGAACGCGGATGCGGCGATGGCGATCGAGATGTTCTGTTACCAGATCAGAAAATCAGTCGGCGCATTGGCAGCCGCGCTCGGCGGATTGGATATGCTGATCTTCACCGGCGGTATCGGTGAGCATGCCGCCGCGATCCGCGCTGAAGTTTGCGATGGGCTCGAGTATCTCGGGATTGTGATCGATCGCACGACGCAACGACGCGAACGAAGACACGATCAGCTCAGCCGGTAGCAAATGTCGTGTGCGGGTGATTCCGACCAACGAAAATCTGATGGTCGCTCGACATACCGCTGCGACTCGTATTTGAATAGAGACTTCTTTCGCGCGTGCGAGGTTGGTTGAGAACTTGTCCGAAGAGGGCACCGCGATGAAGCTCTATTACGCACCGCAGACCCGGGCGATCAGGCCGCTGATCATGCTCGAAGAACTCGACGTGCCTTACGAGATCGTGCTGATCGATTTCAAAGGCGGCGAGCACAAGAGCGTCGAGTATCGAAAGATTCATCCGCACGGACAACTGCCCGCGCTGCAGGACGGCACGCTCACGATGTTCGAGTCGGCGGCGATTTGCGCGTACCTCGCGGACAAATTCCCGGACAAGCGGATGGCGCCGGCGCTCGGCACTATCGAGCGCGGCATGTACTACCAGTGGATGTTCTATTCGATGGCGGCGCTCGAAGGATTCGCGCTCGACCGCGAGCGGATGAAGGAATGTTTCCTGGTGATGGATCGCGTGCTCAGCGGGCAAGGAATTTATCGTGGGCGACAAGATGACAGCGGCCGACGTGATGATCGGTTCGGGAGTGATATGGCTCGACGCGCGACACCATCTGCTGAATGACTTCCCGTCGCTGGACGCCTACGCGAAGCGCCTGACTCGCAAGGCCGTCATTTCAGCGCGCATTCACTCCGCCAGCCGAGACCGTCCAAACCTGAATTCTCAGGATGTGCGGACGATTCACAATCACGCGGCGCGACGGTAATTCGCTGGCGGCAGAACTGGGCGTGCCTGCCGACTCGTTCGTCGATTATCGGCCTCGCTACAACGTCGCGCCGACGCAGAGTCATTTTATAGTCAGGATCAAGTACGAAAATCGCGAAGTGATTCCCGCCACCTGGGGACTTATCAAGAGCGGCTCGAAGGACGCGAGCATGGCGGCCAGGACTATCAACGCGCGTTCGGAGACCGTCGATACGCGCGGCGCATTCCGCGACGCGTTCCAGAAGCGTCGATGCGTCGTGCCGGCCGATGGATTCTTCGAATGGACGGGACCAAAGACCGCGCGGCAGCCTACCTGGTTCCATCGCGAGGATAGCGGGCTAATCCTTTTCGCCGGCCTCTACGAAGCATGGCAGAAAGAGCAGGGCGTTGGCAGACGACCTTCACGATTCTGACGACGACGGCTAACGCGCTGACTCGAGTCCTATCACGACCGGATGCCGGTGATACTAGCCGATCGCGATGCCGACGACTGGATGGACCCGCGCGCGCCCGATCCGCACGCACTCAAGCGCCTGCTGGTTCCCGCGCCCGCGGACTTACTTACCGCAACTCCAGTCTCGCCCGAGGTCAACAACGTCGACAACGATTCGCCCGACCTACTACGGCCCGCCGGCCAGATGAACTTTTCACTGCGAAGCGCTAGGCCAACGTCCGAAATCGATACAGCTCGCATCGTTACGCGACTAGCTGCGCAGTACGAGTCCCAGTAACCATTTTTTGGCGATCGCGCTACGAGACGCCAATATCGCGGCGTTAGTCGCTGCCTTGGCGACGGAAGATCATCGGCGACGTTCGCGCTCTCTCATTAGTCTTGCCTTCTGACTGCCAGCCTCACCTTCCTTCGACTACTCCGACGGACACTCAGAAATCACCGACCGGGCATAGACCTTGCGTTGTCGGAGTCTGGGCAGATTCGCGATCGGCAAGTCGGCGGGCACAATGATTCTCAAATACCTGGTCAATCGAGTCTCAATCATGGCGTTGGTGATTGATCTATGTGCGTGGCAGGATCGTCAGCCGCGGCTGCATCGAAGATAGCCTCGCCCCGTGGTGCTATCCACGAATCCGATCGGCGGCGCGGTCGATGTCGACGTCGACACCAGTATTGTCGTGAACTTCAGCCTGCCGATGAAGTGCGGATCGATAAACAAACATACCTTCCGGCTCAAGCCGGTCGGCTTGGACCGGATATCGCAGCGAGCAGCGTCACTTGCAGCGGTAGCAGCGCGACCTTTACGCCGAGCCGAGGCACTCGCGGTAAGCACAAGGTACAAGATTAAGTTCGTCGGAACGGTCAAAGCTGCCAATGGAGCGACGCTGAAGGATGGATTCAGTTCGGATTTCACTACCAGTCCGAACACCAGACCGCCGGCCACCGCGACGCCAACCGCAACAGCCACTCCGACTACCACGTCCACTTCGACCTCGACGCAACGCCGACCACAACCGCCACACGCGACTGCGACGGACACGGCGACAGCCACGGAACTGCACGCGACTGACACTGCGACTGCAACTGACACGGCTACAGCCACGGCGACTGCGACTGCCACCGACACTCAGACGCGACGGCCACCGCAACTCCGACCGCCACGGCGACAGCCACCGCGACGTCAACCGCCACTGATACGGCGACCGCGACGGACACGCCCACAGCTACGGCAACTGCCACTGACACTCAGACTGCGACAGCCACCGCAACTGCCGACTGACACGGCGACGGCAAGTGACACTTCCACAGCTACGGCGACTCCTACGGCGAGCGCCACCGACACTCAGACTGCAACGGCACTCCGACTCCGACCGACACATCGACGTCGACCGCGACCGCCACTGATACGGCGACCGCGACGGATACGGCGACAGCCACGGCGACTCGACTGCGACTGCCACCGACACTCAGACTGCGACGGCCACCGCGACTCCGACCGATACGTCGACAGCGACCGCGACATCAACCGCCACCGATACGGCGACGGCAAGTGACACTTCCACAGCTACGGCGACTCCTACCGCGACCGCCACCGACACCCAGACTGCAACGGCGACTCCGACTCCGACCGACACATCGACGCCGACCGCCACCGTCACTGATACGGCGACTGCGACTGACACGCCCACAGCCACCGCAACGTCAACTGCGACGGCTACCGACACTCAGACGGCAACGGCCACCGCGACTCCGACCGATACGGCGACGGCGCACCGCGACATGCATACCGCTACAGCGACTCCTACTGCGACCGCCACCGACACTCAGACTGCGACGGCGACTGCAACTCCGACCGACACAGCGACGCCGACCGCAACAGCAACCGCCACTGTCGACGCGCGACTGATACGGCTACGGCAACTCCAACCGCGACGCGACACTCAGACTGCAACGGCCACTGCGACTCCGACCGATACGTCGACCGCCGACCGCGACAGCAACCGCCACCGATACGGCGACTGCGACTGACACGCCCACAGCTACGGCAACGTCAACTGCGACTGCTACCGACACTCAGACGGCGACGGCCACTGCAACTCCGACCGATACGTCGACAGCGACCGCAACAGCAACTGCCACGCGCGACTCCGACTGATACGGCCACAGCTACGCCGAACTGCGACCGCTACCGACACTCAGACTGCGACGGCCACTGCGACTCCGACCGATACGTCGACAGCGACCGCAACATCAACCGCCACTGATACGGCGACTGCAACTGACACCGCCACTGCCACCGCGACTCCGACCGATACGGCCACGGCCACTCGACACGGCGACAGACACTGCGACCGCCACTGCAACGATCACAGCGACTGCCACCGACACTCAACCGCGACGGCAACTGCGACTGCTACCGACACTTCAACCTCGACGGCTACCGCCACTCCAACTGCGACTGCTACCGCTGTTCCGCCGATAGTGATTTCGACCAGTCCTGCGGCAATCGGATGCGGCGGACAAGGGATGGGGACCAATCAGCGTAATCACAGCAACCTTCAGCGAGCCGATGGACTCCGCGTCGATTCTCGCCTCGGGGACTTTCACCGTGACTGGCCCCGACGCGACACCGGTATCGGGAGCCGTCACCTACGATTCGACCAACAACATCGCAATCTTTGCACCGACCGGCGGAAACTTCGCAACCAGTACGACATTTACCGCAACTCTCACCACTGCGGCCCAGAGCGCGGGACTTTCGCCGCTGGCGAGTAATTACGTATGGACGTTCACTACCGGCGCCAGCACAAACTCGACGGCGCCGCTGGTAACTTCGACAAATCCCGCCGCTACCTCATTCGGCGCGGGCACCAACCAGAAACTCACGGCTACCTTCAGCGAAGCGATGGACTCCACGACCATCACGCCGAGCGACATTTACGTTAATCGGGCCGGCGAAACGCGCCGATTGCGGGTACGGTGACCTACTCGACGATTGGCGCGACGGCGACGTTCACGCCGAGCAGCGTGCTCATCGCCGGCGGTACCTACATTGCGGTCATCTCGTCCGGGGTTACCGATCTGGCTGGCAATGCACTTGCGAGCGACTTTGTTTGGGGTTTTACGACTGGAGATACTACCGACACCGTCGCTCCGACGGTTAGTTCTACCAATCCGATCGATGGTGGCGACAGGTATAGGTATCGACTCTTCAATCAACGCGTCCTTCGATAAGGCGATGGATGCCGCGACCCTCAACCCTGCAACTTTCACTGTGACCGGGCCGGGCGCGACGGTCGTAGCCGGCCAGGTCACTTACGACGTCCCCGACATGATCGTGACCTTTACCCCGACCAGCCCGCTCGCAGCCAGTACCACCTTTACCGCCGCGCTCACTGGAGCCCTGGATCTGGCGGGCAATCCGCTGGCAACCTTTCGTATGGACCTTTCAAACCGGCATGACACCTACAGGTCTGTCGCCGATAGACTTAGGCGCAGCCACCAATTTCGCGGTCTTCGCGCAAGCCACTGTCACCAATGCTGGTGCGACGGTAGTGAACGGCGATCTTGGTTTGACGCCAGGTCTCTCGGTGACGGGATTCCCGCCCGGAATAGTGAACGGGACAATACAGCTTGACAATGTCTGCCGCCGCCGCGGCGCTGGCCTCCTTGACCACTGCTTACAACAACGCCGCAGGCTTGTCGGGGGCAACGACGATCGCCGCAAGTCTGGGAGGACAGATTCTAACCCCCGGACTCTACGCGTCCACCTTGAACTCGTTCGAGATATCCGGCGCGAATCTCACTCTCGACGCCCAAGGCGATCCGAATGCGGTCTGGGTCTTCCAGATGCCTGCATCCACTCTGACTCTAACCGCACCTGGCTGTAGTGTTATTCTGGAAAACGGCGCGCAGTCCTCCAACATCTTCTGGCAGGTCGGCAGTTCCGCGACTATCGCCGGCGGCTGCGTCGTCGAAGGAAGCATAATGGCGGACACGTACTATCACCTTGGCTGCCGGCGCGATGTGAATGGCCGAGCGCTGGCTGGTGCAATCACTACAACCGGCGCGCTTACGATGTCCTCCAACAATGCGACCCGCCCTGCCTGCAACTGAGTGCCGGGTATGACTGGCAGGTCAGAAGGAGTACGGGCGATCCGTGCTACTTCTGACCGTGCGCAGTACCGAAGTAGTCGCCGCCTTTGGGGTGATGGTCTTCTCCGCCCCATTTTATGTCGTGATCCATCCGCTGCATCGGGGGGATGTGCTTCGAACATTGGACGTAAGCCTCGGCTACTTCCACCATAACCCATCGTTCCAGGTGTCCGCCGTCGCTCTCTATGATGTCTTTCAGGACTGCGTCTCCTAATACTGCTTGCTCGGCTGGGTGGTCTTTCAGGAATTCCAGGAACTCATTGTTCTCTACTATCTTTGCGCCGCCGTTTATGTGGAGACCTATCTGGTCACCGAAGTCTATGAACAAGAGACCTACATGTGGATTTTCAGAAATGTTGCCGAGACTCGCCATCACGCCGTTGCCGCGGTACTCGGGATAGGCGATCGTGCGCTCATCGAGGACTTTCACAAACCCCGCATGGCCGCATCGAAATGATGAATCCGCGTTTCCCTTAGCGTCCGCAGTGCTGACGAACATCATTTCCTGCCGAGCGAGAAACGCTTGCATCGCGGAATTGAGATGGTCGAGCACCTGGTGCTTGTAAAACGCCATCGCATGAGTCGTTTGTCCGTATTTTTCTTGTAGCCGATGCTCGCCGTCGGATCCTGGCATCGCCGACGGCTCGACCCCCGCCTGAATGATCACTTCCACCCGTTCTTCAACAAGAACGACCGGTCCCTCGTTTTCGTTGCCACTAGAGCCCATTAGAGTCCCCCTCCAGCCAAAGCGATTCGCGTCGATTCGAGAATCATACAAGAATGAGAAGTGGCTATGCGACGGCGCGCGGATACTGAATTGATGCACTTTCCCGCGCGTGATAGTTGAATGGGTCCGGTCGCGACTACGATGTCCGGCGGGGCGGCGTACCCAAGTGGTTAAGGGAGAGGTCTGCAAAACCTCCATGCATCGGTTCGAATCCGATCGCCGCCTCCATTTCTCGCCTTAGATCATTTCGTATGACCACTGAGCCGGTCGGCCATCAGCTCGGCGATCATCACCGTGCTGAGATGAGTGTTGGCGCGGACTATTTCCGGCATTACTGAGCAGTCGATTACTCGCAGTCCGTCGATTCCGAGGACGCGGCACTCGGGATCGACTACTGTGCGCGGGTTGGACGCGGGGCCCATCCTGCATGTGCCGGCGGCGTGCTGCGAGTCGAAGCAGTTGGCGCGCATCCAATCGTCGAGCGCGTCACCGTCGGGCGGCGTTCTCGACCATGCCTTGCACCATCAGAATCGGATTGCCGAATCCCACCGTGTCGGCGGCATCGCGGATTGCGGGATGTCGCGCGAACTCGCGAAGGCGTCGGATGCCGTCGCGCATGCGGACCAGGTCGCGCTCGTCGGAGAGCATCCGGAAGCGCACGTCGGGATCGGTCTCGGGATTCGGCGACGTGATGCGCAAACGTCCGCGCGAGTACGTCTGGTACGCGGTCATCCAGATGAAGCCGTGCGAGCGGCTCATGCCGATCAGGTTCATCGCGATCAGAAACATGTCGTTCTCGCCCGCGCCGCCGAGGCCCGAGCTGTACCTGACGACGCAGTTGGTGTGTCGCGAGTATTTATTCGGGACGCGCGCCGCGGGCTTGAGCGCCATGCCCATCGCGAGCATCGGATGGTCGATCAGATCGTTGCCGACCGGCAGGTCCGCGACGACGCGGATTCCGAGCGCGCGCAAATCGTCGGCGGGTCCGACGCCCGAACGCATCAGGATCGCCGGTGAATGGATCGCGCCGGCGCACAGGATGACTTCGCCGCCCTCGACGCGCGTCCATCCGTCGCGCGTGCGCACGCGCACTGCAACCGCGCGGTTGCCGGCAAACTCGACGCGATCGATCAGCGCGTCGCCGACGATTCGCAGATTCGCGCGCGCCGCGCGCCGGTTCGAGGTAGCCGTCGTTGGTCGAGACGCGAGCGTCGTCGCGACGGTTCATCGCATAGGGCGACACTCCAGTGCCGGTCGGCGCGTTGTGGTCCTCGCACCATCCGTAGTCCAGGTCGAGGCAAACGTCGCGCAGCGCGCGATCGGTCCCGCTCCATCGATCCTGCGGCGCGCGCCACACTGGAATCGGGCCGCCGCGGCCGTGATATGGGCGGTCGCCGAAATCGAGATCGTCTTCGAGCTTTTTGAAGTAGGGCAGCACGTCCGCGCCCGACCATCCGACGCATCCCTGGCGCGCCCATTCGTCGAAGTCGGCGAGCATCCCGCGAATCGCGATCTGTCCGTTGATCGCGGAGCTGCCGCCGGCGCCGCGTCCGCGCCAGTAGGGCATCGGCGCCTGCACGTCGGTGCGCCGCGCCTTCAACGCGCCCCACTGGTACTTCTGCATGTCCTCGGAGCCGAGAAGGATCGCGGCAGGATTGGCGACGCGCATCGCGTCGGGCGTCTCGGCGGATCGATAGTCGGGCCCGGCTTCGAGCAGCAGCACCGAGCGATGAGCATCTTCCGAAAGTCGCGCAGCCAGTGCCGCGCCGGCCGATCCTGCACCGACGATTACGAAGTCTGCTTTGTCGATTTGCATCTTCAGAGTTTCGGATTGTTGCGCGAGTATTGCCGGAATTTCGCGACCAGTGGAAAGCCCGCGGGCGTGTCGATGACTTGCTCGACCTCGAAGTCGATTACTCGTTCCGCGCCGGGGAAGGTGCGCACGCGCTCGGGACTCCAGTCGATCGACGCGCGGCCGGTGAGCTGGAGAGTGCGGCCGGAATCGAAATCGATGAACAGCAGTCCGGCGTGCGGATTGACCGTTAGGTTGCCCAGCGTATTGAACATGCTGTTGCCGTTGTAATCGGGGAATGCGATGCGCCGCTCGTCGAGCACTCGCACGAAGCCGGGATTGCCGCCCTTATGCGAAACGTCGGCGCCGCGCTCCGGATTGTCGGTCGCGATGAAGAACGTATCGGCGCGCGAAATCTGCTGTTGCTGCGATGCCGATAGCTCGTGCCTACGCTTCGGCTTCTGATCCGCTCGCAGACGTTTGCCGGCTTGCCGACAAATATTCGCTCCTGCAGGTAGCGCCGGCAGTTGCCGTACACCTCTTCGGTCGTGATGAAGATTGCGCCATCTCTTGATGACGCCGCGGCCATTCACGCGCACGCGACGCGAGGAGACGAAATCCGGAGCGAACAGCGCGATGTGTCCCTCGGTCGCGAGATTGCGGACTAGCGGATCGCTGGACGTATGATGCGTCGCGATTTTGAGCGTGCGATCGTCAACCGTCTCGATGAACCCGGGATCGCCGGTGATGACCGACGCCCAGACGTTGCCACGATTATCGACGGTGCCGAGCACCGCCATCTGCCGGCGCTCGAGAAATTCGCTCGCGCCCGGAGGAAGATGATCTGCGATTCCTTCGCCGACATCCTCTGCGATGTCGCGGACGCCGGCCCGTTCCTGAACCGCAATTTCTCCGCGGTGAAATCTCATCGACTTCTAAGGTGCAGGGGAGTGCAGATGATGGTCGGGCTTCACCTGCAGCTTGACCAGGCAGGGCGGGCCGCCGTCGCCATAGCAGAGATTGCTCACTTCGCCGAGTTTCGGATCGCGGTCGTCGTGCGTGTAGTCGGGACAAATCCAATGGCCGCCCTCGCGATAGAGGGCGACCGCGAAATATCGGCCCGCCGCGAGATTGCCCGCCACCCGGATAGCCGCGCGCTTGTGTTGACGATGTCGAATCCGTCGTGCGCGGCGTCGGGCGAGTACTGCATGAAGAAAATTCGCCATTGCCGGCCGGGGCTCGCCGTCACGTGGTATTCCATCGAGCGATCGTCCGAGAAGACCGGCTTGTCGCGGCACAGCCACGGCCGCGCCTCCTGCGCGAACGCAGGGCTGGCGAGCAGCATCGCGAGTGCCGCTGGCGGTCGAAAAGATATGTAAAAGTTTTCAGTGATCGTCATGAGTTCTCCCGATTCGCGATTGCGATGATGCGGCCGACGATTTCGCCGAGGTTGGAGTCCTTGGGCGTGAAGACCGCTTTGACGCCGAGCTTCGGTCAGAGCTGGTGCGATCGGCCTCGGGGATGATCCCGCCCATCACCAGCGCTACGTCGTCGGCGCCGCGGCCTTTCAGCAGATCGATCGTCTCGCGCGCGATCGACATGTGCGCGCCCGCGAGGCTCGAGATTGCAAGCACGTCGACGTCTTCTTCGAGCGCCGTCGCGACCATCTGGTCGGGCGTCTGCTTGAATCCCGCGAGCACTACTTCCATCCCGGCTTGCATGCACGCGTGCGCGAGCAGTTTGATCGCGTTGATGTGCCCGTCGAGTCCCGCCTTGCCGAGCGCGATACGAATTTTGCGTTTCGTTGACGCGTGCGGCACATTGAGCGCGCCGACAGCGACGCTGGTTTCGAGAATCGGCGGCGTGTAGCGCCCGCGGCCGACGCGCACCAGCGAATCGGTCCATTCGCCGACGGTGCCGCCGGCGCGCGCGAGGTCGATCGTCGCCTCGATGAGTCCGCTGCCGCCGTCATTTGCGCCTGCGCGTTCGAGCGCTTCGCGCGCTTTCGCTACCGCGGCCTGGTCGCGCGCCGCGCGCCATTTTTTGATCGACTCGATACGATCCTTTTCCTTCGACGCCTGCGCGGCGTGATCCGCACTCTGCTTCGGCGGCGGCGTGAGTCCGACTTCGCCGGTGAACGCGTTGACGCCGATTTGCACGATCTCGCCCGACTCGACTTTGCGGTGACGCTCGGCCAGCTGGCGCGTCAACTCGCCGCTGACGATTGAAATGGCGCGCGAGTATCCGGCCTCGCGCAGCCGTATCGCGATTTCGCGCGCGCGCGACGCAGTCTCGTCGGTGAGCTTCTCGATAACTTTGCTGCCCTCGAAAATATCGCCGTACGCTGCCAGCCCGGTCTCATGCATCAGGACTTGCTGCGTGCGCAGGCTGAGCGTCTGCTCGGATTGGTCGGGCAATGCGAGCGCCTCGCGAAATCCGGGCAACTGCAGTGCGTTGACGCGCGCGTCGGCCGAGAGGACGACCGGCAACGCCTCGTACGCGATGCGAATGATATTCACTTCGGGCTGCGGCTCGGTCAGCGTGAGCGATCGCACCTGGCATCCGGCGCGGAAGGCAACATCGTTGACGCCATATTCGATGGCACAGAGCTCGCGCCAGAGTTTGAAGTACGCGCGAATCTTGCAAATCTCGGGGACCAGCTCGATACCGCTGTTGATGAAAAATGAAATGCGGCGGACGGTCTGCTCGAACGCCGCAGCGTCCAGCTTCGGGCGGATCGCGTCGAGAATCAGCAGCGCGTTGCCGAAGGCATAGCCGATTTCTTCGGCCGGACCGGCGCCGCTCTCCATGTAGTGGTAGCCGCAGCAGTTGATCGGATTCCAGTTCGGCACGCGATCGACGGCGAAGCGAATCAACTCGGTGGAAAGGCGAAATGACAGCTCCGGGATGAAAAATCGAAGTGCCGCGCGCGACGAACTCCTTCAGCAAGATCGTTCTGCGTCGTGCCGCGCAGTTCGTTCCATTGCACGCCGTGCTTTTCCGCGACGACGAGATACAGCGCCAGGATGAACGGCGCAGTCGCGTTGATCGTCATCGACGTGTTGATCGACTGAAGCGGGATGCCCTCGAACAGCCGCTCCATATCCTGCCAATGACAAATCGAGACGCCTGCCTCGCCGACTTCGCCGCGCGCAACCGGAGCGTCAGGGTCGTAACCATTTTGGGTCGGCAGGTCGAACGCGATCGAAAGCCCACGCTGACCTTGCTTCAAGTTTGCGAGGAAGCGCTCGTTGGCCTCGCGCGCGTCGCCGAAGCCGGCATAGGTCCGGATGATCCATGGCTCACGCGGCGCGCGAGCTTTCTTCTCAGGTTCAGGCATCGCCACAAGGTTAGTTATCGAAGCATCGGGATTCCAGCCAATCTCAGCCGCGTTTCTCGAGCGGCTCGGCTACGATCTCAACCCAAGCGTACTTCCTGCTCTCATGATAAACGGACACGGATGGCGGCGGGAAGGAGAGGTCGGCGAAGCAGCCTGCCGAAATAGCAACGACACCAGGGAGTTTGTCGTTGGTCCAAAATACGGTGGCACCGCAGTTCGAACAGAAACCTTGAGTGATGCGGCTGCCTTCGTCGCCGACGCGAACGAATTCGGTCGCCTTCCCTTCAGTTGTCACGTCGTTCTCGCGGAACCAGGCGCCAAAGCCAAATGCGCTGCCGGTTTTTCTCTTACACGCCAGGCAGTGGCAAACGGCTATGCGATAAGGTTCTCCAGAGCATGTGGCCGAAAGCTGACCGCACGAACATTCTGCTCGACGAGTGGTCATCACTGGCTCCTATACTTCAGCGCCGATGCGCCGCGCGTGGGACAGTTTCACTTTCGCGATGACGGGCAAGGTCGGCGGTGATGCGATCGATGAGATCGATTCCCGACATGCCGCTGTGTTCCGGAATCTCAACCACGGGATCTCCAGTCTCGGTGCGGATTTTCGCGATCGCTTTGCGCGCTTCCATCGCGCGCTTCAGCTCCGACTTTGCCAGCTCCGCGAGATGCTCGAGGTCTTTCTTTCGCAAATGAGGTCCACGCCGATTGGTCAGGACTGAGATGTCTTCGGCGTCGAACTCCGATGGCGGCACGCGATTGAACAGCACGGCCGCAGGTGCGAGATCGATACTGCTCAACTGCGCATGAGTCTCGATCGTTTCGGAAATCGAAAGACTGTCGGCGGTCGTGACCTGGACGATCGCGCAGTTGCGCCGGTCGCGCAGCATCTTCGATATGTTGCTCGCCTCTTTGCCGACGATGCTGTCGCCGAAGGTCGAGCGCGCCGCGGTCGGCATTTTGAGCAGACTCATCGCCTGGCCGCTCGCGGGCGCATCGACGATTATCACACGGCGAGATGGCAGCTTGGCATCGGTTTGCCCGGCATCGTAGAAAATCTTCCCGAGCATCATCAGTTCACGCAGGCCAGGCGCGGCTTGCACGAAAAATTGATATATGCGGCTGGCGAACACCGCCTTCAGCACCATCCGGCCCGGCACCACGAGGCGAAGATATTCCTCGAGCGCCGCGCGACCGTCGAGCGTCATCAGCGAGAGATTGTGCGCGACTTGCGTCGGTACGAACGACGCCTCGACGCCGAAGGTCGAGGCCAGCGGCGCGCGCGCGTCGCATTCCATGATGAGCGCGCGGGCGTCGGAGAGTGTCGCGACCTTTGCCAGCGCGGCGCTGAGCGTCGATTTGCCGACTCCGCCCTTGCCGAGCACGATCAGTACGCGGTGGGCGAGGAGGTCGTTTATCATTTGCGGTGAACAGCTAGCCGGCGAGATTCGCGGTCATTGTGCGTGTGCGAAGAACCTAACCCCTAACCCCTTCCCGAGCGGGAAGGGGAACCAGAGACTTCGAGTTTACCAACGGACGAGATTTGCTCCCCACGTCAGACCGCCGCCGCATGCGTTTAGCATTACGATGCTGTTGTCGTGGATTCGGCCTTGCTCGACGGCCTCGTCGAGTGCGATTGGCACCGATGCTGCCGAAGTGTTGCCGTAGCGCTCGATATTCGTGAATACCTTTTCCGCCGGCATCCCGAGCCGTTCCGCCACCGCCGAAATGATTCGCATGTTCGCCTGATGCGGCACGAACAGATCGATCTCTTCCAGCTTCACGCCTGCGCGTTCGGCGACCAGCCGGCTGACTTCCTCCATGCTCTTCACGGCGATCTTGAAAAGCTCCGGCCCCTTCATTTGAATCGCGTCCTCGGGCGACCGCCGCACTTCCGAATCGATCGTGCTGCGCGTTCCCGTCGATCGCACCGAGAGCAGGGTCCAATACTCACCGGCGGAACGCAGCAGGCTCGACAGCACTCCGCGATTCCCCGGCTCTGTCACCAGCACGCATGCTCCGGCGCCGTCTCCGAACAGCACGGCAGTCCGCCGATCGTTCCAATCGACCATCGTCGAGAGTGCGTCGGCGCCGACCACCAGCACGCGCTTGAAATCGCCGGCGCGCATCTGTGCGTCCGCGACTTGAAGCGCATACACGAAGCCTGAGCACGCGGCGGCGACGTCGAAGGCTGGGATCGACGTGATGCCGAGACCGTGCTGAATCTGGCATGCGAACGACGGGAACCCGTACTCCGAAGAAACCGTGCCGACGATTATCGCGTCGAGCTCGGCCGGCTTGACGCCCGCGCGCTCGAGCGCGGTGCGACTCGCCTCCGTCGCGATTTGCGCGAGCGACTCACCCTGGCGCATCGCGTAGCGATTGCCGATGCCGGTGCGCGATCGGATCCATTCGTCGGACGTGGCCATGTACCGCTCGAGATCTTTATTCGTCAATGCGGTGCGCGGTACGGCCCGTCCGGTGGCGACAATTCTTGAGCCCATATGAACAGGGTCCAGCTACGGTTAGGCGGGCCTGAAGGCCAGCGTCGTGTTGGTGCCGCCGAACCCGAACGAATTGTTCAGCGCGATACGAATTTTCGCGGCGCGCGGCTTGTTCGGCACGTAGTCAAGGTCGCATTCCGGATCAGGAACTTCCTGGTTGATTGTCGGCGGCATCATCCCGCGCTCGATCGCGAGCACCGTGTACACCGACTCGATCGCGCCGGCCGCGCCGAGCGTATGCCCGGTCATCGACTTGGTCGAGCTGATCGCGAGCTTCGCGGCGCGCTCACCGAAGACGTGCTTTACCGCCTGGGTCTCGGCGAGGTCGCCTTGCTCGGTCGAAGTGCCGTGAGCGTTGATGTAATCGACTTCGTTGGGATCGAGGTCGCTGTCCTCGAGGCACATGTGCATGCATTTGGCGGCGCCGCGTCCATTCGGGGCGGGCGACGTGATGTGGTAGGCGTCGCTGTTGGCGGCATAACCGCAGATCTCGGCGAGGATCTTCGCGCCGCGCGCGATTGCGGCGTCGCGCTCTTCGAGGATCAGCGCCGCCGATCCTTCCGACATCACGAAGCCGTCGCGCTCCTTGTCGAATGGACGGCTCGCTTTAGCCGGGTCTTCGTTGCGGGTCGAAAGCGCGCGCATCGCGACGAAGCCGCCCACGCCCAGCGACGTGATTGCCGCCTCGGAGCCGCCGGTTATTGCTGCGTCAAGGTAGCCAAGCCTGATCATCCTGTATGCTTCGCCGATCGCATGACTGCCCGACGCGCACGCGCTGGTGGTCGCGAGATTCGCGCCGCGCGCTCCGTAGCGAATCGAAATCTGCCCCGGCGCAAGGTTGCTTATCAGCTTGGGAATGAAAAACGGTGTGACGTGACGCAGCCCGGTGTCGATGAAGACCTTGTGATACTCCTCGATCGTGCATAGGCCGCCGATACCGACGCCGACCAGCACGCCGACGTTATCCGCATTCTCTTCGGTGATTTTGAACCCCGATTGACGCATCGCCTGCTCGGCTGACGCGACCGCATACTGGATGAACGGGTCCATCTTTTTGATGTCGCGCTTTTCGATCCAGTCCTCGGGATTGAAATCGCGCACCTCGCCTGCGATGCGGGCAGGGAATTCCGAGGCGTCGAAACGCGTGATCAGCCCGATACCGGACCGCCCCGCCATCAGGGCGTCCCAGTTCTTTTCCACTCCAACTCCGAGCGGGGTAACCAGACCGACTCCGGTTACCACCACGCGGCGCTCAAGCATTTGTCTCATCAGGCCCCTCATCCTCCGGTCGAGTTCAACTTTAATCATCTATCAAAATGAAGCCGTGGTCGAGAATGCTCGAAAGTTTGCCTGTGCATGGTTAAGAAATAGCGCGACCGCTTGCTGTGGATGCGCAGTTGGGCTATCGGTACCTTGGCGCCAGACGCCGTCATAATGATTAAAAGGAGTATCCATTCTGTGCGCTTAGACCGTCACCGCTATGATCGGCTAATTCGCGCGAGTGTATTTCTATTGGCCGTCGGTGCGCTGGTTGGCGCGGGTACAGCCCGAGCGCAGAGCGCCGTCGGGAGCGTCTCCAGCGCAAGCGGACACGTTCAAATCCACCGCGGCGCCACCTCTTTGACCGCCGCGCCAGGTGTTGCGGTTAACCAGGGAGATCAGATTGGCTGCGCCGCCGACGGCGACGCTGTGATCATCCTGAACGACCAGAGCCAGCTCACGCTCAGGCCCTCGACCACGATAACGCTTGACCAGTACAGCTCGGGCGGCGCGACGCCGACGCGGGTCGGCCTGGTTTCCGGCGTTTTGAAATCAACGGTGAATGGGTCCAGCGGTTCGCCAGCCAACTACCAGGTGCGTACGCCCAACGCGATCGTGACCGCGCGCGGCACCGCCTTTTACACCTCATATACAGATAGCTCGCCTCAAACCGGCAACCTGCCCGGAGTCTCCCACTACACCGAGGTTGCCGTCATCGAGGGCACTATCAACCTGGCGCAGGCTGCGGCACCCAATCGGGGCGTCGAGGTCGCGCAGGGAACGACGGGGACGGTCGCCGGCGGCAGGATCGCCCGATGCACACAAGCGAAAATTTCCCCCGTGCACCTCGGAGCCGACTTCAGTCGATCAGTGCAAAAACGGAGGCTGGCAGGGTTTCGGCTGTGCTTCAAGAACCAGGGCCAGTGCGTCAGCTTTGTCCGTCACGAGAAATGATCTGCTGAAGCCGCCTCAGTCGTAGAACCTTCTGGCGTCAACGCACAAGGAATAGTCGCCGATGTACTGGCGCGAGCGCGGCATCCTTCGAGTTGCCGTCGAATCGGCATACTCGGATCATTGCTGCTCGCGGGATGCTCGTCGGGCACATACGCTCCACTCAAGGCGTCGAACAGGCAGCGCAGAGACAATCCCGTAGCGGGGTCGGCGCCTCTCTTCGAATTCCGCAGTCCGCGCAAGCGCCCGAACATTTCGGCGGGCGGGCTTGAAGCTCCCGAAACCGGAACGACCTTAGGCGGAAATCTGCTCGTCAATGGAGACTTCTCCGACGGCTTGCAGGGCTGGAATACTACGACGCCCTGTTTCCGCCCAGACTCTTCCACTCGCGCTCCCAACGGAAAACCGAGCCTGAAGATAGAAAACCCGGAGTCGTGCGGGCCGTTCGCCAAGCTAGCGGTGAACGAGTTCGTCGCTCCGCCCGGCATCTATTCGATCGGAGGCGAGATCAAAACCCCGGCTATTGACCGAATCGAAGAGGTCCGGTCGTCGAATCGCAAATGGATTTGTTCACGGCACTGCGAGACAGAATTGACGAGACGCGGCAGCGACTGGCAAGAGTTCGCCGGCAATCACTGCGTCGTTGCGCCCGGCGCCGATTCCCCTTTCAGGCTGGCCATCGATGGCAACACATCCGGTTCGGCCTGGTTCGCCAACATGTACGTGCGAAGAGAAATCCCGCCTCTCGTCCAGATTTTCATGCTGTATCCGAATTATCGCGGATACCTCTTTGCCGATCAGCCGAATGAAGTGCGCGCGGCAGTGACGCTCAATCGCGGCCCTGACCTGCGCCGCGAAGATCTCGTCTTTCAGCTCGAGGCGACGCCGCACCGATTCAGGATCGAAAACCGATCGCACCTACAAGTCGCCCGCTGATGAGTTCACCGCGACGCTGGACTTCAGCTCGCTGCCTGCCGGCGTTTACCAGGTGCGCGCAAAGCTGCTGGACAAAAAAGGAACGGTGCTTTTCGAGCAGCCGCCGTATCGGGTCGTGAAGGTGAACTCAAATGCGGGCGATCTTCTGAAGGCGTGGATCGACGATCGCAATCGCGCGCACTTCGGTGATGGCAACCCGCATTTTGTAATTGGAATCTACGACACTTCGGGCTATTCGAACTCTGCGCAAACATACGCTGGCGCGCTCGACGAGATTTCCCAGGCGCCGATCAACATGATGGTGAACTATCTCATAACCAATGCGCCAATCAGCGCCATCAACGCGTACACGGAGGAATTAAAAGAGCACGGTATTTTCCTTTTGCCGACCGTCAGTAACTTCTATGAGGACAACAAGATCTATCCAAAAGGATTGGCGGCAAAACTCGGCGCGTCGACGCAAGACGATTTTGTAGCGCGATATGCCGACGCGCTCGAAAAGAACCGCACGGTGGTCGGCTACTACGTCCAGGACGAGCCGGCAGTCGACAAGGTGGCGCGCACCTTCCATCAATACCAGGTCATCAAGGCCAACGACCCCGCCGGATTCAATCTGATCGCTCTCGACCATCCGCGTGATGTTCAGTTTTGGAAGGACGCGGTTGACGTCGTCGGCGTCGATCCCTATCCGCTCTGGCTGCCGGTCGAAAACGACATCGCTGAAGTAGGGGATTGGACCCGGATGGCGGTGAATGCGGTCCATGGGTCCAGGCCGGTCTGGACGATCATCCAGTTTTTCCAGGCAGACGCCATGTCATCGTGGCCGACTGAACAGCAACTGCACGATATGACCTGGATGGCGATCGCGGAGGGCGCCTCGGGAGTCTTCTACTGGTCGCACGGGATGCGCGGTCTCGGATGGGTGAGAAGTCCAGCGAAGCACGCGGCGCTATGGTCGTCGCTCGTCCGCGTAACAAAAGAGATCAAAGATCTCGAGCCGGTCTTGCTGCGACCCGATACGCCAGGTACTCGTCGCCAAGCCCTCCAAGGATATCGTGACTCGCGAAAAGACCGGCGCAGACGGTAGTCGCTATGTGATCGCATACAATCAAACCAAAGATATCGCTCCAGCCCATTTCGTCCTTCAATCCCAAGCGCAATCGGTAACGGTCCTTCGCGGTACGGTAAAGTTAGAAATCAGGAACGGCACGACTTTCGACGACAATTTCGCTCCCTTCGAAGCAAAGGTCTACGAAATCCGCTAGCGCCTGCCCGCTCTCACACCGATCCCCGCCTCAAATCGATGTTAAGACGTTCTTTAGATATTTACGCCTTCTTCTATCGATAAAAATCAGAATGTGTTAAACAAGGCTCGCTCCAAGCAAGACAAGACAAACTGTGACGGATTTAGAGGGGGTATGATGCATCGACGCAATTTCCACACGGCGCGCCGTATTGCACTTCTTGGCATTGTCCTCGTGGCTTCAGTCGCTTTAGTGACGACGCTCACGCAGCGTTCGGGGACCGCCGCCTCGCACGACAGGCAGGGTGCGCCCGCTGCAACGCAGATGGATTCTGCCCAAGCGAAACTGCGCCTCGTCGATCTGTATGCAAAACAGCCTCTGAGTTTTGAACGCAACGACGGCCAGACCGATGCCCAAGTGAAATTCATTTCACGTGGTGACCGCTATACGTTGTTCCTCACTTCGACTGAGGCGGTCCTCGCGCTACGCAGTCCTCGCCAGGAATCCGGCCAGCCCGAGAAAATCGAAAGCGAGACGATGCGCATCAGGCTCATCGGCGCCAACCCCGCCGCTCGAATCGATGCGATCGACCAACTCGCGGGCAAGTCAAATTATTTCGTCGGCAAAGATCCCGGAACATGGCATACGAACATTCCCACCTATGCGCGGGTGAAGTACCGCAACGTCTATCCGGGAATCGATCTGGTTTACTACGGCGCCAGTCAGCGCCAACTTGAATATGATTTTGTGATCGCGCCGGGCGCGGATCCAAATGCGATCGGAATGCGCTTCGACGGCGCAAAATCGATGGCGCTGAACCGCGATGGTGACCTGGTTCTACGCCTCGCCGACGGTGGCGAGATCGTCCATCAAGCGCCTGTGATCTACCAGCAGCGCGACGGCAAACGCGTAAAACTGGATGGCAGGTCGGTGATCAAGGGCAAGGATGCTATCGGCTTCGAGTTGGCGGCCTACGATCATACGCGGCCGGTGTTTATCGATCCGGGACTGAGTTACTCGACCTTTCTAGGTGGCACTGGTGGTGACCAAGGCCAAGCTATCGCCGTCGATTCGTCCGGTTTCGCGTACGTGACGGGAACGACCACGTCGAGCGACTTTCCCACCACGATGGGCGCATACAAGACCACGCCTCCAGGCGGCGGCAACATGTTCGTTGCCAAATTGGAAGCGGACGGGTCTGGGCGCGTTTACTCGACGTACTTGGGTGGCGACCTTCACGATAACTTCGAGGGCGGCTACGGTATCGCCGTCGATTCGTCCGGTGATGCGTTCTTAACCGGTGACGCCGGCAACAACGGAGATTTCCCCACGACGCCCGGCGCGTTCCAGCCCGGTCCGTCCGGCGGGAATTCTGACGGGTTCGTCACGAAGCTAAGTCCCGACGGCTCGTCGTTGGTGTATTCGACGTATCTGGGCGGCACTTTTCATCCAGCCGCAGGCACCACGAACTCAAGGGCCATCGCCATTGACTCGTTGGGATTTGCCTACGTCGCTGGATACACCACCTCGGGAAACTTTCCCACGACAATGGGAGCGTTCCAGGCTTCGAATAATTGCATCGGTTGTACTAACGCCTTCGTGACGAAAATGAATACCGATGGCACCGGACTGATTTACTCGACGTACCTCGGCGGCAGTGGCGCCCCTAACGGTGGCGACAAGGCCACTGGCATCGCCGTCGATTCTTTGGGGAGCGCTTACGTAGCGGGGACCGAAAACTCGACTGATTTTCCCAAGACTGTTGGAGCTTACCAGACCACCAATTCCGGTTTTTCGGACGCCTTCGTGACGAAACTGAAACCCGACGGCACCGGGCTGGTATACTCGACGTACTTGGGTGGCAGCCAGCCAGATCTCGGTGAAGGCATCGCCATCGATTCCTTCGGTAGTGCGTATGTGACGGGTTACACCGGATCGAATGACTTTCCTCACACGGCAGGAGCGTTCCAAACCGCGCTGAAAATTGTCTTCGGAAACGCTTTCGTAACGAAGTTGAAGCCTGACGGCTCTGGACTCGCTTATTCGACCTACTTGGGCGGTTACGGCGATACCGCCGATGACGGCTTCGGCAACGACCATGCGTTCGGCATCAGGGTCGATTCCTTCGGCCATGCCTATGTGACGGGACAAACCTGGTCGAGCAACTTCTATTGCGTCGGCGCCAGCAACCCAATCTCATGTTGCACCGGTGGCGGAACTGGTACGTGCAACTTTCCCATCACGGGCGATGCGTTTCAGTCAACCGACAACGCCAGCAATTTCGAGGAGCCAGGACCTAACGCATTCGTGACCAAAATGAATCTCGACGGCTCAGGCCTGGTTTACTCGACCTATCTGGGCGGTAGCGCCGTGTTCAACGGGGACAGTGGGTCTGCTATCGCGATCGATTCAGTCGGCGACGCTTACGTGACAGGCACTGCACATTCGATCGACTTTCCGATCACGCTTGGTGCAAACCAGACCATGAACATGGGCACTGGCGACGCCTTCATTACAAAGCTCATCGTACCGGCTGGTCCGACTGCCACACCGACAGCCACTGGCACCGCGACCAAGAGCGCAACTCCGACCGCGACCGCAACTCCGACCGCGACCGCCACCGCAACCACGACCGCGACACCCACGGCGACCGCGACCCGGACGATTACCGCAACTCCGACCGCGACCCCAACGCCGGGCGGCGGACGAATCTCGGTGACCCCGAAACAATTGAGCTTGAGCGCATTACCAATGGCGACGGCCTCGGCAAGCATCACGATCAGCAACACGGGTACGGGTCCGCTAATCGTGAGCGTTACCGCGCCGAAGCATAACCCGCCGATGACGGAACTCCAGGGCGGAAATAACATCGTTGTCCCCGCCGGCGGACCAGCCCATGCGGTGACAATCGTTTACTCGCCGATCAAGAAAGGATCGACGAAGGATTCGATCACGATCACCAGCGACGACCCAACCCACAAGAAGGCGCTCAAGATAAAGCTCAAAGGCAAGTCGAAATAGGGTGATCCGTTAACTCAGCCCAGAAGGTCGATGTTCGATGTGGACTGTCCGCGCCGTAACTAAGCGGGATGGTAGGCGCGGCCCTCCCCTCTATCGAGGCGTACCAGACGCTGCTTCCGACAGCTTGTGAAGCGTCCGCAGAAGGTTCTGTTCAGCTCGGTGGGTCAGGGTGGCGAGTTCGCTTACCGATTTCGGTTGCCGGTCAACGATAAGGCGCAGCAGCGCTCGGTTGCTTCGGCGATAGAAGCTTCGCACCGGCTTCGAGCGATTGGAACTGAACCAGAGTGGCTCTCCTGTCGGAGGTGATCCGCTGATTCGACCCAGATTTTTGGCTCGGTCGGGTCTATTTTGCGTTGACCTTTCACGATCAGCAAGCGTGAACTTCCTTGAATTCTCGAAGAACTCCCCGATTTTGAAGGCCTTATCGCATGCGCTTCTTTCATAAAACACCTCGACTCTATCAGGATTCGCTCGACCTCCCGGAGGAAGTCTTCAAGTAGCGCGACTGGGCCGCGATATTGGTACGCCGACAAGTCTTGGTGGATCGTTATGGTCGGACGGCGGTGGTCAAATTCGCGGACCGCTCTGCGTCCCACCTTGTGCGCGTTGTCAATTCCGATGAGATCGCTTTTACGCTTCGGATCGTGCAGGGTGAGGCTGTATAATCGATGCCCTGACGGACGGCGCCTCGGTAGCCGTCACCGACGGCGACACTTCGTACTTAACGACGTACTTCTTGGCGACGACTCGAACTGGTGCCCGTCAAGCTCCAGGAGCACTTCCAGTTCGCAGGTCTCGGCTCCGATTTCATTCAGGTCATCCGATACCGTATTAGCTCCAGAGATCATCATATCATGATGTGATGAGTTATCTGCAACATGGATCCGGGTAACTTTGCTGACTAACCAGACTGACTGGTCGGCGGCGCGATTGTCGTTGTCCGTGCTGGCTGGCACGATCCGCGAGACTTGCATCTAAACTTGGACCGATGAAACAATCCAATCATGCCGCTGAGCAGTCCCGCAGATGATCCGTTCACGAAGCTCGCGCAGAATCTTGGCGAACTCGAGATTGTGATCGGCGAGCGCGCCCGGCCTGCGATTGCCGGCGTGCGCGAGCGTCTGCGTGACGCGCTGGCATGCCGCGAGCGCGGCGATATGCCCGGGTCGATCGCCGCGATTCGCCTCGCGATGGGGCAACTGGCCGCGCTCGGCAGTTCGCTCGATCCGGAAGAGGGCGCTGTGATGCGAATGATCGCTGAGCGATTCACCGAAGCGCTCGGCGCCGGTCACAAAGGTGACGCGAAGACCAGCGTGGACGTGATGCGTCGCAAGGCCGGCGACACCAAGGACGACGACAAGAAGGACTGGTGACCGCGCCCGTTAGCTGACGAGATTTCGCTTGTCCCACGAGTGAAATGGACGGAAAATCCATTCACTGAAAACTGAAAAACCCAACTGGCGGATTCGATGACCGCCCTCAACCAATCGTGGTGAAATCTTGGCAACTGCATCAGCGCAAATCAAAGTGAACCGGTCCGACCTCGACCAAACCTGCATCAACGCGATTCGCGTGCTCACTATCGACGCGGTCCAGAAGGCCAACAGCGGCCATTGCGGATTGCCGATGGGCATGGCGCCCGCCGCCTACCTGCTCTACACGCGCTTCATGCGTCACAACCCGAAAAATCCAAAATGGTTCGGGCGCGATCGCTTCGTGCTGTCAGCCGGGCCACGGCTCGATGCTGCTCTACAGCATGCTCTATCTCACCGGCTACGACATCGCGCTCGACGACATCAAGCAGTTCCGCCAGCTCGGCAGCAGAACCCCCGGCCATCCCGAGCATTGGTGCGTCCCCGGCGTCGAGACCACCACCGGCCCGCTCGGCCAGGGCGTCGGCAACGCCGTCGGCATGGCGATGGCGGCGAAACATCTCGAGGCGCGTTTCGATCGCGACAAGTCGGGTCTATTCGATCATCGCATCTTCGGCATCTGCAGCGACGGCGACTTGATGGAGGGCGTTGCGAGCGAGGCGGCGTCGATCGCGGGACATCTCGGGCTGGGCAATCTCGTTTTTCTCTACGACGACAATCACGTGACGATCGACGGGCATACCGAGCTCAGCTTCGACGAGGATGTGGTCAAGCGCTTCGACGCTTACAAATGGCACACGCAGGATGTCGCGGACGCGAACGATCTCGCGGCGCTGTCGAAGGCAATCGAAAACGGAATCGCCGAGACTGAACGGCCGTCGCTGATTCGCGTGCATTCGATTATCGGCTACGGCAGCCCGCACAAGCAGGGCACGTCGGCCGCGCACAGCAATCCGCTCGGCGTCGAAGAGGTCAAGCTGACCAAGGAATTCTACAAGTATCCAACTGAGCCTCCGTTTTTCGTCCCCGACGATGCGCTCGCGCATTTTCGCGAATGCGTCGAGCGCGGCGAGGAACTCGAGCGACAGTGGAGCGCGAAGTTTGAGACCTACGCGAAAAAGAATTCTGCCCTGGCCGGCGAGTTTCAGACTGCGCTCGCGAGAGAGCTGCCCAAAGGATGGGACGCTGAGCTGCCAGTCTTCACGCCCAAGGACAGCCTCGCGACGCGAGTATCAGCCTCGCAGGCCGAAGCTGCGATCGCGAAAAAAGTCTGGAACCTGTTCGGCGGCTCCGCCGACCTGAACGAGTCCACCTTCACCGACATCAAAGACGGTGGCGATTTCGAGCGCGGGCACTACGACGGCCGCAATCCGCATTTCGGAATCCGCGAGCACGGCATGTGCTCCATCCTCAACGGCATCGCGCTGCACGGCGGATTCATCCCGTACGGCTCGAGCTTCATGTGTTTCACCGACTACGCGCGCCCGTCGATTCGTCTCGCGGCGCTGATGGAAATCCAGGTGGTGTTCGTCTTCACGCATGATTCGATCGGCGTCGGCGAGGACGGCCCGACCCACGAGCCCATCGAGCATCTATCGTCACTGCGCGCGATTCCGCATCTCACCGTGATTCGTCCCGGCGACGCGAACGAAGCCGTCGAGGCATGGCGCACCATCATGACGCATACTCACGGCCCGGTGCTGCTCGCGCTGTCGCGCCAGAAAGTACCGACACTCGATCGCACTAAGCTCGCGCCCGCCAGTGGCGCACGGCGCGGTGGATACGTGATTGCCGAGACGGCGGGAAAGACTGCGGACATCATTTTGATCGGTTCGGGATCTGAACTGCAGCTCGTCGTCGATGCGAAAGCGAAGCTCGAAGAAAAGGGCAGGTCGGTCCGCGTCGTCAGCATGCCGAGCGAAAATATTTTCGAGCAGCAGGATCAGGCTTATCGCGATTCGGTCCTGCCGCCGAACATTCGCCGCCGGCTGGCTGTGGAAGCGGGTGCGACGATGTCGTGGTACCGATGGGTCGGGCTCGACGGCGACATTATCGGGATGACGACCTACGGCGCGTCGGGCAAATCCGAAGACGTGATGAAGCATTTCGGCTTCACCGTCGACAACGTCGTCGATCGCGCACTGAAGTTGCTCGCGCGCTAGCGAGCTCGACCGAATTTTCGTCGATCGAATTTTCAATTTTTCAACCAGGAGCGATCGAACAATGGCCAGCGCCGAGAATCCCCTCAAGCAGTTGGAGCATTTTGGACAGGCCGTATGGCTCGACTACATACGCCGTCATCTGCTCACCTCCGCCGAATTTCGCCGCATCCTCGACGAGGACGGCCTCAAGGGCATGACGTCGAACCCGACGATCTTCGAAAAAGCGATCGCCGGATCGACCGATTACGACGATCAGCTCAAGGAACTCGCGCCGACTCCAAAAAGAGCATCGACGAAATTTACGAAGCGCTCTCGATGCAGGATATCAAGGCGGCGGCCGACGCGTTCCGCCCGCTCTACGACAAAAGCGGCGGCATCCATGGTTACATCAGCTACGAAGTTTCGCCGACGCTCGCCAACAACACCGACGGCACAATCGCCGCGGCGCGCCGCTACTGGGAAGCGCTCGCGCGGCCCAACGTGATGATCAAGGTTCCCTCGACGCCCGCCGGCCTGCCCGCGATCGAACAGCTGATTTCCGAAGGGCTCAACGTCAACGTCACGTTGATGTTCTCGATGAAGCATTACGACAGTGTCGCCGAGGCGTTTATCCGCGGTCTCGAACGCCGCCTGAAGGCGGGGAAGTCGATCGACAAGGTCTGGTCGGTCGCGAGCGTGTTCGTCAGCCGCGTCGAGAGTCTCGTCGATCGCAAGCTCGAGGACAAGTTGAAGAGCACGCCGAACGAGGCGGTCGCGGCGCTGATGGGCAAATCGGCGGTCGCGAATTCGCGGCTCATCTATCAGCGCTACAAGGAATTGTTCGCAGGCTCCCGATTCAAGGACGTGCTCGCGAAGGGCGGGCGTCCGCAATGGCCGCTGTGGGCCAGCACCGGCACCAAGAATCACGCGTACAGCGACGTCAAGTACGTCGAGGAACTCGTCGGTCCCGACACCGTCAACACGATGCCGCCGGCGACGATGGATGCGTTTCGCGATCACGGCAAGCCGCGCGCGTCGCTCGAAGAGGGCGTCAGTGAGGCTCGCGACATCGTCAAGCGGCTGGCCGCGGCTGGGATCGATCTGATCGAGGTCGGCGAGGAGTTGCAGAAAGAGGGCGTCGAGTCGTTTGCGCAGTCGTTCGAGGATCTGAGCGCGGTCATCAAAGGCCGCCGCGCCGCAATCGTCGATGGCGCGCGCGACAAGCAGACGATCACGGCGACCGGCTACGAATCGCAAGTGAGCGCGGCGTACAAGGAACTCGACAAGAACGAATTTCCCGCGCGTCTGTGGAAGAAGGACGCCACGCTCTGGTCCAAGGATCCCAAGGCGCAGGAGGCGATCAAGAACGGGCTCGGCTTTCTGAACGTTACTGAGACGATGTACGAGCGCGCGAAAGATCTCGCGTCGTTTGCCGATGAAGTGCGAAATGCCGGCTTCCGCGACGTCGTGTTGCTCGGGATGGGCGGTTCGTCGCAGAGCGCGGATCTGTACGCTTCGACATTTTCGAGCTCACCGGGTTTTCCGAAACTTCATGTGCTCGATACCACCGTGCCCGAGACTATCCGCTCGCTCGATCGTAACATCGATATCACCAAGACGTTGTTCGTCGTCGCGAGCAAAACCGGCGAGACTATCGAGACGCTCTCTCACTTCAACGCATTCTTCGAGCGCGTCAAAGCCAAGTCGTCGAATCCCGCGGGATCGCACTTCGTTGCGATCACCGACCCGGGCACGAAGCTCGCCGCGCTCGCCAAAGAAAATAAATTTCGCCGCGTGTTCCTGAATCCAGCCGAGTATCGTGGGCTGCTATTCGGTCCTGTCGTATTTCGGGATGGTGCCTGCCGCGCTGATTGGGATAGACGTTGCGAAGTTGGTGGATCGCGCGATTCGGATGACGCATAGCTCTGCGGGATGCGTGCGAGTCGAGGAAAATCTCGGCGTGAGCCTCGGCGCGGCTCTGGGAGCGCTCAAGAAGGCTGGTCGCGACAAGGTCACGTTTATAATTTCACCGCCTATCAGTGCGTTCGGACTGTGGGTCGAGCAGTTGATCGCTGAGAGTACCGGCAAGAACGGCATCGGTATCGTCCCTGTTTGCGACGAGCCGATCGTCGACGCGAAGTCCTATGGCAAGGACCGCGTGTTCGTTTACCTCAAGCTGAGCAACGGTGCCGATGCGGCGCAGGACGCAGCGTTCGAGGCGATCAAGAAAGCCGGTATCCCGACGGTGCAGATCACGCTGTCGGACAAAATCGATATCGGCGAAGAATTCATGCGCTGGGAAATTGCCTCGGCAACTGCGGCCGCGGTGCTCGGCGTCGATCCCTTCACGCAGCCGGGCGTCCAGGAAAGCAAAGACAACACCAGCCGCATCCTCGCCGAGTTCGCGCGCAGCAAAAAACTTCCGACGCAGACGCCGCTCGCCGAAAAAGGCAAGCTCGCGCTTTTTTCAGGCGGCACCGCCGGCGACGCGCTGAAGGGCAAGCACGATTTTCGCGAAATTATCGGCGCCTTCGTGAATCTCGCGAAGCCCGGCGATTACTTCGCCACGACGGCATACGTGTCGCCCAATCCGACCGTGGACAAGGAGCTCGCGACGATTCGCAAAGCGGTTATCGAGCGCTTCGGTATCGCGACGACGTTCGGCTATGGCCCGCGATGCCTGCATTCGACCGGACAGTTGCATAAGGGTGGCCCGAACACCGGCTTGTTCCTGCTGATCACGCAAGACCATCGCGAGCCGGTTGCTATCCCCGGCGCGCCGTACGATTTCGCACAACTCAACCAGGCGCAGTACCTCGGAGATTTTCAGTCGCTCGAGGCGCATGGCCGCCGCGTGATTCGCGTGCATCTGTCGGGTCACGATCCGATCAACGCGATCGAAGCACTGCGCACCGAAATCGTCGCTGCGATCGCCAGGTAACATATGTCTGAACCTAAACTGATCGTCCTCAACGACGCGCAGGAACTCTACGTGCGCGCTGCCGAAGAGACTGCGCATATCGCCGGCGAATCGATCTGCACTCACGGCGAGTTCACCTTCTGCCTCTCGGGCGGTTCGACTCCCGCCGCCACTTACGACTTGCTCGCAACACGATTCCATCTGAGCGTCGATTGGAAGGAAGTGCAATTTTATTGGGGTGACGAGCGATGTGTCCCGCCCGATAACGCCGAGAGCAACTACGCGATGGCGAATCGCACGATGCTGAGCAAGCTCGCGCTCCGCCCGGACCAGGTGCATCGAATGCGCGGTGAGGACGCGCCCGCGAAAGCCGCCGCTGCTTACGAAGCTGAATTGCACAAACAGTTCGGCCTTGGCGAAGGCGAATTTCCGCGCTTCGATCTCATCATGTTGGGCCTTGGCGACAATCGCCATACTGCGTCGCTGTTTCCCGGCGATCCCGCGATTCACGAAACGCAGCGCATGGTGGTTGCCGTCGAGGTCGCCGCCGAACCGCCCAAGCGTCTCTCGTTCACGCCGCCCGTGATCAACAACGCGCTGCGCGTGATGTTCCTGGTGGCAGGGCAGGCCAAGGCAGCGGCGGTGAAGGACATCCTCGAAGGAGTGCGCGACCCCGACAAGTTCCCCGCGCAAATCGTCGCGCCCCAGCAACGGCGAGGTGATTTGGCTGCTCGACAAGGCCGCCGCCAGTCTGCTTTCGCCGCGCTGATCAGACAGAATAGATCGGCGATGCGATTCATCTTCCGCCACTTCACCGCGATCCTTATTCTCGCCGCGCTCGCTGGATGGGCGATTTTCTACCTGCCGTACACTCCGACCTGGGCCATGCTCCGGGTGAAGCAGGCCATCGACGCGCGAGACGGCGACGAAGCCGCGAAGTATGTCGATTTCGAAAGCGTCGTGAAGAACGCCGGCCGCGAGATGGTGCAGAAGCAGGGCGGTAACGATCCGCCTGAGCGCGATGATCGGCAACGCCGCGATCGATCTTCTCTCCAAGCCGATGGCGCAGGTGGCACAGGCCTGGGCAGTCAAGAAGGTCGACGACGGCGCGCGCGAAGTGCAGATGCCCGGCCATCGCGGTGTTGGGTTCGATCGTACTGCTGCATCGAAACGGTGACACCGCGGCCACCGACTTCACCGACAACAAGGGCCAGCGCTGGCGAATCCACTTCGCTCGCAGCGATGACGGTTATTGGCGAGTCACCGAGATTGAAGACATCGAACAACTTCTCCAAAAGCTCCAACGCAACGCGCCGATGGGCTCGCCCTAGCGCACATTACGGGAGTGTTTCGCCGACTGTTCGCGCCCCTTCGTTTACTCTGCGTTCAGCGACAGCTACAATAGGCTCACGCGCGGGCGAACCTGAGGAGGCTCGGCCGCGTTTTAGTATTCAGCACAATAATGAGACGCCCAGACATAAGAAATTTAGCGATCGTCGCGCACGTCGATCACGGCAAAACTACTTTGGTCGACGCGATGCTGCGCCAGTCGGGCGTGTTCCGCGCCAACGAGCACGTCATCGACCGCGTGATGGATTCCAACGCGCTCGAGCGCGAGCGCGGCATCACGATCATGGCCAAGAACACCTCGATTCTGTGGGGTGAGACGCGCATCAATATCGTCGATACTCCGGGCCACTCGGATTTCGGCGGCGAGGTCGAACGCACGCTGTCGATGGTCGACGGCGTGCTGCTGCTGGTCGACGCGTGCGAAGGTCCGCTGCCGCAGACGCGCTTCGTGCTGAAGAAGGCGCTCGAATCGAACCTGCCCGCGATTCTCTGCATCAACAAGATCGATCGCGCCGACGCGCGCGCGCCCGAAGTTCTCGACGAGGTTTACGATCTCTTCATCGATCTCGGCGCCAACGAAAGCCAGCTCGATTTCCCGGTGCTCTACACGCAGGCGCGCGCCGGCACCGCGTCGCTCAAGCTCGACGTTCCGAGCGAAAACCTGGTGCCGCTGTTCGACTCGATCGTCGCGCATCTGCCGGGCCCCGAAGTCGATCCCGACGCGACGCTGCAGTTCCAGGTCAATAACATCGACTACGATGATTACGTCGGCCGCCTCGCGGTCGGCAGGATCATCGCCGGCTCGATGACGGCGTCGCAGAACTATTCGCTGTGCCGCCGCGACGGCAAGACTGTCACCTGCAAGGTCGCCCACATCTACGGATGGCAGGGGCTGACGCGCGTCGAGCGCAACACCGCCAGCGCGGGCGAGATTGTGATCGTCGCGGGCGTCGAGGACATCGCGATCGGCGAGACGATCGCCGACCTCGAAAATCCGCGTCCGCTGCCGCCGATTCGCATCGACGAGCCGACCGTTGCGATGACTTTCTCGGTGAACAATGCGCCGTGGGCCGGTCGCGAGGGAGAGTTCGTCACCTCGCGCAAGCTCGGCGAGCGTATCGAATTCGAAGCGCGCCGCAACGTAAGCACTCGCGTCGAGCAACTGTCGCCGGAATCGTGGCGCGTGATGGGCCGCGGCGAATTGCAGCTCGCGGTGATTGTCGAAACGATGCGTCGCGAAGGCTACGAGATGCAGGTCTCGAAGCCCACCGTCATCACCAAGCAGGCCGACGGCCAGGTCCTCGAGCCGATGGAGATGCTCGTCATCGACATCCCCTCCGAGTACATCGGCACCGTCACGCAGATGCTCTCGACGCGCAAGGCCAAGATGCGCACGATGATCACGCATGCGAGCAGTCGCGTGCGCCTCGAGTACGACATTCCCGCGCGCGGTCTGATCGGCTTTCGCGGCCGCTTTCTCGAGAGCACCCGCGGCAACGGCCTGATGAATACGCTATTCAACGGCTACGCGCCGTGGTCGGGCACGATCCGCTCGCGCGCCAACGGCGCGATGATTTCCGATCGCGAGGGCGTCAGCACCCCTTACGCGATCTTCCATTTGCAGGAGCGCGGTATATTCTTCGTCGGACCCGGCGAGCCGGTTTACGAGGGGATGATCGTCGGCGAGTATGCCCGTGAGATAAACTTGCCGGTCAACGTATGCCGTGAAAAAAAGCTCAGCAACATGCGCGCGTCCGGCCACGACGAAGCGATTCGACTTTCGCCCGCGCGCATCCCGACCCTCGACGCCGCGCTCGAATGGATCGACGAGGAAGAGCTGGTCGAGGTCACGCCCAAGTCGGTGCGGCTGCGCAACCGCGTCCTCAAGACCGGGCTCAGGAACAAGCATCGTGCGGGATACATCGACGCGCCGCCGTCGGAGATGGCCGAGAGCAACTGATCGCTTCGTGGGCCGGGCGGACTGAGCAGCGCCGGACGTGCCTATGGCGTCACGGCAATCATGAGACTGCTCCGAATCGCCGCGATTTCCGCGCTGATCCTCGTAGTCCTGCTCGCCGGCTCGGCGGCCCTGATCGCTTTTCAACCAGGCGCGCATCGTCGTTTACGTTCTGGCCTCGGTCCGCAATCGCACCGGCGTCGATATCATCCCACGCACCAGCTCCGTTCATCTCGGCACGCACCTGATCGTCGTCCTCGACCAGCCACAGGTCATCGCCAACGGACGTGAAATCGTCAAGCTGAAATCTCTCCGCGCGATCGTTTCGTATCATTCTCTCTTCACCGGCACCGGCCTTCCGCTCTATCGCTTGACCGCGATCAGTCCTGAGATCACGCTTCCCGGTAAACTCCGGTAACGCTGCCACAGTACCCATTCCGCGCCCCGGGACGCCCACCATCGACGCGCTCCAGCAAGCCTTGCACGCACTGTCGCGAATTTGTTGGCGCGTCGAGACCGTCGACGCCACCGTTCGCTATGCCGACGGCGCCGAGGTTGCCAATCACGTCGGCATCGTCGCCTTTCGCACGCGCCGCGATCCTTTCCGCTGGCTGCTCGGATTCAGCGGCGACCTGCTTCGAATCGCCCGTCCCCGGCGCGCAACTTAGCGGGAAATTCAGCCTCGGGCATCGGCAACGAATTCACGGCCCGGAGAGTTTGCGCACGGCGAGTTGTGGACCTGGAACGTCCCGCTGCAGGGAATCGAGCTCGAGGGCTTCTCGCTGCGTCGGAACGATCGAGAACACGGTCAAGTTCTCGCTGCATGACGATGGCTCCGTGACCGGCGAGGCAGACGCGAGCGCGGAGAAACTGATTCTCAAGAGCGCGCGGCTCGCCGCTCCGGAAAATCTGGGCGAATATTCCCTGCATGCCGCCTTCGAGATTACCGACGGCCAGTATTCGATCACGAAAATCATTTTGCGCCGCGTCAATACCCCTGTGCTCTCCGGAGCAACCGAGCTGGTCGCTCCGAACAGCAATAAGCCGCTGCTCGGAATCCACCTTGGCGGTTTCCATTTCGACGCCGCCGAGGTCAAACAGCGGCTGCTGTCGGTACGCCATCTGCCCGCGGATCTTGGCGGATATGCTCAATCGGCTCGGACCCGGCAAGGTCACCGTCGGCGACGCGACGCTCAGCGCCGCACTCGACGAGATCAGGACGGCGCCGCTCGATACGATTCGCAAGAACCTCGTCGTCAGCGGCACCATCGAAGAACGTCGGTTTCACGATTCCCGCGGATACCAAACTGCCGCCGGTCACAAATCTGAGCGCTCAGCTTGCACTATTCGAAGGGTTCAGTGACGATCTCGCAGGGCACCGCGAAGTTCGGAAACTCCACCGTCCACGACCTGGCCGCCAGCGCCAATATCGGCAAGGGAGTCGAGGGCGCCGACTACAAGACCAACGTCAGCGTCAGCGCCGACCTCGACGAACTCTATCCGGCCATCGCCAGGTTCCTCGACATATATCAATTGCGCGAACGCGATCGTCTCCAGCGCCTGAGTGGTCACGTCGAAATGGTCGCAACCGCATCCGGCAAGTTGAGCGTCAAGACGCTGGTTCCGCCCAAAGATTACCAGGTGCGCGCCGACGCCATCGGCGCCGTTCTCACCATCAAGGGTTCGCCCGGTCCCGCTGAAAGTGTCGCGAGGCACCGTCACCGTCGATCCGGCCTCGATCAAATTCGTCAACGTGATGGTGGCCGCGACGGGCGGCAACGCGACGCTCGACGGCGTCGTGAATTTCGAGAAGCAGGGCGTCGCTGTGCGCGATCTGACGCTCGGCCTTCACGACTTCCCGTCGCAGTTGTGGCTGACGCTACTGGTCGATCCGAACGACTTCAGCGTGACCGGGCCGATTGGCGGCAAGGTCGTCGTCAACGGCAATCCGAGCACCCCCGGCGGTTTGACGCCCGAAGGCAAACTGACGCTCGCCAAGGGAGACGTGCAGTTCAACTTCCTGCGCTCGCCGATAGTCGTTCAAGGTGCGACGCTCACGATGCATCGCAAGCAGGTCATCCTCGCGATGCCGGGTTCGAAGCTCGAGGACTCAGGCGATTAATTTTCAAGCGTCACCGTTGCCGACTACACTCATCCCTCGATTCGTATCGACGCCCCGTGCAGAAACTCGATCTCGAGGTGATGAGGTTTGTGCGGATGCCGTGGTCGCCGGCCACCCCGCCGATTAATTTTCCAGTTCCATGCTTTGGCCACATCGAAGCGCGCGCGGGCAAATCTCGCCGCTTTTCAGATGACCGATCTCAAAACCGATTTCACCCGCGAGCCCCGCCGGCGATTGGCGCGTTTACAACATGAGTGCGACCGCCTATCGCGGAAAGATGCAGCTCGAACTCGTCGGCCGCGCTCCCGACAACTGGATCCACATCATGGGCAGCGCCATCGACATGGATCCCGCGCCGCTCTTCATGCTCAGCGGTAAGAACAAGAAGCTCGCCGCTGCTCGGTCATCTCTTTCTCGCCGCCGATCTGTGGGCCAACACCGACACCAACTTCTTCGAGACTCTCGCCGGCGACATGTCGATCACGGTCCGCGACGGAACCCTCAACAAGTTCACGCTGCTCTCGCGCCTGCTCAGTTTTATCGACATCAAGAATTGGCTGAGCGCGCAGATTCCCGATCCGCGCGTCGCCGGCGTCCCGTTCAAAACGCTCTTCACCGATTTCAAAGGTAACGGCGGTCTCTTCTACACCGACAACTTCGCTTTGAACGGCCCCGTCATGGATATCACGGCCAGCGGCAGCGTTCAGTTCGGCGCGGGCACGCTCGATATGGAGGTCGGCATGTTTCCGTTCGACACCGTCGATTGGGTCTTGAATCACATTCCGATTATCGGCGAGCGAATCGGCGCGGCACCGGCAAACTGGTCGCGGCGTACTTCCATGTCAAAGGCCCGGTGAGCGACCCGTCGATTCTGCCGAAGCCGATCACGTCGGTAACGGAGTTCGTCAAGAAAACGCTCGGGATGCCGATAAACATCATTCGTCCCAACACGATCAAGTGAGCCGTGACGAAAATCGCGGCCAGCGCTGATCGTATTTTGCCGCGAGCCCATCCCGCATCAGGCCAAGACCCGGCTGATTGGCGCGATGACGCCCGCGCCGCGGCAGCCTTATCCGACGCATTCATCCGCGACGCGCTCGCGAAGGCAGTCTCAGTCCGCCCGTCGCACATCGTGATCGCGGCCAGCGCGCCTGACGGCGCTGATAGCAGCAAATATTTCCGGCGGCTCGCGCGTCAATTCGGCGCCGAGCTGATCGATCAAGGAGGCGGCTCGCTCGGGCAGACGAATGGCGCGAGCGCTCGAACCCATTTGCATCGAACGGCGCGCTGCTAATCGGTACCGACACGCCTTCGCTTCCGCCGCGCTGCTCGCGTCGAGTCTGCGAAGCAGTGCGCCGCAATCGCGTCGTGATCGCGCCGAGTCTCGACGGCGGCTATTACGCAGTCGGCGTGCGCGGTCCGATGCCTCCGATTTTCACTGCTATCCGATGGGGCAGCCGCAGCGTATTCGACGCAACGATCAAGCGTCTCAAAGCGCGACGCATTCCTTACGCGCTCGGCCCCGCGTGGTACGACGTCGATCGATGGGCCGACGTGCTCTTGCTCGCCGCCCACCTGCGAATCCTGACGCGAACGCGCCGTACGCGCAGACTCGTCGCCGTGTCCTGCGACCGAGTCCGTCCTCGTGCGGCTTGGAGTCCTTCGCCACGCTCGCTAAAGTACCTCGGTGATCGAGCTGATTCTCTACACTCGAAACGACTGCCCGTTGTGCCACGAGATGGAAGCGGTGATTGCGGCCGAGACTGCCGAAATTCGACGCGCACATACAAGCGTATCGAGATCGACGGCGACCCTGATCTCGAGGCGCGCTTCGGAATCGAAGTGCCGGTCCTGTTCGTGAACGATCGCAAGGCCTTCAAATATCGATGCACTCCCGCCGAATTGCGCCAACGCCTGGCGCGCGAGGTTAGACCTGAGATGCCGGCACGAACGCCTCACAAGATGCGCGTGATTTTCGTTACCGCGGGCAGCGAAGAGCAGGCCGTCGAGATCGCGCGCACTCTCGTCACATGAACGGCTGGCGGCATGCGTCAATATCGTCGGCCCGATTCGCTCGATCTATCGATGGCGCGACGAGGTCAAGGACGATCGCGAGTATCTGCTGATCATCAAGACGCGCGCGCTGCTCTATATGAAGGTCGAGACGCGCGTTCGCGAGATGCACACCTACGAGGTGCCCGAAGTCCTCGCGTTGAACGCCGATCGCGGCTCGCCTCCGTACATCCAATGGATGCTCGACTCGACCGGCCCGGTCCGCGGACATCGCCGATGATCAGGATTGCGATCGCCGGCGCCGGCGCGATTGCCGAACGCGCGCACATTCCCGCGCTCGCGAGCGTCGCCGACACCCAAATCGTCGCGATACAAACGCGTACCGCCGACAAGGCTGAGCGCATCGCACGCACACTTTCGCCCGACGCACCAGCCGAAGATCTATACCGATTTCGACGAGATGCTGTCGCGCGAGCGCCCCGACGCAGTCGGAATCTTCACGCCAAATCATTTGCATTGCGAATTCACCGTCAAGGCCCTCAATGCCGGCGCGCACGTGCTCGTCGAGAAGCCGATGGCACCGACCGCCGCCGACGCGCGCAAGATGGTCGATGCGGCCGCGAAAGCCAATCGCGTGCTGATGGTCGCGATGCAACGTCGCTTCGGTGGAGTCGAACGCGCCATCAAGGACGCTCTCGTCAGCGGCGCAATCGGCAAGCCGAATTTCATTCGCGCGCGCCTTTCGCACGGCGGACCTCACTTGTGGGCGCCGGGACAGAATTGGTTCACGACGGCTTCGGAAGCCGGCGGCGGCGCGATGCTCGATCTCGGCGTTCACGTCGCCGACCTCGCGATCTGGTTCATGGGCGAGGTCGATTCCGTCTCCGGACAGGTGGGCACACTCGCCAAGCAGATCGAAGTCGATGACACCGGCGCGATGATTCTCCATTTCAAGTCAGGCGCTCTCGGCGTCGTCGAGGCGAGTTGGAGCAGCATGCCGCCGCTGTCGGCCATCGAGATTTACGGCACCGAGGGCAGGGTGATGGCCGGTTATCCGCGCAACGACATCTCGATTCTGAAATCCGACGGCACGCC
This sequence comes from uncultured delta proteobacterium, assembly GCA_963814715.1. Taxonomy (GTDB): domain Bacteria; phylum Desulfobacterota; class Binatia; order Binatales; family Binataceae; genus Binatus. The sequence goes on from CAWFDW010000002.1 coordinate 379,791, forward strand.
GGTCGCCGGGATTCTCGCGCGAAGACGTGATGACGCGCTTCGACCCGCGCGATCTGCTCGCTCCGTCCCGCGCACTCGCTGAAAACTTCATCGCCGCGATTCAAGGCCGCGCGTAAACCTTCGCCCGACGGCATCGACGGATGCGCGCAGTCGAAGCGATCGAGGCTTGCTATCGTTCGTCGCGCACCGGTACTCGAATCAAGCTCCCGCTCGATTCATAATTCACAGATGTTTCGCGAATCGATCAAAAAGATGGCGGCGTATCGGCCCGGCGAGCAGCCGCGTCCCGGCCAGCGTCTGATCAAGCTCAACACCAACGAAAATCCATATCCGCCGTCGCCGCGTGTCCGCCGCGCGGTTGCGAAAGTGATGGCCGGTTCTGCGCTTCGACTCTATCCGGCTCCGCGCGCCGACGAATTCGTCGCGAGCGCCGCGAAACTCTACTCGATTCCGCAGAGCATGATCCTCGCCGGCAACGGCTCCGATGAACTGCTCGCGATGGTATTCCGCGCGACGCTCGGCGAAGGCGATACCGTCGCGTATCCCGTCCCCACCTACTCGCTCTACGACACCTTGGCGCTCGTGCAGGAGGCCCGCATCCTTCATTTCCCGATCGCCGGCGACTTCGCTTTGCCGCTCGACGCGCTCGCCGACGCCCGCGCAAATCTCACCATCGTCTGTAGCCCCAATTCGCCGTCAGGCATCCTGACTCCCGCACGCAAGCTCGGCGCGCTCGCGAAACGCCTCGACGGCAGATTGCTCGTTATTGATGAAGCGTACGTGGACTTCGCCGACGAGAACGCGCTCGCCCTGGTCCGCCGCCATCGCAACGTTGTCGTCCTGCGCACTCTGTCGAAGTCCTATTCGCTGGCCGGGATGCGGCTCGGTCTCTGCTTTGCCCATCCGACGGTGATCGACGCGCTGATGAAGGTTAAGGATTCGTACAATCTGAGCCGCATCGCGCTGGCTGTGGGAGCCGAGGCGCTGCGCGACGCGGCCTGGATGCGCCGCAATGTCGCCACGGTGAAACGAACCCGCGCTCAGACCGAGGCGCGTCTGCGCAAGCTCGGCTTCGAGGTCCCGCCCTCGCAAGCCAATTTTGTTCTGGCACGGATTCCCGGACGCGATATGGCGCCCATACGTCGCGCGGTCTGCGTCGCGCCGGAATTTTAGTTCGCCATTTCGCGACGCCGATGCTCTACGATGCGCTCCGAATTTCGATTGGAACTCCGACCGAGATGAATGCGCTGTTCAAGGCGCTCGAGCCGTTGGTCCGCGCAAATCAACCGAAGTCGAAACGCCGCGTTCGCGCGCGAGCCGGCTGACCTCGATGGCTGCGATAAAGCGTCTGTTCGGCGGCTTCCGTTCATCGCGCGCCAAAAAATCCGATTCCGACTCGCATCCATCAATTCAATGGGTGGTGGCCGGCCTCGGAAATCCCGGCGAGGAGTACTCGCGCTCACGCCACAACAGCGGCTTCATGACAATCGATCGAATCGCAAAAGCCAAAGGCGTCGAGCTGAGCCGCCGCAGATTCAAAGGCGTAACCGGCGAAATTACGCTGGCAGAAAAGCCGGCGCTCCTGGTCAAACCGCAGACTTTCTACAATCTAAGCGGCGAGTGCATTTCAGATCTCCTCGGATATTTCAAAATTGACTCCGATCGTCTGATCGTGCTGCACGACGAGCTTGACCTCGAAGCCGGCCGCCTCAGAATCAAGCAAGGCGGTGGCGACGCCGGCAACCGTGGCGTGCGCTCGATCGCCGAGTCGCTTGGCACGACGAATTTCATCCGCGTCAGAATCGGCATCGGCCGCCCGCCCGGATTTAGCAGCGAAATCGAAATGGAACCGGGCCGCCAGCCGAAGACCGAAGAAAACAAGGACTACCTGTTGCGCCCGATGACCGCCGCCGAACGCCAGGCGCTGGCTCCGTTGCTCGAGCGCGCCGCGAGTGCGGTCGAGGCGATCGCCGCCGATGGACTCGAAGCCGCGATGAATCGCTACAATCAACGCGCCTAGGGAACATAAGGCGACTGTCGCCTCGTTGTGGCAAATAGTAACAAGTTGTCTTGACTTCTAATCATTCTGTTGACAGCTCTGCGCGCACCGCGCTAGAGCATGAAACATCGGTGCCCGCGTCAGAAACGCGCGACGTTGGGCCCTCACGAGTTTACATCCGAGGGTAAGGGCAACCCATGTTTCGTCAAAATAAGACCCGCTTCAAAAGAGCGGAGGACGCATTGCGCTTTTATTTTCGCTTGCGCGAGCTGCTCCACAGCGGACGCACCAGACGCCTGGTGGCAGATGAGCTGCCCGCCGATGCCTGTATGACTGCGGCCAACGCCATCGACGACTACCAATGCATCGGATGGTGCATGCGCAGTCTCGACGAAATCGCCCTGTGGCTGCTCAGCGAACTCTACGGACCCACTTCCTTCGGCGTGCATCGGCGAACTTTCTCGCATGCCCGCCGCGCCGGCCGGCTCGAGTTCCCGCAACGCGAGTTTCGTCTGCGCGAGGTCGGCTTGATCCACGAGCACGCACTCGGCGTCGTCAGGCGAGGCTTGCGCGAGCTCGGCCTGATCCCCGGCCGTCAAATCAAAGCCGCGCGCGAACGCCAGATGATTGCTATTGGCAAACGACGCGCATCTTCAGGACGATCGCGCGGCCGAACGCGGATAACTCGCCGCCGCCGAGTGCGAGAGCGGCGCTGGCGGGCTATTCCGCGCCGCTAATATTCCTGTACGCTTGGGAACCACTGCAACTCAGGCGAATGGAATTGGCTAAGCGGAACGTGAACGAAAATCAGACGAAGGAAGAGGCTGCGGCGCTTGCCCGCGGCGCCGTCGAGGTTATTTCTCCAGCCGAGCTTGCGGCCAAGCTTGCCCTCGGCCGCCCGCTCAGGATCAAGCTCGGGATGGATCCGACCGCGCCCGATCTTCATCTCGGTCACAGCTGTGGTCCTCAAGAAGCTGCGCGATTTTCAGGATGCCGGCCACACCGTGATTTTTCTGGTCGGCGACTTCACCGCGATGATTGGCGATCCCACTGGACGCTCCGAGACGCGAAAGCCGTTGTCGCGCGACGAGATCGAGCGCAACGCGAAACCTATCGCGACTCAGGCCTTCAAGATTCTCGATCGCGAAAGCTCACCGAAGTCCGCTTCAACAGCGAATGGATGAACGAGCTTGGATGTCGCCAAGTTGATCGAGATTGCGGCGACGCTGAGCGTCGCCCGCCTGCTCGAGCGCGACGACTTCGAGAAGCGTCTCGCCGCCGAGGAGCCGCTGTTCCTGCACGAGCTGCTCTATCCCGTGATCCAGGGTTACGATTCCGTCGCGCTGAAAGCCGATCTCGAAATCGGCGGCACCGATCAGAAATTCAACATGCTGGTCGGCCGCGAGCTGCAACGGCATTACGGACAGGCTCCGCAAGCCGTCATGACGATGCCGCTGCTCGAGGGCCTCGACGGCGTCCGCAAAATGTCCAAGTCGCTCGGCAACTACGTCGGCCTGACCGACAAGCCCGAGGACATGTACGGCAAGCTGATGTCGGTGCCCGACAAGCTGATGGTCCGATACTACGAGTTGCTGACGAACGCGACGCCCGATGAGATCGCGGCGGTGAAGTCGGGCGGGATGCATCCGATGGAAGCGAAGAAGCGTCTCGCCCGCGCGATCGTCACCGAATACCACGGCGCATCCGCCGCGACTCGCGCCGAGGAATACTTCGAGAGCAAGCACCAGCGCCGCGAAGTTCCCGCCAGCGCGCAGGTCTATCGAATCGCCGAGGATCTGTGGATTTGCGAGCTGATGAAGCAGCTACAGTTCACGCCTTCGACCAGCGAGGCGCGCCGCCTGGTCAGCCAGGGCGCGGTGCGCGTCGACGGCCGCACGATAACCGACGTGAATTTTCGCTTCGTTCCGGGTGAGCACAAGGTGCTCGAAGTAGGCAAGCGCCGCGTGGCGCGAATCGAACCCTGACGCGCGCGTTCAGTCGTCTCTTGTTCTTCTCCGCCGCCGCGACTGCCTCGCGCAGCTTTTCCATCGTGCGGCCGAGCGCCTTGTTGTAGCGCTGCTTGGTCCACGGTCTCCTTGGTCCGCATCTTGAGCCATCCGAGCTTCACCGCGTCGGGCTTGTTGCCCATCTCGCCGGTCGAAACCTCGATGATCGCGCGCTCTTCGGTGTTGAGCGAGTCGAGCACTTCGCGCTTGAGATTTTGCAGAAATCCGGACTTGAGATCGATGTCGATCTTCATCGAAAATGTACTTCCATGATCTAGAGCGTAAACCATCGCATGCGCCTCCTCAACGACCCAGGGAGAAAAACCATGAAACATTTTACCGTCGATCAGCACGAACACGTTCAAGTCTGGACCATCAGCAATCCGCCGATGAACTACATGACGGCGCCGATGTCGCAGGAGTTGCTCGAGCTCGTCGGACGCGCCGAAAACGATCGCCAACACTCGCGCGATTATTCTCACCGGCGGCGTCGACGGGAAATTCATCACGCACTACAGCGTGGACGAACTGGCCGCGATGGCCGCCGATCCCGCGGCTTGCGCGCAGAATCTTTCCCGCCGCCTCAGCCGGGTTCCATCGCATGCTCGACCGGATCATGTTGATGCCCAAGGCGGTCATCGCGGCGATTAACGGCGACTGCATGGGCGGTGGCTACGAACTTGCGCTGTCGTGCGACTTTCGTCTCGCGGCGGACGGCCCATACCAAATCGGACTGCCGGAGGCGGTGCTTGGAATTTTGCCCGGCGGCGGAGGCACGCAGCGTCTGCCGCGGCTGATCGGGCGGGGCAGGGCGCTCGAGGTGCTGATGTTCGGCAACGTTTACAGTCCTCGCGACGCCGAGAAGATGGGAATGGTCAACCGCGTGCTCGCACCGGACAAGCTGATGCCGTTCGCGATGGAATGGGCGCGCACGCTCGCCAACCGCCCGCCGCGAGCCATCGCGGCGATCAAGCGCGCCGTTTACCTCGGCATCGATCGCGATCTCGAATCCGGCCTCTACGTCGAGCGGATGGAGATGACGCAGCTGATGTGCTCGCAGGACGCGCGAACCCTCATGACTGCTTACAACAAGGCAGTCGCGCGCGATCCGATGGTAGCGCGCAGCGAATTTCTCAAAGGAATCGGCGTGCCGCCGTGCAAAGGGAAATTGAAAGCCCGGGACGCGAGTCGAGCTATTCCTCGTCGACCGCCTGCCGAATCGAATTCAGGATGAACAAGAACTGATTCGGCGACGACACGCGGCCGAGCATGTTCACGGTCTTCAGCACCTTGAGTTCCCGCTCGGTCACCTTGTGGCGCGCCAGCGTCCCGCGATCCCCGGCAAACTTGCGCCACGCATCTTCACGCCGCTTGGCCGGCGAGGCCTCGCGCCGTTCGCCGACAATCCACTGCGCCTCCGGATGCGCCAGCAGGAACAGCCGCTGCTTGTCGAGCTCGAGCGTCTCCGCAATCCGCGACAGCAACGACAGGGAAGGGCGCCGCCGTCCATTTTCCAGATACGCGACGTGGCTGGCCTTGACGCCGAGTTTGCTTTGCGAGTTCACGCTGTGTGTAGGCGTATGCGCCACGCCGCTGTTTGAGAACCTGACCGAGAGTTTCTTTTTTCATAGTTTGTATTCCGCCCGTAGTGCCCCCGGGTTGCTTCGTGGATATTACCGGTCAGATTGCGAAGTCTCTGGCCGATCGATTGTCAGGCGCCAAAATCGTGTCCGCGGAATTTCTGCGGTTCCCGTTCCGGCTTCTCTCATTCCTCAAAAAAGTTCGTCGAGTCTCTCACATGCGGGCCGGACTCGCATCATACTAAAGTCTGAGCGCTCGTTCAGGTTTCTGTTCAGGTCACCAACAGTCTCATCTTATGAACATAAAGTCCACAGCGACACCACTCGACGCTGCACAAGTTGAAAAAGTCTAATGTTCCGGCGACAATTTGACTCTGCCACCGGCACTGTGAGTTAGCGGAGAACGACAAATCTGAACTTTTGCGCTATTTTGCGATCCGCACAGGCCACGCCAAAAACGGCGGGCGTCGTCTCTCTTCAATTTCTGTTTCGACAATCGAACGCTGTCCCCGCTCAGGCTAACCCGCCGTCGGCGGCGGAAGATGTCGGTTTCTCGCAGACACCGCTTGCCGCGCAATTGAGACCCGCGCCGAAATAAACCACCCCGGCTTTCACCGGATAGAACAAATAGTCCAGCGGCGTCTCGATCGGATCGAATCGCTGCGGCGGCCCCGCCGCCACTGCCTCCGCATGCGCCTGCTGCTCGACCTTCAGCTTCGTGTTGGTCTCGACATCCTGCACGCTCGCCAGCCGTTCGTCCGATCCGAAGACCGCCGCCTTGCCCGGCTCGAGCCACACGTAGCGCAGCACGCTCGCACCGCTGTGATTCGGATCCGCGATATTGTCCTTCAGATCGGGCTCGCCCATCGATTGCACCGTTTGAGCCGGTGTCATCCCGGGATTCAACGAACCGCTCTTCACCGTCGAGCAGCCTGCCAGCAACAGTGCGATCACGCCGGCACCAGCGCCCAGGAAAAAGGTCCGAATCTTGATCATCGATAACTCAAGCCTCATGTCGCGTAAACATACCGTAGACGTCGCCAACAATCGACCGTGGCGCATACCGTTCGTTCAAATTATTGGGGACGAATTTACAACGCCGCGCACTGTTCACACAATCGCCATTCGAAGCAAATGGACGTAGTCTGCGAGTCGAAGGACCCTGATTCGAGAAATGGAAAACGACGATCAACTACTCTTCGTCTACGGCTCCCTGATGAATCCCGCCGAGCGCCTGCGCCTGCTAGGCCGCCCGATCATCGCAAACCCCGCGCGCCTGTTGAACCATACGCGCGGGAGAAAGCGCTACTACTACGTCGTAAAACAGGCCGACGCCGCAACCAGCGGCGCAATCCTCGAAGACCTGACTGCCGGCGATCTGGCGATCCTCGACCAATACGAGGAAGTCCCGACGCTCTACACCCGCGAACGAATCGAAGTCGTCACCGCTGACGGCCACAATTTAGAGTGTTGGATTTACCTACCGACTAATTGGTCGAAAGAGTGAGCAGGCCGGCTTTTGTGATGGAACCGCAGAACCCTCACCTACCGGCGGCTACGCCCGCCGGCCTCCTCTCCCGTAAAATAACGGGCGAGGTAATTCGCCGCCGCCCCCACAAAAGAACCTGAGAGCAAAAGGGCGTCCTCGCCATTTTGCGATTAGTACTGGGTGCAGGGGTCACCCCTGCCGAAGGAAGCGTGAAACCCACCGCGGGTTTCACATTAAATTAAGTGGCTTCTTCCCCTCATTTGACCTCCGGCGGTATCGCCCTCGGCTGCTCCCCGCGCTTCAACCCGAACTTGTCGATCCGATATTGCAATGTCCGATAGCTCATCGCGAGCATCTTCGCCGCTTTCGCGATCACCCAATCGTTGCGCTCCAGCGCCTGCAGAATCGCGTCGCGCTCGAACGTCTCGAAATTGAAGCCCTCGCTCGGGATTTCGTATTTGTCTCCGCGTTGACGGTCTCCGCTGCGCCCCGGCGTCTTGCGCGACAGGACTTCCTCCGGCAAATCGCGCGGCAGTCACGTGTCTCCGTCTCGCACAGCAGGATCGCGCGCTCGATCGCCGATTCGAGTTGTCGCACGTTACCCGGCCACGAGTAGTCGAGCACTACTTCCATCGCCTCGCGCCCGATCTCTTTCACCCGTCCTTCCGCCAGATGCCCAAACTTGGCCAGCGCGTGATTCGCCAGCAGCGGAATGTCGCCGCGTCGATCGCGCAACGGCGGCAGCGTCACGGTCACCACGTTGATTCTGTAGTACAAATCTTCGCGAAAGCGCCCTTCGCCGACTTCTTCAACGATATTGCGATTGCTCGCCGCCACCAGCCGTACGTCGATACGAAACGAATCGTTGCCGCCGACGCGCCTCAACTCCTTCTCCTGCAGCACGCGCAGGATTTTCGCCTGCATCCCTTGCGGCAGGTCCGCGATCTCGTCGAGGAACAGCGTCGACTTGTCAGCGCTCTCGAACAGCCCAATCTTGCGCTCGGTCGCCCCGGTGAACGCGCCGCGCTCATGTCCGAATAGTTCGTTTTCGATCAGGTTTTCGGGAATCGCCGAGCAGTTGATCGCGACGAACTGTCGCGCCGCCCGCGGCGACAGCCGATGGATCGCCTTGGCGACGATCTCCTTGCCGGTCCCGCTCTCGCCCTGGATCAGTACCGTCGAATTGGACGGCGCGACGCGCCTGCACCAGCCGGATCACTTCCTGGATCGCGGGATCCTGCCCGATGATACCCTCGATCTCGAACGTCCCTTCGAGCCGCCGCTTCAGCAGTTGATTTTCCTGCTGCAAGTTCGCGAACTCCGCCGCCTTGGCGACGCGCGTCACCAGCTTCTCGCGATCGGTCGGCTTCTCGAGGTAGTCGAATGCGCCCGCCTTCATCGCCTGCACGACGCTGTCCGTCGATCCATGCGCGGTCAGCACCACCACCTGGCTGCCGGGATACGCGCCGCGCACTTTCGCCAGCAGCTCCTCGCCCGACATCCCCGGCATCATCAGGTCCGTCAGCACGACGTCGAATCGCGACAGTGCCAGCAGCTCGATCGCGCGCTTTCCGACTGCCGCTTCTTCGACGGCGAATCCTTCTTCGCGCAGCGTGTCGGCGGTTATCTGTCGTTCCAGGTCGTTGTCTTCAACGACCAGTACTGAGGCTTGCGCCATGATGTGTGCCCGTTTACCACCGCGCTCGGCGGGAAGGTGAAAGTCAAAGTGGTTCCGTGTCCGTCCGCATTCGGTCCGATGTCGATTGTACCGCCGTGCGTCTCGACGATCGCCTTCGACAGAAACAGCCCAAGCCCGATCCCGTCGCGCTTGGTGGTGAAGAACGGCTCGAATACGTGGCCCGCGACGCCCGCCTCGATTCCCGCGCCGGTGTCCGAAAAACTAATCACCATCGATCCGTCCGCATCGACCAGCCGGAATCCGATTCTCATCGTGCCGCCTTCCGGCATCGCCTGGATCGCGTTGGCGACCACGTTGATAAAGCACGTCCGCAGCTTCTCCGCGTCCACCTTGAGGATGGGTGTCGGTTCGTTGCATTCCTCGATCAGCTCGATCCCCTGGCTCTTCATTTTCGATTCCGACAGCGCCACGACTTCATCCACCAGGTGATGCACGTCGGTCGGCGCCGGGAATATTTCGATCGGCTTGCCGTAATGCAGAAAGCTTTGGACCAGGTCCGCCAGCCGCCGCATCTCATCTTTCATGATCCCGAGCTGATGCAGAAACTGTTCGCGATCGTTCGGCTGCTGCGGCGCATACCGCGCCCGCAGCTGATCGAGCGCCAGGCTGATGAAGTTCAGCGGATTCTTGATCTCATGCGCCAGGCCACCCGCCAGTTGCCCCAGCGCGGTGAATCGTTCCAGCCGGTTCAGCTCCTGCTCGCGCTGCGCGCGCGCGCCTCAACTGCCCGACCATCTCGTTGAAGCTGCGCGTCAGCAATCCGATCTCGTCGCGTCGATGCGCTTCCGGCACCGGCTCCAGGCCGCGCGCCGCGAAATTCTGCGCCGCGTTCGCGACCGCATGGATCGGCTTCACGTAACGGTCGGCCAGGATATACGCGAATACCAGCCCAATCGCGAAAATCGCAAACGCGATCATCAGCTCGCGCGTCCGGCTCTCCTCCAGCGGCTTCGCGAAGTCGCCGAAATTCGCCACCACCTGCACGTAGCCCAGCAGATGGTCCTCGACCTCGACCGGGATCAGGTAGACCGTCGTCTCCGGCGCCAGCCCGAGCTTGCCCGCCGGAATAGTCAGCAGCGCATCGGGATGCTTCAGTTGCTCGGGCGCCAGCCATTCGGCCTGCTTCGGGCCGCAGTGCCGCCCCGATCAGTTGCGGATTCGAGCTGTTGAGGATCAGGTTTTCGCTCGACGCGATCGATACTTCGAGCCCCTGGGTGTGCAGGTTATCGACGTAGTGATGCAGTCGATCGCGATCGGTGTCGCGCACCGCGGTCAATTCCTGCACGCCGATCTGAATCACGCGCGCGAGATCCTTGACCCGTTCCTGCGTCGTCGCGACGATTTCCGCCTGCGTCCCAAGACTCACCCACACCTCCGCGCCCAGCGTCAAGCGCAAGCAGACCGACCACCAGCACGATCAGCTTCGCCTTGAGGTTAAGCGCGGGAAAGTATGATTCCATTTCCATCTCGCATTATCTGCGTATAAGCCGGCCGCACGCGGCCGTAGGTGCGGGTGCGCAATCACCACTCCTGCCTTTATTCGGGCAATCCGCTCTTTTCAGCCGGCTCCGGCTCGACCGTCTTCCGCAACACCAGCATCCGCGTCCCGTACACCGCAACGCTCAGAATCGCGACGACTACGATCAACCGCTCGAAGCCGCCGATATATTTCACCACCCACTCGAGCTGCTTGCCGAATACATAGCCGAGCGTCACGACGATCGGCACCGATATCAGCGCTCCCAGCAAATCGTAGAACAGAAACACGCGCCGGCCGCACGCCAAACGATCCCGCCGACAAATAGACCAGCGCGCGCAGACCGGCCAGGAATCGTGCGTAGAAAATCGCGCGATGCCCATGGCGCTGCATGAAGCCCTCGATTCGCTCGATCTGATGCTTGCCGGCCCGGCCGCCCAAGTGAAAAGTAGCGCACCAGTCCCGATCCGAAACGCCGTCCCAGGAAAAATAGCGAGTTGTCGCCCGCGACCACTCCAAACAGCGACACCGCCAGTGTGATCGGATAACGCGTGATCCCGCGATGCACCAAATAGCCGCCCGCGAGCAGCGCCACGTCTTCAGGTATCGGCAACCCAAGTCCGCACAACATCAGAACCACGAACAATCCCGCGATAGGTGAAGTGTTCGATGTAGGCGGAGATCAGTCCAACCAAGCTCAGCTCCCGTGCGCGTAGCGCGCGCGCAATGCGTCGCGGATTTGTTCGACCGGCATCCCACGAGTCGCCATCGACTTCGGCATCGCGCGCCTCACCGCAGCAGATTGCACAGGTGCTGCCGTGCGTGTCGCGAAAACAGTCGAGCAGATTCTTATGCCCGTCCGTCTTGTCGCATCCGCAGTAGCAATGCAATTGCGCCAGCAGCGCGGGATCCTTCTCCGCGACTTGGTAAGCCTCGCGGACCGGACCCTGAAATTGATTCGGATCGAGCGTTATCCGCAATTGTGCGCCCGCATCGCCCGCCGCCGCCAACTGCTTGTCCGACGGCTGCGAATTGCCCGACACGTATCCGCCGTATGCGATCGCCACCACCAGCAGCGCGGCGGCCGAGATTGCGATGATTCCTTTGATGCCCTTGAACATAACTCTCCCCTGCGACCCGAAATTATAGCATCTCGATGAACCTTAGGCTTTGATTCGCGAAACTGTATAGAGCGGCCGGCCGATGCGGTCCGCGGCGCGTATGCGGCAGCCGTTTCAGCATTCCCATCGCGAGAATGCTGCGTCGGAAATTCCTCCGATCCAGCGGACGTTCCAGGATTAGCGAGTACAGTTCCTCGAACTCGGCAAACGTAAATTCCCGCGGCAACAACGCATACGCGATATTCGTGTACTCGAGTTTCGACTTCAGCCGCTTCACCGCATACGCCGCCATCAACGAATGGTCGTACGCAAGCTGCGGCAAGCGCGTGACTTCGTACCATTTCCCGTTCGCATATTTCTCGCACGACGCGTTGACGGCTTTCACGTCGGGAATCAGCGCCATGTACGCGACCGACACCACGTGCGCGCGCGGGTCGCGCGACGGATCTCCAAACGTGAACAACTGCTCGAGATAAGCGCCGCGCAGTCCCGTCGAATCGTGCAGCTCGCGCCGCGCCGCATCGTCGAGCAGCTCGCCCACGCGCACCAGCCCGCCCGGAAACGCCCAACGTCCGCGACCCGGTCCGCGCGCGCAGCTCGACCAGGTACGTCTGCAATCGGCCGTCGTTGATCGCGAACAGCACCGTATCGACCGCGACCATCGGCCGCGCCAGCCGCTCGCCGCGCACGCCTTCGCCGCTCGACGACGCTCTGTGCGTTCGCGCTCAGACGCTCAGCTCGAGCATCCGCTCCAGCGCCCGCTTCGCGCCCTCGCGCACGTCCTCGGTTAGTTCGATTTCGTACCGCAGGTGGCGCAGTGAATCGAGCGTCGCCTCGAGCGTGATCATCTTCATGAACCGGCATAGCTTGCACGCCTTGTAAAAATGCTTGTCGGGAATTTCCATCAGCAGCCGATCCGAAAGCCCGCATTCCGTCACGACCAGGAACTTATCCGCGTCGCTGCTCTTCGCATACGCGACCATCGCGCTGGTCGACAGCACCGCGTCCGCCAGCGCCAGCACGTCGCGCCGGCATTCCGGATGCGCAATCACCTTGATTCCGGGAATCGCGCGCTTGACCTTGTTGACCTCGTCCGGAGTTATCTGATGGTGCACGTAGCAGTTGCCGTCCCACGAAATCACCCGCTTCTTCGTCTGCGATTGCACGTAGTTCGCAAGATTCTGATCCGGCACGAACAAAATATTCTGCGAGTCGATCCGCTCGACAATCTTCGCCGCATTCGCCGACGTGCAGCACGCATCCGACAGCGCCTTCACATCCGCCGTGCAATTGACGTACGACACCACTTTCAAATCGGGATAGATCTTGAGCAACTCTTCTTTGCGATCAGCCAACGCCTCAGCCGTAACGCTATCCGCCAGCGAGCATCCAGCCTTCAGATCCGGCAGCAGCACCTTCCGCTCGGGATTGAAGACCTTCGCCGTCTCCGCCATGAAATGCACGCCGCAAAACACGATCACATCCGCGTCGCGCACGTCGCGAGCATTGCGCGCCAGCTCCAGCGAGTCGCCGATAAAATCCGCAACCTCAAAAATCTCCGGCCGCTGATAATTGTGCGCAAGAATCACCGCCCGCCGCGCCTTCTTCAGCTCGCGAATCTCCGCAATCATCTCCGCATAGCGGCGGTAAGTCTCATCCGTGTAACTATCGTTATGAAGCACCGCCAATTTCTCGCGCAGCGCCCCCGCATCAATCGCCATCTGTGCAGCTTCCATAAGATCAATCCTCACGCCTCAATACTTTGCGTCAATCTGACACTTACTCTAGGACGCTGCCACTTGCTATGCAACCCGGTTCTTCCTCTGATAAATCCAGTGCAATTGCGCCCGCATGCGCTGTGTTTCAGGAGTTAAACCAATGGATGAAGTATTAGATCGCGAAATCATCGCCGCCGTCCGCCGCTTCGTCGATCGCGACGTCATCCCCAACGCCTCCGCCCTCGAGCATCGCGACGAGTACCCGCACGCGATGGTCGCCACGATGCGCGAGCTAGGCCTCTTCGGCGCCACCATCCCCCTCGACTTCGGCGGCCTCGGCCTCAGCTTCCTCACCTACGCGCGCGTGATGGAAGAGCTGTCGCGCGGATGGATGTCGCTCGCGGGCGTAATCAACAGCCATCTCATCATGGCCTACATCATTGCGAATCACGGCACCGACGCTCAGAAAAAATACTTCCTGCCCGCGATGGCCCGCGGCGAGAAACGCGGCGGCCTCGCACTCACCGAGCCGCACGCCGGCAGCGACGTCCAATCGATTCGCACCACCGCAATCCGCCGCGGCGACGACTACATCCTCAGCGGCTCGAAGATGTTCATCACCAACGCGCGCCACGGCACGATGCTCGCCGTCGCCGCCAAAACAAATCCTCACGCCGATCCCGCCTACGCCGGAATCAGCATGTTCGCCGTCGAGAAGATCGACCGCGGCCCAACCGTCAGCCGCAATCTCGACAAGCTCGGCTACAAGGGAATCGACACCTGCGAAGTCCTGTTCGAGGACGTCGCCGTCCCAGCCGCAAATCTAATCGGCGGCGCCGAGGGTCTAGGGTTTCAAACAAGTGATGAGCGCGCTCGAAGTCGGACGCATCAACGTAGCCGCACGCGCCGTCGGAGTAGGGCAGGCCGCATTCGAAACCGCGATCCGCTACTCGCAACATCGCACCGCATTCGGCAAACCCATCTGCCAGCATCAAGCCGTCCAACTGCTGCTCGCCGACATGGCGACGCGCGTCGAGGCCGCGCGCCTGCTGGTCGCCAACGCCGCCCGCAAAAAAGACGCCGGCGAACGATGCGACGTCGAAGCCGGGATGGCCAAGCTCTTCGCCTCGGAAGCCTGCGCAAAAATCTCCCTCGATGCGATGCGCGTGCTGGGCGGCTACGGCTTCATGGCCGACTTCCCAGTCGAAAGATTCTACCGCGACGCCCCGCTAATGATGATCGGAGAAGGCACCAACGAAATCCAGGCCCTGGTAATCGCCCGCGGCCTCCTGGCGCGCTATCCGATCTGACATCACTCGCCCACCGCCAACTCATGCAATGCCCGCGCGCATTCCACCGGATGCGTAAACATCACTTCATGCCCGCTCTTCACGAACTTGAGTGTCGGATTCTTCAGCCTGCTCGAAAAATGCGGATGCCAGTTGGGCGCGCCCGCGACCGGCGTCTGATCGTCCTCGCAAACGATATAGCTGCTGGGAATTCCGGTAGCGAAGTAGGGCGCCATCGCCACCGGCGTCATCATCGGCGCGATCGGCTGCGGCCCCACCGCCGACAGCACGTATTCCTTCAGCGCCGGCGCCATGTCGTTGCTGAGCCCGTCAACAAATTCCTTCCCCATCATCTCAATCGGTATCGATCGCTCCGGCAACGAATCCGCCCCCGCCGCGATCGGCGACGTCGCCGGATCGACGATCGACTGTCCGTCGAGCGGCACCAGCGCCGTAACCCACACCACCCGCTTTATCCGCGACGGAATCTTCGCCGCGACGCCGGGAATCGTAAGCCCTCCAAGACTATGCCCCGCAAGCACGACGCCCTTCAGATCATGCCGCTCAATAAACTCCGCCACACTATCGACATAGCTCTGAAGCGTAACCTTGGACCTATCCACCCGATTCATCCCATGCCCCGGCAAATCTACGGCATAAGCAGTATCCCCCAGCTTCTCGAGTTGATTGATAACCGCGCCCCAACACCAAGCCCCATGCCAGGCGCCATGCACCAAAACAAAAGTCTCCGCCATTTCGTTCTCTCCTTTTTCTTTACGAGGCTAGAGGCAAAGAAAGATCCGGGATTCTTCGCTTCGCTCTGAGTGACACAAGAACACAAAGAAAAAGAACCCTGGAGTAAAATGGCGTCCTCGCCATTTTGCGATTTCTCTTAATTCTAAGGTGCAGGGCTTAGCCCTGCCCAAGGAAGCGTGAAACCCACGGAGGGGTTTCACATTCAATCAAGTGCTTCCCCGTCCTTCCCCTAACTCGCGACCGCCGTAACGTCCTGCCCATCTTTCAACGTAGGCGCCGGCACCACGATCACCGTCTCGCCTCCGCTAAGTCCTTGCTTGACTTCGACGCCGTCCTGAAACTCCCGACCACGTACGTTATCGGCACCAGATGCGCCGTATCGCCGCGCACGACCCACACCGAATTCGCGCTGCCCTCGCTGACGATCGCCTTCTTCGGCACCAGCACCATCGGCGCCGCCGCCGTCTGCGTCAGTGATCGATTGGAACGTAACCTTCGCGCTCATTTCCGGTTTGATAATTTTCAGATCCGGCTGCAGGATTTTGACCTCGACTTTCACCGTCCCTTTCTGCCGGTCCGCCTCCGGATAAATCTTCACGACCTCCGCGGGAAACGGATTGTCGGGATACGCGTCCGGAATCACCGTCGCCGGCGTGCCCATCTTGACCTTCGCGATATCGCTTTCATTGATATCGACTTCGCAGCGCAGATCGCTCAGGTCCGCCAGTTGCGCGATATCGGTGGCGCCGCCGCCGCCCGGACTTTGGCCGAAGGCTGTAATCGTGTCGCCGAGCTCGCGATACTTCTGCAGCACCACGCCGTTGATTGGCGACGTGATCACCGTCTGACTCACGTTGAACTTCGCGAAATCGATCGCGCCGATCGCCTTGTTGTATTCCGCCTGCGCCACCGCCAGCTGATTCTCCGCGTCATCGAGCGAGTCCTTCGATTGCACGCCCTGCCTGTATAGAGCTCGCGCAAACGCTCCGCCCGCGCCTTTTTCAGCACGATATTGGCCGCCGACAGATCGCGATCCGCGTACGCCTGCCTCAATTGCGCCTGGTAGTCGCGATCGTCGATTCGCGCCAGCAGGTCGCCGACCTTGACCTGCTGCCCTTCCTCGATCGGCTCCGCGACTATCTGCCCGAGAATCTTGGTGCCGATCACGATGTACTTATGGCGCGTGATTACATACCCGCTGCCGGTCAGCACCGTGCCCGCCTGTCCCGCCTGCTTGACGCCGACGATCGCAGTCTGCACCTCGGGCGGCCGCCCAAGCGTCTTCTGATAGACGACGTACCCGACCGCACCGACGACGCCGAGAATCACCAGCGTGATCGCCACCGGAATAATCCGGCTCGGCTTCTTCGGCTGCGCCGCGCGCGCGATCCTGCAGCGACTCGAGCTCGCGGATATTCGGCCCTTTCGGTGCTTCAGTGGACAAGGTCATACGCTCCTGAGCGCATCTACTACCGGCATCTTCATCGCTTGCCGCGCGGGAAGCCAGCCTCCGACCATACCCATCACGGCGGCAAAAATCAGCGCCTCGATCACAATCGCAAACGTCACGCGGAAGCTGAATGCCAGCGTCGAGAACGTAACGAAATTCCCAAACGTCGTCGACAGCCCGTTAATCGGCATCGCCAGCATGATTCCAATCACGCCCGCCGCGACCGCCAGCACCAGCGATTCGAGCAGGAACGACGTCATCACCGCCAAAGGCGCAAAGCCCAGCGCGCGCAACGTGCCTATCTCGGTGGTCCGCGACGACACCGCCGCGTACATCGTATTCATCGCGCCGAATATCGCGCCCACCGCCATGATCACCGCGACGATCATCCCCAGCACCCGCATCTGATTCGCGACCACCGCCTGATCCTTGTAGTAGTCCGCCTCGGTCTCCGCCTGCAGATTTATTCGCGGATCGTCGGCCAACCGATGGATCAGCGCTGCCGCGTCCGCGCCCGGCGCCAGCTTCAATCGCTTACGTCGGCGTAGTACGCACCGCGCTGCGCGTCGTCCTGCACGTTATGAATATCGCCCCACACCTCCGATTCAAACGATCCGCCGTCGGCCGCCATTATCCCGACGACTTTCCAGTTTCCGCGCCCGAACTGGAGCGTCGATCCCAGTTGCATATTCGCGTAATGCCCCTGCAGTCCCTTTCCGACCACAACTTCATTAACCGAGGGATTAAACATCCGCCCTTCGACAATCTTCACCTTAGGATGCACCTTCAAGCGCAATCGGCAGCACTCCGCGCACAACTATATTGTCGCGACCGCCGCCCACTCGTTCCATCAACGCCTGCACCGGCAATTCAGGTGAAACATCGACGGTCCCATCAGCCTCACGCCGAATCTGCGGCAAGAACTTCATAGCATCGAACTGATCGAGCTGAATCGCCGAGTAAGTCTCAGTAGTAGCCCCCTTACGCAACACGATCACGTTGTCGGGATCGCCAGTATCCGAAATCGCCGAATTGAGCCCCGCCACCAGCGCCATAACAATGACAAACACACAAACCACCAGCGCAATCCCACCCCCAGTCATAGCAGTAGAAACCCGCCTAACCAGCAACGACCGAACATTATATTTCAGCGGTATCGCCATCTCACTCCAACTACTCCGTCCCCTTCCTTCGAGGGAAGAGGTCACTCCCCAACACTCCGGTTCCCCTTCCCGCTCGGGAAGGGGTTAGGGGTTAGGTTGCCAATCATCTCTCACCTACGATCAGATCTCCCCGTTACCCTTTCTAACAGGGACGAAGTCCCGCATCTTCTCCTAACACTGGGTGCAGGGGTCACCCCTGCCGCCCGCCGCGCAGGCGATTATTCCTTCCGTATTCTCTCACGCAACCGTCCTCAACGCATCCACAATATTCCGACGCGCCGCCGAACTCGCCGGCACCATCGCACTCAACAGCCCAATCAACGCCGCAACTACCAGTGTCTCTCCCAGGATCATCGGTGGCATCCGGATCGCTCCGAGCGGTCCGCCCACATTGCCGATCGAAAAAGCCTTCAGCACGAAATACGCCGACCCGCATCCGATAACTCCGCCGATCAGTCCTATCAGCAGCGACTCGGCCAGCAACAACGACAGAATCGTGCGCGCCGGAAACCCTATCGATCGCATCACCGCAATCTCGCCGCGCCGCTCGCGTATCGACATCGCCGCCGTATTCGCCGCCACCAGCCCTATCGTCAGCACCACGATAAATCCCAGCAGCTCCGCCATTCTGAAAAACGTGCGGTACTGCTCCATGAAGCTGCCGATAAACGCCGCCTCCGATTCCGACAATGGTCTCCGCCGACGAGTTGGCGAAGCCTTCATCGATCGCCGCGATCACCTGCGGCACGTTCTCCGGCTTATCGACCTTGACCCAGATGTTATCGACGATCCCCGGCCGCCCAGCCGCTTCTTCGAGATAGTCTCTCCTGAACAACAGGAAATCCGGCGGTGCCTTACCGCTGATCGTGCCCACTATTTGCAGCGTCACGTTGAATGGGTAGAGCGTGCCTTTGAGCTGGATTTGCTGCCCGACATGCAGATGGAACCGCTTCATCGTATCGCCGCCGACCAGGGCCGCGGTGCGGATTTTCTTGAACTGATCGAACTGCGCCGCGCTGATTCCCCAGTCGGGCCACATCTTGTCGACCTGCATCGGGATCGGCCGCCAGATTGGGAAACTGATCGTAAACTTCGTGGTAAACGCCGCCGAACCAGCTCTCCGGCACCACCACTTCGACATGCGGTACGCTAACGATCCGCTGCTTGTAGGCAACCGGGATCGAGTAGGCCAGCCCGGCCTTGTTATGCGTCGCGATCCGGGTCGACGACGCCGTGTTGCCAAGAATCTCATTGGCAACAGTCGGGATACTCACCAGCGCCGAAAAAATAAACAGCGAAACCGCAATCGACAGCACGGTAAGAAAGGTCCGCCGCTTACTCCGAAACAGATTCTTAAAAACCAGCGCCGCATACTTCATGAGACTAACCCTCCAAACATCCTGTGGTGATGGATGATTGGCAACCTAACCCCTAACCCCTTCCCGAGCGGGAAGGGGAACCGGATCGTTTCTTCCCTTTACCCTTTCTAACAGGGACGAAGTCCCGCATCTTCTCTTAACACTGGGTGCAGGGGTCACCCCTGCCGCCCGCCGCGCAGGCGATTAATTCTTTCTTTCTGTTCTGCTCCCTCACGCATGCGCCGCCTCGCCGGTCACTCCTCTCTTCCCAGGCTCAACCCCAGCCAACACTCCCTTATCGAGCCGATAAACCGTATCGACATATCGCTCCGCCCGCGGGTCATGCGTGACCATCACAATCGTCTTCGAGAACTGCCGATTCATATCCACCAGCAATCCCAAGATTTCCTCCGCCGACTTCGCATCGAGATCTCCCGTCGGCTCATCGGCAACGATGATCGTCGGATCAGCCACGATCGCCCGCGCAATCGCCACCCGCTGCTCCTGCCCGCCCGACAACTGCCGCGGATAATGGTCCATGCGATCCGCCAGGTTCACCACCTTGAGCGCCGTCTCGACATGCTCCCGGCGCTCGGCCTTGTTGAGACTCGTCAACAACAGCGGCAGCTCGACGTTCTCAAACGCCGTCAGTACCGGAATCAGATTGTAGAACTGGAACACCAGCCCGATATGCCGCGCGCGCCAGCCCGCCAGGTCGCGCTCCTTCATCCCGGTTATTTCCTCGCCGCCGACTGCAACCCGTCCGGTGCTCGCGTGATCGATTCCCGCGATCAGGTTTAGCATCGTGGTCTTGCCCGACCCCGACGGCCCCATGATCGCGACAAACCGCCCGACCGGAATCTGCACCGTCACGTCGTCGAGCGCGCGCACCTCGAATTCGTCGCGCTTGTAGATGCGAGTCACATGTTCGAGATCGATTGCAAACTTTTCGTCCATAACAGTCTCCTCCCTTTTTCACTGGGTGCAGGGGTCACCCCTGCCGCCCGCCGCGCAGGCGATTGTGCGGGATTGTTTCGTTCGCGATCTCGCCCGCCGCTTCCCTTGTATTTCACGCTTCAATTGCGAGCAAAGCCTCGCCAGCACCCGCGCCTTGGCGGCAGTAATCTCGCAGCCCAGCTCAATTACAAATCTTCGCACCGTACTCGCCCCGGACCGCCGCATCTCGGCGACCATCTCAGTCAGTATCGCGGTTCGCTCTTCGTCATCGCGTCGCGATCGCTCCATATGCTCGAGCGCAATCTCCGGCTCGCGCTCCGCAAAATAGATCTTCACCTGCGATTCGTCGAATACGAACAGCGGCTGCGCCGGCTCGCGCAGCATCTTGATAAAATGCGCCCGGCCGCGCGGCGTGATCGCATAAACCTTGCGCGCGCGCCGCCCGCGCCGTTCCGTCCGCAACGTCACCAGCCCGTCACGCGCCAATTTTTTCAGCGCCGGATATATCGATCCGTCGCTTACCCGATAGAAGAATCCGACCGGGTCCTGAAACCGCTGTTTCAGGTCGTAGCCGGTTGCCTCCGCCTCCATCAGGAAACCCAGGATCGGAAACTTGACGTCCATCCGCGGCGGCGTCTTGTCGAATTCCAGCGCCGACTTCGGCGGAAACAAACGCGCCCCCGGACGATATCCATTCAACGACGTCACCGACACCTCACTCATACCTATCGAGCCAATATCTCGACTTGAGCTATGTGTCAAGCAATCCGAAAAGAAATCACGATGCAGCAATCCGGCTGCGGATACTGCGCGAGACGCGCCCGAGATTGCTCGCGCCCGCGAGCACCGGGACCCGCGCCCCCGATGCCGCCAGCTCCCGCATCCGCTGCGCCTCAGGCTCCGTACCGAACACTACGTCCCAGATTCGCGTCGTCACTCCGAAAATCGCATCCGGCTCCCGCGTATGATGGGCCAGATGCCGCGCGCGCAGCCGCTCCTCGACCGCACTCGACGGCTGCGCAAAATGAATCCGGTAGTGAACGTACTCATAGATGGCGAATCCAGCCACGATTCCGCCATAAAAGATCACCCCAGGCGCCAGCCCAAACCACCCGATCAAACTCCGCCATCACAACCGCGGTAGGAATCCACGCTCCCAACGCAAACACCGCCCGCGGATCCCGATGATGCACTTCGTGCAGCCCGGTCACGAACGTCCGATGCGCATGCCCGAGCACCCCATGAATGACATACTCGACCAGCGTCCAGGCAAACAGCCCAGCCCCGAAAATAAGCGCATCAACCAGCATCGAACATGATCGTAAGTCCCCGCAATCCACTAATCAATGCAGCGATCGGCTTGCATCACAGGCCTTGACACCCTATTAAAGGATTGGAATACTCCAATTATCGAGCAGGAGAAGCAATGAATATGTACGACTCAGCCAATCCCTACCTCACCGGCAACTACGCACCATGGCGCGAAGAGGGCGATGCGTTCGACCTCGAGATCGACGGCGAGCTGCCGCGCGAGCTCAACGGCGCTCTCTACCGTATCGGCCCCAACCCGCACTTCAAGCCGCTCGGCCGCTACCATTGGTTCGACGGCGACGGGATGGTCCATGCGTTCATCCTGCGCGACGGCCGCGCTGCCTATCGCAATCGCTACGTCCGCACCGACGGCCTCAAGGCCGAGATGAAAGCGGGGCGCGCGCTGTTCGGCGGATTGCTCGAGAAGCCGCGCGAGATGCCTGCGGATGTGCCGCCGTTCAAGAACGCCGCCAACACGAACATCGTCGGATACGCCAACCGCCTGCTCGCGCTGTTCGAAGCCGCGTCGCCGCACGAGCTTAAGCCGGATACACTCGAGACAGTCGGCCTGTTCGACTTCGGCGGCAAGCTGACCGGCCCCGTCACCGCGCATCCGAAGTTCGATCCCGTCACCGGCGACTTGCTGTTCTTCGGCTATCAGCCGTTCCCGCCGTATGTGACGTGGTACCGCGCGAGTCGCGACGGCAAGCTCCTCGAGTCGCGCCCAATCGACACCGGACTGCCGGTGATGATGCACGACTTCATCGCAACCGATGACTACGCGATCTTCTTCGTATGCCCGACGGTGTTCCATCTCGAGAATGCGGCGATGGGCAAGCCGATCTTCAATTGGGAGCCGCAGCACGGTACGAAGATCGGCGTGATGAACCGCAAGAGCGGCGACGTGAAATGGTTCCATGACGAAGCGTTCTTCATCTTTCATTTCCTGAACGCCTACGAAGAGAACGGTTCCTTGATTGTCGATGGATGCAGGATGGAGTCGCTCGACATGTCCGGCAACTCGTTCGGCGGCAAGCCGGCGATGCCGTGGCGATGGACTCTGAATCTGAAGGACGGCTCGATGCGTCAGCGGCAAGTCGATGACGTGCCCGCCGAATTCCCGCGCTTCGACGAGCGCATCGCCGGACGCAAACATCGGTACGGCTACTTCGCCGGCGGCGATCCAATCTCGCCGGAGCATGAGACGAGCTTCAAGGCGCTGCTCAAGCGCGACTATCAGACCGACAAGCTGGAAGCTCACGAGCTCGGCAAGGGTTTCGCTCCGGGCGAGCCGGTGTTCGTGCCGCGCACGGCGAAGTCGTCCGAAGACGACGGCTGGGTGCTCTCGGTCTGGTATGACGAGGAGCGCAATCGCAGCGAGATGGTCGTGCTCGACGCGCATAACTTCACGGGCGCCCCGATCGCAAGGATCAAATTGCAGCATCGCGTGCCATGGGGCTTCCACGGCAACTGGGTGCCCGCGCAATGAAGAAGACAGCGCGTCCTGCTCCGACGCCGATTCGCAAACGCGCGCGCGACGTTGCGAACAACGGACTCGGCTACCTGCGCTTTCCCTACCCGCAAAGCGTCGCTCGATCTCGCGCTGCTCGGATTGATCGCGGAAGTGCCCGGCGTGTCCGGCTACGACATCATGAAGATTTTCGATCTGTCGATGGCGCATTACTGGCACGCGCATCCGACGCAGATCTATCCGACGCTCGATCGGATGGAGGAGTTCGGGCTGATCAAGCGGCGCAACGTCGTGCAGCGCAACCGGCCCAACAAACGCCAGTACACGATCACGCCGGCGGGCGAGCGGCTGCTGATCGAATGGCTGGAGAGTCCGTTCGAGGGAATCAACCTGAAGCATCCGCCGCTGCTGCGATGCCGCTTCCTGGGACATCTCGGCGCGGACGGCGCGATCGCGATTCTCAAAGAAGAGCGAAGGTCGTGGGCGATCCATCTGAAGCGCTACCGCGAGATCGAGAAGACCTACTTCGCCGACGGCAAGGGCTATCGCGACGTGAACGCGATGTTCTCGATGTTCACGCTCAAGCGCGGAATCGACTGGATGGGCGAGAACATCCGATGGTGCGAATGGGCAATCGCCGAGATCGATCGCAACCGCGCCCTGTTCCCGTCGGAGAACATGCGCACGCAGATGAAGCCGTTAGTAGCCGCAAAATAATCCACTTGATCTAACGTGAAACCCGCGTGGGTTTCACACTTCCTTCGGCAGGGCTAAGCCCTGCACCTTAGTATTAAGAAAGCGGCGTAACCTTTTCGGGACATCGCGGTTTCTGTAGATAGAGGCTCATGTGTCCGCTCGATCTGCATCCTTATTGCGCGCTCTGCTGCGCGCGAAATCCGTCGCGCCAATGCGGCGGAGGGTGGGTTGAAGGCTCGGAGCTGCCGCAAAGATCGAACCGGACTACTCGGCGGAGCGGGCGCTGATCGAGGCGGCGCAGCGCGATCGCGGACGATTCTCGTGAGTTGTATGAGGCTAACTTTGAGCGGGTTTATGCCTACGTCGTGCGGCGGGTGCGCGATCGCGATGAAGCGCAGGATATTACCGCCGATGTTTTTCATCTCGCGCTGAAAAGTCTGCCGCGGTTTGAATGGCGCGGCGTGCCGTTTGCGGCCTGGCTTTTCAGGATTGCTGCCAACGAAATTGCCGATCGTTCGAAGAGCGTCGCCAAGCTTCGTGCTCATCAGCGCGCGGCCGCAGTCGAAGCAGTGGACGACAGCGGCAGTATCGCTGCTGGATATGAAGAAGCGGAGCGGCGGGGGCGGTTGTTCAAGCTCGTCGAGCGGCTGCCGCGCGATCAGTCGCGGGTGATCGTGATGCGGTTTGCGGAAGATAAATCGATTCGCGAAATCGCGACTGCGCTCGGACGTTCCGAGGGCAGCGTCAAGCAGCTTCAATTCCGCGCCATGCAGAATTTGCGGGTGCGGCTGGGTGATACGAATGGCTAAGGGGAAACTAATCGAACAACTGGACCATGCGGTGGAGGCGATCATGGCGAAGCCGGATGCGCCGCTGCCCACGTCCGATCCGCGGCTGGCTGCGATTTTGCGGATCGCGGGCGAGTTGCGGGATTTGCCGCGCGCTGATTTCAGGAATCGTCTCAAGGCGGATTTGGCGGCGCAATCGAAACAACTTGAATCCTCGGTAGGCGGCAAACCGCTGATCACGCATCAGGATATCGAAGAGCGGCTCAAGGAGTTGGCCGAGCAGCCGAAATTTATCGTGCATGATGTGCGCGCGGCGCTTAGCGATTTGCCCGAGATGTCGATGCGCTTCCTCGACTCGATGAACAATCACTTGCTGGTCGCATCGCGCGGCGACAAGCGCACACATTGGGAGCGCCATTTCGGCGCCGACGAGATGATCTACGTGATGGAAGGGGAGACCGATATCGTCACGTTGACCGACGGCGGTCCGGTCGAGTCGACGATTCACGCGGGGTCGATGTTTATATGTCCCGAGGGATTGTGGCATCGCCTGACTCCGCGGCCGTTCGTGTCGGCGTTTTACCTGACGCCGAGCAACACCGAGGGCTCGGCTGCGAAGGATCCGAGGCCGAAGAACGAGCGCGTCGCGCGAAGACCTGTGCGCAGGGGCACTGCCGCGAAACTCAAAGAGCACGATCTGCGCGCCGCGCTGCGCGAGGTGCCGCATCTCAATATCACGGCGGACACGACAGAGGCTGAAGCTGACGCGGCGGTGCGCAACGTCGCGAAGATCGGAAATCTGACGTTCGGCGTGATGAGCTATACGGGTCTGACACCGTGGGAACGGCATCCCGACGGCGACGAGCTGCTGCTGGCGCTCGATGGCGAGCTCGAGGTGACAACGCTGACGGACGACGGGCCGGTAACGCGGAAACTGCGAGCGGGCGAAGTGTTCGTGTGCCCGCAAGGATTGTGGCATCGGCAGTTCGCGGAGAAATCGGTGTCGATGCTGTACGGGACGCCGATCGACACGAGCGAGATTTCGATGGCGGAGGATCCTCGTGATGAGAAAGCAGAACGATCAGCGCATCCGCCGCGTGGGCCAGTTCAAGCGGCCGACGCTCCGCGCCGCATCATGCCGTTCATGTATATCGAGGGCGCGGCGAAAGCGGTGGATTTTTACAAGAGCGTGTTTGGCGCGACCGTGTTGATGCGCGACGAGGAGCCGAGCGGGATCGTGAGCCATGCGATGCTGAAGATGGGCGAGACGACGGTGATGCTTTCGGATCCCACCTCGGCGGACGTGAAGCAAAATGACGTGCATCACTTGTCGCGCACGCCGCGAGCCTACGGCGGATCGCCGGTGCATCTATACATCTACGTCGCGGATGTGGACGACGTTGTGCGGCGCGCGGTCGCGGCGGGCGCGAAGATTATTGACGAAGTTGAAGACAAGGACTGGGGCGACCGGTGCGGTGGAATCGAAGATCCGTATGGGCACGTGTGGTTTGTCGGTACACCGCTGAAGGATGTGCCGCCGAAAAATCTAAAATAGCAACGCGGAGAAAAATCATGGCTGGCAAGGTGAAGACGGTTCCCGAGGGTTGGCATAGCGTGACTCCGTTCCTGTGCGTCAATGACGCGGCGCGCGCGATCGAGTTCTATCGCGATGCGTTCGGCGCGACGGAGTTGGAACGCATGGCGGAGCCTGACGGGAAGGTTAATCACGCGGTACTGAAGATCGGCGATTCGGTAGTGAGGCTCTCGGACGACAGTTCGAAGCACGCGGCGGAGTGGGTGGCGAAGGGCTGGTCGCGCAGTCCGCAATCGCTGGGCGGCACGCCGGTGCATTTTTATGTTTACGTCGAGGACTCGGACGCCGTGTTCAAACGCGCGATTGCCGCGGGCGCGAAAGAGATGGAGCCGGTGGCGGATAAGGATTGGGGCGACAGGATCGGCGCGCTGACGGATCCCTTCGGACATATCTGGATGATCGCGACTCACAAAAGAGATGTGCCTATCGAGGAAGTCTCGAAGAAGCGCGCCGGAGTCAGTCCGCGCGGCAAACTAAACGATGAAAATTTCACGCATCATCTCGATCGTGGTGGCGCTGCTGTTCATCCTCGCAGTTGCGCGGTTGACGCGGCTGGAGAATGGCGGGCCGCCGCATGCGTTCGTGATGTTGCCCGGGCAGGAGCCCGCGACGTTTTATCTGCCGGGGCCTGGATATCCGTTCTATACGCAATTTCCAAAACCGGTGGCGGAGCGGCCGCCCGCGGTCGTGCTGATTCACGGCTTCAGCGGCGATCGCAAAATAATGAGCACGCTGGCGCGGCGGCTCGCGGAGAACGGTTACGCGGTGCTGGCCATCGACGTCAACGGGCACGGCGAGAATCGCAATCCGTTCAACGGCGGTGAAGCGGAGAACGATTATCTGCGCGACAATGTAAAGAAGGCGGTCGATTTTCTTCGTAACAGCGACCGGGTCGATGGATCGCGAATCGTCGTGATCGGGCATTCGATGGGCGCAGGCGCAGCGCTCGACTACGCGACGCACGATCCCAATCTCAAAGGCGCGGTGATGATCTCCGGCGGCTGGGTGCTCGGCCCGGAGCGTCCGAAGAACGCGCTGTTCATTTTCGCCGAGAACGATCCGGACGAGCCGATCCAGGGAACGTCAATCGCGCTCGCGACGCATCTGGCGGCGGTGCCGAAGATCGAACTCGGCAAGACCTACGGCGACTTCGCGCAGGGCAATGCGGTCGAAGCGGTGCGGGTACCGGGCGTGAATCACGTGACGATCATGGCGTCGCCGAACGCGGCGACCACGATCGTCAAATGGCTCGATAGCTCGTTAGGAACCTCGAGGACCGGGGCGATCGATCTCAAGGATCCGCGGCGGGGAGCAGCCCGGTTCGCGCTGTTGATGTTCGTGATCCTGCTGGTGCCGCTGGGCTGCGTCTGCGGATCGATGGCGCCGAGCTGGCCGGAGGAGCGGCCGGGAACGAGCGCATGGATGGGCTTGTTGATAGTTGGCGGCGCGCTGTTCGCTGCGATGCCGCTTGCGGCGGCGGACCCGGCGTCATTTGTGCCGGTGATTATCGGCAGTGTCCAGTTTTCATGGTTCGCGGTCGCCGGACTAATCATGGTGGGTGTGCTGGCGCTGTCGCAGCCGCTGGACCGATACCGCATCCGCGAGGGTGCGGGCGCGGCGGTGATTGCCGGCGCCGTGGGATTCGCGTTCGCGTACGTGGGACAGGTCGCGATGTCCGCGATGTTGCATCATCTGTCCTTGTCGCCCGAGCGGCTGATGGTGATGGCGATGGGCGCAGTGCTGATGTTTCCGTTCTGGATGAGCTTCGAATTGCTGGTGCGGCGCGGAAGCTTGACGATGTCGACGGTGTGGGCCTCTGCTAGGCCGCGTTCTGATCCTGGTCTTGATGGTGGTCGGCGTGACTGTGGAGGTCCTGCCGGGCGTGCTGATGTTGATCCTGCCGATCATCACGATCGCGTTTGTGATGATCGAAATATTTTCGGCCTCGGCCTACAGCACGTCGCGCAACCTGGTGCTGATAGCGGTGTTTGAAACGCTGTGGTGGGCCTGGATGATCGCGGCTTCGAGCCCGATCACATTCATGTTCTAGGAGAGAAGTTTATGTCGGGCAAAATAGATGCAATTCCGGTCGGGCCGCGCGCGATCACGCGCGTACCTGACGATCAAGGGCGCGGCGAAAGGAATCGAGTTCTATAAGAAAGCATTCGGCGCGAAGGAATTGATGTGCTGGACGGGCAAGGACGGACGAGTGGGGCACGCCGAGATCGAAATCAGCGGAACGCCGGTGTTCATCAGCGACGAGCATCCCGAGATGGGAGTGATCAGTCCCGAGACGCTCGGCGGGACGTGCGTCGGACTGCATCTGTTGGTCGAGGACGCAGACGCGACGTTCAAGCGAGCGGTGGCGGCGGGCGGAAAAGCAGTCAGGCCGATCGAAGACGAGCCGTGGGGCCAGAAGTCGGGCACCTTGCAAGATCCGTTCGGCCATCGATGGTTCGTCACACAGCGCACGGCCGAGATGTCGGCGGTCGAGATGGACAAAATTGGCAAAGCCGCAGGCTACAAGACGCTCACTTAAATCTCCGACGCTGTGGGATCTGCTGCACAACCTAACCCCTAACCCCTTCCCGAGCGGGAAGGGGAACCGGACGGCGAGAAGATTCTCGGCGCGATTCACGGCGCGCGAAAACGGCTTACTCGTGCTAGGGTGGTCTGACCAGATCGCCCGATCTGCCATTCATCACTAATCAAACCCGTCGCACGCGACGAAAGGAAACAATTATGCTCGAAACAGGAAAACCGTTTGTCAATTTCGATTTGAAGAACCAGGACGGCAAGCAGATGAAGCTCGGCGATTTCGCGGGCAAGTGGCTGGTCGTGTACGTCTATCCGAAGGACGACACACCCGGATGCACCATCCAGGGTAAGTCGTTCACGGCGAGCAAGGCCGACTTCGACGCGGCCGGAATAAAGGTGGTCGGCGTGAGTGCCGACGACGTCGCGTCGCACAAGAACTTCGCCAACAAGTTCGCGTTCACGATCGATCTGCTCGCGGATACCAACGCGGATCTGCTCAAGGCGGCCGGGCGTCGGGCAGACCGACTACAACGGGACCAAGTACTGGAACCGGACCAGCTTCGTCATCGATCCCAAGGGCAACCTGCGCAAGGTTTACGAAAAAGTGAATCCGCAAGGGCATGAGAAGGTGCTGCTTGACGATATCAAGGCGATGCAAAAGAGCTAGCATCAGCTGAGGAAATAGGCTGCGATTACGCGGTTGGGAACGTTTTGTTCTTGCCGCGAATTTTGCTTTGATAGATCAGTTGGCAAGAGCCTTGACCACCCGGCGAGGACGCCCGGCGTTTTGGCAGATTACCTGAATTTCGGACGCTGTTTATCGTCCGATAACTAGATGGTCCTGTACTTGCCCTGCCCCATGAACCGAGAGCTTCGCTACATTCCAGGAGGAATGCATGGTTAAGAAGATCGCCGCCGTGGCCGGCGGCGTTTTGATCGGCCTGGTCATTGCGTTTGCACGTGCCGGCGCGTTCCCCTTCTGGGGATCCGATTCCGACGCTTCCAAAGCGCCACCTGCTCAACAAGCACAGGCAAATCCCGCTGCACCTCTGCCCGCACCACCGGTGCCCGGCGTTCATGTTGCCCCTCCAGCGCCGCCCGCGGAGCCGAACACGCCTGAGCCAGGCGAAAAGGTCGGGGTAATTACGTCGTTCGCGCCGCTCGTCAAGAAGATGATTCCGGCGGTAGTGAGCGTCAACGTCGTGCAGGATGTGAAGGTCTCGGGAATGCCGTTTGGCGGTGCGCCAGGCGGACCCGGCGACGATAACGGCGGCGGCGATGACGACCCCGGCGCCCAAGGTGGCGGTGGAGATCAAGGTGGAGGCGGAGGGGGCGGCTTACCACCCGGTGGCGGCGGTGGCGATCCATTCGATCAGTTGCGCCGCTACTTCGGACAGGGCGGCCAGCGCGAGTACAAACAGCATGGGCTGGGCTCGGGCGTGATCGTGTCGCCCGACGGTTACATCCTGACCAACAATCACGTGGTCGGTAATGCCGATGAAATCCACGTCACGCTGCAGGACAAGCGCGAGTTTACCGCGAAGGTAATCGGCAAGGATGCGAAGACCGATCTCGGACTGATCAAAATCGACACCAAGGACGCGTTGCCGGTCGCGCCGCTGGGCGATTCCAATACTACTGACGTCGGCGACTGGGTGATCGCGATCGGCAATCCGTTCAACGTCGGCATGACGGTGACGGCGGGAATCGTCAGCGCCAAGGGACGAATCCTCGGCGGCGATTACGACGATTTCATTCAGACCGACGCGTCGATCAATCCCGGCAACTCGGGCGGCCCTCTGATCAATACAAAGGGCGAAGTGATCGGAATCAACACGGCGATCTACAGCCGCACCGGCGCCAACAACGGTATCGGCTTCGCCATTCCGATCGACATGGCGCGCAACGTGATGGATCAGTTGAAGGCGCATGGACGCGTCGTACGCGGATGGCTCGGCGTCGAGATCCAGGAAGTGACGCCGGATCTCGCGCAGTCGTTCGGACTGCCGAAGCCCGAGGGCGCGCTGGTCGCGAGCGCCGACAAGGACGGCCCGGCAGGCAAAGGTGGCATCGAGCGCGGCGATATCGTGCTCAGCTTCAACGGCCATCCGGTCGACGACGAGCATGAGCTGCCGGCGCTGGTTGCGCAGACGCCGATCAATCAGAAGGTGCCGGTCGAAGTGGTGCGCAACGGCAAGCACATGACGCTCGACGTCACGATCGGCGAGCGCAAGGAACCGCAGGTGGCGTCGGCCAAGGCTGAGACTCCGGGCGGCAACTGGGGGATGCAGGTCGGCGACATCACGCCCGAGATTGCGCAGCAGTTCCATCTCGAGGGCACCAAGGGCGTGGTGATTCAGAAGGTTGCGCCGGACAGCCCATCGGCGGAGGCTGGTCTGCAGCCGGGCGACGTCGTGATGGAAGTGAATCACGACAAGGTCGCGACGGTTTCGGATTTCGTTGCGAAGGCCAAAGACGCGCAGACCAACAAGAAGCCGGCGCTGCTGCTGGTGCAACGCGGCGGAGCGACGCTGTACACGGTGATCAAGCCGGCATCTGGCTCGGCGCAAGGCTGATCGCGAAGTAAGAAATGTCAGTTGAAACGCGCGGCGCATCGACAGATCGATGCGCCGCGTTTGTTTTGATGCTAGGCGTTGAAGCCCTGGATGGAAGCCTCGCGAAAATTTGATGTCGTGATCGCCGGCGCCGGTCCCGCCGGATTGGCGACTGCGCTGTTCCTCGTGAAGAATCGGCCAGGGCTGGCGGGTCGAATCGTCGCGATCGAGAAATCGGCGCATCCGCGGTTCAAGGTGTGCGCTGGCGGCCTGATTCCCAAGACTATGCTCGCGCTCGACGAGCTTGGCATCACGCTCGATGTGCCAGCCGTCGAGGTGATCCGCGGCGAGGCGGTAACTCCAGTGGGCGACGTCGATCTGTCGCGCAATGGCGACGTGCTTGCCACCGTGATTCGGCGCGATCAGTTCGATGCGATGCTCGCCCGCGCCGCGAACGATGCAGGAGTAGAAATCATCCAGCACAGCCGCGTGCTCGACGTGGCCCAGGACGC
The DNA here is from genome assembly GCA_963814715.1 of uncultured delta proteobacterium. Taxonomy (GTDB): domain Bacteria; phylum Desulfobacterota; class Binatia; order Binatales; family Binataceae; genus Binatus. The sequence continues at coordinate 411,318 of CAWFDW010000002.1, forward strand.
GGACGGGGTGCGCGTTAGCACTGAGCGCGGCATTTTCGAGGCGCAGATCCTCGTCGGTGCAGACGGATCCGGCAGCCGGGTACGTCGCGCGGTATTTGGCGCTCGCAAAGAAACTATCGGACGCGCGTTGATGACGGATCTCGCGGTCGATCCCGAACGCACGCCCGAATTTATCGAAAGACGCTATCGATTCGACTTCCGATGCGCGAGCAGTGGAATCAGTGGGTATAGCTGGTCGTTTCCGTGCCTGGTTGGCGGCGCGCCGCATCTGAACGTTGGCATCTACGATCAACGCTCGCACGAATTCACCGGGAAAGGCGGCGAGCAGGCGCGGATGATAGCGGAACTCGTCGCGGCGTTTCCCGAACTTCCGCTCGACGGCTTGCGACGTCACGCCACGCGATGGCAGTCGTTCCCAATCCGATGGTTCGACGCGCGCGACAGCTATACTCGCGGACGCGTGATACTCGCAGGTGATGCGGCCGGGGTCGATCCACTGATGGGCGAGGGTATTTCGTGCGCCTTCGAGCACGGCAAGCTGGCGGCGATTGCGATCGGCAAATTTCTCGACGGTGACCGCAATGCGCTCGCGGGCTTACGATCGCGTCCTTCACGAGGGCGCAGTTGGAAAGAAAATGAGCAAGCTCGCATTTGCGGCGCGTCATTTCTATGGGCCGCGTCACAAGCTCTTCTTCCGAATCGCGGGCCTCAGCCGCCGCGCGCAGGAGATTGGCGTCGACTGGTACAACGGCGCCCGGCATCTCGACGAAACCCCGACTCGGCATCTGATCGCTCGATGGGCTCGCGCGGTTCTATTAGGTGAGCCTGTGCGGTAGCATTTTGGTTGTGGTTCGTGGTGGAGGGGTATCCGGTGGCGGATCGAGTACGAGTGCCCGTCGCGAAAGCGAGCAGGTGGAAAGCGGCCGTCGACGAAGAAGCGGACGCGGCGGCCGGGAGTCTTCGTGCTGGCCGCGCTGGCAGCATTGATTTTGGGATTTTTGGCAAAGCGAGTGATGATTCCGTCGGCTGTCCACTACATCGCATATCGAGCACCCGATCAGCCGCAATCGGTGACCGCGTCAGATCCTCCCGCAAGCTCGGAGAACCTGACGCCCGACGATCGCGATCACCTGAACGCGATCATCAAACGCAAAACCAGGTGATGAACAGTTAGATGGCAGGCTCGATGCAAATCGCCGACGACATGGGCTTTCGCGTCGAGCTCGCGCGCCCGCCGTCGCGAATCGTGTCGCTGGTGCCGAGCTGGACGGAGACGCTGTTCGCACTGGGCTTCAATTCCGAAGTCGTCGGCGTTACGAAATTCTGCGTCGAGCCGGTCGCGGCGGTCGCGTCGATTCCAAAAGTCGGCGGCACCAAGAATCCCGACATCGCCGCGATCGTGAAGCTCGAGCCCGAGCTGGTGATCGCTAACGCTGAAGAGAACCGGCGCGAGGACGTCGAGCGAATGCGCGCGGCGGGTATCCCGGTGTTCACGACGTATCCGCGCACGGTGCCGGGTGCGGTCGAATCGATCCTGCGATTGGGACGGGTGCTCAGTCGCGAGGCGCAGGCTGCGGCACTGGCCAAGGAAATCACGCTGAGCGTCAGCGGAATCGAGGCGGCGCTTGGCGTGTGGAGCAAACTGCGGCTCCGAGTTTTCTGCCCGATCTGGAAGAAGCCGTGGATGTCCTTCAACGCCGACACCTACGCGCATGACGTGCTGCGGATGCTCGGCTACAACAATATCTTTGCATCGGCGGGCGAGCGATATCCCGTCACGACGCTCGACGAGGCGGTCGAGCTCCGTCCCGATATCGTGATACTTCCCGACGAGCCGTACGCATTCGACGAAGACCGACGTCGCCGAGTTGAAGCCTCTGCTGCCGCCCGCGCTCAGCCGCCGGGTGTTGATAGTCAGCGGACGCGACCTGCATTGGTACGGCGTTCACATGGTACTGGGTCTCAAGTCGCTGGCGGAGCAGAATGGCGCGAGTGCGCGCCGCGGTTCTATAATCCGGCTGGACGTGACGACCCGTGCGATCGAAATGATGGAGAGATTTGGCATGATCGCGAAAATCAGCCTGACGGCCGCGTTTCTTCTGATGGTGGCGCCACCGATTGCGGTGTCGCGCCGATTCGAATTCCGCGCAGAGGGTCTCGCAGGCGACCCAGTCGCCGATGGCATCGTCCTCGCGCAGGACAATGAACCCGCTGTGGGGACGACCGATAACGACAACGATAACAGCAACGACAACGACAACGATTCAAACGACAGTGCCGATGACAATCAGAACGCTGACAGCAGTCAGACGGATCAGAACGCGGCCGGCGAGGAACCTCCTGCGATTCCGCCGACGGTTTTAGGCCAGCCCGACGGAGAGCAGCCCGAGCCGCGCCAGGCGCCGATGAGTGCTTATCCGCAGCCGGTGAATCCATATCAATAACCTCACGTCGACTCGCTCTATCATTCTTTCGATAGTCATTTTTCGGGGGATCGACGATGCCTGCACCGCTGGACGGAATCAAAGTACTCGATCTGACCAAGCTTGCGCCGGGACCCTTCTGCACGATGATCCTCGGCTGACCTTGGCGCCGAAGTGATCAGGATCGAAGAACCGGGACCTCCCACTGGAAGACGCGCACAGCAGGCAGGCGCCGTCGGCACGCGCGCCGGCGGGCAACAGCTTCAACAGCTCGCCGCACAACGCGCTCGCGCGCAACAAGAAATCGATCGGGATCAATCTCAAGAGCGGCGCGGGCAAGGAAGTCTACTCGCGCCTGGCGCAACGCGCCGACGTGATCGTCGAGGAGTACCGGCCGGGCGTCGCCAAGCGGCTGGGAGTCGACTACGAGAAACTGGCGTCGCGCAACCCGCGGCTGATCTATTGCGCAATCACCGGCTTCGGACAGACCGGCCCGTATCGTGACCTGGTCGGCCACGATATCAACTACATCGCGACCGCCGGCGTGCTCTCGATGTTCGGACGTCCCGGCCAGCCGCCGACAATTCCGCACAACCTGGTCGCGGACTACGCCGGTGGCGGGATGCATGGCTGCGATCGGAGTGCTCGCGGCGCTGGTCGCGCGCAACCAGACCGGGCGTGGGCAATACGTCGACATCTCGATGATGGACGGCAGCCTCGCGCTGCTGGCGCAGGCGTTCTCGACATTTTTCGCCAACGGCAAAATTCCCAGGCGCGGCGAGACGATCAACGACGGCGGGATTCCGAACTACAACGTCTATCTGTGCAAGGACGACAAATACATTACGATCGCGGCGATTGAGCCGTGGTTCTTCGCCAACCTGTGCCGCGCGCTCGGCCGCGAAGATTTTATTCCGCATGAATACGATTCCGAGCAAACGTCCGGAGATCGCGCGCGTCTTCACCGAAACGTTCAAAACCAAAACCCGCGACGAATGGTTCGAGATTCTGAGCAAGAGCGACATCTGCGCCGGCCGGATGCTCACGCTCGACGAAGTGCCGAACGACCCGCAGGTACAGGCGCGCAACATGATCGTCGAGGTCGAAGGCGAGGGCGGCCGGAAGTTCAAGCAGGTCGGCATCTCGGCGAAGTTCTCGGATACGCCCGGCGTGATCAGATCGCTCGCGCCGCAACTCGGCCAGCATACCGACGAAATCCTCGGCGAGCTCGGCTACAGCAAGGACGAGCTCGACCGCTGGCGCGACTCCGGCGCAATCAAGTAGCGCGTCATCGAGCGGCGGCGCGAGGTTCGACCGAAGCGGGCTTCGATTTTGCCTGATCGATCGCTTGTTTGCGGAGCCCAAAATACAGGCCGATCGCGCGATCCGCCTCGAACAGGCGATATGACGAGATATCAGGATGGTTTCGTTGCTGACTAGCTAGCATCCGCATGTCCTGATGTGTGAACACCAGTTCGAGGTCGAACTTCCCAGCCAGCCGTGCGATGATTCTGCCGCCGATCCATACCGGGAGATAGGCCTGACCGTATCGGGCCCACAGCCAGGTATGATCGCGATCAATCGGCGTCGCACTGGCAACGAACTGTAGACCCTTGCCGAAAGCGATCGTCGCGAGCGTCGGCAAGCGCAATGCGGAGGTGAAGGTGTAAGTTGGATGCATCCATCCGGGCCGTTCGTGCCGCAGCGCGACTTTCTGCCGAACGATTGCACCGTCGAGCCGCGCCTCCTGCACTTCGGCGCGGGTTCCGGCGCCAGGGATGGTTGCGCGATGAACGAATGGAACGTGATGCATGTCGCCCAGATTCTCCATCACACGCAGGTACGAGACGGGATAGTCGCGTTGCACGATGGCGGTTCGCGAGCCAGGTTGGGGGGCTTCGGGAAACCAGGGAATTTCCGCGGCGGGTTCGGAAGCGCCGTACCAGAACCAGATAAGGCCGTGCGCCTCGCGAACCTGGCGGCACGGCAAATCAAAGCCGTGCGGGACCGGTTGTCCTTCTCCGTTGGCGGGAATCAGCACGCATCGGCCGCCGGAATCGAACCTGAGTCCGTGAAAGGGGCACACAAGACAGCCGGCGCGCACCCATCCGAGGCTCAATTGCGCCGAGCGATGAGGACAGCGGTCGGTCGAGCACACCGCACTGCCGCTACTGTCGCGCCACAGCACCAGTTGCTCGCCCAAGCGCGTGATGCCGACCGGTTTGCGACGTTTCAATTTGGAGCTGTCGAAGATCGGATACCATTGATTTGGAACGAAATCGTCAGGGGTCATGGCTCCTCCTTTCGGACCGTAGAGTGAGGAAGCAGCCCGCGCATCGCGATCGCGGTGCCGCGCCGAATCTCGTCGCGCGCCATATGGGCGCTGATTTGATCGTTCATCAGGTACGCGGTCATCCAGGTGAACGAGACGCCGTAGAGGACCGTCGCCGCGGGCATCGGTTCTATGTCAGACGCGAGAACGCCGCTCCCACGATACTGCTCAAGCAGCGATGCGAGCTGCGAAACGAGCCTCGCGTCGCCTTCAAACAGCCGTTGCCCTAGGACGGCCGGATCCGCGATCGCGGCGCCGAACAGTTCACGCCACAGCCGGCGGTCTTCACGGGTAAAATCGTCGAGAAAAATCTCGGTAAACTCGGACGCGGCTGCCACTGGGTCGGGCGGCGGGTTGTCGAGTATCTTCCGTCCGCGCGCGAGCAGCGACTCTGATTCGCGCCGGATGATCGCGAGCAGCAGCGCTGACTTCGACGGGAAGTAGTTGTAAATCGTGCCGACGGCGAGACCGGCGCGCGCCGCCACTTCTTCCATCGCGACCCCGACATAGCCCTTTCTACTGAACAGGCGCTCGGCGGCCTTGACGATGCGGCGTTCACGGTCCAGTTTCTGCCTGCCGCGCAGTCCCGGCGGTTGAAGCGTTATAGAAGATGAATCCATTCATAACGTTTCTAGCTCTTTTTCAGCTTGGTTGTCAAGAAAGATGAATCGGTTCAGTTTTCGTCAAGCGGGACTCGCGTTGCCCGACGCATCGAATCACGGTTAAGATTCGCCTATGCCACAGCCAACTCCGATGTTTATGCGCGGGCCGCACGATCCGATTCGAATCGAGCGCGCCGAGGGCCCATGGCTCTACGCCTCCGACGGCAACAAGATCCTCGACGCGGGCGCAGGCGCCGTGGTGGTGAACATCGGGCAGGGCCGTCGCGAAATCGCCGAGGTCGCTGCGCGCACGATCGCCAATCTCGACTACATCGTGCCGGTCTGGACGTCGCCGGAGCGCGAGAAGCTGGTCGATCGCCTTACACGATGGACTCCAGCCGGGCTCACGCGCTTCTTCTTCACCAGCGGCGGATCGGAGGCGGTCGAAGCCGCGCTGAAGTTCGCGATTCTCTACAACAAGGCTCGCGGCAAGCAATCGAAGAGCAAGATTATCGGACGTCGATTCTCCTATCACGGCAATACGATCGCGGCGCTGTCAGCCGGCGGGAGCGGGCGACGCGCGGACTACGAACACATCCTGCTCGACTGGCCGAAGATCGATCCGACCTATTGCTACCGATGCCCGTGGGGCAAGACTTATCCGTCATGTGAGATCGACTGCGCGACCGCGCTCGAGAAAGAGATCCTCAAGCACGGCCCCGACTCGATCGCGGCGTTTATCGCGGAGCCGATGATGGGATCGAGCGGCGGCGTCGTTCCTCCCGTCAAGGAGTACTGGCCGAAGATTCGCGAGATCTGCACGCGCTACGACGTGCTGCTGATCGCCGACGAAGTGATGACCGGCTTCGGCCGCACCGGCCGCCGCTTCGGCGTCGATCACTGGGACGTCGTGCCCGACATCCTGATCGGCGGCAAGGGACTCACCGGCGGCTACATGCCGATGGGAATGATCGCGGTGAAAGAATCGTTGGTCGAAGAAGTCGAGCACGCCAAGGCCGACTTCATGTTCTACACCTACAGCTCGCATCCGGTGGCGTGCGCGGTCGCCGACGAGGTGCTCGCCATCATGGAGCGCGAGCGGCTCGTGGAGCGGTCGGCAGAAGTCGGCGCGCGGCTCGGCTCGAGCTTGAAGGAAGAATTGTCGGGGCATCCGATGGTCGGCGACATCCGCGGCACCGGGATGTTCTGGGGCATCGAGCTGGTGCAGGACAAAGCGACGCGCATGCCTTTTGCGCCTGAAAAGAAAGTGACCAATCGAGTGCTGGGCGCGGCGGTTCGCAAAGGGCTTGTTCTTCTATCCGGCGACCGGAATGGCAGGTAAAGCCGGGCGGCGATGCGATGATGATCACGCCACCGTTCATCATCGGTGACGCCGAAATCGAATTCATCATTCGCACGGCGCGCGCTGCCCTCGACGAAATACAGCCTAACCTGTAGCGTCTGACGCTAACGTCTTAGCTTCGTGGAGAGACCGGCATATGGCCGATAGCATCATCGGGCCGACTTCGCATTATTTTTATTCGCAGCGGCTCAAACTGCACTACGTCGATTGGGGCAATTCCGACAAGCCGCTGCTGGTGTTGGTGCATGGCGGCCGCGACCATTGCCGCAACTGGGATTGGGTCGCGCTCGATTTGCGGGAACACTTTCACATCATCGCGCCCGACCTGCGCGGCCACGGCGACTCCGACTGGGCCGTCGGCAGCGGCTACTCGATGATCGATTACGTGCTCGATCTCTCGCAGCTGATGAGCGCGGTAACCAAAGAGCCCGCGACGCTGATCGGTCACTCGCTCGGCGGTGGAATCGTTTTGCAGTACACCGGCACGCATCCCGACGCCGTCAAGCGCGTCGTCTCGATCGAGGGGATGGGGCCGCCGCCCGGAATGATCAAGGACACGCCCGCCTACGATCGCATGAACAACTGGATCGGCCAGATGCAGACGCTCGCACGGCGCAAGGTGCGCGAGTATCCGTCGATCGAAGAGGCGCTGGCTCGCATGCTCGAAGCCAATCCGCATCTTAGTCGCGAGCAGGCGCGTCATCTGACGATTTGGGGAATTCGCCGCAACGAGAACGGCACCTACTCGTGGAAGTTCGACAACTACGTTCACGCCACGTCGCCGTACATGTTTAACAATCGCGACGCGCGCGAAATCTGGGGACGCATCACGTGCCCGACGCTGCTGATTCGCGGCACCGAATCGTGGGCGGGCGATTGGGTCAAGGACGGACGTATCCAGGCGTTCAAGCATGCCGAGTCGGTGACGATCGACAAGGCCGGCCACTGGGTGCATCACGATCGCCTCGACGAGTTCCTGGCGGTCGCGCACAGGTTTCTCGACGTGTAGCGGCATCCGGCGCCACCCATGCGACGACCTTCACTTTCGCTGCGCGTTGATCAGTTCGAATATGTACAACTGATCCTGCTCGCGGTGACCGTCGGTGTGCTCGCGGCGCTTGGAAATCTCGGCTTTCGCCGACTGATCGAATTCTTCTACGTGGCTGTTTCGCGGGCTCGAATGGAACGCGCTCGGAATCGAGCACGGCGGACTCCATCGCGCGCTGATTCCACTCATCCTGGTGAGCGGCGGCGTCGCGATTCTGATCCTCGATCGCATCTTTCCCGACGACGTGCTCGGTTACGGCTTTCCGAATTTCCTCGAGATGGTCAATCTCGGCACCGCGCGACTGAAGCGCCGGTGGATTTTCGTCAAGGCAGCGGGCGCCGCGATTTCATTGGGCGCCGGCGCGTCGGTCGGACGCGAAGGCCCAATCGCGCAGGTCGGAGGTGCGATCGGCTCGACCATCGCGCAACTGAGAAAGTTATCTCCCGATCGCGCCAAGGTGCTGGTCGCGGCCGGCGCCGGCGCAGGCATCGCGACGACCTTCAACGCGCCAATCGGCGGCCTGATGTTCGCGCAGGAGATCGTCCTGCTCGGCCACACCGAAATCGCCAACCTTACTTTGCTGATCATCGCGACCTTCACCGCGGTGATCACGTCGCGCGCGATCCTCGGCAACGCGGTGGTCTTTCTCGCGCCCGAATTCGTGCTGCGCAGCTACTGGGAGATGGCGACTTATGCGCTGATGGGCGCGGCGCTCGGAGCCCTCGCAGCCGGCTACATCCGATTCTTCAACGCAACCGAGGCGTGGTTCCGCCGGCTGGATCTTCCAGTCTGGGTGAAGCTCAGGCGGGCCTCGCGGTGGTTGGCGTGATCGCGATTTGGCTGCCGCAAAATCTGTCCGACGGATATCCGGTTATCAACAGCGCGATGGCCGGCGAGTTCGGTATCGGGATGCTGGCTGCGATGACCTGCGCGAAAATCTTCGCCAGCAGCGTGTCGCTCGGATGCGGCGCGCCGGGTGGATCTTTCGGCCCCACATTTTTTATCGGCACGATGGCGGGCGGATTGTTCCAGCGCGTCTCGGCGATTCTGATTCCTCACCTGACCGGCCCCCGCGGATCGTACGCACTGGTGGGGCTCGGCGCGTTTCTGGCCGGGACCACTCACGCACCTCTGACCGCGCTGTTCCTGCTCTGGGAGATGACGCATAGCGACACGATTGCGCTGCCTTCGATGATCGCGACGATCACGGCGCTGGTCGTCGCGCGCGCGATCGAAACCGAATCGATCGACGAATTCCGCCTCGCGCGCGCAGGGCAAGACGCTGCAGATCGGCAGCGAGCGGCTGGCGCTCACACTGATACCGGTCAGCGCGGTCGTCACCAAAAACGTGACGATGGTGAGCGAGAATACTTCGCTCTCGGAAGTGCTGCGCACCGCCGGCGAGACCTCGCAGTCCACGCTGCCGGTAGTGAATAGCGAGGGCGAGCTCGCGGGAACGATCGTAGTGCGCGATTTGCTGTCCATGCTGAGCGGAGGACAGGAGCTTGGTCCGCTCGTCAACGCGTTCGACATCTGCAACGCGCACTGTTCGACCGTGTCGCTCGACGCGAATCTCGACGAGGCCAGCCAGTTGATGGAGCACGACGGTCTGGATGAGATTCCGGTGGTCGAGCAGCGTCACGCGGCGCTTTCTCGGCCTCGTCACCGGCCGGCAAATCGCGCAGGCACTGAACCGCGTCACGGTGTCGCTCTCGACGCTCGCCACGCGCGACCCGAATGTTTACTGGGCGACCGGCTATCGCGTGTCGCGAATAACGGTTCCCGCCAACGCGGCCGGAAGATCGGTGCGAGAGCTCGACGCGCGCGCCCGATTCAGCGTTACCGTGCTTGCCGTTCAGGACGCAGACAATCCAGAAGGTGAATTCACGCCGATCACACCCGATCGTCCGCTCAAGGCCGGCGACGAGCTGATCGCGGCCGGGCGTGCGCAAGACATCCGACAATTCACGCAAGAATTGGAGAGCGTGGAAGCTGCGGCCGCGGCGCGAGCCTCAGCTCAGGCGGGCGGCCCAGGAAAGACGTAAGGGCGCGCGCGTCCGGCGCGAATTTCCGCGCACATTTCCTCGACCGTCTTCACGTCCCGCTCGAATTCCGTCGCGACCGTCATGAACCATTTTGCAGTCGCGAAATGTGCGTCGCTGCCGCCGACCGCCGTCAGTCCCAGCTTGAGCGCCGCATCCTCCGCGCGCCGATTCTCCTCGATCGAGTTCTGGCCATTCAGCGCCTCGACCGCGCCAATCGCCGCGCCATGACGGCTCAGCAGCGCGTCCAGCCGCGATCCGTAACCCGAGTCGCGAAACGGATGCGCCGGGATCGCGACGCCACCCTCGTGATGAATCACTTCGATCAGGCTGTCGCTCTTGAGCATCCGCGCCGTCAGATCGAATCGACGCATCACTTCGTCGTTCACGCCGAACAACAGCAGATGACCGAGGTCGGTGTCGGCTTCGATTCCTTTGAAGATGGCGATTTGAAATCGTTCCGCCAGTTCCGCGTACAGCCGTTCAACTTCTGGATCGGTCGGGAACAGGCGATGCTCGGTGAAGCAAATCGCGCCGAGGCCGCGGCCCGACGTCTTCGCAAATTCAAGATACTGCTCCGGCGCGACGTTGGAGTCGGACGAGAGCCTGGTGTGGACGTGGAGATCAGCGATCATGCAAGTGGACGTCTACGGCTCGGCGAAGAAGTTATCGCGCACCTGGATATGGTCCTCGATCGAGAAGATTCGCGCGACCAGGAAAATCTGCGTCTGCACCATCAGGCGATCGGCCTCAGTCGGCACCTGGCCCCACAGGATGATCGTGTCGCCATCCATTTTGAATCGCACTGAGTTGTAGCCTTGCATATCGAGCGCGCGGCGCAGCGCGATCTCCCGCGGCTGTGTATGCGCCGGATCTGGCGGCTCGCCTGGCACCGGCGCTCGGGATTCGGCATCGAAGGGACCGAGCCGTAGTCCGGTCCGGTATCGCCGTCGGAAGGCTGCGGTTGCGACGAATGAAAAATCAGGTATCCCATCAGAAAAAATCCACCGATCACCAGCGCCATCACTCGCCCGGGATGCCGCCGGCGACGACGCTCATGAAAAATCGGCCCCGGAAATTCATGCTGCGAAGCAACGTCGTCGAGCATGATCGTCTGCGCCTCGTGCGCGCCGCGATCGATCCCCGGCGTCTGCAGTCGTCCAGTCACGTCCGCGGCGCAGAACGAGCAGAAGTTCGAATCCACCGGGATGCTACGGCCGCATCGCGGGCACTCAGTGTCGATCGCATTGCTCAGCATCGTCGGCGCCGACGCTTGCTGCTCTTTCGATTTGACGCCGCTCAGCGGCAGCTTGAGTTGCGGACGCGACGCGCCGGTCGAGGAATCGCGCGGCGGCATTGTCATCGGCGTTCCCGACTTGATCGCCATCAGCCGATTCCTGAATTCCGCAGCGTCGGCCACGCGCAAAACCACGTCGTACTTGAGCGCCTGATCGACCAGGTCGCAGAGCGCGGGAGTAACGTCGGGGCATAGCGAGCGCAACGGTGGAAAACTGAACGGCGGCTCGAGCGCGGGATCGCGGCCCGACAGCGCATGATGCATCGTGGCGCCAAGCGCATACAGGTCCGATCGGAACTCGACCTTGCCGCGATACTGCTCGGGCGGCGCGTAGCCCTGCGTGCCGATCATCGTCGCGTTGCTGAGCGGCTGGAACAGTCGCGCGATTCCGAAGTCGATCAGCTTGACCTGCTCCGACGGCGTCAGCATCACGTTCGACGGCTTCAGGTCGCGATAGATCACCGGCGGTTCCAGGTTGTGCAGGTACTCGAGCGTGTCGAGAACCTGCAGCGCAACGTCGATCACCTCGCCCTCGGGAAGCTTGCCGCCGGCGTTCTGGAGCTTCTGCTCGAGCGTTATCCCGTCGATGTACTCCATGACGAGATAGTGATGGTTCTGATCGCTGAAGCGATCGAACACGCGCGGGATATGTTCGTTGCTGAGCTGCGCGAGCATGTCGGCCTCGCGCTGAAACGCGGCGACCGCCTGCTTCTGAGTTTCGGGACTGGTGAAAGTATCGACCATCTCGGCCAGCGCGCATTCGCCGCGCGGCGAGCCGCAAGTCCTCGGCGAGATAGACGAGTTTCATCCCGCCGCCGCCGAGCGGCCTCATAACGCGGTAACGTCCGCCGACGATTGTGTTGGGCGCAATCATCCCTAAGATCAGAATCTAACCACTACTCAGTTTTATAGTAGCCCGAGGCCGTCTTAGAATCATCGCGCCGGCAGGTCTTCGCGAAGCGTGCCCGACAAGGCCGCATTCGCCGCGCATATCAGGTGAATCAGGATGCCGAACGGCGGCCCCATTCCGTACGCTATCGACACGAAGAAGAACCACATGATCCCCTTGAAGGGTCTGCCGCGATAGATGTGGCCGACGCCGGGCACGATGCTGAGCACGAGCGCCACTACCGGGTTGAATCCCGAATTTCTGCGCAGCAGCGGGAACCGGGTCACAGGTGCGCCGCACGATTTGCAGAAGCTTGCCTCGGCGACGACGATCGGCTGACCGCATCGCGAACAGAACCTCGGCTTTTCGAAATCAGCTTCAGCCACGGAAGATAAACTGCGCGTCGCCGAAGCGTACGGACTCGCCGTCATTCACGCGCGTCGGCTCGGTCACGCGCCGATTGCCGACGAACGTCCCGTTCTGGCTGTTAAGATCGCGCACCACGAATGCACCATTGGAATTTTCGATACTCGCGTGATGCCGCGAGATCGAGGAATGGCTGACCACGATTTCATTGTCGAGCGCGCGCCCGACATGGGTAACCGCGCCGGCGCGCACCGGGTAGGCCTGCCCCGACGCGTCGATCAGGCTCGGGCCCATCGACCTTCGCGTTAGCGCCCGCCAGCCGCGTCGCGATGTGCGCGGGATTCACCGCGTCGGTGGCGAGCGACGCCTGCTGGCGCGCGGACGCCGACGTCCCGCGCAAGATGGAACATCATTTCGTAGCCGCCAATGTTGATTCGATCGCCGTCGTGCAGATCGACGGTCTCGATTCGCTGGCCGTTGACGAACGTGCCGTCCTGCACCGCGAGACTTCTGATCACGTAGTCGGCGCCGCGCCGTTCGATCACCGCATGCCGCTGCTGCACCGACGGATCGCCGAACAGGCCGACCGGATTTTCCTCGGCGCGCCCGATCGTCGCGCGCGCTCCTTCGATTCGATACTGGCGTCCGCGCAACCGTCCCTGCTCGACCGTGACCCACGCGGCCTTGGTCATCTCTTGTACCAGCCCGATGAACAATCCGATCGCAAGGCCGGTTATCGCTTCGCCGAAGAATCGCGACGCCAATCCGCCGCCGACCACCGCGCCGATCAAATCGAAGCCGATTCCGCCGACCGCTCCGCCAATCAATCCGCCCACCGCGCCCTTGGGCACGTTTTCGATCGTGAGCGTCGCCGCTCCCACGCCGGCGCCCACCAGCGCTCCGTCGATCGCCCATCCAAAGAGCCTCGCGATTATAAGAGTGATGATCGAGCCTGAGACCAGCTCGCCATTCGGACTGAAGCCGACACCGCCCGCCTGGAGGACCAGGTTGAAGACGTAGTTTCCGAGACACGTCGAGAGCAGCGAGAGCAGCGCGCAGATCGCGAAGCCGCGGATAAATCGCCGCTGCACATCGGGCGACCAGCGAACATCGGACGTATCAACCGCTGTGATGAACGCGCCGATCGCGCCTGCCGCGATCGCCGCCGATATGTAGTACGCGATCAAATCGCCGGGCGTCTGCGCCTGCCCCAGATGTGAGTTGTGCGAGGCGAGCTCGACGGGGAGCCATCCGATCGCGCCGCCAACCAGGCCCGCAAGAGCCTTGAACGTCAGTTCGCGCCGGTTAAGAGAATCGCTTTTCAGTAGAGCTAGAGGTGAGTTCACGACGCCCTCGGCACAAGCATCCAGGCTTACAAATATAATAGCCCGCAGCCGCGCGCTGGAAAACGCCGTCCTCGAACGGCATGCAATCAGCGGGCTGCGCGGCTCGTATTGCTCCCGCCGGACAAAAACAGGCATCATCGCCGAAGCCATGAGTATCGAAAATCTCGTCACTGAAAAGTTCGGCCCGCTGCAGGGCGTCAAGATCGTCTCGACCGGCACGTTGATCGCGCAGCCATTCGCCGCCGAGCTGGCGGCCGAGATGGGCGCGGAAGTGATCCAGATCGAGCGGCCCGGAATCGGCGACGTCGGATGGCGCAATATCGGCATCAGGCTGAAGACCAAGGACGGCAAGTCCGACGTCGCGACGACCTGGATCCAGGAACGGCGCAACGTGTTTTGCGTCTCGCTCAACGTGTCGAAGCCGCGCGGCCGCGAAATCTTTCTGAAGCTCATCGCGCGCGCCGACATCTGGATGGAAAGCTCGAAGCCGGGCACCTACCAGAAATGGGGTCTCGACGACGCGTCGATCTGGAAGGTCAATCCGAAGCTGGTGATCACTCACGTCTCGGGATTCGGGCAAAGCGGCGATCCCGATTACGTCCATCGCGCGTCGTACGACGTGGTCGGGCAGGCCGTCGGCGGCATGATGAGCCAGACCGGCTTTCCCGATCCGATTCCGCCGACGCGCGCCGCGCCGTGGACCGGCGACTACATTACCGCGCTGTTCACGATGTGGTCGTCGCTCGCCGGCCTGACTTACGCGCGCACGACCGGCAAGGGTCAGTCGATCGATGTCGCGCAGTACGAAGCGATTCACAAAACGCTGGGCGGCACGATGGTCGAGTACTTTCAGAACGGCATCGTGCGCGAGCGCTCGGGAAATCGCGCGCAGGGCTTCCAGCCGCTCGATTCGTTCCAGGCGAGCGACGGATGGGTCGTGATGGGCGCGATCGGCGACGTGTATTCGCGGATGCTGGGCGTGATCGGACTCGATCCCGCCGACCCGAAATGGGAAACGGCGCGCACTCAACTCGAATCGATCGAAGGAATCGAGTTCGACGCCATCCTGCGCGGATGGATTTCCGAGCGCACGGTGAAGGAAGTCGTGACGGCGATGGCGGCTGCCAACGTGCCGTGCTCGCCAATCATGACGAGCAAGGACATCGCCGACGACCCGCAATACCGCGCGCGCGGGATGCACGTCGAGTGGGAAGACGAGCAGGTGGGCAAGGTCAAGGGCATCGGCGTCGCGCCGAAGTTTTCGCTGACGCCGGGAAAAATCGTGCGCGGCTCGGTGCCGATCGGCCACGACAACGATCGCGTCTATCGCGAGATGCTCGGCGTCAGCGCTGACGAGCTGGAGTCGCTCCGCCGCGACAAAATAATCTAGCTCGCGACTTTCGCCATGAAGGTCTCGACCGATTTTCCGAATGCTTGCTCGTCCGCGTAGCGCCCCAGGTCCAGGATGAAATAGGTCGCGCCGGCTTCCTTCTCGGCCGCGACTTTTGCGCGCGCCGCGGCGGTGTCGTCGAGCTTGAGTCCTCGTCGCACGACAATTTCCGGAGCATCGCGTCCCGCCGCGCGTGCTCGCAAATTCAATTCTTCAACTTTTGCTTTAAGTTCTGCCGCGGGCAGCATCGGATGCCATCCGTCGCCGAATTTCAGCACTCGATTCATCGCGGCTGCGCCGCTTGCCGCCAATCCAGATCGGCGGGCGCTTGGGTCTCGGCAGGAACATGAACGACGGAAATTTCACGATCGGACCGTCGTAGGCGCCGGGCGCGTCGGCGCTGAACAGATGATGAATCACGCTCAACGTCTCGTTGGTGATAGCGCCGCGTCGGCGAATGTCGACACCGAGCGCATCGAACTCCGGCTTCATCCATCCGACGCCGACGCCGAGAATCATTCGCTCGCCGGATAGTTCCTGGATCGTCGCGACCTGCTTCGCGGTCAACACGGCGGGCCGATAGGGAACGACCAGCACCGAAACGCCGAGCCGGATTTTCTCGGTCGCGCCCGCGATGAAAGCCAGCGTCGCGAGCACGTCGAGGTAGCGGCCGCCACTACCTTCAGTCTGGTCCGGTGGGATGCACAAATGATCGGAGACGAAGAGCGCGTCGAAGCCGGCTTGCTCGGCGATTCGTGCGCAGGCGCGAATCGTGGTGCGATTCGATTGCGGACCCATGTTGCGGATTGCGATTGCAAACTTCATCGGTTTTTCTCCGGCGACCTCACTGACACTGAAAAGAAGACTGGCAAGCGCGCGCGCATCCAGTCAAACTACTCGGCCACTGGAGACGAAAAACGCGTGGGCCGTCCATCCGCCAAGCAGCGCAAGCCTTACAATCTCGACGCGATCCTCGACGTCGGCGTGCGCGTGTTTCGCGAGCGCGGCTACGACGGCAGCACGCTCGACGACGTCGCGCGCGCGGCGGGTATCACCAAGGCGAGCATCTACTATCACGTCCGCAGCAAGGAAGAGCTGCTGGCGCGCGGCGTCGGACGCGCGCTCGACGCATTGTTCGCGGTGCTCGACGAGCGGCCCGCCAAGCGGGGCCGCGCGGAGGCGCGTCTCAGGTACATCGTGCATCGCACGATCGAGATCACTGTCGAGCAACTGCCTGAGGTCGCGCTGCTCCTGCGCGTGCGCGGCAATACTCCCGTCGAGCGCCGGATCATGGAGCGGCGGCGCGCATTTGACCATCTGATCGCCCGGCTGATGCGCAATGCGCAGCGCCAGGGCGATTTGCGCGCCGACGTCGAGCCGCGGCTGGCGACGCGGCTGCTGTTCGGCATGCTCAACTCGATCACGGAATGGTACCGAACCGGCGGCGATCTGGATGCGCCGGAAGTGGCCGAGGCGGTATTCCGGATTGCCTTCGAGGGGATGGCGCGACCGGGGACGCAACACTGAGAGCACGCACTTTGACAAATCAACCGAATGGTTGGTAGATTATGGACAGGAGACAATGCCGATGAGCGAATTCGAAATTCCGGAAGGCGGCCTGCTCGAGGCGCCCGCCGTCGCCCAGCCCAATATCTTTCCAATCGAATGGCGATGCGAGACGCCCAAGCTCGCCGAAATTTACGAGCGCGCCAAGCGCGAGGGCTTCAATCCCGCCGACATCAATTGGAGCGATCTCTCGCCCGAGGCGTGGAGCGACGACGAGAAGGTCGCGATCATGTATTGGTGGGCGCTGCTGTCCAACTTCGATTCGTCGGGGCCGGCGGTGTTCGCGCGCGCGACGATTCATGCGTGGGAGATGCATGAGGAAGATCCGGTCCGCAAATGCTTCTTTTCGATAACTCGCGACGAGACCAATCACGAGGAGACCTGCCAGCGCGTCATCCAGCGCCTGGTGCCGAACGGCCCGCAAGGCTTTACGCCGAAGAGCGAGCTGCAACGCGTCGCGCTGAACAATATCGGCTGGCTGTATCATAACGGCGGCCGCTACTGGACCGGTTACAATCGCGCCATCGATCGCTATCCGCTCGCCGTGATCTTCACCTCGTTCATGATGGGCGAAGTGGCCTCGTCGACGCTGTTCCACGGAATGGCGCATGCCACGACGCATCCGGTGTTCCGCGAAATCTTCACGAAGATCGGACGCGACGAAGCACGTCATCTACAGATCTGCATCAACCTGCTCGAGAAGGAATGGCCCGGACTCACCGACGAGCACAAGACTTTCATCACCAAGCAGCTTCGCGCCGGATTCGTATTCCTCTCGATGGTGCTCTGGGAGCCGCCGGCACAGTTCTGGGATTTGCCCGGATACTTTCTGCACAACCATCGAATTCTGCTTGCGCACCGCGCGCGAAGCGGGACTCGGAATCCTCACCTACGAGCAGCAAGCCGACAATTGGCGGCTCGCGATCGCGCGCGTGCGCAAGCTGGTCGAGCGATGGGACATCCAGTTCCCCGCGATTCCCGAACTTGATATTGAGGGAGTAGACGTCGGCGATATCACCGCCGAGGACATTATCCCTGTGTTCTAGACCAACCCAGAGGCCACGAATATGAGCGTCGATTTGTCGGTCGAAAACGGTCTTGCGGAAATCGTTCTCAACCGGCCCGACAAGATGAACGCGTTGAACGACGCGATGGTCGCCGAACTCAACGGATGCCTCGAGCGTGCGGCAGGGCAGGGCGTGCGCGCGATGATGATTCGCGGCGAGGGCCCGGCATTCTGCGCGGGACGCGACCTCGCGGACGCGCACCCGGGCAACGAAGACGCCGAGGCGATAATCGAGACGACGTTCAATCCGCTGATCAAACGAATCGTCGCGTTCCCTGCACCGACCTTCGCCGCGGTTCACGGCGCATGCCTCGGAGTCGGCCTCGGCCTCGCTCTCGGATGCGACGTTGTTTACGTCGCCGACGATGCGAAAATCGGTTCGCCGTTCGCGCGAATCGGCGCAGTGCTGGATTCGGGCGGCCATTCGTTCTTCGTCTCGCGCCTGGGAACTCATCGCGCGCTCGAGCTGATCTACACCGGGACGATTACTCTCAGGAATCGAAGCGTCACAACTCGGACTCGTCAATCGCAGCATGCCGAA
Organism: uncultured delta proteobacterium; assembly: GCA_963814715.1. Classification (GTDB taxonomy): domain Bacteria; phylum Desulfobacterota; class Binatia; order Binatales; family Binataceae; genus Binatus. Next base: position 429,589 of record CAWFDW010000002.1, read on the forward strand.
GGACTCGCTCGTCGCCGAGACGCGCAAGGTCGCGGCGCAGGTCGCGCAAGGTCCTACAGCTGCGTTCATGCAATCGAAGCGTCTCGTGCGCAGAATCGACGAAGAGGCGATGGGCCTGTTCGCCGTTCTGAAACTGTGAAGCGCAGGCGCAAGGCGCCGCAGGCCGCACCGCGGACTACAAGGAAGGCATCACAGCCTTTCAGCAAAAGCGCGCACCGCGTTTCGTGGGTAAGTAGGGCCAGCGAGAAATATTCTATTTCAAGGAAGCTCAAGGTGAGTTTTCGTGTTCTCTTGTGCAAGGGTCAGTTACTCCTGAATTCTCCGCTAGAAAGTTAGGCGAAGGCTCATCCAACGATCTTCAGAATAGTTTCTGAAAAAAATACGGTCTTCACAGGACGCAGTCTGCATCAGCATGTTGCCGCTTTGTTTCGCCCGTGGATTCCGACTGTAAACTCTTAGCTTATTCGCCGCACGCACCTCTCGATCCTTAGGCGGGTACAAGTGTTGCTTGGAATTTGCGCCCCCTCACTGGCCATCGCATGGTTCGGGGGGACGCAGATGTCAGAGCTGTATTCGATTGGAGGGTCGCATGCTCACAAAGCTCATTCCTGTTGTGGTCGTAGCGTTTACCGCTTCTTTTGCGCTTCCTGCATCAGCACAAACCAACATAACGAGTTGTGGAACAATCTCGACCTCTGGAGAGTATTTGATTCCAACTGGTGCAACCCTGAATTCTTCCGGTGGTGATTGTCTCGTCATAACTGCACCGAACGTGACAATCGAAACAAACCCAAACACCACTCTTCAGGGAACTAGCCGAAACGGATCCGGCATACACGTCATGTCCGGAGCCACAAACTTCACACTGTTTCCATTTGCTTTCTCTATTCTCGACTACTCCTACGGCATCGAACTCGACAGTACGGGCGCCATGATCAACAACGACTACGGCGCTCCGATGTGCATCAAGAACGTCTCCACGGGAGTGCTGATAAATAACACGACTGGAAATTTCCTTGATGGGGTCGGTATGCACGCCCAGTACAACGGCATCTGGATTCAGGGCGGCAGCGGGAACCTTGTCACCGGCTATGAGACTTCGATCGAAACTCACGACACCGGGACGAATTGCGAGGAGGAAACGGTAGCCAGCAACTCAGATGGAATAAGGATCGACAATTCAACCGGCAACGTGATTTATCAAGTCGACGTTGCCCGAGGTGACTCCACCGGCGTTCATCTTGTGAATGGTTCCAGGAACAACTTTGTGCTGAGCAACCTGGTCCAGGACAGTGGAGTCGGAATCTCGATCAAGGATGGAACGGGCTCCAACGTCATCACCAGTAATACCCTGACCAACAATCAACTCGACTTGGAAGACGGCAATTCCGGCTGCGACCACAATCTGTGGGTCGGCGACACATACTCTACCCACAGTCCCAAGTGCGCTCAGTAAGCCGGCTAGGAGTGTGAAGTGTCGCGTTCCTGTCTCAATCGCCATCGCAAGCTTCGAGGGGATGCAGAATTTACGGCCTGCAGCCCAGTGGAGGAGAAAATGTTGACAAAATTCATTGCTGCGATCGTCGTGCTACTCAGCGCGTCTTTTGCACTGCCACTATCCGCAGCTACCAACATCACGAGTTGCGAAACAATTTCGACTTCTGGAAATTATACGATCGCAACCAATGCAACCCTGACATCCTCCGGCGGCGATTGCCTGGTCATAACGGCGTCCAACGTAACAATCACCGCAAGCGGGAATACTATTCAGGGAACGGGCGCAAGCGGGGCCGGCATACATGTGATGTCGGGTGCCAAAAATTTCACTCTTAATCCAACTTCGACCTCTATACTCAACTATTCCGCGGGCATCGAACTCGACGGCATGGGCGCCGAGATCAACAGCGATAGCAGCGCGCCACTGTTTATCCAGCAGGTGTCAGCGGGGATCTTGATCAGCGGAGGTACCGATAACGAAATTAACGGGGTCGGCACGCACGCAGCGTATAACGGTATCTGGATTCTAAATGGAAGCAATAATCTCGTTACTGGCTACCAGTCTTCGATCAATCAAGGGATCAGTTCTACGACAGCGGGTGAAGTGGTCGCTAGCGACTCTGACGGAATAAGGATCGACAACTCTAGCGGCAACCTGATCTATCAAGTCGACGTAACCCAGGGCACTGAGGTCGGCGTGCATATAGTAAATGGTTCGCAGTACAACACCGTGCTGAGTAATCTGGTCCAGAACAGCGACGTTGGAATCTCAGTCAAGGCGGATGGATCGGGCAGCAACTTCATCCTCTACAATACGCTGAAGAACAATCAACTCGATCTGCAGGATAACAATTCGAATTGCGACCATGACTTCTGGAGCGGTGATACCTTCTCAACCGATAGCCCGAGTTGCGCTCAGTGAAACGTGCTCACCTCGACCCGGCGGCGGACTTGGGCGGATACTGACGATCAGCATTGAATGCATCGTCAGCGTGCCAGCAGTGGAGAAAACGTCGTGCAGGAAAAAATCAAAGTTGGATTCCAGGCTTTTGTTTCCGATGGAGGCGAGGAGTTCGGTGCGGTTCGCCAGGTTGCGCCGAATGGACGCCCCGAGCTGGTGATCTACGTCGAGAATGCTGGTGACTTTACAGTGCCGATCAGCGCTGTCGAGGCGGTGCATTCGGAGAAGGTCGTCCTGAACTGCGCCAAGCTCGATCGCAAGCTGCGGAATGCGATCGGGCACGCGCATGACGGCGAAAAACCCGGCGCGTAAAGATCGTTTCAGCGGGCAGCGGCTGAAGATTGGATCGGAGCCGGCTCGGCCAGCGGCTCAGTCTTCCATTTCTTCAGCTCGGGCAGCACGTACTTCGCGAAGCACTTGATGCTGCGTTCGGCGTCTTCGTACGGCATCCCGCCGAAACTGAAATTGAAGAACACGCCGTTGGCGTCGATCGTGTCGCGGACGAAGGCGCACTTCTCGATCACCTGGTCGGGCGTTCCCCACGGCATCAGCATCGCGAAGTCGCGCGCCGCAACGTCGGGTCCGGTCTTCTTTGATGAACTTGCTGACGTTGCTGTAGAACTCGTAGCCCTTCTTGGTGCCGAACTCCGGCGACGTCATCTCGTAATGCTTCATGACGGTGTGGTAGTTGGCGGCGATCCATTTCATCGCGAGCTCTTCGGCGCGATCCTTGTTTTCATCGACGACGCAGAAGCCGCCGGAGAGCGGCTTGGGTATGGGCGCGGCGCCGTTAACCTCGCGCCAGACCTTGTGATAGACCTCGAAATCTTTTTTGACGGCCTCCCACGGCTTTTGCGGAATCACCAGCAGGCCGACGCCGAGCTTCGCCATTATCGGCATCGACTCCGGCGAGACTGCGGCGGCGTAAGTGCGTCCCTTGAATGAGCGCGCGGGGCGCGGACGAATCTCGCGACGCGGCTGGCGGGTGAATTTGCCGCCTTCCATGTAACCGTTTTCGAGCGCGTTCAAAACCAACTCGGCGTACTCGACGAACAAGTTGCGGCCCTCGTTCTGGTCGATGCGGAAGCCGTCGTACTCGATACGCGCGAGGCCGCGGCCGAGACCGAGAATGACGCGGCCGTTCGAAACGTGATCGAGCAGCGCGACCTGCTCGGCGACGCGGATCGGATCGTGCCACGGCAGCACGACGACGCCCGAGCCGAGCTTTATGTGCGTGGTGCGGCCGGCCATGTAGGAGAGGAATTGCAGCACGTCGGGGCACATCGTGTAGTCGTCGAAGTGATGCTCGACGCCCCAGATGGAATCAAAGCCGAGCGGCTCAGCCATCTCGGCGAGACGAAGCTCGTTGCGATAAACCTCAGCGTCAGGAAGTGCGTTCTCGGGATTCTGGAATACTGCGCCATATCCAACGTGCATGATGAGAGCCTCCTGCGCCGGGTCGGCGGGACTAGTAAGAGTCATAGATCGGGGAAGGGAAGATGTACAGGCATAGAGATTAATCCTCGCGCCCTCACCCGCGCGGAGCGCGACCTCTCCCGAAGGGAGAGGTGAGATTTACGCGCGGCGGCTTGTTGTGCGCGTTTCGGCCAGGCGGCGGGCGGCTTCGCCGATTGCGCCTGCGCGATGCCATCGCGAGTACTCCTCGACGGTCAGGCCGTGCGCGAGCTCCAATGCTACGGACAGTCCTGCGAGGACGAAGACTTCGCCGAGCACGCTGATGCGCGGGGCGAGGCCGAGGCCGCCGCCTTCATTGGGGATGGGGACGTGAATCACCAGGTCGGCGAGTTGTCCGAGGCTGGAGTCCTTGTTGCCGGTGATTGCGATCAACTGTGCGCCTTGTTCGCGGATGGCGGTGGCGGTCGAGAGCAATTCGTCGGTGCTGCCACTGTTGGAAATCGCGATGACGACGTCGCGCGGATGCACCTGGCCGAGGCTGCCGTGCAGGGTTTCGGTCGCGTGCAGAAACGTCGCGGGCGTGCCGACCGAGCAGAACACGCTGGCGGCGTAGCGCGCGACGTGCTCGGGCTTGCCGACGCCGGTCACATGAACGCGGCCGCCGCGGCCGAGCGCGGTGCGGATTATCTCGACGGTGCGCGAGATGGCGGCGATGTTCAAGCCGCCGCGCAATGCGGCGAGCTCACTGAGGGCGAGGTCGAAGAACTTTTCGACTTCGCCGGTCGAGTCGCCGATAGCGGACTCGCGCGGCTCGGCGTCGAGACGCGGCGTCGGCAGCGCGAGCGGCTCGGCATAGAGATCGAGAATTTCCTCGCGCACCTCGAAGCCCGACGGAAACGCGCCGAGGCGCGTGACTGCGACCGCGCCCGCAGCATTGGCGAGGCGTCCAATTTTGTCCCATGGCAGCCCAAGTCGAAGACCCGCGAAGACGCCCGCGAGGAACGCGTCGCCAGCGCCGGTGGAATCCACTTGCTTGACCTTGAAGGCGGGCACGCGAATGGACGTGTCGCGCGCCGCAATCGAGCATCCCTTGTCGCCCTCGGTGATGACGACCGCGCGGTTTCCGTACTTCGCGCGAATTGCGTCGGCTATTTTCAACGGATCCCGTCCGTTGCCGGCGATTTCGCGCGCCGCCGCCTTCGACGGCTTGAGCCAGGTCGCGAGTTTCAGCGCGCGCTCGAGTTCAGCGCGCGTGCCCAGCGATCCGATCGCGTCGGACGGCGGCACGTCAACGTCGAGAATCGTCGGAATTGAATGAGTGCGCGCGAACAGCAGTATCGCGATCACGGTGCGCAGCGGCAGTTGCGAAATTTCGGTCGAGACAAGATTGGCGCGGCGGATGAATGCGCCGTGGCGATTGCGGACCTCGGCCGGAGTGAGCTCGCCGGTCGCGCCGCGCGCCATGTAGATTGCGCGATCGCCCGCGGCGTCGACGAAGATCGTCGCGAACGCACTCGCGGTGCCGTCGAAGGTCAGGTGATGGCGGATGCCGAGGCGATCCATCCCGTCGCGCAGGAACTCGCCGTTGCGGTCGTCGCCCATCTTGCCGAAGATGCCGGTTTTGAGCCCGAGGATTCGGCCCCATCCGAGGTGGTTCAGGACGAGACCGCCGACTTGCGTACGTTCCATCGCGGCGCTCGCGGTATGTGCGCGCAGCAGGATTTTTTCGTCGGCGCGGATGATCCGCGGCGTGCGGTAGAACTGGTCAACGACCATGCTGCCGCATCCGACGACGTCGAGTTTTTCTTCAGCCATTGCGCCCCGCAGATTTTCGTACGTTGCCGGCGCGTGGCCGGCGGGCGAATCGTATTCGCTGACCCATCCGCGCTCAAGCATCTCGGCGTTGCGCTCGCGCAGTGCGGCGAATCGCGTCGAGAATTCCCGACGCTCAGCATCGCTCAGCGGCGGCGTGCCTGCGCCGACCGCGTCGCTGTCGATCACGCCGAGTTCCTTCAGCGACGCCTTGAGAGTCGCGATCGTCGGGCGATAGGCCTTGGCGCCGCGCTTGAACGTGCACGTGATGCGAAATTCCTCGATCGCGTCCGCATACAGGCGCATCAGCTCGACGTCGCCCGAGCGGCAGACCTGCCATGCGCGCTGCCATTCGCGCGGCATCGCATTGGCCGGTCCCGCGACGACGCCGTACGGGCGCGTGCGTTGCGTCAGATAGCGATTCCAGTAATGGCGCATCCGATCGCCGACGCCCTCGGGTGGCGCGAACAAATCGAAGATGAGATACGCATTGCCGGCATAGATCGCGAACTCGTGACCGGCTTTGAAGTGCGACGCGGCGCGCGTGTAGTTGCCGATCACGGTCTTGCTCGCGGTGACTTTGATTCCGCGCACGTACGGCAGCCGCGCCATCGCCTTGACGTCGCGCGTATGCAGATGCGGCGATTTGCCCGGCGCCGCGATGTCGGCGTTGTCGTAGAGGAACAGCGGCAGCATCCGGCCCGCGCGATCGAATACTGCGCCGATGTCGCGCTCGACGAATTCGGCGGGATGCTCGACGTCGTTGATCGACAGCGGCGCGACGACCACCGCGTCGGCGCCGGCCTGAATTGCGTGGCTGAGATTGTCGAGCGTATCGGCCCGTGTGTGAGCGGTGATTCCTGCCCATGCTTCGATTTTCTTTGCGGCTGACGCGCGCGCGCGGCGGCATTCCTCGATCGCGATTCGCGCGACCGCCTGCCGGCGCGAATTGTCGATACGATCCCATTCGCCGGTCGTGCCCGCGGCGAAGATGATGTCGGCGCCACTGCCGTCCTGAAGCGCGAAGCGGATGACTGCGCGCTGCTGGTCTTCGAGAATGCGGCCGCGAGCGTCGAGAATCGTGACGATTGGGATGGAGAGTCCGGGGCGCGGGATGTAGTCGTCGAGCGATTGCACGGCGGCGATTCTAGCAGAAGTGCGGTGCCGCTGCCCGACGGTCAAGCGGGGCTATTACCGAGACGACCAGAGTATTCACGAGGACGAGTCGCGTGGATGGATAGTCGTGACCCGCAATCCTTTGGAGGTCCATCCGACGTCGAAGCCGACGATATCGCCTTCGCGAATCAGATCGATCCCCGGCATCGTGCCGCCGATTCGCGCACCCGCGACAGCCACGAACGGAAACTCGAACAGGATTTCCTTGCCGCTATGCGATCGCACTACGCCGCGGCCGCGCGCGCGGTCGAGCTTGAGAATCATCCCCTGGTAGAAATTTCCCGGAAAGCGCTCGCTGTCGTATTCGTTCTCAGCCACCACCTAAGGAAGTAGCATCCCGGGACCGCGCATAAAAGCAGCGAGCCCGCGCGTCCGAGTCGCGGCATTGTACGAAAGTACAATAGTTGCTCCTGGCGCCTCGTAGTATTAACACCTGAGGGTCAAAGCGGAATGGAGATTTCGAGTGTGTTTTGATGACCCGTCGAAGCGGGAGTCATAGGAAGATGAAAAAAAGATTTATTTCGCTGTCCTTTGCCGGGGCCGTGGCCGCGATATTCCTGGCCTCGAATCCCGGAGCCTTTGCCGAAACTGCCGCACCTGCGAGCGCGGGTTCTCCGGCCAGCCCGCAGGCGCCTCAAGCCGCGGCGCCGCCCAAGATCGATCCTGGCGCGGATCAGCTCCTGACTCGTTCCTGCAATGATCTGGCATCGAGCAAGGCTTTTACATTCCACGCCGAGATAACATTCGACCAGGTGCTGCCATCGAACATAAAGCTTCAATTCGCCGCCGCCGGGGACTATGCGATCCAGCGGCCGGATCAATTCGCGGTTGATTTTCACAGCGACCTGGGTGCCAAGGATATTTGGTATAGCGGAACCAACCTCACTATGTTGGATCCGCCGCACATGGTTTACGCGAGCGTAGAGGTCCCGGCTTCAATCGACGGGATGATGGAGCGGCTGGAGGAAATTCATAACCTCTCAATTCCGCTAGCCGACCTTGCTTACAGTCAGCCGTGCCAAATGTTTCGCAAGGGAGTCATCTACGCGGGATATATCGGCGTCAACGATGTGTCCGGCGAGGACTGCGATCACCTGGCCTTCACCAAGAACGATGTGGATTGGCAGATTTGGTTGCAACGTACCGGAAAACACCTTCCGCGGAAGGTAGTGATCAACTATAGGAATGCTCCCGGTTCACCGGAATACGTAGCAGTTCTATCGGACTGGAAATTTCCGGATAGTATACCGGCGAGCGTTTTTAAACCCGACCTTCCGAAGGACGCCAAGCGAATCGATATAATGAAAGTGAAGGAGACGAAGCCATGAAGAAATCAAATCCTTCGACTAGTGGCAGATTCGCGCTTCAAATCGCTATTTTGATCGCCGGAGTTGCTTTGCTAACTGCTCCCGCAGGCCTATGCAAGATGGGGAGGCGGCGGTCGTGGCGGATTTGGTGGCGGCGGTCGCGGCGGTTGGGGAGGCGGCGGTGGTGGCGGCTGGGGTCACGGTGGTGGTGGCGGCGGATGGGGTGGTGGCGGCGGTGGAGGCTGGGGTGGCCATGGCGGAGGCTTTGGCGGTGACGGCTTCGGCGGCGGCAACTTCGGTCATTCGAACAGCTATTCTTCCGGCAGCCAATCCTGGAACCATTCATCAAGCTCTTGGCAGAACACCTCGTCGGCCACCAAACAGTCGGACTACAACACCTACAATGCAAACCAGACGGCTCAGAAACAGGCCCAATACAACGAAGTAAATACTCTTCAGAAGAACAACGAAAATACCGAAAAGCAGTTGCAGAACAAGCAAGACGCTACGATCAACAACTATGACAATAGCAGCAACAACAACTACTACGGTGGTGGCGGAGGTAATCCCTATTACTGTTGCGGCGGCGGCGGGGGATATAGCGGAGGTGACGTTGCCGGTGCTGCGGCACTCGGTGCAGTAGGAGGCCTGGCCGCGGGAATGTTGATAGGCTCTAACATGGCTCAGCCGCCGGCATCATCGACGACGATCATCAACAATGGGACTCCTTACTACTATTCCAACGGCAATTTCGTACAATCGAGCAACGGGCAATATACGGTGGTTGCGCCTCCGATAGGTGCGACAGTTCCTTATCTACCACCTGGTGTACAGACGGCCTATGCCTATGGCGCAACTTTCTACTATTCGAACGGAACCTTCTATCAGCAGAATGGAGCGGGTTACCAAATCGTAACCGCACCGATAGGAGCAAACGTTTACAATTTACCCAACGGCGCATACGCGTCGACGATCAATGGGTCCACTTACTATGTATCCGGATCGACCTACTACAAGCCCTATTTCGATGGAAGCCAGGTAGCCTATACGGTAGCCCAAGTCTGAAGTTCGTATCTCTGACCGAGAAAAGCCGGCGATGACTAAAATCACCGCCGGCTCGGATCGCGTATCGATTTGTCAGCGAACGATCAGGAACCCAGCTTGTAGTCGATCACCTTGCTGATCGATTCGGCCAGGAGCTTACCGCCGACGCTCTTTTTCACTTCTTCCTTGACCAACCCGCCGGGTACGTCATCCGACAGCCAGTCCTTGGAAAGCGACGTTTCGTTGCCGGTTTTGACCGAAGTCTCGACCCAATGAGTCTTGATCTTGTTGCCCATCACGACGACTTCTTCGTCGCCTTCGGTTTGCTTGACGCTTTCCGCCTTGGTGGGCTTCTCCATCAACGAGTCGTCCGCATGGCTGATTTCGTCGTTGGCAAAAAGTGTCACCTTGTCCGGCGGCATCTCAGTCTCGCTGCCTTCTTCGAGGTCGATCCTGGTCTCCTCGAGCACGGCTTTGTCTTTGTCGAGACTTACCAGCTTGGTATTGATACGCATGACAGCGCCGCCGGGCGGACGAGCCATCGCCTCGACGACGGCGACATTGTTCTCGGGATCCTCGGGCATCTTTCGTTGAAGCGTGACGTAGCTGCCCGGCTGAAGTGAGTCCATTGCTGGTATTCGGGATTAGGCATAGCTCGCGATCGCTATGAAGGCGCAACCGGCGCGGATCCGCGTAATCCTCGAGCCCGGTGAGGGTCTAATGATGCCATTCGCCGGTGTCCTCTGGAATCGATCGACGCTCGGCAACTCGGACCTCACCGTCACGCTGCTCATCGGAGAGCTGGCGTCTCGTTAGTCAATCGCTACGGCATCGTCAAGCAGATTTGCAATTCGTTGAGCGCACTGTCGATGAATCCGACGGCGTTGGCCTTGTGCCCGTGATAGTCATTCGCGGCTTTTGCCTGCAGTACGTAGCGTGCGTGCTGTAGCTCGCTCATTGCCTGTGAGATTTCACTGCGAGTCGGCGGAGGTCCACCGTAATAGCCGGGGCCTCCCGGTACCGGACCGTAAGGACTGGTTTTGTAGGTGGGAGTCTGTGAGCAGGCGGCACAGGCGAGCACGATCCCGAAGATGACTCCGCTGGCGAAACACAATCCTTTGAGCATTGAACTCCTTCCCCCTAAGTGAAAATTACGATTGATATTTTGGAACCGGTGATCCGTCGCGCCGCAATCTACCACAGCGTCGAATCCAGCGCATCGAGAAATCGCCCGAGCGTTCCATATCAGGGTCAAAGCCGATAAGTTTTAACCTGGCCGCTCGAGCGGCTTCGAGCATGGCGAAAGTCGAAAGCATTGAATCCGGCGAAAACAACGGCGCGGCTGACAAGGCCGAAGCGCTGGAACTTCGCGGCGAAGGCCTGGTCAAGGTCTATGGCGGACGCGCGGTCGTCGACAACGTCAACGTCGTCGTCAAGCCGGGCGAGGTCGTCGGTTTTCTCGGGCCGAACGGCGCCGGCAAGACGACTACCTTCTACATGCTGGTCGGCCTGCTCAAGCCCGACAAGGGGCGCATCATGTTCAGCGGCGAGGACATCACGACGCTGCCGCTATACCAGCGCGCGCGCCGCGGAATTTCCTACCTGCCGCAGGAGCCGAGCGTCTTTCGCAAGCTGACGGTCGAGCAGAATCTGCTCGCCGTTCTGGAAACGCTGCCGCTCAACGAAGAAGAACGTCACGCGCGGTTGCAGACGCTGCTCGACGAACTGGGTATCGCGAAGCTGGCGAAATCCAAGGCCGGCGTGCTGTCCGGCGGCGAACGCCGACGCGTGGAAATTACCCGCGCGCTGGTCCTCGATCCGGTGTACCTGTGCCTCGACGAGCCGTTCGCCGGAATCGATCCGATCACCGTCGTCGAGATTCAGCGCGTCGTGTCGTATCTCAAGGATCGCGGGATCGGGGTGCTGATGTCGGATCATAACGTGCACGCGACGCTATCGATCATCGATCGCGCCTACATCATTCACGCCGGCAAGATTCTGTTCGAGGGCAAACCACGCGACATCGTCGCCAGCGACGCGGTGCGGCAGGTCTTCCTGGGCGAGCGGTTCAAGTTGGCGAGATAAACGATTCGAGCGAAAACGCGCGGGCCGAATCAGTAGGGGACGCCCGATGCGCCGAATCCTGAATTCGGCATCGGCGGCGGATAACTCGGATAGCCGTAGCCACCACCGTAGCTTGGCGCGTAGCCGGAACCGAATCCACCGAAACCTCCGCCGAATCCGCCTCCGCTGCCACCGCCGATCGTCATGCCTCCGCCCCCGCCCATCAGCAGCGGGAGGAGCATACCTAACATGCTCGGTGGCGCGCTGTTGTATTGCTGATACTGCTGAAACTGCTGCACCTGCTGTCCCTGGGCCGCGTAGGCCTGCGCATCGGGCGGCATGTTGTTCTGATAGTCCTGAAGCGAGCCTGACGAGGCGTACGGATCGGATCCGTCAGTCGGTATCGAATTGGAAGGTGGCTCGTTAGTCGCCGTGGAGCCGGAGCTGCCATGGCCATGGCCGCCGGCGAGTTCGGGACTGATCTTGATCCGGTTGTCGACGACCATCGACGAGTCCTTCAGATAGCGGCGCGCCTTCTGCTCTGCGTCAGTCTTGCCAAAATCGCTCGCAACGAAACCAAACAGGATCACCTGTTTGCCGCCGCTCGGGCTGGTGACGACTTGTGCGCCGACCAGCGGCAGCGAGTGATGCTTCAAATAATCGGAGAGCGCCTGGCTCTGCGGCGAATCGATCGTACCGCCGGCGACAGTGCCCGCGCTCGAAGGCGGCGGCATCGAGCTCGAATCGTAACCCAGCTTGGACGCTTTACCAGCGCCGGTTCCGTTGGGATTTTGCACCGGCTCGCACGCGGACAATCCCGCGAGCGCGACTGCGATCCCGAAGACTGCCAAGGCATTTGCGATACGAGTCATATTGATGGGGCTGATTATAGTCCTCCGCCATCCACCTAACAATTCGACGAATTCCGAGTAATTTCGTTTCATTTCGCGAGAAGTGCTTCGCGTTAGGAGAATGCGCTAGTCATTCTGCGAGAGGGTTTGCGTTGAATCTAGGCTTTTCGATGGCACGTTCGGTGCTACTAGACAAGCGATGTCAGTGAACAGGGAAAATCAACTCGATCGGAAGCTCTCCACCGCGCAGGTCGAGGCGGCGCTCACGCGATTGAGCAATGAAGATACAAAACTGGGTGAACGTTTAGTCAATGCGGCGGTCGCTGGTGCGGTGGTGGCTCGTCAGCCGGCCGACACTATATTGCGCGCCGAAGCGGCCGAAGCGTGGAACTCGATTAAGACTGTAATCGTCAATCACATCAGTAGCGAGGAAGACGTCGTACTGCCCTGGATGCGGTCGCAGCAGAACTTTCCGCCCGACTTGATTCTACGCACCTGCGAACAACACCACCGGCTGCGCGAGCTCGCGCGAACGGTCGACGCGACGTCGTTCATCACGGGCTCAAACGAAGACGTCGCAAAAGCGGGCACTGCGCTGACGGCGTTCTCGGTATGCCTGGACGATATGATCGACGGCGAAGCGCGCGACCTGTTCCCAATGATCCAGCGCTGCCTATTCGGAGAACCCAGCGGCCAAGGAGAGTAGAGGGGCTCTTCCCCAAAACCCAGGAGTGAAATGTCGTCCCCGACATTTCGCGATTTTCTTATCACTGGGTGCAGGGGTCACCCCTGCCGAAGGAAGTTTGAAACCCACCGCGGGTTTCAAATTAAATTAAGTTCTTTTCTTCCCGCCTTTCTTCGCGCCGCGATTCTTGGAGCGCGGCCCCGATCCATAATCCCCGAACGGATCGTCGCGCTCGCGCACAGCCTGCCGAAACCCCGCCGCCTGCGCGCGCGCGACGAAATCGAGGCCTTCCTGCGTATGCCGCGCGATTCCGTCAAACAGCGAGCCCACCAGCCGCGACGTCGCCAGCCCCATATTCTCGGCGGTGTGATTGCATAGCAGCTTGAGCATTTGCAGTTGATTCGTCGGGCACCTGCGCCATCCGCTCGGCCAGAGCAGTTGCGCGCGCATCGAGCTCGCCGTCGGGCACCGTTTCGAGGATCAGTCCGATGCGTGCGGCTTCGGGTGCGGGGATTTCATCGCCGGTCAACAGGTAGCGCTTGGCGCGTTCGAGACCCATCCGATAGACCCACATCGCGGTGGTCGGCGTGCCCCACACGCGCGAGGGCGGATATCCGAACGACGCGGATTCAGCGGCGATGATCAAATCGGCGCATAGCACCATGTCGGTGCCGCCCCCGATACACCATCCGTGCACGGCAGCGATAGTCGGTTTCTTCGCGTACCAGAGTTTCATGTACACGTTGACGTATTGCGAGATCATCCCGTAGTCGGCGACCGAGTCCCACACCCGTTTGCGCGAACCTTCACCAGCCTGCGCGCGCGTCGATCCGGCGAGTGCGTAACCCGCGCAAAACGCCGGCCCCTCGGCACGCAGCAGGATCACATGAACATCGTGGTCAGCGTCAGCGCGATCGATTGCATCCGCGAGCTCGTCGCGCAGCTCAGCCGTGATCGTGTTGTACTCAGCAGCGCGCGTGAAAGTGATGATACCAACGCCGTTGCGGCTCTCAGTCCGAAGCGTCTTCATGGCTTGTGTCATTCAGAGCGGAGCGAAGAATCCCGGATCCTTCCTTACCTCGCCCTCAACCAGAAATTCGGAAATGTGGTCCCCCACCCGCCGCGCGCGGACGCGCGTCGGCCGCGTGTCTGTGACACCCCCCAACGACGGGGGAGGCGAGGATCATCGTCCCAAGCGAAGAACTACGCGGCCCTGGATTTCTTCTGCACCGGCGGCGTCGTATTGCTCATCCTGCGACTCACTTCCTCGTCGCTCATCGCCCAGATGCGATCATCCGCCGCATAATCCATCAGCGGCTTCGACGGATCCGGCTTCGGCTGCGCGACCGTGCCGCCTTTCGATTCGAACGACGCGGGATGCTTGTACTTCTCAACTTCCTCCGCGCTGATCCCTGCGAGCGCCTGCACCTCTGGATCGATCCATGCCTCCGCATCAATCGAGCCGCCATCAGACGTCGAGAACTCGAGCATGATTCCCTCGGGCGCGGCGAGGTAGATCGATTTGCAGAAGCCGTGATCGAGCGGGCCCATCACCCAATGCCCGTGCGATCGGACGCGATCGCGAATCGCCATCAGGTCAGCGTAGCTGTCGACGTTAAGCGCCAGATGTTGCATCGCACCGGGCGCGACGTTCTGCGTAGTGTGGCCGGCGTGCGAGACGCCCTTGATCGGCTGAATCTTTGCGATCTCCGGATGCTGCACGAAGGCGATCGACGAGCTGTCGCTCATCTTCATGAAGCCGTGGAAGGTGTTGTCGACGCCGTGCATCCAGTAGAGCGCGACCAGCTCCATCCCGACGACTTGCGAGAAGTATTCGATCTGCTTCTTGATGTCCTTGGTGCAGATAGCGAGGTGATGGACTCCGTTGGGCAAACCCATGATGCCGACCTCCGTGGTGAGTATTCTTGTTGTGCCACAATGCCGAGGCGAGGGCCAGAGACTGAGCTACGCCGTCATCCTGAGCGCAGCGAAGGATCTCGCGCGTTAGCGCGTCTGCACGCAGGCGCCGGACGCAGGAACGTCCGTCGAGATTCTTCACTACGGCAGCCTTCGTTCAGAATGACGGAAAAAGAAAACGCGCTTCGCTACCCGATAATCTTATTCAGCGGATACTCCACGATGCCCACGGCGCCTGCCTCGAGCAGCTTCGGGAACAGCTCGCGCACCGTCTGCTCCGCGATCACAGTCTCAACCGCCAGCCATTCGACGCCCTTCAGCGCCTTCGACGGATAGAGATGCGAGATGGTCGGTGCCGTGATCGACGGCAGCAGCGCGATCACTTTCTCGAGGTTCTCCTTCGCGACGTTCATCTTGATGCCGACGCGATTCTCCGCGTCCAGCGCGCCGCGAATCAGGATCCCGAGCTGGCGAATCTTCGCCTGCTTCCACGGATCGGCCCATGCTTTCGGATTTGCCACCAGCACGGGATTCGACGTCATCAGCTCCTCGACGATGCGCAGTCCGTTGGCGCGAATCGAGGAGCCGGTCTCGGTCACGTCGATGGCGGCGTCGCTGATGCCCTCGGCGACCTTGGCTTCAGTCGCGCCCCATGAAAACTCGACTTCCGCTTTGACCTTGCGCTCGGCCAGGATTCGCTTGACGAACTGCACCAGCTCGGTCGCGATTCGCTTGCCCTCGAGATCTTCGAGGCGCTTGATCGGCGAATCGTTGCGCACGTACAGCACCCATCGCGAGGGCGTCAACGTCGCCTTCGCGTAGATGAAGCTCTCGACCTGATGGAGCGTCACGTTGTTCTCGACGATCCAGTCGCTGCCGGTGATGCCCGCGTCGAGCGATCCGTCCGCGATATACCGCGGCATCTCTTGCGGGCGCAGGATGCGGCAGCTCAGCGTCGGGTCGTCGGTGGCCGGAATATAGGATCGCGCGTCGGCAGTGATACGCCAGCCGGACTTGCGCATCAGCTCGAGCGTCTGATTCTCGAGGCTTCCTTTCGGAATGCCGAATTTCAAAACCTGGTCAGCCATCTCGGATTAGCCCGCCGACTTTTTCGACTGATGCCCGTAGTTGGGACCGTACTTGGCGGGATCGACTTTGCGCTGATCGACTACTTTCCACGCGCCGTTATCGAGCTTGCGGAAGAAGCACGACTCGTAGCCCTCGTGGCATGCGGCGCCGTCGCCGCGCTGCTCGACAGCGACCACGACCGCATCGGCGTCGCAGTCGATGCGAATCTCGTGCACGATCTGAAAATTCCCCGACTCTTCGCCCTTGCGCCACAGCTTGTTGCGCGATCGCGAGAAGTAGCACGCGCGTCCGGTCGCGACGGTCTCGTCGAAGGCCTCGCGATTCATATAGGCAACAGTCAGCACGCGATGCGTCTGGTGATCGACGGCAATCGCGGCGACGATGCCGCCGTTCTTGTCGAAATCAATCGCCGCCGATACTGAACTTGCACTTTCTGCCTGCGTCGCCATTGCTGTGTCACCGCGTAAAAATTGCCGTCGCGAATCAAAAAGTATCGGCGAATCTCCAGTTCGATTCAATGCGCCTCCAGTTTTCGGACTTGCCCTGAATTTTTAGACGGTTTTTAATTATAGGTAGGACGTGTAGGCTACGGAGCGATGTCACACGACCTCCTAAATTCTGTTTCGCGCTCTCCGTTATCGATGGATCCTGACCCAATACGAAGAACGACCAGGCTCTCGGGCTTTTCCTATTGCGTTGCGATTGTGCTCGCGATGTCGATTGCAGCATGCCGGATTCCGGGTAAATCAATCGCGTCGAATTACAAAAACGTCGACCAGTTCAACTTCGACGTCGCGCAGGGCCCCAAAAATTACCACATCGAAGGTTATCTGACGCGCAGCGCCGAGCTGGGAAAACGGCCCGGGCTGCTGGTGCTCAACGGTGGCGAGGGCAGCGTCGATCAGTGCGTTAAGATGAGCCAGGGAATCGCCGCGATGGGAATCCAGGTCGCTTGCGTCAGCATTCCCGGCTACGGCAATTCGTCGGGGCCGAGCCGCTTCGTGGGACAGCCGAGTGTGCTCGCATCGCGCAAGGCGCTCGACATGCTCGCCGGGCGTATCGATGTCGATTCGACGCGGCTCGCCGTGTGGGGACTCGGGCATGGCGCGCTCGCCGCGGGACTGCTGATGGACTACGACTCGCGTCCGCGCGCGCTCATCCTGGAATCGGGATGCTACGATCCGCTGACGCTGTGGCCTGAAGCGCCGCTGCGCACCAAGCTCTCGATCCTCCGCGAAGTATGGCCGAGCAAGCGCATCCTGAAAGAGCGCAGCGTGATCGCGCATCTGCCCGCGAAGCTCGATGTCAGCGTGCTGATCATGCACGGCGAGCAGGACAATCGGATGCCGGTGCGGCAGGCAGTCAAGCTCGCGGATGCGTTGCGTGCGCACGGCGCGAAAGTAGAGACGTACTACTTCCCGCAGGCCTCGCACGATCTCGGCAAACGCGTCGAGCCCGAACTGCGCGCATTCCTCCGCGACAACCTGCTCGGAACAACCAGCGCTGCCGCTTCATGAGGCATCTCGCACACCACAAATTCTGCAGTTCGACCCAATCTGAATCGCTGAAACTCGTCTAAACGCATCGTCGTTGCGTCGTCGTACGATTTTGCCTTGCGTTTCAGCACCGACGGGCCTTTTATCATTTTTCGTGCAACTTAATTTGGACCTGACTGCGCTGCTTCGGGGGTAGCGCAGCTCAAAGCCAATCACCCCGTCGAATCGAGGAGGAAACGATGAGACGAAGAGGTATCGTAACGGCCACCTTGCTGATGTCGATCGCCGCGCTCGGACTGTCGGTTGCGACAGCCCGCGCGGAAGGCAACGTCCACAAGGTCAATCACGTGATCATCATCATGCAGGAGAACCATTCGTTCGATAACTACTTCGGCGTGTTGCCGTACGCGCCGGGCGGTCCTTACCACGGCGGCGCATGCAAGAACAGCGATCATAGTTGCGTCGACGGCCTCACGTGCAGCTTCGACACGATGGGCCACCTGAACTGCACCAACTCGAATCTTGACGACGACGGCAGCACCGTCACTTCGTTTCACGATTCAAATTACTGTCCGGGCCCGGACCTGCATCACGACTGGAGGGCTAGCTCATGCCGAGGCCAACTTTTCTGATCCGGCCAACGCTCTCCTGTCGACGCTCAACGACGGATTCGTGCTGCGTCAACGACGCGACCGAGCAGCCTGATACGAGTGAACCCGACGCAGACGACACGATGGGCTTACTACAACGCAGGACGATCTGTCCTTCTACTACCAGTTGGCGCAGACCTTCGCGATCGACGATCGCTACTTCTGCTCCGTCGTCGGTCCGACTTTTCCGAATCGTTCGTACGAAATGGCGGCGACTTCGTTTGGCCACATCACGACCAACGAAATCTTTCCTCCGGGCATCAATCAGGCCAACCCCGTCTCTCAACACCAGCAACGGCTATAAGCCGATCACCGGATCGATCTTCGATCTGCTCGATGCGAGTCACGTCACCTGGTTCAACTACTTCGCGGATCTGCCGACCTCGCTGATTTTCCGCGGCAATCACTGCCGTCTTTGTGGCGCATGTCCGCCGGTTTTCAGTAGTTCTGATCAAGTCGTCAACCCGACGGCCAGAATTTCATGGCCAGGCCGCGGCGGCCGGCACTCTGCCCGCGGTGTCGTTCGTCGATCCCTGCGTTTTGCCAGGCCAGATGCAAACCCCAACGGGACCGATTTATAGGCGCGAGCGGCGGGTGAGACCGACGAGCATCCGCCGTTGGATATCCGCGCGGGCCAGTTCGTCACCTCGCAGATCATCAACGCAGTACGCAACAGTCCGAACTGGAAGGACACGGTCATCTTCCTGACCTATGACGAGCACGGCGGATTCTATGATCACGTGGCGCCACCGGCTGCGCCGCAAAGCGGAGCGCTCAATCCCGATGGCATCGATCCGGGCCTGTGCGAAGACCTGTCCAATCCGCCGGCGAGCCTGATGCCCGGCGGCGGCGCGCGAGTGCGAGTTCAGCGAGAGCGACGTCGGAGCATCTGCTCGACGTTCACGGAGGAGACCGCGCCATACCCGGCGACATGCGCGAATTTCAACCAGCTCGGATTCCGCGTGCCGTTCGTCGTGATCTCACCGTTTGCGAAACCGCATTACGTCTCGCACATGGTGGGCGATCACACCTCGATCCTCGCTTTCATCGAGCAGCGCTTCCTGCCCGACGGGTCGCATCTGACGCTACGCGATCAGAACGCGAGCCGATTGCAGGACATGTTCGATTTCAACGGATCGCCGTCGCTCAACGCCGTAATCGGAACGGCGCCGGCGCCGGTGCAGGCGAGCACAACTGCCCGTTCGTGAATCCGCCCACGGAGAATGGCCCGTAGTCAGTGCGCAGAATGTCGGATACGTAAGCGACGCGCCGGCCAAATAGCCGGCGCGTCGTTTTTTCTCCCCACGTCCGGTTCCCCTTCCCGCTCGGGAAGGGGTTAGGGGTTAGGTTGCGAGCATCAAGCACACTGCTCGTTGGTGCCGAGCTACGCGATCTGCTTCAGCGATTCGATCACTTCCTCGGTGTGGCCGTTTACCTTGACCTTCGGGAACACGCTGCGCACGATGCCCGCTTTGTCGATGACGAACGTCGTCCGCTCGATGCCCATGAACTCGCGGCCGTAGAGCGATTTCATTTTGTACACGCCGTAGAGCTTGCAGACCTTGTTGCCGGGATCGGCGAGCAGCGGGAAGTTCAGGTCGTGCTTCGCGATGAACTTGCCGTGCGAGTCGGTCGAGTCGCCGCTGATGCCGACGACCTTGGCGCCGAGCTTTTTGATCGGCGCTATGTTGTCGCGGAAGCTGCACGCCTCGATAGTGCATCCGGGCGTCATGTCCTTGGGATAGAAATAGAGCACGAGGTTGTTCGCACCGATCAGCTCTTTGAGCGCGACGGTTTTTCCGTCGGCGTCGAGCAGTGCGAAGGCGGGCGCTTTCTTTCCTTCCAGTGCGGCGCTGGCGCTCTTCGGCGACGCGGTTGCGGGCTTCTTCGGACTTTTGGGGGCAGGTTTTTTGGATGTCGGCATGCGACTGATTTAGTCGCGCCCGATCCTTGTAGCAAGCTGGACACGCTCGCGCGGCGCACTCAACGTATTCTGAAAAACACGAAACCCTCATTTTACAAGGGTTTCGTGGCCCCTAGTTGACGAGGTGCCAGCCACACCCTAGACTCGGCAGGCTGACAGTCCTCAATTGATCGCGCCCGCGTCCCTATGGCCGTTTACACCGAGCTAAGCAAACCGTTTCTCAAAGAGTTGGCGGATGACTACGGCCTTGGCCGCGTCACCAGTACGTCCGGAATCCCCGAAGGATCGGTCAACACCAACTACGTGCTCGAAGCGGCCAAGGGCAAATTCCTGCTGCGGGTGGACGAGGTCAAGGGCGAGAACGAGCTGAAACGCGAGATCGATCTGCTGTCGTTCCTGCGCAAGCACGGCTTCCCGTGCCCACATCCGATGCAGGATCGGATGGGCCGCTTCTACCGCAACTTCAACAATCGATGCGTGTCGCTGTTCAAGTACCAGGAAGGCAAGGTGCTTGCTCCCGCGCGGATGAAGCCGAGCCAGCTCGAGACGATTGGCCATGCGCTCGGCGACCTGCACGTGATCGGCAAGGCTTACAAAAAGGGAATCGACAACCGCTTCAGCTTCGAGCGAATCGCCGACCTGTACCTGACCGTGCGCAATCGGCTGCCGAACTACTTCCGCAAAATCTGCCGCACGCTCGACGACGAGGTCGAGTACCTGACGCGCTACCTCGAGGGCAAGCTGCCCAAGGGCGTGATCCACGGCGATATCTTCTCGGACAACCTGCTGTTCCGCGGCGAGAAGATGACGGCGATGCTCGACTTCGACGCGGCGTGCCGCGGCAAGTTCATTTTCGATATCGCGACCGCGGTCAACGCGCTGTGCTTCGTCGATGGCGCGTACTCGCTCGACCGGTTCCGTTACCTGCTGTCGGGCTACGAGGCGGTGCGGACGCTGTCGCTGGCGGAATGGGATGCGTTTCCCAACGAGCTGCGCTTTTCGTCGCTGCGCTTCACGGTGACGCGCCTGCATGATTTCTTTCTGGCGCCGATCGACGGGAAGCATCGCGTGGACAAAGACTTCCGCGAGTTCTTCGAGCGCCTGCGCGTGCTCCGCCGCGAGCGCGAGGGTGGGATGGAGCCGCTGCTGATGGCGATGGCGACCGGATACGACTACCGCAAATATCAGAAGGTCAAAGCGACCGAGCGCCGCCAGGCCTGACGCCGGCAGCCTGACAATCGCGCATCCGCGGAGAAATCCGTTGCCCTCAATCCTCGACAGCCTGAACGCCGCCGCGCCCGCGCTGTGGCTCGAAGTCTCGCCGCCGCGCGGAATCAATCCAGCGCCGCTGCTGCGTCATCTCGGCGCGCTGGCCGGGCACGTCGATGCGATCAACCTGACTGACAACGCATTGGGCAAAGTTAAAATGTCGGGGCTGGTGTTCGGCGCTGCTATCAAGGAGCGCCTGAAGATTCCGGTAGTGCTGAACGTGTCGTGCCGCGACCGCAACCGCTTCGCACTGAAGTCGGATCTGCTGGGCGCGGCCGCGATTGGTATCGACGCGATTGTCGCGCTCAACGGCGACAAGATTCCGCCGACTGCCGACGGCAACGTGATCGTCTCGCACGATATCGACGCATACGGATTGCTTGCGATGGTTGGTGCGCTGAATCGTGGCGATACCGGCGAGGGCAAAGCGCTGCTGAAGGCGATTCCGTCGATCGTCGCGGGGTCGGTCGCGAATCCGAATCGAAAGAATATCGAGCGTGAGTTCGAGCTGCTCGAGCGCAAGGCCAAGGCGGGCGCGCGTTTCGTAATCACGCAGCCGGTGTTCGACGCGGAGACCGGGCGGCGCTTCGTCGCGAAGGCGAACAGCATCGGAATCAAGACGATGCTCGGAATTCTGCCGGTCAAGCGCGAGGCGATGGCCAACTATCTGATCGACCGGGTGAAGGACCTGAGCGGCGCCCGGAGCCATCTGGACAGATTCGCCGGGATGAGCGAAGAAGAGGTGCGCGCGATGTCGATTCGCGAGAACCTGGCGTTGATGAAATCGTTGGCTCGCGACGCCGCGGGGTTCATCATCATGAGCGGTGGCGGCCCGTCACTCGCAATCGAGCTGGCGCTTCAGTTCAGCCGGTGGCGCAAGGAGATCGGTACATGAACCGAACGCATGCAAATGGTTCACGAGCCAAAGTCGGCGCCGACAAGAATGGCGCGACCGGAACCGTCAAGCTCGAAGACGCGGTCCGCGTAATCCTGCGGCATATGGGTGAAGACCCGGAGCGCGAAGGACTCAAGCGCACGCCGATGCGGGTGGCGAAGGCTTACGAGTTCCTGACCAGCGGCTACGCCAAGGATCCGAAGGAAGCGATCAACGGCGCGCTGTTCACCGAAGACGACTACCAGGAAATGATCCTGTGCAAGGATCTGGATTTTTATTCGTTGTGCGAGCATCACCTGCTGCCGTTCATGGGCAAGGCGCATGTCGCGTACCTGCCGAATCGCAAGATAGTCGGAATCTCGAAGCTGGCGCGGATGGTTGAGATCTACGCGCGGCGGCTGCAGGTGCAGGAGCGGCTGACGACGCAGATCGCGCAGACGCTGATGTCGGAGATCGATCCGCTGGGCGTCGCGGTGGTGCTGGAGGCCGAGCATCTGTGCATGCGGATGCGCGGAGTCGAGAAGCAGAACTCTTTCGTCACGACGTCGGCGATGCTGGGGGTGTTCCGCACCAATCACGAGACGCGGCAGGAATTCATGCAACTGCTGAGGAACGGCAAGCCGTAATGGTCGCGAATCGGGGTAGGCGATCATCGAAGATAGCTGTTATTGCAGGAGAATTGAATCAAAATGTTTCACGTGAAACGTCGTTTAGTTCAGGAGAACGAAACGCGAATCGATCGATTTCTTAGGTGAGTCTCGATCGTGTTGTGGTTAAGGCGCGCTGGAGCGCGCGAGATCCTTCGCTGCGCTCAGGATGACACAAAAAATAAACCACCAGAAAAACTCCGCCTCTCGCGTCATTCTGAGCGGAGGCTGCCGGAGCGAAGAATCTCGACGGATGCTCTGGCATCCGGCGTTGGCTATGCGCGCATTGAGGAATAACTGATGGCGGCTGATGACGCATCGCTGGAGGCACTTGGGACTTATGCGCTGCGGTTTGTTAAGCCGGGGCATAACGATTGGGTTGGGGACGGGCAGGGCGGCTAGTGCGTTTATTCGGGCTCTGGGAGCCAGCGGGATCGAGGTTCGCGGGGTTCCTACTTCATCGCCGGCTGAGGAGTTGGGGCGCTCGGTGGGGATTCCGATCGTCACGCTCGCCGAGGCGGGTAAAATCGATATCGATTTCGATGGTGCGGACGAGGTCGATCCGCGGCTCAATCTGATCAAGGGCTACGGCGGCGCGCTGGTGCGCGAGAAAATCGTCGCGGCGTCGTCGCGGCGGTTCATCGTGCTGATCGGTTACGAGAAGCTGGTGAAGAAGCTCGGCGACCGCGGGAGTATTCCGGTCGAAGTGGTGCCGTTCGGACTGCCGCTCGTGAGTGCGAAGATTAAAGCGATTGGGGATGAAGCCGCGGGTTCGCGAAAATGACGGCGCAGCAGTTCGTCACCGACAACGGGAACCTGATTCTCGATTGCGCGGTGAAGAAGATTGCGAATCCGGCGCGGCTGGATCGCGAGCTGCTCGCGATTCCGGGTGTGGTCGGCACTGGGTTGTTTATTGCGATGGCGGATGTGGTGCTGGTGGCGGAGGAGTCGGGGAAGATTCGGGTGCTGAAGGGGTGACATGGAGCGCTGCGCGATTTCAGAGACCGGAACCGGCTTCGCGTGCGCGAAGCTGTCCGAGGTCCATTCCTCCCGTCGCTAACGCTCCCGTCGTCAGGATGACACAAAACGCGGAACTGTCTGGGGGTCCGTTCCTGCCGCTCACGTTGCGCGCTTCGTCAGGACGACAAGAGTGAGGCCGCGACGCTCGCGTCGGTTAGGATGACAAATGATCACACCTCAACAGGCGCGAGCGGATCTCGAAAAGATCTATCGCGCGGCGGTTGCGGCGGTTGATCCGGCGCGGCTGGTCGGGCTTGCGATGGACGGGCGGTGCCCTGGCGTCGGAGCGAGATTCCTGAATTGATCGCGGGGGCGTCGCGAATTCTGTTGCTGGCGGTCGGCAAGGCGTCGACGGGATGGCGCACGAGATCGAGCGCCGAATTGGCGACAGGCTCGCCGATGCGATTGCGGTGATTCCGAAAGATTCCGCGGACGACGGATCGGCGATGCTAGCGCCTGGATACGTAAATCAAGGTGCTGGCGTCAGTCATCCGGTGCCTGATGAGTCGTCCGAGGAGGCGGCACGTCTGGCGTGCGAGATGCTCCACGGGGCGACTGCGGACGATCTGGTGATTGTCGCGATCAGCGGCGGCGCGTCGGCGATGTTCGTGCGTGCCGGCGGAGGGACTCACGCTGCGCGGACAAGATTGCGGTCAATCAGGCGCTGCTCAAGGCCGGCGCGTCGATTCGCGAGCTCAACATCGTGCGCAAGCCATCTGTCGGCCGTGAAGGGCGGGCGTCTGTTGCACCATTGCGGGGGCGCGCGCGTGCTCGGCCTGATTCTGTCCGATGTGCCGGGCAACGATTTGGCGACGATTGGATCGGGACTGACTGCGGGCGACTGGAGCAGTTTCGGCGACGCGGTCTCGGTGCTGAAGCGGCGCAGTGTGTGGGGACGCGCGCCCGAGGCGGTGCGATCGTACCTGGAGCGGGCGGTGGCGGGCGAAGTCGGTGCGACGGTGAAGACCGGACGATCCGATTCTCGAGCGCGTGACCAACGTGATCATCGGCGACAACAATCTGGCTCTGGAAGGCGGCCGAGCGCGCTGCGATCGAGTTGGGGTATCATCCGCAGCGATGGAAAGCATTGCATGGCGAGGCCAACGACGCGGGCCGCGCGCTGGCGGAGTACATGTGCGAGATCACGCATGAGCGGGTGTGCGTCGTCGCGGGCGGCGAGCCGGTGGTGACGGTGCGCGGAAACGGGAAGGGCGGACGCGCGCAACAATGCGCACTCGCGATGGGGATCGAGTTGTCGCAAATTGGGCGCGGGCAACGAAAGCGAATCGCGGCGCTGGTCGCGGGCACCGACGGAATCGATGGGCCGACCGACGCCGCGGGCGCATTCGCGTCGCCAGACACGGTCGCGGACGGCGAGGCCGCGGGCGTGAATGCCGCGACCGCATTGACGCGCAACGATTCGTACAATTTTTTCAAAGCGTCGGGCGGGTTGTTCATGACGGGGCCGACGGGGACCAACGTCAGCGATATTTTTTTCGGGCTGGTGAATTATTGATCCAGACGCCTGCGCGGCGGGCGGCAGGGGTGACCCCTGCACCCAGTGAGAAGCGCAAAGTTGCGCGCGGCGCGCTACTTTGCTCTGAGGGGCTGGGGAGAACAAAAGTGGCGCGTCAAAGTACCGTGCAATTGGAATCGTGAAGAAGAAAAGAAAATCGACTGATTTGCGGACGACCGGACGCTCGATGGGGGTCGGTCGTCGCGCGGTCACTCTGATTCCTGGCGACGGGGTTGGGCCGGAAGTGGTTAGTGCGGCGCTTGCGGTGATCGACGCGACTGGAATCAAGATCGAATGGGATCGGCAGGCCGCGGGGATGAATGCGTTTCGGCGCTTTGGAACTCCGGTGCCCGACGCGTTGATCAAATCGCTTCGCCGCACGCGGGGTCGCGCTCAAGGGACCGCTCGAGACGCGCGTCGCGGAAGGATGGCGTTCGATCAACGTGCATCTGCGGCGCGCGTTCGATCTGTACGCCAACGTGCGGCCGACGATGAACTTTGCCGGAGTGCAGACGCCGTTCAGCAACGTCGATCTGATCGTGGTGCGCGAGAATACCGAGGACCTGTATTCGGGGATCGAGCACGAGATCGCGCCGGGCGTCGTCGAGAGTATCAAGGTGATCACGGCGCGTGCGTCGCGAAGGATCGCGAAGTTTGCGTTCGAGTACGCGCGGTTGCACAAACGCAAATCGGTCACCGCGATCCATAAAGCCAATATAATGAAGCTGTCGGATGGGTTGTTTCTGAAATGCGCGCGCGCGGTAGCGGCAGGCTACAAAACGATTCGCTACCAGGAGCAAATCGTCGATGCGGCTTGTATGCGGCTGGTGACGCATCCGGAATCGTTCGACGTGCTGCTGCTCGAAAATCTCTACGGCGATATCGTTTCGGATTTGTGCGCGGGGCTGGTCGGAGGACTGGGGCTCGTGCCGGGTGCGAACTACGGAGACAAGGGCGCGATTTTCGAAGCGGTGCACGGGACGGCGCCGGATATCGCGGGCAAAGGCATCGCGAATCCGATTGCGATGATCCTGTCGAGTGCGATGATGCTCGACTATTTGGAGCATCGTGGAGCCGGCGACAAGATTCGCGCGGCGACAGCGTCGGTGCTGAGGGCGGGGAAAGTGCTGACGCGCGACGTGGGCGGGAAGGCGTCGACGAACGAGGTGACGGCGGCGATTGTCAAGGCGATGTCGCGGGATGAGGGGAAGGGTAAATCACTTTATTAAATGTGAAACCCACGGTGGGTTTCACACTTCCTTCGGCAGGGGTGACCCCTGCACCCAGTGACTAGAAATCGCAAAATGGCGAGGACGCCATTTTGCTCAC
This sequence comes from uncultured delta proteobacterium, assembly GCA_963814715.1. GTDB lineage: Bacteria > Desulfobacterota > Binatia > Binatales > Binataceae > Binatus. The sequence goes on from CAWFDW010000002.1 coordinate 456,154, forward strand.
AGGTTCTTTTCCTGTGTCATTCTAGAGCGAAGCGAAGAATCTCGGTGCTGATCTGCCGGCTTCGTTCCCCTTTCCTTTGGAAAGGGGGTGGGGGGATAGGACGCCATGCCCCCGACGAAACCTCTCTGGTTCCCCTTCCCACTATGGGAAGGGGTTAGGGGTTAGGTTGTTCGACGCGAGCGGGATTCAGATTGGGATCAACCCTTCCACCAGATCTATCTGTCAGATAATAGTCAGCAGTTATGCCAAAGCCTCTTAGCTTCGTCGGATGTTGCCGCGCGGGTTCCGCCGGGGCAGATCCTCACTGATAAATTTCCTGTGCTGACCTATGGTCCTACGCCGGATTTCGATCCTAAGACGTGGGATTTTAAAGTTGTGGGGTTGGTCGAGAAGCAGCTTCGATTTTCGTACGAGGAATTCCGTGCGCTGCCACAATCGCGCGAAGTTGCCGATTTTCATTGCGTGACTACCTGGTCGCGACTCGACAATGCGTGGGAAGGCGTTCGCGTTGCGGATCTGATGAAGCTGGTGAAGCTCAGTCCCGAGGTGCGGCATGTGATTGTCCATTGCGACGGCGATTACACTACGAATCTGCCGCTGAACGAGTTTCTCGATGACGATGTGATGCTGGCGCATCGGCATGACGGACGCGATCTCGAGCCCGACCATGGATTTCCGCTGCGGCTGATCGTGCCGAAACTCTACGGATGGAAGAGCGCGAAGTGGGTGCGCGCGATCGAGTTTGCCGATATCGATCGGCGCGGATTCTGGGAAGTGCGCGGCTATCACAACCATGCCGATCCGTGGACCGAGGAGCGCTACTCGTTCCAGGAAGATCCCGAAGACTGAGTTGGCATCCACGCTCAATCGTGAAAAAAGCCTGGCGCGATTTCGCGACGAGGAATTCGATCTCGCGGTAATCGGTGCGGGGATCAATGGCGCGGCGGTGGCGCGTGACGCCTCGATGCGCGGGCTGAAGGTCGCGCTGATCGAGCGCGGCGATTTCGCGGGCGCCACGTCGTCGCGATCGTCGAAGCTGATTCATGGCGGATTCCGCTATCTACCGCAGGGTCAGTTCAGGCTGGTGTACGAGGCGCTGCGCGAGCGCGAACGATTGCGGCATCGGACGGCGCCGCATCTGGTGCATCCGATTCAATTTTTGTTTCCCGTCTACAAGCGGCGTGGCTTCAATCGCTTCACGATGGCGATGGGGCTGACGTTGTACGACTTGTTCGCGCGGATGCCGTTCAAGGAGTGGCACTCGAGCCTGAACGCGGCCGAGGTGCGCGAGACCGAGCCGGCGCTCAGTCGCGAAGGATTGACCGGCGGCGCGATGTACTTCGACGCGTGGGCCGACGACGCGCGCGTCACGTTCGAGAACGTGCTGGACGCGGATTTGCACGCTGCGGCGGTCGCGAATTACGCGGGGGTCGAGAGTTTCAACGTCGTCGATGGAAAGATCGCGTCGGCGAGCGTGCGGGATTTGATCGGCGGCGTGACGTGTGAAGTTCGCGCGAAGAAATTTCTGAACGCGACCGGGCCGTGGGTGGACGAAATTCGGCGGATGGACGATCCGTCGTCGACGCCTTGCGTGCGATTGACCAAGGGCGTGCATCTGGTGTTTGCGCGGACGGTTCTGCCGGTGCGCGAATCGCTCGTGCTGGCCGATGAGCGCGGGCGGATCGTGTTCGTGATGCCGCATGACCGCTACGTGCTGGTGGGCACGACCGACACGGATTTTGCGGGCGATCCCGCGAGCGTCAGGACAGAAATTGGCGACGTCGAATATCTGATCGCGGTGCTGGCGGAGAGTCTGCCCGGAATCAAGCTGACGAATGCGGACGTGGCGACGAGCTTTGCGGGGCTGCGCGCGCTGGTCAGAGAAGAGAAGGACAGCGCCGTCGTCGGTGCCGCGCGAGGAAGTTATTTTAGAAAGCCGGTCGGGACTGATCACGGTGGCCGGCGGAAAATTTACGACCCATCGCGAGATTGCGCAGAAGCTGGTCGATCGCGTGATGCGGGCGATGGGACGCGCGTCGGGAGTTTGTCCAACGCTCGTGACACCGCTGCCGGGCGCGCGTGCGCTGGCGGACGGTGACAGTTCGGGCAGCAGTGCCTCGATGCGAAGTATTCCGTCGGCGTCAGCGGAGATTCTCAAGGCGCGTTACGGAACGCGCGCGCCGATTGTCGCGCGGATCGCGTCGCGGCGGCCGGAGCTGGCGGAGCCGCTGTCGCGGAACTGTCCCGCGATTGGGGCGGAGGTCGTCAACGCGGTTAGCAACGAGATGGCGCATTCGGTTGGCGATTTTCTGATTCGGCGCACGTCGCTGTCGTGGCGATCGCCGGTCGAGGCGGAAGCGGCGGCGTCGGCGGTCGCGCGAATTATGGCGGCGGAGCTTGGATGGGATCGCGCGCGCGAGACTGCCGAGGTCGCGAGCTTCACGCATGAGCAGCAGAGCCGACGCGTCGTCGCGTAAGCATTGAGGAGACATGGCGGCGCGCGAATCGATCGCGGAGTTGAAGAAGCGCGCGAGCCGAGTATCGCGCGGACTTGCGAAGCTGTATCCGAAGGCGCGCATCAGTCTTGATTTCGAGACGCCGTGGCAATGCCTGGCGGCGACGATCCTGTCGGCGCAATCGACCGACGCCGGCGTCAATCTGGTGACACCGCGGCTATTCAAAGAGTATCCCGATGCGCGCGCGATGGCGGCGGCGGATCAACGACACGTCGAAGAGTTGATCGTCAGGACGGGATTCTTTCGGCAGAAGACGCGATCGCTGATGGGCGCGGCGCGCAAGATCGTCGAGGACTATGGCGGCGAGGTTCCATCGACGATGGACGAACTCGTGAAAATTCCGGGGGTCGGGCGCAAGACTGCGAACGTGATCCTCGGGCATATCTTCGGCAAGCCGGCGTTCGTCGTGGATACTCATGTGCGGCGGCTGACGTATCGGCTGGGGTTTACCAAGCATACGGATCCCGCGAGATTGAAATCGACATGCAGAAGATTCTGCCGGCGGAGGATTGGACGACGTTCTCGATGCGGCTGATTCTGCATGGACGGCAGGTGTGTATCGCGCGCAAGCCGCAGTGCGAGATTTGTGCGGTGGCGGGGGATTGTCCGAGGATTGGGGTGGGGAAGGTGGCGCACCGCAAGCAACCTAACCCCTAACCCCTTCCCGAGCGGGAAGGGGAACCGGAGTTTTAGGAGGGCTGATCAGTCGTCGATATCCATTGCGTTGGCGCGGGCGATGTTGCCTAGCCATTCGGCGCTGGGTTTGATTGTGCGGGTCTGCGTTGCACGATCTACTGCGACCAGGCCGAAGGTTGGGCGGTAGCCGGAGTTCCATTCGAAGTTGTCCAGCAGGGACCAGTAGCAGTAGCCGCGGACTTCGATGCCGTCGCGGATGCATCGCGCGACGCCGTTCAGGGCGCGACGTACGTACTCGATGCGGCGATCGTCCTTGTCGGTGCCGATGCCGTTTTCGGTGACGATCACTGGAACCTTGGCGACTGCGCTCGCTTGGCGGATGTTTGCTTCGAGCGCTTCGGGCCAGAACTCGTAGTGCATCATCGTGGTCTCGACGCCGGCTTCCGGGCGCAGCGTGCCGTCGGCGCTGATGCGATTGCGGGTGTAGGTCTGGACGCCGATGAAGTCGTCGCCGCGGGCGGCTTCGTAGAAAATGTCCTGGCATTCGGCCTTGATGCGATCGCGACGAGCCTCGCCGCCGGGGACTGCTTGCAGGTCGCCGAGCGCGAGGCAGATTCCCACCGGATATTTGCCGCGGGATGATTTCAGCGCGGCGGTGGCGAGGCGATGCGCTTCGAGCATCACGTCGCGCGCCTTCATCTGATCGCACATCAGGTACGGCGCGAAGCGATTTGGATCGGCGCCGATGCGGCGCGCTGCCTCTGAGAGCCATTGCAAGCGCGACGGGTCGAGCTTCAACGGTAGCGAGCCGATCAGATACTGATAGGCGCCGAGGTTGGCCTCGTTGATCGTGCACGCGACGCCGATCAGATCGCCGAGATGCGCGGCGGCGCGCTCGCAGTATCGGGCGAATAGGTCGGCGGTCTTTTTGTCTTCCCATCCGCCGTCGCCGGTGATCCATCGCGGGGACGTGAAATGATGGAAGGTCACGACCGGGGTGATCTTGTGCTCGTGACAGCATGCGAGGACGCGGCGGTAATGGTCGAGTGCGGCGATCGAGAACTCGCCGGGCTCGGGCTCGACGCGGGCCCATTCGATCGAGAAGCGATACGAGTTGAAGCCGAGCCGCGCGAGCATCGCGATGTCGTCGGGATAGCGATGATACTGGTCGCATGCGTCGCCCGACGGCTCGACGAACGGCGAGCCCGGGCGTGTGCTCGAGCACCCAGTAGTCGCAGTTGAGGTTGTTGCCTTCGACCTGATGGGCGGCGGTCGCGGTGCCCCAGAGAAAGTTGTCGGGAAAGGTGAAACGCTCGGTGGCCATTTGGAATTTACCTTCGACGATGAAATCTTTCCGACGGTACAGTTAAATCGCGGGTCGCGCCAACCGGTGTATTTGAACATCGCGCGCGAAATGTAATAATTTCCGTTCCACTAGTCCGCGTCCGAGGCGTTACGTGCGCCGGTGAAAAATGCAAAGTGAAAATCCGAATCGAGGACATAACGGCGGATGCCAAGAATTTGGCGTTTGCCGAGCCTGAGCAGGAAATTAATCGTATCCTGAGCGCGGGGCCGATCCGCGAATATCACCTGGAAGGGCCGATCGATGTGTCGGTGTCGTTTTATCGCGCGGGGACCGAGCTGTTTTTCGAAGGCAAGTTGAAGACGAGGACCGGTGCGTTGTGTGCGCGATGTGCGGAGGATTTCGATGCGGCGGGCGACCGGCCGTTTCGCTTCGTGCTGTCGCCCAAGTCGATCGGCTACGACGACGATACTCTGCGGGCCGAGGATTTGGAATTTTCGCTGTACGAGGGCGACGAGGTGGATCTCAGCCCGCTGATTCGCGAGCAAGTGCTGCTCGCATTGCCGACGCGACCGCTATGCCAGGAGGATTGCCGCGGTCTGTGTCCGCATTGCGGGTTGAATCTGAATCGGCAGCACGTGCGATTGCCGCGTCGAAATCCTCGATCCGCGGCTGGAAGCAATCCGGTCGCTTAAACTGCCGCGCACCTGATAAGCTCAACCTTAACATTAGGAAGTAATTCGTCATGCAAGCACCCAAACGTCGAAGTTCGCACTCGAAGAAAAACATGCGCCGTGCGCATGATGCGCTCCGCGCGGTCAATCCCGGATCGTGCGCGTCGTGCGGCGAGCCCGTGATGCCGCATCGCATCTGCCGCCATTGCGGGTCCTACCGCGGCCGTCAACTGGCCGAAATAAAGGAATAGGGCGCGCGGAGTACGACCGTGAAAATCGCGCTCGACGCGATGGGGGGAGATCTCGCCCCCAAGGCGACTGTTGAGGGCGCCGTGCTGGCTGCTCGCGACTTCGGTATCGAGGTCGTGATGGTCGGCGACGGTGAGATCCTCGCGCACGAGCTTGCCGACCACGACGCGGCCAACCTGCCGATTCGAATCGAACACGCGCCCGAGGTCGTTCTGATGGACGACTCGCCGCTCGAATCGGTGCTGTCCAAGCCGCGATCCTCGATTCATGTCGGACTCGACCTGGTGAAGCGCGGCGACGCGAGCGCCTTTGTCAGCGCCGGCAATTCAGGTGCCGTGATGACGGCGTCGATGATGATCCTCGGCAATCTTAACCATGTCGATCGTCCGGCGATTGCGTCGCTGGTGCCGACCAGCGAAGGATTCAGCCTGCTGATCGACGCGGGCGCCAACGTCGACGTGAAGCCGATTCATCTGGTGCAATTCGCGGTGATGGGGAGCGTCTACTGGCGGCACGTGCGGAACGTCTCGCGCCCGCGAGTCGGGATTCTTTCCAACGGCGAGGAAAGTTCGAAGGGCAACGAGAATCACGCGCGCGGCGGCCGCGATGCTCGAGCAGATGCCGACCTACGTGCACTACATCGGGTACGTCGAAGGCCGCGACATCAACCGCGCGAAGGCGGACGTGGTCGTCACCGACGGATTCACCGGCAACGTCGCGTTGAAGACGATGGAAGGATTCTCGTCGTTTCTGCTCGGCAGCCTGCGCGGAAGTATTCGGCGGCAACTGGCGGACGCGGCTGGCGTATCTGCTGGTGCGAAAAAATCTGACTGCGATGCGCGAGAAGCTGGACCCGTCGGAATACGGCGGTGCGCCGCTGCTCGGCGTCAGCGGTGTGTCGATCATCGCGCACGGATCGTCGAATCCAAAGGCGATTCGAAATGCGATTCGCGCGGCGGCGAACGAGCAACTGGTGCATCACGTGAACGCCGAGATTCTGGAAATCCTTGCGAAGATTCAGCCGGTCGGGCCGATCAAGCCGGCCGCAGGCAAAGGGATCCGCGCGCTGTTCGGCAAGATGCGCGGACGGTTGCAGCGTCGCGAGAAGGAAGGCGAGGCGGCCAAGCGCGACGAAGCAGCCCGCGCCCGGCGTCGCGGCACCGGATCGCTGAGTGAGCCGCGGAGCACGGCGCGGACCATCATGTCGATCCCAAAATCGAGCGCGCCAATTACGAATCGACGCATTCACGTCCGCGCGGCAGCGGCTCGCTCAAGAATGAAAATAAGGAAGCGGGAGCGAGACTGCCGAAGTAGTAGCGACACCAATCGCGACGAACGGCACGGCGCCGGCCAACGATAAAGGCCACAAATCCGGCGAACTGCATCCGCAAGAAGATTCGGATGCGGGCGCACATCCGCCCGAGCGTCCGAAGAGCGATTCGTGAGGCGCCGGCGATAGATGAAGCTGGCGTTTCTTTTTCCCGGGCAGGGATCACAGCGGGTCGGGATGGGCAAGGAATTCGCGGAGAACTTCCCGGTCGCGCGCGATACGTTCAGGGAAGCCGACGATGCGCTTGGGTTTTCACTATCCAAACTGTGCTTCGACGGTCCGGAAGATGAGTTGCGGCTCACGGCCAACACTCAACCTGCGATTGTGACGGCGTCGATCGCAGCGCTGCGGGTCTATCGGAAGGAAATCGGCGGCGAGCCGGAAATGGCGGCGGGGCATAGTCTCGGAGAATACAGCGCGCTGGTCGCGGCCGGCGCTCTTGAGTTTGCCGACGCGGTGCGGGCAGTTCGCGAGCGTGGACGCCTGATGCAGGAAGCCGTTCCAGCGGGGCAGGGTGCGATGGCGGCGCTGATCGGCCTGGAACTTCAACAAGTACGTGAGATTTGCGAAGAGGTCACCCGCGATGGGCAACTCGCGGTGCCGGCGAATCTCAACGCGCCCGGCCAGATCGTGATCGCGGGACATGCGGCGCCGGTGCGTCGCGCGCTGGAGATTGCAAAGGAGCGGGGCGCGTCGATGTCGGTGGAGTTGAAGGTCAGCGCGCCGTTTCATTGTCCGCTGATGCAACCGGCGCGTGACGGGATGGAGCCGGTGCTGCGGGCGCTGAAGGTCGGCGAGATGAAGTTTGGGGTGATTGCGAACGTCACGGCGGAAGTGAATCGCGATCCCGCGCGCGTCGTGCCGCTGTTGCTCGAGCAGATAACGTCGCCGGTGCGATGGGAAGAATCGATGGGGGTGGTCGCCCGCAGCGGTATCACCGACGCAATTGAATTCGGTTGCGGCCGCGTACTGATGGGCATGATGCGGCGGATGTATCGGACGATCCGGGTGCGTCCGCTGGAGGATCTCGCGTCGTTGAAAGCGGTAGCGGAGCCGGGCGGCACCAAGGTGTGAAGGAACTACTAGTGTTGTTGTGATGACTAAAGGTGTAGGGTTCTACCGGAATGAACCCGATCCTGCTAAGCGGTCTTGTCGGTGCGATAGTCGGTGCTGCGGCTGCAATAGTGGCGCAAGTCGTCAGCCATCATTTGGCGACGAAGAGAGAACTGCTCAGATTTCAAATCCAAAGTTTCGAGCGATTTAGACGAGAGTTCAGTGAAGATGAGAACCTGCGGCAGATCAGTATCAAGAAAGAGCCCCTGACCGATGATGAGATCGATGACTATATTGGCTTCTTCGAGGAGATCGGGTTGTATTTCCATCGCAACCTCGTAGATGTAGAGTTGGTTGACGAGATTCTGGGTGACTCAATTATGGTTGCGTGGGAAGATGAGCACATCCGGAAGGTAATCGGGGCGGTTCGCGGCGCCGAAGACGATCGCACATATTTTCGGTATTTTGAGCAACTGGCAAAGTACTTGATCGAGAAGCGAGGTAAACGAATCAGAACGGGAGAATAAATCATGAAAGAACGAAATCGAAGAGGCAGTGGCCGAAAGACTCTGAAGCGGACCAAGGGTGGGTGAAATCGCCGTCCGAAGCCTGAGCGTCTGCCTTGCGTCCGCTCCTTTCAGTCCTTATGCTCCCCTGATAATTTAATCCCGACCCTCTCGCCCGTTACCTCTGGTCTGCGCGGCAGTGGGATAATGTTAGAATATTGATAGGCGGCCTAACCACGGCCCGCTGCCAGGAGGAACTAGAGCACGATGGCTCAAGACATCGAAACCAAAGTTCGCGAGAAGATCAGCGAGCAACTGGGCGTGGCCGCCGACGAGGTAACTCCGGAGGCTTCGTTCATCGAGGATCTCGGCGCGGACTCACTCGATATCGTCGAGCTGGTGATGGCGCTGGAAGAGGAGTTCAATATCGAAATCTCCGACGAAGACGCCGAGAAAATTCGCACCGTCAAAGACGTCGTTACCTATATCGAGGCTCACAAGAGCTGAAGCCGCACGACCCGAAATTCGCTCGTTATAAATTGCCGGGCCCGCGGAAGAGGCGAGGAGCTAAATCATGCGGTGCCCATTCTGCCGCCATCGTGGAAATCGCGTGGTCGATTCGAGGCTCTCGAACGACGCCGTGCTGATTCGGCGCCGGCGCGCGTGCTCGGCGTGCAAGCGGCGCTTCACGACCTACGAACGGGTCGAAGAAGCGGCGCCGATGGTGGTGAAGAAAGACGGGCGCCGCGAGCCTTTCGATCGCGATCAAGATAGTCGCCGGTCTCAAGCGCGCCTGCGAGAAGCGGCCGGTCTCGATGGAGACGATCGACAAAATCGCAAACAGCATCGAGAGCACGATGACCGAGCAGAGCGAGCGCGAAGTGGCCAGCAACGCGATCGGCGCGGCGGTGATGAACGAGTTGCACAAGATCGACCAGGTGGCGTACGTGCGATTCGCGTCGGTCTACCGGTCGTTCAAAGACATCGACGAGTTCATGCACGAGCTCGAAGACCTGATCAATCAGCGCAAGCAAACGCCTCCCTCGCGTGCCGGTGAAAAGAAAGGCGACAGCGCCTCCTGATCTGGCCGCGACCCGGGATGAGCGCTTCATGCGCGAGGCGCTCGAGCTGGCGCAGGAACGGCTGGGGCTGACCACACCAAATCCATCGGTAGGATGCGTGATCGCGCGCGGCGACAAAGTCGTCGGGCGCGGGGTCACGGGAGTCGGCGGGCGTCCGCACGGCGAGGCGCAGGCGCTGGCCGAGGCGGGCGCGCTCGCGCGCGGCGCGAGCGCGTACGTCTCGTTCGAGCCGTGCGCGCATTTCGGGAAGACGCCGCCATGCGCGAACGCGCTGGTTGAGGCGGGCGTCAAGCGGGTGGTGATCGGATGCGTCGATCCAGACCCGCGAGTCCGCGGGCGCGGAATCGCAATCCTCAAGCGGGCGAAGATCGCGGTCACGGTGGGAGTGCTCGAAGACGAGGCGCTACGGCTGAACGAAGGGTTCATCACGCGGGTGCGGCTGGGGCGGCCGATGAGCATATTGAAGCTGGCGATGACGATGGACGGGCGAATCGCCGCGGCGCAGCGGCGATTCGCGATGGATCAGTTCGCGCGAATCGCGCGAACTGGTCCATCGATGGCGTCGCGAATGCGACGCCGTCATGGTCGGCGCGGGCACGGTGATCGCGGACAACCCGCGGCTGACGTGTCGAGTCGCGGGCGGACGCGATCCGGTGCGCGTCGTCGTCGACGCGCGCTTGCGCACGTCGCCGACGGCGCGCGTGTACCGGCAACGCTCCGGCGCGGTCACCATCCTGGTGACCACGCCCGCGAATCTCGATCGCGCGCGGCGAATGTATGAGCGACGCGGCGTCGAGGTGATTGCAGTCGCGACGCATGGACGGAGTTATCGAGCTGGATCGGTTGATGCTGGAGTTCGGGCATCGCGGATGGTGCCGCGTGTTGATCGAAGGGGGCGCGAATCTGGCTGGGTCGGCGCTGAGCGCGGGTATCGTGGATCGGGTCGCATTCTTCGTCGCGCCGAAAATCCTTGGCGCGGGGTTGTCTGCGATTGAGGGGATGAAGTCGCACGATGTGAGCGATTCCATCCAACTTGAAGATCTTTCTGCGCGGCCGGTCGGAGAAGACTGGCTGTTCGAAGGTCGCGTGCGTCGAGAAAGATCCGGGGTCCCTCGGCTTCGCTCGGGATGACACGAGGAGAAGTCGGGATGACACAAAAATATGCAGGAAGGCAGTCGGGCATCGCGTGCGAGGGTCGCACTGGTTAGGTTCTCTGGGCGGTGATAATATCGCCATCGTTGAACTGGATCAGATGAAATCAGCCTCTTTAGAAGAAATTTTCTCCACATTGCGCGACGGCAAGATGGTCGTGATGGTTGCGGAGGAGCGCGAGGACGCCGAGGGCGACCTCGTGATGGCGGCTGAGAAGATCACCCCCGACGACATCAATTTCATGGCGCGCGAAGCTCGCGGCGTCATCTCTGTCGCGATTCCCGAGAAGCGTTTCCGCGCGCTGGGGATTCCGCTCCAGCCTTCGACCGACAATGGCGATTCCAACGAGCAGGCCGGCGTGCTGATCGACGCGCGCGAGGGCGCGACGACCGGCATTTCGGCGGGCGATCGCGCGCGCGTGATTTCGGTGGTCGCATTCGACGAATCGCGCCATGACGACATCGTGATGCCGGGGCACATTCTGCCGCTGATGGCGCTGAGCGGCGGCGTGATGGTGCGAATCGGGCGCGCGGAAGGCGCGGTCGATCTGATGCGATCGGCGGGGATTGGGTACGGTCGCGGCGCTGTGCACGATTCTGCGCGAGGACGGCGAGGCGGCGCGGCTGCACGGAACTGCGCGAGTTTGCCGCTCAGCATTCGATTCCCGATCGTTTACGTCAAGGAACTCGTTTCGCATCGTCTGACCAATGAAGTGCTGGTCCAGCGGGTTTCCGAGCAGCCGTTTCCGATCGACGGCGGGATGCTGAATGCCGTGGTCTTCCGCAACGTCGTCGATGGCCGCGAGCATCTGGCGTTGATCAAGGGCCAGGTCGGCGGCGGACGCACCGCGCTGGTGCGGCTCCATTCGGAATGTCTGACCGGCGACGTGTTTTCGTCGGCGCGATGCGATTGCGGGGAGCAGTTGCAGGAGGCGCTCGAGCGAATCATGGCGGCGGAGCGCGGCGTGGTGATTTATCTCCATCAGGAGGGCCGCGGAATCGGGCTCGGCAACAAGATTCGCGCCTACGCGCTGCAGGACAACGGGATGGACACGGTCGAAGCGAATCTGCATCTCGGCTTCGACGAGGACTTGCGCGACTACGGAATCGGCGCGCAGATTCTGCGCGACCTCGGCGTCGGCGAGGTGCAGTTGCTGACCAACAATCCGCACAAGATAGAAAGCCTGCGGCGTTACGGGGTGAATGTCTCGCGGGTGCCGATCGAAGTCACGCCGCATGCGGGAAATATCGGGTACTTGAAAACCAAAAAGGAAAAACTCGGCCATCTGTTCTCGGAGCTGAAGCTGATCACTTGAAAGAATAAGCCGCTGCGCCGACGCCTGCCGCGCCGCCCGCGACTATTGGAATGTTTGCAATGGGACTTAAGACATCAGGGGCGCGAGCTTGCGCTCAAGGCGCTGTACCGGATTGATATCTGCGGCGGCGCGAGCAGCGACGATCTGACGGCGCTGTTCGAGAGTTTTCCGGTCGAGGATGACGCGCGCAGAGTTCGCCGTCGCAGTTGATGGAAGGAGTGCGGCGCGAGCAGCCGGCGCTCGACAAGCATCTGGCGGACGCGCTGGAGCATTGGTCGGTCAAGCGGCTGTCGCGAGTCGATCACAACGTCATGCGAATCGCGCTTTACGAACTGCTCAGGATGGAGGACATTCCGACGCGCGTTACGATCGACGAAGCGATCGAGCTGGCGAAATGCTACGGCGATATCGAGTCGGGACGCTTCGTCAACGGGGTGCTGGACGAAATCGCGGGGCGGTTGGGGCTCAAGCAGAAGGGTGACGATGTCACGATATCCAAGGCCGAGTAGGCTGCTCGGCTTCGTGATCGTCGCCGGTCTTTTTCTTTCGGGATGCGGCTATCATTTTGCGGCTTCGGGCGACGCGCTGCCGGCGAGTGCGCAGACGATTTACGTGTCGCGATTCGGCAACGAGCACGCGCGTGACCGGAATCAACGACGAGTTGATGCGCTACATCAAGGATGAGATCGCGATGCATCGCGGCTCAAGGTGGTCGATAGTCGTGACGCCGCCGATCTCGAATTGTCGGGCGATGTCAGGCTCGTCGTATCAGACGCCGACTCAACTTCAACTCGGCGCTCGAGCCGACCCAATACAACCAGACGGTGCTGCTGTCGGCGACGCTTACGGACGTGCACGCCAAGAAAACGATCTGGACGACGCGCAACGTCAGCGCCGGCAGAACACGCGCCGATTGTGCCGCAGACGACAGTGACGACGACGCCGACTTTCCTGCAGCAGAACCTGCGCGGCGGCGATATCGCGGACTTGACCGATATCCAGACCGCGCAAGCGGAAACGACGTCGGCGCGCGACGTGATGATGCAGCGGCTCGCGCAGAATCTCTACGCGCAGATGGCGGAAGGCTTCTAGACATTTATGCCGCTTGAAACCGCGCTGGCGTACCTTCGAGGAGCGGGCGGGGAGCGGCGAGTGCCGGCGGTCGTAGTGATCTTCGGCCCGCATGCGTTTCTGCGCGAATACGTTCTCGATTCAATCGTGCGGAAGCTGGCGGGCGAAGGATACCAGTATCGCAGTTTTCAAATTGGGGCGGGTGACGATTACGGCGCGGCACTGAACGAACTTCATGCGCCCGATTTGTTCGCACCCAAGCGCGCGATTGCATGCCGAATACTGAAGTCGCGTCGCGACAAGGCTGAGGCCTCGGAGGCTGAGGCCGGCGACGCGCGCGCGTCGGGCGGCGGCGGATCGGAGTCGGCGCTGGTCGCGGCGATCGAATCGGCGCAAGGTCCCGGTCATCTGATCCTGCTCTACGAAAAAGATAACGCGCCCGCGAAGGTGCGCCGCGCGGCGGAGAAACCGGCGCTGCTCGTAAATTGCATGCGGCCGTTCGACAATCAGATCGAGCAGTACGTCAATGCGTTCGCGCATGCGATCGGATTGAAGTTGTCGCCCGCCGCGCTCGACCTGATTATCTCACGTCACGGCGGAGACCTGGCGGCTGTCGCCAACACGCTCGGCAAGGTGACGATCTTCGCCGAGCCGGGCAAACCGGTGCAGCCGGGGGACCTGGACGAGGGCGCGCGACGGATGCCGGAAGCATTCGAGCTGGCGGAAAGTGTCGCGCGCGGGCGGGCGTCGGCGGCGCTGGCGCAGTTGGGGCGTGCGCTCGCGCTCGGGCGCGATGTCTTCGAGATTCTCGCGGTCGAGATGATACCGATGATGCGCCGGATGATGATTGCGGCGTCGATGATGGCGTCGCGGAGGAGTCAGGGTGATGTCGCCGCAGCGCTCGGATTGCCACCGCAAAGCGGGCTGGCGACGCGCGCAATCGAGGGGGCGCGGCGTTTCGGACTGTCGCGGCTGGAACGCGCTTACTGGCGCGCGTGCGCGATGGATGCGGGGTTCAAGGACGGCACGATTAAGAATCGCGAGGAAGCGATCGCCGGATTGATCCTCGATCTGATGACCGCGCCCGACTAGGAACCGCTCGTTCGAGCGGACGCCTTACGCTTTCTTGTTGAACTTGCGATGCAGGCTGGCGGACAGCCGCGCAACTTTGCGCCGCACCGTATTGCGATGCATCGTGCCGCTGCTGATCGCCTTGTACAGCACCTTGGTCGCCTGCTTGAGCGCTTCCTGCGCCTTCGCCTGGTCGGTGCTGGTGGCGATAGTTTCCGCAGCGGTCTTGGCCAACGTGCGGGCACGTGTGCGAACGACGCGGTTGCGCTCAGCGCGCTTAAGACTTTGCCGATGACGTTTCTCGGCCGACGGATGAACGGGAATATGAGGCATAACCAGTCATTTGTAACAGTGGGAGCGGGCGGGAGCAATACGGCTAGGATCGTCGGTGGTATCCTCGTTCGTTGGTATTGTCTTGTTTTTAGTGGGGCGGGCCGCCGTGCCCGCCCTCTCCTTAAGGCCGCGGCCGCACCCAGCGTCATTCGTCGGTAAGCGTGGACGCGGACGCTCCACGCGTCGATGGCGGGCACGGCGGCCCGCCCCACCTATAAACCCTCTCGCGCGGCAGCGCGCACCGCGGCTTTCGCTTCATTCCACAGCGCGTCGATTTCTGACGGCGTCATCGATTTGAGATCGAGACCTCGCGAGGCTGCGATTCTTGCGACGTCGTCGAAGCGCGCGACGAACTTGTCGCAGGCGGCGCGCAGAGTTGTTTCGGCGTCCTTGTTGATGAAGCGGGGGGCGTTGGCGATCGCGAGCATCAGGTCGCCCAGTTCTTCGGCGGCGTGATTGGTGTCGTTGCGATCCAGCGCTTGCTCGACTTCGTCGAGTTCTTCGCGCGCCTTCGCCAGTACGTCGCGGATGTTTGCCCAATCCATGCCGGCGCGACGGGCTTTCTCGCCGAGTTTCTCCGCGCGCATCATCGAGGGCAGTCCGCGGCCGACGTGCGCGAGGCTCTTTGCGCTTTCGTTGTCCGCGTTCTTGCTCTCGCGTTCCTGCTGTTTGATCTTCTCCCAATTTTCGAGAACTCGCTCGACTGTCTCGGCGCGCGTGTCGCCGTAAATGTGCGGATGCCGCCGGATGAGTTTTTCCGCGGCGTTCTGTACGACAGTCGCGATATCGAACTCGGAATCCTCGGCGAGGATCACTCCGGCGAACAGGCATTGCGCGATAACGTCGCCAAGTTCCTCTGCCGCATGGGACAGGTTGCCGTGCGCGATCGCGTCGGCGACTTCGTACGCTTCCTCGATCAGATGTCGTGGCGTATCGGCGAGTTTCTGTTCGCGATCCCAGGGACATCGCTCGCGCAGTTCGGTGACGACTGCGAGCAGTTTCGCGAATGCTTGCGCAGGATTGGTGTCATCGCTCATGACGGCGATCCTAGTTAGAATCTTGACGGGACCCAACAAGGAGCGCGCGTGAAAATTATCGACATCGGGGTGCCGCTCGACGCTGCGCCGTATCCGCCGTGGAACTATCGCTTCAAACGCGTCAGCCACGAGGAGGGCGCGCGTGCGATGCTGCGCCTGTTCAAGGGATCGGACGTTGGCGATTATCCGGAGTCGATGGCGCTCGGATGGGAGACGATCACGCTGACCGGCCATGCGGGGAATCATATCGACGCGCCGTGGCATTTCGGGCCGCTGTGCGAGGGCAAGCCCGCGCGCACGATCGATCAGATTCCACTGGAGTGGTGCTACGGCGACGGCGTGCGGCTGGATTTTCGGCATCGGGAAGGCGAGGACATCAGCGTCGAGGACATCAAGGGCGAGCTCGCGCGAATCGAGTACACGCTCAAGCCGCTCGATATCGTGCTGCTGTGGACTGGCAGCGACACAGTATCTCGACAACGTCGATGAATACGTGCGGCGGCAGGCGGGACTCTCGGTCGCGGGCCAGAATTTTATTCTCGACCAGGGGGTGAAGCTGATCGGAATCGACGCGATCGCGATGGACGTGTCGTTTGCCACGATGGCGCGCGGGTTGCGCGAAGGTCAGCAGGATGCGCTGTTCCCGGCGCATTTCGTGGGCCGCGAGCGCGAGCATCTGCATATGGAGAAGCTCGCCAACCTCGGTGCGATTCCGCGGCCGTTCGGTTTCAAGGTGAGCGCGCTGCCGATCAAGATTACTGGCGGGAGTGCGGGATGGGTACGTCCGGTCGCGATTGTCGAGGATTAAGGGGAAGCAGGGTCAAAATCTCAAATCGCCGCGAAATTCTACGTTTCTTGAGTTAGTGACGACGCAGAAAACCTAACCCCTAACCCCTTCCCGAGCGGGAAGGGGGACCGGACAATAAGAGACCCCTCGCATATCCGCCCGCAGCTCAGGGAGATCCGCGCGTGAGGACTAAACTTTCTGGTTCCCCTTCCCGCTCGGGAAGGGGTTAGGGGTTAGGTGCTTGGCATCACCACCGCGCTACAGCTTGACGATCGGCTCGAGGACTTTCTCGGTGAGGAAGTTTGATAAGTCGGTTAGGCCTTCGGCTGTTATTTCGTGGCCGCAATCGTATTCGCGATATGTCAGCGGCACCTTCAGCGCGCGCAGGGATTCTACCGACGCTCGCGCGCGGGTGATCTCTATCATGTCGTCGGCGCGGCCGTGTTGGACTAGCGTTGGCAGGGCTTCGAGGGCGGTGGGATCGTTGACCTCGTCCTTCAAGTCGGGCGGGAAGAATGTCGAGAGCGCGACCAGAGCGGCGAACTTCGACGGATTACGAATTGCGAGCCGATACGCCATCATGCCGCCCTGGCTGAAGCCGAGGACCACCAGTTTTTTGCGATCGACCGGATATTTTTTCAGCGCCTCGTTGAGGAACTCGGTCACCATTTTGTTAGCATCGTCGATTGCGCCACGGTCGGGCGACGCGCCCGTCCGAATCGGGAACCATGCGTAGCCGCGAGTCGGGCCGATCGGCACTTCCATCGGACCCTGCGGACAAATCACCATGAAGCGGCCGTCGGCGATATACGGCGCGAGGCCCAGCAGGTCGAGCGCGCTGGCGCCGAAGCCATGCATCGCGATCAGCGTCGGATGAGGTCCTTCGCCGGCGGGCTCATAGAGGGTGTGGATCAGTCGCATCGATACGTTCTCCTTGGCGGCAATGCCGAATAATAGACTGCCTGAGAGGAGAGTCGCCAGCCGACTGGCAAGGTGTTCATCGCGGGCTCAATAACCGCTATCTTTATCGGCTACGCAATGTGGGCAATAGCAGGATGATCGAGAGTCTGAAGGTCGAGGGGGACCGGCCTCAAGGGTGGGTTGCGTGGACGCGAGTTGCGTCGTGCGTCGCTGCCGCGTTGGTGGTAGCCGCGATCGCAGCCGCATCGACGCCTGCGGCAGCCACCGGCAAATTTCCGGGATTCATCGCCGGCGCGATCATGATCGCGCTGGTCGGCTACGCCTTCATCGATTACCTCCGCCCCTTGATTGGAAGATCCCGAGTCCGGCCTGTTTCCCGCGCTGCTGGTGCTCGCCGCCTTGGCCATCATCAAGCCCTTTGTGATGATGTACTGTCCCGGCTTCGGCCCCGACGTCGGCGACTACCAGGCGTGGGCGAGCCAGATCGCGACGTTCGGCCCCGCGCATACGTATCAGCAGGGATTCTTTCTCGACTATCCGCCGGGCTACCTGTACGGGCTGTGGGTCGTCGGGATCATCGCGCACGGCATCGGCGCGACGGGAGATTTTTACCGCGTCGTAATCCAGAGTCCCGCGATCGTCGCCGACTTTGCGCTCGCGATACTGATGTACGCGCTCATGCGGCGCGGCGGCCGGCCCGAGATGGCGTTCATCGCGATGCTGATGGTCGCGCTGAATCCACCGCTGCTGTTCGACACTGTGGTCTGGGGGCAGAGCGATTCGGTGATGACGTTCGTCACCCTGCTCAGCATCGTGGCGATTCTCGGCGAGCAGTACGAAATCGCATGGGGCCTCGCGGCGATCGCGGTGCTGGTCAAGCCGCAGGGACTGATGATGCTGCCGGTGCTCGGCGTCTGGACGATGCTCGAGACCGACTTCGCGACGTGGATCAGGTCGGGCATCGCGCTGATCGCCGTCGCGATTATCGGCATCGCGCCGTTCCAAATCGGGCACGAGTGGAACTGGATTATCAAGCTGTACACTTCGACTGCGGCCTACTACCACGAGACCTCAGTCAACGCATTCAACCTGATGGCGCTGCTCGGCGGACTGCGCCAGGCCGACTCGAATACGATTGCGGGGGTATCTTACTTCGCGCTCGGGATGAGCCTGCTGGTGCCGCTGTACGCATTCGTCACGTGGATCTTGTGGCGCGGACGCACCCCGACGCGGCTGCTGTTCGCGTCGTTCATCGCGGTGTTTGGATTCTTCATGGTCGCGCCACGGATGCATGAGCGGTACATGTACCCGGCAATCGCGCTGGCGGTGCCGCTGGCTCTGGAAGCGCCCGAGATGCTCGCGGTGTTCGTGATTCTCACGATCACCTGCTTCATCAACCTCGCCTACATTCTGCACACGCTCAACACCGTCGTGTTCCTGGACTCGCGCGACGGGCTTGCGATGTTGACCTCGGCGCTCAACGTGATCGCGCTCGGGCTGGCGGTTTATTGGGGATCGACGCGGATGCAGGACGCGAGCACCGAGACCGACGCGGTCGGCGAGTTCTTCAAGAAATTCGCGATGCCGCGGCAAGTCGAGGATTACGTCGAAGAGCCGGCGACGGCGCCGCCGTGGATCGCGATCGACACGATCGTCATTTCGATTCTGCTGATCGCTGCCGCAATCACGCGCTTCTGGCATCTGGGGCATCCCTCGGAGATCGTTTTCGACGAAGTGCATTTCGTCGCGCAGGGCCGTCACTATCTGCACGGCGAATCGTTTCTCGATCCTCATCCGCCGCTGGCCAAGCTGCTAATCTCGCTGGGCATACTGATTTTCGGCGACCATCCGTTCGGCTGGCGAGTCGGCAACGCGACGCTCGGCACGGCGCTGGTGGGAATCACGTATATGCTCGGGCGGCGGCTGACGGGATCGCGGCTGGTTGGTGCGCTCGCGGGCGCGATCCTGCTCTGCGACGGGATGTACCTGGTCGATTCGCACTACGCGGTGATCGACATCGTCTATCTGACCTGCGCGGCGGTCGCGTACCTGCTGTTTTTCAAATTCGCGGAGACGCCCGATGTGAAGGCGCGCCAGCGAATCCTGCCGTGGATTGGCCTGGTGCTGGGTTTGTGCCTGGCGAGCAAACTATACATCCCGGCGATCACTTTTTTGCTGGTGCTGGGCTTTATCGTTTACGTGATTGCGAGGGATCGTCCGCAGCCCGTGCCGCCTCCGCCGCCGCCGGTCGAGACAAAGGCGCCGATCGATCCCAAGGCGAAGAAAATCAAAGCGCCCGCGCCGCTTCTGGTCGGAATCGATCTTTTCGATCAGACCTCGACGCTGTTCATCGCGCTGATCTGTATCGTGCTTGGATTGTTGTTGTTCCTGAGCGGCGCCAGCGCCGGTTACATCCTCTTGAGCATTGTCGCAATTCTGGCAATCCGCGTTGCTGAAATTTTCTGGCGCAGCCGTTCATTGTCGTCGGGGACGGCGCGGCTGCCGATGCCTTCGATGGCCGACATCGTTGAGCCGATGAGCGTTGGAGCCGTCGTGCTCGTCGGATCCGTCGCGTCAATCACCTACCTGGCGGTGTTCCTGCCGCATTTCTGGCTCGGATGGTGGGGCGGCATGGCGGACTTGTTCCACTATTACAAAGACGTCGTCTGGTACGAGCAGAGCGTTTCGTCGGCGACGCATCCGTATTCGTCGCGATGGTGGAGCTGGCCGCTGATGCTGCGTCCGATCGCATACTGGCAGAATTTTCCAAAGACCGGCGACGTGCAAACGGTATGGGGCGGCGGCAATCCGATCCTGTGGTGGGGGGCGCTGACTGCGATCACGATTACCGCGGTGCAGGCGTTCGAGCGTCCGACGCTGACGCGATGGTTTCTGGTCATCGGCTATCTCAGCTACCTGTTGATCTGGGCGTGGATCGGCCGCACGCTGTTCCTCTACCACTACATGGCGTCGGTTTATTTCGGGGATCTCGCGCTGGCGATTTTGATCGCCGAATGTTTCAAGGAGCGCGCCGAGCCATGGGAGCATCTGGCGCTATTGCTGACGATGACGCCGGTGTTTTTTCTCGGACTGCCTCCGACGTGGGCGTGGATCACGTTCCTCGCGGTAATCGGCGCGTATGCCTTTCTGCTGTTGAGGACGCCGTATGCGGGGCGCTACGTCGCCGGCGTGTTCGCGGTCACCGCGCTGATTCTGTTCGTGTACTACTTCCCGGTTTGGGTCGGCATACCGATTAGCCGCGAGGGCTACTACGCGCGGATGTGGCTGTCATCAGGCGGGATACGCAATTGGATCTGATCGCGCATCTCGGTCTGAGATCGGCGCCGCAGCACGCTTTTGCTTTGCGCAATTTTTCTCTGCGCGACTGTTGGCAGCTTGTATCAGGACCGCGCCACGCGGCAGCCGCCGATCAGAAAAACCTGCTGCTCAACGGCGATTTCAAAAAAGGATCCGAGGATCAACCGGACTCGTGGCGCACCGAGGCATGGATTAACAATCCCGAATCGTTCGCGACTCATTGGCATTCGTACACCGACAAGCCCAGCGAGATGGAAGTCGATAACATCACGGCCAACGACGGGCGCTGGATGCAACCGCTGACGGTGCCGCCGGGATGGTATCAGCTCAGCGTCGATCTGCGCACGGAAAATGTCGGCGCCAAGGAATCCGGCGCGTCGATCTCGGTGATGGAAGACGGCATCATGTCCGCCGACATCCACGGCACCACCGATTGGCAGCGCGTGACGCTGTATCTCAAGGTGGGCGGACACGGCGCCGATATCGACGTCGCGCTGCGGGTCGGCGGATTCGGCAGCCTGAACACCGGCAAGGCGTTCTTCAGAAACGCGACGCTGGTCGCGATTGACGCGCCGCCGCCCAACGCGACGCCGACTTACGACTTGAATGCGATTCGGCAGCAGGGCGCGCCGGTGCCGATCGGATCGCCAATCTCGCTGGTGGTCACGTTCCTGGCGCTGGCAGGAATCGCATGGGTCGGCTGGCGGATTTACGGCGACGACGACTTCCGTATCTTCAATCCGATTCGCGCCGCGATGTCGGGGCGCCCGAAGAAGCGATGAAGTGGGGCGGGGCGAGCACCAGCCGCGCGATCGCGCCTGAGGATCGCCGCCGGCAACTCGAAGCCGCGATCTTCGCGATCCCGTTCATCACCTACGCCTACTTTTACCAGGGCGCAGACCAGAGCATCGCGTGCCGCTTCGATCTGATCCGCTCGATGGTCGAAAAGGGGACGCTCTACATCAACGATTTCTGCGGCTTCAACACCGCCGACATCATCACGTTCCACGGCCACATCTACTCGGTGAAAGCGCCGGGCACGTCGTACACGGCGATGTTCCAGTGGCTGATCTTCCAAATCGGGTTGCTGCCGCTGAAGGCGGCGCACGAGCCGCAGTACTGGGCGTTCGTCACTTATCTGACGACGGTGTTTACGACCGGCCTGCTGATCTCGGCGCATGTGCGTCGTGATGTTTCGCTTCGCGCGATTTGTCGGCGCGTCGGACGGGCGCGCAACCGGCGTGGCGCTGATTCTCGGGCTGGGGACGATCGCATTTCCGTACGCGACTGAACTCACCGGCGAGCCGGTCGCCGCGGTATGCCTCTTCACCGCGTTCTATCTGCTCGCGACTTTTTTTACGCGTCCGTCGTCGCTGCGCGCATTTGCCGCCGGCTTCCTCGCCGGATGGGCGGTGCTCAACGACTACCCGGTCGTCCTGGTCGCCGCGGCGATCGGAATCTACGCGCTGTTCAAGCTGCGCGACTTGAAATATCTGGCAGCGTTCTCCACCGGCGCCGCGATCACGGTCGCTATCATGCTCGCCTTCAACTGGGGCGCGTTCGGAAATCCGTTCTTCTTCAGCTACCAGGCGTTCAAGCTGGCGCCGACCGAGAATCGTCAATTCCCCGAGCAGGCGGTCGGCTTCGTCGGCCTGACCTATCCGAAGATGCGGATTCTATGGAACGTGCTGCTCGATCCGCAGCGCGGACTATTTTTCTGCAACCCGGTGTTGCTGCTGTCGATCGTCGGGGTCGGCTATTTCGCGCGAGTGAAGAGGTGGCGCGCCGAATTTGTCGTCACCGTCTATTCGTTCGTGGTGCTGATCCTGTTCAACGCCGCGTATGGCGAATCGATCGTATCGTGGGGCGGCGGCACTGCGACCGGTCCGCGGCAGATCGTCGCGTCGGTTCCGTTCATGGTGCTCGCGCTCGCGTTTCTCCCGGCGGCATTCAACTGGCTGCTCGGGCGCGATCGGCGCGCTTTCGGCCGCGATCATGCTGATGGCGACCTCGACCAATCCGCACTTCCCGTACGAGTACGACAATCCGGTGCGCGACTTCGCGCTGCAGCAATTCATGCGCGGCGACTTCGCCACCAACCGCGACGCCTTCTTCGGCGGCGGCATGATCGTCCGCGACTCGGTCGCATTCAACTGGGGCAAGCTCTTCGGGATGCGCCGGCCCGTTTCAGTTGTGGCCGCTCGCGGCGTTCTGGATGTTCGGTGCGTACGATTTGTCGGAAACGCTCGGCCTGTGGGGCAATCGGCGGGTCGCGCCACCTGAAGCAAATCGCGGCGGGGGTCGGAATCGCGGCGCTGTTCCTGCTCTCGATGAATCAGCGGGTCATGCAAGCCGTTTCGTGCAGAAGCGGGCAGCACGGATTGCTCGGCAGGTACTACGTCGGCGACGATTGCGGCAGTAGCGCGCCGCATATCGTGCGCGTCGATCGGCAACTGGACTTCAATCAGATTTCCGAGATGGGTGCGATGCCGTTTCCGTCGTGCGACATCTGGCGCGGCCAGCTGATCGCGCCAAAGACCGGAGACTACGAATTTACTATCGACGTCGACGATTCAGGATGGGTCACGTCGACAGCACACCGGTGATTAAAGATCCCGGGCCGACCACCAAGGTCCGCGACAGTGGCAGAATCCATCTGACCGAAGGCCCGCATCGAATCGAAGTCGGCGAGAGAAACATCGGCGGTGGATCGTACCTGCACCTGTACTGGAAAATTCCCGACTCGTCCGACCTGCAAATCATCCCCGCCGAAGCACTAATCCCCGACCGCGCCGGCAGATAGCAGATGGTCCGCCACGACTGCGGCCAGACTCGCGTATGCGTTGGAAAATGGCGGCGAAACAGGTCTAATCTCCAGCAGCTTAGAGCCGTACCTGGTTCCTGAACATTCCGGGCCTCTTCGTTCGACAACTGCCCGGAGAACATCGGAGGGGATTCCAATGGACAGTCAGATCTGCACCTTGAACGAGCGCGTCGCGCGGCTCGAGAAATCCAATCGCGCGATGAAGGTGATCTTCGCCGTTGCGATTCTTGCTTTCGCCGCGACGAGTTCGACTCCACGATTGCTGGCGAAGACGGTGAAGAAGATGGCGGCGCTCGACGCCGGAACGATCACCGCTCAGCGGATCAACCTGGTAAACAGCGGCGGTCAGATCGTCGCGGTGCTCGGCACCAGCGGCAACGGCGCCGGATTGGTATTCGTCGATGGACTCGGCAGATGGCTGATGGCGCTGGGCACGACTCAGATCGGAACGCAAGAGACGGCAGGGCTGGCACTGTTACGACGGCAATGCGGCGCTGCCGGGAAGGGGAGTGGTTCGCGCCGCGGTCGGAGTCAGCGGCGCGGGAGTGGGTCTGACCGCGCTCGATGGCACAGGAAAGCCGGTGCTGGTTAGCGGCGTCAGCGGTGACGGCACCAGCGCGGGATCGGTCGTCACGGATAGCAGCGGCATCGCGCGCGCCGGTTTCGGCAATGCAAGTAACGGCTCGGGCTTCTTCGCGAACGATGCGAACAACGTGACGCGGTATGTGGCCGGCGTAAATCCCAGTGGAGCGCAGGCCGGCGCAGTCGTCTTCGACGCAACGGGCCAGCCGCAACTCGCAGTCGGCGGAAACGGCGACGCCTCGTCGGCCGGAATGCTCGCGTTCGACGCCACCGGCCAGGACCGCCTCGACGTAGGATTCTCAAGCGCAGACGGCGGTGGGTTGGTAGTCAAGGATGCGACCGGAGCAGTGACCTGGTTCGCGCCTGAACCAGCTGGACAATAAGCTAACGTCAGGTATCGGAACCTGGGGCCTGAAGAACGGAATTTCTCGTATGGTTGAAGGATCGCTCCTTCGGCCGGCGTTCTGTCTTGCTTCCTCAGCAGTTCCGGCGAATAGGGCAGCGAAATCGGCCTTGGTCTGTTCGAGGATAGACGTTGAAGCATTGATCGCAGTAGGGCTTGTCGTTGCTGAAACTAGCCATCCAACGGTGAGATTTCCACGTGGCATTCATGTACCCTTCGAAATTGAAGACCTGCAGCGTTTGCAACGGCTTTCCCTTTGCACCAGACGCTTTCTAGGAGAGCCTAGCGTACTCCCGATCAAGGAAGGCTGTTTTGCCTTTAGGCTTGCCGCTTTTCATACTCGCTTTTCGCCTTTCTCAGTCGCCGCACGAGGATTTGCAGAACATCATCCACGGAATCGAGAAGCGCTTTGAATTCTTCCGTCGAGCAGTCGTAGACGCTCCTTGCCGAGTCGCTTGTTTATTTCATGGTGTTACCATCATAACGGCTGCGACAAAATTGGTACGTCCAGTGACTTCCAATAGCGATGTGTATTGTACGGAATGTTCCGCGGTGATCTAAGCTCGACGTGATTTAAGAGGATGTTTGCTAGGCGATGGCTTTGCTCCCCAACGCGCTTTGAGCTTCCTCAAGCGCACGCTGAGGGTTGATTGAAAAACTCTCGGGGGCTGGTCGCACTACCATCGCTCCTGGCTTTGATTTCTTGACGATCTCTTCGGCTTGGCTGGGATCGAGGCCAAGTAACTTCATTCGCTCCCGTAGGTCATCGACAATTTGCTGGTCTTCAATAGACGTGAAGTCTTCCTCCCACAGGCTATCGACGACCTCACCGTTGACGACTACAGAGGTTTCGCTGGCGGATAGACGAGCGTTGCCAGCACGAACGTCAGCAGGCGTTTCCGGCTCTTCTCCGCCGATAACTTTTTCCCAAAATGATTCATCGTCCTTTTCGAACTGTTTAAACTCCTTAAGACGCTGGTCGAGATTCATTCCTAGGTGGGTGACTACATGACCGAGGTTGTCGGGGTGTGTAGGATCGTTTTGGACCACAACGCGCATGATGCGCCCGACAAATTGAATATAGGGTGAAAGCGAACGAAATGGTCGGAAGATTGCCGCGACACTCAGGTGCGGATGATCGAATCCTTCTCCAAGCATCTGTACCTGAATGATACAATCAAGCGTTCCATTCCTTAGCGCGGCAAGCACATTCTTTTGCTCATCAGCCGTTTGTTTGCTGTGCAGGATGTCGGCGGAATAGCCTCGCTCTGAATAGAGTGAGCGGATATCGCGCGCATGGTTGATTGAACAGGCTACGGCGATAAGCTGATGCTGCGTTCCGGTCTGGCGCAACTCTTCGAGCTTTTCTAAGCTCGCGTTAACGATGTGTTTGTTACAAAGAGGTGCCAGCGCCACGCCTCGGCTGAACCAATCCTCTTCTTTCAGTTTGAAAACTTCTTCGAGGGAATACTTCCGGCCACGATCATCGGTAAAAGCGAGCTCAATTTCGGACGGCGCGACATAGCTCGCTTTCAGGCGTTTTATATAACCCTTAAGAGTCGCACTACGAAATGGATACCGATAGACGAGTTCGCCATCTATCTCCTGCCTGTCGCTTCGAAATGGTGTTGCGGTCATGTGGATGACCTTGGCGTTAGGGAACCGCTCAAGTACCTTCTTCAAACTGTCGCAGCACTGTGATGTGCCTCATCAATGCTGATCATAGCGAAGAAATCATTCGGGAATTGAAGCAGCCATTTTTCGATGGTTGTCGCGAGTTCGTTGAATGCTTGTGATGACGATGTGGCAGCTTCGTGGCGACTGTCACGCTCGCGCGTGTCAACTGTGCGAGCCAGCGGGCCGGAGATCATCTGCACATCGTCGATAACGGCCGCCTTGCGCCAGAAGCACTTTGGACGATTTGTAATGTCCATGCTTCGTAGAGGCCGTCCTTGATCGTGACGTTCGGAGCTATAACCAGCACACGTCCTTTCGCTATTCCTAATGGGAGCAGCGAGGCGAGCCCGGTCTTGCCGCATCCGACCGGTATCTGAAGAATTGGCTTGTTCTTACGAGCACGGAAGAATTCGAGCGTGCGCACATATCCGTCGCGCTGGTTCGCGAAGGGACGCGTTTGCCTCAATCTTGAAATCGAGATCTGTAAGAAAGCCTCGATCGGCTTCGTGCTTCTAAGCCAGAGATCGAGTTGCGTTCTTTCAAAGGTCCACTTCTTCGCCAACTTTATTAGAAGGATTGCTGGCGTTACGTGCGAGTGCGTCAAGCACTGTTCTTCCCGCGCCGACGTATGTCGCCGCTTCCTCCAAGGAGAGCCAATTATTCCTAAAATGCATCTATCATATGCTCATCAATTGATTGCAAATGGATAGACTAGATCCAGAAGCTGAATAACCATCGGCCAGAGCCGTATGCGTCGGTTCACTATGAGGGCAAGCTTCGTGAAGCCAATAAGACGGAAGATCGCCATTCCCAATCTAGTCTCGCTCGGGAAGCAATCCCGCGCGCGTGACTTCTCGGCGTTCACTCTTGTCGAGCGCTTCTGCTGCGTGCGATAGCGGGAAGGTTGCGTCGCACATTTCTCGATAGGGGAGGCGGTCGATGTTTGCTGCGAGGAAGTCTAGCGACTTCTTTAGGTAGTGCGGCGGGTAGGTTGCTACGCCGATTATTTCCAGGGATTTGAATGTGATCATTGATGGGGGGAGTTGGACTGTCAGGCCTGATGAGATGTTGCCGACTTCGATTACGCGGCCGCCTACGCGCACCATTCGGAGGGCTTCGCTGAAGGCCTCGGGGACGCCGGCTACTTCGAGCACCACGTCGGGCCATCCGTTGCATAGTTCGCGCACGCGTTTGTCGCGAGCCTCGGCGTCAGCGTATTCGCGCATATCGACAGTCTCGTCGGCGCCGAATCGGCGCGCCTCGCGCAGGCGCAAATCCACGCCGTCAACTGCGATCACGCGGGCGCCGCGCGCCTTCGCGATCGCCATCGCATGCAGCCCGAGTCCTCCCGCGCCTAGCACCACCAACGTTTCGCCGAAGTGAAGCCGCGCGCGATCGAGACTCCAGAACACTTGCGACATCGCGCAATTGGCCGACGACGCGACCAGGTCGGGCACGTTATCGGGAATCCGATAGAAATGCTGATCGGGCTTTACGACGTAGTGAGTCGCGAAGGTCGCCGTGAAATGCGGCGGTTCATCGGGATGCCGCGCGCCGACGACCTTCGCGGTGCACGCCGCATGATTCCCGCTGACGCAGTTGACGCATCGATTGCACACCGTGTAGTAAACCGGCGCGATTCGATCGCCTTCCTTGACCGGCACGCCCGCCCAATCCGTTTTCACTCCTGCGCCGAGCGCTTCGATGCGCCCAGACATCTCATGCCCCGGCATCACGCCGCGCCGCCCGAACTCTCCCTTCCACATATGCACTTCGGAGCCGCATACGTTGGTCTGTGTGACGGACGCGATTAGCCCGCCGGCCGCAGGCGCGGGAACGTCGTACTCGTGGAACTCAATTTTGTGTGCGGTGGGGATGAACGCGACGCGACCTTTCATGGCATGGCCTCCGAAGCGCAGCGCAAGAGGTGATGGCCCCGGTTTCATCCCGGACGAAAAAAATGTCAAGCCCGAAGGATTGCTGGTTTACTGCGACGGGGGCGCCGGTAGTTTGAAATTCCCGCCCAGCGAAAATCCGTGCACCGAAGTCGACGTATCCGGTTGCTCGGGCGACTCGGCTGGCCGGTCGATCGACGATGGGGGTCTGCTGAGCCGGCACCGACGATTGAGTGTTCGCCGCCGCTGCCGCATTCTGCGGCGCGGCGCTCGGCTGTGCGTATTCGGGACGATGCGTCTTCCGGGCCTGGGCCAGCACCTGTCGCAGCAGATTCGATTCCTGGATTCCGTGCGATACGCAATCGACATCGGTGGCCGGATGAAGCGGGACGCTGACCGACGAATTAAATGTAGCGCGCACCTCGACGATGGTCGCCTCCGGGCCGCGCGGTCTCACCAGGAAGTTGTACACCGACGAGGAGTTCTGTTCGGGCTCAGCGATGTAAGCGCCCGCCACGCTCTTTACCTTTCCGCAATCGGCGTCATGCAACGTGAAGCGCGGACCCACTACTTCGATTATCCCGTTGGTCATGTCCTGCGCCTGCACGTGGTACGAATTTTCTTTGACGACCGCGTTCACCGCGTCCCACGCAAGATCGTACGGCAGCGGAATCACGACTTCCTGCTGTGCATCAGGCGGCGGCTGCGTGACGGGTGGCAAGAGGCATCCAACCGCGAACAGCGCAGCAACCAGGCTTGGTATCGAACGTTTCACGCTATTTCTAGACCCACTTTTTCGAACGCTCGCGACAGCATGATAACAGAAGGAGCGGGAGTTGAGGCAAAGCGGCTACGGGGTGAGCGGCGCGAAAACTGCAATGCGCGGCGCGATGACGAGACTTGCATAGGCGACATACAGCCGGTGCGATACTGGATCGACGGCGAGCGTATGCGCGCCGTAATGCAGTGGGATCTTATCGAGCGTCGTTAGCGCGCCCTTGCTATCGCGATCGATCACGCACAAATCTCCAGCGCGACCGGTGACGTAAATCCGATGGAGCCCCGCGTCATAGGCCACCGAATCGGGACCACCACCAACAGGAACGGTGGTGACGACGCGATGGTTCTCCATGTCGAAAACGGCGAGCTTCGAGTTGCCGGAACATCCAATGAAGAGCTGGCGCGCTCGTGCATCGATAGCCATCCCGGTTGGATGCACGCAATCATCCAGCGGCCA
Source organism: uncultured delta proteobacterium (assembly GCA_963814715.1). Classification (GTDB taxonomy): domain Bacteria; phylum Desulfobacterota; class Binatia; order Binatales; family Binataceae; genus Binatus. The sequence continues at coordinate 485,126 of CAWFDW010000002.1, forward strand.
GCGCGTCGTGACGACGTGCTTGCTCAGATCCACGGCGGCGATCGAACTGGTGTCTTCGAGATTTTGATAGAAGAGATTCGTTTGCGTATCGAAAACGCCAAACTCGGCTTTTCCGTCGAGGGGAATCGTAGCCGACACAGTCCGCGTCGCAGGATCGATCAGGGTCGCGGTCTTTGCCATCGCCGCTTGCAGCGTAGATGGTGCGATTCGCCGAAATGTAGAAGATGCCATCGGGGTCGTCGGCAACCGGGATGCGCGTCACGAGACGCATCGTCGACGGGTCGAAGATATCGACGGTGTTCGCCTCGCTGCGGGTGACATACGCCATGCCGCTGATCGGATCGATGACGACACCGTGAGCCGCCGGCTCCAGCTCGAACATCGACACGTCGGTCGTCGCGGGCAATCCGTCGGCATGTAATGGGATCTTGTAAACGGTGCCGGTGCTCACATTGGTGACGAAGAGATCGTTGCCGTTGAGAGTGAGGTAGTCCAGCACCGTCAGGATGCCGGCGCGTCGGTCCTTGGGAAGGATCACAAATCCGTCGAACTTGAGGCTCTTCGCGGCACCGGGCGTCCCGGGAAAAATCTGCCAGACGATCAGGGCAAACAGGGCTATCAGAACAACAGCCGCCGTCCATGCCAAAGCTTTCAGTACAGTTCGAATACGCACACCAATTCCTTTGCGGCGCGCAGACCGCGGTGAACGCAACTTTTCACATTCGCCGGTGGCGCCGCTATAGCCCCCACGCCGTTCCCCCTTTGACGAAACTTTATGATAATCTCGGCTGCGTTCGGGATCCGCCCGCCGAGGTGGCCCCGCGGAAGGTATTTGCCATGTCGGGTCATTCGAAATGGAGTTCGATCAAGCACAAGAAGGCGATCACCGATTCGAAGCGGGGCCGCGTCTTCACCAAGATGATCAAGGAAATCACTATCGCGGCGCGGCTCGGCGGCGGTGACATCAATTCCAATCCGCGGCTGCGCACCGCGGTGACCGTCGCGAAGAAACAATCGATGCCCAACGACAACATCGATCGCGCGATCAAGAAGGGCACCGGCGAAATCGCGGGCGCGTCGCTCGAGGAAATCACCTACGAAGGCTACGGTCCCGGCGGCGTCGCGATCATGGTCGACGTGCTGTCGGACAATCGCAATCGCACCGTCGCGGAGTTGCGCTTCGTCTTCTCGCGGCATGGCGGGAACCTCGGCGAAGTCGGATGCGTCGGCTGGATGTTCAAAAAGCGCGGCGTGATTGGAATTGAAAAATCCGCCATCGACGAGGACAAGCTGCTCGAACTCGCGCTCGACGCGGGCGCCGACGACGTCACCAGCGACGGCGACACTTTCCAGGTCCTGACGTCGCCCGACAAGCTGAACGCGGTGCGCGACGCGCTCGAGAAAGCCGGGCTCGCGATCGCGCATTCGGAACAATCGCGGATTCCTGAAAATACAGTTGCGGTTTCCGGCCACGCGGCCGAGCAGGTGCTCAAGCTGATGGAAGAACTCGAAGATCACGACGACGTGCAGAACGTCGCCGCAAATTTCGACATCAGCGACGAAGAGATGGCGCAGTTTTCGGCGGCCTGACGGCGCGCGGGCGCTGCCGCGGAGGTGGGGTATGCGGATACTCGGGGTGGATCCCGGGAGTGCGGTATGCGGTTACGGCGTGGTCGAAGGGCCGGGCACTGCGCTACGTGACCGCCGGCACGATTCGATGCGCGTCGCTGGCGCCGGGCCCGATGCGCTTGCATCGCATCCATGAAAATCTTCTCGCCATCATCGACGAGTTCTCTCCCACAGCGCTGAGTCTCGAACGCCACTTCGTCGCGACCAACGTGCAGAGTGCGTTTCGCCTCGGCGAGGCGCGCGCGATGGCGATGCTCGCGGCGGCCGAGCGCGGTCTCGCGATGTTCGAATATCCGCCCAACGAAGTTAAGCTCTGCGTCGCCGGCCATGGACATGCCGACAAAGCGCAGGTGAAATACATGGTGCGCAAACTGCTCAAGCTCGACCCGGCGATCGAGCTCGCCGACGACGCGGCAGACGCGCTCGCGATCGCGCTGTGCCATCTTGGCCGCGGCCGCATGCCGAACCTGGTCGAGTCGATCGAGCGCATTCGTCCGCCAGCGCCGCGCCGCAGCAAGCCGCGGATGGTGCCGCAATGATTGCGACACTGTCAGGCGCGCTTGCTGTGCGCGACGCGGGACGTATCGTCGTCGAGACTGGCGGCGTCGGCTACGAAGTGCTGATTCCGCTGAGCACCTACTACCGATTACCGCAACTGGGCGAGCGGGTCGCGCTGATGATCCGTCAAGTCGTCCGCGAGGACGCGCTCCTGCTCTACGGATTCTCCAGCGCGACCGAGAAGCGCGCCTTCGACTTGCTGATGAGCGTGCAGCACGTCGGTCCGAAGCTCGCGCTCGCGATCCTGTCGGTGCTCGCACCCGAAGAACTCGTCGCGGCGATAGGGAAGGGCGATGTCGAGCGAATCGACGCGGTGCCCGGAGTCGGTCCGAAGGTCGCGGAGCGCGTCGTGCGCGAACTGCGCGACAAAGTCGCCGACTTGAAGATGGCGGCGCCGTCGACGAGCACCTCGAACGGCCATCTCCGCCCGTGGCCGACACCAATACACGACCGGCTGGTCCGGCGGACGAAGCAATTTCCGCGCTGGTGAACCTCGGGATGAAGCCGATTGAAGCGAAACGTACAGTCGACGCGGTCATCGCGGCGGACTCCGGCGCCGCGCAGAATCCTGAAGTAATAATTCGCAAGTCGTTGGCGGTGCTGCTTGGCGAAAAGTAAGCCAATCGAAAATGCCGGCGCGGCGGCCGCCCGCGGAAGGACGCCTCACCGCGCGCGTCGGCCACGAAGACGATCGGCGCATCGATCTCGCGCTGCGCCCGCGCGCCATCGCGGAGTTCATCGGCCAGGAGCGCACCAAGAAGATTCTCGGCATGTCGATCGAGGCCGCCCGCGGACGCGCCGAGGTGCTCGATCACGTGCTGTTCGCGGGACCGCCCGGCCTCGGCAAGACCTCGCTCGCGCACATCATCGCGCGCGAGCTCGGGGTCAACGTCCACGTCACCTCGGGTCCGGCGATCGAGCGCGCCGCCGACCTCGCCGCGATCGTCAATAATCTCGAAGAGCATGACGTGCTGTTCATCGACGAGATTCATCGGCTGCAGCGCGTCGTCGAGGAGCGCCTGTACTCCGCGATGGAGGACTTCGAGTTTCACATCGTGGTGGGCGAGGGGATGGGCGCGCGGACGATGAAGCTCTCGGTCAATCCGTTCACGCTGGTCGGCGCGACCACGCGGTCGGGCCTGCTGAGCTCGCCGCTGCGCGACCGGTTCGGCCAGCATTTCCATCTCGACTTTTACAATCACGATGAACTGGGCGAGATCGTCCGCCGCTCCGCCGCTTTGTTGAATGTCGCGATCGACGAGGCTGGCGCGCACGAGCTCGCATCGCGATCGCGCGGGACGCCGCGAATCGCCAACCGGCTGCTGCGCCGCGTGCGCGACTTCGCGCAGGTTAATGAAGCGCCGGTGGTGACACGCGACATCGCGCTGGCTGCTCTGGATCTGCTCGAAATCGACACGGCGGGCTTCGACAAGATGGACCGCGCGATTCTCGGCGCGATCATCGACAAGTTCGACGGCGGACCGGTCGGAGTCGAGAGCCTTGCCGCCGCGGTCGGCGAGGAGTCCGACACTATCGAGGAAGTTTACGAACCCTACCTGCTGCAGGAGGGATTTCTGGCGCGCACGTCGCGCGGCCGCGTCGCCACGCAGCGCGCCTACACGCATCTCGGCCGCATCCGCCGCGGCACTCTGCTCTGAACAAAAGACTCTTTAGAGGGTGTTAACGGTTGTAGCGCTGACGGACTGAAGGCGCGGCGCTGCGAACGACTGTAGATGTGGATCCTTCGACGCCTGGTATGCGAGATCGGCAGCCATTCGCGCGATCGCCGGCGCAAACGCGGCGTTAAAACGATCGGCGTTGTGCTTGTCGATTTCATGCGTGATCAGGCCATCGGCCGGCGGGAAAACCACCACCGCCGCGAACAGAATCAGGTCGGTTCCGATGTGCGCATAGACGCCGGGCGCATGACCGTCGCATGGACGCTCCGACGAAAACTCCGCGACGATTTGCCGCGAACGTGGATCGACAAAGGTCACCGTCAGCTTCATCGGATCGGACATCCTCAACTTCGGCGATACGAACAGATCGGCGCCGCCTGCCGCGTTCTCAGCCTCGACGACATTCACGTTCTGAAAGTTTCCACGAAACGCGCTCTGCAGCGTCTGCGCGAGGCCCGGGTTAAGCACTTCGACGAACGCCTTGAAATATCTTGGATAGTCGAACCGGAGAGAGGGATCGCCGATCACCGCGACATTCAGCGGCAACCTCTCAGTTCCCGAGGCCGCCGACCACGGAATACTTTGCGGAGCTAACTCCCGATGGACCGAAAAACAACCCGTGATAGACAGGACAACCAAACCGGAGAAAATCGTAGTAGTCATCCTGTACATGGTACTATGACGACAAACCACGAATGCGTCGAAATAACCAGCAGCCAGACACAAAATGTTTTGCAGTTTTTACAACAATTGCGCGTAAGCTATCCTGTCTCACTGAGAGATACTTCGATGGCGAAGATTTACGTCCTGCAGCATCACCCGGTTGAGAATCTCGGCACGATCGCCGATGCGCTCGAAGGCAGTGCGCTGGCGTGGCAATACGTGCGCGTCGGCGACGGCCAGGCGGTGCCGGCGAATATGAAAGGCGCGGGCGGTCTCATCGTGATGGGCGGGCCGATGGGCGTCTATCAAACTGATCGCTATCCGTGGCTTCGCGACGAGATGCGGCTGATCAACGACGCGATGAAATCGAATCTGCCGGTGCTCGGCGTATGCCTGGGCGCGCAGATTCTCGCGGCCGCGCTCGGGCGCGAAGGTCGATCGGAATCCCAACGGCAAGGAAATCGGATGGCATCCGATCCGCTTGAGCGATTCGGCCAAGGACGATCGTCTGATGCGTGGATTGCCGACGACGATGACGCCGTTCCACTGGCATGGCGACATCTTCGATCTGCCGGCGGGCGCGGTCTCGCTGGCGTCATCAGAAAAAACGCCGTGCCAGGCGTTCCGCCACGGCGACAAGACCTACGGCTTCCAGTTTCATTTCGAGGTGACGCAAGACGGCGTCGCCGCGATGGCGGGCGCGTTCGCAAAAGAATTGGTTCGCGAAAATATTCCGGCCGATCGAATGATCGCGCAAGCGGAAGAGTTCCTTCCGCCGCTCGAAACAATCTCGAACAAGGTATTCTCCCGCTGGGCGTCCCCAATTCAGGGTATGTCCTAACTCAGGTGCAGCGGCGTACCGCTGCGTTCCATTTCCAGCAACTTGCGCTTGCGCTCCAATCCCCATCGATAGCCGCCGAGATGTCCCGACGCGCGAATTGCGCGATGACATGGGATGATAATCGACACTGGATTCGCGCCGTTGGCGGTGCCGACGGCGCGGATTGCGCGCGGCCGTCCGATGCGCTGCGCGATTTCGGAGTAGGAGCGCGTCTCGCCCGCGGGAATCGCGCGGAGCTGGTCCCATACCGCGAATTGAAAAGGAGTACCGCGGATATCCATCGGCGGCGCCGGCATCTTCGCGCGGCCGGCGATGTAATCGGCGAGCGCGTCGGCCCATTGGCCGATGCGCGAGTGATCGCGAGCGATTCGGGTCGGCGACCCGAATCGTCGCGCGCGGATAGTCGCCGCGCAGCTCGGCGACCAGCGTCTGATCTGCTTCGCCCATCGCGGCGAAGCAGATCCCGCGCCGCGTGCCGGCCACAATCAGACGGCCGAGCGCCGAATCGACAATCGAGTAAACGATTTCCGCGCCGTCACCATCGGCCCGTACGACGAGTTATTCATACTGTTACCTTTGCCCGAATCATGCATCTAAAATGGGTGCGCAGGTTCGCCCCGCTGGAAACATATAACCCCGCGAATCGGTTATTGTGATATGAAACCAAATTTCAAGGCACTCGCAGTTTCCGTTTCGATCGTCGTCACTCTGATTTTTGCGATCGCGTTCGCGGCAGAAATTCCCGGCCCACCAGCCACCGACTTGAAGCTGGCGCCTGATCTTTCATTTTCGGACGACTCGAGTTCCAACTTTCCCATCGAGGGCAAGAATCTTTCCGACGGTTCGATTGCCGCAGACCATGCGACCGTGATCTTCTTCGGCACCGCGAACTGTTGGAACACCGCGCGCGAGGCGGAGCGCCTGGTGCAGGTCTATCCGCAATACAAGGACAAGATTCGCTTCGTCGTCGTCGATTTGCGAAGTCCGTCAGTCGCGCAGCAACCCTTGATCGACCGCTACTATCACGGCTACATCCCGACCATCGCGGTGATCGATAGCAACGGCAAGGTGCTCTACGATCGCGCCGGCGAGACGGCGAGCGAGCGGGGCGATACGAGCAATCTGCAGAAGCTGCTCGACTCCGCGCGCTAACCCTTCGGCAGCTTGAGGACTCGCTCGCCGATGATGTTGTGTTGAATCTCGCTCGAGCCTGCCGCGATCGTCAGTCCGCGCGCCGCGAGCGTGCGATGCATCCAGCGGCCGCCTTCGACTGCGCCGAGGCTGCCGCCTTCGACGTTGGCGAACGCACCGAGCATCTCGTCGGCGAACATCGCGACTCGCAGGTTCAGCTCGGTGGCGAACAGCTTGCCGAATGAACTCTCCGCGCCCGGCACCTTGCCCTTGAGCTGCGCCGACAGCGAGCGGTAGCGCGATAGTCGCAAACATCGCGCCTCGACTGCGAACTGCGCGAGCTTCTGGCGCACGTACGGATGCTTCCACGCGGGGCCGCCCTGGAAATCAACTTTCTTCGCGAGGTCGAGCAGCTCGCCAATCGTGCGTTCCACCGGATGCCGCGTGCCGCCGGAAACGCGCTCGTACATCAGCGTCGCGATCGACACCTGCCATCCCGCGTTGAGATCGCCGACCAGGTTTTCCTTGGGCACACGAACGTTGTCGTAAAAGACTTCGTTGAATCCGGCGTCGCCGGTGATCTGAACGAGCGGACGCACCGTGATTCCGGGGCTATGCATATCGACGAGCAGGTACGAAATCCCCTTGTGCTTCGGCGCCGCGGGATCGGTGCGCACCAGCAGCACCTGCCAGTCCGCGCGATGCGCCAGACTGGTCCACACTTTCTGCCCGTTGATTACGAAGGTGTCGCCGTCGAGCACCGCGCGGGTCTGCAGGCCCGCGAGATCGGAGCCGGCGCCGGGTTCGGAATAACCCTGGCACCAGATTTCCTCGCCGGTGAGCATCTTGAGCAGGTAGCGTTTCTTCTGCTGATCGGTGCCGAGATGCATGATGGTCGGGCCGATTCGATCGATCGCGAGCTGATTGGCGCCGTAGAGCGGCAGCCCGAGCCGCAGCACTTCGTCCTGGTAGATAGCCTGATCGATCATGCTCGCGCCGCCGCCGCCCCATTCCTTGGGCCAGTGCAGCGCGACGTAACCGGCCTTGTAGAGCCGTCGATGGTAGTCGAGGAGTTGCGTCCATCGGCCGTCGTCGCGCACGTCGAGCAGGCTGGCAGTCGAGCCGCCGAGCCCTTCGCCCTTGCGCCCGAAGCGTTTCCGCGGAGTTTTTCTCGAGCCATCCGGCAATCTCGGCGCGAAATTTTTCCTGTTCAGGCGTGTAAGTAAAATCCATCGGGCTGCTCCGCGTGATTGATCGGCGCGAGTATAGCGCGATCGCGAAAGTTGCGTTAACGGCGGATGGTGGCGGTTTACCGTGATATACACTTGTGGTATATATCAATTCTATGAAGCGTGAAACCGCAAAGGTCTTCAGGACCGGCCGCAGTCAGGCGGTACGGATTCCGAAACAGTTCAGGTTCGAAACCGATGAGGTTCTCATCGAGCGCCGCGGAGACAGCGTGATCCTGACACCGCGCCCGCGTTCCTGGAAAGAGTACTTCGCCAGCGCTCCACCGCTACCCGCCGGCTTCCCTAAACGGCTGCGCGATAAACGTCCCGAGAAAGTCGAGCCGCTCTAATGTCGCGTCTGATGCTTGACAGCGACATCTGCATCGACGTGATGCGCGAGCGTCCGGCGATTCGGTCTCGGCTCGAGCGCACAGATCGCGAAGATGTTGCGGTGTCGTCGATTGTCGCGGCGGAACTCTGGACCGGAGTTTCGAAATCCCCCAACCCTGAACGGTCTAGAAACGCCGTCCTAGCTTTACTGGCGTACATCACGGTCCTCGATTGGCCGGGTGAGGCGGCGACAGCCTACGGCGAGATCAGGGCGCGACTGGAGGCGGCGGGCCGCTCAATCGGCGCGATGGATCTGTTGATCGCTGCGCACGCGCTCCACGAGCGGGCGATCCTCGTTACGCGCAATCTGTCTGAGTTCCGTCGGGTCAGCGGTCTGAAGATCGAGAGCTGGTAACGCCGATCTTCGATACTGGCATCAACAATCCTTTGCTATATGATAGCCGGATACTGTGAGCGCTGCGGGACGTCACGCGCGTTGCGTCTGCGCTCTATCATTAAAACACGAGGCGAATTGCGACTCCGATGGCATACGAGCACATCAAGGTTCCCAGCAACGGCGAAAAGATTACTCTTGGCGCCAATCACACTCTGAAAGTTCCCGACCGCCCGATCATTCCGTTTATCGAAGGCGACGGCACCGGGCCTGACATCTGGAAGGCGTCGCAGTACGTGTTCGACAACGCGGTCAAGAAAATTTACGGCGGCAAGCGGCAGATCGCCTGGATGGAAGTATTCGCGGGCGAGAAGCCGTTCAACCAGTGGAAGAACTGGCTGCCCGACGAGACCGTCGAGGCGTTCCGCGAGTTCCTGGTCGGCATCAAGGGACCGCTGACGACGCCGATTGGCGGCGGCATCCGATCGCTCAACGTCGCGCTGCGCCAGATGCTCGATCTCTACGTATGCCTGCGGCCGGTGCGCTACTTCGCCGGCGTGCCGAGCCCCGTCAAGCATCCCGAGAAGCTCGACGTCGTGATCTTTCGCGAGAACACCGAGGACATCTACGCGGGAATCGAATGGCCGGCGGAATCGCCTGAAGCGAAGAAGCTCATCAAATTTTTGCAGGACGAGATGGGCGTCAAGAAAATCCGCTTCCCCAATACGTCGGGCATCGGCATCAAGCCGGTCTCGCGTGAGGGCAGCGAACGGCTGATTCGCGCTGCGCTGGACTACGCGATTAAGCACAAGCGCAAGAGCGTGACGTTCGTGCACAAGGGCAACATTATGAAATACACGGAGGGCGCGTTCCGCGATTGGGGCTACGAACTCGTCCGCCGCGAGTACAAGGGCAAGGCGGTGGGATGGGACGATTGCAACGGCAAGCCGCCCGCCGGTGAGTTGCTGGTCAAGGATGCGATCGCGGATATCACGCTGCAGCAAGTGCTGACGCGGCCCGACGAATTCGACGTCGTCGCGACGATGAATCTCAACGGCGATTATTTGTCGGATGCGCTCGCGGCACAGGTCGGCGGCATCGGAATCGCTCCTGGAGCCAACATCAACTACCTGACGGGTCACGCGATCTTCGAAGCGACGCATGGCACCGCGCCGAAGTACGCAAATCAGGACAAGGTGAATCCGGGCTCGGTAATCCTGTCGGGCGTGCTGATGTTCGAGCACATGGGATGGCAGGAAGTTGCTGATGGAATCATCCGCGGGCTCGATAAGACGATCAGCAAGAAAGAAGTGACCTACGATTTCGAGCGGCTGATGACCGGCGCGAAACTGCTGAAGTGCTCGGAGTTCGGGAAAGCGATCGTCGACAATATGTAGGTTTTGGTTCTGAGCTCGTTCTGATTCCCTCTTCCAACGTGGGGAGAGGGTTAGGGTGAGGGACATTTTGTGCGGCGCGGTTGTCTGCGCGCCGCGCATTTTCTGGAATCTCGGAAAATTTTGGTCCCCCACCCGCCGCGCGCGGACGCGCGTCGGCCTCTCCCCACGGGGGGAGAGGCAATTCTGTTTCTACTTCGCGCCGAGGATCGCGTCGGCGCACCATTGTCCTGTTTCGATTGCTGACTCGAAATGCGGGAGTCCCATGTAGTCGCCGGCGAGTAGCACGCGCTGCGACGACGGGCGCGACTTCCTGTACTCGGCGAGGTCGGCGCTGCGTCCTACTGGAGATTTGGGCAACGCATTCGGCCATCGCACGATTTGTGCGAAGCGTTTCGTTGCGGTCGCGCCGGGAAAGAATCGCTCGATATCCGGCAGCACCTTGGCGACGATCTCGTCGTCCGACAGATCCATCATCGCGCCCGCCGCTTCGGGCTTGACGAACAGGTTGAGCATCTCGCCGTCCGGCACGCGCGAAATATCTTTGGCCGATTCGAGAGTGGCCGACGCGATGAGTTGGCGGTCGGGGCGCGGGATCAAAAAACCCCACACGTCCTTCAACGCCGGTTCATCGCGCCAATGACGGCTGGTGGCGAGACCAATCTTGACCGTCGGTGCGTACTCGGTCGCCATCAGCCTGCGTTCGACTTCGTCGCCGCCGCGATACAGCTGCGATGCAATTGGAGCGGTCGCCGCGAGCACGACATGATCAGCGCGCATCTGCTCGCCCGATAGCTGCACGACGGCGCCGTCGTCGCGAATCTCGATCGATTGCACCGGCGACTCGAGCTTGACGTTGACCTTCGCCGCGAGCGCGTCGGGAAACGAGCCCAGCCCGCGGCTCAGCGTCATCTCCTTGCTGCGGCCGTTGTCGGTGAGCGCGAGCGTCGCCAGCGTCGCGGCGCGCGACGTTTCTTCCATCTCGCAGAGAAGTCCGCCCGCGACCAGCGGCTCGACCAGATAGTCGGTGGCGCGGCCCATTCGCGGCGCGCACCATCGCGCCGTGTCTTCATCGTCGTATTCAGCCCACGCCGCGTAGTTGTCGACGGGCGGCCATTTCAGTTTCGTCGTATGCCAGATGAAGCGCGCGAGGTCGGGGATGCTGACCAGTCCGGTGGTGAGCGCATAAAGAGGAAACATCGCGCCCGACGGCATCCGGCGCGGGCGTCCGTCCTTGACGATCGCCATCCACGGGCTGGTCGGCTTCAGATCCGCTTCGAGGCCCAACTCCTTCACCAGGCCAAGCGCGTTGCGATAAGTGCTGGTGATGAGCTGCGCGCCGCGCTCGATCATATAGCCGTCGCGCGAGTCGGTACCGAGTCTGCCGCCGACGTGATCGCTCGATTCGAGCACTGTCACGTCAGCGCCGGCATTGCGGAGCCGATAAGCGGCTGCGAGTCCGGCCATCCCAGCGCCGACTACGATGACCTTCTTACTTCCCACAAAAGCTGGCGCGCTGCTTCGCCGCTAGTATGCGATTGCCGTGTGCAGTTTCCGCGCGACGTTCATGTTATTGCCGCCGAGCGAGGCGTCGGTAGTCAAGGTGAATGTGTTCGTCAATGGATCGAAGATCTCGGCGGTATTGAGAGTATTTCCGCTTCCATCTTCGCCGCCGGTGATCAGCACCTTGCCGCTCGGAAGTAATGCGGCCGCATGATTGAATCTCGCGGTATGCATCGAGCCGACCGCCGTGAATGTATTCGTCGAGAGATCGAAGACCTCTGCGGACGATAGGGCGTTGCTGGAACTATCAATTCCTCCCGCAATCAAGACCGTCGTCTGCCCAATAGCTGTGGCCGTATGCTTCTGGCGCGCGACGGTCATGTCGGTTCCGCCGAGCGCCGTCGTCAGCGTGAATTTTTTTGTGCCCACGTCGAAGATCTCTGCGCTCGCTTGTGCCACCCCGGCGACGCCTTCGCCGCCCGCCACCAGGAACTTGAGGGCGCCGGAGTTGCGCAGCAGCGTCGCGGTATGGAACGCGCGCGCTGCGTTCATCTGACTGCCGCCGAGCGAAGCATCATCGGTCAGAGTAAAGGTCTTGTTGCCTGGGTCGAACAATTCCGCAGTTTGCAGCGGGGTAACCCCGTCCGAGCCGCCCGTGATCACTGCGCCTGCCGGGCACGTGCTTGAGAGCGGCACTGCCAGCAGCACGGTAGCAGAGTTCACACGAGCCGTGTTCATTGGACTGGTCGCGGAAGTAGACGCGCCATTTGCGATCTCGGCTGTATTGAGAACGGTGCCGCTGGCATTCTGCCCGCCCGCAATCAACACGTTGGTAGAATCGTCCTCGAACGCCGTTGCCGTGTGGCCCTCGCGCGAGTCGACCATGTTTGGGCCGGCGGCAAATGTGGATCCGGTGAAGGTTTCGGTAGATTGCGAAACGCCGGTCGGATCGACCCCACCTGTCACCATGACCGCGGCTTCTCCGCTAACGTTGATCGCCGCTGCTGCCTGGCTGTACCTGGCATCATGCATCGCAACGGTCGTGAGGGTGAATATATTGGTCGACCGGGTCGAAGATTTCCGCACTGCTCAGTGGAGTGCCATCGGAGGCTTGACCTCCCGTGATCAAAACAAGATGCGCGATACTCGGAGTCGCTGAGGCGCGTACGGTGCAGGTGGCGGACGGGCGAGGGGGTCTTGGTTACAGTCGCGGTTGGCGTTACCCCGGTTGGGGAGGGCGACGCTTTAGGGGACGGCGTTATCGTAGGGGTTCCGCTGGCGGTCGGCGTCGCCGTGGGTGTGCAGGTCCCAAAGCAAGCTTTGGTTGCCGTCGCGGTCGGCGTAAATGCAGACGTTTGTGTCATCGTCGGAGTGGCAGTCGCCGTCGGTGTTGCGCCGACGATACCCTGTCCCGAGAGCTCGATGTGTTGCGGGCTCTTCTTTGCGGAATCGGTGAACGTCAGCGCTTTCTTGTCCTTCACCTTTCCGGTCGTGGTCGGATGAAACCAAACATCAACCTTGCATGAATTGCCGGAGGTCAGCGGAAAGCCGGAGCATTGGTCGCTTTGAATCGAAAAAGGTGGCGCTGCGACGATAGTCGTAAATTCAATTGAAGCTGACTTCGAGTTGTTGGTGACGGTTACCGTCAGAGGCGAACTCGTAAGGGGGACGATGACTTTGCCGAAGTCGTGGCGGTCGGGTTTGATTTTGAGCGTCCCGGCCGAATCGGAATTCCTGGTATCAGGCGCGCTCACAAGATCAGCTGCGACCGCAACATCGGATGTGACGGGTCCCATCGCTATGAGCATCGCGGCCAGGACCAATACACTGGGACGGACGTAACTGAATGTGAGCATAAAGATCCCCCTGCGCCCACAACCTAACTGAATTCGATGCTCCCGTCGAATGAGGCGCACAGTTGGACTTACAGGCCGCGCTTGACAGATGTGTAACCGCTAGGTTACATATTTTTTGATGCCGATAGACGACACAATTGGGGCGTTGGCGGATTCGACTCGCCGCGAGTTGCTGCGACGGCTGGCCGATAAGCCGTGCCGCGCCGGCGAGTTGGCGCACGGATTTGCGATCAGCCGTCCAGCGATTTGCAAGCATACGCGGATGCTCGGGCGGGCCGGGCTCATCAGGGCGAAGAAAGTAGGGCGCGAGCGAATCTACGAGTTGGCTCCGCGCGGTCAGACTCGCGGTCGAGGAGTTGATCAGAACATTAGAAGAAGTCGACGCGATTCTGGGACAGCACACTGAATGCGTTCAAACGCTACGTGGAGGAACAGCGATGACGATTCGAAAATCGATTCGAGTGGAACGATCGCCGGAAGTCGTGTTCCGGGTCTTCACGGAAGAGATCGGCAAATGGTGGCCGTTGAAAGAGGGGTTTTCGTTCGGCCGTGAGAAGGCCAAAGACATTTTCATCGAAGGCCACGTCGGCGGCAGGTTTTTCGAGCGATTCACCGACGGCACGGAATTCGAAGTAGGCCGGGTTACCGCCTTCAAGCCGCCGCATCTCGTGACCTTCACGTGGAAGGATCCCAGTTGGGAGGCGCCGACCGAGGTTGAAGTTAAATTTGCCCCGGACGGCAATGGCACTCGCGTCGAATTAGAGCATCGCGGATGGGAGGCGGGTCCGGTCATGCAGAAGCAAGGTCAAGGCTACAGCGACGGATGGGGCATGATCCTGGAGAAGTTCATCTCGATAGCGAACGCCGCATGAGGTTATGTCATGAAACCATGGATCTGGTTGAGGATAGGTGCAGCGCTTCAAGGCCTGGGCAGTGTTCTTCACACGATCGCGGCGATGGACTCGCCGAGTCGTGGCCCGGCGGAGCAAGCGGTGTTTGCCGCGATGCGATCCTTTCGCTTCCAGATTGCGGGAGTGAATCGCAGTCACTGGGATTTCTACCAGGGCTATGAGTTGTGCATCACGGTGGTATTCGCGATTCTAGCTGTGTTGATCTGGCAGCTAGGCAGTCTGAGTAAGACTGAGCCACGGCAAGCAGTGCCTCTTATCCTGACTATCCTTGTGGCGGAGATCTTACTTAGCGCGATCAGCTGGGAGTATTTCTTTGCCGGTCCGGGCGGGATGTCGTTACTGATAGGCGCGTGCCTGGTTGCGGCGATACTTGGGCTGAGGAAGAAGGAGCAGTCGGCATTCGCAGCCAGCCGCGCAGCGAAGGTTGGTTGATGGACTTAGTCCTGTTGCCGTGATCTCGCCCGGAATCTAGAAGGGTTTGTCGCCGTTGATTGTTATTCGTTCCATTCGGCGATTGGCTCTGCGGTTATCCGCGACCACTCGATGCTGCGTGCATCGGTTATCCCACATCGCGACTGAGTTCGGACGCCATCGGAAGCGGCAACTGAAATCCGGCGTCTCGATATGCCGGTAAAGAAAATTCAGCAGCGCCACGCTTTCGGCCGGCTTCATTCCTTTGATCGACGCGGTGAACGTCGTATTGACGAACAACCCTTTGCGGCCGCTCTCCGGATGAGTGCGGACCACCGGATGCTCGGCCGACAGGATTTTCGGCGACGGGGTGCCACCGAGATGGTCGGTCTTGTAGCCGGTGCGCGAGAAGGTGCGCGTGGTGTCGTGAATCGCGACGAGATCCGACAGCATCCGCTGCATCTTGTCGGATAGCGCTTCGTAAGCGGCGTACATGCTCGCCCACATCGTGTCGCCGCCGAACTCCGGCGCGACGACGCATTTCAGCACCGAGCCAAGCGGCGGCTCATCCATAAAAGTCACGTCGCTGTGCCAGGCTTCCGCGAGATACGGATGTTGTTCGTCGCTTTGCAGCACGACGAACTCGGGATGCCCTTCGTCCTTGAGCGGCTGCAGGTAGGGATGAATCTGGAGCGTGCCGAAGCGACGCCCGAACGTCTTGTGCTGGTCGCGAGTGATCTCCTGATCGCGAAAGAACAGCACCTGGTGCTCGACGAACGCGGCGCGCACTTCGTCAAGCGCTCCATCACCGAGCTCACCGAGATGAACTCCGCCAACCTCGGCGCCCAAGGCTCCGGCAATCGGATTCACCGATATATGCGTCCAGGTTTTCATCGCGATTCTCCCCGGACAACATACAAGACGCTAGCCCATTGGGGCTAGCGTCTCAGCGCGAACTCTCCGTTGAGGGCGATCGCTCAGTAGTTGTTGTGGTGACCGCCGCCGGACCAATTCCACGCGCCGTGGGGTCCCTGCCGATAGTCGTCGCCGTCATTGCCAATCCAGTGCCAGCCGTTGCGATCCCGATACCAATGTCCCTGCCGGCCCTGATACCACTCGTCGCCGTGGGTGCTTTGCCAACGCCATTTTTGGCCGTGACGGACCCACTGGCCCTGCTGTCCTTGATACCATTCGTTCTCGTCGGCTCGGACCAAATTGGGGGCTGTCAGGAACGAGCAGATCAGAATCGCAACGATCGCTAAAGTTTTCGTTTTCATTTTTTCTCCTGTACCTGAGTTGATCAGTCTTATCTAATCTCGCGATTTGCACCATTCGACGCTAGTTACGAAGGGAACAATTCGGGAGGTTTGCCACGCGCGCGATGCGTGCGGATTCCAATCTCTTTTTTTCGATCCGGTGCGATTTTTCAATCGTTGGCTGCAATCGTGTTGGAGGATAGACTTTAGCGCGGAGAAAACAGGTAATGTTCGTCGAATTCTCGGCTGTGACAATCGTCGCGACTACTGCTCGCGGTAACGCTCGCCGCGTCGACGCCCGCTTTCGCCCAGGACATGAAGGGCATGGACATGAGCGGGCACGACATGGCGCAGATGTCGGACGAGGCGATGGATCACGACATGCACATGGGCAACGGCGCGATGAAGAATATGTCGCTGCACATGGCGTACACGGACCTGCGGCCCGCCAACGACGCCGACCGGGCGCGCGCCGCGGTGCTGGTGACCGATCTTCAGCATGCGCTCGCGAAGTACAAGGACTATCACGTCGCCGAGGCTGACGGGTTCAAGCCGTTCCATCCTGAGTTCAAGCAACAGCAGGTCGTGCATTTCACGCAGGAACTGGAACGGCCTCAAAGCTGCGTTTACGTTCGATCCCAACGAACCGACTTCGTTGCTTTACGAGCGCACGCCGGACGGCGGCTACAAGCTGATCGGCGCGATGTACACCGATCGCAAGGGCGCCACCCTGGATCAGCTGAACGAGCGAGTGCCGCTGAGCGTCGCGCGATGGCATCGGCACATCAATTTTTGTATCCCGCCGCGCGGCACCGACTACAAGACGGCCGATTGGACGAAGTTCGGTCCCAACGGCTCGATCGCAACCAAGGAAGCCTGCGACGCCGCGGGCGGCCGCTTCTTCCCGCAAGTGTTCGGCTGGATGGTTCACGTATACCCCTGGGAGACCAACCCGCAGCTTGTGTGGGCGCACTAGCAGTAGTGACGCCGACTGTAGAACTGCTCGAAGTGCGAAAGTCGTACAGCGGCTATCGCGCCGTTGACGGAATTTCGTTCTCGATTCCACCCGCGCACATCTTCGGCCTGCTCGGTCCCAACGGGGCAGGCAAGACCAGCACCATCCGCATGATGATCGGCATCACGTCGCCCGATTCCGGCGTCGTGCGGATTTTCGGAGAGCCGCTGCGACGCAGCGTGCTGCGCAGAGTCGGCTATCTGCCGGAGGAACGCGGCTTGTATCGCCGGATGACAGTGGGCGCGAATCTCATTTTCCTCGGGCAGCTCGCGGGCCTTTCGGTTGCCACTGCGAAGGAGCGAATCGCTGCATGGACGAAGCGGCTCGAGATTGCGGATTGGGTCGATCGGCGCGTCGACGAGTTGTCGAAGGGGATGCAGCAGAAGATCCAGTTCATCGCGGCGCTGATGCACGATCCGGATCTCATCGTGATGGACGAGCCGTTCGCCGGCCTCGATCCGGTCAACACGATGCAGCTCAAGGACGTGCTGGTCGGGCTTCGCGCGGCGGGCAAATCGATCCTCTTCTCGACGCATCGGATGGACCAGGTGGAGAAGCTTTGCGACTCGATCTGCCTGATCAATCGCGGCAAGGCGGTTTTGCAGGGGAGTCTGAGCGACGTAAAAAACGGCAACGGCCGCCGCTTCGTGCAGATCGATTACGAAGGCGATGGCAAATGCCTGGCCGGCAATCCGCTAATCGATTCGTTGAATGACTACGGCAATCACGCGGAATTGCGGCTGAAGCCCGGCGCCGATTCGCAGGAACTGCTGCACGCCGCGATGCGTCAGTTGCGCGTGATCCGTTTCCAGGTGATGGATCCGTCGCTCGAACAGATCTTCATCGAAAAGATTTCGGGTAAACATGGCTGAGCTCTCGATCAAAAAGGTCTGGATCATCGCGAAGCGCGAATATCTCGAGCGGGTCAGGACGCGGTCGTTTCTGCTCTCGACCTTCGTCACGCCAGTGCTGATGAGCGCGTTCCTGGTGGTGCCCACGTTGATCAGCACGTCGACGGCCCGCGGCATCATGCGCGACAACGAGCGTCCGGCGCGCGTCGCGATCGCATCGGACAATCGCGCGTTGGCGGAGTTGGTGAGCGGCGAACTGATGCGCCAGCATGGCACGCGCTACGAGCCGTCGATCGTCTCGCCCGCGTCGCCGTCCGAACGCGCGAAACTCGACAAGAAGCTCGATGACAACGATCTCGAAGGCTACGTATGGATCGATGACGCCGCGATTGCTTCGCGCCGCGTTGTCTTCACGACCAGGCGCATGGGCGATTTCATCCTTCGCGGCCGCCTCGGCGACGCGCTGTCGTACGGCTTCGCCGCGCAGCGGATGGTGAAGCAGGGCAGCAGCGCCGTCGACATTGCGGCGATACTCCAGCCGGTCGATCTCACCGCGGTCCGCGCGGGCAACGCGGGGGCGGTTTACAACCAGGTGCGCGGCGCGGTGGTCGTCTTCATTCTGATGTTCGTGATGCTGTTCTCGCTGCTGTCGTACGGCGTGATGGTGATGCGATCGGTGATGGAAGAAAAGAGCTCGCGCATCACCGAGGTGTTGATGTGCGCGGCGAGCGCGCAGGAATTGATGGCCGGGAAAATTCTCGGGACCGGCAGCGTCGGCCTGACGCAAATCGGAATCTGGCTGTTGGTCGCGGGATACGGAGCGTCGCGCAGCCTGTACCTGCGGACGGCGATGTCGGTGCTGGACGTGGGCCCGTCGCTGATAATTTATTTCGTCATCTTCTATGCACTCGGTTACCTGCTCTACAGCGCGATCTTCGCCGGCGTCGGCGCTATTTTCAATTCGATCGACGAGGCTCAGCAGTGGAACTTCGTGGTCATCCTGCCGTTGATCGCGGCGTCGGCGATGATACTGCCCGTGGCGACCTCGTCGGATTCGTTGATCTCGGTGGCGGCGTCGCTGTTCCCGTTCTGCTCGCCGATCCTGATGTTCGAGCGGCTGGCGGTTCACGATCCGCCGTTATGGCAAGTCACGCTGTCATTGACCTTGTTGGTTGCGACGATCGTCGGGACGATGTTCGTCAGCGCGCGAGTCTACCGCACCGGAATTCTGATGTACGGCAAGCGTCCGACGATCCGCGAGCTCTCGCGCTGGCTCCGGCACGCTTGAGTAGGCCGATCCGATTGCTTCACAATCTCCACAAACGCTGATATCTATCGCACGTTTGATTGCTTGGCCGCCGCGTTGGCGAGAGCTTTCGGACGCGCCGACTCACTTAAGTATTGCTCATTAACAAAAACGCGAATATAAGATAATCTTCAGATAGAAGAGCGGGAGCAAAAGCGTGGCTCGGAAGAAAATTGCGTTCATCGGGGCTGGTAATGTCGGCGCGACCTGCGCTCATCTATGCTTCCTGCGCGGACTCGGCGACATCGTGCTCTACGACATTATCGAGGGACTGCCGCAGGGCAAGGCGCTCGACATGCTCGAGTCGGCGCCCGTGCTCGGTATCGACGTTAACGTGATCGGGACTACCGACATCAAGCAGATCGAAGGCGCTGATTGTTGCGTCGTCACGTCGGGGTCGCCGCGCAAACCGGGCATGTCGCGCGACGACCTGCTCAAGATTAACGCCAAGGTGATGACCGACGTCGGCAGCGCGATCAAGAAACATGCGCCCGGCGCTTTTGTGATCACGGTCACCAATCCGCTCGACGCGATGGTTACGCAGCTCAAGCGCGTGACCGGCTTTGCGAAAGGGCGAATCGTCGGGCAGGCGGGCGTGCTCGACTCGGCGCGCTACCGGACGTTTCTCGCTTCGGAATTAGGCGTCTCGACTGAGAGTGTCTCCGCGATGGTCCTAGGCGGACACGGCGACGACATGGTGCCGATTCGCAGTTACACGACTGTCGGCGGACAGCCGATCGAGCGGCTGATACCGGCGAAGCGGCTCGAGGAAATCGAGAAGCGCACGCGTGGCGGCGGCGGAGAGATCGTCGAGCTGATGAAGACGTCGTCGTACTATGCGGCGGGAACGGCGGTTTACAAAATGGTCGAGGCGTACATGCTCGATCGCAAACAAGTTTTGCCATGCGCCGCGTATCTTGACGGCGAATACGGCGTGAAGGGATTGTTCGCGGGAGTGCCGGTCGTGATCGGCGCAGGCGGCGTCGAGCGCGTCGTGGAAATCCAGCTGACCGACGGTGAGAAGAAAGCCTTCGACAGTTCGGTCGGGCACGTGCGCGAACTGGTCGAGGCGATGGACAAAGTAATCGCGGCCGGCTGATAGCGCTCGCGATGCAGGAAACTTATGGCTGAAGCAGAAGCAGCGGCGGCTCCGATTGCAGCCGCGATGACGGCGGATCAGCGGCACTGGCTGCTGCGCCGATTGCATTCGCTGTCGGGAATCATTCCGATCGGCGGATTTTTGTTTTTCCATATTTTCGAAAACGCGTTCGTTCTGAAAGGCGGACCGGTCTGGTGGAAGGAGACCGAGTTCACCCGCAACCTTCCATTTCAGATCGCGGTCGAAGCTTTGGTGCTGTGGATTCCGATTCTTTACCACGCGATTTACGGCATCGTCATCACGATCACCGCGCAGCCCAACGACTACCCGTACGAGCGCAACTACCAATACACCTTGCAGCGCATCACGGGGATTCTCGCGTTCCTGTTCATCGGCTTTCATGTCTTCACGACGCGCGCGTACTTCTACGCCAGCGGCGTCGAGACCGACTACATGCGGATGCATAACTTCATGATGAATCCGCTGATTCTCACCACTTACATCGTCGGCACCTTGGCGTGCGTCTATCATCTGACCAACGGAATTTTCACATTCACAATCACGTGGGGAATTGCGGTCGGCGCGAAGGCGCAAACGCTGGTGAACCGCGTGTGCGTCTTGTTGTTCGTGGTGCTGGCTGTGGTCAGCGTCGCGATCCTGGTCGCGTTTCGCGCGCCCGCCTGAGGAGATAACCAATGCCGGGGCATCACATTATCGTAGGCGGCGGGCTGGCAGGTTTGACCGCGGCGATGAAGCTCGCGGAGCAGGGCGAGCAGGTCGATCTTTTTTCGATCGTTCCGGTCAAGCGGTCGCACTCGGTGTGCGCGCAGGGCGGAATCAACGGCGCGGTCAATACGAAAGGCGAGGGCGACTCGCCGATGATCCATTTTGACGACACGATTTATGGCGGCGACTTTCTGGCGCATCAGCCGCCGGTCAAGGCGATGTGCGAGGCGGCGCCGTCGATCATCTACCTGTTCGATCGGATGGGTGTGATGTTCAATCGCACGCCCGAGGGCCTGCTCGACTTCCGCCGCTTCGGCGGCACCAAGCATCATCGGACAGCGTTCGCGGGCGCCACTACCGGCCAGCAACTTCTTTACGCTCTGGACGAGCAGGTCCGCCGCTACGAGGCGGCTGGCCTCGTGCGCAAGTTCGAAGGATGGGAGATGCTGAGCCTCGTGCAGGACGAGTCGGGTGACTGCCGTGGGATCGTCGCGATCGACACGCGCTCGCTCGAGATGCGCGCGTTTCCCGCCGACACCACGATGATCGCGACCGGCGGTCCGGGGCTGGTCTTCGGCCGCTCGACGCAGTCGCTGGTGAATACGGGATCGGCGGTCAGCGCCTGCTACCAGGCCGGCGCGACTTACGCCAACGGCGAGTTCATCCAGGTGCATCCCACGGCGATGCAGGGTGAGGACAAATTTCGTCTCATCTCGGAGTCGATTCGCGGCGAGGGCGGTCGCGTGTGGACCTATCGCGACAGCAAGCCGTGGTACTTCCTCGAAGAGATGTACCCGGCGTACGGCAACCTGGTGCCGCGCGACATCGCGACCCGCGCGATTCACAAGGTCGTGTTCGAGATGAAGCTTGGCGTCGATGGCCAACCGCTGGTTTATCTCGACGTGAGCCATCTCGATCCCGAGGAGCTCAATCGCAAGGTCGCGGGCGTGCTCGAAATCTACGAGAAGTTTGCCGGCCAGGATCCGCGCAAAGTTCCGATGAAGATTTTCCCCGCGATGCATTACTCGATGGGCGGGCTGTGGGTCGATTACAATCAGCAGACCAACGTGCCGGGACTGTTCGCGGCGGGCGAGTGCGAGTTTCAATATCACGGCGCCAACCGGCTCGGCGCGAACTCGCTGCTATCGTGCATGCACGGCGGAAATATCGCGGAGCCGGCGATGATCGGCTATGCGAAGTCGAAGAAGAGCGCGGTCAGCTCGACGATTTTCGATCAGGAGCTGAAGCGTGCAGCGCGAATCGTTCGACAAAATTTTCAAGATGAACGGTCCGGAGAATGCGTTTGCGCTGTGGCGCGAGCTCGGCGACATCATGACCGAGAACGTCACCGTCGTGCGCCACAACAACAAGCTCAAGGCGACCGACGACAAGCTGCTCGAGTTCAAGGATCGATGGGGCAAGATCGGGCTCAACGACAAGGGCAAGTGGGCGAACCAGGAAGTGCTGTTCGTGCGCCAGCTGTGGAACATGCTGGAGCTCGCGCGGCCAGTGACGCTCGGCGCGCTCAATCGCAACGAATCGCGCGGCGCGCACTACAAGCCGGAGTTTCCGGAACGCGACGACGAGAATTTCATGAAGACCACGATGGCGGCGTGGTCGTCCGACGGTCCGCGCTTCAGTTGGGAGCCGGTTGACGTGAGCCTTATCAAGCCGCGGCCGCGGCGTTACGACGTCGAGAAATCCGCCAGTCGAGCCGAAAGCGGCGTAGGTCGATCAGGAGCATCGCAGTGCCAGAAAAGACGCAAGTCTTGCGAATCAAGCGCCAGGAATCGCCGAACTCCGAGTCGTACTACGAGGAGTTCGAGATCCCGTATCTGGCGAATCACAACGTCATCTCGATGCTGATGGAGATTCGGCGCAACCCGGTCACGCGCCAGGGCAAGCGCGTCGCGCCGGTGGTGTTCGACGCCAACTGTCTCGAGGAAGTTTGCGGATCGTGCACGATGGTTATCAACGGGCGCGTCCGTCAGGGATGCTCGCAGCTTGCGGAAGGGCTGGGCGGCCCGGTGACGATCGAGCCGATGTCGAAGTTCCCGGTGATCCGCGACCTGTGGGTCGATCGATCCAAGATGTTCGACGCGCTGAAGAAAGCGCACGCCTGGGTTCCGATCGACGGGACGTACGATCTCGGTCCAGGCCCGCGAATCGCGCCGAGCGTGCAGGAGTTCGCGTACCTGTTCTCGCGATGCATGACTTGCGGATGCTGCCTCGAAGCGTGCCCGCAGGTTAATACGCATTCGAAGTTCATGGGCGCCGCCGTCATCGGGCAGGTCTATCTGATGAGCCAGCATCCGACCGCGAAGATGAACCTCGACGAGCGCCTCGACGCGATGATGTCGGAGGGCGGCGTCGCAGATTGCGGCAATGCGCAAAATTGCGTCGAGGTCTGCCCCAAGGAAATCCCGCTCACGACGGCAATCGGCGCGGTCGGCCGCCAGACGTCGATCAAATGGCTCCGCGATTTATTTATGAAGTAGTGCTCGCAGGTAACTGAATGAACATCCACGAATATCAAGCCAAGCAGATTCTCGGGCGCTTCGGCGTTCCCGTTCCCAAGGGGCAGTTCGCGACGACGCCCGACGAGGCCGCCTCGGCGTTCACGGCGCTCGGTCAGCCGCGGGCTGTCGTCAAGGCGCAGATTCATGCGGGCGGTCGCGGCAAGGCGGGCGGCGTCAAGCTGCTTTCGGTTGCGACCGACGTCCGCGACTTCGCGGCAAAGCTGGTCGGCAAGCCGCTGGTGACGCATCAGACTGGACCCGAAGGCCGCGTCGTGCGTCGCGTCTATATAGAAGAGGCGAGCGACATCGCTCGCGAGCTTTATCTTGGGATGCTCGTCGATCGGAAAGCGGGAACGGTTTCCGTGATCGCCAGCACCGAAGGCGGCATGGATATCGAGGAAGTCGCCAACAAGACGCCCGAGAAAATTCTCACCGAACAGATCAGTCCGCTGCTCGGCGTATCAGGTTTCCAGGCGCGCAAGATCGCTTTTTCACTAGGCCTCAAGGACAAACAAGTCGGCCAGTTCGCGACGCTGCTTGCGGCGCTTTATCGCGCGTTCATCGAGACCGACGCGTCGCTTATCGAGATCAATCCGCTGGTCGTCACGAAGGACAACCGCGTCATTTGCCTCGACGCGAAAATGTCGTTCGACGACAACGCGCTGTTCCGCCATCCGGATATTCGCGAGCTGCGCGATGCGAACGAGGAAGATCCCGCCGAGACTGAAGCGGCGAAGTACGACCTCAGCTACGTGCATCTCGACGGCAACATCGGATGCATGGTGAACGGCGCGGGCCTCGCGATGGCCACGATGGACATCGTCAAGATTTACGGCGCCGAGCCGGCCAACTTCCTCGACGTCGGCGGCGGCGCGAGCACCGAGAAAGTCGCCGCGGCGTTTCGCATCCTGCTCGCGGACAAGCGCGTCAAAGGCGTGCTCATCAACATCTTCGGCGGCATCATGCGATGCGACGTGCTGGCGCAGGGCGTCGTCGAGGCGGCGAAGCAGGTTAAACTCAACGTGCCGCTGGTAGTCAGGATGGAAGGCACCAACGTCGTCGAGGGCAAGAAGATTCTCGCCGAGTCGGGTATCAAGGTGATCACTGCCAGCGACATGGCCGACGCCGCCAAGCGCATTGTGAAAGAGATCGGGGCTTAAGATTTTCAGATGAGCATTTTAGTCGACAAGAACACGCGCGTGCTGACGCAGGGAATTACCGGCGCGGTGGGGCAGCTCCACACGCGCGCGTGCAAAGAATACGGCACGAAGATGGTCGGCGGCGTGGTGCCGGGCAAGGGCGGCACCGACTTCGAAGGCATCCCGATTTTCGACACCGTCGAGCAGGCGCGCAAAGCGACCGGATGCAATGCGACGGTGATCTACGTCCCGCCAGCGTTCGCCGCCGACGCGATGCTCGAGGCCATCGCCGCAAACATCGAGCTAGTCATCTGCATCACCGAAGGCGTGCCCGTCCTCGACATGGTCAAGGTGAAAGCCTACATGGCGGGCAGCAAGTCGCGACTGATTGGTCCGAACTGCCCGGGAATCATCACGCCGGGCGAATGCAAAATCGGCATCATGCCGGGATACATCCACAAGCCGGGCGACATCGGCGTCGTGTCGCGATCGGGCACGCTGACCTACGAAGCGGTCTATCAGTTGACGCAACTTGGAATCGGGCAATCGAGCTGCATCGGAATCGGCGGCGACCCGATCGTCGGCACCGGGCATATCGACGCGCTCAAGCTGTTCAACGAAGATCCGAAGACGCGCGCGGTGATCATGATCGGCGAGATCGGCGGAACTGCCGAAGAAGAGGCCGCCGAATATATAAAGCAACACTTTAAGAAACCGGTGGTCGCGTTTATCGCGGGCCAGACCGCGCCAAAGGGACGCCGGATGGGCCATGCCGGCGCGATTATTTCTGGCGGACGCGGAACTGCAGCCGATAAAATCGCGGCGCTCAAGGCGGCGGGCATCACGGTCGCGCAGAGCCCGGCCGATCTCGGCTCGACGATGAAATCAGTACTCGAAGGCAAGAATTAATTCGATGGAACGAACTTTCGCAATCGTCAAACCCGACGCCGTGCGGCGCGGACTCACCGGCGACATACTTAAACGAATCGAAGCGTCGGGATTGGCGATCGCGGCGATACGCAAGATTCAACTGTCGCGCGCTGACGCCGAAAAATTTTACGACGTGCATAAAGCGCGGCCGTTCTTCAAGGGGCCTGTGCGACTACATGACGTCAGGTCCGGTGGTCGTTGCTGGTACTGCAGGGCGAAGGCGCTATCACCAAGTGGCGTCAGCTGATGGGCGCGACCGATCCCAAAAAGGCCGACGCCGGCACGATTCGCAAGGACTTTGGAATCGACGTCGAGCAGAACGCGACCCACGGCTCCGATGCGCCCGAGACGGCGGCGCATGAAATAGCCTTCTTTTTCCCCGCCCGCGAGATACTGGCGTAAAACCCTATCCTGCTTTCACGGCTACGTTTCGATTAGAATAACTGGCCGGAGGATCGGGTGAAGCTTTATACTTTTTGGCGATCGCAGGCGGCGTTTCGCGTTCGCATCGCGCTCAATCTCAAAGGACTGACGCACGACGACATCTACATCAACCTCGATCGCGGCGAGCAGCTCAAGCCGGAGTACAAGGCGCAGAACCCGCAGGCCGTGGTGCCGACCTTGTATGACGGCAACGCCAAGCTGTTCCAGTCTGTGGCGATCCTCGAATATCTCGAGGAGAAGTATCCCAATCCGCCGATTCTGCCGAAAGATCTGTTGGCACGCGCGTGGGTGCGCGGCTTCGCTTTCATCAACGCCGCGGATTCGCATCCGCTGATCGTGCCACGCATCCGCAACTATCTCGACCGACGTGCTGAAGGTCGACGAAGCCGGCCGCAACGCATGGATCCAGCATTGGCTCGGCGCGGGGCTGGAGGCGATGGAGGCAATTCTGGCGGAGAAGAATTCGAGCGGCAAATTCTGCCATGGCGACAGCCCGACCATCGCCGATATCTGCCTGGTCACGCAAGTGACGCCGGCGCAGCTGTTCCAGAACAATCTCGAACCCTTCAAACGGGTCATGCGCATCTACGACGCCTGCATGGCAATCCCTGCTTTCGCCGAGGCTCATCCGCGCAAGCAGCCCGATTTCGAGGGGCACTGATCCGGCGATGAACGAGAATCGCGAAACCTCGCCTGAACCGGCGCCGACAAGCGCCGACTTCCGCGACCTGACGCTCGACGAGGTCGAGCAGATCGTCGCGCGCGCGGGCGAACGATCGTATCGCGCTGGTCAGATTTTGCATTGGGTACACGCTCGCGGCGCTGAGACGTTCGACGAGATGCGCGATTTGCCGGCGTCACTGCGCAACTATCTGAAGCAGAACTTCACGATCGGGCATCCGGTGTCGTCGTTCGTCTCGCGCTCATCAGACGGCACGCGGAAACTGCTCATCCGTCTTGACGATGCCGAAGAAATCGAATCGGTGATCATCCCCACCGAAAAACGCGTGACGCTTTGCATGTCGAGCCAGGTCGGATGCGCGATGGCGTGCGAGTTCTGCGCGACGGCGCGGATGGGATTGCATCGCAATCTCACCAGCTCCGAGATGCTGGCGCAGATCTTCGCCGCTCGACGCGAGCTGGCCGAGGGCGAGGAACTCACCAACTTCGTCTTCATGGGGATGGGCGAGCCGCTCGCGAATTATCCGCGCCTGACGCGCACGCTCGCGATAATGACTTCGGAGTGGGGGATGGGCATCTCGCCGCGACGCATCACGGTTTCGACCGTCGGGTTGGTCCCGATGATGGAGCGGCTGCTGAGCGAGACGCCGGTTAATCTCGCGGTGTCGCTGCATGCGACGACCAACGAGCTTCGCGATCGCCTCGCGCCGATCAACAAGCGCTATCCGCTGGAAGTTCTGCTCGACGCGTGCCGCAATCTGCCGATCAAACGGCGCAGCCGGATCACGTTCGAGTACGTGATGCTCGCCGGGGTGAACGATTCGATCGCCGACGCGCGACGCCTGTTGAAGTTGCTCGCGCCATTGCGCGGCAAGGTGAATCTGATCTTTTACAATCCGATGGAGGGATCGCCGCTGCAGAGCAGCTCGCGCGCTGCGGTCGAGGCCTTTCAAGCGATCCTCAAGAACGGTAATTTGACCGCTACAATCCGCGAAAGCCGGGGGCTCGATATTGCGGCGGCATGCGGCCAGCTCTACGCCGAACAGCACGTCCCGGCCTGAAAGCGTCACACCGAAAAAAGCAAAAATGTCACAAAACGTACTCGGAGTGATCGGAGGCAGCGGCTTCTACCAGATGAAGGGGCTGGACAAGGTCGAGCTGATGGAGCTCGAGACGCCGTTCGGCCGGCCGTCGGATCCGTTCTACCAGGGACGCATCGGCGACATCGAGGTCGTTTTTCTTGCGCGTCACGGCCGCGGCCATCGACTTTTGCCGTCGGAAATAAATTTTCGCGCCAACGTTTTCGGGATGAAGCAGCTCGGCGTGACGCATCTCGTTTCCGTATCGACCGCCGGCAGCCTGAAAGAGGAGATTCATCCGGGCGAGTTGGTGGTTCCGAATCAGTTTATCGATCGCACTTTCAAGCGGCCCGAGACGTTTTTCGGCGACGGTCTGGTGGTTCACGTTTCGCTGGCCGATCCGGTGTGTGCGAATCTCGCGAGGGATCTGGTTGTCGCGACGCGCACGAGTGGCGCGACGGTTCATGACAGCGGCACCTACCTCTGCATGGAAGGTCCGCAGTTCTCGACGCGCGCCGAGTCGCATCTTTACCGAAGCTGGGGCGCGAGCGTCATCAGCATGACTGCGATGCAGGAAGCGCGGCTCGCGCGCGAGGCCGAGATGTGTTACGCGACGCTGGTGCTGGTGACCGACTACGATTGCTGGCACGAAAGTCGGTTGCGGCGGTGGATATCGGCGAGATCCTGCGCGTGATGAAACTCAACGTGGACAAGGCGCAGACTGCGGTGTCGGCGCTGGCGCATACGCTCGGAAATCGTCCACGGACGTGCGCGTGCGAGGACGCGCTCAAGAACACGATCATTACCGATCGCGCGGCAATTCCGCAGCGCCTGATCGACGACTTGCGGCCGCTGGTAGGCAAGTATCTCTAGGACCTTCGAATTTTGCGGGAGCGCTGGTGCGATAGATGAGTATTGTTGCGGTCGGGTTCCTGGCCTACGACACGGTCGAGACGCCCGCTGGGAAGAGTCGATGAAGTCCTGGGTGGCGGCGCCAGCTACTTTGCGATTGCGGCCAGATTTTTCTCTCCGGTCAGCATCGTCGCGGTGGTCGGTTCGGATTTCAAGCCCGAGGATTTCCAGCTGTTCACGGATCGGAATATCGACGTGCGCGGAGTCGCCAAACGCGAAGGCAAGACCACGCGATGGCACGGCCGCTATCACGAAGACATGAATATGCGCGACACGGTCGCGCTTTCGCTGAACGTCCTGGAAAACTTCACACCTGAATTGCTGCCCGACCAATGCCGCGCGGACTATCTCTACCTGGCGCCGAACGATCCCGCGCTGCAGGAACACGTGCTGGACCAGGTGCTCAGCCCCAAACTGGTCGTGGCCGATCTATTTGATTATTGGATCGAGAACACGCGCCCCGGCCTGATGAAGATACTCGAGCGGATCCAAATCCTGCTCTGCAGCGACAGCGAGGCGCGCATCCTTTCCGGCGAACACAACCTGGTCAAGGCGGGCCGCGCGATCCTGAAGATGGGATCCGGCACGGTGCTGATCAAGCGCGGCGAATATGGCGTGCTGCAATTCAGCCAGGAAGGTATGTTCGCGGTGCCTGCCTATCCACTCGAAGAGGTCATCGATCCCACCGGCGCGGGCGACACGTTTGCGGGCGGCATGATGGGATTCCTGGCGCGTCACGGGCGCATCACCGAATCGTCGCTGCGCACCGCGGTCGTTTACGGCAGCGTGCTGGCGTCGTTCGAGGTCGAGCGGTTCTCGCTGGAGACGGCTGTTAGATCTGAGCTGGGAAGAGATAGACAATCGCTATCGAGAGTTTATCAATCTAATCGACTCTCATCATTCGAGATGGACTACTCAGTAGTCATTCCGCTCTACAACGAGCGGGATAATCTCGCCCCACTGCACGCGGAGTTGACTCGTGTGATGCAGAGTCTCGGGCGTGGCCTACGAACTGATCTTCGTGGACGACGGCAGCGATCGACGGAAGCCTCGAAGCACTGCGGCAGATCAAGTCCGCGGACCCGAACGTGCGAGTGATCGCGCTGGCGCGCAACTCGGGACAGACCGCGGCGCTGGCGTGCGGATTTTCGCATGCGACCGGCGACGTGGTAATCGCGATGGACGGTGACGGGCAAAACGATCCCGCCGACATCCCGCGGCTGCTCGCCAAGCTCGACGAGGGCTACGATCTGGCGAGCGGCTGGCGCACCGAGCGATGGCAGGCGGAACGCTTCACGCGCCGATTGCCCTCAATGGCGGCAAATTCGCTGATTTCCGCGATGACCGGGGTCAAGCTTCACGACTACGGATGCACCTTCAAGGCGTATCGCCGCGACCTCGCGCGCAGCCTGCAACTCTACGGCGAGATGCATCGATTCGTCCCGGCGATCGCGGCGGAGCAGGGTGCGCGAATTGCGGAAGTGGAAATCGGATTTCGAGCGCGACGCGCAGGAATCTCGAAGTACGGACTGTGGCGAATCGTGCGCACTCTGCTCGACCTCATCACGGTGAAATTTCTTTCGCGCTACTCTACCGCGCCGATACAAGTGTTCGGCTTGATTGGAATCATCCTCGGCGGACTCGGCAGTCTCTGGACCTTCATCTTAGTAATCGAGAAAGTAGTATTAGGACGCGAACTGGGTAATCGGCCCGCGCTACTACTGGCGGTGATGTTAGTAGTCGTCGGAGTACAGTTTGTGGTGTTTGGACTACTTGGCGAGATGCTCGCGCGGACCTATCACGAATCGCAGGGAAAGCCGATCTACGTAATCAAGGAAGAACTATGAACATCGCAGTCGTGGGGAGCGGATACGTCGGACTGGTAAGCGGCACCTGCTACGCCGAAAGCGGCAACGAAGTATTCTGCGTCGACATCGACGAGGAGCGAATCGCGCAGCTTTGCGAAGGCAAGATTCCGATCTACGAGCCGGGACTCGAAGAGCTGGTGCGCCGCAATATGAAGGAAGGGCGCCTGCACTTCACCACCGACATCAGCCGAAGCGATAAAACAATCGATGGTCTCGTACATTGCGGTGGGCACTCCGATGAGCGCGTCGGGCGCGGCCGACCTGACGGCGATTTTCAAAGCCGCCGAAGATATCGCGAAGGCGATCACCGGCTACCATATCGTCGCGGTCAAGAGCACGGTCCCGGTTGGCACCAACGATCGGGTTCGCGAGATCGTCGGCAAATTCGCCAAGCATCGCGCGGACGTGTGCTCGGTGCCGGAGTTTCTGAAGGAAGGATCCGCGATCGAGGATTTCATGCGGCCCGACCGGGTCGTGATTGGCAGCCTGAGCGAGCAGGCAACGGCTGATTCTGAAGGAAATTCACAATCCATTCGTGCGCACCGACAATCCGATCCTCGTGATGGATCCGCGATCGGCCGAGCTGACCAAGTATGCGTCGAACGCGATGCTCGCGATGCGCATCTCGTTCATCAACGAGATGGCGACGCTGTGCGACGCCGTCGGCGCCGACATCAATGCAGTGCGCCGCGGCCTCGGCACCGACAAGCGCATCGGGTCGTCGTTCCTGTTTCCCGGGCGTCGGTTACGGCGGTTCATGCTTTCCCAAGGACGTGCAGGCGGTGATTCATACCGCGAGCGAGCACAATCTGGATTTCGCACTGCTGCGCGCGGCGGAAGCGGTGAACGCGCGGCAGAAGCGGCTGATACCCGCACGAGTGAAGCAGCATTTCGGACAGAATCTGACCGGCCGCACGTTTGCGATTTGGGGGCTCGCATTCAAGCCGCGGACCGACGACATGCGCGAGGCGCCTTCGCTGGTGGTGGTCGAGGAGCTGTTGCAGGCCGGCGCGACGTGCAACGTGCACGATCCCGAAGCGCTGGAGAATGCGCGCAAGATTTTCGGCGATCGCGTCAGTTACTACAAAACCAATTACGAGGCGCTCAAGGGGGCCGACGCGCTGCTGATTCTGACCGAATGGAACGAGTTCCGGCATCCCAACTTCCAGCGCATCAAGGCCGAGCTCAAAGAGCCGGTGATATTCGACGGCCGGAACCTGTATGATCCAGATCTGATGAAGGCGCTCGAATTGCGATATTACTCGGTCGGGCGGCACCCGGTTTAGGCCAAGGACACAACTATGAGAATTCTGGTGACCGGCGGCGCCGGCTTTATCGGCTCGCACACGGTGGATGCGCTCGTCGCGTCCGGCGCGGGCGAAGTTTCAGTGTTGGACAATTTTTCGACCGGCAAGCGCCACCAGGTGAATCCGAAAGCGACGGTGTATCAGACCGATCTGCGCGATGCCGCCGCGGTCACGTCGGTCGTCGAAAAAGTGCGGCCCGAGATTATTTTCCATCTCGCGGCGCAGATGGACGTGCGGCGCTCGGTCGCCGATCCTGCGTTTGACGCGAATGTGAATGTGGTCGGGTTTCTCAATCTGATCGAAGCCGCGCGCAAACATGGCCTCAAGCGCGTGGTCTTTTCATCGACCGGCGGCGCGATCTACGGCGAGCAGGACGAGTTTCCGTGCACCGAGGATCATCCGAAACGCCCGGTGAGTCCGTACGGCGTCGCCAAGCTCGCGACCGAAGCGTACCTGTTCTTCTACAAGGTCGAGTACGGAATCGACTACCTGGCGCTGAGATTCGGCAACGTGTACGGCCCGCGCCAGGACCCGCACGGCGAAGCGGGCGTGATCTCGATTTTTTGCGGCAAGCTCCTCGACCGCCAGCCCGTGACGATTTACGGCGACGGCACGCAGACGCGCGACTACGTTTACGTCGGCGACGTGGTGCGAGCGGTAGTGGCGGCGTCGAAGTCCAGCGCGTCTGGACTCGCGATCAACATCGGCACCGGCCTCGAGACTAACGTGAACGATCTCTATTCGACACTCGCGAGTATTGCCGACTTCCCGACCAAGGCCGAGCACGCGGCCGCACGGCCCGGCGAGCAGAAACGTTCAGTCATCTCTCCGGCGCGCGCGGAAAAGGAACTCGGATGGCGTCCCGAGAAAAAGCTCGCCGACGGACTGGAAGAGACCTTCAAATATTTCAAGCAGCAACGGGACCATCCGAAGTGAAATGACCGAAGCTGCCTCGATTCGCAATTTTTCGATCATCGCGCATATCGATCACGGCAAGTCCACACTTGCCGATCGAATCCTCGAACGCACCGGCGCGCTCACGATGCGCGAGTCGAAGGATCAGTTCCTCGACTCGATGGACCTCGAGCGCGAGCGCGGGATCACCATCAAGGCGCGCTCGGTGCGCCTCAACTACAAGGCCAAAGACGGCAAGGCTTACGTCCTCAACCTGATCGATACTCCCGGCCACGTCGATTTCGCCTACGAAGTTTCGCGCAGCCTCGCCGCGTGCGAGGGCGCGCTGCTGGTCGTCGATGCGAGCCAGGGTGTCGAAGCGCAGACGCTCGCCAACGTCTATCTCGCGCTCGATCACGGTCTCGAAATTGTTCCGGTGATCAACAAGATCGATCTGCCCGGCGCGGACATCGAACGCACCAAGCAACAAATCGAAGAAATCATCGGCCTCGACGCCTCCGACGCGATTCTCACCAGCGCCAAGGAAGGCGTCGGCATCGAGGAAGTCCTCGAAGCTATCGTCGCGCGCATCCCGGCGCCCAAGCCGACCAACGAGAACAGTGTCCGCGCGCTGATCTTCGACAGTTGGTACGACGTGTACGAAGGCGTGATCGGCCTGGTCCGCGTCTTCGGCGGCGAGCTGCGCAGTCGGGATGAAAGTCCGCCTGATGGGCACCGACAAGCTCGGCGAGGTGATGCGCCTGGGGCATTTCACGCCGCACGAGCGCCGCGCCGACACACTCAATCCGGGCGAGGTCGGATTCGTCGTCGCGAATATCAAAACCGTCGCGGACATGCGCGTCGGCGATACGATTACCGATGCCGACAATCCCGCGGTCGCACCGCTGCCGGGCTTCAAGGAATTGAAGCCGATGGTGTTTGCGGGGCTGTATCCGACCGAAGCGAATCAGTACGGTGCCCTGCGCGACGCGATCGAAAAGCTGCGTCTCAACGACGCGAGCCTGATCTGCGAGCCCGAGACCTCGCAGGCGCTGGGCTTCGGCTTTCGCGCGGGATTCCTCGGCCTGCTGCACATGGAGATCGCGCAGGAGCGCCTCGAGCGCGAGTTCGGCATCAACCTGATCGTGACGGCGCCGACCGTCGCCTACCAGGTGCGCACCGTTTCGGGCGATCTGACGACGGTCGACAATCCCGCGCATCTGCCCGACGAGAACACCATCGAGGCGATCGAGGAGCCGTTCATCCTCACATCTATCCACATGCCCGAGGAGTATCTCGGCGCCGTGATGAAGCTGTGCGAGGATCGTCGCGGTATCCAGCGCGATCTGCGCTTCCTCGGCGAGAAGCGGGTCATCCTGCACTACGAATTGCCGCTGGCCGAGATCGTCTTCGACTTTTACGACCGGCTGAAATCGGTGAGCCGCGGCTATGCCTCGCTGGATTACGAGT
Source organism: uncultured delta proteobacterium (assembly GCA_963814715.1). GTDB lineage: Bacteria > Desulfobacterota > Binatia > Binatales > Binataceae > Binatus. Next base: position 519,151 of record CAWFDW010000002.1, read on the forward strand.
TTCTGGACTTCCGGGCCGGGCCTCTGGTTAAATTGGATATACGGATCAACGGCGAGGTGGTCGACGCGCTTTCGATAATCGTGCATCGCGACAAGGCTTATGAACGGGGCCGGGCGTTGTGCGAAAAGATGCGCGAGCTGATCCCGCGCCAGATGTTCGAAGTCGCGATTCAAGCCGGAATCGGCGCCAAGATTATCGCGCGCGAATCCGTCAAGGCGCTGCGCAAGAACGTCACCGCCAAATGTTACGGCGGCGATATCACGCGAAAACGGAAGCTGCTCGAGAAGCAAAAGGAAGGCAAGAAGCGGATGAAACAGGTGGGACGCGTCGAGATTCCGCAAGAGGCTTTCCTGGCCCTGCTCAAGGTCGGGGAGTAGGGCAGCAGTGGCCGAACCAGCTCGCAACATTTCCAAAGTACAGCCGTTGAACGCCCGCGAGGCCGATCGCACGGCCACGCAGAAGTCGGTCACTCGCGAATACGTCGAGGCGATGATCATCGCGCTCGTGCTCGCGGTCTTCATCCGCACATTTTTCGTGCAGGCCTACAAGATTCCGTCGGGCTCGATGGAGCCGACGCTGCTCATCGGCGATCACATCCTCGTCAACAAGGTCATTTTCGGATTGCGGATGCCCGACTCGATCTTCGGCCTCGAGATTCCCGGCTTGCCGCTCGGCAAGTACCTTTTCCATCTCGCAGCCGGTGCATCGCGGCGACGTCGTGGTGTTCGTCTTTCCGCCCGATCGCACCAAGGATTTCATCAAGCGCGTCATCGGCACCGCCGGCGATACGGTTGCGGTGAAGAACGGCGTCGTATGGCTCAACGGCGCGCCGATGGACGACCCGCATGCGCATCGCGAGGTGGCCGACACCGATCGATCGCCCGTCTCGCCGCGCGACAACTTCGGACCGGTGACCGTCCCGCCGGGCAAGCTCTTCATGATGGGCGACAATCGCGATCGCAGCTACGACAGCCGTTTCTGGGGCTTCGTCGATCTCAACGACGTCGAGGGCCGGGCCACGATCATTTACCTGCCGTGGAATGAAGAAAAGGCCGACGCCGCGTCGACGCTCAGCGAATTCTTTCTGTGGTTCGAGTACGTCAGGTGGGATCGGCTCGGGATGATCGTGCACTAGCCCGGGCAGGGGGATATCAGGTGGCTGACGAAGCGGTGAACCGGATTGGCGCGATCCTCGAGGAGTTGGGCGCGCGCTTCGATCTGGTGGTCGAGGCGGTTTCGGGTTTCGGCGGTCGCCTCGACACGCTGCGCGACGAAATCTTCGGGCAGTTCGCGGAAGTCGGCGGCCAGATTCGTTTCCTGTCCGAGCAGATCGCCGAGAATCGTCGAGGTATCGTCGCGACGCACGACGATCTCGGCGCCGAGATGGTCCGCCTGGGCGAGGCGCTCGGCAAGGCGCGCGTCGAGTTCCGCGACGAGCTGCTCGCCACCGGGAAGGTACTTCGCGGAGAATTTAACGCGAGCGCCATCGAATTCCGCGAAGAAGCCGCGCGCGCAGTCGCATCCACCGGTAAGCACGCGGTCGCGTCAGGCGGCGAGACGACGAAAATCATCAAGCGCGAGATTGCGGCGTCAGCCGAGATGGCCGCAAAGAAGCTCGCCGCCGAACTGAAGCAGACCAGCAAATCGCTGGCCAACCTCGCCCACAAGTTCGATCGCTTCGACGATCGGATCACCGTCCAGACCCGCGACCAGGATCAACGCCTGCGAAAACTAGAGCGCAAGCGCGGCGCGTAACGCGCGTAGCCCGAGCTCGCGCGGCTAATGCCCCTCTACGAAGCCGAACGACACGAAAGGTTGATCGGCGCCGAGTGGACCGAAGAGCGCGCGCGCGACGCTATCGATCGAATAGTCACCGACACGCACCGCAGCTTCGATCCCGGATGCGCTGTGGCCGATTCATCCATTCGATCGCTCGCCTGAACGGCCGCCTGATTCAATCAAGTACCTGTACCACGGCGCTGCTGGAGTGATCTGGACGCTCGACTATCTGAACGAGATGGGCGCCACAGCTCTCAAGCGCGACTATCTTCCCACTGTGCGCCAGCTGATTCCGCGAATTCGCGACGACATGGCCAAGTACCCGGAAGTGAGAAAGTACATGGGCGCGGAAGTCGCGTCTTACCTGATCGGTGAGACTGGAATTCTTCTCCTGCAATTCAAAATGGCGCCATCCGAAGAGGTTGCGCGGCAACTGTACGGGCATCTCGAAGCAACGATCGGCGATCCTCGTGGGATTGCATGGGGCGGCGCAGGCGCGATGCTCGCTGCGCTTTTCATGTATGAACGAACCGATGACGCGCGCTGGAAAGATCTTTTTCTCCGAAGTTTCGGACCGCTGTACGATCAATGGATCTATGACGACGAAGCTCGATGCCATCTTTGGACGTCGAGTCTCTACGGCGTCACCGAAATGCGCATCGGCGCTATTCACGGGTTCGCCGCCAACGCATTTGTGATGCTTCGTGGACGTCACTTGCTCGAGCCGAGTCTCGCAGATGAGATGCTGCGCCGAATTCGCGACACTGTTCATGCGACCGCGTTGGTCGAAGGGCTTCACGCGAACTGGCCGAACAGCGTTGGCCCGTCGACGAGGCCGTCGCCGCTGCCACTCGTCGTACAGCACTGCAACGGTGCGCCAGGGATAATCAACTCGCTGGCGGAATTTCCGAACGACCCGCGTTGGCCCATCGACGCTTTGTTACAGCAGGCGGGGGATCTCGTGTGGGATAGTGGCCCGCCGGTGAAAATGCCCAGCTTGTGCCACGGCGCTGTCGGCAGCGGCTACGCCTTCCTGAAACTCTACGCGCGCACCGGCGACGACCGATGGCTGCATCGCGCGCGCAGATTTGCGATGCATGCGATCGACCAATGCGACCGCGCACTGGAAAAATACGGGCAGCGGAAGTTCTCGCTGTGGACCGGAGACCTCGGCCTCGCGATCTATCTGTGGGACTGCATCAGAGCGACCGCGAAATTCCCGACGCTCGATATCTTCTGACCGTGAGAAATTAGTTGAACGATGTTCTTCCTGTAACACTTCGCTGTTGGTGTCTGACTGAAGCGGTGTCAACTTCTTTGAGCGAAAGGAGTATGACCATCAACATGCAACGCCTGCACGCGATGACGTGAGTTCCGTCGCCAACCTCGCAGGAGCTTCAAACGGCTCCGACGCCACAGCACCCGCGCCGAACACTCGCCTGCTCGTCACCTCGATCGCTACAGTCTTCGCCTTCAACGGCTTCACGATGTCGATCAACGGCATCGGCGCCCCCTGGATCGCCAAGAGCTTTCATCTTGGCGAGTCGGGAATCGCCGGCCTGTTCGCATGGATCTCAATATCGGCGATCGGCGCGCTCGCACTCTCGCGGATGATCGATCGGCTGGGACGCCGTCGAATGCTGCTCGTGTGCATGGCCGGCACTTCCGCCAGCGCGCTAGCCAGTGCGCTCGCAACTGAACTACGCACTGTTCGCGCTCTGCGAGATCGCGCTCTTCGCCTTCATCGGCGCGACAATCTCCAGCGGTGTTGTAATCCTGGCCGAGGAACTCCCCATCGAGCTGCGCGCGCGAGGGCAGAGCTGGGGCGGGCTGGGAATCGGTGCCGGCGGCGGCCTGTGCCTGACTCTGATGCCGATGGTGTCGAGTCATCACTCATGGCGATGGATGCTCGTAATTGCATCTGTGATGGGAATCGTCGCGCTGCGGCGGGCGGCTCGCGTCATCCCGGAAAGCGGTCGATGGCAAAAGGCCGCCGCGAGCGGCACGACCGCTGCCAGCAGTTTCTACGACGTGTTCGGACATCTCTATCGACGCCGCGCGATCACGATCCTGTTCTGCTCGTTGCTCGGCAATATCGCGGGAGTCGCAGCCAGCAGTTGGGCGTACTTCCACCTTGTCTCGGTCGTGACGCTGGCTCCAGGAGCGGCCAGCGCCATGATGCTGGTCGGCGGCGGCGTCGGGATGCTCGGCTTTCCGCTCGGCGCGCGAGGATGCGAGCGCTACGGCCGCATCCCGACAATCTTCGTCTCGAGCCTGATGACCAGTCTCGGCGCGCTCGCCTTTTACTGGGGTCCTCCGGCGCACCTGCCGATGAGCTGGCTATGGATTGAGGTCACCTACTGCTGTTTCACCGCCGGCTTGAGCGCGGGGCAGGTGGGCGGCAATTCCCTGGGCACCGAACTTTTCCCAACCGCGATCCGCGGCGCAATGATGGGATGGTACTCGCTGATCGGAGCAGCCGCCTCAGTCTCCGGTCAGACCCTGATCGCAATTCTAGCCGCGCGCCTCGGCGGTCTCTCAATCGTAGTCGGCTACCTGAGCCTGCTCGCGATCCCCAACGCGATCATCGTCGCACTCCTCCTCCCCGAAACCCGCGGCCTGTCGCTGGAAGCCGCCGCAATGGAAGAAGCCTTCGAGAATTCGCGGTAATATCGCGCGCAAGTCGCGCGGGGTTGACGCGCATCCGTTGCGATCATAAATTCTAGTCACCTTTAAAACGCTACTGAGATAGCGAAAAGGAATGACAATGAAAGTGTATGTTTTCCGACCCGGCTGTTTTTGCAGCCGGGATTTTTTTTGGGTGTCGCGATGAACGCCGCATCCAACGTCGCCCTCGACGCCGCGCAGGTCGGGCGCTCCGTCAAACGGATCGCGATGGAAATCGCCGAGCGCAACGGCGGCGCCGACAATGTCGTGCTCGTCGGAATCGTGCGGCGCGGCGCCACGCTCGCCGAACGGATCGCCGACGAGTTGCGCACCAACGGCAAGCGCGAGGTTTCCGTCGGCACCCTCGACATCTCGTCATATCGCGACGACGGCAAGGGCGCTCCCGGCGATCCCCGGCTGATTGGCCGCGACATTCCGTTTTCGCTCGACGGCAAGCGCGTCGTGCTGGTCGACGACGTGCTCTACACCGGCCGAACCGTGCGCGCCGCCCTCGACGCCATCTCCGACCTGGGCCGCGCGGAATCGGTGCAGCTCGCGGTACTGGTCGATCGCGGAGAGCGCGAGCTTCCGATTCGCGCCGATTACGTCGGCAAGAATATCCAGGCCCCACGCGGACAGCGGGTTTACGTGCGGCTCACTGAAATAGACGGCGCAGACGCGGTTGTGATTGGCAACGCAAACGGAAAATGAGGGCGAACGCGCGCGCTCGATGCGCGACGAACACTAAAGTGTCACGGCTGGCAAAATTTGACGTCGTTTCGATCGAGGATCTCGAGACCTCGGACATCGAGCGCGTATTTGCGCTCGCCGACGGCTTTGCCGAACAGCTCGAGCGCGGCGAACAGATCACGACCGCCGCCGGCCTCATCATGGCGACGCTCTTTTACGAGCCCTCGACCCGCACGCGCCTCAGCTTCGAGTCCTCGATGCATCGCCTCGGCGGCGCGGTGATCAGCTCGGCCGACATGCACGCGAGCTCCGCCGCCAAGGGCGAGAGTCTCGCCGATACGGTGCGCGTCGTCGCCGGCTATGCCGACCTGATCGTGCTGCGCCATCCGCATGACGGCGCGGCGCGCGTCGCCGCCGAGTACGCGCCATGCCCGGTGCTGAACGCCGGCGACGGCAGCCGCGAGCATCCCACTCAGACGCTGTGCGATCTCTACATCCTGCGCAAGAAGAAGGGCCATCTGAAGGGACTCACCGTCGCGCTATGCGGCGACTTGAAGTTCGGCCGCACGGTTCATTCGCTGATCTATGCGCTCGCGCGTTTCGGCGCGAACATCGTCGCCGTGCCGACCGTGGCATGGATGTTCCTGACTACGTCCTCGAACGCCTTGCCGCTGAGCGCAATTACAGTTTCTCGACTGTCACGATGGACGAGCTGAAGTCGCTGGCCGGCGGCCTCGACGCGCTATATCTGACGCCCAGCGCTCCGCATCAGATGGCGCTCTTCACCGGCGACGATGCTCTCCGAAAACTTCCGGTGAGCGAGCCGCCAGCCAATCTTGACGCGTTCTACGTGACGCGGTTGCAAAAGGAACGCATGTCGGGGAAGGAGGCCGGCGCTGCCGACTACGTCCGCTTCGACGCACGCGCGCTTCGCACCAGCCGTACCAGTGACGCCGTCGTGATGCATCCGTTGCCGCGCACCAATGAACTTGCCTACGAGCTCGACGCGGATCCGCGCGCTGTTTATTTCGAACAGGCTGCCGCGGGCGTGCCGGTTCGGATGGCGCTGATCGCATGGCTGATGGAAAAAGCCGCGGCTGCATCCATCAGTCCGCGCGCGACGGCCGAGGCGATCCGCTTCAAGGCGGAGCCGCCGCCGCGATGCTGCCAATCTGAATTGCATCACGCGTTTCGAGGGCGCGTACCTGACTCCGCGATTCACGCTCGGGCGCAGCGCCGATACCAGTGTGCTCGCGCTGAAGTGCGACTACTGCGAGCGTGATTTGAAAATCGAATACGTCGGCCATGCGCGATCGCATCGCTACTATCGCTTCGACGAAAATCTGCAAGGCTACGTCCAGCAATGGATCGAAGAAGGCTCGCTGGCCGTATTCGACAGCGTGAAGCAGGCCGAGGAAGGCGGCTACGAACCGTACAAGCGCGGTCCTCAGCGCGAAATCATGAACGAGCAGGAAGTCGTTCGCGCTATCGATTCGTTGGCCGACCAGCTGATTGCCGACGCTCTCGATATGCCGAGCGTGTCGATCGTCGGCGTCGTCAGTCGCGGCGCGATGCTCGCGCTTCGGTTGCGCGAGCTGATCGGATCGAAGACCGGAGTTCGTCCGCCGTGCGCCGCGCTCGACGTGTACAAACCGGACGACGCGTTGCATCCAATCGACGGCACCGAGAATTTCAACGTCGAAGACCGCACCATAGTTCTGGTCGACGACGTGATTAACAGCGGATGGACCGTGCAGCGCGCGATGGCGACCATTTGGCAGCGCGGGCGTCCCAGCGTCGGTCAAGCTGGCGGTGCTGATCGATCGCGGGCATCGCGCAGTTCCAATTCGGCCAAACTACGTCGGCAAGAATATCCCGACCTCGCGCACCGAGCGCGTGCAGGTGCGCCTGGGCACGGGCGGGAGCGATCCGAAAGCCAAATCGCACGACCACGTGACGATCTATTCAATCGTCGAACCGATGAAAGAACCTGAGGCGGCGCATTGAACTCAATCCTGCTCAGAGGAGGCCGCGTGATCGATCCCGCCAGCGCGGTCGACGGCGAGTATGACGTCCTCGTGCGCGACGGTGAGATCGCGGCGGTCGAGCCGAAGATTAATTTGCAGGATGTCACCGTCATCGATGCGAGCGGACGCTGGATTGTTCCCGGCCTGATCGATCCGCACGTACATTTGCGCGATCCCGGTTTCCCTGAAAAAGAAACGATTCAGACCGGCCTGCGAGCCGCCGCAGCGGGCGGTTTCACAACTGTCGCGGCAATGGCGAACACGTCGCCCGTCAACGACAATCCCGCGACGACTCGCTACATGCTCGAGCGCGCTCGCGACGCGCACTCGGCGCGACTCGTGCCGGTGTCCGCGGTGACGCAAGGTCTCCGCGGAATCGAGCCGGTTGATTTCGCCGCGATGGTTGAAGCGGGCGCTCGGCTCTTTTCCGACGACGGGATTCCCATCGACGATGCGATGATTCTGTCGAGTGCGTTGGACGAAGCGAAGCGCCTGGGCTATGCAGTCGCGCTGCATGAAGAGGATCGCGCGCTGTCATGCGACGGTGCGTTGAATGCCGGCGCAGTGTCGAAGCATCTGGGCGTCAGCGGTTACCCTGATTCCGCGGAATCACAGCGCGTACGCCGCGATCTGGCGATTGCGATCGGCTCAGGCGCCGCGGTTCACGTGTGTCACGTGTCGACGCCTGAGTCGCTCGAACTCATTCGCGCCGCGCGCAAGCATGGCGCGCAAGTCACCTGCGAGGTAACTCCGCATCACTTCACATTGGACGAAAGTGCGGCGATGATCTGGGGAACGAACGCGAAGATGAACCCTCCGCTGCGAAGTCACGGCGACGTCGAATGCCTGCTCGCTGCGATTCGCGACGGCACTATCGACATGATCGCGACCGACCACGCCCCGCACGATCCGAATTCCAAGCGGATGGCCCAGGTTGGCGCGTTCTTCGGTCCGGAGCATCCAGTGCCGCAGCTTGATCACGACAACGCGGAACAATTCGCTCATGCGGCGAACGGAATCGTCGGGCTCGAGACGGCGCTCGGGCTGGCGCTTCAGTTGGTGCATCGATCGTTGATACAACCCGCGCGATTGGTTGAGATGATGTCGCTCAATCCTGCGGCTCTGCTGCGGCTGGAAGCGGGCAACCTTGCGGAAGGCGCAGTCGCGGATATCACGGTGATCGATCCCAATCTTCGAATGGACGGTGGCGCCGGAGAAATTTCTGTCAAAGAGCCGCAACACTCCGTTTGCGGGAATGCGGCTGAAGGGCAGGGCGGTCCTGACTATTGTCGGCGGCGAGATTGTTTACGACGGGAGGAAGGCATAGCGGATCGATGAGCAAAGGGACGCGAAGCGATACTGGCGCTGGCTGACGGACGAATTTTCCGCGGCCGCGCGTTCGGCGCAATCGGCGAGTCGATTGGCGAAGTGGTCTTCAACACCGCGATGACGGGCTACCAGGAAGTGCTGACCGACCCGTCGTACAAGGGCCAGCTGGTCTGCATGACCTATCCGGAAATCGGCAACGTCGGAATCAACGCCGAAGATGCCGAGTCGCGGCACGTGTACGTCGAAGGATTTATCGTCAAGGAATATTGGGAGCGGCCATCGAACTGGCGCTCGGAGATGCCGCTCGGAAAATACCTGGAAGATGCCGGCGTCGTGGGTATCGAGGGTATCGACACGCGCGCGCTGGTGCGTCATCTGCGAACGCGCGGCGCGCAGGAGGCGGTGATCTCGAGCGTCGATCTCGACGCCGACTCGCTGGTGCGCAAGGCCAAGGCGTCGCCCGGATTGGTCGGCCGCGATCTCGTGAAAGAAGTTACCTCCGCCGAGCCATACGATTGGGATTTCGGCGATTGGAAATTGGGCAGCGGCCATAGTCGCGTGAGCGACGAAACGACGCGCGATGCGCCGATGATCGTCGCGCTCGACTACGGCATCAAGCTGAACATTCTGCGGCGTCTGGTCGCGAGCGGATTTCGCGTCAAGGTGTTGCCGGCAGCTTCAACCGCGGAACAGATACTCGCACACAATCCCGACGGTGTTTTTCTGTCGAACGGACCCGGCGACCCCGCCGCGCTCCCGTATGCTTACAGAGCCATCGCGGGCGTTTTGGGCAAGAAGCCGGTGTTCGGGATTTGCCTGGGTCATCAGTTGTTGGGACTGGCGCTCGGCGGCAAGACCTACAAGCTCGATTTCGGGCATCATGGCGCAAATCATCCCGTGATGGATCTGCGGACGCGGCGCGTCGAGATCACCTCGCAGAACCATGGCTTCGCGGTCAACGACGAATCGTTGAAAGGACGCGCGATACTGTCGCATCTCAATCTGAACGACAACACCGTCGAGGGATTGCAGGGAACCGGAGTGCCGTTTTTTTCCGTGCAGTATCATCCGGAGGCGTCGCCGGGGCCGCATGACTCGGGCTACCTGTTCGCGCGATTTCGAAAACTGGTTGAAACGTTTCCGCGCTATGGTGCGGAAGCGCTCGAACGAATCATCGCGGCTGAAGCATCTGCTCAATGAATCGAATTCAGGATTATCAAATTGCCGCTTCGTAAAGATCTGAAATCAATTTTGTTGATTGGCTCGGGACCAATCGTTATCGGCCAGGCGTGCGAGTTCGACTATTCGGGCACCCAGGCGGTCAAAGCTCTTCGCGAAGAGGGGCTGCGCCTGATCCTCGTCAATTCGAATCCCGCAACTATCATGACCGACCCGGAACTCGCCGATCGTACATATATCGAGCCGATGACGGTGCCTGTCCTCACGAAGATTATCGAGCGCGAGCGTCCCGACGCTCTGCTGCCGACGGTCGGCGGGCAGACTGCGCTGAACCTCGCGATCGAGCTGGCCGAGGCGGGCGTTCTCGATCGTTTCAAGTGCGAACTGATCGGCGCGAAGCTCGAGGCGATCAAGAAGGCCGAAGATCGCGAGCTGTTCAAGAATGCGATGTTGAAAATCGGGCTCGAAGTGCCGCGCTCCGCGATTGCACATTCCATGGCGGACGCTGAGCGCGTCGTCGACGAACTCGGTATCCCGCTGATAATTCGTCCTTCGCGAACGCTCGGCGGAACCGGCGGCTCGATCGCGCGCCATCTCGACGACTATCGCGCGAAGGTTGCGTACGGACTCGAACAATCGCCCAGTCACGAAGTTCTGATCGAGCAATCGGTCGAAGGATGGAAGGAATTCGAGCTCGAGGTGATGCGCGACACGGCGGACAACGTCGTGATCATCTGCTCGATCGAGAATCTGGATCCGATGGGCGTCCACACTGGCGATTCGATCACCGTCGCACCCGCGCAGACTCTGACCGACAAGGAATACCAGCTGATGCGCGACGCCGCGATTCGGATCATCCGTGAGATCGGCGTCGATACCGGTGGCTCGAATATCCAGTTTGCGATCGAGCCTTCGACCGGCCGGATGGTCGTGATCGAGATGAACCCGCGCGTGTCGCGGAGCTCGGCGCTGGCGTCGAAGGCGACCGGATTTCCGATCGCGAAGATCGCGGCGCGGCTCGCCGTCGGCTACCGGCTCGACGAGATTCCCAACGACATTACGCGCATGACGCCGTCTTGCTTCGAGCCGACGATCGATTACGTGGTGACCAAGATTCCGCGCTTCGCGTTCGAGAAGTTCCGCGGCGCGGCCGACGAGCTGGGCCCGCAGATGAAGTCGGTCGGCGAGGCGATGGCGATTGGACGGACCTTCAAGGAGTCGCTGCAAAAAGCGCTGCGCTCGCTCGAGATCGGATCGCACGGGCTGGAGAGCGGGCTCCCGGAGCCGACTAGCGCGTCTGCCGTCGCGCAAATTCGCGCGCAAGTGGCGATGGCGAGCAGTCATCGATTGTACCATCTGGCGGACGCGCTGCGGCTCGGTGTCACCCGCTCGGAAGTTTACGAGCTCAGTAAGATCGATCCGTGGTTTATCGATGCAGTCGCCGATCTCGTCGCCGAAGAGAAACGCGTCGCGCGCGAGCCACTCGGCGCGGCGTATTTTCGGGAGTTCAAGCCGATGGGATTTTCCGATCGGCGAATCGCGGACCTGCGCGGCATCGATGAAGCTGCGGTGGCCTCGTCTCGCCGCGACGCAGGAGTGACGCCGGTGTACAAATCGGTCGACACTTGCGGCGCCGAGTTCGAAGCATTCACGCCGTACTTGTATTCGACTTACGAGGGCGAGGACGAAGCGCCGCCGACCGCGCGCAAGAAAGTGATCATCCTCGGCGGCGGCCCAAATCGGATAGGGCAGGGTATCGAGTTCGACTACTGCTGCGTGCACGCGAGCATGGCGCTCAAGGATGCCGGCTTCGAAACGATCATGGTGAACTGCAATCCTGAGACGGTTTCGACTGACTACGACATTTCGGATCGGCTGTACTTCGAGCCGCTGACATTTGAAGACGTGATGGCGATCGCGGAACGTGAACGTCCAGTCGGCGTGATCGTGCAGTTCGGCGGGCAGACGCCGCTCAAGCTCGCGGTGCCGCTGGCGCGTGCGGGCGTGCCGATTCTGGGGACGACGCCCGATGCGATCGATCGCGCCGAAGATCGCGAGCGATTCAACGAGATGGTCGCGCGGCTCGGACTTGCGGCAGCCGGAAGGCGTGCTCGCGCGCGGACTCGACGATGCGGTCGCGGGCGCGGCGAAGGTCGGATACCCGGTGCTGATTCGTCCGTCGTACGTGTTGGGTGGCCGCGCGATGGAAGTTATCCCGAACGAAGAAGAATTGCGCCGATACGTCACACAGGCTCTGCAAGCCTCCGAGCGCCATCCGCTGTTGATCGATCGCTACCTGCAGGGCGCGATCGAAGTCGATGTAGACGCGATCTCGGACGGCGAAACAGTGGTGGTCGGCGGAATAATGGAGCACGTCGAGCACGCAGGGATTCATTCAGGAGATAGCGCCTGCGCGCTGCCGCCGACGACGTTGAGCGCCGCGCTGCAGAAAGAATTGATCGCGCAAACCAGGATGCTGGCGCGCGAGCTTGGGGTGATCGGTCTAATCAACATTCAGTACGCGATCTATGGCGGCGAGGTTTATATTCTGGAAGTCAATCCGCGCGCGTCGCGCACGATTCCTTTCGTGAGCAAGGCGATAGGCGTGCCCCTGGCGAAGTACGCGGCGCTGGTGATGGCGGGGAAGAAGCTCAGCGAGATCGGATTCACGACAGAACGCGTGCCGTCGCACGTCGCGGTCAAGGAGTCGGTGTTTCCGTTCGGACGATTCCCCGGCGTCGACACGATCCTTGGGCCCGAAATGAAATCGACCGGCGAGGTGATGGGAATCGACACGACGTTCGCGATGGCGTTTGCCAAGGCGTCGCTGGCGGCGTCGTCGAATCTGCCGGATGCGGGGCTGGTGTTTATCAGCGTCCGCGACGAAGACAAACAGCATCTCGAGCCAATCGCCCGCGGGCTGGTTGCGATGGGCTTCGATCTGATCGCGACGCGCGGGACCGCAGCTCATATTCGAGACCTCGGACTCACGTGCGAAACCGTCAACAAGGTGCTCGAAGGCAGCCCGCATATAGTGGATGCGATGAAGGCGGGGCGTGTCGCGATGGTCGTCAACACTCCCGACGCTAGCGGCACCAAGGATTCGTTCTCGATTCGGCGCACCGCGCTGGAACTCCGACTGCCATATTTCACGACGATGGCGGGCGCGAAAGCTGCTGTCGAAGGAATCTACGCGCTGAAGCACGAGAAGTTCGAAGTCCGCGCGCTGCAGGACTATCATCGCGCTTGAAAATAGTCGGGCGGGAAATCCGGATTTACCTCTCCCGCGGCTGGCGACGTAGTTGCCGGGCGCAAACCGGGAGAGGTCGTCCGACGACATTCATGTCGGCGGGCGGGTGAGGGCGCATGCATTGAGCTCCGTTGCCTCGATGCCAGGAATCGGCCCTAAGCGCGCGGCAGCTCTGGAAGCTCGCGGGATCGTTACTGCTGGCGATCTCATGTTTCATCTGCCGGCGCGCTACCAGGATTGGCGAGAACGTTCCTCTTCGAAAGATCTCCGCGTTGGGAACGTCGTCGTTGTCGAGGGCGAGCTTGGCAAGATTTCCGAGCGGCCGATGCGCGGCTCGCGATGGCGCCGACTGGCGTCGGGAACGCTCAACTTCGAGGGTCGTCAAATTCGGGTAGTGTGGTTCAACCTGCCTGCATACATGCGTGGATATCTTCCGGGCGGCGAGCGGGTTCTCGTACGTGGGCGCGTTGCGGCCGGGGCTGACGGCACGATCGAGATCGTGCAGCCTGAATTGCATCGCATGTCCGATGGCGAGCCGAAGGGAATCCGTCCCGTTTACCGTTTGCCTTCGATTGTCGGGCAGCGGCTCTTCGCGAGTTTGGTGACACGCGCGCTGACCGAGGCTGGTGATTCTATCATTGGAGCGATCCCCGACGCGGTGCGTGGTGAAGTGCCGACGATTCGCGAGGCGCTTGAGCTTTCTCCACGATCCGCCGGCCGATGCCGACTTCGACGCGTTGGCGAATGGCGAGTCGCGCGGCCATCGGGCGCTTGCTTTCGATGAGCTGTTCGCGTTCGAGCTGGCGCTTTCGATTGAACGTCTTCGCAGTGCACGACGCGTGGGAATCGCGCTCGACGGCTCCTCAAGCCTTAGCGCGAGGATGACAAATGAGTCTGCCGTTTGCACTGACCGGTTCGCAGTCGCGCGCAATCGAAGAAATCGCCGCGGACCTTGCACGGCCGAATCAGATGAATCGGATGTTGATGGGTGATGTCGGCAGCGGCAAGACGGTGGTCGCGTTCTGGGCGATGATTCGCGCGATCGAATGTGGGCATCAAGCCGCCATGATGGCGCCGACCGAACTGCTCGCCGAGCAGCATTGGCGCGGATTCGAGCGCATCTGCGGACGACTGGGCGTCAGGCACGCGTTGCTCACTGGTAACGTGACCGGTTCGGCACGCAGCCAGATTTTGCGCGGACTCGCGAGCGGCGAAATCCAGGCAGTGTTCGGAACGCATGCGCTGATACAGGAGCGGGTCCGAATGCGCGGACTCGCGCTCGGCAGTTATCGACGAACAGCATCGATTCGGTGTTTTCGATCGCGCGAAGCTGAAAGCATTGGGGCCGAAGGCGAATGTGATGATGATGACGGCGACGCCGATTCCACGAAGCCTCGCGATGAGCCTGTTTGCGAATCTCGACGTTTCGTTTCTCGACGAACTGCCCGCGGGACGAACGCCGATCGCGACTGAGATTTGTACCGAAGACGAACTCGCCGCGGGTGCATGACAGTTTGCGCGCCGAGATCGACGGCGGCGGGCGCGCCTACTACGTCGTGCCGTTTATCGAGGGCGACGACGACGAGGCCAAGTCGGTGTCGGCCACCGCGGCGCGCCTCAAGAAGAGCGTGTTGCGCGGCGCTAGAATCGGCACCATGCATGGCAGGATGAGCGGCGGCGGAAAAAGATCGCGCGATGCGCGAATTTCGCGACGGCGCGACTCGACATCCTGGTCTGCACGACGGTGGTCGAAGTGGGAATCGACGTGCCCGAGGCGACGACAATCGTGATCATCGCGGCGGAGCGCTACGGCCTCGCGCAATTGCATCAACTGCGCGGCAGAGTCGGGCGCGGCGAGAAGGCGTCGCGATGCTGCATCGTGGCGTCGAGCGACGCGGACGAGGCCGCGCTGGCGCGGCTCGCGACAATGCGCGAGTGCACAACGGGTGCAGCGGTCGCGGAAGCCGACTTGCAGCTGCGAGGCCCGGGCGACTTGCTCGGCGCGCGCCAGACCGGCGCACTGCCGCTGAAGTTTGTGCATCTCGTTCGCGACCATCGCACTATCGAGCACGCACGCAAGCTCGCTGATGAGTGGCTCGTCCGCGATCCTTCATTGGCGAGCCGCGAATCGGAAGGCGCGCGCGCAGCGGTGAAAAAAATGCTGGCGCTCGGGTTCAGTCTCGGCGACGTAGGGTAGGGCGCATGCTTATTGGATCAGCGAGTCGCCGGACGGCTGGATGCGTGCCCTGACACCGTCGGTCTCGATCGCGCTCGCGTTCCATATGGCAGGCGCCAGCGTCTCGAAATAATTCGCTCCCTCGCCGATCACGACCAACACCGCATTCGATCGCGCGTCGATACGATGCGGCGTCGAATCGCCCAGCAGCCGATCGAGCAAGGTTTGATAAACGACGGCGAAATGACTGGCGGTATGCGGGTTGTCGAATGCGAGCATCCAGATGACATTCAGAGTGCGGCTCTGCTGCAGGATGATCATGCGGTCGGCGGTCCATCGCGAGGCGAGTCCGACTTCATTGGACTGCTTGCCCAAATTCCGCTCGAGGATGATGCGGAGAAGCAGCTCGCCGTACGTGTCTTCGTCGGCTTTTTTCCAGCCGTTCATGATTCCGTCGTAGCCGGCGAGCTGGATTCGCGGCGTCGGCTCGGGGTGGTCGAAGTAAAGCTCCGGATGAAGAATCTGGTGGCTCGATTGCGGCGGGTTGCGATAAAGCGCGTCGACCGCCGGCCATCCGCCTCGCCGATAAGCCTCGGCGACGAAGCTAACGCCGTCGGAATACTGGAACAGCAGCGGAACGCTCAATCCTTCGGGAGTGTTGGGCGCTTCGGCTGCCAGAGCCTGCGGGAGCTGTTTGAGATTAGTGGCGAGCGTGTCCGCCGTGCTGTTGTCCATGCGGCCAACGGCGTACGCGAAACCCGCGATGGTCGCGTCGCCCTCCGCCACCGACTTGAGCGCGAGCGTACGATCGTCGTCGTCCTTCAACTTGTCGAGACTCGCTCCAAGACCGAAGTTCTGATCCTGTAATGCGTGCGTCAGCTCGTGAGCGAGCAGCATCTCGCCGACTACGTCGCGCTGAATCATGAACTGAGCCGCGCTGTTCCAAACGCCGAGATCAGCCGCCGCCCTCGACCAGCACCATCTCTTTGCCGTGCGGGTCGTAGAAGCCCGCGACCTGGCTCTTGAGCAGCTTGAGCGACGCGGTCTTCAGGTCGAGTCCGGTGGGATACAGACCCGTAAGCGCGCCGGCGACCGAATCGGCCGCGAGCTGGTCGTCGGTGTAGTCGCGCATCAGGTCGGCTTCCATCATCGACTCGGCTTCGTTCGGAGTTTTAACGACGAGCGGAACCGGCTGCTTGAACCGAAGTTGCCGAACATCCTGGATACCGGCTTCGATGCTTGCGGCTTGCCGCGCATTCACGCGGTCGCCGTTGAGCAGCGCGTAGGCGCATCCGCGCAGTAATATCAGCGCGGCGATGGCGCAGACCGGCCACCAGAGCCGTCGTGCGAAATGAATAGCCCGGCTCCTCATTCGGTGATGATTACGACTGGAAATCCAAATCTGGCCGAATCGGACGCGCGCGCCTCGGCTGCCGATCGAGTCGCAAACGCGCCCATGCGTACACGGTAATAGCGGCGATGCCCGGCATCAAGGACATTAACAACGTGGACGTCGGCGTAGGACGCGATCAGTTTGCCGCGCACTTGTTCCGCGTTCTGCCGATCGGAAAATGAGCCGACCTGAACCCAGTAGCGCAACGGGGCGCCGACGTCGCGTGTGCCGGCCGGCTTACTGATGAGCGTGATTCGTACGCGCGCGGTCCCTTTGTCGAGCATCCCGATCATGCGCGCCGCCTTGTGCGACAGATCGATCTTGCGGCCTTTGAGAAAAGGCCCGCGATCGGTGATCGTCACTTCCACCGAACGGCCATTGTCCAGATTGGTGACCATCACGCGGCTGCCCAGTGGAAACGCGATCGACGCCGCCGTGAGATCCTCCTCGTCGTAGACCGCGCCGGCAGCGCCTTTGCGGCCGTGGAATCCAGGGCCGTACCACGACGCCATGCCGACGACTTCCGGCGTCGCGGTTGGCTGAGGCATCGCAACCACGGGCGGTGGCGGCGGGACCTGCGCCGAACGGCTCGCGGCGCACGCAGCAAACAGCGCACTCAGCATCAGCACCGAAGCGATTTGCAGGACCGAGCTATAGACTCGAATGTCGACCCACGTCGGCCAATTATAGGAACCGGCTCGATACGCGATAAAGCCCGCACCATGTTCATCGATGTCTCTTCGGGTGCTTCGAGAGCCGTCGGCGGCATGGTAGCATCTCGGGTGTTGAACGGAACCGTCGAATAAGACTGCGATGCTGCGGACGAGGCAGGAGCTGGAGGAAATAGAGGCGCGCATGCTAGCGCCGTATGCGATGGCGTCGCGAGCCAGTCGCGGGCGCCGCTTTCCCGAACCCGAGCATCCGATTCGCACCGTCTTCGCGCGCGATCGCGATCGCGTCATTCACTCGGCCGCGTTCCGGCGCCTCGAATACAAAACCCAGGTTTTTGTAAATCACGAGGGCGACTACTACCGCACTCGCCTGACGCATACGCTCGAAGCCGCGCAAATCGCGCGCACCGTCGCCCGGGCGCTCGGCCTCAACGAAGAGCTGGCGGAGGCGGTCGCACTCGCGCACGATCTGGGGCATACGCCGTTCGGTCACGCCGGCGAGAAAATACTCAACGAGCTGATGACGCCGCACGGCGGCTTCGATCACAACGCGCAGAGCCTGCGCACCGTCGATTGGATCGAGATTCGCTATCCGAATTTTCGCGGACTTAATCTGAGCTTCGAGGTGCGCGAGGGAATCGTCAAGCATTCGCATTTCCAGGATCGTCCGGCCGCGCAGGAATTCGACGCGAGCACGTATCCATGCCTCGAGGCGCAAATCGTCGATCTCGCCGACGAGATCGCGTACCTCGCGCACGACGTCGACGACGGCCTCAAGGCGCAGATGCTGTCCGTCGAGGAGCTCAATGCCTCGGTTCTGTTCAAGGATTCTGCGGCAGCGGCGCGCGACGCCTATCCGTCGGCCGAGATGCGCGTCCTTCGCTACCAGACCGTCATCAGGATGATCGACGCGATGTCCACCGACCTGATGAGCAATCTCGCCGGTGAGTTGGAGCGCAACAAGATCAGCAGCGTCGACGACGTGCGCAAAGCGGGCAGGGTGCTCGCGTGCGTTCGGTTCCGTCGATGGGGCCGAAGGTCGACGAGATCAAGCAGGTGATGCGCGATCGATTGTATCGGCACTACCGCGTCAGCCGGATGACCGAGAAGGCGGGCAGGGTGCTCGCGGCGCTGTTCGAAACCTACATGACCGAGCCGCGCCAGATGCCCGAGCACGTGGTCTCGCGCGCGGAACAACACGGCGAGCCGATCTCGCGCGCCGTCGCCGACTACATCGCCGGGATGACGGATCGCTTCGCACTCGACGAGTATCGCAAACTCTTCGATCCCAATGAGCGCGTCTGACATGCAGGCGCCACCGAGAACGACGCGGTCACGCGCGCGGCGCACGCTCGTGATCCGGCGAATCGATCACATCGGCGATCCCGTCGGGCTCGCATTTCTCGAATCGCCGGAAACCAACGGCGATGCGGTGCTCGATCGCGTCCGCGAATACCTGGGCGCCAAGCTGAAGCTGGTCAAGGCGGAAGTCTCACATGACTGAGATCACCGTGGAAGATCGAATTTCGCGGATGGACCGAGGAGGGCACTCGGATGGCGTCGGTCGCGCGCGACTTGTACGAAAAGGGCGCGAAGCGGTCCGCGCTCTTGATGTATCGCGACGCACTCGACCTCGACCCGCTGAACGCCGAGGCGATGTTGCGACTCGGCCTGGCTCTTGCAGAGCAGGAAAAATTCCCCGACGCGCTAACCGCGCTCAAGCATGCCCGCGAGTTCGGCGCCGCCGGCGTCGAGCTGCTGGTCGCGATGGCCCGATGCGCAGCCGGCCTGGATCGAGTCGCGACTTCGATCGCGTACTACGAAGAAGCACTCAAGATCGAGCCGCGCAATTTCGTCGCGCGCCGCGCGCTGTCAGCGCTGGGTCACAAACCCGCGACGCCGCCCAAAGAATCAACCGCTGTACGGACTCGCCGCGATTAGCCAGGGCTGTGCGGAATTGGCCGACGATATCGTCGGAGATGGATTCACTCCCGCCGCGGACGTTTCGCAAGAGATCTGTTATTTTATTATCCCCTGGATGGATACCGGGATTAGAGGATAAACGCCGCGGACCGCGAAACTGCAACCCAGCTGAGGACCTGGGCTGGTGAAACGAATTGGCGTTTCGAATTTCTGGGTGAGGGTGGAACCGCCGCCCACCCAATATTGCACTCCGAGCGTGCCGCTTCCGGGGCTTGTGTCGAGAGGGATTGCCGTGTTCGTTAGTGAGACGTACTGCTCCGATTCGGTGCCATTCGCGATCGTAATGTCGGTCAGGTCGAACTCATGATTGCCGAGATTGCTAATCAGGAAGTTGCCGGCCGCCGTGCAGTCCGTCGTGAGAGAAAATGGACCTCCCGAAATCGGAGGAGGCGGAGGAGCAAAAGCCATTACACCGGTTGCGAGTACAACCCATGTAGTGAGTAAGACAATTTTCCTGATCGGCCGCGCAGTGATCATAAGAACCTCCCTTTCGTTTTGTAGAAATTGTCGCCTCTAGGTTTATGCTGCTGCGTACGCTATTCCCAATTGTGCCAACTAACCATAGTCCGAATTCAAGGCGGCCGGCGGATGCCTGCATGCGAAAACCGGTGCTGTACGGAGCCGCCGCGATTAGCTAGAACTGTGCGGAATTAGCCGGTGAGTCCCTCTCAATCGACGTCGGCGACAATCACACTTTGAAACGGGGAGCGTTGGAGCATCAATGATTTCAGGCCTTTTTCGATTTTCAGGTACCTCGGCTAGTTTACATAATACTTCTTATGCGAAGTTGACACTGCGCCGCAAAGATCGACCGCCGTCTGCGCGTTCGTTCTCGTTTTGGCAGCCGCGAGCGCGGCCCTCGCGCAGGATGCCCCTGCTCCCCTTGCCGCGGGTGCCTCTGTCGCGACCGATCCTGCGAGGGATGCGGCGGTGAAAACTTATCTGCAGAAGCACTTTAAGATTCCAAGTCCCGATCTGATTAAGATGGGACCTGCCTTCAAGACGCCGATCGAGGGTCTGCTCGCGCGACAGCTGATCGTCAGCAATCAACAGGGACAGAACGTCACGGCGACGCTGTTCTTCGACAAGAACGAGAGCAAGGCGATTATCGGACAGTTTCTCGACGTCAGCGGGGAGCCGTGGGGAAGGGTCAACATGGGCGCCGTGACCCTCGACGATCGGCCGACGCAGGGACCGGCGAACGCGCCAGTCACGATCGTCGAGTTCGCCGACTTCGAGTGTCCGTTTTGCGCGCATGCGTTCAGCGAGATCGAGACGCTGGTCAACACAACCTACAAGGACAAGGTGAAGGTGATTTTCAAAGCCTACCCGCTGAACGTGCATCCGTGGGCGATGAAAGCCGCCGAGGCCGCCGAATGCGCTCGGATGCAGAACCCGGCGGCGTTCTGGGACTTCGCGCGCTACTTCTATACGAACCAGGGCTCGATCAACGCGAGCAATATCCAGAGCAACGTGGACAAACTGGCGAAGACTCAGAAGCTCGACGAGCCTTCACTGAAGGCTTGCATGGACAGCCCGCAGACCGACGCTCACGTCAGGCAGGATCAGGCCGACGGTAACACGATTCACGTCTCGTCGACGCCGACCTTCTTCGTCAACGGAATTCCGGTCGTGGGATTGCCCGAAGGCAAGGTCCTGAATTACATAATCGACTCGGAGCTCGCGGGAAAGTCGCCGTCGGCATCCGCGACCAAAGAATAGGACCTATCAAATACAGTCGCGCAGGCGATTGTTCTGCCGGATGGCGCCCTGCCCTGACACTCAGCCGCGTTGGCGTTGAGGCGGCGTCGACGAATGCGCGAACGCCGGTAGCTCTTCCTCGGGATGCTTCCGGAGTCCCTTCTGCAGCATGCGGAGCGCCGCGGCTGGATCGTCGACGAAGCTGAACAGTTTTAAATCTTCAGCGTCTGATCGTGCCGTGCCGCACCAGCGCATCGAAGTTGATGATCTCCTTCCAGTATTGCGATCCGTAGAGCAGCACCGTGATCGGGCGATCCAGTTTTTGCGTTTGTTGCAGCGTCAGTATCTCCATCATTTCGTCGAGCGTGCCGAAGCCTCCGGGGAAAACTATCAGCGCCCGCGCCAGATGCGCGAACCACAGCTTGCGCATGAAAAAATAGTGAAACTCGAAAGATAGCTCGCGCGTGATGTACGGATTGGGCCGCTGCTCGTGCGGCAATCCGATGTTCAGTCCGACAGTCCGGCCCCCTGCTTCCGACGCGCCGCGATTGGCCGCCTCCATGATTCCGGGGCCGCCTCCAGAGCAGACCACGTAGCGATGCGTGTCCGAGCGAAGACCCTTCGACCAGACTGTGATCAGTCGCGCCAGCTCGCGCGCATCCTGGTAGTAACGTCCGAGCGGGCCGTCCGGAGTAATTCTCGCCGATCCGAAAAATACGATCGTCTCGTGTATCTGCATCCGGCAAAACATTCGAAGCGGATCGAGATATTCGGCAAGAATCCGGATTGGACGCGCTTCATCGCTATCGAGAAACTTCTCGTCCTTGTAGGCGAGCGGTGGAATGGTCGGCGGCGGATTGCCCGGTGAATCCGATTTGCGCAGCTTCATCATTTTCGGCCCCCCGCGAAATCGACGAAGCCGCGCTCGACGTCGGTGCCGACCAGCTCGACGGTCACATGGTCTCCGACATCGAAACCCTTGTATCCTCGCACGACCCTTCCTTCTGCCGCGGGATGGTCGATTCGCACCCAGGTCCCTTTGTCGGAAGCTCCCGTGACGATCCCGTCAAAGCGCTCGCCCACGTGCGACTTCGAGTAACAGTGCCGCCGCCGACTTCCGCACCTGCCGCTCGACCTTGGTCGCGTTGTCCTCCTGATCGGTGCAGTGTCCGGCCAGATCGTTGAGCTCGTCGGAGCTGTACGGGGCTCGGCGTTCCGGAAAGCGCCGCCTTCAACAGGCGCTGCGTGATCAGGTCCGGATAGCGCCGATTCGGCGCCGTCGAATGTGTGTAATCGTTCACCGCAAGTCCAAAGTGTCCAGCTACCGGCTGGCCCGGGAAGCTCGAGCACGTATTCGCCGCGGCCCAAGCAGCTTGACCACTGAAAGCGACAGGTCTGGAAAGTGCGTGGGATCGGCTTGGCGACGCTCCTCGAGGAACTCCTCGAGCGCCGCGGCATCAGGACGCGGCGGAAGACGCCCGCCCTCGTCCCTCGCCAGCTCGACGATTCGCGCCCATCGCTCGGGCGAGCGCAGAACCCGGCGCAGCGCCGGAAAACCCTTCTGCTCGAGGTATCTCGCCGTCACACCGTTCGCACCGATCATGAAGTCTTCGATCAGCTCGGTCGCGCGATTCTTCTGGTCCGCCTGCAGATCTTTCAACGAATCGCCGTCGAACACCGGGCGAGCCTCGATAGTCTCCAGCGACAACGCGCCCTGCTGATGCCGCCGCGTTTTCATCGCCTGCGCGACGCGATCCTGTAGGCGGAGATTCTGGTCGAGGCCGGATACTTTTGTTATCGGCGCGGGCGCGGGCGCAGTGTCTATCCAGCCACGCGGCGACGCTGTTGTAGGCGAGCTTCGCGCGATTCACTACCACCGCCCGGTAGATGTCGGATTTGCCCACCGCGCCGTCAGCGCCGACTTCCATCTCGATCACGATAGCCAGCCGTTCCTTGCCGTCGGCCAGCGACGTGAGGTCGGTCGATAGCTTCTCCGGAAGCATCGGAAAAATTTCCGCGGCGGTATAGACCGAAGTGGTGTTGGTCCGCGCGTGGCCGTCGATAGCCGATCCTTTTTTTACGATCGCATCGACATCCGCGATCGCCACGAGAATCTTTACCGCGCCATCCGGAAGTTGCTCCGCGACGGAGAGCTGATCGAGGTCGAGCGAATCATCGTTGTCGATCGACGCCCACAGCAAATGCCGAAGGTCTTTCAGCGATGGATCGGACGCGGCGGCCGCGTTCGCAATCGATCCTGTCTCAGCCACGACCGCGGCGGAGAAGTCCGGCAGCAGGCCTCGTTGAAGCATCGCACGTCGCGCGATGCTCTTGAGCTGGTCCCGACAGGGCGCAGTGGTTTGATTCATCGGCGCATCATAACCCACCACGCGCCTGATTAGTCAAAAGTTAGATCCGTCACGGACTGTTCTGATAGGTGAAACCGAGCACGCGATGGTTTTCCGTGTCGGTGATATAAACGTCGCCGCCGGGATCAACGGTCACACCAATTGGCTGGCACAGAGTCGAGGCGTTCACTGTAGATTCGTTGTTGGCGTCGCACTCGCCGGCAGTGAAATCGCCGTGCTGCCCATATACCACGTCGGCAGTGGTATCGCCGGGACTGCCCGGTGTTCCCGGGGTTCCGCCGACTGCGGCAGTGGGATTCAGGTATTCCAATACGCGATTGTAATCCACGGCATACAAATTCTTCTGCGCGTCTACCGAAAGCTGTTCGGGCGTGCATAGCTGGTCGGCGCTCGTGCCGCAATTGTTCATTGTAAAGCTGCCACCGGCGTCGAATGCCCGATCCGCAGTAACGTCGCCGGCGCTTCCCGGGACTCCTGGGGTTCCCGGCGTCATCAAGAGAGGATTGTTGTACTCGAGGAGCCGACCGTTGCCAGAATCAGATACGTAAACATTTCCGTCAGCGTCGACCGCGACCCCATCCGGGAAGCAAAGGGAGTCCGCATTGGGATTCGGATTGGAGGGATTGAAGAGGAGGCATTGGCGCGAGTTGAATTGCGCACCGCTTGGACCTTGTCCAATGACCAACTGCGCATTGAGCGGAATAAGCTGCGTGCCCTTTGCGGGTCGGGTTCTAGAAGTGGCGTTTAAACCCTCGACCAGCACGACCCGGGAATTGGAGTAGTCCGCTATCCACAAGTTGCCGCCATGGTCGATCGCAATCTGCCTGGGTGCGCAGAGAGTATCGGAGCCTGGCTTGCGGCAATCGCCCGTATCACTCTTGCCGTCGATGATAAACGTCGGAGGAGCACCGACGCAGGGAAAGTTTCCCGCGCACGCGTCAAAAGGATTCGCGAAGCTCATTATGCGGTTGTTGTCGGTATCAGAGACGAACAGGTTTCCAGCGTCGTCAGCGGCGAGACCTTGGGGCTCACACATCAACGGCGAACTCCGGTCCGGTTTCGGAGGGTTCTTTCTTTTCACGCAGCGGGAGGTTCCGCTACTACACACCGGAGGTCCCTGGAGATGACAGCCCGTCGAGTAGAAATCGGGCTGTCCGAGTACCAGGTCAGCCGGCTGGCCGTTCACGAATCCTTGGGCGCTCACCCAGCCCAGTACTCGACTTCCGTCGGCGACGTAAAGATGCCCGCCGGCGTCAGCAACGGTCGCGGATGGATAGGAAAGGCTTCGAAGGCCGGGAAAGTTCACATCGCCATGCGTGAAATCGATCTGCCCCAGTTCGCGAGTGGCGACGCTGGAGACTAGTGGAGTGTCATAGCTGAGGAGCCGGTTGTTCTCCCAATCAGGCACGAATAAGCGCCCTGCCCCATCCACCGCGGGGAGCATCGGGCTGCACAGAGAATCAGCCGTTGGAGATCCGCAATTGTACGAGCTGAAGTTTTTCTGGCCGTAGACTCGTCGCGCGCTCCTGGGAGCACCGGGATGGAGATGATCGAACTCAAGTACGCGATTCGCATCCGAGACGTAGAGGTTCCCGGTCGTATCGACTGCGACGCCGGTCGGTTCGCACAATACGCTCGCACTCTCGCGCCGATGTTTTGAGCATTGCGCCGCTGAGGAGAAGTTGTTTTGACCGATCACCAGGTCAGCGACCGTATCACCGGCGCCAGGCTCACCGCTGTTAGAATTCAGCGGCGTGTCGTACATCAAAACCCGCGCGTTAAACACGTCCGCGACGAACAGGTCCCCCGCCTGATCCACGGCTATTCCGCCGGTCCATCCATCCGGTATGCACAGGCTCGACGCCGTAGCGGGTAGCGGAGTGCTCGTGCAGGTCAGGAAGCGAGTGAAGCTGTTGTTCTGACCAAAGACCATATCGGCGGTCGTATCGCCCGCGGAACCGGAGGCGCCGGGAGTACCGCCGCCGGTGGCTTTCGGGTTCAGATACATCAGAACCCGGTCGTAACCGGAATCAGTGACGAACAGGTTTCCCTGAATATCAGTTGCCAGCCCGGTAGGGTCGCACAGGTTGTCGGGACTCGGCATCGGTTGCCCGGACGTGCAAGCCGTAAAGTTGTTAGTGGAACTTGTGTTGCCGAAGATGATGCTCGCGGGCTCTCCCGCCGTATATCCGCTGGCGAATGGCGCGTCGTATTCGACCACGCGGTTATTGCCGTAATCGCTGACGTAAAGATTACCCGCGGGATCGGTCGCCGCCGCGACGGGTTGGTTCAACGAACTCGGCGTGATGGTCGGATACAGCGTCCGGTTGATGTAGAAATCCGGCTGGCCAATCACCAGCACGGCGCTGGCGCCATTTACAAATGAGGCAGCGCTGGCGAAGCCAAGAACCCGATTGTTCCCCTGGTCAACTACGTAGAGATGCCCCAGACTGTCCACTGCCGCGCCGGTCGGACCATTGAGCGCGCCGGGGCCACCGAAATTCAATGTGTTTTGTGTCAGTCCGATCTGTCCGAGGACTCGATCCGCTATCTGATCGGAAGTCGATGCGAAGGCGGTTGTAAATATCGCAATCGTGGCTGCAACCACGGCGAACCGCGAGATCGAGATGTTCATTGAAAGCCCCCCAGGACCGACTGACAAAACTGCGCAGCGACGGAGCTATAACACTTCTGTTAACCGTCAGTCAAAAACGCGGTCGGGTTCTCGTACTAATGAATAACGACGGGCTGGGGTCCGGCGGAGGCGCCCAGTGTCGGCACAGATACGTCGGCTGGCGCGCCGAGTAGCGCCAGCGACTCCAATACGTCCTGTCGCTGCTGCGCAAACGGATGCGCGTTGAGGAAGCTGCGATACGCTGCGACCGCGCCCTGCTTGTCGCCCGACTTCGCGAGCATCCGCGCCACGCCAAGCTCCGCCCGCGTCTGCTCCGGTCCCGGATCGGCGGCTGCCTGCTGATAAGCGCCGGCCGCTTTCTTCCAGTCGGCCATGCGCTCGTACACCACCGCGAGGTCGGTCAGCGCAAGACTGCGGAACAGCGGATCGCGCTCCTCAGCCAGAAACGCGACGAGCGAATCGCGCGCGTCGGTAAGATTGCCGTCGGCGAGGTACGCATTCGCCAGGTAAAATCGCGAGAGGCGCCCGAGCCGTCGTCCCGGCTCTTCATCGGCAAGCTTCTTGAACTGCGCTTCAGCATCCTTGTTCTTGCCGGCGTTGAGCGCGGTGATCGCATCGTAGAACTTCGTCGACGCGATACTGTCGCGGTTTCGCTCGTAGTAGTACACGCCAATCACAATCGCGCCGACCGCCACCACGACCACGGCGGAAACAATCACCTGGGTGAGGTTGTTGACGAAGAAATCGCGAGCGCTATCGATAAACGACGTGAACTCGTCGGGTGCCTTGAGTTCTTTTTGAGTTACTTTTCGGCGATGAGTAGTCGGCGGCATCGAATGCTCCCGCGGGCGCCGCCCGGCAGAGGACCAGAAGAGTTAGCGCGCACGCGCCCTACATCTTGTATTTGAAATCCTCGGGCGACATCCGCTCGAGGATTTCGGACCATTTGTCGCGCGAGACACCGGCGAGGTTCTGATCGGAAGTCTGCGGTTCGCCCTGGGATTCGTGGAGTTCGCTCGACGCCTCGAGCACTTTCTTGGCGACGTAAATCGGCGACTTGGTGCGCAGCGCCAGCGCGATCGCGTCGCTCGGCCGCGAATCGATTTCGAGCGCCTTGCCGTCGCGCGTCTTCACCTGGATTCGCGCGAAGTACGTATTCTCGCGCAGCTCGGTTATCTCGGCCGACTCGACCACCGCGCCAAACTCGGTCATCAGGTTGCGCAGCAGGTCGTGAGTCATCGGACGCTGCGGCTTGATTCCTTCGAGCTCGGTCGCCATCGCGGTCGCTTCGAGCGGGCCGATCCAGATGTGCAGGTTGAGCTTGTTGTCGGGATCCTTCAGGACAACAATCGGCATCTTGGTGGACGGGTCGAGCGTGATCCCGCCAACAATCATCAAGATAAAATCTTCCCTGTGACCTGCCATAGCGGGGCTCATCAACCGTTTCTCTTCAAGCGCGCGCGGATTTGAGTGGAATTTCCCCTCATCGCCCGATGAAAATATCTTGGCCCAAAGACGCCGTGTGGTCAACCGAGCACGCCGCGCGGCCGCGACTATTGAGTCCGTCAGCTTGCGACCAATCGATCGACGACGCGGTAAAGCTGGTTGAGATTGCGGCACTCTTCCACCAGATCGCAGTGCGGGGCGTAGCGATCCATTTCGCTGTCGCCGAAGCCCCACGTGTTGCGGCTTTCAGGATTAAGCCAGATCACTCTTTTCGCGCGCTGGCGGATTTCACGCAAGCACCAATCGTGCGGAAGATTGTAGTTGTTGCGCGCGTCGCCGAGCACGATCACGGTCGTGCGCTTGTTCACCGCGCCGATATGATCGGTGACGAAGTTGCGGAACGCGTAGCCGAAATTCGAGTGCGCGTACACGTTGATGATATCGCCCTTGAGCGCGACGTCGAGCGCTTCCTTGGCGTCGTTGTTGCGGAAGCATTCGGTCACTTCGCCGATGTCGGCGACGAAAATAAAACTGCGCACGCGCGAGTAGAGATCCTGCAGCGAGTACACGAACTGCAGCATGAAGCGCGACGCGTTGCGCACCGAATCGGAAACGTCGCACAGGATCACGACCTGCGGCTTTTCTTTCTTGCGCTTCTCGAAGCGCAGCTTGAACGGCACGCCGCCGTACGCGAGGTTCTGACGCAGCGTGCGCTTGATATCGAAGCGGCCCTTCTTCGCGCGCTTGCGGCGCACGGTGATCACGTTCTTCAGGCGCTGCGCGAGGCGCGTCACCGCCTCGTTCATTTTCTTGAGTTCTTCTTCGGTCAGGTAATAGAAACTCTTCTCGCCGATCTGGTTGAGGCGCTGATCTTCCTTCTGCTTGATATCGCGCTTCTCGCGCTCCATCCGGACGTAGCGGCGGATGATATCGTCGAGCGCCTTGAGCCGGCGCTCGAGGTACTCTTCCATCTTCGCTTTCAGCTCGGAGCCGATGTCCATCTTCTCGAGCTGCTCGCGCAGCTCCTTGATCTCGGCTTCGATTTTGTCGAGACCGAGCTGGCGGGCGAGCGCGCGCGCGAAATAGTTTTCCTCGATGGTGCGCTCGATACCTTGCAGCTTGACGGCGCGCGAGGCCTCGCGGATTTTCCGCTCCATCTCGCCCGAGTTGTTCTGCAGCAGTTGCTTGGCGAGCTCGGAAAGATTCTTGCCCTCTTTCTTGAGCATCTTCTCGACTTCGTCCAGGAACTTCTGAAATTCCTGATCGGACATCGAGAGCGCGTTCTGCACGGCCTGGCTCGCCTGCTTGATGATCTCGCCGAGGCCGGAGAAATAGATGTCGAACAGCTCTTCGAAGACGGGCAATTCGCTGGCCCGCTTGACCATCGTGGCCCGCAGCGCGGCGCGGAACGCGTCGCGCTCGGCGAGGCCGGTGACTTCGGAGGCGCTGAACGCGTCGAGCGTCTCCGCCAGCGAGACGCGGACGCCGTTCTCGCGCAGCAGGTTGGCAAATTCGACGAGCTTTTCCTGCATGAGTGCGGTGCCCTACTCTCCGAGATCCTTCGCCAGGCTCAGGATGACCGTTCGGCGTCGCCTCACGGTCAATTCAACAAATCTTTGTCGCTGCCGGCTTCGGTGCCGCGACGCGCGCGCACGCGACGGACGTAGTCCTTGAGCTCTTCCTGCGCTTTGCGCACGTCGCCCTCGTACTTGACGATCGTGTCGAGCGTCTCGGTGACGAGTTCCTGGTCGAGGCTGTTCACGTTGAGCAGCGTCAGCGCCTTGACCCAATCGAGCGTCTCGCTGATGCCGGGCGTCTTCTTGAGATCGAGCTTGCGCAGCGATTGCACGACGGTGACGACTTCCTCGGCCAGCTTAACCGCAGCCTCGGGCACCTTGAGCTTGACGATCGCAAGTTCCTGCGCGCGATCGGGAAAGTCGATGTAGAGGTGCAAGCATCGACGCTTCAGCGCGTCGGACATTTCGCGCGCGTTGTTCGAGGTCAGCACGACCAGCGGAATGTGCTTGGCCTTGAGCGTGCCGAGCTCGGGCACCGTCACCTGGAAATCGGAAAGCAGTTCGAGCAGGAACGCTTCGAACTCGGCGTCGGCCTTGTCGATCTCGTCGATCAGCAGGACCGACGGCTCTGGGCTCGAGATAGCTTTGAGCAGCGGGCGCGGCAGCACGAAGCGCTCGGAGAAAAATACTTCGTCCTGCGCGGCGATTCGATCGACCGCCTCGGTCAGGCCCTTGGCGCCGACCAGCACTTCGCTGATTTTGTCCTTCAGGATTTGCGTGTAGAGGAGCTGCTTGGCGTACTCCCATTCGTAGAGCGCCTTGCCCTCGTCGAGGCCCTCGTAACACTGGAGGCGGATCATATCGAAGCCGAGCGACGCGGCGAGCACCTTGGCGAGGTCGGTCTTGCCGACGCCGGCGGGTCCTTCGACCAGGATGGGCTTGCGCATCTCGCTCGCCAGGTAGATGACAGTCGCGATTCGCCGGCTGGCGATATAATTGTTCTTGGCGAATCGCTCGACTACGTCCTCGATCGATGAAAACATCAATGCTCCTCTGCTGCGGAACCGAAGGGGCAAGCCCGCGCGGAATTAGATTAAATATCACGCCGAGTTAAGGGGAGGAAACCCACCTTAACGGTCGGTATGTTTTAAATGTGAAACCCGCGGTGGGTTTCACGCTTCCTTCGGCAGGGCTAAGCCCTGCACCTTAGTATTAAGAAAGATGCGGGACTTCGTCCCTGTTAGAAGTTTTTTGGGGTGAGCTCAGATGTGGAGCTCCTCCCAGACTTGCTCGTTGCGATCGAAGCGGTCGCGTGAGAGTGCGGTCGCGTCGAAGGTGCTGTACTTGCCGTTGGCGATTAGGTCGGCGAGCGCCTGGCCGGCGCCGTAGGATTGCATCACGCCGCGGCCGCTGAATGAGTGCGCTTCGTAGACGCGTTTTGTTGGATCGGCGCGGCCGACGATTGCGCTGCGGTCGGGACTGACTTCGTACAGGCCGGCCCATCCGGTGACGTGGCGCAGACGTTCCATCGCGGACATCCGCGCGTACATCCGCGGCCAGATTTCGTTCTGGAAAAATGGCTCGCCGTCGTAGTTGAAATGATAACCGGGTGGCTCGTCGGGCGGCGAGTATCCGGCGAGGATGTGCGGGCCCTCGTTGTGAAAGTACACGCCCGAGGTATCGACGATCATCCCGTAGTTGGCGAGGTTGGTCTCGCGATTGTCGACGATGCATACCTGGCGTCGAATCGGTTGCGTCCAGTTGCGAAGGTTCAGCAGCTTCATCGCGGTCGGCGACCATGCACCTCCGGCGATTACGATCGAATCGCAATTCAGCTCGAAGACGCGGCCGGTCTCCGCTTCGCCGGGGCCGTCCTGGGTCATCATGCGGATGAGGCCTTCGTCGGTATGCGGATCGTCGGACTGCCAGCATTGAAGGCGCACGTTCGAAGCGCCCGCGTCGATCGCGACGACGTAAGTGCGATCGAGAAACTGCGCGCCGAGTTTCAATGCGCGAGCGCGATAGTGCTCCTTGAGCAGGTTCGGGTTGATGAGTCCGTCGGCGGGCGAGAACGTCGCGCCGGCAATCCCGTCGAGCTTGTCGATCTCGGGCACGCGACGATTTACGTCGGCGGGCGTCAGCGCCTCGATCTGATGGCCGAGCTCGCGCTGGAGCGGGATATGCTCGAGCGCACCTGCGAACGTGTCTTTGTCGTAGAGCCAGAGATAGCCCTTCTGGCGAAAGCCGACCTCGTCGCGCACGCGCTGGTAGTACTCGATCGACGCGCGGCATAGCGCGATGTTGACGCGCTGCCACCATGTGGCGCGCACGCCGCCGGCGTTTTTTTCGCTGGAGCTGAGTCGTCCGCTGAGATCGATATCGACACGAGAGCGTTTTGAGATCGCGCTCGGCCAGGCCCATCGCGACCGAGCTGCCGACGACGCCGGCGCCGATGACGATCACGTCGAATCGCTCGACCCGCGACTTCACGGCAGACGATCCTATCAAAAGTCGCGTCGCTTGAAGGTGATCACGCGCGCGGTTACGCAGTCGTCAATCGTATGTGAAACCCACCGCGGGTTTCACGCTTCCTTCGGCAGGGGTAACCCCTGCACCTTAGTATTAAAGAGGAGTTGTGCGGGGGCCTTATTGGCTGTCAATTTTGTATGGATGTGTACGCTGGCGATTTATTTTCGGGCTACCGACGATTGTCCGGTTGTCATTGCGGCTAATCGCGATGAGTTTCTCGAGCGGCCGGCTAGTGACCCTACTACCCTGCTCGACAATCCGCATGTTGTTGGCGGGAAGGATCTTAGGGCTGGGGGGACCTGGCTGGGGATTAGTGAGAATGGGATCGTTGCGGGGCTGTTGAATCGGCGTGCGGAGAATGGCGCGAATCCGGATGCGCGATCGCGCGGGCTGTTGTGCCTCGATGCGCTGCGGCGGCGGACTGCTCGCGAGGCGGCGGAGTTCGCGTCGCGGGAGCGCGGGTCGGATTACAATCCGTTCAATTTGTTGATGGTGTCGCGGACCGAGGCGTTCGTTGCTTACAATCGCGGGGCTTCGATCGAGGTGGTCGAGATCAAGCCGGGACTGCATCTGCTGTCTAATCTCGATTTGAACGATTTCGAGTGTCCGAAGATCAGCGCGTCGTACGGGAAGTTTGCGGCGCTTGGGAAGCGCGAGGATTTTCGGCGCGATCCAATCGGGCAGCGGGCGGCGCTGGGAGCGTTACTGGCGGATCATAATACGCAACTCGATGCTCGGAGCGGCAAACCGAACGCGCTGTGCTTGCATCTCGAGAATTATGGGACGCGGTCGTCGAGCTTGATTTTCATGCGCGGGGATTCCACTGAGATTGCGCATTATTTTGCGCCGGGGCCGCCGTGTGTGACGGGGTATGCGCCGGCGATTGTACCGCGGCGACCTAACCCCTAACCCCTTCCCATTGATTGGAAGGGGGACCGGAACACTAAGACGTGAAGTAGGCTGCGATGCCGGTCAGGACGAAGCATCCGATGGCGATTGAGGCTGAGGCCAGGAAGATCGACGCGAGGAATGGCGGCTCGATTACGAAGAACAGGATGAAGCCGGCGACTAGCGCGACGACGCTCGCGATTATCGCGAAGACCATGCTCACCGTGCGCAATTGCGTCATCGCGAGTCTCCGAATTGCCTTGACGCCACGGTGCAGCCGAGTATACGCCGTGGATTGATCGAACGCGGCGCGGGACGCGGACCGACTGGGGGTTTTGAATTGATGCGCATCACTCGAAAGCCGATTGCATTTCTGATTGTCGCGATTGTGGTGGCGGTTGCAACCGCTTATCCGGTTCGCGCGCAACTGGGACAGTCGGGGCTCAATTGGCAGCAGCGCTTTCTCGGGATCATTCCGCTGGTCAAGCCCGATCCGAAAGACCCGGTGGTGGTCACGGTCAACGGTGCGCCGATTACGGCGGCGGAAATCGCCGACTACGCGAAGACCGAGGCGCAGATGATAAACGCGACCAGCACGGAAGAATCGAAGGCGGTGTTTCGCGATGCGACCGAAAATCTAATCAACCGGCAACTGCTGCTGCAGGAAGCCGCGAAGCGCAAAATCACGGTCACCGACCCCGAAGTCGCGCAGCGCGCGCGCGAGTTTCAAATTGCCGGCGCGGGCGGACAGACTGCGCCGCAGACCGGCGCGCCCGATGCGCAACTGATGAACGCGGTGCGCGGGTCGATGATGATCGAGAAGATGCTCGACGACGAATTCCGCGCGCATCATGTGCAACCCACCGACGCGCAGATTCAGAAGTACTATGAGGAGCATCGCGATCTGTTCGTCAAGGATCCCGGCGAAGTGCAGCTCGCGCATATCGCGGTCAAGCTTCCGCCCAACGCCACCGACGCGCAGAAGAAAGCTGGCGCCGAAAAGATAATCAAAATTTACAACGAAGCGAAAACGACCAAGGACTTCGCCGCGCTCGCCAAACAGAACTCCGAGGATACGGAGTCGGCGGCTAAAGGTGGCGACCTCGGCTTCTTTCGGCCCGGGCAGTTGCCGCCGGTGGTAGATAAGGTGGTGTTCGCGACGCCGGTCGGGCACCTGACGGAAATCGTCGAGTCGAATCTCGGCTATAGCTTTATCAAGGTGGTCGCACGGCGCGGGGAGACCATCTCACCGCTGCCGGAGGTAAAGGCGAAGATCGCGATGTTCATCCTGGATGAAAATGAAGACGCAGTGGTGAAGGCGCTGCTGAAGAAGATCGCGAAGGGGGCGAAGATCGAGTTCAAGAAAGCGCCCGGAGAGAGCGCGGCATCGGCGAAAGGCGGGGAGTGAGCAATACACATTGAATGTGAAACCCTTCGCGGGTTTCACGCTTCCGCGGCAGGGGTGACCCCTGCACCCAGTGAAAAGACTAATCGCAAAATGGCGAGGACGCCATTTTGCTCTAAGGTTCTTTTTGAGGAGAGGCGCGGGGAATTACCTCGCCCGTTATTTTACGGGAGAGGAGGCCGGCGGGCGCAGCCGCCGGTAGGTGAGGGTTCTGCGATTCGAGATGAAACTATGGCACGTCGCCGCCTGCTCTTCTGTCGTAGTCACCGAGTGACCAGCGCTAGACCAGGAGGCGGCCGCCTTCCAGCGGCAGTATGGCGCCGGTGGCGAAGTCGGTTTCGCAGAAGAAGATTACGGCGCGGGCTACGTCTTCGGGCGTGCCTATTTTTTTTGTCAGGGTGCGACTTACCAGGCGATCTACTTCTTCTTTGGTGTAGCTCTCGGGAGGAATCACCATGCCTAGCGCTATGCAGTTTACCTGGACTTCGGGGGCTAGCTCTTTGGCGAGCGCTTTCGTGAGACCTATCAAGCCGCTCTTTGAGACTGAGTAGGGCAAGTAGTCCTTGTAGGGGCGGATGCCGGCCCAATCGCCGAGGTTGATGATTTTTCCGGCGCCTTGTTTGCGCATCGCAGCGCCGGCGAACTTCGACAGGAAGAATGGCGCCTTCAGGTTGGTGTCGAGGTTCGCGTCCCAGTCGCGCTCGGTGATTGTTTCGAGTGGTGTGGGCGCGAAGACTGAGGCGGAGTTGATGAGGATGTCGATGCGGCCGAAGGCGTCGAGGATTTCGGAGATCAGGTGCTCGATTTCGGCGACGTGCTCGAGGTTGGCGCGGAAGGTTTGCGCCTTGCCGCCATCGGTTGTGATTTCGGCGACTACTGCGTCGGCCTCGGATTTGGATGTGCGGTAGTGGACGGCGATTGTCGCGCCGTGTGCGGCTAGTTCCAGTGCTATCGCGCGACCGATGCGGCGGCCTGCGCCGGTTATGAGGGCTACTTTGTTTTTCAGGTTCATGGTGAGAAGAGACTAGCGCTTGCGCCTCAAGAACCTAACCCTAACCCCTTCCCGACGGGAAGGGGAACCGGACTAAGAAGATGCTTGCGCGTCAGCGACCTAACCCCTTCCCATTGTGGGAAGGGGAACCGGATTTAAGAGAGTAACCTCTTCCCACTTGGGACGAGGACTGGACTAAGAGAGGGAGGCGTGGATTGCTTTTACCAGGGCTAAGTTGTCGGAGTGGCCGGTTTTTGAGGCGGTGACGTGCGCGTGCAGGGGGCGGCCTAGCAGGTAGAGGTCGCCGATCAGGTCGAGGACCTTGTGGCGCGCGAATTCGTCGGGGAAGCGCAAGCGTGGTGTTCACTACTTTGTCGTCGTCGACGAGGATCGCGTTGTCGATGCGGGCGCCGCTGGCGAGACCTAGCTGCGCCATCTTGCGGAACTCACGCACGAAGCCGAAGGTTCGCGCCGGCGCGATTTCGCGGGCGTAGGCGTCGGGGGAAGTCAGTTCGAAATGCAATCTGCTGAATGCCGATCGGTTTCGGGTAGTCGAGGGTGTAGTCGATGATCAGATGGTCGGCGGGCTCTGCCTTAATGAATTCCAGGCCCTCGCCTTCTTCACCGATGACGATCTGGCTCGCTGATTTTCATCGGTTCGACGGTCGCGTCCTGCTCGGTGAGTCCCGCTTCGCCAAGTTGTTTGCAGAATTCAAGCGCGGAGCCGTCGAGCGCGGGAACTTCGTCGTCGGTCTTAACCAGCAGGTTGGTGATTCCGAACGCGTGCAGCGCGGACAGCAGGTGCTCGACGGTGCGGACCGAGCGGCCGCCGCTGGTGAGGGTGGTGTTGTAGCCGGTGTCGGTGACGTTCTCGAAGCGGACCGGAATGGCGGTTTCGTCGGCGAGCGAGGTGAAGACGATTCCGAATCCGGCCGGCGCCGGATGCAGGATGACGCCGGTCTTGAGTCCGGTGTGAAGCCCCTGCCCGCCCATCACGATCGACCGCGCGACGGTGCGCTGCGGAATGGCGCCGGCCCGGATCGCTTCGCGGCCGGCGGCGCGTACCTCGGCGCTCATGCCGCGCGCGCTGGATGGATCGGGACCTGCGGAATCGCCCTCGAGCGCGCGCGCGATCGACGCGAGCAATCCGCTGACTGAAAATGGTTTCTGAATGAAGTCGGCGGCGCCGAGCTTGGTCGCGGCGACCGCGCTCTGGATGTTGGCGTGGCCGGAAATCATGATGACCGGCACGCGCGGCTGCTCGGATTTGATCCGGCGCAGCAACTCGATGCCGTCCATCTCGGGCATCCATACGTCGAGCAGAACGATCGCGGGACTGCTCGCGCGCGATGAGATCCATCACGCCCGGCGCGTTGCCGGTATCGACCACGCGAAAGCCTTCGTCGCTTAAAATTCCACGCAACGACGACCGAATCCGCTCCTCATCATCCACCACCAACACGGTCTCATTCACGTTAGATTTTCTCCGGGAAGCGCGCTTCGTTGCAGCGCGGTAAGGGTCGCATCAGCCGGTTGCCTTTGCGAATTGCTGCACTTTAACAGGAAATTCGAGCACAAATCTACTTCCGCGCGGCCGGTTGTCGGTCACGCGGACGAAGCCGTGATGGTCGGTGACGACCGCGGAAACGATCGCGAGGCCGAGGCCGGTGCCACCTTTTTTGCCCGAATAGTAGGGCTCGAAGATGCGGGTGCGCAGGCGCGGATCGATGCCGGGACCGTTGTCGGCGACCTCGAGGGTCACCAGCGAGTTGTCGGTGAGCCGGTGACTGCGCACCTCGATCCGCGGGCCGGCGCCGTTGTGATTGATGGCGGTCACGGCGGCGACGGCGTTGTCGAGCAGGTTGACGAGCGCGCGCTTCATCGCGTCGCGATCGATCGGGATCAGCGGAATCGTCGGGATCGAGCGCGAGCGCGAACTCGACGCTGGGATTCGCCTCGCGGAAATTCGCGACGGTCTCGCTGGCGAGCGCGTTGATGTCGCCGGGGACGGGATTCAGATGCGGCATCCGCGCGAACGCCGAGAACTCATTGACGAGCCGCTTGAGATCCTCGACCTCGCCGATGATGGTCTTGGTGCATTCCTCGACCAGCGCGGATTCGATTCCCGGACGCGCGCCCAGCTGGCGGCGGAGACGCTCGGCCGAGAGCTGAATCGGCGTCAGCGGATTTTTGATCTCGTGCGCGATTCGGCGCGCGACTTCGCGCCACGCTTCCATCCGCTCGACCTTCGCAATCTGGCTGACGTCCTCGAAGAACAGCACCGTTCCGGCGGGCTCGTCGGGGGTGTCGCCGAGCGGGCTCGCCGTCATCATCAGCTCGGTCTCGGCTGCCCGCGACTTCGAGCTTGACGGTCGAGCGCGCCTCGCGCGGACGCGTGGCGAAGGCGAACACGTCGTCGAGCGAGCGCGCCAGCGCGACCGGGAATGCGCCCTGGTAGTTGCGCCCGATCACATCGGCGCCGACGAGACCGAGCAGCCGCTCGGCGCATGGATTGATCGTCGTGACGACGCCGTCGTGATCGAGGCCGACGACGCCCGCCGACACGTTGCGCAGCAGAGTCTCCGTGTACTGGCGGCGGCGCTCGAGCTCGGCGGCTGACGAGCGCAGGTCGGCGGTCATCTGGTTGAAAGAATCGACGAGGTGCCCTATTTCGTCGTCGCCGACGGCGGGGATACGGAAATTGAGATCGCCGGCGGCGATCGCCTGGGTGCCGCGCGCGAGCAGCTTGATCGGGCCGGTGATTCCGCGCGAGAGAAAAATTCCGAACCAGCTGGCCAGCGTGACGACCACCAGTCCGATCAGCACCAGGGTCAGCAGGTAGCTGTTCATGATCGGCTGGCGAAGAATTCGCAGCTGAAAATAATCTTCGGAGACGCGCGAGATGTTGGTCGCGCGGGTCGCGAGGCTTTGCGGCAGATAGTAGTCGACCAGCACGGCGCCGAGCACGTTGTCGGTGTCGCTCGAGACGTAAATCGGAGCGGAGCCGCGGATTACGTCGGCGTTGCCGAGGCGGTCGGTGCGGGTGAGCGCCTGGCCCTTGAGGGTCTGCGAGATAATCGGCGAATCGGGCGACGACGCCGATGCCGGTGGGCGTCTTGGGGCTGAGGTCGAGCAGCAGTAGTTTACGATTGGCGGAGAACACCTCGATGGTGCCGAGGTTGTACTCCTGCTGGCGCCTGGCGATGAACTATTTCAGATCGTCGCGTTTTTGCGGCGCGAGCAAGCCTTGCGCAGAGATCTCTTCGGCGAGCACGCGCGCGAAATGCGACGCGTTGTTGGCCGAGTTCAAGTAGTAGGTCTTCGCGATTTCGAGCGAGTCGTTGAGAATCTGCTCGTACTCGGGATTGAACCAACTGTTGATGTCGGCGTG
The DNA here is from genome assembly GCA_963814715.1 of uncultured delta proteobacterium. Taxonomy (GTDB): domain Bacteria; phylum Desulfobacterota; class Binatia; order Binatales; family Binataceae; genus Binatus. Next base: position 557,167 of record CAWFDW010000002.1, read on the forward strand.
GAGGAACACGCCCGACACGTAGAGCAGGAACGCGCTCGGGATCAGTGCGACGGCGATAAAGCCGGCGACCAGCCGCACCTGGAATTTCGATCCGATGAGTCCGCGGCGGCGCTCGAAGATGACCTTGGCGAGATTGCGTCCGACCAGGAACAGCATCAGGCCGAGCAGCAGGAAGCTCAGGTTGAAGAGCGAGATGACGGCGAGGTTCGAGACCAGCGAGGTGTGACGGGTGAGCGGTGGCAACTCGGTCTGCGCGAACACGAATGCGACCAGCACTACGCCGGCCACGCCGACGGCGATCAGCTCGCGACGGCGCCGCTTGCGCTCAGCAAGGCGATGCGGGCTTACGTTCTTTTCAGCGGCCAATTCGTCAACGCCTCATCAGCGAGAAAATTATTGTGGCCACGATACTGATCAGAATGCAGGTCACAATTGGAAAATAGAAGGTGAAGTTGCCGCGACGAACGTAGATGTCGCCGGGCAGTTTGCCGACATACGGCACCGACGAGAATCCCCACAGCAGCAATCCCACGACAATGATCGCGATACCGGCGAAGACCAGGCTTTTTCCTATCGGCGCCATCGGATTGCTGACCTTGGCCCGATTGTACAAGACGGACGCCCCTTGCAATACAAGGGCAGTCTGCCCTGCCTGTGCCGCTACGCGTGCGCGTGGGCGTGCGATTTGGCGCCGGCGGCCTCCCGCGCCGCGAGCGTCTCCTTGATAATCTTGTCAGCGACGGGCGCCGGCGCCTCTTCGTAGTGCGAGAAATGTTGCTCGAACGAGCCGCGGCCCGACGTGATCGAGCGCAGGTCCGGCGCGTACTTCAGCACTTCCGACATCGGCACCTGCGCCTTGATCACCTGGCCGTTGCCCTTGCTGTCCATGCCGAGGACCTTGCCGCGGCGCGAGTTGAGATCGCCAATCACATCGCCCATGCATTCGTCGGGACACGCGACTTCGATCGCGACGATCGGTTCGAGGATGATCGGCCGGGCTTTTTCCAGGCACGCCTTGAAGCCCATCGAGGCCGCAATCTGAAACGCCATGTCCGAGGAATCGACATCGTGATAGCTGCCGTCGAAGACAGTGACGCGAATATCCACCATCGGATAGCCGGCGAGAAATCCGTCGGGCAGAGTGTTGCGCACGCCCTTCTCGACCGACGGAATGAAATTGCGCGGGATGACGCCGCCGACGATGTTGTCGACGAACTCGAAGCCCTTGCCGCGCGGCATCGGCTCGATCTTGAGCCAGCAATCGCCGTACTGCCCGCGGCCGCCCGATTGGCGCTTGTACTTGCCCTGCGACTCGGCGCGTCCCTTGACCGTTTCCTTGTAAGGAACCTTGGGCGCCTGCAGTTCGACGTCGACGTTGAATTTTCGGCGCAGCTTCTCGACGGTGATTTCGATATGCATCTGGCCGGTGCCCGACAGGATGATGTCGTGGGTCTGCGGATCGCGATGCATCTCGAGCGCGAGATCTTCTTCGATCAGCTTCTGGAGCGCAGACGACGACTTCTCTTCGTCGCTCTTGGTTTTGGGATGAATCGCGAAGGAGATGACGCCGTTGGGACGCGTGAGCGGCGGCATCACGAGCACCGGCGCTTTCTCGTCGCATAGCGTGTCGCCGGTGGTGGTGTCCTTGAGCTTGGCGACGGCGACGATCTCGCCGGCGATCGCGCTGGCGATCGGAGACTGCTTCTTGCCTTCGAGCCGCAGCAACTGGCCGAAGCGCTCCTTGGTTTCGCGCGTCGAGTTGTACACCGCCGCATCGGTTTGAGCGTGGCCCGAGATTATGCGGAAGATCGAGAGCTTGCCGGCGAACGGATCGATGATCGTCTTGAATACCAGCGCGGCGAAAGGCGCGGCTGGATCGGCGGGACGGCTGACGGGCTCGCCGGTCGTGGGATTTTGACATTCCACCGGCGGACGTTCGTTGGGCGCGGGCAGATACGTCGTGACGGCGTCGAGCAGCGGGCCGATGCCGATATTCTTTGCGCCGGAGCCGCAGAAGACCGGCGTGATCTTGCGATCGACGACGGCGGCATGCAGTGCGGCGCGAACTTCGGCGTCGTCGAGCGTGCCCTTGTCGAGATATTTTTCGAGCAGTGCGTCGTCGGTCTCGGCGACCGCTTCGAACAGCGCCGTGCGCGCCGCTTCCGCCTGAGTCTTCAGGTCGGCGGATAGTTCCTCTTCTTTGGATTTGCCGCTGGTGTCGGCGTAGGTCAGCGCCTTCATCGCGAGCACGTCGACGACGCCCTTGAAGCCGAGCTCCTCGCCAATCGGGATCGTCAGCGCGACGGCGCGCGCGCCCAGCACCTTGTCGAGGTCCTTCATCGCGGCGTCGAAGCTGGTGCGCTCGCGATCGAGTCGCGACACGAATGCGATTCGCGGCAGCTTGAGGTCCTCGGTCGCGGCCCAGATTTTTTCGGATTCGACTTTGGTGTCGGCGCCGGGACTTATCAGCATCACGACGCCGTCCACTGCGCGCAGAGTCGTGAGCGTCTCGGGCAGGAAGGCGGTGTAGCCGGGCGTATCGGCGAAAATTACTTCGGTCTTTTTCCAGTTGAGATGATTGAACGCGGAGCTGATCGAAATGTGATGCTTGGTTTCTTCGGGCTCGAAGTCCATCGCCGCCGAACCGTCATCGGGCTGCCCCAACCTCGGCGCCGCGCCTGAAGTGAAGAGCATCGCGTCGGCGGCCTGCGTCTTGCCGGTCCCGCCCTGGCCCACGATTGCGATTGTCCGAAGCCTTCCGATTTCCTCCACAGCCATGGAGATCACCTCTCAGCTTGCCCGCCGGGACCAGCGCCGAATTCAGAGCGCCATGCCCCGAACGATGCAGTTATTTCGCGTTTCTTACATAATTATTTCGCGTCCATTAAATAATTCTACTCGTATGCCCCCTCGACGCTCACCTCACCCGCGACGATCCGCTCGACGCGGTCTCCGATGTCTAGCAGCAGTGCACCCGTCGCGTCGATCCCTTTCACGACTCCCGATTGACGCCGGTCGCCGTCCACAATCGCGATGCGGCGGCCGGTCAGCGCAGAGAAGCGCTCCCATGCCGGGCGAACCGCGTCGAAGCCGCGCGTCAGGGTTTCCATATAGCGAAAGTCGAGTAGATTAAAAAGCGACTCGGCGATCGCAATCCGGTCGCATGCGTGGCCGGTCGCGATACGCATCGAGGTCGCCTTGTCGCGCAGGTCGGGTGGGATGTCGTCGGCGGCGAGATTGATATTGAGGCCGATGCCGAGCAGCACGCAGTCGAGATTCTGGCGCGCGTCGGTGACCGCCTCGGCGATGATGCCGCCGGCCTTGCGTCCGCGCAGCCACACGTCGTTGGGCCATTTGAGCGCGACGATACCGGGCGCCTCGCGCTCGAGCGCCTCGGCCGCCGCGATGCCGGCGACCAGACTCATGCGCGGGACGTCGGCGAGCGGAATCGGCGGGCGGAGAATTATGGTCGTGTAGAGATTGACGCCGGACGGCGAATGCCACGTGCGGCCCATCCTGCCCCGCCCCGCAGTCTGCGTCTCGGCGATGACGAGCGTGCCCTGATCGGCGCCGCTCGGCGGCCAGCTCGCGTGCCGCTTCCTGGGTGGAGTCGATCTCGTCGAAATAATGGATTCGCCAGCCGATCCGGCCGGGCGCGCCTCGTTCGATTGAAAGATATGGATTCTGAGGCATTTTTTCAGTGAATCGACCGCAGAGTTGTGGCGGGCGCGCACGGCGCCCGCCTATGAGACTCCGTCAATTCTCATGCTGATATCCAGAAATCGCGCCGAATGCGTCAGCGCGCCGACGGAAATCAGATCGGCGCCCGCCTCCGCGATCGCGCGAACCGTCTCGAGCGTCACGCCGCCGGAAACTTCAAGCTGAACTTTCGATCCCGCGAGCGCGCGCGCCTTGCGGATATTGTCGAGCGTCATGTTGTCGAGCAGGATCGCGTCGGCGCCGGCTTTAAGTGCTTCTTCAACTTGCGCGAGCGTCTCGCATTCGATTTCGATTTTGAGCGTATGCGGCGCGACTCGGCGCGCACCCTCGATCGCTTTCGTCACCGTGCCCGCCGCCGCGATATGGTTCTCCTTGATCAGCACGCCGCTGTCCAGGCCGAGACGATGGTTATGCCCTCCGCCGACGCGGACCGCATACTTCTCGACGACGCGCAGACCGGGATGAGTCTTGCGGGTGTCGATAATTTTCGCGCGAGTGCCCGCGACCGCATCGACGAAAGCGCGCGTCGTCGTCGCGATTCCGGAGAGTAGCTGGACGAAGTTGAGCGCCGTGCGCTCGCCAATCAGCAATCCCGCGAGGCGGCCCTCGATTTCCGCAAGCACGTCGCCGGCCTTCAGGTCGGCGCCTTCAGGCGCGAGCGTGACGATTCGCGGCACGGCGCCTGCTTGATGCATCACGGGCTCAATGAGAACGCCGCCGGCGAGAATCATCCGCGGCTCCTTGACGGTGATCCTCGCGCGGCCCATCGCGCCCGGCGCGACGGTCGCGGCGGTGGTGATATCGCCCTGCCCTACGTCCTCGGCAAGCGCGCGCTTGATGAGTTCGGTGGGATCGAATTGCTTGAACAGTTCCATTAGTTGCCTGCGGAATAGGTCGGTGAGCGACTCCTTCTTCCCCTCTCCTTGTCCAAGGAGAGGGTCAGGGAGAGGTGCAGGGCTCGAACTCGTCGACCATGTCGGGCGTTGCACCTCTCCCGCGCTCGCAGCGTTCCGCGCTCGCCCGACCTCTCCTCGGACAAGGAGAGGTTAGGACACTCGCTGCGCTCTGAATGACACGGAGCGTTCATGCGCGTTCTTCCAGTTGCCGCAATTGCTCGCTCAGCAACTTCTCGCTGCGCTTGCAAGCCTTCGAATCGTTGCGCGACTTCGACTCGCGTTTCGGGATCGGCTTTGGTCATAAAGCGTTCGTCGTTCAGTCGCGCTTCATGCTGAGCTGCATGCTTGCCGACCTCGTCGAGCTGCTTCTGCAACTTTCTGACGCGCGACATCGAAGTCGTAACCTTCAGGCGCATCGACGCCAACGTCCGCCCATCCAAGATGCGCGAACACTGCACGGTCATCCGGACGCATCGACGTTCAGCGCTTCGAGTTTCGCTAGCGTCGTCGCATAGGAGCGCCACGTCTCCAGCTCGTCGGCATCTTCCGCCTTGATACGTTGCAATGACGCGCTGGCCTGGATGCCATCCGAGCAACGAGCGGAGCGAGTTGATCGCTTCGGTTGCCTCGATGCAGTGACTCATCGCGGCTTCTTCCGCCGCCGACAGCGGATTCGTCGCCGACGGTTCAGGATACTTCGCGATTGGCAGATGTGTCGCCAGATTCTCCTCGTCGATGTACGGGCGAATCACCTGCCAGATTTCTTCTGAGACGAACGGCATGAACGGATGCAGCAGGCGCAGCATCTTGTCGAATACGTTGATCAGCACCCATCGCGCGCCGGCTTGAGGCTCGCCGCCGGCCTTGAGCGGCTCCTTGGACAGCTCGATGTACCAATCACAGAACTCGTGCCAGATGAACTGGTAGAGCTTCATCGCGGCGACGTTGAATTCGTAGGCGTCGATCGAGCTGCTCACTTCGCGGATCGTGTCGTCGAGGCGTGAGAGGATCCATCGCTCGGCTAATCCGAGCTTTGCGATCTCTACTTTCGGCAGGGGTTGCGGCGCGCCTTCGAGATTCATCATCACGAAGCGTGCGGCGTTCCAGATTTTGTTGGCGAATGCGCGCGATGCGGCGAACCGGTCGTGCGAGAGGATTACGTCGCGGCCCTGCGCGGCCAACTGCGCGAGCGTGAAGCGGACCGCGTCGGCGCCGTACTGTTCCATCAGGTCGAGCGGGTCGACGACGTTGCCCTTCGTCTTGCTCATTTTCTTGCCGTCTTTGTCGCGGACCAGCGGCGTGATGTACACGTCCTTGAACGGCACCTGGTCGGTGAACTCGAGCCCGAACATCATCATGCGCGCGACCCAGAAAAAAATTATGTCGAAGCCGGTGAGCAGCAGGCTGGTCGGGTAGTAGCGCGCGAAGTCAGCGGTTTCTTCGGGCCATCCGAGCGTCGACATCGGCCACAGGCCCGAGCTGAACCAGGTGTCGAGCACGTCGTCGTCCTGCACGATGTCGGAGCCGTCGCACTCGGGGCATCGCGACGGACGCTCGGCGGCGACGATCAGATGGTCGCATCGCACGCATCGATACGCGGGAATCCGATGGCCCCACCATAGCTGGCGCGAGATACACCAGTCGTGGATGTTTTCGAGCCAGTTGAAAAATACGTTCTCCCATCGCTTCGGATGGAAGGTGGTGTCGCCTTTGCGCACCGCTTCGATCGCGCGATCGGCCATCGCGCGCATCGCCAGGAACCACTGCTCGGAGAGCATCGGCTCGACGATCGTGTCGCATCGCGAGCACGTACCGACTGCGTGCTTGTGCGGCTCGATCTTTTCGAGCAGTCCCGCCGCCTCGAGGTCCTTGACGATTTGCTTGCGCGCATCTTCGCGCGACATCCCGCGATACGGGCCGCCGTTCTCGTTGATGTGCGCAGTGTTGTCGAAGATCGAAATCTGCTCGAGGCTATGACGCTTGCCCAAGTCGAAGTCGACCGGATCGTGCGCGGGCGTGACCTTCAGCGCGCCGGTGCCGAATTCGCGATCGATCGCGGCGTCGGCAATGATCGGTATCTCGCGTCCGATCAGCGGCAGGCGAAGCATTTTGCCGACGTAGGATTTGTAGCGCTCGTCGTCTGGATTAACGGCGACGGCGGTGTCACCGAGCATCGTCTCGGGCCGCGTCGTCGCGATCGTAATTTCGCCAGTGCCGTCGGCGAGCGGGTAGCGGATGTACCACAGGCTGCCATGAGACGTCCTTGTGATCGACTTCGAGGTCGGACAGCGCCGTTTCGCATCGCGGGCACCAGTTGATTAGCCGCTTGGCGCGATAGATGAGTTTCTTGTTGTAGAGATCGACGAAGACTTTCGTCACTGCCTGCGACAGGCCGGCGTCGAGGGTGAAGCGCTCGCGGCTCCAGTCGCATGACGCGCCGAGTCGCCGCAACTGATTCAGGATTCGGTCGCCGTAAGTCTCGCGCCATTCCCAGACGCGATTGACGAACGCGTCGCGGCCGAGTTGATGGCGGTCCTTGCCTTCCTTCGCGAGATCCTTCTCGACTGCGTTCTGCGTCGCGATTCCGGCGTGATCGGTGCCGGGCAGCCACAGCGTGTTGTAACCCTGCATCCGTCGCGTGCGGACGATGATGTCCTGCAGCGAGACGTTGAGCGCGTGACCGAGATGAAGCTGGCCGGTGACGTTGGGCGGCGGGATTACGACCGAGAAGACTTTGCCGGGGCGCGTCGGATCGGCCTTGAAGTAGCCGAGGTCGATCCACTGCTGAAACCATCGCTCTTCAGCGGACTTGGAATCGAATGTTTTGGGCAAATCCACCGAATAGCTCCGTCGAAAAAGGGCGCCGCGCGCCCTTCGCACAAATCATATTGACCGCGCCGTCACCTCTCAAGCGCGCAATCGGCGAAAGCGCGCCGCGCCAATTTCGCGGCTTGTAAATACCGATCGGTTAATAATATCGTGCGCGCATGCTTGGACTTTGGGGACAGGTATTCGATGCTCGGAGGGAATTTTCATGGCTGACACGTTTCGCAAACTGGGGATTGCAGTCGCGCTGGGAACGTTGATAGTCGCGGGCGTGTCGGGGTGCAGCTCGATGTCCAGCGACCATGTCGATTGCAATGTCGTGAAGTTGCAGCAGCAGTCAGGGCGCTCCGATTCGGAGATCGCGTCGGCGGTCGGCGGTAGTGAGGCGGATGTCGCGAAGTGTCATGGCGCGGAGCATACGGGCAACAAGGATTCGCAGAGCGCGGTTCCTGCGCCATATTGACCGCCCCCTAACCGCTCTCCCTTCTGGAGAGGGGAACAGGATAACCTGGTGCGAGAGAGGGGACTTGAACCCCTACGAGCTTGCGCTCACAAGGTCCTGAGCCTTGCGCGTCTGCCATTCCGCCACTCTCGCGAGTACTGGAAGAGTATACGGTTTAACCGGCTGATGATTCCAATTCAAGACGGCCTTTCTATTTTCGCGCGAACGTCTTGAGCGCGCGGCGCCATTGAAACACAATCTGCGGTTACGATGAGTGAACGGGTTCGCGGCGCGATTGCGCTTGCGCCGGTGCCGGGGGCGTCGTCGCGCGCGCTGGACTTGAGTGCGGGCGATGGGCTGTCGAGCCGGATGCTGGCGGAGCGCGGGTGGCGCGTCGTTTCGACCGAGTATCGCACCCGCAAGCCCGGCTGGATTGCGGTCAACCTCGACAACGATCTCCCGTTCAGCAGCGCGAGCTTCGACCTGGTGATGATGCTCGAAGTGATCGAGCATCTCGCGGACATCCCGCACATGCTCGGCGAGATCGCGCGCGTGATGAAGCCGGGTGGCATCGCGATCGTCACGACGCCGAATCGTCTCAACGTGAGTTCGCGGATACATTACCTGTTGAGCGGCTACTACAAGGGACGGCGCGCGCCGCTGGCGTACAAATATCGCGTCGCGGACGGGCGCAACTGGCATGTGATGGGCCTTAACGATCTGCACTGGATCGGGTGGGGCGCGGGACTGCGGATGGACGCGCTTGGGCGCAGCCGACGCAAGCTACGATCGCGAATATTCGGACCGATTCTGTGGCCGTTTATCGCGGGGTTCTCGTGGATGCTCTACGGACGGGTGAAAGATCCATCGCAGCGCAAAATAAATCGCGAACTGCTTGGCTTCATGATCAGCGGCAGCCTGCTGATGGATGAAAATATCATCATGCGATTCTGCAAAGTCGAAGAACGTTGAAGACCTCGGTCATCATCGCGACGCACAATCGTCCCGACTCAATCCCGCGGCTGATCGAGAGCCTCGCCGGCGAGATGGCCACCGGCGCGCGCGAATTGATCATAGCTGAAAATGGGACGCCGGCGCCGATGCCGCTTGCGCTCGATGCGCCGCCGCTCACGCATCTGCACGAACCGCGCGCGGGAAAATGCCGCATCCAGAATCGCGCGATCGCGCAGGCGTCGGGGGAGATCCTGGTCTTCCTCGACGACGACCTGGTTGTCGCACCGGGGTATCTCGACGCGGTCGAGCAGTTCTTCGACACGCATCGCGAGTTCGCCGCGATGAAGGGACGCATCCTCGCGGCGGAAGATCCCGAAAAGAAAGTTGGGCCGATGGCGGTGTACCTGGATCTGCCGATTGCCGACCATGGCGAAGAAATAGTCGAGGTGCGCGGAGTGCTCGGCGCGAATATGGCGTTTCGTGCGGAGGCGCTCAGGACAAGTCGGGCCGTTCGATGAGCGTCTCGGACCTGGCGCCTGCGGGCATGAGGAAGAAACCGAGATGTCGCAGCGGATGCGACGCGCGGGCTTTCGAATCGGATACGCGCCCAAGGCGGTCGTCTATCATGAAGTCGATCCATCGCGTGCGAATCGCGAACGATTCATCAGAATTGCGCGCGAGCGCGGACGATGCCGGATGCTGCATGAGAAGCATTCGGCGGTGGACGTGATTTCGAAGAATGCGATCGCGATGACGCGGCTGCGAATCGCGCAGTTGACGGGAGCGGGCATCGCGCGAATCGCGCGCGAGGAGCGACGGCTTGCGATCGCGCGTGGGATGTTCGACGGCCTCGGCGGGTGAGGTTGCTCGCTACCCTATCGATTCGATCAGCGCCGTCAATTCTTTCGCGTAGCGCGTCCAGGTGAACTTCTCGGCCGTCGCGCGCGCTTCAGTCGCGAGAGTCGGGGGCGCGTCGAACAATTCGCCGAGGCGGAGTGCGACTTCACCTACGTCGGTGGGATTGTCGACCCGGAATCCGCGCATCGAGGGTGGGATGACTTCCGCGACGCCCGAGAACGCGCTGGTCATCGCGGGCAATCCGCTGGCCATCGCTTCCATCACGACGTTGCCGAACGGCTCGAACAACGACGGCATCGCAAACCCGTCGGCCGCGTGGAAGAGCGTCGCGACGTCGGGTTGTGGGCCCGCGAAGACGATTCTTCCGCCGACGTTCAGACGAGCGAGCACGACGCGCGAATTTTTCGGTCTGCCGGTCCGCGCCGATCACCAACAGGAACGCGCCGCCTGCCACCAGCGGCCACGCTTCGATGAGGAATCCCAGTCCCTTGCGCGCGAAGCCATTGCCAACGAAAGCGATCACGCGGGCGCTGGCCGGCACGATGAATTTCTGACGAATGGCGGCGCGCTCGGCGGGATCGTTGCCGGGCCGGAAACGATCGAGATCGACGCCGTTGTAAATCGTGAGGTCTTCTCAGGCGCGAGACCGAATTCGCGAATCAGATCGTCGCGGACGAAATTCGATACGGCGATGACGCGCTTGAGGCCCGGATGCGGAACGCCTGGCGCTCGACCAGCATCTGCACCTGATGATACGGGCTGAGACGCATCGCGGTCGCACCGAGACCATCGCGCCATTTACGTAGCAGCGCGGAGATAGCTGGCATGCGCGCCGCCGCCGGATCGCATGACGTCCGCGCCGACACATCGCGCGAAGCTAAGCACCAGGTCTGAGCCGGCGCGTCGCGCCGCCGGCGCCGCGGTCCATGCGAATCGCATCAGCGATAGCGCGCGTCCGAGTCTCGGGCCGCTGCCTACGCGACGAACGTCCCATCCGCCGGTCGCACCGCGTATCTCGTCGGCAAAAATCGTAATCTGATGTCCCGCCGCGCGCAGGCAATTCGCGGTAACGATCAAATCGCGCTCGGTGCCACCCCCTGCGCTGTCGAAACGACGCGTCAGCAGCGCTATCCGCATCGCGCGAAGCTCCGCCGATGCGCAGCACATTGCCGTATGATAATTTTTTCCCGCGGGATGCGAGGCGGCGGAATGATCGAAATTCAATGCACCAGTTGCCACACCCGCTATCGGATCGACGAGCGGGTCCTGCCCGACGATACACCGACCTTCAAGTGTTCGCGGTGCGGGCACGTGTTCAACGCCGACCCGGTGCAGGCCAAATCGCGAAAACCCGCTCCCCCACCTGCGGCTCCCCCAGAAGCGCCCGAGACTGAATCGCAAGAGCCGCGTACGATCCGTCCATGCGCGGCCGCGTCCGAGCGCACTGAAGTCGCCGGTTGAGAGCGACATAGTCAAGCGCGAGCATCTCGCGGAGCCGAAGCCGACCTTCCCTACCCAGCCGGAACCTCGCATCCGGAGGCCGGAGCCGAGCCGACCCGAATCCGCCGTGAAGCCAAAAATTCCTGAGGCGCCCCCCATCGCGCGGGAAGTGCAGCCAGAGAAAACCCGGAACGAGCCGGACGCCGACGATCCGCTCAATCGGTACCTTCGGCGACCGCGATCAGAAGGCCGACACCGGCGAAAATCTGAGATTCGATTTCACCGACGAGCGCGGTGAAATTCGCGACGCGCCGCCGGAGCACGACCTCGAGCGTCCCGAGCCTCACGACGGTGGATGGCAGGTGGGCGACACGCCGGCTGATTTCGAGCACGCGCCGATACGCCAAAAGCCCGCGATGAAGTTCGATGCAGAGCCGGCGCCCCGACCGAAGGCGACCCCGGTGCGTCGCATGGCCGCTCCGTTGGAGGCTGAGGCGCCTCGATTCGCTCAGCCGCCGGCGCGAGGGAAATCCACCGGCTTCGAGATGGGTCATGATGCCGACGACGACGCCTCGGGAGCGGTCTACGCCGGTGCGACTCATTCGTCGGGATTTTTTCTGGCGGTGTTTTTCTTCGTGGCGATCGCTTTCCTCGGCGCGAGCGCGCTCATCTGCGACGAGCCGGCCGCCAGCGCGCGGATTCTCGGCACGACTCCGCAAATCGGCGCTTACTTCGCGCGGCCAATCGTGCCGGCGATGCTGGTGGCGCTGCATGACGTGCGCTCGAAGTATTACACGCTTAAGGGCGGGCATGTCGCGTTGGTGATCACCGGCATCGCGCAGAACGTCGGACGGCGTCCGCTGCACCTGGTTGGGATCGGCGCCGACCTGATTGGCGACGGCGCGCGTCCGCTCGCCAGCCAGAGCGTCTATTGCGGCAACGAGCTCTCGGCCAAGATGCTCGGGGAGATGACGCCGCGCGAAATCGAATTTTCTCAGGGCTTGAGTCCGCCGAAGACTTTCGCGATTGATCCGTCGGCCGCGGCGCCGTTCCTGATGGTGTTCATCGATCCTCCCACGGGCGCCGGCAAGATTCAGAATCTCGGTGTCGAAGGCCGAACCCAACGCGAGCGTCGAGCCGCCGCGCCTGAACCGCGAATCACCGCGATTATTCCTTCTCGCGCGCGAGCAGTTCCGTGTATTCGTCGGCGTCCATCAGGTCTTCGAGATCGGTCATGTCGGTGATCTTCACCTTGATCAGCCATCCGTCGCCGTACGGATCTTCGTTGACGGTCTCGGGACTCTCGGGCAGGTCTTCGTTGATCTCGATCACGGTGCCGGTCACCGGCGCGTAGATATCCGAGACTGCCTTGACCGACTCGACGACGCCGAACGGATCGTCCTTGCTGACCTTGTCGCCGACCGCGGGCAATTCGATGTACACGATCTCGCCCAACTGGTCCTGCGCGTGATCGGTAATTCCAACGGTCGCAACCGTATCTTCAGTCGCGACCCATTCATGCTCTTTCGAATATTTGAGTCCCTGCGGGATCTCCATGACTCCTCCGTGGATCGCGAGCGGCGCGCATTTTCAGGTCCATCCCGCGCGAAGGCGATCGCGATCACATCCACTGCTCATGAAGCGCAGCGGCGCGAGTTTTGTCAAGTTCCAATTCGCATCCGATCGCGGCGGTCGATCACGCGCGCGACTCTTGACTGTCGGCGTGTCGATGGCGTTAGCGCGTTCACGCGCCGCGATTGCCTGCGGATGACGCTGCACCGTATCGTCGATGCGGGCGGAGGAAAGTTTTACATGAATGTCGGAATTCCCACCGAAATCAAATCCGACGAGCAGCGCGTGTCGCTGACTCCGGCTGGCGTCGCCGCGTTGCGCACTCACGGTCATCGCGTGACGGTGCAGGCCGGCGCCGGCGTCGGCAGCGGATTTGCCGATCGCGATTATCGCAAGGCGGGCGCATCGATCGTAACCGGCGCGGCGGGCGTGTGGCTCCGCGCCGACATGATTCTGAAAGTTAAGGAGCCGCAGCCGCCGGAATATCCGCTGATGCGACCGGGGCAGATTCTTTTCACCTATCTTCATCTCGCCGCGGACCCGCGTCTGTCGCGCGAGCTGCTGCGACGCCACGTGACGGCGGTCGGCTACGAAACGATCCAGCTCGAAGATTCGAGCCTGCCGCTGCTCGCACCGATGAGCGAAGTTGCGGGACGCCTCGCGATCCAGGCCGGCTCATGGTGCCTGCAGGCGCGCAGCGGCGGACGCGGCGTGCTGCTCAGCGGCGCGTCGGGCGTGCGTCCGGGCAAGGTCGTCGTGCTCGGCGGCGGAATCTCGGGACTGAATGCGTGCCGGGTCGCGGCGGGCGTCGGCGCCGAAGTGACGATCATGGATATCAATCCGACGCGCCTGCGCTACCTCGGGCGACTTGCTCGGCGGACGCGTGACGACCGTGATGTCGAATCGAGCGACGCTGGAAGAAGAAGTTACGAATTGCGATCTGGTGATCGGCGCGGTGCTGGTTCCCGGAGCGCGCGCGCCGCGGTTGCTGAGCGCCAAGATGGTTTCGCGGATGCGTCCCGGCGCGGCGATCGTGGATCTATCGATCGATCAAGGTGGAATCGCGGAAACGTCCGCGCCGACGACGCACGCGCGACCGACATTCATTCGCAACGGCGTCGTGCACTACTGCGTCACCAACATGCCCGCGATGGTCCCGCACACCTCAACCTACGCGCTCACCAACGCGACGCTGACCTACGCACTGGAGATCGCAGACCACGGAATCCTCGAAGCCGGACTGCTGAATGCAGCAATCCGCCACGGCGTGAACACCTACGACGGCCACGTCGTACATCCAGCGGTGGCGCAGGCATTGAAGATGAAACCTCACTCCCCGTGGGCATAGATACCTCTCCCACCGGGAGAGGACGGCGCGCGCTTCGCGCCAGGTGAGGGCGCGCGCATTAATCACGATCCTTGCGCCCTCACCCGCCGCTCGCAGACTCACGACGACCTCTCCCGAAGGGAGAGGTAACTCTTCCCTCGGCAAACTTCCTGATTTTCCTATTACTGGGTGCAGGGGTCACCCCTGCCCAAGGAGGTGTGGAACCCACGGTGGGTTCCACATTAAATAAAGTGATCTACCCTTCTCAGTAGATCCCGTTCGGCCCCGTATTGTACCTCTGCTGTCCTGACTTGAGCTCGCCGTAGGTGCCGGTCTCGAAGTGCTTGACGTTCTGCTGCAAGTTGAGTTCGCCGTGAAGATCCGCGACCGCTTCCTTGACGCCTTCCTGCGCGATTTCGTGAGCGCGCACCCAGCGTCCGGACCGTTGCACGAAATTGGCGAGGTCGAAAAGATTCTGGCTCAGTGCGGCTTGCGTTTTCGCGAACTTCGCCGTCCAGACTACTTGCTTGCTCTTGAGATCGACGAACTTGAGCGAGAACGCAACCGAGGCGGGACTCGCAGCCGAGTAGTCCATTCCGACGCGTTCCACATATTTCTCGACGGTGCCATAGAGTACGCCGTCGGCCGACACGTCATGACCGAGCTTGAACGCATTTTCATCGAGGTTGCCCAGGGTCGTCGGCGGGCATCTTCTGCATCGCCGCGTCGACGTCCTGCGACGGGATCGGGTCCCATCCGCCGGCCAGCGCGACCTGGCTGTAGAGCTCCGCAGTAATCGCGTCGGCGGCTCCTGGAGCCAGCGCTCCGCCACCGCCCGGCGCTGCGTCGATCAGCGGCATCACCGCGATCCGATTGATCGTGACGGTTTTGATTGAGCGCACCGCATGCGACTTTACGTCGCGCTGATTGATCGCGTCGCTCACCGCGCCGGTCGTCGAATTAACGGCGTCCGCCGCTATCGTCGTGCATCCGGGCGCCAGCCATAGCGATGCGACTACGAGAACCAACCTGGCTGCCCAGCGCGAATTCATGACGTCACCTTGATCGACAGTTCCTTGAGCTGGCGCGGATCGACTTCCGACGGCGCGCCGCTCATCGGGTCGACTGCCTTTTGCGTTTTGGGAAACGCGATCACGTCGCGCAGCGAGTCGGTGCCGCAAAGCATCATACAAATCCGATCGACTCCAAAAGCGATTCCGCCATGGGGCGGCGCGCCGTACTTGAGCGCGTCGAGTAAAAAGCCGAAGCGATCCACCGCCTCCTCGCGCGTCAGGCCCAACAATTCAAATACCTTCAATTGCAGCTCGCGGCTATGGATACGAATCGAGCCGCCGCCGAGCTCCTGGCCGTTGAGCACCATATCGTAAGCGAGTGCGCGAGCCTTCAGCGGCGCGGACTCGAGCATCGCGAGGTCGTCGGGATTCGGCGCGGTGAAAGGATGGTTCACCGAGACCATGCGCTTGTCGTCGGCGCTGTAATCGAACATCGGAAAATCGACGACCCACAAAAATTTGAGCTCGTCGGATTTGTCGAGCCCGAACTTCGCGGCGAGCTGCAAACGGATGTCACCGAGAACCGGCCGCACTTTGTCGGGCGGTCCCGCGACCATCAGTAGAGTGTCGCCGGCTTTCAGAGCCGACGTGGCGGTAGCCGCGGCCCTCTCGGCGTCGCTCAAATACTTTGCGATCGGCCCTTGCCAAGCGCCGCCCTCGCCTACTTTGATCCACGCGAGTCCCATCGAATGGCGCGTTTTCACCGATTCGGTAAGCTCGTCGAGTTCGCGGCGGCTCAGCGTGTGATCGCGGGAACGTTAATCCCGTAGACAGACTCGCCGCGCGCGAGAATTTCCGCGAACACCTTGAACGACGTGCCCGCGAACGCGGCCGTGAGATTTTTCAGCTCGATCGCAAAGCGCAGTATCAGGCTTGTCGATGCCGAAACGTTCGATCGCCTCTGAATACGGCATCCGCGGAAACGGCGGCTTCACGTCGACGCCGAGCACGCTCCGATAAACCGACGCGATCATCCCCTCGGCGATCGATTGGATATCTTCGGGTCGCGGACACGTCATCTCGATATCGATCTGGCTGAACTCGGGCTGGCGATTCGCGCGCAAATCCTCATCGCGAAAACATCGCGCGATCTGATAGTAGCGATCGAAGCCGCCGATCATCAGGATCTGCTTCAGCAACTGCGGCGATTGCGGCAGCGCGTAGAACTTGCCGGGATTCACGCGGCTCGGCACCAGGTAATCGCGCGCGCCTTCGGGCGTCGATTTGAAAAGAATCGGCGTCTCGACGTCGATGAATCCGTTCTGATCGAGATGACTGCGCACCGCCTGCAACGCCTGATGGCGTCGGCGCAAGTTGCGCTGCATCTCGGGCCGGCGCAAATCGAGATAGCGATACTTGAGCCGGATTTCCTCGGCGGTCGCGTCGCCGTCGGCAATCTGAAACGGCATCGGCGCCGACGCGCTAAGAATCTCGAACGCGCTGACCGCAATTTCGATTTCGCCGGTCGGAAGCTCGGCGTTGACGGTGCCCTCGGCGCGGCGCACGACTTTGCCCTTCACCGCGACGTAAAACTCGGAGCGCACTTCGCCGGCGGCCTCGTGCGCGACTGTATTGTGCGCGGGATTCAGAACAAGCTGCACGATTCCGTCGCGGTCGCGCAGATCGATAAAGATAAGACCGCCATGATCGCGGCGCGTCTGCACCCATCCCCAGAGCGCAACCTCGCGGCCAACGTCGTTGGAACGAATCGCGCCGCAGTAATCAGTTCGCGGCCACGGCGGCAGCGGAGAATATTGTTCAGTCTTACCCATTACAGTTGAAATTCATCCCGTCGGTCGAAGAATACCTGTGCCACAGAGTCTAAGAAACAGTCAGTTGTTGCGAGCTTCCGCAATCGCGCGGGCTGCTTCTGCCGTTGCAATCTCGCTCTGCGTGCGATTTTCTAAGTCGCGCAGTTGCACGACGCCGCGCGCAAGTTCGTCGTCGCCGATAATCACGGCGAAGCGCGCGCCAATCTTCGACGCTCGCGCCAGCAGCGTCTTCATCTTGCGCTCCGGCGAGAGCATCTCAACGTTAAGATTCGCTCCGCGCAGAGCGCGCGCAACGACGAAGGCATGACGCGTCGCCGCCGCGCCCATAGAAATTATCGCCGCGTCCGGAACGGGAGTTGGTAGCGTTCCGGCGGCTTCCAGAGCCAGCGCTATCCGATCGACGCCGATCGCGAATCCGATTCCCGCAATCGCCGCACCGCCCATCGTCTCGACCAGCCCGTCGTAGCGGCCTCCCGCGACGACCGTGCTCTGCGCGCCGAGACCGCCCGCCATCACCTCGAACGCGGTGCGCGTGTAGTAGTCCAGCCCTCGCACCATCCGCGGGTTGACGACGAACTGAACGCCCGCGGCCGTCAGCAGTTCCTTGACGGTCTCGAAATGCGCGCGGCATTCGTCGCACAGGTAGTCGAGACTGTTGGGCGCCGACTCCGTGACCTTCGCGTCTCTCTTGCAGTCGAGCAGGCGCAGCGGATTGCGATCGATTCGATTGTGGCAGTCGTCGTCGAGCTCGTCCCAATGCGCGCGACCCCAATTCACCAGCGCCTCACGAAAGGCAGGCCGGCATTTCTGATCGCCGATCGAATTTATCTCCATCGTGAACGGAACTTTGAGATCGCGACAAAGCTCGTCGATCATTATCAGCAGCTCTGCGTCGCAGGCCGCGTCCGGCCGGCCGAACACCTCGACCCCAAATTGATAGAACTGCCGGTAGCGACCTTTCTGCGGACGCTCGCGACGGAACATCGGACCGGAATAGAAAAGCCGCTGCTCCGGATCGCTGCGATCGAGACCGGCCTCGATGTACGCGCGCACGACGCCGGGTGTGCCTTCGGGACGCAGCGCGACGACGGTCTCGCCCTCGTCGCGATCGGTGAAGGTGTACATCTGCTTTTCGACGACGTCCGAGGTCTCGCCGCTGGAGCGCAGGTAAAGCTGCGTGCGTTCGAGCACTGGAATGCGGATCTCTTTGATCGAGTAGCGCTCGAAAATTGCGCGAGCACGCTCCTCGATGAGACTCATCGCACGCGCGTCGGCGCCGATTAGATCTCGAAACCCTCTGAGTCGCGTCAGTTCCAAGTCACCTAACCCCTAACCCCTTCCCGAGCGGGAAGGGGAACCGGAGAGTTCAGGCGCATCAGGTCGCGCAGTTTGCGGAAGCCGATCATCTCGACGCCTTCGTCCTTGATCAGCTTGCGCGTGTTGTCAGATGTGAAGTAGCGGAAGTCGGCTTCGCGCTGCATCGCATCGCGCGCGCAGCTCTTGAGCTCGTCGCGCGCAATTGCGGGATGACACAAAATCTCGGTCACGCCCGGCTTCAGTGTGCGCAGGAGATTCGTCCAGTAGGACTCGGTCTCCGGCACCGCCGGCGGTCCGTAGAATACGAGATGGTCGGGAGTGACGACGCCGGCCGCGTCGAGCTGATCGAGTATCGCGCCCATTCCATCGGTGCGCATCCGGCGTCGCGACGCGAGCCTGATCGGCAGGCGATACTCAGCGGCCAGCCGCGCGTAAATCTCGTGATATTCGGCGCGCAGTTGCAGCGTGCCCATGTGCGAGTCGAGATGAGTCACGTCGATTCCCGCCGCGAGCGCCTTTTCGATCTGCTCGCGCAACTCCGCTTCCGCTTGATCGAGGCGCGCATGCTCGTAGACCTGCGGGACGGTCTGCCACAGGTAACCGCGCTCGTCGACGAGCGACGGCACTGCGCGACGCCCTAACACCGGTCCCCACTTGTAGCTGTCCCATTCGGCGGTCAGCGTGAGATGCACACCCAAATCAGCGGCAGGATTATTTCGCGCGAACTGCGCTGCCTCCTCGAACCACGGGCACGTCACAAGGATCGTCGACGACGTGAACACGCCCTCCTTCAATCCTCGAATGACACCTTCGTTCTGGTCGTGGCACATGCCGAAGTCGTCGGCATTGAGGATGAGCACGCGCGCATCCGCCGCATAGCCGAGTCGTTCAGCCGTCGATTTTGTTTCGTTCGCCATCGTGTCGATCCCGTCAAACTTATCGGCCCATCACAGAAAGAAAAAGGGCCGCCTGTTTGGGCGGCCCTCTCTCGAAGTGCCGATTAGGCGTTGTTCCTGAATTATACCGTCAGGATATGAATCGTGCAGGCACTGCCCAGCCCGATTACGTGGGCCTGGCCCGCCTTGGCGTTAGGCACCAGGCGATCTTTCGCGCGATCGTCCTGCGTCAGGTGCCAGACCACTTCGCAGATATTCGCGACGCCGGTCGCGCCGAGAGGATGCCCCTTCGAGAGCAGTCCGCCCGAAACGTTGACCGGATCGTGGCCGCCGAGGCCCGGATGCATGCCGCCGCCCGAGTCGATGAACTTGCCGGCTTCGCCGTCGCCGCACAGTCCGAGGTTCTCGTAATGAACGAGTTCCGCAGTCGCGAAGCAGTCATGCAATTCGGTAAGCGCGATGTCCTTGGGTCCGATGCCGGCCTTCTCGTATGCCTGCTTCGACGCGCGCCGCGTGAGCGTGCTGACGTCGGGCAGTGTCGCGGTGCGATCGGTCCACGGATCGGAGGTTAGTATCGATGCCGCAACCTTTGCGCGCTTGCGTCCGCCGGCCAGCTGTTTCAGCTTGTCTTCGCTGACGAGAATCGCCGCTGCCGCGCCGTCACCGGTCGGGCAACACATATAAAGAGTGTTGGGATACGCGACCATGCGCGCATTCATCACGTCTTCGAGCGAGACTTCGTTGCGATACTGCGAGAACGGATTCTTGGTCGCATGCTTGTGCGACTTCACCGAGATTTTCGCGAAGTGCTCGAGCTTGGTCCCGTACTTGCGCATGTGCTCGATACCCGCCTGGCCGAACACCGCCGGCATCAGTCCTGAGCCGACTTTGCCCTCGGTCGAGTACGCGGGATCGCCGCCGCCGGCGCCGCCGAGCAATCCCTGCTTGCCCATCTGCTCGACGCCAACCGCCATCGAGACGTCGTACATCCCCGATGCGACCGACATGTAGGCCTCGCGAAACGCGGTCGAGCCGGTGGCGCATGCGTTCGAGACGTTGATCACGGGGATTCCGGTCTGGCCGATTTGCTGCAGGATTCGCTGCCCGACCATCGCGTTGGACTGGTAGAGATTTCCGCAGGCGAACATCTCGACGTCCTTGATTGCAACTCCGGCATCTTTGAGCGCCAGAAGAGCCGCCGCGCCGCCGAGTTCCGGAACAGTCTTCTCGGGATAGCGTCCGAATTTGATCATCCCGGTTCCGAGAACATAAACATTTCGCATCTTGATTCCTCCTGGCGGCCCGGCCCGAAGCTCAGGTCCGTCGAGTTAGTTTTTCACTGTTCGCAGCTATCTTATAATTGCGATCGTAATCATTGACCGCGCTCAAGTCTATCGCCTTCGCCCTAATTTTTGCTCGGCTGGTACGAGAAAGCCACCACGTCGTGACCTTCGCGATCCTTGGCCGTAACACCGGTGACCAACTCGACCGGCAGATTGAAAACCTTGTTGGGTTCTTTCTGCGCCTGCTCGGGATCGACGCCAGTCAGATTCGCGCGGACGCTGATGCCCTCGGGCAAATCGACGATCGCCGTCACGTAAGGCGTCTTGATTCCGGGGAACGACTGATGCACGACCGAGAACACGTACACCTTGCCCTTGTCGGACAACGTCACCGGCTTGAAGTGCTCGGCCTCGCCGCATTTCGAGCATGCGACGCGCTTTGGATCGAGATAGATTGCGCCGCACTTCTCGCACTTGATCCCTTCGAGATGGGGCTTGGGCGCCAATTTCAGCCATGGAACGATCGGACGCGGTCCCGTGTCAGTAGCTTGAGCCTGCTCAGCCATGAAGATCCTCCGGACGATTCAATTCGAATGATGATGCCTTCAGAATGACCAACGCCGCCTCATGCGGCGGCGCGTCTTCTGCTATGGCCGGAGTTTCCCACAGGTGCGAAAGGTCGTCAACAGTCTGGTCGGGAAGGGTAAATCACTTAATTGAATGTGAAACCCGCGGTGGGTTTCACGCTTCCTTCGGCAGGGGTGACCCCTGCACCCGGTGTCTAGCCCAGTCGATTCTGGAGCCAGTTGCGCAGCACCGAGAAAAAATTCGTCGCGCGTGGCTTTTTCGAGCCACGGATAGTGACCGCATCGCTCCCATTCGCGATACTCCAACTGCGGGATGTAGGGCTTTAGGCTCGCCCTGATCATTTGCCCCGGATGCGGATCCACCGTGCCGTGCAACATGAGCACCGGTGATTTGATTGCCGCGAATGCCGCCGGATAAACGCCTTCGATTTGCAGCCGCACCATGTCGTCCCAGGTCTCGGCGCTTGCGCCGGGCTCGGACTCGTCGATTTCCTGATCGGTCGTCGCCAGGTCGTACGAATACAGTTCAAGCGTCTGCTTGCCCAATTCGCGGAATCGAGCATTTGGATCTGCAATTTTCAGCGCGCGTTCGAAGCGCTGCCGCGCGCCCTCATCCTTCTTGCGCTCCGACAGATTGATGCCAAATTGCTCACGCGCGGCCAGATCGAACGTGCCACTGCATACGAGCACGGTTGGTCCCGCCGAGGCCGGATGCGCCGCCGCGTAGGCAAGCGCCAGCATCGCTCCCCACGAATGTCCGACGAGAGCCGGCACGGTGTCCTGAGCGTAAGATTGAACGACTTCGTGCAGGTCCGCGACGTGATCGGCGACAGTCGCGCTGACGCCGCTTTGGAATGGCTCGAGTACGCGGAACGAATCCGCGAGAGCGCGCGCCACCGGCGCCATCGATCCGCACGCGCCCGGGCCGCCGTGCACGACGATCACCTGAGGTCCGGACGCGCCGTATGAGCGAACTTTCAACACCGTCCTTATTACGCGGCCTCATCCACCTGACAGGAGCGGGAGGAGGAATTCCTCGACGATCGCGTTGAACTCGTCTGGATGTTCGAGGTTCGGCAGGTGAGCGGCGTTGGCGATAGTCACGAGTCTGGCCCCTGGAATTTCTTTCGCGAGTCGAGCGGCGAGCTTTACCATCTCTGGCGCGTCAGAGTCGCCCACTAAAACAAGCGTAGGACACTCGATCTCGCCGAGCCTGCCGTTCGCGGGCGGTTTGAGCTCTTCTTCAGGATGCGCCAACAGCGTATTTGAAAAGTTGTCCGCGTGAATCTGCCGCGCTAGCCGTCGGTAGGACGGATCGATTCGCGCAGGGTCGCGCCCTGGTCCGTCGAGCCACAGGACAGCGTCCATTTCACGAGCTCGCTCGATTTCACCCTCTTTGACCAGCCGCATGAACTCGGTCCAGTGGCGGATTCCGTCGTCGGACCACTCGTTCCATCCACTGACACCCGCGCCGATCGGGAGAAGAGCGGTTACTCGCTTCGGATGTTCGAGCGTGAAATCGATTGCGGTCGCTCCGCCCATCGAGGATCCGACCAGAGCAGCTTTCTCGATTCCGAGGAATTGAAGGACGTTTCGGAGATCCGCGCGGTTGGAATACGGCAAATCGGGCATCTCGGATTTGCCGAAGCCGCGCAAATCGTAGCGGACGACGCGGTATCTATTTGCGTAAAAATCGAACTGCGGATCCCACATCCGCCGGTCCGAGACTCCAGCATGGATGAAAACCACCGCTGGACCTGCACCTGCACTTTCAAAATAGATCTTCGCACCATCTGATGACGCGTATCCGGTTTCGTAGTCAGCGCGCGTCGTCACCCGGATTCTCCAGCGAGGTCAAGCTTTTTCAATTGACAGGTCACTTGTGCTGCCACTTGGGCGGGCGCTTCTCGACGAAGGCCGCCGTCCCCTCGACGCGATCCGCGCTCCCGAAGGTGACGCCGAACGCTTCCTGCTCGAAGCGTAGGCCACTGTCCTCCTCCATCGTGAATGCGGCCCGCAGCGCGGCCTTCGCCTGGCGCAGCGCGACCGCGGACTTGCTCGCGATTTTCTCTGCCAGCTTGCGCGTCGTCTCGATCAGGTCGGCGGGCGCTACGACCTGGTTCACGAGTCCCCATTCCAGCGCCGTCTTCGCGTCGAACATGTCGCCCGTCATGATCAGTTCGCGCGCCTTGTTGTGGCCGATTCGATGCGGCAGCCGCTGCGTCCCGCCAAATCCCGGAATGAGTCCGAGATTTATCTCGGGCTGCCCGAACCGCGCTTTCTCGCTCGCGACGATCAGATCGCATGCGAGCGCCAGCTCGAGGCCGCCGCCAAGTGCGAAACCGTTGACAGCCGCGATGACGGGAATCGGCAAATCCTCGAAACTCTCCATCACGCGATGACCCAGCCGCGAGAAATCGAGGCCATCGACCGCCGACATTTTCGCCATCGCCGCGATATCAGCGCCCGCGACGAATGCCTTGTCGCCGGCGCCCGTGACGATTAGCACGCGCACGGAAGCGTCGTGCCGCACCTCGCGAATCACGCGCGCCATTTCCTCGAGGACTTCGCGATTCAACGCATTGAGCGCCGTCGGCCGATTGACGGTAAGCGTAGCAATCGCCGCTTTTTCGAAAATTATATTTTTAAGTTCCACGCTTCTAGTTCCGCCCTCGCCGGTTTGAGTGTCAAGCCCCGCGCGTTTCAGGCTGGCGCTTGCGTAGTAGTTATCTCGCGCGAAACAATGTGACTGTGAAACCCAGAGCGCGTTCGGTCGGTCTGTTCGCGCTCGCAATCGTACTCGTCGTCATCTGCGGACGCACCTCCGGGGCTGAGGAATCAGCGCCATCCTCGACTTCGATGACGAGCCACAAACCCGCTCCCGCTATCTTTGTGGCGAATCCCACGCTCGATTCTCTCAGCGTGTTTCCGGTTGGGAGCAACGGCAACGTGCCGTCTCGATTTACGCGGACCTTTCTATCTCAGCCCCAAGGCATCGCGTACTGGAAGGGAAATCTCTACGTCACCAATAACCCTTACTCGATTACGGTTTACCCGGTGAGCGCCGGCAGAAGGCCGAACCCGATCATCACTATCAGCGGTGGCAACACGCAACTCGTTATTCCTGTAGCAATCGCACTGGATTCGGCGGGAAATATCTACGTGGCGAACGAGGGCATCGTGGATGGGGATCCTCCCAGCGTCACGATTTACTCAGCGGGTAGCAACGGAGACGTCGCGCCGATTGCCCGGATCGCAGGCCCTAAGACCGGGCTAGAGGCTCCAAGCTCAGTCGCTGTGGACTCGCACGGGTACATCTACGTGACTAACGACAGCAAGTCGCCAAAAACACCCGACAGCATCACGGTGTACGCTCCGGGCAGCAAGGGCGATGCCATTCCGGCGCGGGTTATCTCCGGTCCCGCAACTTTGCTCTCAGAGCCGGATGGAATCGCCGTCGATTCGAGCGGCAACACATTTGTCACGAGCCGTCAGTCGGAGGGTGAGTCCTGCTGTCACGCCGCAGTGCTGATCTATGCGCCCGGCGCCACCGGCAACGTCGCTCCGATCGAATCGATCGACGGTGATTGCGCGAAGCTCACGATGTCGGGAGGGATCGCGCTCGGGCCCAACGGCAACATATATGTCACCAACCCCAATCCCGGTGCTCCGGGGCAGGGAATCGTCGTGTTCAACACGCAAATGCTGGCACCGAGGATGATGGGGCAGTGCTGGATGCCAATCGCGAGCATCGTCGGCGACAGGACGGGGATCGATGGGCCGTGGGGAATCGCGGTTGATCCCGCGGGCAACATGTACGTTCCGAATTCGGAGGCGAACGAGAACAGCATCGGCGTCTTCAGCGCCGGTGCCAACGGCAACGTAGCGCCGTCGGTCACGATCGAGAGTCCTACCGAAGTGTCCAGTCCGTCCAGCGTTGCGATTGATACGACCGGGAAAATCTACGTTGCCAACGGAGGCGGACAGGAAAACCCACCCGACGGATCTAACCACATCACAATTTACCCACCCGGGAGCTATGCCAATGTGGCAGAGATCGCGACGATCGAAGGAGATGGCGACAACGATAAGCCCGGACTCAGCTTCGCGGAAGCAATCGCGGTGGACGCTCGCGGGAGAATCTACGTGGCCGACAACTATGGAATTGTGAACAATGGCCGCGTCGCAGTCTTTTCCGCCGGCAGCCACGGTAACGTCGCTCCGATTGCTACGATCACCGGACCCAAGATCGGCGACAAGACCGGAGTGAACAACCCAGTGGGTCTTGCGTTCGATTCAGCGAGCGACCTCTACGTGCTGAACTCCAACGGAGGTCCTGACAACTCCGGCAGCATCACCGTGTATCCCCCGGATGCCAACGGGAACGTCGCCCCCAAAGCAGTTATCGCGAACGATCCGAAAGATAAGCAGACGCAGTTCCACTCACCCGCAGGTATGGCGCTCGATTCTGCCGGCAATATCTACGTTACAAACAACGATAACAATACAGTCACGGTCTACGCCGCTGGGAAATTCGGCAACGTTGCGCCGATAAAGATCATATCCGGATCGCATACCGGACTTAGTCAGCCTCACGGCATCGGTATCGATTCAGATGGGAATATTTACGTGAGCAACGACGGCAGCGATAACACTGGCGTCGATACTGTAACCGTCTACGCACCCGGTAGCAGCGGCGATGCGAAGCCGATCGCGACGATCAGCGGTGCGCTTACCGGCCTGGGAAAACCCGGCGGCCTCGCGGTCGGCCCTTAAGTGAGTTGGCGCTTGCGCGCGACTCATCGAGCGGGAAACAATGCGCGCGTGCCCACCACCTTCAGAACTCATGTGAGATTTTTCGCGCTTGCGATTGTGCTTGTCACCGTTTCCGGATGCAGTTCGCAGGCGCAGGATTTCGTTACCAAGATTCGCGCCGAAGCAACCGAGAAATGTAACGAAGGTAATCAGGCGGCCTGTCATACGATCGTGCAGCCGCTCAGCGAAACCAAGGTCGCGATCGAATCCACCGCGCCGATCGAATTCCAGACGCCCGCCTGTAACGCGGGCAACCAGCAGGCGTGCCAGCAGATGGCCGTGCTCCATGGCGAGTTGAGCACGTGGTGCTCGATAGGCAACACCCAGGCTTGCGCCGCCGTCAATACTGGTCCGTGGCCACAGAAATGGGACGAGCCGGCGCTGATCGACGCGGCCAAGATGTCGTGTCTTGCCGGCAAATTCAAAACCGACTCGAGCACTTGCCAGGCTTTGCAGATGATGGAGTGACTAGGTCCGCTCTTCGAAGCCGAGCGAAATCATCATTTCATGCAGCGACTGATCGACTTCCATGTACTCGTTGAGCGAAAGATATACGTGGCATCCGCGGCTCCCGTCTTTGCCGCCCGGAATCTCCACGATTTTTACGACCCGGTCAGCGTTGATCATCAACGGCCTGTCTTTCATTGTCACGCGCAGCCACATATTCCGCCACCTGCTCCTGAATTCGATTTATAATAGGCGATAGAAGCCACGCGCGACAGGTCATCGCTCGCTCGCAAGCTCGTCCCAGGCGCGCACACGCTCGTCCTCTTCGCCCACCAGTTTCAGTAGCCGGTTGCGGACTATCCTTCGGTCGAGCGCGGTTCCCTGGTCTCGCAGCACCGCCTCAGCGTCGGCCAGATCTTTCCGCCGGAAGAACATCAATTTGAGCACTACGAGATCCTCCGCCGCCAGAATTTTCATTGGCCGGCCCAGAAGAACCACGTTACGCACTCTTCGCTTCAGCTCTTTGTAAAAAGGAACCGTGGAGACGAACACGTCAACACGAATGCCCTCCATCCGGCCGCGGAACTGTCCGTCTTCTCGCGCTTGCCGCAATAGTATTGCCTCGTCGTTCCCTGCGACGAAGCCAGAATCTTTCAGAGTGCCGAGCGCTTTGGCTAAGCCTCGTCCAGCCGAGACAAAGATATTCACATCGACATCCACCGTCGCGCGCGGGGGCGCATAGAAGCCCAGCGCGATCGCTCCGCCAATTGCGTAGGGAATTTTGTGGCGAGCGAGAACATCCGCGATAGCGCGCGCGACTTGAGCGGCGGTCTTAGCGCTTCGCGTAGCCACTGGCGGCGAGGCGACGGATGATGGCGCGGGTTGAGGCTGGGACCGGGTCGATGCGCGTCAGTCTCGCCTCGCGCTCTTTGGAATCTTCGAGCAGTTCGATCGCGGTCTGGCAGGCGTTTTCGATCGCGCGCGCCCGTTCAGCGACGCTCGCGTTGCGCCATGACGGGGCCTCGCGCAGCCTCGGCCATTTGGGGACGCTCTTCACGGCGACAAGTCTACGCGGGAGATGCATTGGACAACCGCGGTTAATACTCGGGTTTGAAATCGAAATGATGAATCGCTTCGATGAAGCGGATGGTGCGGGTCTTCGAGCGCATCACGACGCTGTTGGTCGTCGCGCCGCCGGAGAAAAATCGCACGCCGCGCAGATAGTCGCCAGTGGTCACGCCGGTCGCCGCGAACATCACGTTGTCGCCGGCCAGCTCCTCCAGCGTGTAGCGATGCTTGAGATCGATGATCCCCATCGCGAGGCACGCCTCGGCTTCCTCGGGATTTCGCGGCACGAATCGGCATTGCATCTCGCCGCCCGCGGAACGAATCGCGGCGCCGGCCAGCACGCCCTGATGCGCGCCGCCGATTCCGATCAGCATGTCGATTTCGCTTTCGGGACGCGTCGTCGCGATCGCCGCTGACAGGTCACCGGCCGAGATCATCTTGATGCCGGCGCCGGCGCGACGAACTTCGTTGATCAGCTTTTCATGACGCGGGCGATCGAGGATCGCGACGCGCAAATCTTCGACGTAAACTTTTTTCGCTTCGGCCAGTGCTTTGAGATTGTCGGTCGGCGATCTGTCGATGTCGATCACGCCGCGGCCCGCCGGTCCGCATGCGACCTTGTCCATGTAAGTGTCGGGGCATCGCAGGATTCGTCCGCGCTCGGCCAGCGCGACGCACGACAGCGCGTTGGGTCCGCCGGTCGCGCAGATGATCGGACCTTCGATCGCGTCGAGCGCGACGTCGATTTCGGTGCCCGCGCCGGTGCCGACGATTTCGCCCTCGTACAGGAACTCGGCGTCGCCCTCTTTGCCCTCGCCGATGACGATTTTGCCGTCCATCGCGACCGAGTTAAGCGTCTTGCGCATCGCGTCGCACGCCGCCCGATCCGCCATCCGCTCGTCGCCCTTGCCGATGAAACGCGCCGCCGCCAGCGCCGCGGCTTCCGTCGCGCGTACTACTTCGAGGGCGAGATTCCGCTCCATCCAGGGGCCTCCGGGTTCAGTTCGATGTGGTCTTCAAAGGGCTGCCGAACAACGATTCTATCAGGTGATAGCCGTCGCCGACGAGCACGCCGGTCGCGGTGCCATCATCTTCGGTGTATCGACGCGGCACGCCGCCACCCGGCTTGAATTCCGCCGACGTCATCAGTGCGAACGGCACGGGTTCCGGCGAATGAGTCTTGAGTCTGGCTCGGCGTCGCGTGATCGGGCATCAGCAGGATCGCGAAATCGCCAAGCGCCCCAAGCCCTTCGAGCATCGGCCCGATGATCAACTCGTCGATACGCTCGATCGCTTCCTTCTTCAGATCGGCGCGGCCCATGTGACCGGCCTCGTCGGGCGCTTCGATATGCAGGAGCAGGAAGTCGCGCGACTTGAGCGATTCGAGGCCGTAACGCGCCTTCGCGGCGTAGTCGGTATCGAGAAATCCGGTCGCGCCGGGCACCTTGATCAAATTCAATCCAGCCAGCCGTCCGAGCCCGTTGACCAGATCGACCGCCGAGATCACCGAGCCCTCGACGCCGAAGCGCTCCTTGAGCGTCGGCACCGACGGTCGCGTGCCCTGCCCCCAGAACCACACTGACGACGCCTCGGCTTTGCCCGCATCGCGGCGCGCCTTGTTCACCGGATGCTCGCGCAAAATCTCAGCTGAGCGCCGCGTCAGGTCGCGCAGCAAGTCCGCGCCCGCGCCCTTCGGCAGATGCTCCTCGACCGGCTTGCCCGTGATGTCGTGCGGGGGCGTCAGATGCGTCGTCGCGACACCGCCGCGCCACATCATCAGATGCCGGTAGCTGACGCCGTTGAAAAACTCGATCCCGTCGCCCGCCAGTTCCTTGCGCAGGTCCGCGACGATCAGCGCGGCCTCTTCGCTGGTGATATGGCCCGACGTGAAGTCGTTCATGATCATCGCGCCAGTGTCGTTGTCGCCCGGCTTCAGCGACACGAGATTCATGCGGAACACCACGTCGCTCGGGCCCATCTCGATGCCCATGCTGGCAGCTTCGATCGGCGCGCGACCGGTATGGTACTTCGCGGGGTCGTAGCCGAGCATCGTCATCGTGCCGACGTCGCTGCCCGACGGCATGCCCTTGGGAATCGTCGCGACCATCCCGAGCGTCCCGCGCGTCGCCATCAGATCCATGTTGGGCTTGTGCGCCGCGGCGAGCGGCGTCTTTCCGCCAAGCTCGTCGCACGCCCAATCGGCCATCCCGTCGCCGTGTATGATGATGTACTTCATCGCGATCTACTCGCGCTCCAGGATTTTCAGCACTTTCGCGATGTCTGGTTCGACCACGATCGTGTTACTTAAATTTTTCAGCGCGGTGTCGGGATCCTTCAGGCCGTGGCCGGTGAGCGTGCATACGACAACCGATCCCGGCTTGAGCAATCCGGCGGCCGCGTATTTCAGCAGGCCCGCGACTGACGCGGCTGACGCCGGTTCCGCGAAAATCCCGCCTGCCGCAATCAGCCGATACGCCGCGAGGATTTCCGAATCGGTGACCATGTCGATGATCCCGCCTGACTCGTCGCGTGCAGTGGTCGCGCCCTTCCAGCTCGCGGGATTGCCGATTTTGATCGCCGTCGCGACGGTATGCGGATCGTCAATCGGATGCCCGACGACAATCGGCGCCGACTCCGCCGCCTGGTAGCCCATCATCTTCGGGATACGCTCGCTCAGTCCGACCGACTTGTATTCCTGGTAGCCGGCCCAGTACGCCGTGATATTGCCCGCGTTGCCGACCGGCAGAAAATGATGCGTCGGCGCGTCGCCCAGTTGATCGCAAATCTCAAACGCCGCAGTTTTCTGACCCGCGATTCGATCGGGATTGACACTGTTCACCAGCCGAATCTTGACCGGGTCGCGCTCGGCGACATCGCGCACGACCTTCAAGCAGATGTCGAAGTTTCCGATCACCTCGAGCACGCGCGCGCCATGCATCACGCTTTGCGACAGCTTGCCGAGCGCGACCGCGCCCTTCGGAATCAGCACGAACGCCTTCAGCCCCGCGCGTCCCGCGTATGCGGCCGCGGACGCCGCCGTGTTGCCGGTCGAGGCGCAGATCACGGCGCGAGCGCCCTCGCCCAGCGCCTTCGAGATTGCCAACGTCATGCCGCGATCCTTGAACGACCCGGTCGGATTGGCGCCCTCAAACTTAAAGTAGACCTTGATGTTTAATCCGAGCCGCTCGGCGATCGCAGGCGCCTCGATAAGCGGGGTGTTGCCCTCGTTGAGCGTGACGACCGGCATCGAATCCGTCACCGGCAGGAACCGGCGATAGTGCTCGATCAGACCGGGCCAGTGAAACAGCCGCCGATTTTTCGATCCGCTCTTCGAGTCCGACGCCATCGCCTAAAGATTCTCCTCGATTCGAATGAACGCAGGTGCCGACTGCACGATTTTCTTCTTACGAATCTCCGCCAACGCGCGTTTCAGGCTGCGCTCGGGCGCATCATGCGTCCGCATGATAACCGGCACCTCCCGCGCAGCGCCACGATCCTTCTGGATCACCGACGCGATCGACAGTCCATGCTTGCCGAGCACCGACGCAATCGCGCCGAGCACCCCTGGCTTATCCCGCGCCGTGAACCGCAAGTAATACTCGCATATCACGTCGTCCATTTTCTTTACACTGGCGGGCTCCATCAGATGAATCGGAAATCCGAACGCGTGCGTTCGCGCCGACCCCTCAGCCATCCGATGTCGCGCAATTTCCAGCACGTCCGCCATCACCGCGGTCGCCGACGGCATCTCGCCCGCACCGAGCCCGGAATACATCGTCGCGCCGAGCGCGTCGCCATGGATATAGATCGCGTTGAACGCGCCGCCGACGCCCGCCAGCAGATGACGTCGAGGAATCATCGTGGGATGCACCCGCGCTTCGATTGCGCCGTCGTCGTCCTTGCCAATCGCGAGCAGTTTGATCGCGTAGCCGAGCTCGCGCGCGTACTCGATATCCGCCTGCGTGATATGCGTGATGCCCTCGGTGTAAATCTGCGCCGGTTTCACCATCACGCCAAACGCCAGCGTCACCAGCAGGCAAAGCTTGTGCGCTGAGTCATGCCCCTCGACATCGGTCGCAGGATTCGCCTCCGCGAGTCCCTTGGCTTGAGCGTCCGCGAGCGCAGTGCCGAACTCGACGCCCTTCTCCGTCATCGTGGTGAGAATCGAGTTGCAGGTGCCGTTGACGATTCCGTAAACGGCGCGTTGTCGATCTCCCGCGAGCGCCTCGCGCAGCGTACGGATGATCGGCACGCCGCCGCCAACGCTCGCCTCGAAGCCAACTGCGAGGCCGCGCTTGCCGGCCTCGCGAAAAATCTCGCTACCATGCTCAGCGAGCAAAGCCTTGTTGCCGGTCACGACGTCTTTGCCCGCCTCAAGAGCCTTCATAATCAATGCGCGTGCCGGTTCGTGACCGCCGAACAACTCGACGACGATATCGATGTCGGGACGAGCGACCAGCGCCGCAGCATCGCGCGTGATCAGCTTCGCGGGCAGACCGGGCACGTCGTCGGGCTTGAGGCTTCGATCCGCGACGCCCGCCAGCACGAGCGGCGCACCGAGGATGCGTTCATATTTGTCGGGGTTACGCAGCAGCAACTTGACGACGCCGCCGCCGACGGTTCCGCATCCCAGCAAGGCAATCCGTACCGGTTTCAACTGTTCCCCCGATGCTTTCGCGATTGCGCTCAGGAGCCGCTGGCTGCGCTTACCGGGATTTCTGGATGACCGGCGCGCAGTGCGTGACGGATTCCGCGTAGTGCCTGGCGCGTGCGATGCTCGTTCTCGATCAGCGCGAAGCGCACGAAGCCGTCGCCGTCCTGGCCGAAGCCCACGCCCGGCGAGACTGCGACCTTGGCCTCGGCGAGCAGGAACTTGGCGAACTCGAGCGAGCCCATCGCGCGGAACGGCTCCGGAATCGGCGCCCATACGAACATCGTCGCCTTGGGCTTCTCGACCGGCCATCCGGCGCGATTGAGTCCGTCGACCAGCACGTCGCGACGATTCTTGTAGGTCGCATTGATCTGCGCGACGCATTCCTGCGGTCCGTTCAACGCCGCGATCGCCGCGACTTGCACCGGCGCGAACATCCCGTAGTCGAAGTACGATTTCAACCGCGACAGCGCCGCGATCATCTCGCGATTGCCGACTGCAAATCCCACGCGCCAGCCGGGCATGTTGTAGCTCTTCGACAGCGTGAAGAACTCGACGCCGATGTCTTTCGCGCCGGGCACCTGCATCATCGACGGCGCCTTGTAGCCGTCGAAGCAGAGGTCCGCATACGCGAAATCCTGCGCGACCATGATGTCGTTCTCGCGCGCGAACTCGACCACTCGCTGCATAAAATGCAAATCGACGGTCGCGGTGGTCGGGTTATGCGGGAAGTTCATGATGAGAAACTTCGGCCGCGGCCAGCATCGATTCACCGTCGCCATCAGCTCGTCGAAAAATTCCTCGCCGCGCCGAATCGGCACGCCCTGCACCTGCGCGCCCGCAATGATGCATCCGTACTGATGAATCGGATAGGTCGGCGTCGGCGCGAGCACCACGTCGCCCTGGTCGAGAATCGCCAATGCGAGATGCGCGATGCCTTCCTTCGATCCAATCGTGACGATCGCTTCCGAATCGGGATCGAGTTCGACGCCGTAGCGCCGCTTGTACCAATCGCAAATCGCCAGCCGCAGTTTGTACACGCCGCGCGACACTGAGTAGCGATGGTTCGCGTTCTTGGTGGCCGCCTCGACCAGCTTCGCCACGATGTGCGGCGGAGTCGCTTCGTCGGGATTGCCCATCCCGAAATCGATGATGTCCTCACCGGCGCGCCGCGCCTGCAGGCACAACTCTCCGATCGCGTTGAAGACGTAAGGTGGCAGCCGCTTGATTCGTGGGAAATCCATCGAGCTATAAGTTTTAACGGACGCCCGCCGACGCCGCTAGTGGGATACGGCTGAAAGGAACGTATTAAAATGAAACCCACGGTGGGTTTCAAACTTCCTTCGGCAGGGGTGACCCCTGCACCCAGTGATAGTCGCAAAATGGCGAGGACGCCCTTTTGCTCTCAGGTTTTTTTCTTGTGTGATTCAAAGATCGAGGTCCTGTCTACATCTCCCAGGTGAGCTGCTGGCGACTGCGTCGCCGGCAGCGGGAAACCTCCCTCAACCATTTCTAACAGGGACGAAGTCCCGCATCCTTCTCTTTCTTAATGCTGGGTGCAGGGGTCACCCCTGCCGCGGAAGCGTGAAACCCGCGCAGGGTTTCACTACAATAAGTTCCTCCCGCCGATCACTTCGCCGAGCCCGCCAGCGCGACTGCTGCGCTCTCGCGACGGCGCGTTGCCCAATACACGGGCGCTGCGCAGACCGAGATTAATCCCGCGATCTGCCATTCGAACGGGATGCCCGCCGTGTCCGCGATTCGTCCCGCGACCAGCAAGCCGATTGCGCCGCCCATCGTCTGGAACGTCGAGTTGAACGACAACAGCGTCGCGCGATTGCCCGATTCGAGCTGCTCGTTGAACCAGCTCTGCACCAGCGGCATCATCGCGCCCGTGAACAGGTTCATGATGAACAGCATCGCGAGCGAGACTGCCGGCTGGCCGCCGAACAGGCCCGCCAGGAACAGCATCGCGCTCGCCGCGATTATCAGCATGCTCACCCGCGCCGCGCGCTGGTTTCGTCGCCCTGGCAGGCGCGCACTTATTTCAGCACCGACCAGGCGCGCGGCGGACAGGCCACAATAGATCCATCCGATGATCCACACGCCCACCGCGAGGCTCTCGTTGAACATCACCGGCCATGAGACCCAGTACGGCGCCCACGCCGCGACCGTGATTGCGTTCGCGATACTCAGCATCGAGCACCGTGTTCGCGTTCAGTCCGGCGCGGATGCCGCCGCCGACGTTCTCCGCGATTCGCCGCGGGATGTCCGCGATCCTGACGGTCGTCGTGCGCACACGCTCGTCGTGCATCAGGAATGCGCCGACGGTGCCTGCTACCACGTAGCCGACTGCGCCGAGAATCCACGGCCATGCGATGTTGACGTCGGCGACGTATGCGCCGATCATCGCCGACCCCATGAAGCCGATCTGTCGACAGTTGCGAGATGCGCGAGAAGAGCCGGTCCTTGACGCCGTCGTAGCCGGCGTCGTCGAGCGCGTCGACACCCCATGCGTCGATCGCGCCGTTGCCGAAAGTCGTGCCGATACCGTCAATACTCTCGGCGATGATGAAGACATAGTAGTGATGCGCCACGAAATAGAGCAGGAACGCGGAGACGCGAAGCGAACGCGCCCAACACGAACGATCGGCGCCGGCCGAGCAGATCGGCGAAGGCGCCGGTCGGCACGTCGGTCAGGAACAGGACGAGGAAGTAAGTCGCGAGGACGCTGTTTATCTGGAACTGGTCGAGGCCGCGCGACCGCAGAAAAATCGGATAGACGCCGAACAGGAATCCGCCGGCGAACGAGTACATGCCCCATACCGTGTAGTAGCGGCGAATGATATCGCGAATTGTCGGAGCATGCGGTCGTACGCTTTCCACCGAAATTTCCTCGCGCAGTGTGCGCCAAAAGCAAAGAGCCCCGGGGCTCGCAAGCGCCCGGGGCCTTTTAGAGCCAAGTATCAATGTCCGTCTCAATTCAGGAGGACCTTAATTGAATTGGGGACTCGACGTACATTACGACTCGGCTTCATGGAACGACACATTATTCGAGTGGCTGCCTTTCAGTCAAGCGCCTTGTAGGTAAGCTAAACAACCTGTCCCAGTTCTCAGAACCGCAAGCATCACGTAGCATTTGATTGTCCGAATCTTCGCATGACCAATCCCAGCCTCGACCGCAACTTCGATTTCCCCGCCGACGTGCCCGAACCCGGGATCGCGACGCGCGCGTGGCGCTTTTCCAACGTCGTATGGCTCGCGGCGTACGTATACGTGGGCTACAAAGGCACCCAGTTCTGGACGCGGTTTATCGACGATAGCAACAAGGTCGAGCTTTTCCGCCGCCAGGATCTCCGCGCCGCGCAAGCGCTCAATCGCACCGCGCTACGACTCGAAGGCTTGCTAATCAAGGCATGCCAGTTCATCGCGACTCGCGCCGACGTGCTCCCCGACGAATGGGTATCGACGCTATCAGGGCTTGCACGATCGCGTCCCGCCGCGTCCGTTTGCGATGATCCGCGAACAGGTCGAGCGCGAACTTCGCCGCCCGCTTGAAGCGGTATACGCCGAGTTCGATCCGGTGCCGCTGGCGTCGGCCTCGCTCGCGCAGGTGCATCAGGCGCGCCTCCACGACGGCCGTCGATGCGCGGTGAAGGTGCAGTATCCCGGTATCGACGGCATCGTGCGCGCCGATCTCCGCAACATGACGACGGTGCTGTATTGGCTCGCGAAGCTCGAGCGCGACTTCGACTATCGCGTCCTGATGCGCGAGGCGCTCAAGTACGTCCCGATGGAGCTCGACTTCATTCACGAGGCCGACAACTCGGCGACGATGCGCGCGAACTTCGCCGCGGATCCCGCCGTGATCGTTCCCGAGGTCTATCGCGAATTCACCACGCGGCGCGTGCTGACGATGGAACTGCTCGAGGGTATCAAGGTGACCGACGTCGACGCGCTCGAGCGCGCGGGCATCGACAAGCACCTCGTCGCGCAGAAGCTGATCGAGATTTTCTGCGACCAGGTTTTGCGCGACGGCTTTTTCCATGCCGACCCGCATCCCGGCAACATCCTGATTCAGCCCGGCCCGAAAATCGTGCTGCTCGACTTCGGCCTGGCCAAGGATTTCCCGCCGACGTTCCGCGACGGAATCGTGCGGCTGACGTTTTCGATTCTCAGCGCGAATCGCGACGGCATCATCGCCGCGTTCCAGGAGCTCGGCTTTCGCACGCGCAACGGCAATCCCGACACGCTGCTGGCATTTGCGGATTTGTTTCTCGGCAGCACCGTCAAGTCGAAGAAGGCATACGCCGACAAGGATCTCATCGAGCAGTTCAACGAAGAGACTACCGCGGGCGATTCGCGCGAATCCCGTGGTCGAAGTTCCCGCCGATGTGCTGCTGGTCGGCCGCATGATGGGTCTGCTGAGCGGGCTCGGCAAATCGCTCGACTCGCAAGTCGATCTGTTCACGACGATCATGCCGTACGCGCAGCGCCTGATGACGGCGCAGCAACCTCCGCCGCCAGTCACTCCACCGAACGCCCCGGTCGGCACTCCGGCCGGCAAGTAGGTAACAATCGCTCTGTGAATGGAGCCGGAGTAGAATCAGCAGCGGTGAAGGCCATGCGCGACTGGAAGCCTGCAGCTTACAAAAAGTACAGCTGGATCGTCCGCGACGCGGACTTGCTGGGTGGCAAGCTCGCGGTCCGAGGAACTCGGCTGTCGGTCTCGTTCGTGCTCGCCTGTCTGGCCGAGGGCATGAGCACTGCGGAGATCGCGCAGACCTACGGCCCGTTCCCGTCAGAGGCAATCCCCGAAATTATGAAGGTCACGTCCGATCTTCTTCTTCGGAAGCGTCGGGCCGAAACAAGAACGACCCGATTCTGCTCGGGCGCCCGGCACAGCGCGAAGCTCGTTTCGCGCACCATCCGCCGCTCTCGCCGACACTCCTGCGACCAGTAAAGCTGTCCCCCAGTTTCTTCGCGCATCGATTTCATGG
The DNA here is from genome assembly GCA_963814715.1 of uncultured delta proteobacterium. Taxonomy (GTDB): domain Bacteria; phylum Desulfobacterota; class Binatia; order Binatales; family Binataceae; genus Binatus. The sequence continues at coordinate 594,111 of CAWFDW010000002.1, forward strand.
CAGTGTTGCCCGATACGATTTTCGATGCGGAGTCCATTTGATGTCTGATCGACGCAACAAACTTGTGCGCGCTTACTGCCGAGCTTGCGGCTGACTTTGCCACTCGCGCAGGAGAGCACGATCGCGCCAACTCCTTTCCAGTTGAGAACGTCGACAAGATGAAAGCGGCCGGATACACCGCGCTGGTCGTTCCAGAAAAGCACGGCGGACTCGGCGCCGACCTCGAGGACTTCGCCCTATGCCAGGAGCAGCTCGCGCAGGGATGCGCCGCAACGACAATCGCAATCAACATGCATCTGTTCGGCATCGGCAGCATGGTCGAGCGCTCCACCGGCCGCCCGCAGGAGCAATTGTTCTTCGACGCGATCGGACGCGGCCATCAAATTCTCGGCGGCGGTATCAGCGAGCCCGAGACTGGCGGGGATTGGGGTCACTTCGCAACTCGCGCGCGCCGCGACGGCGAGACATACGTTCTCAACGGACGCAAAATTTTCACCAGCCTGTCGCCGGTCATCGATCTATTCATGGTGATGGCGACGATCGAGGACTCAAATCCGCCCGCCGCCGCGACTTTCGTCGTCCCGCGCGGCGTTCCCGGCTTCGAGCTGATCGAGACGTGGGACGCGATGGGCATGCGGGCGACGGCGAGCCACGACCTGGTGATCAAGGACGTGCGCGTGCCGGCGATCGCGATGGCGGAATCGCGGCCCGTCGGTCCCGTGAATGACCAGGCGATATCGCTATTCGCATGGTTCGGCATCTCGGTTGCCGCGACTTACACCGGCGTCGCGATTGCGGCACTGAAGTTCGCCAAGGAATTTGCCGGCCGCCTGAAACCGCTCACGCAGCCGCGCACGATCAAATATCTGCCGGGCATCCAGTTCGCGATTGCGGAGGCCGAAGCGCTGATCGCGCAGTCGCGCGCGCTCTATCTCGGCGTCGCCAACGATTACATTCACGATCGCGCGTCATTCAAAGGCGAGTCGGGACTGGCGCGCGTCGTAATGCCGAAGTATGTCGCGACCAACAACGCGATCCGCGCCGTCGACTACTGTATGGAGGTGGTTGGCGCGCACGGGATGCTCAAAAAATTCCCGATGGAGCGCTACTACCGCGACGTCCGCGCCGGCCCGAATCATCCGCTGTCCAACGCCCGCGCCCGCGAACTCATAGGCAAGGTCGCTCTCGGCATCAGCCTATCCGAAACCCCGCGCTGGTAGGCGACGGATCAGCACGTCCTTGACCCGAAGGTAAATCCGACCTATGAGCACGCGAGAAGCCTGAGACGGGGGGTTCAGAGCGACTTGTACATCACATTGATAGCCGCGGTGGCGGCGGTTGGCGGCCTCCTCTTCGGTTTCGATACCGGCGTGATTGCGGGCGCGATGCTCTTCATCGTCCCCGAGTTCCATCTTGGCCCTGCCGAGCAGGGACTCGTAGTCAGCGCGGTGACCTTTGGCGCATTGTTCGGCGCGTTAATCGGAGGTACTTCGTCTGACAGAATCGGCAGACGCTGGACCAACATCGCCGCCGGATTGAGCTTTGTAGCAGGCTCAATCTTTTCGGCGCTCGCGCCCAACGTCGCAGTTCTGATCGCGAGTCGCGTCCTCATCGGACTGGCAATAGGACTGACGTCGGTAGCCGCGCCGATGTATATCGCGGAGCTGTCGCCGCCACGCAATCGCGGCAAGCTGGTATCGCTTTTTCAACTGGCGATCACCATCGGCATCCTGGTTTCTTACATCGTCGATCGAGCCCTGGCGCCCGATCATGCGTGGCGCTGGATGCTAGGCCTCGCGTTCATCCCCGGCGCGCTGCTGGTGATCGGAATGTTCGCGATGCCCGAGTCGCCGCGGTGGCTTCTGAAAACTGGAGCAGAGAAAGCCGCGCGGCACGCCCTCTCGCTGGTGCGGCCTGCCAACGAAATCGACGCGGAAGTAAAAGAAATCCACGAAGACCTCGAACACAATCAGCCGGCTGCGTGGTCGGAGCTGTTGATGCCTGGACTTCGTCCGGCACTGATCGTCGGCGTTGGGCTCGCAGTTCTCCAGCAAGTTACCGGCATCAACACGATTATCTATTATGCTCCTCAGATCTTTCAGAAAGCTGGCCTGGACAGTGCGACGATCGCATTGGCGGCAACGGCCGGGATCGGGGTGGTTAACGTACTGTCCACACTGATCGCGATCTGGCTGGTGGATCGAGTCGGGACGAAAGCCGCTGCTCCTCGCGGGGCTCGTTGGAATGACCTTAAGTCTGACCGCGCTGGGCGTTGCTCAACGTTTCGGTTCAACGTTTGACGTCAATCAACAGTTGGTCGGACCAATTACTGTAGGGTTCATCGGACTGTATATCGTCTGCTTCGCTTTCTCGCTGGGGCCGGTCGTATGGCTGATGATCTCGGAAATCTTTCCCAACCGTGCGCGGGCGCGAGCGGCCGGAGTCTCGACGGCCGCCAACTGGACGGCGAACTTTCTGGTCAGCCTTTCGTTCCCGGTTCTGCAAGCGACGATGGGATCCGTCGCTATGGTTCCTCTATGCCGCGATGGGTGTGGCAGCATTCATCTTCGTAGTCGGTTGGGTTCCTGAAACCAAAGGAAAGTCGCTTGAGGACATCTCGCGACAGTGGCGGAGCGCAACCGCAACCAACCTCATAGGTCCTGCCGCATGAGTCGGTTAGTCCTCAGATCGCTTGTAGCCGGCTTGGTGCTCGCGGCAGTCCTTTCATCAGCGGCTGCTCAGGCGCAGACATTCTCAACACCGTGGATGCACGCGACCAACCAGGATTGGGCCTCCGAATGGGGCGTACTCGATCCTATGATTTTGTTCACGCCTGGATCCTGGGTTCAGCTGAAAGGCGCGACCGGAAATTGGGACGGTATGCGCAGCGACCTCTCCGACGCGGGAATCTCTGTTTTTGGATCCTACGAAAGCGAATCCGCCGGCAACCCGGTCGGCGGAGAGGTGCATAAATTCCGATACACGCACAACATCGCGCTAGGCGTCGCAGTGGATCTCCAGAAACTGCTCGGCCTCCACGATACCTACTTTCTTGCGTCCGCCTCGGAGCGCACAGGCAACAGTCTGTCCAACGACATTCCCAACAGTCTTCAGGTGCAGCAGATTTTCGGACATCAAACGATTCGGCTAGTGAACCTGGCTGTCGAACATCGGTTTTTCGACCAGAAGCTCGACGTCGTTGGCGGCCGTATCAACGCGCTCGATGATTTCGCGACATCGCCATACTACTGCTTCGCGCAAAACCTCGGCTTCTGCGGCAATCCACTGAGTATTCCTGTTAACGCCAATGTACCGAGTTACCCGGGCGCGGCGTGGGGAATTCGGGCACGCTACCAGATCTCGCCCGAGTTTTACTCGATGACGGGCGCGTACAATACATACCGGGACTTCCGCAGCGATAAGTTCCACGGCGTTGATTTCAGCCTCCGTCATAATTCCGGCGTCGCGATCATGCAGGAGCTCGGCTATTCGCCCAAGCTGATACGAGACCTCGGATATCCGGGAACCTACAAGCTCGGTGGGCTCTATGATTCCGAACCACGGCTGCAATTCAAGACCGGTCAGATGCGCGGCGGAACCTGGCAAATGTATGTAACCGGCCAGCAGCGACTTCTTCGCCGGCCCGAGGGCGCGACCAATCCTCATCAAGGTTTGTGGTCATTCCTCGCCTTCACGTATGCGCCGCCAAAGATGAACACCGATGAATATTTCTGGGATGCGGGGCTGCTGTACTTCGGGCTGATTCCGCACCGACCCTACGACGAGCTGGGCTTGTTTGGAGTCTGGGGACAGTTTTCAAGCGATCTCCGGGACGCTCAGCGCGCAGCTCATCAGCCAACGCAGACACATGAAGCCGTCATCGAGGCTAACTACATGTACAACGTGACCCCCTCGCTGACCGTGCAACCGGATATACAAGGCGTCTTCCGACCGAACGGCACCGGCCTGGTCAGCGATACGCTGGTGCTCGCCGTGCAGGTGACGATTGCTCTTTAGACGGTTGTCGATTGATCTGCGCTTCGCGCTGGACGCTTCGACCCGCGAGTAATACTTTCCTTTACCGTGATCAACGAAATCGAACAGGTTGCGCTCCGCGCCGCGCGTGCCGCGGGCAGAATTCATCTCAAACGACTCAGCCGAATAACCATCAATCGCAAGTCGAACTCGATCGATCTGGTGACCGAAGCCGATCGCGAATCGGAAGCGGCGATCATCGACGTGATCCATCGCGCGTTTCCGACTCATGCGATCCTCGCCGAGGAAAGCGGCGCCAGTGCGCATCAAAGCGACCATCGATGGATTATCGATCCGCTCGACGGCACCACCAACTTCGCGCACGGCTATCCGCAATTCTGCGTGTCGATCGCGTACGAGCGCCGCGGCCGCGTGCTGTTCGGCGTGGTCTTCGACGCGCTGAAGAAGGAATGCTTCATCGCGCATCGCGGACACGGCGCGCGCCTCAACGGCAAAGTTATTCGTGTGAGCGCGACGGCAAATCTGTGCTCCGCACTGCTCTGCACTGGATTCGCGTACGACCGCCGCGAGCGCCGCCGCTTCTACATGTGCTTCTGGGAAGAACTCATGATGCGCACCCAGGGCATCCGCCGCACCGGCTCGGCGGCGCTCGATCTCGCCTACGTCGCAGCGGGACGCACCGACGGATTCTGGGAGTTCGGGCTGCGCGCATGGGACGTGGCCGCCGGCTCGTTGATTGTCGAGGAAGCGCGCGGCCGCGTGACCAACATGGACGGCTCGGAGCTTGACTTGGGCGGCGCCAATATCATTGCGACCAACGGCACGGCTGCATGAGCGAATTGGTCGAAGTAATCGCCCATACGCGTCCCGAGGCCGACCGCCGCCACGCCGAGATGCTCCGCGAGACCAAGGCCTCAGCGTAGAAATTCTGGCATCTTAGGAGGACGCCTCAGATGAACACACAGATTCGACGCGCGACCCGCGAGGACCTCGACGTATGTGGCGAGATTTGCCACCGCGCGTTCTGCGCGATCGGCGATCAGCACAACTTCCCCCACGACTTTCCCGACGTTGCTACGGCCAAAGGCATAATCGGCAGCATGCTATCCAACCCCGGCTTCTACGGAGTCGTTGCCGAGGTGGACGGACGCATCGCCGGCAGCAATTTCATGGACGAGCGGGCGCCGATTACCGGAATCGGTCCGATCAGCGTGGATCCCGACGTGCAGAACAGCGGCGCAGGCCGCGCGATGATGCAGCACATGCTCGATCGCGTCGCCGCCAATCGACTCCCCGGCGTCCGGCTGGTGCAGGTCGCCTATCACAATCGCTCCTTCAGCCTGTACGCCAAGCTCGGCTTCGAAGTCCGCGAGCCGTTGTCTCTGATGATCGGCCCGCTGATCAACGAGTCGATCCCGGGCTACAAGGTTCGCGCCGCTACAGAAGCCGATGTCGCCGCATGCGACCGGCTCCACTTCACGGTGCACGGACACGAACGCGGCGGCGAATTGCGCGACGCAATCACAGGCCGGGACGGCGAACGTCGTCGAGCATCTCGGCCGCATCACTGGCTACGCGACCGCGATCGGATACGCGGGCTACGCAGTCGGTGAGTCGAACGAGGAGCTCAAAGCGCTGATTTCTGCGGCGCCTGCCTTTCTCGGCCACGGCCCGCTGGTACCGTCGCGCAACGGCGAGCTGCTCCGATGGTGCTACAGCAAGGGCCTGCGCCTGATGCAACAGATGACGCTGATGAGCGTCGGCCTCTACAACGAACCGCGCTTCCCGTTCATCCCGTCGATTCTGTACTGACTATCGCCGCGCGATGAACAGGCCGGAGTCCTTTGTCATTCGGATTTCGCCGTGCGTTGCGATTTCATTTTCGACGTGCGCGCGCAGTGCGGCGATTTGTTCGTCGGTGATTCGGCTCCGCACGCGCATCGAGCAGATGTAGTCCATCAGCGGCGCGGCTTCGGTGATCACCAGCGAGTCGGGGTAGCGTTCGAGCTTCACTTCGCTGAAAGCATTGCGCATGTAGGCCTCGCCGCTCTCGAGGCCGAAGCGCGCGGTCGACTCCGTCATTCGCGGGATCGAAAAAAAGCGCACCGCAAGTTCGTTCATCTCCTGCAAGTTCGCCAATCCCATCGTCGCCGCGTAGCAGAAGCCCGACGGCTTCAGTACGCGCCGAACCTCTTCGAGCGCGCGCGGGATATCGGGAACGTGGTAGAGCATGTGATTCGCGATCACCGCGTCGAATGATTCGTCGCGAAACGGAATCGCCTGCGCATCGGTCTGCATGTAGCTGAACGAATGTCCTAGCTGCGCGAGGCTGGTGCGCGTCTCGCGGAGCATCCCGTTCGACATATCGCTAAGAATCACGCGCCATCCGCGCGGAACCTTCGCCGAACCGCGCCACAATATGCCGGTGCCGCAACCGAGCTCGAGCACGCGCGCGTTTTCGGGAAGCTGAATCCGATCGAACATCCATCGCATCTGCCCATAGCGATTAGTGCTGAAGCGCTGATGCAGCCGGATGCGCGCCGACAGGTTCGTGCCGTCTTTGTATTGATCGCGCAGGATTCGTGCGGGATCGATACTTGTCTCAGTCGCCATCGCGACTATGTTGCCGCGCGCTCGACGCGAGGATCAACCGCCGCTCGCTTGTCCGCCGCGTATCGGTGATGTAGTTCTGTGCTCTGTCGCACTCGCCGCCCCGGTAGTGAAAAGGACATCACGGAGGTCTCCGGAACCTCAGGTCCGGGTTCGATTCCCGGCCGGGGCACCACCCTTCCCGAATTGCTGGCGCTGTATCGAAGCGTCCGCTGCTATGACTTTCGATCCTGTATCCTGGTGGGTTTTCGGCCTCGCACGGAATGCAGCGGTGGAGTCTCCAGAGTCCGTGTGCCCGGTATGTGTTTCTTGCCCCATCGCACAAGCGCGAACAGAACGTCATTCAGGGCTTCCCCCTTTTCCGTGAGCCGATAAGCGTAGCGGACGGGACGGTCCTGATACGCAGACTTGGCAATGAGGCGCGCCCCTTCCAACCTTTTCAGGCGGTCAGCAAGAATGTTGGTAGGGATGCCTTCGGGCGAATTCTGCAGCTCTCCATAAGTCACACAACCACGGAGCAAGTCCCGAACCACCAGCAACGACCACTTGTCGCCAACCAGGTCGAGCGTGCATGCGACAGCGCAAGGCGAGCGCAGGAAGCCGCGCGCTTCCGTTTCCGGTTTTATTGTTTTGGGCTTCCCCCTGGAGTGTGTGACTTGCATAGTGAAAGTTAGTCTGCTACATTTCCGCGTCACTTGCAAAATACAAGTGACCGCGAAAAGGAGCCGACATGACTACCGATCTATGGATGCTCGTCTGGACAGCGCTCCTCGCCCTGGCACTGCCTTTCATATATCTGGCAGGTCTTATGATGCAGGCTCCAGGAGGCGCCGCGTGGAGCCTTGGCAACCGCGCAGAGCCACTTGCGGGCATCCCCGAGTGGGCCGCGAGAGCGCAACGGGCGCATCTCAACTTGCTCCAGAATCTCGCGCCCTTTGCCATCCTGGTGCTCGTTGCACAAGTTTCCGGCAAGGCGAACGCGACAACAGCCCTTGGGGCTACGATTTTTTTCTGGGCCCGCGTGGCGCATGCGGCGGTCTACATCGCGGGGATCAAGTACCTTCGGACGCTGGTCTTCGCCGTCTCAACGTTCGGCGTCGTGTTAATTCTCACCCAACTTTTCTGATGTCTCTTCCCAGGCACGCCGCTGAGGTCGCCACAATTGCTAGAGCGCTGGCACCACTTCGGCGGCGAGCAATTCCATCTGTTCGACGTGGTCGTAGACCGGATCGAGCAGGAGATGCTGCGCTCCCGCGCGAACCAATTCTCCCAATTTATCCACGCATTCGGCGCGGCTGCCATAAATTGAAACGCGCGGCGCCATATCAGGAAATTTGTAGCGCGCGCCAAACCATCGCCGCAGGCGTTGCTCTGCACGATCGCGATTCTCGTCAACTGCGATATACACGCGCTTCGAGATCGAAAAAGTCGAGGGATCGCGTTTTGCCTCGTCCAGCAGGCGACGGATCCATTCCATATGCTGGACGAATTCCTCCGACGATGACGACCCGGGACCCATCCATCCGTCGCCAAGGCGCGCGGCGCGCTTCAATCCGAGTTCGGTTCGCGCGCCGAACCAAATCGGAGGATGTGGTTTCTGCGCCGGCTTGGGTTCCATCGGGACGTCGGTGAAATTCCAGAAATCGCCGCTGACAGTAGCCTTGGGCTGAGTCCACAATGCTTTCATTACTTTGAGCCCTTCGACGAACCGACGCCCGCGCTGTTCGCGAGGCACCCCGAAAATCTCGTGAGGCGTCGTCGGACCGCCGATACCGACTCCCACGATCAGGCGGCCGCGGCTTAGCTGATCGACAGATGCCAGGGTCTTCGCGAGTTCCACCGGATTGCGTACGACGGTCAGGAGCACCGCTGTGCCGAGGCGTACTCGCGAAGTCAGCGCGGCGACATACGTGAGCAGCGCGACCGGCTCGAGAATCGCCGCGTCCGAGATCATTTGTTCCTGCACCCACAGGCTGTCGTAGCCAAGCGCTTCCGCCCGAACGACGAACTTGCGAATAAGATCGACGTCGACCGATTGTTCGAAGGTCTGTGGAATTGAAATCCCGCACTTGGTGCTCATGGTATGAAGTCCTCCCCTGCCTGAAAATGCCTATATAGTGCGGCGCTCTGCCAGCGTCGATCAGCTTTTCTTGCGCTTGAAAAACTCGACCTGGCGAAGTCGCTTCGCAGCCGCCGCGCGCGTCTTGTAACCGCTGCCGAGATTTTTGCCCTTCTTCGAGACCACCTTATATCCGTCTTTGTCTTTCTTGATCATGATTCGAACCTCTCACCAAATTTTCCAGCGACTTCTTCGCTCCCCCAAAATCTGATTGTCCATCGACCATGCGGCGCCGCCGACGCTGATCAAAAAACAGCAAACACATCGTCATCGCAAAGTCTGTCCGCGCGTCGCTCACCATGAACCAGAAGCCCTGGCTTGAATGGGACAGCTGCGGAATTTTGGTCGTCGCAATCGCTGTCAGAATTACTTCCTCGGGCCCTGCTTTTATTTTTCTACCCCATCCATAGCGAGGCAAATTTGTCGTGTCCTGGTCTCAGTGGGGCGGGCCGCCGTGCCCGCCCTCTTCTTAGGGTTATTGGCCAACACCCAGCACTGATAGGTAGGCGTGGGCGCGGACGCCCGCGCGTCGATGGCTGGCACTGGCCCGTCCAACTATAAAACTCCCGAGGCGGATGAACTCACATACCAACATGTAGGAGTTCGCTACCTATTCGCTTAGCGACACTTACAGTAGGTAGCTAAATCTTACTATATGCTTTATCTATAGCGACCTAGTTGGTCTCTTAGAGATGTTATGAGACTCTATGCATCTCACGTCGCCTTTAGTCTTGCTTTATGCGCGGTGGAGCGTCAAAATCTCGCCCTATGAAAGCCGATTCATCTGACAGCTTGAATCTTGCACCGCGCGAAGAACGCGCCATTCTCGATGAGATTCGAAATGACCGCGACCTCATCCGCCGTCTCCATATAACTCCGCAGGAGCTTGAGGCGTTGTCGAAATGCGCGCTGCTTGGAACCCTGACTTGCAAACAGGATATGCTTTTCATCCTGCGCCAGATTCGCGAAGCAACCAGCACAACGATTGACCACACAGCTCTCTTTCCCAAACCGTCCCAAGTAGAAGAAGTTCAAGGTGATCGCGCCCCGAACCTGCGCGGCATCGTGACTCATGCTGCACCTCCGGTCATTCATGAGCCCGGCTCTCTGGACAATATCGTTCGCCGCCGCATCCCGGAGCAGTTCGGCGTGCTCTTCTGGGTGATAGTCCTGGTCGTGGGTCTGGTCTGGAACGGTCTCCTGCTCATGTCGCGATGGCGCGACAATTTTATGACCACGATCAGCACCCAGGTCAGCCAGATCGTGACTCCGGACGCGTGGTACACCAAGCTCGACCATCTCAACGTCTTGCTCTTCTGGGAAATTCTAATCGTGGCGGGCATCGGAGTCGCGATGTACGTCAAATCCCGACGAGACTCCCGCCGCTTCAGGATTCGACGAGGCCGTCGCGCGCGCTAGGTCGTCCCTGCCCCACTGACCTCCAGTCCCGCATTCAGAGCCACTCGCGGCGCCCGCCGCGAAATCGTCCAGAGCGTCGCGCAACTTCTCTCCGGCTTGCGCATCGACAAATCAAAAGCCTAGTCGTAGAACTGCACGAAAGGACTGGAGAGAATCGCGATGGAATATCGAATCACGCCTGGCAGGTTGGAGATTGGCAAGTTCTCGCTCTACTACGAGCGCATTGGCGCCGGCGCGCCGATCGTTTTTCTGCACGGGCTCGGCGGCAATCATCTCTCGTGGTGGCAGCAGGTGCCCTACTTCATGCGTTCCTTCGAGTGCGTGACGGTCGATCAGCGCGGCTTCGGTCTCTCGCCCGATCCTGATGACCTGTTCAATCGCGCGCACTCGAGCGATCTTGCCGCCCTCCTCGACCATCTGAAAATCGACAAGGCCGTGCTGATCGGACAATCGATGGGCGGATGGACAATCGTCGGCTACGCCCTCGAGCATCCTGAGCGTGTCGCCGCGATGGTGATGGCGGATACGCCGGGGGGAATCTTCACACCCGATATGAAGTTCGAGGCACCGCGCACGCCGTTGCCGGTCGATGCGTCCCCGCCGATCGGATCGTTGCCGACGTACGCCGCCGACTATTTCACCAAGCATCCCGAAATGGCTTTCCTGTACGAAGAAGTCCGGATTCACGGCGCGCGGCCACCCGCCGACGCCGGCATGCGATTGATCGGCACGCGTTACGATCTCGCAGCGGTGAAGAATCGACTGACGATGCCGATACTCTGCATGGTTGGCGAAGAGGACACCTTGATTCGACCACACATCGTCAAGGCGCTTGCGGCCGCGCTGCCTGATGCACGGATGCGCACGGTGCCGGGCAGCGGTCATTCGATTTATTTCGAGAATGCTCCGGTGTTCAATCAACTCGTGCGCGATTTCCTGGTGGAGACCGGCTACGCCAGCGCGGCTGTATAGTGAGGCTACTCGATGATCACGACTGATATTACATTTCCCTCTCATGATGGACGTCCGATGCGCGCGGCTTACGCAGCGCCGTCCGATTCGCAGAAACGTCCCGGCGTGATCGTTATCCACGAAATTTTCGGGCTCAACGACGATATCCGGCGAATTACCGGGATGGTCGCCGACCTTGGCTACGCCGCACTTGCGCCCGACCTCTACGACCGCGACGGCGCGCGCCTCATCTGTATTGCGCGCACTTTGATGGCGTTGAATCGCGGTGAGGGCGACGCGTTCAAGGATTTGGATGCAGCGCGCAAATTCCTGCAGCAGCAGCCGGGCGTCGATTCGACGCGCATCGGAGTCATTGGGTTTTGCATGGGAGGTGGATTCGCGCTGATGTTCGCGGCGCGCGCTCCAATCGGCGTTGCCGCGACTTTCTATGGCGACGTGCCCAAATCGACCGACCAGTTGCGCGGCATATGCCCGGTGCTCGGCGGCTACGGCGACCAGGATCGGTTATTCGTGGCGCAAGGGCGCCGGCTCGAAACTTTGCTTACTGAGATGAGCGTCGATCACGACGTCAAAATCTACGAGGATGCGGGCCACAGCTTCATGAGCCGCAATAGTGGATTTCTGCCATGGATAGGAAAAATCGGCCCGATGAAGGCCGATTACAATCCCGAGGCCGCCGAAGATAGTTGGAAGCGAATCCAGGCGTTCTTCGGCCGCCACCTCGGACACTAACAGAAAGTCGGATAATACTAACAAAGTGTCCGATCCTACAAATCGAATACATTTGCAAAATTTCTGTTTTGATGGTAAGTGCCTCCGGCATCAATAGACACAAATAGTGTCCAAAAGATACGGAGGCAAACTTCATGTCGTACTCAGTGCCTCGAGACTGGAGAGGGCATTTCGCTTACAACGCCCGGCTGATGGGCGCGCTCGGCAATAGCCGGGGAATCCGGCGACTCTGGTTGCGCCTGAGATTCCGCTGGGAACACGGACCGGCCCCGAGGTAACGGCGGCCGGGGTCGCGACGCTATTTGCTCAAGCCAACGGCCAGGCGGGATTTCGCGATGCGCTCGCGCGAGGCTACCAGCGCTTCGACGTTCTTTGCGCCGCGATAGCCCATTTGATCGGCCAGATATTCGGCCAGCTTGCGCTCCGAGATATTCGGCTTCTGTTTGCGTTTGTCTTCGGCCAGCTCGGCGAGCGTGGTCCGCAGGGTATCTTCGGAGTCCCGAAGCGTCTCAAAAATCGGAGAAGGGATCACGGAATTTATCGGCATGCCATCACCTATGCTGCTAATCGTAGCATAACCGGGCCAAACCACGAGCATGCCATTTGTCAAACCTGAGCCTTGCAGTTGGCCCCTCTCTTTGTTCCCAGTGCGACAGTTTGCGCGGAAAATTAACCTGCGCCTGTCAGTCTTCGAGTTAACTCTGCGGATCTTTCAGATGAGGGCGGGTCGCGTAGAAGTAATCCATGCCGGGGACGCCGCGCGGGGTTTCGTCGTCGAACAGGATTGAGACTACGCCGTAGAATGCGACGACCGTCCAGAAGGCGCCGGTGCTTATCGGCGGCAGGGCGGCTGCGGTCGCGCTGACCAGCAGCGCCACGATCGCGTCGTGCAGTAGCCAGAGTTCATTCATTGGGATCGCAACTCCGGATGACACGAATATTTGAGCGCGAGCATCGTGGAAGATGCAAGCCGCGCAACTCCTGACGCCTTCCATGGTGGAAGGGGATCGGGAAAAACGGGCCGCGGTGCCCTACTCGCCCGTCCAGTTCGGTTTTCTCTTTTGCGAGAAAGCCAGCGGGCCCTCCACTGCGTCTTTCGACCTGAACAGCTTCGATTGCAAATCGTAATGCTTCGCGAGCGCTGCTTCGACCTGCATGCCGAGGCCGTTCATTGCTGCTTCCTTCGTCGCCTGCACCGACAGCGGGGAGCATTCCATAATTTCGGCCGCCCATTTCTCCGCCGTCGGGATCAGATCTTTCAGCGGCACCACCTCGTTCGCGATTCCGTACCGAAGCGCGTCCGCGGCTGTGATGTGTTTGCCGGTGAGCATCATGCCCATCGCGATCTTCAGTGGGATATGGCGCGGCAGGCGATGTACGCCGCCGGCCGCGGCCATCAGGCCGACGCGCGGTTCCGGCAATCCGAAGCGTGCGTGCTCGGCAGCGATGATGATATCGCAGGAGAGCGCGATCTCGAATCCACCGCCGAGCGCGAATCCGTTCACCGCCGCGATGATCGGTTTGTAGATATCGTAACGCGCAGTAATTCCTGCGAAGCCGCCCTTGCCGCGAATGGTCTTCTCCAGTTCTCCGCGATTCTCCGCGGTCCAGCGCAAATCGTTGCCGGCAGAGAATCCCTTGTCGCCGGCGCCTGTCACAATCGCAACCCACGCCGACTTGTCCGCGACGAAGTCGTCCCACACGCTGTCCATCTCGACGTGACACGGCGGATGCAACGCGTTCATCCGCTCGGGCCGGTTGAACGTGATGTAGGCGATATGGTTGCGCTTCTCGTACTTGATAAATTTCAAATCCATTTTTTCACCTTCCATTCATCCGGTCCCCCTTCCCGCTCGGGAAGGGGTTAGGGGTTAGGTTGCTGGCGACTATTTTACTGCTCATCGAGCAGTTCGAAAAACGCGTCGATGCTTTGCATCAACTGACGGCGGATTTGTACGCGCGAGCCCTCGATGAGATGCATCGTGACTCGACCGCTGGTGCCGTCGGCCAGATTGACGCGCGCATCTTCGACGCCCGCGACAGTGTCGGGGTCGAAAATGCGCATTCCGTACACCAGCGATCCGCGCTGCGACCTCCCTTTCACCAGAGTCAGCTTACGCGCCATCGGGTCCTCCCTCGTTCATATTCGTTGCTCTATAGCATACCGTTGACAATCAGGAATGGCGCCCACAGAATCTCGCCGATGGATGTAATGTCGTTGAGTACCCGGTTCTCGAAAAAATTCCAATTTTCCCGTTTTGCCCTATTGGCGATCTTGTCGTCGGCGCTGATTTTCGCTGGATGTGGACTCGCTTACCAGGCTGGCACCCGGATCAAGGCGACGCGGATGTCGGATACGCTGCAGGTGGGGCAAACCTCGCCCCAGATACACCATTCGTGGGGAGAACCCGACCTTCGCACCTATTTACCGGGCGAAACCGAGGTCTGGAGCTATCCTTATAAACCCAACAGCAACGATGTGGCGGCGGCGCTGATGTACACGTCGTCCAAGGACGGCGACAAGGGGACATTTTTAGATTTGAAGTTTGTTGGGGGTAAACTCGTCTCATGGCAGGAAGCCGAGCATGTTATGCCGGCTAAGGGTCATACGGGCTTCGGCGTGGGGATCAACCAGGGGCCGATTGGGAACGGAACCCAAACCCAGCCTGGAGCAGTACATTACTAGTCGCAGCGGGGAGCTGCCAAAATGGTCTGTGCCATGGGGAAAGCATACTTGCAACTAGCAGGAACCATCGTGTCTAATTGAGCCTCAATGGGGGGAATGGTGGTATGATCGGTGGGGTGTCATTGTCGTTGAAGATGACCCGATATGACTTGAATCGACGCGCAGTGGCGCCGGTGACCGAGCTCACCTCGAGACTTGGGTGATGGCGACTGCACGCAAAAGTTTCGAGGCGATTTTGCTCGACCGATCGTGGGTTTCGGCCCAGGATCTCGACAAGGCGCGCCAGCGCAAGAAGCCCGGGCAGGAGCTGGCCGACGTGCTGGTCGAGATGGGTGCGTTGGAGCCGCAGCGCCTCGCGCGCGCTCTCGCACAGGAATACCGGCTCCCCTTTCAGGCGCATATCGACGAGAATTCGCTCGATTCCAAGCTCGTCTCGCAAGATTCCAATCAATTACGCGAAGAAGAACCGGCTGCTGCCGCTTTCAAGCGTCGACGGCACGGTGACCATTGCGATCGCCGATCCGGCCAACTTCGAGCCGCTCGACGATTTGCGAATCCTGTTTGGCGCGCAGATCCAGACGCTGGTGGCGCCGGCCGAAGTGATCGCCGAAGCGATCAATCGCGCATACGACCAGGCGTCGGCGACCTCGGCTGAAGACCTGATGATCGATCTGCAGGAAGAGCGGCTGGACGTCGTCGCCAACGAGCTCGCGTCGGAGCCGCTGGACCTGCTCGAGTCCGACGATTCGGCCCCGATAATCAAGCTCGTCAACGGCGTGCTGTCGCAGGCGGTCAAGGATCGCGCGTCGGATATCCACGTCGAAGTTTTCGAAAAGGAAATGGTGGTGCGCTTCCGCGTGGACGGCATGATGTACGACGTGCTGTCGCCGCCCAAGCGTTTTCAGCCCGCGATCACGTCGCGCGTCAAGGTCATGGCGGGCCTCAATATCGCGGAGAAGCGGCTGCCGCAGGACGGTAGAATCCGGCTGCGCATCGCCGGCCGCGATATCGATTTGCGCGTCTCATCGATTCCGACCGCGTTCGGCGAGCGCATCGTGCTGCGACTGCTCGACCGCGCGCAAGCCGTTGAGGCAATCAACCTCGACCATCTCGGTTTCTCGGGCGACAATCTTCAGCGCCTCGATCGGTTAATCAGGCAGAGCCATGGGATCATCCTGGCGACCGGGCCGACCGGATCGGGAAAATCGACGACTCTGTACGCGTGTCTGACGCGAATCAACTCACCCGAAAAAAATATCATCACGATCGAAGATCCGATCGAGTACCAGTTGCGCGGCGTCGGCCAGATGCAGGTGAATCCGAAGATCGAGCTTACCTTTGCCAGCGGCCTGCGCTCGATTCTGCGCCAGGATCCCGACGTCATCATGGTCGGCGAAATCCGCGACAGCGAGACCGCCGAAATTGCTATCCAGGCCGCGCTCACCGGGCATCTGGTGTTCTCGACGCTCCACACCAACGATTCGTTCGGCGCGGTGACGCGGTTGGTGGACATGGGGATCGAGCCGTTCCTGGTCTCGTCGTCGATTCTGGCCGTGCTGGCGCAGCGCCTGGTCCGCAAGCTTTGCGTCGACTGCCGCGAGCCCTTCAAGGCCAGCGACACCGAACTCGCGCGAATCGGACTCAAGGGCGTCGACACGGAGAACAAGATTTGCCGGCCCAAAGGATGCCGCAATTGCCGCAACACGGGATATCGCGGGCGAATGGCGATTCAGGAATTGATGATCATGGACGACGAAATCCGCTCGCTCGTGATGCAGAATGCCGACGCCGCCACGCTGCGCCGCAAATGCACCAGCGTCGGGATGACGTTGCTGCGTCAGGACGGTGCGGCGCGCGTGCTGCGCGGCGAGACTTCGATCGAAGAGTTGCTGCGCGTCACGCAGGAAGACATCGACTAGAACGCGCACTTTAAGTTTTTTCACCGATGCCAGTATTTGCTTATCGAGGACTTGGCGCCGACGGACGTTCCGTCAATGGCGTCGTTGATGCCGACAGCGCGCGCACCGCGCGCGGCAAGCTGCGCGCGTCTGGAATTTTCCCGACCGACCTCAACGAAGAATCCAACGCCGCCGAACGCCAGGTCGCCAAGCGCGAATGGCTGCCCTCGCTGTGGCGGCGCAAGATGCCGGCGTCGGACCTGGCCCTGCTGACCCGGCAGCTCAGCGCCTTGCTCGGCGCGGGCGTGCAATTGGTCGATGCGCTCAGCGCGCTCAGCGATCAATCGTCGCGCGCCGCGACCAAGCGAATGCTCTCGCAGGTGCGCGAGCGCGTCCGCGAGGGATCGTCGCTGGCCGACGCGCTGACTAATCATCGCGACGTCTTTTCGGATCTCTACATCGGGATGGTCCGCGCGGGCGAACAGGCCGCCGCCCTCGAAGCGGTGCTCGACCGTCTCGCCGAATACAGTGAGCGTCAGAATGAATTCGTGACCAAGGTGCGCGGCGCGCTGACCTATCCGATCATCATGATGTGCGTCGGCACGGGAATCATGGCGTTCCTGGTGGCGTACGTGGTGCCGCAGGTCGCGACGATTTTCGAGCAGCAGCATGCCGCGCTGCCGCTGGCGACGCGAATCCTGATTACGTTTTCGGGGATCATCACGAGCTACTGGATTCCGCTGGGGCTCCTGCTCGTCGGGATCGTTGCCGGATTCACCGCCGCGATGGCGACCCCGCGCGGCCGCCGCATGTACGACACCGCGATCCTGAAGGTGTACTACATCGGGCCGACGATGATTCGAATTATCTGCGCACGCTTCGCACGGACGCTGGCCACGCTGCTGGCCAGCGGCGTCCAGTTGCTGCCGTCGCTCGACGCGGTCAAGGGCGTGGTGACCAACGGTCTGCTTAAAGACGCCGTCGAGCAGAGCCGCGAGAGTATCCGCGAAGGCCACGGCATGGCGCAGACGCTGGCGCGCAGCGGGCTCTTTCCGCCGCTGCTAATCGAAATGATCCGCGTCGGCGAGCGCTCCGGCGAACTCGAGCGGATGCTCGAACGCGTCGCCGACAACTACGAGCGCGAAGTCTCGCACTCGCTGAGCCAGATGACGACGGTGCTCGAACCAGTGATGACGCTCGCGATGGCCGCTGTTATCGTGTTCATGATGCTGGCCGTGCTGATGCCAATCTTCCAACTGAATCAGTTGATGCAGTGATGAAGTGAGAAAATGAATATTGAAAAAATGAAAACCGCGGAGGTAACCGCGATGAAATCACGCCGATACAATCAGGATGGTTTCACCCTGATTGAAATCATGGTGGTTATCCTGATCCTGGGCCTGCTCGCGACGATCGTCGTCCAGAGTCTGCGCGGCGCGGCCAACAAGGCCAAGAACACCAAGGCACAGGCCGACATCGCCGAGATCAAGACCGCGCTCGATCGCTATTACCTCGATAACGGCTACTACCCGACCTCCGATCAGGGATTGAGCGCGCTGGTTTCGCCACCGAGCAGCGGCCGCGTGCCCGCCAACTATGAGAGCGGCGGCTATATCGAACGCCTGCCGAAAGATCCGTGGGGGATGCCCTACTTCTACCAGAGTGACGGGAACGCGTACGTTCTGAAGTCATTCGGCCCGGACGGTGTCGAGAGCGGGGACGATATAGACGGCAGTCAATCGTCGTGACGATGCAATGAAATGCCGGCCCGGGTCAGCACCTCACCGCGCCAGACAGCGCGCGCGCCTTGGCGCGACGTCCGCCTCGCCGGGCTTCACGCTGCTCGAGCTCGCGGTCGTGATTTTTATCATGGGCCTGATGCTGACGCTGGCGCTGCCATATCTCGGTGGATTTCGCGAAGCTGCGCTGAAAAGCCAGGCCCGCCGGATGGCTGGACGCGCAACATATATGTTCGATGAGGCCACCGGCCACAAACTCGTGCTACGGCTTATTTTCGACATCGACAACAACGGCTACGCAGTCGCGCAGCTCGATCCGTATGCGGTGAAGCCGGTGTTTGCGCCCGACAGCAGTATGTCGGGACGGCCGGTGATGCTGCCGGCGGCGATTCGGATTCGCGACGTAACGGTCGAGGGAATCGGCACCTTCAACAAGGGCACGATTGCGACCAACTTCTATCCCGAGGGTTACGTCGACGCGACCGTGGTGCATCTGGAGGACGCGTCGGGCGACGTGATGACGCTCGAATTGTCTCCGCTGACCGGCCAGGTCGCGATCATCAGCGGCGACGTGATGCCGCCCGGTATGAACATGAGCGTGTCGCGATGAATCCTCTTCGCCGGAGTGCGCGCGCATTTACGCTGCTGGAAGTGATGGTCGCGATTGCGATCCTCGGGATCGCGCTGATGGGTCTGCTCAGCCTGCACCATCAGAGCATGCAATCTGTAATCCGCGCGCAGCAAGCGACCCGCGCCTCGATGCTGGCGCAGGCGGTGATGACGGAAGCGGAGCTCGAGCGATTTCCGGATCTCGGCCGCAGCAGTGGTGATTTCCAATCGTCTTTTCCCGGCGAGTTCCCGGACTTCCGATGGGAGCGCGAGGTCGATGCGTCCGGCACGTTTCCCGACGTTCGGGTGGTCAAGGTTTTGATTCGCTACGGTCCCTCGCTTTCGCAGAACTTCGCGCTGGTCGAGTATCTGCATTCACCGATCCCGCCCGATCAGACGCAGCAGGCTGCCCCATGACGACGCGCCCTGTCCCGACGCGTCGCGCGCCACGCGGCTTCACGCTCATCGAGATGATGCTCGCGATTGGAGTGCTGGCGATGATCCTCACGATGCTGGCCAGCTCGTTCAGCACGATCGCGCATAGCAAGGTGCACGCCGAAGGCCGGCTCATCGTGGATCGCGAAGGACGCGCGCTGCTATGGCAACTGACCAAGGAGCTGCGCAACGCGGTGCAGACTCCTTATGTAGTCAGCAACGTCGCGCTCTTCGGCAGCGGACACATGGGCAATGGCGCGCCGCTCGATACGATAACTCTGTCCACTTATAGCGGAGGCCATCGCCGCGCGGTTAACGCGATGACGCCGGAGACAATAGTCAGTTACAACTTGTCGCCGAATCCGGATCAACCGGGCTCGTACCTGTTACAGCGATCGCAGCAAAGCGGATTGCTGACCAGCGCGGTCTCGCCGCAGACGACAACGCTCGCGAGCAATGTGCTCTCGCTGCACTTCCGCTATTTCGACGGCCAGAGATGGAGCGAAAGCTGGGAGTCCGCGAGTCTGCCGCAAGGCCGCCAGTTGCCGGTCGCGGTGGCGATTCAGATTCAGATGGCGGCGCCGGGCGGACACAAAATGGATTTCGCGACCCAGGTCACCGTGCCGATGGCGATACAGCAATGGTAAAGCTGCTGCGAAAGAGCGAGCGCGGCGTCGCGCTGCTGGCAGTTCTGCTGGGAGTCGCGCTGATGACGTTGGTGGTCGTCGACTTCGCGATAACCTCGGGACTCGGCTTCGTGTCGGCGGCGAACCAGGCCAACGAGTTGCGCGCCAGCTACCTGGCGCGGTCCGCGGTCAATATCGGTCTCGGGTTGCTGGCGGCCGACGCGCGCGCGGACCTGAAATCGACGACCCCGATCGACACCCTGAGCGACGTGTGGGCGGTGCCGTTTCCGCCGATGCAGCTCGAGGGCGGCACGGTCTCATTGTCGATCGTCGACGAAGGCCGGAAAATCAATCTCAACTCGATGGTTCAAAACGGCGCTCAGAATCTGCCGGCGATTCAGAAGGTACAGCGGCTGTTCACGGTACTCGACGTGAGCCCCGACTTGGTTCAAGGTATCATCGACTGGATTACGCCGAACAACGGCACCGGGCTCGGCGGCGGCATCGGGGATTACTACGCCGGGTTGAAGCCGCCATATCAGCCGCGCTACGGCGCGATGCCGACGATGGGTGATTTGCAGATGGTGGAAGGATTCAACGAGGCGACTTTTAATCGCGTCAGCCCATTTCTGACGGTGATGAACGAGTCGGCGGTGAACGCCAACACCGCGTCGCCGCAGGTGCTGGCGGCGCTGGAGCCGGAATTGACGGAGGATCAGAAGATTGTGCTGTCGATAATCGACGCGCGTGCGATCCGGCCGTTCAGCCAGCCCACCGACATCGCCAATCTTCCGGACCTCGGAGATGTCGGCCAGCGGCTGCAGAAGGACGTCGATATGCGCAGCCAATTTTTTACGATAACGGGAACCGGCACTTATGCCGGCGCGCGTAAAATTATTACCGCAACGTTCCATCGCGAAACCACCGGTATCGGCACGCTCGCGTCGTGGCGCGAGGACTAGGGTTGGTCAAGGACGCTTAATGGCTCAACGAATACTTGCACTGGAGCTCGGCAGCGACCGTGTGCGCGCGGTGATGGCCGAGCGCTCGTGGAATTCGTTCACGCTGGTCGACACCTATGACAAGGTTCGCGCCGACGACGAGGCCGATCTGAGCGGCGCGCTGTCGCGGCTGGTCGTCGAAGCCGGACAACCTGACATCGTGATCTCGGCGCTGCCGGCAAACCTCGCCGTCAAACGATTGCTCGAGCTGCCCTTCAAGGATGCGCGCCGGCTGCATCAGGTGGTTCCGTTCGCACTCGAAGAGCATCTGCCGTTCCCGGTCGACAACGGCGCGGTCGCTTTTATCCGCGTCGGACGCGAGGGCGACCACACGCTGGTGATGGCCGCGATGGTGCGTAAGACCGATCTCCAGAGTCATCTCAGTCTCCTGCAAAAACAGGGACTCGATCCCAAGACCGTTACGCTCGCGCCGCTCGCGCTGGCCGCGATGTTCACGCGCGCGAAAAACAGCAACGGCGCCAAGCCGATGGCGCAGTTGGTCGTCGAAGGCGACGAGTCGTCCACTTCGGTCGTGCTGGTTGACCTGGACGGAACGCCGCGCGCGCTGCGCTCGATGCCGGGCGGGCTGATGACCTCCGACGGATCGGCAGTCTCGGCGGATGCGGCCGCGCCGATTCTCAACTCGGTGCGTCAGGCCCTGCTCGCCAACGGCGAGGAAGCCGATTCCACCGAGGTAATTGTCGCGGGCGCGGCGGCGGCTTATCCCAACGTACGCGGGATGCTGTCGGAGTCTTTGGCGATGTCGGTGCGCGACGGTGGCGCGTTCGACTACACCGGCATCTTCGAGGGCTCGCTGCCAAACACCGGCAAGTTTTCATCGTGCCTCGCGATGCTGCTCGGCGAGTTGCCAACCAAGCCGCTCGACCTGATCAATTTCCGCCAGGGCGAGTTCATGTTCCGCGGCCGTGTCCGGGGCGATCTCAGTCCGTTCTACACCTCGGGAATCCTGGCGGTCGCGGTGTTGGCGATGGTCGTCGTTCATTTCTCGCTGGGCGTGTCCGCCAATCTCCATAAACTCAACCAGGTCAACGCGGACATCGCCGCCGCCGCCGGACCCGTGCTGGGCCAAACCGATCCTGCGAACGCCAGGGAACAGTTGCAGGTGGGAATCGCGAAGATGAACAAGCGGCTCAATCTCATTGGCGGCAACCTGACTCATTCGCCGCTCGATACGCTGGTCGCGGTGTCGCGCGCGTTGCCGCCGCGATTTCCGGTCCAGATGGCCGATGTGCAAATCGATTCGCAAGGTTTGCGCGTGACCGGGCAGGCGGATTCGTTCGCAACTGTCGATCAAGCCAAACGAGCACTCGACAAAAGCGGCTTCTTCGGATCGATCGAAGTCGCGCATGCCAAGGCCGGATCAGATCCGAGCAAAGTTGATTTTCGGATGGACGCGAATTTCAAGGACGCCGCGCCGTCGGCTGCGCGCGAGGTCGAAGAGTAGCTGCGATGTTTAGAGAATGGATCGACAATCTGCGCGCGCGTGCGAGGGACCTGCTGCGCCCGCTGCTCAAGCAAGCCGTCACTGGCATCGATCCGTGGATCGCGCAGGCGCGCGGCCGCTACCAGAAACTCGAACCGCGCGAACGCATCCTGGTGCAAATCGCGGGTGGCCTGCTCGGAATCTTTCTCATCTACAACCTCGTGTACATGCCGATCGTCGATCTCAGCTCGGGACTCCAGAGCAAGATCGCGCAGCGCCAGCAGGACCTCGTCGAGGTTCGCCGTCTCGCCGGCACTTACGCGCAGCTCAAGGCAAACCTCGCCAAGGCTGAGAAGCGCACCGTGCCGATGGGCAGGGATTTTTCGCTGTTCTCGGTCGTCGAAGCGTCGATGACCAAGAGTGTCGGACGCGACAAGATAGGATCGATCACGCCCGGCTCCGATCGCAAGCTCGCTGACGGCTTCACTGAATACAGCGTGCAGTTGAAGCTCGCCAATGTGAATCTCGCGCAGTTGGTCGACGCGCTCTACGGCATCAACACCCTGCCGATGCCGATTGGCGTCTCTAATATTCGTATCCAGCGCCGCACCCAAGACACGCATTCGTATGACGTCGACCTGACTTGTGTCGCGCTCACCAAGACCACTTGACGTGCGCGAGAGCCCGCCGGCGCAATACCAGCGACCCCCCTTTCTTCGAACAGCTTACACCGTGCTGGCGTTGACGCTGTTCGCCGCGTATCTGATTTCCACCTTCCCGTATTCCGCGACGCTCTCGAAGGTCCTCGGGCCGATGGGCCTGAAGGTTTCAAGCGAGAGTCAGCGCGCCAGCTTTCCTTTCGGCGCGCAGTTGTCGGACGTTCGGCTGATGTCGACCCGTCCCACGTCGGCCGGCCTGATCGTCGAGAGTCCGGCCGTCACGATAGCGCCAGCGTACCTCTCGATGCTCACCATGCACCCGGGAGTCCGCGTGAAAGCCGCGCTCTACGACGGCGTCGTGAACGTCACGCTACGCCCCAGCGGCGACGGCACGGCAATCAGCTACGACCTCAACTCGATCGAGATCGCACGGCAGCAGCTATGGACGATACCCGGCGCGAGTGCGGCGGGCGCGCTCTCCGGCAGCGGCAATCTGTTGCTGTCGTTCGGCGGCAACGCGGAAACCGGCGACGGCGTGCTGAGCGCCACCGGACTCACGCTAACGTCGGCGCTCGCATCGTCGCCAATCCGGCTTGGCAACGGGCATTCAAAATTCAAACTGGATGAAGGCACGCTGACGATCGAGGAACTCGCAACCAGCGGCGGCGACTTGACGTTGACCGCGGAGGGAACCGTGCAACTCGCACCCGACCCCGCTCAAAGCGAGCTGGCGATTCAATTCACTTTGACGACCTCGCCCGCCGCCAACTCGCAAATGGCGATGCTGCTAGCAGTCCTGCCGCATCCTCCCGGCCCACAGCCGTATCATCTGACTGGCACCCTCAACAATCCGCGAGTCAACTGAGTTAGTGCGCGTTCAGCGCTTGCGCTGATACATTCGCCACGTCTTGACGCCGAGCGGATACAGCTCGCCCAAAATCTCGTAGCCCCTCGAGCTGTAGAACGCGACGTTGGCTTCGGTCATGGTCTCGAGGTACACGCCCGCTATTTCCGGACGCGCCTTTGCTTCGAGTGCGAGTCTGTCGACCAGCGCCTTGCCGTAGCCTTTGCCCTGGAACGGCGGATCGCAGCCCAGCACTTGCAGGTACAGATGCGGCTCCTTGGGATGATTGTCTGACAGCACGCTGACCAGATTGAGACCGCGCCAGAGTCCGCCCAAGCCGATCGCACGGATCATCCGCGGCATCTGTCCAAGCCCGGTGGTGATCATGCCGAGCGCGCCTGCATGCCCGATGCCTTCGGTCAGCGCGGCTGCAACGACGCGTCCGTTATCGTCGACGATGCCGAACACCGGCTGCCCGCCGCGACGCTCGATCGCCAGCATCCCGCGGAACAGATCCGCCAGATGCGTGGCGCGTTCAACCGGGTCGGTGATATCCGGAATGATCGCCTTGAAAGTTGGATCATTGATGAAGGCGCGGCCGAGCGAGTCGGCGGCCTGATCGTGTTGCTCGGGGTAGAGAGCGGTGACGTATGGTTTTCCATTCTCAGGCATTGGTACTAACACCTCGATTCAGTTTGACGGGCGCGTGAGCGTGCGCGAGACCGCATCATGCCATCCGGCGAGCAATCGTTCACGCTCGGCGTTTTGCATTTTCGGTTTGAAGACATCCGATCCTTTGATGAGCGCGAGCATTTCATCCGGCGACTTCCATATTCCTACGGCGAGGCCGGCGAGCATCGCCGCGCCCATCGCGGTCGTCTCCGCAACCTTCGCGCGGCGGACCGGCTTTCCAAGGATATCCGCCTGGAACTGCATCAGGTAGCGATTCGCGGTGGCGCCACCGTCGGCGCGCAACTCGCTCATGCGATGGCCGGTGTCGGATTCCATTGCAACGATTACGTCGCGCACCTGGTAGGCGATACTGTCGAGAGTCGCGCGCACGATGTCGGCGCGCGTCGTGCCGCGCGTGATTCCCATGATTGCGCCGCGCGCGTTCGCGTCCCAATACGGCGCGCCGAGTCCGACGAAGGCCGGCACCACGTAAGGCTGCGACCGATCTTTATTCTTCGCGAGGCTGGTGCGCGCCTCCGCGTACGTGTCGGCGGCGTTGCGCACCAGCTTGAGGCCGTCGCGCAGCCATTGCACTGCCGCGCCTGCGATAAACACCGAGCCCTCGAGCGCATACGCAGGCTCGCCGGCGGGACCGAGCGCGGTGGTCGTGAGCAATCGATTCTTCGACGGCGACCATTTTGTCGCCGGTGTTCATCAGCAGGAACGCGCCGGTCCCGTAGGTCGCCTTCGAGTCTCCGGCGGCGACTGCGCCCTGCCCGTACAGCGCTGATTGTTGATCGCCGATCACCGCGGCGATCGGAATCGCATGCGGCGCGATCGTGCCCGGCGCCGTCTCGGCCAGCGGACCGCGCGAACTCACCGCGCGCGGCAGCATCTACGCTGCGGAACGTCGAGCATCGCGAGCATCTCGTCGTCCCAATCGAAGCGCGCGAGGTTGAACATCATCGTGCGCGACGCGTTGGTGTAGTCGGTCACGAACGCGGCGCCGCGCGATAATTTGTACACAAGCCAGGTGTCGATATTGCCGAAGCACAGCTCGCCGCGCGCACCGCGCTTGCGCAGTTCGGGCTTCTGGTCGAGCAGCCACTTGAGCTTGGTGCCGGAGAAATAGGGATCGATGATCAGCCCGGTCCTCTCGGCGACGTCGGACTCGCGATCGCGGAGCGCATCGCAGATATCGGCACTGCGGCGACATTGCCAGACGATCGCGCGATAGACGGGGCGTCCGCTGCGCCGCTCCCACACGACGAACGTTTCGCGCTGATTGGTGATGCCGATTCCAGCGATCGCGGATGCCGACACCTTCGCCGCGGCGATCGCTTTCTTCGATAGCGTGACGACCGATCGATAAATTTCCTCGGGGTCATGCTCGACCCATCCGGGCTTCGGATAGAACTGCCGAATCTCGGCGTAAGCACGCCCGCGAATCCGCCCGCGCGCATCGACGACGAAAACCGTCGTGCCGGTAGTTCCCTGGTCGATGGCAAGAATCACCTGAGGCATCGCGAAATTTCTCCCGCGCCAATCTGACACGTTTATCGGTAAAGTCGAGGGACGGAATCGAATGCGAAACCCTCCGCGGGTTTCACGCTTCCGCGGCAGGGGTGACCCCTGCACCCAGTGAAAAGTATTAATCGCAAAATGGCGAGGACGCCCTTTTGCTCTGAGGTTTCTTTTCGGCGGTCGCCGAAGATGAGCGACAGATGAGACGTGCACTCGGCGTTAATGGTCGCCAATTTTGGACGATCGACGAAAAAGGGGTTTTACTTGCTGGGGTATTAAGGAAAATGTTTCACGTGAAACGTCCTTTAGTTCAGGAGAACGAAACACGAACAATTGCGATGAAGGTCGGACCGATTGGCGGCCAGATTCTAGTTGATCACTCGATGCCCTCTTGAGCGGTGGTGGCGCCACGGTCTTCGTCTTTGGCGGATTGGGGTGGGGGTGGGGTTATTGCGATTGTGACTGTGTCGATGGTGCCGGTGAATTTGTTGTCGCCTTCCTTGTAGTCCTCGGTCACTGGAGTTCCCAGGTCTTCGCCGACGTCTTCAGTTTCATCGGCGGAGAAAATGAAGGGGACGGTATTTTCGATTCGGCCGTCGGCGACCTGTTCTCCGTTTACGTTGAGACGGCCGGTGCCGCCCTTGCCTACTCCGCCGCCGTCGTAAGCGAAATCGAATCGCACGGTGGCTTTGCCGGCGGGAACGCGGTTCGGTGATTCGATCGTGTAGCGCTCCTTGTTGAACCAGTTGTAGCAGTACTTGAGTTTGCCGTCCTTCATGTACAGGCTCCATCCCGCGAAACGGCCGCCTTGCGCGATTATCACGCCATCGGCGCCTTGCGCAGGTATCTCGACCTGAGCGGTGATGGTGTGTGAGCGATTCTTGGTGTCGAGAGTCGCATTCTCCATCAACGCGATCATTCCGGGGTACAAGGTCAGCGACGTGCGATCGCCCATCAATGATGGCCGGCCGGCCAACGCCGGAACGGCGCGTTCCGCACCGCGGTCGTCCAATGGCGAGCACGTTGTATTTCTCAGCCTCGGCGAGAAAGAGTTGCTGAAGGTCTTTGAGCTTGTCCGGGATATTTCTCCGCAAGGTCCTGCGACTGGCTGAAATCATCGTTGGTGTTGTAGAGCTCCCACTTGTCTTCGGTGAATTTCGGCAGCTTGACCATCCCGGTTTCCCACGGCGTCCGATGTTTGGTGACCGCCGTCCAGCCGTCGGAATAAATTCCGCGATTACCGAACATCTCGAAGTATTGAGTGGTATGGCGGGTCGGCGCCTTGGCGTCGGCGAATGTATAGACCATGCTGACGCCTTCCATCGGCTTCTGCTCGATACCGTCGACCGTCTTCGGCTGCGGCAGCTTCGATGCTTCAAGGATGGTTGGCGTGATGTCGATCACGTGATGCCATTGGGTTCGGATACCGCCCGCGTCGTTGATGTGCGCGGGCCACGAGATGACCATCCCGTTGCGGGTGCCGCCGTAATGCGAAGCGACCTGCTTGGTCCATTGGAAAGGCGTGTCGCCCGCGAGAGCCCATCCGACCGGGATATGTGGAAAGGTCGTGGGGCCGCCGATTTCGTCGAGATGCTTGATGATGTTCTCGGTCGTGTCGGGGGCCCCGTTGAGCGTGGCAATCTCGTTTAGCGTGCCCGAGAGGCCGCCCTCGGCGCTCATGCCGTTGTCGCCGGCGATATAGATGACGACGGTGTTGTCGGATACTCCGATATCTTTGAGACTGTCGAGCAGTCTGCCGACTTCGTGGTCGGTGTATTCGCCGAAGCCGGCGTAGTTCTCCATCAGGCGCGCGGCGACGCGCTTCTCATCGGGGGTGAGTTCATCCCAGTGCTTGATGCCGGGTGCCCATGACGCGAGCTGGGTATTTTGCGGCACAACGCCTAACTGCTTCTGTCGGGCAAGGGTCTCCTCGCGGTACTTGTCCCATCCCTCATCGAATTTGCCGAGGTACTTATCGCGCCATTCCTTGGGCGTGTGATGCGGAGCATGAAGCGCGCCCGGCGCGAAATAGACGAAGAAGGGTTTATCGGGCGTCATCGTATGTTGAAAACGAACCCACTGGATTGCCTGATCTGTCATGTCGGTCATGAAGTTATAGCCGGGCTTGTGTACCGGCTCGACGATGGTTGTGCCGTCGTAGATCAAGGGCGCCCATTGGTTAGTCTCGCCACCAAGGAATCCGTAGAACTTCTCGAATCCGTCGCCAGTCGGCCAGTGACTGAATGGACCTGAAACGCTGACCTCCCAAACCGGCGTCTGATGCATCTTGCCGAAGGCGGCGGTGCTGTAACCGTTCAGTTTGAGGATTTCAGCGACAGTAGCGGCTTGATTGGGTCGCACTGAGTTATATCCGGGCGCGCTGGTCGCGAGCTCGGTAATCGATCCCAGGCCGACCGAATGATGGTTGCGGCCGGTGAGCAGTGCCTGGCGGGTCGGCGAGCAAAGCGCCGCAGTGTGGAACTGCGTGTAACGCAGCCCATTCTTCGCGAGCGCGTCCATCGTCGGCATGTTGATGCCGCCGCCGAAAGTGCTGGGGGCGCCGAAGCCGATGTCATCGAGCAGGATTACGACAACGTTGGGCGCATCCTTGGGCGGGCGGAGCGGCACGAAGGGCGGAAATTTTGCGTCGCGCACGTCGAGGGGAACCTGGCCGGGATATTTGTACTGCCGGTCGGGAATTGGCAGTTGAGTGCGATCGATTTGTTGCGCGTAGGCGGGGAGCGCTCTCGACGCGACGACGATCAGGGAGAGGACAGCTCCGAGAGTCAGTATCAGTCTTTTCATCTCCGTCATTCCATTCGAATGAGTTGTTTGCGGATTCGTTGATTTGCGGTGAGGTGGATATCGTTCTTTGATAGTAGGTCAGCGTGCGTCTCGAACTGTCAAGGACACCTAGCCCTAACCCCTTCCCATAGATGGGAAGGGGAACTGGATTAGAGGGAGGCGACTACCAGCCTTCGAGGATATTTCCTTTGATCAGTTTGGGAATGACTGGGGTGATTGCGACCTGTATGTTCCACCTTTGGCCGAAGACTGAGGGATTGACAGGCATGTATTGCCCCTGGATCGCGAACTTCACAGGAAGCGGACCGATCTTCTGTACCTTCGACACCTGGAGGCCTATCGGAAATGTCACCTTGTTTCCGGCGCTCGCATACCAGTTGATCAGCATGTTCGGTGAAGTGCCGACGGCCCAACCGTGAGGCAGAAAATACTGGGCGAAGTATTGCACATTCATCTGGCTGGTCTGCTTGGACCCGTTCCCACCGACCGAGAACCACTGCTGCGGGAATATACCGATGATGTAGTGCTCACCCAGGTACCCGAAAACCCCGGCGGGTCCGATCTGCCACTTTTTCTGGCCGACATTGGTCGTGGTCGCAGTGGGAAAGATGAAAGTTGGTCCGGCGCCAAGGAGCCACGGTCCCGTCACTCGAGGGCTCGGCGAAAGCATCGTCGCCAGGATGGTGTCTCCAAAACCGGTCGCCTGATAGATACGACCCGTCGGCGTCGGCACGGGAACTGAGTTGACGATCTGAAATACCGGGCGGGTGATCAAGTTCCAATCGTCAGTTAAGGCCACCGGGAGCACAGGTTGAAACTGGACGTTGACAGCATTGCGACTCGACTTGTCCTCGATACCCGGATGTATGAAGAAAGTGTTCTCCTGAAGCTGGAGTGCCCAGATGCTGGAGATTGGATTTGAGAGTTCCTTGTTGACCTCGGTCTCAGATTTCTGGTTATCGGGTAGCTTTGACTCATCGACCGGGGCCGGGCTCGGAGGCGTCTGCGCGGAAGCATTCGCGATGACCAAGACGCCGAGGAGTATAAGGGCAATTGTCCTTGCGTATTGGAGTTTCATAGGTGCGCCTCTTTCCTAATCGCTGCTTTGCGGCTTCGTCATCATTCGCAATGCTTCACCGACGTTGAAGCTTCCCGGCTTTTGACGTGGTGGGAACTGCTGGAAGCTCTGGAGATACCGACCTACAATCGTCTGAGCGGGCACCATGACGAATAGGTGCTCAATGAACCATTTGTCATAGTCGCCGGCCTCGTCTTCCGCACGCTCGAAAGGGTCCGACCGGAGGTTGAAGAGCTTTGGTGCCCGCAGCGGGACCAGCGGCTGCATCCAGACTTCGAGGCCGTGCGCCTTCTGTTCCATGAATACAGCTTTGTACTGGTCGTAGCGTAGGCCAGCCAGGTCACCGTCGTCAGTCCAATAGAAGAACTCGTGACGATTGTCGGGAGCTTTGCCCGCAAGCACGTCGCGCTGATCGTAGCCGTCCAGATGCACCTTGTAGGTCTTGTCGCCGATAGTCATACCGGTAAGAAGCTTGTTCTGGATGTCGGGTTCACCGGCGGCGGCGACGAGAGTCTGTACCCAGTCTTCGGCCGATACGATGTCGTTGATTTCGGTGTGAGGTTTGACCAGCCCGGGCCATCGCACCATCGCGGGCACGCGATAGCTACCCTCCCAATTAGTATTCTTCTCGCCGCGAAAGGGTGTGGTGCCGCCGTCGGGCCAGGTGAAGGTCTCGGCGCCATTATCGGTCGTGTAGATGACGATCGTATTGTTGGCGATTCCGAGATCGTCGAGCTTCTTCAGAAGCTGGCCGACCTGGCCATCATGCTCAACCATCCCGTCCGGATAGATACCCAGGCCGGTCTTCCCTTGAGACTCGGGTTTGAGGCGAGTCCAAATGTGCATACGGCTTGGATTGAACCATGCGAAGAACGGCTTCTTATCCTTGTTCGCGCGGTCAATGAAGTCGAGCGTCGCGTCCAGAAACTCCTGATCCACCGTCTCCATCCGCTTTTTCGTGAGCGGACCGGTGTCGGTGCAGCTCTGCATCCCCCATTTGCCAAAGCGCGGATCTTCGCCGGACGTCTCGGTTGTAGTCGCGGTGCATCGCAAGACTCCACGAGGACCGAAGCGCAATTTGAATTCAGTATTCTTCGGATAGTCGGGATGCTCCGGCTCGTCTTCGGCATTGAGATGGTAGAGGTTGCCGAAGAATTCGTCGAAGCCGTGAACCGTCGGCAGGAAGTCGTTGCGATCGCCGAGATGGTTCTTGCCGAATTGACCGGTCGCGTACCCGAGCGGCTTGAGCAGATCGGCGAGAGTCGGATCCTTGTCTGACAGACCCTCCTTCGCGCCCGGGAGACCGACTTTCAGAAGACCGGTGC
This sequence comes from uncultured delta proteobacterium, assembly GCA_963814715.1. Classification (GTDB taxonomy): domain Bacteria; phylum Desulfobacterota; class Binatia; order Binatales; family Binataceae; genus Binatus. The sequence goes on from CAWFDW010000002.1 coordinate 625,304, forward strand.
GGATTGGGCTTTGGCCGGTGATGAACGCGGAGCGGCCGGCGGTGCAGGATTGCTGGCCGTAGTAGTCGGTGAAAATCGCGCCTTCATTGGCGATGCGATCGATGTTGGGCGTGCGGTATCCCATCATGCCGCGATTGTAGGCGCTGATGTTCCAGTAGCCGATGTCGTCGGCCATTATCACGAGGATATTGGGCTTGTCGGCGGCCGATGCGGTGTGCGCGGAGAGCGAGCCGATGATTGCGGCCATCATGAGCGCGATGGCGAAACGCTTGATGATGTGTGCGGGCATTGGAGACGCCTCGTAGTGCCGATATTTTCGTTCGATTTGGTCGAGTACAGGATCGTGGATCGTAGGGAGGATAGATATTGTACTTTGGTACAACATCGCGTGTTGCCGGCGTTGAGGAGGCGCTGATGGTGCGGGTATCGCGATTGATGACGGCAACCTAACCCCTAACCCCTTCCCGAGCGGGAAGGGGAACCGGATGAGAGGGAGACCCTTCCCGATCAAGGGAAGCGGAACTGGAATTCCCGTTAGGCGCGACCTTACGAGGCGGTGGGATCGATTGGTTCGCCGTCGCGGGTTGAGGTTAGGTGATTGGGGACTGCTCTTAGGAGCGGGACTATCAGGGCGGTTGCGAGGGTTGTGATTATTACGGCGGAGGCGAAGCCGCCTTTTGAGTAGATCCAGCTTCCCAGCAGGTTGCCGGCGGTGCCGGCGATGGCGAACATCGAGGTGTTCGCTATCATCATCGCGGTTCCTTCCAGGCCTTTGGGACATGAGCGCATGATTAGGTCGATGTAGGCGGCGGTGGCGAAGCCGCCGAACAGGCCGTAGAGGATTGCGACTACTATGGTGCTTGTCGGTCCCAGTGCTAGCCACATTATCGGGCCTTGCAGGATTGCGACTATTGTTCCCCACCAGAGCAGGCGTGAAAGAGGTTCGCGCGTGCATAGGTAGCCGTACAATAGAGTCGTTGGCAGGAAGAACAATGATTGCAGCGCGGTGAAGGTGCCGAACAGTTCACTGGAAATCCTCACGTGCTCGGTCAGGTGATAGAACATCGGCGTGCCCCATCCGGGGCCGAAGTTCCATAGGAAGTAGATCGCCGCGGCCGGCCATAGCGGCCGATGGCGGATCAATCGGCGTATCGCAGCGAAGCCTTTTTCATAGGGCAGGACGGAGCTTTCGAATTCGGTCGCGGCTTCGAGGCGCCAGAAGGCCTGCATCGCGATCACCAGCGTTATGCCGCCTGCGATTAGAAAGGTGCCGCCCACCGATGCATGCGCGACCAGCCATCCGCCGGCCAATGCTGAAATCACTGCGGGGGTGAAATAGCCGAAGCTGAAGACGACGCTCAGGCGTCCGGTCATCCCGTGCGCCTGCGCCACGCCGGTCATCAGGGCTTGCGCCGACGCGAAAACCATCACGTATGCGATGACGACGATGAACACGATCGACAGCAACTTGTAATAGTCAAATGACGAAGTGGCTAACCACAGGTACCCGCCCGCGGCGACTAGCCGCGCAGACGAACAGGTATTGGCGATCACCCCATCGCGCGTTGCGCCATCGGTCGCGGATGAAGCCGAATGCGAATCCGGCGCACCCGGGTATCGAGACAATCGCGAGGAAGACTGCGAGTCGTACAGGAGAGAGATGAAGACGGTCCTTCAGGAAATAATTAATCGGAATTGCGGCGATACCGAGCGGCGAGCCGAGTCCGACTGCGATGTTCAGGATTGCGAAGTAGGAGAAGACTTCCCATCGCGTCGAGGTGGTGTCGGCGCCGGCGGGCGGTTCGGGGACGCGCGCGTTTTCGTTTTCGTTGCGCGCGGTGAGATCTTCAAGTTCCATTCGTCACACGAGGCAACAGTATATGTAATTTTTGGTGATTCCGAGGATGCTTGCCTCGCATGTTTGGCGGGGCCATTATAAGCGCGCTTGCGGCACCCTCTTTTTTTCAGGAGACCTCTCCCCCTGGCCCCCTCTCCCTTCAGTAGAAGGGGAAGAGAGAAAAGCAGATTAGGTTGGTTTGATGCATGAGTGAGTTGCTTGAAAAGAAGGACGACCTGATTCGCTACTTCGAGGAAGGCGGGAAGCCGCGCGCGCAATGGCGGGTCGGCATCCGAGTACGAGAAGGTTGTCGTCCGCAATTCCGACGCAACCGCTATACCCTACTCCGGCGCCGGCGGGGTCGAGGATCTGTTGCGGCGGATGGCCAGCGACTACGGGTTCGAGCCGGAGGACGAGCACGGGCATATCCTCGCGCTCAAGGGCGAGCGCGCGGCAATCACGCTCGAGCCGGGCGGGCAGATCGAACTGTCGGGCGAGCAGTGCGAGAGTATCCATTGCGCGTACGACGAGTTCGCGACGCATGTACAACAACTGATCGAAGTGACCGGGCAGATTGGCGCGTCGGTGCTTGGGCTCGGGATGCAACCGGTCAGCCGGATCGATCAGATCGAGCTGCTGCCGAAGGCGCGCTACCACATCATGTACCCGTACATGGCGCGCAAGGGGACGCTCGGCCAGCGCATGATGAAGCAGACGGCCGGGGTGCAGGCCAATCTCGATTACGTCGACGAGCGCGACGCGATGCGCAAGCTGCGGGTCAGCATGGGGATCGTGCCGCTGCTCTACGCGATCTTCGCGAACTCGCCGCTGAGCGACGGCGGTCTGAACGGGTATCACAGTTTTCGCGGGCATATCTGGACCGACACCGACAACGAACGCAGCGGGGTTCCGGAGTTTGTGTTTCGTCAAGATTGTTCGTTCGAGGATTACGCCGAGTTCGCGCTCGATGTGCCGATGTATTTCCTGATTCGCAATCATGAATATATCGATCTGACGCAGCCACCGGGGCTGACGTTTCGGCAATACCTGGAGCGCGGTCATGGGCGCGAGCGGGCGACGGTCGACGATTGGACCAATCACCTGACGACGATTTTCACCGAAGTGCGGCTGAAGAAATACGTCGAGGTGCGGACCGCGGACAGTCAGCCGCCGCAGTTCATGCTGGCGCTGCCCGCGCTGTTGAAGGGTACGCTGTACGACGACGATTGCCTCGCGGGGGCGTGGGACCTGGTCAAGGGGTGGAGCTATCGGGAGCGGCGCGAAATCGCCGACGCGGCGCATAAGAACGGGCTTGACGCTCGCGCGGGAAAAATTAAACTGCAGGAACTCGGCTACGAACTGATGCAGATAGCGGCCAAGGGCCTCGAGCGCCAGCGGGCGTTGAACAAAAGCGGCCAGGATGAGAGCATCTACCTCCTGCGGTTGATGGACCTGGTGCGCAGCGGGCACAGCCAGGCGAGCTTCGTGATCAGCCGGTGGAAGGGTGAATGGAACTACGACGTCGAACGTCTAGTCAAAGGATGCGAATACGGGGCTGAGCCTATTCTATAGAAGCATTTCACCGGCACGGGGAGCCGATGGCTGAACAACGTCCGCCGAAATCGACCGCACGCCAATATGCCGAATCGATCGGCCTCGCGCTGATCCTGGCGATCGTGCTGCGTTCGTCGTTTGTCGAGGCCTACGTAATTCCGTCGGGATCGATGGAACCAACTATCATGGTCGGCGACCATATCCTGGTGAACAAGATGGCATACGGCCTGCGAGTCCCCGAGACGATCGCGGGCGTGCGCGTGCCGGGACTGTCGTCGGGCAAGTATCTGGTGCATCTGTCGCCGATTCGCCGCGGCGATATCATCGTGTTCGTGTCGCCGCGCGATCGCAGCGTTGACCTGATAAAGCGGGTGATCGGCCTTCCTGGAGACCGAATCCAGGTGATCAACGGAGTCGTGTGGCGGAACGGCGCGCCGATTGCCGATGCGCATGCGTTCCTGAGCGAGCTCGAGAGTGCTCGATCGCCATTCTCGGTGACCGACAATTTCCCGCCTCGCGATCCGCGCCGTCCCGAGCTGAAGCCGGGGCCGGTGGTAGTGCCGCCGGGCAAGCTTTTCATGATGGGTGACAATCGCGACGATAGCTTCGACAGCCGGTTCTGGGGCTTCGCCGACCAGAACGACGTCGAAGGCCGCGCGATCGGGATCTACTTTTCGTGGGATCACGAGAGCGCGTCGGCAGTGCCGCTGCGCTGGGACCGGTTCGGCAAGAGTCTGGATTGAGGTGCAATTGCAACTGAGATTTTCACAGATTCACGTAACGATCCTGAACTTCGTTTTGATCGCGGTGCTGGCGATCGTATCGGCGATGTGCGTGCGCGATATCATCGAGCGCAGGGTGTCGGATGAGCCCGACGCTCCTGCTCCGATGTCGGCGAGGAACGCGGTGACCGGGATGCGGCCGCGTCCCTACTACGACTCGATCGTCAAGCGGGACATTTTCAACGAGACTCCGCAGGAGAGCGGACCGGCGCCGGTGGTTGAAGCCGATCTGAACATCAAGCTGATCGGCACTTCGCTGGCGAGCAAGTCGAAGCCATACGCGATAATCGAAGATCCGGCAGGCAACGAGACGCTCTACCAGGTGGGCGAGGACATCCCGGACGCGGGCAAATTGGTAAGCGTCGAGACCAACCGTGCGCTAATCGATCGCGGGGGGCATCGCGTCGCGATTGAGATTCCGATCGACGAACCTGCCGACGGTGCCGCCGTCGCAGCTTGGCGGACCGGTGGGCGCAATACGAGGGCCGATGCTCAGGGGTCTTCCCGCGGCGATGCGGCGCAAGCTGCAGAAGCTTCGGATGCGTGGTGCGCCGGCAGCAGCGGCCAACGATGATAGCGACGACAAAGACGACAGCGACGACAAGGACGATAGCGACGACAACAACAACGCGAAGATCGAGCTGAAGAAACTGGGGCCGGGAAAATTCGAAGTCAGCCGCAGCGAAGTTCAGCAGACGATGGAAAATCCCGCGCAGTTTTTCTCGCAGATGCGCGCGCTGCCTCATTTCGTCAACGGCAAGACTGACGGCTTCTCGATTTCGCAGGTTCAGCCGGGATCGGTCTTCTCACAACTCGGCCTGCAGGACGGCGACCTGTTGACCTCGATCGACGGGCAACCCGTGACCAACCCGATGCAGGCGATGGGCCTGATTCAAGCAGTTAAGACGGCATCCGCGATCGATCTGATCGTGAATCGCGGAGGCACGCCCACGTCGGTTCATCTCGATTTGCGATAGCAGGGGTGACCCCTGCACCCAGTATTAAGGCCGCGCTCCGTTGTCGAGCGGTCCCCATAGCGGGGCTCGCTGAAAAGTTACAAAATCTGAAGTATGGAAGTTCGGGCAGCTAATCGCAGCGAGCGGGACGAAGTGCTCGATCTGCTTGCGCAATGGTATGGGGACCGCGCGTTTTTTGAGCGGTATAACCATCTCGATCCCAAGTTTCGCGATGCGCTCTGCCTCGTGGCGCGCGATGGTGGGCGGCTGGTTTCGACGGTTCAGATTTTCGATCGCGCAGTGAATCTCGATGGGCAGTCGGTGCCGATGGGCGGTATCGGATCGGTGTTTACGCTCGAGGAGTATCGGCATAAGGGGGTTGCGTCGGCACTGATGCGGCTCAGTGTCGATACGATGGTGCGCGAGGGCTTTGAAGTGTCGCTACTGTTTGCGGAGCGGCTCACCTTCTACAACCAGTTTGGATGGCGGGAGGTCGAGCGCAAGTTCAGTATTCTCGCGGCGGCAGCGGCGCTCGACGTGACTGATCGTTTCGTGATCGATTCATTCGAGATTGAGCGCGACCTCGCCGAGGTTGCAGCGATACATCGCGGGTACAGCGGTCGCTTCAACGTTACTGCGGTTCGCGACGACTCGGCGTGGCGCGCGAATCTCAAATTTGCCGGAAATCAGCCGCTTCATCCTGGTGAGGGATCCGAGGAGTATTTCGTCGTGTGTCGCGACGGCGGACGAATCGCGGCGTATGCGCGCGTCACGCGGTTTCACGGCGTCTCGATGGTGATGGAGTACGGCTACGTTGCCGACGGCGTCGGGATTGACGCGATGCTCGCGACGTTCAAGTACCTCGGACAGTCGGCGGCGGGAGTGCCGGTGACTGTTCGGCGCGTCGGAGATCATCGGCGAGCCAGTCTGCTCCACAGCACGTCGAAGCCGGAGGAGCCGTCGGTGCTCGTCACGCATACGGCGCACGATCCGCAACTCGAGAAGGCGCTGGGCGACGCGGGATGTCCGGTCGCGCATCACGTCGACAACAATTATATGTGGCGAGTGCTCGCGCCCGACAAACTTGCGCAACGGTTCGCGATGGCTCCGGAGGCCGCGACAGCGCGCGCGTTCGAAATCTTTGCCGATTCGCGATCGGTGTTCTGGACTGCGGATCGTTTTTAGTCGATTTCCCGGAACCTAACCCCTCTTCCCGTGAATCGGAAGGGGACCGGATCGAGAGTTTCGCGCATCGACGCTCGCCGCAATGGGAGTTGTTGGCTAGTATGCTTCCGTTGCATTGATGCGCTGCGGAGGTGGTACGCGATGAATCGTTTTTCATGGTCCGGCGAGTCCGTCGCCGGAATTTCTATTGGCCGAAAATTTGGATTGATCGTCGTAACGGTTGCACTGGCTGCGACGATGGCGGCGCGCCCTGCCCTTGCCGTCCGGCGGCATCATGCGCCGGCGCCGACGGAGGCTGCCGATGAGGAAAGCAACGCCAATGCATCGAGTACCGCGCTCGGTGCATACTCCGAGGCGTGCGTGATCGAGCCGACGACTGGCACCGTCATTTTCGAGTCGAATGATCACGCGCCGTGGCCGACGGCGTCGCTCGCGAAGATGATGCTGACGCTGATCGTCGCCGAGAAAATCCACGACGGATCGCTGAAGTTGACCGACAACATCACGACCTCGCGCAAGGCGGCCGAGATGGGTGGATCGCAGGTGTATCTCAAGGAAGGGGAGACGTTCTCGCTCGACGACATGATGAAGGCGGTGGTGGTGCATTCGGCCAACGACGCGTCGGTCGCGGTCGCGGAATATATCGCGGGATCGACGGACGCATTCGTGGTGATGATGAACCAGCAGGCGGTTGCGCTCGGGATGAAGGACTCGCACTACTACTCGGTCAACGGGCTGCCGCCGTCAAAGGGCGCGTCGGCCGACGTCGCGAGCGCGTACGACCAGGCGATTCTCGCGCGCGAGCTGCTGAAATATCCCGACACGATCCGATGGGCGTCGATCGACACCGCGCCGTTTCGCGCCGGCACCTTCATCTTGCGCAACACCAATCACATGGTGCGGACGTATCCGGGATGCGACGGACTCAAGACGGGATTCTACGACAAGGCGGGGTTCAACGTGGTCGCCACTGCAAAACGCAGCGATCTAAGGCTGATCGCGGTGGTGCTCGGCAGTCAGCACAAGCTGACGAATTTCAAGGAAGCATCGGAGATGCTGTCGCAGGGATTTCTGAACTACGAGATGCATCCGATCGCGAAGAAAGGGGCGCCGATTGCGCAAACCGTCGCGATAACTGACGCCGATATCAACAGTATCAAGCCGGTTTGGGGCAATGACGCAGGAGTGTTCGTAAAGCGCGGTGACGCGAAGAATGCGATCAAAGTCGATTACAATCTGCCGCCGTCGATCGCGGCACCACTCAAAGCGGGTCAGCAGATCGGAACCGCCAACGTGACCGAAGGCGGCAAACCAGTCACCACGATCGCGTTGCTCGCGCCCTCCGATGTTGCGAAGTCGACGTCGTTAACTAAACGTTTATTTAGTATTTTCTGATCGCCTATTTTTAAGATTTGTCCTCTGCGGAACATTTTTAAATAGGCACCGAACTGCGTGCGTGCTAACCTGTCTGAACGTTAGCCTTCTGTCATGTAGTTCCCGCCTGATGACTGCGAAAGAAAAGTTTTACCGCGCGTACATGGAGTTCTTCGAGACTGCGGAGCGCAAGCGCCGCTGGAATCTGTTCGACGATGTGCCGTGGGACAAGCTCGCTCCCGAGATGAACTCCGAAGAGCGCGCGATTCGGATCGAGACGTACTGCGCCGAAGAGATGTTCCTGCCGGATTACACTGCGGCGGGCAACGAGTTGTTACGCGGCGTGTTCGGACTCGCGTGGTTTCAGAATGCGTGGAGCTACGAGGAATCGCGCCACGGGCTGGTGTTCCGCGAGTACCTGATTCGTTCGGGACTGCGCACACAGGAGCAATTCGACAAGTTCGAGGCGGACGTATTCTCGCGCCGCTGGAAAGTCGCCGTTCGCGACGCGCCGCCAGATGAGCTGTTACGGCGCGCTGCAGGAATCGGCGACCTATCTTGCGTATCGCGCGCAGAAGGATCGCGCCGAAGCTCGAGAAGGACGCGACGCTCGAGGCAATTTTCTTTCTGGTCAGCCGCGACGAGGCTGCGCACGCCGGCTTCTACCGCTCGATGATCGAGATCGAGATGGACGAAGATCGCGTCGGCACGCTGTCCGATCTCGCGTACGTGATCGCGAATTTCAAGATGCCCGGCGACGGCCTGATTCCGGACTATCACGAGAATCTTCGAATCGGCGGCGGCGGAATCAGTCCGCGCATGTTCCTGACGCGCGCAGTGTTTCCATTGCTGAAGCAGTTGGACACGAGCCGCGACGAGCTCAAGAGCGCGAGCGCCGCAGTACTTCCGCTGCGCGCGGCGTCCTGACAATCCTGATATATTCCTTCCGGCGATGAACCGGAACCGACTCCTCTATGCGGCTGCGGCCCTCCTTCTGATCTGGATTGGCGGCAACCTCGCGCTTCATTTTGGCCAGAAGCATCACGATCAACTCGGCTACGACATCGCCGCGAATTTCCCGCCCGACAAACCATTTCCGCCCGGCGAGATATACGCGTCGACGCTGGCCGCGATCATGGACCATGAGCTGCACACCGGCTTCGGATGGCGTCCCAACGATTTCTGGCTGTGGGGTCCGAAAGTCGCGGCCGACAACAATTCAGATCGTCAGCTCGGGATAATCCAGGCGGTGCGCGAGACGACGCGCGTCTTCAAGGATCACCTGACCAAGGTTTCCTCGAATCAGTACGATCCGAATCTCGTGATCGCCGACACTGATTTTCGCAACGACGCCGAGAAGTGGATCCTGCCGTCGCCGGAAGGCAAGGTACGAAGACGGCATCAAGCATCTGCAAGCATATGTCGCGGGATTGCATACGACGCCGCCGTCGTCGCGCGAGCTCAACACCCGTGCGGTCGAGCTGGTCCGACTGATCCAGACGTGGACCGACTTGCTCGGCGACGCGCATGCAAACCTGTACCGGTCGACCAAGGACGACGGCAGCCCGATTCATAGCTGGGACTGCGACCATTATTTTTATCACTCGCAAGGTTACGCGCACGTGATGTACCACATGATGGAAGCGCTCGAGCGCGAATACGCGGGGCAGCTCAAAGACGACCCGGTGTTGAAGACGATGTTCGACGAATCGATCGACGCGCTGGGCAAGGCTGCCGTGATGAAGCCGCTAATCGTGATGAACGGATCGCCCGACGGCCTGTTCGCGAACCATCGCCGCAACCTGGACGCGTACATCACCGAGGCGCGCCAGAAGATGTACTCAATCCGCGAAGAACTGGAACGCTCCCCGCTGTAGCAGACGCGCAATGACTAAAATGAAGGAGGCGATTGCAGGTGCAGCGATGGTTGGCCTTGCTGTCATCGTTCTCGTTAGAGCCAGAACGGCGGGATCTGCCGCCGATATCGCCGATAGGGCCTGGGACGAGTTCCGACATCGAACGCCTGCGTTCGGCCGACGTGGCCGATATCGCGAAATTTGTTTGTCAAGGCGAACCACAGGGTTTCGATGGAGAACATGTCCCCCCAGGCTGGGGTGATAGTTGCGGCGTGGACGGGTTTTTGTGGGCTCGCTCCGGCAATCAGCAATATTTGCTGGTGGTCTCAATACTGTCTGGTGGCAGCAGCTCTCGTGACTGGATAAGAATCTACGCCCGGAAATCGACCGGAGAGATAAGCGAACAAAACGAGGAAGATGGGATTAGCGGATACCGATTCCGGCTGGAGGATTTGGACGGCGACGGAAAGGACGAGTTGATTGTCTCGGATGGCTTTGGCGAAGGTCTCAGCCGCGCCGAAAGTCCCTTGGTCCTATGGGATAAAATCTATCAGTTGCGGAATGGAAAGTACGTTGAGGCGAGCCGCACGTTTGGGAGCTACTACGATGCGCAGGTGCTGCCCAAACTTGAAGATTCGATTAGCAAGCTTCAGGCAAAGCTTGCCTTGGAAGCGCAAGCAAAGGCCTCAACCGAAGCGGTAATGCAAAAATATCGTTCGCCTTTGCTAAATCGCACCTCGCATCTGTCCGATGAGGAATCGGCCGCGATCCGTAATTCGGAACAGTTGGTGGGGATCGAAATGAAGCGGGACAAAATCCTGCGTGTGCTCGGACGCGACCCAACGGCGGGCGAAAAAGAAGCGCGTCAATGGATGACGAATCCAGACCCGTGGATTAGGAACGCTTCTGTCGCGGTGTTCGAAGACCTTGGCGGCCATATGAGCGAATTGAGCGCGATGACAGCGAATAAGGACTCGAAGGTTTCTAGCTATGCCAAAACAGTCCAGGAAATTGAACGCCGCGGAGCTGTGTCCACCAAAAATTGAATTCAGCGCTGTAAATGAGCTGTCCCTGAAAGCAGCAGTATCGCTGTCGGCTGCGCTACAACTCGATGAACGGGCACAGCAGCATCACGCCGCCGCGGATTAGGAGCTCGAGCATCGCGGGGGTCCAGCGGGTTGGGATGCCGAGGGTTCCGGCGGCTGCGCGAGTCATCCACGACGTTGATAACTCTGCATCGGCGCTGCTGCCGCGGAAGTCCAGCCATCGGCGCTCACTGCGGTAGGTCACCAGTTGGTGACGTTTGTCGGCGGCGATGTGTGCGCGATCTCGCGCGATTGCGATCGCTGTCGATAGGCCGCCGACTTCGTCGATCAGGCCGCGCTCTTTGGCTGCGAGGCCGCTCCAGATGCGTCCTTTGGCGACCGCTTCTGCTTGCTCGGGACTGAGCTTGCGGCCTTGTGCGACCTTTGCGGTGAACGCCGCGTACAGATGGCCGACGGTTTCGTTGAGCTGCGCAAGCTCGGCGTCGGTCATCGCGCGCGCCATCGACATCGCGTCGCTGATGGGCGCGCTTTTCACGAAATCGAAATGGACGCCAAGCTCGCTGAGCAGACTGCCGAGATTGAACTTCGCGTACACGACGCCGATCGAGCCGGTGATTGTTGCTGGTTCGGCGACGATCGCGTCGGCGCCCGCTGCGACGTAGTAGCCGCCCGAGCCGGCCACATCGCCCATCGAGACGACGACCGGCTTGCCGCGACCCTGCGCCTCGCGCACGGCGCGCCACACCAGGTCGGAGCCGACGGCAGAGCCGCCCGGTGAATTTACGCGGAACACGATTGCTTTGACGCGTTCGTCACGCGATGCGCGATCGAGTTGCGCGGCCGTCGCTACGCCGCTGATAAATTCGCCGGTCGCAGGCGCTTCGCCCGAGATTACCGGACCGCTGGCGTGCACCAGTGCGATTCGCGCACGGTGACCGCGCTCGCGGGTGAAGATTGCGTGACGGCGGTATCGCGACAGGTTGACGAAGACTTTGCGCTTGGCCTCGGGATCGAATTCGGCGCGGATATCTTCGATGTATCCTTCGCGATCGATCAGTTTATTCTCGACGGCGAATTTTGCGCTGACGAATCCCGCGGCGATCAGCTCACGCGCTTTTTCAGGAGTGAGTTTGCGGGCCGACGCGATCGCCTCGACCAGGATTTTCTCCCAGTCCGCGACGATCGCCTCCATGCTCTCGCGCACCGCCGGCGACATCGTGTCGCGGCCGAGTGTTTCGGCGGCGCCCTTGTACTCTTTCCATTGCAGCGTCTGTGCCTGGATTTTCAGCTTGTCGAGCGCGTTCTTCAGAAAGACGCCGCCGGTCGCGACACCGAGCATCGTGAGCATCGTGTCGGGATTGGCGACGATTTCACCCGCGCCTGCCGCGACGAGGTACTCGCGCAGGCCAGCGTCGTCGCCGCGCAGCAGCGCGATCACACGCTTGCCACCGGCTTGAGCAGCGCGCATCAGGCGATGGATTTCGTGCGCGGTGGCGAGGCCCGCGCCGAAGCTCGCAATCTCGACGACGATTGCGCGAACGTCGTCGTCGACAGCCGCCGACTCAAGCGCATAGCGCAGATGGTCGAGACTAATCGCGCCGCGACGCATGATCTGATCGAGCGGCGAACTGGTCACGTCCTCTTCGATCGGACCCGCCAACCGAATCATCAGGACTGCGTCGTGCGGTGATTTGCGCGGGTCTGAGGACGGCGAAATAGAATGCCGCGACCAGCGCTGCTGCCGACTCCCAGGACTGTAATTCCGATCTTCCAGTCGCCCGCCGCGCAGGCCACGGCGCCGACGGCGCACAAAATCGCAACGACAATAGCGAGTCGGATCTCGCGGCTTATCCACAATCGGTCGGTAAACGGGTTCTTCATTCTCTTGAATCGGTCGCCTTTTTCGTACGTCCTAAATAGACTACCGCTTTCCGATGCCCAGGTCTTTCCTCATCCTGATTCTTGCCTTCACCGCCGTGAGCGTTACTTCGTGCTCGACCAGTAGCGACGCGCCCAAGCCGGGGCCGCCGCCGTTTGTCGCTCGTTCGACGACGCTTGAGGTCACCAACGGTATCAAGGTGCTGACCAATGTCGCGATGCCTCAAGGGTTCGCGCCGATTGCCTTCGCGTCCGCCTATCTGGATGCAAAACGGCGAGGAGATAGGCGTCGTCGGGACTCAAGGCGGACATACGATCATGTACGGCCTGCGACGGCGCGGCGTGGCGCACCGGCAGAATCCTCGCGGCGGAGACCGGGCCGGGCGCGGCGGAAGAAGGAACGATCGCGGACGTTGGCGGTGAGTCCCAACGGGCTGACGCTGGCGACGGCGATGGTCGCGCCGGGAGGCGAACGAGTCGACGTGATCGTTCGCGACCTGATCGCCACGGGTCCCGGCAACGTCGATCACGAACTTCAACGGGCGGTACGATTCGATCTCGATGAAGTGGCTGAATGACGCGACGATCGCGCTCGCGCTGCGGCTGCATCCGGAGTCGCCGGAAGAACTCGGCGCCAATGAAGAGGAGCAGAAGCCGAATCCAGATGAAGCGGACGTCCAGCCGCCGCCGACGCGTTCGGACGGATTGCAGTTGATCGTCATCACGGGCGCCGGTTCCGTCGCGCCGCTGAAGTTGTCGTGCCCGATGTCGGCGCTAAGCTGGAGCGCGCACGGCGTCTATGCGGTCGGGCAGGGCGACGCGGGCGCTCCGCCGGTGATAATCGATCGGCGCGCGTCGACCTGCACCAGGTTTCACGTGCGGCAGCCGATTCACGTGCTCGATTGGGACAAGGACGACGAAGGCTCGTTTCTGTACGTCGGTCCAGACCCGACGCGGCATACGATTGGGGTGTTCAAGTACGACATCGCGACCGGCGCCGAACATCTGATGGGCGTATCGACAGGCGCGGCCTCGTACACGGCGGGCAGCGATACGGTGACGCTGGGCAATCGGGCGTTGTCATTCAAGCAGGCGATCGAGCGGCCCGAAATCCCGGTGGTCGCGCAAGTCGCAGTCGGGAAATCCGAACAAAGTCAGGTCGACGTGAAATCGCTGGGCTTCGAGACGTGGCCGGAAATGCTCGCGCAGAGCACGATGGCGTACTCGAAGGGCGCGGATGAAGCCGCGATGGAAATCTACGCGCCGAGCAAACCGGTGGCATGGCGGAAAATCGTCACGTACTCGCTGCACTACGACAGCGCATTTCTGTTGGCCGAAGGTCCCGCTCAAGGCATCGTCAATATGAGCTGGTCGCTGCGGGGACGATGGCTTGCGTTCCTCGACGGCGACGCGACGATCGGGACGGTGATGACGGTGCTCGCGCCGCCGCGGTAGGAGTCATCGATAAACCTCGCGACGGTGCGCGACACGGACTACCAATACGACTAGAACTTTGTCTTGTACTTCGTAAACAACTCGATAGTCACTCATCCGGATTCGCCACAGTTCATCGCCCCCTTTCAGCTTCCTGGATCCACGCGGACGCGGGTCGAGGGAGAGTGAATCGATGCGCTGATTTAGCTTGAGCTGAACTTCGCGTGGCAGCTTCTGTAATTCGCGCTTCGCGCTCGGTACGAAATCGATCGCGTACGCCATCGCAAGGTCAGGGGAGATTCAACTCTTTCTTAATCTGTGCCCACGGGATGGTGCCTTTGCGTTTGGCTTCGCGCATTGCCACGCGGGCAGCTTTCAGATCTTCTCGGTCCTCGATCTGTTCGATCAGCGCGATATCTTCGATCGGCACTACTGCCGCTAACGGCTTGTTGCGGCGAGTCAGAACGACACGGTCCTTCCCGTAGGCAACACGGTTGATCAGATCCGAGAAATTCTTGCGTGCCGTGGCAGTAGTGACCGCCGCATCTCCGGATATTTTTGTGGTGCGCATGAATGTGAACTCCGAGATTGAACTGGCTAATTGTACATTTCGGCTCTTTTGTACACCAGCTGCTTTTTCAGATTACCGGGGAGCTTGGATCGAGGCCGAATAGCACGCGGCCTACCACCTCGAAGCGGTTCGTGTTCATCAGGACGTGCTGGGTGGCGGTGTGCACGTCGCGCCAGCATCGCTCGATGGGGCAAGAGGTTTGCGCCGAGTTCATCCCGGCGGCGTCCGCGACCAGATCGACCGCCTGCACCGCGAGCTTAGCGGCGGTGACCACGGCGAGGCGGGCGTGCGCGCGGTCCTGGATGCTGAAGCTCTCACCCGCTTCTCCCTTGCGCCAGATTTCGTCGTTGCAATTGTAGAAATAGGCGCGCGCCGCATGGAGCAGTCCTTCCGCCTGCGCGAACTGGATCTGTGCGATCGGACGCTCGCGCAACGTGGCGCGAGCCGCAGCCGGCACTTTGGCTTGCGCGATTTCGTTGAGCGTATCGAGGGCGTGTCGCGCCGTGCCGAGCACCACCGATACCAGCCCGCCGACAAATTGCAGCTGCAACGGAATGTTCGCGAACGGACCCCGCTGCCATTGCGATTTCGCGTTGAGCCAATCGAAAGTGAATTCGTCGGGCACCAGAACGTTTTCGAACACGCAGTCGTTGCTGCCGGTGCCGCGCATCCCGGCGGTCGACCAGGTATTGAGGATCTTCGCATGATTGATCGGGAACAGACCGCCGCGGAGCACCGGGACCCCGTCGACGATTTGCGGCGCACCGTCGCGCAGGACGATTCCCGCCGCCATCAGGTAGGTCGCGTGCGCTGAGGCGCTCGCATAGGTGGCCTTCCCGCTGAAACGCCATCCGCCGTCAGCCGCTATCACCTGGGTGGTCGCTGGATTCAACGAGCCCGCGCTCACGCCGCGCGGATCTCCGTAAATCTTTTCGAACGCAGAGCGAGACAGGTTATACCCAAACAGCGGACCGCCCGCGCAAATGGCGAGATTCCATCCGGCCGACCCGTCGATGCGCGAGACTTCCTCGCATAGCCGCAGTAAATCGGGAATCGTCAGTTCGCCGCCGTTCATCTGGCGCGGAATAAGAATCCGAAACAGCCCGGCCTTGTGGAAGGCGTCGATAACTTCGCGCGGCATCTGCGCCTCGCGCTCCGCGCGATCGGCATGCTCGCGAATAATCGGCGCCAGGTTTTGGATCTTATCGAAGTAAGGGCGAGCGCGTTCGGATAAAAGCCGGTCCATCTTCAGAACCTCTGTCGCACTTGAGTTTAATTGCCGAGCCGTGCGCGATTTGCCCAATAGTCCGACGCAGTGCGAAATGCGGCGGCGGCGCGCTCGAAACTGTCGAACACCACCAGTCCGCGCGCGCGCGCCAACTCCTTGCCGTGCGCGACGATCGCCTCGACGTGCGCCGGATGCATCACGATTGCGAACGGCTTCGTCGAGCGGTTGGCAAAATCCGCGAGCTTGTCGAGCAGGCCGGTGATTTCGTCTTCATGCGACGCCCATCGCGCGGCGCGCAGGCCCGTGCCGACTTCGAGCACGATTGCGTCGATGACGGGATCGCGTTCGAGAATCTCGAGGATGCGATCGAGATTGCCCTGATGATGACCGGCGCCGATGGTGCCGCCGGCGTCGAGCGGATTGCGATAGCTGCCGCCGATTACGTTGAAGAACGTCTTCAGTTCGTCGTACGAGGAGTCCGACAGCGCGGGAATCTCGAGTCCGGCCGTCGCGAACGTGTCGGTGATCACCACGGACTGCCCACCGGTCATCGCGACCAGACCCATCCGCTTGCCGCCGATACGCTTGGCGCGCGCGAACAGTTCGACCGCGTCGAGCATCGCGTCGAGGCTCGACACTTCGACCGCGCCACTCTGCCGCACTACTGTGCGCCAGATCGCCTCCGACTGTCGCGAGCGATCCGGTATGCGAGAACGTCGCGCGCGCGCCCGCCTCGGTCACACCGCCCTTCCAGATGACGACGGGATGGCGCTCAGCGGCGTGTCGGACGCTGTCGAAGAAACGCCGCCCGTCGCGCACGCCTTCGATGTACATCCCGATCACGCGGGTGGCGGGGTCGGCCGCCATCAGATCGATGTAGTCGGCGGCCTCGAGAATCAGCACGTTGCCGATGGACGCCGCCTTGTTCACCTTGATGCCGTGGCTGGGCGCCTGCAGACAAAAGTTAATCGTGTGCGTGCCGCTCTGCGAGATGAAGCAGACGTCGCCCGCCTCTCCGACTTTTTCTTCGGGAAAATTGCGCAAGCCGGCGCCGGGACTGTACAGGCCCATGCAATTGGGACCGACCAGCGCGATTTCGGAATTGATCGCGAGGTCGCGCAGCTCGGCTTCGAGGCGGATTCCAAGCTCCTCCGACGTCTCTGAAAATCCTGACGTGAAAAATCCGATCGAGCCGACGTGATTGGCGATGCAATCCTTTAAAATTCGCGGCGCGATTTGCCGCGGAACGGCGCTGACTGCGTAGTCGATCGGCTCGGTGATCTCGGACAGGCTCTTGCGGTTCTCGACGCCCATCGCTTCGATTCCGGGAATCTCGTTGGGATCGATCTGCACCGAGTAGAGTTTGCCCTTCAGCTGCGCCATCGCGCGCAGCCACATGTATCCACCCATCCGCTTGTCGCCGATGACGACGACGGTGCGTGGGTTGAACGCGCGCTCGAGATTTTTAAGCCGCGCCGCGCGATGCGGGTCCGGCTGCGGCACCCTGCCCGACTCTGCCGCCAGTACGATTCGCGCATCGAGGATCGCGAGGCCGTCGTTGTACGCGACGACCGGGTTGAGATCCATCTCGGCAATATCCGGATGCGTCGCCGCGATTCCGGAGACGGTTTCGAGGAGCGAGACGATCGCGTCGATATCGACGCCCGGCTGTCCGCGGACGCCGCGCAGAATCTGGCTGCCGCGTAGCCGCGCGAGCATTGCAGATGCTTCGCTCCCGCCAATCGGCGCCAGCGCGAGGGCCGTATCCTTCATCACTTCGACGAACACGCCGCCGAGCCCAACCATCACCATCGCGCCGAATCGATCGTCGCGGAACGTTCCCGCGATCAGCTCAACGCCTTGCTTCGCCATCGGCTGTACGGCGACGCCTTCGAAGTGCGCGTCGCGGGCTTTGGCGGCGAGATTCGCGCGAATTCGATCGAACGCGTCGCGCACCGCTGCTTCATCGTCGAGATTCAACTCGACGCCGCCGACGTCGCTCTTGTGACTCACGTCCGGCGACAGCACTTTCAGCACCACCGGATATCCGATTCGCGACGCCGCCCGCACCGCGTCGTCAGCGGTCGCAGCGACTTCCGGCACGACGACCGGCAGGCCGAGCGAATGCAGAATTCGCTTGCTCTCGATTTCCGTGAGAACCGTCCGTCCGCTCGAACGAGCAGACGAAATTATCGATGAAACGATGGAGTCAGCCACGCTTGTCGCGTATAGCAGAGCCAAGGAACTATTTGAACCATCGGGAGATTCGCCGCATGCCGCGTCAGCTGCGAATACGCAAAACAGTCTTCGTCACCCGCGAGATCGACCCTGCTCCGCTGATGCGCTTGACGCAACGCGGCTAGAGTTTTCGGTCTGGGATGAAGAGATGCCACCGCCTGCGATCGGCACTGCGATCAGCGCTGGCGAATGCCGATGCGGTACTCTCGATGGTCACCGACAAGATCGACGCGAGCGTGATCGCGGGCGCACCGCGGCTTCGCGTCATCAGCAATCTGGCGCGTCGGCGTGGACAATATCGATCTCGAGGCCGCGACCCGCGCGGGGATCGCCGTCGGCCACACTCCCGGCGTGCTGACTGACGCGACCGCGGATCTTGCGTTCGGCTTGCTGATGGCGACTGCGCGGCGAATCGCCGAGGCCGATCGTCATGTGCGCGCGGGCAAGTGGCGGACGTGGGGACCGATGACGATGCTCGGGCGCGACGTGCATTCGAGCACGCTCGGGCTAATCGGATTCGGTGCGATTGGCCAAGCGATGGCGCGCCGCGCGATGGGATTCGGGATGCGGGTGCTCTATCTCAAGCATTCGTCGAGCAAGCGAGACAGGAACTCGCCCGAGCGCAATCGCCGTCAGTCTGCCGCGGTTATTGGCCCAATCGGACTACGTGTCGATTCACGTGCCGCTGACGCCAAAGACGCGTCACATGATCGGGGCGCGCGAGTTCGCGCTGATGAAGCCAGGTGCGATTTTAGTCAATACCGCGCGCGGCGGGGTCGTCGATCAGACTGCGATGGTTGCGGCGCTGAAGTCGGGACGATTGGCTGGCGCGGGGTTGGACGTGACGGATCCAGAACCGATCACGCGTCGTGATCAACTGCTGCGATTCGACAATGTTGTGATCACTCCGCACATCGGCAGCGCGAGCATTGCCACGCGCGCGAGCATGGCCGCAATCGCGGTGGACAATCTGCTGGCAGTGTTCAACGGACGCCTACCGCGATGGTGCGCAAATCCAGAGGTCAGGTTGCGTCCTTTTAGTGACGCAACCTGACCGGTTACAATTCAGCGAGATCTCTTCCGGGGCTTAGAGGCTGCCGTCGACGCTGCTCAGCAAGGTGGTGATCGTCGTCCCCATGGTCTGGTAGCCGACGAACACCACAATCGCGACCGCGGCGAGAATCAGCGCATACTCAGCCATGGTCTGGCCGCGGGCAAAATCATTAGCCTTCAAATATAGCTTCGTAATCATTTGTTTGTGGCGGTCTATAAAATGACCGCCTCCCCTTCGCGCTACTCTTTAGAAAGTTTGGTTTAACCGGCGGGATCAAGGATCCCGCCGGTGCTTAGTCAATCGTCTCGATTAGAGTTTGCCGTCCACGCTGCTCAGCAATGTGGTGATCGTCGTCCCCATGGTCTGGTAGCCGACGAAAACAACGACTGCAACCGCCGCGAGAATCAGGGCGTACTCAGCCATTGTCTGTCCACGCGCAAACCCGTCTGCCTTTGCATACAATTTCCTTACGATGTCCATGTCCGTGTCCCTCCGGTCCGTTAGTGTGTTTCGAACAACCACACGCGGGAACCGATTTATTCCCGCGCCTTGCGACTACATTACTGATTGTAGGGAAAGCTTATCCACAAGGTATAAACTGCTACCTCTATCCAACTCCACAACTACTATCCAATCTCGGACGATATTTGCTCTTGATTAGTTATGCTTGGTCGAGACAATGAAATCATGTCTTTACCCAGCTTCGGCATTCTCTACAATGCGCCGGTCGTATGTCAAGTGAGACTTGCGCCTGCAATTCCGATTGACAATGCGCTAAGACGCGTATTGCTGCGCTATGAAGTATGTAACAGGTGGCACGCCCTTCAGAATGAGGGAAAGGCACCAAGCCAACCACTAAGAAGAATATAAGAGAAGGATGAGAAACTATAAAGCAGCTATGGCGACTAAATAGTCGTTATTCTGCAGCAGCTGCCAATGCGTCGATCAAGCTGAAATTTCCTTCGTACAGTGCTCGCCCGACGATTACTCCCACTACGCCGGCTTGAAATCGGCTGCGGAGAGCACGGATGTCTTCGAGACTCGTGACCCCACCTGACGCAATCACCGGGATGCGAACATTCCGGGCGATTTCTTCGATGTGAGCCGAGTCGACGCCCACCTGAGCGCCATCGCGAGCGATGTCCGTCACGATTGCCGCGGCGACACCCGCATTGCGGAACCGCTGTGCCGCGTCGGCGACCGTTAGCTGGCTGGTCTCGACCCATCCTTTGACTGCAAGCATCGCCGTCGCGAACATCGATCGAACCGAAAATTTTCCCGGGAAACTCCTCGCAAGCGTGGCGGACGAGTTCTGGATTCAAGAGCGCGGCCGAACCAATCGAGACGCGGTCGGCGCCGCTCGCGAACGCCGCGCGGACCGCCTCGATTGTGCGCAGTCCGCCGCTCACGTCGATGGCGCATTTCACCGCTGCTCGAATCCGCGCGATCGCCTCGATATTTCGCGGCGCGCCGGCGATCGCGCCATCGAGGTCTACGATGTGGATAAGTTCCGCGCCGGCCTCCTCGAAACGGCGCGCGGTCTCGCCGGGATTCGCGCCGTAGACGGTGGATCGGTTCATGTCGCCGTGGAGCAGGCGCACGACCTGGCCGTCCTTCAGGTCAATGGCGGGAATGACGGTGAATTTCTCGAACAAGCGAACTATTCTAACCGGCGATTTAGCTGCTGAGCGTGCCCTTGGTCGACAGCGCGCCTGAGAGCCGCGGCTCGCGAGCCGTCGCATGGTCCATCGCGCGCGCCAACGCCTTGAAGGTCGCCTCGATAATGTGATGCGGATTGCGGCCGCTCACCAGGTTGAGATGCAGGTTCATGCCGACTTCGTCGGTCAGCGCTTTCATGAAATCGTGCACCAGCTCGGTCTGGAAGTTGCCGACCCGCTCCTGGCTGATCGGGACGTTGTAGCCGAGATACGCGCGTCCGCTGATATCGACAATCGCGGTGCAGACGGCCTCGTCGAGCGGCACGGTCGCCTCACCGAAGCGCTTGATTCCTGCGCGATCGCCGAGCGCCTGTCGAAACGCTCGCCCCACGACCATCCCGACATCTTCGACCGTGTGATGGTCATCTATATGCAAATCGCCACTGGCCTCGACCTTGAGATCGAAGAATCCGTGGCGCGCGAAGCTCTCGAGCATGTGATCGAGGAACGGCACTCCGGTCTTCGCTTCGCCGCGGCCGGCGCCGTCGAGCTTGAGCGCGACCGTCACGGAAGTCTCGCGGGTCTTGCGCTCGACCTCGGCGCTGCGCTTGGCCTTGGCCGGCGCCAGTCGCGCGACCGGGACTCGCGGCCTTAGCTTCGCTTCGTAATATTTTGCGTTTGTTTTGCATTCTTCTTAATGCCGCGGTGCGGGGATCGCCCCTGCCTCGCAATTCCATCGCGCGCGCGTGACCCTCGAACCCTTCCATCCGCGCCAGGTGCGCGACCGTCGGTCCAAGCGCCGCAATCGCGCCCGTCGACGCCTCGATTATACTGGTTCGCTTCAGGAAATCGTATGCACCCAGCGGCGACGCAAATCGGGCGGCGCCGCCGGTCGGCAGGACATGATTCGGACCAGCAAGGTAGTCGCCGAGCGGCGCCGGCGTCAGCGGACCGAGAAAAACCGCGCCCGCGGCTTTGACCTTGGGCAGCCATCGCGACGGATTGCGCACGTCGAGCTCGAGATGCTCGGGGCCGATCTCGTTGGCGAGATCGAAGGCCTCGTTGAGGTCGCCGACAACGACCATCGCGCCCCGCTTGATCAGTGCAGCCTCGACCTGGCGCGCGCGCGGCAGAGTCTTCAGCGCAATTTCAATCGCCTCGGCGACACGATTTGCGACATTTGCCGACGTCGTCAGCAGGACGGCCGCTTCGTCGCCGGAACCATGCTCGGCCTGCGCGATCAGGTCGGCGGCGATCCATTCCGGATGCGCGCGGTCGTCGGCGATCACCAGTACCTCGCTCGGCCCCGCCATCTTGTCGATATCGGTGACGCCGTAGACCATCCGCTTGGCGGCCTGCACGTAGGCGTTGCCGGGTCCGACGATCTTGTCCACCGGCGTGATGCTCTCGGTGCCGTACGCGAGCGCTGCGACCGCATGCGCTCCACCGACGCGGTAGAATTCATCGACGCCCGCGATTTCGGCGGCCGCCAGCACGGCGAGCCGCTCACCCTCCGACGACGGCGGCGAGACCATCACGATTTCGGCAACGCCGGCGACCTTGGCGGGAATCGCGTTCATCAGCACCGACGATGGATACGCGCCGAGGCCGCCCGGAACGTAAATTCCGACGCGGCTCATCGGCTGCACCATCTGTCCGAGGCGCATCCCGGACTTGTCGCGATAGATGAACGACTTCTCCATCGTGCGGCGATGGAATTCGGCGATTCGTTCGGCCGCCAGCTCCAGCGCGCGGCGATCCTCGGCGGGAATACGATTGAGCGCGGAATGCCGTTCGGCGGGCGTCACGCGAAGTGTCGCGGCAGTGAGCTTCACGCGATCGAATTTTGCGGTGAGATCGATCAGCGCGCGATCGCCGCGCTTGCGCACGTCGGCAATGATCTTCGACACCGCGCTGTCGATGCCGGCGGTGTCGCCACCCCGTCGCGCGAGGATCGCAGCGAGAAATTTTCGAAACTCGGGAGTCTGGGACTTAAGGACGCGCGGCTTCATTATTCCGGCGCTCGCTCGATTCGCGCGCCCAGACCCGAGAGCTTTGCGTCGAGCGCCTCGTACCCGCGATCCAGATGATAGATGCGGCTGAGCTCGGTGGTATGTTCCGCGGCCAGCCCCGCGATAATCAATCCCATGCTGGCGCGCAGATCGGTCGCCATCACCGGCGCGCCGCTCAGTTTCGACGGCCCACGCACTACGGCGGTAGCACCTTTCATCAGGATGTCGGCGCCCATTCGCGCCAGTTCCTGCGCGTGCATGAATCGATTTTCGAAAATCGTCTCGGTGATCACGCGAGTGCCGTCGGCCTGCGTCAGCATCGCCATCATCTGCGCCTGCAGATCGGTCGGAAACCCGGGATACGGCAGCGTGCGCAGCTCGACCGGCTTAAGTCCGTTGTTCCGCGCGATGCGGACACCCTTGTATCCTGCCTCGACGGTAACGCCCGACTCGCGCAGCTTGGTCGTGACCGCGTCGAGATGCTCGATCGGCGCGTTCGTAATCGTCACGTCGCCGCCGGTGATCGCAGCCGCCGCCATCATCGAGCCGGCCTCGATTCGGTCGGGTATTACTTCGTGCTCCGCGCCATGCAGCCGATCGACGCCTTCGATTTCGATCACGTGCGTGCCGGTGCCGCTGATCTTCGCGCCCATCGCAATCAGCAGTCGCGCGAGGTCCTGCACCTCGGGCTCGCGCGCAGCGTTTTCGATCACCGTGCGGCCGCGAGCCGTGACCGCAGCCATCAGAATATTCTCGGTTGCGCCGACCGACGGAGAATCGAGCCAGATGCGCCCGCCCGTCAGCTTCTCGGCGTGCGCTTCGACGTAGCCGTGACGAAACTGGATCTTGCTGCCGAGCGCGCGAATCCCGGCGATGTGCAAATTCACGGGACGCGCACCGATCGCGCATCCACCCGGAGTCGAGACGCGCGCGCGTCCCGTCCGCGCCAGCAGCGGACCGAGCACGACGAACGATGCGCGCATGGTCTTGACCAGCTCGTACGATGCTTCGTGCGAAGTAACGTTGGCGGCGTGAAGCTCGACGCGATGGTCGTCGGTCCAGCGCGCTGCGACGCCGAGTTGGATCAGCAACTCCATCGCAGTTTTCACGTCGCGAAGCCGCGGCACGTTGGTGAGCTGGAGCGGCTCGGAGGTCAGCAGCGACGCCATCATGATCGGCAGCGCGGCGTTCTTGCTGCCGCTTAGCGTGACGGTGCCGCGCAGCGGAGCGCCGCCATGAATAATCATTTTTTCCATTTCTCACCGCTAGCTACCGCCTTTCACTTTCGAGCGCGAACGACGCGCGGATGTCCCGCGAAATCGTTTATCACAGTGACGACGCGCAAGCCCGCTTCCTCGATGAGTTTCGCGACCGCTGGCGCCTGGCCCGCGCCCACTTCCACGATCAGCTCGCCATCGCTCGCAAGATGCGCGCGGCGCTCCCGCCGCGATTCTTCGCAAAATGTCGAGGCCAGACCGACCCCGCACTCAGCGCAACGCGCGGCTCGTAGCCGCGCACGTCAGGTTCGAGAGCGGCAATTTCCGCATCATCCAGGTAAGGCGGATTCGAGACTATCAGGTCGAAAGTTCCAAGCGCGGGTCCCCGTCAAGAACATCGAAGCAGTCGGCGCGCCGAAGCGTCACGCGATCCTCGACCCGATGACGCCGAGCGTTGCGCGACGCCACCGCGAGCGCGTCGGCGGAAATATCCAGCGCCGTGACGCGTGCCTGCGGTGCGTTGACGGCAATCGCGATCGCAATCGCGCCTGACCCGGTGCCGATGTCCAAGCACGCGCGCATTGGCTTTACCTGCAATACACTCCAGCGCCGCGGTGACTACGAACTCTGTCTCCGGCCGCGGAATCAGCACCGCGGGCGTCACTTCGAAATCGAGCGAGTAGAATTCCTTGTGGCCGACGATGTACGCGATCGGCTCGCGCTTTTCGCGCCGCGCGATCAGTCGCGTCGAATTTGTTCAGGATTTCTGGCGAGAGATCGAGCGAGCCGGTGATGGCGGCTTCGCGGGTCACGCCCGCCGCCGCGGCAAGCAGGAGTTCCGCGTCGAGTCGCGACGATTCGATACCGGCGGTCGCCAGCTTGCGTGACGGCTGGTATCGATCACCTCCAACGCGCGCCGCGCGTCCGCATCGCTCATGGCGCGCGCTCACGCGCTGAGCGACTGCTCGCGATCGTACGCCGCGAGCGCATCGATAACCGGATCGATTGCGCCGTCGAGAAAATTGTCGAGCTGATGAATCGTCACGTTGACGCGATGGTCGGTCACGCGCGATTGCGGAAAATTGTAAGTGCGGATGCGCTCCGAGCGGTCGCCCGTCCCGACCATCGATTTCCGCGTCTGCGCGATTTTCGCCTGCTGCTCCGACTGCGCCTGCTCGAGCAGCCGCGCGCGCAGGATCTTCAGCGCCTTCGCCTTGTTCTTGTGCTGCGATTTTTCGTCGCGCTGGATTATCACCATCCCGCTCGGGATGTGCGTGATTCGCACCGCCGAGTCGGTGGTGTTGACGCTCTGCCCGCCCGGCCCCGACGCGCGCATCACGTCGATCCGCAGGTCCTTCGCCTCGTTGATATTGACTTCGACTTCGTCCGCCTCCGGCATCACCGCGACGGTGACCGCCGAGGTGTGGATGCGTCCCGAGCCTTCGGTCTCCGGCACCCGCTGCACGCGATGCACGCCGCCTTCGTACTTCAGCCGCGAGTATGCGCCGCGTCCGGTCACCAGCGCGATCACTTCCTTGATTCCGCCGAGCCCGGTGTCGCTCATGCTGAGCGTTTCGAGCTTGAAGCCGTGGCGTTCGGCGTAGCGCGTGTACATCCGGTAGCAGGTCGCCGGCAAACAACGACGCCTCTTCCCCACCAGTGCCGGCACGTATTTCTAAAATAACGTTCTTTTCGTCGTTGGGATCGCGCGGCGTGAGCAGCTCTTTGAGCTTCTCTTCGACCGCGTCGAGATTTTTCTGCAGCGTCGGCATCTCGGCCTTGGCCAGCTCGCGCAAGTCGGCGTCATTGCCGTCGAGGATAGATTTGTGTCCCGCGATTTCGTCGGCGATGCGAATATACTCGCGCGCGCATTGCGCCGCCTCGGAAAGCTGCGAACGCTCCTTGGCCAGCCGCGCGTATTCGCGCTGATTGCCGAGCGTGGCTGGATCGCTGAGCTTGCGCTCGAGTTCCGCGACCCGCTCTTCTATTGCGCTTGCCTTATCGAGCATCGCCCTTCACGATCATCGTCCCTTCACGATCGCCGAGAAGCACTTTCCTGAAAAAGAAAAGAACGGCGCGGCCGCGATGGCCGTGCCGATGGATTCTCCCCCGCGCACCCGGGTGCATCGGGCACCGCAGGCGGCGGGAGTTGCTATGCTACTTCTCGGCGGCGGTTTCCGCCGTCTTCTCGGCCGGCTTCTTGATGCCGTACTTGCGATTGAACCGCTCGACGCGCCCCGCGGTATCGACCAGGCGCTGGGTGCCAGTGTAAAAGGGATGGCACTTCGAGCAGACCTCGACGTGAAGCTCTTTGAGCGTCGAGCGCGTTTCGAAGGTGTTGCCGCAGGCACAAACTACGGTGCAGCGGCGGTATTCAGGATGGATTCCAGTTTTCATTTTAATTTCCCGGACTCTTTTACCTATTGTAGTGCAGGATACCATCGCAAGGTATCTCACACAATTCGCCCATTAGCGACAGCCTTTTCGGCTTTTCCGTATCGCTATCGCCACCTCGTTGGCAGCAATAATAATCACGATTTGCGCGATTACCAGCTACGCCGCCTCTGCGCCTCCGAAATCTGCGCCAGCGCCCACCGCGTCAAATGCCGGATTCGCGCCCGATAGCCGACCTCTTCTTCGCGCCAATCGTATATCTCGCGCCACCGGGTCCTGCGCGTGCGTCGCGGGCAATCGCGATCTTCGACCGCCAACTCGCGTTCCAGCGCAAACTCTCGTTCCATCCCATGCTCGGTTCGTCGCTACAGCACGTCGTCGATCTGATGCCGCCGCGGCAATCGACGATTGATTCGCGCCGCCGCGCTCTACTCGAAGCCGGAAATTCCGTGGCGCGACAAGCCCGACGGCACGCATCAGATTTGCGTCGCAGGACAACCGGACGACGCTGACTATCTCTACACACTGATGAAGCAGTGGCGCAGTCCCGAGGAACCGGCGCGATTCTCAGGGCGTCTTCGGCGCTCAAGCCTCCGGCTGATTCCACTCCCGGCAACGTTTCGAGCGTCACCGGCACACTCGGCGGCGAGCTGATGATCGATACCTACGGCCTCGGCGCGCTGGTCGATATGTTGGCCGACACGCTGCGCGAGTTTCACGGCGACCTGAAACCACCATGGGATTCCGCGCCGGGCAAATTCAACCATCACGACAGCGCCGCGACTGGACCGGTTCCATCGCGAGATGCCGCATCTGGCGGCGAAGTTCGATCACTATTTCAAATTCAACAATCTGCTCGACGAATTCAATTCGCCCGCGGGTCCGATCGTGCTCTTCAACGTCGATATGGAAGTTCGCCTCGACGCGTTGAAAAAATATCCGCTGCTCTACGATTTCTATCGCAAGGTCGTGCCCGCAGTGATCGCGAAATCCGACATAATCGATACGCACGGCAATTACTGGATGCGCGAGGCGTTCGACCACGGCCACATCCACTTCACGATAATGCTCCGCGACGGCCTGCTCACGCCGTTCAACGCCGCGATGCAACCGGCGGGCGACAGTATCGCGCTCGACGAAATTTCGCGCGGCAGTTATCGCACGGTCGTCTCGGGTCTGATCACGAGTCTCAAGATGAATTTCGGCCTCGCCAACATCGGATTCACGACTGACTACCGGCGCGACCCAGGCACCTGCACCTTCGTCAATCGCATGAACACGGTGCCGCAACTCGTCGCGCCGCCGGGGGTTCATCAGGTGATGGACCTGGTGGCCGGCGATTTTCTGCGGGTGCTGGCGACCGGGGATGGCGGTTTGAATTCGAAGCTCAGCTCGCGCGTGCTTGCCAACGGCACGTATCAATTCGCGGGCGGCTTTACCGCCAAGCTCAACTATTCGCCGACGCTCGAGTTGCTCGCGCGAATCGGCGACGCGATCGCGAAAGAACACAATGAGCAGGTTCGCTCGGAGGAACGGGCATTCGGTGAGGAACTGTTCGACGCATTCGTCGCCGACTACAATGATGCGCGTCCGGCAATCGCAGCTTTAGATTCGGACAAGAGCAGTCAGCGGGAAAAATCAAAATGAGTCGTGCACGATGGAACAGGTTTTTCACAACGGCGGTCTTAGCGCTCACGATCTTCGCCGCTGGATGCGCCGCGGATGAAAAGCCGCCGCCCCCTGCCCCCGATGCCGGCTCGCAGCCGAAGCTGTTGAGCGATTTATCTTCGGTCTCTGACATGCCCATCAATCCGTTGGCCGCGGTCAATGCGGCGCCGGCGCGGGGCGATGCGCTGCTTGAGGACACGGGCCCGGTAACGTCCGGACCGCGCACCTACGAGGCCGACCCCGGCATCTCGCGCACAGTAGGCAACGAGGCCAATCCCGGCACGGTGCGTCTGCTCAACGCCAAGGCGGCAAAGTTCGGCACTTTTTCTGGAACGATTCTCGACCACATTTACGCACGACTGATCGAGGCTGAGCGCTCCGAGGAAATTGCGCGGACCAAGCTGCCCACCGACCTCAGGGCCGTTATCATCACGGCGATCATGGACAAGAACGGCAAACTGACCGAGCTAATTCTCGAGCAACACTCGGGCAAAGCGAAAATCGATAAAATGTTGCTCGAGGTGTGCAAGAAAAGTATCTGGTACGAGAATCCTCCGGTGGACGCGCTCTCCGGCAGCGGCGATTACCGGCTGACGATAAAATTAAAGCTCCAGAACTACGCCTCCAGCGACGAGCATCACTGGAGCTTCATCACCGATCTGGGAATCGGCGTCGGCTAGCCGGGAACTCGTTGGGAACTTTCTATCAGGCCGGCGCGGACTTGAAGAATTCCAGGACCGCTTCCTTGTAATGCTTGTCGCTCGGCGCGCTCAAGTGATCGTGACCTTCGAGCATCACCAGCTTGCTCCCGGGAATTGAATCGTGCAGCAGCTTCGGATTTCCAACGAGGAGATCTTTCGTGCCGATCACGATCATGACAGGCACCCGAATTTTTTGCGCCGCAATTTTCTCCGCGGTGAAATCCTCCCGATTCGACGCCATGACGGCCGCCAAAGCTTTCAAGTCGTTGCCGGTCGCCTCTGCGAATTGACGAAACTCCCGCGCGCGCTGATCCTTCACCGCCGAAATATTGTCCGCGAGCAAAGCGTCGACGATCGGTTGGCGGCTGAACGATGGCGCTGATGCAGACGCAGCGCCGATTCCGCCGAGAACCGCCGCGCGCAGACGATCCGGATGCAACATCAGCAGCCCCGTCACAATTCGCCCGCCCATCGAGTAGCCCATGATCAACGTGCGTTTGATCCCCAGGTGATCCATCAGGCGGATCACGTCGTCGCCCATCGTCTCGCCAGTGTATGCCGCCGAGTCGTGCGGCTTGCCGCTCTTGCCGTGACCGCGGCAATCGAGCGCGATTACGCGGTAATGCGCCGCGAGCGTAGTGAACCAATTCATCGCGCCCCAGTTGTGATCCGCGCGCGACGCGAAGCCATGCACCAGCACGACCGGCTCGCCTTTGCCATGTTCCTCAAAGTAAATCTGCACTCCATTGGAATCGAAGTAAGCCATCGCTCAGCACTCCTGCGTAAACTATGCTTGCAGCCATAATCGAATAGCCGCACAATCTGCGCAAATCAAAACTTCGCACGGAACTCAGATGCCTTCAAACCAAAAGCTCGGACTTCAGACTAACGTCGGCGTCGGTGCTGACGCACTCGCCGCGCGCCTCGCGCTCATCCGCGAGGCCGAGGACCTCGGCTACACGTCATTGTGGATTGCGGAGGTCAGCGGGCCTGATGCGTTCGTCAGTCTCGCTGCGCTCGCGCTCAATACGCGCAAAGCAGAACTGTCCACCGGAGTCATCCCTATTCAGATTCGGACGCCGGGCGCGATGGCGATGGGTTTCCTGACGATCAACGAACTGTCCGGCGGTCGTGCGATTGCGGGTCTCGGCGTATCGAGCCCGATCATCGTCGAGCGATGGCACGGCGCGTCGTATCGCAAGCCGGTCACCGCGATGCGCGAGTGCGTCACGATTATGAGACAGCTGTTCACCGAAGGCCGCTCGAAGTTCCAGGGCGAAGTGTACAAGTCCGACTTCAAGCTGAGCATGCGCATCACGGCGCCGCATCCGCCGAAGATTTATCTCGCGGGCCTAAACGCTCCGATGCTCCGACTCGCCGGCGAAGTTGCCGACGGCGTGCTGATGAACTACTCGCCGCCTGAGGCAATCGCGCCAATGGTGCAGCACATAGCTGAGGGCGCCAAAGCCGCGGGGCGCGATCCGTCCGCGGTGGACGTCGGGATCTACATCCGGATGTGCATCACCGAGGAGGAAGACAAAGCCGTCGATTCGTTCCGTCGCGAGCTCGCCGGGTACGCGTTCGTGGACAGTTACAACAAGATGTTCGCGCGCTACGGACTGGCGGCCGAGTTCGACGAGGTGCGGCGTCTGTGGAAGGAAGGCAAGCGCGACGAGGCTCCCAGAGCCATCTCGGAGGCATCGTGCCGCAAGATAGCGGTGTTCGGTAACGCTAAAGCCGGGCGCGATTTCGTCGCGCGATTCCGCGCGGCCGGCGTCACGCATCCCGTGGTCTTTCCGATCGGCCCGGCCGCCACGACAGCGCGCGACTATCCGAACACGATGCGTGCACTGGCAGGTGCTTGAGGGCTACCTTCCCTTGTAGTTGGGCTTTCGCTTTTCCATGAAGGAGCGGGGGCCTTCCTTCGCGTCTTCGGACTTCATTACTTCGCGCGCGATTTCGTTTTCTATTTTGAACGCCTCTTCGTACGGACGCCCTGACGTTCGGCGCACCGCCTCTTTGATCTTGCGCACTGCCAGCGGACCGTTTTGCGCGATGGTTGTCGCGAGTTCCTCCGCCTTGGCGATCAATTTCTCCTGCGGCACGACATAGTTCACGAGTCCGAGGCGCCACGCCTCTTGTGCATCGATCCGATTCCCGGTCAGCAGGATCTCCATCGCCTTGCAGTACGGAATCTGGCGTTGCAGCCGCGCCAGCGATCCTGCCGCCGGAATGATCGCCCACTTAACTTCCTGCAAACCGAAGCTGGCGTTCTCCGACGCGACTCGAAGATCGGTGCCCTGGATGAATTCCATCCCGCCGGCGATGCAAAATCCGTTGACCGCCGAAATCACCGGCTTGTCCATGTCGTAGCCGCGCAGCAACGCGATGTCGCCGATCTTCCTGTCCGCGAGCAGCTTGCTGTCCCATTCGTCCTCCGGCTTGCGCGCGCCGGTGAACAGCGGAATCAACTTGCCGAGATCGGCGCCCGCCGAGAACGCCACCTTGCCCGCACCCGTCACGATCGTCGCGCGGATCGCGTCGTCGGCCTCGACTTCCTTCCACGCCGCCGCGAGGCTGACGAGCATCTCGGGGTTCAACGAGTTGTGAACCTCGGGCCGGTTCATTGTGAGATAGGCGATGTGATTCCGTTTTTCGAAGATCAGCGCGGGCATAGCGTCTCCTTTTCCTTTCCCGCGGCGAAGGTACCATCAAACGGCGTGCACGGACCACGCCCCTTTACGCGCCGTTTCGCGGGCCGTTATGATCTTCCAAGGACTCACAACCTCACAACCTTCACGGAGGAGTCATGAAACCCGTCATCGCGTCGATCATACTGTTCGCCTCGATTTCCGTCCTGAGCCCCGCCTTCGCAATCGAATCGCCGCGGGTCGTTCCGCGGATGCAGGAAATTCACAAACCTGCAGGAGAAGTCTTCGCCAGCTTGAAGCGATATTTTACCGACTCGTCGCTCAGCACTTTCCAACTCGTCAGCGCCGACGAGCGAACCCGCACTCTCGTCGCCAGGCAAACCAGTAACGACGACGTGACGTGGCGCAACTGGGCTTTCTGCGAGGCCGGCCCGGTTCAGATGATCTACAAGTTGCAAGACGGCACGGTGACGGTGACCGTCAAGCTCGAGAAGACGAGCCCCCGCTCGACGCTCGCCTCGGTGTCGGCGGATTTTCACGGGCGTTATGCGCTCGGCGGCAACCAAAGCAGCGTCGATTGCACGTCGAAATTCCTGCTTGAAGATCGCATACTGGCTGCAGCGGGCGCCGCTCCCGGAAAGTGAGCCGCTGCAATTCGATTGAACCCTGAACCGACTATCACCGCGCCCCCCGCTTCCGGCGAGTTGGCATTTCCCGACGCTCGCCGGCTGCGTTCGCGCGACGTGTTCCGGCTGCTCGCGCGCGTCTGGCCGTTCATCCGCCCCTACCGCCGTCATCTCGTGTACCTGTTCCTCCTGACTTTGCCTGCGCTGATCGGGGGACTCGTTGGACTCACGCTGATGCGCGTTTTCTTCGATGTCGTCGGGCACGGCGGCGCGTTGAAACCCGGGGAAGCGTGGCTGCTTCGGGTGCCGTTGCATGCCGATCGGCGCACCGTTCTGATTCACGCGTGCATCGTCGGCGGAATCGCGTCGGTGGTCGGGCTGATCGTTGTCGGATCCATCTTCGGCTACGCGATCTGGATTCTGCAGCGGATCAGCAATCTGTTCCGCGTCAATCTCTACACCCGGATGCAGGAGCTGAGCGTTCGTTTTCATTCCGAGGAGAAAATCGGCGACGCGATTTTCCGGATGTTCCAGGACTCCGCCGCGATTCCCAACGTGATCGACGGCTTGATCGTTCAGCCGGTGATATTCTTTCCCGCCGCGATCGGTTCGATTCTCTACCTCCTCTGGTTCGACACCCCGATGGCGCTGATTGTAGTGCTGCTGATGCCCGCGAATTTCATCCTGGCGTGGATCTACGCCAATTCGCTGCGCGCCGCTTTCATCGGAGAGCGTGAAGCCACTGCGCTCGCAACCACGAGGATCGAGGAGACGCTCGCGTCGATCAGAACCGTCAAAGCTTTCGGCAGCGAGGCTCGCGAGGCGGAGAATTACGCGCGCGAGAACTGGGACGCATTCCTCGCCGGCCGGCGTGCGCGCCTGATGCTCGCGCGATACCGAGTGATGACGAACACAGTTCGCGGCCTTGCTTACGTGGCGGCCATGTACGTCGGAGCGATGGAGGTGATGCAGGGTGGAACCGCGGGTCTCGGACATGTGGCGGTTTCCCTGGGAGTGTTTCAGGCGGTGCTGTGGGTAGTCGCCAACGTCAGCAGGCGCACGAGAAATGTCACCGACCAGTGGGGCAGCATGCAGGACGTGGTCGTCGCAATCTCGCGCGTGCTCGAGATGCTTGGACAAACGCCGGAGCAAAGCGTCAGTAGCGGACAAGCGATCCCGCCAACGGCCGCCGCAAGTATCGCGTTCGAGGACGTGACTTTCGGCTACGACCCGCGCATGCCCGTCCTTGCCGGGGTGAATCTCGAGGCTCGCGCCGGCGAAATCACCGCGATCGCCGGCCCCAGCGGATCGGGCAAGAGCACGATCATTTCGCTGATCGTGAGATTCTTCGATCCGACGGCGGGACGGATTCTGCTCGACGGTGAACCGATTGACAGCTTCGATCTGACGGCGTGGCGCGGGATGCTTTCGGTTGCGCTGCAAGAGAATCCGCTGTTCACCGCCAGCATTCGCGACAACGTCGCGTACGGGCGGCCGAACGCGTCGACGCTCGAGGTTAGCCAGGCGATTCATCGTGCCGGCCTCGGCGACTTCATCCGCGCCCTCCCGGCCGGTCTCGACACGATGCTCGGCGAGAAGGGATCGAAGCTGTCGGTCGGACAGGCGCAACGACTCGGACTCGCCCGCGCGATCCTGCGCGACGCACCGATCCTTCTGCTTGACGAACCGACCTCCTCACTCGACGTGGCGACCGAAGAAGCTGTGATGAGGGGCCTGCGCGATTGGGTCAACGAAGCGCCGCAACACCGCATGGTGATTCTCGCGACGCATCGCCGCACGACTGCGTCACGCGCGGACCGGGTGTACCATCTGGCGGCCGGGCAGTTGGTTGCGGCAGATGGATCGGCGCTCGACGACGTGCCGGTGCGCGAGGTGAGCAATGCCTGACGCGGTTGAGCCGCGCGACTCGCGCGCGAATCTTCTTTACGCCGACGAGCACGCTCCGCTCACGTGGCGCGAGTCGTGGCTCATCCTGGTCAAGAGCTGGCCGTTCGTCAGCCGCTATCGCCGGCTGGTTGCGATCAAATGTGCGCTGGTGTTCGTCTCGCTGACTTTTTTTCTGATGACGCCGTGGCCGCTGAAAATCGTCATCGACAACGTGCTCGACGGCCATCCTCTGACCGGTGTTCCCGGCGCAATTCTGACTCCGATCGTCGGCACCAGCCGCAGCGCGCTGCTCGTCGCAGTCACGATTGTTTCTGGTGGTGACGGTGATTCTCATCGGGATGGTCCATGGCGAGGCGCAATCGCTCGGCACCAACGTGAACAGCGGCGGGCTCGACCAGGCGGGCATCACCGCCAACGACGCCAACGACGGTGGCAGTCTGTGGAACGGCCTGTTCGGCTACCTCGAGTCGCGCGTCACGATCGAACTCACGCAGCGGATGAATCAATCGCTGCGCACCGCGATCTACGAGCGATTCTTGCGATCGCCGCTCGCACTCTACGCCGATCAGAAAATCGGCGACGCCGTCTTCCGCGTGATGTACGACAGCGCGTCGATCGGCCCGGTATTTTATCGCGGCGTGCTCGCACCAATCATGTCGGTGTTCATGTTTGTGATGGCGATCATCGTGCTCTCGATTCAATTCAGCAATCAGCCCGTCATCATCGTCGTCTCGATTCTCTTTCTGCCCGTGGTCGCAATCGGCAGCACCTTCTTTGGACGCGCACTGCGCGCTCAGAGCCAGTCGATGCGCGAAAGCGGCAGCGAGGTGATGGCGGCGTTCGAGGAGCGCGTCGCGCAAGTGCAACTCATCAAGGCGTTCGGCCAGGAGGCGCGCGAGACGGCCGCCGTCGACGCCGCAAGCTGGCAGTCGTTCCGATCGACACTGCGCATGCTCGGGATCATTTTCCTAATCGTGATCGTGCTCGCGCCCGTGACCTGCGTGCTGATCGGATACTGCCTCTACTACCTGATGATGCAGGTCGTCGCGGGCCGGATGACGCTCGGCGACATCGTGCTGCTCGCGGGCTACGGCGGGATGCTCGCAAATCCGATGGCTATCATCGGCAGTACGTGGGCGTCGGTGCAGGCGTCAGTCGCGGGACTGAGGCGCGTGCATAGCGTGCTCGATAACCTGGCAGAGCCGGTGGCCGACGGCCTTCGCGACGGACTCAGCGCGCGCATCAGCAGCCTGGAATTCAGCGGCGTCGCGATCGGCTACGGCGCAACCACTGTGCTGAGCGGCGTCACGATGTCGATGCGCACGGGCGAGATGGTCGCGCTAGCCGGGCCTAGTGGGTGCGGGAAGACAACGCTGATCCATTCGATCCCGCGCTTCATCGAACCGTCGGCGGGAACGATCGCCTTCGACGGAATCGACTCGCGCGCAGTAGCGCCCGACACGATTCGCGCGCGCGTCGCATTTGTATTTCAGAATGAGTCGCTGTTCTCGACCTCGATCGAAGACAATATCCGCTACGGCAGCGACAGCTCCTCGGATGCCGACGTTCGCGAGGCTGCCGCGATGGCTGGTGCAGCGGAATTCATCGATCATCTTCCCGACGGGTACGCGACGATGCTCGGGCGCCGCGGCGCGCGTCTATCCGTTGGACAGAAACAGCGAATCGCAATCGCGCGTGCCCTCCTTCGACGTCCCGAAATTATCGTGCTCGACGAACCGGCCGCGCCGCTCGATCCAGCCTCGGAATCCGATCTGCTCAATACGCTGACTGCGCTCGCCCGCGACCGAATCGTGATCATCGTCGCCCATCGCGCCGGCACGCTCGCCGCATGCGACCGGGTCTTCTTCGTTCATGGCGGGACGGTTGGCACGGCAGGCACGCATGCGCACCTGCTCGCGACCGACCGCAATTACCAGGCTTACCTCGCGCAAAGCGCTTCGGAGATTCCCGCCTGATTGTGGCCCGTCGATTGCTCTTAAAATGACATCGGTCGTGCTGGCGATGCTGAAATCCGCGCCAGCGACGGCGATGGGGTGACCTGCGATGGATTCGACTGTTTCCGAAACAGGCAAGACGGTGCCCTTTTGGGCGGCGTATAAGACCGACGCCAGCGTCTTTGACGAGATGCTCGATCTCTCGAGCCAGCCGCGCGTCGGATGCGAGCACGTTATCGACGCCATGTTCTCGATGCAGCCGGCGCAGTTTACCGAAATCTGCGCGCGCGCCGACCGGATGTTCCGCCGCATGGGCGTGACCTTTAATGTATACGGTGCCGCCGACGGCTCTGAGCGCATCTTCCCGTTCGATCCGATTCCGCGCGTTATCGACGCCGCGACGTGGGCGACGCTCGAAGCCGGCCTGATCCAACGGGTACGCGCACTCAACGCGTTCCTCGCCGACGTTTACGGCGACGGTTGCATCCTCTCCGACGGCGTCGTTCCGCGCGACCTGGTACTTGGATGCCCACAGTTCCGCCGCGCCGCCGTCGGCATCAAACCGCCGCTCGGTAATTTCGTCACGGTCGCGGGAATCGATCTCGTGCGCGGCGCCGACGGCCGCTTCTACGTCCTGGAAGACAACGTGCGCACTCCGAGCGGCGTTTCGTACGTTATTGAAAATCGCGTCGTGATGACGCGGCTGGTCCCGACCTTGATGCGCGCGTCGCGAGTCCGCAGCGTCGAGCGTTATCCCGCCGACCTGCTGCAATGCCTGATGGAGATGTCGCCCAACGGCAAATCCAATCCCACTATCGCGCTGCTCACACCCGGCCCATTCAACTCCGCATTCTTCGAGCACGTTTTTCTCTCGCAGCAGATGGGCATTGAACTGGTCGAGGGTCAGGACCTCGTTTGCGTCGATCGCAAACTCTACATGAAGGACGTTCACGGGCTTCGCCAAATCGACGTC
The DNA here is from genome assembly GCA_963814715.1 of uncultured delta proteobacterium. Classification (GTDB taxonomy): domain Bacteria; phylum Desulfobacterota; class Binatia; order Binatales; family Binataceae; genus Binatus. The sequence goes on from CAWFDW010000002.1 coordinate 662,060, forward strand.
CTCTACCGCCGCATCGACGATGACTTCCTCGACCCGCTCGTCTTCCGTCCCGATTCTCTGCTCGGCGTCGCCGGCCTCACCGCCGTCTTGCGCGCTGGAAACGCGGCCATCGCCAACGGCGTCGGCACAGGAGTCGCCGACGACAAAGCCGTTTACGCGTACACGCCCGCGATGATTCGTTACTACCTGGCCGAGGAGCCGATTCTTTCCATCGTCGAGACCTTTCTCTTGCGCGACCCGGAAGTTCGCGAGGAGGTGCTGAAAAATCTCGAACGCTACGTCGTCAAGCCGACCGGCGCGTCCGGCGGCTACGGGGTCGTCATCGGTCCCAAGGCCACTGAAAAAGAGCTCGCCGAATCGCGCGAACGAATTATCAACGATCCGTCGGCCTTCATCGCGCAGCCGGTCATCTCACTCTCAGTCCATCCGACGATCATTCACAATGGCTCTGCAAGCGGGATGCAGCTATCTCCGCGACACATCGACTTTCGCCCCTTCGTGTTACTCGGGGCAAAACCGCGCGTGCTCGCCGGAGGTCTGACCCGCGTCGCGCTGCGCGAAGGCTCGTTGATCGTGAATTCATCGCAAGGCGGCGGCAGCAAGGATACCTGGGTGCTCGAGGCCTGATGCTCCGACGAATCGCGAGTCATCTTTTCTGGACTGCCTGCAATCTGGAACGAGCCGAATGGCGCGCGCGCCTGCTCGACGTCAACTACCATCTGCTGATCGAGAGTCCGCCGCGCGATGCGCAACCGTGGGCGCCGCTGCTTGCGATTTTCGGCGAGCGGGAACTGTTCGCAGAGACCTACACCACTGCCGACGATGCCTCCATCCTGAATTTTTTCGCGCTCGACACCGACAATCCCAATTCGATTCGCAGCTGCATCAACACCGCGCGCAACAACGCCATCTCGTTACGCCATTACATCTCCTCGGAGCTATGGATCGATCTCAATACGCTGTATCTCAACGCGCAGGAGTGGACGCCTGAACTCTTCATCTCGCCCGGCGTCTTCGCGTTCTTTGCCGATCTCAAGGACAACTTCTATCGCCTGTCCGGCATCCGCCAGAGCACCATTCCGCGCGACATTGGTTACGACTTCATGCAACTTGGCATCATGCTCGAACGCACCGAGGACGTGTCGCGGATGCTCGACGTCAAATACCACTTCCTGCTGCCGAGGCTGGAAGACGTCGGTGGTTCGCTCGACATTTTGCAATGGGCGGCAGTGCTGCGCAGCGCCTCGGGCCTCGAGGCCTATCGCAAGCGTTTTGGCAACTCGATCAGAATCGACAACGTCGTCGAGATCCTGCTCTTCGATCCGACGTTTCCGCGGTCCGCCCGATTCGCGCTCGCGATGCTCGAGACGTCGCTCAACCGCATCAAGAGCCAGGCACCGGAGCCGTCGCCGCCATCTTCACAGCTCGAAGAACTGCTGGCGCTGATGCGCTCGAAGCGCTCGCTCGAGGTGATCAAATCCGGGCTGCATCAGTTTTTGCTGCAGATCCAGGACGGATGTGCCGCGCTGGGCGACGAGGTCTTTCAACGCTACCTCAGGACCGATTGAATTGACGCGATGCTGCTGCGGATCCGCCACACTACCCGCTTCGAGTACCAGGCACCTGCCTATGACTCGCACAACGAGGTGCGGATGCGCCCGCTCGAAGGCGCGAATCAGCGATGCGTCGAGTTTGATCTGGATCTTACCCCCGACACGTCAACGGTTGAGTACGATGACTACTACGGCAATCGCGTTTACGGATTCTCGATCCACGATCAGCATCCTGAGCTAATTGTCACGGCGACATCGCTCGTCGAGCGCATGGAAGCTCCCAAGCCGGCCGCGATATCTTTGCCGTTCGGCGAGTACCTTATCGAGGATCATGCACGCAATCGACTCGAATATGATTTCCTGAATGCGAGCCGCCACGTTCCATTCAGCGATCCGATGCGTAAGTTCTTCTGGCTGGCGAAACCTGACCCATCCGAAGACGTAACCGCCTATGCAAACCGAATAGTAGCCTTCATCCGCGATCAGTTCGTGTACGAACCGGGAATGACAAAGGTGCATTCCACAGCCGACGAGATTCTCACTGTAGGCGGCGGTGTATGCCAGGACTTTGCGCATCTCACGATAGGAGTGCTCCGCCTCGCTGGTATCCCATCCCGCTATGTCTCCGGATACCTGGCTCCAGCAGCAAAATCCACCGTCGAGACAGTAGGCGCGCAAGCAAGCCACGCATGGCTAGAAGCTCAACTACCGGGGCTAGGATGGACCGGCTTCGATCCTACCAATGGATGCATGGTGGACGAGCGTCACATAAGAGTAGCTGTAGGGCGCGATTACTCAGACGTACCACCTATGCGCGGCGTGTATAGGAGTCACGGCGGCAAACAAGTGATGTCGGTAGAGCTACAAATCGAACCGCTACCCGATCAGCGTCCTATAAGTTCGAACGACACTTCTAACCAACAAAACCAGCAGTAACCTACCCTTCGACGCTCAGCGCCAGCGGCGGCATCGTTGTCACTTCCTTGTCCTGCTGCCTACCTTTGATCAATCTGCGCGACCAGGCCTTTGCGATCAGCCTAAGTAGCGACAGTTCGAATAGTGCCGATGGCGGCTTCATCATGTTGATCACTTCGCCGATACGTTCGCCGATCGCCGGATCATCGTTGGCGACCTGGAACATTTTGCCAAGCACAGGATCGATCACGCGGCTCATCATCGGACGCTTACCTTCGGTGCCCGGAACTCTGAAGTCTGACGCCGTCGCAAGTCCCCACGGCTCGGCCTGGAAGCGCGCCTGCGCCTTGAAAAACTTTCGCGGGACTTCGACGTCGCTGATGCCGTTCTTCTCGAGGCATTCGCCGAGCATCAATGCGGACAATGCGCCCGACGTCATGCCCTGTCCGTAAACTGGATTGAACGCGCACGACGAGTCGCCGAGTGCGACGAAGCCGTCGAGTCGCGCGCCCCATTTCTCGTAGTGCCGCCAACGATTCGCCATCTGGCGGTAGGAGTAAACCTGCGACATCGGTTCCGCCAGCGCGACTTCCTCGGCGATTATCGGTGAGCGCAATTGCGCAAGCTTGGCGGTAAATTCAGCCTCGTCGCTCGGTGGATAATGTCCGCCGATTCCCGCCAGCGAGACGATGATTCGATTGCCCTCAACCGGAAACAGCACGCCGGCAGTTGTGAGGTTCTCGGCGATCGGATCGATCCAGATTCCCTTCCACCACCAGTCTTTCGGGCGGCGGTCGGGATTCGCTTTGTACCATCGCGAAGCGTAGCCCGTATGCGAATCGACCACCGTCTCGGGCGGCGTCGGCAGCCCCATCGCTTCGATCCATGATGGTATTTTGGTCGTGCGCCCACTCGCATCGACGATCAAATCGCCAGTGATCGTGAACGATGCGCCGCCATCGCGCGGATTCACTTTCACTCCGCTCACCCGGAGCGCATCGCCGCGCACCGTCTCGAATCCGACCGCTTCGGCCCGTTCGATCAGCTGGACGTTTGGTATTTTTCGGAGCAGCCCGCGTACGGTCGCCTCGATTAGTACGCGGCTCGCAAACAGCGTGGTGATCGAGTTCGGACGCCGCTTGGCCCATCCGTCGGCTCTGAGCGCGGCGAAGTCGCGGCCGAAATTTATGTCGATAGCACCACAATCGAGCATCGTCTTCTCGAAACCCGGGAACAGCCGGTCGAGCTCGATCCGCCCCCGCATCAGCAGCGCATGAACATGCCGACTCTGCGGAACACCGGGCCTTTCATGCGCGCCGACAGGGTAAGCGTCGCGATCGATCACCGTAACTTTGTCGTAGAACTTGCTGAGCACACGCGCAGCACACAGCCCTGCCATGCTCCCGCCAATCACAATCGCATGAGTGTTTTCCATCTAGGTATTCGTCCTTTTAATCGGTGCGAGAGACTGTCCGCGTTTGAATTTCTTTTCGCTGAGCCCGTTCAAAATGATGTCCAAAGTCTCGGCGATGGCGCCTTCGACATCGATCTTCCCGTCGTTGCGCACCCAGGTATAAATCAGCGCGAAAAACGCCGCCGATGCGGTCAGCGCCACCACTGTCGGCTCGGCACGCCGACGAAACTCACCCGACTTTTGCCCGCGCCGAATAATTCCGGCGAGGAGATCGACCAAGCCGGCGGCCTTCTCGTCGTGCTCACTAAGAACTCGCGGCCGCGCCAGCATTTCTCGCATCACCAGACGGACGACGTCGGTATGACGCACAGCGCGCTCCGCTAACATCTTGAGCGCCATTCGAAGCGTCGAAGTCGCGCTGCCACGGTACTCGGCAATGGCGGCGGCCAACTCGTCGTTGGCGCGTTCGCCATACTCGACCAGCAGCGCCTCCTTGGCCGGAAAATGCAGAAAGAAAGTCGCGCGCGCCACGTCGGCGGCGTCGCAGATATCCTCGATCGTAACCGAATCGAAACCGCGTCGCACAAATAAATTCATGGCGGCGTTGTAAATATCGGCGCGGGTGCGTCCCTTCTTGCGCTCGCGACGCGAAACCGGCGCTGCGGCAGCCGAATGACCATTGGAGCTTTCGATGTACTCAGCCATATAATTAGACTCCAGTCTATTAACTGACTGCGGTGCATGAAGCAAGCGCCTCTGACAATGCTTGGTCTTTGGTCCGTACGACGCGCCCTGTTAAACTTTCGACAGATATCAACTGCAGGATCGATCAGTTTTGCCAAAAGACAAGAACATTCCCGACGACATCGCCGAAGAGACTGAGAAGCCGCGGGTCGTCGTCGATTTTGAGCTGCTCCGCAGTTTTGCCGCGCAGAACTTTCGCGATCTCGGTGGGCATCCGGTCGCCAATCAGCGCCGGGTGCGTGCCGGCAAGATATTCCGATCGTCGCATCTCGCGGAGGTGCCGCCCGAAAGTCCCATCAGCCAGCTGAAGCTTCGCACGCTCGTCACTCTCCAGAGCCGCGCCGAGGTCAAACATCTTGGCTCGCCGCAGCCCGCCACGCGCGCGGGCGTACGATGGGAACACATTCCGATGGGTGACGAATGGTTCAACGATCAGGGTTACACGCGGGTCGCGCCGGAACCTGGCCGCGAGCATCTCGCGCTCGTGATGCATTTCCGCGATGACTGGCGACGCTTTTTCAAACTGCTCGCCGAGCGCGACGTTTACCCCCTGCTCTTCCATTGCTCGGCCGGCCGCGACCGCACCGGAGTCGGCGCCGCGATGTTGCTGTCGATGCTCGGAGTCGCGCGTGATCGAATCGTTGCGGACTTCCTCGAAAGCAACTTGGTCTTCAAAAAGATTCCACTCGCCGCCGAGCAGCTCGATCCGGTCTTCGAACTAATCGACGAGAACGGAGGCATCGAAGGCTTCATGCGCGAGGTGATCGGCCTCGGCGCGCGCGAATTCGCGATCATTCAGGAAGATTTGCTGGAAGACTAGCGATCAGGCGGGCAGGTAGCCGTCGCGCAGCAGCGACTTGGCGATGATCATGCGCTGCACTTCGCTGGTGCCCTCGCCGATTTCCGAGAGCTTGGCGTCGCGCATGTAGCGCTCGACCGGGAAATCGGTGACGTAGCCGTAGCCGCCGTGAATCTGCACGGCTTTGATCGTCGTCCACATCGCGGTTTCCGACGCGAACAGCTTCGCCATCGCAGCTTCGCGCGCAAACGGTTTGCCCGCATCCTTGAGGGCGGCGGCGCGACAGATGAGCACCCACGACGCGTCGATTCGCGTCGCCATGTCGGCGAACATCCACTGGATTGCCTGGAACTCGGCGATCTTCTTGCCGAACTGTCCGCGCTCGAGCGCATACGCGCGCGCTTCCTCGAATCCGCCGCGCGCGATTCCCGCCGCAAATCCCGCGATTCCGATTCGTCCCGCTTCGAGCACCTTGAGCGTCTGCCGGTAACCCGCGCCGAGTTCGCCGATGAGGTTGCGCGCCGGCACGGTGACGTTTTCGAAGATGACTTCGGCGGTGTCGGACGCGCGCAGCCCCAGCTTCTCGATTTTCTTTCCGTTCGAGAGTCCGGCCGTGCCGCGATCGACGATGAATGCGGACACCCCGTCGCGCCCGCGCGCCTGATCGGTGATCGCCATCACGACGTAGACATCGGCGACCGTGCCGTTGGTGATGAACATCTTGGAGCCGGTGATCGAATAGTTGTCGCCGACGCGCGTCGCCTTCGTATGCATCGCGGCTGCGTCGGAACCGGAGCTCGGCTCGGTCAGGCACCACGCGCCGAGCTTCTTCGCCTGCAGCATCTCGGGAACGTAATGATTGCGCAGCTGATCGGATGCGAATGCGGCGATATGCCCGGTCGATAGCGACATGTGCGCGGCGCAGGCGAGGCCGATCGACGCGTCGTAGCGCGAGAGTCCCTCGACGACGAGCACTTGCGAGAGCGTGTCAGCGCCGCCGCCGCCGAATTTTTCCGGGAACGCGACGCCGAGAAACCCGAGCTGGCCGAGTTGCTCGACAATATGCCGCGGGAAGGTCTCTTCCTTGTCCCACTTGGTCGAGTGAGGCTTAATTTCGCGCTCGGCAAAGTCGGTCAGCGTCTCGCGGATTCGCCGCTGCTCCTCGGTCAGATCGAAATTCATTTGAACCTAAGCGCGGGCGGCGACGTTCTCGCGCACCCACTTGACGATGTCTTCGGTCGACGCGCCCGGGGTGAAGATTTGCCGCACACCCAGCTCCTTGAGCTTGACCGCATCGTCATCGGGAATGATCCCGCCGCCGAACACCGCGACCTCGGCGGCGCCGCGCTCTTTCAGCAGGCGCATCACCTCGGGGAACAGCGTCATGTGCGCGCCCGAAAGCACGCTGAGCCCAACTGCGTCGGCGTCTTCCTGCACGGCGGCTTCCGCGATCATTTCGGGCGTCTGATGGAGGCCGGTGTAGATTACCTCGAAGCCGCCGTCGCGCAACGCGCGTGCGATAATTTTCGCGCCGCGATCGTGGCCGTCGAGCCCGGGTTTCGCGACCAGAATTCTGAGTCTCTTTTCCGCCATCGCCTAAATCCAGCCTGGGTCTGTGTACACGCCAAACTCCGTACGGAAGATATCGCATACTTCGCCGACAGTCGCGTCGCGGCGAACCGCCTCGCAAATCGGTTCCATCAGGTTCTCGCCGGAGCGGCAGGCCTCCGAAACGCGCGAGAGCGCTTCCTTGACGGCGACGGAGTTCCGCTCGCGTTTAACCTTCCGCACGCGCTGAATCTGACGCTCTTCAATCTCAGGATCAATCTTCAGCGTCGCGATCGGAATTTCTTCGGGGATTGAATACTTGTTGACGCCGACGACCGTCTTGATTCCCTGCTCGAGCTGGCGCTGAAAGTGAAATGCGGCCTCGGCGATCTCACGCTGCGGATAGCCCGTCTCGATTGCCTTCACCATCCCGCCCATCTCGTCGATGCGCCGGATGTAGTCGTTGGCCTCGCGTTCCATCCGGTCGGTCAGCGCCTCGACTGCGTAGCTGCCGCCGAAGGGATCGATCGTATTCGTCACACCGGTCTCTTCGGCAATGACTTGCTGCGTGCGCAGCGCGACCATCACGGCCTGCTCTGTAGGCAGCGCGAGCGTCTCGTCCATCGAGTTGGTGTGCAGCGACTGGATCCCGCCGAGCACTCCGGCCAGCGCCTGGATCGCGACGCGCACCACGTTGTTGATCGGCTGCTGCGCGGTCAACGACGCGCCAGCTGTCTGCGCATGCGTGCGCAGCATCATCGATTTCGGATTCTTCGCGCCGAAACGATCCTTCATGATTCGCGCCCACATCCGGCGCGCGGCGCGAAGCTTGGCGACCTCTTCGAGAAAATCGTTGTGCAGATTCCAGAAGAACGACAGCCGCTGCGCGAAGTCGTCGACGGCGATCCCGCGCTTGACCGCCTCATCGACGTAGCAAATGCCGTCGGCAATCGTGAACGCCAGTTCCTGCACCGCGGTCGAGCCGGCCTCGCGGATGTGGTAGCCGGAAATCGAAACGGCGTGCCAGCGCGGGACTTTGCGCGCGCAGAACTCGATCATGTCGGTGACGATTCGGAGCGCCGGTCGCGGCGGGCAAATCCATTCCTTCTGCGCGATGTACTCCTTGAGCATGTCGTTCTGAATCGTGCCGCCGACGCGGTCCCACGGAATTCCGTTGCGCTCGGCAACGACCAGGTACATCGCGAGCAGGATCGACGCCGAGCAATTCACCGTCATCGAGGTGGTGACGCGGTCGAGCGGGATTCGATCGAACAGCGTCGCCATGTCGTAAACCGTCGAGACCGACACGCCCTCGCGTCCCACTTCGCCGAGCGCGCGTTCGTGGTCGGCGTCGTAGCCCATCAACGTCGGCATGTCGAACGCAGTCGAGAGTCCGTCCTGGCCCTGGCCCAGTAGGAAGTGAAAGCGCGCGTTGGTGTCCTCGGCGAGTCCGAAGCCGGCGAACTGGCGCATCGTCCACAAACGCCCGCGATACATCGAGCCGTACACACCGCGCGTGTACGGAAATTCGCCGGGATTGCCGAGCGCGTCGTCGTACGAACCGGTTACATCGTCAGGCGTGTAGAGCGGGTCGAGCTCCATGTCGGACACGGTCGAGAAGCGCACTGGACGCTCGCTCGCCTGCTTGTAGCTCGTCTCAAGCCATTTCTTTTTCTTGCTCACGATTTCACCGATTATCGAGCACGCTGCCGGCGATCACGAGGCGCTGAATCTCCGACGTGCCTTCGTAGATCTCGGTAATCTTGGCGTCGCGGAAAAAGCGCTCGACCTTGAATTCCTTGGTGTAGCCGTAGCCGCCGTGAATCTGCACCGCCTCGGTCGCGGATTTCATCGCGGTTTCGGCGGCGAACAGCTTCGCCATCGCGGATTCCTTGGTGCACGCCTCGCCGCGATCTTTCAGCGTCGCCGCGCGATGCGTCAGCAAACGTGCCGCGTCGATCTCGACCGCCATGTCGGCGAGCTTCCACTGAATCGCCTGGTACTGCGCGATCGGTTTGCCGAAGGTCAGCCGCTCACTGCGCGTATTTCAACGACGCTTCGAGCGACGCGCGCGCGATTCCGAGCGCCTGCGACGCGATCCCAATCCTGCCTGCCGTCGAGCGTCTTCATCGCCACCTTGAACCCCTGCCCTTCCTCGAGCAGCAGATTCTCACGCGGCACTCGCATATCCGAGAAACTCAGCTGCGCCGAATGCGCGCCGTGAATTCCCATCTTGTCTTCGACCCGCGTGACGGCCCATCCGGGCGTATCGGTCTCGACCGCGAACGCGCTGATCCCATGATGCCCCTTGTCGGGTTGCGTCATCGCAAACACAATCGCAACCTTCGATTGCGGCGCATTGGTAATAAAATTCTTGGTCCCGTTGATCACGTACGAATCGCCATCGAGCACCGCGCGAGTCTTCTGACCGGCAGCGTCGGAGCCGGCCTGCGGCTCGGTCAGCGCAAAGCATCCGAGCCAGCTGCCGGTCGCCATCTTCGGCAGAAAATGATTTTTCTGGTGCGCGGTACCGAGTCCGAGAATCGGCCACGACGCGAGCGAGCAATGCGCCGACATGATGACCGCGGTCGACGCGCATTCGACGGCGAGTTCTTCGAGCACCAGCGAATACGCAACGTGATCGAGGCCCGCGCCGCCGTATTGCTCGGGCAGGAAGATGCCAAGCATCCCGAGCCGCGCCAGTTCGTCAATCGCTTCACTGGGATATCGATGAGAGCGGTCAGCCTCGACGCCAATCGGCCCCAGCTTCTCTCGCGCGAAGCGTCGAGCAACGTCGCGGGCGCCGCGTTGCGCGTCAGTGAGTTCGAGATCCATTCCAATCCATATGTAGCTTAGAGTGATGGGCGGGGTCGATAGAATCTCACCGACATTTTACATGATGCTCTGAACGATTGCTCTGACTGATCGCTCCAAATTACTGGTGCGCGCCAGATCCTGGCACAATCTGAATCCTATCACCGTGCGTGCGGAACGTTTGCACAGTCATTCGATTCGGCGTGGCGTCTACCATCACGGCGCCGTCGAGGTCGGTGCGCATCACGATGGCGCCTGCTTCGACGTAATGTTCGACCACCGCGTCGGCGGGAAAATGAAAATTGTTCAAGTAACCGTCCGAGATGATTGCGACCTCGGGCTGGACGGCCGCGATGAATGCGGGCGTCGAAGACGTTGCGCTGCCGTGATGGGGCACCTTGACAATCGTGGCGCGAACATCCCGGCGGCTATCCAGCATCGCGCGCTCGCCGGCCGACTCGACATCGCCGGTGAAGAGGATTGACGCGACGCCGTAACTGAATCGCAACACCATCGAGCTGTTGTTGTGCGTTCTGGCGATTCCGGTGTCGCCGTTCAGTGAAGAGATCGCGACGCCGCCGATCGACGCGACCGGAGCCGTCTCTCCCACCCGCACTACAGGAATCCCGGCCCCCGCGAGGTCCTCCATGAATCGTGTGTAACTGATGTCGAGGCTCGGAACGCCGGTGGTCCAGAATGCGCGCGGAGCGAAGTTCGTCGCGATAAAATCGAGGCCGCCAAAATGGTCGAGGTCGGGATGACTTAGCACGAGGTAATCGACGCGCACGATTTTTTGCGACCACAAGTACGGCGCGATAATTCGTTCTCCCGCGTCGAAGCCGCCATAGGAGCCACCGCCATCGATCACCATCACGCGCGAGCCGGGAAATCGAATCACCGCGCCGTCGCCTTCGCCGACCGACAGAAAGGTCACGCGCAGGTCGGGATTGAAGAAGCGGTCGTAGATCCAGCATCCCGCGTCAATCGTCAACACTGCTGCGAGCGCGATGGCGCATCGAGGACGCCAGCCGAATCTGGGCGGGCTTGCGATGTCGGCGACAATCTCGCGCGTTCTCTTTCCAACGATCGCAACCGCGAGCGGCGCGAGTAGCCAAATCGCTATGAACGCATATGCGATCGTGAGTTCAAGAATTGTCGGCGTAAAGATACGAGCCCACGCCATCGGCCAGTTCACGAACCAGGCCGCCAACCAGTTGCCTGCCGCGAGTGCGTCGGCTCCGAATAAAAGGATTGGACGCGCGGCCCCCTCAGAGATGAAACTGAGTGCGGCTGCGAACAGCCCGCTGATAGTCGCGCCGAACGCCATGATCGGCACTACTGCGGCGTTGGCGACGATTCCGACGATCGCAAACTGGTTGAAGTGATACGCGGTGAGCGGCGCCGTCCCGACCATCGCCCAGAACGACACCGCAAGGTAGCCGGTGGCGGCTTCGAGATATCGCCATCGTGGCAAACTGGGTTCGCCACGAAGCATTCCAACGCGTTTGCTGCGCGCGAACCACGCCGCGAATCGGCGCATCCCGAGCACGATCGCAATCACCGATGCGAACGAGAGCTGAAATCCAATGTCGGCGGTCGATCCGGGAAGCGCGACGCAAATCACGATTGCCGCAAGCGCCAATGACGCGATCGCCTCGCGCGGCCGATCGATCGCCACTGCCAGCATGTATGCGACGACCATCACCAGCGCGCGCATCGTGGACACGTGATGCCCCGCGATCGACGCGTAGGCGCATACTGCGAACATCGCAGCCAGCGCGGCGACCTTGTTCGCATAGCCGCGGTTCGCCAACGACGGCAAGAGCATCATCGCAAGGCGCACCGCGGCGAACATCGCAGCCGCGACGATGCTCAAGTGCAATCCGGAAATGACCAGCAGATGCGCCATGCCGGTGCGCGCGAACGTCTGCCGCAGCGGCTCGCCGATCTCGCTCTGGTCGCCGATCACCAGCGCGCGCATCTCGGCGTTTTCAGGATACGCCAGGTTCCGATCGAAAAAGTCGCCGATGCGAGTTCGAATCGCTTCGACATGGCTCGAGGGAAAAATGGAACGATAGCCGATGATCTGAAACGCAGGCGAGCCGAACGACTTCTTCGACGCCGTCATCGTGGCGTCGATACCGTCGCGCGCCATCAAGGCCACGTAGTCGAACTCGCCGGGATTTCCATAGTTGCGCGGAAAATGAATCCGCGCGCTCAGTCTGATTTCATCGCCCAACTTGAACGTCCCACCGCCAAGCACCGCGATCCGCACGTTGCCGCGCGAGCGCAAGAGCGCATCGCCTTTCTCGGCGGCTCGCTCGACCGCGACGTACAGCCGGTCGCCGTATGCTTCGTGCTCGATCCCACGATAGACGCGTCCTTCGATCGTAACGCGCGAACCTTCGACCATCGCGGCGACGCTATGCGGTCCTGCGCGGGTGCTCGAGCATGTTCGCGACTGCGACATTCGCAGTCATCGCAATCGCCATGTAGGCGGCCGCAAGACCGAGTGCGCGTCGGGATGTGAGAAATGCGCCGAGCGCCGTCAGGGCGAGTGTTGACGCGAGCCACAACGGAATCGCGACGTGAAAATTGCCGAGCGCATCACCTGCAACTACCGCGACTGCGACAGCGTAAATCGGTGCTATCCGTTCGACCGGGCTGAGGACCGATATCGGCGGCAAGACCTCGCGCGACCGGATCGATTCCAGACCGACGAGTCTTGAGACGGACCGTTCTACTGAAAGTGCTCCTGCGGCGATAGGTACGCACTCCTTTGCGCATCAACGGCAGCGTGCAGTCAATGTTGACTGGTAGATTATGCGTCACACACACGCAGCTAGCGCGACAAACGATGTGTGCTTCAGGGAACTCTTAGGTCAATTGCGGACCGGCGCGTCATTGACTGGCGTCAGTCGCGGCAGTCGCAGGCGACTCGAGCGGAAGAGCGATCTGATCCGCGGGGTCGACGGCTTCTTCGACGTCGAGCAGCGCCTTCATTTCGTCGAGATGCCGGCGAATTTCGGCGCCCAATTCGCGATTCACGCCCTTCACCGTCGCGATCTCGTCGACCGTCGCCTCGCGAATCCGCTTGAGGCTGCCGAAATGGCGGAGCAGAGCGCGCCGCCGCACCGGCCCGATGCCTTCGATATCATCGAGCACCGAGCGCAGCCGTGCGCGACGCCGCAATTCGCGGTTGTAGGTGATCGCAAATCGATGCGCCTCGTCGCGAATCCTCACCAGCAGGAACAGCGCGGTTGAGTTTTTTGGCAGCACGATCGGATCCTTGCGCCGCGGAACGAACACGCGCTCTTCGGACTTCGTCACTTCCTTTTCGCGGCGATCGTTCAGAACGTGCTGCTTGGCCAGCGAGACGCAATCGATCTGATCGAGCAGCCTGAACTCGCGCAACACTTCGAGCGCGACGTTCAGCTGTCCTTTGCCGCCGTCGATCACCCACAAATCGGGATAGATGTTCTCGCGCACCGCGCGTTCGATCCGGCGCTTGAGGACTTCGTACATGGCGGCAAAGTCATCCTGGCCCTCGAAACTGCGAATCCGGTAGCGGCGGTAGAGATTCTTGCACGGCTCGCCTTCGTCGAAGGTCACCTGCGATCCGACCACCATCGAACCCTGCAGATTCGATATGTCGTAGCATTCCATCCGCTTGGGCGAGTTGCGCAGGCCGAGCTTGACGCGCAGATCCTCGAGCATCTGCTCGCGGGTTTTTTCGTTGTCGCGGCGCGAGGCGAAGCTCTGGCGCGCGTTGTCCATCGCCATTTCGAGCAGGCGCAGCTTCTCGCCGCGCTGCGGCACGATGACTTCGCATTTCTTTCCGCGCCGCTCTGAGAGCAGCTCCGCGCGCACGTCGGCATCTTCCAGCTCGACCGGAACGATCACTTCGTCGGGAATGTTGCGCGCGCCCGAGTAATACTGCGTGAGCAGATCGGACAGAATTTCGTGCACCGGAAATTCGAGATCCTGGAAGCTCCAGCCCTGCGTGCTGGTCAGCTTTCCGCCGCGCACGATCAGCACGATCGCCTCGATGTAACCGCCCTCGCGGTAGATTCCGAACACGTCCTCGTCGATTCCCCAGTGATGCAGGACGGTCTGCCGCTCGACGGTCTTTTCGATCGCGTGCACGCGGTCGCGGATTCGCGCCGCCTGCTCGAACTCGAGCCGCGACGCGTGATCCTTCATCAGATCGCGCATCTCGCGCAGCAGCTCGAGATTTTTGCCTTCGAGCAGCATCTGCGCCGCGTGCAGATGACGTCCGTACTCGTCGCGATCGACCGGCAGGCAGCACGGCCCGAGGCATCGCTTGATTTGATATTCGAGGCACGGACGCGAGCGATTGCGAAACACCGCGTCGGTGCAAGTGCGCAGCGGAAACACTTTGCGGATGACGTCGATCGTCTCGCGCAGCCCGTCGGCCGAGCCGAACGGACCGAAGTAGTGACCGCCGTCTTTGACAATCTTGCGGGTGACGGTGATTCGCGGCCACGCGTGATTGGTGACCTTCGCGCTCAGGTAGGATTTGTCGTCCTTGAGACGGATGTTGTACCTGGGCTTGTATTGCTTGATCAGATTGTTTTCGAGGATCAGCGCCTCTTTCTCGCTCGACGGTGACGATCGTGTCGAAGTCGCGCACCCGCTTCATCAGGAAGCGTACCTGGAAGCGACCGTCGCCGCCCTCGCGGAAGTATGCGCGCACGCGAGTGCGCAGCGACTTCGCCTTGCCGACGTACAGCACCTTGCCGGCGCGATCGCGTAGCAGGTAGATGCCGGGCTCGGTCGAAGTGGCCGCCAACTTCTGATCGATCGAGGCCGTATTCGTCCTCGAGGACCAGCGCCTCGCCGCTCGGCGCGGGCGTATCTTTGGGATACTCGATCAGCGAGCCGTACTCTCGGCCGGTCGGCTTTTCGTTTTCATCTTCGGGGAGCATGGGCGCGATCTATTATATCATCGCGACGCGCGTATCGGTTTGTGCTGGAAGTGATGGGTTCACGCTTCGCTCGGGCGTTCAGACCGAGCGCTCACACCATATGTAGTGGTTGTGCGATGACTCCTCTACCAAGGGTAGCTTCGTTCCGTCAGAAATTGGTTTTTTACAGGCATCGGGGTGTCCACCGAATTCGGGGTGCGCGGCGAAATGGAGACGATCCTGCAGACGATTCATAAGTACATCTACAGCACATAAGCGTGTGGCTTGGGCAGGCTGAAAAGTTCATGCCTGTTCCGCATCGTCAGGGCGCGCTACCCGATTCGGCTGAATCATTGCTATTGAGATTTTACGATCATCATTAAGAGGCCGCGCGACCGGCATGCGCGCAGGAGAATGGCAATGGGCAGAATCCAGGGAAAAGTTGCAGTGATCACCGGGGCCGCGAGCGGGATGGGCCGCGCGACGGCGCTCCGCTTCGCGAAAGAAGGCGCCAGCGTCGTCCTCACTGATTTGAACTCGCAAGGCGGAGAGACCGCGGTCGCCGAATGCGCCGCCGCGGGCGGACGTGCGGTCTTTCAGCGCACCGATGTGACCAGCGAGGCGGATATCAAGGCCGCGGTCGCGCGCGCGGTCAAGGAATTCGGCCGCCTCGATATCATGTTCAACAACGCGGGCGTCGCCGGCGCGGTTGGGCCGATCGACAAAGTGGAGTCGGCCGACTGGGATCGCACGATCGCAGTGCTGCTGCGCGCCGCGTTCCTCGGCATGAAGTATTCGATCCCCGAGATGCGCAAGGCGGGCGGCGGCTCGATCATCTCGACTGCGTCGGTCGCCGGACTGCGCGGCGTCGGTTATCTCGCCGCCTACAGCGCGGCCAAGGCGGCAGTGGTGAATCTGACGCAAGCGGTTGCGATTGAAGTTGGACACGACAAGATTCGCGTCAACTGCATCTGCCCCGGCGGCGTCAATACTCCACTGATACATCGCGGAGTTCCCGGCGGCGAGGAACGCTCGGAGAAATCGATGGCGAGAATGCAGCCGATACCGCGCGCGGGCAAGCCCGACGACATCGCGACGATGGCGCTGTTCCTCGCGAGCGACGAAGCGGACTGGATCAGCGGGACCGCGATGGTCGTCGACGGCGGCATCAACACCGGCAACGCGCGCTTCCGATTGGCAGGCCTGCCGGACAGCGGCTTCTCCGGCCCGTCATTTGAGATGTGATCGCGGTCTGATAGTTACAATCGGCGTCGTTAGTTAAATTCATCCGCACGGAGGATTGAATGAAATATCTGGTGATCGGTTCACAAGGGCCTGGATGGGCTACCCCAGACGAAGCCGCTCAGCTTCTGAAGGAGGTCGTGGTTCCCGGCCTCGATGCGCTCACGAAGCTCGAGACGGACAAAAAGATCCTCGCCGGCGGAGTTGAGATCGGCGACCGGGCGGTTGCCTTCATCGCCGAGGCGGCATCCAACGAAGCGCTGGATCGTATGCTGCGCGAAGTCCCACTGTGGGGAAGACTCAAGTGGAAGGTCACCCCGATCGAAAGCTTCGAGAGCCGTGCCGCCGAGGAACGCCGGATGCTCACGCGGCTGCGGCCGTCGAAGCGCTAGCATCCGACCCGACAACTAAATCTTTAACCAGAGGCAAATCTCAAATGGACAGGCTAAAAGGCAAAGTGGCTGTGATCACGGGCGCGGCGAGCGGGATCGGGCGCGCGACTGCGATCAAGTTTGCGGGTGAAGGCGCGGCGGTCGTGATCGCGGACCTTAACGTCGAGGGCGGTGAAGCGGCAGTTCGCGATTGCAAGGAGAACGCGGGGCGCGCGGTCTTTCAGAAGACCGATGTTTCCGCTGAAGCTGAAATCAAGGCGCTGATCGCACGCGCTATCAAGGAGTTCGGGCGTCTCGACATCATCTACAACAACGCCGGAATCGGCGGCGCGGTCGGACCGCTCGAACAAATTTCCGTCGAGGATTGGGACAAAAGCCAGTCGGTGTTGCTGCGCGGCGTATTCCTCGGGATGAAGCATGCGGCGCCTGAGCTGCGCAAACAGGGCGGCGGCTCGATAATCTCAACCGCGTCGGTCGCCGGTATCCGCGGCTTCAACGGCTTGCATGCCTACTGCGCGGCGAAGGCGGCGTCGTCAATCTGACGCGATCGGCCGCGCTGGAATTCGCGAAGGACAAAATTCGCGTCAACTGCATCTGCCCCGGAGGAATCAACACGCCGATACTGCATCGCAATATGCCCGGCGTGAAGGACGCGATGGAACAGATGGATGGCGAAGGCGCAGCCGATTCCGCGCGCGGGCCATCCGGAAGACATCGCGGGGATGGCGCTCTACCTGGCCAGCGACGACTCAGAATTCGTCACCGGCCAGGCGATGATCGTGGACGGCGGCCTGACGGTCGGCAGCCAGTTCTCGCCGATCGACGGAGAGCGCTCGCCAGCAGCGCAGGCGATGCCGCCGCGCAGCTTCATCGGGCCGTCGTTCGAGGGATGATTGGTTCTTGTACAGGCAATGCATCGTGCTCGATACGCGCCGACCTAACCCCTAACCCCTTCCCATAGTGGGAAGGGGGACCGGATAGAGGGAGCCTTTAACCCGGTGTAAGGGGAACCGGATAAAAGAGAACCCGCTTCTTGCCTATTGAAGCCGCCAGGGTGAGCGCTCGGCCCATCCTTGCAAAATACCTGTCGCCCACGACGTCGGCTTGTTGGTGTGACACGAGGTGCAGGGGTTTGGGATTCCGTACTTGTCGGTCGCGGCCGGTGGGATAAACCGAAAGGTGTGCGCGTGCACATACGTGCCCGGAACTCCTTCGGTCTCGATCGCCGGCATGTGGCAATCCACGCATCGGCTCCCCGGTGTTCCCTCTTTGTGATGGGTATGCTCCTCGATTGTGGCGGTGCGCGGCCCGTTCGGAGATCCCGGTCCGTGGCATTCAAAACACAACTTCTCCGCAGGCTCGCGAAGCTCCGCGTAGTTGCTGGTGCCGTGCGCGTCGTGACAGTCGGCACAAGTGATTCCTCGACGGTACATCACGCTCTGAACGAAATCGTTCCCCTGCATCCGGTTCTTGTGCGCCGTGCCGTCGGCAAAATAGTAGAAGTCGGTCTTGCCGAGAACGTGATCTTCGAGCTTCCAGAAATTCGCTAATTTAAGCCCCACCCGATATCCAACGGGCCAGTCGTAGTATTTTCCGTCGATCGGGTTATCGAGCGGGCGTCCCTGCGAATGGCATTGGATGCAGGTGTCGCTCGCGGCCACGTAATTCGTTCGCGCCGGATTCAGAATGTTATCGACCGCTGGATGCGCGGCGTGAGCGCTGCCCGGACCGTGGCATCGCTCGCAGCCCACATTCCATTCAGCAACCTGTTTCGTGCGGATGTCATATCCGACCGAATGGCATCCATCGCACAGCAACCCCGTCGGGCGCTTCATGTTGTCCGGCGGGTAGTCGGGGGCCCACCAGTCTTGTCCGAGGGTCACGAAGTACGGCAGCCAGACGTGGGTCGCGAAGTCCCACTCAACCGGCAGGGGGAAATAGTCGTCGCCGACCTTCGTGAAGTAGCGCTGTTTCCACAAGCTGCCATAGACGAAGGCGACCTGCTCGCGTGAGAATTTGAAGACCGAGTTGGTCGCGAGGTTCGGCACGATGGCGTCGGGATGTTCGCGCGGATCGCGCACCACATTTGCCATCGGCGTCTTTTTCCAGCGCTCGTAGATGGCCGCGTGACACTTCGCGCACGCCTGTGAGCCCACGTAGCGGGCCTGCGCAGCCGTATTTGCCTGCACGTACCTGTTGTTCGTGTGTGACGGGATTCAGCGTGCGGATATAAAGAACAAGCTTCCAAAGAATGTCCGCGGATTCGGGCTGCGGGCTTCTCCAGGCAGGCATGCCGGTCAAAGGAACACCATTTTCGATAATGTAGTGAATCTCACCATCGCTGAGCGTTTGCGTCGTCGCCGTTCGGAGGTCCGGCACTCGCGGATACAGATGCCCGCCCATGGGAGTTCGCCCGCTGCCATCTACTCCATGACAATTCGAGCAGTGCGATCAAAAATTCCGCCCGCCCCTCGCTCAGGTTCTCGGCGCTCGGCTCAAGCGGATCCATCCGCTGCCGCTCGGTTACCGGAATGGCGAGATGCCGCACGGTCCGCGCGATGACGGTTTCCCATCGGAGGAGGCCCGCTCGAAGTGCGAAAAGCACGCCGTATCCAGAGTGTAGCGAACAGCGCCGAAAGAAAAATCGCGATGAGAAGGGCCCCCGTCAAGACCCGCCATTTCCTCAAAACCGAGCGCCCCTCTCTTTCGACGATTCTCTTACTGCCGCGAGTAGCCCGGCAGCCGCGATTGCATCGAGTCGGGATACTCGAGCGGCAGTGCGCTTGCCTTGTTGAGCGCCGCGAGCTCCGCGGCTTCGAGCCGAAATCCGATCGCGCCTAGATTTTGCTCGTTCTGCTCTTCTGTTCGCGCGCCGTAAATCACCGAGCTGACACCGGGTTGCTGATTCACCCATGCCAGCGCGACTTGCGAGATTGCGACGGCCGCGTTCCTTCGCGACGTGCTCGACTGCTTCGAGCGTCGCGTAATTGCGCTCGTCCGCGAGCCGATTCCACATATCCATCTTCGCGAGGCGGCTATCTTCGGGCGGGCGCTGACCCGAACGGTACTTGCCGGTGAGAAAGCCGCCGCCCAGCGGACTCCACGGAATAACGCCGACGCCTTCGTAGCGGCATAGCGGCAGAATTTCGCGCTCGATCTCGCGCGATATCAAACTGTATTGCGGTTGCAGGCAATCAAAACGCGCATAGTTGTGTTTATCGCTGACCCACAGACTTTTCATTAGTTGCCACGCAGTAAAATTCGACGCGCCGATATACCTGACCTTGCCGTGACGCACGAGGTCGTCCAGCGCGCGCATCGTCTCTTCGATCGGCGTTTCGAAGTCCCACGAATGCACCTGGTACAGATCGATGTAGTCCATCTTCAGGCGGCGCAGGCTGGCCTCGACTTCCGACATAATATGTCCGCGCGAGAGGCCGATTTGATTCGGCGCCACGGTTTTGCCCATGAAAATATTGGCGTTGAAGCGGACTTTCGTCGCGACAATCAGATCTTTTCGGCGTTCACCGAGAATTCGTCCAAGAATTTCTTCCGACGCGCCGGCAGCATAAACATTCGCGGTATCGAGGAAATTTCCGCCGACCTCGACGAATCGATCGAGAATTTTTCCCGCAGTTTTTTCGTCTGTCTCTCGTCCAAACGTCATGCATCCAAGGCAAAGTTCCGAAACCTTGAGCCCGGTACCACCTAATCGCCTATATTCCATCGCTTTTTTCGTATCCTCCATCAGTTGAGTCTAGTACGACCGGGGGTGTCTGCAAATGCAAAATTTTTTTTTGAATAATCGCTGAATTGAATCGTCTCAATAAATAGGTGCGAACGGCTCTGGCACCTGGCCGGTTGGTTTGTTCCTCCCAACTAACCGGTTTCCGTCCGCAGCGTACGCGGACGGCCGCTACGAACAGGCGGGCATTGGAGAGTCCCCCCCCTCTTCAGATGCCCGCCATTTTTTTGTTTTCAGTGAATTGCAGCGAGCTCTTTTGCTTGAGTAAATTGCTGCTGGCTTCTCATCGGGCTTTTTTCCTTGGGTAAATTTGTGACTTGCTTCTCGTCGGTGAATTGCCGTGGCGTCCAGTCAGCGTTCTGTAGACCTCGAAATCACGTACCAACTTGACATCGCGCGATCGCATCAGTCATAGGTGATGGCTTGATGTTGTCGCGGTGGCTTAGATGGCTGGTGGTTACGCCGGTTGTGTTGTTCGTTTTCGGAGCAATCCTGCTGAGTTGCACAGGCGGCAGTAGCGGCGGCGGGCCTACAGCGACACCGACTCCCGGCTTTTCGCTTCAATCAATCGTAATCGCGAACGGCGCCCCGCCCACGCCATCTTTCACGCCGACCGCAACGCGCCACCGGTACAGCTTCGACATCGGCTACGCCCACTCACACGACAAGACCAACGCGACGGTTACGAAGTCCCACAGTTGACGCCGACGCTGACGGCGCGGCGACCAGCTCTACCCACTACGATCGAACCGGGTAGCGTGCCGACCGGCGGTACGGTCTCATTCAATGCGATCGGCACGTTCGAAAGAAGAAATCAAAGCAAAACCAAGCTAGCAGGATATAACCACGCGGAACCGCTCACCTTGTGGACCTCGACTGACAACACCGTGTTCATGGCGCCTCCGTCCGGCCCGCAGGGCGGCATGTATACGACAGGCGTTGCGGGATGCGTCTGCATTCTTGCGAGCAGTTCGGCGGAGTGAGCAGTCAGTTCGTTGCCGTCGGTGTTTACGTCGATGTCGATACATGCCCGATAGGTGAGCCGGCGGCTACCACGACGGCGGTGAGAGGCCCATCGGAGCCTGCGGCGTCGAGGCATCGACACGTGCGCAATCGACACGCAGTGCGGGCGTCCTGATGTGGACCTTCGATCCGGGCGCCGAGTTGCGCGGGCGAATCGCGGTGGCAGTCGACGGCTCAATATTCTTCATCACGCGTGACGGCGTGCTGCACGGACTGAATTCCGCGGGCAAAGAAGTGATGCGTCGCGATGCGGACGGATCGTCGCCGGCAGTGTTGCCGGACGGCGACGGTGATCGCGATGTCGTCGACGATCGGCGCTTGCGGCGATTAGCTCTGACGGCGCTACGCTTTGGAATCTTGAGATTGGCGATAGCGCAGGACCGCTCGCGACGACCGATCGCGCGATTTACGCTCCAGCGGGCGCGCGACCTGGTGTCAGTCAGCAGCGGCGGCTCTCTCAATTGGCGCGTGAATGTCGGACCCGTTCTCAGCGCTGCGATCACGCCGGACGGCGTAGTGGTGGGAACCTCGCGCGGTTCGGTCGTCGCGCTCGCATCGGACGGCGGTGTGCTGTGGACATTCCACCCCGATGGTGGATTTTCGGGATCGGTTGCGTACGCCGACGACGTGGTCTACGCCGGCTCGGCGGGCGGCGGCGTGTATGCGATCGATTTGCGCACCGGCAATCCGGCTTGGCACGTCAATCCTGCGCACACAATCACCACCGGCCCGGTCGTCGCGCCATCGGGCGCAATCTTCGCCGGCGCCGACACGATTTACGGCGTAAGCGGCGACGGCCAGCTCCAATGGAAGAACTCGTTGCTGAAACCAGGCGACGCCGGATTGACGGCGCTCGGCTACGACGGCGTGTTCGACGCGACGACGGACGACGTGGCCGCCGTGCTGACCGGAGACGGCGCCCAAGTCTGGACGGCGCGCAGCTTCGGCAAGATCACCACAGCCGCCTCGTCGCCATCGGGAACGCTGTACATCGGAACGTCGACCGGCCGCATCTTCGCGATTAGATAGCAGCAACTCCGGGCGCCGGCCTGGTTCGGGTCAGGCGACTGTTGGAAATAATTCGTCCGCGGACCTCACGGGCAGTTTCCCATCGGGCTCTTGACCTTGGCGACGCCGCCCTTGGTTGGCGTACAAGTTGGCGGGGCGGTATCGCTGCCGATGGCTGAAGAGCCATTGGTCGCGAGTGCCGTTACCTCGCTCCCGGTCTTCGTTGCAGACGCGTCCGCAAAGCTGTCGGTTCCAGACGCGGTTGCTTTAGCACTGCTGCCGTTTTCTGCAGCGGCTGTCGCATCGGAGTCAGTTCCCTTCGCGGAGCTGACGGCCATGCTGCCGCCTGTCGCGACGGATGTCGCATCGGAACTTTTCCCGCTCGCGGTCCCTTTAGCGTCACTGCCGGTATCTGCCTCGGCTGTCGCATCGGAGGAACTTCCCTTCGCGGAGCTAACGGCCATGCTGCCGCCTCCCGCATCGGATGTCGCATCGGAATCCAACCCCTTCGCGGTCGCTTTAGCGCTGCTGGCGCTGGCCGCATCGGCCGTCGCATCGGCGTTAGCTCCCTTCGAGGTCGCCTTAGCGGTGCTGTGGCCTTCTGCGTCGGCTTCCGCATCGGCGTCCGAGCCGGAGGCGCTGGCCTTCGCAGTGTTGGGTGCGCCAGTTGCTGCATTGCAAGTGGCCTCAACGCCGTCTGAGCCCGGACCAGACGTGACGTTCGTGCTGGTCGTCGAGCACGACTCGTGGCTCGAGGCGAACGCCTCGGTTCGAGCCACCATGAGAGCAATTGTAACTGCGGCTATCGCCGCCCCCATCTGAACGATTCGCGTCTGCATACTATTCCCCCTCCGGCGCGCGGCCGGAACGTAACCCCGTGGCTCTGTTGCAGAAGGATTATTTGACTTTCGGACTTCTAGACAAAAGTCTGCCTTACAGCAAGGTGCATCTTCGCCGTCAGATAACAGCTTTTCAGTTCTCCAGGCCGCTTGACCGGGCGCTACGAAAAAAGGTGACAATGCAGGTATGAGCGCCATCGACATTATCAAGCGCCGGCTCAAGGAAGACCGTATCCCGGAGACTCCGGAAGAAGTCGGACAAAAGAAAAAGCGTCCGCGCGAAGTCGCGTTCATGGACGTGAACCTGTGCTTCCCGTGCGGCAAATGTCCGGAGTTCTGCCCGGTGCAATGTATCGAGTACCTCAAGCCCGGCACGCTTCCGGGACGCGGCGTGCAGCCGGTGCAGGATCGTTTTCAGGAATGCATCGGATGCTACATCTGCGTCGAAGTATGCGCGCTGCTGACGGACTACGACGCGGTCAGGATGTACGACATCGAAGCTGGTCGAGGATGTGCTCGACGTGAAAATCACGGACTCACCGGGGCCAGAGCCGATCCCGCCACAGCCGTACGAAGAATATTTCTCGGAAGGCGGCGAATATCGGCATCTGGGAAAAGGATCGCGAATCCGCGAGAAGATGACCGCCGAAGAGCGCGCGATTTTCGCGCGCGAACGCGTGCGGGGATGATCCGCGCGAAGTAGCTCTATTTCCGCGACGCTCGCCAGACTTCGGGCTTCTTGCCGGTCATCATCTCGGGCAGCGAGGTCAGTTCGACGCGGTCGGGCGTTATCAGCATCAAGCCGAAGTCCTTCGATTCGGCGCCCTCCGGCCAGAACTGCGAGAGATCGTAGTCGAAGACTTTGCCGTTCCAGATTCGCTTTTTTTCAGTGATGTCTTCCACAAATTTCGCCGTGCCGGTGACCGTCAGATGAACCATGTCGGCGCCGATTTGGTAGAACAGCTCGACCTTCGGATTCTTGTCGATGTGGCCGGCCTTGGCCGACGCGCGTCCGGTCGCGACCCAGACACGCTCGCCCTCGAAGGCTGGATGCACGACGCGGACTTTGGGCTGCGTTCCGTTGGCGGTCGCGAGATATGCCCACGTCGCTTTGGCGGCTGCGGCGTGGACCTTGTCCCAGAATTTTGAATCGCTCATCTGAATTCCTCCAAGGCAGTTTCGTAACACGATCATGGGGCGTCGCAAATGATGCCAGCAACCTAACCCCTAACCCCTTCCCGAGCGGGAAGGGGAACCGGACTCGGGAGATGAAGCTTCTGTCCCCGACAGAAATTCAACAGGGCGTCCTCGCCATTTTGCGATTTCACTTCACTGGGTGCAGGGGTCACCCCTGCCGAAGGAAGCGTGAAACCCACCGCGGGTTTCACATTAGATAAAGTGATCTGCCCTTCCCACGATTACTGATTTGACACTGCGCGCCATCTCGAACTACGCTTAAAGTATCCACGGAGAAGCGCGATGGAACGTCAAGCACGACGCGCGCAGGTGCTGCGCCATGCCAAGCGCATCTTTGCTCGCAAGGGATATCACCGAACCAATGTCGCGGACATCATTGCCCGCGCCCGCATCGCGCGTGGCACGTTCTATCTTTATTTCCAGAATAAAAAAGATCTGTTCGAGGAGTTGCTCGAGCAGGCGGTCCGCGAATTGACGGCAAGGATTCAGCGGCTGCGCCCCGGACCGGGCGAGCCGGATCCGGTCGATCAGTTGCGCGCGAATCTGACGCGGGTGCTCAGCTATGCGCTGGCGGAACGCGAGCTCACCGACATCCTGCTCAACCATTCGACCGGCTTCGATCACGAGCTCGACGACAAGATCCAGGATTTTTACGATCGGATCGCGGCGCTGATTAAACGGTCGCTCGATCTCGGAATCGAGATGAACCTGGTGCGCAACTCGGATACGCGCGCGGTGTCGTACGCGATCCTGGGCGGAATCAAGGAATTGATCGGGATGCTCTCGCGCAGCAATGACACCGACCCGTCGGCGTTGGTCGAGGAAATACTGCAGTTCGGCTTGTGCGGCGTCGCACGTCCCGAGCTGTTGAAATTCGTGCCAGTCGCGAACAGGAGCGGCTGGCGACAAACCAACGGGCAACCGCTCTTTTTTTGGGCCTCAACTAGACTGACATGTCAGTTTCCAATCACAAGAAAGCGTCCAACGGCCACGCTCCCAAGGCTTCCAGGCCTCGAAGCGCCGCGCCGCATTCTACGATCTCGATGGGACTCTCGTCGATCTGAACCTGGTGCATGCGGCGATTTTCACGCTCGCCAACGTCGGCGAATGGAGCGGGCGCGTCGTCGTACCTGCTCGGATTCGCCGCGCGAATCCCGCGTTTGTACATCGCGGAGCAGCGCGACCGACGGCTGCTGAACACGGTGTTGTTCGAGGCGTTCAAGGGCGTCTCGCGCGACCGATTGTTTTCGCTCGGCGAAGAATATTGCGAGCGCATCCTCATCGGCCATCTTTTTCCGCGCGCGGTGGAATTGATCGAGGCGAATCGCGAGGCCGGGATCGAGCCGGTGCTCGTGACCGGATCGCCGGACTTCATCGTCGCGCCGCTCGCGCGTCATCTTGGAATCCCTGACTTCGCCGCGAACCGATTTGTCTTCAGCCGCGGACGCGCGACCGGCCGGCTGGCCGAGCCCGTGATGGCGGGCGACGAAAAGGCGGTCTGGTGCTCGGACTACGCTGCGATCGCGCGACATCGATCTCGCGGATTGCTGGGGTTACGCCGACTCGCACTACGACACCGCGTTTCTCGCCGCGCTCGGACATCCGGTCGCCGTAAATCCCGACCGCAGATTGCGCGCGGCCGCGCTCAGCCGGCAATGGCCGGTGATCCATTTCGAGAAGGCAGCGGATTCCGAGCAGCGCGACGATTTCGACAACGATCAAGACTTCAACCACGACAGCGAACGAATCGACGCGAGGCTCGGATGGCGCGGCCTGAAGCAAAACTCAAGGAACTCAAAACCGCCGAGCTGCGGCATGAGGTCGGCGCGCGCAGCGACCTGGTCGTCAAGGTGAATCGACGCTCGGAGCGCCGCATCATTCCGTACGGCGAGGAATTTCTGTTCGAGAAATTGCCGGTCGGCACGCGCGTGATCTATCCGCCGCCGCCGCTGGATCCGCTCGCCGACCCCGACCAGGCGATTCGCTACGCTCTGCTCCATCCCGAGAATCAGGACCCGCTGTTCGCGCAGCTCAGTCCCAACATGCGCGTGACGATCGCGATCGACGACATCAGCCTGCCGCTGCCGCAGATGCGCCGGCCCGATATCCGCGAGCGCCTGCTCAACCAGGTGCTGCAGACGCTTGCCGACTACGGCGTTGACGACGTGCATCTGGTGATCGCGACGTCGTTGCATCGGCGGATGACCGAGGCGGAGATTCGCCGCGTCGTTGGCGAGCGCGCGTTCAAGCAGTACTGGCCGGACCGGCTGTACAACTTCGACGCGGAGAATCGCGCCGAGCTGGCGATGCTCGGCAAGACCGATCACGGCGAGGAAGTCTGGCTGTCGCGACGCGCCGTCGAGTCGGATCTGCTCATTTACCTGAACATCAACCTGGTGCCGATGGACGGCGGGCACAAGTCGGTCGCGGTGGGACTCGCGCCGTACCAGAGTCTGCGGCATCACCACAACGTCGGGACGCTGCGCGATTCGCATTCGTACATGGACCCGACGCGATCGGCGCTGCATCGATCGTCGGATCGGATGGGCAAGCTGATTCACGAGTCGGTCAACATTTTTCAGATCGAGACTGCGGTGAATACGCAGATGTACGGCGGGATGCTCGATTTCCTGCACAAGAACGAGGATCAGTTCACCGACTGGGATCGCACGCGGCTCAAGGGCTTTCAGTGGACGATGAGCAATATGTCCAACGAGATGCGGCGCACCGTGCTGCACAACTACGCGGCGCCGTACGGAATGATCGGCGTGTGGGCGGGCGATACCGAGGCGGTGCATCAAAAGGCGCTCGCGCGAGTGTTCCAGCAATACGCGGTGCCGGTGAAGGGTCAGGCCGATATTTTGATCGTCGGCGTGCCGTACATCTGTCCGTACAACGTCAACTCGATCATGAATCCGGTGCTCGTGCAGTGCACCGGGCTCGGCTACCTGTTCAACATGTATCGGAACAAGCCGCTGGTGCGCGAAGGCGGCACGATGATCATCTGTCATCCGCTGCGCGACGAATTTCATCCCGAGCATCATCCGAGTTACATCGAGTTTTTCCATCGATGCCTCGCCGAGACGACCGACGCGGTCGAGCTCGAGAAAACTTTCGAGCGCGAGTTCGCGCGCAACCCGACCTACATCCACATGTATCGCTACGGCAACGCGTACCACGGCGTGCATCCGTTCTACATGTGGTACTGGGGCGAACCGGCGCGCCAGCACGTCGGGCGCGTGATCGCCGCGGGATGCGAAGAGCCGGAAGTCGCGGCGCGGCTTGGATGGGAAGCGGCGGACACGCTCGACGAGGCGATCGCGATGGCAACCTCGGATCTCGGGCGCTCGGCCGAGATAACCTACCTGCACCTGCCGCCACTGGTGATCGCGGATGTCGAGTAGCAACGGCAAACGCAACGGAACATCGATGCCGCCGCTCGAGCAAGTGCTCAAGGGCCGTCGCATCCTGCTGACTGGCTCGACCGGATTTCTCGGCAAAGTGTTCCTCGCGATCCTGCTGCGATGGCATCCTGAGATCGAGCGCGTCTATCTGCTGATTCGCGGCGACCGGCGCAGCAGCCTCGGACGCTTTCGCCGCGAGATTCTCGACTCACCGGTGTTTGCACCGCTGCGCGAACATCTCGGCGAACCAGGTTCGATCGTTACATCGAAGAAAAGATCGTCGTCGTTCCCGGCGACATCACCAACGACGGCCTGCTCGGCGAAGAAGCGAAGCCGTTCAAGCCGGGCAGCCTCGACGCGGTCGTGCATAGCGCGGGACTGGTGAACTTCGAGGCGTCGCTGGAGAAGGCGATCGAGGTCAACACGACCGGCGTCGCCAACGTGATCGAGTTCTGCGGCAAAGTCGGCGCCGCGATGATGCATGTGTCGACGTGCTACGTCGCGGGAATCGCTGACGGGCATCGCTACGAAGACGACATCCCCGAGGACTGGTGCCCCAACGGGCGCAAGTCGTTCCGCCTCGAGCGTGAGATTCGCGACGCGCTGGCGGCGATCGAGCGGGTGCAGGCCGAGTCGCGCGATCAACTGCGTCACGCGGAGTTTCGCGGCGACGACGACGATGACGGCAATCCGCGCGAGTCGGCAGTCGAGCATCGACGCAAGCAGTGGGTCGAGGAGCGCCTGAAGCACGTCGGTCGCAAGCGCGCGCAAAGTTGGGGATGGCCCAATACGTACAGCTACACCAAGAGCCTCGGCGAGCAGTTGGTGCTCGCGAATCGCGAGACGCTCGACGTCACGGTCGTGCGTCCAGCGGTGATCGAAAGCGCGCTGCGCGATCCGTTTCCCGGATGGAACCAGGGCGTCAACACCAGCGCGCCGCTGACCTATCTCGCGGGACGCGGCTACCGATTTTATCCCGCGAAGGCGGACCTGGTGCTCGACGTGATCCCGGTCGATCTCGCGGCGCATGCGATGATCCCGATTCTCGGCGCGCTGCTATCGCGCAAGCACAAGCCCATCTACCAGCTCTGCACGTCGGATCGGAATCCGCTGCCGATGCGCCGCTTGATTGAGCTGACCGGGCTGAGCCATCGCAGCGAGCATCGCAAGGACAGTGGCACGATGCGCTGGCTCGGGCCGCATCTGGAAGCCGTCGTCGTGTCGCAGAATACTTACGACCTCGCGAGCGACACGGCTTCCGCGAATTCTCAAGCAAGCGGCGGCGTTCGCGCGCAGCGTGGTGGGCGAGGAAAATCAGCGCGCGAAGAAAGATCGAAAGCGGCATCGACAAATTCAAGGAGAACACCGACCTCGCGCGCGAGCTGGTCGAGGTCTATCGCCCTTATATCCAGCAGCTCACTTATACTTTTCACGCGCGCCAATATTCGCGCGCTTTATGCGACGCTCAAGCCCGTCGACTGCCGAGCATCATCCGTTTCGTCCCGATCTGATCGATTGGCGCGACTACTGGATCAACATTCATCTGCCGGGACTGCGCCGTCATATTTTTCCGCAGCTCGATCTTGCACGCGCGCGGCAGGCCCAAGTCGCTGCCGCGTCATCGCAGCCTCGTCGATATGCTCGATCGCGCGGCGGACCGCTACGGCTCGCGAGTCGCGATGATTGCGCGACGTCCGTCGGGCGAGCAGACGCAGACTACATATCGCGAGCTGCGCGACCGGGCGCATCGCGCGGCGTTGCTGCTCGCGACGCGCGGAATCAAGCCGGGCGATCGCGTCCTGCTGATCGGCGAGAACTCGCCCGACTGGGTGCTCGGCTACTTCGCGATTCTATGCGCCGGCGCGATCGCCGTGCCGCTCGACCAGTTGATTTCCGCCGAGGAGCTCGCGCCGATTTGCAAAATCGCCGAGCCCGCGGCTGCGTTGCGTTCGAGCACAGTGCACAAGCGCCTCGGCGCCGCGCTCAAGGACGCTCATCCGAAGCTCATCGAGCTCGACCTCGCCGAGCTCGCGCGCCCATTCATTCTGCGCGGCGATGCGAAGACTCCGCCCGCGCCGCCCGAGCGAAAAGCGCTCGCGTCGATCCTGTTCACCAGTGGCAGCACCGGCGCGCCGAAAGGCGTGATGCTGTCGCACGGCAACTTCGCCGCCGAAGTCGCGATGCTCTCGCGCGTTTTTTCGCTCGGCGCCGACGATGTCGTGCTCTCGCTGCTTGCCGCTGCATCATGCGTTCGAGTTCACCTGCGGGATGCTGCTGCCGATCGCCAGCGGCGCGACGATCGTCTATCCGCTCGAGGTCGATGCGAAGACGCTCTCGCGCACGCTCGCCGACGTTCGTCCGACCGCGCTGATTGGAGTGCCCGCCGTGTGGGAGGCGGTCCATCGGCGAATCGTCGATGAAGTCGAAGCGCGCGGTCCCTTCTTCACGCCGCCTTCGACAACCTGCGCGATCTGAATCGTCGGCTCGATGCGAACTCGGGCCTCAACTTCGGCTCGATTGTTTTCCGCCAGGTTCATTCCGCGCTGGGTGGACGGCTGCGACTGGCGGTCAGCGGCGGTTCCGCCCTGCCCCATCGCGTCGCCGAGTTTTTCAAGGACATCGGAATCCCGCTGCTCGAAGGCTACGGTCTGACTGAAGGCGCGCCGGTGCTGGCTGTCGCGCGGCCCGACGAACCGCTGCAAGTCGGCGCGGTGGGACGCCCGCTGACCGGCGTCGAGATCAAGCTGATGCCCTCGACGGGATCGATTGGCGAGATAGTCGCGCACGGGCCGAACGTGATGGCGGGTTACTATCGCAACGAAGCCGCGACCGCCGAAGTTCTGCGCGACGGATGGCTTCACACTGGAGACCTCGGACGCTTCGACGACGACGGTCGTTTGTACATCGTCGGCCGCGCCAAGGAAGTCATCGTCGATTCCGGCGGCAACAATATCTACATCGAGGAGCTCGAGGAAATTTACGGCCGTTCGGAATACGTCAAGGAGATGGCGGTGGTCGGCCTGAAGGTCGGACAGGGCGAGCAGGTCGCGGCGCTGGTAGTGCCCGCCTACGCGCGCGGCGAGAGTCGTCGCGCGGTGGAAGATCGGTTGCGCAGCGACTTCGACAAGGTCGCGCGCGAGCTCAGCGCGCACAAACGAATCCGGATTCTCCGCTTCACCGACGCCGAACTGCCGCGCACTCGCACCCGCAAGATCAAACGCGCCGACGTAGTCGCGACGCTGCGCCGGATGCTCGACGTTCGCGCAGCGCGACAGTGACAGTGCCAACTCGGAAGTCGAGACATGGCTCGCCGAGGCGCTCGCGTCGGTCAGCCACTGAGCCGGTCAACATCACGCCGTCGACGCGGCTGATCGAGGACCTGGGCCTCGACTCGCTCGCGCTGGCCGAAATCGGCGAGCTGATCGGCGAGCGTGCGAGCCGCGATATTGCGCCGGAAGAAATTGCCGACCTGCGCACCGTCGCGGACCTGCAGCTGCTGGCGACCGAACCAGGCGGCAACGGCCGTCCCCGAATGCCGTCGTACGCGAAGTTTGCCGAGCCTTACACTCCGCGCTTGCCGGCGCCGCTGAAATGGCTTGGACGTTTTGCGGTGCGCGGTGCGTCGCAGGCAATTTTCGACGGATGGCTGAAGCCGAAGATTCTCGGCCGCGGCAACGTCCCCGCCAATCGCAACTTTATCGTCGTCGCGAATCACTCGAGTCATCTCGACTTCAGCCTGGTCGGCTATGCGCTCGGCGCGATCGGCGACGATATCCGCGTGCTCGCCGCCAAGGATTATTTCTTCAACACACCGGCGCGTCGTTTTCTCGCCGCCAACTTCACGTCGATGATGCCATTCGATCGCGAACGCGCGCAGCTCGAATCGCTCGAGGACGCGCTCGCCGAGCTGGCGCAGGGGCGCAGCGTGCTGATGTTTCCGGAGGGCACGCGCTCGGCCGACGGCGAGATCCACGAATTCAAAAGCGGCGCTGGATTCCTCGCGCTGCGCAGTCGATGCGACGTGCTGCCGGTGCTGATTCGCGGCACCCATAATGTGATGGGCAAGGGCAGCCTCGTCCCGCGACGGCATCCGGTGGAAGTTCGCATCGGGCGCGCGATCACCGCGTCCGAGTTGCGCGAACTGGCGGAAAGTTCCGAAGGCGCGGGCGCGTATCGTAAAATCGCGGACCTGATGCGCACGGCAGTCGTCGCGCTATCTGGTTCGCGTCCGAAATTGACGCCAACTCGCGAGGCGGATATTTCATCGTCGAACGGCAAGCCGGCCAAACAGGCTCGTTCAAGGACCAATCGGTCGCCTGAACTACCGCGAGGACATGCCAAAGCGTGATGAAGTGCGCGATGCCGCTGGAATACTTACCGTCCGGATGGTTAGATTTGAACCATGGTTGATTGGTTCAGCAAGCGTGCCGACCATATGCCTCGCCCGACTCGCAACGGGCGACGGCCTTCGGTCAGCGTAATCTCCGACGAATTGTTGGTCGGCGAATATCCCGGTCATGCCGATATCGCGTGGCTCAAAGACACCTACGGGATTACCGCCGTGCACAATCTGCAGGACGACGACGACTTGCGGATGAACGGCCTGGACAATCGCGAGTTACGCGCGGAATACGATGCGCATGGGATCGACTACGTGCGCACGCCGATCCAGGACGGCAGTGCGGACGCGATGGCCGAGCGGCTCGAAGTTGCGCTCCACGATTTGCGCGATTTGGTCGCGCCGGGCTCGCGGGTCTACCTACATTGCAACGCCGGGATGAATCGCGCGCCGACGCTGGCGATTGCGTTTCTGCGCGCATATCGGCAAATGTCTCTCGAAGACGCGATGATACTCGTGAAAAAAACCCGCGCGTGCGGACCGTTCATGACGGTGCTCGAAGAATACTTCGGGCCGCGCGATTACACGCCGGACAAATGACTTGACCACTTCAGGCGCAGCCGGAAGTTTGCCGCGGGAGTTCTCGCGCCAAAAATTTCTCACGGCCTGCGCATGGGGCGTACATCTATATACCGCTCTCGGCGCGGCGCTCGGCTTGCTCGCGATCTTTTTCGCCTCGCGCAGCAGATTTCCGCGCATCGTTCCTCGCGATGGGTGCCGCGACGATTATCGATTGTAGCGACGGTCCGCTCGCGCGCTGGCTGATGGTCAAGATTCGCGTGCCGAGTTTCGACGGCGCGCTGCTCGACAACATCGTCGATTACCTCACATACACCGTCGCTCCGGTGTTCCTGATGATCGAGGCTGGGATCATCCCGGATTCGCGATGGGGCCTGGCGCTGGCGTGTTTCGTCATGCTCGCGAGCGTCTACGGCTTCTGCCACACCGAGGCCAAAACGCCCGACCATTACTTTCTCGGCTTCCCGAATTACTGGAACCTCGTCGCGTTCTATCTCTACTGTCTCGGCAGCGGCACCATGTTCAACGTTGCCGTGCTGCTGATTCTCGCCGTGATGGTGTTCATGCCGCTCAAGTACATTTATCCAAATCGGACCGTGCCGCTCCGGCCGATAACGCTCACACTCGGAATCATCTGGGGATTTTTGACGATCGCGTCGCTGCTGATGCTGCCGACGATCAACCCTGTCATGTTGTGGGGCGGACTGAGTTACATCGCCTATTATTTTATCGCGTCGTTCGCACTTCACGCTCGTTTCGCCCTCAAGTCCCATCGAGCCGCATCGACTTGAATGGCTGAGCCCGGGCTTCATACTGCGACCGCCGCTCCTGAGCCCTGGCTCGAAGTTATCGATTCCGATTCCCCGCTGCTCCTGATTGCGCCGCATGGCGGACGCGCCGAACCGCGCACGCGCTCGATGCTCAATCCCAAGGTCAACGACCTTCACACGGCCGACATCACGCGCGGTCTCGCCGAACGGCTCGGCGCATCGGCGCTGATCAACGTCGCGATGGATCGCAACCGGCTCGACTGCAACCGACTCTCGCAGATAATCGAGCGCGCGCCGTGGCTGCTCGAAATGATCGCGGACCGCGTCGACGCGATCGTCGCGCGTCACGGCCGCATCACGGTCCTGCTGATTCATGGATGGAACATTATCGAGCCGCGCCTCGATTTCGGACTGGGCCTTAGAAATTTGGGCGGCGAACTGTGGCCGCCCGGTTCAGCCTGCGTATCCGCTTGCGACGATTTCATTAACGGCCCGCTCGCCGGCCTGGCCGATCGTCTGCGTCGGCACAACATCAAGCCGACTTATGGCATGCGTTACCCGGGCGGCGGGCTGCAGAACCTGTTGCAGGCATTTTCCTCGCGTCATCGCGAGAGCCCGCACGCGGCGCTGAGATCGATTTCCGAAACTGCGATGCGCGGGGTCATCGATGCGGCTCAACTGGAATTGTCGGTCGCACTGAGGATGCCGGGTGAGCTTCGCGCGCACTGCGAAGACGCCATCGCCGAAGTGTTTTCAGGAAAGGGCCGATTCACATGCCGTTCGTTCCGCGAACGTGATAAATCGCGCGCCGCGGCCCTTTGTCGCCAAACCCGAAATCGGCGCTGCCGGTACGGTCGCCGCACCGGGCCGAGTTGGCATCGAGTTTTACGATCCAAGTGCACACTTCGGCGCGATGGCGAGCTTCGACGTGGGCGGCGCCGGCATGGGCGCGCGAATCATGATGCTGTTCGATCACCATCGCGCGGCGTTGTTCACCGCCGAGGGACGGCCGACGCGTTCTGCGAGCGCCGTCACTCACGGCCCGCTCTCGATGCGACGCGACGGCGAATCGATCGTGCTTGCGTTCCACGGACCCGCCGTGATCGTGCCCGACGCGACCGCCTACTTGAGCATCGAACGCGCGCTGGCCTCGGGCCGGCTCGACGGCGATACGGAAGTAGAGATGCGATTCGAAATCGATCGCGCCGGCGGCGACTTCGACTTCGACCAGATTCTTTCGTCGAAAGGCGCTGGGGCAGATACCCTGTCGTCGAGCGTCGCGTTCGGTCGCGTTTCAGGGAAGGCTCGCATCGACGGCGTCGAGCGATCGGTCAATGGATTAGCGCGCGCGGGAATGTCGTTCACCGGACTGGGGCCGCAGAAGTTCACAGCACGCCGGATGATTTGGGCATCCTTCGAAGACGAAGATGCACCGCGTGCGCTCGAAGCACGCTCCGTCGCGACGGCAGATGCGCCGCCAAATCAGAGCGCCAGGATTCTCGCCGCCGGTGGATGGTCGCCGTGCGAACTGCGCGATCTCACGATTGAAACACCGTCAGTCGAGGAACCACCACATCGCATCCTGGCGTCGATCGCATGCCCCGACGGATCGTTGTGCGAGCTCGAAGGCAGCGTCGAATGCTTCATTCCGCTGTCGCGCCCCGGCCCGGAGCAATCGCGCATCTACACGTCACTCGGATTCGCAAGCTTCCGCACCGGCGCTCATCGAGGAGCCGGGATGTTCGAATACTCGCGCGTCGCCGACTCGGTACTGACGACGCCTGAGCGACAACGAAGATACCGATAGCGATTGAGAATCAGGCTGGCGGGCGTATCCACTGCGCGAGCGCGAGCGGCGACGATCGATTCGACCTGGTTCGCGATATCGGCGAGCACTTTGCCGGTTGGCGTCGATGCGTATTCGCGAACGAACAGCACGCCGCGATCGGTGCTGTCGGCGAGGCGCGGCTCGAACGCGAGGCGTCCCAGTATCGGCACCGCGGCGCTCGCGCGCGACTCCGTTGAGATCGCCTTCTGGCCACAGGGGCCGCACGCTGCGGCATCCGTCGCAGTTGAAGCCGGCCATATTCTCAACGATGCCGATGATGGGCGCGCCGCTTGCTGCCTGCAATCTTCATCGCGTGGCGCGCGTCGCTGGCATCGTGCGAAGACGGATGACTCAGCAGCAGCACGCCGTCGAGCGCCATCGATCGACGCGAGCGCGTACAATCGATCGAGCCCGCTCGCGAGATCGATGATCAACAAATCCAGGCTCCCGAACTGCGATTGCGCCAGCATTCGATTGAGCGCGGCGCGATAGCTGAGTTCCGCGGGACGCATCGGCGCAGGAGCGACCGGCTCGCCGACCGTTCCCGTCTGCCTGTCCGTCGATCTGATCGTAGTCCTGTACAAAGCTGATTGGCGGCGCCTCGCCGCCAGGGAGCTGATCGCTCGAAACTACGCGCAAGCCATGCGGTCCGGCGGCCGGCTCGACGCCATCGGTAGTCGGGTAGCGCCGCTGCGGTTTCATCCCGAGCATCGCCGCGACGCTGGGCGAATTGAGATCCGCGTCGACAATCGCGACCTTGCGGCCCTTCATCGCCCACGCGGCCGCGATATTCACGGCGAGCATGCTCTTGCCGACGCCGCCGCGCGCGCTTGCAAGAGCGATCGTCGCGCCGACGCCGGCGAGATTGGCGCGAATGCGTTCGCGAACGCCGGCTGAGGATCGACCGTGATACGTCGTTATCAATGTCGGAAAATATTCTCATTAGGTGTGAGTGTTGAAGTCCGTCGGATTGAGCCTAACGGTTGTTAAGGACGGGCAAGGTGTCCTCGCAGGTTGTTCCGCTTAGGATGACTGGTTTGGGGGTCGTGGTAAACAATGTCGCGGCGCTTCGCGCTAAGCGCTGTCGTCGTCGGCGTCGGTCGAGCCGACCTTGCGATAGGCGTTGGGTTCGTCGTCGAATCGGCGCTGCGATTTCGCTTCGCGCTCCTCGTCCTGCTGACAGTCGCGGCACAGGCGCGTAAACGGCATCGCCTCGAGGCGTTCCTCGGCGATCTTCCAGTCCGCACGATTCGCAGACGCCGTAGCTGCCGTCGTCGAGCCGCTCGAGCGCGTCGTCGATTTGCTTGAGCTTGACGCGTTCGCGGTCGGACAGGATGAAGTTGATCTCGCGATCGCGTTCCTCGGACGCGAGGTCGTAGGTGTCCATCCCCTCGTCCTTGTTGCCCTCGCGTTCGGCCTGCGGACTCCGAATCGATCTCGGCGAGCAGTTTGGTCTTTCGTCTCCAGCAGTTGCTCGCGCATCTTGGCAAGGAACTTCTTTCGGTTCGCGGCAGCTGGTGTTCTTCGTCATTGGATTCCGACTCCGAAATATATTTAGGCGGCCGCACCTGCGACCGTTGCATGCAGATCGTAACTGAGCGCCTTGTCGATTCGCGCGCGGACGAATTCGCCGGGCATGGCATCACCTGCAAGAAAGACCGAGCCGTCGATTTCCGGCGCCTGACCTGAGGTTCGCGCGCGCAATCGCGTCGAGCGTCCGGGCATCGGCCCTTCAACCAGCACTTCGACTTCGCGTCCGACCAGCCCGCGATTCTTGGCAAGCGAAATTTCCGACTGCGTCGCCATCAGGCTCGACCGCCGCGCGCGCTTGACGCGCTCCGGCACCTGGTTCGGCATATCGAAGGCCGCGGTGTTCTCTTCGCGCGAGTAGGTGAATACCCCGACGCGATCGAATTGCTCGCTGCGAACAAAGTCCACGAGTCGCTCGAAGGCAGCATCCGTCTCGCCGGGGAAGCCGACGATGAACGAGGTGCGCAGCACGACGCCGGGGATTCGTTCGCGCACGCGCTCGAGCAGCTTGACGAGCGCAGAGCCCGAGCGCTCGCGACGCATCGCGCGCAGCATCGCGTCGTCAGCGTGCTGCAGCGGCATGTCGATGTACTTGACGACCTTCGGCAGCTCGGCGATTGCGTCGAGCAGCTCGGCAGTCACGAAGTTCGGATAGCAGTAGAGCAGCCGTATCCAGCGCAGCTCATCGACCGTCGAGAGTTCGCGCAACAGCTTTGCCAGTGAAGATGGCGTATCGAGGTCACGGCCGTAGGCGGTCAGGTCCTGCGCGATCAAGTTGATCTCGCGCACGCCGCCGGCGACGAGGTTGCGCGCTTCGGCGACGAGGTCCGCCAGTCGGACGGCTCTCATGCAGGCCGCGAATTTTCGGGATAATGCAGAAGGCGCACTTGTGATTGCAGCCTTCGGAAATCTTCAAGTAAGACGTGAAGAAATCTCCGGTCTTGATTCGCGGGATCGCCGAGGTCGGCAGCAGATGCGCCGCGCCGGCGTACGGAATCGGCCGCGACTCGGGCGCTTCGGTGCGTCGCAGCAGCTCGGGCAAATCGAGAAAGTTGCCGGTGCCGACGAAGACATCGACTTCGGGCATCGTCGCCGCGAGCTCGTTTGCGTAGCGCTGCGACAGGCATCCCGCGACCACCAGCCGCTTGCCGAAGCCGCGCTTCTTGACCTCCGCCGCTTCGAGGATCGCGTCGATCGATTCTTTCTTCGCCGCCTCGATAAACGCGCAGGTGTTCACCAGCAGCACTTGCGCCTCTTCGGGATCGAGCGTGATCTCGAATCCCGCGGACGTGAGCGCGCCAAGCATCAGCTCGCTGTCGGCGAGATTCTTGGGGCATCCAAGCGTGAGCAGGTGAACTTTTTCCATTTACAGAACCGGGAATCTTACGGGGCTTTTAAAAATACCCGTCGCATAACGACGAGGCAATCGCGACCGATCAGCGTCGACGCTTTTAGTGTATCAGATCATTGCGGCGAAGCAGGTGCGGTCACGATGTCCGCGCCGGGCGGCGCTTTGAATGCGAAAGTCGAATCGGGCAGTTCCACATTGTCCTGAATGTCGGTGAAATCGATCTTCGTCACGTCGCCGAGCTGATCGGTGAGCGTCAACTTCATGAGATTGTAGGTCTTCGGATCGAGTCCGACTTCGATCTTGTAGCCGCCCGTCTTCGCATCGAGGATCAGATTGACAGGCCCGGTCGGCGTCGGAGGACTCGCGAACGCGGCCTTGAAGTCGCGCTTGATATTTCCGATTCCGAGCAGGAACGATGTCGCGCTGCTCGATTTGAGCGCCTGCTTCAGCGGAGTCTCGACGACCTGGTTGAGATCCGGGTCGTAACTGTAGAGCGTCTCGCCGTCGCTGACGATCGTTTGTTTTTCCGGCGTCTCGAACTCCCATCGCATCCGCCCGGGCTTGCGAAATGAAACCGTGCCTTGACGTTGCTGTCTTCGGCGCGCCGACCGTCGCGATCTCTTCGTTGAATTTCGCCGTGAACGAATTGGTGTCGTGATAGTGCTTCTGCAGTCGATCGAGCGCCTGCTTCAAATCTTTGCTGACGGGCGGGCCGCTCGGCGCCATCGATGCTCGCGGAGCGAGATCGCGCGCGGCCGCGGATGAGCGCTTCAAAATTCGTTCGACCTGTACCGGTTAACGAAATCGCGGGCCGGATTTCACACACTCATCGAGCGCTGTGCAACCTGACTTCGCGCGGTTTGGCGCCGTCGGCCGGCATCACGATTCCTTCGCGTTCCATCTGCTCGACCATCCGCGCCGCGCGATTGTAGCCGATTCGAAGCCGCCGCTGGATCATCGAGATCGACGCCTGGTTGGTCTCCATCACGATTCGCACCGCTTCATCATACATCTCGTCCTGCACCTCGCCAGCGAGTCCGTCGGCGCCGTCCTCGCCGGGCGGCTTGGTGTCGAGGATTTCCATGCGGTACTCGGGCGCGCCCTGCTCGCGCAGAAAATCGGTGAGCTTGCGAATCTCATGCTCGCCGACGAACGGCCCGTGCAGGCGTCGAAGCTTCGCACTGCCCGGCGGCATGAAGAGCATGTCGCCCGCACCGAGCAGGCGTTCGGCGCCGATCGAATCGAGAATCGTGCGCGAATCGACGCGCGAGGTCACCTGCAACGAGATTCGCGCCGGCAGGTTCGCCTTGATAAGGCCGGTGATCACATCGACCGACGGACGCTGCGTCGCGAGTATCAGATGAATTCCCGCGGCGCGCGCCTTCTGCGCCAGCCGCGTGATATCGCGCTCGACGGTCTTGCCTTCGCTCAGCAGCAAGTCGGCCAGCTCGTCGATAACGATCACGATCTTCGGCAGCTTGCGATGCTCGATCATCGCCGACCGCCGGCTGATTGGGATCGTCCGACGCCGGCGCGCTTTGCCCCGCCATCTTGAGCTGCGCGAGCGACGCACCCGACGCCAGCGCCTGGTTGTAGCCGTCGATGTTGCGCACGCCCAGCTCGCGCATCCGCAGGTAGCGGCCCTCCATCTCCTGCGTCGCCCACAACAGCGCGCTCGCGGCTTTCTGCGGATCGACGACGACCGGCACCAGCAGATGCGGAATATTTTCGTACACCGACAATTCGAGCATCTTGGGATCGACGAGAATCAGGCGCACGTCGTCGGCGGTCGCGTTGAACAGAATCGACGCGATCATCGTGTGCAGCGAAACCGACTTGCCGGTTCCGGTCGCGCCCGCGATCAGCAGATGCGGCATCTTGGCGAGATCGGCTGCCACCGGGCGTCCGGCGATATCCTTGCCGAGCGCGATTGTGAGCTGGCTTTGCGCGGCGGTGAATTCGTCGGCTTCGAGAATCTCGCGCAGGAAAACGCGCTCGCGCTTTTTGTTCGGCACTTCGATCCCGACTACGGCCTCTCCCGGCACCGGCGCCTGGATTCGCACCGCGGCTGCTCTGAGAGCCATCGAGAGATCATCCGCCAGATTCACGATCTGGCTGACTTTGATTCCGGAGCCCGGCTCGAACTTGTACATCGTGACGACCGGGCCCGGCTGCACCTCGACCACGCGTCCCTCGACGCCGAAGTCCGCGAGTTTCTGCTCGAGCACGCGCGCACTGCGTTCCAGCTGGCTCTCGTCCACCTGCGCATGCTCGGCCGGCGGCAAGTCGAGGAGCGACTGCGGCGGAAGTTTGAATGCACCTTTTTGGCGCGGCTTTGACGCCGCAACTTTGTCGCGCTTCTCGCGAATATCGAGCAGCCTGACTTTCAGCGGCGAAGGCCGACCATTGACGCCCTCTGTATCGGTCTCAATCTCGTCGCCTGAATTGAGCGAGAACGGAGTGCGCACTCCGTCGCCGAGCTCGAACTCATCGCGATGCGACCGCGTGCGAAGTTTGCTGGCGACTCCCGCGAGCAATTCGGTCGGCGCCCGCTTGAGCATCAGGGCAAGCCCAATAACAAAACCGAGCGCGACAGCGATCAGCCCTCCCGCGACGTTGATCGAATCGTTGAGCAAGGTGGCGATACTCGCGCCGACTTCGCCGCCCATCCGAACATCGGGCAGATCCCACAACGCGCTAGCCGTCGCGAGCGCGACGATCAAAAGCGCGCCGCCGCCAATCTCGCGCGCGATCGTGAGGATGTTCGCGCCGGTCCAGACGCGCTGCGCCAGCCACGCGACCAGTATCATCGCCGTGTACGACTGGTATCCAATCAGGCCGCCGAGCATCGCTGCGATCGCCGCGCCGACTGGTCCGCCGAGGTTGGGACTCCTTCCGATATCGACGCTGATCAGGCTCACCGTGCCGAATGCGGCGAACGCCAACAGCGCCAATGCGCATAGCTCGCGCGCGATACGGCTGCTCGGACCTTGCGCAATCGAAACTTCCTCGACCACGGCCGGCGCAGGCAATTCGATGACCGTTTTCTCCTTGCGCGCGATGGCGGTCACACCTCCGTCACGTACGGAATTACCAGCGGCCGCTTGCCGAGCTCGTCGCTGAAGTAGCGCCGAATCGCGCGCACGATTTCTTCCTTAACGCGGGAATCGTTGGCATGCAGTGGGCCGCCGATCGCGCTCAGGCGGCGCGTCAGCTCTTCCTTCGCGCGCCGCATGTGCAACGAGGTTCCGTCGCCGGTGACCAATCCTCGCGAGAGTAGATCCGGTCCCGCCACGACGCGTCCCGTCTTCGACGACACGACCAGGACCGCCGTCACGATGCCGTCGCGCGCGAGCACCCGGCGCTCGGCGACCACCTCGGGATCGCCGCCGTCCATAACGTCGAGCGCGACGCGTCCCGACTCGACTGTCGATCCGCGACGCGCCTCGCCAGCCGCGCTCAGAATCAACGAGTCGCCATCCTCAAGCAGGAAGCAGTCGTCCTCCGGAATTCCCGCGGCGATCGCGAGTGCGACGTGACGGCTCAGATGACGATACTCGCCATGAATCGGGACGAAGTGCCGCGGCCGCGTCAGCGCGATCATCTCCGTCAGCTCGTCCTGGCTGGCGTGCCCCGAAACGTGCACCGGCGCGACCGCGTCGTAAACTACGTCGGCGCCCTGCTTGTAGAGACGATTCACCAGCGTGTTGATGGTGCGTTCGTTGCCCGGGATGAAGCGCGACGACAGCACGACGACGTCGCCATGCTCGATACGCACGCGCGGATGCGCGTCTCCCGCGATTTTCGCCAGCGCGGAGAGCGGCTCGCCCTGGCTGCCGCTGGTCAGATAGCTCAGCCGGTTGCCGTCGAGAAACTCCGCCTCGCCGGGATCGACGAACATCGCTTGCTTAAATGGAAGCTGGCCGGTCTCGAGACCGAGCCGCACGCTTTCCGCCATCGCGCGACCGAGCGGAACGACGCGGCGGCCGAATTCGCGCGAGACCTCGACCACCTGTCGTATCCGATGCAGATGCGACGAGAATGCAGACAGAAAAAACCTGCCGCGCGCGCGCGACGTCAACTCGCGCAGCACCGGCTTGAGCGAGCTTTCCGATCCCGAGCGGCCGGGGCGTTCTACATTGGTCGAGTCGGACAGCAGCAGCGCGACGCCCTCCGCGCCAAGCTCGGCAAAGCGCTCGCGATCGAACATCTGGCCGTCTACCGGAGCCTCATCGATTTTGAAGTCGCCGCTATGAATGATAATCCCGGCGGGCGTGCGGATTGCGAGCGCGATCGAATTGGGCGTCGAGTGCGTAACGCGGATCGGCTCGACCGTGAACGGCCCCGCCTCGAAAGTCTTGCGCGGAGCAATCGTCCGCAGATCGACAGGATCGTCGAACTCCTCATCCACGAGACGCCGCCGCGTGAACGCGAGCGTAATGTCGGTGCCGTAAACGGGAACGTTGAAGCGGCGCAGCAGATGCGCCAGCGCGCCGATGTGATCCTCGTGCGCATGGGTCAGCACCACCGCCTCGACTGCGACGTGACTGCGCTCGAGCCACGTCATCTCGGGGATATAAGTCCCCAGTCCGAGCCCGGGCTCGTCGGGGAACATCACGCCGCAATCGATGACGATCGCGCGCCCAGCGCATTCGATCGCCATCAAATTCAGGCCGATCTCGCCGAGCCCGCCGAGGGCTACGATTCTGACCGGCGCGGTCATGGATGTGCTCGCCGCCATCGCCCTATCCTGCCTCCCGCACCGAGCGGAATTATATCGGTCACAGTTTGTATGCGAAAGCCAATCCCCGCAGCGAGAAAGCTATCCACAGGCCTGTGGACGTGCGGGTTTGCCTTGCGAACGGGGCGGGACTACTTTTCGATCACGAGGTGGCGAAGATGTCGGCGTCGGTAAACAAGGTAATTCTCATCGGAAATCTCGGTCGCGATCCTGAGACTCGCTTCACCAA
The DNA here is from genome assembly GCA_963814715.1 of uncultured delta proteobacterium. Taxonomy (GTDB): domain Bacteria; phylum Desulfobacterota; class Binatia; order Binatales; family Binataceae; genus Binatus. The sequence continues at coordinate 704,992 of CAWFDW010000002.1, forward strand.
TTCGGGATCGTCGGTCACGAGCTTTTCAATCGCGACCACAGAAACGTTCGCCGACAAGAGCGGCACGCGGCAGGAACGCACCGAGTGGCACAACATCACGGTGTGGGGCAAACAAGGCGAGGCTTGTGCCCAGTACCTGAAGAAGGGCAGCTCGGCTTATATCGAAGGGCGAATTACTTACCGGGAATACGAAGCCAAGGACGGCAGCGGCAAGCGTAAGGCCACCGATATTGTCGCGATGCGCGTGCAGTTCCTGAGCTCGCGCGGCGGCGCTCCAGCCAGCGATGACGCCGGTGGCTTCGGCGGCGGCGGTGCGCGTCGCGCACCTGCTGGCGGCGGCGGGGTAAGCGGCGGCGACGATATCGCTCCGATGGACGACGAAGACATTCCGTTCTAGACCGAATCGCGCGACGACATCCAGAGAATCAAAAAAAGGGCCGCCAGGATTGGCGGCCCTTTGGCTCTTTTCGAGATTAAACAGCCTGCTGGCGCGTGCTAGTCGCGACCCTCGGAGTGCTCGACCGCTTCGTGACGCTCATGCGCGCGCTGCACTGCGTTGGTAGCGCCTACTGCTTCGTTGTGTGCTTCGTCGATCTTGCTGTCGACTTTGCCGGCGACCGTATGATGCCGGTACTCGTTGCGTTCGTGTTGGCGATGCGCCGCGTCGACCGCATCGACCGCGCCGGTCGCACCGTCCCTCACTTCGTCGGTTTTCTGATCGACATCACGTGCGACCTGGGCGATCTGGATGCCGGCGACTGGCCTGATGACGGTGTTGGTGTGGACAATTGGTGGCACTGACGCGCCCGCTGGAATTGTAAAAGCGCCAAGAGTAATCGCCAGCGCTGCTCCACCGACAATCTTTCCAGTTGGAATCTTCATAAATGCGGCCTCCTTGGCCCTCGGCAAGAAAGGGAGCAACGATCGTTCCACACAATAAATATCAGTGTTTTTGGCGGCGAATATGAGATTCTGGAAGGTTCAAAACGTGCTCCCGGAAACAATTACAGGTAGACAAATTCCGCGCGGGCGCCAGATTACCTCGTCTTCCCCTTGCTTGGACTGGCAGTTGACCGCGCGTATGAACTAACATCTACTCGTCGCGTTCATTGGGGGGTCGGGACATTCTACAAAAGCGCAAAATTTGCTCGCTGGCAGTCGCCGCGATCTTGTTATTGGCCTGCTCGATTCAAATCGCGGCCGCCAAATCTCCGTCGAACGCGCAAGGACTCTGGGTCGCGAACGGCACCTATATCTCGGAATTCCAGGGGTCGGCTCTCACATCGAGCGGCAAGCCCAAAGCTCACATCAGTTTCGGCGTCAAGGACTACATTGTTCCATTCTCAATAGCGTTTGATCACCACAACAACCTGTGGATCACCGATCTTAGCGCCTATCAAGGGGGCCACGTCGCTATCATCGAAGTCCCTCTCGCGGACATACGCTCTCTCAAGAGCGGCACCCGGGCACCTTCAAGGATCATTCACCCCACGGGCGTCGATGCCAAACTTTACGCATGGTTCGGCCTCGGCTTCGATGCGGCAGGCGATCTTTTCGTTATCAACAGCGGCCAGCAACTCCTGGGGATTCCGCCGGATCAGTTGGAACGAAGGAACCCCTCCCCGGCCATCGCGATTTCGTTAGCGGGAGGGTTCCCCCCTACGCTGCGCTTTGACTCCTCCGACAATCTCTGGGTGAATATCAACTCTCAGCTTTGGAGATTCGCACCAGCTGATCGAGCTGCAAGCGGAGCAGCGAATCCCAGCCTCGTCGTCAACCTATCCCCCGACTTCGGACCCCAGGATCTTGCCTTCGACGGTTCCGAAAATTTGTGGATCGCGGGCGAGGACTTCACGACAGGAGCTGTGAATGAGATCATAGAGATCTCAGCGGGTGACCTCAGCGGTACCGGAGAAATCACGCCACCGATCGCCGCGACGATCACTTCTTCAGCCTTCGGGAGCGTACCGGGCCTCGGTGGGGTTTGCCTGGGCGGCATCGACTTCGATCAATCCGGCAATCTCTGGGCATCGGCGCGCTGTCAGTTTCCACATCTGATCGAATTTACTCCGAGCCAATTGAGTACCGGTGGAAATCTCGCTCCGTCGATCACGATCAGTCCGAACCGCAAGAAGACGAACCTGGCATTTCCCGGCCCAATCAGGTTCGGCCCGGCGATCAAATGAGAAGGCTGCGATGTTGCTTACTTGCAGGTTGAACCGCAGCACCCTCACCTACCGGCCGCGATGCGGCCGGCCTCCTCTCCCGTGAAGTAACGGGCGAGGTAATTCCGCCGCTCCTCCCCAAAAAGAACCTTTGAGCAAAATGGCGTCCTCGCCATTTTGCGATTAGTACTTTCACTGGGTGCAGGGGTCACCCCTGCCGAAGGAAGCGTGAAACCCACCGCGGGTTTCACATTCAATCGACTGAACCCTTCCCCTACTTCGGCGCGTCCGGGATCAGCTTCAGCTTGGTTTGCTTGATCGGGCGCGATGCTCCTGCGGCGGCGCCGGTGGCGGCGCCTGCGCCGCGGCGGCCGCGGGTTTTGGTTGGGCTATTTTTTTCGGCGGTGTCTTTCTTGCCTTCGTACTTCGGCTGATGCGCTGAGCCGGGCGGCTGCGACGGTTGCACCGGACGCCGCGGCTGATCCATTCCGAACGCGTGACGCTCGAGCTTCTTGATCTGATCGCGCAAGTCGGCGGCGCGTTCGTAGTCGAGTTTCTCCGCGGCTTCCATCATCTGCTGACGCAGTGCGGTGATTCGATCCGGTAGCTCGTGCGCCGGGATGAACTCCTCTTCCTTGCCCTTGTCGTCGCCGATTTCCGGCACGACTGCCCATTCCGGCGAGTACATCTCGACCAGCGACGCGTCGATCGCCTTGATGATCGACGTGGGCGTGATGTTGTGCTGCCTCATTGTACGTGACCTGCTTGGCGCGTCGGCGGTTGGTCTCGCCGATCGCCTGTTCCATCGACTTGGTCACGACGTCCGCGTACATGATGACGCGGCCGTTGATATGGCGCGCGGCGCGACCGGTCGTCTGGATCAGCGAGCGCGCGGAACGCAGGTAGCCTTCCTTGTCGGCGTCGAGAATCGCGACCAGCGACACCTCGGGCAAGTCGAGACCTTCGCGCAGCAGGTTGATTCCGACCAGCACGTCGAAGTCGCCCTTGCGCAGGCTGCGGATGATTTCGACGCGCTCGATCGTCTCGATATCCGAATGCAGGTAGCGCACGCGGATGCCGAGGTCGTGGTAGTAGTCGGTCAAATCCTCGGCCATCTTCTTGGTCAGGCAGGTGACCAGCACGCGCTCGTTGACGGCGACGCGTTTGTGAATTTCCTCGAGCAGGTCATCGACTTGCGTCCCGGCCTTGCGCACTTCGATTTCGGGATCGATAAGTCCGGTCGGACGAATCAGCTGCTCGACGATCAGGCCCGGACGATTTCTGCTGCTCGTAATCGCCGGGCGTCGCCGAGACATACACGGCCTGCACGACGTGCGATTCCCATTCCTCGAAATTAAGCGGGCGATTGTCGAGCGCCGACGGCAGCCGGAAGCCGAAATCGACCAGCACCGACTTGCGCGAGCGGTCGCCGCGATACATCCCGCCGATTTGCGGAACCGTCACGTGACTCTCGTCGATAAAGAACAGCGAGTTGTTCGGGAAGTAGTCGAGCAGCGTCGGCGGCGCCTGTCCGGGCAGGCGGCCGGTCAGATGACGCGAGTAGTTTTCGATTCCGGGGCAGAAGCCCATCTCGGCCAGCAGCTCGAGGTCGTACATCGTGCGCTGCTCGAGGCGCTGGGCTTCGAGCAACTCGATTCTCGGTGCGGTAGAACTCGAGACGCTCCTTCAACTCAGTCCGGATATTGCGCACCGCGATCTCCATCCGATCGGAGGTCGTCACGTAATGCGACGCCGGATAGATCGCGATGCTCTGCAGCTTGCGGATCACCTTGCCGCGCAGCGCGTCGATTTCGTACATCGCCTCGACCTGGTCGCCGAAGAACTCGACGCGCACCGCGCGCTGCTCTTCGTACGCCGGGAAAATCTCGACGGTGTCGCCGCGCACCCGAAACGTCCCGCGATGAAAATCGTAATCGTTGCGCTGATACTGCGATATCGACCAGCTTGCGCAGCATCTTGTCGCGGTCGATGGTCTGCCCCTCTTCGAGGAACACCAGCATCTCGAAGTACACCTCGGGCTCGCCGAGACCGTAGATGCATGAGACCGACGCGACTATCAGCACGTCGTTGCGCTCGAGCAGCGCCTTGGTCGCCGAATGGCGCAGCTTGTCGATCTCGTCGTTGATGCTCGCGTCTTTCTCGATGAACGTGTCGGTCGACGGGACGTACGCCTCGGGCTGGTAGTAGTCGTAGTACGAGACGAAGTAGCGGACCGCATTCTCGGGGAACAGGCTCTTGAACTCGTTGTAGAGCTGCGCGGCGAGCGTCTTGTTCGGCGCCATCACGAGCGTGGGCCGGTTCACGCGCGCGATCACGTTGGCCATCGTGAAGGTCTTGCCCGAGCCGGTCACGCCGAGCAGGACCTGGTGCGGCACTTTGTCGTTGAGATTGCCGACGATCGACTCGATCGCAGCCGGCTGGTCGCCCTCGGGCTTGTAGCCCGAGACCAGCTTGAAGACTTCCCTCTTTGCCGCGCGCCAGTGAAAGCATGATGAACTGGATATTTTAGCAGGCTTCGCGTCTTCGCGAGTAATTCGTAAAGCGAGTTAACGACGATCCACGACAACGGCTGACAGCGCGCTACCCGAAATGTGACGATGCCCATGCACCTTTTCGGGTGAACGCGAATTCTCCGTCGCGCGAGAAATAGGTGCATTTGCCCGCAAATTTGCTAGGATGCGGCGCCAGTGAATCAATGGCATATCGGTTGCTATTATCTTGAACCGGTCAAGACCCAGGAGGAATCAGAGAATCTAGATGAAGCATCAGAGAACAATGTTCGCTGTTGCGGTCGTGCTCTTCGCGATGGCGATGCCGTCGATTTCGTCGGCCCAGTATTACCACGAGGAGCGTCTTGACCACTTTATCAATGAACGTCCCCAGCTGAGGGAGCAGCTCTCGCGAAATCCCAACCTGATTTACGACAGGGCATGGCGGGAAAGACATCCTGATCTGCAGTCTTTCATGGATAACCATCCCCAAACCTGGGGAAAGCTGCCGGGCAACGAGCGATGGGGCGCCTACGGTCCCGATCACAATTGGCACGAAGCCGACTGGTGGCATGAGCACGATCGCGGCTGGTTCTAGAGCTCACCATCCCGAGTGGGCCGACAATCATCCCGAATGGAAAGATGACGGCGACTTCGACGAGCGTCACGAATGGCACGATCGCGACTGGTGGAACGACTCATCACCCCGATTGGGTCAATGCTCATCATCCGAATTGGTACAAGCATCCGTACGAGCATCCGGTCGCTGCGGAGGAACACCGGCACCAGGTGGAAGAAGCGCACTCACGACCACGACAATCACGGGGTCACGACCACCACCACTAACTCGACTTCAGACGACCGCGCCGGACTCATGCCTTAGGGTGTCCGGCGCGTCTTATAAGCCCTGCTGCGCACCGTCGGCCACGGCACTTAACCGATACTTATCCACAGGCTGCGACGGGTGTGCAGAAGTGAGCCCGCCAATCGGCAAAAAATCTCGCCTGCTGACTCCTCCAGACGTGTTGCATTCTTGTTACAAATATAACTATATTTCCCCGTCAATTGGGTGGGATATACGCGTTTGGACATGAGTTCGTAGGCTCGAGGGCCAAGTGAGCAGTACACTTCGCGCATAGACGCTCTTGGGTGAGGAGGAGTTCATGAGACTGAAATCCAGGCTTTTGAATGCGGTCGCTGCCGTCGCTGGCGCGGCGCTACTCGCGTCCAGCATGAGCGGTTGCGCATATTTGGAGCAGCCACGCCATTGGGGAACCTGCGCGATCGTCGGCGGATTGCTCGGCGCAGGCGCTGGCGCTGCCACTGGTATTGTCATCGTCGACAATACCCAGGGGGATCACAGCAACAGCAGCAATGACTCCCGAGTCTGGGCAGGTGCTGGGTGGTGCAGCTGGAGGCGCGATCTAATCGGCGCGCTCGCCGGCCACTACATCTGCGACGAAGTGATTGTGCCACCACCTCCTCCGGCACCGCCACCGCCTCCTCCGCCGCCTCCACCGCCTCCTCCGCCGCCGCCGGTCAAGGAGAAGCTGGTGCTGCGCGGTGTGCATTTCGACTTCAACAAGTCGAAGATTCGTCCGGGTGACGCCGCTGTTCTGGATGAGGCCGCGACTACTCTGAAGGCCAATCCGAACGTGACGATCAACGTCAACGGCTACTGCGACGCGATCGGCAGCGAGGAGTACAACCTCAAGCTGTCCGATCGGCGTTCGGACGCCGTCGTGGATTACCTGACGAAGGCCGGTATCCCGACGAGCCAGTTGATTCCGCATGGCTACGGCAAGACTAACTTCGTCGCCACCAACGACACGGCTGAGGGTCGCGCTCAGAACCGCCGCGTCGAACTGGTACCGAATGAGTAGGTTGAGCCGAGACTGAGACTGTCTGTAAGCGGCCGCAGTTCCCCACGACAGGGACTGCGGCCGCCTTTTTTGTCGAATCTGTTGTGTTGCACGACTATTGGGAGTCGCGGGCTCCAAGCATACTTTACGAAGCCTCAATAGACCCGGCTCCTGAAAAAAGGCAGAATTGTTCACGTTTGATTCCGGAATAACTTGAACTTGATGGAGGAGTATTGGTGATTAGCTGGAAAAATTGGATTGGCGCGGGAGCGACCGTCGTACTGCTGACGGTCTCGTCGTGCGCGTCATGGACGCCTGCGCAGAAAGAATACACCGCAGGCGGAGCCGTCGCCGGCGCGCTCGTCGGCGGTGGAATAGGTTGTGGAGTCGCCGCGGGAGTTAGTGGCTCCGCGGAGAGCTATGAGATTGGATGCCCGACCGGGCGTCGTCGTCGGCGCTCTGTTGGGCGCATTGAACGGCTACCTGATTGGCGCCGAAGCCGGCACCGCCTCCAGCGCCGCCACCTCCTCCACCGCCGCCTCCTCCACCTCCTCCGCCCCCGCCTGTCAGGCAGAAGCTGGTGCTACGCGGCGTGCATTTCGATTTCAACAAGGCGAGGATTCGGCCGGGAGATGCAGCAGTTCTGGATGAAGCCGCATCGACTCTGAAGGCGAATCCGAACGTGACCATCAACGTCAACGGCTATTGCGATGCTATCGGCGGCGAGAACTATAACCTCAGGCTGTCCGATCGACGTGCCGATGCGGTCGTGAATTACCTGGTAAAGGCCGGCATCCCGTCGAGCCAGTTGATTCCACACGGCTATGGCAAGACCAACTTCGTCGCCGGCAACGACTACGGCGGAAGGTCGCGCTCAAAACCGTCGCGTCGAGCTGGTGCCGAACGACTAGGTCGCGAGACTAATACGTCTCGCAGACTGGCCGCAGTCCCTCAGGGGGCTGCGGCCTCTCTTTATGTTCGCAAACAACTATTACGTCGCCCAATGACAGGGGGTAGCAATAAACGCCTAATTGGACCTGCCTGCCTAAAAATGGCAGAATTTACAAGGTTCGTACGGCGGATTAGCTTGAAACCCATGGAGGGTGGTTTTCTGGTGCAAAAATGGAAGGACGGGACTGCGGCCACCGCTTTATAAACGGATTATTACGATATTCGCGATATAGGATGGATTTGCTGCCCTAATAGACCTATCGCTCCGAAAATGTCACAATTCTGCGACTTTATCTCGGAAAGGGCGTAAAGACGAAAAACCTAGGGAGGGTTCCTAATGAGCAGATTGAAGAGTTGGGGTTGTGCGGCTATCTGCGTCGTTCTTTTGACGACGTCGGGCTGCGCCAGTATGTCTCAACCAAGACGTTGGGGCACATGCGCGGTTGTCGGAGGACTCCTCGGCGCAGGTGCAGGCGCCGGAATCGGAGTCGCGATCAATGAAAACACTGGTGACCACGAAAACCGGCGGCATGGATCCGCCGGCCTTGGCGGCGCGGGCTTGGTTCTCGGCGCAATCGCCGGACATTACATCTGCGATCCGATAATCCAACCGCCGCCACCTCCGCCGCCACCACCGCCGCCTCCGCCACCGCCGCCTCCGCCGCCTCCTCCGTCAAGCAGAAGCTGGTGCTGCGCGGTGTGCATTTCGATTTCAACAAGTCGAAGATCCGGCCGGGCGATGCCGCAGTTCTGGATGAAGCCGCCTCAACTCTGAAGGCCAATCCGAACGTGACGATCAACGTCAACGGCTACTGCGATGCGATCGGCGGCGAGGAATACAACCTCAAGCTGTCCGATCGACGTTCGGATGCGGTCGTGGATTACCTGGTGAATGCCGGTATCCCGTCGAGCCAGTTGATCCCGCACGGCTACGGCAAGACCAACTTCGTCGCCACCAACGACTCGGCCGAGGGTCGCGCTCAGAACCGCCGCGTCGAGCTGGTGCCTAACGACTAAGTCGGGCCGAGACTGAAACGCCTGTTACCGGCCGCAGTCCCATCACGGGGCTGCGGCCGCTTTTTTTGTGAGAGAATCGTTAGCTAACTATTGCCAAACTTGCGGTAGGTCTTAAATTCACCCTCAATAGACCTTGCCCGTTGAAAGTGGCACAATCCGCGAGGTTCGTTTGTGCTCACAACCGGGGGAGCTTCGGGAGGGAACACGTGCATAAGAGGAAAAATTGGGTCGGCGCATTTGCGATTGTCGTCCTATTCACGGTCTCGTCATGCGCGTCGTGGACGCCTGAACAGAGATATTATGCCGCGATGGGGAGCCGTCGACGGCGCAATTGCCGGCGCGGGGCTCGGATGCGGAATTGCCGGCGGCGATCGAGGGTTCTGCAGAGGCTTATGAGATCGGATGCCCGGTAGGAGCCGTGGGAGGCGCGCTAATCGGCGGGACCATCGGCTATTTGCTGGCTCCCAAGCCGGTGCCGCCACCTCCTCCGCCACCACCGCCGCCGCCTCCTCCGCCACCACCGCCCCCGCCGCCTCCGGTCAGGCAGAAGCTGGTGCTACGCGGAGTGCATTTCGATTTCAACAAGTCGAAGATCCGGCCCGGCGATGCGGCAGTTCTGGATGAAGCCGTATCAACTCTGAAGGCCAATCCGAACGTGACGATCAACGTCAACGGCTACTGCGACGCGATCGGCGGCGAGGAATACAACCTCAAGCTGTCCGATCGGCGTTCGGATGCGGTCGTGGATTACCTGGTTAATGCAGGTATCCCGTCGAGCCAGTTGATTCCGCACGGCTACGGCAAGACCAACTTCGTCGCCACCAACGACTCGGCCGAGGGTCGCGCTCAGAACCGCCGCGTCGAACTGGTGCCGAACGACTAACTCGGGCCAAGACTGAAACGCCTGTTACCGGCCGCAGTCCCACAATGGGGCTGCGGCCATTTCTTTTGTGAAGGAACTGTAAACGGACGATTACCGGACTGGCGCTGATTATTTAATTTCGCGACTGAATGGACCTTGCCTGCTGAAAATGGCACAATTCGCGAGGTTCGTTGGCGGAATAGCTTGAAAAACCCTGGGAGGGGCTCACGTGCTTAGAAAATTTTGGGTCGGCGCATTTGCGACTATCGTCCTGTTCACGGTCTCGTCATGCGCGTCGTGGACGCCTGACCAGAGATATTATGCCGGGTGGGGAGCCGTCGACGGCGCAATTGCCGGCGCGGGCCTTGGATGCGGAATTGCCGCCGGGGTATATCAGACCGCAAAGTCCTATGAAATCGGATGCCCCGCAGGAGCTGTAGGAGGCGCGCTCATCGGCGCTACTATCGGCTACTTGCTGGCTCCGAGACCACATCCGGCTCCGCCACCTCCTCCGCCGCCACCTCCTCCACCGCCGCCACCGCCTCCTCCGATGGCGAAGTTGGTGCTGCGCGGAGTGCATTTCGACTTCAACAAGGCGATCATCCGGCCGGGTGATGCGGCAGTCCTTGACGAAGCCATTTCGACGCTAAAGCAGAATCCGGGCGTCGTGATCAACGTCAATGGTTACTGCGACATTATCGGCGAGTATGACTACAATCAGAGGTTGTCGGAGTATCGCGGAAACGCGGTGGCCAATTACCTGCTGCACGGCGGAATCCAGGCAAGCCAGTTGCGGGTGCATGGTTACGGCAAGACGAACTTCGTCGCCACCAATAAGACGGCTGAGGGTCGCGCTGAGAATCGTCGCGTCGAGTTGGTGCCTCAACGAATAAATCAGGCCCAGAGCGAAACGTCTGTTGCAGGCCGCAGTCCCGTCGAGGGGCTGCGGCCTTGTTTTTCCACAGATCAGCCCTTCAGGATGCTGACGAACGCTGGCATTTCTGCTATAGAAACCATCGCAATGATAGTTTGTACGAATCGTAGGAACCACGATCGCAGCATTCGCCTTCGTCGCACTGATCGGTGCGTCACCGGGATGCGCCCAATCACAGGCTCCGGAAGAAGCCACCTCGGCTGCATCTGCTTCGGCGTCGGATAGCACCGCACTTACGGCGACGGCAGTGTCACCGGCAGACAAAAAGACGCTGGGTCAGAAGGTCAAGGCGCTGGTCGCCAAGCTGACACCCGAGCGGATCAAGCGCGATATCGAATTCAGGAAGGCATCCGCGCTCTTCCCGGATTTCTGCAAACACTGGGAACAGGATCTGCACGATCGCGAGTCAACAATCTCTCGAAGCTTACAGTTCGTTCCGAAGCAAGGTTTCGAGACCGCGACCTATACCGGCTACGGCAAAGTCTCCGCCTGCGAATCGCATCAATCGAAGGACGGCTACTCGATCGGGAAGATCAGCTACGAAGAGTTCGTCATACTACATCGCCGGCAAGTCGCAGGATGAAGCCCGGCACGCGACTCCGAAAGCCCGTCAGCGATACGCACACCACGGAAATCTTCCGCTGGGACAACGGCAAGTGGTTCTACTGAGCAGCGCGAATTGAACGCGGGGCTGCGCGCCCCGCACCCGCGGCAGGGGTGACCCCTGCACCCAGTATTAAAAAATAGAAGATGCGGCCTTACGGCCTGTTAGAACTATTTCGGGAAGAATGGTCGAGGTCTATCTGCGCTGCGCGGCGCGACGCACGCTTCGCGTCCTCGCGCCCAAACTTCCTAACAGGGCGTCAGCCCGCATCTTTGTCTTTCTGAATACTGGGTGCAGGGGTCACCCCTGCCGCGGGTGCGGGGTGCGCAGCCCCGCTTTTTAATTCAGTTCCTTGCTGCTGTAGTTCAGAATCCGCCGCGCGATGATGATCATGTTGATCTGCTGCGTGCCTTCGAAGATGTCGTTGATCTTCGCGTCGCGCATCCATTTCTCGACCAGGATTTTGCGCGAGTAGCCCAGCGGCCCGAGCAGCTCGACCGCCTTCTGCGTGATCAGCGTGACTGCGAGGCCGGCCTTCGCCTTGGCCATCGAGGCTTCGAGGCTGTTGCGCTTGCCGGTGTCGAGCATCCACGCGGCGCGCCACGTGAGCAGTCGCGCGGCCTGCAGTTGCACTTCCATCTCCATGAAGTCGCGCTCGACGGCGGTCAGACGCCGCGGCGAGATGCCGTAGCGGACCGCTACGTTCTGTTCTTTGAGAAAGTCGCGGACGAAGTCGAGCGCCGCGCGCCCTACTCCAATCGCCATCGCGGCAACGATCGGCCGGGTCGCGTCGAAGGTCGCCATCACGTCCTTGAAGCCGCCTTCCTTGCGGACCTCGGCGCTGCCCAGCAGAGCGTCGAGTGGAATCCGGCAGTTGTCGAAAATCAGCGCGGCGGTGTCGGACGCGCGGATGCCGAGCTTGTTCTCGACCCGGGCTACCGTCATGCCCGGCGTGTTGTGCTCGACGACGAACGGCTTGATACCCGGGCGTCCCGCGCTCTTGTCGACCGTCGCCCACACGACGACGAAGCCTTCGGACTTCTCCGCTGCCATCTCGCCCGCGGTGCAGAAAATTTTCGTGCCGTTGATCACCCAATGGTCGCCGTCGCGCGTCGCGGTGGTCGTGACCTGCGACGAATCGGAACCGAAGCTGGGCTCGGTAATCGCCATCGCGCCCCACTTCGGCTTGCCTTCCTTGAAGCGCTTGAGGAACCGCTCCTTCTGCTCGGGCGTTCCCGCCGCCATCACCGCAGCGCCGCCGAGTCCCGAGTTGGGCGTCGACAGGTAAAGGCCCGCGTCGCCCCAGCAGAGTTCCTCGGTGCTGAGGACGGACAACAGGTTAGCGCGTCGAGGCGCCGCTCCCGGTCCATCGGCCTTTTTGCTTTTGTCGTTGCCGACCTGGATATCGGAGGCGGCGGACGCCGACCACATCGACTCGTAAAACGCCGTCGGCTTGGTGTGCTCGTGCTCGTCGCAGTCGCGCGAGATCGGACGCATCATGTGCTCCGAGACCGCGTGGTACATCTGCAGCCGGCTGAGAATCTGTGGTTCGAGTTCAAAATCGATCATGAGTTTTTCTCCGTCGCGGCCGCTTAGACCGTTGCGATTCCTTCGATTGCCGAAAATCCGCGCGCGTTGCGCAGCCACATCTCGACCGGATGCTCGCGGATATAGCCGTGGCCGCCGAGCACCTGCACGCCGTTGTCGGTCACCTTGAGCGCGCTTTGTGCGACGTAATTTTTCGCGAGGTAACTTTCCTTGAGCGCGTCGCCGCCCTTGTCGAGCTTGTACGCAGCTTCCCACACCAGCAGGCGCGCCGCGTCGATTTCGATCGCCATGTCGGCGAGGATAAACGCGATCGCCTGCTTGGTCGCGATTGGCACGCCGAACGCCTTGCGCTCCTTGGCGTAGTCGCGCGCATATTCGAACGCGGCATTCATCACGCCAACGCCCATCGCGGCAAACGCGACTCGCGACTCGCTCATCAGGCGCGAGAAGTCGATCCCCTTGTCGCCACCGAGGCGCGCATCGGCGCCGACGCGGCAATCTTTCAGCGTCAGTTCGTAGGTCGCGAGCGCCTTGAGTCCCATGTTTTTCTCGCGCTCGGAAATCGTCACGCCCGCCGCGGTGCGCGGAACGATAAACCCGTCGACGCCCGCGTAACCCTTCGACGCGTCCGTCGTCGCATAGACGAGCATCGATTCAGATTCGGCCGCGAGCGGCACATAGCACTTGCCGCCGTTCAGGATGTATCCGGCGCCGTCGCGCTTGGCCGAGACCTGGAGCGCCGACAAATCGTAATCGAAGCGCGGTTCCATCACGGCCGCGGTCGCTGCGGCAAAGTCTGCGCCGGCGAATCGCTTCAAATATTTGGCGCGCTGATCGTCGGTGCCCATCTCGACGATCGGAAATGCGAACAGGCGCGGCGCGAGGACATGCAGGCCGATCGAGATGTCGCCGAAGCCGAGCTCCTCGGCGACGATCGCGCCGGTCACCGCCGAGCGGGTATCGCCACCGCCGCCGAATTTCTCGGGGATACTGCCGCTGACGAATCCGAATTGCCACGCCTCCGCGACAAGCGCGGCGGGAATCGTGCCGCTTTCGTCGGCGGGCCGCGCCGCGGGACGAATCTTCTCGCGCGCGAACGCCCCGACGCTGTCGCGGATCATCTGTTGTTCTTCGCTGAGTTCGAAGTCGATCATGAATTGGAATGCACCCCTCGATTAAAGTAACGCTTTAACTTTAGATCTTCACCGTAGCGCCGGTACGCGCGGATTCATAGGCCGCTTCGACGATGCGCTGCGCCGCTACCCCGGCGGCAAATTCGGGGTCCGGATCGCACGCTCCCTTGAGCGCGGCGACAAAGGTCGCATCCTCGGCGGCGTACGGAATCATCAGCCGATCCTTGATTGGCGCGAGGTACGGCCGCTCGCGCAGAATTTTTTCAGTGAATCTTGCCATCACGTCGTCGGCCGCAGATTGTCTCCTCGTTGGCGCCGGAGCCCTCGCTGAAAAACGATTGGCCCGAGCGTATCGGCGTCGGAGGCAGCAAACAGGTTTTCCGCGAATACTTCAAGCCTCCGATTACTCGCGCGCGCGATCATCCGATGCCAAATCGAAGTGAGCTGGCCATGGGCGCCGCTCGCAAATTCCATCGAGGTCGCGCCGAAGTCCTCGACTCCATCGGCGCCGTTTACGTTGCGCGTGCGGCAATAGAGGCTCGTGACGGGACCGAACATCCAGGTCAGCAAGTCGAAGTCGTGAACGCTGTGCTCGATCAGCGTGCCGCCCGCGGTCAGCGACGGATCGTTGCGCCATGCGCTCGCATGCGCACCGCGCGTCGGAAAATCCTGGTCGTCGCGCATCGTGACGCTGAGCAATCTGCCGACGTCCGGCTCGCTCGAACATCTCCTTGATCACGTTGTACACGGGCGAAAATCGCAGCACGAGGCCGACCTGGCTGATCACGCCGGACGCTTTGATCGCGGCCGCCATCGCCGCTGCTTCCGCCGCGGTCATCGCGAGCGGCTTCTCGCAAAAAATATGTTTGCCCGCATTCGCGGCGGCAATGCAGACCTTGCGATGCATCGCAGTCGGCGTGCAGATCCATACGGCGTCGATTGACGGATCCGCGATTATCTCTTCGGCCGATTCGAGCGCCCGCGCACCCTGCCATCTCGACGCGAGCTGCTCTGCCGCCGGATGCGACACGTCGGCGACTGAGACCACGCGCACGCTTTGCTCGGTGCGATCGGCGACGTAGCGGAGCATCATCGAATGCAACTGGCCGATAAGGCCGGCACCGATGATTCCGACGCGAATCTGTCCGGTGATGGGAGTGGGCATCAGGAGTTCCCGGATTTTTCCTCGCGGCGCAGTTTTTCCAGCTCGCGCTCGCGCTTGTATTTGGTCGGGTCTTCGATCGTTTTCGACGGCGGCGCCATCGGCTTGCGGATTTTCTCGATCAACCCGCCCGGTCGAAGCTTCTTTGGTTTGCGTTGAGGCATATTGCTACGCGGCGAAGCCGACAAAGCTCATCTGCAGGCCTGTGAGTCTTTCCGCCGGCCGCGCGGCGCGAGAAGAAACGATCCGATGAGCATCGAGTGCACGGGCCGACGCTCGCGATATTCGCAGGCGCGAGTCCTGCGCGTTCGAGCTGGTCGCGCACGACGGCGCGCAAGTCGATGAACGCCTTGCCGGGACGCCCTGCCCTCGTATGCTTCACTGCACCGTTGATCTCACGGCCGAAGCGTTCGCCAAGTTCGGCGTCAACTTCGAAGCAACATTGGCCGATCGACGGGCCCATCGCGGCGCGAATGTCGGAGGTGTCAGCACCGAGCTGAACCATCGCGCGAACGCCCGCTTCTGCGATATCCGCGATGACGCCGCGCCATCCGGCGTGCAGCGCGCCGGCTATTTTGCGTTTCGAATCGACCATCAGGATCGGCACGCAGTCGGCCGAAAATATTCCCAGCATGACGCCGGGCTCGGCCGTGACGATTCCGTCACCCGCCGGCCGAAGCCCCGCGGTGTCGCGAGTCGCGGCATGAACGTCGTTGCCATGCACCTGGTTCAGCCGCGCGACCAGCTTGAGCTCCGGCACCTCGCGACGGAGGCGCTGCCAGTTGGTATCGACGGCGCGTTTCATCGTCGCCGACCCAATACGAAAGATTCATCGAGGCGAATGCGCCCGTGCTGACGCCGCCCGAGCGCCCGATGAATCCGTGGCAGATCGAGGCGTCGGGCCATGCGCGAAGGATTTCGACAGCGCTGGAAATGGGCGATGATTCAGTATGAGCGTCCACTTGAAGATAACCATACCTCTCGCGTCAGCGCGAAAATATCCCGTCTGGGATGACACAATAATGGGACAAAACAAAAAAGCGAGTGGGCGCGGGTTTGCGATATAGCCCGGAACCCTCACCTACCGGCGGCTGCGCCCGCCGGCCTCCTCTCCCGTAGAGTAACGGGCGAGGTAAGAGACGCGACTCGTGCTGTGGATATTCTCATTGGCTCTGATGACCCACACGGGCGGATAACCTATAATTCTGATCTTTGGAACTTTGAGGTTTTGGCGCCTATGAATGGCTACGAATACTTGGTGGCGCGAAATCGCCTGATGCAGCGGCTCGAAGAGGAACTGGCGCGGCTCGCTCCGCTGCCGGTGGCTGAACGCGAGGCTGAAACCCGGCGCATCCAGGCGAAATTCGACGTCCAGCTCGCCGAAATGTACGCAAAGGTTGCCGACGAATATCCGGGCGAGCGCAAGAAGAAAGCGCGACCCATCGCAGACCCTCGGTAGGCGGCTGGGAGCAAGCTTGGATCGCTCAATCAGTATCCGGGGCGCGCGCACTCACAACCTGGCTGATATTTCGCTCGAAATTCCCCGCGAGAAGCTGACTGTCGTCACCGGAGTCTCCGGCTCGGGCAAATCGAGTCTCGTCTTCGACACCGTTTATGCCGAGGGGCAGCGGCGCTACGTGCAGAGTCTTTCGACCTACGCGCGCTTGTTCCTCGAGCGGATGGAGCGGCCGGACGTCGATTCGATTTCCGAGATTCCGCCGGCGCTCGCGCTGCGGCAGAAGAACACGATCAAGAATGCGCGCTCGACGGTCGGCACCGTCACCGAAATCAGCGACTACCTGCGGCTTGCTGTTCGCGACGGTCGGGCACACCGTTTGTCCGAAATGCGGCGGCGAGGTCAGTCGCGACAGCGTCGAGAGTGCGGGCGCGCGAATCCTCGACGCACCCGGGCTCTACGTCATGCTGGCGCCGTTCGAGGCGGGATCGCGCTCGATTCCCGACGCGGCCGGCTACCTGATTCAGAACGGGTACCATCGGCTGTACGCCGACGATGCGATCACCGAGACGGCGGAGTTCGCCGCGCGCGCGATTGCGGCTGAAGCGCAGAACGGGACTTGCGCGCGCAGCCGCCGCTTGACAATACGATGATGGTCGTCGTCGATCGGATTTCGGTGAACGGCGAAGGCGAGATCGAGCGCGTGCGCGAGGCGCTCGAGAAGGCCTTCTACCTCGGGCAGTGGACGCGCGCGGGCCGTGCGCGTCGAGCGCGACAATGGCAATACGCATAGCGTCGGCGCGATCGATTTCGATCGACGCTTCAACTGCTCGCGATGCGCGACGGCGTTTGCCGAGCCGACCACGGCGCTGTTTTCGTCGAACAGTCCAATCGGCGCGTGTCCCGAATGCGAAGGCTTCGGCCGCACGGTCGAGCTCGATCTCGACAAGGTGATTCCGGATCACAGCCGCTCGATGCGCAACGGGCTCATCGCGCCGTGGCGGACGCCGGCGTATCGCGAGATGAACGACTGGATGCTCAAGCTGGCGCGGCGCAGAAAAATTCGCACGTCGGCGCCGTATCGCGAGATGACCGACGAGGAGCGCACGTGGCTGCTCGACGGCGACGAAGGTCCGCGCGCGAAATGGGACGAAGACAAATGGCCGGGCGTGCACGGCTTCTTCAAGTGGCTCGAAGGGCGCCGCTACAAGACTCACGTGCGAATTCTGCTCGCGAAGTATCGACGCTTCGTCACGTGTGCTGCATGCGGCGGCGCCAAGCTAAAGGCCGAGGCGCTCAACGTGCTGGTGGACGGGCAATCGATCGCCGATGTCGGGCGGCTCGCGATTCGCGACCTGATCACGTGGCTCGACAAGATCGGATCGATCGCGGAAGTCGCGACGCGCGCGGCGATCGTGATGCGCGAGCTGCGCAATCGCGTCGGCTACCTGGTCGAAGTCGGCCTCGGCTATCTGACGGTCGAGCGGCAGGCGCGCACGCTGTCGGGCGGCGAGGCACAGCGGATTCATCTTGCGAGCGCGCTCGGCAGCGTGCTGGTCGGGACGCTCTATGCGCTCGACGAGCCGACCGTCGGCCTGCACGCGTCCGACGCGCGACGGTTGCTCGCGGTGCTGTACAGCCTGCGCGACTTCGGCAATACGGTGGTCGTCGTCGAGCACGATCCGGCGATGATCGCGGGCGCCGATCACGTCGTCGAGCTAGGCCCCGGCGGCGGCAGCGAGGGTGGCGAGCTGACCTACTCGGGACCGCCGGCAAACGCGGCGCTCGACAGCATGGCGTCGTCGCCGGGGCGCGTCCTGCTGATGCGCGCGATTGCGAAGCAGCACAAATTCTCGAAGCGCGATCCCGCGATTCGAATCATCGGCGCGCGCGAGCACAATCTCGCCGGCCTCGACGTCGCGATTCCGGCGGGCCGCATGATTTGCGTGACCGGTGTTTCCGGATCAGGCAAATCGACGCTGGTCGAGGACGTGCTCTACAACAACTATCTGCGCCGCACCGGCAACACGTCGGTGGATCGCGGCGAGTGCGAGCGTATCGACGGCCTCGAGCTGATCGGCGAGATGGTGCATATGGGGCAGGAGTTGCCGACGCGCTCGATGCGGTCGAATCCCGCGACCTATCTGAAAATTTACGACGACATCCGTAAACTGTTCGCCGCCAGTCCCGAGGCGCGCCGGCTGGGCGTGCAGGCGCGGCATTTTTCGTTCAACGTCACCGGCGGGCGATGCGAAAAATGCAGCGGCACCGGCACCGTCACGATCGAGATGCATTTCATGGCGGACCTCGAAGTGAAATGCGACGCGTGCGACGGCCGCCGCTTCCAGAGCCATATTCTCGCGATCAAGCTGCGCAACTACAGTATCAACCAGGTGCTCGATCTCACCGTCGAGGACGCGCGCGCGTTCTTCATCCGCCACCCGGCGATCGTCAAGCGACTCGACGCGCTCATCGCGGTCGGCCTCGGTTACATCCGCCTCGGCCAGACCACCTCGACGCTGTCCGGCGGCGAGGCGCAGCGGCTCAAGCTCGCGCGCTTTCTGCTGGCTGATCTCGAACCCGCGCCGGCGGGCGAAGATGGCAAGCATCTGCCGCGGATGTTCATCCTCGACGAGCCGACGACCGGCCTCAGCTCGACCGACATCAAGCGCCTGATCAAAGTGCTCAACCGGCTGGTCACCGAGGGCAACACGTTGGTGGTGATCGAGCACAACCTCGAGTTCATCGCGAACGCCGACTACGTAATCGATCTCGGCCCCGGCGGCGGCGACGAAGGCGGACGCGTCGTCGCGACTGGTTCTCCGCTGGATATCGCGGCGTCCGAGAAGTCGGAGACCGGCCGCGAGCTGCGGCGCCTGTTCGGATTGCCCGAGCGGGGCCGGCAAGTCCGGTCAGCATTGCGGACGGCGGCGGGAGTATAGTGGTGCGCAGGCAAGGAGGAATGATGCGGGGATTAAATCGTCTGACGCGAGGCGCAACGCAACTCGGCTTCGTGGATATTCTCACGGCGGCGATCCTGCTTGGGATTCTGTTGTACGCCGCGACCCTCCAATTTTCCGTGTACAATCATCCGCCCGCCGCGCCGACTCCGACCGGCACCGCCGCGAGCAAGTAGCCCCTTGCCGGACGCAGTAAAAGAGCGACTTAGCGATTACCTGCTGCCCGCCCTCGCGATGTCGCTATGAACGCCTACACGCTCGACAAAGCCGTCATACTTGCTCGTCTGATTGTTTGGCTGATTTTTGTGGCGGGCCTGATAAAAACGGCTGTCCCCAACCGGGTTCGGCGCCTCTATCCCTACCGGGTGAACATGCTGGCGATCTTGCCGTTCAGTACTCCGTGGCAGAAGGAGATCGCTCCCGAGCATGTAGACGCGTACAGAAAGTCCCGCAGTTGGTTTTTCGCTGGTATGACAGCCCTCTTGGCCGTCGGACTATTGCAATTCGCATACTTCAAGTTCTTTTTCATGAAGGTTCACGGCTTCGACCTGCTCGCGAAGAATATGGCGCTGCACGTCGAGTACACAGCACTGCGGCCCGAGAACGACGCGGACAAAGCACGCGCGGCTATCCTTGTGACGGACCTTCAGCATGCGCTCGCCAAGTACCAGGATTATCACGTCGCTGAGGCCGACGGCTTCGAACCTTTTGCTCCCGAAATCAAAGTTCCGGTCGTCCGCTTCTGGAAGCACTCGAGCGGTCTGAAACCCGATCTCACGTTCAATCCCGGCGAGCCGCATTCGCTGGTATACCAACCCACTCCTGGCGGCGGCTACAAGCTGATCGGTGCCACATACGTCAGCGAGAAAGACGCCAGCGAAGATCAGCTCAACGGGGACGTTCCGCTAAGCGTCGCGCGATGGAGTCGCGACGTTAACCTATGCAGCCCGGCTCGCGGCTCTGATGCGAAGACGACGGATTGGACGAAGTTCGATTCTATCGCAACCAAGCAAGCCTGCGACGCGGTCGGCGGACGTTTTATGCCCCTGCTGTCCGACTGGACGGTTGAGGTTCATCCTTGGGAGCCGAAGCCCGAGCTGATCTGGGCGCAGTAGAGCTACCTTGCCAGACGAAACAAAAGAAAGGCTCGATCACTATCTCGTACGGACTGGGTTCGCGTCGTCGCGGCGCGTGGCGCAGGAGTTGGTCGAGCGCGGGTTGGTGCGGATCAACGGGCGGCGGTCGAAGAAGAGTGAGATCGTCGGTGCCGACGATCGTATCGAAGTTGCCTCGACCAATCGACGCGCGGTGATCGAGCCTAACGCCGACCTCCCGCTCGAAGTCCTGCATCAGGATGCGGCGGTGATCGTCGTGAACAAACCCGGCGGTATCCCGTGCCATCCGCTGAATGCCGAAGAGCGCGACACCGTGATGAACGCGGTCGTCGCGCGTTTCCCGGAGATCGCGACGGTTGGCGAGAAGCCGCTCGAAGGCGGACTCGTGCATCGGCTGGACAACGGCACTTCAGGCGCGCTGCTGATCGCGCGCAATCGCGGGACGTTCGACAAACTGCGCGACGCGATTCGTGCGGGACGAATCGCGCGGCGGTATGAGGCGCTCGTCGCGGGCGTGCTCGAAAACAAGACTGAGATCGATTCGCCGATCGCGCATCATGCGAAGAACGCGCGCAAGATGATCGTCGGCGATCCTTCGAGTGCGAATCCAAAACGCGCAGGCCGCGCCGCGAGCACCGTCGTCGAGCCGATTCGCCGTGTCGGTGACTTCACGCTGCTGTCAATCGCGCCGAAGACCGGCAGTCGTCATCAGATTCGCGTGCACCTCGCGAGCATCGGGCTGTCCATCGTCGGCGACACTCTTTACGGCGGCCCCGCAAGCGACGCGCTCGCGCACGGGCGCTTCTGGCTGCATCTTTGCGATGTGGCGTTCGACTCGCCGGCAATAGGTCACGTCAAGGTGACCGCGCCGATTCCCGAAGACCTGAAAAAATTGATCCACTAGCCCGCGTCAGTGTCCGTCGAAGGCGACGAGTAGGGCCGCCACCGAAAGCATCGCACACAGCGGAACGAAGAGCCTTGTATCCCACCATGCGAACGGCGTTCCCTTCACACGTTTGAAGATTCCGAACCATCGCAGATCGCCGATCACCCGTCCCGCGAATACCAAGGCGAGCATCCATGCGCCCGCGATAAATATCCAGTGCGGCAGCCACGCTCCCCAGACGCCTACGCGCCCGAGGAAGACGAGACCTGCGGCGAATAGAAGCCCTGCCACAATCAGAGTGGCAGCGGCGCTCGGCTCAAAGGCGCGCTTGCTGCCCTGCTTCGGCGATGCGACATCGCTCCCCCATCGGCCGCCGCTCGCCCAATAGACGTGCACCGCTGAGAGACCAAACAGGATAGCCGCTGCGATCATGCCGACCACGCGGGTCATAGTCAGGCTTGTTGGCTAGCCCGTCAGTTGCACGCGCATCGTGAACATTGGTTGACCAGGTCGCGATTCCTGCGAGCGTTGCGTCAGCCCCGACTGTCCTACCGAGCTCGCAACCTGCGCGCGCTGCGTGAATGCAGTCCCATTGTAGATGGTCGGCCTTTGCTGGTTAATCGTGGATCCCGTTTGCGGGATGAACGCCGAGGGCGCATTCGCGTTCAGCAGGTAGCTGGCGCATTGGCCGCGTGCGGACTGACTCGCGAGCACAAAGCTCGACGACGTGACGACGCCCGCCCACTCGGTCCAGGTTCCCGGCGCTCCGCAGGTGCATCGAAATGCGCGCGGCGTCGGCACCGCGGTCGCGGCTCCGAGCGGCAGAGTACCCGGCGCCGCCGCGAGCGCGGGCAATGCACCGATCGTCGAGAAAGCTTGCGGCTGACCCGGAGCCACCGGTGCAGTCAGTGGCACTGGCCCCGGCGCAGCGGTAACTTGCGCGAAGGGTTGCCGCGCGAGCTTCGACTCGCTCAGCGCGAGCATCATGATCGGCGACAGGATGAGTACTACGATTCCTATTCTGACAGCGCGCATACCATCTCCCGGCATAAGCGGCGAAGAAGTCCGGCCGCATTCGATTTCGCAAGACAATGCAGGCGGCCTTGGCTATAATCGCGGGCAAATTGGCGCCGCGCAAGCGCTTCGCTTCGATTCGGCGCCGGCAGTACGATCCCAACTGCTGAGTCCAACCGCGAAATCGGCTGTGCGGAAGTGGCGGGCCATCGCCGGTGATGGCAACAGGTACAAGGAGGACCGTTAGAATGTCGAGAAGCAAATTCGTTTTCCTCGCGACTCTGATTGTTGCGGCGCTGATGCTCGGAGCCTCGTCGGGGCACGCACAGACCACACTTCCAAATCCCACATAGAATCCGAATCCGAATCCGCTGCGCGTCACCGGTTCGCTGCCGACTACGCCGTTGCCGCCGCCGGATTTGAACGGACCGATTCAAATGCAGTCGGTGCCGTTGAACGCGCCGCAGGCGCCGCCGCATGCCAGCGTGCCGCCGAGCGCCTCCAACCAGTTCGAGCATCACGACGATTTGCTGAATCTTCCGCGCATCTTCGGGCATCAGTGGTCGCTGACCAATGAAGTCGTGCCGGACAACGTGATCAGCCAGCGCTACCTGCAATCCGAAGATCCTACCGCGCGCGGACTCACGCTGAAGGAAGCCATCTACATCGCGATACAGAATAATCCGTCGCTGAAGGCCTCCCAGCTTGACCCGATCGCCTCGATGGAAACCGTGCGCGAGGCTAACGGCACCTTCGATCCCAACCTGACCGCGCAAGGTGATATCGAAAAGAGCGTCGTGCCCGTCACGTCCGCTCTGCAGACCGCGGGCGCCACCTCGTTCGTCCAGAAATTTTACGATTGGAACTTCGGCCTCAACAAGGTTTCCTCAGTGACCAACGGAACCTGGGGCGTGACCTTTAACAATGATCGCGCGCTGTCGAATTCGAGTTTCTCCGGCGTGAATCCTTCGTACGCACCGAGCCTCGCGCTCTCGCTCTCGCAGCCGTTGCTGCAGAACTTCGGCTGGCAGTTCGCGACGATCAACGTGCGGATCGCGGAGTCGGGTCAGAAGCAGGCGCAATGGACCTACGGACAGGCGCTGCAGGACTTCGTGCAGAAAATCGGCGGCGACTACTGGAACGTCGTGCTGTCCGAGGAAAATCTGCAGGTTGCGCGCGCCGCACTGCGCTTCAATCTTGATCTCGTGCGACAGAACGCGATCAGCGTAAAGGTCGGCACCCTGGCGCCCATCGATCTGCAGGAAGCACAATCGGCGGCAGCCACTTCTGAGGCTAACGTCTATACCGCCGAGGCCAACCTGAAAAACTCGCGCACCCAGCTTCGGCAGGACGTGATGCTGAATCCGTACGGCACCTTTCTGCCCGAGGAAATCCAGCCGCTCACGCGGCCCAATCCCCAGGAGCAGGTCGGTGTCGATGAACAGCGGGCGCTCGAGCTCGCGGTGCAGTATGTGCCGTCGCTCGGCAGTGCGCGCGAAGCGATCCGCGACTCATTGCTGCAGGTGAAATTCTCGGAGAATCAGGTTCTGCCGCAACTCAACCTCGGCGCGCAATTCGGCCTGACGTCTACCGCCGGAACTACGCCCTGCCAAGTGTCAAGTTTGGCGGCGAGCCGTCCACAACTGCACAACTCTTCGTCTGCGGCCCGGATGTCCACCCCCGGCAACAAACTCCCGTTCGGCGGAATCTACGGCGACGCGCTCGATCGCCTGTGGGGTTTCACCTACTACAACTACGCCGCCGTGCTGACGTTCCAGATGCCGCTGGACAACGCCGTGCCGCGCGCGGCGCTCGCGCAGGCTCGCGTGCAATACGAGCAGCAGCGAGTGCTGTATCGAGCGGCGCTGTCGCAGATGGTCGTCAATGTGCAAAGCTCGCTCGCCAATCTGTATGCGGATTATAAGCGCGCACAGGCAACGGCGTCGGCAACGTTCTACGCTCGCCAGTCGCTCCACGATGAGCAGATAAGATTCCGCGTCGGGATGGCGACGACGCACGACCTGCTGCAATTCCAGGAAGAGGAAGTGAGCGCCGAGGGCAACGAGGTGCAGGCCGAAGTCGATCTCGAGAACGCCAAGCTCGCGCTCGAACACTCCGACGGCACGCTGCTACAGGCGTTCAATATCAATTGGGAAGTGCAGAACCCGCACGAAGTCCCTTGGTACGCCGCCTTCTAGAACGTAGTCAGCTGAAAAGAATGCGGCGCCGGATCGATCGCGATCCGGCGCCGCTACGTTTTCTGTTTCTGTTCCCCTCTCCAGAAGGGAGGGGTTAGGGAAGAGGTTCAACGATGACCGCCACCGCCGCCATGACCACCTGCCGCCACCGCCATGAAATCCGCCACCACCGCCATGAAAGCCGCCGCCCAGCATGACCGACGTAGCCACCGCCACCGTGGTAGAACTCCGTGTGATGCCCGTAGTCGTGATGCTCTTCCCACGAATGGTGCACGTCGAAGTCGGGATTGTAGTAGTAGCGATTTCCCCAACCATATGAGTACGGCGCGTAGCCATACCCCGGGTATCCAGCGTAACCATAGTCGGGGCCGCACCCGCTCGCGGCGAATGCGATCGGCCGAGCAGAATCAGCGCTGCGATCGAGCGGCTGGTATTCCAGTATCGATGTGACGAGCTCATTTCAGGGAGCTCCCCAAGCCGGCTTGCCGTTGTCGTGATAAAAGGACAAACCGGGCGTGTCCTTCTTTGGAGCGTCGAGGGCGGTCCGCAGATGGCCGTCGGGACCATAGAGGCCGACTCCGGGTTCGCCGGCCGGCCCCAGCGCCATGGTTGCGCGCATCTTGCCGTCTGAATCGAAGAAGTCCATCCCCGGCGTGCCGTTCGACGCGAGGTCAACCGCCACTCGCGTGCGGCCACTGGTGTCTTCGAGATTGAACCCCACCGCGCCGTCAGACAAAACGCCCATCGATCCACGCAGCTTGCCACTGCTGTCGCGCAGCAGAAATTGTTGCGCCTCGACGGTGTCCTGCACCGGGGAACTCGTCTCCGCCATCGTGAACAGCGCACCGCACAGGAGCACCATCGCGCCGGTCATCATCCGCAGATGCTTGTTGCTGCGCTGGAGTTTGGCTTGTTGCGATTCCAGCCGTGATAGCCGCTCGATCAGATCGCCTGTCGATTGATCCATAGGTAATCCTCAACCCGCAGTTAGAAAGGCCACGCCCTATCCGATCATTGCGGATACGGGCGCTACGAAAATGCTATCAAAGGGTGAATGTGGGTCCAGCGAAAATTTCAGTCAGACCCAAAGAGAACCTTAGAGCAAAATGGCGTCCGCGCCATTTTGCGATTAGTACTGGGTGCAGGGGTCACCCCTGCCGAAGGAAGCGTGAAACCCATCGCGGGTTTCACATTAAATAAAGTGATCTCTCTTCCGAACCCGAGCTCAATGATGCCCGAGGATCGTCACCTGGCGGCTCGCAAAGCGCCATCCAGCCGGCGTTTTGCGCAGCGTGTCGGTGTAATAACCCACCGTCGATTGCTGCACCTTGCCGTCCTTGCAGTGATAGTACAGCAGGTACGACGTGCCGCTGCCGCTGTCGCCGTCAAGATCGAAAGCGGGATTGGCGACGACGTGCAGCACCTTCGCGCCGCCGAGCGACTCTTTGTACATCGCGGTGAATCGCTTGAGGCCGTCGCGTCCAGTGTGCTTGCCGAAGCGCGGACTCTCGAAGGTGCCGTCCTCGGTGAAGCAATCGATCCACTCGTCGAAGCGGCCGGTGTCGATCGTCAGGCAGTAGCGCGCATGCAGCACGCGAACTTCCTCGCGGCATTCGAGTGATCCGGTAATCGCCATTGCGTCGCCTCCTCAAAATTCAAATCACGTTGGCCTCGCGCAGCCGCGCGACATCGTCCCACGAATAGCCGAGCATCTCGGTCAGCAGCAACTCGGTATGCTCGCCGAGTTCCGGCGCATGCCCGCGCGGCTCGCCCGGCGTCACGCTCAACTTCACCGGCATCCCGAGCAGAGTCAGGTTGCCGAGCGCGGGATGGTCGTAGTCGACGACGTAGTCGTTGGCCCTGACCTGCGGATCGTCGGGCAGGTCGGTCACTGAATTCACAATCGTGTAGATGAAGTCGCCGCGACCCTTGAGCACTCGCATCCACTCGTCGCGCGGGCGCGTCGCAAACACCTCGTCGAAGATCGCGATCAGAGCGGCCGAGTTCTTGCCGCGAGTCTTGACCTCGGCAAAGCGGGGATCCTCGATCAGTTCCGGCTTCCCGACAACCTCGCAGAAATCTTTCCAGTAACGATCCGGTTGCAGCATCGCCAGCGAGATCCACTTGTCGTCGGCGCATCGATAATGGTTCCACAGCGGATTGTACGCATTGGCGCGCGTGTTGCGCGGAAATTCCTTGCCCATGATCGTCCGCGCGACGACGTTGAGTCCCTGCAGCGCCATCATCGAGCCGAGATGCGACGCATCGACCTCCTGCCCGACGCCCGTTCGCTCGCGCGCGAACAGCGCCGCCAGCACTCCGTAGGCGAGCATGATCGCGCCCATCTGATCGGCGATACCGCCGTAGACGTAAGTCGGCGTCGTAGTGCCGCTGCCGATCGCGTTCATGATTCCCGAGCGCGCCTGCCCCAGGTAGTCGAACGACGGCTCGCCACTGTCGGGACCCTCGGGGCCGTAGCCCGACGCGCTCGCGTAAATAATTCGCGGATTGAGCGCTGACAGATCCGCATAGCCGAGCCCCAGCCGCTTTGCGACGCCCTTGCGAAAATTCTGCACGAAGACGTCGCTGCGACTCGCGAGTCGATGCACGATCTCGCGCGCCTCGGGCTGCTTCAGATTCAGCGCGATACTTTTCTTGTGCTTGTTGTTCGCTTCGAAATAGTAATTGCGCCCGCTCCTGACCGTCGCGCTGCCCGCGACCGCGGTGATTCCGCGGCCCGGGTCGCCCCGCTCGCGCTCCTCGATCTTGATAACCTCGGCGCCCAGGTCGGCGAGCATCTGCGTCGCAACCGGCCCCTGCTGCCAGATCGTCCAATCGACAATTCGAATTCCGTCAAGCGGTCCAGCCATGATTTTCTCTTATACCACAACCCTCTTGAGTTTGTGCGCCGCGGAACGGATCAATCATATATGGCCGCGCTTAGCCAGGTTCTCGACTTCCTCTATCCACCGCGATGCGCCGCGTGCGGAGCGTCGCTCGCGTCCGAGCCCGGACGCCGGGTATGCGGGCGATGCGTCGCGAGAGTCGAGCTGGTGCCGAATCCGCGATGCGAAATTTGCGGCGGTCCGCTCGAGTCCGCCAGCAATGACGCGACCCGATGCGCGCGATGCCTCGCGCGTCCACCGCGTTACCGAATCGCGCGCACCGTCGCGCGCTATCGCACCACCGCCGAGGACGAGCCCGGCACCCTGCCCGCGCTGATTCGCCGTCACAAGTACGGCCTCGATCAATCCGTCGGCCGCGCGCTGGTGGAATACCTGGGCGACGAACTACCAGTGTCGGCCGAGGACTACGACGTTGTGATTCCCGTGCCGCTGCATTGGCGACGACTATGGTGGCGCGGATTCAACCAGGCCGCGCTGCTGGCCGCCGAAGTCGCGCACCGTCTTAACCTGCCGCTCGATACGACTGCGATGTCTCGCAGGCGCTTCACGCCGCCGCAGACCTCGCAACATCACGACGAGCGAATCAAGAACATGCGCCGCGCCTTCGTCGTCACGAATCCCGAACGCATCAAAAATCGCCGCGTGTTGATCGTCGACGACGTAATGACCACGGGAGCAACGGTCGACGAATGCGCGCGCGTCCTGCTCGCAGCAGGCGCAACCTCCGTCGACGTCTTCACCCTCGCCCGCGTGCTATGAGCGACAGCGGGACACGCTGAGTGGGACGAGCGTCATCGCGGGAAGCCGGCGGGCGACGCCGAGCCGTTCCTTGCCGAGATGCTGGCGCGAATTCCGCGCGGCGTCGCGCTCGACGTCGCCGCGGGACGCGGGCGCAACGCACTCGCGCTCGCGCGAGCGGGCATGCGTGTCGTCGCGGTCGATTACTCCGCCGAAGCGATGCGCCTTCTCGCCTCGTATGCACAAGCCGAACGCCTCGCCATCTGGCCCGCGGTCGCAAACTTGGATAACTTCCATCTCAAGGACGAATCTCTCGACTCTATCGTGAACATAAATTTCCTCGACCGCGCGCTGTTTCCGAAATTCGAGCGCGCACTCCGGCCCGGCGGCGTGCTGATCGCGGAGACCTTCCTGATTGACCAGGCTGCGATCGGTCATCCGCGCGATCCGCGCTTTCTGCTCGCTCACGGAGAACTCCGCGCTCTCGCTGGCGACCTCGAAGTCGAGGAATACCGTGAAGGCCCGGTCACCTATCCAAACGGCGAGCGCACCTATCGCGCGTCGATGGTCGCGCGGCGGAGGAGATCAATCTGATGGCGTCCGGGATGACCTACAAAGAAGCCGGCGTCGATATCGCGCTGAAGCAGAGCCTGATTCCGCTCTTCGGCTCGATCGCGAAGACTACCTCGGGCGCCCACGTGATTGGCGGCGTCGGTGGATTCGGTGCGCTAATCGGTCTCAACGGCGCCCGCAAGATGCGCGCGCCAGTGCTGGTCGCGGGCACCGATAGCGTCGGCACCAAGCTGATGTTTGCCTTCCTTACTGGGCGTCACGACACCGTCGGCATCGACTGCGTCGCGATGTGCGTCAACGACATTATCTGCCACGCAGCGCACCCGCTCTTTTTTCTCGATTACATCGGCTCGGGCAAACTCGAAAAGAAAATCGCGATCGACATCGTCAAGGGCGTCGCGCGCGGATGTGATCAAGCCGGCATGAGCCTGGTCGGCGGCGAGACCGCGCAGCTTGGCGACTTGTACAAACCCGGCGAGTACGACTTGGCGGGCTTCGCAGTGGGAATCGTCGAGCGCGCGAAGATTCCCGAGCCGTCGAGTGTGCGCGCCGGCGACGTGCTGATCGGAATCGCATCCAGCGGCCTCCACTCCAACGGTTTTTCACTGGTGCGCCGCGTTGTGAAGCGCGCGAAACTCAAACTGGGCGCGCACATCGACGAACTCGGATGCACGCTGGGCGAGGAACTTCTGCGTCCCACGCTCATCTACGCGAAAGTCGTCGGCGAATTGTTCGAGCGTTTCAAGATAAACGGTCTCGCGAACATCACCGGCGGCGGCGTGCTCGAAAACCTGCCGCGCGTGATGCCCAAGGACACTCGCGCGATCGTCGAGCGTGGCAGTTGGCCGACACCGCCGATTTTCGGCATGCTTCAGCGTCTCGGTAAAATCGATCGCGCTGAAATGGATCGCACGTTCAACAACGGCCTCGGGATGGTCGCGATTGTGCCCGCGCGCGAGGCCGACCGCGTGGTCGCTCATTTGCGCCGCCGCGAATATGCGGCATATGTTGTCGGCGAAGTGACGCGCGGCAAGCGCGGAGTGTCGATTCGCTGAGCTATTGAGCAACGAGCTAATTCGATGGCGGAAAATCCGACGGTCAAACTCGGCGTTCTGATTTCCGGCACCGGCTCCAACCTGCAAGCTATCATCGACGCGATTCTGCGCGGCGACTTGAAAGCCGAAATCCGCCTCGTCATCTCCAATCGCGCCGACGCCCAGGGACTCGAGCGCGCCCGCCGCCACGGAATCGAGACCGCGGTCATCGAGCATCGCAAGTTCCCATCGCGCGAGGATTTCGATAGCGCCATCCTCGACGCGTTGCGCGCTCGCTCGGTCGAACTGGTCGCGCTCGCGGGCTTCATGCGGTTGCTATCGCCCGTGATGCTCGACGCGTTCCCCGGCCGCATCATGAATATTCACAACAGCCTGCTCCCGTCGTTTCCCGGAATCCACGGACCGAAGGACGCGATCGAATACGGCGTCAAGATTGCCGGATGCACCGTCTTCTTCGTCACGCCGGGTGTCGACGTCGGCCCGGTGATCGTGCAAGCCGCTGTGCCCGTGCTAGCCGGCGACGACGAGCAACGCCTCGCCGCACGCATCCTCCAACAGGAGCATCGAATCTTTCCGCACGCGATCTCGCTGTTTCAGCAAGGCCGTCTCGAAATTCAGGGCCGGCAGGTCATCGTCAAGGGCGACTCGTCCACGCCAAACTCGGCGCCAATCGTGAATCCTCCGGTGGATTGATTTCGCGAAAGTGAAAACGCTTTCGGTAGTCGTGCCGATGCTCAACGAAGCGGCCACGATCGCGAGCACGCTGAATGCGCTTCGCCGCGGCGCTCCCGACGCTGAGATAGTCGTCGTTGATGGCGGCAGCATCGATGCCAGCGTCGCGATCGCGCGACCGTTGTGCGACGTCGCGATCGACGCCTCGCGCGGACGCGCGCTTCAGATGAACGCCGGCGCTCGCGCTATCGCACGGCGATGTATTGGTCTTCGTCCACGCCGACACGATTGTTCCAACGACCTTCGCCGCCGACATCGCCTCCGCATTGTCGGATCCCGCAGTCGTCGGCGGACGCTTCGACGTTAAGCTCGACGCAACTGCCCTACCCTATCGCATCATCGGCGCGATGATCAGCTTGCGCTCGCGAATCAGCCGCACGGCGACCGGCGATCAGGCCATCTTCGTGCGGCGCGACGTCTTCGATCGCCTCGGCGGCTTCCCCGAACTCGAGCTCTGCGAAGATCTGGAATTCTCGCGACGGCTCAAACGCGCCGGACGCGTCGCATGCTTGCGCACGCGCGTGACGACCTCCGCACGGCGATGGAGTCGCGACGGCATCGTGCGCACCGTCGTCAGGATGTGGCTGATTCGCGCGATGTACCTGATTGGCGTGCCGCCCGCCCGCCTCAAACGCATGTACTCCGACACCCGCTAGCAGATTTGATGCTGGACAGGCGTTCTCGCGCAGATAACAATGATTCTAGCGAGGTGCTCCGTGGCGAAAGTCGAAGTCTATACCACCACCTACTGCCCGTTCTGCACGCGGGCCAAGAGCCTGCTCAAGAGCAAGGGCATCGCGTTCGATGAAATCGACGTGACCGACGACGACGAGTTGCGCGCGAAGATGATCGAGATGTCCGGCGGACGCCGAAGCGTCCCCGAGATTTTCATCAACGGCAAGATTGTCGGCGGCTTCGACGAATTGAAGGCGCTCAACGATGCCGGGAAGCTCGACGGTTTGCTGGCCGAAGCCGCGCCCGCCTGAATCTCCGACATTTAGAACTGCTGGAACACCACGCAAACGCCGGTCTTGTCGAGGACTCCGAACTCCCGCGCACCCCACGGCTTCTTCTCGACGTTCTTCGAGTTGGGATGAAGCATCTCCGGCGTTTTTGAACTGATCTCGCGATACAGCTCATCGATCGTGTCGGTCTCGATCCTGATCTCAGGCCGATCCTTGGCCGCAAATTCCGCACTCTCAACCAGGTGCGCTTTGGCGCCGTCCCGCGCGACGACGGCCAGTGTCTTGTCCTGATGCAACACCTTGAAGCCGAGACACGTCACGAAAAGATCGAGCCCGTCGCTCAAGCTACTGTAGAAGATATTAGGAATCAGCCGCGTCATCATCGGCGCTTCTCCTGCCGGGAAATAGAAACGGGCGCATCGCGGTATGCTTGCCGCGACGCGCCCATTTTGGGATCGCACTCAGTCGCGAGTCGCTAGTTGCCGGTCGGCGACGCGACCATGCCCTCGTTCATGTGATGCAGCGCTTCGCGGTCAACCGACGAGTCGTATTTGATCGCCTTGGCCGTGACCGTGATCTGCGAGCCGTCGGCCGAAGTCGTCTGGTCCTCGTTGACGATCGCATCGATAGAGTCAGGCCATTTCGCGAAGGCCATCGCCTTCAGCTTGTCGCTGATCTTCGCTTCGTCGATTGCGTCGGGCGTGAACGGCACCGTGTAAGTCAGTACGCCAAGCTCCGTGTACGGCTTCCCCGCCGCCGGCGCTTCGGTCGTCACCCAGATGTGCGCCATGTCGACGCGATGCTCGAACACCTGCTGCTTTTGCACTTGCTCCTGACGAGCCGCTTCCATGGCGCCGCATGCTGAAAGCGCGAACGCCATCCCAATTGCCAATAATGTCAGAATTTTCGATGACCGCATGTTTGTCCCCGTCGATTTCTGTCGATCTGATCCAATTATAGCCCCAGCGCCGCAGATGTCTAATCGTACCCTACCGAGTCCCCGTCTGACATTTTATTTCACCGAATGGCACGACGGAGCAAGCGGTATAGTGTCCGCGGTCCGCCGTGATCGGTAGTATTCCCGCGTGACCAGATTCGCTGCATGCTTCATCCTCGTCTTCGGCGAGCTCGCCTGGGGCGGCCTGTTCGCACTTGCGATTCCACCTTTCTTCAACGTCGAGCGCGGCTTCTACAAATCGAGCGCGTCGGTGTATCTGGCCGCATCGTTGACGACGGCAATCGGATTGGGCCTGCTGGCGTTGCGCGGCGGCGCGTCGGCCGGACCGGGCGCGGCGTCACTGTGGATCGCAGCCGCGATGTGGACGCTGTCGAGCGCCGCGGTCGCCGTCTATCTCTACACGCTATGGACCGAGAACGGTCTGCTGCGCTCGCGCGCCTACGCACTGGGCCTGGGACTCGGCCTCATCGCGCTGATTGCCAACGTGACACTCCTGATGCCGTTCGGCTTCGGCGCAGTCGCGGCGGTCGCCTACGCGATGACCGCAATCACCTCGTCGCTGGTGCTGGGACTGGTCAGCGGCGCGATGCTCTTCGGCCATTGGTACCTGATCGACCTCGACATGCCGGTCGACTACCTGCGCACCTTCGTCCGGCTGCTGGGAATCGTGCTGGTCGCAGACCTCGTCGCGCTAGGCCTCGCGATCGGACTCCCGGCAATCATGGGCAGCGCCAGCGCAGCCGCCGCCGTGAACGATCTATTCGCCTCGCACACGGGACTCCTGGCAGTCCGCCTGCTACTAGGCCCAATCGCAACGATCATCCTGGTCTGGATGTGCTGGCAGACGCTAAAGATCCCACAAACGATGGCCGCAACGGGCCTACTCTACATAGCAGTAATGTCGGTACTGGTAGGCGAAATGCTAGGCCGCTTCATAATGTTCCGCACGGCGATCCCGCTGTGAAGAAACAAACAAGGAGAGCATCGGCGGAATAATCACCTGCGCGGTGGGCGGCAGGGCACGGCCCTGCACCGGTGTGACAACAGCGAAATCCGCGCAGCGCGGCTTTCGCGAGGGTTGTCCCACAGAGTACACGCGGCGTGAAACGCGCGGCGGAAGGATATCCATCTATCCCTCTCTTAGTGTCGGGATTCTCTTAAGATCTTCGGCCAGCCGGTGCGTGGCTTCCCATGCGTCGTGACGCGCTTGCATATTCAGCCACAAGTCAGGCCCGTTGCCGCATAGCTTGCCGAGTCGCACCGCCATGTCGGCAGTCACCGCAGCCTGACCTTCCATCACGCGATACAGCGCCTGGCGGCTCACTCCCAGCAGACTGGCGATCTCACCGACCGTGCGCCGCTGCCGTCGAAACTCGGGCAGAATATTACGCTCGAAAAAGACCCCCGGATGCACCGGCGGCCGAGTGATCTTATCGCGCTGAACAGCAAGTTCCCGGGACATAGTTAGTACCTCAAAACTCTACACGCTCTTCGCCAGCTTCTCCGCCACCAACACATTCAAGCTGACGCCGGCGCGCTCCGCCTCGATGGCAAGTGCGCGATGTACGCGCTTGTCGATGCGCACCTGAAAGACGCCCTGGTACTGTCGCCGCGCGGGCGCCGCGGGAATCTCGATACCGCGAGCGGCGTAAGATTCCTTGGCAAGCGCCCAAGCCACGTCGAGTTCCTTGAGCGCCTTCTCGGGTGTCGATCCGAACGCGGAGATCCCCGGGAGTTCAACCAAATGAGCCAGCCAGTCGCCGTCCTCATCGAGGAACAACTCAACCGCATATCCGTCGAAACGATTTCTTCCTTTTTGCTTAGACATTCGTCGCCGTTATTTCGCCGGGCTTTACGCTAGTCTCTCATGGACAACTTGGAATTTACGAGTCTAAGCAAGCACGCGAGCAACGATCGAGCTTCAGACGCGACGTTCCGACCGCCATGTCATCGCATTCAACGCGGTTTGCCTCTAGCGTGATAACTTCCGAGTTTGCCGCCTTGCATCGGATTCGGCCGCGGCGGACCCTACGGACAAATTCGTCGACCTTCGGAGTACGAGCCATGAAAATGTTTGCGATGTGCATGCAGTGCCAAGTTGAACTCGGGCATCCGTCATTCGAACCCTTCCTAGCAGACTACTTTGATGACGGCGTTGGTGTGATCGAATGCTCTAGGGGGCACAAAAGTGCGTTATTGCGGCAGAGCCTGAAATTCGAAATTTTGCTCGAATCGGGCGCGAATGCACTCCTCGAAGGCTTCACCTTCGAAGCTTGTGCAGCTTTTTCCGCCGCCCTCGAGCGATTCTATGAATTTTCGTTACATGTCATGTTCCTTGCGCATGGGATGTCCGAAGAACTCTTTCAGAAGGTCTTCAAGGACATGGCAAGGCAGTCCGAACGTCAGCTCGGAGCCTTTGTGATGCTTTATGCCGTCGAGTTCGGCGAAGCTTACAAGTTGAATAAAGAAATTATCGAGTTTAGAAATGGTGTGATTCACAAGGGAACAATTCCCGACCTGAAAGAAGCGAAGAAGTTTTGCTCGGACGTTTATGAGCTGATCGGTCCGCTGTATGAAAAGCTGTCGAACATGTACGGCGAGCATATTCAGACCCTCATTAGCAGAGACCTTGGCGAGAAACGCAGGAGAGTGCCCGCTAATATGGCCGTCGCCACTAGCATAGGAACGACGTTCTTTAGTACATCGCGGGCCGACAGGCCAAAATCATTTGATGACGCACTAGAATCGCACAGGAAGGCACAGGCTTTAGTCGACGGCATCATTCCCCATCTTCAGATGATTCATTCCGCAATTCTCCCAAAGAAATAGTCGCGACAATTTCCGTTGTCGGAAAGCAAATTATCAAGGTTTGACGATTGATCGGACATCTCTTGTCTCGAATCGCGTTGCTGATTGCTGCCGCAAAAGATCCTGGCACTTGCATGGCGCGTCTGGAGGGATTCGAACCCCCAGCCCTCAATCCCAAGTCTGATTCCGAACCGAGCCCTCGGGCTACGCGTGCGCTAGTTTACCTTTCAGCGTTTGATTCATTTTCTCGGTCACAATTCGATCGCAGATCTGTTCGGCAACATTGAAAAGGCAAACGGCCTCGTGCTGGAATGCATACTGACGGCTAGGATGCCATTTCCCAGTATGGTTTTGGCCAGCGTGCTGAACGAGTCCTCGCAGACCGAAGATAAACTCCAAGACATCTGATGTCGTTACAGCACCTTTGAGTTCTTTGTGTTTCGGCCTAATTTTTTCGAACGAATCGTGCTGATGGCCGTCAAGGAACAACTCTTTGATCGTTGACGTCAACTCATCCGCCTTCGAGAATTGCTCAATCGTCTGACGCCTTCGATGTTCGCGGTTAGCGAACAGGTGCTCGATACATAAGTAAGAGCAACGTATCGCATCGATGAACTGCCGACTTTGCATGTGTGTCTGCGCGGCGCGAAAGTGCGCTAGCGCCACAGTTTCACTTTCCGGACACCCCGCTGCCACTATGCAGGACGCCAATTGTTTTGCATCGAGCGGCTCTGCAAACGTTCGGACTTGGGGCGCGGAAAACGAATAACCACTCATCATGCCGACCTTTTCCGGCTCTGATTCAGGAACCCATTTCTCGCTCAATTCTTCTAGCGCTATCGCCTCAAGCCCGTGCAAGCTCAAGATCCCTTCGAGATTGATGACGAACGGTTCGATGTCTGCGAATCGGTGAGCCTTCGGATTCACATCGAAAGGAAATTGCGGAAGGATAGCGTCCGGATCAAGTTTGGCCGGGAGTAATATCGGCCAATTCTCTCGCGGAATGTCCCGCATTTCGATAATCAGTCTGTTGGCAAAACCCGTTTTTGAATCCACCTGAAATTCGAAGCGCCACTTTTCGAAATCGATCGGATTGGTACCCGCCAGACGCAGAGTGCCTTTGAGAGGAAGCTCGTAGCAGACTTTCACTGGCAACCGGGCACGGTCACACGCTTGAAGCAGCCTCGGGCTCTGCACAGCGATACGTACCGACACGGATGAATGAGAACCGTTGTTGGTGCGGGGTCGAAATCGAGTTGCAACATAAAGCTAGACCTTAAATTTTGGTGCGCCCGGAGGGATTTGAACCCCCAACCCTCAGATCCGAAGTCTGATGCTCTATCCAGTTGAGCTACGGGCGCGTCTGGTTTTGCGGCGTCCCCTAAATTAGCAGATCGAGTGCCGTCTGCGCGCGGCTACTGACCATTTGGAAACTCCAGCGTTCGGCGAATCGTCGTCGGAAATAGCTCCGGCGGCGACGGCGCCAGGTAGTTGGTCGGATCGAAATTGCGGCCGTAGCTCTTCATCACTACTTTGCCGTTGTTGAGTACTTGCACCAGGGTGAATCCGTAGTAGAAAGGCTTGCCGGCCGCGTCCCATTTCGGGTCTTCCTTGGAGCCGCCGTTGCCCGCGATGATCTGCACGGTGTGCTGAAGCATCGAGATCGGAGAGACTGGCGTGCTGAAATGCCAGAGGTGGTCATGCGCGGCCAGGTAATAACCAACGCCGTCGCTATTCAGCTCGTCCCAGAACTGGTTGCGATTGTCAGGATTTGAATCCAGCGCCTGCTCCGAGTTCGAGTCGGCGGGAGAAAAAGCCTGCTTATGGCCCATCACAAACGTATGCTTCAGGTGAGGGTCGTCATCCGCCGCGACCAAATCCTGATGAAGCCAGTTGAGCGGCACGGTCGCGACTGCTCCGAACGGATCAGTGTTGATCAGCACGAAATGTGAGTCGCGAAAATCGAACGAGTATGTGAGCTGACTCTGATCGGTTTGCAGATTGTCGGGGCCGCCGGCGACCGGACCATTGTTGCCCGCAATGAACGCTTGCATCTCGGTGAGCCATACGGCTTCGGCGCCGGGATTGGATACTTGCGAACCTTTT
The DNA here is from genome assembly GCA_963814715.1 of uncultured delta proteobacterium. Lineage (GTDB taxonomy): Bacteria > Desulfobacterota > Binatia > Binatales > Binataceae > Binatus. The sequence continues at coordinate 742,210 of CAWFDW010000002.1, forward strand.
TCGCCGAGCAGCGATTCGTGATTCCCCGGCATCGCGATCAGTCGAATCTTCCGGTCCCGGCCGAGGTCGGAGTTTCGATATACGTCGACCCAGCTCTCCAGCTGATGGCGCAGTTCGTTCAGCTCGGGAGTGAGTCCGAGGACCAGGTCGCCGGTGAAGACGACAAACTTCGGGCGCGGCCGAAGCGCCGCGATTTCAGTGAAGCTGCGCTCCAATTGGGCCAGGTTCGCAGTGCTCGGATCTTCCGGCGACTTGTCGCCCTTGAGCACCCGGTTGCATCCCATGAAGACGAACGAGTACGCGATTTTTGGCGGCGCACGGCCGTCGTCGGGATCGTCAGCACTCGCGGGACGCGCCGGACTTGCAAGCAGGAGCACCAGCGCAACCATCGAAACCGCGACGCGATATCGTGATGCGCACCGATGCTGCGCGCCCCCCTTCCGCTCGAACATTTCGTGTCTCCCCCCACCGACATTTCGTCGCTTCCCCAAACTCTGACGGCCCTCGGCTCTGCGGCTCAGTAGAAGTTTGACGAGGCTATCATTTTTCTGGGTGGTTGACTCCTTCGTGGCGGCAATCGAGAATGTGACTGACTGGTCAGTATATGGATAGAAACATCACAAATTCAGCTCAAATTCCCAATGGCCGCCCCTTTCAACCTCACGACGAACAGGCCGCCAAACGCCAACGTATCCTCGATGCCGCCCTCAAGCTGTTCGCGCATGAGCCCTACCAGGCGGTCACGATGGACCGGGTGGCTGCTGCCGCCGGGGTCGCCAAAGGGACGCTATATCTCTACTTTCCGTCGAAGGACGCGCTCTATCTCGGCGTTTTGAACGACGGTCTGGACACCGCCTATCGGACCTATCAGGCGAGCGCCGATCCGAAGTTGCCGGTGGTCGAGCGGATGCGCCGTTCGATCGCGGTGGCGGTAGAGTTCTTCGATCAACGTCGCGATTTTCTTCAGTTCTATGCGACCGAGGAACCGCGGCTGGCCGAAGCACGTAATCGGATTATCGAGGGCTCGCGCGAGCGCGGCTTCAACTTTTTCGCATCGCTAATCGAAGAAGGTATCCGCATCGGCGTCTTCACGCGCATCGATCCGCGGCTCGCAACGCTGACTATACAAGGGGCGATTCGCTCGCTGCTGCTGTACTACGGCACCAGCCGCCCCGTCGCCGAGTTAAGCCGCGATCTCGGCAACCTGATCCTCCGATCGCTCGGCGCAGATCCGGCACAGACCTTCAAGCCGGTGCATCCGCAATGATTCGAACCCTGGTTCGCCGGGTGATTCGGCTCGCAATCCTGGCCGGCGTTGTCCTCGGATTTTATTTTTTCGGACGCACCTACCTGTGGCCGCCCGAAGATCGTTCGACGATCAAGGTCGTCGGCATGATCGAGGCGCCCGAAGTAAATATCACCAGCCGTATCGGCGGACGTATCAAGCAACTCGATTTGCTCGAGGGCGATCACGTCAAGAAGGGACAGGTCGTCGCGCTGATCGAGGATATCGATCTGAGAAATCAGCTCGCGAAGTCGAATGCTGATCTCGCTCATGCGCGAGCTAACCTGGCGCAGGCGCGGCGCGACCTCGTCCGTAACGAGGCTCTCGCGAAGGCCAACGTGGTTGCGACCAAGGTTCGCGACGACGCGATCACCCTCGTCCAGCAGGACGAGGCCGACGTGCTCAGCGCGCAGGCCAATGCGAAGCTGTACACCGATCAAATCATCGACACCGAGATAAAATCGCCGGTCGACGGCGTCATCGTCAGCAAGGCGCTCGAAGTCGGCGAATGGGTGACGCCGGGCGTGCCCGTTCTGACCGTCGACGATCTCTCGACGATTTGGGCGCGCGTCGACGTCGAGGAAACCGACCTCGGCTCGCTCTACATCGGCAAGTCGGCGCAGGTCGAATTGCCGACGACGCCGCGTCAGATTTTCACCGGTCGCGTGATGGCGATCGGGCAGGAAGGCGAGTTTGCGACCGAGCGCGACGTGCGGCGCGGACGCCAGGACATCCGCACCTTCTACGTCAAGGTCCAGGTGTTGCAGGCCGAGGGCGAACTCAAACCGGGGATGACCGCGGAAGTCACTTTTCCGCGCAACGATGGAACCCGACTCACCAGCAATACAAACCAAAGACCTGACTAAGCGCTTCGGCGCGTTCACCGCGGTCGACCAGGTCAACTTCGAAGTCCGTCGCGGCGAGGTCTTCGGACTGCTCGGCCCCAACGGCGCCGGCAAGACGACGATCGTGCGGATGCTCACGACGCTCATCACGCCGAGCGGCGGCCATGCGTTCGTCGCCGGCTTCGACGTCGCGCGCCATCCGCGCCAGGTGCGCGAGAACATCGGCGTCATCCCGCAGGCGCTCACCTCGGATCTCGATCTCACCGGATGGGAGAACGTCGATATCTACGGCGAGTTCTTCGGACTGTCGCGCCGTGAGCGTCGCGAACGCGGGCATCGCCTGCTCCACATGGTCGGGCTTGACCGAGCGCGCGAACGATCTCGTCGCGACCTATTCCGGTGGGATGCGCCGACGTCTCGAGATTGCGCGCGGCCTGATCCATTCGCCCGACGTGCTGTTCCTCGACGAGCCTACTATCGGACTCGATCCGCAGAGCCGCCGCGCGGTGTGGGACCTGCTCGAGACGCTGCGCAAGGAAAGCGAGATCACTATCTCGCTGACGACCCATTACATGGACGAGGCGGAGTCGCTCTGCGATCGGATCGCGATCGTCGACGGCGGCAAGATCATCGCGATGGACACGCCGGTCGGACTCAAGTCGATGGTGCCGGGTGCGGACCGGATCGATCTGGTCGTCGAGAAAAATCCCGACGCTATCGCCGAGATGCTGCGGCCGATGCCGTATCTGCGCGAGGTGAATCGCGACGGCGGCAACCGCCTGCAGCTTACTTCCAACGACGGCGCGCACGCGATCCCGAAAATCCTCGAAGCGATCGACGAAGCCGGCGACCGCGTGACTTCGATCACCGTGCAGAAACTCTCGCTCGAAGACGTCTTCATCCACTTCACCGGGCGCACGCTCCGCGACGAGCCGGCCAAGAAGGTCAGCCTGTTCGTCGGCGCCGGAATGCCGCAGCAGCGCTGAGGAGTTCGCGATGTTCGGGCTGAAATTCCTCGCAATCATGCGCCGCGATCTCAAGAAGCTGTCGCGCAATCCGATCACGCTCGTCTCGGTCATCCTGATGCCGATCGTTTACCTCGTGATCATCGGCAATTCGTTCCAGGGCCAGCTCAAGCATCTGCCGATCGTCGTCGTCGAGCAGGATCACGGACTCTACGCGCGCCGAATCGTCGAACAGCTTGCTCGCGCTGCAAGCGGGACCAAAGACTGTCGACGTCACCTTCGAGAGCGACCCCGGCGGCGCGGTCGACGAAGTGCGCGACGGCCTCTACAAGGGCGTCGTCGTGATCCCGCCCGACTTCAGCCACGACGTCGCCGAAGGCCGCATCGCGGAAATTGGACTGTTCACCGACAACGTCGACAGCATCAGCTCGCAAACGCTCGAAGGCGTGCTCGACCAGGCTGCCGCGACCGTGAGAGTCGCGTTCGTCACCGCGCGCGAACCCAAGCTCAACGACATCTCACTGCGCCCCGGCTGGCTGTTCCCGTACGTCGACTACGATCGATCGCTCATCCCCGGCGTCATCGTGATGGCTATCTTCATGGGCTCGCTGATGTCCGGCGTGTTCAACTGGGTGATGGACAAATTCATGGGCGTCACCGAATGCTACCTGGTGACTCCGCTCTCGCGATGGGACATCGCCGGCGGCATCCTCGCCAGCGGCGTGACGGTCACCAGCATCGGCGGCATTCTGGTCTTGTTCCTGGGCCTGCTGATCACGCGCGGCCATCTCCTGGGCGGCCCGACAGCTCTCTTGATGCTCATCGGAATAATAATCATCAGCGCAACCGGCCTGCTCGCGATGACGTTCTCGATGCTCGGCCGCGCCGGCCATCCGCGCCTGGTCGGAACATTCTCAGGATTTCTAAACGTGATCCTGTTCTTCCCCAGCGGCGCGATTTATCCGGTAGAGAGCTTCCCGCCGTGGCTGCGAACCTTCGCCCACTTCAATCCCGAAACTCATTCGGTTAGCGCAATCAAACAAATCCTCTTCAAAGGCGCCGACTTCACCGCAGTAAGCGGCGACATAGGATTCCTGCTGATCTTCATGATCCTGATGCTGGTACTAGCCAGCGTCTCCTTCAAACGGACATTGTAATAATATCGAAAGGGGACCATGGGTTTCGTCAATCTGCCAGTCGAAGGCGATCCCGTTGCGCGATTGCCCGAGGTGCTCGATCAGATTCAGGCGGCTTTGGCAGAAGACCACTCCATAAGTGTCCGCCGTATAGGCAATCGCATCGAGTTCACGACGGACTCTTTCATGAGACGCTGGTTGTTCAGAGGTCGTTTTCGGGTCAGCTCCGGTGAAATCGAAGCCGAAGCCTCAAGCGAGAGCTTGATGATCGACTATCGCCTGAGCTTCTTTGAGTTCTTCGTCGTCATGGCGCTAGCGATCCCGGTCTTTGCCGTTCAGGTCGCATCTCGTGGCGGGATCGCTTCGCTTAGGTCCAACCTTCCAGTGCTGCTGTTCGTCTATGTGATATACTTCGGTATCAACATCATCGTTGCTGTATCCAGGTTTTCCCGATTCCTGCGTCAATTTCCGCGTGGGGATTCGTGAATGACACCCGCACAATACCTGGAATGCCTCCACCAACTGCGGGTCAATCTCATTCCCGTCTTCGCCGGGCTCGTCCTGATCATCGGCGCGTTCCGACGTTGGAAGTGGCTCGTCGATCCTCCGCTCAGCTGGTCACCGTACTATTCTCAAGCTCGGGCGAAGGAAATGTTCGGGTCGACCTTCGTTCTATACTTCACTTATTTTCTCGGGTTCGTGTTTCTGGCCGCAGGCGGCTACGGCGTATACCGGGCGGCTTTGTTGTTTCATCAGCTTTCGACCCCTCCTCCGCCCTGGGTGCGGCCCTCAAGCTGAGGTCTTCGCTGGCACGAAGCTGTCCGGAGGCCAGAAGCCATGGCCTGCCACTCGCGCTGCTCACTTCGGTCAAGAATTTCGACAGATGTTCGTGCGTCCTGCGTAATTCATGTGTCACTGCGCATCGTATCCAGATCCCCGCGCCATCGAAGCTTACCGCGCGCCGACCGTATGCGTGCCTGCTCGTTCAACTGGATCAGGAGCTTGAGGCCGCGCTCGACCGTTTCGCGCTTCGTTCGAGTTCCGGCGAGCTTCATCGCGCGAGCCATCAACGCGTCGTCAATTTCAATATTGGTCCGCATGAGCTCTCTTCTCGGCCTACCGACCCAGTGCTTCGACAATCACCCTCTGCAGTTCCGCAATCGACACCGGCTTCAATAGCGAGATGTTGGCGCCCGCGGCGTGCGCCGCATTGTTGAGTTCCGGCGTGTTGTGGCCCGACATCACGATGATCGGCGTGGTCGCCGACTTCGCTCTTATGTGGCGAATGATCTCGATGCCGCTGGTGTCAGGTAGGCTTAAGTCCGTGATCACCAGGTCGGGAGATTCGGCGTCGATTAGCTGGATTGCCTCGTTGGCGTCGAATGCCGCAAGGCAAATGTGGCCGGCGCGCTGGAGCAGTCTGACATACGCATCGACGAGGTCACGTTCGTCGTCCACGATCAGAATTTTTGCTTGCGCAGCCATCGGCCCGTCAGCGGCCCGATCGACTGCTTTGTGCCGCGGCGATTTGCGATGGCGCCGGCGGTTCGTCGCGCGACGGGAGCTTCAATCGCTCCGATGACGCCTCGGGCATCGTCGGCAACGTGATCGCGAAGGTGGTGCCTTTGCCGATCTCGGATTCAACCGCGATGCTGCCGCCGTGATCCTGAATGATTCGTTGGCTCAGCCACAGACCGAGGCCGGTCCCCTTCGCCTTGGTCGTGAAAAACGGCTGGAACAGTTTGCCGAGCACGTCGCCGGCGATTCCCGCGCCGTCATCCGAGATCGACAACCGCAGATGACCGGCGCGCCCCGGCGCCGGCGCAGTTTCGATTCGGATCAAGTGCGCGCCCGCGTCGCGTGCGTTCAGAATAAAATTTATCAGCACCTGCTCGACGCCCGTCGGCTCGGCCATCACCGGCGGCAACGACCGGTCCAGGCTCGTTTCATATCGCAACATGGCGCCCTTGGGCTCAGCGCCGACCACCAGCATCGCCTCTTCGACCGCGACGTTCATATCCACCGTCTGCCGCGAGCCGGGCCGCTGTCGTGCGAGCGAAAGCATGTTGTGCGAGATGCGGCTGGCGCGTTCGATGTTTTTTTGCAGGACCAGCAGATCGCCGCGCGTCTGAGCGCTGAGGTCCTGGTCCGACGCCAGCATCAGCTCGATTCGCGAGGCCATCACGGCCAGCGGATTGTTCAATTCGTGCGCGATTCCGGCCGCCACCGCCGCGAGCGCATCGACGGTCTCGTTGCGGCGCGCCTCGCGTTCCATCGCACGGCGCTCGGTGATGTCCGAGATGAACGCGATCACCAGCTTGCCGCGATGCGTATGCACGACGTTGAGACTGATCTCGACGGGAAATTCGGTACCGTCTTTTCGGCGTCCCGCAATCTCCATCCCGCGGCCCATCGCGCGCGATCTCGGCGCCGCGAAAAAGGCGCTGCGATGCGCCTCGTGACGATAGTGGAATCGCTGCGGCACCAGGATTTCTATCGGCTGACCCACCAGTTCCATTTCGTGGTAGCCGAACATCTCCTGCCCGCGCGGATTGAGCTGGCGAATCATCCCGTTGCTGTCCGCTGAAATAATTCCCTCGACCGACGACTCGAAGTAGCCGCGCGCACGCACCAGCGCTTCCTCTCGCGCCGCAACCGAGAGGCGAATGGTCTTCATGTAGCGCGCGGCGACCAGGTAGAGCAGCAGCGCATTCACCGCGACGAACATCAGCCGGTTGAGGGTGTACGAATGCGCCGGCATCAGCGACAACACTCGCTCGGACATCCCGACCCAGATGAGTCCGCCGAGCGCGTAGTAGAGCGCGATGCGGACCGGACGGCTGCGATGCACCGGCACATGATTCAATGCGCCGTGCTCCGTGAGTTTGATCGAGCCGTTATCGTGCGCCATCAGACCGGTTACTTTAGTCCTCCAGCGCGCGCCAAGGTAGAAGGGGTCGAGCGCCGGGCACGCCGGTTGGCGGTCACTGATACAGAAGCTGAGTCCGGAGCTCCTTCCTGACGGCTATCGCGAATTTCTTGTAGTCGGCCGCGACCGCCGGAGCGCATACCGGCCCCGGCGTCTCATCCTCGATTTCGCGGATCGCAGTTACCTTTCCGTCTTTCTGTTGATAGGTCGCTTTGTAGGTCTGGTATTTGCCCTTGATCTCGGCGTTCTTCGGCATCGCCAGCACCTTCACGTCCTTGGGCAAAATGATCGTGACCTCGCTCTTCGAATAACCGCCGCTGCATACGAAATCCACGGTCGGATCCGGTTGGCTGACATCGGCGAGGAAACTTGAGACGTTGCCGACCGCGTCGAACGGCGATCGAATAGACATCGCGCCTGGCCCTGGCAGGTTGATCGCGTCGCCGATCTTGTACTTGACGCCATAGCTGTACGTATCGCTGCGATCCTTCAGATCGCCCTTATCAACTGTCCCCGTCCCCGTGAAGCCGTTTGCCGCCAACGCGCGCCGCAACCAGGTATCTTCCATGTTGGGCTGCATATAGAGCATCCCATATCTCCATCGATCCGCCATTTCACCCTTCGAATCGATCTTGGTCTCCCCTTCGCCGGAGCCGTCCGCATTAATTTTCATCGCTGTCGTGGAGTTCGAGCGGTTGTCTTTCCAGTTCGGTAGCGGGGTGTGCTCGATACCTTTGAAATCGACAGTCCGGACAACCGGCTTGCCGGCGTCTCCCGGCGGCAGCGATCCGAACGAGTTATATGGCGAGGTCGAATCGGCGTACAGGTCAAGCGACGGGATATAGCTGATCACGTGATTGAAGCCTTCGATACACGGCACTTCGGGAAGCGTGTAGGCGTCGCCCGAGTTGATCAGCGTCGGCGTGCTCGGAATCCCTTTGACCGCGAGCAGGGCTTGCAGCAGCGTCGTATGGTCCTTGCAGTCCCCCATCCGGTTCGCCAGCACGACATCGGCATCGTGCGGCACCACCGACCCATGTCCTACGCAATTTCCGGCGAACTTGATATTCTGGGCCACCCAGTCGTACAGCGCCTTGGCAATTTCGCGCGGCTGATGAGCATTTTGCGTCAGGTCGTTCGCCAGTTTCTTGATGCGATCGGTCTGCGCTGACTTCGTCTTCGCGCGCGCATCGTAGGCCGCCGCCAGCGCGCCGTAATCCTTGAATGTAGTCGCGACGATCAAAGGCCCGTAGTCGAGCGCCGAGACCGAGCCGATTTCGGGTGTCGCCATCTGCAGGTTTTTGTACGACCACACCCAATTGCTGCGCCCGTCAGTGGACGGCGCCTCGCCGCCCTCGACGCCGCGCGAATACACGCGCACTCCGAGAGACTTGGGCGCGCTCACGGTCACCTGCACATCGTCGTAGACCTGGAACTTGGAGAACGATTCCAGCGCCGAAAAATTCCCGGGAAAGGTCGCTTCCGTCTGCGTCAGCTTGTACGACAACACCGTCGTGTCGCCGACTGCCACATCCGGATACGCCACCGTCCTGGTCCTGATATCCGAGAACATCGGCGCCGCGCTGCCCTTGCCGGTATTGGTCTCGTCCTGGAAATTGGTCGCCGGAACGTTGATCTTGCGTCCGTCTGGCTTGAGCGTGTAGGCCGCGAGAATTTCCATCTTCTCGAGCCGGTCGCTGACGCTCACCGACGCTTCCTGAGCCTGGGCGACACCCTGCTCGCTCAGCACCTTGAGCGCCCACGACATCGTCTCGACATGGGTACCGTCGGCATTGACGTCGTAGTGCGCGTGATACGAGACGTACTTTGTGTAACCGGCAAAATCTTTTTTCGCCTGATCGGCACCCGCAGGCGAAGTGAGCAGCGCAACCGCCGCTGCAATCAGGAATCGCAGCGATATCGAACGGATTGTTCTGAGACGCATGAACCCCCCTCCGGATACAAACTACAATTGCTCTCTGTAACTGAGGCTCATTATAAGAAGCAAATCCCGCGCAGATGCAACAACTGCCCAGGCATGCGCATTCAGTGGATGGCCGATACCGGCGCATGCCGCGGCGGATGCGATTCATCGCGCGCGCTGGCGACGCCGGCCTCGCGAACGTGTTTGCCAATCGCAGTTGCGATGAACGCGACGTTGGATATCGGGCCGTCGCCCTGACGCATCGGCAGTATCGTCATCGAGACTGGTATTTCGGCGCCGTCGCTGCGCACCTGCAGGGTCGTAAACCGAGGCACGATTTCCCCGCCGAGCGCCCGTTGATGCAGCCATCGGATTTCCTCGCGCCGCGCGGCAGGCAGCAGGATCTCGTGGGTAAGTCCGACCAGCTCAAGGTCGCAGTAGCCATACATTCGGCGTGCAGCCAGATTAATCGCCGTGATCCTGCCGGTCGCATCCACGCTATGTACGGCATCAGGAATCGAATCGACGATCATCGCCATCAGCTCGTTGAAATCTTCACGCCGCTGGCTCTCCATCGCGGCCACGGTCACCGCCGCCAACTCGTCGATTCCGTGGGGCTTGAGCAGGTACTGATAGAGCCCATGCTTGAACGCGTCGGCCATCACTTCTTCGCCGCCGTTGCTCGTGAGCATGATGACGCGGCTCCGCGGCCATCGGTCGCGCACCCGCTGTAGGATCGACAAGCCGTCGCTCCATCCCAGCCAATAATCGGTGATCACGACATCGCAGCGCTCGTGCTTGAGATGCTCATTCAAGCCGCTGGGATCCTCGACGGCCATTATCTTCGCGCTCGGGAACGCGCGCCGCAGCCGGACCTGGATAACCATCCGATCGATTGGATTGTCTTCCACCAACAACAGGTTCATTCGAACAAATCCTCGCGCGGCTCTCAGTCACGCGAGGCCCCCTTGTCATCGCAGAGCAATCGCTATGCCGACATGGACGCGTTCGGCTGAATTTCCGAAGAGGCTGATGATAATTGTGAATTAGGATCGAACGGCAGCCAGGACTCTCAGATCGTCAACTGAGCTGTGCCGCAACCGCTCAGGCACGTCCCGCGATGACACATTGTCCGCGCTCAGCTGGCACTCGATGATTGCAGCTGGATGTAGTTCTCGATTCCGATCTGCTTGATAAGGTCGATCTGGGTCTCGATAAAGTCGATGCTCTTCTCTTCCTCGTGCATGATTTCTTCGAACAGCTCGCGCGAGACGTAGTCCTTCACCGATTCGCAGTGCGCGATGGCGGCGCGAAGATCGACCAGCGCCTTGAGCTCCAGCTTGAGATCGCACTCGAGTGCTTCCTTCACGTCCTCGCCAATCAGCAGCTTGTCGAGATCTTGAAGATTGGGCAGACCCTCGAGAAACAGGATTCGCTCGATCACCCGGTCCGCATGCTTCATCTCGGTGATCGATTCGTCGCGCTCGTACTTGCCAAGCTTCGACACGCCCCAATGATCGAGCTGCTTCGCGTGCAGGAAGTACTGGTTGATCGCGGTCAGCTCGTTGCGGAGCACCGTATTGAGAAACTGAAGTACCTTGGGGTTACCCTTCACAAAACCTTCTCCCGGAGGCAGGCGGCTATGATTAGTTCAGTGTAGGGCAAGAGGGTCGGAGGAAAACAGCCTAGCCTTCGGCGCCGCAGGTATCCTGGCGAGATTCGACAGAATTGGCCTCCGCGTCGAGCATCTCGCGAATCAGCGGGACGCATTTGCCGCATTTCGGTTTGATTCCAAGGGCGCGATAGAAAGCCGCAACCGAGCATGAAGCAGTGCCGCGCGCCCGCGCCTGGCGGTCAGTGATTGCGTTGCAGATGCAGAGATACATTGGCAGGAGAACCTCTCTTGATTATGAGAATGATTATCAATTCCCCGCGAAATATTCAAGAGCGCCCTGCCTTTCATCCTGATTGTCGTTGAATTCTTTGGGCTTTTTACCCTGCGCTCAGGGAGCGCTCTCGACTACCCAGAGGCACGGTAAGTTGTTTTCTAAGTCGCGTGCGTGCGGCAAGTCCGCATCGAGCCGTTCCTCAGAGCACAACGAGAGCAACCGTCGAGCCTCGACGCGGCTTTCGCCGATAAACCGAATTTGGTCAACCCTGAAGTGCCAGGGAGACTAAGGTGCCGGGTTACCCTGCCCCAAGGAACTGTGAAACCCTCGGTGGGTTTCACATTCCAAACACGGATCCCTTATCGCGCTTTTTTCTGCACCATCGGCTTCTTCGCTTTCGGCGGACGACCGCGACGGCGCTTCTCGACGCCGGTCGCTTCGAGCTCGTCCTCATCGGGGCCGAATGCGCTGTCGACTTGCACGTCGTCGTCGGCAACGGGGACCCGCTCGACGTGTTCTTCGGAGTCGTCTGGATTGCTCAGCTCTTCGGGTCCGGTCCAGCGACCGCCGAACGGTTTGGCGAGACCACTTTGCCCACTGCGAGCTTCGGTGTTCGCTTCGTTCTGACAATCGACGCAATATTGCGCGAACGGGATCACCTGGAGCCGCGCCAACGGGATTTCATCGCCACATCGCGCGCACGTTCCATAGACTCCGGCGCCGAGCCGAGCGATTGCCGCGTCGATCGCGCTGAGCCGCTCCTGCGCGCGATCGAACAGCGCCGCATGCGTCTCGACTTCTGAAAGCGATCGCGCCACGTCCATCTCATCGGCCGGCGGCTGACCGCCGTTGCGAGCCTGCTCGCGCATCAATTCTTTGACCCGGGCGAGCGTGTCAGCGCGCTCTTTGGTGAGCATACGCTTGAGCGCGTCGATCCTGCGTCCGCCGGTGTTGACTGCGGATACCATCTTGGTCTTTTGCCTCTTACTGGTTTTGGTTTCGGTCGAGTTTTTGTTCGAGTTTTCATAGGGGCGCGCCGTTCGCGCACATCGAGCCAGTTTTTAATATCAGCATTGATCGTGCCTCACGCCAGTTCGATTAGATCGAGCGGACTCAATACTCTTTCCGCGACCGGTTCGAGTCCAGTTGTTTCATATACGGTAAATGTTTCAATTTGGTTGCCTCGCGGAGAGCTACCGTTCCCCGGACCGCGGCAGTGTATCCGGATTTCAGGGCAGGCGCGAGAGCCTTTCGTCTGTCCGCTCCCGCGACCCTTGCAGAATCGAAACGCACATTCGACATCGCAGTGATGCCGCATAATTAAGCAGCATCAGCTTTCACCGGCATCGCAAATACTTCGATTTCCCCTGTGATTTCTCCTTTAGCCGCGCTGACCGCGGTTGGCACAGACAATGCTGGCTGGCAGGAGTTCAATTTCGGCTCAAGGAGGGTCCAATCGATGTCTGCTGCAGGAGCTACGGAACAGGTTCTACAATATGGACCTTCGACTCAAACACGGGTGATCGACGAATGCGCAGGGCCCGATCCGTGGCTGAGCGCGCGCTTCGAGCCCGATTTTCTGGTGCCGGTTCAGTTTTTCGATCTCACTCGCCGCCGCTCGATGCTCGACGGTGAGACGCGGCTGGTCTTCGCGGTCCTGGAAGACGCGATTCGATGCTACGTCAAGACTGTGAACTCGGCGCGTCGATCCGATCGCGATCAATACGACGAAGTTCAGCGATGGTTCCATGCGGAGGCCGGAATCCATAGTCCGTTTTCCTTCGAGTACGTGTGCGACGTGTTGGGGATCGAGCCTGCGTTGCTGCGTTCGCGGCTCGGATTGCTGAGCGTCGACGATCTGCCGACCAAGCAGATGCGCTCGGTCGGCCGCAGGCAGGTGGTGCGCGCCGGACGCTCGTCGCGCAAACGATCGAACGGGGGCGCGCACGGGTCGGCGGCCCGCGCCGGCGGGATGCGGGAGGGCGCGAGTCTTTAGAAAAACCGCGCAGCCTGATTTTTTTCATAGCCCGGCGAAAATGTTATCGTGGATCCGTTGGCGCGATAGTGTTCCGCTGCGACGACGATGAGCAATCCGCTGGGAAGATTCGAGTTCCGAATTTGGGGAAATCACCTTAGCCCGTTTCTGGATCGCATGGCTGCGATAGCCACGCCGTCAGATCCGCGCGAAAGCGCGGAGACTTACATTCTCTCGCGCGTGACCGACACCGCCAACGTCAAGATTCGCGACGATTTGCTCGACATCAAGCTGATGACCGAGGTGGTCGGCCGGCTCGAACGATGGCGGCCGGTGTTGAAGTCCGGCTTCCCGCTCGACTCGCGCGCAATCGTCGAGCAGTTGTTTCCGCATCTCGGCGTTGCGGTCCCGGAGATTGCGCAGCCGTCGTACACGCACGGCGAGCTGATCCGCGACCTGGTGCGGCCGAATCGCGATCTGTCGATTGTGCCCGTCGCCAAAGTGCGCCGTCAGTTCACCTCTGAAAAATACACCGCCGAATTTGCGGAAGTTCAAATCGCCGGCGGCGCAAGCTGCGAAACCGTCGAGATCGAATCCGACGACCCCGCCGCCGTTCTGCGCGCGATCGCGAAACTTGGCCTGAACTCTCACGCCAATATAAACTATGTTCGCCACCTGAAGCTGATGACTGGGATGACGCCTCGCGCCGCCGCGACGGCAAGCTGAGCAGCGCGAAGCGTCAGGTGTCGTTCGAGTGGCGCGAACCATCAGTGACTCGTGTAGATACTGAAAACAATGGCGAAAGAGATCGAGCGTAAATTCCTGGTGCATCCCCGCAAATGGAGCGATATGGGCGCCGGCCTCGTTATTCGGCAGGGATACCTGAGCGCGTCGAAGCAATCCTCCGTGCGCGTGCGCACTTACGGGGACAAAGCCTTCGTCACTATCAAAGGTCCGACCTCGGACATCACGCGCGACGAATACGAGTACGAGATTCCGCTTAACGACGCGAACGAAATTCTGCTCCACCTGTGCGAGCATCCGCCGATCGAAAAGATGCGCTACCGAATCATGTACAAGGGCCACACCTGGGAAGTCGATGAATTCACCGGCGCGAATCAGGGCCTGACGGTCGCCGAAGTCGAACTCAAGGATGCCAAGGAAGAGGTCGAGCTGCCCGACTGGATCGATCGCGAGGTCAGCGGCGATCCCCGCTATTATAATTCGAACTTGTCGATCAAGCCGTTCTCGACCTGGAAATAAATACCATCAATCCCGTTGCTTGAGGAGTGACATACAGTGAAAGTCGCCGACCTGATGACCCGAGACGTTCGATCATGCACGATTCATGACTCGTTGAACGATGCCGCGCGCATAATGTGGGATCACGATTGCGGATGTGCACCGGTCGTCGACGCGCACGGCAAGCTCGTCGGCATCGTCACCGACCGCGATATCTGCATGGCCGCATACACCCAGGGCACGCCGCTCCAGTTGATTCCGGTCGAGCGCGCGATGTCGCGCAAAGTGATTTCATGCACGCGCACCGACGATCTCGACACCGCGCATCGCCTGATGCGCACGCATGAGATTCACCGCATCCCGGTGGTCGATTCGCGCGGCAAGCCGATCGGAATCCTGTCGTTGAGCGACGTCATAAATCATTGGCATGGCGATCGCGCCGCCGAGAATGCAGTCGAGATCGCGGCGACCTTCTCCGCGATCCGCCGCCGCCGCGAGGTCACAATGGACGCTTCATCGAATGGAGATCTTGCTAATGGCGATGCTCCGCGCAACTCGAAGCCGCCAAAAAAGAAACGCACCCGCGCAACGAAGCCATCGGCCGATCCTGCGGTAAGGCTCCTCTCAACAATCCGGTTCCCCTTCCCGCGCGATCGAAGAGGCTACTCCCAACAATCCGGTCCCCCTTCCCGCTCGGGAAGGGGTTAGGGGTTAGGTTGTGCTCAGCATCGACCACGCTCATTTCACCAACTCTGCGCATCAACCCCGCACTCTGGTAGAATCCGCCAATGGCTGAAGGACAGCCGCGAATTACCACCGCCGGCTCGCGCGCCGCTGCCGTCTACGCACTGATGATCGGCGCGCTGGTGCTGCTGTACCTGTGGATTCGATCGTACGGCGACACGCTCGGCGCGCCGCGCTCCCGTCGGCAGCAACCTTTTCGGCTCGGCCGCGTCGCGCGCGAATCAGAGCGACCTGCTGCACGTGCTGCTCGCGCTGGTGGTGGTGATCGCGACCGCGCGCGCGATGGGCTGGATCTTCCGCAACTTCCAATCAGCCGCCGGTGGTCGGCGAAATCATCGCGGGCATCGTGCTCGGCCCGTCGCTGCTCGGACGTCTCGCGCCCGGCGCCGAAGGATATCTCTTCCCGTCGACGGTCGGGCCGTTTCTCAACATCATCGCGCAAGTCGGCGTCATCCTTTATATGTTCCTGGTCGGGCTCGAGCTCGACTCCGTCGCTGCTGCGCAAACGCGGACATTCAACCGTCGCGATTTCGCACGCGAGCATCATCGCGCCGTTCCTGCTCGGCGCGACGATTTCGCTTTATCTCTATCCCAAGCTCTCGACCAGCGACGTGCCGTTCACCTGCTTCTCGCTGTTCCTCGGCGTCTCGATGTCGGTGACCGCGTTCCCGGTGCTCGCGAGAATTCTGACCGATCGCCGGATTCACAAAACTCACATGGGCGCGATTGCGCTGACCTGCGCCGCCGTCGATGACGTCACCGCGTGGTGCATGCTGGCCTTCGTGGTCAGCGTGGCGCGGGCGCAGGCGACCGGCGCCGTGACGACGATCGCGATGGCGCTCGGCTTCATCGCTGCTGATGATCCTCGTGGTGCGGCCCGCGATGGTGCGCCTGTCGCTGCTCTACGGAAATCGCGGGCGGCTCACGCAGGGCGTGATGGCGGCGATATTCATCGCGCTGCTGATCTCCGCATCGGCCACTGAACTGATCGGCATCCACGCCGTGTTCGGCGCGTTCGCGCTCGGCGCGGTGATTCCGCACGACAGCGGGATGGCGCGCGAGCTGACCGATCGCCTCGAAGACATCGTGATCGTGCTGCTGCTGCCGGCCTTCTTCGCGTACACCGGCCTGCGCACGCAGATCGGGCTGGTCAACGGATGCGAGCAATGGATGATGTGCGCGCTGATCGTGATCGTCGCGTCGCTCGGCAAGTTCGGCGGCAGCGCGGTCGCGGCGCGACTCACCGGGACTCAACTGGCGCGACTCGTCGGCGCTCGGCGTCCTGATGAACACGCGCGGCCTGATGGAACTGATCGTGCTCAATATCGGTCTCGAGATGAACGTGATCTCGCCGACGCTGTTCGCGATGCTCGTGATCATGGCGCTGATCACCACCTTCTCGACCACGCCGATTCTGCATTTCATCACGCGCGGCAAGGTAAGGAGATCGAGCCGTTTCCGGAGCTCGGCACGTTCTCGCCGGAGCCTGCCGTCGCACCGCAAGCTCCGATTCGCGCACCGCATCGTCGCACAGCGGCCGTTGCAGCCGCCACCGCGCCCGATGCTCGTCGGAACCGAGCACAGCGCGATCCTCGTGCCGGTGTCGAATCCCGAGGGCGTCGGCGTCCTGGTCGAACTTGCGCTGGCGGCGACGCCGCACGACGCACCGCCGCCGCGCGTGCTCGCATTGGTGAAGACTCCGCCGGGCGGTGTGCGCTCGGGATTGCGCGAGGCCGAGCAGCGCGTGCCGCCCCGCTCTCTCGCGCTGGCGGCGGCGCTGGATCTCGCACTCGAGCGCGGCAGCATCATCACGCCGCAGGCGGTGTGGACGACGAATCCCGCGGCGGACATTTTGGCGTTCGCCAACGAGCCGCAAATCGGATGGCTGCTGATGGGATCGCATCGCGCAGTCTTCGGCTCCGATTTCATGGGCGGCGTAGTCCGCGAAATTCTCGACAAGGCCCGCGCGTTACCGGTCCACGTCGCGGTCGTGATTCACGGCGGCGAGACGTCCGCTCGACCGCGTGTTTGCGGTCGTCGATCGCGGCACGCATGGCCGCGCGGCGCTCGACCTCGCGCTGCGAGTGGCGCTGCGCAAGAAGTCCGGCCTGCACGCAGTGCTGGTGCCGGAGGACGGAAACGCCGAAGATGTCGAACTGCTCGATTTGATTCGCGACGCCGGCCGCGCGCTCGGCCGCCGCCTGCATACCGACGTGCTAAGCGCGCCGACCGCCGCTCAACTAGCGCGTCAAACCCCCGGCGGCCTCGTGATCGTCGCGACCAACCTGGCCGACAAAGTCGGCCTCTCCCCCGAAGATCTAACCGACCCAAAACGATGCGTCGTGGTAGTGCAGGGCTCAGAAACCGCCCCCGCAAGACTAGGCGCCCGCACGATCGAGCATCACAGAACCGCCAAACCGTAGCTCTTTCCGAGTCAGAATGCAGTTTTTTCACGGTCGGCGACCCCGACCCCTGCCATTGCTTGCCTATTTCGGGGCATATCTTTTGCGTGTTTCTCTGATGTTTGAAAACGCTTGAGGCGTCGTGGCGCCCGCTTGCGTGTCGCGGGTTTGCGCCCGCGAACCTTCCCGCGCGCCTCATGTCGGGGTTCTTTCGGAGGACAGCGACAATGCACATACACGAAAATCTTCGAGCTTCGAGACAGTTTTTAGTCGCGGCACTGGTCGCTGCTGCGTTGATTGGTTGCGGTGCAAAGCGGGAACAGCCGCCCGCGAACGCCAATACTGCGGCAGTTCAACCGGCGGCGCAGCCGACTGCGCAAGAGGCTAAGGCGAAACCGGCCCGACGTGCCATCGCCGGAAGCGTCGAGTAAGAAGACCAGCGCATCGATCCTCGCGCAGATACATCAGGCCGATCTGAAGGAGATCGCGATCGGTAAGATCGCCGAAGAAAAAGCCTCGACCGACGAGGTTCGAGCGTACGCCGATCAACTTGGTTAAGGATCATACGAACGCCGATCAGATGGTAATGGCGACGGCTCAAAAGACCGGCGCCCATTTGCGCAGCGCTTCGACCGCCCAATCAAAAACCGATCGCAAGCTTGGCTCCGCAAGTGGCGCCCAATTCGATCGGATGTTTCTGGAGCAGACCAGTGCCGATCACAAGAAACTCATGAGCGAGCTGCAGCAGGAGCGCGAGGATGCGAGCGACGATGACATCGAGGCGCTGATCGACAAGATCATGCCGATCCTCCAGCAGCATCACGACCTCGCGCAAATTCTCTTGAAGAAGGAGCAGGCCCAGACGGCCCGATCGTAGCCATGGCTGAACAAACAAATAGCGCAAGTGTTGACTCCGCGGATCGCGTCTCGTGGGGTAGCCGATTCGCCGCCGGGATCACCGACGGAATTCTCAGCGCCATCCTGATGATGGGCTTCATGATGGCCTATTCGAGTGCGACCGGCGCGGGCGTGACGATGCCGCTGAAGGCGCTCGGCGCGCTCGTGTACGGAGTTGAAGCGTTGGTCACGGGCTCGATGGCGATGCTGGCCGGCGCCGGCATTCAACTTGGATTTTCGATCGTGCTCGGAATCCTGTTCGCGCTGTGTATGTCGCGGAGAACCTCGATAATCGCGGCCCTGTTTGCGGGTATCGCGGTCGGAATCGTCATCTGGGTCGCGATGGATCTCGTCGTGCTGCCCTACATGAACCCGACGATGGCGGCGCGGATTGCGCTGATGCCGATGGCGTATTTCGTCGCGCATCTGCTGTTCGGCATCGGTCTCGGATTGACTCCTCTGTTCATCCGGACGTTCAGCAGAAAGCGTCGCGACGAGCGCCGCGTGGAACACCCGGCAGAAGCCTTTGCCT
Source organism: uncultured delta proteobacterium (assembly GCA_963814715.1). Classification (GTDB taxonomy): domain Bacteria; phylum Desulfobacterota; class Binatia; order Binatales; family Binataceae; genus Binatus. Next base: position 760,975 of record CAWFDW010000002.1, read on the forward strand.
ATTTAGTCCGGCAGGTGCCGCATGACTGCTTATCGAAAGCACCCCATTCTTTTCTGGGTCGGCAGGCTTTTTCGCGACGGTGATCATCGCGGTGTTCATCGCCTCATTCTTTCTCGATGACATAGTCCGGGCGCGAACCCAGGCCGCGATGAACCAGAAGCTCAAGGGCTACCATGTGGCGCTCGCCCATGCGCATCTGCAATTGCTCGGCGGGATTCTGACGTTGAAGGGCCTCAAGGTCGTTCAGGAGGCGCATCCGCGTCCGCCGGTCGCCGACATCGCGACGATGCGCTTCACGATCCAGGTGAAGGAGCTTTTCTCGCGACGCGTCGTGGCCGACGTGCTCCTGTCGCGTCCGAAGATCCACATCGATCAGACGCAGTTTGTCGAGGAAAAGAAGAGCAAGGTCCCATTGAAACAGAAGGGATGGCAGGACGCGCTCGAAGCCGCCTATCCGATCAAGATCAACCGTTTCACGATCTACGATGGCGACGTCGTCTACATTCAGGATCAGGTGAATCCGCCACTGCACCTGGCGAATCTCAACTTCACCGCCGATAACATCCGCAACATCCACGCGCCCGAGAACGCTTACCCGTCACGCTTTCACGCTAACGTGGTGATCTTCGACACCGGCCAGGCCACTATCGACGGGCATGCCAACTTCCTCGAAGAGCCGTTCCCCGGCGCTCGCGCGAAGTACACGATTCAAAACGTGCCGCTGAGCGCGTTCGATCCTGAGATTCGCCAGATCAATCTCGAGGTGAGCGGAGGGAAGTTGGCGAGCAACGGTCTGCTCGAATACTCGCCGAAGATAACCAGGGTCGAAGTCGACAACGCCACGATCGACGGGGTTGCCGTCGGCTACGTTCATGCGCCGGAGACCAAGCAGGCGGAAGCGCAGCGAGTGAAAAATGCCGGCAAGCAGATCGAGAAGCAGAACAACCGGCCGGCGGTTGAAATCAGCGTGCAAGACCTCGACATCAATCACAGCAATTTCGCGTACACCGATAAAACCAGCAATCCGAACTATAAGCTCTTCATCAACGACACCGAGCTGACGATCAAGAACCTTTCCAATCATCAGACTAAAGGACCGGCGGATTTGACGCTGCGCGGCAAGTTCATGGGCACCGGTGATACCAACGTCGCGGGCGATTTTCTGGCCAGTGGGCAGGGACCCGCATTCAACTTGAAGGTTGCGATGCAGAACACCGACTTGCCGTCGATGAACGATCTCCTGCGCGCATTCGGACGCTTCGACGTCGCAGCCGGCCAGCTCACGGTGTTCTCACAGGTCGCGGTCAAAGACGGCAACATCGACGGCTACATAAAGCCGATGTTCGCGAACCTCAAAGTCTACGACCGCCAGAAGGACAAAGGCACCGGCGTGCTGCATCAAGCGAAGGAGCTCGCGATCGGCGGCGCTTCTCATCTCTTCAAGAATCACAGCACCGACAAGGTGGCGACCGACATAGACCTCAAAGGAAAACTGACGAGTCCCGATGTCGACACCTGGCAGGCGCTCGGCCAGGTCCTGCGCAACGCATTCATCCAGGCGATAATCCCCGGCTTCGATCGCGCACGTCGCAGGGAACAACGCGGGAGCCGACAATTCCAAACAGGCCGCGGCGCACTAGCCGCAGCGCCGCTACTTCTTGATCGCCTCGATGTCGATCGAAATCGCGACCTCGTCGCCGACCATCACGCCGCCCGTCTCGAGCGGCTGATTCCACGTCAGGCCGAAATCTTTTCGACTGATTTTCGTCGTCGCCGACGCGCCCGCCCGCGTGTTGCCCATCGGATCGGTGACCGGCGTTCCGGTGCTTTCGACGTCCAGCACGACCGGCTTGGTGACGCCATGCATCGTCAGGTCGCCCGTCACTTTCCACTTGCCCGGACCATCGGCTTCGACCTTGGTCGATTTGAACGTAATCGTCGGGAACTTGTCGACGTCGAGAAACGCCGGACTCTTCAGATGTGCGTCGCGCTTGTCGACGCGCGTGTTGATCGACGTAGCATCGATCGTCGCGTCAATTTTCGCCGACGTTGGATCCTTGCCGTTGAGCGTCGATCGTTCCCGTGGTCTTCTGAAATTGCCCCTTCACGTTCGAGATCATCATGTGGCGCACGCTGAACTCGACGTTGGTATGCGCGGGATCGATTTGCCAGGTGTCGGCGTGCGCAAGAACGGGAAGCGCGACGAGCATCGCAATCGCAATTACGGTCTTCGAGATCCAGGATTTCATAAGGAGGCTCCTTCAGTTGGAACGGTTAGCGAGCATTGAACACACGGAGTGGGCGTCTGGCAAGGAGGAAACTAAGCTGGCTCGGCGTCCATGCCGACCGACTTGAGCCGCGTCAGCAGCACCACGCCGCTGAGCAGTATGACCACGCCGCATATGACGACCGTCTTCATCGGGCCCAGGTGCGATCCCATGTAGCCGACTTGCGAGCGCGCCAATCGGCGTCATCCCGACCGCCGCGAGCTGATAAGTGCTCATCACGCGGCCGCGCAGATCGTCGTTGACGAACATTTGCACCAGCGTGTTGTTGCTCGCGCGGAAGTTGGTCAGTCCCGCGCCGATTACAAACTGCGCGGCGAGCGAGAGCCACATCGATCGCGACATCCCGAAGACCACGATTCCAACCGCGGAGAGAAAGAGTCCCAGCAGAAGATTGTTCCTCATCCCCCGCGTCGACACCCGCGACGCCAGCGTCACCGCGCCGACCACCGATCCGAGTCCCTGTATCGCGACCAGGAATCCGTAAGTGCGCGCGTCACCATGCAGCACGTTCTTCGCGAACAATGGAACCAGCACCAGGTACTGGTAGCCGAAGCCGTTGGTAACCGCGGCCAACGCCATCTGGTAGAAGATCGGGCGGTTGGCCCATACATACGCAAGGCCCTCGCGCAGTTGATGAATCATGCGCGCGCCGGTGACCGCTATCGCGCGGACCGGAATCTCCATCTGCGTCAGGCTCCAGATGACGGCGAGGAAACTCACGCCGTTCAGGAAAAAGCAGGTGCCGATGCCGAGCCACGCGATCAGCAATCCCGCGGCGGCCGGACCCAGCATGCGCGCGCTGTTGAACATCATCGAGTTGAGCGCGATCGCGTTGGCGAGATCGTCGTAACCCACCATCTCGACCACGAACGACTGGCGGCCCGGCATGTCAAATGAGCCGACGGTGCCGTTGAACGCGGCGAGCAGGATCACGTAGCTCGACGCGGACGGTGCCGGTCCAGGTCAGCGTCGCGAGCGTGAAGGCGCTCAGCATCAGCAGGATTTGCGTCGTGATTATCAGGCGGCGGCGATCGACGCGATCGACAATTACACCGGCGAACAAACCGACCAGCAGAATCGGAGTGAACTGCGCGAACGATACGACCCCGAGCCATCGTCGCCGAGTTCGTCAGCTTCAGCACCAGCCACGCCTGCGCGGCGCTCTGCATCCAGGTGCCGGCGAGCGAGACGAGCTGGCCGAAGAAATAGAGGCGATAGTTGCGATGGCGCAGTGCGCGAAACGCGCCGCGTCGCTCGCTCGAATCTTCATCGGGCGGTTGGAGCTGGTCGGGCTGGCCGGTCTCCACCGCGGGCGTCGGGTCGATCTCAGGCACGGCGCGCCGATCTATTGATAGCGGGACCGTCGCGGTCGTCGCGAAGCACTAATCCAACCATGATGTCCTCCGGTCAATCTCGCAGATTATCCATGACGATGCAGCTTCGCAAATAACCAGGTCCGAAATTCAAGTCGACGGACTAAATTCCCTCTTCCGGCTTCATAAGTAGGACGGAATTTATTCCGTCGAATTTCTCATTTTTTATTTTCTCCGAAAAAATTGAACCTCGAAGACCTGAACATCGGTCCGCGCCCGGCCAGTCGCTATCTTCTTGTCCCCCTCCCTCTCTCTGGTTCCCCTTCCCGCTCGGGAAGGGGTTAGGGGTTAGGTTTTTCTCATCAACTGTCACGCCGGCGCTGGTCGAACGATTCAACATTTGAGATAAATGGACTGGCAGAGACGCGGAGGAAACATAGATGATCCAGGTAACAGAGTTGGGCTACATGGGACTCGGGGTAAAAGACCTCGATGCGTGGAAAAATTTCGCGACTAGCATTGTCGGATTCGAACTGGCCGATGAAGGCGAGTCCGATCGATGCTACCTGCGGATGGACTATCAGCATCATCGGATCGTGCTGCATGCGGACAGCTAGCGACGACCTCGCGTACCTGGGCTTTCGCGTCGCGGGCGCCGACGAATTCGCGCAGATGCAGCGTCAGCTTTCCGAAGCGGGAATAAAGTTCCGCGTCGGTTCCGAGGACGAAGCCGACGAGCGTCGCGTGCTCGAAGTTCTCAAGCTGAGCGACCCCGACGGCAATCCGGTCGAGATCTTTCACGGCCCGCTGATGCAGTTCAGCAAGCCGTTCCATCCGGGCCGCGCGATGCATGGGCGGTTCAAGACCGGCACCGGCGGACTCGGCCATTGCATCGTGCGCGAGGGCAACGTCGATGCGGCCCAGCGTTTCTATGCTCACCTCGGAATGCGCGGCGGCGTCGAGTACAAATTTCGCGCCGGCAAGCGCACCGTCGGGCTCGTCTTCATGCATTGCAACGATCGCGATCATACAGTCGCCTTCGGAATTCCGGGCGGCGATCGCCGGCTCAACCACATCATGATCGAGGTGGACAACCTCGACGACGTCGGCATGACCTACGACCTGGTCCGCAAGAACAAAATCCCGGTGACGTATCACGCCCGGCAAGCACTCGAACGATCACATGTACTCATTCTACTTCCGCAATCCGTCAGGCTGGATGTTCGAATACGGCTGGGGCGCGCGCCCGGCCACCTATCCAGTCCGAATACTTCGGCGAAGACGTCTACGGCCACCACCCCGAAGCCGGCGGCATCGAAATGCCCGCCGAAAAGAAGTGAGCACCGCGAACTGCTTCAGTGAGCAACCAGAAGTGTGTCATCCTGACGAAGCGAGCAACGCGACGGGAGGACATGGCTTCTGGCCTCCGGACAGCTTCGCGCAAGCGAAGCCGGTTCCGGTTTCCGAGTCGCCGCATCCACTCCGATGGTGCGTTGCCCACCGAGATCGGCAGACGGCATTATGAACTACGAGCGACTAAAGTGACTACTTCGCGGATAGAAATAAACCCTCAGGTGATGATGGGCAAACCGGTCATCCGAGGGACCCGGATCACGGTCGAGCTTATATTGAACAAGCTCGGTGAGGGCGCGACCGAGAGCGAACTGCTCGAAGACTATCCACACCTGTCGCCGGAAGATGTCCGAGCGGCGATTGCCTATGGGGCCGCGAGCGTGGACGAATGGGAAACGCGGGACAAGCTAGCATGAAGTTCTTGTTCCTCGAGTTTTCCCTTTTTCTTTCAGCAGGCCTTCTCACATGCTTGCTCAGAATCATCATCCCGATGCCGCGGTCCACATCACTGACTCCGCGACAACAGAATATGCGCGAGTTGAAGCACTGGGCAGTCTATGGGGTCGCGTTCATGGCGGCCCATTTGATTTTTCGTTCAAAATGAGACACTACCGAAATATCAGGCGATTTTCGGCTGACGAGATCAGACGAAAAATCGCGCGTGGCGAGAGCAAGACAGATTGGAAACGCGCTCATGCGATACCCCAGAAACGGGTTGAACAGCTCGCCGACAAGGACGAAGGCGCCTTGGCCGCGGGCTGGGAAAGCACTGTCATGGTTGGGCTGCCGCCCGTCAAGCAGGATATTCACATTCGCCTCGATGGCGACATTCTCGATTGGTTCAAAGCCCGCGGCAGAGGCTACCAGACTCGTATCAACGCGGTTCTTCGTGCTTTCGTCCAAACCCGGCAGCGAGTGGAACGCAAGCCCGCGATCCGAAGTCGGTCGCGCCGCGCGAAGGAAGCCAGGTGACAAGCCGCGACTGAGCTGGAAGTCGACCCGCCCACTCCGAACCGCGCGTTCGCCTGCCGGGGGATGAACTTTTCCGCCTGACGCTGAAGCTGTCGCGATGCTAATCTGTACTCCGTGATTAACCTCTCGACAGCTCTCATTCGCCCAATCGGCGAAAACGCAGCCACCGCTTTCATGCCGTCCGAAATCGTATTTTGCCGGGACAAAGATACCCGGAGCCCTATGGCTCTCGGACCGCGTTGTGCAGGTGATGCCATTTCCACTTGTTTTGGTCCGCGCACGGAATCGGCAGCGATGCCCCTCAGTCGATTTGAACTTGAATCATGCGGGCTGACCTACTAGGACGAGATGTAACTATGGAAAATCTTGAAAATTTTCGAAAAGAAACGCGCGCGTGGCTCGAGGCGAATTGTCCTCCCGAAATGCGGCGGCCGAGTCAGACTGAAGAAGATACTTGCTGGGGCGGACGGCATTGGAAGTTTCAATCCGATGCGCAGCGCCTGTGGCTCGAACGCATGGGAGAGAAGGGCTGGACGGTGCCCGAGTGGCCGCGCGAGTACGGCGGCGGCGGACTTTCGCGCGACGAGGCCAAAATTCTGCGCCAGGAAATGCGCGCGCTCAACTGCCGCTCTCCGCTCGACAGCTTCGGCATCTGGATGCTCGGGCCCGCGCTGCTGAAGTACGGCTCCGAAGAACAGAAGCGCGAGCATCTGCCGAAAATCGCGCGCGGCGAAATTCGATGGTGCCAGGGATACTCCGAGCCCGGCTCGGGTTCCGACCTCGCTTCGTTGCAAACCCGCGCGGAAGACAAGGGCGATCAGTTCCTGGTCAACGGCTCGAAAATTTGGACCTCGTACGCGGACCGAGCCGACTGGATTTTCTGCCTGGTGCGCACCGACCCCAACGCTCCCAAGCACGAAGGCATCAGCTTTCTCCTGTTCGACATGGAAAGCGCGGGCGTCTCGACCAAGCCGATCGACTTGATCTCGGGCGCGTCACCGTTCTGCCAGACATTTTTCGACGACGTGCTCGTGCCGAAGGCGAACCTCGTCGGCAAGCTCAACAAGGGATGGGACATCGCGAAATATCTGCTGACCCATGAACGCGACATGATCGGCGGCATGGGCAGCGTGTCCGAGAACCGCTCGCTCGGTCAGATCGCAACCGACACGGTCGGCACCGACAACGGGATGCTCGCGGACACGGTGCTGCGCAGCCAGATCGCGGCGTTCGAGATCGACGCGCTGGCGTTTCGCCTCACGATGGATCGCGCGGGTGACATGGCCAAGACCGGGCAGGCTCATCCCGCGGTCTCGTCATTGCTGAAGTACTACGGCACCGAACTCAACAAGCGCCGGATGGAATTGGTGATGTCGGCCGGCGGCACGGACGCGCTGGAATGGGAAGGCGAGCGCTCGCGCGAAGGCCGCACCGCGCGCGCGTGGCTGCGTTCCAAAGCCAACTCGATCGAAGGCGGGACCAGCGAGGTTCAGCTCAATATCATCGCCAAACGCATACTCGGCTTGCCGGGTGCGTAGCCGCTGATGGGGTTAGTTCTTAACGACGAACAGACGATGCTGCGCGACAACGCGCGCGGCTTTCTGGCGAAGAATGCGCCGATCGCACATCTGCGCGCCCTACGCGACAAGCGCGACGCCGACGGATTCTCGCGCGCGCTCTGGAAGCAATTCGTCGAGATGGGCTGGGCGGGAATTCTCGTTCCGCAAGATTACGGCGGACTGGGACTCGGACACGTCGAGGCTGGCGTGGTGATGGAGGAGCTGGGGCGCACGCTCACGCCCTCCCCTTTTCTTTCGACCGCGGTGCTGGCAGCGACCGCGATTGCGCGGGCCGGCACCGACCAACAGAAGAAAAGTCATCTGCCAAAAATTGTGGCCGGTGAGTTGATCGCGACTTTAGCCGTTGACGAGACCGCGAAGCATCATCCTGAAAAAACCGCGATGACTGCCGCTCGCGCCGGCAAAGGCTTCAAGCTCAACGGCGCCAAGACTTTCGTGATCGACGGCCACGTCGCGAATCTTCTGATCGTTGCCACTCGCACCGCGGGTAAGGCAGGCGATACCACCGGACTCACGCTGTTCATCGTCGATGCGAACGCTCCGGGGGTTCGCACCGAGCGAACCTCGACCGTCGATACGCACAACGCGGCGCGGATCACGTTCGAGAACGTCGATGTCAGCGCCGACAGCGTCCTCGGCAAGATCGACGCGGGTTGGGATGCGCTCGAAGGTGTGTTGAATGTCGGCCGCGCCAGTGTGGCGTCGGAGATGGTCGGAGCGAGCGAGGAAGCTTTCAGCCGCACGGTTGCCTACCTGAAAGAGCGCAAACAATTCGGCAAGGCGATCGGCGAATTCCAGGCGTTGCAGCATCGCGCCGCTCATCTTTACTGCGAGCTCGAGGTCACGCGCGCGGCCGTGCTCAAGGCGCTGCAAACGCTCGACGAGTCCTACGAACGCGCGGGTGCGATCGTGTCGGTGGCGAAAGCGCGCGCCGGTCTCAGTGCGACGCTCGCCGTGCAGGAGGCCGTGCAGATGCACGGCGGCATCGGGATGACCGACGAATTCGACATCGGCTTGTTCATGAAGCGGGTCCGCGTATGCCAGGAACTGTTCGGCGACTCGAATTTTCACGCCGATCGGCTGGCGCGCCTCAACCGCTACTGAAATTCCGCAAACAAATTTCGCAAAGGTGCTCCGATGAGCGAGCGAGACTCCGTGACGGTTGCGATCGTCGGCGCAGGCGAGATGGGCGCCGCAGTAGGCCGCCGGCTGCGCGAATCTGGCGCGCGGGTACTGACCTCGCTCGCGGGACGCAGTGCGGAGAGTGACGCGCGAGTTCGCGATGCCGGCCTTGAAGTAGTCAACGACGACGATTCGCTGGTACGTGACGCGAACTTCCTCCTGTCGATCGTTCCGCCGGGCGTTGCGGTCGAAGTTGCCGTGCAGTTTCGCGGTCCGCTCAGCCGCGCACACGCAAACCCGGTCTTCGTCGAATGCAATGCGATCTCGCCCTCGACGTGCCGCCGCATCCGCGACCTGCTCGACGGCACGACTTTCATCGACGCCGGCATCATCGGAGGGCCGCCCGTAGCCGGCACTCAGGATCCCGCGAAGGGTCCGCGCTTCTACGCATCTGGCGCCGATGCACCCCTACTCACAAAGCTGGCCAGCTTCGGACTGGATATCTCGATCCTCGACGGTCCGGTTGGCGCCGCATCAGGATTGAAACTCTCGTACGCGGGACTGACCAAGGGATTCACCGCGCTATGTGCGACGATGCTGGGCGCTGCAGAACGCGAAGGCCTGGCTGATGCCGCTGCGTGCAGAGCTCGCGCGCAGTCAGCCGAGCTTCCTTGCGCGAATGGAGCGCGCGGTGCCTGACATGCGCCCGAAGGCGTATCGCTGGGTGGCTGAGATGGAGCAGATTGCAGAGTTCGTCGGCAGTCCCGACGACGGGGCTACGATTTACAAAGGCGCTGCCCTGCTCTACCAGCGGATCGCCTCGTCCTCTTGAGGCTTCGAGCACTCCGATCTTCGTAAACGTTCAGCGGAGCAGCCATTGTACCAAAGATCAGTTTACGGGGAGGTGTAAGAAGCGCAGATTGGCAGGGTGGGCGGCTGGTGGACGACATCAGTGAAGGGTCACTCGGCAATAGGACTTTGAGCAATCCAACGCGCGTCATCGTTTCATTCACGGCAGTGTTATTCGTCCTGCTGGTCGACTGCTCGCAAGGTCTCGCGCAGCAGACTGGAACGACCAGCAACACTGATGAAGCGCTGGCTGTGAAGGAATACGATCCGACGGCGGATCTGACTCAGTTCAAGATCCAGGACATCTATACTCCATCCGAGTACGGCACCAATGCGCAGCCGAACACGTTGCAAATTCGGCCGCTGTTGGCGGTGCGTCCACAATTGTTCACGCCGCTGGAGCAACTCATCCGCCCGTCGATTCAAGTCGTGACCGTTCCTCGCAACAAGGGCGCGACAACTACCACCGCGCTCGACGACTTCCAGCTTCTGGATCTGCTCGTCATGCCTTGGCCGAACGAAAAGGAGACTCGCTTTCGATGGGGAGTAGGACCGTACTTCGTATTTCCTACATCGACGAGCGAATTCACCGGCAAAGGGGCATGGCAGATGGGCCCAGCATGGGCGTTCTCGTACAAGGGAATTCCGGGACTGAATATTGCGGGGCTATTTCAACAGGCTACTTCCTTCGCGTACTCGTCGTCGCATTCGGTGCCCCAAAGTTCGCTCCAGATCCAACCGATGCTCTCCTATCAGCTAGGCCGCGGGTGGTACGTGAAGTCGAGCGACGCGACCTGGACAATCAACTGGCGTCATGACACTTCGACTCAAATTCCGCTTAGCGCTGGTTTCGGCAAAGTCTGGAAATTGGACGAGGGTTATGCGATCGACACGTCATTTTCCGGCGAGTGGATGGCCTATCGACAGTTTTCCCCAGAGACCGAGCAATTTGCGCTGAGATTTCAAGTGAACGTGCTGTTGCCGCAACTACAACTGTGATTGGAATTCAAATCCGCGCTCACAGAGAGTTCACGGCGGCGGCGAAGCGGCGAATGCCTTCGGTGATCTGCTTTTCCGGCATCGACGCGTAACCCAGCAGCAGTCCCACCTGCTTCGGGGGATTCAGATAGAACGGCTCTACCGGGTATACACCGACGCCCGCACGCGCCGCGCGCATTCGCAGCTCTCGGGATCTCGATGCGGGCAAGTCGCGAAGCCACAGCATGAGATGAAGGCCGGCATTGATACCTGACACCTCCGCGCGGCTGCCGAGGTGGCGCTCGATCGCTTCGAGCATCGCGGCGCGGCGACTCGCGTTGCGCGTCCGCGTGCGATGAAGATGCCGCTCGAAGTGCCCCTCGCGGATGAAATCGACCAGCGCGGCCTGCGCGAGACTGGGGCCTCCGGTGTCCATCAACGCCTTTACCGAACGGATCGGCTCGATCAGTTGCTCGGGAAGAATCATGTATCCCAGTCGCAGCGACGGAAACATCACTTTCGAGAACGTCGCCGCGTAGAGCACGCATCCGCTGTCGTCGAGCGCGGCCAGCGCCTCGATCGGCCGGCCCGAATAACGATACTCGCTGTCGTAGTCGTCCTCGAAGATGCATGCATTGGCGCGCCGCGCCCATGAGAGAAGTTCGAGGCGACGTGAAAGCGGCATGACCGCACCGGTGGGAAATTGATGCGACGGAGTGACGATAGCCAGACGGCTGAGGGTGCGGCGCTGGACGAGATCCGCAGTGCGCAGACCATGTTCGTCCACCGCGATGGTTTCGATCGTCGCGCCCGCCGCTCTCATCACGGTGCGCGCGCCACGATAGTGCGGCTCCTCCATCAGCACACTGTCACCGGGATCGACGAGCACGCGCGCGGCGAGATCGAGAGCCTGCTGTGAGCCGTTGACCACGAGGATCTGTTCAGGCGTGCATGCGATCGCGCGGGCACGGCCAACATAGTCTGCGATCGCCTCGCGCAGTGCGGGCAATCCTTCGGGCGAACCGTAGTCAAGATCGCGAATCGTGACGCGCCGCGCGCGACGGGCCACGACGCGGCACCATGTTTCGTGCGGAAAATCCGTGAACGACGGCGGGCCGTAGCGGAAATCGTACGGCAGTACATCGCGTCGCGGCGCCCAGGTGAACTGAGTGCCCTGCGACGCCTCGCGAACGCGGCGTGCGTATGCCGAGAGGTGGACCGGCGCGGGCGCGCGCGCGGCAACCGGACGGTGCCGCGCGGCGACGGTCGTGAGATGTCGCGGGAGTTCGCGCGCGACGAAAGTGCCCGAGCCTTTGCGCGCCGTCAGGTAACCCTCGTCGAGCAGTTGCCGATACGCCATGATCGCGACGTTGCGCGACACACCCAACTCGAGCGCCAGGTCGCGCGTGGCCGGCACTCGGGTGGCCGCAGCCAATTGCCCGCCGAGAATCTGGCCTCTGAGCGCCCGGTAAATCTGATCGTACAGAGCAGTGTCCGCATCGAGTTTCAGGAACATCGAGACACCTCTACAGAGACGATACTACGCGCGCATTACCTGCAAAAGTGGATCTCTACTTATTTCTTAAAGTGGAACTGTCGAGGGTCCACTCGCGATCGCCCGCGAGCACATAGTGACGCTCATGGATGCAATCGAACAACTCAACCGCGACCTGCTGCCGTTCGCAAAGCTGCTCGGAATCAGATTCGTCGGCGCGACGCCTGAATGCGTGACGGCGGAGATGAAGGTGCGCGAGGACATGTGCACGCGGCCCGCGATACTGCATGGGGGTGCGATGATGGCGCTGGCCGACACGCTCGGCGGCTGCGCGACGTCGTTGAATCTGCGCGACGGCGCGACGACGACTACCCTCGAATCGAAGACCAACTTCATCGGGCCGGCGATGGCCGGCACTACGGTGCGGGCGGAGTGCGTCGCGATACATCGGGGGCGGCGCACGATGGTCTGGCAGACGCGGGTGACCTCGGAAGATGGAAAGCTGCTCGCCGTGGTTACACAAACGCAGATGGTGCTGCCGGCCGAGCCGAAAAAGTGATCGCAAACATTTGATAAGCGAAAGGAGAAAGACGATGAAGCTCTATTACTCACCGCTCAGCGTGTACAGTGCCAAGCCGCGAATTGCGATGTTCGAGAAAGCGATCGCGCACGAGACCCGACTCGTCAACTGGACGCCGGCCACCGGATGGATCAAGCCCGACGAACTGCCGCGACTCAATCCGAAGGCGCAGATTCCGGTGCTCGTCGACGGCGAGGCAGTGGTTCCCGACTCGACGATCATTCTCGAATACCTCGACGAACGAATGCCCAAGCCGGCGCTGTTTCCGACCGGCGCGGCGGAGCGGGCGCGATGCAGGATGCTCGAAGATCTCGGCGACACTTTGCTCGCGCCCAATCTCGGCGTGCTGGTGCGCGAGGTGCTGCTGAAGCCGGACGCGTCGACGCGAGATGCGGCTGCGGTCGCACAGACGAAGGCCGAGCTCGCGCGACAGTATCAGCGGCTCGATCGCGAGTTGGGCAGGGGCGACTACCTGTGCGGCGAGTTCAGCGTCGCTGATATTTCATGCTTCTCGCCGATCAACATCGCGTCGCTGATGGAAGGCGCGCCGTCTCCGGAGTACGGCAACCTGGCGAACTGGATATCGCGAATGAGCAAGCGACCGAGCGTCGCGCGCTACCTGGCGGAATTCGCGGAGGCGACCGCGTCGCTTAGAGCGCCGGCGCAAGCGGCTTCGGCGCACGCGTAAAGATTCGACGGACACCAGTTTGGAATACAGGCGGAGTGAGCGGGAGTTCCAGACAGAATTTCGCTCGCTCCGCCTGGTTGATCCGACGATGCGTCCGTTCGATGATCCAACGCATGGCGGCGATGCTGGTTGATGGACCGAGGTCGGCGGCGAAATCATTTTTGTTTGCCCATGGCGCCGGAGCGGCGATGGATTCGCCTTTCATGCAGCGCGTCGCAGAAGGAGTCGCAGCGTCGGGTGTCCGAGTGATCCGGTTTGAATTTCCTTACATGCAGCGGCGGCGAACGACTGGCAAAGGCGGAGCGCCTGATCCGCCACGCATCCTGATGCAATCGTTTCGCGACGCGATCGAGAAGGTCGGCGGTAGTGGCAGACTAGTTATCGGGGGCAAGTCGATGGGCGGACGGATTGCGAGCATGGTCGCGGACGACGCGGCGGTGATCGGCGTGGTGTGCCTCGGCTATCCGTTTCATCCGACGGGCAAGCCCGAGAAGACGCGCACCAGGCATCTCGAAAATCTGCGCACTCCAACGTTGATTCTCCAGGGAACGCGCGACAGTTTCGGACTACCGGAAGAAGTCGGCAGGTACAAGCTATCGCCCGCGATTCGGATCGAGTGGATCGAAGATGGCGATCACTCATTCAAGCCGCGCGCACGCAGCGGCCGTACCGAGGCCGACAACGTCCGCGCGGCTATAGCACTGATCGCTGAGTTCATCGCGGCAAGCAAAGAGAGTTAGTTTCTCTCAGCGCGATATACTTACGAAGCGGTCTTTGATCGAGCTTTCGCATTTATCGATGCTCTTAGTCTCGTGGCCTGAAGTGCTGCCGCATCGGCACGATCAGTTCCGCCGTCGCCGTAGTGCCGTCCGTGGAGACTATCCGAATCGCCAATCTGGCCCTCCGTCAGGGCATAGCTTTCAGTCCATTCCGGATGATGCGAGATGACCCAGTCGGGCCGGTTTTGCAGCCACCAACTCGCATCATGCCATTGTTGTTGTTTGTCGTAGTCGCCCCACGACTTCTGCCATGAAGCAGCCGCACAGGGTGCGGCAATCGAGAGAAGCATCGCTCCAGTGACGGCGAGCGCGGCCAGAGTGTTCCGGATTGGATAAAAACGAGGTCGTCCCATTGGGGGGTCTCCCTCAAGCCTTGATGTCTGAAAATTTGGGTTGGTCTAGCGGAGCGTGGTCAAAGGCGAGCAGGAAGGGCCACCGGTCGTGCTGGATCAAAGTCGGGCTCGATTCGTATTACGATTCCGACAAAGCCGAGTCTACGCCTTTGGTCACGAAAGGTGTCAAATTAGCCACGCTAATCAGCTAATCGGTATGTCTAGTTAGTATGTAGTCAGAATAAACGTGTACCTCATTTACTCGGCGCCTGTTCCTCTTCCTGGTTTGAGTCATCAGGAGCCGGTCGCATCGGGACTTACGTCATCGGGGCCGGCACCGGTGGGACTACTGCAGAAGACGGATGGATTTACCTTACTATAGTTACAGGCTGAGCTATTAGTCGTTAAAGTCCAACTGACATCGTACGGCGACACTGGAGGAGTTAGGGGCTTGGTCAGGCACAAGGCTTTCTGCGGCGTCGGGGCTGGAGGGGTATCGCTAGTCTCGAAATTGCCCGACAACTTAACGCCGAATCCGTAGCAACCGCCCATGGGACATTCGACATCTTTGGTTCCCCAACTGCAGATACCGTTAGTGGTGCTACATTCGTTGGCTTGAAAACTGGAAGTCGGAGGCGAAAATATGCTGTCCGCACATTGACAGTTGTCTTTGCCCGTTCCAGGACTATCCTTCCATTGGCAGAAGGTTTTCGGCCGGCACTGGTGTTGCTTTTCGTCGGAGTATTGTTCTCGCGAAGTTTGGAAACTGGCTCATATCCAGAGTCACCGTCAGGATGCCGGTGGCGCCGTCGTACGTCACCTGATTTTGTGGAAATGCCTGTGGCGTTTGAAATTCATAGGAGCTCGGCAGCTCTACTCGCGTCAGCCACAACTGGTTTATGTCGGTTGGATCGAAATTTTTCCCGACGTATATGTCATAGATCTGCTTGGTCGTTTTCTTGGCGAATACCTGGAACACGTAGTAGGTGCCACCGCTCCGAAAGACGTTCAGCAACGTGATGTTGGCCTGCTTCGTTTGCGCCGCCTTGCTCGGACTTGTGTCGATATAGTACCTGCCGTTGTTGACGGTCAGACTACTCCGCTGGAAGGTGGCCTGGCCCATCAGGCGGATTGGGACTCCCGTTCCGACTGGCTCGCCGGGAATCAGGTTTTCCCTGTACAACGGGACTCCATAGCAATCATTATTGGTGCAATCCGCGCTCCAGGGGGCGTCCTTTTCCGCGTCCTGGTTGCACTTGGCGCCCGAAGCGGCACAGCCCGGGAACACTACCGTGGTCACATAGTCGTAGGGACTGGTAACCGCCGTCCCCGCGAAGGTCTTGGGATTGGTCACAGAGTTATCAGGAGTCACGTTCGTGTCGGACAGGCATTCCGGAGTTTGCAGGGGCGCGTTGAAAAACTCGTCCTGGTTGACCGAGACCGAGCCTACCAGCCCGGTCTGCGCTGTCGGCCCAATAAGTCCGGTTAAAGTCCCATCGTCGTCATTGAGCTCCGTCTGCCGATCGACATCGGTAAAGCCGGTGAAAAAAGTGGAGTTATAAGTGCAGTATCTCGCCTTCGATTTGACGGGGTCCGTTATGAAGAGGCCTTTGCTGGGGTCGAACAGCGGTTCGATGACGAAGTGGCGAATATCGACAGTATCGAAAAAGAGATCTCGTGAATGGAAAGCAGGCGGATAAAAGAATCCGTTAGGTTGTTTCCATGCGATGGCGGCATTAGGCAGATAGCAGAACTTGTTGGATGGATTGGTTGAATCGACCAGGATCCCAAACTCCTTGCCGGCCTGCGAATACTGACTATTGGCACAATTGTGGTTGTCGTTCTTATCGTTATCGGGTTGAGGATCGCATCCTTTGACCGGGTCGTTGGGCAGCTTGGTGGCTGTAATATCGAGATAGGCGTTGGAATCCTCGTAAGCGGGCCCATCGTAGATGCTGAAGAGGCGCTGGTTGTTGGCGAAACTAGCCAGCGCGAACGAAAGGCCGTCGTCCGGATCAAGACAATAGTTGCCGGGCGCGCCGTGCATTGGCATCTGGTCGCACTTGAGCATGGTCGTGGGGTTGAACGGACCCACCTCCGAGGCGAAACCCTTTGCTCGCTGCCTCGTCTTGTGTGTGTCCGATAAAGACGTCTTTACGGGCTAGCGCCCAATGTCCGTTGATGACGTCGGATTTCGTGTAGCCGCCGCCGGTTACGAAAGTAATTCCACCGTTTTGTACATCCGTAATGGCACTGTTGATGAACAAGTACCATAGCGGCCGCAGCCAGACTGCCGCGAAGTTTGTCGCCATCCAATTGAACGAGGTGGTGTAGTGGTCGATATTGGTGATTACGCAGTCCGCCTCATTCGTGGTGCTACACACTTTCTGAGTGCTGCAATCTCCGGGACCGTCACACTTGGTGGGGAAACGCCCGCCACCACCGATATGCGGGTAGTAGTTGTCAGCAGATAACCCGTTCTTATCGGGCGTTGTGCCGCTTTTGGATGAAGGGGGCAGATTGAAGTCGGGAGAAGCAGGAAGCGCCGCCGATTGGTTCAGAACCGGAAACAGTGGATCGAGCCTATTCGGTCCGATTTGAACGCCATTACAAGCCGTCGTGTTGGCGACCGTCAGAAATGAAGACATCGCGGAGACGCAACTGTTGCCGGTGAAGATCTGCAGAGGCGTAGTACCCCCGTTAGTCATCGCATCGGGCAACTGCTGCTCGGATGCGTAGCTCTTCCAGTTCATGTTTCGCGACATGCCGCTGTTGATACCGGGCAGCAGCCAGTAACAGACTCCGCAGGTACCCGCGCCGGCAGCCATGTTGTTCTCGAAGTCGTTCCAGCCGTTCATGATCCAGAATACGGTCGGATGGTCCCAGTCCGTATGGTACGGCACTACATCGTCCGAAGGGCCAGTCTGCAGAGGGCCGCCGTTCTCAGGAGGCCGCTGGACGATTGGATAGTCGGGTGCCGCCAGAATCCCAGGTACGTTACGGGGATTCTGAGCGTTCGTGATGGCAGCGCGCGCGAAGATTCCTATGTTGGAGTACAGCTTATTGTTGGTCTCGGTGCCGTCTTCCAGGTAGTAGCCGTGGCCGATCGACTCATAGCCGACGTTGCGCGCGAGCAGCACACCCTGGGTCGCGTGGAGCACGTACCATCGCGTCATCGAATCCCACACCGAGTTGTCCTTCAGATAGGTCCCATTGTTGGGGTCGGTGTTACCAGCGGGAACCCGGCGTGCCATATGGAAATGCACGGGGTAGTGGCCGATCTTACCGCCCTGCCCCATCTGAAAGAACTCGACTCCCTGAATCTGAACCTTCTCGATCCCCTGGCGGATTACCATGTGACCGCCGAACCAATAGCCCTGGGTGGCCGGAGTTACCGGTAGCGGCGGCGGGTCCGGAAAGGGGGTTGCTATATTGTCGCCCCATGAAACGATACGAATGCTGCGGGTCAGCAGTGCAACTGTCGCGCGCGTATCGACCGACGTCCATCCGGTCGGCGTATTTGAGGGAGGAACTTTATTGGGTGAGTGGCTGCTAAGACTGTAAACCGAAGCATCGTGGGGAAACTCAAGCTTCGTCAGGGTCACTATCCGGCAATTTCTTGCTCACGGTGAAGGTATGAGCGTCGATGCGGGTCATGATCTTCACCTGCTCGGCATGACCGGGCAAATAGTCAGTTGAAGAGATGACGATGTTGTCGTCCATCTGCCAGTCAACGTCGCTCGATAACGTTATTGTCGAGGCACCGGGCTGCAACACACCTTTGGTGCAGAATGTATCCGTGGGGGTAGCCGAATTGCAGTTGTTCAGTCTGACCCAGCTGGTGCCGGTGTTTTTCGGATCGACCTTAGTGTCGTAGGTCGCGCCCTTCTTTCCATACAGCTGAAGGGTCCCGCCGAAGCCGACACCCAGCACCTTGTAGCCGTAGTAACCGAAAGCCTGGTTGAATGGGCTGTCGGCCGGCTTTCCGTTGTCGAAAGGCATCGCATCGTAGGCGTAGAAGCAGGCGTTATTCACGGGGCCCGGGAGATCCTTTTCGGTACAGTCTTTCGGGTACATCTTCATGGTATCGTTGGATCCCCAGATACCAGAAGGAACACCGCACATCGCGTCGGTTTTGCAGCTTGCTCCCATGCCACCGGGCCCTTGATTTGCACCGTACAGACGAATCTCGAGCGGCCCGGCGATCGGCGTAATTTTGCCGTTGTTGTCGACGCTGCCGGCACGCATCGTTCCATTGTTTTCGATGATGATATTGGCGGCGTAGAGGATGATCGCTGCGTCGTTGAACTTGCAGCGTTCCGCCCTTGATGATGTTGATGTTGCGGTACATGTAGGTGCCGGCGTTCACCATGCACGTGCCGCCGGTCACGAGCAGATCGGAATCGGCGTTGCCGGGTCCCAGTATGTTGCCGGCCTTGGGATCCGGGCAGTTGGTCGGTGTAACGTCGGGGATGGTCCGCATGCGCTTGGGCGAAAGCGACGTGTCACTCGCAAACGCAAGGCGTTCGAACATCGAGGCGCGATTCGACGAAGGTGAGGCTCCGCTGGTAGAGACGGTGAAGATGAAGCCGATTAAGAAGACGATCGCGATCGAAACGAATTGAGCAATTCCGCGCTGGCGCAATTTGAGCCAGCGGGTCGAAACCCATGCCATCTATTAACCCCCGAAATAATCCATCCGAACAAGGTTTTTAGCATCCATAAATGTTGAACGCCAGCCCAAGGGTGAGGGGAAGTGCAGAAAGGGAACAAAAGCACAATTATTCGGGTGCAGCCGGAACAGAGCGCGGCAAAGTGCGATTAGCGTCGTGCCTCGAATAAAATACAGGCCGCGCCGCCATCAGCTCGCGATGCAGCCATTTGCCGGTGGTCGCGAGGCTTTGTGGACAGCGCTCATATTATTGGTAGCGGCAAGCTACTCGTCTACTTCCTGCCAGGTCTTGTCGGGATTGTATTCGGAGATCGTACTCGCCAGCTTCTCGCTGTCAGGGCCCAGGTCTTTCTGAACGATCACGCCGTCCTGGTTGATCATAAATGTCATAACTCCCGAAGCGCGGTACTCGGCGGGATAAGCCAGGAATGCGAATCCATTCGTCATCTTGCCATCGACCACGTATTGTCTTTGCGCCGCCCGGAGCGTTCTTACCCTGAGCTGTCAATATCTTGTAGTAGTACCCATGAAAAGGAATAGGATTGTCGCCACTGTCTCTCTTGTAACCTGCTGCGGTGGCCTTCGCGACGAGTGGTCCGATAGGACTTTGAGGCTGACCTTCTGCGGCTTCCCAATACAATCCATTTTGCTTACCCTGGTCGCTCAGGATTTTCTGCGCAAACTCGACCTTCACTGCCGCCGTCGTGCGCTTCGCTGGCATACTCCGACTGTGCGTCAGCCAGATCTTCGAGAACCCTGATCGTGAACAGTTCGTTCCGGCCTATTCGCCTGAAGAGTAGCTCATCTTTGCCGGCCGCCGTGTCGAATACCCAGCCGCTATCCTTCTTTATTAGTGGGATCGGAACCGGCCAGTTACCGGCGCCGATATAGAGGATGACGCGACCCTGATCGTCGTAGGCGAGACGATGCATTTCATTGTAGCGACGCACGAATTCGTCGCGCGCGTTCTTGTCGGCGACTGGATCTCCGGACGAAAGGATCTGATCCGAGTCCGGGCCGAGTATTGAGCTGAGCGCTTTCATGTCGTCCGCTTTGTCAGCAGCAACCAGCGCGCTGACTGCAGCGCCGGCGGTCGGAAATACTTGTTGCGCGGCGGTGTCATCCGCTGACGCGATGGGAATCACGAACAGGCACGCCAACAACGTCGAGAGCGCGAGCGAGAGTCGAATTCTGGTAGTAGTCATTTCATTAGTCATTGGAATTCCTCATCTACCCTTTTTCCCGCCGCCGCGATTCCCGCCACCTCCGCCGCCACCACCGCCTCCGCCGCGTTTGGCATTACCACCACCGCCACCACCATTCCCGCGACCACCAGTGGGTTTCTGATTTCCCTTGACGCTGGATTGTCCGCGATCGCTCGCAGCCCGAGTATTTCCACCGGGCTCATAACCACCCAAGGCGCTATTGCGGCCACCCGTGCTGTTGTTGTCCTTTGCGAAGCCACGGGCCGGGTCCGCTGCACGATTGGCGGGCTTCGTGGCGGGCCGATTTGCAGCAGCAGGATTGGCGGGCCGAGTTCCAGCGACAGGATTCGCAGGCTGATTGGGTCGATTCTTGGCGACCTCTTTCCTGTTCAGATTTGATCCACCCGGATTGTTGGGAAGCGTGCTCGCCTTGGGAAAATTGGGTTTGGCGACATTCGGATTGGCCGGCCTTGCGGTCTTCTTGTCATACGGCCGCGTCGCGGGAATGTTGCGGATTGTTAGGACGATTGTACTCCGCCGGCACCGTTCGCGGGCCTGGTGGCTGGATAAGGCGCCGGTCGTGCGCGGGTATCCGGGCGTGGGTAGTTTCCATTGGGCGGGCGATATGCGGGCGGCCGGTAACCGCCGCCACCAGCTAGGATATCGTCCCGGATACACATTGTTGTTAGTCACGTAAACGTTGTTGTTGTACTTGACTGAGCTGCTGTGGCCGCCGCCTCCGTACCAGTTGCAGCCCCAGTTATTGTTGCCGTTGTTGATCAACGAGCCAAGCAACATCCCAGCTCCGAACGACAAGACACCCGTAAGGAGCAAATCGCTGCCGCTGTATCCCGGAGGCGCTGCAACCGGCGCGCCGTAAGCTGTGGTCGGATTGTATTGAGGGACATAAACCGTGTTCGGCTGAGCCGGCTGGATAATTACCGTCTGCTGCACCGAGGGCTGGGCACTACCTTGAGCGGCAGGAGGAGCCGGCTGGACTTCGACTTGCTGCTGCGCTGTGGACTTCAATGTTCCTGCACTCATCGCCATGTTGCGCAGGACCTGGATGGCATTCATCACGTCGGCGGGCTGATTGTAGTACGCCTCACCCAGCGCCGAGGTCCACGCCAGGCTGTCGTTCATCGTTTGCAGTACACTCGGAAACTGAGTCAGCGACTTGATGCTGGGATCCCATTCTTGTTGATTCACCTGGCTCGCCAGCTGATCGCCGGTGAGATTCGGGTTCTGCTTCATCCAACGATCGGCTTCCACCACCTGCGTCGGATAGGTCGATCCGGCAAGGATCTGCGCCACCAACACGTCAGGATATAGCGCGATCGGCGACACCAGCTCCTGCAACTCTTGGCGGACTAGCAGCGCCCGGCGGAGGACCTGGTTCAGCGGCCGCAGCGGGAGGAGGAGCAGACGGCTCAACAGTCGCGGCGACGCTTGGTTGTGCCTGCGTCGACGGCGCAGCAGCAGGTTGGTCCTCGCCACGCGAGCAACCTGTGATCATCGGTGAGGTGGACATCAGGACTGCCGCCGCAAGTATCAACGGCAGTGATCGGCCCTTAGGCCGGGATAGTAGCTTTCACTCTGCTCATGAGATCAGTTTGTCCTTCGCCTCGGGTAAATCGGTCACAACACTAACTGTTAAGACTTCTGCTCGGCTTCCGCGCGGATCGCTGCTGCGATGTCGCCGCTCATCTTGGCTATCGCCTGGCTATGCGCGGCGGCGAGCGCGTCGAAGCCTTGACCCTGGACGGGTTCGCGCGCGACGGTGCGTCCCGAGCGGATCACCCCGCCCGCAGTCTTACGCACTGTCCAGACCGCTTCCACAACTGCGGCCTGTCCTTGTATCGACTCGAAGCGTTGCACATCGATCGTGACTCTGTAGTCCGGCACGAAGTTGGCCAACTGTCGAATTCGCGACCTCCGGCGTGCCGAGCAGAACGACAAGATCGCCGGCGACAGCGCGCGCTATCGAATCGCTCAGCGGTGAGACCCATCGATTGAATTCGTCGACCTGGACGCGGTTCGGCGCAACCTGCACCACGAACTCAGGTTGATCCACCGCAGCGGGTATCGTGACCGGACCTACCATCACCGCCGCGGAGGTCGGCGGCGTACCGTCTGCTGTTGCGGTCGAGGCTAGCGAGTAGAACTTCGACGGCGCGGTGCTGCATCCGGCAGCTATTACCGCCATGAACGCGATCGAGATCAAGCGAGCCATCCGTCGTGCCATCACTTCGCCTCCCCGGGCTTGCCTCGCAGGAGCGCGTCGGGATGGCGCTCGAGATAGTCTGCCAGCACGCGCAGCGATCGAGCCGCGCGGCTCACCTCCTGCAAAGTGCTGCCGATTTGCTGGACCTGCGAGGAATTCGGCTCGGTGAGCAAGGTTGTATTGTCGAGAGTTCCGCGCGCGCTCGTCAGCGTGCCCTGCGCGGACACCAGCGTTGTGTTCAGCTGAACGATCGCCTTTTGTAGATCTTCGCCGATCTCCTGGAACGGCACCTTGTCGAGCTTCTTGATGATGTTCTCCACTGTCGCCTCGGTCGCCTCGAACTGTCCCGAGGTGGTCGGCAGTTGCACCGGAGTTTGCGACCAGTCAACCGTTACCGTCGGCGATGCAGGGAAAGAAGTCGAGTGACACATAGACCGATCCCGTCAGTAGGTTCCCGGTCTTGAGCTGCGCACGGACTCCATGTGCCACCAAAGCGTCGATCAATTTCCGGCGCATCGTCTCAAGGTTCACGCCGGGGCCTATATCAAGGATTTTGACTCCGAGTCTTCGCGGATCCAGACTGATCGTCACCGGCGCCGAGAATTGGAATGTCTTGAGATCGATTTGCGCGCTGATATCCGTAACCTCGCCTATCGGAATTCCGCGGAACTCGACCGGTGCGCCTTGCGCCAAGCCCTCGTACTGAGTCCTTGAAGATGAGCTGGTAGGTCTGTGGATGCTGCGGCGGCGGATTGAAGGCCTCGGTCCGGTTACCGTACAGAGTGAAGACTGCATTCTCGTCAGAGGGCGGCAGCATCAAGGCCGACGCCGCAGTCTCGAACGCGACGCCACCTATAAGAATCGACAACAACCGACTGGGTCTCCACAGTAAGACCGCTAGCCGAAAGCGATACATCGATCCCGCTCGCATGCCAAAAGCGGGTGTTAGGGTTGACGTACTGATCGTAGGGAGCTTGCACGAATACCTTAACTGTCAGATCCTTACCGTCTTTGTCGAGCGCGTAAGATGCGACCTGGCCGACCTGCAGCCGCCGGAAGTATATCGGCGTCCCGGTGTCCAGCGATCCTAAGTCAGATGTCTTCAATACGAAGAAGCGACCGGGAGTATCACCGGTTATCACCGGCGGCGTCTCGAGCGCGACAAAGTCGCGCTTTTCCTCTTTCGAGGATCCTATCTCCACACCTATGTATGCGCCCGAGATAAGCGTGCCGAGCCCGCTAATGTTGGCGCCTGAGATACGCGGCCGCACGACCCAGAACTTCGTATCCGCAACCAGAAATTCCTCGGTCTTTGGCGCCATCTGCGCGGTCATGATCGCGTGCCGGTGATCCTCGGACAGCTCTATGGTTTTAACCGTACCGATATCGACGCCGTTGTAGTGGATCTTAGTCTTGCCCGCTTCCAGTCCTTCCGCCGAATTCATAACGATCGTTATCTTCGGGCCCTTCGCTTAGTATCCGCGTCACCGCCACCCATGCGCCGACTATCGCGGCCAGAATTGGAATGAACCAAACCAGCGAGAGCCGCGTGTGTTTTTTGGGCACGTTCCTCGACTCGGGAACCGAAGTGCGTGGTGGATCGCGATCAGGCATAGGTAACCTCTTTCGAATCTAGCTCTTGCTGACTTGCTGAGTCCCAGATGAGCCGCGGATCGAATGACTCGACCGCGAGCATCGTAAACACCACCACCGCTGCGAAGAAGATCAAGCCGGGACCCGGCTCTACTGACATGAGCGGCTGAAGCTGGATCAGCGCCGCGGTGAAGGTATCGACAAATACATCGACCATCGACCAACGTCCGATGAACTCGACCATCCGGTACATTTGGATGCGGTGCTCGTTGTTAGCGACCGATCCGCGACGGGTGGTAATAAGCAGGTATCCCAGCGCCAGGATCTTCGCGCTCGGGATCATGATGCTCGCGACCAGCACGATGATCGACAGCGGCCATCCGGTCGGCGACCAGAGCAGCACGACACCTTGCAGGATGGTATCAGACTCGGCTCCGGCCGCCGTCGTCGTCGTCAGCACGGGAAGTACGTTAGCCGGGATGTAACAAATCGCGGCGGCAATCAAAAAAGCCCAGGTCCGCTGAAAGCTGTCGCGCTTTCGGAATTCGAGCTTCTCGTCGCAGCGCGGACAACGTCCTTCATGCTCGCCAGGCTGTGGACGCGATAGCAGCCCGCATCCTTCGCAACTCTGCAGACCTTGCTGCATCGCGGTAATGCCCGCCGCGCTCACGACCTTCCCTCCGCCAACTCACCCGTGCCTTCATGCTGCGCTTCGTCCGCCCATTGGATCCTCTCCCACACATCTCGCGAGTCGAAACTGGCGGACATTCCGGCCAGGACAAAGACGAGCACCCAGAGCGTGAACAGCGCCATGCCCGGAATCACTGTCGCGTAGTCCGCAATTTTAACCAGCGCGACCAGCACGCCGACCATCATGACCTCGATCATGCTCCAGATGCGCGTCGTCGGATGATAGCGAAGCATCGTTCCTACCCATCTGAGGCGGACGCGCGCGCATCCCGCCGAGCACGATCGCCAGCATCAAGCCAATTTGCAGAGCGGGCGCTATAACGGCGGTGAACAGAACCAGTATGCCGACAATCCTATCGCCCGTTATTCCACAGATGCTGCGCGCCTCCGATCACCGTGGTTGATGCGTCGCGGCCTACGATGGTCAGTCCCAGCATTGGAACCGAGTTCGCGATCACGTAGAGCAACAATGCACCGAGAGTGAGTGCGAGCGTCCGGTTCAGTGAATCGACGCGATGGCGCCACAACTCCTTGTTGCATCGCGGGCAGCGTGCCGACGCGCCGGGCTCAAGCTCCGGGATGCGCTGCAACAAATCGCAGTGCAGGCAGGCGATGAGCGAGGTGTCTCCGACCGGTTCGTTATAACTCATCGCGTCTATAGCTACTGACCGAGGTTCCCTGGCCTTTCGGCGAAGCTGGTATATCGAAGGGTCATAATGCACCAGGCGGTCATAACAGTGTGCAGCGCGACGGCCGGCCACAAGATGACTCCGACCTGCTGCGACCGGAGTCCCGCCGCCGCGAGAACACAAACCGCACCCAGGTTGTAGACGACCATCGCGGCTATCAATCCTCTAGCCGCGGAACCTTGAGTGTTACCGCGCGCGAGCCAACAGGCAATACCGATCGCAAGCAATCCGGCGCCGCCGATGCGCGCCAAAGTAAACGCGGCGGGTTCTTGCATCGACGCGTCCAGCAGGATCTTCGCCGCCAAAGACGGCACGAGATAACAGCGCCAGGCCGGCTCCTGCTTCGATTAGTGCGGTTGTTGCCAATAAGCGGTTCACGGACACCTAATCCCTCACCCGCGCGAGTCTCTCTTGCAATCGACTCCCAATTGTAGATTGCGCTCAATTTTAGGAAACACATTCTAAATCGCGCAGAATTTTCCGGCTATTGTACTAAAGTACAATGTCGCTTTTCTGGAACTTGCCTCTCTTCGATTGCCCATAGTGACTAGCAGCCTTCAAGGTGCTCGATGATAGTTCGCGAGAAAGCCCGTTAACCCATCGAAAGGCCCGGAATTGTGCTACCTTTTATAGTCGTGCTCTCCGTGCTTTATTGAGCCGCACGAATGCAGGCGCAGAAGCAAACCCCGCCCAACAACGAACTCTCGTTCGCGCGCGCCGATAAATCCACGCTCGTCGTCCGCCTCGCCGGCGATTGGCATCTTCGTCACGGCCTGCCCTCCGCGGCTCTCGTCGAGAAAGAACTCGACAAACCACCGAAGCCGGCCAAACTGACCTTCGACGCCGCCGACCTTCGCGACTGGGACAGCGGTCTGCTCACGTTTCTCATCGGTATCAGCGAGCTTTGCCACAAGCGCAAGCTGCCCGCGGACTGGAGCCCGCTGCCCGAAGGCGTGCGCAGCCTGATTCATCTCGCGGAAGCGGTTCCTGAAAAAACCGGCGCGCGCGCGGAGGTATCGCACAGTTCGTTCATGGAGGAGGTCGGCAGCGAAGCGATTTCCTATTGGCAGGGGCTCTATGATTTTTTGAGCTTCCTGGGCGAGGTTGCGATCGCGTTTGCCAAACTACCCTTTGGCAAGGCGCGTTTTCGTCGAGTCGATCTGATGATCATAATCCAGGATTGCGGCGCAAACGCGTTCGGCATCGTCACCCTGGTCACTTTCCTGGTCGGGGTGATTCTCGCGTTCGAGGGCGCCGTACAGCTGCAACAGTTCGGCGCGTCAATCTACGTCGCCGACCTGGTTGGCATCTCGATGAGCCGCGACATGGGCGCGATGATGGCGGCGATTATTATGGCGGGTCGCACCGGCGCCGCGTTTGCCGCGCAGCTCGGCTCGATGAAAGTGACGCAGGAGATCGACGCCCTGACCACGATGGGAATCTCGCCGCTCGAATTCCTGGTGTTGCCGCGCGTGCTCGCCCTGTTCCTGATGATTCCGCTGCTGTGCATATATTCCGATTGCCTGGGTGTCGCAGGCGGCGCATTCGTCAGTGCGGCGATGCTGCACATCCCGCTCGGCACGTATATGCGCGAAACGCAGGCGGCGGTAACGCTTACCGACATTTTCGGCGGGGTTTTCAAGGCAGCCGTCTACGGCATTATTGTCGCGGTCGCCGGATGCCTGCGTGGAATTCAATGTGGCAACAGCTCATCGGCGGTGGGAGACGCGGCAACTGAGGCGGTGGTCACGGGAATCGTTTACGTGATCGTCGCGTGCGGAATATTCGCCTTCGTCTTCAACGTGATCGGAATTTAGGTGCGTATCCCAGTAATTCACAAGACCTGGATCGCAGCGCCGGTCGTGGCGGTGCTGGTCGTGCTGGCGGCTGCATTCATGCTCGACTCGCCCGCGAACGCCGCACCGTGGACTCGACCGGGCTACCTCTACCGCTATTTCGTATGGGGCGCGCAACGCGTGGTCTCGCCCCGCTCCGACGATTACCTGCGTTACGGATTTCATACGATCGACAAGTCGCCGGCCGCGTTTCATTTCGCGCCGGGCGAGCGCGATCGGATTCCGGCTACGGTGGAATACTCGGACGGCAACGTCGTCAAGCGGGTCGCGCTCGATGAGCTTCTTCGCACGACGAGTACTCATGCGTTCATTGTCATCCGGGACAACCAGGTGCTCTCCGAGGATTATTTCAACGGCTTCGCGCGCGACTCTCTGTGCACCGCATGGTCGCTGTCGAAGTCGGTCACCTCGGCGCTGGTTGGTATTGCGATCGCCGACGGCTACATCAAGAGCCTCGACGATCCGATCGTAAACTACCTGCCGGAGTTGAAGGACCAGGGCTTCGACGCGATTACGATCAGAAATCTTTTGACGATGAGATCGGGCATCCAGTATCGCATCAGTTTTTTCCCATGGGACGAATTCGTGCTGGCCGGCTACTACCCCGATATCCGGCAATTGCTGTTAGCGGACCTGAAGATCATGGAGCCGCCGGGCCAATCGTTTCACTACAACAATTTCAACGCCGAACTGATCGGCATGATCCTGGAACGGACGACGCATCGGCGCCCAGCCAATATCTTCAGGAAAAAATCTGGCAACCTATCGGCATGGAATATCCTGCCACCTGGAGCATCGACAGCAACGCCGACGGCTTCGAGCTCACGCCCATACTGCTCAACGCCAGAGCGATCGACCTGGCCAAGTTCGGGCGCCTGTACCTCGAGGGCGGCAACTGGGAGGGCAAGCAGATCGTCCCGAAGCCAGTGGGTCGCCGATTCGACGACGCCCGATCCAAGTGACCATCGTCCCTGGGAGACCTTCTCTCGATGGCAGGACAAGGGCGGCTACTACAAATACTTTCTGGTGGGGTATTTCGCGAGCCGGACGGCGACTACAGCTTCATGGGCATCGGCACTTACGGCCAGTTCATCTTCGTCTCGCCCAGGACGAAAGTCGTGATCGTACGGACGGCCGACGACGACGGAATCGATCCACCCCAGTGGCGCGAAGTCTTTCAGTATATCGCCGATCAAATTAACCAGAGCTACAGTCCGCGAGACGAGCACAACGCGCTGAAATGACCACGACGCATCCATCGATCAGGGCGTCGGACGGGAAGCCGGTTTCCGAGATAAAGTTTCCCAAGGACGGGCCGCCGCCGATCACCGTCAAGAATCTCACGATGGCCTACGGAACCTTCGTGCTGATGAAAGACATAAACTTCACGGTCAATCACGGCGACATCTTCGTAATCATGGGCGGCAGCGGCAGCGGCAAAAGCACCCTGCTCCGCCACATGCTGGGACTGATCGAGCCGGCCAAGGGCGAGGTCTGGTACGGCGATTTCAATTTCACCAAGGGCGAGCCGGAGCAGCGCGAGGAGATGTTGCGGCATTTCGGCGTGCTCTATCAGAGCGGCGCGCTATGGAGCTCGATGACGCTGGCGGAAAACGTCGGACTGCCGCTCGGCGAATTTACCGACCTGTCGCAATCGGAAATTCGCGACGTCGCCGCGCTGAAGCTGGCGCTGGTCGGGCTCAAGGGCTTCGAGGGTTACTATCCAAGCCAGATCAGCGGCGGGATGCAAAAGCGGGCGGGACTCGCGCGCGCGATCGCACTCGATCCGGAAATTCTTTTCTTCGACGAGCCGTCGGCCGGCCTCGATCCGATAAGCTCGCGCCTGCTCGACGACTTGATCCTCGAGCTGCGCGACAACCTCGGCGCGACGGTGGTCGTCGTCACGCACGAGCTGGCCAGTATTTTTGCAATCGGCAACAACAGCGTTTTTCTCGACGCGGAGAGCAGAACGATGATCGCGCACGGCGACCCCAAGGACCTGCTCAAGAATTGCAAAGATCAGCGCGTGCAAACTTTCCTCACCCGCGGCGGAGAAGATGAGCAAAACGGAAAATCAGCGAGGGATCATGGGTAAGCGAATCAATCCGGCTACGGTGGGTGCGTTCGTTCTCGGCGCGGTCGGCCTGATCCTGGCCGCGGTCGTGGTCTTCGGATCGGGCAACCTGTTCCGCAAGACGCACGACTTTGTCATCTACTTCGCGCGGCGACATCAACGGCCTCAGGGTCGGCGCGCCGGTCAAGTTCAAGGGCGTCGAGATTGGCCAGGTCAAGCGGATCAAGCTGCGCCTCGAGCAGGACGTCAACCGCGACAACGGCAAGCTCAGAGCCGACGTGCGCATCCCGGTGATCATCGAGCTCGACGAAGACAAGATCGTTTCCCACGGCGGCACCGCGATCGACTTGAGCGATCCGCATACGGTTCCCAACCTGATCCGCGAAGGGATGCGCGCGCAGCTCGGCTCGGACAGCTTCGTCACCGGCCTGATGTACGTCGCGCTGGACATCCAGCCGAACACGCCGATTCAAATGGTCGCGCCGCCCGGTTCCCCGCTCCAGGAAATTCCGGCGGTTCCAAACACGCTGGAACAGGCGCAGGCGGTTGCAGTGCGAATTTTCGAACGGCTCGACAAGGTGGACTTCGACGCGGTGTTCACGCAGATGACCGGGATGCTCGATTCGGTCAGGCAAATCACAACGTCGCCATCGCCTCAGGGAAGCGATCAACAATTCCGAGAAAACCCGTGCAGCAACTCGACCATACGCTCGCCGGCGCGCAGCAGACGCTCGCCACGGTGAACGGCCAGGTGCGGCCGCTGTCGAGACTCCTTGCAGAAGACTTCGCTTTCGGCCGACGCCGCGGCGAAGCAGGCGACGCTGACGCTCGGCACTGTGCAGACGACGATCGAGCCGAACTCTCCGATTAACTACCAGGCGCTACAGACGCTGCAGGACGTCTCCGCCGCCGCGCATTCGATCAAGGAGCTGGCCGACTATCTCCAGCGAAACCCGAGCGCGATCGTTCGCGGCCGCGACTTCAGCCAGGACTAAGCGATGACCTTGACCAGTTTTTTCAGAATCTTCCTTGCGGGCGTAATTGCGGCGTCGGTGACGGGATGCTCATACATCGCGAAATCGATTCTCGCGCCGCAGAAAGACATCTCGAAGTTTTATCTGTTCACGCCGACCGCCGACACCGCCGCGCCTGCGACCGGAACCTCACAGAGCACGAACGGCAATTTCGTGCTCGGACTGGGACCGATCAAACTGCCTCCATATCTGGATCGCCCGGAAGTAGTGACGCGCGCGGCGCCCAACCGCCTCGAGCTGTCGAAGGAAGATAGATGGGGTGAGTCGATTCAGAACGGATTCACAAGTGCGATGCAGCGCAACCTCGCCGCCCAAACCGGCGCCGTGGTGATCGTGTTCCCGTGGTACAGCACCGTGCACATCGACATGCAGGTGCAAATCGACATCTACCGCTTCGAGACCGACAGCCAGGGCACCGCAACGCTGTCGGCAAAATGGACAATCCTGGATACCACCGGCAAAGAACATTCTGTACACGGTAGAGGCCCATCTCACGCAACCCTCGAAACCCGGCGACAACACCGAATCCGCTGCCGCCCTGAGCCGCACAATCGGCGACCTAAGCGGGCAAATCGCGAATATGCTGCAGCAGTTAAGGTCGCATCAGGGAGCGCATCCAGCCTGAACCGCTCGCCGCAGGAACTACGCCACTCCGTCATTCTGAGCCGCTGCGGCGAAGAATCTCGACGGACGTTCTTACGACCGGCGCTCGCCTGGAGTACGCGCTACGCGCGAGATCCTTCGCTCCGCTCAGGATGACGGAAGTGCGCGCCCGCCCAGCCGCACATCCTAATCTTGATCCTATGCACCTCATTGACGGTTTCGGAGGTACTTCTGTTCGC
This sequence comes from uncultured delta proteobacterium, assembly GCA_963814715.1. Classification (GTDB taxonomy): domain Bacteria; phylum Desulfobacterota; class Binatia; order Binatales; family Binataceae; genus Binatus. The sequence continues at coordinate 792,183 of CAWFDW010000002.1, forward strand.
CCATCGTGAAGCCTGTTACCTCGCCTGAGTTCGAGAGCTCGAACACCAGCTGCTCACCCGCCGGCCGCCCCTTGGTTACTGTAAAGACGTGAGCTTCGCGGGTCGGGGCTAGAGGCGCCGGGGGCGGTGGCGGCGGCATCCCTGGAACCGGTCGCACCGATAAGACCAGCGCGCCGTTGCGGAACTCGATGCCCAACTCACTGCCGAAGTGCACCGAGACGTACCCACCCAGGTAGCGCTTGAACTCGGGCGGCGTCGCGACTGACTTCGCCGGCGGCGGTATCTCGGCCTCGCGCGCCGCTGCGACCAACATCTCCAATCCTTCGAACCCGATCATCCCGGTGGCGAAATGACCGGTGCCGTTGCTCAGCGCGATGATGCCGATTTTATTCGGCTTGCTGAACGCGGCGAATGTCAGAAATCCGTGATCGCCGCCAGAATGATGATGGTAGATGTTTTCCCGCACTCGCGTCGCCCACCACGTCAGCGCGTAGCCGACGGTCCAGTCGGCTTCGACCCAACGCACGCGATGCATCGCGCTCAGTGACTCTCCGCGTAGTACCTGATTGCCTTCCCGCTTCGGCGCCTTGGTGCGGAATTGCAGCGAGATCCATTTTGCGAGGTCAGCCACACTTGAGCGGAGCCCTGCGGCCGCGGCGTAACCGCCGAACGTTTCAGGAACCTGCGCGACGTTCGCCACGTCATCGTAAGGATGCGGCAGGTATCCGGTCGCCATCAGCTCGCGCACTGCCGGTGTCAGCTCGAACGCACTTGAATCCATTCCCAGCGGACTCAGGATTTCGGAGTGTACGTACTCGGTGAAAGAGCGTCCGGAGACTCGAGCGATCACTTCGCCAAGGAGCGCGAAACCAAGGTTCGAATACTTGAAAGCCGAGTCCGGCTCGATCGCGATTTGCAGCTTTGGAATTGTGGCGAGGACCTCTTCGCGACCAGGGAACCGGGTGCTGCTCCAATGAGCGGTCGGCGACTCACCCACCAGACCCGATCGATGAGTAAGCAGGCGCAGCAGCGTCACGTCCTCGATCGAGCCGAAGGGGTTGGGGACTGCGCTGAACTCGGGAATGAAACGCACAATCGGATCGTCGAGACGAAGCTTTCGCTCGTCGCGCAACTGCATGATAGCGGTGGCTGTGAAGGTCTTGCTGATCGAAGCAACGAGGAACAGGGTATGCTGGTCGACGGGACGGCCGCTGGCGATGTCCGCCAAGCCGAATCCCTGATGCCAGACGAGTTCCTGATCGCGCACGATTCCGACCGCGAGACCCGGAGGACGTTCTTGCGCGACGATCTGCGCAATCCGGCGTTGAAGCTTCGGTATGACTGACTCGACGACAGGATCCAACTTGATGCCCCCCGGTTCGGTCGTTCTACAATTCGAAGTCGGCTTCTTCGAGAATCCTTGCGGTGCGGAACAGGAAGCTGTTGCCCAGGACGCCGTCGACGACGCGATGGTCGTAGGACAGCGCCAGGTACATCATGGTGCGGATCGCGATCGCGTCGGCGCCGTCGACCTCGACGACCACCGGGCGCTTCTTCACCTCGCCCATCCGCAGGATTCCGACCTGGGGCTGATTGATGATCGCGAAGCCGTAGAGATTGCCCTCGCGCCCCGGATTCGAGAGCGTGAAGCTGCCGCCGGAGAGATCGTCCGGCGTGATCTTCTTCTCGGCGACTTTGCGGCGCAGAGTTTCGATCGCGCGCGCGATCCCGACCACCGACATGCGTTCGCGCGGCCTTGATCACCGGGACCAGCAGGCCTTCGTCGGTATCCATCGCGATGCCGAGATTGATCTCGCGGCGGATTACGACGGAGTCGCCGACCACCGACGCATTCATCCGCGGAAATTCTTTGAGCGCGCGAACCGTCGCCGCCGCCGCCAGCGGCAGGAAGGTGAGATTGAATCCTTCGCGGCGCGCGAACTCAGTTTTGTGCTGCTCGCGCAATCGCATCGCCTTGGTCACGTCCACTTCCGCGACGGTGCCGACGTGCGGCGAATGCGTCTTCGAATAGACCATGTGCTCGGCGATAAGCTTGCGCCGGCGCGTGAACGGCTCGACGACATCGCCCTCGACAGGCTGATAGACGCGGCGGCTTGAAACCGCGGACCCGATTGCGTCGGCGCTTGCGTGGTCGATGCGGAACTCGTCGCCGGACGCGCGCTGCTCTGCGCGGCGCCATTGGTCTGCGGCTGCGGCGCAGCAGCGGCGGGCGTCCCGCCTTTGCGCAGCGTATCGAGGTAACGTTGCAAATCACGCTTGCTGACGCGTCCGCCGATTCCGGTGCCGGGAACGTGACTCAGATCGATGCCCTCTTCCGCCGCGATCTTCAGCACGACTGGAGAAAAGCGTCGCGGACCGCCCGCCTCCGGATTCGGCTTCACGAAGTCCTGCCCTCGCCGCTTGCATCGGCTGCGGCGACGGCGCGGGCTGCGGCGGCGGCGATGCAGGTTTCGCTTGCGCTGGCGCTGGTTCCGGCTTCGGCGCAGCTTTCGGCGCGACGACTTTCAGTTTTGCCGAGGTATCAGCGCCGGCCGGCTCGATCACGGCGAGCGTCGCGCCGACCGGCAGCGTCTGCCCCTCGGCCGCGACAATCTTCGCGATACGTCCCGCACCCGGCGACGGAATTTCGGTGTCGACCTTGTCGGTTGAAATCTCGACCAGCGGCTGGTCCTCGACGACGACGTCGCCTTCCTTGACCAGCCACTTGGCGATGGTGCCTTCGACGACACTCTCGCCCATCTGCGGCATCGTTACGTCGATCGCCATTTCAGTACGCCGCCAGGCTGCGGATCGCTTCCACGATTTTGTTGGTGTTCGGCAAAATGAAATCTTCGAGCGGCGTGCTGAACGCAACGTGCGCATCTGCTGCCGCGACGCGGCGCACCGGTCCGTCGAGAAATTCGAATGCGTTCTCCATGATGATCGCGGAGACCTCGCCGCCGATTCCTCCCGTCAGCCGATCCTCGTGCACGACCAGCACCTTGCCGGTCTTGCGCGCGGTCGCGAGTATCGCTTCGCGATCGAGCGGCAGCAGCGTGCGCAAATCGAGCACCTCGACTGCGAGCCCGTCTTCCTTCTCGACGATTCGCGCCGCGTCGAGCGACTGCCCGAGCGTGCCGCCGTACGTGATTATCGAAAGGTCGCGTGCCTTCCTTGCGAATTTCCGCGACTCCGATCGGCACCGTGAAATCGCCCTCGGGCAGATCTTCCTTGATGCTGCGATAGAGCCGCTTGTGCTCGAAGTACACGACCGGGTTGCCGTCGCGAATCGCGCTTTTCAAAATTCCTTTCGCGTCGTACGGCGTCGCAGGCGCGACCACTTTGAGTCCCGGCACGCGCGTGAACCACGCCTCGGGATTCTGCGAATGGAACAGCGCGCCATGAACGCCCGCGCCCGACGGCGCGCGAATCACCAGCGGACACGCCGCCTTGCCGCCGTGACGGTAGCGCAGCGTCGCGGCAGTGTTGACGATCTGATCGAAGCCGCACGAGATAAAATCCGCGAACTGCATCTCGACGACGGGACGCATCCCGAGCACCGCCGCGCCGACTCCCGCGCCGATGATCAACGCCTCCGAGATTGGCGTGTCGATGACGCGTTCCTCGCCGAACGCGTCGAGCAGTCCTTCGGTCGCCTTGAACGCGCCGCCCAACTCCGCGACGTCCTCGCCCATTACGAATACATTTTCGTCGCGGCGCATCTCCTCGTGCAGCGCCGAATTGATCGCCTTGATGTAGGTGACTTCCATGGCTCAGCGATTGCCGTTGGTCGAAGAGTTGGTCGAGGAGTGGAATCGCGCCGGACGGCGCGTAAAGATCTTCAAGTGCTTCTTGAGGTTCTGGCAGCGGGCTGCTTTCGGCGAAATCCACCGCGTCCTGCACCGTCTTGTTCACCCGTTCGTCGATCTGCTCGCGGATGCTCTTGATCTCGTGGCCTTTCTTTTCGAGGTAGAACTCGAAGCGCGGGATCGGATCGCGGCTCTGCCATTCGATCAGCTCTTCCTTATCGCGATAGAGCGCCGCGTCGTGCTCGCTATGCCCGCGGTAGCGATACGTCTTGCATTCGATCAGCACCGGACCTTCGCCGGCGCGAGTCTTCGCAATCATGGCGCTCGCTCAACTCGAGCACCGCGAGCAGATCGTTGCCCGAGCAGACGTAACCCTTGAAGCCGTAGGCCACCGCGCGGTCCGCGACGTCCTCGATCGCCATCTGCTTTTCGAGCGGCGTCGAGTACGCGTAGCGATTGTTCTCGCACACGAACACGACCGGCAGCTTGTGCACGCCGGCAAAGTTCATCGCCTCATGCACGTCGCCGCGCGACGCCGCGCCCTCGCCGAAGAACGCGACCGCGACGTTCGGATTCTTTTTCATTTTGAATTTGAGCGCCGCGCCGACCGCGACCGGCAGCGACGAACCAAGCATCGAGGTCGATCCGAAAACGCCGTGCTCCAAATCGCCGCCGTGCAGAAACGAATCCTTGCCGCGCGACAGACCGGTTTCCTTGCCCATCAACTGCGCCATCAGCCGGCCCGGATCGACGCCGCGCATGATGAACACGCCCATGTCGCGATGGATCGGCGCGGTGAAGTCGCCGTCGTGCAGCGGCGCGCAGATGCCGGTGACGATCGCCTCCTGGCCGGCGCCGGAGTAAACGCCGCCGAGGATTTTGTTCTGGCGATGCAATCGCGAGACGCGCTCCTCGAACGCGCGAATCAGCTTCATCCAGTAATAGAGCTGCAGTTCGTACTCGACGCGCGGAGCCGGTTCGACGGTACCGCGCGCAACATTGGTCTCGGACATCTGGGTACTCCGGTCTCGCCTATCCCGATCAGACTAACTCCGGCGGACGAAGCGGGGCAAAACGTTTTTGTCTCAATCGCGACAGTCAGTCCAGCAGTTTTCGCACGCGGTCTTTCAATGATGCATCGCCCGTGAACAACAAGGCTGGCAGACGCAATGTGAGCTCGATCCAGTTGCGATCGCGCCGCCCGACTTCGCGCAGAATCGCGAGACCGTCGTCGATCTTGCCAAGACCGAGCAAGGCAATCGCGTGCCAGTAGCGCATTTCAGGATTGTCGCCGATCAGCCGCTCGGCATGCCGTGAATTCGCGCTCGGTCGTTTCCAGATCGCTGCGCTGAGCCGCCTTGTTGGCAAGCCGCATATGAATGTACGCGCGACGCACTGCGACGAGGCGGCGAATCTCGACCAGCGGCTCGGCCGCGTCGTCGACGCGAAGATCGAAAGATCGTGTCGAGTCCATGGACGGCCGCTGCTCTTTGGTTCGACGATCAGAATCGCCGCCGATTGACGCCCGCGAATGTCGCCACCTTCAGCCTCGGCCGCGTCGAGCGCGGCGAGAAATCGATCGACGAGCTCGCCCTTCGCACCGCGGTACGCCTCAGCCATCGCGGGCCACACCGTGTTCTTGAGCATCATGTTGGCCTGCACGGAAAATCCGTCGCCGACGATATGTCCAGCTTCTGGAATCGTGATCGAACCGGTATGCGCCGCGACCTGTCCTTGGGCATCGACCATCGCGACCTGCCGCACCTCTTTCATCGGATCGGCCGCGAGCAGACCCGCGAGCGCGTCGGGCGCGCTCTTTCCCGCGCGCATCAGGTCGAGCCCGAGCTTCCCGTACGCGGGATCGCCGGACGCCTGCGTCGCGACTGCGCCTACACCAGCTTCAGCCCACGCGACGAGGAAGACGCCGAAGTAATGCGACTGCACGGCGACACCGAGCTGCCCGGTGTCAGGATCGCGCGCAACGATCGAGTAGGTGTGTGCGAGTTGGTCAGTCGGCATCATGATGTGTCCTCCTCGATCCCAAACTACATTGTGATATCGCGCCCGCCAAGTGGCCGACCGGAATTCGCGCGCATCATTTGCTGAATCGAGTACCGTGAAACAGAAGCGAACCGTCCCAGCCGTGGAGCGAGTCGAAGTGCACTCGTGCCCAAAGACTGTCACTGCGATGAATCGTCGGTTGGGCAGAATCCACCCAAGCTCTTCTAGCGGGACGTCGACGAAAGAATTTGGCTACGAGGCTTTTTCTCCAAAATCGGCTACGCTCAGTCGCGCATGAGCACAACACACAATTACGGACACTCTCTTGGTCGCCGCGACCGCAGTTTTCTTTTGCAACTAGGTTGCCTCCCTGTACCTGATGTCTTATAAACGCGATTGATGGCGTCGTTACATTCATCGCTCGCTTCCGAGCAGCGCGAACGCGCGTCGATTCGCGATATCCTCGATCGAGCACTGGCAGGCGCGCGTCTTGAGCGATGCCGATGCGATCGCGCTCATCGAATGTCCCGACAGCGACCTCGACAGTATGCTCTCCGCGGCGGCTGAGCTTCGCGATCGTGGCAAGGGTCGCGACGTTACCTACTCGCGCAAAGTCTTTTTACCGATTACCAATCTTTGCCGCGATCGATGCACCTACTGCACGTTCCGCAAAGATCCCGGCGATCCCGGCGCGTGGACGATGATGCCCGACGAGATTGCGCTGTGGTCGCGTCGCGGCGCCGAGCTTGGATGCAAAGAGGCGCTGATGTGCCTCGGCGACAAGCCCGAGGTCGCATTCAAAGAATATCGCGACGTGCTGGCGACGCTCGGCGTTCGCACGACGATCGAATACGTCGGGCGCGCGTGCGAGATCGCGATTGCCGAAGGACTGCTGCCGCATACCAACGCCGGCCTGATGACCTCGCGACGAAATGCGCGCGCTGCGTCCGCTCAACGTGAGCATGGGCCTGATGCTCGAGAATATCTCCCCGCGGCTGCGTGCGCGCGGCGGAGTGCATCAGGCGGCGCCCGACAAGGATCCCGCGCTGCGTATCAAGATGATCGACGACGCCGGGCGCGCTGCGGATTCCGTTCACGACGGGAATCCTGCTCGGAATCGGCGAGACTCCGGCCGAGCGCGCGCTGAGCCTGACCGCGATTCGCGACACGCACGAGCGTCACGGTCATATCCAGGAAGTGATCATCCAGAATTTTCGCGCCAAGCCTGAAATCGCGATGGCCGACGCGCCGGAGCCCGACGCTTACGACATGGCGCGCGCGATCGCGACTGCGCGGCTGGTGCTCGGACCGACGATGAACGTGCAGGCGCCGCCGAACTTGTCGCCGCGTCAGATCGAATTGTTCCTGAATGCGGGAATCAACGACTGGGGCGGGATTTCGCCGCTCAGCAAGGATTACGTGAATCCCGAGGCGCCGTGGCCGCATCTCGATCGGCTCGGCGAGCAATGCGCGCGGGCTGGTTTCAAGCTCGGTGAAAGGCTCGCAATTTATAACGAATACATCAATGATGAATGGCTCGACCCGGCGGTCGCGACTAAAGTGCGCGCGATATGGGATCGACCTGTCGGAGGCCAATCATGAACCTGGAGTACTGGCGCACTTACGTCGATGAAATCGAAGCGACCCCCGTCGAGGCTCTGCTCGGCAAGACGTCGCCCGCGGTGCGTGCCGCGCTTGAACATGCTCTCCATAAAAAAGAGCTGACGCCCGAAGAAGGGCTGCTGCTCTACACGTCGGAGGGCGACGACCTGCGCGCGACGGTGAAATGCGCGGACCTCGCGCGCGCCGAGGATATCGGCAACGAAGTCACCTACGTCGTCAATCGCAATATCAATTTCACCAATATCTGTTTCGTGGGATGCCAGTTCTGCGGCTTCAAGCGTCAGCGCTGGGAGGCCGACGCCTACGATCATTCCGACGAAGCGATCGTCGCCAAAGTGGCCGACGCGGTCGCGCGCGGTGCCACCGAGATTTGCATGCAGGGCGGAATCAACCCCGACATGCCACCGTTCAAGTATCGCGACCTGCTCGACGCGATGAAGCGCGCGTTCCCCGAGATTCACATCCACGCGTTCTCGCCGATGGAAATAATGTACGGCGCCAAGCGCGTGCGGATGGACTACCCGGAATACATCACGATGCTCAAGGAGCACGGCCTCGGCTCGATTCCGGGCACCGCGGCGGAAATCCTCGACGACGGCGTGCGCGAAATTTTGAGTCACAAGAAAGTCGATGTCGCCGCGTGGGTCGAGATAATCACCACCGCGCATGCGGTCGGCGTGCCGACGACCTCAACTGTGATGTACGGGCACGTCGAGAGTCCGCAGCATGTCGTGAATCATCTCGACTTGCTGCGCACGATCCAGAAGCAGACGCATGGCTTCACCGAGTTCGTGCCGCTGCGCTTCATCCATCAGAACACGATGCTCTATCGCAAGGGCCTCGTGTCGCCGGTGGATCGCGGCCAGCTGGATTTTCAGATGTACGCAACGTCGCGACTGTTCCTGCGCGGGCAGATCGACAATATCCAGACCTCGTGGGTGAAGTGCGGCATCGATCTCGCGGCGCTGACGCTCAAGGCCGGATGCAACGATCTGTCGGGCACGCTGATGGAGGAAAGCATCACGGCGCAGGCCGGCGGCGACTCGGGCGAGTTCATCCCGGTCGACGTGTTCGAGGACAAGGCGCGCGAGATGGGCCGCGTCGCGGTCGAACGCACCACGCTCTACAAAAAGCTCTACGGCAAAAAGGCACCCAATGGCGCGCGGCCAATCGCGATCCCTCCCACGTCGGCAGATAACCACGCTAGCGGGGGGAGTGGGTGCGGCTAAGTTCATCCGGGGACTTGGCCGGCGTATCGATCCTGCGCGGCTGACGGTCGTCGTCAACACCGGCGACGACGAAACCTTTTACGGGCTGCACGTCTCGCCGGATATCGACACGATCACCTACACGCTCGCGGGCGTGGTGAATCGCGCGCAAGGCTGGGGCCTCGACGGTGAGACGTTCAACGTGCTCCCGGCGCTCGAGCGCTTTTACGGCAAGCCATGGTTCGGTCTTGGCGATCGCGACCTCGCCACTCATCTATATAGGACGGAGCGGATGCGTCAGGGCGCATCGCTCAGCCGCATCACCGCGGAAATCGCGGACGCGTTTGCGGTCAGGTCGCGAATCATCCCGATGAGCGACGATCGCGTGCGGACGTTCGTGAAATTGCGTGGGCGTCGTGCGATCCCGTTTCAGGAATATTTCGTGCGCGGACGTGCTCGCGGTGTCGTCGAGAAGATCGAGCTGCGAGGAATCGCCGATGCGCGCCCTACTCCCGCGGCACTCGACGCGATTCGCAAATCCGCCGCTGTGATCCTCGCACCGTCGAATCCGTTCGTCTCGCTCGGCCCGATTTTGCAATTGACGGGCGTGCGCGATGCACTACGGAAAGTGAAATCGCGCGTCGCGGCAATCAGCCCGATCGTTGGCGGCAAGACAATCAAAGGTCCCGCCGACAAAATGCTCCGCGGACTTGGGATGGAAGTCTCGCCGCTCGGAGTCGCGCGGCTTTATCGCGACATCGTCGGCCTATTCGTTCTCGACAACGCCGATGCGCGCTACGTCGAACCGATTGAGCGGCTTGGGATGCGCGCGATTGCGACCGATACAATCATGACCACTCCTGAGCGCGCCGCCGCGTTGGCCAAAGCAGTTCTGCAAGAGCTGCAGGTGTAGTACTCTGGTGCCGCGATGCGCACGATAAGTCTCACAGCGGTCGAGCACATCCCGATGGTGAAGGCGGGCGACGATCTCGCCGCGCTGATCGTCAAGGGACTCGCTGACACCGGCTTCAAGCTCGCGGCCGGCGATATTCTCGTCGTATGTCAGAAGGTAGTCTCGAAGTCTGAGGGTCGCGTCGTGAACTTCAAGGATTTCGAGCCCTCCGAATTCGCCAAGGCCTACGCCAAGCGATGGGAGAAAGATCCGCGCGCGGTCGAAATCGTGTTGCGCCAGACCAGCCGAATCGTCCGCAACGATCGCGGCGTGCTGATCGTCGAGACCGGACCCGGATGGATCTGCGCCAACGCCGGCGTCGACGAATCCAACAGCCTCGAGGACGACATCGCGATCCTGCTGCCCGAAGATCCCGACGCATCTGCGCGACGTCTTCGCGACGAGATTCGCCGCCGCCTCGGCGTCACCGTCGCCGTGCTGATCACCGACACCTTCGGCCGTCCGTGGCGCGACGGTCTCACGGAAATCTGCCTCGGCATCGCGGGCATGAATCCGATCCTCGACTTGCGCGGCACCACCGACTTGGGCGGCCGCGAATTGCATCATACTGTCGTCGCGATCGCCGACGAGATCGCATCCGCCGCCGGCCTGCTGATGGAAAAAGCGGGCGCGATTCCGGCAGTGGTCGTGCGCGGATATCAATTTGAACCATTCGAAGGCAGCGCGAATATATTGATTCGTCCGGCTGAAATGGATTTATTCCGCTGATCATACAAATTCACTGAAAAAACTGAAAAAATGAAGAGAGCCAAGGCCACGCAACTCGCCGCCGCATCGACGCCTGACGCGTTGAACCCGGCGCGCCTCGTCGAAGCCGACCTCGCGGCGGTCGAAGCGAAACTGTCGCGCCTGCTCGATTCGAAAGAACCGATCATCGCGGAAATTTGCCACTATCTCGTCGACGCGGGCGGCAAGCGGCTGCGCCCGACGTTCATCATGCTGGTGTATCGCGCATGCGGCGGACCTGACGCGCGAGTTGACGAACCGATCGACGCGGCAATCGCGCTCGAGCTGATCCATTCCGCGACGCTGCTCCACGACGACATCATCGATCGCGGCATGCTGCGCCGCGGCAAGCCGTCGGCCTTCGCACGCTTCGGATTCGGTCCGTCGCTGATCGCGGGCGACTACCTGTTCTGTCGCGCATTCGAGGTCTCCGGCCGCTTCGAAGAACGTCTCGTGCGCACCGCGGCGCAGGCCTGCATCCAGCTCACCGAGGGCGAGGTGATGGAGAGCAGGTTTCGGCACAATGCGGCTGCGACCCTGGCCGACTATATCAACGTGATCGATCGCAAGACCGCGTCGCTGTTCTATGCCGGTGGCAGGCTCGCGGCGGAACTCGCTCGCGTATCGACCCAGACGATCGAGGCGATGGCGAAACTCGGCACCGCGATGGGCCTCGCGTTCCAGATGGTCGACGACCTGCTCGACATCCTCGGGCCCGAGGAGAAAATCGGCAAGCCGGTCGGATCCGACTTGCGCGCGGGCATCCCGTCGCTGCCGGTCGTGCTCGGCGTCGAGCGCAGCGCCGAACTGCGCGCACTCTTTCAGAACGGAACCCAGATGGAAGGCGCGGCGTTCGAACGCGCGCTCGACCTGTTGCGTGATCCTGAAATCATCGCCACCACGCGCCGCCTCGCCGCGGATCAGGTCGCAATCGCGCGATCGATTCTCGACCAGCTCGATCCCTCCGCGTACCGCGAAGGCCTGGCAACGTTGATCGACGAGCAAACCTTCCGCGAAGTCTGACCCATTTCCCGTACAATGGCTTCCGCCGGCGACGACCGCCCGATGCAGCAGGGTGCGTTGGCGCTGCTCAGCCGCCGCAACTTTCGCCGCGTATTCCTGGCAATCGCGATCAGCGAGCTTGGCGACGCGCTTCATTACATCGCTTTGATGTGGCTGGCGCTGGACAAGGGCGGACCGCTCGGAGTCGTCGCAGTGCGGCTGGGGGATAGCGTGCCGGCGCTGGTGTTCGGCCTTCACGGCGGTATCGCGGCTGACAGGTGGGATCGAAAGCGCGTCATGATCTCCGCGGACCTCGCGCGCGCGGTGATTCTGATTCCGGTCGCGATCGCGGGCCTTACGAATCAATTGCCGATTTGGGGCCTGGTGGTCGCGGCTTTCATGCTGGAGACTGCGACCTCGTATTTCGCACCAGCCTACAACGCGCTGGTGCCGGCCCTTGTCGATCGCGGTAATGTGCAAGAGGCAAACGGCCTGATTGGCGCGACCACCAACGCACTATCGATCGGCGGATGGGCCGCGGCGGCGGGATTGCTGGCAATCGTACCGATCAGCACGTTCTTCGCGCTCAACTCGATTTCCTTCTTCGTGTCCGCTGCTCTCATCAGCGGTATCGCAGGCCGCGACGAAACCGGCGTCAGTCTGCGCATGGAACCGCCGCGGATCCGGGAAGCGTTCGCGGCCATGAGTCCGATACCGGCGCTGGCAGCGGGTGTGATCGTCTTGGGTGTGGCGATCACGATTTCTGCGGGAACCTGGATCGCAGGCGTACCTGAACTGGTACGTAACGTCCTCCATCGCGGCGCCGGCGGTTTTTCAATCGTGATGGTGGCGTACGCAATAGGATCGGTGGTGGCCGGCGTACTCCTCACGCGCTATCCAGCAAGGAACAAAGCACGGGCGAGCTTGCTGGCGTGGATTCTGTACTTACCAGCTTACGGATTGTTCGCGCTGAGCAGTTCTCTTCCGCTTGCGTTGGCCGGCGCATTTGTCGCCGGGATAGGACAAAGCGCCGCACTGATTTTGCTGACCTCGGCCGCACAAGAACAAATTACTGACGACGTGCTCGGTCGAGTCATGGGCGTGATTTCTTTGGTCCATCGAGGCGCGCACGCAACGGGCCTCTTGATGATTTCGCCGCTATTCGCGGTTTTCGCTCCGCGTGCAATATTTGCGGGCGCGGCCTGTGCGATTCCAGCGGTGGGAATAATTGGCGCCGCGCTCGCTTGCTTCGCCGAGAAACGTCGGCGAGCTGCTGGAGCAGCCGAGACATGATGCAAAACGACGATTCATCCATTGCGAATCCGCGCGGCTCGCGCGCGATCGTCGTCGGCAGTGGACCCGCGGGCGCCCTGCTCGCCTACATGCTCGCGCGCCGCGACGTTCCGGTGACGTTGCTCGAACGACAGACCGATTTCACCCGCGAGTTTCGTGGCGAAGTGCTGATGCCGTCGGGAATCGCGGCGATGCACGAGGCCGGTCTTCGTCCACAGTTCGACGCCTTGCCGAACTTGCCGATCGGAATCGCCCAGATTTTTCGCGGCGAACAATTGGTGACCACCTTTCCGCTGGACGGCCTCCCCGTGCGCCCGCGAGTTGTGCCGCAGCCCGCGATGCTCGAGATGATTGTCGCCGAGGCGTCGAAATTCCCCGGCTTCAAGCTCGAGCGCGGCGTCACGGTGCGCGATCTTATCTTTGAAAAAGATCGCGTGATGGGCGTTCATGCCGACGCGCTCGACGGTCCGCGCGAATATCGCGGCGACTTCGTCATCGCATGCGACGGCCGCGCATCTGTGATTCGCAAACGCGCGGCGCTCCCGCAAGATCGCATCATGCAGGGCTTCGACGTCGTGTGGGCTCACCTTCCCGGCCAGTTTCCTGACGGTCGCACCGCGCGCGGCTACATCGGAAACGGGCATCTGCTCATCGTGTATCCGTCTCCCGAAGGCCACACGCAGATCGGATGGGTGATCGACAAAGGCACCTTCGGCGATATCAAACGGATGGGCGAGCGATGGATCGACGAGCTCGCGCCGCATGTGTCACCCGACCTGAGACAATATCTCGCCGCAAATAAAACCGGTCTCGCGCATCCGTTCCTGCTCGACGTGATTTGCGATCGGCTGCGCGAATGGACCGCGCCCGGCCTGCTGCTGATCGGCGACGCGGCGCATCCGATGTCTCCAGTCGGCGGACAAGGAATCAACGTCGCACTTCGCGACGCAGTCGTCACGGCAAACCATCTCGGTCGCGCGCTGATGATGCGCTCCGACGAAGCCACGCTCGACTTCGCCGCGCGCAACATTCAAGCCGAGCGATGGCCCGAGATCACGACAATCCAGGACATGCAGCAAATCGGCCCGCGCCTCCTGCTGTCGAATTCGCTACTGAGCCGCGTCGTAGTCAGCGCGCCGATGATCGCATTCGCGAAAATGTTCCTCGCCAGCTTTATCGCTAAGCCGATTCGACCCCTTCCTGAACGGCGTAACCCGCGTCGTGATGGAGCAGTAACGACTTAGTAGTACGATGTTGGAAAATCCCGAAAATCCCAAATAAAAAGGACTTTCAAAATGGATGCCGCAATCGAAACCGTCCTGCGTGAATACGATCAACGTGCCACCGCCGAGATGAAGCGGATGCAAGCGCTCCCGCCCGCCGAGATGATGCAACACATCGACGAATTTCTGCTCCCCGTCGGCCCCGCCACTGGGCAGTTAATGAACATCCTCATCAAGGAGGCGAAGGCGAAAATCATCCTCGAGATCGGAACCTCGCATGGATACTCGACGGTCTGGCTGGCCGAGGCAGCACGTGCGACCGGCGGTAAAGTCATCACGCTCGATGTCCACGCCGGCAAGCAAGAATACGCTCGCAATGCGCTCGGCAAGGCCGGGCTTGCGAATCTGGTCGAATTCAAGCTTGGAGACGCGCGCGAATCGATCGCGGCGCTATCCGGACCATTCGATTTCGTGCTGCTCGACTTATGGAAGGATCTCTACATCCCGTGCTTCGACCTTTTCTATCCGAAGCTGGGATCGGGCGCGATGATCGTCGCCGATAACATGCTGTTCCCCGAATTTTCGCGGGCTGACGCCGCTGCATATCGCAACCACGTCCGTGCGAAGACCGACGCCCAGTCGGTATTGTTGCCGGTCGGCAGCGGTATCGAACTGAGCCGCTGCACCCGCGGCCTCGAGTTCAAATGATGATCGCGAGGCTCAGGCGACGCCAGGACATTCGCGCTTGACCCGAAATCGAAAGCGAAAGCAGCAGGACTTATGGAGCGCGTACAGAAAAGCCAAAAGACGATGAAGGCACTGAATGAGGCTTCCGCGTCGAACGGGAAGGGCTTGGACAAGGCCACGCTCGATAGCACCTTAGATCGTCTCATTGAGACGATGGATGGCGTCAATCGCGAACTAGACGCTCTGCTCGCTAAAGCCAAAGAATAGTCGCGTCTCGTGCATCTTTGAAAAGGGTCGGACTCGCAAGGGTTCGGCCTTTCACTTTTCAACCCAACTGGTCGCGAATCTCTTGCAGCAAGTTCATAACGGATAATCACCGTGATTGACATGGGGCGAAGAAAGAGCGAAAACGTATCTTGTGGCTGCTCTTCCGAAACCCTCGTCATGGATCGATCCTTCAAGCCCGATTCAGGTCGTCAAACAGCCGCAACAGCTTGAATTTTCAGGGGTTTTTCGGGGGCATGAGCTCACTCGCAAGGACCGGCGACTAAGCTCCGGACTCGCGCCGCTCGACGCTCTGATCGACGGCGGAATTCCGCGCGGGCGTATCAGCGAAATCACGGGGCGCGCCGGTTCGGGCAAGACCTCAATTGCCGCATCGTTCGCCGCATTCGCCACCCACCGCGGCGAGGTCGCCGCATGGCTCGACAGTGCGGGCAGTTTCGATCCCGAGAGCATGGCGGCCGCCGGAATAGAGCTTCGCCGGATGCTGTGGGCGTCGATGCGGAGAGGATCGGCGCGCGACTTTCGTTCCCCTCTCCAGAAAGGAGAGATGAGGTCGATCGTCAAAGCTGCGGAACTCGTGCTCGAGGCCGGTGGCTTCGGCCTGGTGGTCGTCGATTTCGGCGAGGCAGTTCGCGCACTCACTTATGCGTCATCATTACGAATCGCGCGCGCGGCCGAGCGCAGCGGTACCGCCGTGATCGCTATCGCGCCGTGGCGGATGTGCGGGACGTTCGCGGCGCTGAGCATTGCTGCCAGCCGCGCCGAGACATCGTTCAGCCGGCTCGCTCCCGGCTCGCCGGTAATGTTCGACGGACTCGCAGTCGACGCGATGGTCGCGCGGAACAAGATGGGCGGTACGGGGCGGCATGTTCGCGTGCGCGCGCTCGTTGATCCAATTCCAAATCCATTCGAAGCGCATCCTCATCGCGACGACAAAGAATTTCCAGTTCGAATTTCCGCCAGCAGCTAGCACGGTGTTCCGATGGCTCGTATCGCGTGCATCATGGTCGCAGATTTTTCTATTGCGGCGATCGTGCGATCGAATCCCGCGTTCGCCGACAAGGTGCTGGCTATCGGAAAAAGCCTCGCGCCGCATGCCGAGCTCGACGCCGTCTCTGTTCGCGCGCGTGAACTGGGAATTCGCTCCGGGATGACGATCGCGCAGGCGCGCGCGATCTCTTCAGATCTGATCGTAGTCCATCGATCGCCCGCCGCGGAAAGCTCGGCACATTCCGCGCTGCTCGATGCGGCCGAATCGGTTTCGCCGGTAATCGAATCGGGCGCGCCGGGATGCGCATGGGTCGATCTCGCGGGCCTGAATCGCATCTACAATGGCGAAGAAGAAATCACCGCCGAGCTTATCCGATGCGTGCGCAGGGTCGGGATGGAGCCGGCCGCCGGCGTCGCGGCCAACAAGGAACTGGCGCATCTGGCTGCGCGATGCGGCGGCGTGCGCGTAATCGAAGCCGGTCGCGAGCGCGAATTCCTGAACTGGCTGCCGCTCGACATGCTCGGTCTGGGAAAATCGGATCGCGGCGACGACCTCGAGACCACGCTCGCGCGATGGGGGATGCGCCGGCTCGGCGAGTTGGCGCGTCTCAATCCCGACGCGGTCGGCACGCGGCTGGGGCGTCGCGGCGTCGAGCTGGTCCGCCTCGCGCGCGGTGGCAGTCACGCGCCGATTGTACCGCGGCGCCGCGCTGAGTTTTTCGTCGAGACGGTCGAGCTCGAATACGGAATCGAGCTCCTGGAGCCGCTGGGATTCGTCATGCGTGCGATGCTCGAGCGACTCGCGGAGCGGCTTTCACTTCGTGGCATGGTGGCGGGAGATATCACGCTCGCGTTCGGGATGAGCGGTCATCGCAGTTTCAATCGCCACGTCGCGGTGGCGGCGCCGTCAAACGACGTGCGTGCGATTCTCACGCTCATCAACCTGAGTCTTGAAGCTGCGCCGCCCGAGTCCGCGGTCGAATCGATTCGAATCGAGATCGCGCCGCGCGTCCCGCGACCCGCGCAGACCGACATGTTCCTGCCGCCCGCACCCGCGCCCGACAAACTGCAGACCACGATTGCGCGCTTGGCGGCACTATGCAGTCCCGGCAATGTCGGGATGCTGAGTGCAGAGAATTCGCATCGCCCCGAAGCGACGCGTCTTGATGCATTCTCACCGCCCGCGCCGGCTTTTCCTGAAAAAACGACCGCGAAGAATGTGACGCAGCTGGTGATACGCGCGATTCGTCCGGCGCGGGAAATCGAGGTGATGTGCTCGCGGGAGATTCCGGAGTTCGTCCGCGGCGAGAATCTCGGCGCGCGCGTCATTTCGATCGCAGGCCCATGGCGTCGCGACGGCGAATGGTGGCTCGGGTGCACCGTCGATGAAGATACGCGCACAGATTCATCCGACAAAACAAATCCCGCACCGAAGCACGGCCTCGAACTACATGACGGACGCATGTTCGGAGCGCATCCACGCCAGGTATCCGCGGAAAATCTGAAGGCACTGTCCTCGCTCACGCCGGCGCCCTCGCCCACCCCGCATCTCAATGGCAATGCGAAACCGGAAATGAACGGCGAAAATAAATGTGGCTTCATCCGCGATTACTACGAACTCGCGCTCGAAGATGGCGGCGTTTACCGCGTTTTCCGCGATCTGAACTCGCACAAGTGGTTCCTCGACGGCACTTACGACTAAGAAAAATGCATTGGCATTTGTATAGGCGTTAGCCTACGCTGAACTAGGTAGGAGATTAAAAAATATGAGCAAGAAATTACCCGTGTTCAAAAGCGATAAAGAGGCGGAAAACTTCCTTGACCAGGATTTGTCCGACTACATCAGCGCCGAAAACTTCGCGCCGTTTCAGTTCGAGTTCAGACCCAAACAAAAGTCGGTCAATCTTCGAATCTCCGAAGAACTCCTGAACGCGGTCCGCGCTGTCGCGCATCGCCGGGGTATCCCGTATCAGCGCTACATTCGGCAGACCCTCGAAGCGTCACTGCGGCCGTCAAAGGAGTCTCGCTCCAGGAAAGGACGCGCTCGCCACTCAAGCAAATGACGTCGCATCGCCATGAACTCCGATTACATCGAACTTCGCGCGCGCAGTGCGTTCAGTTTTCTTGAAGGCGCGAGCACGCCTGAGGATCTTGCGGCGCGCGCGGCGGAACTCGGATATAGCGCGATGGCGCTTGGCGATCGCGACGGGGTCTACGGAGCGCCGCGTTTTTATGCAGCCGCGAAGTCCGCGAACATCCGGCAAATCGTCGGCGCGGAGCTGACGCTCGACGACAACTCGCGCCTCTACGTCCTCGCGCCGGATCGCAAGCGCTACCAGAATCTCTGCCGCATGATCACCGACTCGAAGATGCGCGTACTCAATCCCGGCGCGATCGCACGCGACGGCTCTGCTGCTGCGCCCGATCTATCCCGCCAAGGGCGAGAGCCGCATCACGCTCGACGAGCTCGAACGTTACGGCCGCGGACTTATCTGCCTGGCTGGCGGCGTGATGAGTCCGTTGTCACGCATGCTTGTTCGCGGCGAGGATCCCGTCGAGCTGAGCCGCCGTCTCAGTGGGATTTTCGGCGCGGAGAATTTCTACATCGATTTGCAGCGGCATCTCGACGCCGGCGAGGAGCGCCTCAATCGCAAGCTCGCAGCGCTGGCCGATGCGGCGCGAATCCCGATCGTCGCGACCAACGACGTGTGCCACGGCGGCGCGGATCGCAGGCTGCTCGACGTGCTGACCTGCATCCGGCTCAAGACCACGCTCGAGGAAGCCGGCCGCGCGTTGTGGATCAACAGTCAGCGTCATCTGAAATCGCCGGCCGAGATGACCGCGCTGTTTCGCGATCTGCCGACTGCCGTTACCGCCTCGCGCGCGATTGCCGAGCGATGCAATTTCCAGCTCTGCGACATGGGTTATCGCTTCCCCGACTATCCACTGCCACCGAACGAGACGCCTGACAGCTATCTGCGCATCCTCACTTATGCGGGTGCGCGCGAGCGATGGCGCGGCGCGATGGACGATCGCACGCGCCGCCAACTCGAACATGAGCTCGGGATTATCGAGCGGCTCAAGCTCGCCGGCTACTTCCTGATCGTGTGGGACATCGTCCAGTTCTGCCGCGAGAATCGGATCATGGTGCAGGGACGCGGATCCGCGGCCAACAGCGCGGTGTGTTACGCGCTCGGCATCACTGCGGTGGATGCGGTCAAGATGGAACTCCTGTTCGAGCGTTTTCTTTCCGAGGAGCGCGGCGAATGGCCCGACATCGATCTCGATCTGCCCAGCGGCGACGATCGCGAGATGGCGATTCAGTACGTCTATCGTCGCTACGGCGAACGCGGCGCCGCGATGACCGCGAACGTGATCACCTATCGCACGCGCAGCGCGGTGCGCGAAGTCGGCAAGACGCTCGGCTTTTCGCCCGAGCAGGTTGACCGGCTCGCCAAGCTCAACCAGGTGTACGAGTTCCGCGACCATCACGACGATCTCGTGTCGCTGCTCAAGCGCGGCGGCGTCGATGCGGAAGCGCCGCGAATCATGATGATGGTCGATCTCGTGCGCAAGATTCAGAGCCTGCCGCGCCATCTCGGGCAGCATAGCGGCGGCATGGTGATCGCCGCGCAGCCGCTCGATGAGATCGTGCCGCTCGAGCCGGCCTCGATGCCCGGCCGCGTGGTGATTCAATGGGACAAGGACGACTGCGCCGATCTCGGCATCATCAAGATCGATTTGCTCGGACTCGGGATGCTCGCCGCGCTGAAAGAGGCGATTCCGATGATTCGCACGCACGAGGACGTCGAGATCGACCTGGCGCATCTGCCGGCTGACGATCCCGACGTGTACGCGATGCTGCGGCGCGCGGATACCGTCGGCGTTTTCCAGATCGAGAGCCGCGCGCAGATGGCGACGCTGCCGCGGATGAAGCCCGTAGCGATTTTACGATCTGGTGGTTGAGGTCGCGATCATCCGCCCCGGCCCCATCGTCGGCAAAATGGTGCATCCGTATCTCGATCGCCGCAACAAGCGCGCGCCCATTGAGTATCCGCATCCCTCGCTCGAGCCGATCCTGAAACGCACGCTCGGCGTCCCGCTTTTCCAGGAGCAGTTGCTGCGAATGGCGATGACGGTCGCGGGATTCAGCGGCGGCGAGGCCGAGGAGCTGCGCCGCGCGATGGGATTCAAGCGCTCTGCCGAGCGAATGGAAAAAATCGAAGCACGCTTGCGCGCCGGGATGCTGCGCAACGGCCTGCAGGGCAGCGTCGCCGACGACATCGTGCGCTCGATCACGTCGTTCGCGCTGTACGGATTCCCCGAATCACACGCCGCCAGCTTCGCGCTGATCGCATACGCGTCGGCCTACCTGAAGTATCACCATCCGGCAGCGTTCACTGCCGCGATGCTGAATTGCTACCCGCTCGGCTTCTACCATCCCTCGACGCTGGTGAAAGATGCCGCGCGTCACGGTGTCGTCATGCTGCCGATCGACGTGACGCGCTCGAACTGGAAATGCACGATCGAGATTGTCGATCGCAAGCCCGCGATGCGCATGGGACTTGCGATACGTCACCGGACTGCGCGAAGAAGTCGGACTTCGAATCGAAAGCGCGCGTGCGCGACGGCAGTTCGATTCGATTGCCGATCTTACTGCGCGTGTCGGACCGAACCGCCGCGAGATTGACGCGCTGGCCTATGCGGGCGCGTTCGCGATCGTTCGGCATGACGCGGCGCGACGCGATGTGGAACGCGGCCGCTGTCGAGCGCGATCCAGAAAGCCTGCTGGCGGGCGCGAAACCGCGCGACAGCGAAGTTCCACTCGCGATCGATGTCGCCGATCGACGAAACGCTGGCGGATTACGCCGCGACCGGCCTCACCACCGGCCCTCATCTGATGACGTATCTTCGAGGCGACCTGACCGCGCGCGGAATTCTGAGCGCCGACGATCTCACGCGCGCCAAGCATCAGTCGTGGGTGAAGACCGCCGGCGTCGTGATCGTGCGCCAACGTCCCGGCACCGCGAAAGGTTTTCTGTTCATCACGCTCGAGGATGAAACCGGAATTTCAAATCTGATCGTCACGCCCGACTTGTTTCAGCAAA
The DNA here is from genome assembly GCA_963814715.1 of uncultured delta proteobacterium. Classification (GTDB taxonomy): domain Bacteria; phylum Desulfobacterota; class Binatia; order Binatales; family Binataceae; genus Binatus. Next base: position 813,111 of record CAWFDW010000002.1, read on the forward strand.
ATCGCCTGCTGCTGCGCAGCGCGGGAATCCTGATGGCCGAGGGCGTGCTGCAGCAGGTTGACGGCGTGACCGCGATTCGCGCGCGCCGCTTCGAGGAAATCAAAATCCCCGGCACAGTCCCGCCGTCGCACGATTTTCATTAATCGCGATTTCACACGAAGCCCGCTGCGGTGTTGTATGTAGTCAGCACATCGAGGAGGCAACATGAACCGCGACACCCAACGAGCCAAAGCTGAAGCATTTCGAGCGATGCACGATCGCTCGCGGATCTTAGTGCTGCCCAACGCGTGGGACGCGATGAGCGCGCGCGTTATCGAGAACGCGGGCGCGCGTGCGATCGCGACCACCAGCGCGGGCGTTGCGTTTTCAGTCGGCTATCCCGATGGCGAGGCGATTCCGCGCGACGAGATGATCGCCGCGATCGCGCGTATCGCGCGCGTAGTTACGATTCCCGTCAGCGCCGATATCGAGTCCGGCTTTGCGCGAGACGCTCGCGAAGTCGCCGAAACTGTTCGCCGCGTGATCGAGGCCGGCGCGGTCGGAATCAATCTCGAAGACCAGGTTCACGATGGGACTCATTCGCTCTACGATTTGGACGTCGCGGTCGATCGCATTCGCGCGGCGCGCGAGGCCGCTGACTCCGCCGGCGTCCCACTCGTGATCAACGCGCGCACCGACGTGTACCTGCTCGGAATCGGCGAGCCCGACACGCGCTTCGAGCATGCGATTCGCCGCGCAAACGCATACCGCAAGGCCGGCGCCGATTGTCTGTTTCTTCCGGCCGTCACGCGTCGCGCCGACATCGAGCGAATCGTGCCCGCGCTCGAAGGTCCGTTGAATCTTCTCGCCTTCCCCGGCATCCCGACGATTCCCGAGCTCGAGCGTCTCGGCGTCGCTCGCCTGAGCGTCGGCACGCGGCTGACTCTCGATGCCATGTCGGCGTTGAAAAAGACGGTCGCGGAATTGTTGAGCGCAGGCACCTACGACTCGACGCTCGAAGGCGAGACCACTTACGCTGACGCGAACCGGTTGATGGCGACCCGCCGAGTTAATCGCTCGACTCGCGCGTAACCGGTTTTCTCGCCTTAACGTACAGTTAGGTGAGAGCGAACGCCGCCAATCAAGGAGGCCGCTCCACATCAAGGAGTGTTTTTTATGGTTTCGAAGTTCTCTCGCGGTATTGTTCCCGCAGTTCTGGCGATCGTGCTGGTCGCCGCCGTCGCGCATGTCGCTTCGTCGAATTCGGGCGGGATGGGTGGTCACATGGGGCATCGAGGTTTTCACGGCATGCATGGCGGTATGGACGCGCTTGGGATGCCGCTCCCGCTGTTGCTGAAGACCGCCAATCTGACCGACGCGCAGAAGCAGCAGATTCACACCATCTTCGAGAACCGACGCGCTTCGCGTAAGGCCGAATACCAGCAGCTCAAAGCCGCCAAGGAAGCAATCGCGGCCAAGTTCACGTCGACCGGCACGGTAGCAGCCAGCGATTTGTCCGTCCCGGTTACGACAATGACTCAGATCCACGATCAGATGATGAATGAGCAGATTCAGGACGCGATCGCGATCCGCAACGTGCTGACTCCGGCTCAGCTCACGCAGATCTCCGCGACCAAGACCAAGCTCGATTCAATTCACGCCGAGATGAAAGCGTTGTGGGCGCAGAACGGAAGCCCCAGCGACTCAGCACCGACCGAGTAAGCAGCCAGTCCGATACCTCCATCGGACCAGACGGGGTCGCGGCTATCAGGCCGCGACCCCGCCCCTAATTTCTAACTCCGCCCGAACAATCTCCAAACAGGGACGCCGTCCCGCATCCTTCTTCCAACACTGGGTGCAGGGGTCACCCCTGCCGAAGGAAGCGTGAAACCCACCGCGGGTTTCACATTAAATAAAGTGAATTGATTCCAGCGCTAACCGCATCGCGCCGAAATGCGCTAGTCTCGCGGCAAATGGAGCGGTACCAATGAGACTTAAAGGAAAGGTAGCGCTGATCACTGGCGCTGGCTCTGGAATGGGGCGTGCGGCTTCAGTGCTGTTCGCGCGCGAGGGCGCGAAAGTCGCTGCGATCGACGTAACCGAAACGTCAGCGGCCGAGACTGCGCGGATGATCAAGTCGTCCGGCGGTGAGGCGATTTCGATCCGCGCCGACGTGTCCGACTCCGAGGACGCACGCGCGATGGTCGAAGAGACCGTCCGCGCTTTCGGCGGACTCGACGTGCTTTACAACAACGCGGGAATCGAAGGCGAGTCGGGCTTCATCGCGCAGCTCAGCGAAGAGGCGTTCGACCGCGTGATCGCAATCAACCTGCGCGGCGTGTGGCTCGGAATGAAATACGGACTGCCGCGAATCGTCGAGCGCGGCGGCGGCGCGGTCATCAACACTGCGTCGGTCGCGGGAATCGTCGGACTCAAGGGCGCGGCCGCATACTGCGCGGCGAAGGCCGGCGTCATCTCGCTGACGCGCGTCGCGGCGCTCGAGTACGGGCGCTACAACGTTCGCGTCAACTGCATCTGCCCGGGAGTAATCCACACGCCGATGGTGGATCGAATCACCGGGCCCGACGGACTACAGCCGAGGTTTATCCAGCGCAGCTCGGTGCTCGGACGCGTCGGCAACGCCGACGAAATCGCGCACACCGCGCTGTTCCTCGCCAGCGACGAAGCGCCGTTCGCAACTGGTGCGCCATTCATCATCGACGGCGGCTGGATCGCAAGTTGAGCTGGTGGCGGATGAGACGCCTCACCGACAAAGTCGCACTTGTAACCGGCGCCGCACAGGGAATCGGGCGCGCAATCGCGTCGCGACTCGCCGATGAAGGAGCCAAAGTCGCACTCGCGGATATCCAGGTCGATGCTGCCGAGCGAGCCGCGTCGGAAATTCGCGACTGGCGGAGCAACCGCAATCGCAGTCGAGCTCGACGTGACCAAACTCGACAATGCCATCGCTGCCGCCGATCGCGTCGAGCACGAACTCGGACCAATCGACATCCTGGTGAACAACGCCGGATGGGACGTGCTGATGCCGTTCGTCGAGACCACCCCCGAATTTTGGGACAAGGTGATCGCAATCAACTATCGCGGCGTGCTGAATTGCTGCAAAGCCGTCGCGCCACGCATGCAGTCTCGCGGCTCCGGCAAAATCATTTCGATATCTTCCGACGCTGCCCGGGTTGGCTCGAGTGGCGAAGCGGTTTACGCAGGATGCAAAGCGGCTATCATTGGCTTCTCGAAAACGCTTGCGCGCGAACTCGCCGCAAATCACATCAACGTCAACGTTGTATGCCCCGGACCAACCGACACCGCTCTGCTCAAGACCGCGATGGCCGGACGCGAGAAAGTCCTGGAAGCGATGGCGCGCGGCATCCCCTTTCGCCGCCTCGGACAACCTGAGGACCTGGCTGGCGCAGTCGCATTCTTCGCAAGCTCGGATTCAGACTTCGTCACCGGCCAGGTGTTGAGCGTAAGCGGCGGCCTGACGATGGCGGGTTGACCGCAAGCGGTTCTCGATGTTATCTGAACTATCGTTCAGAACAATAAGGGGTGATCGATGAGTAATCCTGAGCGCGCGACCGATATCCGATTCTCAAGTCCTGACGGCCTTCCCGCCGACTACAAGGATCTTCTGATCCGGATGCTCTCGATTCAGTCGCGGATCGAGTCCGAATACATGCTCGCGCCCGAGCGCACGCTGCATCAAGCCGCTCACGATGGCTCCCACAGCCGAAGACAAGGCCGAGTATGCAGCGTTCTGGTCCGATGAAGTTCGTCACGCAAGTTACTGGATGAAACTGCTCGAAGATCTCGGCGTCACCGTCGACAGCAAGTTCATGGCGTCGCCGATGCCGATCTACATTTTCGAAATGCGCGACCAGGCTGAGGACTGGCTCGAGTACGGACTGTTCAGTTTCTTCGCCGACCGCCAAGGCGCCTACATGGGATACGAATGGGTCGGATGCAGCTACGAACCGCTGGCGCGAATCGCGGAGCGCGTGCACAAGGAGGAACTCGGCCACGCCGCGTTCGGGTACCGGCTGATTCGCAGATACCTCCAACGCGAAGGCGATGCTGGCCGGGAACTTCTGAAAAAGCATCTCGCGAAGTGGTATCCGGCTGGCCTCGATATGTTCGGAAAATCCGGATCCAAGCGGCAATTCGACTACGTTCGATGGGGTCTTGCGACGCCGCAGCAACGAGCAGATGCGCGACGAGTTCACCGAGGAGGTCAACAATCTGCTGACCAAGCTCGAGATCCCAATCCCTGATCCCGCGGCCGGACGCCGTTTCAGCTAGGTGACCAATTGAAAAAGTCCAGTCTCGAGGAGGCTCCGAAACGCGTCGCGCGACTCAAGCCGGTCTCAGCGCGCGATGGCGCCGGACGAGCGCTACGACGCAAATATCGATCACATCCTGCGCGCCGCAGCCACGGTCTTCGCCGAAAAAAGTTTCGGGCTGGCGTCGATTCGCGACATCGCAGCGCGCGCGCGAATTTCCTTTCCGCGCATCTACTATTACCTGCGCAACAAGGAGGAGCTGCTCTACCTAATCTCGCGCCGCGCTTTTGAGCAGCTGGTCGCGCTCGCCGAATCGCGAATGTCAGAGACCGAGGATCCCGAAGAGCGCCTGCGACTCTTCATCCGCAGCCATCTCGAATATCACATGAGCAATCTCGCCGAGATGAAGGTGTTGGTGCGCGAGGCCGATTCTCTCACCGGCCGTTACGCCGCCGACATCACGCGCCTCAAGCGCGAGTACTCGCGCATTTGCCGCCGCTTGCTTGAAGGATACGCCGCGCATCGCAACAAATCCCTCGATCGCGAGCAGACCCGAATACTCACCTCGCTGCTGTTCGGTGCGATGAACTGGTTTTACACATGGTACGAGCCGGCGCGCGACTACGAACAGCGCAGCCGCATCATGGACGAATGCTTTCGTATGATCACGGGAACACTCTCCGCGCGCTGAGCGACGATGCTCGAAGGATGCACGCCATACCCCGCCGAATTCGTAGAGCGCTACGTTCGCGAGGGAATCTGGCGCCGCGAAACCATCCCGCAAGCAATCGCAAGCGCTGCGTTACAGCATCCCGAAGCAGTCGCAGTCACGCGATTCGACTCGAAGTCTCAGCTTCCGGGAGCTGATCGCTGAAGCTGGAAACCTCGCCGCCCTCCTCTCTCGCAATGGGATCGAGCGCAACGACCGCATTATCATCCAGCTTCCCAATTGCATCGAATTCGCGACTTTGACTATCGCGTGTCTCGAACTCGGCGCGATTCCCGTTATGGCGCTGCCGGCCTTTCGCAAAGTCGAGCTCGAATATCTCCTGTCGATCTCCGACGCGAAGGCAATCGCGATCGCTCCTGAATATCGCGGATTCGATCACGCCGCCCTTGCCCGCGAATTGAAACCTCGCCTCATTCTTTCAACAGACACCGGCCGTCGGATGCGTCTCGATGCGTGAGCATGGCGACTCGCCGCGCCCGATTGGATCGTGCGCCGGCGATCCATTCGACGTCGCGCTGTTCCTGCTGTCCGGCGGCACGACCGGGATGCCGAAGCTGATCCCGCGCACCCACACCGACTATCTGTACAACGCGCGCGAATCCGCGGTCGCGACGGGTCTCACGACCGGACTCCCGCATCCTGATTGCTCTTCCCAGCTGAGCACAACTTTCCGCTGGCGTGCCCCGGACTGCTCGGCGCGCTGCTGATCGGCGCGCAAACTATCTTCGCTCAGTCGACCAAGGCCGTCGATCTCGCGAATGTCATCGAGCGCGAACAGATAACTCACCTGCCATGCGTTCCAGCGCTCGCGATCGCACTGCTTGACCTTCCGCAGATCTTCACGGGCCACACTCGCGTCGCTACGCGTAATCACGGTCGGCGGACAACGGCTCCAGGAGCCAACTGCATCGTGCGCTCAAGCGCGCCTTCCCGCATCTCGATCGTGCAACAGGTTCTCGGGATGGCGGAAGGACTACTCTGCTACACGCGCCTCGACGAACGCGAAGAGGTCGCGTTCGCGACGCAAGGGCCGACCGCTCTCGCCAGCCGACGAGATCCGGATCGTCAACTCCGACGGAATCGACGTCGCGACCGGCGCGGTTGGCGAACTATGGTGTCGCGGACCCTACACGATTCGCGGCTACTTCCGCGCCCCGGAGCGCAATCGAGACGCGTTCACTGCCGATGGATTCTATCGCACCGGCGACCTGGTGCGGCTCGACCCGTCCGGAAATCTCGTCGTCGAGGGAAGAATCAAAGACCTGATCAATCGCGGCGGCGAAAAGATCAACGCCGAGGAAATCGAAGCGCACCTGATTGCGCATCCTGCGATCTGTCGCTGCCGCGGTCGTTGCGATGCCCGATGACGATTCTCGGCGAGCGAGCGTGCGCCTATTTGTCTCTGCGCGATGGAGAGACTCTCGCGCTCTCCGCGATACGCGAGTTTCTCGCCGCTCGCGGCGTCGCGCAATTCAAATGGCCCGAACGAATCGAAATCGTCGCGCGAATTGCCGCTGACCAACGTCGGCAAGATTAGAAAGTCCGAACTGCGAAGAGATATCGCCGCAAAACTCGCTGCCGAACGCGCCGCGTTGGCTTCCGGAGCCGATGCGCCACGAGGGAATTGAATCATGGATGTCGAAAAAGGAACCCGCCAGCTCAAAAGCCTGATCGAAAGACTCGAGCGCAACAATCGGACGCTTCGGTCTCATCCGACTATCGAGAAGATTGAGCGCGGCGAACTGTCACAAGCGCAGCTTCGACATTGGGCGACGCAGCTCTTCATCGGCAACAAGGCGCACAACGCGAACATCCTCGGACTCATCTACGCGAAGTGCGACGACTTTCCGGCACGCAAGGCGATCGTCGAGAATCTGATCGAAGAAGAACTCGGCCGCGTCTCCGGCGCCAACCGATCGCATCCGGAACTCTATCTCGAATTCGGCGAGGCGATCGGAATCCCGCGCACCGAATTGCTCAACGCGAGTATGACCGCCGACGCGACCGCGATGATGCATTGGATGTACTGGCTGGCCGAATCGAAGCCGTGGTACGTGACGCTCGCCGGCATCAGCCTCGGCTCCGAGCTCTTCAATCCCGACGCTTACGTCCGCGTGATCGACGGACTCAGCCGACACTACAAACTCTCCGACGACGCGCTGCTGTTCTTCAGCGTTCACGTCAAGGTCGACAAGGATCACGGCGACTCGAGCGCCGGTTCGATCTTCCGCGCGATCCCCGAGAGCGCCGCGGCGGAGACACTGTGGGCCGTCGAGACGCATATCGAGTTGATGCGGCGGCTGTGGTCCGACATCAACCCGCCGCCCGCGTTGGGGAAGGGCAAATCACTTATTAATGTGAAACCCGCGGTGGGTTTCACGCTTCCTCGGCAGGGCTAAGCCCTGCACCTTGGTATTAAGAAAGGATGCGGACTTCGTCCCTGTAGAACTTTTCGAGAGCGGAACGCTTCAGGTCCTGGATGATCTCCTTCAGCACGCCGCGATCGTGATCGTTCTTAACGGGCATGTCGAATGAGAGGCGGTTCACTCCGGCGAAGCGTTTCTTGATGACTCCCGCGATCTCGTCGTAGGTGCCGACTGCCGCGAACGCGTGGACCATTTCGTCGGTCACGAGCTTGGCCATCTCGGGCCATTTCTGTTGCACGGACAATTTGTGCAACTGGTCGGCCGTGTCGCCCCATCCGTCGATTTCGAAGCTCGAGCGGTACGAGCGGGTCGATCCGTAAAACGCGATCGTCGATTTCATTCCGTTGACGGCGCGCGCGAGCGAGTCCTTGTCTTTTGCGGCGCATAGAAAGCCGCCGCCGCCGATTTGAAAATTGCTCCATTCAGCGGCCGGCCGGCCTGACTTGTCGAAGCCTTTTTTCAGATTCGGGAACGCGATCTGATCGAGATACTTCCGCGTGACGATTCCGTGCAGGCGGACGCCGTCGCAGACTTCACCCGCAACTTGCAGCATCCGCTCCTGCACCGCGGCAATCAGCACCGGGATGTGCGGATTCGATTGCGGTGGCGGCGCGAAGTTCGGCGTCATCAGCGAGAGATTGTAATGCTCGCTCTGAAAGTTGAACGGCTCGCGAGTCTGCCAGGTGCGCCAGCACGCGCGCATCGCGCCGACGTAGTCTTTCATCCGCTGCGCGGGCTTCGACCACGGCATCCCGAAGCGCCGCGTCACATGGCCTTTGACCTGCGATCCAAGTCCGAGGTTCAGCCGTCCGCCGCTCATCCGCTGCAAATCCCACGCGGTGTACGCAGTCGCGACCGGACTCTTGGTGTAGGCGAGCGCGATGCCGGTCGCGAGTTCGATCTTCGACGGCTCCTGCGCCGCTACTGCCAGTTCGAGATACGGGTCGTGCTGCGTTTCGACCGCGAGGATCGTGTCGTAGCCGAGCGCGTCGGCCTCGCGCACCTGATCGCGAATCGTGCTCCATGTCGGCTCGGGCCGCTTGCCGCCGTCCTGCATGTCAGGCGTGTACGGCATCCCGAGATTCAGGCCGCGTTCAATTTTTACTTTTGCCATGGGAGTCTATCGCGTTATGGACAGGACGCGCCTAAGAACGTTACCTTCGAGAATTCGCCGCCGGTGATTCCCTTGTCGATGCATTTAGGGCCGCTGTAGTGATACGTTCCGTCAAGGGTGCCGTCATCCTGAAAGAATCCGTTGCCGTTAATACCGCACCCGTTGCTCATCTTGCCTTTGAATCTGAATTTAGTGCGCAAGACCTTACCCATAATCGGTCCCTGAGTGGATACCGCGGGCTCGAGGTCGATGGTGCTATGTTTCTTGTCTAGTTTTTTTCCAGCCTGCTGGAAGAAAAACAAGATGCTGGTTTCGCCCTGGCTGTCGTTGAAGGCGTTGCCCTGCCAGCATCCCGCGATATTCGGGACTGAGGTGTCCGGCTGCTGCGATTCATCCTCGTCATTCGAGTCCTGGGCACTCGCGGCTCCATAGGGGGCCACAATCAGAAATGCCGCTAACAAACTCGACGCGAGTACTGACAGAGTTCTCGTAAAATAATTCATTGCCGTGAAATCCTCCCCGGGATAAGACCGCGAGGATACATACCACGGCGTATCGCCTAATGCAGCAACGAGGGGTCTCTAATGGGTTATCGCGATTCCCGGCGCGGGGAATTTGCGGCACATCTCGGTGACTGCGGCTGCGATGCGTTTCAGGGCCGTCTCGTCGCCGGCGTGCGCGATCGCCTCGTCCATGAATTTCCCGATCTGGCGCATCTCCGCGTCGCCCATCCCGCGCGAGGTTACCGCCGGTGTGCCGAGGCGAAGGCCGCTCGGACTGAACGGTTTGCGCGGATCGTAAGGGACGGTGTTGTAGTTGCAGACGATTCCGGCCGCGTCGAGCGCCTTCGCGCCTTTCTTGCCGATCACTTTCTTGTTCGTCAGATCGACCAGGATCAGATGATTGTCGGTGCCGCCCGAGACGAGGCTGAAGCCGCGCGCGAGCAGCTCGTCGGCGAGCGTCTTGGCGTTGCTGCACCACTTTTTTTGCGTACTCTTTGAACTCCGGCGTCGACGCTTCCTTCAGCGCGACGGCGATCGCCGCAGTGGTGTGATTGTGCGGACCGCCCTGCAAGCCGGGGAATACCGCCTTGTCGATCGCTTCGGCGTATTCGTTGCGGCACATGATCATCGCGCCGCGCGGACCGCGCAGAGTCTTGTGCGTGGTCGTCATGATCACGTCGGCGTACGGCACGGGACTCGGATGCACGCCGCCGACGATCAGTCCCGCGACATGTGAAATGTCGGCGAGCAGCAGCGCGCCGACTTCTTTTGCGATCTCGCTGAAACTCTTGAAGTCCCACAGCCGCGGATACGCGGTGCCGCCGGTCACGATTATTTTCGGCCGCTCCTTTCGCGCCATCGCGCGGACCTGATCGAAATCGATGACGTGACTTTCGCGATCGACCACGTACTGCGCCGACTTCCAGAATGTGCCCGTGATACTCACCGGCCATCCGTGCGACAGATGCCCGCCGTGCGGAAGCATGAGGCCCATGATCGTGTCGCCGGGCTTGAGCAGCGCGAGATATATCGCGACGTTTGCGGGCGATCCCGAATACGGCTGCACGTTGGCGTGATCGACGTTGAACAGCGCCTTGGCGCGGTTCACCGCCAGCTCTTCGATCTGATCGATGTTGCGCTGACCCTCGTAGTAGCGGCGTCCGGGGTAGCCTTCGGAGTATTTGTTGGTGAGAACCGAGCCGGTCGCCTCGAGCACCGCTTTCGAGACGTAATTCTCCGACGCGATCAGCCGAACGGAATCGATCTCGTATCGCTCTTCCTGTTTTATGAGGTCAAATATTTCCGGGTCAGTTCGCTTGAGTTCGTCCACACCGCACCTCCGTTGTCGTCATCGAAAATGAGCCTACAGTCGCGAACGCGCCGAGGCAAAAGCTGAAGAAGAAGTCTAATTTGAAACCCGCCGTGGGTTTCAAACTTCCTTGGGCAGGGGTGCCCCCTGCACCCATGTATTAAAGAAAAAAAGAAACCTGACGCGATCTCTAGTGCAAATCGGCTGGGGTGACCTTGGCGATCCAGGCGCGGTAGTTGCCCTCGTAGCCGACTGCGTTCTGGCGTTCGCGGACGCGGCGCAACAGGCTCGCGACGCCCTCCGGCGCGATTTTCTGTCGCGCGCTCATCGCGCCCGCGATCTTCTCGCCTGACGCCGCCGCTTCCTTGCGCGCACCTTCCGCAATCTTCACTTCCTCGCCCGACAGGCCCAGGTATGCCTCCGCGACGCGCGTTCCAATCTCGGTTCCACTGTCAAGCGAGTCCTTGATATTGCCCTTGCCGGTCAGCACGTTGCCGGCCGCGAACACGGCGGTCGGGCCGTCCATCAGCAGGCCGATCTTCTGATCGACGTAGGTGTAGACCTCGCCCTTCTGCGCAATTCCGGGGATCGGCTCGGGGATACTGCCGATCGAGCTGATCGTCAACTTGGCGCGTGCCGACTCGGCCGCTTCCTGCACGATTTTCACTTGTCCGTCGGCGACTTCGGTGCGGCTATAGATCACCCCAGCCATCGCGCCGTCCTCGACAATCACTCCGCTCGGTGCGCGCAGTTCCTGGAACTCGAAGAGGAACTTGCGTTGCGCCTTTTCCAGGATCTTCGCGCGCGCCGATCTTAGCGCGTCAGCCCGCTTGGCCGGCGCGTCGGGCGGAATGTCCGACAACGGCATGTCGAGCACGCGGCGGCGGTAGTACAACTTGCACGGCGCGACGCCGAGGTCGGCGTATTTGAGCCCGCTCGCATTCAGCACCGGCTCGATTCCTTCGCGCTCGAGCGCGAGCATGTCGGTCGCGATGCCGCGCGCTTTCAGGGCCGCCAGCGTCATCTCGATTTGCAGTACTTTGACCACGTCGATCGACGCGAGTCCGCCGCCCGCGACGATCGCGCCGGGAGTCAGTTCGTAGCGCGGGCCGTCGTAATTTTTTTCCAGGTAATGATTGAACCAGTAGATGAGCTTGTTCTGATAGACCAACCCGCGATCGATGAACTCGTCCGCACCCTCGACCGGAAACGCGCGATCCTTCCACGCGCCATGGGTCAGCACGATTCCGCTGAGGCCCCATGCGGTCCGCAGTTGGTCGAACTCGAGTTCGCGGCCCATCCGGGTCATCGGCACGTATTCGATATTGGGATGGTCGAGGCGCTTGTTGATTTCCTCGTACTCGTCCTTGCGCTGCTTGACGTGCCATCGCGGCAGCCCGTCTTCGATCTTTCCGTAGGGGCGAGGATTCTGCTCGAACACAACTACCAGCGCGCCGCGCTCCGCGAGGATTCGGGCGATTTCCGAACCGGCAGTCGCGCCGCCGACCACGGCCATCACGTGGCGCGGTGTTTTGTTTTCTGCTTCCGTCATAAGGGTATATTTGATTAGCGTCTGCGGGCCTGCCGTGCAATCTCAATCGCACGCACGGCCAACGGCGCCGATTCTTCTTGCGGAGATGAGACTCTCATGGTTTCCTTGGTGGTTGTGATGGGTTCGGCGCGGATTGTGTTTCGGCAATTTCCAAAAATCGCGATTGTCCTCTCGATGCTGCTCGTGGCGGGCTGCTCCTACGCCGTCAAGGCCGACCCCAGTGCCGCCGTGGGCGAGCAGCATGACCTGCCCTACACCGCCCATGATTCATTTCTTCTAACCCAGGACGTGCTCCGCAGCGACGGCATCCTGTTCGAGGTCAAGCCCGACGATCACCTCGTCACCCTGTGGAAGGATGCCGACGTCGGCAGCGGCGCGCTCGGCAGTCTCGTCGGTAAGCATGCGCAGTATCGCTATGAAATTGAAGTTGTGCCATTGACCGCGCGCAGCTCGAGGGTGGTCGTCAATGTGCGGACCCAGGACATACCCGACGAAGACATTGGCAAGTACACTGCGACGGGACGGCTTAACCTGTTCAACAAAATGGACCAGCTCGCCGCGCAATTCCCACCGTCGGGCGGCACTCCCAGGGAGGGAGGCGTGAACTACGCTCTACTGCCCAACGAGGACCTTCAGGGACTAGCGAAGCGTGCCACCGGCAGCGCGGACAACTGGCGACAAATCGCGCAGGACAATGGACTCAAATCACCGACCGATGGCGCCGGTCTGCCAAGTATCTGGGTCAGGAACACGTTGCTGGGCGAGTCGCAGAAAGGTGCCGCCGGGGACAATTGAGGCGCGCCAGAACAAGCGACGTTGTGAAGACCGGTGGCTCAAAAAAAATCGATGCCCGCCCCGAATGCGCCCCGGGCGGGCATCGAAATGATCCGCCTATCGCGGTGGATCAGTCGTTAGGGTACGATGCCTCGCTTGCATCGTATTCGGGGCTCAGTCCCGCGGGACTCACGGCTGCGACCACAGCCAGGAACTGCTCGAACGTCATCTGAAGATTAAGGAATCCACCTTGGCAAAAGACCCAGCCGTAGTAATCCAGAATCTCGTCGGGAATCATCACCGGCAGTCGTGGCAATGTCGTAACGACCGGAAACGGACGCGGTTCGCCCGGGTTAATATCGTCCCAAACTCCAGACTGGTCGGGCCCACCGTCGGAATCGACCACGCTCATCTCCCGTAATGGAATTACCTTGCCTCTCGCATTTCGATTCATAGGCAATAACGCCTCCCGCTACCCGCATTTACTCTCAACTGGCAGGAACCAATTCTAGACCAAGTACCGGCGCGGTCAAGGAGCATCTTAGACATGTTTTCACCTACAAGTAAGTTTCTTTGGCATCTGTCTCGCTCGGGACAAATCTGCACGAAAACGGCTAAATAAGCCTAAGTATCCGGAAATATTATGTTTTCTGTCCTTCAGGCTATCGTTCTCGGCATCGTGCAAGGATTGACCGAGTTTCTGCCGGTTTCCAGCTCGGCCCATCTGATACTGGTCCCGTGGCTGCTCAAATGGCAACAGGACCCCGGTCTGGCATTCGACGTCGTCCTTCATCTCGGAACCTTGCTGGCGCTGCTGATTTTCTACTGGCGCGAATGGCTCGACATGGTGATGTCGCTCGTGAACGGTAACCGCGCCCAGCGGCGGTTGCTGTTTCTGTTGATAGTCGCATCGGTGCCGGGCGCGATCATCGGCGTCTTGCTCGAGAAGCAGGCCGAGACGAGGTTCCGGGATCCGCGTCTGATCGCAGTCACGCTGGCTACGATGGGGGTACTTTTGTGGGCTGCTGACGCGATTGGGTCGAAAAAGCGCCAAATGCGCCACCTTACCTTCCTCGATGCCATCTTTATCGGCCTGAGCCAGGCACTCGCGATCATTCCAGGTGTCTCGCGCTCCGGCGCCACTATTACCACCGCCCGCTTCCTCGGTATCGAACGCGCCGACGCCGCAAATTTCTCCTTCCTGATGGCGACGCCGATCATCGCGGGCGCCGGACTGATCGAATCACGTAAATTCTTCCACTCGGGCCTTACCCCGCAGCTTGGATGGGGCTTCGCGGCTTCTGCAGTGTTCGGGCTGATCGCAATCGTGTGGCTGTTGAGCTACGTGCGAACCCATAGCTACCGGTCCTTCGCGATTTATCGGATTGCGCTGGCTGCACTCGTAATCGCGGTTGCGGTGGCGCGAGCGTAGGCGAGACGATGCGGACTGATACTTCGGCGGGTTCTATTCCGCCGGTCGCTAAGGCGGGGGCCGGCCAAACGGCTCACCGTGCCCGCGCCTTTCAGGTCGGGCTTGCGTGCTGCATCATCAACACAATCCTGGGCGCTGGCCAGCCGGTCATCACGCGATGGGGCGCGCTTCATCTCGATCCACTGCTCTTCTGCACGGGCTCGGTGGTTTTCGCTGCGCTCTTTACAATCGCGCTCCTTCTCTACACCGGCGAGTTGAGCCTGGTCTTCGACCGACGCTACCGCTCCCGCCTGTTTGGCGTGGCATTCGCAGGAACTGTGATGACGAGTCTAACTGTCACGTACGGACTCACCCGCATCGGCGCTGTCGCAGGAGTTCTGCTGATGCAAACCGAACCGGTGTACTCGTTGATTCTTTCCACCATCTTTGTTGGCGAACGCCCCTCCGCACGCCAAATACTCGCTACCGCCGCGATCCTCGTCGGCATCGGTTCAGTGTTCGCCGGCGGCGGATCGTTTTCGCCGTTGTGGGCATCGGCAATCATCTTCGCGACTCCCTTGTTCTGGCAGACGTCGCACGTGATCGGTCTCAAGCTGATGCCACCGCTGACCCCCACCGCGATCATCGGAGGGCGATTTATCTACGCGGCGATTGTGCTGAGCGCGATGCTGCTCGTGTTCCGCCGCGAGTCGCTGGTGCAGCTCGCCGACCCGGTTTCGCTCGGCGTGGTTCTGGTCACCGGCTTCTTCATCTATTTTCTGGGCGGGCTCACCTGGTATGGCGCGATCAAACGCCTCTCGCTGGCGTGGACGACGGCGCTGGTCGTCCCCGGCATCCCGATACTGTCTATTTTGTTCGCGGTGATGTTTCTGGGCGAGCGTGCAACGACTCGCGAGGTCGTCGGCATTCTGATTTCAGTCAGCGGCGTGCTGGCGCTGGTACTCGGCGCCGACCCGCATCGCAAGCAACCGGCGGCCGAAGCGGCCGAGGCAATCCACGAGCCGCTGATCTAGAGGCGTTGTTCCTCGACCGGGTCCCTACATCTGCGTGTCGATGTTGGTCACCAAGGTTTTGATAGTGGTGCCGGTCGTGTTGTAACCGGCAAAGCAGAGCACCGCGATCGCGGCGACGATCAGCACATACTCAGCCATCGTCTGACCGCGGGCGAAGGACTCAATCCTCACATGCAAGTTTCTCATCAGGTCCATCATCTCGGGTGTCCTCCGTGCGTGAAAGCGCATTTCCTGCGGCGTTCCCGAGGCGCTTTTACTTATTGTAGAAAATACTACTGACTATGTTATGAATACCTACTTGATAGTATAAAAATTCGCCAAATGAGTAATCCCATTACTCAGTCATGCCTACTCCGATTTACTAAATGACCCATGCTTAAGTCAAACGCACTACAGACTATCTTTTCGACTATAGATACCAATTACTACTCATTGACTGCTCATAAACCGTTCTACGCCACAGGGAATACTCGTATTGCGATTGGAGCGCGCGTTGACCAACTTTAATTCCTATTTAAAAGCGAGTAGTCGCCCGACTATGGCCCGACTTTCTGTCTGGAGCCGGTGATGCTAAATCCTCAGCCATGGCTGACGACCTCCTGACCATCAAGCTCTACTACGATTACAAGAGCCCCTTCGCATATCTCGCGATGCATCCTGCGTATGCACTGATGGAATCGCATCGCGTGCGCCTGCATTACATTCCGCACGAACTCGAACGTCCGCGGCAGCTTTCGGTGGCGAAGTCGAGGAACGGCCGGAACGCGAATGGCGCAAGGTCCGCTACCTGTACCTCGACGCCCGCCGGTACGCGAACGCGCGCGGCATGATCATTCGCGGACCGCAGAAGATCTTCGACTCGAAACTTTCATTGATGTCCGGGATGTTCGCCGACCATCACGGGCTCTTCCGACCTTACTCGGACCGCGTCTTCGAGCGCTTCTTCAAACGCGAACTCGACATCGAGAATCCCGGTGCGCTCGCCGCGGTGATGAAAGAAACCGGACTCGACGCCGACGGCGTTCCATCGCTACGCCGCTCACGACGGTCCGCGCGAACTGTCGGAGGCATTCGCCGCGGGCGATCGCGACGGTGTCTTCGGCGTGCCGACCTTCATCGTCGACGGAGAACCGTTTTGGGGCAACGATCGCATCGAGTGGATCGTCAAGAAGCTCGACGCAATGGGCCTGAGGAGATAGCCGCCGATGACCGAGTATCAATTCTATGCGCTGACGACCGTGATCCTGTTTTTCAAGATGTTCGCGAACTCAATCGTCCAGGGCATCGGGCGCGTGAACGCAAAAGCATTTGTGACGGCTGAAGACGCGCGCTTCTTCGCACACGCGCCGCCGGTGCCGGATGAAGCACCGATCGTCAAGCGCGCCGCGATGTGCTGGCGCAACGACGTGGAGAACATTCCGATTTTCCTGTTCCTCGGACTGATCTACGTCACGCTCGGATGCTGGCCCGAAGGCGCGTTCATCTATTTTACTATCTTCATCGTCGCGCGGATTCTGCACACGATCGCGTACCTGAACGGCTGGCAACCATGGCGGACAATTTTTTTTACGATCGGAATGTTCGTGTGTGTCGCGCTCTCGATCCAGATCTTGACGACGGTACTTTGACGCTATGAAACCAATCCCCATCGGAACGAAAGGTACTCACGCAAAGATCGTCGCCCCCGCCGACCTGGCTAGCCATCTTGACCCGTCGCTGGCCGCGGTTTTGTCCACGCCAACGATGGTTGCGATGATGGAGCAGGCTGCTATCGAAGCGATCAAGCCGTTTCTCGACGCTGGTGAAAGCTCCGTCGGTATGTCGATCGAAGTCAGTCACACCGCGGCGACTCCGCCGGGCCATCGCGCGCGCGCCGAAGCAGAAGTCACCAAGGTCGAAGGCCGGCGCCTCGAATTTTCGGTGAGCGCCTTCGATGAAGTCGAGCAGATCGGCTCTGGGACCCATCGACGCGCGGTAATCGACGCGGCCAAGTTCAACGATCGCATCAAAACCAAACAGAAAAATTAGCGCCTTGCAGGAATCACGATGACCAGTGAAATTTTCGATCGCAAAGAAGTTTATGTCGGGCGCGACTTCGGCGGCGTCACCTACGACATCACGCCTGATCTGATTGCGACTTACATCGCCGGCACCGGCGACGACAATCCATGGTATCGCGGGCCGTCCCCGCTCGGCGGCGCCGTCGCGCCCGCGCTGATTCTTCACAGCGCCGTTTATCAAACGCTCGGTTGGTATCTGCCGAACATCTACGGCAACCTCCATGCGCGCCAGGAATGGAGCATCTTCGCGCCCGTGATGGTCGGCGAGCGGCTTACGACTCGCGCCGTCATCGTCGACCGCTACGTCAAGCGCGATCGCGAGTACGTCGTGAACGAAGTCCTGGTCAGCAACGCTTCGGGACAAATCGTCTCGCGCAGCCGCACCCATCAGAGCTTCCTGCTCCCGGAACAAACGAAGCAGGGCTTTGTGGTCGACAAGTCGCGCGAGAAAGATTCGTCGCGCTCATTCAAAATCGGCGAGCGAGGTGGCGATCCGATCGACGCGCCGATGCGCAGGATCAGCGAAGAAATGTGCATGGCGTTCTCAGGGCCGGTGCACAATTACCACAACGACAAGCAAAAGGCCGTCGAGCTAGGCTTCCCGGAAATCGTCGTGCAGGGGATGCTTTCGGTCTGCCTGGTCGCCGAAATGATGACGAAGCGCTTCGGCCTCGGCTTCCTCTACGGCGGCAAGATGGATCTGCGGCTCGTCAACGTCGTGTGGGGCAATGACACGACGGGCCCCAAAGGTCTGATCGTCGAGCGTCACCCCGAAGGCAAACGCTCGCGCGCCGAAGTTGAAGTCTGGTGCGACAAGGCCGACGGCACGAAAACAATCGTCGGCAGCGCGAGCGCGCTCGAGTTGTAACCGCGCGCACGTGAGCGCGACGCGATTGCTATTGAATTGACTACTGCGCAGTAGTCAGTGCTTCGACGTCCGCGATCGTTTTCGGTGTCGCCGCGGTCATCACTTCGTGGCCGTCCGCGGTCACCAGCACGTCGTCTTCGATTCGAATACCGACCCCGCGAAAACTGTCCGGAACTTCGTCGTCGTCGGGCGCGATGTACAGCCCCGGCTCTACTGTGAGCACCATCCCCGGCTCGAGCACTCGCGACGCGCCGTCCACCCGGTAAAGTCCCACGTCATGCACGTCCATCCCGAGCCAGTGACTCGTGCGATGCATGTAATAGCGCCGATACGCGCCCTTCTCGATTATTTCCTCGGCCGTGCCACGCAGGATTCCGAGCTGCCGCATGCCATCAACCAACACGCGCAGAGCCGCTTCGTGCGCATCGTCGAAATGCGCGCCCGGCTTGATCGTGTCGATCGCCTTGAGCTGCGCGTCGAGCACCACTTCGTACAGACTGCGCTGCAAGCCCGTGAAGCGCGCACCAATCGGCGACGTGCGCGTGATATCCGCCGCGTAAAAATCGTACTCCGCGCCGGCGTCGATCAGCAGCAGCTCGCCAGTGCGCATCTCGCGATCATTGTTGATGTAGTGCAAAGTCGCCGCGTTGGGTCCCGACGCGATGATCGACGGATAGCTCGGCCCGGCCGCGCCCTGCGATCGAAACGTGTAATCGACTTCCGCCTCGATCTGCCATTCGCGCATGCCGCCGCGCGACTTCAACATCGCGCGCTTGTGCGCATCGGCCGAAATCGCCATCGCGCGCCGCATCGCCTCGAGTTCCGCCGGCTCCTTCTTGAGCCGCGCCTCATGAACGATGTCGCGCGGATCGATTATCGACGACGGCCCCATTCCGATTCGCGGCCGCATCGACTGCGCCCATCGAATCAGCTTCATCACCCGCTCATCCATCTTCTCGTTCAGCCCGAGCGGGTAATGCACGCGTTCGCTCTTTTCCAGATAGCGCGGCAGAATCTTTTCGAGCTCGTCGATCACGTAAGCCTTGTCCGCGCCGTACTCGATGATCGCGCCTTCGATTCCCGCGCGTCGGCCGGTCCACGTCTCGCGCTCCTTGTCGCGCGGCCGCACGAACATCACGAACTCGCCGTCAGGATGTCCCGGCGATAGCAGCGCGACCGATTCCGGCTCGGCGAAACCGGTCAGGTAGTAGAAGTCGCTGTCCTGCCGATAAACGAACTCGACGTCGCCCGAACGCACGGATATAGGCGCGCTCGGCATGATCGCAGTCGCACCTGGCGCGATGCACTCCATCATGCGCTTGCGCCGCGCGCGAAAATTCTCGCTTTCGTTGTGTCCGTTAACACTCATCGGAGTTTATTACGCCATGCGGTCATGGCTCACGCCAGTGGCTCTCATGGCAGTCCCGCGCGCGGCACTTCGACTTGCGTAGTTTCGATTCTCCCGCCGCGCGTCGCGCGACATTTTTCAGGATCGGAATTCGGCGCTGTCGCAACAAACAGCGTCCGCCCGTCGGGACCGCCCAGCATGCACGCGAAGGCGTCCGTCTCAACCTTGATCCGCTCGACAACCTCTCCGCCCTGCTTCACGCGAATCACTTCAGATGCCGTCGGACATGCCACCCAGATCGCGTTCTCGGCATCCAGGCAGATTCCATCAGGCAAGCTGGTTCCCAAATCCGCCCACACGCGCCGATTCGCGCAGCGATCCATCCGCACCGATGTCGAACGCGGTCAGCCGCCGCCCAAACGTCTCACCAACGATCGAGCGTCTTTCCGTCCGGAGTGATCACCATCCCGTTCGGGAACATCATATCGTCGGCAGCGACACTCGCGACGCCGTCCGGCGAGACCATCACCAGCGTCGTCCCGCGCGGCGTTTCGTTCTTGTGCAGATCGAATCCAAAGTTGCCGACGTACGCGCGCCCGCGCGCATCGACCACCATATCGTTGCAATCAAACGGCGCGAGCTTGCTCATGTCGGCCACCGTCTTCAGCCCGTCGCGATCGAGACGCATCAACTTCCGATCCGTCATCGACACCACGAGCATCCGCCCGTCAGGCAGCCATCCAAGCCCCGAAGGCCGATTCGGCACCTCGCAAACGACTTCGCGCTTGCCCGCCATATCGACCGCGACCACCTGATGCGCATGCATGTCGGAGAAAACGAATCTCCCATCATGCCATCGCGGCCCTTCAGGAAACGCCAGCCCGTCGATCAACACTTTCAGCGTCCGCATTTGATCTAGAACCTCAATCCAGTGCGCCCTTCGCTCGTAGGGCATCGACCTCCGCCGCGCTGTATCCGAGCAATCCGGTCATCACTTCATCAGTATGCTGCCCGAGCACGGGCGCCGCCGCTTTCACTTCGCACGCCGTCCCGCTCATCCGCCATGGAATCCCGCAATGCTGGCGTTTACCCACTTCCGGATGCTCTCGATAGACGAAATATTCGCGCTCTGTCAGGTGAGGATCTTCCGATAGGTACTTGCTATCGGCGCAAGCTCCCGCCGCGACGTTCGCCGCCTGCAAAGCCTTGACCACATCGGCGACTTTTCGTCTGGACGTATAGTCACTGACTATTGCTTCGAGCGCGTCCTCGTTCTGCTTGCGCGCCGCGAGCGTCTTGAATTTCCCGTCATTAGCTAGTTCGGGTTTACCTATTGCACTAGCCAGTCGCGCCCATTCCGCGTCGTCCGCACATACTATTGCGACCCATTGATCGATCGTTACGTCGAGGATTTTCTCCGGCAGATCGACGCACTTGAAGAGCCCGTGCGGCGCCATCAGCGGATCGCGATTCCCGACGCGCTCCGGCTCGCGCCCGTTCATCGTGTATTCGAGAATCCCTTCTGCCAGCAGGTCCATCGCGCATTCCCACTGACTCATGTCGATATATTGTCCCTCGCCGGTTTTCTTGCGATGGAACAGCGCGCTGATTATCGCGAACGCGCCATGCACTCCCGCATTGGGGTCGGCGTAGCTGAAGCCAGCGTGCATCGGCGGAAATCCCTTATAGCCAGTCAGCGCCGATAATCCCGATAAAGGCACCTGCGCCGGCCCGTACGCCACGTAATGACTATACGGCCCGGTGTCGCCGTAACCCGACAGAGTAATCATTACTACATTCGGATTTACCTTCTTGACCTCTTCGTAACCGAATCCCATTTTTTCGAGGACGCCCGCCGCGAAGTTGTTAATCACAACGTCGCTATTCTTGATCAGCCGCCACGCCGCTTCCTTCGCTTCCGGATGCTTGAAATTCAGCGACAGCGATTTCTTGCCCTGGTTGTATTGATTGAAGTAGCCCGACTTGTTGAGGCTGTTGAACACGCCGTCGGGCCACGGCGGCAGCATCCGAGTGACGCACGGCCGCGTCTTGGTCTCGATCCTGATCACCTCGGCCCCAAGATGCGCCAGTTGCAGCGTGCAATACGGACCCGCCCAGACCCAGGTGAAATCGCAAACTCGAATTCCAGACAGCGGTGGCTTTGCCATTTCTAAATCACACCCTTGCGCTTGAGTTCGTCGAGTCGCGCCTGCGACATCCCGAGCTTGCCGAATATTTCCGCGTTATGCTGTCCCAGCGTCGGCGCCGGCGACCGAATTTCCCACGGCGTGCGCGCGAACTTGAGCGGCGCGCCCGGATATTTATGCGTGCCCGCGACCGGCTGCGCGATCTCGACGAAAAATCCGCGCGCCTTCAGATGCTCCGAGTTGAGCAGGTCGCCCATCGTCGATACCGGCGCGAACGGCACCCGCTTGGCCTGCGCCTTGCGATACAAATCCAGCACCGTCTGCTGGCTGACCCATTCCTCAAGCATCGGCCTGAGCGCGTCCCAGTTCAGCGCGCGCACCAGTCGATCCTTGAAAATCTCCATCTCCGCCCATTCGGGATTTCCCATGATCTCAACGAAATTGCGCCACTGATGCTCTTCGATGCAGCAAAGATAAATGTACCCGTCCTTGCACTGCATCGTCTCGACCGGCTGCAGCGGCTTCTGCCCGAGCCGGGTCGCGATCATTTTCATGTACGGCCAGTACTCGAAGGTCATCTCGAGAATCGACGCGACCGATTCCTGCACCGACACCTCAATATGCTGCCCCGCGCCGTCGCTCAGTTGCGCGAACGCCGCCGCGATCGTCGCAGTCGCGCCATGCACTCCGCCCTGATATCCCGCCTGATGTCCCGCGGTCTTGAGCGGCGGCAACTCGGGATGCTCGGGGCCGCCGCCGTTCAGTACGCACACGCCGCCCGCGCACCAGATCGTCAAATCCTCAGCGCGGTAGTCGCGATACGGACCCGTCAATCCGAACGGCAGGATCGACGTCATGATCAATTTCGGATTCGCGCGCCGCATCCGATCGTACGTGAGACCGACGCGATCCATCTCGGGCGGCGTGACGTTGTGAATCAGGATGTCGGCGCCCGCGACGAGCTTCTCAAGAATCTCGAAGCCTTCGGGCTGCGTGATATCGAGCGTGACGCCGCGTTTGTTGGTGTTGAGATAAAGGAACAAGCCGCTGGTTTCGGGATTCGGTTTGTCTCCCGGGAACGGTCCACGCGTTCGCGCCCGATCGCCAACGCGCGGTCGCTCGACCTTGACGACCTCCGCGCCCATGTCCGCCAGCAGCTTGCTGCAATACGGCGCCGACACCATCTCGCCAACTTCGACAATCTTTAAACTGGATAAAGCTCCCGCCATTATTTTTTTCCTATTCCGGGAACACTTGCCGGAACGGCTTGACCTCGACGCGCGCGAACACTCCGCTGGTCACGTACGGATCGCTGTTCGCAAACGCGACCGCTTCAGCCTCGCTCTCCATCTCTACAATGATAAGACTGCCGGTGCCGTCGGTGAATGGCCCCGCGATCTTCACTTTGCCGGCCTGAACCAGCGGCCGCAGATTTTCGAGATGAGCCGGCCTCACCTTCGGCCGCAGCGCAGCGCCGTCGGGTCCGTCATGGCCGATAATCACGAACAGCATCGCATCGTCCTTCTGAAATAATACGCCGGAATGAGCCCGTGTTACTTAGCACGGCCCACGCCAGTCCCGCAAAATCACCGCGCCATCTGATCGAGCAGATGCAGTATCACGCCAATCCCCGCGATGTTCACCTCGAGTTCGTCGGCGAGCGTACGAATCACGCGCACCCGCCGCAATGCTTCGCGATCGTACAGCGCCTCGAGCCGTCCGCGCACTCGATCGACACGGACCGGCGCAATCAGGTCCTCGCGCTCCCACGACGCCAACTCGCGCTCGCTGATTCCGGCGATCGAGCGGAACACGCTGCGGCTCATCAACACGACTTCGCCGCGAGTCGAGCTCCTGGTTGATGTGCGCCGCGCCATCGCTCTCAACTCCCGATCACTTCGACGCCATCAGTTCGGCGCGAGGATCAGGGACGCCGCGATCCTTCTGGCTAGTCGCCAAATCCTGCATGAGCGCGCGTTCCTTGGCGTTCAGGTCCGTCGGCGCGAGCACCTTCAGCTCGTAGAGCAGGTCACCGGCCGGCTCCTTGCCGCGCGCCGGCAGTCCGCGCCCGCGCAGACCGCATCACGCGTCCCGATCTGACTGCCGGCCGGAATTTTAAGCGACACACGCCCGTCGACCGTCGGCGCGGTGATCTCCGCACCGAGCGCCGCCTCGTAGTCCCACACCGGCAGACTGACGCGCAGGTCGCGAGCCGCAATCGCGAAGACCGGGTTCGGTTCGATTCTGATCGTCAGGAAGAGGTCGCCATTCTGATCGGGCCGCGGCGCGCGTCCACCCTGCCCCTTCAATCGCAACTGCGTTCCGTCGGTCACGCCCGCCGGGATTGTCACTTCGAGCGTGCGCCGCGCGGGAATCACGCCTCTGCCGCCGCAGGTCGGACAGGGCTCGGCCGATCGAATGACCCGCGCCTTGCCCTGTTTCTCCTCGCGCGCGATCATCCCGCTGCCGCCGCAGGTAGTGCATTCGTCCTCGGCGACGAGGTCGAGCCGCCGCTTGGCGCCCTTGACCGCATCGAGAAGAGTAATCCCGACTTCCGCGCGGAGGTCGGGCGCGCGCGGCGGCTGCGTATCGAAATCGAAGCCGGAAAATCCGCGGGACGCGGTCCCGCGCCGCGCGCCGCTGCGTCCGAAGCCGCCACCGCCGCCGCCGAAGAATTGCGAAAAGAAGTCGCTGAAGTCGCCGCCGCCGCCGAAGTCTGCGCTTGCGCCGCCACCGCGCCGGCCGCCGATTGCTGCCGCGCGTATCGACGCATCATCTCTTCCTGCGACACGCCATGCTCCCAGTCGGCGCCGAGCTCGTCGTATTTCTTGCGCTTCTCGGCGTCACCGATTACCTGGTAGGCCTCGTTGAGCTCCTTGAATTTGAGCTCGGCGTCCTTGTTGTTCGGATTGACGTCGGGATGGAACTTGCGGGCGAGCTTGCGGTAGGCGCTCTTGATCTCGGCGTCGCTCGGCTTTGCGATCAACGCCGAGGACTTTGTAGTAGTCGCGAAATTCCATCCAGAATACTCAGTTACTATATCGATTCACTATTATTCGATTAGCCAGTCAAATATCAGTCCGCGGCTCCGAAGTACTGGCAGCCGATCGCTCGTTCAACGCAGCCATCCGCGCCTCAAGCGTGCGCAGCTCCGCATCGAGCGCAGCCTGGCGACGCCAGATGAACATCACGTACAGAAAAATCACCGCGAAGATGATGCTGTACGCGGCGAACAGGTATCCCAAATGTTCCATCAGCTCGGTTCCATCAATTGCTTGTCGGATGCGGCCGCGTTGGCGAACGCAATATTCACCGTCAGCGCGCCGATCCTGGTTCGCGTCCGCAACTGTGAGAATCTTAGCATCAGGAGCCACGCCCACAACGCCGTGAATGCGGCCAGGCACACCAGCAACGTCGCGACCATCCGCGGATCCTCGAGTCCATGGCCGCCCTGCTTCGTAACCAGCACCGCCGGATGAATCGTGCGCCACAGCCGCACCGACGCGATCACGATCGGCACGTCCAGCGCGGCGACGATTCCAAGCACCGCTCCGAAGCGCGCCACTTGCGGCGTGTCGTCGGCGCTCGCGCGCAACATCAGGTAGCCGACGTACATCAGCCACAGGATGAAGGTGGTCGTCAGCCGCGAGTCCCACGTCCACCACGTGCCCCAAATCGGCTTGGCCCAAATCGAACCGGCGACAATCATCAACGTGCAGAAGACCATCCCGGTTTCCGCGGCGGCGTAGCCGAGATCGTCCCAGAGCTGATCGCCGAGCCACAGATAAAATATTCCGGCGATCGCGACAATCCCGAACGACGCGAACGCGACCCACGCCAGCGGCACGTGAAAATAAAATATCAACTGCGCGATTCCCTGCTCAGCCTCGGGCGGTACGTAGTCGAATACCATGAAGAGCGCCGCGATCATCAGCGCCAGCGTCGTGTACCCGAGTCCGATGCGAATCGCGGAGTTGTTCATTGAATAGCTAGTCCTCACCTACCACATGCTCGAACAGCAGGTAACCGGCGGTGACGAACAGCACGTCGAAGGCGATCATGATCTTGAGCCAGTCTGTCATCGAGTCGAGCGGCGCGCCCGCCAACGCGGCGGCACTCGCCTTGACGCCGGCAATCAGCGCGGGCACGAAAATCGGCACCGCGAGAATCGGCAATAGCATGTCGCCGCCGCGTGTGCGTCCGGTGATTGCGGAAAGCAGCGTCGCCAGAGCCGAGAATCCTACAGCGCCGAGAGCGAGGATCGGCGCGAGGCGCGCGATCGACGCGTCGAACTCGAGATTGAAGAACAACACCATCAGGATTACCGCGCCCACTTCCGCCACCGCCATGAAGATCAACGCGGCGGCGAGCTTGGCGGCGTAGAGCGTGCCGGGATCGAGCGGGCTCAGCAGCAGGCCGCGAATCGCGCCGTTGTCGCGCTCGGCGAGCAGCGCGCGATTCGCACCGAGCATCCCGGCGAAGACCATCGCGACCCACAGCGCACCCGCGGCGACGTCGACGCTGCGCACGCGCGCCGCATCGAGCGCGAAGACCAGCACCACCAGCACCAGCATCGACAGCGCCAGCAGCGCCAGCGTGCTCTCGCCGCTGCGAAGCTCGAGGCGCAGGTCCTTGCGCAGCACTGCGGCAAATCCGGACACGTCTATCTGCCGAGCAGCGAGCGCAGGCGCCCGCCGAGCCGGACCTCCTCCTTATGCGCGTGCTCGACCAGGCGGCCGCGCGTGATTTCGTACAGCGGCAAAGTCGATGCCTTCGATTTCGGGAACCGCGTGCGCCGTCGCGATGACCGCGGCGCCGCGATCGATCGCCGCACGAATCAGCGATGCGACAATTTCGGCGCCGTTATGATCGAGCGACGCAAACGGCTCGTCGAGCAGCATCAGCGCGGGCTCGTGAAGCATCGCACGCGCCGCCGCGAGCCGTTGTTCCATCCCGCGCGAGAACGTCCGCAGGCGAGCGTCGGCAACGTCGGCCAGTCCGACGCGCTCCAGCCAATGCTCGGCGGACGCATGCGGGTCAGCGAGCGAATACAGCTCGGCGATAAAATTCCAGATTCTCGCGCGCGGTCAGGTTCGGGTAGAGGAAGCTCTGATGCGCGATCATGCCGAGTCGCCGTCGATAGCGCGCCGCGAGTTTGCGCGTGTCCTGTCCGAAGACGAGCGCGCGGCCTGCGCTCGGCGCTTCGAGTCCCGCGAGGATTCGCAGCAGCGTGGATTTTCCCGCGCCGTTTCCGCCAATCACAAAACACCCTGCGCCCGGCAAAAGCTGCAGATCCACTTCGCGGAGCACCGGCATCGGACCGTACGTCTTGGCGAGGCTGTGAGTCTCGACGACCGGGGCCGACATCACTCGGACCGGGCGATCGCGGCGCCAATCGGTTTGATCGCGATGCCGCATTGCGCGCAGAACTTCGAGTCGGGCGCCGCGCGCATTCCACATTGGGGACAGAAAGCGATCTTGCGCGCTGGCGTCGGCGGCTGCTGCGACGGGCGTGGCGGTTCGTTGTGCACGACCAGGGTCGGTATCGGATCGATGCGGCGCGGCGCCGGCGCGATTTTGCGCGGCGTCATCGGCGTGACGATCGGTTTCTTCGCGTTCAAAGCCTGGTCGCGAATTTTCTCGATCGCCGCCATCGCGGTCAGCGCGCGATCCTCGAGCGCCTTGTGCATCGAGTCGTAGTCGGCGTCGGACAGCTTGCCCATCTCGCGATCGAACTCGAGTTCGCGAAGCCCCTGCACCGCCAGCGCGCGATCGTGCTCGTGGCGCTCGGCTTGAAGCTCACCCGACGATTTCGCTCGCGATCCAACCAGCCCGATGCCGAGCGGAGCCGCGACGAACAGCGCGACTCCGGCGACGATCAGCGCGGCGGCGAGGATGAACACCGGCTATCTGCGCTCCTCGAGTTCTTTTTCGAGTTTGCGCCGGAGTTCGGGATCGAATGACGCCGGCTGCGCGTCCGGCTTCGATTCCGACGGAGCGGTAGGCGGATTGGAATGCCATCGACCGACTGCGAATACCATCGCGCCGCCGCCGAGAACGAGCGCGATGAACGGCATCGTCCACGCGAGCATATTGAAGCCCTCGGTGGTCGGCGCGGACAAAACTTTCTCGCCGTACTGATGCCGATAGAAGGCGATTATCTGCGCGCGCGTCTTGCCCTCGCCGATCATGCGATCGATGTCGTGGCGCATCGGAACCGAGAAGCCGCAGGTCGGCATATTGCAGTTGGCGACCGTCAATCCGCAGCCACATTGGCAGGTCAGACCCTCGGAAACCTCTGAATTCGTTGGATTTTCCGCTGCGAATGTTTCACGTGAAACGTCCTTTAGTTCAGGAGAAAGAAAAACGAACATCGCTGCGATGAGGAATACGAGCGAGGATGCGAGTGTAAGTTTCGCGCGCACGGATTCAGTCGCCTCCGGGTGCGCCGAGGTCGGCGAGTTCGCGCTGGTCGGCTGATGAGCGGCTGAGTGCGGTTGCGATCGCGGCGCGCTCGCGCACGTTCGGCCACATTACGACCACCGTGCCCAGCACCATCATCAGGCCGCCGGCCCATAGCCAAAAGACGAGCGGCGTCAGAAACACTTCGAAGGTTACGGTCTGACCGTCGTCATCGATCCCCGCCAGGACTACATAGAGGTCGCTCGCGGGCGTCGAGCGGATTGCGACCTTGGTCGCGGGTTGCTGCGGGCGTTTGTAGAAGAGCTTGGCCGGCGTCATCACGGTGATCTCGCGGCCGTCGGGGCGCAGCACTTCGACGAGTGCGGTCGCGCTCTCGAGATGCGGCGTGTCGGTTTGCTCGAGCCCCTGAAAGCGCAGCGTGTACGATCCAATCGTGAAGCTCTCGCCGGGGTGGACGCTCTTTTTTACTTCGGTGCGGAAGAACGACGATCCGACGATTCCGACGAAGGCGACGATCGTGCCGATATGAATTATGTAGCCGCCGTAGCGGCGGTTATTCTTGGCGACGAGATTGACGAGCGCCTTGGCGCGCGGCTCGGAAACCATGTGGCGGCGCGCGTTCATCCCGCGGCGGAACTCGACGAGCACGGTGCCGATCACGAACGCGGCGAGCGAGAAAGCCGTCAGCACGTACCATTGGCGGATACCGGCGACGGCGGCGACGATCCCGGTGGCGACGCCGATCACGACGGGCGCGGCGAAACTGCGAACCAGATTACTGGTCGTCGTGCGCCGCCACGCGATCAGCGGCCCGATTCCCATCAGGAACACGAGGCCGAGCGCGAGCGGTCCGTTGACGCGATTGAAGAACGGAGGTCCGACCGTGATTTTCACACCGCGCACCGCTTCCGACAGCACCGGGAAGATCGTGCCCCAGAAAACCGCGAACGCGATCCCCACCAGCATCAGGTTGTTGAACAGGAACGCAGCCTCGCGCGAGAGGTACGATTCGAATTCGGCGGGGCTGCGTAGTTGCTTCGATCGAAAGATCAAAAGTGCCGTGTACGCCAGCGTCACGGTTATCAGAAAGCTCAAAAAATATGGACCGAGGCCGGATTGCGTGAATGAATGCACCGACGAGATGACGCCGCTGCGCGTGATGAAGGTGCCGAACAGCGTCAGTCCGAATGCGAGCCCGATCAGCGACAGGTTCCAGACTTTGAGCATGTCCTTGCGTTCCTGGATCATCACCGAATGCAGGTACGCCGTCATCACGAGCCACGGCATGAAGGCGGCGTTCTCGACCGGGTCCCATGCCCAGTACCCGCCCCAACCCAGCACTTCGTAGGCCCATCGCGCGCCGAACATATTGCCGAGGGTGAGAAAGAACCACGAAAAGATCGCCCAGCGGCGCGTCGAGCGAATCCATCCGTCGTCGAGTTTGCCGGTGATGAGAGCGGCGGCGCCGAATGCGAACGGCACCGTCGCGCTGACGTAACCGGTGTAGAGCGACGGCGGATGTATCGCCATCCAGTAGTTCTGCAGCAGCGGATTCAGGTCGGAGCCTTCAGCGGGAACCGTCGCGAGCAGGTCGAATGGACGCGTGACGAAGTTCAGCATCAGCAGAAAAAAGATTGCGACGCCGGCCAGCACCGCGAGCGCATACGGCGCGATGTCCGGATTGCGGCGGCGATTCTGGAACGCGGCGATCGACGTGAAGATCGACAGCAGCCAGGTCCAGAACAGCAGCGATCCCTGCTGCCCGCCCCATAGCGAGGTGAATTTGTAAACGGTCGGGAGCGTGGTGCTCGAGTATGCGGCGACGTACTCGAGCGAGAAGTCGCTGCGCAGCAGCGCAGCCCACAGCACGACGACCGCGATCGTGACCATCGCGCACATCGCCCAGACGGCGTGGCGAGCGCTGACGACGAAATCGGGCAAATTGCGGCGCGCGCCGTAAATATTCGCGACGATGGAATAGACGGCGAGAATCAGCGCGATCGCGAGCGCGAGGTTGCCAAGTTGCGGCATCAAAATACCCGGCAGCTATTGTGATTGCTTAGGCTTGTACTTGGAAGGGCAACTCGTCATGACCTGGGTCGCGGCGATCGCGCCGTCGGGAGTGAGCTTGCCCTCGACGATTACGTCGCGGCCGGGTGCGAACATGTCGGGCTTGGGCTCGCCGGCAGCTACGACGCGGAACGATACGGGATCGGCCGCCACAGCGGAAACCGGTTTGACCGGCTCGCCATCCGCACCGATATCGGGAAGCGGCCCGATTTCAAATTTGAGGGTCAGCGAATTCGGGTCCCATCCGATATTGCCCGGCTTGACGCGGCCGGCGACGCGAATCGCCTGTCCTCCAAGCTCACTCTGGCGCGCGGCTACTTCGGGGACGGTCAGGTAGTACTCGGAGGTGGTGCGAATCGAGCTGAAGATGAGATAGCCGATCGCGACGGCGATCAGGCCTACGCCGATGAAGAATCGAGGGCGGATGCGCATTGCAGTTGAATTGTAGTGAAACCCGCGGTGGGTTTCACGCTTCCTTCGGCAGGGGTGACCCCTGCACCCGGTGAAAAGAAATCGCAAAATGGCGAGGACGCCCTTTTGCTCTCAGGGTTTTTTTGGAGTCAGTGCGGCTTGGGGAGCGAGGCGACGGTCCCGCAAGTGGCTTGGCGGCGCAGCGCGTCGAGCGCGGGTAGGTCCTTTTCGTCGTTGATGAGGATGCGGATCAGGAACAGACCCTTGTTCGTCGGGGCGAACAGGATGACTCGCTCGGGCGCGGCGTCGAGCGTCGGGATCGGCATGCCGGGGCGCAGCGTGATGATCTCGATTGAATCGCCGGGGATTTGTTGGTCGTTGCGGACGAAGAAATTGTTGGTCGCGGCGTCGAAGCCGGAGACCGACCAATAGGTCGAATGCGGTACGTGCGCCGTGATTTTCAACGGTCCCTTCGACAAATCGAACGGGCACGCCGAATAGAGAAGGTCCGGGCTCGGTCTGACCACGACGCGCGATGTTTCGTCCGGCCGTTTGGCGAAATGCATCGTGTTCTGCGCACCCATCCGCGCGAGTGCGCGCGCCATGATGCGACGCGGTAACGCGTAGAGTGCGGCCATGTGCACGAGCGCGGCCACCGCGAGAGTTGCGGGAATCCAGAGCGTCCATTCGCGACGGCTCATGAGCAGGACACCTTCTTCAATGCCGGCAATACGGAGTGGGCGGGATCGAGAATAATGCTCGGGCCGGGATTGTAGAGACGCAACGAGAGCGAGAACCGTCCCGACCCGGTCGGAATCCAGTTGGCGCCGCCTGCAACGCCGCCGACCTGCGCGGCAAAGTCGCCGCTCGCGTCGCGTGCGATCGCAGTCTTCGAAACTGAATAGCGGTGCGCCGGATTGGGAATCAGGTAATCATCGACGCCGTAGGCCGTAATGCTCCACCATCGCGCGTCAGGATCGTGGCCCGTGATTTCGTAGAGACAATGACCGTCGAGCGCGTGCCCGTCGTTGTCGGTGCTCGCGCTGTAGTAGATCGCTTCGCTCTGATTGAGCGCGAAGAGGCCATGCACCGCGACGGAGGCGCGATGGTAAGGATTGGTTTGCGCACTCCCGGTAGTGAGATTGGTTTTCCACGGCCCGTCGCTGACTCCGCCCGGCGTAATGCGAAACACCGTCAGCCAGGTGACGACGATCCCAAGCAGGGTCCCGACGACCAGCATTGCGAGAATTTTCCAGGCGAGCTCGCGTGACGAGACCCTACTATTCAGAATCGTCGGAGTCGGATTGTCGATCGTGGGGGCCGAAGGCTACGCCGCGTTTTGAGGCTTTGATGAAATTCACCATCTCTATGACTTCGGGCGTCAGAGCTGTCGATTTTTCCAGGCGCTCGATTGCCAGTTTCAGATTTTGGCGAGTGCCGAACAGACTCGTGAACGCGTGACGCAGCGCGTGAATCGATTTTGACGGGATGCCGGCGCGTTTCAGGCCTACCACGTTGATTCCGCGCAGCGTGTGGGTGCCGTCCATGATGCAGAACGGCGGGACGTCGCGGCTGGTGCGACTGAGACCACGCATCATCGCGAGCCGCCCGATGCGCGTGTACTGATGCACGACGCAGTTGCCCGAGACCAGCGCGCGGTCGCCCAGCTCGACCCATCCTGCCAGGAGCGCGCCGCCGGCAATGATGGTCGAGTTGCCGATGCGGCAATCGTGCGCGACGTGCGCATTCTGCATCATGAAGTTGTCGTCGCCCATGATGGTGACGTCGCCGTGCTCGCTGCCGCG
The DNA here is from genome assembly GCA_963814715.1 of uncultured delta proteobacterium. GTDB lineage: Bacteria > Desulfobacterota > Binatia > Binatales > Binataceae > Binatus. The sequence continues at coordinate 845,370 of CAWFDW010000002.1, forward strand.
ATGGACGGTGGTGTATTCGCGAAACACGTTGCGATCGCCGATTTTCACCGAGCGTGCCACGCCGGTGTAGGTGAGATCCTGCGGCTCGTCGCCAATTACCGCGCCGGGATGAAGCACGTTGTCGGCGCCGAGTTCGGTGATGCCGAGAATCGTGACGTGACCGATCAGCCGCGTGCGCGCGCCGATGCGAATTTTTCCGTCGAGCAGACATAGCGGACCGATATCGACACCGGCCGCCAGCTCGACCTCGGGACCAATCACGGAAGTCGGATGAATCCGCGGCGGCGCCTCACTCAATTGAGGAGCCTGCGTTTTTTCAGATCGTCGGGATGCTCGTGGTCGGCTGGTTTCGAGTCTTCCACCTCGTAGTCGCCGGAGACCCAGGTGCCGAGATCGATCATCTGGCATCGCTCGGAGCAGAACGGGCGGAATTTATTTCGTCTGCGACATGTCAGCGGGCTTTTTGCAGATGGGACACGGCATTGCGAGGTACCGATCTAAAAATTGTCAGATGAACGCGCGATGCGCAACGCAGGAACCTAACCCCTAACCCCTTCCCATAGTGGGAAGGGGAACCGGAATGTTGCGTAACCCCTTCCAACGTGATGAGCGGGAAAATTGCGGAAGGAAACTTTCTACTGCATCACGCCGCCGCGCTGGACGAAGACGCTGCCCTTGGGGCCGATGCGCACGCAATTGACGTCGGTGCGAGTGAACTCGCGGCGTGCAGAGCGGCTGATCGACGGCCGGACACTTGTACAGGTTCGGCATCGATCTGCTGACATTTTTCGAGCGCGAAATTTACCATTGATCGGCTGTTCGGGTGGCTGTCCGCGTTCTGCGACGAGCATCCGCCGAGCGTGAGCATCCCAAGCGACGCAGCCAGCGCCGCTGCGGAAATGATTCGCAGTCCCCGTTCGCCAATTTTCGAGACTGACAACTTTTCGGGTGCGCATCGTGTTCTCCTCTCAACCGGGTTGAGGCGGCCGTCCGCCTGTTTCGAGCCTCAAGCGAGCCGCGCGGCAGGCGATCACGCGCTGACGGATTTAATACACGATGGGCGGGCTGTCTAAAAGAGGCATTATGGCGAGGCCGGTCAGGCCGTGATGCTAAGTGAACGGCACCAGCATCGGGACGCGGCGTTGATAGGCGGCGTAATCCTCCGGTCCGAGCTCGGCCGAAAGAAAACGCTCTTCGGCGCGCGCCTTAATCCAAAGACCCAGCACGATAAACATCAGACCGGCGATCGCGGTTGGCGTCGCCGATGCCATCGCGGTGGTAAGGGTCGCGGCAATGAGTCCGGTGTAAATCGGATGGCGCACGAGGCCGTAGGGTCCGGTATCGACGATGTGATGCCCTTCTTTGCGCGTGATCGAGCCCGACCACAGCCGCCCAAGATGGATTCGCGCCCACCATGCAAACAGGATTCCGCCGAAAGTCAGCGCCGCCAAAAGATACGCGCCGTTGTAGCCGACATGCCAGATTCGCCTGAGGCCGAGCGCCCGCGCGGTAAAATGCGAGAGCAAGACGAGACCGACCAGCGAGAACGCCGCGGTAGGCCCATACATCCCAGGTGGCGAGGCGCTTTTCCGCGGGATCAGACCAAAACGACGCGGCGGCCCACGTGACGATCCATCCGATCCATGCGATAGCGAATAACGCGCTCGGGCTCATGATGCTTGCGAACTTTATAGATCAACTACGGGACTGAGAACCAGATCACCGCGAGCGGCGGCATCTCGATTGCGATCGAATGCGCAAATCCGTGCCACGGAATCGCGGCGGCCTCGACGCCGCCCATGTTGCCGACGTTGGTTCCGCCATAGACGGCCGAGTCAGTGTTGAGAATCTCGCGATAGAAACCGGGACCCGGCACGCCAACGCGATACCGGCTGCGCAGCACCGGCGAAAAATTGCAGACGCAGATGACGCGGCGGCCGGTGCTCGGCGCGACGCGCATGAACGCAATCATGTTGCTGTTGGCGTCGTCGGCCTCCAGCCATCGAAAGCCCGCCGGATCGGTATCGGCCTCCCACAGCGCGGGCTCGTCGCGGTAGATGCGATTGAGATCGCGCACCAGCACCTGCAGTTCGCGATGGTCGGGATACTCGAGCAGGTTCCAGTCGATGCTCGAATCGTGATCCCATTCGCGCCACTGGCCGACTTCCTGGCCCATGAAAATCATCTTCTTGCCCGAGCGCGCCCACATGTAGGCGAACAGCGCACGCTGATTGGCGAACTGCTGCAAGCGATCGCCCGGGCATCTTCGCAAGCATCGCGCGCTTGCCGTGCACGACCTCGTCATGGGAGAGCGGCAGCACGAAATTTTCGCTCCACGCGTAGAGCAGGCCGAAGGTGAGATCGCGATGGTGATAGCGGCGGTAGATCGGATCGAGCGTGAAGTACTCGAGCGTGTCATGCATCCAGCCCATGTCCCACTTGAAGCCGAAGCCGAGACCGCCCATGAAGACCGGGCGGCTGACTCCGGTCCACGCGGTGGATTCTTCGGCGATCATCATGATGCCGGGGTTGAGGCGGTACACGTCCTGGTTGAGCTTCTTGAGGAATGAGATCGCGTCGAGATTCTCGCGCCCGCCGAATGCGTTGGGGATCCATTCGCCTTCGCGCCGCGCGTAGTCGAGGTAGATCATCGACGCAACGGCGTCGACGCGCAGGCCGTCGGCGTGAAACTCGCCGAGCCAGTAGAGCGCGCTCGCAGTCAAAAAGTTGCGCACCTCGGAGCGGCCGTAGTTGAAGATGTAAGTGCCCCACTCCGGATGATCACCCTGGCGCGGATCGGCGTGCTCGAACAGCGCGGTGCCGTCGAAGCGGCCGAGGCTGAATTCGTCCTTGGGAAAATGCGCGGGCACCCAGTCGAGGATCACGCCGATGCCGCGGCGATGCATCTCGTCGATCAGGTAGCGCAAGTCGTCGGGACTGCCGTAGCGCGAGGTCGGCGCGAAGTAACCGCTGACCTGGTAGCCCCACGATCCGCTGAACGGATGCTCCATCACCGGCATCACCTGCACGTGAGTGAAGCCCATGCGCGAGACGTAGTCGCCAAGCATCGGCGCCATCTCGCGATAGGTCAGCGGGCGATTGCCCTCCTCCGGCACGCGGCGCCATGAGCCGAAATGGACTTCGTAGATCGAGACGGGGCTTTTGATCCATTCGCGGCGCGCCCGCTCTGCAAGCCATTCTGCGTCATGGAACTGGTAACTCGATTGAGACACGATCGAGGCGGTCGCGGGCGGCACTTCCATTCTTTGCGCGAACGGATCGCTCTTCAGCAGCAAATTACCGTCGCGCGTGCGGATTTCATATTTGTAGTTGGTGCCCGCGCCGACGCCGGGGATGAACAGTTCCCACACGCCCGAACTGCCGAGCGTGCGCATCATGTGGACGCGCCCGTCCCATCGATTGAAGTCGCCGACTACGCTGACGCCGCGCGCGTTGGGCGCCCACACCGCGAACGACACGCCGCGGATTCCCGACATCTCGCGCACGTGCGCGCCGAGCTTGTCGTAGGCGCGGTCGTCCTTCTGCTCGCCCCACAGATGAAGATCGAGGTCGCCGAGCGTCGGCATGAACGAGTACGGATCGTAAGTCGTGATCGACTCGCCGTCGGGAAAATGAATCTCGAGCTGATACGGGAAAAGCGAGGCGCGGCCCTCGACGGCAACCTCGAACAGCCCGGCCGGATCGCGCTTGCGCATCGGATGCGGCGCGTCGCCCGGAATCAGCAGATTGATCGACGACGCGTCGGGGCGAAACGCGCGCACGACGAGGCGGTTGCCGTCAGGATGCGCGCCGAGGATCGAATGAGGATCGTGATGCTCGAACGCCAGCAGGCGTTCCAGCTCGCGCTCATGATGCGGTGCGCTCGATTCGATGATGTTCAGCCTTCATTTCAACTGTGAAGTCTAAACGATAGATTCGTCGCAGGCGACACGCGTCCGGATGGAGACAGACGATGAGTTCCACGCCCAATCCAAAGCAATCGAACAATCTGCCCGGCTTCGACCCGATGATGGGACAGCTCGAAGTGATCGAGCCGAACATCGCGATGTTCCACGGCTTCGCCAACGTCGCATTCGCATACGGGCGCGGCGAGATGATCGTCGTCGATACCAGCTCGCGGCAGATGGGCGCGATGGCGGTGCGCGCGATTCGCGAGGTCAGCGAGGAGCCGTTCGCGTTCCTGATCTACACGCATGGTCACGGCGATCACGCATTCGGCACCGAGGCGTTCATCGCCGACGCTCTCACTCGCGGACATGCGCGGCCGAAAATCTGGGCGCACGAGGACGTCGCCGGCCGCTTCAAGCGTTACGCACTGACTCGCGGATGGCAGTCGCATATCAATCGGCTCCAGTTCGGCGGCGCGTTCGCGACCGACGGACTCTTCGATCGAAAAGTCGTTCAGCTACCCCGACCTGGTTTATCGCGATCAACAATTTCTGGATTTGATGGGCGAGCCGGTCGAGCTGCATCATGCGATGGGCGAGACGGACGACGCGACCTGGGTCTGGATGCCGACGCGGCGGCTCGCGATGGTCGGCGATTTGATCGTCTCGTCGATGCCGAACACGGGCAATCCCAACAAGGTGCAGCGTTACACGCTCGAATGGGCGGAGACGCTCGAGGCGATCGCGAAATGCGCGCCGCGATACATTTTGCCGGGCCACGGACCCGCTTATCGCGGCGAGGAGTTATGCAACGAAGTGCTGAGCGAGACGGCGCGGGCGCTGCGACTGATCCATGATGAAGTCGTGCGGCGGCTCAACGCCGGCGAGTGGCCGGTGGATATCGTCGAGGCTGATATCTCGATTCCAGCCGACCTCGCGGCGAAACCGTACCTGCAACCGATTTACGGATGCGTCCCGTTCGTGGTGCGCGACGTGATCCGCCGCTACGCGGGATGGTGGTCGGGCGAGCCGTCGCAAATGTTCCCGGCAACGCGAAAGGAACGCGGCGCCGACATCCTGGCGCTATGCGGCCGCGACGCGATCCTCGCAAAGGCGCGCTCGCTCAAGGATGCGGCGGACCTGAAGCGTGCGCTGGCATTGGCCGAGATTGCGCTCAACGCGAATCCGTCCGACTATGAAGCGATCAAACTGAACGCGGAAATCCTGGAAGCGATGGCGGCCGCCGAGCGATCGTTCATCGCGCGCAACTTCTTCGCCGGCGCCGCCCGCCAACTCCGCGAGCGCGCGAAATAGCGAGACTGTTCACGGGGAAGACGCAAATGATCTTTCGCGAACTCAATCACGGCAAGTGCAAGACTTATCTCGCGATCTCGGAAGCAACGCGCAAGGCCGCCATCATCGATCCGGTGCGCGACAAGGTCGAGCGCTACCTTGCGGTCCTCGCCTATCACGGATTGCGCCTCGACTTGATCATCGACACTCACACTCATGCCGATCATCGCAGCGGCGCGATGGAGTTGGGCGCGCTGGCCGACGCGACGGTCGCGATGCATCGTCTCGCGCCGGCGCCGCACGTCAGCTATCCACGTCGAAGACGGTCAACCGCTGAAAGTTGGCGACGAAGAACTCCGCGTCCTCCATACGCCGGGCCACACGCCGGATTCGATTAGCGTCCTCGCGAAGGATCGCGTCTTCACCGGCGACGTGTTGTTCATCCACGGCACCGGACGCGCCGATTTCGCGGGCGGCGACGCGGGCACTCAGTACGATTCGATAACGCGCAAGCTGTTCACGCTGCCGGATGAGATCCTGGTGTTCCCCGCGCACGATTATCGCGGACATACGCAATCGACCATCGGCGACGAAAAGCGCTCGAACCCGCGCCTGGCGGGCAAATCGCGCGACGACTACATCAACCTGATGAACAATCTCGGACTGCCGCTGCCCGACGGAATCCAGGAGTCGCTGCAACCGAACGAATCCGACCTCGACGCGGGCACGCTGAAGTTCCCGACGCTCTCGCAACTCAACCAGGTGCGTCAGTTGACGGCTGGGGAGTTGCGCGATCGGCTCGCGGGCAACAATCCACCGATGCTGATCGATGTCCGCGAAGAAGATGAGTATCGCGGAGAGCTGGGACACATCGCGGGCGCGCGACTGATCCCGCTGAAAGAACTCCCCGAGCGGACCGACGAGCTCGCTAACATGAAGGGCAGCGACATCGTCGCGATATGCAGAGTCGGAGTCCGCAGCGCGACCGCCGCGGCAATCCTCACCGGTCTGGGCTTCGAGCACGTCTGGAACCTGAAAGGCGGCATGCTCGAATGGAAGGACGCGCAGTTGCCGGTCGAGCGCGGGGCGTGATCCTCGGAAGGATCCGCGATGGTGTTTGCTTGTAGCTCGAGTCGCGGAACCCTCACCTACCGGCGGCTGCGCCCGCCGGCCTCCTCTCCCGTAAAGCTCCCCCTCACCCACACCTTCGGTGTGGCCTCTCCCGCAACAAAGCGGGAGAGGCGAGCAATCGGCGGCGAGGAGCGCAACACCCTAAACTGGGCGAGGTAATTTTCGGCCACTTCTCCCCAAAAAAACTTCTAACAGGGACGAAGTCCCGCATCTTTTCTTCTCACTAAGGTGCAGGGGTTACCCCTGCCGAAGGAAGCGTGAAACCCACCGCGGGTTTCACATTTAATCAAGTGATTTCCCCTTCCCCTTACACCTGATCCTTATCCAGCGCCGAGCTCCACTTGCGCGAGGTGCGGCCTTCCCAGCCGCGCTTGTGATACGCGTAGCCGACGATCAGCGGGACTGCGATTGTCGCTTCGCAATACACCATCTGCTCGTACGTCGTATCGACTTTGCCCCAGCTGCTGGCTTCTTTGAGCGTGCTGCCTGAGAGTGCGCCGTCGCGCACGTCGGCGACCGTGATCTGGATTGCGTATTTGTGCATCGGGACGTCGTGTCCCAGGACTTCGGCGGCGACGACGATATCCTGCGCGAAGTTTTTCGGCACGCCGCCGCCGATCATGAACAAGCCCGGTGCTTTCGTTCTTCACTTTGAGGCGCGTCAGCTCGTAAAAATCCTTGGCGCTGTCGAGCGAGACCTTGGGCTTGCCGTGACGCGCCGCCTGATGCGCCACCAGTCCGAAGCCGGCCGAGCAGTCGCTGAACGCCGGGCAGAAAATCGGGACCTCCTCGCGAAACGCCTCGAGCACGATACTGGCGTCGGTCTTCGCGCCGGTCTCGGCGAGGTACTTGCCCATCTCGCCGACGAATTCGCGCGACGAGTACGGCCGCGGGTCGAGGCTGTCGGTGATTTTGTGAATCGTCTCGTCGCAAATGCGCAGTTCGTCTTCGTCGATCAGCGTGTCGTAGATTCGATCGATATGCATCTCGCGCAGCTTGTCGTCGTCGAGTCCGTACTTGAAGCGATCCTCGGCCATCCAATGCTTGAAGCCGAGCGCCTCGAAGAAATCCTGATCGACGATATTGGCGCCGGTGCTCACGATCGCATCGACCATGTGATTGCGAATCATGTCGGCGAAGACGCGCTTCAATCCCGCGCTGATGAGCGATCCCGCCAGGCACAGGATCACGCCGCAGTCGCGATCGCGCAGCATGCGATCGTAGATCGTCGCCGCGCGATGCAGGTCGCGGGCGCTGTACGCCATCTGCCCCATCGCCTCGACGATCGGCACGACGCTGTCGCGCGTGATATCGACATGTTCGATCGGTGTTTTCAGAAATTCTGATTTAACGGTCATCACTGTTCCTTGCGATATGTTCGATTTATTCGCCGATAGTAGTCATCGGCCGCGGTTGTACGCTACTTGAGCGGCCCGATACCGCCCAGTCCCGTCCAGTAGAGCATGAAGTATAACGTGCCGAGCCCGATCAAAAACGCGAACGCGATGATATCCGCCGCCGTGACCGGGTACTCGATAAACGTCGTCGGCTCGTGGCTGAAGCCGAAGCCGCGCGCTTCCAGAGCCATCGCCATGTTGTTCGCCTTGCGCAGCGCGCCCATGAAAACCGGAATCACGACCGGCACGTAGCGCCGCACGCGCTCGAGCGGGCCGCCCTGGTTGAAGTCGTAGCCGCGCAACCGCTGCGCATCGACGATCGTCACGGCGGAATCGATGAACAGCGGGACCAATCGAAATGAGAGCGAGATTGCGAAGCTGACGCGATACGGCACGCGCATCCGCTGCAGTCCGTAGGTGAACTCTTCGATCTTGGTGGTCGAAAGAAACAGCACCGACGCTGCCAGCAATTCCGCCAGCTTGATTCCGCGTCCCAGGCCGAACACGAGAGACAAGCGTGCTGACGTGGAACACCGGAATATTCACCAGCACCGCGCCTCGCCGATAGAAAACCATCCACGCGATTGTCGTCGTGAAAACCAGAATCGCGAACAGCCATCGCAAGCGATAGAAGTTCGGCCACGAATCCGTCAGCTGCGCGATCCACAGCATCACCAGTCCGATCGGCAGCAGCGCGATCGGATTGTCCACCCAGTACACCGACCAGAACATGACGAAGAGCGAAAACACTTTGACCGTCGGATGCAGCCGATGAACGAAGGTGCCGCGATCGATGTAGAGATAAATCGGCATCAGGCGCGTCCCTTCACCCACGCGACGAATTCGTCGGTGGTCAGCGCGAGCGTGCCGAAGCGGCGGCTCAGCTCGGTTATTTCAGGCGCGCGAAACGACGACGAGCGCAGCAGCTCCTCCTGCATGAAAAACTCGCGCACGCCGCCGTCGAAAATCTTCGCGCCCTTGCGCATCAGCACGACGCGCCGCGCATACTCGGCGACCAGCCACGGCGTATGCGTGATGATCACGATCGCGATTCCACTGCGGTTGAGGTCGCGCACCAGCGCCATCATGCGGAGTTGCTCGCGATGGTCGAGGCCGGTGGTCGGTTCGTCGAGAATCAGCATCCGCGGCCGGAGCACGAGCACGCTCGCGACCGCCAGGCGCTGACGCTCGCCCTTGCTGAGCAGGAACGGATCGCTCTGACGCTCGTTCTGAAGGCCGACCGCTTCGAGCGCCTCGTCGCATCGATGCTTGATTTCGTCGGCCGGCAAACCGAAGTTGCGCGGGCCGAATGCGACTTCGTCTTCGACCGTGGCGGCGAAAATCTGATGGTCCGGGATTCTGGAAAACGTACGCGACTTCGCGCGCCGTCTCCGCCGGACGCATCTGCGTACGGTCCTTGCCGTCTATCGTGATTCGGCCGGTGGCCGGCTGGAGCAGACCGACGATATGCTTGGCCAGAGTTGTCTTGCCGGAACCGTTTTGCCCGACGATCGCGAGAAACTCTCCCGCGTCGACTTTGAGATCGATCGAATCGAGCACGCGCGGCCCACCCGCATAGCTGAAGCTCAGGTTTTCGACTCCGATAAATGCGGGACCCGTATCAGCAATCTTCGCAGGCGCAGGCTCTTGGCGCACCCGGGACTTTGCGATGCTCTCAAAAGCAGTACCGACGACTCTTGGATACGCGTGCGCGATGTCGTCGTAGGCCTGCTCGACGCTTTTCGGTTGCGCCTCGATTCCGAGCAGTTCGAATGCGTGACCCAGTCCCGGTGGACGCACGCCGCATGCAGTGAGCAATTCAGTTCGCGCGAACACTTCGGCAGGCGGACCGTTCGCTGCGATTTCGCCCTCGCGCAGAATGACTATTCGATCGGCGGCGCGCAGTTCCTCGGACTCGTGCTCGATTACGATCAGACTCAAGCCTTGCGCGCGCAGTTTTTTGATCAACGTCGAAGACTTCGGCCCGGCCCTCGGGATCGAGATCGGTGGTCGGCTCGTCGAGCACGATTACCGACGGACGCAGCGCGAGCACCGACGCGATCGCGAGGCGCTGTTTCTCGCCGCCGGACAGCGACATCGGATCGCGATGCTCGAAGCCGCGCAGGCCGACGGCTTCCAGAGCCGGCAGGATTCGGCGATCCATTTCGGCGCGGTCCATGCCGACTTGTTCCATCGCGAATGCGACTTCGTGCGCGACGTTGGTCGAGAACAACTGCGACTCGAAGTCCTGGAAGACCATCCCGACTTTCGGCGCGACGTCGCAGACGCGGAGGATGTTCGATCGACTCGCCGGCGATGCGGATCGCGCCGTGGAAATCGCCGTCCTCGAATTCCGGGACGATGCGATTGAGGCATTTCGCGAGCGTCGATTTGCCGGCGCCCGACGCGCCCATCACGCCGATCATCTCGCCGGCGTTTTGGGTGAAGCTCACCGCTCGAAGCGCCGGGCGATCGGCGCCGTGATAGGTGAAGGTGACGCCTTCGACCGAAACGGCATGCGCGACGGGATTCACTGAAATGGATTGCGCGTCGGTTTTCACATTATGAACAGGCCCGCGAACGCCAACAGCAGGAACGGGCCGACGATTATCAGCACCGGCTTATCGTACGGCGCGACGAGCATCCACGCGGGCAGAAATTTCGGCGCCCAGTATCCGGTCGAAAGCAGATTCCCACAAATCCATGCGCCGCCCTCGCCCGCTATCAACAACGCGAAGCCGGCGGCTCGAATCGGCACTGGCTTGATTTTCACTTCCGGCATCACGTCGGTGTAAAGCATCCGGCCTTTTTTCACGCGCGGATAGACGGCGGCGAGGATGAATGGCGAGAGCGCGAGCGCGGACACCATGTTGTTGAAGATGATCACGTTGCCGAGCATCGCGAACGGCCGGATGACCAATACGTTATCGGCCCATCCGACCAGGTCGGCGCATAGCACGCTCGCGGCCAGGCATGCGATGACGTACTTGAGGATTACCATTGGCGAGCGAAGGACGGGACTCTCGCCGCGCGCGATCAATTCCCAGACTTTGTAGGGAATCCATCCGTAGGCCAGGTTCGCGAAGAATCCGGCGATGTCGCCCGGCGAGACGCCGCCGAAAAAATCGCCGATCATATTTCCGATCGCGGAACCCCATGCGGCGGCGGGGCCGAACAGGAACGAGCACACCACTGGAATCGCGTTGGCGGGACGCAGTTCGGTGACACCGGGAATCAGCGGGACAACCTTGAACGGCACCAGCACGGCGGCATACAGCGCGGCGGAGATCGCGCATAGCACGACCATCCGCGTGTTGCGCCACATCAGGCGAAGCTCGCTCATCGGTTCACAGCCACGTTCATCTCGACGCTGACCAGTATCCCGACCGGTTCGGCGCAATCAAGCGTGTTTCGAATTAAAAGAGTGAAATTAATTGTTCGTGAAATCCGCTTTGGCAGCGGCTACAATAGCTCGACATGCCGATCTACGAATATCGATGCGAGAAATGCCGGCGCGTGACCAGCGTCTTAACGACGCGCGTCAGCTGAAAAAGTCGAAGCGGTTTGCGCGCATTGCGGCGGGAAGAAAATGAGCCGGCTGATGTCGCGGTTCGCGATGCCGCGCAGCGAGGAATCGCGAATGGAGTCGCTCGTCGGATCCGTCGAAGATGGGCGACATCGACGAGAACGATCCGAAGAGCGTCGCGCGGATGATGAAGCGGATGGGCAAGGAGATGGGCGACGAGTTTGGTGGCGCAGAGTTCGATGAGGCGGTGGAGGAGATCGAGAGCGGTGGCGATTTGGGGGATGATGGATCGGGTGAGGATGATTCCTGATAGCACTGGCGAGCTGCTCGGTCGATTCCAGCAACCTAACCCCTAACCCCTTCCCGAGCGGGAAGGGGAACCGGATTTAAGAGAGAGCCTAGTCGGCTTCCAGCATTACGATTGCTGCTGCGGCCATTCCTTCGCTGCGGCCTAGGGCGCCCAGGCCTTCGGGGCTGGACGCTTTTACGTTGATGCGCGATTGATCTGCGCCGAGGCACTAGCGAGGCGCTCGCGCATCGCGTCAAGGTACGGCTTCAGCTTCGGCTGCCTCGGCGAAGATTGTCAGGTCGGCGTTGCCTAGATGCCATCCTTGATCGCTTGCTAATTTCCAGACGGTGCTAAGCAGCGCGATCGAGTCGGCGTTCTTGTATTTCGGATCGTTGTCGGGGAAATGACGGCCCAAGTCGCCTGCGCCGATCGCGCCGAGGATCGCGTTGGCGAGCGCGTGTGCGGCGACATCGGCGTCCGAATGCCCGCGGAGTCCTTTGTCGTGCTTGATTTCGACGCCGCCGAGCACGAGCTTGCGCCCCGCTTCGAGCGGATGAAAATCGAATCCGTTGCCTACGCGATAACGCGTCGCCATTGCTCGACCCCTCGCGCGGCGGGCGCATCATTTGCGCTGCGCCCGACTGCGTTGACAACCGCTATTTCAGTCGCCAAGCTTTTGCTCATCGCCCCTTCAGGAGGATCGCCCGCGATGCCCGCATTTGCCAAGAACCCGAAATTCATCATCGGCACAATCGTGGTCCTGTGGGTGCTGTACGTCCTCTACGCGAACTTCCAGATCGACATGGTCACGTTCTACCTGTTGCCGTTCAACATCCTGAAACTACAGCTAAGGCTCTCGGCGGTGATAATCGGCGCCGCGATTTTCGGTGCGGTCGCGACGATCGTGATTCACTGGCTATGGGTTCGTCCCTCGAACAGCGCATCGGCCGTGACCGCGCCAATCCCGCCGTCGAATCCTCCAAGAAGCAGCACCGTCGCCTGAGCGCCCGCCTTCAGAAGCGTCTCGGTTGACGGGCCGATTAGCAAGCCGTCGGCCCGCGAGAGCGAGCTTAAGATTCCCGAGCCCTGGCTGCCGGTCGGAGTGGCGAGGTAGCCGTCGCCGTCGCGCTCGAGTTTGACGCGCACGAACTCGGTCAGGTCTTTGGAAATTTTGATATCGACACCGCATCGCGCATTGACCCGCGGCAAACCGACGCGCCGCCTCCCAGCCATCTTGAGTAACGCCGGTCGCGCATACAGGTAGAAACAGACGAGCGTCGAGACAGGATTGCCCGGCAGGCCGAAGATCGGACGGTAGCCGACGGTGCCGAATTTCAGCGGACGCCCCGGCTTCTGCGCGACGCCGTGAAACAGCTGGCGCATCCCGAGTTCGTCGAGCGCGCCCTTGACGTGATCGAACTGACCCACCGAGACGCCGCCGGTCGAGAGCACCGCGTCGAAGGTCATCGCCTCGACTCAGGCGATCGCGAATCTCGCGCGCGTCATCGCGCGCGACTTTGAGAATCGTAGGCTCGGCGCCCGCTTCGCGAACCGCACCGGCCAGCGCGTAGGCGCTGGAATTGACGACCTGCGCGCCGGTCGGCGGCTGATCGACGTCCACCAGCTCGTCGCCAGTGGCAACGATCGCGACGCGCGGGCGGCGAATCACTTCGACCATCGCGCGATTCACCGACGCGAGCATCCCGAGGTCGGCGGGCGTCAGCAGTTTGCCCGCGGACATCACCGATTCCCCATCGCGCAAATCCTCGCCGCGCGGCCGGATGAACGCGCCCTTCTCCGCCGCTGCAAGAAATTCGACGGTGCTCACCGGTGCCGCGCGTGCGCTCGACCGGGATGATCGCGTCGGCGCCGTCCGCGATTGGCGCGCCCGTCATCGTGCGAACCGCCTGTCCTGCGTTCAGGCGACGCGTCGGCATTTGCCCGGCGCCCACAGTCTCGACGACCGCCAGCTTGACCGGACTCGTCTCCGACGCCTTGGCGACATCGCCCGCCCGGACTGCGTAACCGTCCATCGCGGAGTTGTCGAAGCCCGGGATGTCGCGCGACGAGCTGATATTCTCGGCCAGCACGCGCCCGAGCGCGTCGAGGATTGGAATCCGCTCGACGCCGAGCGGCGCGACGTTTTCAAGAACGATTTGCAGGGCCTGGTCCGCGCTAATCATGCGCAAGAAAGAATACGCGGCACGCGTCGTCGTGACTACGGAGCGGGGACGACAGTCGTCTTGTATGGAGGCCCGATGGTCGTGTAGCCGGGGTTGTAATCGGTTGTGGTCTGCTTCTGCACCGTGCCGTTATCGAACTGGGTGGTGCTCGTCGTCGAGTTCACCGTCGGCGGTACAGCGTTCAATGCGGTCGGCTCATGAACGACCTTCACCGGCGGATTGTACGCGACCGGCTCAGTATCGGCGCATCCGACGAAGCCTGCTGCTACAACGCTGAAAAATCCGGCCATCGCTACATTCATGATTGTCGTCTTCATAATTTCACCAATCATCTCCTGCTATTCACAAACAGAGAACGCAATTGATGTGCCGGAAGGCGGAGACAGGAATGAGTTGCTGGCTTATTCCAAGGTCACGCGGAAATCACGATTAGGAAAATTTTGCCGAATGTCGCGGACGTACCTACGACCGGTAATGCCAGTCTCAGCAGTGCGCGAAAAGAGCCTTAAAACTCGACGTGCTCGGCGCTCGCGTGGATATCAGAGTCCATTGGGATACGGACGCTGTATGATTCCGCGCTGGGCGGCACGACGTCGCGGAGCAGGGCCGGGTTCAGCTCGTGCAGACGCTCCAGCGTGATCCCATGATTGAGCGCGACCCGGCTGAGCGGAGTGCCGCCGGTCACCGGCAGCATCTGGTACGCCGGCGGATCGTCGAGCTTTATAGGCGTGATTCCGTAGCTGTCAGCATGATGCGCGATGTATGCGACCGCCATGAAACGTCCCATCAGCCCGCGGGTCCGTCGCGGCAGCCGGCTTCCAAACCGCTCCATGTTGCGGCCACGCAGCGACCAGTAGCGATTGATCGCGCGGTCGCCGTTGTTCCATGCGACCAGCGTCATCGGCCAGTCGTCGCCCGCCTCGTCGTGCAGGGTGGCCAGGTACTCGGCCGCCGCCTTCGTCGACATTACCGGATCGCGGCGCTCGTCGACGTAGTTGTCGATTCGCAGCCCGAAGCGCTTGGCAGTATCGGTAGTGAATTGCCACGGACCCTTGCCTTGCTTGGAAAATTCGCTTTCGGCGAAAGCCAGGTAGACCAGGTCATCGGGCAGGCCGTAGCTTCGAAGGACGCGAACCATATCCTGCAGGTAGGGATGACTACGATCGAAAGTATCTTGCAGATGGTACGGGGAGTGGTCATGAAATCGGAGACGTAGCGACGAACAGACTGATTAAGGAGAATCGGGAACGGAGGGACCGCCTGGGGAAGCGGTAGCACGTACGACGTGCGAATCGGCTGCGCACCAGCTTCAGCAGGCGTCTCGAGCTCAAATCCCACGCTTTGTCCGCTCAGGCTAGGCGACGATGCGCCTGACGGACTGCCTCGGACCTTCAAAATCCTGGGCAAATGATCGAGTGGACGCCCATCCGGCGACAATAAGGACCGCCATCAGCGAAATAAACACTCGATAGATAAGACTTAGTCGTACGCATTCTCCCCCGAGAAAGTGACCCCAACCGTACCGACCGACACGACACGGGATCAACCAATATGCGGTGGATAAGCTATTAAAAAGGCTAATGTATCAAAAGTTCACACTCTTAACAAATCCTTGCAAATGCTCACGAATCTTGACGGTCGAGAGGCCGAAGTATTCGCGCTGCGACGTTTAACCGGTATCTCGTTCTTTGTGTTACGGTTGGTAAATCGTACCGATCCCGACGCGCCTGACCGGTGATCAAATTCTTGAATCTCTGGCACGACATCATCGACAGCCTGACCGATGGCATCATCGTGCTTTCGCCCGCGATGGAGCCGCAGGTGGTCAATCCAGCGGCCGAGACGATGCTTGGGGTTTCGCCGGTGAACGCCGCTACGGTCGCCGACCTGGTGCGTCAGAACGATTGGTTCGGCCGGATGGTCGGGGCATGCCTCGAGAGCGGTCAGGATCTCGGCGACATGGAGACGGTCCTGGCGACGGGGCCGCGAGAGCTGGCGGTCCGCGTCGAGGTTTCGCCGCTGCTGAACGCCGAGGGACGGCCCGGCGGCGTCATTATCCTGCTGCACGACTTGTCGCACGAAAAAGGCGCCGCCGAAGCTGCCATCACCGGCGACCTGAGCCTGCGGCTGTCGCCGGCCGGCCTCGCGCACGAGGTCAAGAATCCGCTGACCGGCATCAAGGGAGCGGCCGAGCTGATGGCCGGGATGTTCCCCGACGACGCGCGCGCGCAGCAGTACTGCAGCGTGATTCTCGACGGCGTCAACCGGATTGCGTCGCTCGTCGAGCAGGTGCTGATGGTCAGCGGGCCGCAACGCCTCGCGCGGGAGCCGGTCAACATCCACATGGTGCTGCATCAGGCGATGCGAATGGCGGGTCTGTTCCCGCAACCGCCCGAAGACGTCACGGTGCTCCAGGACTTCGACCCAAGCCTCCCCGACGTGGTCGGCGACGCAGGCGCACTCGAGCGAACCTTTCTGAACCTGATCAAGAACGCAGCGGAAGCAATCGGCGAGTCGGGCACGATCCGCCTGCACACCAGAATCGAGCGCGAATTCCGGATGACAGCGGAAGGCCGTCGCCGCCAGTTCCTGCGAGTCGAGATCAGCGACAGCGGCGTCGGCATCCCGGAGGATCAGCTCTCACAACTGTTCACCCCCTTCTTCACGACGAAGCCCGCCGGCACCGGCCTGGGCCTCGTGCTATGCCAACGAATCATCGCGCTCCACGGCGGCCGCCTATGGGCCCAACGCGGCGGCGTCGATCGCGCCAAAGGCATCGCATCGAAGGAAGTCGGCATGACCTTCAAGGTAACCCTCCCGATGATGCCGTCCGAAAAGCGCCCGCACTGAAGTAGGACGGAATTTATTCCGTCAACTCAGAACGTAGCGTTCCACGCCACCACTCCTGCGCTCCCTCTTGACAATAGTTAGATGATTAGCTAAATATCAATTCATGAGCGGAGTCTTCAAAGCACTCTCGGATCCAACCCGACGCCGAGTCCTGCAACTCCTGCGCAAGCGGCCGATGACGGCGGGAGAGCTCTCGGACCACTTCGCGGTCTCCAAGCCCACGATGTCAGCGCACTTCGCAGCGCTGCGCGAGGCGAATCTCATACACGCCGAGAAGTCCGGCAAGTCGATAACCTACCATCTGAGACTGTCGGTGCTCGAGGAAGCGCTGATGGGCTTCGCGCATACGTTTGGACTGGGCTCAGAGGCCGACGCCGCACAAGCCGAAACGAACCCCACGGATACGAAGGAGGAAATCTCACAATGACCACTCGAATCACGTCCAACCTGGCATTGGCCGGACTCTTAATCGCGGTCTCGGCCGGTCTCGCGTTTCTCAAAAGGCAAGGCGTCGTGGGCGCCGAAGAAGCCACGCGAGGGGCGATGGTACTGACCGGAATTCTGCTGGCAGTCTACGGAAACGTGATTCCCAAATCTCTTTCGCGATCGTCCGCAAAGGGCGAGTCCCTCCAGCGGGTCACCGGATGGGCAACCGTCCTCTCAGGGCTTGGCTACGCAGCAATCTGGGCATTCGCCCCAATCGAGATAGCCGCAGTCGCATCGATGGTTGCAGTCGCGCTCGGCTTCGTCTTCGTCGTCGGCTACTGCCTATGGCTCCGCTCAATCCCAGCTTAGGCTTCGTGTTTCCCCTCTCAAGCAGGGAGCGGCAAGAACCAGGATTCTTCGCTTCGCTCTGAATGACACAAGAACGGAGTGACACCTGAACTGAATGACCCAGAAAAAAGAACCTGAGATCAAAATGGCGTCCTCGCCATTTTGCGCTTAGTACTGGGTGCAGGGGTCACCCCTGCCGCCCGCCGCGCAGGCGTCTTCTCTGCGCCAAACCCCACGCAGTCCGCCTTCGACCCGTTGGCGACAAGATCGAACTTACTGTTACGATTGTAACCCGTGAGCACAACGACCATGGGCGTTAGTAGCGCATCGAGCCAAAACTTTCCTGAACGAGTCAAGGAACCCGGTACCGGCGCGGCGGTTCTTAATCGCCGACGACGACCCCGCGATCCGCCTCGTTTTGAGGCATCGGCTCGAAGCCGACGGGCATCGCGTCGACGAGGCGATCGACAGCGCGTCCGCGCTCGCTGCCTTGCGCAGCAATCGATTCGACGTCGCTCTGCTCGATATCATCATGCCGGGCAACGGCGGCCTCGACGTGCTGTCGGCCGCGCACAGCGAAGCTATCCGCACGCTGATCATCGTGATCACGGCGGCGAGCACGATGAACAACGCGGTCGAGGCGATGAAGCGCGGCGCTCACGACTACCTGACCAAGCCGTTCGCCAATCTCGATTTGGTCGCGGCTGCGATCAAGCGCGCGGTGGAAGTCGGCGCGCAGGCCGCGGATCTCAACCGCCTCAAGGACGAGGTGAATCGCCAGCTCGTCGGCGGCGAGATAATCGGGCGCAGCTCCGCGATGCAGGAAGTTTACAAACTGATCGGACGCGTCGTCACCAACGACGCGACCGTTTTGCTCAGCGGCGAGAGCGGCACCGGCAAGGAGCTGGTCGCGCGCGCGATCCATTTCAAATCGGCGCGATGGCGCTCGCCATTCGTCGCCGTCAACTGCTCGGCGATTCCGCACGGCCTGCTCGAGAGCGAGCTGTTCGGGCATGAGCGCGGCTCGTTCACCGGTGCGTCCGAGCGGCGCGCCGGCAAATTCGAGATGGCCGACACCGGCACGATCTTCCTCGACGAAATCGGCGACCTGCCGGTCGAGTTGCAGCCCAAGCTGCTGCGCGTGCTGCAGGAGCGCGAGTTCACCCGGGTCGGCAGCGTCGAGACGCTCAAGGTCAAGGCGCGCGTGATCGCGGCCACCAATCAGAATCTCGAGACGCTGGTCGCCGCACGCAAATTCCGCGAGGACCTGTACTTCCGCCTGCGCGTGATTCCGATCCAGATGCCGGCGCTGCGCGAGCGCCGCGACGATATCGCGCGAGCTGACCGATTATTTCGTCTCGAAGGCCGTCCAGGAGATGGGCGCGCGCGCGACCACGATCAGCCCCGAGGCGCGGAACAAGCTGGAGTCCGCCGATTGGCCGGGCAACGTGCGCGAGCTCGAAAACGCGGTGATGCGTGCGGCGCTGCTCGCGCCGGGCACCACGATTCGCGCCGACGATGTCGAGCTGTCGCGTCCCGGCGGCGTCGGCGATCGGATCGACGGCCGCGACCGACGGCGCCGAGCTCGGCGATATCATCTCGACGCGCATCGCAGGATGGTTCGATTCGCCGGGCGGCGAGGAACCGCGCGACCTCTACCATCGGCTGGTCGCGGAGATCGAGCGACCGCTGGTCGAGCTCGCACTCAAGCGCGCCGGCGGCAACCAGGTTCGCGCGGCGCGGATGCTCGGGCTCAATCGCAACACGCTGCGCAAGAAGATCACCGACCACAAGATCGTATTGACCAAGTTTCCCGGCGGATGACGCGGCTACCCTCGCACTTCTACGCGATGGTCGATCCTGCCGGCGGACACGAGCCGGTCGCACTGGCGGAAACCCTGCTCGACAGTGGCGTGCGAATCATGCAGCTGCGCCTGAAGGACACGGCCGGCCGCGACTTCCTCGCAGCCGCGCGCACGATCGCCGAGATGTGCCGCAAGCGCGGCGCGACTCTCATCGTCAACGATCGAGTCGATATCGCGATTCTCGCCGATGCGCACGGAGTGCATCTCGGACAGACC
The DNA here is from genome assembly GCA_963814715.1 of uncultured delta proteobacterium. Classification (GTDB taxonomy): domain Bacteria; phylum Desulfobacterota; class Binatia; order Binatales; family Binataceae; genus Binatus. The sequence goes on from CAWFDW010000002.1 coordinate 864,802, forward strand.
GATCTCCCGCTCGAAGCGGCGCGGCGAATCGCCGGTACCAACATGATGATCGGAATCTCGACCCACAACGTCGAGCAAGCGCGCGCGGCTGAAGATGGCGGCGCGGACTATATCGGATTCGGCCCGATGTATCCCGGCGGCCTGCGCAACAACCCCGCCGGCGTAGGCCTCGACAATCTCCGCGCAATCCGCGCCGCGGTGAAGATTCCGATCGTCGCAATCGGCGGAATCACCGAAGCGCGCATCGCGGAAACCCTCGCCGCCGGCGCCGACGCAGTCGCAATCATCACCGACGTCGTGAACGCCCCCGACATCGGAGCCAAAGTCCGCTCAATCCTCGCGCTCGCGAATCCGTCGGCTCGTAACTTGATTGTGTCATTCCCTTGTGTCACCTGCTTCTTGTGTCATCCCGAGCGAAGCCGAGGGACTCCGGATCTTTCACGATGTCGGAAGATGCACCCCAACCACGCATCGAGTGATGTCTTTGGAGCACTCTCCTGTTTGCGTAATACGTCGCTACCTTCTCGGGCCCCCACTTCTGTCGCTCCATGGTTAGGGTGCGTCGCGGGCATTCAGAAAGATCCGGGGTCCCTCGGCTTCGCTCGGGATGACACGAAGAAGAAGACGCAAAACAGTTGGCGCGATAGTGACAACGCTCAGCGGACGGCGCGATTTGAATAGTTCGTGTTTTCCATTCATGCTTTCATTTATGAAAGGTATGAAAGCGCGTGTGACCGAGCGCGGGCAGGTTACAATTCCGAAACGGTTCCGAGACCGGATGCAAATTAAGCCCGGTACTGTCCTCGAATTCAGCGAAGAACACGGGCGGCTGATCGCGGTCAAAGTCGGCGTCGATCCAGTTACCAATGTGTTGGGGTGCCTAGGCAGGGGGATCGATACTGACACCGTAATGGCTCAGCTTCGCGGGCGGCGAGTTAGTAAATCTTCAGTCGCTTGAACTAAGCGGTAGCGGGAAGCGGCGCGGACGGTTGGCGCGCTTGCTCGGATTCAAACGAGCGGCACGAGTACGTCACCGCCGCCCCCAGGATGCACATTACGACGAAGACTTCGAAGGCTGGGACGTAGCTGCCGGTCATGTCGTAAATCTTGCCGGCGCCGACCGGGCCGACGAACGCGCCGATCGTGTTGAAGATGCCGGCGATGCCGCCGATTGAGCCGAAGCGTTTGAGCCCGAGCGATTCCGCCACCAGCATCGGAACGAGGACCAATGGCGCGCCGAGCGACAGGCCGAAAATCAACACGAACGGAATCAGCACAGCCATTCGCGCCGCGCCGAATATCAGAATCATCCCGACGCAGGCGGCGAGGAAGTTCAAACTCAGCGCGATTCTTGCGCTCACTCGATCGGCGAAGCAGACCCATCCCGAGTTTGCCGAAAGCCGCGAACACATAGATCAGGCTCATCATGCTTGCAGCAAAAGTCGCGGTGTACCCAGCCTCGGTGAGGTAGGTGATCAGGTGCAGTCCTGTACCCGCTGCAATCGCCGCGAAAAAGAACTGCGCCGCGGATATCATCCAGAACGAGCGGCAGCGGAACGCTTCGCGCAGCTCGAAGCCCGGCAGCGCGTCGCTCGCTTGTGCGACGCTAACGCCCTCGGCCTGCGGCGGGCGCGTCCTGACGACGATGATTATCAACGGCACCACGATGACGAACATCGGGATCGCCAGTGCGACGTAACCGGCACGCCATCCCCCGTGAGCGATCGCCACATTTCCAACCATCGTCATCGCAGCGCCGCCGAGCGAGGTGCCCGCGAACGTCAGGCCCATCGCAAGTCCGCGACGAGCGCCGAACCAGTTGGCGATCACCAGCGCGCACGGCAGCAACGTCGATGCGCCGATACCGACGCCGAGCAGGACGTACGCGCCGAACAGCGGTCCGAATGAATCGACGCGGCTTGCGATCAGAAACGAGACGCCGGTCATGATTACGCCGGCCACCATCACGACGCGCGCCTCGACGCGATCGAGCAGCCATCCTACAAGCGGTGCGCTAAGCCCGGCGGACAGCGGCAGCGCGGCGCCCTGGAGCGTCGAGAGTTGCGCGCGCTTCCATCCGAAATGTTTCAGCAGATGCGGAAAGAACAGGCCGCCGGTGTTGTAGCCGGATCCGAAAACGAACACGAGCGTCACGAACAGGCTCGCGACGATGATCCAACCCTGGCGTTCCCGCTGCGTCATCAGATGCACCCTCGCTGAGACTTATAGCGACACGACGTGGGATCGTCGAGTGCGGAAATCGTTGATGCTATTCGAGCGCGGTCGTCGGGATGTATCCTTCCAGGCCGTTCTTCATGCGGATCTTCATGTAGTTCAGCGAGACGCCGACAATGTGAACGTTGTGACTCTGGTGAACCTCGGCGACCTTCTTGCCCCATCGATTCGGCTTGTCGAGCACGCTGGCGTCGTGCGTGAGCGTGAAAACCTTGTCGGCCGGCTTGGCGAGCTCGACCGCCGACGGATCGATGTAGCCGGTCTGTCCGGACTTCAGCCTCACTTGCAGATAGTAGTGAGTGGAGCCCGTCACCTCGACGAATTTGTCGCGTCGTCAACTGCTCGACGTGCTTACTGCTCTTCGCGGGCGCCGCGTACACCGGAGAGTCCTGGAGCACCTTCAGCCGCGCCTGCGCGGGTTCGATTTCCGGTTCATGGACGCTGTTCTTATGCGACGCGTGGTGCGCGGGCTTCAGCCCCGCGGGCGGGGGCATCCAGGTCTTGCCGGAGGTCGACGGACTTGTCGCCGACCCTGGAGAATTGACAGGCGCGGCGCCACTTGGACTATCGGCAGGAACGATCGAAGTCGAGGGAACGTCTTCCTCGCCGAGTCCAGCCGCGAAGGACGGCGCCGAAAGTGCGAGTGTCGCGACCGCCGTGGCGATCAGAACCATTATCCGCGCTGAACGAAAATCACGATGAACCATCTTCCTCTTCCCTCCCCTCCTCTACTTGCGCATTTATTCTAGCAACTGCCGCACACGGTGCATCGCTCGACGTCGCACGGCGGACTCTGATGCTCATGATGCGCCTTCTTTCGTTCGGCGAGCAGAAACCATTTGTGAATGTGATGATCGATAAAGTCCCACGGCAGCAGCTCGTCGTGGACGTAATGACGAGTGACGAAAAAATCGGGGTCGGGTAACGACGAATTCTCGCCCGCCTCGACCTCGCGATGAATCTTCGACAGCTCGTGCCAGATGGGTCCCGACGCTTTCACAGCCCGCGGCTTCGAGCCGTTCGAGGATACCACTGACGCGGCGATCGCCTCGCGAGACCATCGTCTGGAAATACGCCTCGCGCGGCGACTCCGCATCGAGCTCGACTTGTCCCAGGCGCGCGAGCCGCTGACGCAGCATCGCGACTTTGCGCTTGATCGAGCGCGCGTCCTGCATCGGATCCCATTGAAACGGCGTCCACGGCTTGGGCACGAACGGATTTAACGAGACGGTCACCGAACCGATGCGCGTGCGGCGCGCGCGGGCACGCTCGAGCACCTTGGCGACGAGGTCGGCAATCGCGATCACGTCTTCGTCGCGCTCCTCGGGCAGGCCGAGCATAAAATAAAATTTCAGGTTACCGACGCCTTCGCCAAGCATCATCTCGGCGGCGTGCAGAATCTCGGCCTCGGTAAGATTTTTGTTGATGACCTTGCGCATCCGCTCGCTGCCGGCCTCGGGCGCGACGGTCACGCTCTGATTCCCGCCGCGTGCCAAGGCGGAGGCGAGCGCGGGCGAAATGCAATCGGCTTTCAGCGACGACGGCGACAAGCGCCCGCCGCGATCGACGACCGCTGATGCGATCTCGGCGACGCCGGGCACGCTCGCCATCTCGGCGCCGACCAGGCCGATCACTTTGCGCTCGCCAAGACCGCGCTCAGCCTCGGCGATCAGCATTTCGGGCGCGCGATAACGAATCGGACGATACATGAAACCCGCCGCGCAGAAGCGGCATCCCCATTGGCATCCGCGACTCGCCTCGACCAGGAACATGTCGCCGAAGACACTCTCCTCGGTAAGAATCAGCGACGATGTGGTGAAGCGGTTGAGATCGCGAATCAGGCGGCGATTCACCTGCGCAGTGCCGGGGCCGCTGTATTTCACCGTCGCGAGGCGGCCGGCATCGTCGTAGACGGGTTCGTAGAAGTCGGGAAGATAAGCGCCCGCGACTGATGCGAGTTCGTGCAGTTGATTTGGCGAGTCGCGCGTCGCGTCCCAGCGCTCGATGAACTCCGGGACCATCTCCTCGCCCTCGCCAATCAGAAACAGATCGATGAAATCTGCGATCGGTTCGGGATTGAGAAACACGGCGGAGCCGCCGGCAATGATCAGCGGAAAATTGCGGCCCGCTCGATCGGCACGGCGAGCGGGAATACCAGCCATGCGCAGCACGCTCAGGACGTTGAGATAGTCAGTCTCGAAGGAAATCGAGAACGCGAGAATGTCGAAGTCAGAGAGCGGACGGCCGCGCTCGAACGAGACGAGGCGCTCGCCGCCTTCGCGAAAACTGTCGCGCTCGTCGGCGTCGGGAAGAAATGCGCGATCGGCGGCGACGGATGGATCGGATTCGAAAATGTGGAACACGGCCTGGAAGCCGAGATTCGCCATGCCGAGCCGGTACGTGTTGGGATAGATGACGCAGACGGAAATGTCGCCGCCGGGCTGGCGCGCATAGAGCACTTTTTCGCGCGCGATGCGCTCGAGTGCGCGCTTACGCGGGTACATTCGACGACTCCGACATGATCATACAGAGTATCGCCCCGCGGATGGCACGCTCAAGAGCATCGGCGAAGTCATTGGGGCTCAGCGCTTCGACGCCATATACGCGAAGAACTCGGGCGGCTCTCCCTTGAGAATGCCCGAGGGTTCGACCGCCAGCACCGCGGCGCGCAGGTCGCGCTCGAAGGCGTCGACGCGGTCGCCGAGCACTCGCCGGCTGCAGAACGACATCGAGTAGAGATTCCCGATGATCGAGTCGACGGTCCATTCGACGTCGAAGGACTCCACGTGGCTGATGAGATCTTTGAAGCGCGAGCGCGCGATGTACGCCTCGTGACGCTGTTCGGGCGGCGGACCGGGATACTCCCAGGATAAACGCCGCTCCGGGAGATAGCGCCCGAGCACTGAGTTAATCGCGACGCGCCATCGCGTCGGAGGCGGACGCGGAATCGGAGCACCCTCGCCGACGACCGCGATACCTCCGCCGTCGCGTGATGAGATCGTAGAGCGCGTCGAGCGTGGCCGCGCGATCCATCCAGTGGAACGAGTTGCCCATCGTCACGAGGCGGAACTGTCCCAGCTCGCGCGACAAATCCTTCGAGCCGCCGAATCGCCACTCGATATTGCTGATGCCGCGTTCGCGTGCGATGCGCTCGCCCTCGGCACGCATCGCGTCATCGGGATCCATCGCGATCACTTCGTCAAACAGATGCGCCAGCGCAATCGCGACGGGACCGGGACCGCAGCCGAGATCGAGCAGCCTGCCAGTGCCGTCGAGTCGAAAGTGCTCGCGCAGAAGGCTGACGAGCGACGGTGGATACTTCGGACGGAATCGCGAGTAGTACCACGCGGTCCCTTCGTAAATGGTCAGATCGTACTTGTCGGTTTCAGTCACGTGCGGATAAGCGTCATTGCGCGATGCGGTCGGGGCGGGTGTAGATGTTGAAGCTGCCGTCGCGCAGGAAACCGATGAGCGTCGTGCCGATTTCCTCGGCCAGCTCGACTGCCAGCGACGACGGCGCCGAGACCGCGGCGAGAATCGGCACGCCCGACGCTGCGGCCTTCTGCACGATCTCGAAGCTGAGCCGCCCGCTCACCATCATTATATGTTGCGCCAGCGGGACCATCGCATTCGTCAGCGCGTATCCGATCACTTTGTCGACCGCGTTATGACGCCCGACGTCCTCGCGTATCGCGAGCATCGTACCGTCCAATGAGAAGATCGCGGCGCCGTGGAGTCCTCCGGTCGCGGCAAACACTCGCTGACCTGCGCGCAGTTTCTCCGACAGCGCGAGCAGAGTCGCCGGCGCGACGCGTGCGGAATCGGCGGGCGGCGTCACGCGGCGTCGAATCGAGTCGATGCTGGTCTTGCCGCATACGCCGCAGCTCGAGCTCATGACGAAGTTACGCTTGAGGCGGGCGCGCAGTCCGTCGGCGGGCACGTTCAGCACGACGTCGATGGCGTTGGGCTCGGGTGCGCCTTTGCGTCCGCGCACGCGTCGAATCTCGCCGAGCTCGGTCGCGTCATTTATGAAGCCCTCGGCGAAGAGAAAGCCGGCTGCGAGTTCCTCGTCATGCCCGGGCGTGCGCATCGTGAGCGTGAAGCGGCGGCCGGCGAGTCGAATCTCCAGCGGCTCTTCGACGGCGAGCTTCTCAGTGCGCTCCGAAGTCGCGCCGCCGTGCCATTTAAGCAGCGCGATGCTCGCGAACTTCGTCGCGAACGCGCCTCCGCGGCATCGTCATCAGTCCGGATGTGCGCGGAGTCGGTTTTCATCCCTCGCCCGTCTCTTCCGTTTCGACGACCGACTCGGTCGCGATAAACGCGACGGCCTCGCGCACGAGCGGGCTCAGCTCATCGCCGCCCTTTGCGACGTAGTCGACAATCTCGCGGCGCATCCGAGCCTCCCAGAAATTGCGGAGATGGTTCGCGACGCCATCGACGGCTTCGTCTTGATCTTGATAGCCGGCGAAGTACGCGCCGATATCATTGGCCATCATGATGAGGTGATCAATGTCAGTATCTCGAATAGCTACTCGAACCTCTTTGTGGCCATTGCCACTGCGTTCCGGCGAAACCTGGACCGCGGTCACCTTGAACTCGGGGCAGTTGGTCGCCCAATCGGAGTGATCGGTCATCAGGTCGTTGGTGCGCGATTCCGGATGATGGAACGTAGTATATACCACGCCGGGCTGGACGCGCTCCGTCACCGATGCTCGCAAACGCGTCTCGCCGCGGCGCGCCCGCACCCGGAGCCAATCTCCGTCGCGGATGCCGCGCAGCTCGGCGTCGCTCGGATGTATCTCGAGGACGTCCTCGGCGTGCATCGCGGCATTCAATGTGCGCCGCGTCTGTGTACCTACATTGTACTGACTGAGTATTCGGCCAGTAGTCAGTATCAGCGGATACTCGGTATTAGTGCGTTCTTCAGTGGGTACGTACTCGGTGATCGTGAAGCGGCCTTTGCCGCGCACGAAGTGATCGGCATGCATGGTCGGAGTGCCCGCCGGTGCGTTGTCGTTGCAGGGCCACTGCACGGAGCCGAGCCGCTCGATCTTTTCGTAGCTGACGCCGGAGAACGTGGGCGTCAGGCGCGCGATCTCGTCCATGATTTCCGACGGATGCGAATACTTCATCGGATAGCCGAGCGCGGTCGCCAGCTCGCAGGTGATTTCCCAATCTTCCTTGCCGGCCAGAGGCGCCGAGACTTTGCGCACCATCGAGATTCGCCGCTCGCTGTTGGTGAAAGTGCCGTTCTTTTCGAGGAACGACGAGCCCGGGCAGAAAGACGTGCGCGTACTTCGCGGTCTCGTTGAAAAACAAATCCTGCACCACGACGCATTCCATCGCGCGCAGCGCCGCCGCGACGTGATGGCCGTTCGGCTCGGACTGCGCGACGTCTTCGCCCTGCACGTAGAGGCCCTTGAAGCTGCCGTCGATCGCGGCGTCGAACATGTTGGGAATCCGCAGGCCCGGTTCGGGATCGACGGTCACACCCCACGCCGCGTCGAAAGTCGCGCGCACTACTTCGTCGGAAATATGGCGATAGCCGCTGAACTCATGCGGGAACGAACCCATGTCGCACGAGCCTTGCACGTTGTTCTGGCCGCGCAGCGGATTCACGCCGACGCCCGGCCGACCGATGTTACCGGTCGCCATCGCGAGATTCGCGATGCCCAACACCATCGTGCTGCCCTGGCTGTGCTCGGTGACGCCGAGGCCGTAGTAGATCGCGCCGTTGGGAGCGCTCGCATACAGACGCGCCGCCGCGCGAACTTTGTCGGCGGGCACGCCGGTGATTTTCTCGATCGACTCCGGCGAATTGCGCGGCTCCGCGACGAACTTCTTCCACGCGTCGAATTCGTGCGGATCACATCGCGCGGCGGCGAACGCTTCGTCGGTGAGGCCCTCCGTCACGACGACGTGAGCAATCGCATTGATCACCGCGACGTTGGTGCCGGGACGGAGTTGCAGATGATACGAGGCCTGCACGTGTGGCAGACGCACAATCTCAGTGACGCGAGGATCGATGACGATAAGTTTCGCGCCCTGGCGGATTCGACGCTTCATCTGCGCCGCGAACACCGGATGCCCTTCGGTGACGTTGGCGCCGATCACCATGATCACGTCGGCTTGCATCACCGAATCGAAATCCTGCGTCGTCGCGGAGGTGCCGAACGCGGTCTTGAGTCCGTAGCCGGTCGGCGAATGACAAACGCGCGCGCAAGTATCGACGTTGTTGTTGCCGAACGCAGCGCGCACCAGTTTCTGCACGAGAAAAGTTTCCTCGTTGGTGCATCGCGAGGACGTGATCCCGCCGACCGCGCCGCGCCCGTATTTTTCCTGGATGCGCCTGAACTCCGACGCCGCGTATTCGATTGCGTCGTGCCACGAAACCTCGCGCCACGGCTGGTCGATCGATTTGCGAATCAGCGGGCGCGTGACGCGATCCGGATGCGTCGTGTAGCCCCACGCGAAGCGGCCCTTAACGCACGAGTGCCCGTGATTGGCCTGCCCGTTGGGGTTCGGCACCATCCGCGCGACGAGGTCGCCTTTCATCTCGGCGCGGAACGAGCATCCGACGCCGCAATATCCGCAGGTCGTGACGACGCTGTGATCCGGCTGGCCGAGTTCGACGACAGATTTTTCCATCAACGTCGCGGTCGGACATGCTTGCACGCACGCGCCGCACGAAACGCATTCGGACGCCGAGAACGGACCGTTCTGTCCCGGCGAAATCACCGACGAAAATCCGCGCCCGTCAATCAGTCAGCGCGAAGGTGCCCTGCACTTCCTCGCACGCGCGGACGCATCGCGAGCACACGATGCATTTCGACGGATCGAAAGTGAAATACGGATTCGATTGATCCTTCTCCGCGTGCAGATGGTTTGCGCCGTCGCCGTTGCGGTAGCGCACCTCGCGCAGGCCGACCGCGCCCGCCATGTCCTGCAACTCGCAATTGCCGTTGGCGGGACAGGTCAGACAGTCGAGCGGGTGATCGGAAATGTACAGTTCCATCACGCCGCGCCGCAGTCGCGCGAGCGCGGGACTCTCGGTGCGCACTTTCATACCCGCGCGCACGGGAGTGGTGCATGACGCCGGGTAGCCGCGCTGGCCCTCGACTTCGACCAGGCACAACCGGCACGAGCCGAACGGTTCGAGCGAGTCAGTCGCGCACAGTTTCGGGACGTGGATGCCGGCCTCGGCGGCAGCGCGAATCACCGACGTGCCTTCGGGCACGGCGACGACGCGTCCGTCGATCTCCAGCGCGACTGTTCGCGCGCCGGCGCGAAGCGGTGTCGCGAAATCGCTGTCGCTACGCGATCGCATGGTTGCTGCCTGTTCCTGCTATCGAGATCGTCAGGTCGTCGCCGATGAACTCAACGTCGCGTGGCGTCAGAGCCGAAATCCTCGGGAAAATATTTCAGCGCACTCAGAACCGGCAGTGGCGTCAGACCGCCGAGCGCGCACAACGATCCGATACTTCATCGTGTCGCACAAATCGCGGAGCACTTCGAGATTCTCGCGCGCGACGGCGGCGATTGATGATGTCGTCGATTAGCTCGGTGCCGCGAATCGAGCCGATTCGGCACGGCGTGCATTTGCCGCACGATTCGATCGCGCAGAATTCCATCGCATAGCGCGCCATCGCCGCCATATCGACCGTCTCGTCGAATACGACGATTCCGCCGTGGCCCAGGATTCCGCCGCGCGCCGCGATCGATTCGAAGTCCAGCGGCACGTCGAGCATCGACTCGGTGAAGTATGCGCCGAGCGGTCCTCCGACCTGCACCGCGCGGACCGGCTTGCCGCTGGCGGTGCCGCCGCCGTAGTCGTAAACGATTTCACGAAGCGTCACGCCCATCGAGGTTTCGATGAGTCCCGGACGTTTCGCATTGCCGGCGAGTTGAAACGGTATCGTGCCGCGCGAGTTGCCGGCGCCGAAGTCGCGGAAAAATTCCGCGCCGCGCTCGATGATGATCGGCACCGTCGCGAACGAGACCACGTTGTTGATCAGCGTCGGCTTGCCGAACAGTCCTTCAATCGCGGGAATCGGCGGCTTGAAGCGGACCATCCCGCGGCGGCCCTCGATACTTTCGAGCATCGCGGTTTCCTCGCCACAGATGTACGCGCCCGCGCCCAGCCGAATCTCGAGCTCGAACGATTTGCCGAGTACCATGAACGTTCGCGCCCAAATAGCCATTCGAATAGGCAGTCGCGATCGCTTCGATGAGTGCGCGACGCGCGTGCGGATACTCAGATCGCAGGTAGATGTATCCTTGCGTCGCGCCGACGGCGAGCGCCGCAATGGTCATTCCTTCGATCAGCACGAAGGGATCGCCCTCCATGATCATGCGGTCGGAAAAGGTGCCGGAGTCGCCTTCGTCGGCGTTGCAGACGACATACTTTGGCGTGGCTGGCGCATCGGCCGCGGTCTTCCACTTGATGCCGGTCGGAAATCCAGCGCCGCCGCGACCGCGCAGACCTGACTTCGTGACCTCGGCGATAACCGCGTCGGCGCCGATCTCGATGGCGCGCGCCAGACCGCGGTATCCGCCGTGCGCGACGTAGTCGTCGAGCGATACCGGGTCGGTGACGCCCGCGCGCGCGAATGTCAGCCGGGTCTGCGACTTGAGCCACGGTATTTCTTCGGCGACGCCGAGACGCAAGCGATGCTCGCGGCCGTCGACAAAGTTCGAATCGAACAGCGATGCGACATCGCCCGCGGCGACCGGCCCGTATGCGATTCGCCCGCCACTGGTCGCGACTTCGACCATCGGCTCGTGCGAGAACATCCCGCGCGAACCGTTGCGCACGATCTTAACGTCCAGCTTGCGCGACGACGCTTCTTTGCGAATCGCATCGGCGACCGCATCGGCACCGAGCGACACTGCGCTCGAGTCGCGCGGGACATATACTACCGTGCTCATCTGGTGCGCCCCGAAGTAAATCCTGAAAAGATCTCGTCGAAACGTTTCGGATTGACGCGACCGTAGAGATCGTCGCCGACGACAATCGCCGGCGAGCATGCGCAGTTGCCGAGACAATAGACCGGCTCGAGCGTGAAATCGCCGTTGGCGCTGGTCTGTCCGAATTTAATTCCGAGGCGCGCTTGAATGTGTTCGGCGAGCGCGACCGCGCCCATCGCCTGGCACGACTCGGCGCGGCATACGCGAATGACTTTCCGGCCCGGCGCGTTCGGTGCGAAAATCGTGATAGAAGCTGATGACGCCGTGGACCTCGGCGCGCGACAGATTGAGCGCCTTCGCGATCGCCGGCACCGCTTCTGGCGGGATGTAACCGAAGCGATCATTCACCGCGTGCAGCACCGGCATCAGCGCTCCAGGCTTGTCGCCCAGACGCGCGACGATTTCGTCAATCGCCGCGAGCATCAAAGCCACCGTCGCCGTTTTTGGAATTCATCGCAGCCACTATTCTCGCTATACCACGATTGATGCTGGCGATCTTGATCCCGGCGGTTGCATATTGCAACCTGACAATTGCGCCGCACCGCGGAGGTTCAGATGATCCGCAAATTCAAGTTTGAAGACGAGATGCACGAAAGTCTGCAATGCGTTCCGATGGCGGTGCGGCGCAAGCTCGATCGGGTCGGTTTGAAAATCGGACTCGAACAGTGGAAGTCGCTCGACCGCGGCGAGCGGCTCGCGATCTGCCATCTTCCCGGTGGATTCTGCCGAAGAAAACGATGCGCTCGGCGTCTTTATCCGCGAGGCGATGAAGCGACGATTCGGCGTCGAGCCGAAGACTTTGACCGATGCGCAAAGAGCGTCAGCGGAACCGCCGGCGTCGCCGCCGAGTCGAGTCGTCGCGAATGCGCGCGCGCAGGGCTTCGATCTCAGTGCCGAGGTCTGGTCACAGCTGGATTCCGATGAACGATTCGCGCTGATGAAGATGGGCGACGCGGAGACCCCGAGCCATAATCTCGTGGCTGCGTTGAAGGAATTCGGCGTGCCGCGCGATCGCGCGAGTTGATCGGCTGTTCAGCCGCGCGCGAAGTGATCGAGGAGCGCGCGGCCCTTTCCCAGTTTGAAACTGTGCTTGAGCGCTGCGGTCACGAAGCGTTTCGCGCCGCGGACCGCGTCCTCGAGGCTCGTGCCGCGCGCGAGATGCGCCGCGATCGCCGCCGAGAACGCGCATCCTGTGCCATGCGCACCGCCGCCGGCTATTCGCGGGCTCTTGAGCTCGATGAAACGGCGGCCGTCGTAAAACAAATCCGTCGCGAACCGGCTGTCCTTGCGATGCCCGCCCTTGATGACGACCGCTCGCGCGCCGAGCTTGATTATTTTGATCGCGGCCTCGCGAATCGCGGCGTCGGAATCGATTCGGATGCGCGCCAGTCACTTCGGCCTCGGCGATATTTGGCGTGACGATGCGCGCGATTGGAATCAGCCGCTTGCGAATCGCGCGCTCGCCCTTCGGACCGATCAGCAATGCGCCGCTGCTCGACACGATCACGGGATCGACCACCGGCGCCGGCAATTTGAGGCGTTCGATCGCGCGCGCCACCGCTTTGACAATCGCCGCGCTGGCCAGCGCTCCCGTCTTGACCGCGCGCGGAACGCTTTCCAGGGCAAGCGATATTGAGCTGCGCCTCGACCATCTCGACAGATACATTTTCGACGTTTGCGACCTTCGCAACTGTTCTGTGCGATCACTTCGGTGATGACGGCATAGCCGTACACGCCGAGCGCGGCGAAGGTCTTGAGGTCGGCCTGAAGTCCGGCGCCGCCACCGGGGTCGCTGCCCGCGATAGTCAATGCTACGGGATGTTTCGAATTGGGAGAGGCCAAGAAATGGGCTCTGATGCGATGTCAAGGATCTTATCTGAGCGCGCGGCTGAGCGAAAGATCCGGCCTTAGTTGATCCGTCGGGGAACTGCGCGATACTTTGCCTTTGATGCAATCCATGCTGCGAGGCGTATGGCGGTAAGAGGCGAATCGGAATTTCTCAATCTTCCCTTCCAGGAGAAGCTGGAATTCCTGTACGGCCTGCCTGCGCGCCAGAAGCGCGACCTGATTCTCTCCGCGCCTGAGGCCGAGCGGCTGGTGCAGTCGTTCTCGCCCGAGACGCTTTTCTACACGCTCAAGGAAATCGGCAGCGCCGACGCCGGCGACCTGCTCAGCCTCGCGATGCCCGAGCAGGTCAGGTCGCTGTTCGATCTCGATTGCTGGAACCGCGACCGTCCCAACGTGCATCGGATGCGCGAGTGGATCGAGGCGATGGCCGACGGCGGACGCCGCAAACTGGCCGACGCGCTGATGGGTCTCGACATGGAGATGATGTCGATCCTGCTGCGCGGCTACATCAAGGTGCATCGAATCGACGACGCGGCGTCCTCGCCCGACGCGACTGCGAATCGCTTCGCGCAGTACGACGAGAATTATCTGATCGAGTTCATCCGCCACGACGCGATTTCGCAGCACATCTCGGATTTCATCGAAGAGGCGTTCGAGCGCGACTACAACTACTTCGGCGGCCTGATGGAGGAAATCTATTGGGGCGTCGAGGCCGAGCTCGAGGAGGAGGCCTACCAGTTCCGGCGCGCGCGCTTGAGCGATCGCGGTTTTCCCGACTTCTTCGATGCGCAAAGCGTGTTCGCGTACCTCAAGCCCGATCAGTTTTTGAAGATTCGCGCCGCCTATGAACCGCCGAGCCGCGCCGACTTGCCCGACGATAACGAAGTGATCGCGCCCGAGATGGCGCCTGCAATTGCCGACGGCGACGTCTCGCTGTTCAACACCGCGCTCACCGCGGGATTCGTTGCGCAGGGCAAGCGTCAGCTTCGCAGCGAGATGGCGATGGTCAGCAACCAGGTGCTGGTCGCGCGCGCGGTGGATTTCGGCGACCTGGAGGCGGTGCGCGTCGCGGTCGAGATGACGCATCACTATCTGAACCTGGCGCTCGAGCATCTGGCGGGCGGCGACCTGCAAAGCGCGATCGAGCATCTGCGCGATACGCCGCTCAAACTGCTGTTCCGCCTCGGCGTCAGCTTGACGATCGATCTGCGGACCAGCACTGAGTTGACGCTCAAGAAACTCGGCCTCTCGAGTCTCAAGGTGCGCGAGATTCCGTACCTCGACTCGCCTTATCGTGAAGCGCTTTCCGGCTTCATGGCGCGCCAGCCACGGTACTACAGCGGCCTCGACGGCAACGGCGCGGTCGAGATGCGCGACTTCAGCAGCATGCGCGACTTGCATCTCAGCTACGCGATCCTCGATCAGATCGATTCGGCCGCCGAATTGTTCCGCGCGATGTTCGCGATCGATATCTCGTCGCCGAACTTCCGCGCGCAGATGGCGGCGCGCGATGTGCGTCTCAGCCAGCTGGTGCTGACCGGGCTCGCGCGGCTTGCGTTGGACAATCGCCTGACGATCGATCCGATCGAAGGCAACCGGCTGACCGCGATGCGCGCGGCGATCATGACGGGACAGCCCGGCGTTCTCAGCGACGAATTTCGCACCCGGATAAATCAGGCGCTGGTCGAGCGGATGGACGACGCGACGCGAAAGCGCACCGCCGCATTCCTGAATTCCTGCCTGAACCTGCTCGAGGAGGAGTTCGCCAACCTCGGCGGCGAGCGCGAGATCGATCCGCGCTTTATCGAAAGCGTGCTCGTGCGAATTGGATAAGAGATCCCGTGGCAGCCGACGCATCGACAGCAGAATGCAAGCAGGCGGCGGGTGTCTTCGCGCCGGTGATCGATCGCACGCGATGCGAGGCGAAAGAGGATTGCGTCGAGGCCTGCCCCTACGACGTTTTCGAGGTGCACAAGCTAGCAGACGACGACAAGCGCGCGCTGCCGCTGGTCGCGCGAGTGAAGGCATGGGTGCACGGAAATCGGCAGGCGTTCGCGGTTCGCGCCGACGAATGCCACGCGTGCGGCCTATGCGTAATCGCCTGCCCCGAGCATGCAATCAAGCTGATTCGAGCAGCGAATCCCGCCTAGCGCGCGCCGTAGGCAGCAATCGTGACGGTGCGATTCGATCCGTCGCGATTCAGCGTCAACTTCACCACCCCACCCTTTATTTGCGAAGCTTGCTGGTTGAAGTCGTCGAGCGCCTTGACGTCATGATCTCCGACTTTGATCACGATGTCGCCGCGCGCGACGCCCGCCCTTTTCGCCGACGAATCGACTTCCGACACCAGCACGCCGCGCCCGTCGGATTCGCCGAAAGCAGTCGCGAGGTCGGGAGTCAGTTGCTCGACTGTTAGTCCCAGCGCATGCGTGATGTCCGGTATTTTTCCACCAGGGACGAGACCAATCGCGGGCGCCGACTCGAAGAGTTTTGTATTCACGTAAATCGGCGCGTTCATGTTCATCGCCAACGCGATCGCGTCGCTGGGCCGGCTGTCGATCGTGTAACGGCCGCCGTCCATGTAAATCGTGGCGTAGTAGATCTCTTCGCGCATATCCACGATTACGATTCGATCGACGCGGTTACCCGTCTGCCCGATGATCGACCGCACGAGGTCATGGGTTAGCGGCCGTTCGGGTTTGATTCCATGCAGCGCGAGGAGGATCGAGGTCGCTTCGCTCTCGCCGATCATGATCGGCAAAACGCGCGCCCCGCTCGCGTCGAGCAAGAGCACGTAGTTCGATCCGGTATTGTCGTCGAAGCCGACGCGCGCAACCTGCACTCTGACTTCGTCCGGCGAAACCTTTGCGGTGGACTGGCTGGATGGGGAACGCGTACACGAGCATGCAGCGACGACGGCTGCCAGAAGCAGCAGGCAAAGATGACGCCCGCCGAAAGCCCTCATATTCAAACGTTACGCGTATCCCGAATTTGAAGCCAAGGCGTCAGCCGTGGAACTCGCGCGCCACTACATATAGCTCCGACGATCCCGGGCGGCTGGCCTTGGTGCGCGTGACCTCGACGCTTCCGAAGTGCCGCTTGAAAGAATCGACGATGTCCTTGAACTGCGCGCCCATAAACAGCTTCGCGACCATCGCGCCGCCCGGTTTCAGAATCGTCGTCGCGAAAGTCAGCGCGCAATCGATCAGCTCGCGCGAGCGCGCTTCGTCGCGCGCGGCAATCCCGGTCAACTTCGGCGCAAGGTCGCTCGTCACCAGATCGGCGCGTCCGCCAAGCTCGCTATTCACGCGCGCGGCGACGGCAGGATCCAGAATGTCGCCGGCGATCGTGATCGCGCCCGCCGGCGGATTCTTCACCGGCGCGAGATCGACGCCCACGACGCGGCCGCTCGCGCCCGCCGCCGCGACGAGTATCGCGAGCCATCCGCCGGGCGCGCATCCCAGATCGACGACGCGCGCGCCTTTGCCGACGAGCCGGTTGCGCGCGATGATTTCTTCAATCTTGAATGCGGCGCGCGACGGCAATCCCATCGCGCGCGCCTTGCGATAAAATTTGTCGTGTGGTTCGTAGGTCGCCACAAAATCACTCGTTCGCTTTGCCGCGCGCGCCGGAGCCGCTATCTTGATCTACTCCGCTCCGAAGTTTTGATGCTGCGACGGTCATCGTGAATCTCGACGAATTGAATTCTGAACAGCGCGCCGCCGTGCTCGCTGCCGACGGCCCGATTCTCATTCTCGCCGGTGCGGGCTCGGGCAAGACTCGCGCGCTGACCTACCGTATCGCCCACATCCTGGCCGAGCGCAAGGCGACGCCGTTCGAGATGTTGGCGGTTACGTTTACCAACAAGGCCGCCAGCGAGATGCGCGAGCGGGTTGCGACGCTGGTCGGTGACGATTCGCAACTGCCGTGGGTCAGCACGTTCCATTCCGCATGCGCGCGAATCCTGCGCCAGGAAGGTCACGCGCTCGGCTACGATCGCAATTTTTCGATTCTCGACGAAGGTGATTCGCTGACCACGATTCGCCGCGTGCTCGAGGACGCGGCGCTGGCCGACTCGCCGCCGCTCGAACTGGCCCGCGCTCGAATCGAGCAGGCCAAGAACGAAGCGATTTCGCCCGAAGATCTGCTGGCAAGCGCGCAGCCCGGACGCGAGGCCTCGATCGCGCAGATTTACCGGCTCTATCAGAATCGGATGCGCGAGATGAACGCGATGGACTTCAGCGATTTGCAATTGCAGACCTGGATTCTGTTCCAGCGCTTTCCGGACATTCTCGAAAAGTGGCAGCGGCGCGCGGCGCATCTGCTGGTCGACGAGTACCAGGACACCAATCGGGTGCAGTATCTGATCGTGAAGGCGCTCGCCGCGCGATCGGGAAATCTGTGCGTGGTCGGCGACGAGGATCAATCGATCTACCGCTGGCGCGGCGCCGACATCCGCAACATCCTCGATTTCGAGCGCGACTACCCGACCGCGCAGATTTTCAAGCTCGAGCAGAATTACCGCTCGACGAAAACCATTCTCGCCGCGGCCGGCGGCGTCATCCGCAACAACACCGAACGCAAGATCAAGAATCTGTGGACCGAGAACGGCGCCGGCGAGCCGGTCACCTACTACACCGGCGTTACCGAGCGCGACGAGGCCGACTTTATCGCGCTCGAAATCGCGCGCATGACCGGCTCCGGCGGATTCAGGCCGGCAGACGTCGTCGTTTTCTACCGCGTCAATGCGCAGTCGCGCGCGATCGAAGAGGCGCTCGTGCGCCGACGAATCCCCTACTACGTCGTCGGCGGCGTGCGCTTTTACGAACAGCGCGACATCAAGGATCTGCTCGCCTACCTGCGCGTACTCGCGAATCCGGCCGACGCCATCAGTCTCGAGCGGATGGTCGGGACGCCGCCGCGCGGAGTCGGCGCGAAGTCCTTCGAGGCGATCACCGAGCTGGCCGCGCGCCAGCGAATCACGGCGTTCGAGGCGATGGGCCGGCTCGAGACTTACTCGAAAGTCGCGCTTAGAATCGCCAAGCAGGCTGGGATGCTCTATTCGTGGATGCACGATCTCAGTGCGCGCCTGCCAGAGTTGAGCGTTCGCGGAATCGTCGAGGAAGTCGTCGCGCGCAGCGGCTTCGAGCCTTACCTCGACACGCTCGACGACGCCTCGATGCGCAAGCAGAATCTTGCCGAGATGCTCACCGCGGCCAGCGCTTTCGACGCCGAGAAGTCCGGCGGCGGTCTGCCCGAGTTTCTCGAACGCGTCGCGCTGGTCAGCGACAGCGAGCAGATCGATTCGAGCGGCGGACGCGCCGCGCTGATGACGCTGCACACTTCCAAGGGCCTCGAATACCCAATCGTGTTTATCGCCGGCATGGAGGAAGGACTGTTCCCGCACAGCCGCTCGGCCGACATCGACGAGGAAGTCGAGGAGGAGCGCCGGCTATGCTACGTCGGCATGACGCGCGCGCGGCAGTTGCTCTACCTGACCAACACGCTCTCGCGCGAAATCTACGGCGTGCGCCAGGAGTCGCGGCAATCGCGATTCATGCGCGAGATCGATCCCGCTTTAATTCGACGTATCGCGCCGGAGCGCCACACGACGCCGGTGCGCCCGATGTCGCCGCGCGAGGCTTACGTCGATTACGGCGACAGCCAGTTGCCCGACGACGAGCCGGGACCCGGCGGCTGATGGGCTCTCAATCGGCGCGAAGGTAGTTCATCCGACGTTCGGCCGCGGAATCGTTCGCCGGCGCGAGGGACGCGGCGACACTGCCAAGGCGTGGGTGAATTTCGAGCGCGGCGGGATCAAATTGCTGGTGCTCAAGTTCGCAAACTTGAGGTTGATTGCAGACTGATCGGGCCGGTACAATTTCGGTCAGCACGATCACGGTCGCGCCGTTAGTTTGCGCGAATCTGACATTTAGAAACCTGGTAGTACATGAAGCGCTTCATCAATTTCTCGATTCGACTCTTCCCCGCCCTGTTTCTCATCGCATTGGTCGCGATTCCAGCCGCACAGGGCGCGTGGACCGAGGACGAATTCGAAAAACGTCCGCTGTATGCGTACCCGCTTCCCGCGCGGCAAGGACGACATCATCGGCAATCTGATCACGTATCAGCTCCAGAAGGGCGATACGCTGCTGGACGTCGGGCGATGGTTCGGGGTGACGGCGAAGGAAATTTCCAACGCCAACGCCGGCATCGACTGGTGGGCGCCCCCAGCCGGCCGCACGATCGTCCTGCCCGACGAGCATATCCTTCCCGATACGCCGCGCGTCGGGATCGTGATGAACATCCCGGAGATGCGAATCTACTATTATTTTCCGTCGCCGACCGGGCCGCATCACCCGAAAGCCAAGGGCAAAGTGACACCCGCGAAGTTCGTGACCGGCAAAAAGCATTCGGGAGGAGCAGTGACGCCGTCGGTGGTGTATTCGTTCCCGGTCGGACTCGGACGTTTCGATTGGAAGACTCCGGAGGGAGTTTTCACGGTCCGCGGCAAGACGCGCAATCCAACCTGGGTGGTGCCCGATGACATCTACAAGGAGCATCTTGAGCGCGACGGCGAAGCGGAGCACGTCGTCTCCGGCGACGATCCCGACAATCCGCTCGGCCACTACCGCATCGAGCTGACTCTGCCCGAGTACGCCTTTCACGGCACCAACGTTCCGTGGGGCGTCGGTATGGAAGTCAGCCACGGATGCATCCGGTTGTATCCCGAGGACATCGAGCGCTTCTTCAACAAAGTGAAAATCGGCACGCCCGGGATGTTCGTCTACCAGCCGGTGAAGTTCGGATGGCGCGGTGACGCGCTCTACGTCGAGGTCCACGAAGATCTCTACGGCAAGTACGCGGGCCTGTGGGCCTACGCGCAGAAGGAAGCCGATCGGAAGGGACTCACCGATCAGATCGACATGCAGAAGCTCGAAAAAGCAGTCGAGCAGAAGACCGGCGTCCCGACCTACATCATGCCCGGCCCCGCCCCCGGCAGCGCCAGCTAGTTTTCGCGCCCCGCTACTCAAAGGTGGAGACGCGGCGTTATCCAGCCGCGCCTCCGAATTCTATTCAGTCCAGTCCGGACCAGAACTCTTTGAGCAGAACGGTCAGCAGCCGCGGATGTTCCTCGGGCCAGAATAGCTTTGCCTTGGGAATGGTAATTACTTTGCGCAGCCCGCCCAGGTTGCGTTTAAGCCATTCGATGGAAGCCGGCGTATCAAAGGCGGTGTCCGCGTCGCCCCACAGAACCTGCGCGGGGATCTCGTGATGCGTGAAGCCCTTTGGCCGCTGCAACCAGCTGATCGCGGTTTCGTTCTGCCTCCGAAAAACCCTTCAGTTGCTCGCGGCGTTCTTCGGATTCAACGAAGGGACCGAAGTATACCTCGAGCGACTCCTTGCTCAGACTCTCCAGATTCTCGTATGTGGCAGCGAACTGCGCGGCCAAAGAAGGATCGCGTGTGATGTTCTTGAGCAATTCTCCTACCATGCCCGCCTTGAGTGCACCGTAGAACTGCTGCAACATCGCGTTCGGCCAGAGATCGTGTACCTCGCAATTCGTCAGCGTCAGCGATCGCACGCGTTCGGGAAAAAGCGAGAGGAAGATCTGACTGACACCGCCGCCCGTATCATTGCCGATGAGGTCAACCTGCTCGATCGAGCGTGCGTCCAGAAATGCCGAGAGCATCTTGGCCTGTGACTCGAACGAAATATCCTGCCCGGTGGGAATCTCGCTGTAGCCCAAGACCCATCAGATCCGGCGCGACGCAGGTACGCATCGATGAGACTTCATCCAGCGCATAGCGCCACTGATAGCCGCAGAGCGGAAGGGCATGGACGAACAGCGCGACGGGCCCGTTTCCGCGCTCGACGTAGGCAATGCGTCCGAACGCGGTCTGGGCAAATTTTCGGGACGACTGGAACTCAGATGCTTTCATTGCTAACCTCCATCGGAGAGAGTAGAGAACCTACATACTGTGTGTATGTAACCGAATGAACGTATGGCAGTCAAGAGCCGCCAGGCCGAAAATTCCGCCGCCACCCGCACCGCGCTCCTGAAAATTGCGCGCCGCTTCTTCGCCGAGCGCGGCTACGCTGACACCGCAACTGAAGAGATCGTGCGACGCGCCAGGGTCACTCGCGGCGCTCTGTATCACCACTTCAAGGACAAACAGGATCTGTTCAGAGCGGTTCTGCACGAAGAACAGACAAGAGTCGCCGCCAAATGCATGGACGCCGCGGCTAAAGAAAGCGATCCGTGGCGCGCGCTCATGGCCGCAAACGAGGCGTTTCTTGAAGCGTGTCTCGATCCGGCGGTTCAGCAGATCGTGCTAATCGACGCCCCGGCCGTACTTGGCGCGGAAGGCTTCCGCCAATCAGACGAGAACTACTACCTGGCCGGATTGAAGACCGCCATCGAGGCGGCGATCGCGGCGAACATCATCGAAAAGCAACCGGCGGATCCTCTGGCCCATATGATTATGGGCTCAATGAATGAAGCGGCGCGTCTCATCGCCCATGCCTCAGACAAGAAGCGCGCTCGCCGTGAAGTCAGCGAATCGGCCAATCGAATGTGGAACGGTCTCCGAATCGACACGAGGTGACAGGCTTTGCCGGCTAGTTTCGCTTCTGGTCCGCGGGCACCGCATTCGGCGGATTGCCGTCAACCGTCACGTGCTGTTTCACAAGGTAGAGGTAGCGATGACCCAGGCCGAACGGGCCCGGGCCACTTTAGCCGCCGCACGACTTCGGTGCCTGCGATCGGTTCGCTGGCGATTGTGTACTCGTCCATTTTCGGCGACGTGATCATCGGGATTCCGGCTTCGAGCTTCCATCGTTTCGATTCCATGCTTGGGATAACGATAGAGATCTTCGCCGTTGAGCATATAACCGGCGTCGATCGCTGCGCGCGGAACTCCCTCGCGCTCCAGTTCATTGCGCGTCGCGAGAATCACGCCCAAGCCGCGCTGATACGCATACGTACCGCCGAGCGACAGCAGACCCATCGCGAGCGTCATCGCGAATCCCGCGGCTATCACGAGCCGGCGTCGCGGCAGCGGCGCGATTGCAAGCACGATCGCAGCGGCGGGAACCAGTACCAGGTAGTAGCGATCGTTGTAAAACCACAACGGGATCGTCGCCGCCCAATAAACCGCCGCCGCAATCACGATTGCGGCCGCAGCCCGTCCTATCGTCTTGAAGATTTCAGCAAATGCGACGACCAGCCCCGCCGCACCTGCGCTGGCCAGCACCAGGAAGGCGTATTGCCAGTCGTCGTCCCATCCGAAAAGCGATTGTCTTGACCGCGCAGGATCAGCACGTTGTGCCATCCGCCGAAACAACTGTACTCAGGCGTGACTGGCAACGAATGGTCCATCCACATCAGTATCAATGCGGACGCCAGGATTCGCCGCGGCGCCACATCGCGACACGACGCCATCGCGCTGTCGTGAGCTGTAAAATCGCGAGCGGCGACAACACGGTGCCGAGGTAAAGCGCAGGCCCGAGCACTCCGGCGCGCAGGTAGTTCGCAAGCGGTACGAGAAAAATATAGTGGAAGTGATCTTCGTCCTGCTGCAAGTCCCATGACTTGGGGCCCAGCACCGTCAGCCAGATCCACAACGCGACGCAGACCGCAAAGGCTGCCGCGAACGGCGTCATCATCTGGATCCACAGCGCGCGATCCCAGCGCTTCGTTCCTCGCAGCCGCGAATCGTAAAGCAGCATCGCGCCGACGCATCCGACCAGCACCATCGCGCCGAACGGCCGAATCAGGAACCCGATCACCGCCAGCGCGGCCGCCAGCCACATCCACATTTGCTCGCGCGGCCCTTCCGCCTTGGCGAATGCCAGATGCGCCGCGATCATCGCGGTCAGGAACGGAATCTCGGTCATGAACGAAAAACTCAGGAACGTGAAGCATGGATTGCAGATCAGCAATCCGGTCGCCGCGAGCGCCTGCCATCGCGGAGCACCGCATCTTGATCGCGAGCGCATGGAACATCACGCCGCACAGGACCGCGAGCACGACCGTCGAGATCTCGAGCGACACCGAGTTCGCGCCGAACGCATGCGACCACGCGACGCCGTAGAAGACCTGCGCGATCGGCATCGCCTGCGTGAAGCCGGCGAATCGCATCTCGCCGGTGCGCAGAAAGCGCCGCACTGCCGATCCGTACAGCCAGCTATCGACCACCGGCGCGTCGGTCAGCGGATGCAAAATCCAAAGCGCGAACGCGTACCATCCAATCACCACCGCTGCCGCGGCCCATCCTGCGCGCCTCATCGAGTCCTGCCTTGCTCCCGCTTTTGACGTATCCTTTATACTCCGAAACTAACTCGGCACACGGGATTTCGCCGACTTCAATCCGAATCACACACGATGCGACAAATAGCATTTCATCGTCCGTCGATCGGACCCGACGAGGAGCGCGAGGTACTCGACACGCTGCGCTCCGGATGGATCACGACCGGCCCCAAGGCCAAGCGCTTCGAGAGCTGAATTCGCCGATTACGTCGGCGCGAAACACGCGCTCGCGCTTTCGCATTGCACCGGCGCGCTGCATCTCTCGCTATGGGCGCTCGGCATCGGCCCCGGCGACGAGGTTATCACCACGCCGTTCACTTTCACCGCGACCGCCGAGATTCTCGGCTACCTCGGCGCGCGCCCGGTGTTCGTCGACGTCGATCCCGGCACCTTCAACATCAATCCCGCGCGGATCGAGGAGGCGCTCGAGAGCGGCGCGCAACAAACGTGTCCGCGCGATCCTGCCGGTGCACTTCGCCGGCCACGCTTGCGACATGGATCGCATTCTCAACATCGCGCGCAACTACAATTTGAAAATCGTCGAGGATGCCGCGCACGCCGCCGGTTCCGCGCGCCACATGGACGGCCGCGGGATGGCGAAAATCGGCACCATCGGCGATCTCACCTGCTTCAGTTTCTACGCGACCAAAAATTTCACCACCGCCGAGGGCGGCATGATCACCACGTCCGATGACGCGCTCGCGGAAAAAATCGCGGTCGCCAGCCTGCACGGGATGAACAAGGACGCGTGGAAGCGCTACGACAAGAGCGGCTCGTGGTACTACGAAATCCACGACATGGGCTTCAAGTACAATCTGTCCGACGTGCACGCCGCGATCGGCTTGGCCCAGCTCAAGCGCGCCGACGACTTCATGCGCCGACGCGGCGAAATCGCGCGCGCCTACAACGAGGCCTTTCGCGGCGACGACGCGTCTGCAGCCCGCGTACTCCGAGCCCGGCATCGAGCACGCCTGGCATCTCTACGTGCTGCGCATCCGTCCCGAGCGCCTCAAGCTCGGGCGCAATCAGTTCGTCGAGATGCTGCGCGAGCGCGGCGTCGGATGCTCGGTGCACTGCATCCCGCTGCACACGATGCATTACTATCAGCGCATGTACGGCTACCACGACGGCGATTTTCCCGTCGCCGACGACATCTTCAGCCGATGCCTGTCGCTGCCCATCTACGCCGCGATGACCGACGAGGACGTCGCTTACGTAATCGAAACCGTTCGCGCCATCGCGCGCGAAAATCGCCGCTGACGCAGGAGAACAACTGTGCGAACACTGGTAACCGGCGGCGCAGGATTCCTCGGCTCTCATCTATGCGAGCGCCTGCTCAACGACGGGCAGGAAGTCATCTGCCTCGACAATTTTTTCAGCGGCAAGCGCGCCAACATCATGCACTTGCTCGACAACCGCAATTTCGAATTCATCCGCCACGACGTCGTCGAGCCGATTCTGCTCGAAGTCGATCGCATCTTCAGCCTCGCCTGCCCCGCGTCGCCCGTGCATTACCAGTACAACCCGGTGAAGACCATCAAGACCTCCGTGATGGGCACGATCAACATGCTCGGCCTGGCCAAGCGCGTGCACGCGCGCATCCTGCTCACCTCGACCAGCGAAGTTTACGGCGACCCCGAAGAGCATCCGCAGACCGAATCGTACTGGGGCAACGTCAATCCGATCGGCGTGCGCTCATGCTACGACGAAGGCAAGCGCGTCGCCGAATGCCTGATGATGGACTATCACCGGCAGAACAAGGTCGACACCCGCATCGTGCGCATCTTCAATACGTACGGCCCGCGGATGGCGATCAATGACGGCCGCGTGGTTTCCAACTTCTGCGTCGCGGCACTGCGCGGCGAGGATCTCGAAATTTACGGCAACGGCAATTCGACGCGCTCGTTCGCGTACGTCGACGACATCATCGACGCGCTCGTGCGCATGATGAATCAGGACACGCACATCGGCCCGGTGAACATCGGCAACCCCGACGAATTCACAATCGCGGAACTCGCCAAGCTGGCGATCGAGCTTGCGGGCAGTTCGTCGAAGGTGGTGATCAAGAATCCGCGCGCCGACGATCCAGTTCGTCGCAAACCGAACATCGAGCTGGCGAAGAAAGTCCTCGGATGGGAACCGCACACTTCTTTGCGCCCCGGTCTCGAAAAATCAATCGCGCACTTCCGCGAAGTGCTCGGCCTCCCGCGCAAATAGCCGCTCGCTCACGCGTTATGCCGCTTGCGATTCCCGTAATTTTTGCGAGAAGATAAATCTAGTCGTGTCTGCGCGAGCCTGCGCCGCATCATGAATCCGAAGACTACGATAGCGCTCTCCATCTTTTTGTCGGTCGCGATCGCGTCATGCGCCGCAAAGCCGCCACCGGCTCCTCCCCCTGAGCCGATCGTCTACATGCCGCCCGATCCCAATCCGCCGCCGCCCGACGAATGGAATCTGCTACCCGATCCGACCACCGGCCAGGTCGACGTTTATCATAAGGGTGGATACATCGGCTCCGTCACGGGCAACGAACCCACCGATCAGGACCCCCCGATTCCGCATCCCGTAGAGCATGGCGCGCCCCCTGGAAACTAACGCAGAATCTTGAACCGCGCGCGAAACGCGCGCTGTATACGGACCCTCACCTTCATCCTCTCCCTAACAGGGAGAGGAAACAGAATCGATCGCCTCTCTCGTCCATTAAAACTTCGAACAGGGACGAAGTCCCGCATCTTCTCTTTTCACTGGGTGCAGGGGTCACCCCTGCCGAAGGAAGTGTGAAACCCACCGCGGGTTTCACATTAATTAAGTTCCTCAGTTCACTCCTTCAACAGATTCCGCGCGATCACGACGCGCTGAATCTGCGACGTGCCTTCGTAGATTTGTAGCAGCTTCGCATCGCGCATCAGCTTCTCGACCGGATACTCCTTCATGTATCCATAGCCGCCGAAAATCTGCACTGCGTTGGTCGTGATCTCCATCGTCGCGTCGGCGCTGAATGCCTTCGCGTACGCCGAAATCGCATTGGCACCCTCGCCCTTATCGACCAGCCACGCCGCCTTGTACGTGAGCAGCCGCATCGCTTCGATTTGGATTGCCATGTCCGCCATCATGAACTGGACCGCCTGGAAGTTTGCGATCGGCTGTCCGAACGCGTGGCGCTGCTTCGAGTACTTCAGGCATTCGTCGAGCGCGCGCTGTGCGATCCCAATCGCGATCGCGCCAATCTCCGGACGGCTGTGATCGAACGTCGCCATCGCGTACTTGAAACCCTCGCCCTCGCGTCCGACCAGCGCGCTGGCGGGAACGCGCACGTCTTCGTAAAAGATTTCGCCGGTGTCGGCCGCACGCTGCCCGAGCTTTCCATGCATCCGGTTGCGCGTGATTCCCGGCACGCTCGACGGAAACACGAAGCACGAGATGCCCTTGTGCTTGAGCCGCTTGTCCGAGGTCGCAAACGTGACGTACCAGTCCGCGCGCGATCCGTTCGAGATAAAATGCTTGGTGCCGTTGATGATGAACTCGTCGCCCTCGCGCCGGTAGGTCGTGCTCATCGCGGCGACATCCGAGCCCGCGCCCGGCTCGGTGATCGCGAACGCGCAGAACGTCAGCTTCTTCACCAACTGCCCGAGGTAGGTCCGCTTCTGCTCGTCGTTGCCTGCGATCAGAATCGGCAGCGTCGCGAGATCGTTGGCGCCCACCGCGTTCGAGATTCCCGCGCATCCGTAATTCAGCTCCTCGACGATCAGGCTCGTGTCGAGCACGCCGAGTCCCGGGCCGCCCAACTCTTTCGGCACGCCGAAGTTCATCAGCCCGGCCGCGAACGCCTTTTCGCATACGTCCACCGGAAAGATTTCCTTTTCGTCGTACTCGCGAGCGCGCGGAATTATTTCCTGCTCGGCAAACTTATGCGCCAGCGCTTTCAGTTCGAGCTGTTCGTCGGTCAAATCAAAACCAAGCATCGTGATATTCTCCCCTGATCGATCGTCGCAATTGGTGTTACTCGACCGCGCGATGCAATGAAAGACCTTCTGCGGTGCGCATCGATTCGCCTTGAAAAACCGCGCGCATGTCGATACGAGGGTAGATGAGTTCAAAATTCGAAGGAGATACACGATGCCAATTACCGTGATTGCGAAACTGAAAGTACAAGCCGGCAAGGACGCCGAGTTCGAAGCTGCCGCCAAGCAGATGATCGCGACGGTGAAGGAGTCCGAGCCCGGCACTCTTTCCTACGTGCTCCACAAGAACACCAAGGATGCCGACCGAGTTCGTCTACTACGAGGTTTACCAGGATCAAGCCGCGCTCGACTCGCACGGCAAGACCGATCACATGAAAGCTTTCGGCGGAAAGATCGGCGCCCTGCTCGCCGGCCGCCCCGAAATCGCGATCCTCCAGGAAGTCGCCCGCAAGTAAAAAAACAATACAACTCCGGTTCCCCTTCCCACTATGGGAAGGGGTTAGGGGTTAGGTTGCTGGGATTAGGGGATGAACTTTTCAGCCTGATCGCCGCGAATTTTCTGTGCTACGTTTACCGTATGAACCAGCCTCACCATCCCCCGCGTCGTTCGAAATTGGGCGACGCGCGTTTCCGTCGAAAAACAGTTTCTGACGGAACGAACCTACCGGTAGCGGAGGCACCGTCTCGAAACCACAATCGGTGGTATAAATCCCTTTTTTCTACTTTCCGGTTCCCCTTCCCGCTCGGGAAGGGGTTAGGGGTTGGGTTCTCGATAACTAAAGTAACCGTTTAACTTCACGATGCCTTCAACCCTCGCAATCCTCGGCGGCCAGCCCCTTCGCACGCGCCCCTTCCCGGCGTGGCCCATCTTCGACGCCCGCGAACGCGCGCAACTCGAAGATGTCCTCACGTCGCAAAACTGGGGCGGCCATCCCAGCCCCAATCGCAAAGCGACCGAGTTCGCCGCCGCATTCGCCGCGTATCAAGGCGCGCGCTTCGCGATCCCGACCACCTCTGGCACCAGCGCCCTCGAGGTCGCGCTCAAAGCACTCGGCATCGGCGCCGGCGACGAGGTCATCGTCCCCGCGATCACTTTCGCCGCGACGCCGTACGCCGCCGTCGCATGCATGGCGCGTCCGATCTTCGCCGACGTCAGCAGTGCCAACGCGATGCATCGATCCTGAATCCGTCGAGCGCCTCATCACGCGCCGCACCAAGGCGATCATCCCGGTGCACTACGGCGCGTCGCTCGCTGATCTCGACGCACTCGCGGAAATTTCGCGCGCGCATTCCATCCCGACTCGTCGAGGATTGCGCGCATGTCCCAGGCGCTCAATTCCGCGATCGCGGCGTCGGCACTCACGGCAGTCTCGGATGCTTCAGTTTCCAGTCCTCGAAGCCGATGACCGCGGGCGAAGGTGGAATGATCACGACCGACGATCCCGACCTCGAACAGCGATGCCAGTCGCTGATCAATTGCGGACGCCGCCGCCCGGAAGACGATTTCGAAGGCCCGCTGATGGGCGCGAACTACCGGATGACGGAATGGCAATGCGGAATTCTGCTCGCGCAACTCGCGCGCCTGCCCGAGCAGATCGAGCACAAGAGCCGCGCCGCCGTCCGACTGCGCGAAGGCCTCGCCGCTATCAAAGGACTGACGCCCATCGCACGCGATCCTCGCGTCACGCGCGAAGTCATCTACACATTCGTATTTCTCGTCGATGAAACCGCACTGGGCGTGTCGCGAAATCGCTTCGTCCGCGCACTTCGCGCCGAAGGCATTCCATGCGGCGTCGCCAACGATCCCGTCTATCGATCGTCACTGTTCCCGCGCGAGTCCGCCGCCTATCGCAAAGCAGTTGAGCTGGCCGGTGCCAGCCCCGAGCAGATCACGATCGATTGTCCCGTCGCCGAACGGCTCTTCGAGCACGTGCTCGTCTCGATACCGCACCAGTGCCTCCTCGGCGACGACAGCGACATCGACGACATCATTTCCGCAGCCGCGAAAGTGGCTTCCAGAGCCACCGAGCTCGCTGCGGCGACATTGAAATGAGCCCGCTCTACGCCGGCGCCGCCCGAGTAAAGCTGGATCCGCCCACTGGCCTGGCGATGCTCGGTTACGGCAATCGCGTCGGCCGCAACGCCGGCATCCACGACGACCTCGCCGCGCAAGCGCTCGTGCTTGGCGACGGCTCGAACAAGGTCGCCATCGTCGGCGTCGACCTGCTCGCAATCGGGGCTCGCATCGCCGACGACATCCGCGAGCGCGTCGCCGCAAGTACCGACATCCCCGCCGATTCGATCCTGGTTTGCGCGACGCATACCCATTCCGCGCCCGCTTTCAACATCTTCGCGACGCCGCGCGCCGACGCGAAGCCCGTCCGAAGGCCGCGACCTCGAATGGGAACGCGCGCTGCCGGCGAAGATCGCGTCGGCGATCATCCAGGCCAACGAAAATCTCGAACCCGCAACTCTCCGCACTGCCGCCGCATCGTTTACGCTCGGAATCAATCGACGGTTGAAACGCCCGCACCACCAGGTTCAAACTGCCGCAAATCGCTCCGGCCCAGCCGACGCCGAAGTCAGCGCACTCGGTGCGTATCGCGCGAGACGGAACTCCGATCGCATTCCTGATGAACTATCCATGCCACGGCGTCGTGCTGTGCGAGGACAACCTGCTGTACTCGCGTGACTGGCCCGGCTTCGCGATGGATGAAATCGAAAGCGCCGGCTGCCTCCGCCGGCCGCCAGCGCCCGATTTCGATTTTCATCCAGGGTGCGACCGGCAACATCGATCCGCGCAGCCGCGGCAATTTCGAAGTGGCCGAACAACACGGCCGCGCGATGGGCCGCGATGCGTTCGACGCGCTCCAGCATGCGCCCTCGATTTCCGACGCCAGAATCGCCGCGCGCAGAATTGCGCTGAATCTCAAGCTCAAAGATCTCAGCGCCGAATCTCGCAATCGCGCGCGATTGCGCGGCCCAGACCAAGGCCTCGCTCGACAACCATCGCGGCGGCGACGGCTATCAGTTGAAGCGTCTGCGCGACCATCACGCGCAATCGCTCGCGGCGCTGGCCGCTCTGGAAGCCCTCGAGGAGCAGAATCGCCGCGACCACCGCGTCGACCTGACAAGCCGAGAACTTGCGACTGCGATGACAGTCGTGACCGTCGGCGACCTCGCAGTCGTCGGCATCCCCGGCGAACTCTTCGTCGAGCTCGGCCTTGCGATAAAATCAAATCCGCACTTCGCGCGGACTTTCGTCGCCGGCTACTGCAACGATCTCATCGGCTACATTCCCACCCGCGCCGCGTATCTCGAAGGCGGTTACGAAGTCGATACCGCGCGAATCGCAGCCGGGAGTGGCGAGACGGTCGTCGACACCGCGCTCTCCGCTCTTGCCGCGATGCGCGCGTAGCCGTGCGCGAGATTCAACATCGCGAACTTCTCCGGATGCTCTCCTCCGCCGCGCGAATCGTCGACGTGCTGCCCTCACACGAGTACGACACCGCGCACATCCGCGGCGCGATTCACATCCCGGTCGGCCGCATCCTGCGCGACGCGCCAACGATGCTCGACCACGGGCGTCCGGTTGTCGTCTATTGCCGCGATTCGTTGTGAGACCTCAGCGCGCGAGCTGCGGCGCAGCTCGAACTGCTCGGCTTCACCGACGTTCGCCATTACTTCCGCGGCAAAGTCGATTGGATGGTTCGTGGATTGCCGACGGATCCACCGGCTCCGCTCTCAGAGCGGATGCGCGCGCTTCGCTATTTCGTGAACAATCTGGTGCCCGAGCTTGCGCTCATTCTGGATTCATTCTTCGGCCCGCGTGCGCATCGACAAGTTCATGCGCGACGATCTCGCCCGCCTCGCTCCCGAAGACGTTGTCCCGCCCGCTTCTCTCGATTCGCCAACACCGCGCGCGGTAGTACTGAACGGCGACGGAATCCTGCTAGGCACGATCGAGCAATCTGATCGCGCACCGCGGGCGCTCGACGCGATGAATCCGAACCCGCAAACAATCCGCCCCGACATGACCCCGCGCCTCGCCGCAAAACTGCTCAAATCGAATCCGTATTTGATCGTGACAACCGAAAAGGGAAAGTATCTAGGCCGCTACGTTCCCGGCTGAGGTAGTTATCGCTCGATTACACCATCCCCCGAAATATCCAGGTGGTACGCGACTTCGCGCGCAAGCTCCTCGGGACGCGCGCGATAGTGCTCGACCTGCGGCACGCCCGGAATCGCCGCGACAACCTCTTCGACAGCCACGGTCTTGAAGCCGTGGCGCTCGAAGAACTCGCCCGCGTCGGTGCTGAACAAATACAAATGACGGGCCCCGCGCGTGTGCGCGGCCTTGCGCGCCGCGGCAATCAGCGCGGCTGCCGATTCCACGCCGACGCATCGATTCGTCGACGTACAACGAGCGTATCAGCGCCGCATCGATTTTCGGCTCGACCCCGACTACTCCGACCGGGTCGTCGCCGAAGTATGCGACGATGTAACACGCCGCAGGCCATTCGATTCCTTCCGTCATCAGACCGCCGCGCGCCAGCATCTGCTCGCACGACCGCGAAATCCCGCGTCTGCTCGATCGCCAGCTCGCCTGCGCGATGCTTGCGTATCGCCATGCTGCGCCGCGAACCTACTTCTTCGGCGGCGGGAAAAGCTGCACGCCCGCTTCGTCCACGACCGTGATTGCTTTGACCGGACACGATCGCGCCGCCGCGACGATTACCGAGTCGCCGGCTCCCGTTGCGTTGACAACTTCGGACTTGCCCTCGTCGTCGAGTTGAAACACGGCCGGCGCCGTTTCCACGCAGTCGCCGCTGCCGATGCATCGAACCTTGTTCACCGTGATCGAAAGCTTCGCCATCGCAACCTCCGCGCTCTAAATGAACAATAGAATCCGCACCGAGCGCGCGCAATTGAATCCGCACGCAGCGCGGCTAATACTCATTCGCGATGAGCCAGATCAGCAGGCACCGGAATCGACGTCATCGAGGTCGATCGCATCGAGCGCGCACTTACGCGGCCCGCAACCGGCGAGCGTTTTCGCGCTCGCGTCTTCACAGCCGGCGAGGTCAAATACTGCGAGTCTCGCGGCCGTCCGCGCTATCAGAGCTATGCAGCCCGCTTCGCCGCCAAGGAAGCGACGATGAAAGCGCTGGGCACGGGATGGAACCGCAACGTCGGATGGAGCGAAATCGAAGTCGTGCGCGAGCGCGGCAAAGCCCCAACCATCGCGCTCTCAGGCAAAGCCGCCGCCTTCGCGCAGCAAAAACAGATCACACGTTTTCACTTGAGCATCACCCATACCGTCGCCCAGGCAATCGCGCACGTGATTGCCGAGACGTGAAGCGAGCAGCGAGCTAAATGACATCAGCCGGCCTCGCGTCTCGTTTCGTTCTCCGGAAGGAACGCTCCGGCCGGCAGATGAAAGCGCCGCGACAGCGCCTGGATCTGCCGTACGTTGAGTTCGCGCTTTCCTCGGAGGATTTCAGATACGACCCCCTGGCTGCCGACTTCGGGAAGGTCTCCCTGCGATAGGCTGTGTTGTTCCATCAGGAACTTGAGCAGTTCGACGCCTGAGGCATCGGGGATTTTGTGGTGTTGCTCATCGTAAGCCTCAATCAGCACACTCAAGGTATCGATAAAGCGGTAGCGAGGATCTTTGGGGTTGTCGCCTACCTCATCGACCAGGTCGTTGAGTTGAGCGACCGCCGCGTCATATTCACGCCCGTTGCGGATGGCCAGCAGGGGCGTGTACTTCTCGGGATTCTTGAGGGTGATTGCTCGACTTCTCATTTTTTCCAATCGACTTTGTCGTACTGCGCATGAGTTAGAACGTGCCGGACGAACAGCTTTTGCGTGTTGAAATGGATCGCCGCAATCAGCCGGTACTTGTTGCCACCAACATTGAACGCGTAAAGGCCTCTCGTGCCCACACTCACATAGTCAACGCTTTTAAACGTCAGCTTCAGCTCCGCGAGACTTTTGAAATTGCCTGTCCTCGCGGACTTGAACCATGCCCTCAAAGGGGCTTCAGCGTGAGCGTGAATCTTCCAGAACTCGGTCAGAGCCCTCCGCGAGATTACGTGCACCGACGGAAGATATCTCAGTCCGCGATTTAATTCAACTCAATATGAGATGGCTGGTCCTGAATGCTGGCGCCGCCCGGGGCTTGAGTCCTGCTCCGGCCCCGAAAACCTGACGCGGCCTACTTTGCCGGCAACGACGCCGGAGGTGGCGGCTCCGGCGCTTTTGCCATGTACAACGCCGCGGGCTTGTTGAGTTGCTCGAAACTGAAATCGCTCAGCGCGTACACCGCTTTGCTACCGCTCGAAGTCGCGTAGTACTCGTTGCGCTGCGGCGGCTCGCCGGGGATTGGCGGGGTCGTTTGTTTGACGCTGATCTTCGCGAGCTTCACCGTGCCGAGTTCCTTGCCGTCCTTGCCGATAAGCGTAATTTCAAGCGCGGGATTGTCGAGACCGAACGGCTGCGCGCTCGGCATCGGATCGGCGACGATCGATTCGGCCTTCAGATCGCGGAACTGGTTGAGCATCCGCTCGACCACCGGAATATCGCCCTCCGACGTTTTGCCCCCGACTGACTACGTCCCACTTTCCGACCGGCGCGCGCTTGAGCGTGAACTCTCCGTCACTGTTTTTGACCTTGACCGTGTCGACCGTCTCGGGATCGATCTTGAGTATCGTCTTGTTGCGAAAATCCAGCGGCGATTTGTCCAGGCTGGTCATCACGTATTCGGCCACCGCGTAAACCGGCGCGCGTTCTCCACGACGCACATAGATCCCGCTCTTGCCCTGCTCGTTCTGCTTGAATCCGAACAGCATCGATTGCTGCTCGCCGTTCTTGAGCACCACCGTCGCGGTGAGATGCGGTTTCTCCAGCCCGTATTGATTGACGTTGCCGGGCGCATCGGCGACGAAGTCCGAGGCCCGCGCGTTGACCAGCGTGCCTAGCGCCATGCGCACGGCAGTGTCGTCGGCCGGCGACGGCGCGGGCTTGACGATTTTCCAATTGTCGCCGTCGCGATCGATTTCTACCGCTGGTCCGTTGTCGCGCGCGATGATCAGTTTCTGAACGTCATCGAGCTTGAACGCCATCAGGTCGCGCACGCGCAAATCGTTGACCGTCTTGTTCATCCCCGCGGAGAACGCGCCTTCCGTCAGCAGCACCGCCGGACTGTTGGCGAGCCGGACGTAAGTGTTGAAGCCGATCGGCGTCGATTTCCCGACTTCGATCGACGGCAATGGTTTTGTTGTCGAAGGTCGTCACCGTGACGGTCGTGGTCGGCGGCTTGAGCCCGAACGGCGCGAGGTCGGCCGGCTTGTCATCGACGGTGCGAACCAGCGCACCTTCGGAAATTGCATGCGCGAGATTGTTGGCCTGCGCCTGGTCGGCGTCGGCGCCGATTGGCTTCACGAGCCGCCACGGCTTGCCCTTGTCGCGCTCGAGCACGATGTCGCGGTCAGAATATTTGAGTTCGATTTTCGCGATGTCGTCCGCCTTGACGTCGATCAGAGTTTCCTTGGGCAGCGTTTCTGAATAACGGCCGACGATAAAGGCGTAGCCGCCTACAATCGCAAACAGGACGAGAACGATGATGGTGTTGCGCAGGCGCATCGGAATTCAAGTCGTAGTCGCGGGACGCCTCAGTTGCGCCGTTCCCACCACACGACTATCCCGGCAATCAGCAGCAGCTCGGGCAGGAGCAGCACCGCGAAGGCGAACACGATCGAGAACTGTCCCTCGGTCAGGCGAAAGCGCGACGCGCGAATCGCGCGCGGCCTGATCGAGATCGAGTTTTCCTCGCCGGTCAGCCAGTCGGCGCTGTTGATGAAAAAATCGCGGTTGAAGAACTGCGTCACGTATTGATTGTCGGCAAACTCGGTGCTGCCGTACACGACCATGCGCGCATCGCCTTTGCCCGAGCCGAGTTGCTCGAGGTTGCCGTCCACCGCCATCACGACGGCGATCGGTCCGCGCGTGTCCTTGGCGGTGAGTTCGGCCTTCTGCTGGCGGAACAGCGTGTCGAGATCGACCTCCGCCCACGACGTATCGCTGGTCATCGCGATCGGCGTCACGGTCAGCCCGGCTTTCAGATTGGGTTCGGCGGTCAGCGATCGCGCCATCGGGAACATCGTGCGCTGCTTGAAATCCTTGGTAATCGGATGCGCGCCGTAGTTCTGCACGAAAGGATTCAGCCCGAGCGCGGGCCCCTCGAACAGGCGCACCACCTGGTCCACCACGATATCGTTGCCGACCTTGACGCCCCAGTCGCTCGCCAGCTTCACCATCGCGCTCTCGTCGATCGGATTGTCGGGACGCTGCGGCCGGTACATCGCGATCATGCGCCCGCCGTGCTTCAGATAGTCATTCAACGCATCGGTCTCATGCTGGCCAATCGGCTTGATCGGTCCCGCGACCACGACCAGGTTCGCGTCGTCGGGCACCTTGGGCAATTGCGACGAGCTCGAGCTTGCGAACCTCGTAGCCTTCGCCTTCCAGATCTTTTTTGATTGTGCCGTACCCGCCCTGGGTTTCGGCATCGTCGGGATCGGCCTCGCCGTGCCCGTCGAGGAACTCGATCACTTTCTTGGTGCTCTTGGTCGCGCGAATGATCGCGTTGGTCAGCGATTCCTCGGTGAGATCGGTGACGTTGGTGCCTTCGCCGCTATCGGCGCCGCCGTATTGCAGATGCGTGGTGTTCATCACCGACACCTTGAAACGCTCGGCGAGCTCGGGATGCTTGTCGGGATCGACCAGCTCATAAGTCAGTTTCGGCGAGTAGTACGCAAACGTCTCGTAGAGTTCGCGTGCGGCGGGATTCTCGCCGCCCTGAAAGAAGCCGTACAACTTGAGCGGTTTCTGCAGACCCTTGACCACGTTTATCGACTGGCTCGACAGGCTGTAAACCTTCTCTGCCGTCAGGTCGAGCCGCGTGTGATGGAGCGATGAAATATAGTTAATCGCAACCAGCAGCCCGATGAACGCAATCGAATAGACAGCGGCATTGGCGCCGTAACGCGCCGATCGTCCAGTCGTGATCGTTGAAAGCTCTGATCGGCTCGACGTGATCCACAGGACGATCGCGAAGATGCCACCCGCGAGGTTGACCCACACGAACAGCCGAAAGCCGCTCGAAATGAAATAGTCGACCAGCCCGAAGGTGAGCAGAACCAGGCCGAGAATTCCGTAAAGCGCCGCCGATCTCCGCATCCGCCCCTCTACCTTATCGCCAGCGCGCCGACTCGACCGATCGTTGGGTCAAGAACAGCGCCACGAAGATGAGACTCAGGAAGTACACGATGTCGCGCGTGTCGATGATGCCGGTGACCATCTGCGCGAAATGATCCGGCAGTGAGAGATAGCGCAGCAAGTCCGAGAACGACGATCCGCCCGCCTGCGCCGGCCACGAAATCACGAACAGCAACAGCAGCAGGCCGAAACAACTGATCGCCGCGATGATCTGATTCTGCGTCAACGAGCTGGTGAAGAGTCCGATCGAAACGAAGGAGATCGCCAGGAACGCCAGCCCGAGATAGCCGGAGAACATCACGCCAATCTCCGGATTGCCGAAAGCGATCGAGGATCAGCGGGAACATCCCCGCCAGTCCGATCATGATCAGCATGAACGCCGCCGCCGCGATAAATTTGCCCGCGACAATCTCGCCGGTGCGGATCGGAGCTGTCAGCAAAAGCTCGTAAGTGCCGGTGCGTTTTTCTTCGGCAAAACTGCGCATCGTGATCGCGGGCACCAGGATGACCAGCACGATCGCCAGGTTGTGCAGCATCGGCTCGATCACGCGCTCGTTCAGGTTGAGTTTCTGCAACACCTCGGGATTCTGCATCGCGGCGTACGCCGTCAGCGTCACCTCGAAGTAGCGCAGCAACGCGAAGAAAAAGAATCCGCCCAGCAGCAGGAACACCGTCATCACGACGTAGGCGACCGGCTGCAGGAAATATCCTGAGAGCTCCTTGCCCGCGATTGTCAGGGAATTTTTCATTCGAGCGACACGGGTGGTCTAGGTATGCCCCGCACCAACCTCCTCCAGCTTTTCCTCGGCCGTCGCGCCGTCCTCGTGATGCTCCTTGGTGATCGCGGTCAGAAAAATATCTTCGAGCGAGGTCCCGGCCGGCAACTGCTTCAGGTATTCCTCGAGCACGACGCGGCCGTCGGCGATGATCACGACCTTGTCGCAGATCTGCGAAACCTCGGGCAGGATGTGCGTCGAGAGCACGACCGTCCGGTTGCCCGAGAGATTGTGAATCAGCCCGCGAATTTCGTGAATCTGTCGCGGGTCGAGACCGATCGTCGGCTCGTCGAGCACCAGCACCGGCGGATCGTGAATCAACGCCTGCGCCAGCCCGACGCGCTGCCGGTAGCCCTTCGAGAGCTGCCCGCAGATCCGATGCGCCATGTCAGTCAGCCCGCAAACGTCGAGCACATGCTCGAGCGCCGATTCGATCTTCGCGCGCGGCACGTCGCGCAGCTTCGCAACGAAACGGAGGTAGGCCTCGACGCGCATGTCGGGATAGAGCGGCGGATTTTCCGGCAGGTAGCCGATTTTACGGCGCGCCTCGAGCGATTGCGAAAAAATATCGAGTCCGTCAATCAGCACAGTGCCCGCAGTCGCCGGCATATAGCCGGTGATGATCCGCATCGTGGTGGTCTTGCCGGCGCCGTTGGGCCCGAGAAACCCGAGGATGGAACCGTTCTCGGCCTTGAACGATACGTCTTTAACCGCGACAAAGTTGCCGTAGGCTTTAGTTAGGTTTTT
Source organism: uncultured delta proteobacterium (assembly GCA_963814715.1). Taxonomy (GTDB): domain Bacteria; phylum Desulfobacterota; class Binatia; order Binatales; family Binataceae; genus Binatus. Next base: position 902,931 of record CAWFDW010000002.1, read on the forward strand.
AACCTCAATCATTCAGGTCGTCCAATTCCAGAGCCACCGAGAAGGTTCCGATCAATTGACGAAGAGACTGCCACGGCAATTCGATCAACCACAAGGCAACCGTCTAATTAAACACGCCACGCGATACTGTCAATACGAGGATCTGATGTCGAGCAATATTCTGGATTTTCTTTCACGATGCTTTTGCTTTGAGAACTGTATCGGATAGTTTCGACTGATGGCTGCGGAACGCAAACAACTGATTCTCGTCGATGGCTCCGGATATATCTTCCGCGCGTTTCATGCGCTGCCGCCGATGAATACCTCGCACGGGATGCCGACCCAGGCGGTTTACGGCTTCATCCGGATGCTGCTGAAGCTGCTCAAGGACGTGCGCCCGTCGCATATCGCGATCGTCTTCGACTCGCCCAAGAGAACATTTCGCGACGACCTGTTCGCCGACTACAAGGCGAATCGCAGCGAGGCGCCCAACGATCTGATCGTGCAGATTCCGTATATCCATCGCGCGGTCGCGGCGTTCGAATCAAGTCGCTGATGATCGAAGGCTTCGAGGCTGACGACGTGATCGGCACGCTCGCCAAGCGCGCGGCGAAAGAGGACTTCGTCGTCACGCTCATCACGGCGGACAAGGATTTCATGCAATTGGTCGGTCCGCACGTGACGTTGTGGGACACGATGCGCGATCGGCGAATCGGGGCGCGCGACGTGCGCGAGCGCTTCGGCGTCGAACCGTCGGCGCTGGTCGATATCCAGGCGCTGACGGGCGACACGATCGACAATATCAAAGGCGTGCCCGGCGTCGGCGAGAAGACTGCGTCGGCGCTGATTCAGAAATTCGGCGGTATCAAGCAACTGTACGAGAACCTCGATCGAATCGAGGAGTCCGGGATTCGCGGCGCGAAGAAATTCGCGAGGCCTGCTCGCCGAGCATCGCGCGGCGGTTGACCTCGCGCGGCAATTGGTGCGTATCGAGACCGACATGCCGCTGAAGGTCGAGCCCGACGAATTCGCGTGGCAGGGCGTCGACGAGAAGTTGGCGGCCGAGCTGCTGCGCGAGTTGGAGTTCAATTCGATCATCCGCGAGATCTCGCCGTCGCAGGCGGACCTTCCCGGCCTCGAATCGACAGCGAAGCCGGCGGCCACCGTCAGCGGAAACGATCTCGCGGAGGCGCTTAAGAGTCTCGCGAGCGCGCCGCGAATCGCTGTCGATCTCACCGCATCAGAGGCCGGTCGGGACACCTTGCAGATTGCGAGCGCCGATCAAACAGTGGTCGTCGAGCACGACGAGATTGCGAGCGTCGCGGCCTTGCTCAACTCCGAGCACCCGCCCAAATCGTGTCACGATCTGAAGAATCAGATTGAAGCGTTCGCCCGGCATGGAATCGCGCTCAAGGGCGTCGATTTCGACACGATGCTCGCCGGCTTTCTGATCAACTCGGGACAGGGCGAGCCGTCGCTGACCCATCTGTATCACGAGTACCTGGCTCCGCTCGGCGCGAGCAGTCCGCCGGGTACGAATGCGGACCTGGTGAAAAATCTTCGCGAAGCGCTGGCGACGCGCCTGGAAGCCGACGCGCTCACTTCGATGTACAACGAGATCGAGATGCCGATCGCGCCGATACTGGCCGAAATGGAAACTGCCGGCATCGGAATCGACGGCGATGCGCTCAAAGTCATCTCGAAGGAATTTGCCGAAGAGATGAGCCGGCTCGAACGCGAATGCTACGAGCTGGCGGGCCGCGAGTTCAATCTCAACTCGCCAATCCAGTTGCGCGAGGTTCTGTTCACTCACCTGAAACTGTCGGCCAAAGGTCTCAAAAAAACCAAGAGTGGATTCTCCACCGACGCCGACACGCTCGAGAAGCTCGCCGCGGTGCATCCGATGCCGCGCAAGCTGATCGAATACCGCACAGTTTCGAAATTGAAATCCACGTATGCCGACGCGCTCTCCGAGGTGATCCGCTCGGGCACCGGCCGAATCCACACGACCTGGCATCAGGCGCTGGTGCCCACAGGACGCGTCAGCTCGAGCGATCCGAATCTGCAAAATATCCCGACTCGCAGCGTCGAGGGCCGCCGGATTCGCCGCGCGTTCGTGCCCAAGCCGGGATGCGTCTTCGTGTCCGCCGATTATTCGCAAATCGATCTGCGCGTGATGGCTCATCTGTCGGGCGACATGACGCTAGTCGAGGCGTTCACCACTGGCGAAGACATCCATATCCGCACCGCAACCGAAGTGCTGGGAATCACGCCTGACAAGGTCAATAGCGAGGCGCGGCGGCTGGCCAAGGTGATAAACTTCGGGATCATTTATGGGATGGGCTCGCAGCGGCTGGCAGGCGAGCTCGGGATTAAGCTGACGGAAGCCTCGGAGTACATTAAACGCTACTTCGAGCGGCTGCCGGGCGTGCGCGCCTGGCTCGACGACACGGTTCGTATCGCGCGCACGACTGGCTACGTAACGACGATGTACGGGCGCCGTCGCTATTTGCCCGAGCTCAACGCGCAGCCGGGTGGCGCGAGGGCGCAAGCAGAGCGAATCGCCATCAACACTCCTATCCAGGGCACGGCGGCAGACCTGATAAAACTCGCTATGATACGGCTGGATAAGGTCCTTAAGGAACGCGGCCTCGGCGCTCGGATGATTCTGCAGGTGCATGACGAACTACTACTGGAAGCGCCAAAAGATGAGTGGCGAGAAGCGGCGGAACTGGCAAAACGCGAAATGGAGGGTGTCGCCGAGCTCAAAATTCCGCTCAAAGTGGAGCTGAAATCCGGCCCGAATTGGGCCGAGATGAGCCCCGCGGCATGAACACTTCGCTGAATTTAGTCGCCCGCATCTGCGTCTACTCAAGTTGAGAACACCAGGCCGCCAGGACGGCGACGAAGCCGAACTCATCGAACGCTCCAGCAAGGGCGATTCGGAGGCCTTCGGCGTCTTGGTGGAGCGGTACCAGCGCAGAGTGGTCGGAGTTGCGCTGGCCGTGGTGCACAATCAGGATGACGCGATTGAACTGGCGCAAGAGACATTTGTCCGCGCCTACGAAAATTTATCGAAGTTCGAATCGCGCTCGAGCTTCTCAACCTGGCTTTATCGAATCGCGGCCAACCTCGCGATCGATTTCTGGCGCCGCGAGGGACGCCACATTGTCCTTCACGGTGAAGATGCCGAAACTGAAATCAGCAAACTGCCGACCACCACAGGAGACTCGTTCAAGGAAGTCAGTCGCAGTGAACTGTCCTCGCGTCTGAAGCAAGCGCTGGAGCAGTTGACGCCAGAACATCGTGCAGTGATACTTCTACGCGAAGTCGAGGGAATGTCGTACGACGAAATTAGCGAAGTTTTGCAATGCCCAAGAGGCACGGTCATGAGCAGGTTACACTATGCTCGAACGCACCTCCGTAGCATCTTGAAGGATGTGGGCGAGAGTTGAGCGACATTTATGGCTGATTGCGGTGAAATAAGCATGATGCTCGGCTCGTTCGAGGACTCCGAACTCGAACCCAACGAGATGCAGGAAGTCGCGTTCCATCTGGCGCGATGCGAATCCTGCACGAGCATCCTCGCCGATTATTCGACGATTGGACGAGACCTCAGATCGATTACCGACGCGCCATCGCTGGCCGGCTTCTCCAACGCGGTGATCGCTCGCATCGATCGACTGCCCCAGCCGGTGCTGGCGAGAATCGAGCGCTTCCTGAGGCGCCAGTTGGATTCGGTCGGCGCGGGCTTCGCTTTGGGCGGAGCAGTCGCGGCGGCCGCCGTCATAACCATAATTCTGATGACGCCGTATGCCGAGCAGCTCGCCAATCGAAATGCGCAGCCTGCTGTCACGGCCGCCACCGCGGCGCGCGAAGTCGTGCCGGCGTCGAATCAAATGGCTAACGCGACAGTCGACGAGCCCACGATGGCGGATAACGATTCTCATGCCGACATCTCGCGGCTCGAGTCGGAGAATCATTCGGTTGCAGTCTGGAGCGAACCGCGCCGCGACACTACGGTCATCTGGTTACCGGATCAGCCTTAGGTCGCCATGACGCTGCGCCCCGGTAGCCTCACCTGCCTGATCATCGCGACCATGACCTTTGGAATGGCAGGCGTCAGCCTACGCCCAGCCGGCGCCGAAGCAGGTCAACGTCTATATCGACTCGGTGATGGCGGCGGATACCAACGAGGGCACTGATCCGCGGCTGGCTCCGATGGGACAAAAGCTGCATGGCCTGTTCGGCTTTTCGACTTACAGCCTGATTGGTCATAACGAAGGGCAGACCGATTGCGGCAAGATGATCGCGTTCACGCTGCCCGGCGGCAAGATTCTCCACGTGCAGCCGCGCGCCATCGACGGCGATATGATCGCGATGGAGATCGTCCTGTTCGACGGCACGCGCCCGATGATGACCACCGACCTCAAGCTCAAGAACAACGGGACGCTGATCGTCGGCGGTCCGCGCTACGAGCAGGGGATGATGATCATTTCGATTGGCGCGAGCACCACCGGAACTCCGCCGATGCAGGCTCAGGCCACACCTCCGGGCGAAGCAACTTCTCGCTAGAATTTCACAACGGATCGAAATACGGCGCAACGCGCCCGTCGAAGTGGAACTGGCGCGCGACTTCTACCCATCGTCGGTCGGGCCAATGCAGCGGCTCGGGCAGACGGTCGAGCGGAAAGAAATCGGCGGCGAGCGTCTCGAGCGGATTCGCCTTCAGCTCACCGCCGACAATCACGCAGTAGAAAAGCATCGAGTAGATATGGCGTCCAGGCGAGCCGCTCTTGTGACTGTCGCTGACGGTCATCAATCGCGTTGGGCGCACGATTAGTCCGGTCTCTTCCAGAGCTTCTTTGGCCACATTCTCGGCCGGCGAGATTCCCACGTCGCAGAATCCCGTCGGATACCACCACTTACCGGTCGGCCGCTGAATCATCAGCAGCTCGTTCCGATTGTTGAACGCGATGATACCGACACCGACGGCCGCCGTGACGTAGCCGTAGTAGCCGGCGACGACTTCGCTTCGCCATCGTGCACGCAAGGCTTCAGCATCTTCGTTGGTCGCGCCCTCGACGATCGATTGCATCCGCGCCGCTTCTTGCAACAGTTGGTCGTAGCGTTCGGCGTCGAAGCCGTCAGGTTTGAAGGCAAGCCCCGTCCGCGCGATCGCAGTGATACGCTCAATGAAGCGTGCTAGCTCAGCGACGAGATCAGGATCCGGCATCGAAAATTTTCCTTGTTGCGGGTTCGCCGAAGAATATAGCATGACGGCGCGATGCGACTCCGATGAAGCTCATCCTCAGCCGCAAGGGATTCGATTCGGCGAACGGCGGATGCCCGAGCCCAATCCTTGACGGTCAACTCTGCTCGCTCCCGATTCCCGACGCGGGAGCGTCTACGCGCTACCGTGACATTTCTTCGTTCAATGGCTCGTCGATCGCCCGGCTGGTCGAAGATCTCACCGGCGGCCGAGTCCGTCGAGGCGACGGCGCGCATCTTGATCCGGATTTGCGCCGGGACGCGATTGCGCGCGCCTATGGATGGCGTCCAATCTTCGGACAGGCCGGCGCCGCACAGAGCCATCTGGCGCGCCACAAAATAGGACGCAGCGATCTCTTTCTTTTCTTCGGATGCTTCCGGTCCGCGGAGAAAATCGGCGGTGCATTCCGATTCGTCCGCGACGCGCCGAAAATCCACGTCATCTTCGGATGGCTTCAGATCGGGAGAGTTGCTCCGGCTACCAACATCGTCGCCGAAATTCCGTGGGCTGCTGGACATCCCCATCTCGACGCGCCCGATCGGTACAAAAACAACATGCTCTATTTCGCGAGCGATCGTCTTACGTCGATTGGCCTCGCAACGCGCGGCGCTGGAACCTTCGACCGCATCAGACCCGAGCTGATACTCACGAAGGCCGACTCGAATTGTTCGGTGTGGCAGTTACCGCGATGGTTCGAGCCGCGCGGCCGCCCTGCTCTCTCCTATCATTCGAAGGCGTCGCGCTGGACGGACTGCGAGACCTCGACACGCTTGCAGTCAGTTGGTCGGGGACAGGAATTCGTGCTCGACGTCGAGCAGTATCCCGAGGCGCGCGACTGGTTGCGATCGATCTTCAGCGCCGCTCGCTAGCGACTCGACGCCGAGTTGCATACCGACCAGGCCGCGTCGGCCAGCGCGGGCACTCGTTCCTTGCTGCCGGCGAACAGCGGATCGTCGGTCTGGCCGAGCACGAATCGCGCGTAGCTGCCCTCCATGATGATGGCGAGCTTGAACAGCGCGAACGCCTGGTAGAACGGGAAGTCGCGCATCGCGCGGCCGGTGCGACGCTCGTATCGATCGATCATTTCGCGCCGCGTCAACCATCCTTCGGCAGCCTGCATGCTGGCAATTATTCCACCTGACGCGTCGGTCGGGTCGGGCCAGTAGGTCAGCATCCAGCCGAAATCCGCGAGCGGGTCGCCAATCGTGGACATCTCCCAATCGAGCACGGCGATCGCGCGCGTGCTTTTCGGATCGAACATTACGTTGTCGAGCTTGTAGTCGCCGTGCACGATGGTCGGCGCCTGCGACTCGGGGGTTCGCGCGCGCAGCCACTCCTTCACTTTCTCCATCACGGGCAGCGGGCGTGTATGCGGAATCGTGCGCTCGAGCTGATCGGTCCATCGCTTCAGTTGCCGTTCGAGATAGCCGTCGGGCCGTCCGAAACCCTCAAGACCCGCCGCGCGCCAATCGACCTCCTGCAGCGCAACCAGCACATCGACCATCTGCTCGCTGACCTGGCGGCGCAGCTCGGGCGTCTGTGCGAAATGCTTGTTGTCGGCGCGCACGACGTCGCCGCGCATGTACTCCATCAGGTAAAACGGCGCGCCGATAAACGATGGATCGTCGCACACGGCGTATACGCGCGGCACCGGCACCGCCGTGTCCTGCAAGGCTTTGATCACGCGATATTCGCGCATCATGTCGTGCGCGGTCGGCAGCAGCGGCCCGCGTGGTGGACGCCGCAGCGCCCACGAATTACCTCCGAAATGAATCAGGTGAACCTCGTTGGAATGGCCGAACGAGATATTTTCGGATCGCAGCGTGCTGGTGTCGCCGAGCTCGCGCTCATCGAGGAAGCGCTTCAGACCGGCGAGATCGACCGTGGCCGACGGTCCGGTTTTTTCCTGCGTCGATGTACTCATCGGGGTTACTGTTTTCGCAAACATGGCTCGCGGTCAAGTGTCGCGCCATCTTGCGACGGCAAAGCGCGCACCTATACAACGAAGTGCAGTGAACGCTGCGACCAAATTCAACGACAGCCCGAGCATCGGCCAGATGGGCGCGATGGTCCGCCTGGCGCGGCCGCATCAATGGATCAAGAACGCGTTGGTCCTGGCGGCGTTGGTATTTGGGCAGCGGCTGTTCGTTTTGCACGACGTCGTGCTGGCCGCAATCGCATTCGTCGCGTTCTGCGCGCTTTCGAGCGCCGGTTATGTTCTAAACGATATCGCCGATCGCGATGCCGACCGTCTGAACCCCGAGAAATGCGACCGCCCGCTGGCGCGCGGCGATCTCACCGTTGCCGCCGCCACTCGATTCGCCCTCACGCTCGCCGCGATTGCGATCGTTTTGAGTATCGTGCTGGGCCGCGAGTTCGTGGGAATCGCACTGCTGTACGCCGCGCTTCAGCTCTTCTATTCGCTATGGGCCAAGCACCAGGTGATCATCGACGTGATCGCGGTTGCGGTCGGCTTCGTGCTGCGCGCGTTCGCCGGCGGTGTTGCGATCGATGTCGAAGTATCGCCGTGGCTGGTCTTCATCACGTTCGTGTTGGCGCTGTTCCTGGTGCTGGCGCGCAGGAGGCATGAGCTGATCGCGCTGGGTGACGATGCGATAGCGCATCGCAGCGCGCTCTCGGAATACAGCGTGCGGCTGGTCGATCAGATGATCTCGATCGTCGCCGGCGCGACTCTCGTCAGCTACATGATTTACACGGCGTCGGCCGAGGTCGAGACGAAGCTCGGCACCCGCCATCTCTATTTGACAGTGCCGTTCGTTGCGTTCGGGATCCTGCGTTATCTCTACCTGATCGACGAGCGCAACGAAGGCGGCGACCCCGCCCGCGCTCTGATGCGCGATCGGCCGCTGATGCTCGCGGTCGCGCTGTGGATCCTCAGCGATATCGTGTTGCTGTACTTCTAGAACGTCCGGTCGCGCGCAGCTTCAGTAGTTCGGCAGCACTCCGGTCGGCGACCCGACCAGCCCGCGCGTCTGGAACGGATTGCGTCCGAACGGACTGCGTCCCACCGAGCCGAGCCCGCCCAGCGTCAACTGGAACTGGACTTGCACTTCGTTCGGATTGGTCGAGTCGGTGATTCCAAGGTCCGCCGCCCAGCAATCGCACGGCGATTTGAGGCGAACACCGTACTCAGTCGACAAATTGCGGTTGGCCGCGAGATCGTAACTGGGCGCGATGTAGACACCGAGCCGATCGAAAAGGTCGGTGTAGGCACGTCCCTGCACCAGCTGCGCAGCATTTTTGTTGGTAGCGGGGAAGACGGTCGCCTTTCTGCTCGCGTAGTTATACGCGAACTCGATGAACGAGCCCTGCAGCGCTTTGCCCAGGTAAATCGGCGCCCCCTTGGTGCTCCAGGGCGACTGAATATCCAGCGCTGCGTTGGCGAATGTGATCCCGGAATGCGAGCGAGGATTGTAGTCGAGCTGCGAGGACAGCGTCGCAATCTGATTGGTATAGACGTTCAGCAACCCCTCGATATCCGAGATATTCGATCCGCCGACCGCCACCTCGTGCGAGGTGTCATAGGCTTGCTGGATCGTCAGCGAGGCAAGTTCCTGCGAATGCTCACCTTCCCGGGTGATATTTCCGCCGCGCGGCGCCAACGAATCGGCGAGGGGATCTTCATGGAACGGCCCGACGTTCGAATCGCCGGTAGGCGATATCGCCTGGGTCGGAGTCGCGTCGGTGTTTGTCTGCTCCGGCGGTAGATCCTTGATCTTGGCGAACAGCCGCGTGGTGAACCCGTAAGTGATCAGGCTGCGCGAGTTCAGCCGGTCGGTCTGATCGAACAGCGGCTGATTGCCCTGGAAAATCCGCGGCACATAAGAATAGTTGGCAAACGGCTCGATCGTATTTTTGAGCTTCTCGACCGATTTCCAACCGACGTCGTAAACGCGATCGAGTACCGTTGAGATTCCGGCTTTCCCATAGGGGACGATTCGAGCGCTGGTACCGTCGGCGCCAGAATGTTGCAATGTAACGCAATTGTTGAAGGTAAGCTGAACACCGCCACCGCCAGGGCAGGTAGAGTTGGCAGCAACTTGGGCAGGTGTGGTTCCGACGGGAATGATATTGATGTTGTGTCCAGCGGTATCATAGAACACCGCTTGCGAACCTACCGTCGCGTATCCATTGAGATAGTCGCCCCACCGCCACGGCAGCGTGACCCGGGGATTGGCGGAGAATCGCCCGCCGTCAACTCCCTGGTAGCGATAGAAATTGACCGCCTCCGCATCGTAGTCCGCGAACATCAGGTTGTTGAACAGTTCCTGGCGTCCCGACACCGTCAGATCGGGCAGCCGTTGCAACGCGAACTGTTGCGGTTGAATCAAATCCTGATTCCACGTGCCCCCAAATCGCGCGTACGCGTTGTTCATTTGATACAGCAATCCGAAGTTCGACGGCGCATTGGTCAACGATCCGAAATTTGCCGCGCCCTGGCCCGAGGCAAAGCCGCGCGACAGCGTCCACACGTCCATCTCGCGCAGGTAAAGGCTGTCGCTGACCGAAACCGTGTCGCCGTATGCGATCAGGTCGTCGGTGATATGCTGCCGCGTCATCGCGATAATCCCATAGCGGTTTACCGGAATGTGCGGATCGGCGATCTGCGGATCGATGATGTCGTCCTGGCGATTCGAATCGTTCCGCAGCGCTTCGTTGTAGAACGCGCCGTCGGCCCACAGGTAGTCGTCAGTCCGTTGACCAGCCGATATTCGCCGAGGCCGCCGACCCGCTGCGAGGTTTCAATATCAAACGCGACGGTCGCGTCCGAGCTTTTGTTGATCGCGATATAGTACGGCTGCAGCCACTGAAAGCCGCGCAATCCCGATTGACCCTCGCGTCCGCTCAGAAAGCCGCTATGCCGATCCGAGTCAGCCGGAAAAATCATGTACGGCATCGGAATCACCGGATAGCCGAGCACGTTGAAGGTCGCGTTGGTGGCCGTGCCCGTCTGCCCGACGTTCACGATCATGTGATCCGCGTTGATCGACCATGACGGGGTGCCCTTCTCGCATCCGCAGGTCGTAAAGAATCCCTTCTTTACCTCGTAGGTCTGCCCTTCCTGCTTTATTATCTGCTTGCCTTCGAGATGATAAATATTCTGCTTCGCCAGTATCTTGGCGTTGTTGAGCACCATCGTCTCGTTGGTCATGTCGATGGTGCCGTCGGTCGCCCACATCTCGACTTCGGGATCGATCAGATGCACGTTGCCGATCGCGTGAGCCTTGTGATCGCGGCGCATGATGTCGATCTCGTCGGCCTTCAATACGCTGCCGCCCTGGCGTCATGACGGCGTCGCCCTTCACGACGAACGTGTCGGTCTTCGAATCGTAGATGGTTTCCTGGCCGGTGACGTTGACCGGCTCTTCATGCGCGGCGCGGACCGTGGAGGGAATTCCGGATTTCTTTTTCGGAGCTGCGGGATTGGAAGCCGCGGCAGCAGTCGCGGGAGCGTCGGCACGCGCGACAGCCGGCAAGAATATCGCGACGAGCAGCATCGCGATTCGCGATTCGCTTAAACGCCGGCTTCAGGAAACAACGCACTCCGCCCCTCGCGCGTCAGAAAATACGGGTAAACTTCGCCGATAAGATACACTGATCCCGTAACCAGCGCCACGTCATCCGGCGCCAGCTCGGAAATCACCCGCTCGATCGCGCGCATCGGATCGCGCTCGACGCGCGCCGGGCAATGCGCCGCGAACGGCGCGACGAGTTCCTCCGGCTCCAGCGGCAGTTTGGGCTTCGCCCGCGTCAAGGTGACGTCGCGCACGCGCGGACGCGAGCATCGCGACCATCCGCGTCCATTCCTTCGCCGACTGGCATCCGAAGATCAGGCGCGGCTTGACCTCGGCGCCAAGCTCGACGGTCATCGTCTCGAGCAAGCGCGGCAATGCTCATCTCGTTATGCGCGCAATCGAGAATCACGAGCGGCCGCTTCGACACGATATCGAAACGTCCCGGCCAGTAGATCTCCCGCAGACCCCGGCGGATCGCGTCCTCGTCGATCCGCCAGCCCTGCGCGCGCAAGGCTTCGAGCGTCGCCATCGCAATCGCGGCGTTCTCATGCTGAAAAGGGCCCGCCAGCCCGATCTCGAGATCGCGCAGCTCGAGGCCGAGACCGTGGTAGTCGAGTCGATGCGCCGGCGCGTGCGACGTGTAAGAAAAATCGCGATCGATCAGACGCACCGCGCTCCTGCGCTGCGCGGCAATCGAGGTCAACGCCAGCCGCGCCTCTGCATCGCGCGCGCCAATCACGACGGGAATATCGTGCTTGATGATCCCGCCCTTCTCGCCCGCGATCGCCGCGATCGTGTAGCCGAGATATTCCATGTGATCGAAACCGATCGGCGTGATCACGCTCAGAATCGGCGTAACGACGTTGGTCGAATCGAGCCGCCCGCCAAGCCCGGTCTCGACGATCGCGATATCGACATTTTGCTCCGCGAAGTACAGGAACATCATCGCAACCGTGAACTCGAAAAACGTGAGCGCCATGCCGGCGCGGTCGTAAATCGCGCGCAGCCGCTCGATATAGTCGAGCATCAGCCCCGCAGGAATCTCAGCGCCCGAAATCCGCGTCCGCTCCGCGAGGTTCACGAGATGCGGCTTGGTATAAAGCCCCGTCCGATAACCCGCCTGCCGCAAACAACTATCAAGCATCGCGGCGACCGAACCCTTCCCCTTGGTCCCCGCAATATGCACGGCGCGCAACTTCCGATGCGGATTCCCAATAACCTCAAGCGCCGCCTCCATCCGCTCGAGCTTGTAAATCTCCCCGCGCGCCTCCAGCGAATAGAGCCAGTCGATAGTTTTGGATAGCTGGTCCATGTCCAGCCGAAGTTTACCGGCTCTGGGCGGTATGCGGAAGATTTAGCAGGTAGGACAGCGTCGATGCGATTGCTTGCGAAATCGGATATAGACAGTGAGCGCTACAGGAGGAGTCAATGAGCGAAAGCAAACGGTTCGATCACGAACAGATGCGCGGCGCCAGGTTCCAAGGATGCGGCTTGGCGCAAGCCGAATTTGAAGACGTGGACCTCGCGGATTCCAGATTTACTGACGTGAACCTGCGGCAGTCGTCATTTTCAAACGTAAACCTGCAGGGCGCGAAACTCACCGACGTCAATCTCGCCGATACCAGCATAGACAAGGCGAACATCAGCGGCCTCACAATCTTCGGCTGGAATATCGAGGAGCTGATCAAAGAGGCGCGGCAAAAAGAATAAGCGTGGAGCATCAAAGAGGCGCAGCAAAAGAAGAGTTCGAGCTAGGACACGCCTCTGCGCTTTCCCTTCGATGCACTCTGCCCCATACCTCGATTCCCGCGCGGCTTCGTCAGCATCGCCAGAATCCTCGCCAGTGTGAAGCGCATCTGATGCCGCGGGACGATCGCGTCGAGCATCCCATGCGCCAGCAAAAATTCGGCGCGCTGAAAATTCTCCGGCAGCTCCTGACCGCTGGTCTGCGCCGTCACCCGACGGCCCGCAAAACCGATCAGCGCACCCGGCTCCGAGATATTCAAATCGCCGAGCATCGCAAACGACGCGGCCACGCCGCCGGTCGTCGGATCGCACAGCACCGAAATATACGGCAGCCGCGCGTCGCGAAATCGCGCGATCGCCGACGATACTTTCGCCATCTGCATCAATGAGAGCGCGCCTTCCTGCATCCGCGCGCCCCCGGACGCGACGAATATGATCACCGGCAATCGACGCTCGCCCGCGAGGTCGAACAGACGCGCGAGTTTCTCACCGACCACCACGCCCATGCTGCCGCCCATGAACTCGAAATCCATGACGCCAACTGCGACTGCCCGATTCTCGATCTTGCCGATTCCCACCACCACCGCGTCGTTGCGTCCACTGTTCGCGCGCGCCTGTTCCATCCGTTTCGGATACGGCCGCGAATCGACGAAGCCCAGCGGATCGCCAATCGCCATCTCGACCATCAGCTCGCGCCAGGTCCCGCGATCAACGCTGATCGACAGCCGCTGCGGCACCGTTACGCGGAAATGGTATCCGCACTTGGGGCACACGTTCAGATTGCGCTCCACTTCCTTGCGGAACGCCATCTCCTTGCACGACGGACACTTCGACCAGATGTCGTCGGAGGGGGCCTGCGTCGTGACAGGAACTTGTTCGCGTTCAGCCATCTGAATTCTCCGCTGCCGGCGACCGCTCGATTCGTCGCGCAGACTTCATCGCATCTTTCATCGCACCGACCAGGCCGCCCACCGCCTCCGCCGCGTCCCCGGACTTCGCATGCGCTTCGATCAACAATGAAATCGCGCTGCCGACTACTACTGCATCCGCCATCGTCGCAACTTCCGCGGCATGCTCGGGCGTGGAAATTCCAAAGCCAACTCCTATCGGCAGATCAGTCACGCTGCGAATCTCACGCATGTGCTCCGCGATACCCGTGTCGAGATTCGCTCGCGCTCCAGTCACTCCCGTCACCGATACGTAATAGAGAAACCCGCTGGCAGATCGCGCGACTGCGCGGCTTCTTTCGATCGGAGTCGTCGGCGCGAGCAGGTAGATAAGGTCGAGCCCATTGGCCCGCGCAGGTTTCTTAAGTTCGCCGGATTCTTCAGGCGGCAAATCGACCACCAGCAATGCGTCGATACCCGCGCGCGCGGCGTCAGCGCACAAACGCTCGCATCCGTAATGAAAAATCGGGTTGTAGTATCCGAACAGGATCAGCGGAATCTGCGTCTGCGCGCGCAACTCGCTCACCATCGAGAGAATCGCCGCCAACGACGCGCCCGCGCCCAGTCCACGAGCAATCGCGCGCTGATTGGCGGGGCCGTCGGCCATCGGATCGGAAAACGGCACGCCCAGCTCGATCAGGTCGGCACCGCGAGCTTCGAGTTCGAGCACCAGCTTGCGCGTCGTATCCATATCGGGATCGCCGGCTACGATAAACGGGATCAACGCCGCCTCGCCGCGCGCCCGGAGCTCGCGAAATTTACGTTTGATTCTATGCGCCGCTGCCATGGCTACACCGTTACCCCTAGTGCCTTCGCGACCGTCTGCATATCCTTATCGCCGCGCCCCGACAGATTCACGATCATGATTTGTTCTTTCGACATTTGCGGCGCCAGTTTGATTGCATGCGCCACGGCATGGGAGCTCTCGAGCGCCGGGATGATTCCCTCGGTCTCCGACAGCAGTTTCAACGCGTCGAGCGCTTCGGCATCAGTCACCGACGTGTATTCGGCGCGGCCCACGTCGTTCAGCCATGAAAGCTCGGGGCCGACGCCCGGATAGTCGAGACCCGCGGCGATCGAATGCGTCTCGCGAATCTGCCCGAGCTCATCCTGCAGCAGGTAAGTCTTGTTGCCGTGCAGAACGCCGACGCTGCCCGCCGTGATCGTCGCCGCATGATGCGGTCCGCTGATTCCGAGACCGGCCGCCTCGACGCCAACCATTTTCACGCTGGTATCTTTGAGGAACGGATAGAAAAGACCTATCGCGTTCGATCCACCGTTGACGCATGCGACCAGCACGTCGGGCAGGCGCCCCTCGTGCTTGAGAATCTGGCGGCGCGCCTCGCGCCCGATGACCGACTGGAAGTCGCGCACGATCATCGGGTACGGATGCGGTCCCGCCGTCGTGCCGATCAAATAGTAGGTATTGCGCACCGTCGCGATCCAATCGCGCAGCGCCTCGCTCATCGCGTCCTTCAGGCTCTTGCTGCCGTTCTCGACCGGCGTGACCTTCGCCCCGAGCAGCTTCATCCTGAAGACGTTCAGCGATTGACGCTCGACGTCAACCGACCCCATGAAGACTTCGCATTCGCGCCGAAACAACGCCGCCATCGTGGCCGTCGCGACGCCATGCTGTCCCGCTCCGGTCTCCGCCGAGATTCGCGATTTGTTCATCCGCACCGCGAGCAGTGCCTGCCCGAGCGTGTTGTTCACCTTGTGCGCTCCGGTGTGGCAGAGGTCTTCGCGCTTCAGATAAATCTTCGCGCCGCCAAGCTTCGATGTGAGATTCTCGCACCGGTAGAGCGGCGTCGGACGTCCGACGAACTCGCGCGATCGGTTTTCGAGTTCCTCGCGAAACTTTGGATCGCGGCGCGCCTCTTTGTAGGCGCGCTCGAGCTCGAACAGCGCCGGCATCAAGGTTTCCGCGACGTACTTTCCGCCGAACTGGCCGAAATGGCCGCGGCTATCGGGAACGTTTTGCATTATTTACGAAGCTCCTCAGTTTATCGTGGTCCTTCACGCCGGGCGACGATTCCACTCCGCTGGCACAATCGACCGCGTAAGGTTCGAGCGCTGCCACCTCGGCTACGTTGTCGGGGTTCAATCCGCCGGCGACGAACGCGCGGCTCAAATCAAGCGCGCGAAGCTGATCCAGCGAGATCCGAATTCCGGTGCCGCCCAGCAGCTTCTCGTGGAACGCGTCGAACAGCACGTAGTCCGCGCGATGCGGCGTCACGCTTTCGCCCTGCTTCAACCGCCGCGCGACAATCGATGGAACCGGCCATCCCGCCGTCACCGCATCATCCTCGTCGCCGGAGAACTGGATCATATCGAGCGATGCAGCGCGCAGGCGCTCATCTATATAGGCACGGCTCGCGTTCACGAACACTCCGACTACTGTCGCGCGCGTGCCGATCGTCTCGCGAATCTGGCGCGCGCGATCGATCTCGACGAATCGCGGACTCTTCGCATAAAAGTTCAATCCGATCATATCGGCGCCGGCGACAATTGCCGCACGCGCATCCTCGACGCGCGTGATGCCGCAGATTTTCACTCGAACGATCATAGCGCTTGCATCAGCTCGCCAAGTTTGACGCCTGGCTTTCCGCCTCGCAGCAGACTCTCGCCGATCAAAAACGCACGCGCTCCGGCGGAATCGAGTCGCCGAATATCATCCGATGTGTCGATTCCACTCTCGGTGACGATCAGCGCGTCGCCCTTGTAGCCCGCGAGCAGGCCCTCGGTCACTGCGATGTCCGTCACAAAAGTATGCAAGTCGCGGTTGTTGATGCCGATAAGCGCCGCGCCGATTTTGCCGGCAAGCGCGAACTCGGCAGCATCGTGCGACTCAACCAGCGTCGCCATCCCGAGTTCTCGCGCGAGCGCCGCCAGCGATCGCAGCTCGCCCTTCTTTGAGCATCGCGGCAATCAGCAGAATACAATCCGCGCCCGCCGCGCGCGCTTCGTACACCTGGTACGGCTCGAAGATGAAATCCTTGCGCAACAGCGGAACATCGACGGCTGCGCGGACGGCTCGTAGATCGTCGAGCGTGCCTTTGAAATGGACGTCGGTGAGAACCGAGATCGCAGCGGCGCCGCCGGCGACATACTCGCGTGCGACATCGGCGGGATCGAGTCCCGGCATGATGTCGCCCTTGCTCGGCGAGGCGCGTTTGATCTCGGCGATTATCGCGGGACGCCGACCTTGCAACGCTGCGATGAAATCGCGCGGCTTGGGCGCGCGTCCGGCCTCCGCGACGATCGCCATCGGCGACACGACAGCGCGTCGAGCGCGCACTTCGACGCGCTTGGCAGCGTAAATGTTGTCGAGGATTGAACTCATTGAATTCCGTTGCTGGCGCGCCGCATTTTGTCGAGGACGTGCAGCGCGCCGCTTTTGGCAATGATTTCCCGCGCCGCGTCAACGCCGTTTTTCAGCGACGACGCCTTGCCGCCCACGTAGATCGCGGCGCCGCCGTTCAGCGCGAGCACATCTTGCGCCGGGCCTGCACCTCCATCAAGCGCGCCGCGCAGCATTCGCACCGCATCGTCGATATCTTTGATCACCAACGCGCGATGGTCGCCGCGAGAGATACCGAACATCAGCGGTGTGACTTCATATTCGGTCAGTTCGCCGTCGCGAAGTTCCGCAACTTTGGTCGAGCCGCTGATTGCAATTTCGTCGATTCCGTCGCCTCCGTGAACAACCATCGCGCGCCGCGTTCCGAGCGCCTTCAGTGCATTTGCCATCGGCCGGATCAAATTCTCGTCGGCGACGCCAAGCAGATGGAAGCGAGGACGCGCCGGATTGCCGAGCGAACCCATCAAGTTGAAAATCGTGCGGATTCGCAGCTCGCGCCGGAGCGGTGCAATCTTCTTGAACGCAGGATGATACGACTGCGCGAAGATGTGACAACATCCCGCCTCGTCGAGGCATCGCTTCAGCCCTTCCGGATCGCAATCGATCTTCACGCCCATCGCCTCGAGCACGTCCGCCGTGCCAACCGTGCCGCTGATTGCGCGATTGCCATGCTTGGCGACCGGGACGCCCGCGGCAGCCGCGATCAGTGCGGCGCCGGTCGAGATATTGAAAGTGCTGGCGCCGTCTCCGCCGGTACCGCAGGTGTCGAGCACTTCGCCGTCGCGAAGATTTAGCGATTGCGCGCGCGCGAGCATCGCGCGCACTGCGCCTGCCAGCTCGTCGGCCTCAGCGCCCTTGATTTTCAGCGCCACCAGGAACGCGCCGACGACCGCGTCGGATGCACCGCCGTCCATGACTTCGCCGATCGCGAGTTCAGCCTCAGCGTCGGTGAGTGAGCGCCCGTCGATGAGCGCTTGCAGCGCGTCGTGGATTCCGCTCATCGCGCAGTTCCGTTCCCGTCAAGACTGTCGAGAAAGTTTTGCAGGAGATGCTTGCCTTCAAAAGTCAAAATCGATTCGGGATGAAACTGCACGCCTTCGACCGCGTGCTGTTTGTGACGCAGCCCCATGATTTCGTTTTCTGCGGTGCGAGCGCTGACCTCGAGCGCCGGCGGAATCGTCGCCGCATCTACTAGCAGCGAATGATAGCGCATCGCGTCGAACGGACTCGGGATGTTCGCGAAGATCGTTTTGCCGTCGTGGATTATCGGCGAAGTCTTGCCGTGCATCAGACGATCCGCGCGCACTACCTTTCCGCCGAACGCCTCGCCGATACATTGCAGACCGAGACAGACCCCGAGAATCGGGACTTCGCCCGCCATCTCGCGCAACAGCGTCAACGAAATGCCGGCCTCGGTGGGAGTGCACGGTCCGGGCGAGATGACGACCGCACTGGGATGAAGCGCGCGAACGCCGGCGACATCGATGGCGTCGTTGCGCTTGACCGTTACGTCGGCGCCGAGCTCGCCGAGATACTGCACGATGTTGTAGGTAAACGAATCGTAGTTATCGATCATCAGGATTTGTTTTTTGTCCGCCATGCGACTTACCTCTTCGCCGCGAGTTCGAAATCGCGCGCGGCCTGCAGCGCCCGCACCATCGCGCGAGCCTTGTTGACCGATTCCTCAAACTCGGCGCCCGGATCCGAGTCGGCGACGACGCCGCCGCCGGCCTGGATATACACGCGGTCCTTCTTGATCAGCAGCGTGCGCAGCGCGATCGCCGTGTCGGTGTTGCCGGTGTAGCTGAAGTAGCCAACCGCGCCGGCGTACACGCCGCGGCGCACCGACTCGAGCTCGTCGATAATTTCCATCGCGCGGATCTTCGGCGCGCCGGAAACTGTGCCCTGCGGAAAGGTCGCGGCGAATGCGTCGAACGCGTCGCATCCTTCGCGCAACACGCCCGTGACGTTCGACACGATATGCATCACATGCGAATAACGCTCGACGACCATCAGCTCCGTCACTTTCACGGAGCCTATTTCTGAAACCCGGCCTACGTCGTTGCGCCCGAGATCAACCAGCATCACATGCTCGGCGCGCTCCTTGGGATCGGCCAGCAACTCGGTTTCGAGTTCGCGATCTTCGGCCTCGGTCACGCCGCGCCGGCGAGTACCCGCGATCGGACGCAGCGTTATCTCGCGACCCTCGACCCGGACCATCACCTCGGGCGACGCGCCAACCAGCGTCTGATCGCCGAGGCGCAGGTAGAACATGTAGGGCGACGGGTTAATCGTGCGCAGGCTGCGGTAGATGTTGAACGGATGCGCGGTGAGCGGCGCCTCGAAGCGCTGCGACGGAACGACCTGGATGACGTCGCCGGCCGCGATATATTCCTTCGCCGCGGAAACCATCGCCATGTAGCCTTCGCGCGTCACGTTCGAGGTGATCGACGTGTCGTTGATCGCGACGTCGCTCGCACCTTCGAGAAATGGCGGCACAGCAGGACGTTTGAGGCGCTCGAGTATCTCGTCGATCTTGATGCGCGCGCTTTGGTACGCCATTTTCGTCGATCCGAATTCCTCGACGGCGACGTTCGCGATGATTTTGAGCGTCTGGCGGACGTTGTCGAAGCACAGCACCGTGTCGGTAAACATCAGGTGGAAATCGGGCGTGCCGAGATCGTCGTTGGCGGTCTCGGGAATTTTTTCGAAGCATCGCACGATGTCATACGCGAGAAATCCGACGGCGCCGCCAAAGAAGCGCGGAAGATTGGGCAACTCGGGTGAGCGGAAGCGCTTGACCTCGGCGCGCAACTCTTCGAAGGAGTTCTCGACCGAGCGCACCTCGACGCCGCGGCCGGGCCGGATGACGTCCATCCGGTTCTTGCGCGCGCGCATCACGAGAAAAGGATCGGAGCCGAGAAAGGTGTAGCGGCCCCATTTCTCGCCGCCGCGGACGCTTTCGAGCAGGAAGGCGTAATCGCCGCGCGCGATTTTCAGAAAGGCGGAGACGGGAGTCTCGAGGTCGGCGGCTACTTCCTCGAAGACCGGGATGAGGTTGAATCCCTTCGCGGCCAGCTGATCGAATTCATTTTCGCTCGGTTGCAACATCTCTCGTTTCCTCTCTCACTTCCGATTCCATCGCGCGCCAAAAAGAAAAGGGCCGCAGGTTGCGCCTGCGGCCCTATTGGGAAATCGGTTTTGCGATGAATTACAAAGCCGGCGCGCAGGCGGGTGCATCAAGCTGCCAACGCCACCATCCCGCGCAAACATTTCGCCTCGTAAGATTCATCTTGAAGACAATGATGAAGATGAGGCAGGCGATTGTCAACCGGGCGGTAAAACCATTGCTCAGTGCGAAGTTGTGTAAGCCTGCTTGTATTGCTCGCGAAGCTGGTTTTGCGCATTGGTCGCTTCGTCGGCGCTGGCATACGGTCCGACGCGGACGCGATACCAGGTCTGCCCGTTGAGCGCGACTTTCACTTCCTGCGCGTTGTAACCAAGATCCCTCAGCCGCTTGACCATCTCGTCCGCCCCGCTCTTGTCCATCACGGCTTCTATCTGGATGTTGTATGGTTTCGCTCCGGGCGGAAGGCCTGGCGATGCGGGCGGCGCAGAAGCCGTTTCTGAATCTTCGTCGGGCTCTTCTTCGTCCGGCGCGGGACGATCAACCGCGGGCGCCTCGGGCGGTGGATTCACGCGCGGGACGGTCGCAGGCACTGGGCGCGCAGGCGGAGGCATCATGCCGGACGCGACCGCGGGGTTTTTGATCGGCGCCGCATGAGGAGCCGAGGCAACCGCAACTGCCGGCGACGCTTCGGCTGCCGGCGACATCTCGGATACCGGCGCGGGTTTTTCAGGCGGACTCGGCAGCGGGTAAGTCGAGGAGATTTGGCTCGAGTCGGGCTGGTTCTGCCGCGCCATCTCGTAACCCGCAACCAGACCGAGCGCAAAGACGGCGCCGGACAGCCCGAGCAGTCCGAGCAAAATCAGAAATCCGCCGCCCGCCCTGATTTCGAATCGCATCCCGTTTCGTTCCTCACATCCGCTCTGGGGCAGTCACCCCGAGCAACTCCAGACCGCCTGCGATCGCATCCCTAAGAATCCCGGCCATGTACATCCGCGCCAGGCTGAGCTCGCGATCGGGTCCGATTATACGATTCGCGGGCTTGTTGTAGTAGCGATGGAACTCGCCCGCAACTTCGAGCAAATAGAACGGAATCCGATGCGGTTCGAGCGCCTCGGCCGCCGCGGACATCACATCCGGGAGTCCAATCGCACGCTTGACGAGATCGAGTTCCTCGACCCCGAGCAGATTCAGATCGATCGACAACGTATCCGCCGGCAGCGTCAGGTCCTTGGTCGCGCCCTCGCGGAAAATACTCGCCAGGCGCGCGTGCGCATACTGCACGTAAAAGACCGGATTCTCGGGCGCCTGCTTCTTGGCGAGCTCGAGATCGAAATCGAGTTGGCTGTCGGATTTGCGGAACAGAAAGAAAAATCGCACCACGTCGGCGCCGACCTCGTCGATCAGCTCGTCGAGCGTCACGTAGGTCGCCTTGCGCGTGGACATCTTCACTTTTTCGCCGGCCCGCGTGAGCGTGACGAACTGGTAGATGATTGCGTGGACCGGCGTGATGTCGTGGCCGAGCGCCTTGACCGCCGCGATGACCTCCTGGTGCTCGGCGATATGATCTGCGCCGAAGACGTCCACGATCAAATCGAACCCGCGCTCGATCTTGTCGATGTGATAGGCGATGTCGGGCGTGCGATATGTCGGCTGCTTGTCGGGGCCGCTGCGCACCAGCACAGCGTCTTTGGGAAGTCCAAGCGGCTCGCCGCGCAGGAAGACGGCGCCGTCCTGCTCGAAGGTCAGACCCGCGCCATCCAGCGCTTTCAGAACAGCGTCAACTTTTCCCGACTTGAAGAGATCGAGCTCGTTGGTAAAGACGTCGAAGCGGATTCCGAGGCGCGTGCAGGTCGCGTTGATGTCGGCGAAGATGGCTTTGACGGCCACCGATCGGAATATCTCCAGATCGGCCACAGTCACCAGTGAATCCCCCCGCTCAGTTTTCAGGGCGCGCGCGATGTCGACGATATACTCGCCCTGGTAACCGTCCGGGGGCATCGGAGCGTCGATGCCGTGCTGTTGTAGATAGCGCGCCCGGACCGATTCGCCGAGCAGCTTCATCTGGCGGCCGCCGTCGTTGAAATAGTACTCGCGCGTTACGTCGAAGCCCGCCGCCTCGTACAGGCGTGCGATCGTGTCGCCTAGGACTGCGTTGCGGCCATGGCCGACGGTGACCGGTCCGGTGGGATTAGCGGAGAGGAATTCGACCTGCACCTTTTTTCCAGCTCCGGCGCGCAGCTCCCAGGGACGCGGCTTCCAGAACGCGCGGCCGGCGCTCGCGGCATTGCGCATCTCGGAATGCCAGTACGCGGGCGACATTTTGAAATTGATGAAGCCGGGGCCGGCGACCGAGACTTCGATCACTTGGGCGGGCAGCATTACCTGCGACTTGATGATCTCGGCGATGGCGCGCGGCGCTTTTCGCTCGGGCTTGGCGAGAGTCAGCGCGATGTTCGAGGCGACGTCGCCGTGAGCAGAATCCCGCGGCGCTTCGATTCCAATCGATGGCACTTCGGACGTCAATTGGCCTGCGGCGCGCGCTCGCTCGATTGCGTCGCGAAGGATGGAGACGATCAGTTCTTTCATCAGTGAAGCCGTGGGTGCGTACCGCAATCGTGTCAGATAGACACTGCGATGTTAAGGCGGTGACCCCCGCACCCAGTGGCTATTCTTTTTTTCTCGTCCAGGTGGGGTCGCTGTTTAGAGTTGGGTAGGCGGATCCCAGTTGGATCAGGACGCCGTGCGACGAGCGCGGGGAAATGAAGGACTCGAAGCTGGTTGGCGACCACTCATGCTCGTCGACGATTCTTACGCCCTGCTCTTTCAGCTCCGCGGTCTTCTCTTTGCATTCGGGAACGTTGAACGTCAGGTGATGCATTCCCTCGCCGCGCTTTTCGAGAAATTTGTGCAGGAACGAATTCGCGCCGAGCGGCTCCAGGAGCTCGATTGAGAGTCCGCTCAAATCCAACGCCGCCAGTTTGTAGCCGGCCGCTTCGTTGGCGGCCTCAAACACAAAGCTCGCTCCCAAGGTTTCTTCGAAGAACTTGCGTGCCTCGGCGACGCTTTTGACCGCGATTCCGATGTGATCGAGTTTGCCGATTGGTGGATTTGCCATCGCCACAACCTCCTGAGTGATTGACGTGATGTCGAATATGATCGAATAGAGATGGCTATGCCAGCGACGCCGTGGAAAATACCGCCGCTTATCAAAGCGTACGAGGCGCTAGGCGCAATTGGCGACGGCCGCGTACGGATCGAAGATGCGCGGAGGGCTATCGTGACCTCGTCGGACGGATCCAAAAAGTACGAAGTCGAGACCTCGGCGGACGGTCGTGAGATCGCGTCGAACGACAACGCGTCGTACTGGCAAGGCTACGTCGGATATCCAGCGATCGCGGCGTTGATCGCGCGAGGGTTTTATCGTCCGCCGGCGAACGTCACCGACGCGCTGGCGGGAGTCGCAGTGGAAGGAGCTCAATCGCAAGTACAAGAACGATTGGGCGAAGACGCTTGCGGACGTCGAGCAGGAGCTCGAGCAGGCCGGCCACGATCCCGACGCGGTGAGATCGGAAGCTGAAGCCGTGCTGAACTTTCTTCGCGCGCTGAAGCCGATGCGCGGCAAGCGGAGCCGGCCACCGGCGGAAAAGCCGACCGTCAGGATTCGTTAGCTACAGGTGCCGCTCACCGACACGTTGTACGATTGCACGATAAAGAAATCGCGCACGCTGAGCTCGGTCGTCACGCCCGACACTTTGCCGGTAGCGCAGTTGCTTAGCAGGTTCGCGAGTGCGGCCTGCGTGAGTCCTTGCGGCGCGACGAGGTGAAGATAGCCGAGGTCGCTCGCATTCCCGGTGATCGAATTGCCGGCGCCGGCGCGATCGCCGATCGCACTCGATTGAACGAAGACGCATCCGCAAGTTTGCATGCATCCGGCAAGCATCGCGGCGAGAATGATCGAGTTGACGCGGTTCATCGCCGGATCGTAGCGCATCCTCAAATTGAGTCAAACGCACTATTGCATGATCGGTCCAGATGCTAGCGTGATGAAATTCGCAGCGGGACGGGGGCTTTGATAGCGAACGTGGCGAGCGGCTCGATCACATCTTTCTTCACGATCTGGACCGAACCGAGCGCGACCATTCGGCGCATCGTCGATACCGATCCGACCCGCAACGTGATCGCGCTCGCGGCAGTGGGCCCGGCAATCAACGCGCTGGCGGGCCAATGGTCGAAGGCGATGACCAATACCGGCAGCCTTTCTCCGCTGTGGCCGCTGTGGGTGGCGTTCAGCGTCTCGATTCACGCGGTACTCGGAGTGGTCGGACTGTTCATTGGCGCCGCGATCCTGAGATGGTCGGGAAGCCTGCTGGGCGGCGTAGCGAGCAGTATCGAAATGCGAGCTGCGTTGGCGTGGTCACAAATCCCCGGTATCGCCTTCGAGATCGTTTTGTTGATAGCGGTTTTAAACGGCGTGCCGATGCCTCAAGCGACGGGCGGCCAGCTGCCTCACATCGATCCGGCGTTCTACAAGGTCCTGGTCATCGAAGTGATCCTCGGTCTCTGGGGAGGAATCGTCGGAGTGTACTGCATCGCCGAGGTCCATCGATTCTCGGCTTGGCGCGCGTTCTGCTCGACGCTGATACCAGCGATCATCGCGATCGTCGTCCTGGGAATCTCCGTATTTGTAATCTACGCCCTGATCGGACATCACTGATCGATCAGTCCACGTGCAATCGCGCACTGAGGCGCGAGAAGCGCAGACGCTCGTCCTGATTGCGCACCGCCTGCTGCAGCGCGCTCTTCGTTCCGACCAGCACGCAGACCCGCTCGGCACGCGTGATCGCAGTGTAGAGCAGATTGCGCCGCAGCATCAGGAAGTGGCTCGAATGTATCGGCATCACGATCGCCGGATACTGGCTGCCCTGGCTCTTGTGCACTGAGATCGCGTAGGCGAGCGCCAGCTCGTCGAGCTCCGACAGGTCGTACTCGGCGTGCGTCTCTTCGAACATGACGCTCACGCGAGCTTTTTCAGTATTGATTGCCAGAATCCTGCCGATCGAGCCGTTGAAGACAGCCTTGTCATAGTTGTTGCGCAACTGGATTACGCGATCGCCCTCGCGAAACGTCCGGTCGCCGGAACGGATCTCGCGTCCCGCAGGATTCAGCAATGCTTGCAGCTCGCGATTCAGAATGTGCGTGCCGAGCGGACCGCGATTCATCGGCGTCAGCACCTGGATCTCACGCGGGTCGGTGATCCCAAAGCGTCCGATCAGCCGCTGCTGCACAAGTTGCTTGATCGTCGCGACCACGTCTTCGGCGGCGTTGCGCTCGAAGAAAAAGAAGTCGCCTTCGGCGTCGTTGGAGAGTTGCGGAAACTCTCCCCGATTCAAGCGATGCGCGTTCGCAACGATCAGCGAGCGGCGCGCTTGCCGGTAAACCTCCTTCAACTGCACGACCGGCACGAAGTCGGACGCGATTACGTCCTTGAGCACGCTGCCGGGGCCGACCGACGGAAGCTGATCGCGATCGCCGACCAGCAGCAACGAGCAGTTCGGCATCAGCGCGGACAGGAGGCTCGAGGCGAGCTCGACATCCATCATCGAGGCTTCGTCGATGATCAGATAATTCGTGCGGAGCGGAAAATTCTTGCACCGGATGAAACCGCCGCTCTGCGGATCGTATTCGAGCAGCCGATGTATCGTTTTCGCATCGCGGCCCGAAGCCTCCTGGAGCCGTCGAGCGGCGCGTCCGGTGGGCGCGGCCAGCGTCGGCTTCAAACCGACGTCGGCGAGCGCCACCAGCAACGATCGCAGCAAGGTGGTCTTGCCGGTGCCGGGACCGCCGGTGATCACGGTGACGCGGCTCGCCAGACTGCATCGCAACGCGCTCTTTTGTTCGGCTGAGAGCTCGAGATCCGACGATTTGATCGCGGCGGCGACGGCGCGATCGATCAGATCCTTGTTCATCGCGCGGCCTGCGTTCAGTTCGGCGATTCGCTTCGCGACGTTTACTTCGGCCTCGTGCAGGCGTGCGAGATAAATCGCGATGTGATCGTCGGCGTCTTCGGCAATCACCTCACCGCTCGCGGCGAGCTCGTTGACGGCGTCGTGCGCGAGGTCGGGTTCCATGTCGAGCGCGGTGCGGAACTGGCCTTCGAGATATTCAAACGGCGAGTAGACGTGGCCTTCGTCGGACATCCGTTCGAGGATGTACAGGACGGCGCCGCGCGCGCGCTGGATCGAGTTGCGCGGGATGCCCAGTTTCTCCGCGATAGCGTCGGCGGTGCGAAATCCGATGCCGTGAATCGTGCGCGCGAGCACGTACGGGTCGCGCTTGACGACTTCGAGCGCGTCCTTGCCGTAGAACTTGTGGATGCGCCGCGCGTGCGACGCCGCCAGCCCATGCCCGCGCAGAAAGACTGTCAGCTCGCGCAGTCCCGACGCGTCGCGCCATGCGGCAGCAATTGTCCGCGCGACCGCACCGCCGATACCCGGAACCTCGCGCATCCGTTCGGGCGCGTTGTCGAGCACTTCGCCCAGCGTATCGCCAAAATGTTCCGCGATTCGCCGCGCAAGCCTGGGGCCGATGCCTTTAATTTCCGAAGCAAGATAACGTTCGATTGCCACTGCTCCGGCGGGCCGCAGCGTTTCGAAATCGACGACGTGAAACTGCTCGCCGAAGCGCGGATGTTTCTCGAAGCCGCCGATCGCCCGGATGGTCGATCCAACTTCGAGGCCCGCGAGATTACCGACGACCGTGACGCGCCGGTAGTCGCCATGCTCCTGCGGGATAACGACGACCGCGACCGAGTAGCCGGTCTTGTCGTTAACGAACAGGACCTGATCCAGGATGCCCTCAACCGTCTCGGTCGCTTGAACCGCTTGTGCCACGGCAACAGGATTACGCGCGACGGAGGCGGCGTCCAGTTGGCAGCCCTAGCACGCATCAACAGGTGCGGCCGCGGTCGGCGAGAACTTCGTCAATTGCATGCTGGTCCATCGCGACGATTACGGGATTGGTGTCGAGGTAGTAAGGAAGAGCAATCAGGCTGTTGTCGCGCGAGGGTTGACAAACTGTCGCGTATCCCGCTACATTATTTCCATCTGTGATCAAGAGCTTCCGCAACAAGGGACTCAAGGAACTTTTCGAAACGGGTCGCAGCGCCGCGATACCGCCCCAACTCAGCAAACGCTGCGCAACGGTGTTGGAAGTAATCGATGAAGCCGAAAACCTGACCGACTTAGCCGGTCCCGGGTTACAAAACTCATCCGCTGAACACGAATCCACAGCGCTATGCGATGGCAGTCAATGGACCGTGGCGGATCACCTTCGAATTCGACAATGGACATGCATTCAGAGTTGATCTGGAGCAATACCACTGATGTTTCGAAACCAGACCGCTGCAAATCAAATGAGGATTGTATTTCCGACTATGATTAAGGAATATCCGGTCGATCGCGCGAAGGTGGAAGCCCGGAAACCGATCCATCCCGGCGTAATCTTCGCCGAAGATGTGATGCCTGAACTCCGTCGCAGTCGGACTATCGGTGAAATCGCTACTTTGCTCGGTGTCAGCAGGCAGACACTGTATCGGGTGATGGCTGGAGAGATGGCGATCAGCCCTGATATGGCAGCGCGCCTGGGCAAGCTCTGTGGCAATGGTCCGGGAATCTGGATCAGGCTGCAGGGGCGTTACGATACCTGGGAGGCAACGCATCGACTACGTAAAGAGCTAAAGAAAATTCCGACGCTTGCATAAAGCCCGAGGCCGACAGCCCGATTAAACTTCGATCGTTTCCCAGTGGCCGGTTTGGAAGCGGTAGACTTTTATTGTCGAGCGGACGACGTAGTCGGCGAGCAGGGACCACCAGATGTAGTTGATGCTGCCGTCGTGGTACCAAATCAGGATCGTCAGGAACAGGCGCATCCCGTAGAAGCCCGCGAGCGAGCCGTACAGCGGGAATCGCGAATCGCCTGCGCCGCGCAATGCGCCGGTGATAGTCCAGTCGATCGCCATCAGCGGTTGCGCGGCAGCGAGCGCGTACATGAACTGCACCGTGTACGCGATGACGGTTTTGTCGTCGATAAACAGCGCGGCGATCCAATGGGCGAAGACGATAAACACCACGCCCATCGCGGTCATCAGCACGATCGACATCCTGGTCGCTTCCCATCCGGCCTTGCGCGAGAACTTCGGATCGCCCGCGCCGAGGCCCTGGCCGACGAGGGTTGCAGAGGCGGCCGAGAAGCCGAAACCGGGCAGAAATGACAGCGCCAGGATTCGCACGCCGATAAAATACGCGGCGATTTCCTTGGCGCCGTAGCGCGCGACGAATCCGACGTAGGCGACGAAGCCGAACTGGATCAGCAACTGTTCGATGGCGGCGGGATTGCCGACGCTTAAGATTCGCCGGCCCAGGTCGAAGTCGGGCCATAGCCCCTTCCATCGGAAGTTGAGCACCATTCCCGGGATCGACAGTGCGTAGAAAAATAAAATCCCGCCGATTGCGATTGCCAGCAAGGTCGCGACCGCAGAGCCGTCAACGCCCAGTGCGGGAAATCCGAACTTGCCGAAGATCAGCACGTAGTTGAAGAAGATCGCGAGCACGTCGATGATGCCGCCGATCCAGAGCGGCGTGCGCGTGTCGCCGGCGCCGCGCAGCGCCGATGCGCACATCAGGAAGATTCCCTGGAACGGCTCCGACAGCATCACGACTTGCAGGTATCGCGCGCCCATCTCGGCCATCTGGCCGTGGACCTGGAACAGTCCCATCAACGGTCGCGCGAAAATTATTACCGGTATCGCGATGATGGTCGAAACCAGCACTCCGAAAATGACCGACTGCTTCAGCACTTCCTCGGCGCTGTCGCGATCGCTCCCACCCATGTAGCGCGCGACCAGCGCGACCGTGCCCGTGCCGACCGCGGCGATTCCGGCGCGCACCGCACCAAGGATTTGCGTCGCTAGCCCGACCGCACCGACAGCGTCCGCACCGAGCCGCCCGACCATCAGCATCGAAGAGAGACTGAGGATCGAATCGAGACCGAATGACAGGATCACGGGCCATGCGAGCGCCCATACCTCGTAGCGTATTCGCGAGATCGGCGGCAGGGTCATCGCGACCCTGCCCTGCCCGCCGGCTTCGGGGACCGCTTCGACAAACTCGGACATGATTCTGATCAGTTACGCCAGCCCGAGGCGAGATAGTCAATGGACTGCGCCAACAGATGAAGATCGTGCGCGCGAAATCCGGTATATCTCGCGCGGTGGCGGATAACAGAAACCCG
Source organism: uncultured delta proteobacterium (assembly GCA_963814715.1). Classification (GTDB taxonomy): domain Bacteria; phylum Desulfobacterota; class Binatia; order Binatales; family Binataceae; genus Binatus. The sequence continues at coordinate 932,191 of CAWFDW010000002.1, forward strand.
ATTGCCGCGAGATCGTCGCGCCGGCCGCTGGAGATCTTCGCAGCGATCTTCGTCGCCTGTGGATTCATCTATTCGTTTCATCTTGGCACCGACGCACTGGGCGCTAGCGAGGCCTACAGCGCATGGGCGGCCGCAAAGCCCGGCGTCGACGCGATCGTTCGCACACCGGTGTTGCACGATCCCGGCAAGCAGGTTTTCTATTACGTCGTGCTGCACTACTACACGCGGATATTCGGGCTGAGTGAAATCTCACTGCGATCGCTGTCGGTAATCTTTTCGCTGACGACGCTCGTGCTCGTATTCGTACTCGGCTGTGAAATGTTCGACGACAACACGGCGCTGGCGGCGTCCGCGTTGTGGGCGTTCAATCCGCTGGCGGTAGCGTTCGCGCATACGGCGCGGATGTATTCGATGCTTATAGCAGTCGCGCTCGTGCAGCTCTGGACGCTGTGGCGAGTTCGCCAGCGCCCGAGCGCGAGCGGCGCGGTGGCATGCGGTCTGATTGGCGCTGCCCTGCTCTACACGCACCTCGGCGGCATCCTGTTCATCGGGACAGGAGTGGCGATGCTGATGCGCGACTACCTCGCAGGGCGCAAAAATCCGATGGCGTGGCTGGCGATCGCTATAACGGTCGCGCTGTTCATTCCGTATGTGCCGACTGCGCGCGCGCAGAGCGAGACGCTGATCGCGGGCCACTGGCTCGATTGGATCGGCACGGGATATGAGTACCCACTGGCCATTAAAGTAATAGTAGCTCTCGGTGCAGCCGCGGCGGCGCTCTGGTTTGTAATTGGCAGGAGACGCGAAGCGGGTGGCGATGGGCAGCTCGCCTGGCTTGGCGCGTGGACAATCCTGCCGGGACTGATGCTGGCGGCGGGATCGATCGTAATTCGACCGATGTTCAACCTGCGTTACGTTGCGCCGTCAACCGCGACGCTCGCATTGTTGATCGCGTCCGGTTTGGCGCGGGCCAGCGTGAAATGGCGCAATTTACTGGTGGCAGGCTTCGCGCTGGCCTGTTTGATCGTGCTGCCTTTTGACTTTCCCGAGCCGCAACCGTGGCGAGAGATGGCCGCACAAGTAACACAAGGCGGGTCGTCAGATCCGGTTTTCTTCGAATCCGGATTCGTTTCGACCGGTAACGCGCCGAGCGTCGCCAACGGCGGATTTCCGTTTGGATATTACTCAATTCCGTTCGATTTCTACTTCCGGGGAATCAATCCGCGAATAACTATTCCGGGATTTGATAACGCCGCAGCGCGAATGACTATTGAGGAGAGAGTGTCCTCGGCCGGCGGCGGATGGCTGGTGAGTTGGAAGGACGGTGATGCAGTGAAGACGGAACTTCCCGATTCGAAGCGCTTCGCCGCGGTCGAGAAATTTCACGGCGACCATTTGGCGTTCTACAGGATCACGCCGATTGGAAAATGACTAGCTACGCGGCTTGCGAGGTCTGCGGTATCGCCATCGATCCCGCGCCGACGCGGATCGGCAGAATCACCAGGCTGTAACCGTAGAGCTGCAGCCAGTTCTGGATTTCGACCGAGGTATGATTGTGCAGGAAGCGGCCGATGAAGCCCTCGACCTCATCGGAGAAAATCAGCTTGCCGGCGAAGAACACGACGTTCGGAAATTCGTGCGCGACCTCGAGGCATAGCCGGCGCAGCTCGATCACGACGTCCGGCGCGAGGCCCGCGCGCAGTTCCGGATGCAGGCCCAGGTCGGCGGCGAACTGGCAGTACTCGTTCAAATCTTCGGTCATCCGGGTCTCGAGCTCGTGAACTTCCTCGGGACCCTTGAGCAGCGCCGCGTCGACTTCGCCGACTCCGATGAAAACCACGTTGCGGAATTCGCCCTTGAACAACTGAGTGACGGCGATCAGCGTCGCCAGTCCGAGACCGTTGTAACCGCTGACCAGGATAGCGGCCGTCGACGCATTCGGATCGCGCTTGGCCGGTTCAAGTTTTTTCACCGCGTACAGTTTCGGCAGGATGTCGGCCTCGAGCTGCTCGATCGCCTTCGAGACGCGCTCGTAGTGACGCCGCACCGTGTAGCAGACCGCAATCAGCCCGCCTGTGATGACTACCGTGACCCAGCCGCCCTGGTCGAACTTGAGCGTCAGCGTGATCATCAGGATCGTCGCCGTGAAGGTTGTGCCGATGCCGTTGATGATCAATTTGCGCAGCCATCGCTTTTCGTTCTTGCGCTCGATCCACCAATGCGTCGTCATCCCGAGCTGCGACAGCGTGAACGTCACGAACACGTTGATCGCGTACAGCACCACCAGCAAATCGACCTTCGCCTCGGTGCCAATCAGCAGCAAAATTGCGGCGAGCCCGATCGTGATGACGCCGTCCTGCGTCACCAGCCGCGCGCTCAGGTTTGCGAAGCGTCGCGGCAGCCATCGGTCCGTCGCCATCGTCGCGAGCACCCGCGGGCCGTCGACGAAGCCGGTCTGCGCCGCCACGAACAGCAGCGCGCCCTCGGTCAGCAGCGCGAAGGTGATAATCTCGGGGCCGACATGCAGACCGAATAGCTGCCAATTACTCGCGAGCCGCTCGAACATGACGGCGTTCAGAGTCTTGCCTGCCTCGGCCTCGACGTTGAGCAGCAGGTAGCCGAGCAGGATTCCGCCGGCAACGAAGGCGAGCGAGATCGCCATGTAGATCATCGTGCGCTTGCCGGTCTCGGCGCGCGGCTCGCGCAGAATCGGCAGACCGTTGCTCACCGCTTCGATTCCCGTGTACGTGCCGCCGCCGAGGCTGTAGGCGCGGAAGAAAATCACCGCGAGCGCGAGCATCCCGATGCTGTGAGAGCTGGCGTGGACCTCGCGCACCGCGTGGCCGACGATCGACGGCAGCTCGGGCGCGCGGCTCAGGATCGCATAGCCGACCAGCCACCCGTGCATGACGATGAAGGCGATAAAGATCGGCAGCAGCGACAGCACCGATTCCTTCACCCCGCGCAGGTTCATCAGCACCATCAAAACCACGACCAGCAGGCACACCCACAGCTTGTAGGGCAGCCAATCGACCGGCAGGAAGCTGAAGATCGCGTCGGCGCCACTCGCGATTGAAATCGCGATAGTCAGCACGTAGTCGACGACCAGCGCCGATCCCGAGACGAGGCCGAAATATTTGCCGAGCAATTTGGTCGCGACCAGGTAGCCGCCGCCGCCGGTCGGAAACAGATCGATCGTCTGCGAATATGACGCCGAGATGATGAAGACCGTCAGCGCCATCAGCATCGCGAGGAATACTGCGAGGTACTGATGGTGCCCCAGCGCGAGAAAGGCCTCCTCAGGACCGTAGCATGAGGAGCTGAGGCCGTCGGAACCAAGGCCGACCCACGCGAGAAACGCGACCAGCGACAGGCTGTGGAAGATTTCGGGATCGCGAACGTCGCGCGCCGGTCCGATCAGAACGTCGCTGAGCGTGCGTTTCCCCGATTTCCCCCCGCTCGAGCCGGTGGTTTTCGAACCGTTGGTCGGTGATGCCATTCCAGTCTGTGAACGATTACCAATAATGCAATTTGCAAATGTACGGGAAACACAGAGGTTGCGCAAAGCAACGCGATCTCGGTGTCGCCGATTGTTTCAGATTGTGTAAGTAGCGCGCGGCAATCCGAGCTGATAACGCGTCGCGTCGATCAGATTCTGCATCAATGCCAGCACGGTCATCGGACCGGTACCGCCCGGATTGAGCGTGATCCATCCCGCGACCGTTTTCACCGCTTCGAAGTCCACGTCGCCGACGAATTTGCCGGGACCAACGCGCCGGAAGCCTACGTCAATCACGCACGCGCCCGGCTTCACCATGTCGGCTGTGATCAGATAGGGCTGTCCGGTGTCGGCGCCGACGCACGGGATTAGAATGTCGGCCTCGCGGCAGATTGCACTGAGGTCGCGGGTGTGTCGATGGCACCAGGTGATCGTTGCGTTGCGCAGGCGTCCGCCGAGAATCAGCGCGGTCGGCTTGCCGGCGATATCGCTGCGTCCGATGATCGTCGCGCGCGCGCCGTCGACGGGCACCTTGTAGTAGTCGAGCAAGGTGAGCACGCCGCGCGGAGTGCACGGCACAAAACGGCCCCATTCACCACGATAGAAGCCGCCGACGCTGGCCGAGCTGACGGCGTCGAGATCTTTTTCGGGCGCGATCGCGTCGAACAGGCGGAAACGATCGGCTGAATCGGGAATCGGCAACTGGAGCAGTATCGCGTTCACCTTCGCGTCGGCGTTGAGATCATTTATAACGCCGAGCAAGCTGTCGGTGGTCGCCTCCGCCGACATCATTCGCACCGTGCGGCTTTCGCATCCAAGTTCCGCGGCGACCCGCTGCTTGTTCTTGACGTATTGCCGCGACGCAGGATCGTCGCCGACCAGGATCGCCGCGAGCGACGGCGTGCTTCCGAACTTGCTCTTGAGCTCGTCGACGTGGGCGCGCAACTCCGGCATCAGATGCGCGCTGAGCGCCCGGCCATCCATGATAATCGCAGCCATCGGGTATGAGTCGATTATAGCACCGATCGCGGCGAGCAAGCGGCTGTCGATAGAAAGCAGGCCGCTGGTGCAGACCGGAAGGCCTTTGATTAAACACGCCCGCTACTACTGGTTGCTGTTTGCTGAAAGTCACCTGACGCGGCGCTTGTTTGGCGGGATGCTGGGCAAAGTGGCGGCGCTGCCGGTGCCAGCGAGATAGGTGGATCACCGAACGGAACAAATTCGGTGACGTGGAGGAACGGGTAGAGACTAGTATCTGAAAATTCTGGAAACCTCGAGCTTTGGCTGTTTCGGTGCCAAGACGGTGCAGAACTGATCAAAGAAGACCCGCGCAACTGGCTTCTTCACTCGAAAAGAGGCTCTGATTTGCGCTCGCACACGTTGAGTGCCTATATTAGTCTGAATCAATTTTCAACATGAAAATGCCCGTTTACAGCGGATTACAGCTTTTTCTTTAGAGCCGCCAGCATCTCAGTGATGGATAAGAGCGAGACGCATCGAATTATCGAGCACGAGGACGAGCGCCTCGCGGGATCCACTGGGATCTCGCTGCGTCTCACCCGCCGCGCCTTGCTGAAGCATGTCGCGGCGCTCGCGGCGGCGTGGACGATCGGTCCATGGCGGATCGGCGTGCCGTCCGCGTTCGGCCAAGGGATGGACGATCCGGCGATGAGGCAGAAGCTCGAAGCCTTCGCCGATCCCGCGTCGATGACGCAGACGCTCGAAGCCTTCGCCGATACGTTGATCCCGGGCGAGAAGCGCTTCCCGGCGGACCGAGCGATCGCCGGCGTAGTGAGCGGCGCAGGCGCGGTTCAGGGAGGCGCGATCGATATGATGAACTTCATCGGCCTCGAGCCGGCACTGCCTTCCCTGATCATCAATTTCCACGCCCTGCTGTATGCAGCGATCCACGAGGATCGTTCTCGATCCGACGGTGCCGCCCTTCGTCTCGCTCGACTTCGCGTCGCGAACCGCGCTCCTGCTCGAGATCCTCAACGGGGCCGGGCCAACTCGGCCCGTGCTCTTCGGGCTCGCGTCCGTTTCTTTCGTCGCATACCACACGGCGGCTTACCTCCCGACGGCGGTCGCAATCAGCGACGGGCATCGCGGTTTGGCGGCGATCGGCTTTCCGCCTCCCAATCCCGACGGCTTGTGGCGCTTCCCGGAGTTCTCGTACCAACGCGTCCTCGCGAAGGCGCATCCGCACTCGCAGGGCGGCAACCCGCCGTGATTCCGGAGGGACGCGATGGCGAATGAGACCGCCGACGTGCTGATTATCGGGACGGGCTTCGGCGGCTCGATCCCCGGTTACTACCTCGCCGCCGGCGGCGCGCGCGTGATCATGCTCGAGCGCGGGCCGAGGCTCTCGAGCGACGAGTTCACGCAAAGCCTGCAAGTCGGCGGCTTCACCCGCATCATCGACAGCATCCAGGGCAACGGCATCGACGTCACCGCGGGCAACTGCGTCGGCGGCTCGAGCGTAGTTTACTACGCAGCGTCGCTGCGGGCGCCGAGCTTCATCTTCGAGCGTCGCGGCACGCTCGGCCGTCGTATCTGGCCGAAGTCGATCACCCGCCACAAGCTCGACAAGTGGTATCGCCGCGTCGAGGCCGCCTTGCCGGTGAGCGAGCTGAGCTGGAACGACGTGCCGTATGCCGGCGGCGTCTTCGCGGCAGCGTGCACGCGCGCGGGACATACGTGCCAGCCGGTGCCGGTCGCCGTCGATCTCACGCGCTGCACCAACTGCAACTGGATGCATACCGGCTGCATCTTCGACGCGAAGCGCTCGATGCTGCTCAACTACATCCCGGCCGCGGAGGCGTCGGGCGCCGAGATCCGCCCACTGCACGAGGTGCAATCCATCCAACCGGCCCAGACCGCCGGCTACCGCTACGCGGTCGAGTATCGGCAGCTCAACCCGAACGACTACACCATGCCTGTCGCCAGCAGGCTTCATCGAGGCGAAGATGGTCATCGTCGCCGCGGGCACGATGGGAACGCCAGTGATTCTGCAGCGCTCGGCAAAGTAGCTCGGCGACATGCCGTCGGCGGTCGGACGCTACTTCTCGGCGAACGGCGATCGGGTCACGGTGGCGGCCCTGGACGAGGGTAAGGTCCACGATCTGCTCGGGCTCGAACGCGCGCCCGGTGTCGCCTACGACGCCTTCCCGATCGGCAAGCCGATCAGCGCCATGACCTTCGACTACCTCAAGCCGAGCGCGCCCGAGTTCTCGCGCTTCGGTTTGCAGCAGATCTACTTTCCGTCGTTCACGAACCATCCTCCCTGGCGTGGACGAGCCGCCGGTCTGGTTCGGCGTTGACAAGCGTGCCCTCACCTCGCGCTGGCGCTCGTGGCTGACGGTCCTCGCGATGACCGAGGACGCCAACGAAGGCGTCTTCGACGCGCCGCCCGACTTCGGCAACTTCAAGCGCATCGGGCCGGGGCAGCGGTCGGCCAGCTACAAGTTCGACATCGCCCCGGAGACCACGCACGGCTTCAACCTGTCCGATGCGGCGAGCCAGTCAATCATGACGCTCGACGGCCTCGCCACGCTTCATCTCGTGGCATCGACGAAGAAGGTCCAGTGTGCGCACCCCCTGGCGTCGTGCCGAATCGGCGACGATCCCGAGACGTCGGCGCTCGACGATCGCCACGAGCTGCGCGGCCATCCCGGCATCTTCGTCACCGACGCGTCCAGCGTGCCGACTTCGCTCTGCGTGAACCCGTCGCTCACGATCGCGGCACTCGCCGAGCGCGCGTCGTCGATATTGCTGAGGCGCGCCGGCGAGTACGGCGTCGCGGTCAAGCATCGCGGCACCATCGACGCCTTTTCCTGAGGCGACGCCCGGCTTGGGGACAGGTCGTCTTTATACCTGTGGCGCAGCTCTGATCACCCGCTCATCCACCAAGCCACGCCGGAAGGTGAGCAGCGACGCGCTAGAAGTCAGAGCGATTGAGACAAAGCTCGGAAGTTCTCCGAGCAAGCGGCTGTGGACAGAAGCCTGTGGCTGTTGGCAAATCACGCGCGCTCTCTCGTTCAACCGAAACCGGTCTGTTAGAATTTTGCCGCTGATGAATGCGCCCAAGCGCACTGTTCTATTCGACCTTCACCAGAAACTCGGCGCGCGGATGACCGTTTTCGGTGGTTTCGAGATGCCCGTGAGTTACAGCGGGATTATCGAGGAGCATCTTGCGGTCCGAAATTCGGCGGGCGTTTTCGATTTAAGTCACATGGGCGAGTTTGAACTCAGCGGTCCGCATGCGCTTCAGACGCTCGAGCGCGCCTTCACCAATTCAGCGTCGCGGCTGAAGGATGGACAGGCGCAGTACACGATTATGTGCGCGGAGGACGGCGGCACCATCGACGACCTGATCGTCTATCGACTCGAATCGGAGCGCTACATGCTGTGCGTCAACGCCTCGAATATCGACGTCGATCGCGAATGGATCGTCGATCTCAACGGCGGGCGCGCGAAGTTCGAGGATGTGAGCGACGCCACCGCGCTGATCGCCGTGCAGGGTCCGGTGGCCGTCGCGATACTGGCGACACTTGCAGAGTTTCCGATCGCCAACGTTCCGCGTTTCGGCGTGGCCGAAGGAACTGTCGCGGGAATCAAGTGCCTCGCGGCGCGGACCGGCTACACCGGTGAAGATGGCTTCGAACTGTTCGTCGACAATGCCGGTGCGCGCGAATTGTTCGAAGCGATCCTCGACCTCGGCGCCGCCGCGAATATCAAGCCGGTCGGACTCGGCGCGCGCGATACGCTGCGGCTCGAAGCGGGCCTCCCGCTCTATGGACACGAACTCGATCGCAATTCGTCGCCGCTCGAAGCGGGTCTGGGCATATTCGTAAAGCTCGGCCGCGACTTCGTCGGCAGCGCAGCGCTTACTGCGCAACACCAACAGGGTCTGAAAAAGAAATTGATCGGACTGCAAACCGACGACGGCAGGATGGTCGCGCGGCAGGGCTACCGCGTATTTCGAAACGGCGACGATGCGGGCGTCGTCACCAGCGGCACGTTCGCACCGTCGATTCAGCGGCCGATCGCGATGGCGTATCTGACAACTGCGGCTGGCGTCGGCGATCCGCTCGAAGTCGAAATTCGCAATCGCAAAACTCGCGCGACAGTCGTGCGGCGGCCGTTCTATCGCCGCGATGAAGACCATGCGGCATCAACTGCGAGCGTGTGATTGAATGAGGACTAGTTTGATTCGATGAGATTCATGCCACATACCGACAGCGATGTCGCGTCGATGCTCGAAACGATCGGCGCGAAACATCTCGACGACCTGATCGCGCACGTGCCGGCCAATCTGCGCGCGAGCGCGACAATAAATCTCGACCCGGGACGCAGCGAATCTGATGTAGTACATGAAATATCTTCACTGGCCGCCCGCAACACCGGCGCGTCGGGTTTCGCGAGCTTCCTCGGCGCCGGCTACTACCGTCATTACGTGCCCGCCGCCGTGCGCGCTGTTATCGCGCGCGCCGAATTCGCGACCAGCTATACGCCCTACCAGGCCGAGGCGAGCCAGGGGACCACGCAGGCGATCTTCGAGTTTCAGACGCTGATAACCCAACTCACTGCGATGGAAGTCGCCAACGCCAGCATGTACGACGGCGCGTCGGCGGCGGCCGAAGCCGTTCTGATGGCGCGACGCCTGATGCCCAAGCGCGTCGGTCGTCGCGCTCTCGCGAGCGCTGTGGCCCGACTATCGCGCCACGATTCGCACCTACCTGAGCGCGCTCAACGGAATCGAGATCGTCGAAGTTCCGTTCGACGACGCGACCGGCGCAACCGATGCCGCGGCGCTCGATCGTATCGCGAACGATCGACTGCTGTGCACCGTCACCGGCTATCCCAACGCGTTCGGCGTGATCGAACCGCTTGGCGCGATCGCTGAAAAAACGCATCGCGCGGGCGCGCTCGCAATCTCCGCCACCGCCGAGGGAATCGCACTCGGTCTGCTGCGCGCGCCCGGCGAGCTCGGCGTCGATATCGCGGTCGGCGAGGGACAGAGTTTCGGGCTGCCGCTTCAATACGGCGGACCCGGCGTCGGCTTCATGGCCGCGCGAACTGCTCATCTGCGCCAGATGCCGGGTCGCCTCGTCGGACAGACTCGCGATCGCGACGGCCGCCGCGCGTTCTGCCTGACGCTCAACACGCGCGAGCAGCACATCCGCCGCGAACGCGCGACTTCGAACATCTGCACCAATCATTCACTGTGCGCGCTCGCCGCGACGGTCTATCTCTCGCTGCTCGGCCGCAGCGGACTGCGCGACCTCGCGGAGCAAAACGTCGAGCTGTCGCATCAGCGCGGCAGACGTGCTCGGAAGCTGCGGGAATCCAGCGTCGTTTCTCGGGACCGTTCTTCAACGAGTTCGCGCTGCGAGTTCCGAACGTCCCGGACGCTGTGAAAGCGGCGGAGCGAAAACAAATACTCGCTGGCGTCCCGCTCGGCGACGATTATCCCGAACTTTCTGACTCGCTGCTGGTTTCAGTCACCGAAATGAATCGTAGCGACGAGTTCGGCCGGCTTGCGGCGGCAATTGCGGAGGTGCGGTGATGGCGAGTGCGGGCAGAATCGGATCGGTCCCGGTTCCGGAAACTCCTTCGACTGCTCGATCGGATCGAACCCGTGGCAGGCGTGCCGCTTATTTTCGAGCTTTCATCCGAAGGCCGCCGCGGAACCGACTTGTCGCCGCGCGCAGCCGGCGATCGGCGCGGCGCTGAAATCCTCGGCGCCGAACTTTGTCGCGAGGATCTCCCCGGATTTCCCGAGCTCAGCGAGCCGCAGGTGCTGCGGCATTTCCTGCGCCTGTCGCAGCTCAACTTCGCGCAGGCGCTCGCAGTTCTATCCGCTCGGCTCGTGCACGATGAAATACAACCCCGTCGTGAACGACGAGCTGGCGGCGCTGCCCGGATTGGCCGGACTGCATCCCGCGACGCCCGCGCATCTGGCGCAGGGCGCGCTCGAATTGATCGCGCGGATGGAAGCGGCGCTCGCCGAAATCACCGGCATGGACGCGGTCTCGCTGCATCCGGCGGCCGGCGCGCAAGGCGAGTTGACGGGCCTGCTGATGGTCCGCGCGTATCATCGCAAGCGCGGCGAAGTGCGGCACAAGGTGATCATCCCGGACACGGCGCACGGCACCAATCCGGCCAGCTGCACGCTCGCGGGCTTCGAAGTGATCGTCGCGAAATCGAATCGTCGCGGCTATCTCGAAGCGGCCGAGGTTCGCCGGCTGGTGAGCGACGACGTGGCCGCGATGATGGTCACCAACCCGAACACGCTCGGAATCTTCGAGCCGGAAATCCAGGAGATCGCGGCTGCGCTGCATGAGCGCGGCGCGATGCTCTATCTCGACGGCGCGAACATGAACGCGCTGCTCGGCGTCGCGAAGCCCGGACACATGGGCGCGGACATCGTGCAACTGAACTTGCACAAGAGTTTCTCGACTCCGCACGGCGGTGGCGGCCCGGGCGCGGGACCGGTCGCGGTGAAGAAAGCATCTCGAGCCGTTCCTGCCGCTCCCGCGCTTGAAGCATTCGCGACGACGGCTACGAAATCGACGCCGATCGTCCCGACTCGATCGGCCGGATGCGATCGTTTCACAACAACTTCGGAATGATCGTGCGCGCGTATGCGTACATTCTCGCGCTCGGCGGCGACGGCCTCGGGATGGCGAGCCGTCTCGCGATTCTCGGCGCGAACTACGTGCGCAAACGGCTGCAGCCGCACTTTCCGAGCGCGACCGGCGAGCCCTCGATGCATGAATGCGTGCTCTCGCACGACCTCGAAAAGCGCGCCGACGTGAGCACGCTCGAAATCGCAAAGCGCCTGCTCGATTTCGGCATCCATCCGCCGACGATCTATTTCCCGCTGGTGGTGCCGGGCGCGCTGATGATCGAGCCGACCGAAACCGAGAGCAAGCAAATCCTCGACAGCTTCGTCGAAACGATGGAACGGATTTACGACGAAGCGCTGAACGATCCCGAGCGCGTCAAGAATGCGCCGCAGACCTTGCCCGTCTCCCGCGTCGACGAAGCCCTGGCCGCGCGCAAACCGATTCTGCAGGTGGGAGAAACCTCTCCCCTAGCCCCGCTGGCCTCTCCTTCAGGCGCGGGGAAGAATCCGCGACCGACGTTTCTTTAATCCGGTCCCCCTTCCCGCTCGGGAAGGGGTTAGGGGTTAGGTTGCTGGCATCGTTCGCGATGCTCGCATCGTCAGGATGACGGAAAGCCCGCGAGCTTCAGTGCCTGCCGGTAATCCTCGGGCGTGTTCACGTTGAAGAAACTGCTGAGCTGCGGATCGATCTTTCTGAGTTCTTCTTCGCCGACCTTTCTCGCGTTGATCGCGTTGGCGTTGGCGGTCAGCCGTTTCTCGCCACTCTGCTTCGAGCGCCGCGATCGAGTTTGCACAGTTGCTTGCGATAGACCGCGTGCAGCGGCTGCAACTTGCCGCCGACTTCCGGCATCACCGCGTCAAAGTCATCGAGCATCGCGACCAGGTCGGCTGCAACGTCGGAATTCAACAGCGGCAGATCGCATGAGCATGCGAACGCGATGTCGTGATCGAGCGCGTTCAGACCCGCGCCGCAGCGCGTCGAGCGGCCCCGCGAACGCGGTCTCGTCGTGAACGATCTTCAATCCGGGAATCTCGATGTGAGGCAGGCCCTCCGACTTCGGCGCCGCGACGATCACGATTTCGTCGAACCACCATTTGAGCTCGATGACGATCCGCGTGAGCAGCGGCATCCCGCCGAAATCGAGCGCCGCCTTGGGCTGGCCCATCCGCGAGCTGCGCCCGCCGACCAGCACGATCGCGCCCGCGTCTTTCGCTGATGCCACTCGAGCGAGCTTACGCCGCGCAGCCCGGCTCTCCGATGCGCGATTTGCGCGCAACTCGGTGCCGATGATCCGCAGCGCCTCGGGATGAAAGACGAGTGCCAGATGCCCGACGTTGTGCAGCGTCACGATTCGTCGCGAACGCCGCGCTGTTGGTCAGCTCCTCGATCGGCGCCGGCACGATCGGATCGTCGTCGCCGAAAATCCCGACCTCGGTCGGACTCCATTGACCGTACGAATACGGCGAGCCGAGCGTGATCAGCGATCGCACCGCACCTTTGCGCGCGCTCGTCGCGTAACGCCGCGCCACGGTGCCGCCAAGGCTGTGTCCGATCAGATGGACGCCCTCGCCGCCGGATTTTTCCTCTGCGACGCGCCCCAGTTGTGCGGCCGAATCAGCGAGCGTCTGCCATCGCGGGTATTCGAAATATGAAACGTTGTCGAATCCCGCCAGCCGCAGATACGCCGCGAGCGCCAGCAGATTCGCATCGGCTGCCGCCGAAGCCGTGAAGCAGAATCACCGGCTCGCTCGACGGCTCGCAGAAGTACGGCTCGCCCCGTTTGACCAGCCAGTCCAGCGGATACGAGCCGATCAACGCGCCTGCCGCGGCGATTTCAGTAACACAGTTCTCGAATTCATAAACTTTTCTCCACCCCATCACGCGCCTCTACCGCGATTAAAAGCTAACCACCCGGCATCTCGCGGGCAACCGCACGCACGGCCAGAGGGTTTGCGAATGCGCGGGTGACCGGCGCACAATGCCAGACGCGACGCCCAACACCATCAGTTCCGTGCCACGGCGCCCCAATCGAGGTGACGGCAATGAGCGAAGCCAAGCGGGAATCCAAAGGACCAGTGCGCGGATATTTCTTCGACAAATCGGTGGTCGTCACCGGCGCGTCGAGCGGTATCGGCCACGACGTCGCGCTCGCGTTCGGCGAACAAGGCGCGCAGGTTGCTCTGCTCGCGCGCCGGCGCGTGCAGCTCGAAGAGCTCGCGACGAAAATCAACAAGGCCGGCGGCAAGGCGCTCGCGCTCGATTGCGACGTGACCGATCGCGCGCGCGTGTTCTGGGCTATCGAACAGGTCAAGGAAGCCTTCGGCAAGGTCGATATCCTGATCAACTCGGCGGGCCTGCTCATCGCGGAAACCGTCGAGCAGATGCGCCCCGAAGACCTCGAAAAAATGATGGCGGTGAACGTCTTCGGCGCGCTCAATGCGATGCAGGCGGTGCTGCCGGTGATGCGCCAGGCCAAGTCGGGCAACATCGTGAATATCTCGTCGCTCGCCGGACGCCGCGGCATCAGCCCGCTCGGCGGCTACAGCTCAACCAAGTTCGCGCTGGTCGGGATGACCGAAGCGCTGCGCATGGAACTGTTCAACACCGGAATAAAAGTGTCGCTCGTGATGCCGGGAGTGATCGACACGCCGATGGCGCGCAACGCGCTCAAGCACGACTCGCTGAAGGGCGTATCCGCGATGATGGCGATGCCGGCGCGATGGGTGACGTGGGCAGTGCTCGCGGCGGCCGCGTTCGGGCTCACCGAAGTGGACGTCCCACCGGGCGCGGCAGTCGCAGAAAAACTCGCATCGCTATTCCCCGGCGTCACCGACGCACTGCTGAGCATGGGCACCAGGGTAATGCAGGGCGCAGCAACCTTCATGGGCGGCGGCGCCAAGACCGAGCAGAAAGCGAAGTCCTAGTCGTGTAGCAAAATCCTACATGAAGTACGGCTTCGACATCTCGTCGAATCTGCCGTACATCAGCCAGACCTTCACGTTGAATGCGTGCGGATGCTCGACCGGCTCGCGGCCTACCGTCTTCAGACCTAGCTGTTTGTACATCTCGTAGAGCGGCTCGATTGGATTCGTGATCAGCAGCTTGGGGCGTCGCGAGAAAACAAACAGTCGCGCCGTGTCCGACATCATCTTGACCAGGCCCTTGCCCTGGTAGGTCGGGTCGATCACCATCCCGCCGAACTCGAATACTTCCGACGCGAGCATCCCCTTGAACAACTGCGCGGGATACAGATGACCGAGCGTCAGCGGCGCGTCCGCGAGGCATCGCGCCCAGAACGCACCAATCAGCGGCGGACGCCGACGCTCGCTGCCCTGGCCCACATTGTAGAGGCCGAAATGAATCGCGAGCGGCCATAGCAGAACGTGCACGCGCTTTTCCTGGACGTTGAGCATCTTCCACGTCCGCTTGTGGAGCGCGGCCAGCTCGCGCAAACCCAATGGCGTACCGATCGGACGAACTTCGAGCCGCCCTTCGAACTGCACGTTCGTCGGCGGACGCAGCGGCGGGAAGACTCGCGGTTCGCGCCTGGGCTTTTCTGACGGAGGCTTTTCTTCGGCAGGCGGTTGTTCGGCAGGCGTATCGTGAGCCGGCGTCGGCGACGAGATCATCGCCTCGATCGGATCATCGTTCTTCTCGCCGGTCATCAGTGAACCCCGCCGCGCCGCCGGATTCCGGCGACGCCGATTTCACACCACCCAACTCAATGCCGTCCCGCAGGACAGCTCATCCACACGCCGTGAGACGCGCGCCCACCGCAATCGTTTGAATGCGGCACGACGCCAACCACCACTGGCTCACTGCGTTCAATAATAAGGAATCGAAGGACAAAACGAAACAGCGTTATGTCCAAAATTCGTGATTTCTTTACGCTGACGCGACGCTGAAAGGAGCCTGGATTCTTCGCTGCGCTCTCAATGACACGAAGACGAGGCGGCAGAAAAAATGAGCGGGCGAGCATTTGCGGTTGCGCCCAGCACCCTCACCTACCGGCGGCTGCGCCCGCCGGCCTCCTCTCCCGTAACGCAACGGGCGAGGTAATTTCCCGCCCCTCCCCCTCACCCTTCTAACAGGTGCGAAGCACCGCATCTTTTCTTAATTCTAAGGTGCAGGGGTCACCCCTGCCGCGGAAGCGTGAAACCCACGGCGGGTTTCACATTCGATAAAAGAAAGGGCGCCCGATTGGGCGCCCTCTCCTGCTATTCGAACTGTTCTCGAACTATCCGATCTTCGCGTACACCGACTTGATCTGCGTGTACAGATCGATCGCGTACTTGCCCAGCTCGCGGCCGAAGCCTGACTGCTTGTAGCCGCCGAACGGAGACATCGGATCGATCTGGCCGTAGGTGTTGATCCAGACCGTGCCGGCCTTCAGCTTGCGCGCGACTCCGAGCGCGCGGTTGATATCCTTGGTCCACACCGCGGCCGCCAGGCCGTAGGTCGTGTCGTTGCCCTGAGCGATGACGTCGTTCTCGTCCTTGAACTTGATCGCCGAGGCGACCGGGCCAAAGATTTCCTCGCGCGCGATCTTCATCTGGTTGTTCACGCCGGTGAAAACCGTCGGCTGGATGAAGTAGCCGGATTCCTGCTTGCCCGGCTCGCCGCCGGTCTTGGCGGTCGCGCCTTCCGCCTTGCCGGTCTTCAGATATCCCTTGACGCGATCGTGCTGCTCTTTGGAAACCAGCGGTCCCATGCGGGTGTTCGGGTCGAGCGGATTGCCGAGCGTCAGCCCGCTCGCCATCTTCGACAGCTCATCGGTGAACTGATCGTACACCTTCTCCTGCACGAACACGCGCGAGCCGGCGCAGCAGACCTGCCCCTGGTTCATGAAGATGCCGAGCGCGGAGCCGAACACCGCGGACGGCATGTCGGCGTCGGGGAAAATGATATTCGGCGACTTGCCGCCGAGCTCGAGCGAGACGCGCTTCAAGTTGCCGGTCGAGGCTTGCAGGATCAGCTTGCCGACTTCGGTCGAACCGGTGAACGCGACCTTGTCGATATCGGGATGCTCGGCGATCGCGCTGCCGGCGCCGGGGCCGAAGCCCGTGATGATCTGTACGACGCCCTCGGGCAGTCCCGCTTCGCAGATCAGTTCGCCGAGGCGAATCGCCGTCAGCGGAGTCTGCTCGGCGGGCTTCAGGATGACGACGTTGCCGCATGCGAGCGCGGGCGCAATCTTCCACGACGCCATCAGCAGCGGGAAGTTCCACGGGATGATCTGTCCGCATACGCCGACCGGCTCGCGCAGCGTGTAGTTGAACATCGAGGGATCCGACGGGTTGGTCTCGCCATAAATCTTGGTCGCGAAGCCGGCGTAGTAGCGGAAGGTCTCGGCGGCGCCCGGGATGTCGATATTCTTGGACTCGAACAGCGGCTTGCCGTTGTCGAGCGTCTCGAGCTCGGCCAGCTCCTCCGCGTGCTTGTCGATCAGCTCCGCAATCTTGAGCAGGAAGTGCGTGCGCTGATGCGGACTCATGCTTCGACCACTTGCCTTCCTCGTAGGCCTTGCGCGCGTGCTTGACGGCCTCGTCGACGTCGGCCTTGTCGCCCTCGGCGACCAGCGCGAGCACCTGTTCGTTGGAGGGGTTGAGAGTCTCGAAAGTTTTGCCGGACTTCGACGCCACCCATTTGCCGTTGATGAGAAGTTTTTTGGGCGAGCTCTTGAGGAACTCAAGCGCTGCGCTCGACTTGGCGCCGCGAGTCGCGGACTCCAATGACGCTGATGCTGCTGCCATTTTCCTAATCTCCTGTGAGTGATGTGTTCGGCGGTCTAGAGCCTGATTAACACTCGAACGCTAGTAAATCGAGATGTAATCGGCAAAGCGAAAAGTGGGCGCGCGGCGCTCGGCTATTGCTATTGTGATCCGCAATCGTTTTCAGTGGCAGTCAAGCAAACACCCCTCATCGCGCAATATCTCAGCGTCAAGCAGCGCGTCCCCGACGCGATCCTGTTTTTTCGCCTCGGCGATTTCTACGAAATGTTTTTCGAGGACGCCGAAGTCGGCGCGCGCGTGCTCGATATCCAGCTCACCTCGCGCAACAAGGACGGCGTGCCGCTGTGCGGCGTGCCCTACCATTCGGCGGAACCGTACATCGCCAAGCTGCTGAAGGCCGGCCACAAGGTCGCCATCTGCGAGCAAGGCACGCCCGACCCCAAAACGCCGAAGTTGATGCCGCGGCAAATCGTCCGCGTGATCACGCCCGGCACCGTCGGCGAGGAGATGGTGCTGACGGCGGCCGAGAAGAGCTACCTGGTCGCGGTCACTGGCGCGGAGGGCACGGGGTTCACGCTGGCAGCGCTCGACGTCTCGACGGGCGAATTTCTCGCGACGCAGGTTCGCGAGGCCTCGACGCTGTGCGAGGAAATCGCGCGAATCGCGCCGCGCGAAATCGTCATCGCCGCAAAGGACGGCGAGTTGAGCGCGCTGCTGAAAGATTTGAACTGCTCGCTGACGACGCTCGATCACGAATCGTTCAGCACCGAGCGTGCGGCCAAGGCATTCTCGAATCGGTTCACGAGCGCGTCGGCGGATCTCGACGAATCGATCGCGCACACGGCGGGAATCGCGCTGCTCTATGTCGAGGACACCTTCGGCCACGACCTGGCGCACATCGCGGCGCCGCGTCTCTACCAGATTGCCGAGTACATGGTGGTGGACGAGACCACGCGGCGGCATCTCGAGCTGATCGCGTCGACCGACGGCGCGCGCAAAGGATCGTTGCTGTCGATTCTCGACGAGACGCTGACCGCGGTCGGCGCGCGCACGCTCTGCAACTGGATCATCTATCCGCTGATGGCGCTCGACGCGATCAACGCGCGGCACGACGCACTCGAAGAACTCTTCGACGCCGACCTCGGCGGCACGCTCGCGGAATCGTTGAAGCGAATCGGCGACCTCGAGCGGCTGGCGGGACGAATCGGTGCGATGCGCGCGTCGCCGCGCGATTGTCTTCGCCTCGGCGACGCGCTCGGCGCGGCCGACTCGCTCAAACAAGCGATGGGCGCGCTGAAGAGCCCGCTCATCCGCGAGCAGGCCGCGCGAATCTCGCCGATGCCCACGCTGGTCGCAGCAAATCGCCGCGACGCTGTCCGACGAGCCGCCGGTGAATCCGCGCGACGGCAACGTGATTCGAACTGGATTGAGTCCCGAGGTCGACGAGTTGCGCAGTCTCGCAGTCCGGCGCGCGCGGCGTGATCGCGAAGCTCGAGGCGACCGAGCGCGAGCGCACTGCGATCCCGTCGCTCAAGGTCCGCTACAACAATATCTTCGGCTACTACATCGAGATCACGAAAACGAATCTCGAACGCGTGCCCGCCGACTACGAGCGCAAGCAGACCCTGGTCAGCGCCGAGCGCTTCACCACGCCGGCGCTCAAGGAACTCGAGCGCAAAATCCTGACGGCGGAATCGGCGCTCAAGGAACTCGAGCTGCAAATCTTCACCAAGCTGCTGCGCGATTTGCAGTCGCACGCTGCGACGATCCTCGAAACCGCTCGCGCCGTTGGCGAATTCGACGCCGTGATGTCGCTGGCGAAGGTCGCGCGGCATCGCGGCTACGTGCGTCCAACGATCAACACCAGCCTGCGGATTCGCGTGCGCGACGGACGCCATCCGGTGCTCGAAGCCGGGATGCGCGCGGGCGAGTTCGTGCCCAACGATCTCGACGCCGAGCCCGACACGCGGCAAATCCTGCTGATCACCGGCCCCAACATGGCCGGCAAATCGACCTATCTGCGCCAGGTCGCGCTGATTGCGATCATGGCGCAAATCGGCAGCTTCGTTCCCGCCGCCGAGGCGACTATCGGGCTTATCGATCGCGTGCTGACGCGAATCGGCGCGCGCGACGAACTTCGCCGCGGCGAGTCCACCTTCATGGTCGAGATGAGCGAGACGGCGCGCCTGCTCAAGGGCCTCTCGGAGCGCAGCCTGCTGTTACTCGACGAAGTCGGCCGCGGCACCAGCACTTTCGACGGGCTCGCGATCGCGTGGGCCGTCGCCGAGTATCTGCACGATCAGACGCGCGCCAAGGTATTGTTCGCGACGCACTTCCACGAGCTGACGGATCTCGCGCGCGAGCGACCGCGGGTCAAGAATCTGAGCATGGCGGTCCGCGAATGGGGCGACGAGGTGATTTTCCTGCGCCGCGTGATCGAGCAGCCGTCGTCGCGAAGTTACGGAATCGAAGTGGCGCGCCTGGCAGGACTACCGGATTCGATAATCACACGCGCGCGCGAAATTCTCGCCAACCTCGAGCAAGGCGAACTCGACGAAGCCGGGATGCCGCGAATCGCCCGCGACCGCCGCGCGAAAACCCCGGCACCTCAGCTTGGTCTGTTCTCGCCGAAGAGAGGAACGCATCGTCGACGAACTCCGCGCACTCGACATCGAGCGAATGACCCCAATGGACGCGCTGAACGCCCTCGCCCGCATCGCCGCCCGCCTGAAACAAGAAAAGTAACCGGGAGTCGAGGAGCAGAAGATCGCCTGCGCGGCGGGCGGCAGGGGTGACCCCTGCACCCACTGTTAAGAGAGGATGCGGGACTTCGTCCCTGTTAGAAGGGTTGAAGGGGAGCGAGCGGCTCTTTTCTTTGTGTCATTTTCCTTGTGTCATTCAGAGCGAAGCGAAGAATCCCGGATTCGGCGTGCGCAATGGTCGCCAATTTTTGAGAAGTGGTCAAAAATGGCCCTGTTCTGTTGAGTTTTTCACGAAAATGTTTCACGTGAAACGTCCGTTAGTTCAGGAGAACGAAACACGAATGGTCGGTTTAACGAGGGTTCGCGTAACCGCCGAAATGAGACGCGCTCGAGCGCGAGATCCTTCGCTGCGCTCAGGATGACTGAAGAAGGCACCTGCGCGCCGGACGCAAGAGGAGGGCGTGGCGATCACCTTCACTGGCGGCTATCCTTGGATGCTGTGGGTAGGTTGCGGTGATGCGGAGATTTTTGGCGGTTGCGGTTGCGACGGCGACGATTGGCGCGATGGTTCGCCCGGTCCGCGCCAGTGTTCCCGCATCAGTCCTGACCTCCGCGCGAATCGAGCATCGCGGACAGACTCTCGAAATACATTTTGGTTTCAGTGGGACCGTTCCACGATTCGAACTCAGCACGCATGGCAGCGAACTCTGGATTGCGCTGCCGCGCACACGCATCGCGATTCCACCGCGGCCCCTGTTCGGCCTCGAGACTGCGCCTATCTCGACTGTGCGTGCGATCCAGGCGGACGGCGGATCGCGAATCGTCGTCGAGGTTATCGGCAGGTCCGATTATGCGATCGCGCGGCTCCGCGACAGGAACGAAATAGTTCTGCGGGTCGCAACCACCGGCACCGATCCAAATATCGCCGCGCCGATTCTCGTGCACCACGACTTGCCGCGGCGCTCTGCCCCTTCCGTCGCGCGTCCGGTCGCATACGCGCCGGCGGAGAATCCGCGTCCTGTCTCTGTCACGCCATCAATCGCGCCCGCGCCAATCGCTCTGAATGAAGAGCCATCGTCAGGCGGGTCGTTTTCTCGTGATGATCGATCCCGGGCATGGCGGCTACGATCCGGGCACGCAATCGGCTGACGGCGTCATGGAAAAAGATCTCGCGCTGCGGATCGCGATGCGTCTCAAAGCCGCTCTGGAAGCCCGCGGGATCCGCGCTCAACTCACGCGCTCGACCGACACGTTCATCAGCCTCGCCGAGCGCACCCGGATTGCGAACAGCGCCGGTGCCGACTTGTTCGTTTCGGTGCATCTCAATTCGAGTCCGAACGACGACACTACGGGAATCGAAGTCTATTACCTGAACAACACCACCGACCGCGCGACGATTCGGCTGGCGCGAATGGAGAACGGCGTCGGCGACGGCTATGGCACCCCGAACGACTCCAACTTAAACTACATTCTGACCGACCTGCGTCAGAACTATAAGGCGATAGAAGCGGCCTCGCTGGCCAGAATGATCGATGCGCAGACGGTCGCCGATCTCGATGCCGGACTTGGACTGAACGTGAACGCGCTCGGAGCGAAGATGGGACCATTTTACGTGCTGGTCGGCGCGCATATGCCGGCCGTGCTGGTCGAGTGCGGCTTTATGTCGAATGCGGCCGAGGCCGCGCGGCTCGAATCGCCGAATTACCAGGACGTGCTCGGCCGCGCGATTGCGACTTCGGTCGCCGACTACTTCGACGCCGACGTTGCGGCAGGAAATCTGTGAGCCTCGTCACGGGAGCGAATCGCGCCGAGTCGGTCCCGGCGGCCGCATCTTCGCCGCGAGGCGAGGAAGCGCTGCTCGCGCAATTCGTCGCGAGCAAGAGCCCCGGTATCGACGCGCGCGCCTATCTCGAATCGATTCGCGCCGAGCTGCGCGAGCGCCATTTCGCCGGCGCGAGCGGAATCGAGATCGTCGCCGCGATGACCACGGCGATGGACGATCTGCTGCGTGCGCTGTTTCGCTATGCCGATGCGGAACACGCGGCGTCGATCGCCCAAGCTGAATCAGAAGATTGCGGTGGTCGCGCGCGGCGGTTACGGACGCGGCGAGCTGAATCCGCAATCCGACGTCGATCTGCTGTTTCTGCACGACTACAAGCGCGGTCCGTACGCCGAAATCGTCACCGAAATAATGTTGCATGCGCTGTGGGACGCGGGCCTGATCGTCGGGCACGGCGTTCGCACGGCCAAGGAATGCGTGCGGCTCGCGAATGAGGACCTGAAAGAAAAAACCGCGATCCTCGACGCGCGATTTTTGTGCGGCGACGAAAAGCTTTACGCCGATCTGGACAAGCTGCTCATCGCCGACGTCCTCAATCGCAACCAGGACAAGTTCTTCGCCACCAAGCTCGACGAAAGTCGCAAACGCCACGCCCAGTATGGCGATTCGATCTATCTGCTCGAGCCGCAGATCAAGGACGGCGAAGGCGGGCTGCGCGATCTGCACACTGCGATGTGGCTCGCCAAGGTCAAATACAAAGTTCATTCGCTCGAAGAGCTGGTGCAGAAGGCCGTCATCACCGAGCCGGAGGCGGCCGAGGTGATCGAGGCGCGCGATTTTCTGTGGCGGGTGCGCAACTCGCTGCATTTTCTGACCGGGCGCCATTTCGATCAGATCACGTTCGAAATGCAAGAACGGATCGAGCCGATGCTTCGGCTTCAAGCCCGAAGAAGGACAGGCCGCAGGATCAGCCTTGATGCGCGCGTACTACCAGCACGCGTCGACAATTCATCGCTTCGCCGAGGGCCTGATCGCGCGCGTCACCGAGAACAGTCCCGGCGGGCGGTTTTTTCATCGCACCCCGACCCGCAAAATTCGTCCCGGCCTGATCGTCCAGGGCAGTCTGCTGAGCGTCGTGCAGCCCGATTTCTTTCAGCGCGATCCGCTTAACCTGATCACGATTTACGCCGACTGCCAGGCGCAGGACGTCAGGCTTTCAGGCAGCGCGTACCAGTTGATCCGCGACAATGTCGGATTGATCGACGACAACCTGCGAAAAGACCCGCGCGTCGCCGAAGCGCTGATGACGATTCTGTCGGCGCGACAGCGCGTCGCCGAAACGCTCGAGGCGATGCATCTGTCCGGTGTGCTCGGCGCGATCATTCCCGAATTCGGCAATCTCTACGCGCGCGTGCTGCACGACCTCTACCATATCTACACCGTCGATCGGCATTCGCTGGTCGCGGTGCGCGAGCTCGAACGGCTGCGCACCGGCGAGTTCAAGGATCCCACTCCGCTGCTCACCGAAGTTGCGCGCGAGCTGGCCCATCTGCCGCTCGTGTTCCTCGCGCTGCTGCTGCACGACATCGGCAAAGGCCACGGCCACGACCATCATGAGCGCGGCGCGAGCCTGACTGCGGAAGTGTCGCAGCGGCTTGGACTCGAACAGCGAGGAGATCGATCTCGTCGTGTTCCTGGTGCGCAACCATCTGATGATGTCGCAGGTCGCGCAGAAGGGTGACCTTGACGATCAGACCACGGTCGCGGAATTTGCGCGCACCGTCGGATCGATCGATCGGCTCAAGGCACTCTACCTGCTCACTTACGCCGACATGCGCGCGGTCGCGCCGAAGGTCTACAACAACTGGCGCGACATGCTGCTGAGCGATCTCTACCTGCGCGCGCTCAAGGTGCTCGAGCAAGGCGATCGCGAGGCGGTCGATCCCGCGCGCCGTCTCGCGACGGTGAAGGCGAGTGTGCGCGAGACGCTGCTCGCCGCGTCCGCTCCTGAAGCGGACGTCGCCGCATTCCTCGACCGAGATGCCCGATCGCTACTTTTTCACCGTGCCGGAGGACGACATCCCGCTGCACTTCGATCTGATGCGCTCGCTGGACGAGCGTCCGCTGGTCTGTCGCATCCGGCATTTCCCCGACCTCGAGTTCAGCGAGTTTATCGTCGTGACGCGCGACCGTCCGGGACTCTTCGCGATGATCGCGGGCGCGCTGACTGCCAACAATCTCAACATCCTGTCGGCCCGAATCACGACGCGCACCAACGGTATCGCGATGGACGTGTTTCGCGTGTCGCATCAGATGGGCGAGGCGTCGATGGCGCTGGAGGAGGATCGATGGCTGCGGGTCGAGCACGATCTCGAGCGCGTCATCACCGGCCAGCAGGATATCGCGGCACTGGTCGCCGCGGCGCATCACGTGCAGAGCGCCGGGCGCAAGTTCGTGCGCCACGTGCCGACCGAAGTCACCGTCGACAATCGCACCTCCGAGCAGTTCACCGTCATCGACGTGTTCACGCAGGACCGCGTCGGTCTGCTGTTCGCGATCACGCATACGCTTTTCCGGCTTGGCCTGCGTATTCACCTCGCGCGCATTTCGACCAACGCCGATCAGGCGCTCGACGTTTTTTATGTGAGCGATCGCGACGGCGGGAAAATCGAAGATCTCGATCGGATGCGCGAGCTGCGCGCCGGCTTGCTCGAAAAGGTCGAACAGAATCCGCGCGCAGGAGCACCCGCGTGAGCACCGCCAGCTGGGACGATCTGATCGATCGGCATTTGTCGCGTCAGGCGGTCGAGCGTGGCCTCAGCCGCCATTCGATGGAGGCGTATGCGCACGACCTGAGCCTGTTCCAGTCATGGTGCCGCGATTCGGGCCTCGAGCCCGCGCAACTCGACGCCGGTGCGCTGACCGCGTACCTCGAAGCGCTCGCCGACCAGGGCTTCGCCGTCAGCTCGCAGCGTCGGCATCTGGCGAGCCTGCGCGGCCTCGCGCGCGAGCTGGTCGACGAGAAGATCATCGAGCGCGATCCCGCGCCCGCCGTTAAACTCAGGCCGCACCCGCGGAAACTGCCGCGCACCCTGTCGTCTGGCGACATCGAAAATCTTATCGCTGCGATCGATGCGCGCGACGCGCGAGGACTTCGCGATCGCGCGATGCTCGAAATGACGTACGGATGCGGACTGCGCGTGTCGGAGCTGGTCGGACTGCAATTGCATCAGGTGAATCTCGCCGCCGGCGCGGTCGTTGTGTTCGGCAAGGGCAGCAAGGAGCGGATGGTGCCGATGGGCGGCGCGGCGATTCGCGCGCTGAAGGCCTATCTCGATCGCCGCGACGAAATTCTGAATCCCGTGACCGACGACAAGCGCGGCAAGAAGAAAGTTCCGCGTCGCGTCTCCGCGGTTTTCATCACGAGGCTCGGCCGCGCGATGACCCGTCAAGGATTTTTCAAGGCACTCAAAGGATGGGCCTCCAACGATCCGCGACTCGCATGGATCAGCCCGCACACGTTGCGCCACTGCTTCGCGACGCATCTGCTCGAAGGCGGCGCCGACTTGCGCGCCGTGCAGGAGATGCTCGGACACAGCGACATTTCGACGACGCAAATTTACACGCATCTGTCGAAGAGCCACCTGCGCAAGGTGCATCGCACGTTTCATCCGCGCGCGACCCGCGCGAGCGCGGCGGAAGGCACCGACTGACTTGGACGATATCAGCGGCACCATCGCGACTATCTGTATCGTTGCGCCGCCGATCATGTTCGCGATCATCGCGCATGAGGTGATGCATGGCGTCGTCGCGTTGCGCCTTGGCGACGATACCGCGTTGCGCGCCGGACGCCTCACCCTGAATCCGATTTCACATATCGATCTTTTCGGCACGATCATCCTGCCCTTCGGCGCTGTATCTGTTTCGGCCTGCCCGTGCTCGGCTACGCGAAGCCGGTTCCCGTCGATTTCCGCGTGCTGCGCGGCGGACGCACCGGCATGCTGAAGGTAGCCGCCGCCGGTCCGCTGACGAACTTCGTGCTCGCGATCGTCAGCGGACTTTTACTGCGCGTGGTTCCGTATTTCCTGCACGGCTCGCTCGGCCCGACCGTCGTCGTGCCGATTGCCCGGATGCTGCAAGCGTCGGTGATCGTCAACGTCGAGCTGGGAGTCTTCAATCTTTTTCCCGTGCTGCCGCTCGACGGCGGCCGCGTGCTTGTTCAGCGTTCTGCCGATCGCCGCCGCGCGCGCGTATGCGCAAACCGAGCGCTACGGCTTCCTCATCCTGATGGTGCTGCTGTATATGCATTGGCTGGATGTCGCGATTTATCCGATCATGAACATGGCGTTGGGCGCGATCTCGTGGATGGTGCAGTTGTGAGCAACGAAAACGAAGGCAACCCGCCGGCCAGGATCGGCGCCGACGCGGGCGTCCGCTTCCGGCTCCCGATTTACGAGGGGCCGCTCGACCTGCTGCTGCATCTGCTCAAGCGCGCCGAGCTCGACCCGCACGAAGTCACCGCCAGCGTTATCACCGAGCAGTACCTCGACGTGGCTCGAGCTGCTCGATCAGTTGAACCTCGACGTCGCGGGCGAGTACCTCGTGATGGCGGCGACGCTGCTGTTGATCAAGTCGTTCGCGATGCTGCCGCATCCGGAGCTCGCCGACACCGAGGAGGCCGAGGAGCTCAAGCGCGACCTGGTCGAGCGGCTGCTCGAATATCAGCGCTATCGCGAGGCGGCCGAGAAGCTGTCAGAGCGCGCGCTGCTCGGCCGCGACGTTTTCACGACGCCCGGCGAGACCGCGCCCGAAGACGCGAACGCCAAGCAGTACACTGTTTCGATTTTCGATTTGGTCGAGGCGATCGGCGCGGTGCTCAAGCGCGTCGCCGACAAGACGCCGCGCAAAATCGAGCTGCGCGACATCCCGGTGGCGGAATGTATCCCGCGAATCCTGCGCGCGCTTGAAGGCGCGGGGCGAATCGAGTTCGTCGCGCTGTTCGAGGATGCGAACGATCGATCGCTGGTGATCGCGACCTTCATGGCGCTGCTCGAATTGATACGCCGGCGCGACGTTCGCGCGTTTCAGGAAGTGCGCTTCGGCCCGATTTTTCTCGAGCGCGGCGCCGCGGCAACGACGGAGGGTGAGTGGAAGAAGAGCGATTGAAATCAATTCTCGCGAGTCTGCTGTTCGCGGCCGGAGAACCAGTCTCGGTTGCGCGGCTGGCCGCGGTCTTCGACGACATGCCGCGTCGCGACGGTGCAAAAGGCGCTCGCCGAGATGGCGTCGCAGTACGCCGCCGAAAATCGCGGCATCGTGATCGACGAAGTCGCCGGCGGCTACCAGATGCGCACGCCCAAGGATCACGCCGGCTACGTCCGCAAGCTGCTCGCCGCGCGGCCGCCGCGACTTAGCCGACCGCTGATGGAGACCGTCGCGATAATCGCGTATCGGCAGCCGATCACGCGCCCCGAGATAGAACAGTTGCGCGGCGTCGATACCGGCGGCGTGCTCGAAACGCTGCTCGAAAAACGGCTCGTCAAAATCGCCGGACGCAAGGAAGCGCCGGGGCGCCCGATGGTTTACGAAACCACTCCGGAGTTTCTCGAATTGTTCGGGCTCAAGGATCTCGAAGGCCTGCCCGACCTTTCAGAGTTCCGCGAGATCGAGCGCGCCGTCGAACAGGCGAACACCGGCCCGGTCGAAGGCATCGAGACTCATCCTGAAGATTCCGCCGAGACTGCGCCGGCGTCAGCAGAAGAGCCAGCCGAGCCCGCGCCTGAAACCTCTGACGACGACGAGACCTCGCACTGACGTTCGACCATTCTCGAGATGGAGAACAGAGACGATGCATCGATTCCGACTGCTGATTCTTGTGGCGCTGACCCCGTTTGCGTTCGCGGGACCGTCGTTCGCCCAGGAAAAGCCGGCACCCGCGCCGGTGCCGGAAAACGATCCGCTCTACATGCGCGTGGTTGCGACGCCGTATCCGTCCGAGGCGCAAATCCTCGACGGCAGTGGTCACCGTCATTCGGCCTACGAACTGTACGTCACGAATTGGGGCAAGACGCCGCTCAAAATCACCAAGCTCGACGTGCTGGGCAAAGACGACGACGACGTTGTGGTGAATCAGTCGGCCAGCGGCAATCAATTGGCTGCGATGTTTGCGCCGGCCATCGGCGGCGAACACCAACAAGCCGAACGATCCGAGCCTGAAGTCGGGTGAGACTGGCGTCTTCTTTATCTTCGCCGAATGGCTCCCTGACCAGGGCGATCCCGACAATTTCGAGACGGCGATCACGATCGAACAGCACGGCGAGCACAGCGCCTCGGGAACCATTCAACACCTTGCCGGCTCGATCTCAACCAGGACGATCCGATCGTGATTCATTCTCCGCTTCGCGGAAAAAACTGGATCGCGGAGAGCGGGCCTTCGAATACGTCGGCGCATCGCCGCGCGATGCTGCCGATAAACGGCCAGCCGCACATCGGCCAGCGCTATGCGATCGACTGGATTCAACTTGGCGACGACGGCAAGGCGTTTACCGGCGACGAGCACGACAACAAGAGCTATCACGCGTGGGATCAGGAAATTCACGCGGTCGCCGACGGCAAGATCGTCGAGGTCAAGGACGGCATCCCCGAGAACGTACCCAACAGCGGCAAGCTCGCGGTGCAGATTACCAACGACACTCTCCCCGGCAATCACATCATCCAGCAGATCAGCGAAGATCACTACGCAGCGTACGCACATCTGCGGCCCGGCACGATCAAGGTGAAGGTGGGCGACACGGTCCACGCCGGCGACGTGATCGCGCATCTCGGCAACACCGGCAATTCAACGGAGCCGCATCTGCATTTCCAGATCTGCGACGCGCCGTCGTTCCCGGCCTCGGAGGGCCTGCCGTTCGCGATCGATCAGTACACGCTACGACGACTACAAGATCGACAAAGCACCAAAGCCGGCGCTGACGGTACAAGTCGTCGCATTCGATGACCAAGCAAGAGCCGATGGAAGACGAACTCGATTCGTTTTAAACGCGCCCCTGAGCGCGGCCAAATCGTTCGGCCCTATTTGATCCTGGCGTTCACGTTATTCGACCGAAAGGTCGGACTCTGCTAAAATCTTCCGGCGGAGAGGACGAATTATGCACGACGAGGAAAGAACATTTACTCCCAGCGAGGCCGCGGTAGCCTCCGGCGTTTCGTTGAAGACGGTTCATCGCGAGATTGACGAAGGCCCTTTAAAGACAACGCGCAAGCGATCTGGAAGCAAAAGGTCATTGCGTGAGGAAGACCTCCTTTATCTGGCTTTAGCGAAGGGTCTGGATACCAAACTGGTTCAACTCACCAGCGAGGGCAAAGGCAAGCTCCATGATGCGATCGCCATGTACTGCGGGCGGCGTGGCTCTTCAAAGCGAGAGGTCCGTCTGTTCGGGGGCGGGCTCTCGCTCGATCTCAAGCAGGTTGTCGACAAGGTCCGATCGAGATTGGTGCAACTTGAGCGTGCGCGAAGGATGGTCGTTGCAGATTCGGAAATCAGGGGCGGCGAGCCCTGCATCAAGGGAACCCGGATCGGTGTTTATGAGATTGCCACGATGCTTGAGCAGGGTGCGTCCGAAGATGAGATTCTCGAGGGATACCCATCGCTCAATCGAGCCCAGCTTGAACTCGCAAGGATCCTTCGCCCAGGCATATCCCCGCCGGGGCCGACCTCCGCGCCACGCCTGGCACCAGCCGCCTTGGCGCGAACTCCCGCCGGACGAGATTCACAGGTGAGGTTCCTGATCGACGAAAACCCAAGAAATACAAGGATTCTCGTTAAACTGACTAGACCCCCGTGTCCTCGAACACTCCCGTCTCCGGCGTGTAGTTTTCGAAGCGCGTGTAGTGATTGATGTACGTGAGCTTCGCGGTGTCGGTGGGGCCGTTACGCTGCTTGGCGACGATTATCTCGGCGACGCCCGGCTCCTTGCTCTCTTTGCCCTTGTACATTTCCTCGCGGTAGATGAACGCGATCACGTCGGCGTCCTGCTCGATCGCGCCCGACTCGCGCAGGTCGGCGAGCATCGGGCGTCGATTCTCGCGCGACTCGACCTGCCGATTGAGCTGCGACAGCGCGATCACCGGGACCTTCAGCTCCTTCGCCAGTCCCTTGAGCGAGCGTGAGATTTCCGCGATTTCTTTTTCGCGATTTTCACCGGGCCGCGCCGATCTCATCAGCTGAATGTAGTCGACGATTATAAGGCCGAGGTTCTTCGCCCGCTCGCGCTTGAGCCGCCGGCATTTCGCCTTGAGCGTGATCGATGTCGTGTCCGACGAGTCATCTATATAGATGTTCGATTCCGACAGCCGCGCCGCCGCCTGCGCCAGCTTGGGAAAATCGCGCTCGCCCAGAAATCCCTGCCGCGCGCGAGCGCTGTCCACCCTCGCCTCCGCGCACAACATGCGCAGCACGAGCTGCTCCTTCGACATTTCGAGCGAGAAAAACGCGACACCCATCGGCGGGTCCGCGTCCATCGCCGCGTAGGCCGCAATATTCAGCGCGAGCGCCGTTTTGCCCATGCTGGGACGGGCCGCGATGATCACCAGGTCCGACGGCTGGAAGCCCGCGGTGATTCGATCGAGATCGATGAACCCGCTCGGCACGCCGGTGATCATCTCGCGGTTTTCGTACAGCCGCTCGAGGATCTTCAGCGACTCGCGCGTCAGCTCCGGCATCGTGTGGAACGACGGCTTGATACGCTTCTCGGAAATCTCGAAGATGCGATGCTCGGCTTCGTCGAGGAAACCGTCCACGTCCGCCGGCGCCTCGTACGACGAGCTCGCGATATCGGTCGCGATCGAGCCGAGGCTGCGCAGCACCGCCTTGTCGTGCACGATTCGCGCGTAGTGCGCGACGTTCGCGGCGGTCGGCACGATCGACGCCAGCTCCGCGATGTACGCGGGCCCGCCAATCTGCTCGAGCACGCCGCGCGTGCGCAGCGCGTCGGTCAGCGTGATCGCATCGACCGGCTGGCTGTGGTCGGTGAGCTCCGCCATCGCGCGGAAGATCTGCCGATGCGACTCGCGATAAAAATCGTCGTCCGAAAGAATTTCGATCGAATGGTTAATCGCGTCGTTGTCGAGCAGAATCGCGCCCAGCACCGATTGTTCTGCTTCGAGATTTTGCGGGGGAACGCGCTTTAGAATATCGTCTGACGAAACCGCCACCTGCCACTACCTCCTCAACCACCCGCGCGCTCAGAATTTTCAGGAGCGCCGATTATTTCCGATACCATTCACTGCTTACAACTATTACACCCGCCATCGGCCAACGGTTGTCCACTCTGTCCACATTCGATGACGGAATCGGCTAGCGCGATCGTCGGCGCGACGGGCGATTTATCGCGAGCATCGGGGCGAGCGCGAGGCCGAACATGAAGCCTCCGATGTGCGCCCACCATGCGACTCCGCCCATCACTGCCGCGCGGCCGCTCTGTTCGAGTCCCGCGTAAAGCTGAAGCGCGAACCAGACGAACAGATAAACAATTGCCGGGATCTCGATGAACTGAATGAAAATAAAAATCGGCAGAATCGTCAGGATGCGCCCGCGCGGATAGAAGATGAAATACGCGCCGAGCACGCCGGCGATCGCGCCGCTCGCGCCGATGACCGGCACGTTCGACTCGGGCGCGATCCACACCGTCGCGAGCGCGGCCGCGATTCCCGCGGCGAAATAAAAAATCAGGTACCGCACCGATCCCATCCGATATTCGACCGCCGCGCCGAAGATGAACAGGTAGAGCATGTTGCCCGCGACGTGCCAGACGCCGCCGTGGATGAACATCGACGTGACGGTCGTCATCAACGGCGCGAGCGCGTCAACGCTGCGATGCGCATTGCTCGCCAGCGCCTGCGTCACGGCGGCCGGCACCAGCGCGAATCGCTCGACGAAGGCGGCGATGCGCGGGCCGAGCGACAACTTCGTAAACAAACACCGCGATGTTCGCGACGATCAGTGCGACGTTGATCGGCGTCAGGCGGCGCGGCGCTGCGTTATCGCGAAGCGGGATCATCGGGAAATCAGGCCGGGCACGCGCGGTGATCGACCGCCAGCAATACTACCGGCGCGCTGCAGGTCGGCGCGAGACTGCGCCGTCATCGGCCGCGAAACTTTCTTATGCGAACGCTCCGTCAAACTTTCTCGCTTGAGCGGGACCGGCTCGTATGCGACAAAGGTGGCCGGGTCGCTCATCCCTTCAAACGCGATCCGCGATCGCGAGCCGCTCGTTTTGCGGACGCGAATCTTCTAACGGAGGTTTCAACTATGGAAGTCGTTTCCAGTGAAGTATCGATTCGCACCGGCGCCGAGCAGATGCCCGCGCATCTCGCGCGTCCGGCGTCCGGTGGTCCCTATCCTGCGCTGGTGGTCGTGATGGAAGCGTTCGGCCTCAACGATCAAATCAGGCGCATCACCAATCAATTCGCGTCCGAAGGCTTCGTCGCGATCTCGCCGAATCTTTATTTTCGCCAACCCAACAACGTCGTCGGCTACAACGATTTGCCCGGCGCGTTTCGCCTGATGGGCTCGGTCAACGACGATCAAATCGTCGCCGACATGAGCGCATCGATCGATCATCTGAAAGCCATGAAGGAAGTAAAGCCCGTCGTTCGGCACCACCGGATTCTGCATGGGCGGACGCGTCGCCTTCATGACCGCATGCCGCAATCCGGCTGTCAGAGCCACCGTGCCGTACTACGGCGGCGGGATCGTCAAGTCGCGGCAGCCGGGCGTCAAGCCGCCAATCGAATACGTCGACGGCCTCAAGGCGACGGTGCTGGCGTTCTTCGGCGGTAAGGACGCGTTCATTCCGATTACCGAAGTCGACGAATTTCGCGACGCGCTGAAGAAAGCCGGCAAGCCGGCCGAGGTGGTCTTCTATCCCGACGCCGATCACGGCTTCATGTGCGACGATCGTCCGTCGTTCCATCCGGTGCATTCGAAAGAGGCGTGGGCGCGCACCATCGCGTTCTTCAAGGAGTATCTGGGCTGAAAGCGTGGTCGAGTCTTGTTGAAATTATTTCGGCGGGCCGGTCTGCGCCGGCCCGCTTTTTTGTCTGCGCTCGCCATCGCGATCGTCGCGGTCAGCGGATGCTACTCGTCCGACTATCGCCGCACGATGACGGCGAACGCGTCGCTGCTGTCCGATCTGTCGGACAAGCTCGCCGACTACTGCCGCACTTATTTCAAGCTCGACGATCGTCAACTGTCGTCCGAGGAGATGGGCGAGTTCTACTACTCCTTCAACAAGGCCAACGCGTTCTCATCTTCGACGCCGCGCGAGGCGTCGCGCCGGTCGCATCGCGATTTCGTCAAGCTGCTCAACGCTTACGAGAAATTCGCGCACGCCGCCGACGAATACCGGCTCAGCGGCAAGCCCGACCCCGCGATGCTCGCGTCATTGCTCTCGCAACACGACCAGGTCCGCCACCTCGCCGGCAAAGTCACCGAAGATCTGAAAAACGAACGCGACTGAGACTCACCCCTTCCAGTGCTGGCCGTACTTGTCCAGGTACGCGACCTCGCTCACCGGTCGGCGCTTGATCGGCCCGAATTTTCCCTGCGGATATCCGATCGGCATCAGCGCATATGTCATCACTTCCGGCGGCAGTCCCAGAATCTGTTTCACCTCGTCCTCGAAGAACGTGTGAATCGTCGTCAGCACGGTGCCGAGTCCGAGTCCGCGGCACGCGAGAATAATATTCTGCACGGCGGGATAGATGCTCGAACCTGAGATCCGCGCCTGACCCCTCATCGCCTCGGCGATCTCGGGTGGAAGCTTCGGCGGCGCGCCCGCCATCGGCGTCTGCTTCAGGCATACGATCAGCAGCACCGGCGCATCGGCCATGTGATCGATCAGGTAGTACGCCGACGCCATGAGTTTTTTGTAGGTGTCCTCGCTCATGTGCTCGGGCTTGACGCGATCGGTGTAGAGCGCCTTCAAAATTGCGCCGCCCTTCTGATACACCGCGCCGATCTTCTTGCGCTGCGCCGCATCCTTGACGATCACGAACTCCCAACTCTGCTGATTGCTGCCCGACGGCGCGCGAATCGCCGCATCGAGCACCTTGGTGATCACTTCGTCGGGAACCGGATCGGGCTTGAACCGCCTGAGCGATCGCGCCGAATGAATTGCCTCGAAAAGTCCAATCTCTGCCATCGTCTTACTCTTTTAGTTCTGGTTCCCCTTCCCGCTCGGGAAGGGGTTAGGGGTTAGGTTGTCAGCCTTCGTCGATGCGGCCCGTCTCACACCGGCGTGCGATTCACCTTCGCAGATGCGGCCCCATCAGCATCTTGTGGACTTTCTTCGCGTCCTCCGGATCGCTCACCATCGGTCCCGGCTGATCGTGATGCCTCATGATCTTGTCTTCCGCGGTGAACGCGCGGACGGTCGTGCAATATTCGAGCAGCAGGCCGTTGGGATCGCGGAAGTAGATCGAGCGGCACCATTCATGGTCGACCATCGGCGTCACATCGACGCCCTTTCCGATCAGTTCGTCGCGCTTGGCCTCGAGCTCTTGCACGTCGTCGCAATGGAACGCGAAATGGTAGAACGCGCCCGGCAGTCCCTGCGCGCTGTTGATATCGGTCGCCCACTCGGTCGGCATGCCCGGCACTTTTTCCGGACACATGAACGCGACCAGGCTGCCGTCGCCGGTGTTGAGGAAGACGTGTTTGATCTTGCCCTCGCCGCGCCGTCTCGATAATGTCGGCCCACGCGACTTCCCAGCCCAATTTCGTGGTGTAGAACTCGACCGTGCGATCGATATCGAGAGTGGCCAACCCCAGATGATGGACGCCAGTGCGTTTCATAGCCTCGCCTCCTGTCCCGTCAACCACTCTACTAACACGGCCAAATCGATAGTCAAAGCACTCCAGAACGATCGTTCAAGACCACCGTTCAGTTTTACGCTGGTGCAGACGTCTAAGGTGCAGGGGTTACCCCTGCCGCGGAAGCGTGAAACCCGCGGAGGGTTTCACATTAGATAAAGTGATTTACTCACTCCTTACACTCATTCCAGGCCTGCGACGGCAGCGTTGTTGTAGTTGAATCGAACGCAAGCGACCGACGCGCAAGCACTGATCAAATCCGCAGTAGGCGGCACGTTCGCATTCTTCATCAGCCACAGATTCAGCTCATTAACCATCTGCGGACCGAGCCCGTTCAGCTCCGGCACAACTACTACAAAGAGCGCATCTTCCTGGCGGCGCGCCGTCGACCACGATCCCGGATGCGCAATCGACGGAAACGCCTGCATCCTGCGATGGGTCGTCGGGACCTTCGACCACCTTCCAGTTGTTGGCAATCTCAACCGCCAGATGACGCGGGAACTCCTCGATCAAGCCGCTGACGTCCGTATCGTTCGAAGGCTCGACGCCAACCGCACAGGCGCGAACCTCGCCCCAGTAGCGATCGATCGCATCGGCAGCGGCCTTCTTCGACGCGTCCGTCTTGTACTGCCCGTTAGTCTTGACGCGAATTCCGGTAGGCGTCACCAAATCAGCCGCGAACTCCGACGACGACAACTCAAGCGGCCGCTTCCCAACCTCAGCCGCAGCGCCAGTGTTGTTCTCAGGAGTGGATTGCGGCTCGCAGCCGATCAGCGTGATCGACACCATAAGCGCGAACGACTATCGATACGCGCCGAATCACCGCACAACGACTGCCGCCCCCCTCCACCACCAACCGCACGATCCGCATCCGCTCAGACTACTCCGTCGCGCTTGAGGCGTTCCAGCTCGTCCGCGCCGATTCCGATCGACGCGAGCACTTCGGCGTTGTGCTCGCCGAGTTCGGGAGGACGTCTCGTCGGTCTGTCACCGTCGGGCGCGTCGGACATCTTGATTGGAGTGCCCGCGACACGAATCTTGCCGCGAGTCGGATAGTCGCTGTCGATCAGCATTCGGCGCTTCGCGGTTTCAGGATCGGCGATCACTTCGTCGACGGTGCGCACCGGCGCGCAGGGAATTCCCGCTTCGATCAGTCCTTCGACCATCGCGTCGCGCGGCTGCGCGCTGGTCCATTCGGAGACGATCGCGTCGAGTTCGTCGGCGATCTTCAGACGCGCGCCGTGATTCTTGCATCGCGGATCGGCGATCAGTTCCTCGTGGCCCATCAATTTCGCCAGCGTGCGCCAATGCGCTTCCGTCAGGCAGAAGATCAGGATCTCGCCGTCGCGCGCGGGATAGACGTTGGTCGGGCATGCGCCCCAATGACGATTGCCCAGCCGCTTGAACTTCATCCCTTGCAGCGCGGGCGCGACGGCGCTGGTCAACGCGGGAATCGCCACGTCGAGCATCGCGACTTCGACATGCTGTCCTCGGCCGGTTTTCCCGCGATGGATCAGCGCGGCAAGAATCCCGCTCACCATGTGGCTGCCGGTGCCCATGTCGATAAACGTCGCCGAGGTTTTCACCGGATGGTCGGGGAATCCGGTGACACTGATAAATCCCGACGACGCCTGGATCGTGTTGTCCATCGAGCCGAGCTTCGCGTAGCGGCTGTCAGAGCCGTAGCCCTTGCCCGACGCATAAATCAGCCGCGGAAATCGCGCCGCGATCTGATCGTAGCCGAGGCCGAACGACTCCATCACGCCGTCGAGATAATTTTCGACCAGCACGTCGGCGTCCTCGAGCAGCTTGAGCACGATTTCCTGCCCGCGGGGCTTCTTCAGAGTTGATCGTCACGGAGCGCTTGTTCGCATTGAGCATCAGGAACGAGTAGCCGGCGCCGCCCGGCGGCAGCTCCGGCCGTCGCAGCACTTCGCCGGTTACGGGCGGCTCGATCTTGATGATATCCGCGCCCATCGCGGCCAGTTGCAGCGTGCAATACGGCGCCGCGTACACCTGTCCGAGATCGATCACGCGGATGTTATCGAGCGGCAGACTCATCGATTGATCCTCATCGCAAAAGCGCGCGCGCGATTACCATCCGATGCACTTCGCTGGGGCCTTCGCCGATTCGGCGGATGCGCGCCTCGCGATACCATCGCTCGATCGGAAATTCCTTGCTGACGCCGTAGCCGCCATGAATCTGCACGGCGCGATCGACGACGCGGCCGAGCACCTCGCTCGAATAGAGCTTCGCGATCGACGCCTCGGTGCGGAAATCCTCGCCGCGGTCGGCCTTCCACGCGCCTTCCCACGTCAGCCATCGCGCCGCGCGCAGCTCGACCTCCGAATCCGCGAGCATCCACTGGATAGCCTGCCGCTTCGAGAGCAGCTCGCCGAAGGTGCTGCGCTGCTTGGCGTGATCGATCGCCATCCTGAGCGCGGCGACTCCCACGCCGACGTTGCACGCCGAGTACGGAAATCGCAGCCGCGTCAGCAGATCGAGGCACAGGTTCAATCCTTCGCCCTCGGGCCCGAGGCGCTGCTCGATCGGCACGACGCAATCTTCGAAATGAACTTCGTTCGGCAGCGCCGACGTGCGCAGCGTGCGGAACGGCCGCGCGGTGAATCCCGGCGTGCCCTTCTTGATTATGAAGCAGGTGATTCCCTTGCGGCCGGCCTTCGCATCGGTGCGGGTGAAGACGACGCCCCACTCCGCTTCATGCGCATGCGAAATGAAAATCTTGGTGCCGTTCAGGACGTAGGTATCGCCCTGGCGAACCGCCTTGCACTGAATCGCGCCCGCCGGATCGGATCCGCCCGACGGCTCCGTGATCGCGAAGAACGTATGCCACGCATTCTTGATCGTGCCGCCGGCGTACGTGCGCTTCTGCTCCTCGGTGCCCGCGTAGATCACCGGCGGCGGAGTGCGCCCGAACACGCCGCATCCGGGGTTGTAGAGGCCCATGCGATGCTGCGCCATTTCCTCGGTCAGCACGCACATGTCGAACGTGCCGAGGCCGCCGCCGCCGTACTCGCGCGGCGCACCCATGCACCACAACCCGGCGGCTTGATTCTTGCGCGCGATCCGCCAGTAGTCGTCCTCGGGAATCTCGGCGGCATCGGGATCGCATCGCGCTTCGATCGGAATAATTTCGTCGCGGATTATTTTCCCGACCTGGTCGCGCAGCGCGCGCAGTTCCGGCGACAGTACGAATCCGTTGTCAGCGTCCATCAGAACAACTCCTCCGCCGGTTTCGCGTTTCCATCGAGCCTGCGCTGCAGTGCGCGGATCCACATCTCGCGGATCCATTCGAGATCGTACGCGCCCCACGTCCCTTTGATTTCAGGATCGATCGCGCGAATGTGCGCGATAGCGTCGGTGACTCTGCGTGATCGCGGCCGCTCCCCAAATCTGGCGATGGACGCCCGTCTGCTGCAGCGCTCCGAGATAATCCGACAGTCCCGCGAGCACGTCGCTGCTGTAGCGCCACAGTTCCTTCTCGGCGTCCGCGAGCCGAGTGTCCGCGCTCGACGCGATCTGATCGGCCGCCGCGATCGCTTCGTTGAACGTCAACGCCGCTTCCCGAAGCTCGTCGCGCTTGCGCGCAGCCTTCTCCGGCGGCATCACCGGGATGCATCACGTCGGCATAATCGAGGCACAGCTTCGACGCGCGCTCGACAGCGCGATAAGCAGCGGCCATCTCGGAGGAACATCGCGGATGCCGGCCGGAGGCGGTGTCGAGCAGAACTTGCCGCGGGATCGAAATCCGGATCTACGCGATCCGCGCACGAACGCTTCCAGATTCACCGGATAGGCCATCACGCTGTAGGCACCGAACGTCAGGCACGAGATGCTCGTCAATCCCAACTGCCGATAGGCGCGCAGATCGCTTGCGACAACCGCGGGCGTCGCGAAGCCCAAGCCGCCGAACAGGAT
This sequence comes from uncultured delta proteobacterium, assembly GCA_963814715.1. Classification (GTDB taxonomy): domain Bacteria; phylum Desulfobacterota; class Binatia; order Binatales; family Binataceae; genus Binatus. Next base: position 970,349 of record CAWFDW010000002.1, read on the forward strand.
CGCGTCGGCATAATATTCGAAGATGTGGCCGCGACCGTCGAAGATCTCGATATAACGTTTCAACGATTCGAGGTAGCGCGGGTTGATCTCGCAGGCCGGGTCGTCGATCGCGTGACTGTAGCATCGCTCGCGCGGCGCCCATTCGAACCACACGTTGTCGAGCGGCTTCAGGCCCGGGATGCGGCTCGATCGTGTCGTGATACGCGAGATATGCGATTGGCGGCGCCTTCGAGTCGGCGGCGAGTTCGCTGGCGATCGCGTTGACGACTTTCATGTACTGGATCTGCGGCGGAAGCTCGCGGCATTGACCGCATCGGCACCACGCGCCGCGCCGCACGTCGGCGCCCCAGATGTGCAGCAATTCATTTTCAGGATGCTCGCGAACGTAGGCGAGCGCGCCCGCGCGAACCAGATGCGACCGCGTCGGGATTTGAGACGCAAAGATTGCCGCCGTGCAGTGCGAACGCCGTCGTCGCCGGCCGGGAAATATTCGGGATGCTCGGCGAAGCGATCGCGCGGCAGCAGGAGTTGCAGGACGTGGCCGCCGTATTCGACGCCGATTCCGTGCTCGCGCAGGAGCGGTGCGACCTCGTCGATCTTGAGGCGCGTGTCGTGCGCATGGCGGATGTAGGAGAAGGCGTTGATGCCTCGACGCGCCATCCACGGGATGAATTCGCGGTCGTGGCGTAGATGCAAGTTCGAGGCGGTCGGGAAGATTGTAGTCCCAGGTCATGATGTCGGAGATGAACGCGCGCCGCTTGAAGGCGGGAGTGACGCGGAATGGTTCGATCGCGGCGAGGCGGGCGTGATTCGATGTCGCGGATACGATGGCGCGACGCCCGGCGGAAACTGCGCGCCGAGCTTTTCGAGCAGATTCGTCGACGCGTGAATCAGTCCGCGCTCGGTCCCGGCACGAATCACGATCGATTCGCCGCCGCGCGAGACGTCGAAGCTGTCGCCGTCGAGTGCGATTTGTGACTGCGTGCGGAAGATGCGGAAGCGCCGAGGTCGATTCTGATTTCGGTCGGCGCCAACGACGCGTCAGGTGTCGATGCGACTTCGCTTCCGATCATCGCCGCGAGTCCAACTCGACAGATCGCGCGCGGCGAGCGTCGCGACTTCGCCAGCGCTGGCGCTGAAGCGGATTCGGGGCGCAGCGATGCCTGCTTTACTCACTTGTCTGGAAACTCCCGATGCGTTCGACCCGTCGTTTTTCCGGCGGTTCGGGAATGATAACATGAGCGTCGCGCTTTGGTAGCGCAGCCGCATCCTAATCGAAACCGCGACAGGTTCCATCCGCACAATGCCGAGTCCCAATGAAATTCTCGCCGAACTCAAGAAAGTAAAATACCCCGGCTTCACCCGCGACATCGTCTCGTTCGGGATCATCAAGGATATCGAAGTCGCGTACGCGGGCGTGACCGTGTCGCTCACGATGGCGTCGGCGAAACCGGAAGTCGTCGAGAAAATTGTGGCCGACGTCAAAGCGACAGTCGCGGCGATGCCGGGTGTGCCTGCGGTCAACGTTCAGATCGAGCAGCCAGCGGCTGACTGCGCCGAAGGCTGCTGCCGGGATGGCGCAGCCGCGCAATATCGCGGGCGTCAAGCATATCGTCGCGGTCGCGAGCGGCAAGGGCGGCGTCGGCAAGTCGACGGTCGCGGTGAATCTCGCGCTCGCGATGCATGCGCTCGGATGGCGCGTCGGCCTGATGGACGCCGACGTGTACGGGCCGAGCGTCGCGATGATGGTCGGCGTCGAGAAGGCGCGTGACGCTCACGAAGGAGCGGCGAATCATCCCGCTCGAGCGCTACGGCATCCGCTACATCTCGATGGCGCTGTTCATCAACGACGAGACCGCGGTCATCTGGCGCGGGCCGATGGTCACCAAGCTCGAGACGGAATTTCTGTTCAACGTCGAATGGGGCGAGCTGGATTGCCTGGTGCTCGACCTGCCGCCCGGCACCGGCGACGCGCAACTGACTATCACGCAGCGCGTCGCGCTCGACGGTGGCGTGATCGTGACGACGCCGCAGGAGATTGCTCTGCTCGACGTCAAGCGCGGCGTCGCGATGTTCGAGGAAGTTCACGTGCCGGTTCTCGGCGTGGTCGAGAACATGAGCTATTACCTGTGCCGCAAGTGTAACCATCGCCACGAAATTTTTGCGCATGGCGGCGGCGCGCGGCTGGCGGAGTCGCTCAACGTGCCGTTCCTCGGCGAGCTGCCGCTGGTGCGCGAGCTGCGCGAGGGCGGTGACAACGCGAGCCCGATCGTCGCGACCAATCCAGCGCATCCGGTTAGCGCGGCATTCAAGTCGATCGCGTCGAAGGTGATCGAAGGACTCGATCGAACCGAAGCGCAGCACGCCTCTTAACGGATGTCAGAACGCCCAAAGATTTCGCTGATCACGATTACGCGCGACGAAGAGGCGCTGATCGGGCAGTGCCTCAAGAGCGCGTGGTTCTGCGACGAGAAAATAATCATCGACTCGTTCTCGACCGACAAGACTGTCGAGATTGCGCGCGGACTCGGCGCCGACGTCGTCCAGCACGAGTTCACGAACTACGTGAAGCAGAAGCAGATGGCGCTCGATCGCGCGACCGGCGACTGGGTGCTGCTGATGGATGCCGACGAGCAGGCGACGCACGACCTCGGCGAGGAAATTCTTCGCGCGGTGTCGTCGCCGGCGGCGGCCGACGGCTACAAGATTCGGCGCATCCTGTACCACCTCGGGCATTACTACTCGCACGCGATTTACCCCGACACGCCGGTGCGGCTGTTCCGGCGCGATCGCGGGCATATCGGCGGTCGCGATCCGCATGACAAGGTCGTCGTCGAGGGACGCGTCGAGCGGCTCGACAATCCGATTCTGCATTTCAGCTATCGCGACATCTCGGATCACGTCGCGACGATCAACCGGTTCAGCTCGCGCGCCGCGATGGAGCAGGAGCCGAACGCATTCACGCCGTTCAAGATGATCGGGAATCCGGCGTGGCGATTTTTCAACTTTTATATTATCCGCGGCGGGTTTCGCGACGGCGGACGCGGATTGTACGCGGCGATGACAGCGGCGTTCTACGTATTTCTGAAATACGCGAAGCTCTACGAGCGCCGCCTGAAATCGCGCACCGGATTAGCGCTGTGACGTGCGTTCGAAACCGTCGCCAGCCTCTTCTATCGCGCCGCAGACCTGATAATTTAACCGACAGCCCATGAAACGACTGTTCTTCTACGTACGCCGGTATTGGACCTGGTACGGACTCGGAATGCTGTGCACGCTGGTCGCGTCGGCCTGCGCGATGACCGTCGCCTATCTGAGCGGCGCCGCAATCAGCAGCGTGCAGGCGCATCACGCACAAACCTTCACCCCGCTGGCGAGGCTCGGCCTTCCCGCGCAGGAGTCGCTCGATCGAATCGTGTGGATGCTGTGCGGCGCGGCGCTGCTCGGCGGCGTCGCGCGATGGCTCTCGCGCATGACGATTTTCAACACGGGCCGCGACATCGAGTACGATCTGCGCAACGACCTGTTCGTCCATCTGACCCATCTCGGCGCCGACTTTTACGACAAGCATCAAGGTCGGCGACCTGATGTCCCGCCTGGTCAACGACCTGACCGCGGTGCGGATGATGGTCGGGATGGGCGTGGTGACGTTTGCCGACGCGCCGCCACTGTGGTCTTCGCGCTCATCTTCATGCTGAGCGCCAACGTGAAGCTGACGATCGTTGTGATCGTGCCCTACGTGTTGCTGCTGATCGGAATGAAGCAGCTGTCGCGCTCGTCTGATGGTGCGCAACCTGCGCGTGCAGGAAGGACTCGGCGGAATCGAATCCAAGGTGCAGGAAAGCCTGGCCGGGATTCACGTCGTCAAGGCGTACACGCTCGAGGATCACGAGTCCGAGCTCTTCCGCAAAGCCAACGACGACTACAACGAACTGGGCCTCGCGCTCGCGCGGCTCCGCGGCGCGATGTTCCCGATGATTCGCGGCACCTCGACTGTCGCGGTGATGGTCTTGCTGATTTACGGCGGCTCGATGGTGACGCGGCAGAAGCTGGAAGTCGGCGACCTGGTCGCGTTCATGGGCTATCTCTCGAGGATGGCGTGGCCGATCATCTCGATGGGCTACATGATTTCGGTCTATCAGCGCGCGAAGGCCGCGATGAAGCGTCTCAACGAAATTTTTGCCGCGGAACCGCAGGCCGGCGAGCTCGAAGACGGCGGCGTGCGGCTCGACGTGAAGGGCGCTATCGAATGGGACCACGTGTCGTTCAGCTATTTTCTGCGCGACGGAATAGCGGGCGCGGTGGCGGAATCGAACGGGAGTCCGGCTAACGGTCACTACAGCTACGCGCTCAAGGACGTGACGGTGCGCGTGCCGGCGGGCGGCAAACTCGCGATCGTCGGACGCACCGGCTCGGGAAAATCCACGATGGTGAAGCTGCTGACTCGCCTTATCGAGCCGACCGACGGACGCGTACTGCTCGACGGCAAGGACATTCGCGACCTGCCGCTGCATTCGCTGCGCAAGACGCTCGGCGTGGTGCCGCAGGAGCCGATCCTGTTCTCCGACACGCTCGCGCGCAACATCGCGTTCGGACGCCCGGATGCGTCTGTCGCTGAAATCGAAAATGCCGCGCGCGTCGCCGGACTCGAATCGGACATCGCGGTGTTGCCGCATGGTCTCGACACGATCGTCGGCGAACGCGGCATGTCGCTGTCGGGCGGGCAGAAACAGCGCGCCACGATCGCGCGCCTGCTTGACCTACCGGCCCGGCGTCGTGGTGCTCGACGATGCGCTGTCGAGCGTCGATACCGAAACTGAGAAGTCGGTCCTCGAGGTCTGGAAGCGTCGGTGAGCGGCCGGACCACGATCGTCGTGTCGCATCGCGCGTCCACGGTGCGCGACGCCGACGAGATCGTGGTGCTCGAAGACGGCCAGATCGCCGAGCGCGGAACGCATGAGCAACTGATGGCGCGGCATGGAATCTACGCCGAGCTGTTCCATCGCCAATTGATGGAAGAGGAGCTGGAGCGGTACTAGTCGATGCAGCAGGGTGAGGAAAAACAGCTCGGACGCGCGCGCGATTACGCGCTGCTGAAGTTCGTGTGGACGTATGTGCGTCCGTACCGGCGGCTGTTCTTTCTGTCGGTAATCCTGATGCCGCTGAACGCGGTCTTCGCACTCGCGCAGCCGTACATCATCCAGCTCATCATCGATCTATTTCCTCGGCGCATCATAAGACCACGCCGCCCGCGTGGCTCGCTGCGATTTTCCGGATGACCGGCGGTGCCAGCCTGTCGACGATGGCGCCGATTTATATCCTGCTGGTCGCCGGAGAGTTCGCGACGTTCTACGCGCAATTCTACCTGACGATAATGGTCGCGCAGTATTCGCTGTCGGATTTGCGGCTCGCCGTTTTCAATCACGTCGAGCGCCTGCCGATGTCGTTCTTCGATCGCACGCCGGTCGGCAGGCTGGTCAGCCGCATGACCACCGACATCGACGCGATCAACGACATGTTCGCGTCGGGCGCGCTGACGGTGTTCGTCGACGTGATGACGATGACGGGAATCGTGGTCATCATGTGGTCCAAGAGTCCGCACCTGGCGCTGTGGGCGCTGATCGCGATTCCGCCGTTGCTGCTGTTCATCAACCTTTTCCGGGTGCGCGCCCGTGTCGTGTACCGGCAGATTCGCGAACGGCTCGCGGCGGTCAACGCGTACCTGTCCGAGTCGCTGGCCGGCATGACGGTTATCCAGCTCTTCACCCGCGAGCGCACCAGCCGCGACGAGTTCGACGTGTTGAACCTGCGCAGCCGCGACGTCGCAGATGATGGCGAACATTTACGAGACCGGACTCTTTGCCGGCGGTCGACACGGTCGCCTCGATCACGATCGGAGTAATTCTGTGGGCCGGCGGCGGCGAAGCGCTCCATCGCGCGATCACGATCGGCACGCTGATCGGTTTCATGCAGTACGCGCAGATGTTCTTCATGCCGCTGCGGGAAATATCGAACAAGTACACCGCGCTGCAATCGGCGCTGGCGTCGGCCGAGCGAATCGAGCAATTGATGGAAGAACCGTTCATCGTGTCGACTCCCGCGACAGCCGAAGCTGCCGGCGGTCTCGCGCGGATCGATCGTGTTCGATCACGTCAACTTCGAATACCGCCCGGACGAACCGATACTGAAAGATCTGAGTTTCACCGTCGAGCCCGGACAGAAAATCGCGATCGTCGGGCCGACCGGTTCCGGAAAAACGACGATCATCAAGTTGCTGAATCGCTTTTACGACGTGAAAAGCGGGCGAATCATCGTCGACGGAATCGACGTCCGCGAATGGGACCTGCGCGCACTGCGGCGCGACGATCGGCCTCGTGCAGCAGGACGTGTTTCTGTTCGCCGGCGACGTGATGGAGAATATCCGGCTCGGACTCGATCTCAGCGAATCGCAGGTGCGCGATGCGCTCCGGCGCGCGCAGGCTTTGCGCTTCGTCGATCGCCTGCCCGACGGGCTGAACGAGCAGATTCGCGAGCGTGGCGCGAACTTGTCCGCTGGTCAGCGCCAACTACTCTCGTTCGCGCGCGCGCTCGCCTACAACCCGCGAATCCTCGTGATGGATGAAGCTACCTCGAGCGTCGACAGCGAGACCGAGCGCCTGATTCAGCTCGCGCTCAACGAGTTGCTAGCGGAACGCACCGCCGTCGTGATCGCGCATCGCCTCTCCACCATCGAGCGCGCCGATCGAATCATGGTGCTCGGCGGCGGCATGCTGCGCGAGAGCGGCACCCACGACGAGTTGCTCGCGCAGCGCGGGCTCTACTACCGGCTATTCGAATTGCAGTACGCCGCGATGGCCAACAGCGACCGCCTCGTGGCGGGCTGACGGCTGTTCATCGAAAGTATCAGTGATGACGATGCGGCCAGCACGCGCGCAATCTCGGACGGCATATCACGTTCGCCTGGCGATGCTGATCCTCGCGCCAATTCTGCTGAGCAGATGCTACATCTCGCGCGCCGCGTACGAGGAAGGCCGAATTCTGTGGAAGCGCAAGCCAATCGACGATGTGCTCGCGCGCAAAGATCTTCCGGCCGACACTCGCACGAAGCTGGAGACGGTCCTCGCGGTGCGCAAGTTCGCCGCCGATCAACTTGGCGAGAACGTCGGCGGTGCCTATGAAAGCGTCGCGCCCGTGGATCAAAACGCGATCGTCTACGTCGTGATGGCGGCGCCGCGCGACTCGCTGGTGCCGTATACCTGGTGGTTCCCGATTGTCGGCCGCGTGCCGTATCGCGGCTATTTCGACAAGAGCGATGCGACCGCGGAGGCCGCGCGGCTCGAAGCGCAGGGCCTCGACACGATGGTGCGGCCTTCGATTGCGTTTTCGAGCCTCGGATTCTTCGACGACCCGCTGCTGACGAATCTGCTCAAGCTCGATCGCGTCGAGCTGGCCGGCGTGCTGATCCACGAGCTGTTCCATCGCACCTACTACCTGGCGAGCGACGCGATGTTCGACGAGTCGGCGGCCAACTATGTCGGCGGCGCGGGCGCGGTCGCATTTTTCGCGGCGACCGACGGTGAATCGGCGCCAACCACGAATCGCGGCGCGCGACATCCTCGACAGCGATCTCAAGTTCGCGCGCTTTCTGCTGAAGGAGCAGGCGCGATTGCTCGACATCTATATGGCGCATCTGCCGAAAGACGAGCTCGACCGTCGCCGCGAGGCTGCCTTCGCCGCGATCAAGGCCGACTACGCTGCGCTGGAGCCGACGTCTATCGGGGCTCGAGCGCTTCGATCTCGACAAGCAGCCGCTGAACAACGCGGTGCTGGTGAACTACCTGATCTACTTTCACCAGCTCGACAACTTCGCCGCGCTCCATCGGATGAATCACGGCGACATGAAGGCGACGATCGCGCAGATTATTTCGATCGCGAGGGCGCATCCCGAGGATCCTTTCTACGCTGTCTTCCAAGCCGCCAACCCGGAAACGAGCACGCGCGATAGTTCCGCTTCGCTGCCGCCAAAGAAGTGATCGGTGCCCGCGACAACCTCGAGTCGCGCCGATTCACCGATTTTCGACCTGAGCGCTTGCAGTCCCGCGACCGGCGAGTACGAATCGTGATCTCCTGAAACCAGCAGCACCGGCTTCGACGCACCATCCGGAATTCGCGCATCGGCCATCGCGAGCGGGATCGCGACCGCGACGATTCGCGCGATCTCCGCGCGTTCGTATCCCGCGCTGACCGCGACCATCGCGCCGAACGAGTATCCAGCCATCACCGCGTCCTCTTTGCGCACGCCCGGCTGCGCCAGCAGGAACGTCATCGCTGCGACTGCGTCATCGACTTCCCCCGGACCGCCGTCATGCTCACCCTCGCTGCCGCCCGACGCCGCGAAAGTTGAAGCGCAACGTCGCGTATCCCGACTGCCACATCGCCGCGAGGATCGCCTCGACGACGTTGTTGTGCATCGAGCCGCCGTACATCGGATGCGGATGACATACGACCGCCGCCGGCGCACCACCGCCCGGATTGGCGATCAGACCTTCGAGATTCAAATCGCCGGATCGAAACGAGACCTGCTTTTCATCCATCGCGTTTACCTTGCGAACTTAAAGCGTCGCTTTATATTTTTAATGACTGCGGTTCCGCGGCTCGGTGATATAATACAGCCCATCGCGATGGATGAAACTCCCCGAATCGCTGTTGACCGGATGCTCCTGCGGCTCGCGCGATGGCTGCGACTGCTCGGCGCCGACGTTATCACTGACGCCTCGCTGACCGGCGCCGAGCTTCTCCGGATAGCTCGCGCGGAAAACAGAATCCTGGTGACCCGCGACAAGCGCCTTCGCACCGCCCCCGACGTTTTCTTCGTCGAGCACAACTCCATCAGGGATCAACTGCGCGAGGCTATCCGACACTTCGGTCTCGATCCGCGCGTGATCGCGCTGACACGATGCTCGCGATGCAACGCCTGCATTGTCCACGATTGCACGTGATCTCGTGTCGCGACGCGTGCCGCCTTACGTTTTCGCCAGCCACGATCGATTTTCTGAATGCGGCGTGTGCGGGAGGATTTACTGGCCCGAAACCCACCTTACTCGAATGCGTACCATGCTGGATTCCGTCGCGTTCTGACCGCCCAGTGCGATGGCTCTTTCTTTGCATTGCAACACGTACGCTTTGACGACTATAAGTTTATGGGGACCTCAGATTCGAGTTACTGATTAACCACTGGGGGAAAAATGTTTAATTTCAGGCTGTTGCCATCCGCTCTCGCGATTTTGCTCCTCACGCCGATGAGCGCGCATGCCGTCTCGCTGAGTCTCAACGGAAACAGCGCCGACTTGCAGATGGACAATACGCAGGCAGTCTACGCCAGCGACAGCACCGGCGAGTCGATGCTGATCACCGAAGTCGGAATGCGCGCGCCGGGCGGCGGCATCGTAACCGAAGTGGGAGTGCCGTCGATGATGCCCGACGGTCGCGTGATCTTCGGTGCCGAAACGCAGCCCAAGGACGCCAACCTCAAAGCCCGCTGGAATATTTTTATCGGCAACGCCGACGCAGTGCCGAGCCATCGCATAATCACTGCTTTGAATCCCAAAGCGCTCGCCGGCGATTGCACGCCCTCCCTTAAGGGCGACCCGTATCCCGTCGCTGATACCGACGAAAATATCGCGTTCATTTCAACAGTGCCGCACGGCCGCGATGCGCTCTTCTTCTACTCACACGGCAAGCTCTCCTGCATGGTGAAAGCGGGTGACAAAACGACCGAAGGCCACGATATCGCAATCCTGAGCTTCGGCAGCGCGCAAATGGGCGAAGGCGGCCAGGTCGCGTTCACCGGCTTTCTCGACGACAGCAGTAAGCCTACCGGCCATCGCCAGGCGCTCCTGCTTGCTTCGCTTAACGGCCGCGTTACCGAGCTCGCCGTCGAAGGCGAATACGGACCGAACCATACGCTCTACCAGCGTCCGTTTGGATTGCCGGCGGCGCTGCCCACTCCGCTCGGCATGATGGTCGCGTTCACCGCCAAGACTCCCAGCGGCGCTGCGTTGTTCCTGTACAGCGGAGGCTCGATGGCGAGAATTCTGCCGACCGGCACGCTCACCAGCGTCGGCCCGGTGACCTACCTGTCCGCGGGACGGCCGGGCCTGATGGCTGACGGAACTACCGCGGTGCTCGCCGGATGCGCGCGCATACCGGCGATCTTTCGCCTGACTCATCAGCGGCTGGATCTTCGAATTGAGCGCGGACAGCTGACTCCCTTCGGCACCGAACTCGAATCTCTGGGCGACCCGGTGCTGACGGCGTCGGGCGCGATGTTCGTAGGCGCGACTGACACCGACGATCGCGAGAAGCTCTACGTGCTGTCGCCCAACGACGCATTTTTCGAGGTCGGCGAATCGCAATTCATCTACCGAATCGCGATGGGCGCGCAGAAGCATCACACGATCTTCACCGGCACCCTGATCGGTAAATCAGCACGGCGACTTCGCCTACCTGGGCGGCCGCTAACCGCTGGCAAGAGTCCGCCTGCTGCAAAATCCGGTCCCCCTTCCCGCTCGGGAAGGGGTTAGGGGTTAGGTTGCCAGTCATCCGCACTCACCAATAACATCCGGTTCCCCTTCCCACTATGGGAAGGGGTCAGGGGTTAGGTGCTTTTCTACGCCCCCGCATCCTGCCATTTTAACCGCATGGCAGAACACGCAAAATATATCGCCCTCACTCCCAAACTCTACGATTACCTCGATCGCCCACGGCCACAACGACGATCCGATCCGCGCCGAGCTCGCAGCTGAAACCGCCAAGCTCGGCGCTGATCAGCGGAATGCAGATTGCCGCTGAGCAAGGCACCTTCATGGCGATTCTCGCCGGCGCGATCGGCGCACGCTCCGCAGTCGAAGTCGGGACGTTCACCGGCTACAGCGCACTCTGCGTCGCCCGCGCGCTGCCTGCCGACGGCAAACTTCTATGCTGCGACGTGAACGAGCAATGGACCAGCGTCGGCCGCCGCTACTGGGAGCGCGCCGGCGTCGCAAACAAGATCACACTCAAGCTGGCCCCGGCGGCTGAAACGCTGAAGGCACTGCCCGCGTCGCACACCTTCGACTTCGCATTCATCGACGCCGACAAGACCAGCTACGCAATCTACTACGAGGAAATCCTGAAGCGGCTACGCCCAAGCGGACTGATCGTGATCGACAACGTGCTGTGGAGCGGCGCGGTCGCCGACGAAGCAAAACAGGACGCCGACACGCAGGCGCTCCGCAAGCTCAACGACTTCATCGCAAAAGACACCCGCGTCGAAGCCGTGATGCTCGGGATAGCCGACGGCCTGACAATCGTCCGCAAAAAGTAGCGCCAGTTCGCGTGAACGAACTCCGCACCCCTCGCCTGATCGGCACGCCCGCCGGCCCAGGCGACTTCGCCGACATCCGTCGCCTGCACAGCGACCCCCGCGTGATGGCGACACTATCCGCCGACGGCGCAACTTTCACCGAAGAACAAACCCGCAGTTTCCTGGAACGCGCCGCCGATCACTGGAAATCGCACGGCTTCGGACTGTGGATCATTCCGCGAGCAAGCCGATGCGCGACTTCGTCGGCTACGGCGGAATCAAGCACGCAGAGGTCGAAGGCCGCGACGAGATCGAACTAGCCTACGCGATCACCTCCGACCACTGGCGCAAAGGATTCGCCACCGAAATCGCGACGGCCGCTCTTCAGCACGGTTTCGACACGATGCACCTCGATCGAATCGTCGCCTTCACCCTGCCCCACAACAAAGCCTCGCGCGGCGTGATGGAAAATTGCGGCTTCACCTACACTCGCGACATCATCCACGCCAACCTCCCCCACGTCCTCTACATCCTCGAAGCCCGCAATTTCACCGCCAAAAAACCTTCTAACAGGTGCGAAGCACCGCATCTTTTCTTAATTCTAAGGTGCAGGGCTTAGCCCTGCCGAAGGAAGCGTGAAACCCACCGCGGGTTTCACATTCAATTAGTGATTACCTTCCGTGTCTGCTAGACTTGCCTGACTGAGATCATCCCAATGGACGAACGCTACGACCCCAAAAACAATCGAGCCCTTCTGGCAGGCCGAATGGGACCGCACCAATCTCTACCTCACGCGCGAGGATCCCGGCCGCCCGAAATTCTACATCCTCGAGATGTTCCCCTACCCCAGTGGCGCCGGCCTCAGCGTCGGCCATCTGCACAACTACGTCCCGTGCGACGTCGTCGGCCGCTACAAGCGGATGGCGGGATTCAACGTGCTGCATCCGATGGGATGGGACGCGTTCGGACTGCCCGCGGAGAACGAGGCCGTCCTGAAAGGATCGCATCCGACGGAAACCGTCCCGCGCTACGCCGCCAACTTCAAGCGCCAACTGACGATCTCCGGATGCGCCTACGATTGGTCGCGCGAGATCAATTCGTCGTCGCCCGAGTACTACAAATGGACCCAGTGGTTCTTCCTGATGCTCCACAAGCGCGGCCTCGCCTACCGCGCGACCGGCGCGCAATGGTGGTGCGACAAATGCGGCACGGTGCTCGCCAACGAGCAGGTCATCAACGGATGCTGCTGGCGGCATCCTGACAATCCCGTCAGCAAGAAAGATCTCGAGCAGTGGTATCTCAAGATCACCGACTACGCGGATCGATTGCTCGCCGATCTCGACGGCATCGATTGGCCCGAGCCGATCAAGCTGATGCAGCGCAACTGGATCGGCCGCAGCGAAGGCGCGGAACTCGCCTTTCCGGTCGACCGGCCACAAAGGTAAGGAAGTCCGCTTTTTCACGACGCGTCCCGACACCGTCTTCGGCGTATCGTTCATGGTGCTCGCGCCTGAGCATCCGCTGGTCGCCGAGATTACAACGGACGCGCAGCGCGCGAAGGTCGAGGCATACGCCGCCGACGCGCGCCGTCAGACCGAAATCGAGCGGATGTCCACGGCGAAGGAAAAATCCGGCGTCTTCACCGGCGCATACGCGCACAACGTCTTCACCGACAAGGACATCCCGATCTGGATCGCCGACTACGTCCTGATGGGCTACGGCACCGGCGCGATCATGGCGGCGCCCGGCGAGGATCAGCGCGATTTCGAATTCGCGACGAAGTACGGCTTGCCGATTCCGCGCGTGACCGCACCCGCCGACGGCACCGCTCCACCGGTCGATCGAGCATTCAGCGATCACGGCATCGCAATCAACTCTGGTTTTCTGAACGGCAAAACTACGCCCGAGGCAATCACTGCGGTATGCAAGTACGCTGAACAAAACAAAATCGGCCGCGCAACGATCAACTACCGGATGCGCGATTGGCTGATCTCGCGTCAGCGCTACTGGGGATGCCCGATCCCGATCGTGTACTGCAAGACCGACGGCATCGTCCCGGTGCCGGAAGACCAACTGCCCGTGCTGCTTCCGCCGATGAAGGACTACCTGCCGTCAGGCACCGGCCGCTCCCCGCTCGCCAACGTGCCGGAGTTCGTCAACACGACCTGCCCCAAATGCGGCGGCCCCGCCGAGCGCGAGACCGACACGCTCGACGGCTTCGCCTGCTCGTCATGGTACTTCCTGCGCTTCGCCTCGCCGCATGAAGACGCGCGCCCATTCGATCGCCGCGCGGTCGATTACTGGCTGCCGGTCGATCTCTACGTCGGCGGCGCCGAGCACGCCGTGATGCATCTGCTGTACGCGCGGATGTGGACCAAGGTGATGTTCGACGAGGAGCTGATCGGTTTCGACGAACCGTTCCCAAGTTTGCGCAACCAGGGCGTGGTGTGGGCGAGCGACGGCCAGCGGATGTCGAAGAGCAAGGGCAACGTCGTCACGCCCGACGCGATGATCGAAAAGTACGGCGCAGACGCGCTCCGGCTCTGGGAGCTGTTCATGAGCCCCTTCGACGAAGCGACCAACTGGAACGAAGGCGGCATCGGCGGCACCCTAAGATTCATCCAGCGCGTCTGGACGATGATGCGCCGCTACACCGAGTCCGGCTCCCCGACCGGCAATCCGACCGAAGAGACTCTCAAGCGCACCCACAAAACAATCCAGCTAGTCACCGATCACATCGAGCGCCTGCGCTTCAACACCGCAATCGCCGCGATGATGGATCACCTGAACTACATCGCAAAACTAAAACCCGAAGAGCTAGGCCGCTTCCCCGCCGAGAGCTTCATCCTGCTGCTAGCCCCGATGGCCCCCCACGTAACCGAAGAAATCTGGCGCGCCCTAGGCCACACCTCTTCGATTCACGTGGAACCCTGGCCCAAGTTCGATCCAAAACTAGTCCTCGACGAAATGGTAACGGTCGTGGTGCAGATAAACGGCAAAGTCCGCGACCGCCTACAGGTCCCCGCCGGCACTCCGGTAAAGCTGGTGTACTGATATTGCGCTGACAAGGACCGAGGTGACGCGCCATCTCGGAGGCAAAACGCCTTCGAAAATCGTTTTCGTTCCAGACAGGATGTTTAGCTTCGTAGTGGATGGATCAATGCCTATGTTCACAGACGCAAAAACAATGTTCACGACGTGAGCGCCCTCGAAACTGGTATTGCAGAAACCAGCCAAGTATCGCTGAGATGCCCTGGAATTGGCGAGCCAGACCAAAGCCTTGCGGGTCGATGCGAGCAATCGCTGTGCCTGACAGGGACAAGGCTCTGCAGGATCTGAGCGACGCAATCTCGCTCTGAAAACCTCAGCAGCAAGTCTTGAAGCGAGCATGCCTGGACGGCAACTCCACCAAGTAGAAGTTCAGTACTGCGTCAAGAGACAAAATGCTCAGCATCGTCGCGTTAGCCGTCGCTATCGCTCGGCGCTCGAAACTTTCTTCGGCAGGAATCCTGATGGCAAGATTTGAAATTCAGAACTTGTGACTTGGGGGCTGACCAACGGAAAGAACGTTTCGCCGCCACGCACGCTGACACTCGATGCCATCGCCGCCGCAGGCGGTCGTTCTTGCGAAGCTCGACGAGTCATGACGCTTTGGAATGTTGCCCATCGACGCACCTGCTCATCGTAAAGTCCCCGCAGCGTGACGATGGACAGAGCTTGAACAAATCGGCGATACTTTCTTATTGCAGCGCTGTTGAAGGCGCGAGAACGCCTTCACATGTCGCTAGGAGTTGGACGTCAGAAGCAAAACAAAAGATCGAAAGAACTTATGAAAGTCTCTAAGGAAAATTCACGGAAGATCGAAGCCCTGACGCAAAGTTACCGCCCACAACGGTAATCTCGATAAAGCGACAGTCGACTCTGCTTTGGATCGAATTCTGGCCGCTATGAAGGGTGTCAGATGAGGAGCTGGATACTCTGCTCGCCAAAGCGCGAAAATGACCCGCACGCCATTTTCTACAACCGGAATGGAGCCGGGTTCTTGGTTTAGTCCGAATATGATGGCTGATCTCTGGCCGAGTTCGTACGTCATGCACGCGGTTTCGCCGAGAGATTCAACGTCCCGACAAACGTAGTCTTCCGCTGCGAGTGGAGAATTTGGCAGGACGAAGGGTCTTTGATCCTACTGTCTTCTGGCGGTCAGGTCAGAAGGCAAACGCAGAGGCAGGATTGTGCCGGCTGCATTTCCAATTGCTGCGCTCAAGAACAGCTGGCCAGACATAGTTGTAGAGCTAGGCAGTCCGATTGCACGCCTATTTGGTATCGGTCAGGTCTTCACTCCAGTGGGTCGCGGGCCAAGCTCCCATATGGCTTCCAGCCGCAAAGCCATAACCAGAGGCCGAACTCTCACCTTCGGCCTGTGCTTTGAAATGGCTCACTTGTATCTGACCATTCCCTTCGTATTTCTTTCTCCTGAACTAACGGACGTTTCACGTGAAACATCTTCGCCTGAATCGCCAGCAACTATGCTGGGTTCTCGGAAAAAGGCGAATCTTTTATCGCCACTTGATGGTCGCGCGTTGGCCGTGCGATGCTCGCGACGATACGACATCAGCAAGGAGCGACCGACATGGCCGAGGAAGTTCTCAAAGTCACACGCCATCCGAATTACGCGGTGCTGACTCTCAATCGTCCCGAGAAGCGCAACGCTCTCAATCAGCCGTTGATCGACGCGCTCGACCAGGCGCTCCGCAAGTTCGAAGGCGACCGCGAGATTCGGGCGCTGCTGTTGCGCGGCGAGGGCGCGAGCTTCTGCGCGGGAATCGATCTAAAGGAAGTGGATGAGACCAGCGGCGTTCACAACCCGACTTCGCTCGAATCGGTGTTCGGACGACTGGAGCGTTTTCCGGTGCCGACTATCGCGGCTGTGCAGGGCGCCGCGCTCGCGGGAGGACTCGAGCTGGCGCTCCATTGCGACCTTCGAATCGCGTCGGACAATGCGAAGCTCGGCATGACGCTCGGCCGCGTCGGCCTGATGGTGCCGTACGATTTCACGCGCAAGCTGATCGAGGTTTGCGGATCGGCCAACACCGCCTGGATTCTCTACACCGCCGACCTGCTCGACGCCGAGCGCGGCCGTCACATGAATATCGTTCACGACGTCGTCGCCCGACGCGAAGCTCGGCGAGGCGACGACTGCGCTGGCCGAGAAGATCGCCGCCAACGCCCCGCTCTCTCTGCGCGCGATGAAGGCGACGGTCCGCCGATGCATGAGCGAGACCTTCGACGCATGGCACGACGACATGCTCCAGATGGCGCGCTCCGTCCGCGAAAGCAGCGACGCCAAAGAAGGCGTCCGCGCCTTCCTGGAAAAGCGCAAACCAGTGTGGAAGGCGCAGTAGTTTTCTCAGAGAGAGGATGAAAGTAGGACGGAATTTATTCCGTCACGCAGCGCGCGCAATCACTCCGAATGCCGCCCCAACGCGTTCCGAATCGCCGCAGCGCTCTGCAGCAGCGAGCTCGGCAAGTTCAACGTCCCCGCGACATTTGAATATGGATACAGCCGCGCATTGATGTGCGCGTGCAGCGGCAGTCCCTCGCCCTGGTGAATTTCATAGTCGAGCGGCAGCGGCCCGAGGATCATCAGTACTCGATAGATCGCATTTGCAAACTGCTTCATCTGATCCGGCGTCAGCTCCGATACCAATCCTCGATAGTTCGGGCATCACCACATCGTAGCTGCGCGGGAACAGACCGATCGGGCTCGCATAGCTGACGACCGAATCGCCGCGATCGATCACCAGCCCGAGGCGCTCCATCAGCGCCACCAGCTCGTGCCACAGGTGAGGATTCTCACGCTCTGCCCGCGCCTCCGCGAGCAGCGATGGAAACGGCTCCGGCGATCCGATTATCTGCTGATGCAGATGCGGCTGCGACGCGCCCGACTCGCGTCCCTGATTCTTGCGAATCACGACCGAGCTGACGTTCGGATTCTCCAACGCCAGACGCATCACGCGCGCATCGGCTTGCATCAGATGCAGGAAATGCCCGCCGCCCAGCGCGCCGGTGAAGATCAAATCGTTCTGCGATCGCGGCGCCTCGATAAAATGCCGCGGATCTTCGATGACGATGTACGACTCGTTGCGATTTCCCGTCAGCTCCGCCGGAATTCGCGGGAACAGATTGTTGATCACGCGCACCACCCACGGCGAGTCTTGGTCGGTCTTCGCGCCGGTCCACTCGGGGATTTCGTCGCGCGTCATCCGAAACAGCTCGGGCGTCGTCATGCTCTCGTTGCCCGGACAGAACGGACACGACTCGGTCGCGTGGCGAATTGTTTCCGGATTCAGATGCGGCGCATCGGGAACAACATCCTCGCGGCCGCCGAGCGTGAACGCGAAACTCTTGCCGCGAACATCGACAACGTATGAAATCACGCCGGTGATCGGATTTTTGATCCAGACCAGGGAGCCATCGCGGATTTCGCATTCTATCGGCATCGGAACGTGATCACCTTTAACAATTGCCGCAACGCCATTACAACGCGGCCTCGAAACCGTCGCGAGCCGCGCGTCACCTTGACTCTGCCCATCGGCTCCGTTATCCCAAGTGGTGAGGACGGGGACCCGGTCAAGCCGGGACGAATCGGGGTCTGGCGATCCGCATCCGCGGGTACCAGCCTTTTTTTTGGACTGTCACCGCGAACACTCGCGCTCCTTTTTGAATAGTCGAAAATGCCGCAAATGAAAAAATATTTGTTCACGCCCGGACCCGCGCCGGTGCCGCCCGAGGTTCTGCTCGAGATGGCGCGTCCGATCATCCACCATCGCACGCCCGAGTTCAGCGCCGCGCTCGACCAAGCGCGCGATCGGATGAAGCCGCTCTACGGCACCTCGAGCGAAGTGATTCTGCTCGCGTCCACCGGCACCGGCGCGATGGAAGCGGCGGTGATCAATCTGCTGCAGCCGGGCGATCATGCGATCTACGTCAACGGCGGCAAGTTCGGCGAGCGATGGGGCAAGTTGCTCGCGGCCTTCGGCATGATTGGGCACGAGGTGCGCGTCGAATGGGGCCGCGCCGCGCGGCCGGGTCAGATCGAGGACGCGTTCAAGGCGTATCCCGAGTCGCGCGCGGTGCTCGTGCAGGCGAGCGAGACTTCGACCTGCGCGGTGCATCCGGTCGCGCCGATCGGCGAGGTCACTCGCAAGCGCGGCGCGATGCTGATCGTCGACGGCATCACGTCGGTCGGCGTCTTCGAACAGAAGATGGACGAATGGGGTGTCGATGCGTTCGTCACCGGCAGCCAGAAGGCGCTGATGCTGCCGCCGGGTCTCGGGATGGTCGCGCTGTCGGCGCGTGCGATCGACGTCGCGAAGACCAACAAGACGCCGCGCTTCTATTTCGATCTGCTCAAAGAGCTGAAGGCGCAGCGCGACGAGCATACGACCGCATGGACGGCGGCCGTGTCGCTGATCTTCGGCCTCAACAAATCGCTCGAACTGATTCACGCCGAGGGTCTGCCGCAGGTTTATGCGCGTCACGCGCTGATGGCCGAGGCGACTCGCGACGCTGCGTCGGCACTCGGCCTGAAACTACTGTCGCCCGACAATCCCGCGCCCGGCGTCACCGGCATTTTGATCCCCGACGGTCTCGACGGCGGCAAGCTGGTCAAGTTCCTGCGCGACAATCTCGGCGTGTCGGTGCAGGGCGGGCAGGATCAGATGAAGGGCAAGCTCGTGCGCATCGGGCACATGGGTCATTTGAGTCCGTTCGATACGCTCATCGCGGTCAGCGCGCTCGAGATGGGACTCAAGCATATCGGCGCAAACATTCAACTTGGCGCCGGCGTCGCCGCGGTTCAGGCGCGCCTGGCACGGAGCATTTGAAATCAAAATGGCGGAAACCTTCCGCGTCCTTCTAAGCGACTCGCTTGCGGCGCAGGGGATCGAAGTCCTCAAGCGCTTCCCGCAGTTACAGTTTGACGTCAAGACCGGGCTCAAGCCCGACGAACTGGCGAAAATCATCGCGCCCTACGACGCGCTGCTGATTCGCAGCGGGACCAAGCGTCACCCGCGAAGTGATCGATGCGGCCACGTCGCTCAAAGTTATCGGGCGCGCGGGCGTCGGCGTGGATAACGTCGATATCGAAGCGGCGACGCGCCGCGGAATCGTCGTGATGAACAGTCCCGACCGGCAACAGCGTCACGACCGCCGAGCACGCGGTCACGATGATGATGGCGCTGGCGCGGCACATCCCAGCCGCCAACGCGTCGATACATGCTGGAAAATGGGATCGCACAAAATTCACCGGCACCGAGGTATGCAACAAGACTCTCGGCGTCGTCGGCCTCGGAAATATCGGGCGGATTGTCGCGGAGCGCGGCCTCGGGCTGAGGATGAAAGTGATCGGCTACGATCCGATCCTCACGGCTGACGCTGCCGCTCGCGTCGGGGTCGAGCTGGTTAGCCTGGACGAGCTTTTCACCCGCGCCGACTTCATCACCGTCCACACTCCTCTGACCGACGACACGCGCGGCATAGTCGGCGCGGCCGCATTCGCGAAGATGAAGAAGGGTGTGCGCATCATCAACTGTGCGCGCGGCGGAATCGTCGACGAAGCCGCGCTCGCCGACGCGATTAAATCCGGCAAGGTCGCAGGCGCCGCGCTCGACGTGTTCGTCGAAGAGCCGCCGCCCGCCGACCATCCGCTGCTCCAGCTCGACAGCTGTGATTGCGACTCCGCATCTCGGAGCCGCCACCGACGAGGCGCAGGTGCAGGTCTCGGTCGATATCGCGCATCAGGTCGCCGAGTTTTTGATCGACGGCACGATTCGGCAGGCGGTCAATATTCCGGCGCTGTCGACCAAGGAGCTCGAAATACTCGGGCCCCATCTTACGCTCGGCGAAAAGCTGGGCCGACTTGCAGCCCAATTGATCACCGACGCGCCCACCGAGCTGACGCTGGCATTCGGCGGCGAAGCCGCGAATCTCAAGCCCGACGCGATCACCGCGGCTGTTCTGAAGGGCTTGATGAGCGGCTTCCTCGACGAGGATTTGAATTACGTCAACGCGCCGTTCATCGCGCGCGAACGCGGCATCAGCATTGTCGAAACGCGCTCGCGCGAGGTGACCGATTACGTGAACACCCTGACGCTCAGGGTTCGGACCGGCGCCGGCGAGCATGAAGTCTCTGGCGCAGTGCTGGGAAATCGCGCGCTGCGCCTGACTCGCATCGACGGCTACCGCGTCGAGGCGGTGCCCGAGGGCTACTTCCTGATGCTGCACAATCGCGACGTGCCCGGCGTGGTCGGCGCGGTGGGCACGATGCTCGGGCAGGCCGGAATAAATATCGGCGGACTGGAGCTCGGCCGCGATCGCGTGGGAGGAACCGCGCTCAGCATTTTCGAAGTGGACGAACCGGTGCCGGGCGCCGTGCTCGACAAGCTCAAGACGATTCCCGCAATCACTGCGGCGTCGCTGCTCAAGCTCTGAATTTATTTTGCGCATGAACAATTTCAGCCCGATAGCGTGCGCGCGGAGATCCGCGAAAAGCGAAATTGACGCCGGTCGGGGGAGAGACATGAAGACAGTTGCCGTGGTCGGCACGCAGTGGGGCGATGAGGGCAAGGGCAAGATCGTCGATATGCTCGCGGCCGACGCCGACGTGGTCGTCCGCTTCCAGGGCGGAAACAACGCGGCGCATACGCTGGTGGTCGGCGGCAAGAAGTTTGTACTGCGGCTGGTGCCGGCCGGCGCGCTCCATCCCGGCAAGGCTTGCGTAATCGGCAACGGCCTGGTCGTCAATCCGATCGCGCTGCTCGGCGAAATCGCGGACCTCAAGCGCAGCGGCCATCTCGCCGACGACAATCTGTTCAAGATCAGCTACGAAGCGCACATGGTGATGCCGTATCACATGGCGATCGATCGCGCGCGCGAGGCGCGGGCGGGCAAGCGCGCAATCGGCACCACCGGATTCGGGATTCGGCCCAGCCTACGAAGACAAGATGGCGCGCGTGGGATTGCGCTTCGAAGACTTGCTCGATTTCAAATTCTTCGAGGAGAAGCTCCGCCGCAACATCGTCGAGAAGAACGCGTATCTGAAAGCGTTGCTCAAAACCAAGCCGATCAAGAGCCGACGAAACGGTCGACGCGATGAAAAAAGCGCGCCGCCGGCTCCTCCCGTACTTGTGCGACACTGGCGCGTTCGTCAGCGAGGCAATCGATTCCGGCAAGCGCGTGCTGTTCGAGGGCGCTCACGGCACGATGCTCGATATCGATCACGGCACCTATCCGTACGTGACCTCGTCGAGTTGCGTCGCGAGCGCAGTCTTCGGCGGCACCGGTATCGGGCCGGGCAATCTCGAAGCGGTGCTCGGCATCAGCAAGGGCTACACGACGCGCGTCGGCGCGGGCCCGTTCCCGAGCGAGTTCACCGGCTATCTGGCGGATTCGCTGCGCGAAGAGGGCGACGAGTTCGGCAGCGCCACCGGGCGTCCGCGGCGGATCGGATGGTTCGATGCAGTGCTCGCGCGCTACACCGCTCGCGTCAACGGGATGTGGGCGCTCGCGCTTACCAAGCTCGACGTTTTGACGGGAATCGATCCGATCAAAATCTGCGTCGGCTACGTCGTGAAGGGCAAACGCTACGACGACATGCCGCCGTCGCATCGGATGCTGATCAACGCCAAACCGATCTTCGAAGAGATGCCCGGATGGAGCGAGAGTCCCGCGGGCGCGCGCACCCTGACCGAATTACCGTCGAGCGTGCGCCGCTACGTCGATCGGATCAGCGAGCTGGTCGGCGTACCGATCGCGATGATCGGCGTCGGCAAAGAGCGCGAAGCAACGATCGTCGTCAGCAACCCCTTCGCCGACTAGCCCCTTCTAGCGGCTTAGAAAATCGACGAACTCATCGACTGTGATTCCCGCTTTGCGTATGAGACTGCGAAGAAGTCCAGGCCCGAGCTCTCGATGGAGTGGAACGGTAAGTACTACAAGTGCTCCTGGCTTGATCAGCGTGACGTGGCTTCCCTTCTGGGACGCGCGCAACCAGCCGGCACGTTGAAAAGCCCGGATCGCCTCGGCTCCAGAACAGACCGGCAGTGCTGCCATTCCTCCATTCCTCGAGCGCTATTTGAACTGATTTTGAAGAGGGCGAAAAAGGGGAACTAGTTCCCCCTATATCGAATCCAAGAAACTAACCCGCAGAGGTTTTTACTTCGATTTCAGCGACCTCAATCCGCGTCGGCATCCCGCGCTCTCGCCGGGTCTTCAAACTCGCTTCGATAGCCTCTCGGATGTTCGCGAGAGCTTCGGCTTCCGTCCTGCCTTGAGACAAGCATCCTGGAAGAGCCGGACACTCCACAACGACAAAGCCGGCTTCGTCGCGTTCGAGCGTCACTAGAAACTTCATGATTTCACTCTAGCACATGGCGTACGACAACGAATCCTCGCTCAACCCGCTGCGCATACTGCTGCGAGGCTTGAGATTCCGACGCCGCGGCGTCCTATTCGTCACGTCGTTGCGATCGAAGCCGTTGGTCGTGTAGCCGAGCGAAATTCCGGTCGCCGGATCGGCCCATCCGATTTGTCCGCCTGCGCCGCCGTGTCCGAATGCCAGCGCGGAGTTGGTTTTGCCGAAGCCGCGATAGTTCGCCATTCCGTCGCCACCGGCCACGACGACTCCCAGCGCGCGATTGCACTTGACGCCGAAAATCGGATCCTTGTAATCGCCCGATCGCACGCGCAATGCGTCCTTGAGCGCTTCGGGCTTGATGATCGGCGCGCCATCGACGCCGCGATTGTGCAGAAGTCCCTGGTAGAAGAGCGCGAGGTCGCCCGCCGTCATCACTCCGCCGCCGCCCGGCACGCCGGCTTCCATCACGTTGGGCCGGTTGAAGCCGATGATCGCATCTTCGGTAACTTCGGTTACCGGCATCGGAGGCAGGCCGAGTTTCTTTCGCTCCTCATCCGACAGCGCCTCGCCGACGTAGCAAAGCTGCGCGTGGCGATTTTGATATTCGCGCGGCAATCCAACTCGCAGTTCCGGGATTCCGAGCGGCGTCGAAATCCGCTCATGCACGAACTGACGAAAATCCTTGCCCGTGCGACGTTCGATTATTTCCGCGATCACCCAGAATCCCGATGTCGGATGGTATTCGAACTTGCTGCCCACCGGCCATTCCAGCCGCCATTTCGCGAATCGCTCGAGCCGCTTGCTCTTGTCGAGCCATTCGTCCTGCGGATACGGCGCGTTGGGAAATCCGCCGACGTGGAGCAGCACCTGCTCGACGGTCATCTTGTCTTTACCGTTACTGCCGAACTCCGGGATGATCTCCGCGACGACCTCGCTGGTCTTGAGCTTGCCTTCGCCGATCAGAATCCACGACGCCGCCGACATGATCGCTTTGGTGCACGAGAAGATCGTGTAGAGCGTGTCGTTGGTCGCCGGTTTTTCACTTCCACCCTGGACTGCGCGCCCAACCGTGCGCATCGCGCCGATTTTTCCGTTGCGGGCGATCGCGATCTGCGTCGATGGCAGCAGGCCATCTTTGACTTCGCGTTCGGCGCGATTGAAAAGCGCTTCGACCTTTTCGGGATCGAGCCCAACTTCACGTGGACTATCAGCAAAATGATTTTGCGTCGGCATTGCGAACCTCTGCGTTAAATTGTTCCCGGGATATAACACACCCCGGAGGCATTCGTCATTCGGACGCGATCCGCGCCGGACCCTGCGACGAAATCCACCCTGCCCTGCCCGGCAGCGTCGTACGGACGACTTCGCATGCCGGCAGTTCAGCGCGATTCAGCCGCCACGCGACCTCGCGCAGTTGCACGAACTTCGCGCCCCGCTCCTTGAGCGCGCGGACCAGGGCGGTGAAGTTCTCCAGCTGTCCCATGCCCTCGGTCTCGGCGTGAATCGTATGCACGTTGAGTGCGTCGGGCTTGCACAAGCCGAGATAGAAATCGCGCACCGCGCCGTCGTCGCGCAAGTCGCGACGTCCCATCACCTCGTCGAGCGTCGGCAGCGTCGTCGGAATCTCCGGCGTCGCGAGAACACGTCCCTCGACGACGCATCGATACGGCGCGATGCCTCGCGTGTCGCTGCGATACTCGAGGCCCATCGCGTCGAGCGCGATCATCGCTGCGTTGTTGGTGCGCCAACCGGGTGCCGCGAAACTCTTCGACGCCTCGCCGACAATCGCGCGGTATGCCTCGAACGCGTCGCCGAGTTCGCTGCGCACACCGTCTTCGCCGATGTCATCGAGATGATCCTGCCATCGCACGTGATCGTAGCCGTGCACGCCGACCTCGAAGCCGCGCGTTTTCAGGTCGCGAATAATGTTCGGGGAACGACAGCGCGATCGGCCGCGACGGCAGTAGCGTCCCGGACAGAATCGTGCGCGTGCCGTACATCGAGACGGCCTTGGTGCGGAACATCTTCGACAGGAATCCGCGATTTCGAAACACGCGCAGGATTGCGCGCCCCGAATTGTCCGGCCCCATCGTGATGTAGAAGCTCGCCGCGACGCCCTCGCGCTCGAGCATCGACGCCAATCGCGGCACGCCGAGTTCGAGCCCCTGATGGGTATCGACGTCGATCTTTAGTGCGACTTCCACGCCGGGAATGACTGCGCCTCTAGGAAGCCATCTCTTTGCGGAACCAGTCCATCGAGATCTTCACGCCGTCGCGCAGGTTCACCTTCGGCGTGACCTTCAGCAGCGTGCGCATCTTCGTGTTGTCGGGAACGCGCCGCGGGATGTCCTCGTAGCTGTTGCCGTACACTTCTTCCTGCGACACGAACTTGATCTTCGATTTCGTCGGCCCGAACAGCTCGAGCATCAGCTTGGCGAACTCGAGCACCGTCGTCTCGACGTCGACGCCGATGTTGATCGCCTCTCCGTCTGCCGCGGGATTCACTCCCGCCTGCACGGTCGCCTCGATCGCGTCGGTGACGTACGTGAAGCATCGCGTCTGCAAGCCGTCGCCGACCACAGTCAGGTCCGCGCCGCGCAGCAGTTGCCCCATGAAGATCGTGAACAGCCGGCCGACGTCGACCTTGTCGAGCCGCGGACCGTACGCGTTGAAGTAGCGCACGACCGTAACCGGCAGGCCGAGCTTGTGATACGCAAAACAGAAATGCTCGCCGACCGCCTTCGACGTCGAGTAGCACCAGCGGTCGATACTGGTCGCGCCGAGCACGCGATCGTCGTCCTCGCGCCACGGCACCTTCGGATTGCGTCCGTACACCTCGGACGTCGAGCTGAACACTAGCCGCTTGTTGTGCTTGTACGCGGCCTTCAGCACGTTCTGGGTGCCGTTCACGTTTACGTTCAGCGTCTCGTAAGGATCGGCGACGTAGTGCTCGACGCCGACCACCGCCGCGAGATGGTAAATGAGATCGACCTTCGACACGAGGCTGTCGATCAACTCGAGGTTGAACACCGAATCGTGCACGTAGTGAAAGCGCGGATTGTTCAGTATGTGACGCACCTTGGCGATCGAGCCGGTATCGAGCACAAAGACCTCGTCGCCGCGCGCGATGAACGCATCCGAAAGATGCGATCCGAGAAATCCGGCGCCGCCGGTTATCAGAACCCGCATGTGACCTCCGCGAAACTAATCGAATTGAATAGTATCTTTGACGCGCCCCGCTTGCGAAAGAGCATCGCGCGCAATTCCTTCGACGCCACCCTCGAACTGCGCGACCTTCACGATCACGCTGCCCTCGCCCGCCGCCACTTCAAGTGCGCCATCCGCCGCTTCGCGCACGACACTGCCTGGCGCCCCAGGCGTTCCGTTTTCCGCGCCAATTTTCGTTTCCCATACCATCAGCTTTCGACCGCCAACGAAACAGAACGCGCCGGGATACGGATGCGTCACGGCGCGCACGAGATTGAAGATCCGTCGCGCCGGCCATCGCCAGTCTATCCGTCCGTCCTCCGGCTTTCTGCGCCCGAAGTAACTTCCCTTCGAGATATCCATTTTTCGCCGCGGCGCAGTGCCCGCGACAATCTTCGGATGCAGCTCCTCGATCAGCTCGACGCCCAGCGGCACCAGCTTGCGATACAACGTGAGCGCGTTGTCGCTGTCGTCGATCGCAACCGCACGATGCCCGACGATATCGCCGGCGTCCGCGCGCGCCACCATATGATGCAGCGTGACGCCGGTCTCGCGCTCTCCATTCACCAGCACCCAGTTCACCGGCGCGCGTCCCCGATAGCTCGGCAGCAACGACGGATGCAGATTGAAGGCGCCCAGCGGAGCCAGCTCGAGCACCTTCTCGGGAATCAGGTGACGGTAGGAGAAAGAGTAAATGATCGCCGGCTTCAACGTGCGGATCTTTCGCAGCCGCTGCCTCAACGTTCTCGTCAAGCTGCACCGGGACGCCGTGCTGCGTGGCGAGTTCCGCGCACGATCGCCACCAAATCTCTTCATGCGGATCGTCGCGATGCGTAAACAGTGCCGCTATCGGCGCGCCCATTTTCAGGATCGCCTCCATGCAGGCGTAGCCCATCTCATGGTACGCGAACAGCACGCATCGCGCCGATTTCACGGACTCCACGATTGCTCGTTAGTCGCGCTTATCGGTGTCCGAGTTGACGCGCTTATCGTCATCTCCATGCACCGCTCGCACGATGTAAGTCGGGCGCCGACGCACTTCGAGATAGATTCTTCCGATGTATTCGCCGATCAGTCCGAGCGCCATGAATATCAAGCCGAAGAGAAAGAACTCGACCGACGACACTGTCCACAGCGCGCCCTCTTCCTGCGGGCCGTAGATCAACCGATGACCCAGCAAGACGAACGCGAACAGCACGGCCGGCACAGAAATCAGGATACCGGTCATGCTCAGTATCTGAATCGGGATCAGCGAAAATCCGGTAATCAGGTTGAGGCTGAGCTTCACCAGACTGAATACGTTGTACTTGGATTCGCCGCTCGCGCGATCGTCGTGGCCGACCGGGATTTCCGCGACGCGCTTGGCGAACGAGTTGGCCAGTGCCGGCACGAACGCCGCCTTCTCGTCGCACTCGACCACGGTATCGACGATATGCCTGCGATACGCGCGCAGCATGCATCCGTAATCGTGCATCGGCACGCCGACCATCTATCGACGTCAGCCGGTTCTGCAAGCGCGACGCGTATCGCCGGTACGCCTGGTCGTGACGTTCCTCGCGCCATCCGCCGACGACGTCGTTGCCTTCGTCGATTGCCGCGATCAGCCGCGGAATTTCCTCCGGCGGATTCTGCAAGTCGGCGTCGAGCGTGACGACTACGTCGCCGCGCGATTGCCTGAAGCCCGCGAGGATCGCCGAATGCTGTCCGAAGTTGCGCGCCAGCTCGACCACTCGCACGCGACCCTCTTCACCCGCCGCAATTTCACGCAGGATACTGAGCGAATCATCGCGCGATCCGTCGTCGATAAACACCGTCTCCCACGGACGGTTCAGCAGTTCGAGGACTGGCTTGAGGCGCGCCCAGAGCGACGGCAAGTTGGCCGATTCGTTGAACACCGGCACCACGATCGACACGAGGCCTCGCTCCGCGCGCGATACGGCCGAAGTGCCTCGAATCGGTGATATTTTGCCGGAGAAGCTCAAGAGAGTGCGCGACCTGACTGCTAGCAATTCGTCCGAAACCGCTGTCGCGTGAAGTGATTCTTGCAGACAGCTTGCCGAAATTAAAGATAGCCCGGTTGACCGCGCGTGATCACCTCGCGAGACTGCATCGACGATGCTCGCCGCCAACCGACCTCTCCGACTCACGCTTTACGCACTGCTCGCGGCGATTCTTTATCTTCCCGGTCTCGGCCGTCCCGCGCTCTGGGAGCCCGACGAAGGCCGCTACGCCGAAATCGCGCGCGAGATGGTTGTCTCGGGCGACTACGTCACGCCACGCGACGACTTCGAGCTGTACTTCGAAAAGCCTCCGCTGGTCTATTGGGCCAACGCCGCATCAATCACAAATTTTCGGCGTCAACGAATTCGCAGTACGATTGCCCGCCGCGCTTTTCAGCATCGGACAGGTCGTCGTGACGGCCGCGCTGACCGAAGTGATGTTCGGCGCGACGGCGGGATTTTTCGCCGCACTGGTGCTGGCACTGAGTCCGCTCTTTTTCGCGCTCGCACGATTCGCGACGCTCGATCCCGCGCTCGCGTTTTTTCTCACTGCCGCGCTCGGCGCCTTTTATGTCGCCGCGCGCGAGGATTCTTTCTCGCAACCGTCATCTCGCCGATGGATGCTGATCTCAGCCGCGATGCTCGCGCTGGGCACTCTCGCCAAAGGCCCGATCGCATTGCTCCTGGGCGGCGCGATCGCTGTGACGTGGCTCGCGGTTGAGCGCCGCCTTCGCCAAGTCGCGCAGATGCCGCTCGTCCTGTGCGGCCTCATCTATGCGGCGATCGTCTTCCCGTGGTTCATCTTGATGGAAGCGCGAAATCCCGGCTTCCTGCGTTTCTTCTTCATCCACGAGCATCTCGAACGCTACGTCACGTCGAGCGAACACGGATGGGGCCCGTGGTTCTTCATCCCGATCGTGCTCGGCGGAATGTGGCCGTGGATTTTCTTCGTCCCGCTCGGATGGTCCGCGATGCGCGCTGACGCCGGCTTGCCAAACACCGCGCCAGCCTCGTCGCGCCGCTCCGCCGCAAGCTTTGTCGCGATCTGGTTCCTCGTCATCTTCGTATTTTTCTCGATCCCCCGCTCCAAGCTCGGCACCTATATCCTGCCCGCGCTCCCTCCGCTGGCGATCGTTGCGGGATACGGTCTCGCGACGCATCTCTGATCTCGACGCACTGCTTCGCCGCCGTCTCTTCGCGGTAGTTGCGATAACGAATCTCGCTCTCGCACTGGGTCTTTTGGTATTTTTCGAGCTCGCGCGTCCTCCGATAAGTCCGGCGCTTAGCTTAGACGGACTACTGATCGGCGGCGTTCTGGCCGCGGGCGGACTCGCGATGTACACGCTCGAGCGCGTCCAGTGGGGCGCGCGCATCCAGTGGGGCGGGCCGCCGTGCCCGCCCTCTTTGTTAGCGATCGGTGTGCTGGCGCTAGCGATGCTCGCGACGGTGCCGCTTACCGCGCGTCTGCGCGAAGACGCGTCCTCGATTTCCACATATCGCAACCTTGCCAACGCGGTCCTCCCGTTTCTCACGGACGACTGCGCGCTCGCATCGTACCGCCATTACGTCCAGTCGCTCCCCTTCTACACAAATCATCGCGAAACTCGCGTCGAGTATTGGGGCGAGCTATCCGAAGTTTCTCCGCCGACAGTCGGCAAATCTGCGTTTCTGCTCGGCTCCGAGGCGCGTTTGCGCCAGGCCTGGTCGTCCGGTTCGTGCATGGTCCTCATCGCGAACGTTCGCGATTTGAAGGCTCTCGACGATTCGCTGAAGCCCGCGCCCGTTGTCATCGGATGCGAAGGAAAAAAGTTCGCGCTTTACAACGGCGCGCTCGCCCCGCCGCCGTCAGCAGCCGCCTGCCTCGAGTCCAGTGTAAAAAATTAGCGGAAGCCGAATCGAGACGCTTGGATTCGGTCGCGTTCGACTGTAGCTTTGCCGATGTGGGAATGATCAAGGTGGCTGACAATAAATCAAAATCGAAAGTCCAGCCCGTGGATTCGCCGGCCAACGGCGTCGACGCGGAACCTTCACTCGGCCATCTGATTACCGAGGCCCGCGAGCGCAAAGGCCTGACTCGCGAGCAGGTCGCGACCGAGGCTCACCTGCCGCCGCATTACGTCAAAATGATCGAGACCGACAGCTACGACATGATTTCGGATCGGCTTTACCTGGTTCCGTTTCTTCGCCGCTACGCAACCTTCCTGGGTCTCGACGCCGAGGAAGTCGCTTCCCGCTTCGTCAGCAACGTCCAACATGCCGAGGCCAACGTCGTGCGAATCTCGCAAGAGATTACGATGGTCGCGAGGAAGCCGGGCTCCAGCCGCGGAATCCTGTTCACTGTGTTGCTCATCGCAGTGGTCGCCTTGCTGGCCGATTTTGCGTATCGCCGCTTCGAGGAACATGAAGCATCGCTCCAGGCTCCTGCAGCCTCGCCGGCCGCGATGGCGTCCAGTGCCGAGGCGCCGAACGAAACTCTGCCGCCGGCGACAGTCGTGACGAATCCCGAAGCACCTCCGCCGCTCCACTCGGCAGGACCGGCCGTATCAAATGTCCCGCGTGCCGCACCCGCTCCGCCCGCCGCGAAAGGTTCCGCGCCGCCACGTCCCGTTCCGCGCCACGCAGCCGACGACTAATCCCCCTTTTCACCCCCTGCGCAAAGTAGCGCGCTGCGCGCAACTTTGCGCTCCTCACTGGGTGCAGGGGTCACCCCTGCCGCCCGCCGCGCAGGCGATTAATGCAGGATCGCGTTCGCGATCTCTTCCGCCACCAGCTCTTTGGCGAGCCGCACATCGTCGCCTGAGTGTACGACCGCGACCACCTTCAGCTGGTCGGCCGCGCCTTCCAATGACGCGCGCGCGACGATCACCGTGTCGTAAATCTGATTCTTCGGGATACTATCGTATGGCGTCGGCCCGTTGCCGATCGCATTCCGACGCAGTTGGTAGGCTTTGAACTGCTGCGTCACCGTATCGTCGGGATTCAACGCCTGGCGACGAGCCTCATTTGCGAACGGATCGATCGGTTGATTGCCGCTGTCGCCCAACGGCGGCGCATCTGCGCCGGCCTGCTTGAGCAATTCGACCATCGACGGATCGCCGGGGAACATCTGATTCAACGACACTCCCGGCGCGAGCATTTGCTGATTAACCGTGACGGTCAGCGTCACCGAGTTCTTCCGGATTCGCGGGCTGACCATGGCGCGCCGCGCGCAGATCTTCATTCAGCACATTCTGCACAACAGGATCGGTACAGATCGCAACCACGCTGGCGTTCGCCGGAGCCGTCAGCTTCCCCGCCATCTTGACCTCGGCCGCGTGCGCAACTCCGCCAATAGCTACTGCAATAGCCAGTCCAGCGATCGCGCGATACCCCGCTTTACTCACCCCAATACTCATCGGTAGGCGCGCGCAGCCTTCAATCGGCCAGGTCGCGATTACCTCGTCGCCGCGCACTACATAGTATTCGCTGTGCAGATTAATCGTCGTGTCGCCGTGACTCGGGACGATCTCGATTTTCGATCCCGGCTCGAGACTGCTCTCGCCGGCCGCCAGATGCCCATGCTCCTCGGACAGCCGCGCCTACCTTGACCGCGATCGTTTTGCCCATCGGCGGACCAAATTCGTTGGTCAACGATTTCATCCCCGCGTCGATTATCGCGCGATCGCCCCGCCGCGAAATTACTGTCGCCAGCAGCGTCAACGCCGGACCGCCCAGATCCGGACGCACGATACGATAAGCGCCGTCCATGAAAACGTACGACCCCGCCTGCACTTCGGTTACGTCGGGCCAGTTGCCCGCGATGTCGAATGTGCCGGTCCCGCCCGCGCTCACAATCTCCGGCGCGAGCCCGGCCGCCCGCAATGCTTCGACGTGTCGGCTGAGCGTCGTCAGCGCCTCACGCGCCGTTGCGATTCGCTTTTCAGCATTCGGAACCAGCACCGCGTGGCCTTCGTACCCCATCACCCCGCGGTAGTTGAGCCCCGCGCGCATCGCATGCCGCGCGAGCGCGACCGTTTCTTCAGGCGTCTCGGTGCCGCATCGATGCATCCCGGTATCGACTTCGATTATCACGTCGGCCGCTCGTCCGGCTCGCGACGCACCAGCTTCGAACTCGCGCACGTTGAACTCACTCTCGATCGTTCCGATCAAACTGATTCGCGCCGCCGCTTTGAAAAACCGATCGATCTTGGCGGGCCCCGCAATTTGATTCGCGAGCAGCACCGGCCCGAGCCCCGCGCGCGCCAGCACTTCGACCTCGCCAAGCTTCGACGCCGTTATTCCGATCGCGCCGGCCGCGAGCTGTCGGCGCGCGATCTCTGGCGTCTTCGGCGTCTTGAAATGCGGCCTGAGCTTCTGCGGACGCGCCGCGAAGTACTCGGCCATCGTGCGAATATTTTCCTCGACGACGTCGAGGTCGAGAATCAACGCGGGCGTATCGATATCGCGCTTCGTCATTGCACGACTCCTGGCACAGCGCTCAAGGAAGCTTCTGCTGCAACAATTCCTGCGCGCGCGCGGCCCGCCATTTCACCAGCCGCTCGCCGAGCTTCGCGTCAGTCAGCGCGATTATCTGCGCCGCCATCAGACCGGCATTCGCCGCGCCGGCTTTGCCGATCGCCATCGTCGCCACCGGCACGCCTTTCGGCATCTGCACGATCGACAGCAGCGAGTCGATTCCATTGAGCGACGTCGTCGGCATCGGCACGCCAATCACCGGCAGGATCGTCTTCGCCGCGACCACGCCCGCCAGATGCGCCGCGCCGCCCGCGCCCGCGATTATCACGAGCATTCCCCGGCCCGCCGCCTTCGCCGAATATTCCAAAACGACGTCAGGCGTGCGATGCGCCGACATGATTCGAACTTCATGCGGTACTTGAAGTTCTTCCATGACCTCGGCCGCCGCCGCCATGTACTCCCAGTCGCTCTTGCTGCCCATGATCACGCCGACAATCGGCATTTTGCTGTCCGCCATCGTGGTTCCTCGTACGCAGCAGGCTGATTCTCAACTGGCGCCCATGTCAAGCCGCCGCCCGTATGAGCGCCGCGAATAATTCGGCACAATGTACTCGCGATGGCGACGCTGATCCCTTCCAATCAGTGCGAGTTCACGCTCGCCGAAGTTGTCGAGGCAACCGGCGGCACTCTCGTCCGCGCCACTTCGGCGGTCGCTGCCGGGGATGCCATTCGCGGCGTCAGCATCGACACGCGCTCGATTCGCCGCGCGTGCGCTATTCGTCGCGCTGCGTGGCGCCGCGTCCGACGGCCATGACTATCTCACGCAGGCCGGTGCGCGCGGCGCGACAGCCGCGATCGTCGCGACTGGCCGCCATCATCCTGCTCTCAATTGCATCGAGGTCGCCGACACTCTCAGCGCGCTCGGACAGCTCGCGCACCATCATCTCGCGCGCACCCGCAAGGCGCGCGCACTGCCGCTCATCGCAATCGGCGGCGCAGTCGGCAAGACCACCACCAAGGAACTCACCGCCGCCGTCGTTCGCGCGTTGTTCGGCTCCACGCTCTCCACTCCGGGAAATCTCAACAATCTGATCGGCGTTCCGATGACGATCTTCACGCTCACCGGCGATCATCGCGCGGCCGTCCTCGAATGCGGCACCAACACGCGCGGCGAGATTCCGAAGCTCGCACACATCGTCGCGCCCGACGTCGCGATGGTTCTCAACGTCGATCTGGAACATAGCGAAGGCCTCGGCACACTCGACGATATCGCCGACGAAGAAGCCGCGCTGTTCTCGACTGCCACGCAGTATGCGGTCGCGTCGGCTGACGAGCCGATGGTGCTGGCGCGGATTCCGAAACATCTGCGCCGAATCACATTCGGCAAATCTGCTCGACGCCGACGTGCGACTGGTCAGTCGGAGCGTCGGCGCCCGCTCGCGCATCCGCGTCGAACTCGCACGCGACATGGTCGCGTCCGGAGTCGAGCCTTTCATCGAAACTGAAATCGCGCTGCTCGGCGAAGCCGCCGCTCTCAACTGCACCGCCGCGATCGCAGGAGTCGCCGCGATGCGCACGGCACCGCTCGAATCCCGCGAGCTCGCCGCAATCGCCGACGCGCTCTCGAGCGTTCAGCCGGTCGCTGGCCGTCTCGCGAGCATTTCGCTCAGCGGCATCTTCGTGATCGACGACACCTACAACTCGAATCCTCGCTCGATTCGCGCCGCGCTCGCGGCTGCGCGCGAAGTCGCCGACGGTCTCGGCGCTCGTTTGGTGATCGCGATGGGCGAT
Source organism: uncultured delta proteobacterium (assembly GCA_963814715.1). Lineage (GTDB taxonomy): Bacteria > Desulfobacterota > Binatia > Binatales > Binataceae > Binatus. The sequence goes on from CAWFDW010000002.1 coordinate 1,004,562, forward strand.
ATGCTCGAGCTGGGCGATCAGGCGGCCGCCGCGCATCAGGATGCGATTCGCGACGTGCTGCGCTCGCGTCCCGCCGTCTTTGTCGCCGTCGGCCCCGAGATGATTTCCGCGTGCGCGCTCGTATCTACGGACGCGAACACGACAGAAATACTCACCTCGCCCGACAGTGTCGCCGCCGCGGCAGTAATCGCGAAATTGGTAAAGCCCGGCGACGTATTGCTGATCAAAGGCTCGCGCGGAATCGCGATGGAACGAATTATCGAGCGACTTTCCTAATACTGTCAGAATCCAATCGCCATCCAGTAGAAGCCGTCGTTCGGCAGCTGATCATCCACGCCGCGGATCAAATCCGATCTGAATGTTCCAGTGGTCGTCGTGAAACTGACTATGTCGATTATCAACTGGCCGGTATTTCTCAGCGCTCGCGAATTCGCCAGCGCCGCGCTCGACCATACGCATGCGTTCGGAAATGCGGTCGGCCAGGTCACCGCGTAGCTCGTATCCTCGCCCAGCCCGCCGCCCGGAAACATCGCGCCCCACTGGACGATCGCGACGATCGATCCGCGATTCACGTCCGCTAGCGGAATAGCCAGGTATCCATTGGCTCCCATCGCGCCGGCGAAGTTTGCCATGAACGCCTGCAGCACGCCGATATTCGAGATATTGACGTCCTGCCGCTGTTTCAGGAACGCCGTGCGATTAGCCAGTTGCTGATGCGGTTGATTCGAGATGCCCGTCCCGCTGAAACTCGCGCCGCTCGCCGCGCCTTCGACCGGATCGGTTGCCTGTATCTGATACACCTCATTCGAGGTGAACTCGGCTGCGTCGATTAGTGTAGCCATTGACTACCTCAGAAAGTAAGTGTCCACGTACCGCTAATACTCATTCCCGCGCCGAATACTATTGGAGCAATAGTCTTTCGCGCGAGCATCGGGGTCGGCGCGATCGTTCCGGGCAACGCGGCGCTGGCGTGATTCGCGAAAATCGCCAGCTCCTGAATTGTGATTCCCTGCGCGCCGGTGTCGCCCGTCGTCAGCGACCAGTTCAGCGTCAAGCCGCCGTTGCCGTCCTCGCTGTGACCGTCGAGCGTTTTGTAATATGCCGCCGCGGTCAACGCGGTGTCGGTGATCGTCGGCGCGTTCGATCCCGATCCGAATCCCACCGCCGCCGCGAATTCGCCCGTCGTGTCTCCGCCCAAGCAGCGCCGCCAGCGCCGGCCGTCCGGAGTTCACGAAAAGATTTCGTCCCTCGTGCGCCCACACGATGCGGCCGCGCTCGATAAGACGGATGCGCACGATTCCAATCGGCCTTCTCATATTAACCTCCGTGCAAAACGGCCGCGCCATTTACGATAAGCGCCGAGTCCGCGACTTCGGGTTCGTTGGCGCCGTAAGTGATGCCGCTGTGCCGATAGTGACTATCGTAAGCGGGAACAATCGGACCGTGCGCATCGGTCATCGACGCAGTAACGATCGCAAACGCCAGCGCGTTGTCATTGGGAGCGGGCGCCGCATCGAGCTCGTACTTCACGATTCCCGTAAGCGTCAGCTTGTCCGACGGCTTTGGCCCCGCGTCGGAAATCGCCGGCACCGCGAACCATACCGAGTCGAGCCACGCTCGCGCCGGTTTGAAAAAATTAACCGCCGCTGCCGCCGTCGCCGACGCACCAATCGAAACACCCTGGCCCGCCGCGAGATCGATCATCACGCGAAACACCGCCCATCCCTGGTTCGACGGATACGCGGTTCCGCCCCAACTCGTCTGTCCTTCGAGCAGCGTGACCGTCGCCCATCCCAGGGACCCGAGCGCCTGCTTGATAGCCCACGGCGTCCCGCGAAATCGATGCAGCCCGATGGCGCTCCCGAGCAGCGCGCGCTGCGCCGCCACGGTCAGATCCAGCTCGGCAACGGTACCGCCGGATTCGATCAGATTGTCCACGTCGATCAGCGCATCGATGTCCGTCAGCGCATCGACGCCCAGCGAAACCGGCGCGATCAACTGCCACAACGGCGACAGGATGTCGAACTGCCACGCCAGAAACGGCAGAGCCGCGTCCACCACCGAGTCGATTCGGTAAACCAGCAGCGTCGTGAGATCGAGCGCCGCGAGCCGCCCGATCAATACCAGCAGCGCCTGCGTGCGCGTATCGTTTATCGACGGCGCGGCCGAAAGCTCCGGCATCAGCTATGCTCCGTGCTGAACGCGGCTGTCAGCGAGATCGTCGTGCAGTTCGCCCACTGTCCCGCGGTGAGCGACGTCTGTACCGGCGACGTCAGCGTCACGCCATAGACGCCCGCGACCGACAGCGCCGCGATTATCTGGCTCGGCACGATGTCGCGCTGAATCTTGGCGGCGAGCTCGATTGCCAGTTCCTCGACGGCGAGCGTCGCCGCGGCAATCGTCGCGGTCGGATCGGCGTCCGAGTACAGCGTCACCGTCGCGGTGATCTGGTAGTCGACTTCGGTCACGGCGATCACGTTCACAGTGTCGGTCAACGGACGTATCGTGTCGGCATTCAGGATCGTCGCGACTTTCGCAAGCAGCGCGGAATTGGCAACACCTGCATTGTTGGGTGCGGGCGCCGGCTGTTGGGTCACCGGTCCGGTCAGAATGTAGACGTTCACCGATCCCGGTGCGGGACTGACAATTTGCGCATCGACAATCGACGGGTCGGCGCCGATCGCAAAAAAACGGTACGCGCCAGTCGGGCCCGCGACGCTGAACTGATTCGGCGCAGCCTGGATTCGCGTGCGCAGATGATCGTCGGTCTCGGGAGCGGATCCGCCGGTGGTCGTGCTGGTGTTGGTCACGCTCGCGATCAACGCGTTCGGATTGAGCTGGACGCTGACCTGACCCGCCAGGTATCCATTCGCACCCGCTCCTGGAGCGGTCGCCGCCGCTGCGACACTTGCGATTGTCGCCGCCGGGCGCGATGATAATCGTCGCGCTGGTCGCGAAAGCAAACTGCCCGTCGATCGTCCCGACTATCGTTCCAGCGACTATCGGGAACGGCACCGTCAGCGCGTTGGACAGCGTGAATTGAAGCGTGGTCACCGCGGGCTGCGACGCCAGCCGCGTCACGTTCAGCAGTTGACCGAGATAGTCGATCATCGGGAACGATGCGAAGGCGAGCAGATTCTGTTGCGCCGCATACTGGATCGCGTTGCGCACCAGCGATTCGCGGTATGCATACAAATTGATCAGCAGGCGCTCGACCTGCGCCGGTTGCAGCGTCCGCCCCGAGGCCGCCTCGAACTCGGCGATCATGTCGGCGAGTATCAGATTCGGATCGAGCCCATCCGCGTCGTTGACGAACACCGGCGGCGGCAGCGACGGAATTCCTGCACCCATCAACTCATCCTTTCATCGCGTCGGCGCGGTCGCGTTAGACCGCCGCTCCCGGGATTGTCACGGTCGTGATCTGAACCGGCGCCGCGGCGACGCCCAGCTTGAGCTGCCAGTTGAGTGTGACGTCGAGATGCGCGCCCGATTGCGTGGTCGCGTCGTTGACGGTTTGCGCGGTCACCGAAACCAGATTCACCCGCGGCTCCCAAATCGTGATCGCCGAGGTCAGCTCGCTCACGATCGCGGGCAGCGCCAGGCTGATCGGAAAATCGATGTATCGCCAGATGTCCGCGCCAAAGGTCGGCCGCAATGGGTCGCTGCCGCGAGGTGTCGTGACGATAATCCCAAGACACTGCTCGACGTCGGCGATTCCCTGCACGACTTCGCCGATGGCTCCCAGAGCCAGCGACCAGTCAGCCGACCTGATATCCGCAAGCGTGATCGCGTTCGCCGCCATCGTCATCCCGCCAGCACGTCGGTGCTTGCGCTCACGATCGTTCCGGTTTCCTCGCCCACCTGAACGCTGTCGCCAAGGCGCGCGACACCGGCGAGCAGACCGTTCCCAATCCGGACCTGCCCCGCGCTCGTGATGCTCACGTTGCCCGCCGAGTCGATCTGAATCTGCGCGCCGTTCACCGTAAGATTGAATCCCGCGCCGTTCGGCAGGCTGATAGTCAGCGCATGTTGGCTGCCGTCGTACTGCAGCTCGGCTTGATCCTGAAATTTCAAATCGAGCAGATGCAGACGAGCGTCGTACTTGAATTCGGTCGTCGTCCTGGAACAGCAGATCGAGAATGTGCGCGACGCGATCGTAGTCGAAGTGCGCACCATCCTTGAACCCCAGATAAAATTTGTCGGCGCTGTTGACCGGCGGCGTATCGGCGCTCGAATAAATCGCGCCCAGCACGCAACCGGCCTCGTCGCGCAGATCCATCAGGCACACCACCTGCTCGCCGATGTCGGGAATCCAGTACGCCTTGTCGTCCTGCGTCTTGAAAAACACAACCGGCAGCCACCAGCTGAGCATTTCGTCGTAATCCGGAAACACCACCCGCACCTTTGCGTGCGCGGCGTCCTGCGCCTGCACGATCCCGACGCGAAAAGTCGGATTCAGCGACGCAAATCGATCGCGATATTCGATAATGTCGTTCATGCGCTAACCCGTCGCGCTGCTATCGAAGTTGAGTATCCCGTCGCTCGCGCCAGATGATGCCTGGCGGTCTCGACCAGATACTTTCCGTCGAGCGCGCCCCATCCACTAAGCTGAACGTTGTTTCCGGCCACCAGCACCGCGTTTCCCGGACCTTCGATCGATGCGTCCACCATGACCATGTTGTGCAGATGAAGCGCCGCTTCCGCCTTCACCTGTGCCTGCTGCGCGTTTTCACAGCGCGCGACGATTTTCAGCGTATCGCCAGTCGGCGAAGGTACGTCCGCAGGCACCGACTGAGTAATCAATTTCTTCGTGTCAGGATCGAAGTAGGAAAATTCCGCTGCGTCGTAAATTCGGCGCGCCCGATTCCGGAATGAAAATCGAACAGTGTCGGATCGCGTAATCACCGCCGCCGCCGCGGCCGACTCGAGCGCCGGACGCTCGTAGAAGATCAGCTGACCGGCGCGCACCGTGAAATCAAAGTTGTGCTCTCGCGCGAGTCGTTTCAGAAATTCCAGATCCATCTGACGCCGCTGAGTGACCCGCGCAAACTCGACGTCGCTCTCGGACTCTGATGAAACCGTCACCAGGGTGAGTCCATACTTCGCGGCGATTTGCGCGGCTATTTCCACGATGCCGATATTCTCGTACGCCACCGTGTTTGCCGTGCGCATCGCGCTCGTGATGTACGACGCCAAGGCAGCGCAGCCTCATCACGTCGGGCGGGCCGTCCAGTTCCAGCTCGTCAATTTGAAATTCACCGCAGTCCAGCAAAGGCTCGCCGCTATAGCCAATTTGCAGACTGACTATATCGCCGATCGCCGGATACCAGGGTCCTTGCCACAGCTTGGTTGAATCTTCGAGTTCGAGTTCCAGATCGCCCGACGCGCCGTCGAGTCGATCGACGTAGCTGATCGCGAGAACCATCGCGGATACATCCGCGGTGATGTTTACGCCGGAATAAGTGAGTATCCACTGCGGCGCGCGAACTATATAAGAGGCGCTCGCAGCCATTAGCCAATCACCGTTTGAGAGCTTCCAGGGCGGCAGGTTCGCGGTAATCACGGAACTCTTCTGCTGGAGCGGTATTGCTATCGATACGCCGGCATCGAACACCGGTTCAATAGCTACATTCGGATTAGCCATTATGATCGGCGAATAGTCAGTCGGATCGCCGTAGTATCGCCACGCCAATAGATCCCATCGCTCACCGGCGGTCGTAACGTGAAGTATGAACTGTCCCGCCGGTGTCATCGCGCCGCACTCCTCACGATTACCGCCGATGGGCACGTCGCCCGCGTCAAGATTCGGACCGCTCGCGCCGGTCGCAGACAGAGTACTGAGTAATGCCGACAAGCCTGGCGTCAGTCCGTTCGCTGCCGCCTCCGACGCGGTCGTGATTCGCCAGCGGCGAGAATGTCGTCACCGGCTTTGCGCTGGAGAGCAGCAGAGGATTCGCCACCCATTCCTTGAGCGCGAGTCCAACTCGAATCGCGATCGGCGCGCCGCCCGCCGACAGTTGTTGCGATTTCACATTGATCGATTCGATTACAAAGAATCCGCGGAATCCGCCGTCGCCGAACACCAGCGGAAGCGCAAGATGCTCGGCAGCCGTCGCGCGCAACTGCGCCAGCTGCGCGGCCGGGTTGGTGAACGACGCGTGCCACGCCAGGTCAAACTTCAATCGCTCGAGATCGTCCCCGACCCACTGCAACTGCGGCTTGCTCTCAATCACCTTCTGCTCGGCAAAATCGTACGACCCCGCGGATTCGTACGCTTCCGGAGAACCCACAACTTCAAATTGAATTTCGCCCAATGCTGCGAACAAATGATCTCTCCTCAGAATTGCGCCCGCTCACGCCGCGCCGATTCTCGTTTCAATTGATCGAACAGTTCCTCGCGATGCGCTCGCAACGCACCAATCACATCATGCTGCACGGCGCTGCCCGCCGACGTATTGATCACGACGGTCGGCGATGAGTTGATAGTGATGCCCGCGCGTCCGCCGCCGTCGTTTGAAACGCGACCGTTGCTCGGCGGCTGCGCGAAATCGCGCCGCGCCACATTGCCAGGCGTAATCACTCCGCGAACCGACGACGCGATCCGCAAGCTTGCCGCCACCGCCGCCGCACCCCGCGACCTTCGACTTCCCTCGCGAGTCTCGTGCGCTGCGCCCCGTTGAACTATTATTCGGAGGCAAGGTCAGCGGCGCGACTTTTTGCGCATCCGAAATCGATCGTCCCGCGCTTCCTGATTCAATCGAGCGTTCAGCTCGCGACAGAGCGTTCATCGCCCGCGACAAATCCGACATCTGTCGCTGCAAGCGCGCGCCCACATCGACTTTCGCAGCCGTCCGACTCAGTCCGGACTCACCCGTAGTCGTTTCCCGGCGTCTCCCGTCCGACTCCCCAACGCCGCTCTCAGAGCCGCGGTCCGTCGTTCGCGGCTCTGAAAGAAACTTCGCGCCGGAAGGATAGTCACCGGTCGAAAGCGATTTGGGCGCGTCGGGTTGCCAGCGATATTCTCTCGCCAGCGCCATCGTCGCAGACGCCCGCGCAGTCCGACTGCCGGTGCGCGCGACACTACTCAATCGATCGAGAATTGTCAGCGCGCCCGCGTTCTTCGCTGTGAATGTTCTGGATTGCCTGGCCATCTGATGATCTATTACGGCTCGCGCGGCGTTGCGCTCGAACGGCCGGCGTTGAGAGGTCGCCGCTTCGACTCGCAGCGCACGTCCCGCGAGTTCCTTGCCGTTCATTGCTCGCACCGCAACTGCGGCCTCGTCTTCATTCTTCATTTCGACGAAACCGAATCCGCGCGAGCGTCCGTCGAACCGGTCGCGCACGATCTCAGCTCGTTCCACTCCGCCGATTTCTGCAAAGGCTTCGCGCAGATCCCCGTCGCCCAGCGAGAAACTCAGATTGCCCACGAATAGTCTTATTCCCATCGCCTCACCGTCTCGCTTGATTACTCATTACGTCCATTTGTCTATAGTCACTACGATTACTAGTCACGATTCGTACCCTCCGCCGCGTTCGACGCGCATCCGTTCGATAGTCGGTCATCGCGTCCAGCCAGTACGACAGCTCCGCAAAGTCCATCCCGCTCAGTTCCTTGACTGAGAATCCGGATTGGACGAGGCCTGCGAAGCTCGCTGCGGAGGGCGGTCGAAATTTTCGTCAATCACCTCGGCCTGCAGCGCCATTACGTCCGCAAGATCCATCTCGAGCACGTCCTCGTAGACGATCTTGCGCCCATCTACCCGCGCCACCTCCGCGATTAGCGCAAATATCACCGCGCTCGCATCGCCGCCCGCGGTTGCCCGTTGCGCCCGCATCAGGTCGCGCCCATAGCCCTTGCGCACCTCGGCGCGCGCGCCCGACGGCAAGTCGATCGTCCGCGCAGCTTGCTCCTCTTTCGTTTCCGCGCCGCTGATTCGCACTCCATTCACCGTGGTGTCGTCGGTTTTCATTAGTCACTCACCCGCCCAGGTTCGATCGGAAAGTACTCAGTTGGTCGACTCCGCCTACCACGTAGATATTGGCGAATACGTCGTACAAGTATATTTGGACGCCGGCGACGAATAGTTCGCAGTGATAGATACTTACTACTCGACGTAGTCTCGACCATGTGATGCTGACGGAAGGTCGGACTCCCGGCATCTTTGAAGACCCCGGTCATCAGGTAGACGACCGGAAGCTGCGCGGTTCGTCCCTGGCTGGTGTACTGCTCGAGGTTTCCGCGCGCCTGAAAGGAATGTGTCTGGAACGGGCTGCTCGACATCGTGAGCGTCTCCGCGTCGAACGACGACCACTTGATCTTCGACTCGAGCTTTTCCACGCCCGCCCACAACTCGGCCGTGCCGGCCATCCCCAATCCCTTGTAGTCGATCATCTTGTGCTTGGGATTGGCGATCTCGATTTCTTCGGCCCGCCCCAGCAGTCCCGACGCCGTCGATGTATATATTCGCATTAGTCAGTGAGTTGATCTGGATATTCATTCTGTTCCTCGCTCGGACTGTTTATGCCGTCGCTCCCGCCGCTACGGTGATCGGACTGGTGTTGCCGAGTTGCTGCAGCAGCGTCACGTCGATGAATGCCTCGAAGGTGATTCGCTCCGCCGGCGGCGGCGGCATCACGTCGATATCGAAGACCAGCTGCCCGGCCGCGATCTGCGCCGATGGATTCTCCGCCGGATTGAAGCTGGCCGCGCCCGCGACCAAAGCTCCGCGCTGGATGAGCGATCTGATGAACGCGTTCGCGCTGGCCAGGATCGCATCGATCAGCGCGTTCGAGATCGGCTGATCGATGAACTGCAGCATCGCCAGTTCCACCGATTCCTCGATCACGTCCATCGTGCGGCGCACCGAGATGAAATTGTCGGGAGTGGTTGCAGTCGGGTACGCCGCGCTCCGGTTTCCCCACACGCGAAGTCCCGTGCCGAATGCGTTGAAGACGGTGACGATTCCCGCCGCGTTCAGATTGTTCACGTCGGACGACGCGTCGAGAATCGACGCGTACAGCTGAACGTCAGGCCCAAGCATTCCATCGCACTGGCGTGTTGGACGGCGACCACCAGTAACCCTGCGCGAGGTCCTTGGCCGCCATCGCTCCCGCGACCCATTGCGAATATGGTCCGACTGCGTTCGCGTTGAATTGCGACGGTCAGCGGCAGTCCCGACGCGTTCAGCGTCACTCCGGTCGGCACGATCCCGGTGTCGAGAAAGGTCTCTTGCGGATAGCAGAGAATCGTTCGGCTTGCTCGACGCCGCGAAGCTGTTGCCGACCACTCCGCGATTGGTTATCGCGGCCGCCGCCGAGGTGGCCGGCGGCGAATCGACCAGCGCCATCGCGCGAACCTTGGTCGCCATCGCCGTCGATCGCAGTCGCAACCGCCGCGTCCTGCGAGTAGCCCGGCGCGATCAGTATCTTCGGAAAGAATCCCAGCGTGCCGTAGGTCGTCTGAAATGCCTGCAGTCCCGGTGTATACGCCGCCGGTGAATGCGCCGATCACGTCAGCGTCCACCACCTTCGACGGATCGGCGTAGTTGAACGCAATCAGCACGCTGGCGCCGGCGGTAATATGTCCTCCCGATGCCGTCGGCACCAGCGTAACCACGCCGTTCACCGCGTCGAGCGTATAGTCAGTCGCCGCGACGTATGTAGTACCGGCCGGATTACTAGTGACTACTACATTCGAGACGCCCATGTGCCCGAGGTTGATGGCGTTCCCTGAGCGTTGAAGGTGAATGCGGTCGCAGCGATCGCGGTGAAATGTCTGGTCGGATCGAATACATTAACGACGATCGCCTGTACCCGCACCTTGAGCCTGGATCGCGGCAAGCGCGTATGGAATCGAGTATCCGCGAACGACGGGACCGAACTTTGCGGCGTCGAGCGCCGACGACACCAGCGTCGGCGTATTGAGCGCCGCCGCTACGATTGGCGACGCCACCGCCCACGATCGGTGCGCTGTACCCACCAATCCAATCACCGCCGATTTGACGACCGTGACCGGTACCGGCCCATTAGGTACTTCGATTACTTCAACTCCGTGCAGGAAACTGGCTGGCATGTATCACCTTTACTCAGTCTGATTAGTTAGTCGGCTCGGTCTGACCTGCTGTCGCAATAGCCTCTTCGGCGTAGGCGTACGCGATCTGCACCGTGTCGCCCGCAGACAATCGCGCCGCCGGGAAGCGCAGTGACTATTCCGTTGGCGCGATCGATCGAGAAGTCCGTGCCCTGGATCAGCGCCACGCCGCCGGGACCCGTGACGCTGACGGCGAACACATTGCCCTGCGGAAGCTGAATCTGCAGGCTCGAGTTGAATGTGTACGCGGACGCGCCGACCGTGATCGTACGTTTGCTCCGTTCTTCTTCCAGCGCGACTGCCCTTGATGAAGAGTGGGAAGTCATCCGGCTGCGAGCCTTCGACTGCGACTGTGCTGAGCGCGAACGTCGACGAATACGTCCAGACGCCGCCCTGCTTGTCGCGCTTGATGAATTTTTCGCGCACCGGGTACATCTTGCGGCAGCCGGGGATCTGGTATCCGGTCAGCGCGGTGCGGATGCTTTCGATGAATCGCGTATGCGCCCGGACTCGGCCCCGACGCGTCGCTGCCGACCGCCCATCCGAGGTCGCGCATCATCACCGAGATTTCAAACTCGAGTTTGCGTTCCTGGATTATCGCCGCGGTGTCCAGCAGGTCGCCGTATTCGCGCGCCCTTGTACATCACCAAAGCCGCGCCCACGCGATGCGTCATGCGCCAGGTCTCGGGACGATCCGGGTAGTGTGCGATTTCGATCGCGCTGACTTGCGAACGCAGTTGATTGACGATCGCGTCTTCGATTGTCGCGATGTCGATCGCGGTCGGCGGCGCGAACACTACGCCGTTCCATGGTGCGTCGAGCATCACGCCCATCTCAGTAGCCCCTCAGTTTTTTGCGATTGAAGATGCGATCCGGGCCTTGCACGTTCTCTTCCAATTGCGCGCTTGCGCGGCTCCTGGCCATCGCTCGACAGGCCGAGCGTGAGCTCGCCGGCCGCAACTTTCGACGAGCATCGCGACCGCGTCTTCGTAGCGTTTGCGCGCGTCTTCGAGGTCGTGCAGCGGGCGGAGAGATTGCATGCGATACATCGCGATGTCGGTGGTGAGACGGTTGAGGACGGCCGGCGGATCTGTCAGCGGAAGCGTGAAGCGGCCTTCGATGTATCCGTCGATTTCGGCGGAGGCGTCGGTGAGAGCCTGCGTGATTGGCGTAGTGTTTATCGTCGTCGCGGTGGGATCTTCATTAGTCAGTTGGACCAGGTCGCGATTAGGGTATCGATTGATCATGTCCTGGGCGGTTGCGTAACTCACTGTAGTGACCTCATCGCGTCGGAAGTGACTATTCGATTCGGGAAAGAGCAGAATCTTGAATCGCGCGCGAAAAAAGGCAAGGGCGCGGGACGCGACATTCTAAATTGACGGAATAAATTCCGTCCTACTTTCGGTCTCTCCGCGGGCGCGGGACTACCTGGTGCGCCCGCGGAGAGTTGCCGTTCATTCCGGCGGCGAAGCGGGCAGGAGGGATACCCGCGACTCGCCGGCTCAGGGAAACTGGATTCATCGCTGTTGCTCTGCGTCCTTACGCCAGGAACTCGCTGACGATCAGGTCCGCGCTGTTGCGCCAGATGTTCGAGGTCGCGACGTTCGCGCTCGCGCCGGCGCCCGCCATGAATTCGGAGTTGAGCAATTGGCGCGCGACTTCCTCGAGCACTGGCGGGACCAGCAGGTAGACGCCGCTGCGGCTCGACAATGCGCCAAACGGCTGTCCCGCATCGGTTTTGAACGCTCTCATCGCGGCGCGCACTGCGCCGTAGTTGGTCGGATTGCTGAGATCGGTGTTGCTCGCGTACGCCAACTGCCACAGTCCGACGCCGGTGTTGGCGCGGCCGTCGACGCCGTAGCGGAATTCGCGGCGGTTGAAGACCGCTTCGTCGGCGACATTGGTCATTCGCGTCACTGCGTATTCGCGGCGGAGCTGAAAGATGAATGGACGAATCACGCGCGACGCGTCGATCAGGTACCAGTACGCGCCCGATCCACTCGAGTTGATATTCGACGCCGAGGTCCCGCTCTGACCCATCAGGCCGACCGGATGGGTCGCCGAGAAGAATGGCACTCCGTCGAAGCCGACGACGTCGCCCGGATTAGCTACTGCGTCCTTGATCATCGCGAACAGCAGCATGTCCGGATGCACCTTGGTGTCCCATCCGAGCTGCTCGATGATCGGCTCGTAGGCGCCGTAGGTGTCGTCCTCGATGTCATTTCGATCGATAGCCACTGTGTCTTCGAAGTTGCGATTGACTATTGTGTATTCATGCGTTTCGAGCGCCTGGATTACCCTGTCGCCCAGCCATTCGCGGAACTTGGTGGTGCGGCCGAGCCACGGATAGGTAGTCTGGCGCGACGCCGATCGCACGACGCTGGTGATCTGCTCGTAGTATGACGGCGGCTTTTCGAACCCGCGCTGGAAGACGACGTCGAAGCCGGTGAACAATGCGGTCAGATTCGCTGCGCTGATTTCCATCTAATTTTTCCTCTTTTCAGTGAAAGTTCGTCCAACGAAGTCGTCATGCGGACGCGGTTGATTGGTGCCAGAAATCGACCCAGACCTGGCCGCTCGGATCGATCGCGACTACGACTCCGGCCGCCGCGTATTGCTGAACCGCGCCGCCCGAGCGATCGGCCGCCGTGACGGTGTTGTCGTCGAGCGCGAAGCATACGAGGCCGACCTGGGCCGCGCCGACCGAGCCGTCGGTCGCGTAGAGGAACACGCCCTTGCGCGCGGTGATCGAAATCGCGCCGGCGGCGCCGGGATTGTTGATCGCGTTCTGGCCGGGAATTCCGTTCTTCACGTATTCGGCGCGGCCCGACGACCTTGAGCGCGTTGGCGACCGTCGTGGTCGCCGACGCCGGCACCGCATTACCGGCCGCGTTCAGCGCGACGATCCCGCCGAGGTAAACATTGGTGTTCGCCTCGACCGGGTAAACGCGCATCCTGCCGCCATCGGCCATCTCGGGCGTATTTCGCGAATTGGTTAGAGCCGCCATCTTTTCACCTTTCTTTTTTCAGTATTAAGAGTCGCGCACTGTACGCTAGTTAGTCCTCGTTGTTTCGAAGGTCCGCGTTACGCGCTGCTGCGTTTCGGAGATCGGCGTCGGTGCGTTCGAGGCTCAGGAAATCCGCGCGTCCGCGTTTGCGCCGCACAAATTCGGAATGCTTGAGGCCGAGCTGCGCGCAGATCGCGAGCTCCGCCGCGTTGAGTCCGGCACCCGCGCGCCGATCCGCGGGAGGCTCTCCGCCAAGGCCGAGATTCTCGCCGAGTATCGACGGCTGCTTGGCCGCGAAGGCCTGGAAGCCGCGCGCGTCGGCGGCGCAGTACGCAATCGCCCATTCGCGCTGCGCCGGGACGATCTTGCCGGCGCGAATCGCTTCTTCCACCGCATGCGCCGCGCGTTCGCGTGCGCGATCGGCCTTGAGCGCGTTGAGCTCGGTGAGCGCCCGCTCGAACTCCGCGATCGCGACGTAGTGCGCGGGGTCGTGTGCATGCGTGCTAGTCGACTGTGACGACGCCGCATCGCCGGCCGCGCGCAGCTCGCGCACTTTTGCGACGACGTCGGCAACCGTCGCGCCATCCTCGAGGTTCGAGCAGCTCGCGCAATTCCTGAGTTGGAAATTCCATGCGTTCGTCCCTGGTTTGTTCTCCGCGGACGCCGCGGTCAGCGACGCCGCAATCGCGGTCAGATGAAGATTTGGATTGTTGGTCAGGCCCGCGCGCAGCAGCCGCGTGACGCCGTGCCGTCCTTCGGATCGAACTGGAACACCGGCGAGACGTAGCGGTACTCGCGCGCGACGATCGAACTCGCCGCGCGCGCGGTCCATTCGACCCGTCCCCAGACCGCGCCGTCGCGCACTTCGAGTTCGCGAATCCATCCGGCGGCCGGCGCGGGCCGTCCTTCGGGAGCGCCGAAGTCGGTGGCATGGTCGTAGTCGATCGGCAGGCCCGCGTTCATCTGCATCGCGGTCGTGGACGCGATCACCGCCGTCGGATCGTCGAGGCGAAATGGCCCGCGGCCGTCGCGGCCGTAGAAGACGCCGGCCGGGAGCAACTCGATCCATTCGGGCGCTGCGCGGATCGTCTTCCGTCGGCAGTTCGCGGAGGCGGGCGCACCGGCGGTATCGATCACGAACGAAGGAATCAGTTTGCCCGCCTGCGTCTCGCTTTCACCGCCGGTGCGTGTAGTGAGGTGTTCCATCGAGGGGCATTGTGCGCCGCGATTTGAAGATTGCATAAGGCTGAACAGTTCATCCCTGAACTTTTGTGGCTAATAGGTTGGGTGATGGACACAAAGAGTTGACGACCTCATGATCACCGAACGCTCTGTCACCTGACGAAGCGAGCATCGCGAATGATGCCACCTACCCCTGACCCCTTCCCGCGCGGGAAGGGGAACCGGATTGGCGGAGCATTGCGAATGCGACCGATTTGAGCGTAAAGGAGCGGTACGGATTAGAAGCGCGGCTCGCATTCTGATGCTGCTTGGCTGTTAGAAATTTGCGCACGATGAGATCCACTGTGCCTGTGATCGAAGTTACTGCGCTGCGGGTTGAGCGCGAGGCCGTCATTCTCGAGTCGATTGATTGGCGGGTTGCAGCGCGGGGAGCATTGGGCGATTCTTGGCGCCAACGGCTCCGGTAAGACTTCGCTGTTGCGCGCGCTCACTGGATATCTGCCGCCTACCGCCGGAGACGATTCGCGTGCTTGGCGAGACTTACGGGCGTTTTGATTGGCGCGATCTGAGGACGCGGATCGGGCTGGTCAGTTCGAGCGTGCATCAGATGATGGACGACAATGAGACCGCGCTCAAAGCCGTCGTCAGCGGACGCTATGCGCAGATTGGTTATTGGGGCGAGATGCGCGCCGATGATCGCCGCGCCGCCGACGCGATTTTGCGGCGTATCGAGGCCCGCGATCTGCGCGATCGTCCGTGGCGGTTCCTGTCGCAGGGCGAGCGTCAACGCGTCCTGATTGGCCGTGCGCTGATGTGCTCGCCGCGACTCATGATCCTCGACGAGCCGTGCGCCGGACTCGACCCCGTCGCGCGCGAGCACTTTCTGCAATTCATTCAGCGCACTCGCCCGCACCCGCGGCGCGCCGACGATGGTTCTGGTGACGCATCACGTCGAGGAGATCGTGCCGACTTTCTCGCACGTGCTGATACTCAAGGCGGGGCGTGTGCTGGCCGCGGGACCGCGCGCGCGAATACTCACTTCGTCGACGCTGTCCGACGCGTTCGACGCGCCGGTGCGTCTCAGTCGTGCGCGCGGCAGATACTCACTCGCCGTACGAGCCGATCGCGGAATTGTAATTTGACTATTGTGATCGCCGACTGGCTAATCGCCAAATGAAAGCGGCGAGCCCGAGGGCTCGCCGCTTCGTCGCGTGCGTTGTTAGAGATCGCGGCTCAGGCTATTTCGCCTTGCCCTTGATCTTCTCCTTGATCGCTTTCTTGTGCGTTGGATCATCGCTGGTGATCACGACCCCGTCGCTGGTCGATCCCTTCTTCACCGGCGAATAGGTAATCGTTACCTCGTGCATCCCGCCTCCGGGGACAACGAATCCTCCTCCGCCCGATCTCTGTGAATGGAGCCGGATCGTGTTTGGGATTGGTGACGTTGACCGTCAGCGGTCCCGTACCCGTGTTCGTGATCGTGATACTCGCCGACGCGGTCGCCGACGGAGCCGCCTTCAGGTTCAGCGTCTTCGGCGTCACCTTGATCCGTCCGCCGCCCGGCGTCGGAGTAGCGGTCGGCGTCGCGGTCAGCGTCGAAGTGGCGGTTACGGTTGCGGTAGCAGTCTTGCTCGCAGTCGGAGTTGCCGATGCCGTGCCGCCTGGGCTGGGCGTCGGACTACTGGTCGCAGTCTTGCTCGCAGTCGGAGTTGCCGACGCCGTGCCGAACGGACTCGCCGTCACAGTGGCGGTGGCACTTGGGCTCGTGGTTGGAGTTCCGCCGGTTGATGTCGCAGTTGCAGTTGCCGTAACGGTCTTGGTCGGCGTCGCACTCACGGTCGGCGTTGCGGTCGCCGTCGGAGTGCCCCCGGTCGGAGTTGGCGATGGTGGCGTGCTGGTCGCGGTTACAGTTGCAGTTGCAGTATGGGTTGGCGTGGCCGTCGCCGTGTGGGTTGCGGTTGCAGTTGGCGTCGCCGCGCCGCCGGTCGGAGTCGCGGTAGGCGTGTGGCTCGCCGTCGCAGTCGCCGTCGCGCTCGGGGTCGGCGTGCCGCCGGTCGCAGTCGCGGTCGCGGTAGCAGTTGCGAACGTGGTCGGACAAGCCGCCCCTGTAGGATCGATCACCGTCAGGAACGCGTTGGTCGAGCTGTTCTTGTTGCCTCGATTCGCCGTCTGGAACGCGTTGGGCGTGATCGGATAGTCCGTGGACCAGGTGACTCCGGCCACTACCAGGTTGCCGTTCGAATCCACCGCGATACCGCCGGTAAGATCGGCCATGCCGGTGCCGCCGAGCAGCGTCGAGAACAGAAGTTGGTTGGCGGCGGTGCCCTGCGACGTATCAAGCTTGCTGGCGAATCCGACCAGCGGAATACTGACGAGACCCCCGCCGAAGCTGATTCCTGCGCTCTGGTTGTCGTCGAGCCGGTACTTCGTGTTGCACGCGAGCGCATTCGCGCTCAGCGGGAAATCATGCCCCGCGCTGGTGCCGCTGGTCGTTACGCCCGTCAGAAACACGTCGCTGCCGATTACCTGGATACCGGTGGCCGCATCGCCGAATCCGATCGAGCCGCTTCCATCTGCCGCCGGCGCCGAGATCAGAATTCCGCATCCGCCAAAGTAGGTCGAATAACGAGCCTGGTTGTTGGAAACCTGATGAACAGGATCAAGCTGCATGACGAACGCCGCGGTGGCCGGCGGATTCGCGGTGTTCGGCGTGCAATCGTGACGGCTACCCGCCTCATTGAACTGCTGGAACGAGGTGCCCGCAAAGCCGGGAATTGCGCGAAAATCGGTGGAAGCGGTAAGACCTGTCACCCAGATGTCGAAATTTGGATCCACCACGATCCCCGTGCCGAGGTCGCCGACCGTCAGCGTGAACGTCTCTGACGGGAACGTGATGTTGACAGTGCCGCTCGCGCCGTGGCCGCCGAGGTACGTGCCGTAAATCAACGAAGCGGCGCCCGACTTGGTCGGGTCGAATTGTGCGACGAAGGCGTTGCTGGTGGGCGGACTGTTGCCGCCGCCCTCGTAGGTGCTGAAGGCAGCATTCACCAGCGATCAGATCGGTGGAGAACGTCGCGCCGGTGATGTAGCCGTCGCCGTTGGCGTCAACCGCCACCGCGATTCCCGCGTCCGCATTGGTTCCGTTGCCGCTGCCGCCGTACTGTGTGGCGTAGTCGAGCGACTGGCCGTCTTCATGCACGACGATAAAGGTCGCGTTGCTCTTGCCGCCGGTCGCGCGCAGGTCCGCTCTGGAAACGATTCGCAGTGCCCGGGAATCCTTGCGCGATCGTGCTCTGCGTCGCATCCCGACATGTACGCTTTGCACTGCGTTCCGGCGCTCGCGCCGCATCCTGCCGGGAACAGCACGACTCGCGACTCGGTCGCGTTTGCCGATCCGTCGATATAGCAGGAGAAGATCACGCCCGCTGCCGGTCGCAGTTGAGCTTCGAGATGAATCCGACGTTGGTGAACGTAGCTCCCTGGTTGTTGGTCTGTCCGAACGTGCCGCAAAAGGACGTCCCCGGAAATCCGGTGCCTGCGCCGGTCGCGGAATCAGCACCGGACGAGTAGGTCTGACCCACGACGAACGGCTGATTGCCGGCGTCCACCGCGATTCCAAATCCCAGGTCGCCGTTGCCATGGCCGGCGTCAGCGGGAGCCATATCGCCTGCGCCGCCGAGATACGTCGCCCATACCAGTGACGCGCTGCCGGACATCGTCGTATCGAACTTCGCCACGAACACGTTTGGGTTGGTGTTCGGCTGCGCGTTCGCGCCCTTCAACGTCGATCTGGAATGCACTCGGCGTCACCGGAAAATTCTTCGAGTACGCGATACCCGTCACGTACGCGTTGATTGGTCGAGTCGAGCGCGACGTCCAATCCAACGTCGGCGACCGTCAGCGCATTGCCGCCGGTGACCGCGCCGAATTGCTCGAGGTTCACCGGACCCCTGCTCGACGCCGTGCCGCCGATGTAGGTCGAGTAAATGAGGATCGCCGCCACCGGATCGATCACCAGCTCGCGCGAATGATCGTACTTCGCAACCTGCAGCTGCACTTCGCGCCGCTGGAATCCCGGCCCGGATCGTACCGTCCTTCGCCAGCACGAATCCGCCGTCCGACCGGCGTGCGCGCGCCGTTCGCGTCCTGCTGATAGATGGTCGGCTTGTGCATCACGACGACGCCCGCCGCAGTTGCGATCTGCAGATTGCCGTCGGCGTCGATCACCGTCTTTGCATTGCCTTCGACTGCCAGCTTGATCTTCGACGTATCAGCGCCCGGCGCCGCCACGATGTCGTATTCGAGCGTGTCGCCGATTCCGTAATGGACGATATCCACCCCCGGATAGACGCCCGTATATTTCACCCGCCCGTAGGTCGGGATGTTGGTATGCCAATTCACTTTGCTGCCGCCGATCATGTAGTTCACTCGGCCCGGCAGCGGCTCCAATCCGGTCACCGCCGGATGAGGATTCGCGCCGACCAGCCGGATTCGCACGTCGGATTCAACCAGCCGATCTTCATCGGGCTTGGCCGGCGGATTCGACATCGCGACGGCCGGCCCTTTATGAACCTGCCCGCCAACCATCGAGATGACGGTGGTTGCGTCGTCGGTGAGGTACAGCGAGTAGCGACCCGATCGCGAAAGGTACTTCACGCTCGCGTCGGTCTGTCCCTCGTTCTTCTCAAAGTAACTGGCCATCGTGCCGGCCATCTTCTTGGCCTTCGCGATCGATTCAGCTTTGGTCGCAGCGCCGATGGGGGAGGGATTCGAGGATGCGGACTGCGGTCCGATAGCTGTTGGCGGCGTCGATACGGACGCGCCGATTCGCGATCCAAACGTGATGACTACGAGGGCCAATAATGCGACTGCCCCGACCAATACGGCCGCGACAGTCCGCCGCGCACGCGGCAAACCGCCCGAATTACGAAAAGACATTGTGTTCCTCCCTCTGGAACAGCCCCTGTGAGACTTAAAACTTTCCACCCACGGCAAAGCCCGGGTTATCGAGGGCACAAAGTTATAAGCTAACGACGTAGTATCATTACGCCCGCTTTAAGACAAGGAAATTGATCACAGCGATCTAAAAGACGCCGTCCCAAAAGCACCAAAACTCTCTGATTTGCGGTCAAATATGACCGCCCTGACGGTACTGTCCTGATTCGCCCAAATCAGCACACGAGCGGTCGCCGGATTTTATGGCTAAGGTGAATAGATTGCTTCCAAAATTCCCGCCGATTGAAGACCGTCACGGGCAAAGATCACTGTGCAGTATGGTGCCCGGCATCCGCGCCAAGCGGACAATGATCATCGTTTGGTAGCGCGCCAGCGACTTCGGGCGGCCTTGCGCGCTATTTCGGAACGCTCCTTTTTGGAAACGCCCTTCCACCGCGCCTTGCCGCCCTTGAGGCCGCCCTTGCGCCCGAGCGCGACCGCAGCGGGGTCTTTGCCATCGTCGGGCTTCTCCGGCTCTACATCCTCCCCGATGGCGATCTGTAGAACTTTGTACACTAACAGATTAGTGTCACGGGGCATGCGAGAGCGCTTCTGCGAACCTCGGACGATATGCTGAGCCCCACGCAAAGGTCAATCTGTATCGTCGTGCTCGCGATGCCGAGCTTATTATTTTCGGCTTGTTCGTCGCTCATTCTTGGCGGCCCATTTTCAACGCCACCCGGCGGGGTCGGTTATGAAACCCCTCCTCAGGACGAATATCAGCGGTGTATCCACTCTGACTATACCGGATGAGTGCGACCAGCAAAAGAAACTTGCCGACACCTACAAATCATTGGGGTTCCCTTAGTCAAACTGAACCAGTGCCGGCGCTTGGGTTCACCCTTACTGCAATAGCATCAAGAACTAAGTAGCTGCGCCGAATCTCGCGCTATAGGTCTTTCTGAAAGTTCGGATGCCACTGCACGGAAAACCGGCTCGCGGCTGCGGCCAAAAAGGGGAAAGACAAGCCAGCATGAAGCCACGCTCATTCACATTGCAGGTCGCTAACTGGTACCTGTTAGCAGCGGGTTTGTTCGTTCTTGGCCTAATCCTGATCCCTATCACTGACAGGCGGGGTTGGCCTCTCGACTCCGCGCCGTCATTGTCAATGTTCCTGGCGTTCCTGGTGGGTGAGCGCGGCTACAGGATGGCGAAGAAGCGGCGCTTGCAGAGGTACGCTGAAGAAATCGAGCGCCGAATGCAGAGTCCGCCACAAGCTGGTGGCGGTACCTCATGAAGCGCCGCCACGCAGCCGCGCTCGCACTTGTAGGCTGGTACCTGCTGATGCCGCCAGTAGTGATGGACGGTGAGAAAGCGGAGATCGACGGCAGCGTGCCTTTATCTAAGTGGGATCGCGCTGATCGCGTATACGAGACGCGAACCGCGTGCGAGAAAATCCGAGCCAGACTTCAGGACACAGCGGAAAGTCATAAGACTTGGATCGCCCCCTCTGAAAGTGTCGGGGATGCAAGCGATCGATATGTCTTTTTGACGAATCAGCGATGTATCGCCAGCGACGATCCGCGACTCAAGAATTAGGACACTCGCACTCCGCACTTAGGAGAGTCGTTGCCAGTTAGGACACTGCCTTCGATTTGCGGTCAAATCTGACCGCCCGGGACTCATTTGCCGACGCCGCTCACCTTGACCTTGACCGTCCGATGCTTCGGGTCGCTGCTCTGTATTTCGAGCACCGCCCGCACGCTGCCCTTCACCGTCGGGGCGAATTCGATCGCCACCGCCATCGTTCCATGCGGACTGACGACGAATTGTCCCCCGTTCACGACGAACGGCGTGCCCAGGATTGGCACTGCCGCGTCCATTGTTACCGTCCCTGCGTTCTTGATTTTCAGCTGATGCGGTTTTGAATGGCTGCCGACCGCAACTGTGCCGAACTTTATCGACTTCGGCTGGAGCTTCAGCTTGCCTCCCGCTTGCGGCGTCTGGGTTGGCGACGCCGTCGGAGTCGCAGTCACCGTCGCCGACGCCGTTGCAGTCGCCGTCGCGGTTGCAGTCGCCGACCCGGTCGCGGTCGTCGTGGCAGAGGCAGTCGCGGTAGCCGTCGCAGTCGGCGTCGGCGTCGCGAGGATGCCGTCGTAGACCATCGATCGATTGTTTTGGGCGTCGGCCACGAACAGATCGATATTCGCGTCCACCGCCACCGCAGTCGGCGCGCACAAGCTGTCAGCGCCAAGTCCCGAACAGGTCGCCAATCGCGATTCCGTTGTCGCATCCAGCGGTCGTGAAGTTGCCGCTGTCGCCCTGCCCCAGCACCATCGCCGCCGCCGTATCCGACCCAAATGGCGCCGCGTATTCGATCACGCGATCGTTATTCGCGTCCGCCACCCACAGATTTCCGATCGCGTCGATCGTCAATCCCAATGGGCCGCACAGCGTCGACGCGCCCGGCGCCATCGCATGCCGATTGCATCCCGACGCCGTAAAGTCCGCGCCCTGCCCGAACACTCGCGTCGCATCCTGCGTGCCTCCGAGCGGCGCGTCGATTTCGATTACGCGGTTGTTGCCCGAGTCGGCAACTATCAGATCCCCCGACGCATCGATCGCCACACCGCCCGGATTGCACATCGCGTGATTGCTCGCCGACGGATCGCCAGCAACGCCGTCGGCGCATTGCGTGTCGGAGAAGTCCGACACTGCCCCCTGCCCGTACGCTCGACTCGCAATCGCATCCGACGCGACCGGTGGATTGCCCGCCGTCGCGTACTCGAGCACGCGACTGTTCCCCGCGTCCGCTATATAGATGTCGCCGGCACCGTCGAGCGCCGCCGCCGACGGATTGCACAACGTCGTCGCATTCGCACCGCTCGGATTGCAGCTCCGCGTCGTGAATGACCCCGCTTGTCCGTAGACGAAATCCGCCGTCCCGTCGCCCGCGCCCGGCTCGCCGCTCGATACGTTGAGCGGCGTGTTGTACACCAGCACCCGATTGTTGCCCGAATCCGCCACGTACAGATTTCCATTTTGATCGACCGCCATCCGCTCCGGTCCGCACAGGCTGTCCGCCCCGAGTCCGGCCACATCCGATGCGGCCAGGCCGTTGTTGCATCGGTACGAGAACAGGTCAGGCTGCCCAATCGCGATATCCGCCGGCTGCGCCGCGACGAACGACGTCGACGTCTTTCCACCCGAGCACGCGATTGTTCGCGGTGTCGGCGACATACACATGCCGATGCGGCGGCTGTGACGTCGCATCCACCGCGATTCCGCCCGGCGTGTTCTCGCCAATCGCATCGACGAGGTTCAGCCCGTTATGCGCGCGATCGATCTGTCCGCCCGCGCCGTTGGCCACCTTGTTGCCCGGCGATCCGAACTCGTTGAACTCCAGCACCCGATTGTTCGCCTGATCGGCAACGTACAGATTGTTGACCCCGTCGATCGCCAGCCCCATCGGAAATTGCAGCGACGCCGCATTCGGATTCTGCGCGCCGGGCCCAATCTGAAGGTTGAGCAGGTCGCGTCCGCATCAGCGGCACCGGCTGCGTGTACTCGTACACCTGGTTGTGCGACTTCCGATGAAACGTAAAAATTCTGATTCGAATCGACCGCGACCCCCGACGGCTGCGCCAGGTTATTGCCCTGGAAGACCAGATCCGCGTCGACGTTATTGGTCTGCGCCAAAACCGAACGGCCCGTTGTATTCGAGCGCCCGATTATTCAGCGTGTCCCGACATACAGATTGTCGCCGTCATCGACCGCAATCCCCACCCCGAAAAATCCCGCGATGCACAAACTCGTCGAGCGTCGCGCCGCCGCCCCGGTTGCAAGCGCCGCTGACCAGGTCCGGCTGCCCAATCGCCACGTCGGCGGTAGCGTCGCCGAAATTCCCCGGCGTCCCTGTCGACCTTCGTCATCGGAATCGGCGAGAAAAAAACCAGCGCGCGATTATTGTTCACGTCGGCTACGAACAGGTTCCCGGTCGCGTCGATCGCCACG
This sequence comes from uncultured delta proteobacterium, assembly GCA_963814715.1. Lineage (GTDB taxonomy): Bacteria > Desulfobacterota > Binatia > Binatales > Binataceae > Binatus. The sequence goes on from CAWFDW010000002.1 coordinate 1,027,791, forward strand.
CCTTGCGGACTGTCCAGGCTGTCGGCGCTGAGTCCCACCTTCATTCGCGCCGTTCGCGACGAAACTCCCCAGCTTGCCCGAACACCACGCTCGCCGCGAAGTCGCTCGCCTGATGGTCATAGCCGGCCAGCGCCGCAAACGGATCGTCATACACCAGCACCCGGTTATTTTGCGTATCGCCGACGTACACCCGATGCGCCAAGTCGAACGCCACGCCGATCGGCCGGCATAGCGTCGTCGCGTCCGGCGCAGACGCCGTTCTGATTGCATCCCGACGAATTGAAATCCGGCTGCCCGATCACAATGTCCGCCGCGCCGCCCGCCGCGAACGCCGCCGCGCTCTTCCAGCCCATCACGCGATTATTCTGCGAGTCCGCCACAATCACATGACCGTTGGCCTTGTCGATTGCGACCCCGGCCGGCGCGTTCATTCCAATCGCATCGACAAAATTGACCTGGTTCTTGACGAAATCGATCTGCCCAAGCACCCGATCCGCAAAGCGCGCCCCATCACCCGCGCGCACAGCGGCCACAAACACGCCCGCAACAATCAGCGAAAAAATCGCGCGCGTTCGAACCCAGGCCGCAACTGGCTCTCCTTCGCCCACCTGAGACAGCAGACTTCCGATCGTGCGCGACAGTATGCAGCCAAAACGGAGAACGGAGTCAGGTAGCGCGTAAACTATTTGTCACACGAAGCATAACCCGAAGTGGTATCCCGTCCGAACTCCCCCGAGTTCCGCAAAGCACACATCCTCCACAATTCCCCAACTTAATCGCCTGCGCGGCGGGTGGAAGGACCGGTTACGCAAATGTTTCTTCTCCACCGGACAAGCCATAGGTAAGAATGAATCCTAACCTCGCCTTGTCCTAGGGGAGAGCCTTCCCTCAGCGAAGCCGATTGCCGAGCCCCAATAGGAGCGCTGCGGGAGTGTTACAACGCTGACCGTAGCAAACCACACATAGTTGTGCCGTCCGTAGCCGTACGGAATCAACTTGCTCGATGGTATTCCGGGCCTCCGTCATATCGTGAAAACTTCGCCCCCGATCTAAACCATTTGTTCCCTAGATAACCAGATTAGGGAGTTGGATATGTAGTCGTAAAAATGGCCCCGAAGTAGGGTCACTGAACAATGACCGGGTAAAAGGTTCCCGTGCGCGCGCAGAGCCAAAGGCGCGGCCTTTGCGTTCTGGCCAGGGGAGCCTCGAAGACGAGGTGAGTCATGAAGTACCGTGGCGTTCTGATCGTGACAGTCTTTCTCATCTGTTTAACGGTCTCGGGCTGTATAGTCCTCCAGTCTAGCACCATAAGTAATCGCAGCGGGTCCGGGCCGCGGGTCAACGGCAAGGAGAGCAGTTTCGGCATCTTGCATCTGACCGTTCCGGAAGGACTCACGGAGTTCGCGAATACCGATCTCGTTCGCGCGTGTCAGAGCGGCATCCTGACCAACGTAACCTCCGAGCTTAAGTTCCGTGAGTGGGTCCTGTTTCAATACTATTCGGTGTGGGCCAGTGCTGAGTGCGTTCCTCCTCCGCCGCCGCCACCTCCGCCTCCACTACCACCTCCGGTAGCGCAGAAGGTAGTGCTGCGCGGAGTCCACTTCGCGTTTAACAAAGCAAAAATCCGCGACGAAGACATGCCGGTGCTCGATGAGGCTGCCGACTCTCTGAGATCGAGCCCGAATACCAGGGTGAATGTAAACGGCTACTGCGACGCGATCGGTTCGGAACGATACAATATGCGGCTTTCCCAGCGCCGTGCCGACGCCGTCGCGACGTATCTAGAGGGCAAGGGTATTGCCGCGGACCGCCTCGTAGCCCAGGGCTTCGGCAAAACTAACTTTGTTGCGGGCAACGATACTGCCGAGGGTCGAGCCCAGAATCGCAGAGTAGAACTGATTCCGATAGGCCAGTGATTGTCCGATAGGCCAGTGATTGAGGGTTAAGAACGTTTCGCTTCAAAAGAGGAAAAGGAAATGAAGAAAGTTCAGATGCAAACGCTTGTGATCGCTCTTGTGGTGATGTGCGTCGCGCTCTCCGGCTGCGTTGTGCTCCGATCCAGCGCCATCAGCGACCGTTCCGGAGGAGGCCAGAGCGTCACCGCTGAAGCTGGCGACTACGGCATTCTTCATCTCACATCGCCCGACAATCTGACCGAGACGGCGAGTTCCAATCTCGTCTCAAAATGCCAATCAAGACTGACTAACGTGCAGACCGAACTCACCATGCGTGAGTGGATTATCATCCAGTGGTACGTCGTCTCCGCTACCGGCGTCTGCCAGCAGTAGAGTCTGCAATTGCCAGTTTAGAGAATGGCGCACCTACGGCGGTGCTCAAGGTCCTGGGATACGACTGAGACACAATGAGAGAAGCTCAAGTTTGGAAACTCAAAAAGGAGACAAACATATGAAGCCAGTAGCCGCGATTCTGGGAGCATCCGGGTTGGTCTTGGCTCTCGTTCTACCCAGCTGGGCGCAAGTCAAACAACTCCCGACACACACCGTCACCCTTTCGGGCACCGTCGCGACCATCGATCATGACAAGCGCGTGCTGAACGTCAAGACGGCGGATGGCAAGTTCGAGTCGCTCGACGTGCCCCAGAGCGCGAAGCGGTTCGATGAGCTCAAGGTAGGGGACAAGGTGTCGGTGACGTATAACAACAATGTCTCGGTGAGAATGAAGCCGCCGGGCGAAGCAGCGGTCGATACCGCTAGCGCGTCCCAAATGTCCGGAGCGGAAGTTCAGCCCAGGGGCACGATAGTTGTTGAGCGGACGATGACCGCGACCGTGGACACAATCGACAAGGACGCGTCATCGATCACCTTCGTTGGTCCGAACGGATTTAAATACAGCAGACTTGTCGTCGATCCGACCGTGTTCGATCAGGTCAAAGTTGGCGACAAAGTTGATATCACCTGGAACACAGACGTGACCTTCGCGGTGGAAAATTGATGTCTTAGTCCGATTTTCGGAGCGTCCTGGCCCTGTAGTCTGAAAACCGCCGGGTCGCACCAAAGGAGAACCGCATGCGACTAAAGATAAAGTTTTGGAGAAGCGTTGGTGTCCTGGCTGCCGTGGTGATGCTCGCTGGCATCGCGCCGGCGTCCGCACAGACCAATGGCATGGACCGGCGCGACGACCGGCGCGACGACCGTTCAGCAGGCCGGTCCGCGAAGCAGGCCTGCAAAGCCGGCGATGAGAAATCCCGCGCCGATTGCCGGCAAGTGAAGCATGAGGTCAAACAGGCGGGGCGGAACGATTCTGGCGGCACCGCCGACGCGGTTCCCGCAGCCAACGCGGTTCCCGCAGCGGCCAAGCCGGCCCAATAGTTGTCCCTAGTCAAAGGTTAATCTCGGACTTTCGACCTCTCCTCGGATGCCGCCGCCCCGCCGCGCAGGCGATTATTCTCTGCTCCCCAAAAAAGACACGCGCCCCGCCGGGAGGCGACGGGGCGCGCAACGGCTCCTTAGTCAGAGCCGGGAAGACTCCGAAAATCTAGTATCCGTAGTTATAGGTATTGTAGCCGTACACTCCTCCACCACATCGCCGCTCCGCGCGATGCATCTGATAGATCAGCGACTCAGCAGCCGCCGGATGCCCGGTGTATAGGTCGTGCCGATAGACGGCTCGCAGATGACGCGCCCATGCGCACGCTCCACCACCATAGCCGTACGGCATCACCCAACCGCTGGCGTATTCGCGATCGTAGTCAGGGTCAAAAGCGAGATCGTAATCGCGACCGCGATCACCGTAGATCCAGCGACCGCGATTGTCATGGTTCCAGTCATGACCGTCATGGTTCCAGTCGCGGCCGTCATGGTTCCAGTCGCGCCCCTCGTGACGATCTTCGCGCGCGTCACGATGCTCATTCACGTCGGCGCGGGCTTCACGATGAGTGCGGACGTCGTCGCGATTCGCCGGCGCGAAGTTGCGATTCTCGACGCGCTCGTTATGCTGCACGCGCGCTTCATGGTTGTCCTGCCGATCATCGCGGGCTTCGTTGCGGCTGGCACGGACATCGTTACGGTTCTCGACGCGCGCCTCATGCTGGACGCGATCCTGATGCTGCTCATGCTGGGCTCGCTCCTCATGCTGGGGGGCGCGCTCCTCGTGCTGCGCGCGTTCCTCATGCTGTCCGCCGCGCGCCTCATTATGATTCGCCTGTTCGGCATGATGTGCGTCGCCATGCGACTCATTAGAATGCGATTGAGCCTGCGCCTGATGGGCATCGTTGCCGCCTTTATTATCGTCCTTGGCTGCGGCCGTGAGAGGAGCCGCCATCAAAGCGAGGCCAATCAACCCCGTCATTAATTTCCGATTGAGTTTCATAAGTAAGCCACCTCAGTAGAGAGGTAGAGCATCAAAGATGCCAACGGCTTATCGCCAGAAAAGCCCGAAAGAATCCCTTTTTCTTCCCAATGAAAATCGACAAACGCGACCACGGAATAAAGAAACCGGCAATTTTTTCAATGAACGTTTCCGGACTCCAAAAACCCGAAAATGTCGTCGATGAGATCATCTTAATGTACGTTTAACGACGCCCCAGAACCTGAACAAACCTCCAGCTCGATGCTGCCCGCTACAACCAGGTGTGAGCTTCGTATTTCAGTGGGGCGGGCCGCCGTGCCGGAAGGTCTCCTAAATCTGGGAGCCCTGGCATCCGCTCGCGTTTGCTCTGCTTAGACACTCTGGAGACACATTCCATGTGTCCCGCCCGTCCTATCGCTGTTAGTTAAGTGTTAACCCGTTTGGAGCATTTGTACTTTGACATTGCACGCGCTGATCGGCTAAACAACGGCGTGGCAATCGGCGGCTCGTAGTGAAGGCACCGTCCTGACCGTTGCCGAATGGGGAGGGGCTGTCCGATGCGCCGTACCGCGGTTGCCGTCCGCTCGATTTTTCTCGCCACAATTTCCAGGCTCACCGGTCTTTCAAGCGCGCGGACTTCGCTGAAGTTCATCGTCGTCATGCTCGCCGTGCTGATTCCGGCCAGCCTGACATTCTTCGCACCCAGGCTCAGAAGTCAAAACTCAATCGTTGTCGACACGCTCGACGACCCCGGCAACAGTTCGGAATGCAGCCTGAACGGCGCGATCGAGAACGCCAACTCGATGAGCACTAACACCGACAACAACTGCGCGGCGGGCACCGGCGACGACGACATCACATTCAGCGTCACCGGCAAGATCGCGCTGGCCGGCACGCTGCCGGGAATTGCGCATACACTCACGATCGACGGGACGGGTCAGTCGATTGACGTCGACGGCAACAGTTCGGTTCAGGTTATGAACGTGAACTCCGGCGCCAACCTAACCGTGAAGGGCCTGACGATCTCCAACGGCAAAACAACCAACTTTGGCGCAGGCATTCGTAATCAGGGCACGACGACGGTCACCGACTGCGTCTTCTCCAGCAACGTTGTGGACTTGTCAGGCGGCGGCATCTTCAATGATCTCGGTGCCACGATGACGATCAGCAACAGCACCTTCGACAACAACACGAGCGGCAACCTCGGCACGAACGGGGGCGGCGGCGGCATCTCCAATTCTGGCACGCTGACGGTCACCAACAGCACCTTCTCCAACAACGTTAGCAACTTCGGTGGTGGCGGCATCCGCAATGATGGCGGGCTGACGATCACCAACAGCACCTTCTACGGCAACCAGACGCAATGCATAGGCGGCGGCATCTATAACGGTAACACGCTGACGGTCACCAACAGCACCTTCGCTCAAAACCTCGTGACCAACCCCGACCCCACCAGCTGCCCCGGCGGCTTCGGCGGCGATAGCATCGGAAATCGTGCTGGCACCGCGACGGTCAACAACAGCATCTTGACCGCCCCCAGCGTCAATAGCTGTCTTCCTGGCCACACGATCAACTTCGGCAGCCACAGCGGGTATAACATCTCGGACGACGCAAGTTGCGGATTCGGGAACAGCACTGCCGACAACGGCCAGACGATCGGCGACAACGTCGACGCCTCGGGCTCCCTTGGCACCAACGCGCTGGCGAATAACGGCGGGCCGACCGAGACCGTCGCGCTGCCATCGGGGAGTATTGCGGTCGATGCGATTCCGATCGCCAATTGCCCGGCGACCGATCAGCGCGGCGAACCGCGACCGGATGCGCAAGGCTCGCAGAATGACTGCGATATCGGCGCGTTTGAGTTAACCGGGCTGCCTCCAGCCACGCCGACGCCGACCGCAACCGCGATGGCTACTGCGACCGCAACTGCGACAAACACCGCGACCGCAACGGCCACCGCGACGGATATCGCGACTGCAACCGCCACGCCGACGGCGACGCCGACAACCTCGATTTCCGTGCCGGCATCGCTCGCGATGGGCAGCGCTCCCGTCGGCGACACCATCACCAAGAACATCACGGTCCGAAATACCGGCACGAACTTGCTGTTCGTCGGCAACGTGACCTCGAACGATTCTGAATTCGCGGCTACCGGCGCCACCACCTGCCCGCCGGGCGGACTGGCGCATTTGGGCACCTGCACGATTACGATCGGGTTTACGCCGAGCCAGCTCGGTCTGCGAAGCGCGACGCTATCAGTTAACGACAACACTCCGACCAGCCCGCAGCACGTGGCGCTTACCGGTACCGGCACGATCGACATGACGGTCACGCCGACCAGCTACGCGTTCGGCAGCGTGAAGATTGGATCCAAGGCGACCAAGGCGATCACGGTGCACAACTATCAGACCAATGCGGTATCGCTGGCCCTCCCGCCGAGCTTCAACGGAATGAACGCCGGTGATTTCAGTGTCACGGGCGGCACCTGCACCTCGACGCTGGCGGCCAAGACGAGTTGCTCACTGATTGTGACTTACGCTCCGACCGCGCTGGGTACCGAATCGGCGGCGATGACGGTCACCGACAGCCCCGACCCGTTCGGTCCGTACATGGTTTCATTCACCACCGGACCAACGATTCCGGCTAAGGTCGCGCCGATCACGCTTTTGTATGGTGCGCTGACCGCGAAGATACCGGCGAAGACGAAGACCGTGACTGTAACGAACCTGTCGGCATTCGCCCTATCGGTGAGCGAGGCTTTCAGCGGCACTAACTCGAGCGATTTCTCGGTGACGGGCGGCACCTGCGGATCGCAGGCGGCAGCCAACTCGGCTTGCACGATAGCGGTGACGTTTGCGCCGGCTGGGAACGGATCCAAAACCGCGAGCATGGCGGTAAGTATCGGAAATGATCCGGGCAGCCCGCACAATGTGAGCCTCAGCGGTTCGATTAGCGGGCTGCCGGCAACTCCGACCGCGACTGCAACACCAACCACTACAGCGACCGCAACCGCAACGGCCACGGATACTCCAACTGCTACGGCGACGAATACGGCGACCGCGACTAACACGGCAACAGCAACCGCAACTGCGACGATCACGCCTACTGCGACTGCCACTCCAACTGCGACGGCCACCAATACAGCCACGGCGACCGCAACCGCCACCAACACGGCGACCGCGACGGACACGGCGACAGCAACTGCAACTGCGACGATCACGGCGACCGCAACCGCCACTGCGACCGACACGGCCACGGCAACCGCGACACCGACCGCAACCGCGACGATCACACCGACCGCAACTGCCACTGCCACGGCCACGACAACCGCGACGCGGACCGCAACTGCGACGATCACGCCGACCGCAACTGCCACTGCGACCAGCACGGCCACGGCAACCGCGACGCGGACCGCAACCGCGACCCCGACGGCGACCGCGACCCCGATTCTTTGCAACGGACACCCGCTGTGCCCGTCAGGCGCCTGCGAGACGCAGCATACCAATGGCGTGGGACAAAACTATTTCGACTGCAACCTGCTCGGCACCTATAACGTGGACCAGGCGAAAGAAGCAGCTACCGCCTACGAACTCTCGATCGGAGGCACAGCCGCCGACGTCAGCGACGGCTGGGAATGCAATTTTCCCACTCCTCCCGCATCTGTTTGTGCGACCAACGCAAGCCAAACGGTGGTCCATTTTTGCTGGGGATATACCTCTCCCGAGAGCGGGCAGGTCAATAACGGGAATTGTCCATGGGCCAGCAACATCGTTGGCACCTGGAATTAACCTGCGCTTCTTTCCGTTCGGTGATGGGCAGGACCTGCACGATTCAAAATTTTGCTACGCATTTCCTTCTCCAGTGGGGCGGGCCGCCGTGCCCGCCGCTGCCTCTTGTCATTCAAGAGCGCATCGCCGCTAACACCGCCTCCACCAGGCTCCTTCTTCGCCTCGCTGTACGTGGGGAGGTGTCACAGACACGCAGTCAACGCGCGTCATTCGCGTCGGGTGAGGGACAAAATTTTCCGTGATTCAGAATGATAGCCTTCCCGCACCAAGACTTATCGCTCTCACTTTCGCCGTAAACAAGGAGTCGAAGCAGTCGAAGTCACCAGATTGCCAAGGTGATCAGGCGCATCTAACGGCATCGCCCCCCCGAATGACGCGGCGTTCGCACCCTCCCTGTCTGATGACGCAGGACAAACTGGTGGAAAACCAACTCGTTCAACTATATTTCGATAGCTCTATAGGATCGGCCTTCCCTCTTTGAAGCAAACGGTCTTCTGCTCGCCGAGCGTCCTGCTCTGAGAATGCTTTTTCGTTACGCTTTCCCTTTAGCCCCTTGAACGTGGGCGGCGTTTCTTTCCAGCCCAAATGCAGGAATGCGGTAGGCAAACCATCATGATGAAAGAATCGAATCATCCTACTTCGGTGCGATAGACTCTGGTCGGAACCCGATATCCACCGCGGAGGCCAAGTATAAAGGTGTAAGCAGAGATTTAGGATCGTGACCTCGATTCCGACAAGCATTGCGTTTGGTGTGGCAGACAGAAGCGGCAAACCGCTGGGATCAGTCCGATACCCCTTCGCATAGAGCGGTTTATGATAAATCGAACTCCTCGATAACGGCCGATTTGGCGGCTTTTTCGGAAAATGCAAACCACACAGACGCGGAAACCGCCCGTTTCCGAAAAGGACCTCAAGCCATTCATCAGGAACAGTCCATTGACGACGCGGAACAGCTGGCCAAAGACCCCCCGCCATCACACCGCATAGAACCTTAAGCATCCATTTCTCAATATCGAACCCGTTGAAGAGCCGATGATACTCTTCGTGCGAACCGCCGCTGACATGAACCATGCACTCAGAGTAAGCCACCATGAAGCGAACAGCGACATCGTCGAGACTGGAAAGAGCACGATTGTGCCTTTCGCAGAGAACGTGTGGAGATATACCGGATATTCCGACCACATCAATTGTCTGACGTTTCTGGTGACTGTGACCACTGATACCAATTTTCTTTCCCCCATGCGCGAGGAAACTCAGGACTGATTTCGAGATTGGATGCTCTTTTGTTAGAACGCCCCCACAATTTGCCATGCTCGCAGCGTAGCAGCCGAATACCTTCAGCCCAGTAGAAAAGCCTTGGGGCGCGGTTATTGCTGTCTCGGGAACAAACTCTCGCCTCTTGCAAGAACAGTTCTTCGTTAGTGCGCCCCTGGCGCAGGGACAAAGGGTATCGTCGGCGAACGAGAAAGACACGTTGAAAACTCTGTTGGCCGTCTCGGGTGACGTCAGATGCGGCTGCAAATCATTCTAACACGAATGTGGCTGGAAAGCGGCTATTCATTCAGCCGCAGCGCTCGCCGACGCCCGTCGACATGCCGCCGTCTGCCCATATTCGCGCAGCAACGGGGCTCCACTACCAGATCGCTTCGATCGCGCGCGGAAGTCAGCCCCGTCATCGTAAGTGCTGCACTCAAAGGGAGCTTTCGCCCCTACCTCGCTAAGCTCGGGCCGCCGTCCCACCGCCGCCTTCTAAAGTGAATCGCGCCCGTCGGCGGCAAAATCTTTACCCCCACCAGATAGCCGAACGGGTTACCCTCGTATGTGCGGCGCACCAGACATCCGCGCCGCACAAATGTCCCTCACCCTAACCCTCTCCCCACGAACGGGCGAGGGAACCAGACCAGACGACCATCCATATCCCATTCTAACTGCGATTCTTGCGCGCAGGCGGGCGAGATCTTTCGCTGCCCTCAAGATGACACAGATAAGCAAGCGCCGGCCGCCACCCCAGAACAGAACCTTAGAGCAAAATGGCGTCCTCGCCATTTTGCGATTAACACTGGGTGCAGGGGTCACCCCTGCCGCGGAAGCGTGAAACCCGCGGAGGGTTTCACATTCAATCAAGTTCCCCTGCTCTCCCCTCCCCGCATTTTTCCTTTCATCATCCACCTGCTAATCTTCACCACGAAAAATTGCCCCTACGAACACCGGTACCTGAAAGGAGAAGCGCGATCATGACCATCAAAGAGCGAATCGGGTTTGCTACCCTGACTCTCGCCGCCGCCTTCGCAGGAGGCGCCGTCTCCGGCCATCTCTTCGCCGCTCGTGCCGTCGACGCCGCCAATGCACCCCGAATGATCACCGCGCAGAAGTTCATGCTGGTCGACAGCCGCGGCAAGACTCGCGGCGCGTTCGACATCACCCGCAAAGGCGTCGCACAACTCGCGGTCTTCGATGGGGCCGGTGCCTTGCGCGCAGGCCTCGGCGTCGGATCCGATGGCGCCCCGGCGCTCGGCATCTACGGTATCGACGGCAAGCCGCGAATCGAAGTCGGACTCACCAACAGCGTCGCTCGCGTCGTGATCTTCGACGCCAACGCGAAGCCGCAAGCTACTCTCGGCGTTGCCCCTGACGGCCAGTCGGGCATCGGCCTGATGGACAAGGCTGGCAATCCGCGCGCGTCGATCATCGTCGCGACCGACGGCACTCCCACGCTGCGCCTGGGAGACGAGAACCGCGGACGCATCGGGATGGATCTGACGCCCGACGGACGTCCCGGCCTCGCGCTGATTGGCACCGACGGCAAGACCCGCGCGTCGGTCACGCTGAACTCTGACGGCGCCGGCGCGCTGACGTTGTTCGACGCCGCTGGCAATCCGGTCAACTCCGTCCCCTGATTGACGCTTCACGGGGCGGCCCGCGACGGCCGCCCCTTTTTATCGCCGCATCGACGCAAAGGAACCAATGCCGCAACGCCCGACCATTTCGATCGCCCTCCTCTTGCTGATAGCCGCGTTTTCCGCCGCGCTCTTCGGATGCGGTTCGATACAACCGCAGCAGCCGCCGACGCCCCGAGCAGCAGGCCGAGCAGATCGAGCCGATGCTCACCGCGGCCGGCTTCCGGATGCTCCCGGCGGACACTCCGGAGCGCCAGAAGCAACTCGAGACGCTGGTTCCCTTCGACGTCAATTACTATCTCGGCAAGACCGGCAAGCTGCACTACTACATGGCCGATCCGGTCTACTGTAAATGTATGTACATCGGCACCGAGGAAAATTATCAGCAGTACGAAAAGCTGAAACTCAACGAGCAGTTCCAGGCAAAGGAAGGCGAGCTTTCACGAGAGAACCTCGAGGCCATCCAGATGGAGGATATGGAGGAGCAGGAAGAAATGTTCAATCCGTACGGCATGAGCCTGGTCGGCCCGATGGGCCCCGCGATGTATTGGTAGACTAACTGCGTTGCACGAAACACTTTCCTGAAAACAATGAAGTTTGACGCGTTCCTCGAGCGATGCCGCGCGCAATGGCCCGAGTTCCCCGACGCGCGACGCCTCGCCCGCTCGACGCATCCCACGGATCGCTCGCTCTCGCACATCCTCGACGAAGTTCCCGGCATGGCGACCGAGAACAAGCTCCGCCTCCTCAATTGCGCCGTCGCCTCGCTCGACGCCGGCGAAGTTTACGTCGAAGTAGGATGCTACAAAGGTGCGAGCCTCGATCGGCGCCGCGACCTCCAACCCGCACGCGCGCATCTTCGCATGCGACAATTTCTCGCAGTTCGACGGCGCCGCCGACGCCCTCCGCCGCACCCTCGACGCGCACACCGCCGCCGGCCAGGTCACCTTCCACGACTGGACTTCCGCGACTTCCTCGCCGCCGCGCCATGGACCCCCGCGCGCATCGGCGCCTACTTCTACGACGGCGGCCACAGTTTTCGCCGATCAGTACGACGGCCTCGCACTCGCCATCCCCCATCTCGCCGACGACGCCGTCGTCATCATCGACGACACCAACAAACGCGCCGCCCGCTCCGCCAACCACCTGGTCGCGCGCGCCCTGCAAAGCTTCAAACTGATTTTGGATCTGCGCACGCCGCGAAATCACTCTCCCACATGGTGGAACGGCATCCAGGTGTATCGCTACCAACGCCACTCGGACGACGCCGGAATCAAATTCCCAAACAGCGGCTTCGCGATCAGAAAATTGGTATACGACGACATCTTCTTAGAGATGAAACACCGCCGCAGAGCGCGCCGCCAAATCAAAAAAGATCGCCGACGCACCAAACCTTGACCCACCCAAAACGCAAGCGACTGGCGACAAACGTCGCCAGCCGCGATAAACGCCCCCCAACCAACTTCGAACAGGGGCGAAGCCCCGCATCTTTCTTAATACTAAGGTGCAGGGTTTAACCCTGCCGCGGAAGCGTGAAACCCGCGAAGGGTTTCACATTAAATCAAGTCCTCTGCCCTTCCCCCGTCCCCTTGCTCGCACCCAGCACTGCCTCCCCCTCCCCCGCCGCCGCGATTCCCAGCTTATCCAGTATCGTCTTCTGCCCAACTCTCAGCCCGCGATCCGCCAGCATCGCGACCACCTCCGCGAATACTTTCACATCACTGTCATCCGGCAGCCCCAACTCGATCTTCGGATACTGCTTTTGAGGCCCCATGTTCAGCTCGACGATCGGACGCACCAGGTCGCGCCCGAGCGTCGCCGCCAATCGCCGTGCATCCGCATTCAGGATGTCGCGTCGCACCCCCTCATGGACCTGCGCCGCCGCTCGCGAGCCTCCGCCATTAGGTAGTTCAGTAGTCAATGTCTGTCCGAGCACTGCCTTACTTACCTGCGAATCCAGGTATTCACAAAAGCTCTGATACAGTTCCGAACTACCATTCTGATGCGCTTCGGTAAACTCTATTACCATCGACTCCGGCATTATCGCCGCCGCATCAGTACCTATTCGCGATACCGCATTGAGTAATGCGGTCTTATCCTGTTCGGATGCTCCCGAATGGTATTTGCCTACTCTCAATGGCTGTCCGAATACCTCGACGAACGTTACCCAGTCCTTTAGTACATAGTTCTTGAACAGGTATGCCCACCCTGCCGCTCGTGCGAGTCCCCCACGTATCGGTAGTCCCGCCTTGGCCTTCGCGAAATGGGTGATGAACTTATAGGGCGCCAGCGGCGCCGTCATCGGCTGTATTCCGATTCCCGGATTCATCGAAGAGTAGATCCCGTCGCCACCGAAATGCGTCGGACGCGCGGGCATCGCATCGCTCTCGACCGGTACCATTTCGCCCTTCAGCGTGCGCACCAGCATTTCCTCGCCTGAGATCCAGTCGAATGCGAACCAGCGCGGGTCGCGCCATTTCAACTGTGCGGGAAACCATTCTCTCCCAGAGGTATCCCACATTATCTCGGTCGCCGAGAATCCCTTCCCCACCGCGTCGAGCACGTCGAACAGCACGCTGTCGAGTTGTATCGGCCCGTCGCAGATCATCTCGCGCACCATCGCCGCCGCGCGCTGATCTTCAGCTCCGCTCGACGCCGCCCGCACCACGAGATCGAGTTGCGCGACCGCATTCTTGCGAGTGCTCAGCACGGCCAGATAGTGGAGGTCCTTTTCTTCGATCGCCTCGGCCAGCTCGAGATACAAATAGGGATCTCCGAACTCGGCCTGCTGCAGGATTCCGGTCAGCCGTTCCGGGGTGAGTCCAATCGAAGGATGCATCACTGAGTATATATTTCGGACTCCCGCCATCGTCGGCGCAGCCTGTTCCTCGCGCAGCATTCCAGTATCAACTTCGCGCCCGTAAGCATCGTAGAGTGTCATTGTCTTTCTCCCACGCGATTAGTCAGTTCGAGATTCTTTGGTCGCAGCTTCGCCGATCTTCAGAAACCATTCGGCGCCGCATCGATGGCATCCCGCGGGTAGTCTGACGATAGCAAGTACAAACTCGTACCCGCACTCTTCGCATTTCCATCTCCAGTAGCTATTCATGATTCTTACTTCTCCCTTCGGGAGAGGTCGCGCTCCGCGCGGGTGAGGGCGTTGGCATCCTGCTGAATGCGAACGCCCTCACCCGACGCTCGCGGACTCGGGTCGACCTCTCCCGGGGGGAGAGGTAATTGCGCTCGGATGAAGTTGCTCAAAATCCTCGCACCCTTCCATCGACCATCTCATCCTCCATCGGTGCGGAGCCGAACGGATTTCCCCTCCATTCGAGTCCTTCCCACTTCGGCATCACGCGCGCTGCGGTGTATGCGATAGCTCCCACTTCCGCGCGCGACGCGAAGAACGCGAGCGCCGCTGCCATCGCTGAGTCGCCGTGACGTCCCTTGCCGTCGGTGCCTGCGCGGCGTTCCGAAATTTTTGCGACGCCGTTTTCGAGCACGATCGCGCGATGGTCCGACAAGCACATCTGCGTCCTTTGGTATCTCTATCGTGCCGTCTTCGAACGCCGCCTTGTAGCGCGGCATGTTTTCGCGGTACCAGGCCTCTGACAGCATTACCTGCACAATTCGCGCGCCGTAGCGCTGGGCCGCGGTCTCCGCGAGATATTGTCCGTTGCCGCGCGCGTCCATCGCGCCGGTCGTGAATCGCGGCAGCCGGTCGACGATATAAAAGAGCACCTGCTCCTGGTTGCGGAACGGAATATTGCGCAGCTCGACGACGAACGGTGTGCGCCGCGTCAGGTCCTTATCGATTTGCAGCGGCCAGATTACGGTCAGGTCGCCGGAACGTCCGAAGTCTTCGCCGAAAAAACTCGCGCGCGCGGGATCGAGCCGCGCGATCGCCGGCCCGATATTGTCTTCGCACCAGGCTTGCGTCTCAGAGTAGCGATGCGCTTCGGGACGCCCCGAGAATTCCGCCGGCATCTCCCAGCGCAGGATCGGAATCCCCGCTTTCATCCGCGCTTCGATCAAAACGGAACTGAGGTACGCGCCGGACGACGCGCGCGGGATACAGAACAGCTCTTCGCCGACGTTGTCGCCGTAGTAGTCGACAATCTGCTGACGCCATTCGCGCTGCTTCTCCTCGCTCCACTCGGTTTCGGTCTGCTCGCAGATTTTTCTGTATAGTCCGTCGGCCAAGGCCTCATCAAATGTCGTCCGGTGAAGTGAGTATGGCCTCCGACCCGCGCGAATCTCACTGACTAGTTCATTGAAGGCATTATGAGCGCCGTTGTGAGTACTGATTATTCGTACCAGTCCGCCCCACATGGTAAACGCCAGCGCCGCTTTCAGCAGGCCCGGCAAGTCTTCATGGAACGCGGCCTCGTCGATAACCGCGCATCCGTCCTTGCCGCGCAGATTCGACGGGCCGCGACGACAGCGCCACGATTTTGTGTCCCGACGCGAAACGGATTCGGTATGCGAGGATCGCGCTGCGCTCGTCGTCGAGCACGATTTCCTCGATTGCCTCGGCGGCGCGGTTGAAGCGCCGCGCCCATCGCGCGGCCGCCTCGATAAACTCGAGCGCCATGTCCTTGTTGTAGCCGATATACCATCCGTCGATTCCAGCGCGCCCAGTGGTGGCAGCGCCAAGCGCGCGATCGGCAGCCTCGGTCCAGGTGATACCGATGCGGCGAGATTTCTCGCTGACTTTGACTTGCGATTGATCGGCAAGCCATCGGCGCTGGTAGGGAAGTAGTATTGAGAGTGGTTCGTTCATTGGTTAGTAACTATTCCGTTCCTGATGCCTCTCCTCTCTTCCCCTCTCCCTGTAAGGGAGAGGATCGAAGGTGAGGGTCCTTGCTCAGCGCGCATCTTCTGCGCGCGATTAAAGATTCTGTTCCCTACGTGCCTTGTTTTGAATTCCGCGATAACAAATAGTCACCACCATGCCTTTCCTCGAGTCACCGCAGCGGAACGCTCGAAGGTTGCGTCGCGAACAAACAGACGCTGAACGAATTTTGTGGCGACACTTGCGAGGCCGCCGGATGCAGCACGTAAAGTTCAGGCGTCAGCATCCGATTGGTCCGTTTTTCGCTGACTTCTGCTCGATAAAGCAGCGCCTTGTAATCGAATTGGATGGCTCCCAGCACGCAGAGCTTTCGCATGAAGATGAAATTCGCACTTCGTTTTTGAAGTCTCGGGACTATCGAGTCCTTCGATTTTGGAACGATCAGGTGCTTGCAGATGTGGACGAAGTACTCAACGCAATCGACGAGTTCCTTAGCGGCGCGACGACACAAGGACGAAGGAAAGAATCTTGATCCGCGCGCAAAAAACGCGCGCTGCGTAAGGACCCTCACCTTAATCCTCTCCCTTTCAGGGAGAGGGGAAAAACGCCAAATTTTCTTCACCCCACTAAATCTCCAACAGCACCGCCTTAATCTGCGCCGCCGCGTCCTTGCTCAGTCCCTTCGCCCGCGCCTCATCGACCTTCTTCCCCGCCACCGCCACGTTCGCGCGCGCCCGCTCCGCCCACTTGCGATGCTCCGTTTCGGCCCGTGCCAATCCCGACACGCTTCGCGCCAGTGCCGTGATATTCACCGGCGCGATCGTCGCGACTTCCTCGTTCGTGCTGGCCTGCTCGACTTCATTCGCCGCCGTGAGCACCTCAAATAGCTGCGTTTGCACCAGCCTCATCAATGCTTTCTGCATGCCCTCGTCATCGTCCTTGAATTGCTTGCAAACAATTCGCGCTTGCTCGGTCGCCAGCCTGACCGCTTCGAGCCGCCGCTCGAACTTCTGCCCGTACTTGTGAATCGCCGCATGCGATATCTCGAACCCGTTGTCCCCCAGCCACTTCGACAGTTGTCGGCAGCTATGCAGCGTGCCTTCGCTGAACATCCGGTCAAGCTCGTTTTTCAAATCCGGCGGCAGCTTCTTTATCTTCCAGGTCTTGAACGGAATCGGATCAATCGGCACCCGCCTCGGATGCCGTTCCCCGGGAGCGGTCGATTCCTTTTTCTGCGCCTTAGACGGTCTCTTTTTTTTCCTCATCGCCCCACCCCTCACCAATACTTTCGCGGGCGCGCTACTCCCGCTGGGGACGGGTAGTTGTACTCGACTACGTCGACGCCGCTGGCGGTCAGCTTTGCGAACCAGGTCTCACCGGTCTCGCCTTCGAGTTCGAGCAAGCCTAAGTCGCGCAGGTAGGCGAGCTCGCGGCGGACGGTGTTGAGCGACAGCGAGAGTTTGATATCGGCGAGCACGCGCCAGATTATCTGCTCCGAGACCGCTATCGGACGGCCAGCATCGACTACGCGCAGCATCCGCCAGCGCGCTTCCTCGCGAGTTTTTTGCTCGATATCAATTGCGTCCGGCATACAACCTTTCCTTTACCTCAGCGATCTGCACGCGCATTTCTTCGCGCATCGCGTCCAGCTTCGCGTCGAGCGTTCCGCTGAACCTGATCCAATCTTCGCGGCGCACGTACTCGAGCGGGAGATTCACGCGCAATTCGATAATCGCGTTCTCGAGATCGCGTCGACCCGGCTCGAGTCGCGCTGATGTTGATCGTCGCGGCGCTTGAGCAGCCATTGGATAGTGCTCGCGTTGACCGCGACGAATGCGATGAAAGCAGCGGCCCATCCGGCGGCGTTGCCTAGGTCCAATCAGGTCGCTCCGGTATTAGCAGTGATCGGTATGCGGGCAACCTAACCCCCGGCCCCTTCCCGAGCGGGAAGGGGAGCAAGAATAAGAGGGAGCCGCGGGCGAAGGGGAGCAAGACGCGTAGGAACCCGCTCGGGAAGGTGTTACTCCCAACGATCCGGTTCCCCTTCCCGCTCGGGAAGGTGTTACTCCCAACAATCCGGTCCCCCTTCCCGCTCGGGAAGGGGTTACTCCCAACAATCCGGTTCCCCTTCCCGCTCGGGAAGGGGTTAGGGGTTAGGTTGCTGTCTTCAACCACGGCGCCTAACTCTTCACACTCGCTCCCGATGGAGCTACAACCGGTGCGGGCGCTATCCCGGTCGGACAATTACCCAGCGTCACGGTTTGCGGCACGATTAGCTGATTGCTCGAATTGGTGTAGCCGTACACCTGGCATGAGAACTGGGTGCTCTCGGTCTGATAGGTCGTGCTGATCGACAGCGGGATCGCCGGGGACTTGCCTTCGCAAAACAGGACCAGGCCGGCGTAGTCGACTTGCGCCTGCGCGTTGCAGAAGTTGGTCGCCTCCATACTGAGTGCGGCGGCGCTGGGGACAATCGTATTCTTGCCGCTGATGATTTGTTTGGGCGTCGGCTCGAGGAGGCCGCCGCCTTGCTGGGCGCATCCGGGGAGAGCGAGGACGCAGAGCAGGAAGGAGTGACGGAATAAATTCCGTCCTACTTTGGAGAGACAGGACGTTTTGGATCTTTGGACTCATATAAGACTCACCTTTTTGTTTCGCGGGCGTTTTGGTTTCAGGGCACATAGGTTATGTGGCTGGCGGCGGTGCTCAGCGGGGTCGAGAGTTGGCTCAGGCCGGTGTCGACGGGCGTTTCGATATCGAGCGTTACGACGCCGGCGCTGTCGCATCGCGCGATCGCGCGATGCGACGGGAAGAGGAGCGGGATCGGGCTGGTCGATACGTCGATCGCTATCGCGGTGTCGGGCGCGAGCTCGCCGGCGAGCGGCGTGCGTCCGATTGCGCAGTCGAGCGTGAACATTGTTTCGTGCACCTGGGCGCAGACTGCGGCTAGCGCGAGCGTCGAGATCAGCAGCGTGGTGGCGGCGAAAAACCTAACCCCCGGCCCCTTCCCGAGCGGGAAGGGGAGCAAGACGAGGAGGAGCCCTCGGCGACTCCCAACAATCCGGTTCCCCTTCCCGAGCGGGAAGGGGAGCAAGACGAGGAGGAGCCCTCGGCGACTCCCAACAATCCGGTTCCCCTTCCCGCTCGGGAAGGGGTTAGGGGTTAGGTTCTTCGGCTCCACCTCAATTTCCGGCCGCACGTTATTCACTGCCCACCCGCTTCACCGCCTTCTCGTATGCGTCGCGGCAGTAGTCGCGATCGTCGTGGAGAATCTTGAACCGCTTCTGGCGTATCGCGTCCTGGTCCTGCGTGAAGCATGCGGCGAGTCCTGAGCCGCTAGGACATGGCGATTGATCGGCGTCCGGCAACTGCGGCTTAGGATCCAGCGGCGCCAATGCGATCGGCATCGTGCGGCGAAGATGACGCCGGTGAGTCGATGTGCGACTCGAACCTCGGCGCGCATCCCGCGGCTAGCACGCTAGTCGCCCCGATCAGCATCGACAGCAACTTTGCTTTTTCTAACATCTGCTTTTGCATCCTCGACGTCGGTTTCGGATTGGTCGCTGATCGAGAGCGGCGCGGTCGCGACGATTCTGCCGTAGAGCGCGAATCCCGCCGTGCTCAGCGCCATCAGGTTGCCGAGCGACACGCCGTTGGTCGCCATGTCGCCGGCGATCAGAATGATCGTGCTGACGCATCCGTAGAACGCTTTCGATCTGTAGAAGGCTTTTGTCATTTTCAGTATCTACGCGGGCTGCTCTCGTTTCGGGCGTGAAGAACACTGACGACATCGTTTATTGGTACGCGCGGTTCAGCCATCCTTTGAGAAAGTCGGCGCCGTGTTTTTGATTCGCCGCGACCAGCCGGTAATGTCCCGCGGCCTCGGAGCGCATCGCGGCCATCAGCGCGATGCGGATCGGCGCATCGGCTCGCGACTATCGTCACGAGACCGAGCATCCCGGATTCGGTCACCGGCGAACCGCACGCGCGCAATGCGCGCCGCAGGCATTCGATAGCGTTAACGGCGCCGACGTTGACCGCGAGATCGAAAGCCTTGGCGGCGATCGCGGCCGGCAGTT
Organism: uncultured delta proteobacterium; assembly: GCA_963814715.1. Lineage (GTDB taxonomy): Bacteria > Desulfobacterota > Binatia > Binatales > Binataceae > Binatus. The sequence continues at coordinate 1,047,658 of CAWFDW010000002.1, forward strand.
GCGCAAATCCGAAACGCAGCCACCATTCGCGCCAGTAGATTTCCATCGCCGCCGTCGCGTGTCAGCGACGCGATATCGAGTCCCGGATGCGCGCGCGCGGAAATTCCGAACTTCGTAGCGCCGCCGGGGTCGGCGGGATTCGACGAGTAGCCGCCCTCGTCGGCGAGCACCCGTTCAACCGCGGCTAAAAATTCAGGGCTGTACGCGTCACGAGTGCCGGTTGATATGTCCACGTTTCAATCGCTCTGCGATCGGCGCGGACGTTGTGGGAGTGGAGCCAGCGGGCACCGGCTGCTGGTCGGGAGGACGACAGAGCGCCAGCACCTTGTACACGTAGCGCTCGGTACATCGGAGCTCCTGCGCGATGTGCGAGATACTGACGTGATCGGCGCGCATCGCGACAATTCTCACGCGGCGGCGCAAGTGACTGCTGGTCACCGGCACGAAGATCCGATCGCCGCCGAACGTACGCGCCATCGCGAGCGCGGCGCGCAAGCCAATCGAGCGCGTGATCGAATCGCCCGGCGCGGGCGCTCGCGGAACATAGAAACGGCGTCCGCCGAAATCGGCGATGAGCTTGTCGGCGGCGTCGACGCCGATCGAATCGCCGATCTGATCGTAAAGCGAATGACGACTGACGACGGCGAACGGATTGAAACGCGGCGCCGGCGACAGCATCGCGATCATGCGCGGAGATCCGGCTGGACGCGGCGTTCATAAGCCGTACGCGACCCGCAGGTTGGACGGAATCGCGCCGAGCTTGCTGTCGCGATCGTAAATCAGCCGCCAACTGACCTCGATATTGTCACGGACACATGCGCGGCAGAGTCCGTGATGGCGCATGATGTCGGCGGGAGTGGTCGCCGCGTGACACCACAGACAGGCAACCGTGCGACTAGCAACGATGGGACGAGCAGGAGCGATCGCGGGTTCCATAAATCCTCCGCGCGAGTTGGGAGTGAACGGACGAACGAAGAAGAAAAGTAGTAGAGTCGGCGGGCACGAGGTCGCGAACTGAGCTAAGAATGTGTGGTCGGGGAAATCGAGCGGCGGCAAGTTGGGGGAAGAAAACCGGCAAGTGGCGGGGGCATAGCAAAGGCGTTGGCGCTGGGATGGGTGGCGGTCGAGTGGGCTTGAGCTGAGAGTGGATTGCTTGTGGCGGGATCATGCGCTTTAAGAATCTTATTTCACGTTAGGAGATTTATGTCAACTACAGTGGTTGACGCCGCATTTCGATCGAGGCTTACCCAGGTGATCCAATCTTTTGGATCGGTGGTCACATTGGCGACCGCGGTGGGGGTTTCCGACAACGCGATCTACAAATGGCTGGCCGGGCGTGGACAGCCGAGTGTCGCGAACCTGGTGGCGTTGGCGCGCGCGGCACGGGTATCGGTGGAATGGCTGGCGACGGGCGCCGAGGTATCGCAGGGGACGCAGGCGGCGTCGCGGGCGGTGGAGCACGGCGATTTTATTTTCATGCCGCGCAACCGGATTCGATTCTCGGCAGGGCGCGACGGGGTACTGCGCAGCGAGCAGGTGGTCGACTCGATCGCGTTTCGCGCGGACTGGGTGAAGCGGGTGTTACATACGGAGTCGCGCGATCTGATTCTGATCGAGGTGGTGGGAGATTCGATGGCGCCGACGGTCGAGGACGGGGGGCTGATACTGGCGAACCTGGCGGAGCCGCGCTTTCGACAGGACGGAATCTACCTGCTGCGGCATGACGGCGGGCTGGACGGTGAAGCGAATCCAGCGGCGGCCGGACGGGAAGCTGCTGGTGCGCAGCGACAATCCGAAATACGAATCGATGATAGTACCGAGCGTGAAGATTATCGGGCGCGTGATCTGGATTGGCGGGATGCGTGTGAGGGTTCTCAACGAGAGTCGGCGCGAGTGACGCCGAACTGGGTGATGAAGAGCGCGCATGCGATCATCGCGAGGCCCTTCAGGAACATCGAGACGTTGATCGCGCGCATCAGGGGGTCGGGCAGCGTGAGCATCGCAGTGCCGTGGACGACGATGGTGACGGGGACGAGAAAGATCACGATGAGCCATGCGCCGAGGCGCGGGCGGTAGTTGAAGAGGATCATCGCGGCGCCGGCGAGCTCGACGACGCCGGAAATCGCGACCCAGAAGGCGCGGAATGGAATCGGCGCGGGCATCAGGTCGATGTAACTTTGCATCGAGGTGAAATGGGTGATGCCGGAGAGAAAGAAAATCAGGGTGAAGAGAATGCGGGCGGTGATGCCGATAGCGGGCTGGAGAGAACGAGATCGCCGGTGTCTTCCATGGGTTTCGCGAAGATAGTGGATCGAGGCGTCGATTAGAAGAGTTTCCTTTTTTAGTATTATGGTGCGGGCATGGGATTACGATCCAAAGATGACGATATTGTGCGGGCTGATCTGGCGGAGGCGATCGAGCGGCATGAAGTCGGGCTCGATGCGGCGCGGCCGGATGCGGTGGCGCGTCGGCGCAAGACGGGGCAGCGGACGGCGCGCGAGAATATCGAGGAGCTGTGCGACGCGGGGACGTTCGTCGAGTACGGGCCGATCGTCGTGGCGGCACAGCGGCGGCGTCGCACGATTGACGATCTGATCAAGAATACGCCGGCGGACGGGCTGGTCACGGGGCTGGCGACGGTCAACGGAAATTTGTTTGGCGCGGAGAAAGCGCGCTGCGTCGTGATGTCGTACGACTACACGGTGCTGGCCGGGACGCAGGGGCATCAGAACCATCGCAAGAAAGATCGGATGTTCCAGATTGCGCGCGAGTTGCGATTACCGCTGGTGCTGTTCGCGGAAGGCGGCGGCGGGCGTCCGGGCGATACTGACGGCGGGTTTCACAATTCGCGATCGTTCCACGATTTCCCGAAGCTGAGCGGGCTGGTGCCGCTGGTCGGGATCACGTCGGGGCGATGCTATGCGGGCAACGCGTCGCTGCTGGGATGCTGCGACGTTGTGATCGCGACGAGGGGATCGAATATCGGGATGGGCGGACCGGCGATGATCGAAGGCGGCGGTCTCGGCATCTTTCGTCCCGAGGAAATCGGGCCGATGGAGGTGCAGGTGCCTAATGGCGTCGTGGATATCGCGGTTGAGGACGAGGCGGAAGCGGTGAAGGTCGCGCGACAGTATCTGTCGTACTTTCAGGGCGCGGTGAGCGAGTGGACGTGCGCCGATCAGCGGCTGTCTGCGGAATATTATTCCGGAGAATCGGCTGAGGGTTTACGACGTGCGCGACGTTATCGAGACGATGGCGGATAGCGGGTCGGTGCTGGAGCTTCGGCGCGACTTCGGGCTGACGATGATCGTAGCGTTCATCAGGATCGAGGGGCATCCGTTCGGGGTGGTCGCGAATAATCCGAAGCATCTGGCGGGGGCGATCGACAGTGACGGGGCGGACAAGGGTGCGCGGTTTATCCAGTTGTGCGACGCGTTCGACATTCCGATTTTATTTTTGTGCGACACGCCCGGAATCATGGTGGGACCGGAAGTCGAGAAGACGGCGCTGGTGCGGCATTCGTCGCGGATGTTCCTGACGGCGGCGAATGCGACGGTGCCGTTTTTTACGATCGTGCTGCGCAAGGCTTACGGATTGGGCGGGATTGCGATGGCGGGCGGGAGTTACGATGCGCCGCTGTTCACGGTGGCATGGCCGACGGGCGAGTTCGGGCCGATGGGACTCGAGGGCGCGGTGAAGCTGGGGTATCGCAACGAGCTGGCGGCGATCGCGGAGCCGGCGGCGCGCAAGAAGCGATTCGACGAGATGGTCGCGACGATGTATCAGCGCGGGAAGGCGATTAACAATGCGTCGCATTTCGGGGTTGACGACGTGATCGATCCGGCGGAATCGCGGAGATGGATTGCGGCGGGATTGAAGTCGGGCGCGCCGGCGGAGCCGCGCAGCGGGAAGAAGTATCCGTACATCGATAGCTGGTGAGAAGAGAAGATAATCGCCTGCGCGGCGGGCGGCAGGGGTGACCCCTGCACCCAGTGCTAGTCGCAAAATGGCGAGGACGCCATTTTGCTCTAAGGCCCTTTTGGGGAGGCGCGGGGAATTAGTTAGTAGGTCGAGGCGCGCTCGGTCGGGGTTCGTCAGAGCATTTCGCGGAAGAAGTCGCGGATGTCGTTGGCCAGGAGGGCTGGTTGTTCCATTGCGGCGAAATGGCCGCCCTTGGGCATCGTTGTCCAGCGGCGGATGTTGTATGCGCGCTCGGCCCAACGGCGCGGCGGACGGACCAACTCTCCTGGGAAAAGGGCGACGGCGGTGGGCGCCTCGATTCGGGTGCCGGGCTTGAGGCGCCATGGATGATGGCGCGCTTCGTAGTACAGGCGCGTCGAGGAATTAATCGTCTGCGTGATCCAGTAGATCATCACGTTGGTCAGGATCTGATCGCGGGTGAAACTCTTTTCGACGTCGCCGTGACAATCGCTCCAGGTCCGGAACTTCTCGACGATCCACGCCAATAGTCCGGCCGGCGAATCGTTGAGTCCGTAGGCGAGGGTCTGCGGCTTGGTCCCCTGAATCCATTGGTAGCCAGTCTCGGCGGTGCGAAATTTCTCGAGATCGCCGAGGAACACTTTCTCCTCGGGAGTTAGCTCGGGAGCGCTGCGGCCTTCGGCGGGGCCAATCGCGATCATGTTGATGTGGATGCCGAAGAGGCTGTCCGCGTGCACCTCGCCGATTCGCGAGGTGATTGCCGCGCCCCAATCGCCGCCCTGCACTGCATAGCGGTTGTAGCCGAGCGTTTCAGTCATCAGTTTGTGAAACAGATCCGCCATCGCTTGTATATTCATCGCGCGAGCGCGCGGGTGATCGGAAAATCCGTAGCCTGGGAGCGACGGCGCGATCACCGTGAAGGAGTCCTTCGGGTTGCCACCGTGCGCGGCCGGATCGGTGAGCATCGGGATGATTTGCATGAACTCGTAAATCGAGCCCGGCCATCCGTGAATCAGCAGGAGCGGTTTCGGATTGGGTCCTTTGCCTTTTTCGTGGATGAAATGAATCCCGAGCCCATCGACGGTCGCCTTGAACTGCGCGAAGCGATTGAGATCGCGTTGCTGCGCGCGCCAGTCGTACTTCGTGAGCCAGTACTCGACCAGCTCCTTCAGGTAGGCGAGATTGGTGCCGTACTCCCATCCGGTATCGGGGACTTCGTCGGGAAAACGGGTGCTGCTGAGACGGGCGCGCAAGTCGGCTAGTACTTCGACGGGCACCTCGATGCGGAAGGGCTCGATTTTTTCGGTATTCATTTATGCCCCAACTGCTAGCGGGAAAGGGGTTTGAGGGTCAACCGCGATGTCGCGAGGGCGGGAGGTCGCTGGCGCGAAGGCGGGCACGGCGGCCCGCCCCACTTAAGAACTCACTATGAGAACTCACTGCATGAAAAACTGGGGTTTTGTGCGATAGGCTGATCTGATGAGCGAAGCGATTGTGGCGCGATGGCAGGATTGGAATACGAAGAGGGATCGAGCATCTTGTTCTGCGCGAAGGGGCGCGCGAGATCGTTGCTGAGTCTGTCGTCGTGGGATCGGCGGACGGCTCCGCGTTTGCGCTTCGGTATCGGGTGCGGTGCGACAAATCTTGGCGCGTTAGAAGCGCTGAAGTCAGCATCGTCGGTGACAATCGAAAAATTGAAATCGTTGGCGATGGCAAAGGCAACTGGACCGACGCTTCGGGGAAGCGGCTGGCGAAGCTGGCCGGGGCGATCGATATCGATTTGTCGGCGACTCCGTTCACCAACACTTTGCCGATTCGACGGCTGAAGCTGAAGGCGGGGCAATCTGCTGAGATCGTTACTGTGTATATTCTTGTGGCCAGCACTGACGATTACGACTGATCCGCAGCGCTATACGTGCATCGAGCCGCTCAGGCGTTACCGGTACGAATCGATCGATTCTGATTTCAGGCGCGATATCGAAGTGGATGGCCGCGGGCTGGTGGTAACGTATCCGGGACTGTTCAGAAGATTGTTGTAGACTGACTGCGAGCTACTTCTTTGCCAGGGCTTCCTTGGCCAGCTCGCTGGCCATCTTGCCGTCGAGGCTGGCGCCGAACTTGTCGCGCAATGCCTTCATCAGAGGGCCCATCTGGGTCGCGCCCGCCGCGATCGCCGCTGCGATTTCCGCGCGAACTTCGTCGGCCGAGGTTGACGCAGGCAGATACGATTCGAGGACCTTCGCCTCGGTCTCGTTCTGATCGATCAAATCCTGGCGTGCGGCCTTGCGCGCAAACTCGAGCGTCTCTTCGCGTTTGGCCCGCTCGCGCTTGATGATTTGCAGTATCTCCGCATCGTTGGGATCGCGGCGAACGTCTTTTTCGAGACGCGAGATCTCCGAGAGAACGCCGCGCAAAGCCATCATGCGCAACTTATCGCCGCTCTTCATCGCGGCCTTGAGGTCGTCTTGTATCTTCTTTTTCAAGCTGGTCGCGTCGAGCCGGTTAATCCCGCGGCGAAATAGATTCGGTTCACAGACAACTACTTTTTGGCGGATGCCGCCGCACCGGCGTCAACGTCTTCCCATTTCGGTGGCTCGACTTCGGTCCACTTGCTGCCATCGAGGCGGTAGTTGAATACCAGGCTCCTTTGCTTGCCGGTCGGCTTGCCCTTGCCCTCGCCGCTTTTGGACGGCGTGTACTCGGCGGCCTGCAATTTCGCGGTGACGGTCCATTTGCCACCCTTCATCGTAGGCAGGTACTTGAAGGCAGCGTGCTCGAGATCGACGTAGGCCTTGCCGGACGATTTCTTCTCGCTCTCGTCGCTGAGGTAGCTGTCGGACTCGCTCGCGATAGTGTCGCTGAGCTGTTGGGCGGCAGCTTTGGGAATCGGATTTTCCTTGGCAGGACCGGAAGCACTGGGGCCGGCGGGACCGCTGTTGTTATAGAGATCCTTCTTGACCTCGATTGCGCGTACGCCATTGGACGCAAGAATCACCCCGGCAACAATCAATCCCGCCACAGCCAGAGTAGTACAAGCTTTCGTGGCCATCTTTCGTACCCTCCTCGGATTGCGCTTATATCACGGCTGGTCGGGATAAGCACGATGGGGCCGAACACTCAGCGAAGGTTGGCGTTGGCCTCGACCAAAGCGAAACGGATTGGCACCAACACCCAGCTTTCGACGGCGACGCCGTTGTGGCGGGCCGGCACGAAACGCCATCGGGAGCGGACGGTGTCGAGGGCAGCGTCGTCGAGCGAATCGACGCCGGAAGACTGTGCGATTTCGGCATGCTCGACACTGCCGTCGGCGCCGATCAGGACCTTGACGGTGACGGTGCCCTGTTGCGCGCGGCGGCGAGCGCTTGCGGGATAGATGGGAGGGGGATTGCTGGCGTAGTCGGCGTGCGCGATGGAATTGGGGTCGTCGCCGGTGCCGCCGATGGCGACACCGGCCGACCCCGCCCCACCACGTTCCGCGCCGCCGCCAATGGCGGCGGCCGGCCGAGAATTAGCCGTTTGGTTGTCGCCGGGCGACAACGAAACGGCTGAGGGTTGAAGCGCCGGTGTGTCCGGTCGCGCGAGCGCGACCGGACGCTGCGGCGCGGTGGGGGCAAGCACAACGTGGGCGTCGTCGACGCGGCGAGGAGGTTTGCGCGCCGCCTTCGGCGGCGCGGAGTGGGAAGGCGCTGTCGCGGGCGTCACGCCCGCGGGCGCGACGCTCGCGACGTGAGTCGGCGCGGCTCCGGACGCGGCGGCGCTCGCGCCACTGCGGCCGGGACTGCCGTCGGCGCCTTCGACCAGATACGCCAGCACCCACTCGCTATGCTCGCGGGCTGCCGGCGATGCGAAACATACGAGCATCGCAACGATTGCCGCATGCGCGGCAATCGACGCCGCGAACGACGCGACATGCCCCCGGGCCTGCGGCCGGATCGGATCGTATAAGGAGTGCGATTTGCTTTCGTCGTTCAACGTCGCTCCGGCCTGAACTTCGCGAGATGAAAATGGAAGTGGCCAGGAGCGACGGATCGCGGCGCGGACAAATGCCGGATCTGCGATGCGCATCCTGAAGCCTCCCTCACCCGCGAAGGTTCTCACGGCTCCATCGATTCGCCTGGTCGCCTGACTCGATGAGCGTTTCGTAACGCTCAACTCACAGTTGCGGGGCAGCGCCGGTTTCACACCGGCTTCCCCAGGCAAATCCCAATGCAGATTACCCGCCTTGGCAGCGAAGTCAACCGGTTTGCACGGGAGTGCAATTTTGACTGGTCGATTGGCAGGAAGGGAGCAATTTCATACCACCCATCGTGGTTCGGTGAGGGCGTACCGCTATCGGTAGCTTCGTTCCGTCAAAACTTGTTTTCGTCAAGCAGATCTCCTCCGAGGTTCAACGGCTCGGTTAGTGGAGCCGCGTCGGATGAATGCGGAGCCTGGCGGGCAGCGCGGATGCGCTCGAGGGTATAGAGCGCGCGGTACAGATTGCGCTTTACGAGTCGTTCATAGCGGACGATTTTGTTCACGTCCGAATCGACGGGCAGAACGAAAGTGTGGAGCCCGGCGCGGCGGAACGCGCGGAAAGTGCGCTCGCGAGACAGCTTGGTGATCGTAGCCCATGATAGAGGCTATCGCCTCGCTGGGGGTCTCAGTGCGTGCTGCGCGACGATCCTCGTCATCATCGGACCACGTTTCACGGCATTCGTAGCGCAGGATTCGGCGGATGCGCCAGCAAGACGCAGCGACCTCATCTATGAGGATGCGCTCGCGGACGGATTGCGGGTCGTATTCTGCGAGCAGAGCGTCGAGCATCATGTTGAATTCGTCGAGACGGGCGGGGCCATCGAGGACGGCGTTGACTACGTCGCATGAGAAGAATCCATGCTTGAGACTGTTCTGGCGGGCGATTTCTTTGCCTTCGGGTGTGCGCGGGCCGGTAGATTTGAGGGCGTTGGCGCGGCGCGCGGCGAGTTGGCGCTGAGAAAGTGCGGGCAGTGTGTTAGCGGGCGGTTCGGGCGAGGCGGAATTGGGGTGAATATTGTTCATAGGTGATTGAGTAGACAGGTCGGATGCGGCGAGCGTAAGGGTGAACAGTTCAGCCCTGAACTTTTGCGGCAACCTAGGCATGGACAGAGGACGTAGACGTGCGTTAGCGAGCGCTCAAGAGAGAATTACCCACCATCTGAACATCGGCGGCTCATAGTGCAGCTTCCGATTTTTTCGCTGCCTTCAGTCATATTGACCAATAATCGTGACACCGGAAATACGTTTTCCAGCGAACTCAACAACTTGAGGAGGGGGTACGCCGTTTTTGTTCGGTGCCGGAGCGCTGGCGGATCGTTTCAAAAGAGTGTCGAGCGTCAGAATCTTTCGATGCGAATGGGAATCCGCCGATTCCTCGCTTAACAAATGGGTTCAGCAAAAAGCTGGAGAACCATATCCACGCGCTTTCGATCTACTTGATGCACTATAATTTCGTGCGCATCCATTAGACGCTCAGGGTTACGCCTGCGATGGCCGCTAACGTCACTGATATTCTTTGGGCGATTGATGATATGGTGCGAATCTTAGACGAATGGGAAGCGAACCAGAAAAAAGCGGTATAACGCCTCCGCCTGGAGAGATTCTCTATGCGGAGTTCTTTAGGCCGAGGCTATCCCGTTTCGTTCTGTGCGTCGGTCCCGCTGCAATCATGCTTATGAACCAGAAAGGCTGGCTCTCGTTTCAGCCTGCCGTACTTCTCTGCCTATGTAATTTATTGTTTGGGAGTTATCTTCAGAACCGTGAGAAGCGCGCGGCCAAATCGCATCGAACTTCAAACTGACCCACTACCTAAAAGAGACTCCCATTCCTGCGCCTAACGCGCCATTGCAAAAGCCCGGTCGTTTGAGAGGCGCGTACGCCGTGGTTGGATGGTCCGCCCTTATTATTTGGCGAATTTTGAAACGCGCTGGCGCGCGAGATCCTTCGCTAGCTCAGGATGACGGAGAAAGAGCTACGCACTCCACACAAGGAATTGTTCGAACGTGGAACTATAAAGAAGTGAAGCGTGTCTCTATCTTCTTAGATGTACAACGCAGCGAGCTTCTTCAGGATTCCTTCGAAACTGTCGAATGTCAGTTCGCCCAGGGCTGCGACGAAGCGGCCTGCGCCGGCCTCCGCGAACTCCTTGAGGCCATCCTGGACCTTTGCGCGATCGCCGTGGATTCCGCCCATGATCGTGATGTCGAGGTCGGCGAAGTTTCTGCCGACCGCGGTGCATTCGCGCTTGAGCTCGTCGACGCGCGTTTGTAGCTGCGCTGGGCTCAACTGGATCGGGCACCATCCGTCGGCCCATTTCGCGACGCGCTTGAGTGCGTTCTTGTCGAGGCTGCCAATCAGCACCGGCGGTCCCGACTTCTGCGCGGGCTTCGGCAAGGATTTCACCGGCGGAAATTTCACGTACTTGCCGTCGAACGACGGTTGATCCTCGGTCCACAGCTTGCGCATCGCAGCGACAATCTCGGCCGTCTCGGTCCATCGATGCGGGAAATCGACGCCGAACAAATCGCTCTCGTCGCGCAGCCATCCCGCGCCGATCCCGAACAGCACGCGGCCGCCCGAGTAACTGTCGAGGGTCGCGAACTGCTTGGCGAGCACGAGCGGTTCGTGCTCGGGGACGAGGCAGATGCCGGTGGCGAGTTTCAGAGTTTTGGTGACGGCGGCGGCCATGCTGAGGGCGATCATCTGATCGGCCATCTCGAAGTACCGCGGCGGAATCGGGCCGCCAGTGGGGAATTGCTGCTTGGGATTCGCAGGCATGGCGGGATGCTCGGGGACCCAGATGGATTCGAAGCCGAGGGATTCGGCGACGCGGGCGAATTCGGCGGGGTGGGCGTTGTTGCCGGTGAAGGGGGTGAGTAGTCCGATTTTCATTTTGGTTTTTCTCCTTGGAAGTGAGGCGCGACGATGTGCAAGGGGAAGGAGGAGCGCGCTTGCGCGAGAGGAACCTAACCCCTAACCCCTTCCCGAGCGGGAAGGGGAACCGGATTATTGGGAAGCGGGCACTTCAACTATTCCTCCTCTTCCCTGCTACCAGCCGAAGAAATCTTTTGCTTCTATGAACTTTGCTACGCCGGCGGCTTCGGCTGCTCGGCGGTCTACTTCCTGGTCGCCGACCATTGTTGATGAGGCCAGGTCGACGCCGTACATTTCGGCGAGCTCGGTGATCATGCCGCCCTTGGGCTTGCGGCATTCGCAGTTGTCGGCGTCCGTGTGCGGGCATACGAGCCAGCCGGTCAGGATGTCGCCGAGCTGATCGTCGAGTTGCACGAGCGCGGCTTCTACTTTTTCCGCTTTGAGGCGGCCGCGGGTGATTCCTGCCTGGTTGGTGACGACGAACATCAGATGGTTGTGCAGTGGGCGGAGCTTTTCCGCGACGCCCGGCAAGAGCTCGATCACAATGTTGCCGTTGGGGTCGAGCGGAATCTCGCGGGACTCGTTGAGCTTGACGAGAGTGCCGCCGAGATCGAAGAAGAGCGCCGCGTTGCCATTCGGATTGGCCATCGAGAAAAGTTTTCGCTTACGCGTGGCGCCAGTCAACGTGATCGCGAACGTGCGCGAAGACTTCGTCGAGGATTTCGACGCCCGCTTCAGCTTGCGCCTCGGTAATCACGAGCGACGGGTTGATTCGAATCTTGGGAAAGTACGCCATCGTGACCAGCCCGCGCTTGAGGCATTCGGCGAAGATCAGTTCGGTGACTTTTTTGCCGAGCAGCTCCTTGGTTTCGAGATCGCGCACGAGCTCGACGCCGATCAGCAGGCCCTTGCCGCGGACGTCGCCGATGAATTCGTATTTTTCCTTGAGCTGCACCAGCCGCGACAGGATCATCGCGCCGACCTTGCGCGAGTTCTCGACCAGATGCTCGCGCTGAATGGTACCGATGGTTTCGGACACGGCGACTGCGGCCAGTGGATTTCCGCCGTAGCTCGATGACGACGCGCTCGGCTTGCCGAAGGGTTCCGCCTTGCCCAGCTCGTCGCTCAGCAGCACGCCGGAAACCGGAAAGCCACTGCCCATGCCCTTGCCGACGGTGACGATATCGGGGCGGGTGCCGCTATGCTCGACGCCCCACCATTTGCCGGTGCGACCGAAGCCGGTGATCATTTCGTCGGCGATCAGGAGCGCGCCGAAATCTTTCGCGACGGATTTGACCGCGGGCAGCCAGTCGTCGGGAGGAATCACGTTGCCGGCGGTGCCCTGCATCGGCTCGGCGACGATTGCGGCGAGCGAGCCGCCGCTACTCATCTTGATTTGCTGGCGCGCGAAATCGACGCAGTACAATCCGCAATCGGGATACTTCAACTTGAACGGGCATCGATAGCAGTCGGCATAAGGGACAGTGTACTGGCCGCCCTGCAACGGTCCGTAGCCCTGCTTCGATTCGTCGCCGATGAGTCCGAGCACGCCGCCGGTCTTGCCGTGGAAGCCGCCCCAGAAACTCACGGCTTCGTGATGACCGGTCGCGGAACGCGCCAGCCGCAGCGCGGCTTCGACGGCCTCGGCACCGCCGCTATATAGATGTGCGCGATTCAGTCCCGCGGGCGCGACTTCGGCGAGCGCCTTGAAGGCGGCGGCGCGTTCCTTGGTGGCGAAGGTGCCGACGGTCAGCCGCGACGCCTGCTTCGACAGCGCTTGCGCCATCGCGGGATGCGCATGGCCGAGGCTGGCGACTGCGACGCCGGCGAAGAAATCGACGTAGGTGTTGCCGTCGGCGTCGGTGAGCGTCGCGCCTTCGCCGTGATCGAACGCGAGACCGGCGAGCAGGGAAATCCGCTGGCGGCCGGGCGCGATATATTTTTGTTCGAGGTCGAAGATTTCTTTCGATTTGGGACCCGGGACTGCTGTCTTGATCGAGGGAAGTTTACCGTTGGCGATCGTCGTGGTCTTCAATTGATGGCGGTCCGAATCCTTGTATTGAATTTTTAAGTTGCCGCGCGATTTCTAGTGCGTGCCACTTAGCAGACTTATCGCACGGCGCGCGATGGCGCGAGCGGCCGGTACGCGCACCCGACTGTAGCTGGGCCAGTCGTTGAAATCGATAATCGCGAAGCGATCGCCGCTCAGCACCGCGTCTCCGCCCCACGCCTGAAGGCCGAGCGCGCCGGCGGCGGCAGTCGCGGCCTCGGACAGCGCGCGCACTGCGGCCTCGGGGACTTCCTCGCCCTCGGGATGGACGCTGAAGTGCGAACTGCCGCTGACGCCGTAAAATTTGACGACGCGGCCTACGACTTCCTGCTGCAAGTAGGCGAAGCGGATTCCGCGCCGCGCGAAATCAGCGAGAATCGATTCAACGTGGGCGCGATCGGACGCGCGCTGCACGTCTTCGGGCGCGAGCGCATGCAAGTCGCCACGCTTGACGAACACGCCGGCGGACAAATCCAGCCCACTGAGCTTGCGCACGTCGAGCGGCTCGTCGGCGGGCACCAAGCGCGCCCACCGGAGTCGGCACGCCGGCGCTTTCGAGGCCTGCGGCGAGCAAATCGCGATAGCAGTTGCGAATCGAAAGGGCGGAGTTGATCGCGATAGCGCCGGCCTGCTCGACCTCGGCCAGGCGCTTGAGCGCGCGCGGTCCCTGGCACATCGGCAGAACGAGATCCGCGCCAGCCGGCGGCGCAGACGCGAAGCTGACCGCGTCGATCGCCTGAATCGCGAGACCTTCGCGCTTCAGCTCAGACAGGACGGCGTCGAGAATCGCGGCGTCAGCCTCGACCTTGCCCGGCGAAAACTCCGGTTCCCGATAAATTCCCAAAGCTTTGTGGCTCATGGTGTCTTCCGTATTGCGAGGCGCGCGGCATCGAGGTCCGACGCTTCATCAACGTCGATCGATCCTTCTATCTCGATCGCATCCAGCCGCATCCCGCGTGCGAGGAGCATCGCGAGGAAGCGGCGGAGGGCGTCGAGACCGGCGCGGCGCGCGTCCGCGGCGTAGTCGAAAATCCCGGTCGACAGAACATAGAGTCCCGCTGTGACCGTAGAAGTCTGACGGTTGCCAAGACCGAGGATCAAGCCATTCCCGGTTACATCTGCATAAAGCGGCTTGGCGTCGCCGCGCCATCGCGTGACCGCGAGCACGCCGGCGAAATTTTTGTCGCCACAATCCTCGATTTTTTTGCGCGACTCATTAACAAACCTAACCAATTCGATCTGTGGAATTACAGCGTCCACCGTCGATGCGACAAACCATCCGGGATTGAGGAGGTCGCCAAGCGCGAGCATCGTTTCCATCGAGTTGGCGGTATCGCGAACGACGAGCGTCACTGATTGGCGGGATCGCGAGCGACCATTTCTTTAGCGATACGCGCGGTTTCGGAGTTGATCACTGCGACGATCGACGATGCACCGGCGTCGAGCAGCGCGCGTGCCTGTCGTGAGAGCATCGCCTCGCCGCCGAGCATGACGAGCGGCTTGGGGATGTCGTCGCGGGTCGAGACGCGCAGACGATCGCCGCGGCCGGCGGCGATGATTGCTCCTTGTAGTTTCGTCACCATTGGATTTGCGCAACTTCGTCGATGCTTCGGATTGTGACGTCGGCGGCGGCGGAATCTTCATCGGGTCGCGGTTCGGGGCATAGCCATACCGTGCGCATGCCGAGTTTGTGCGCAGGTGCGCAATCCTTGGCGAGCGAGTCGCCGATCATCGCGACGGACTCGGGAGCGCATTGTAATTTTTTCAACGCGGCTTCGAAGATTCCGGGGTCGGGTTTGAAAATTCCGACGCGCGAAGAATCAGCGACCGCCGCGAAGAATCGATCGAGCTTTGCTTCTTCGAGGATGCGATCGAGATTGCCGTAGAAGTTCGAGACGATGCCCATCTTGAAACGGCTTTTGAGTGGGGCGATGACTTCGCGGCGTGCGCGAGACCGGCTGACGTTTCGCGGACGAAGGAGTTGGTGACGGCCTCGACCATTCGATGGCGTCCGTTGGCGCCGGAATCGTCGAGTCGCGCGCGGAGCGGGTCGGGGCCGCTTTTCCGCAGGTATTCGAATTGATGGCCGACGAGAAATCGCACCAGGTCGGTCATCCCGAAGCGAGCTACGACCCGGGTTGCGCCGTAGCCGATTCGCGTCGCGTGGTCGAAGGCCGGGTCGAGGTCAGCGCGGGTGATTTCGATGCCGGAAGCGCGGTAACTGGCGAGGAATCGGTCGAGCCAATGCGCAGGGCCGTCGAGCGTGCCGCCAAAATCGAATAGCAGAGTCGAGATCGTGCCCATGAAACGGTCACTCTACCAGCCGCAGCGGACTGCCTCCAGTTTCATCTTCGGGCTCCGACTGGCGGCGAGAATTGGTCGGACTCGAATCGACAAATGTGCCCTGTGGAACCAATTTGAGCGCCGCGTCGTCAACGTCAAAAAAGGCTCGACTTCAAATGAAAGGCGAACTCATAATTAAGGGATGGAACTAGTAGCAATGCTACTTCCGCTGACGTTACTGCTATGTTACCGTGACGCCAATCGCAGGACAGGGGGAAACCGGGTTTTAATGAGACGTTCGTTGATTGAAACTGCTCTAATCGCTGCACCTGACCGCGCGGACAACGCGGTCTTCGGACGCCCGCTTTTAGAGCGGTTGATGATCAATTGCGAGCGCGCCGGGATTAAACGCTTCGTCGTGGCAGCGCCGCGCGAGCGGCATTCGGACGTCTCGCGTGCGATGGGCCGGTTCAAGAATTTGGACACAGTGTCGATGGTCGAGTCGTTCGGCGAGATTCTGAACGGCAAGGATGCGCGGGAATTGGGCATCGACCCGTCGTCGCCGTGCGTGTCATTTTCGGGAAACCTGGTATTTGCGAAATCGCAACTGAATCGCATTCTCGATGCGCACGCGTCGAATCCGGGATCGGTGCATCGGGCAGTCAGCACTGACCACGACCGCGGCGGTGAAATCGCGATCGGTCCGATCGGCGAGATCCTTAAGCGCGGCGGAATTTCGAATCGCATCGCGGCGCCGGCCTCGAGTCTGCTGCCGTTCGCGCTGAACGGG
This sequence comes from uncultured delta proteobacterium, assembly GCA_963814715.1. Classification (GTDB taxonomy): domain Bacteria; phylum Desulfobacterota; class Binatia; order Binatales; family Binataceae; genus Binatus. Next base: position 1,063,611 of record CAWFDW010000002.1, read on the forward strand.
CGGCCGGAGGATCGCGAGGAGGCCGAGCTGCGGCTGGCGAAATCGGTTCGCGAGGAATCGGCGCATAAGGACGCACCGATGGCGCGATGGGTCGATCGCAAGATTTCGTGGCGCATCAGCTACTGGCTCGCGATCGCATACGCGGGTCACGCCGAACATGGTGACGGTCGACGAACACGATGTTCGGGCTGGCGTGCGCGTGGATGTTCTCGATACCGAATTACTGGATGCGGCTGTTTGCGGCGATTTTCTTTTTGATCTCGATCACGATCGATGGCGTCGATGGCGAATTGGCGCGGCTCAAAATGATCGAGAGCGATTTCGGCGGCACAGCTCGATATCGTCACCGACAACGTCGTGCACGCCGCGGTGTTCATCGGCCTGCTCGTCGGATGCTACCGGGTCGAACACAGCGCCGCTTACCTCTACCTGATTCCATTGCTGCTCGGCGGATTCGCGATGTGCGCGTATGCGACGTGGCGCGCCTTCAAGATCAAGAGGCGAGCAGGCGGCGGGATGGCTGGACAAGGTCGATCGATGGAGCGGGCGCGATTTCGCGTACCTGCTCGTAGTATTGGCCTTAATCAATCGGCTCGAGTTACTTCGCGTGGGGAGCAGCATTCGGCAGTTACGTATTTGCCTCTGTGCTGATTTGGATTACCGGCCGGACCGAATCGTCAATCACGACTGAAAGCCTGTAGGAAGAAGGAGGTCCTTGCAGGCGGAGGAAGTATGAACGGCAAGAAGCCACGAATTCTCCTGGTGCAACCTACCACCGTCCATCTCGACGGCACGCCGCACAAAACGCGCTGGCGGCTGATCATGGGATTGATGATTCCGCTGATGGCGGGACTGACGCCCGACGATTACGACGTGACGCTGTGCGACGAGCGCCTCGAGGACATCAACTTCGACGGCGGATGGGACCTGGTCGGCATGACGACGACGATCGGCGCGTCGCTGCGCGCGTACCAGCTCGGCGACGAGTTCCGCAAACGCGGAATCCCGGTGGTGTTCGGCGGATTCCATGCGACGCTGCAGACCGAAGAAGCGCTGCATCATTGCGACGCGGTCGTGAAGGGCGAGGCTGACCTGGTGTGGCCCGAGCTGCTGCAGGATTGGCGCGACGGCAAGCTCAAGCAGGTTTACAAGGCCGACAAGGTCCACGATCTGAAGAATCTGCCGCGCCCGCGTCACGAGCTGCTCAAGCTCAATCGCTACCTGTTCAAGGCGGTGCCGGTGCAGGCGAGCCGCGGATGCCCGTATCGATGCTCGTTCTGCGAGATTCCGGTGTTCTACGACGGCGCGTATCGCACGCGGCCTATCGAGGACATCGTCGAGGAGATCAAGCAGGTCATGAAGGTGACCGGCTTCAAGCGCTTCCAGTTTATCGACGATCAGATCACCGGCAAGCACAAGTTCGCGCGCGAGCTGTTCAAGGCGCTCGAGCCGCTCAACATCCGCTTCTCGTGCCTGTGGACGATCAACTCGAATCACGACGACGAGCTGCTCGACCTGGCGGCCAAGGCGGGAATCTTCCACGTCAACATCGGAGTGGAATCGATCAGCCAGGACAGCCTGCTGTCGATGAACAAGATTCAGAATCACGCGAATCAGTACAAGAAGCTGCTCAAGAAGATGGAGAAATACGGGATCTACTACTCGCTCAATTTCCTCTTCGGGCTGGAAGAGGATCGCCCGGGAGTTTTCGACGATACGCTGAAGTTCCTGCATGAGGTCAAGGCGCCCGAGGCGTTCTTCAACACGGTGACGCCGCGCGTCGGCACGCCGATGCGCACGCAGCTCGAGAACGAAGGCCGCGTGATAATCCCCGACGCCGATTTGTACACCAATAACTTCCGCTGCATGTTCGTGCCCAAGAACATGTCGCCGCAGGAAGTCGAAGAAGGCGTGTGGCGATGCACCAAGGAGTTCTACTCGCTGAAGTCGATGTTCCGCCGGCTGCTGATGCCGCCGGGGAAGTTCACCTGGCAGGGCCTGACCGAGAACATGCTCTTCTACTGGGGCGCGAAGCGGCAGATCGATCCGGTTGATTACTATTAGGCCGACCGGGCGTTGATTCTAAAGACTCTCGCGATACTGATCGTCGCCGCTGCACTGGAAGTGGGCGGCGACGCTCTTATCAGGATGGGCCTACGCGGCCCAGCCTATTGGCTGGCAGCAGGCGGCATCGTCCTGTTCGCGTATGGAGTGCTAGTCAATCAGAGCGGCGTGGATTTCAACCGGCTGATGGGAATCTACATCGCGGTGTTTTTCGTGGTGTCGCAGGTGATCTCGTTCGTCATGTTCAAGCAAATCCCCGACGACAGAATCCTGCTGGGCGGCGGGTTCATAGTGACTGGCGGCCTCGTGATTTTGTTGATGACGTGAGCGAGAGATGACGGAATAAATTCCGTCCTACATTTCTCGGAGTAGGACGAAATTTATTTCGTCGATTCCTTTTTTGTATTTCCGTTTCGTTATCTGGCGGGCGCCAGCATGCCGTTGTCGGCTTCGATTGCTGCGCGGATGGCCTTCAGGGTTTGATCTCGTAGTCGCAACTTTGAGGCGGCGTGGGCGGTCATGTTCAGCTTGGTCAGAGTGGTGGCGAATTTCTGCGCTTCGTTTTGTAGATCTGCTGCGGGTACTACCTTATCGAGAAAACCGGCTGGTACCGCGTCGGTGGGTGAGTACATTTCTGAGAAGATTACTGCGCGGTTGAAATGCGCGGGCGCGAGGCGCTGGCGGCAGATCTCGATGCCGAAGTGCGGCATCGTGATTCCGATGGCGACTTCGTTTGCGCCGATTTTAAACGGACCGTCGACGCCGATGCGATAGTCGGCGGCCAATACGAGGAACACGCCCATCGCGATTGCGTGACCGTTGCACGCGACTATTATCGGCGTGGGAAAGGACAGCATTCGGTGGGCCAGCTCGAAGCCCATCGTGACCATCTTCTGTGCGTCGGGGCCGCCACTGGTAAGCGTCTTCAGATCGAATCCGGCGGAGAAAGTTCCGGGCCTTCCCGTTAGTACCACGACAGCGCGATCGGCAACGGCTTTATCCAGCGCAGCGTTCAGCGCCGACAGCATTGCGACCGACATCACGTTGACCTTGCCGTCATCCATCGTGATGGTGGCGACAACGTCTTTGAGTTCGTACGTGGCAGGCGAAGACATAGCGCTACTCCTACGGGTTGAGCACGACGTTGTCGATCAGGCGGGTTTTGCCGACTCTCGCTGCGATTGCGATCAGGATTGGACGATCCAGCGATGGGTGATGCGCCAGGGTTTCGGCGTCTACTGCTTCTACGTATTCGATCTCGATGCCTTTCATGCGCTTGAGGACGCGGGTTGCTGCGAACACTACTTCTTCGGCGCAGCATGGGTCGGTGCGATGCTTCTCGCGGGCGGCGCGGAGCGCGAGGCTTAGTGCCAGGGCGTCTTCGCGCTCGGTTGGTGAGAGGTAGGCGTTGCGCGAGCTCATCGCGAGGCCGTCTTTTTCGCGCACTATCGGCACCGGCAAAATTTCCAGGTCGAAGTTCAGGTCACGGACCATCTTCTGGATCGCGCGGAGTTGCTGGAAATCTTTTTCGCCGAAAACTGCCAGGTGCGGTTTCACGATGTTGAACAGCTTGGCGACGACCGTCGTCACGCCGCGGAAATGGCCGGGGCGATGCGCGCCGCATAGACCGTCGGTGATCTCGCCGGCGTCGACCCAGGTCTGCGCGTCGGGCGAGTACATCGCACAGGGCTCGGGCGCGAAGACGACATCCACCGGCACCGTCTCGAGCATCGCGCAGTCGCGTTCGAAGTTGCGCGGATAGCGCGCGAAGTCCTCGCCGGGGCCGAACTGGGTCGGATTGACGAAGATCGACGCGACCAGCACCGACGACTCGCGGCGGCCCTCGCGCATCAGGGTCAGATGGCCGTCGTGCAGAAAGCCCATCGTCGGCACCAGTGCGATTCGTTCGCCGCGTTGGATCGCGTCAATCGAAAAACGGGTCATCTCGTCGGGCGAGGTAATGACGTTCATCGCGGACTCCTCCTCGATTCGGCGTAGCAATGTTCCGGCGCCGGGAATGCGCGCTCTTTCACTTCGCGCACGTAGGCTTCTGCAGCGGACGCGGCGTCATTCCACAGATGCGCGAACGGCTTGGCGAAGCGCGGCGCGCATGACTCGTAGAGGCCGAGCATGTCGTGCATCACGAGCACCTGGCCGTCGCAATCGGGGCCGGCGCCGATGCCGATTGTTGGAATCGAGACGCTGGCGGTTATCTCGCGCGCCAACGACGGCGGCACGCCTTCGACCACGATCGCAAATGCGCCCGCGGCTTCGAGTGCGGCGGCGTCTTCGAGCAGTCGCTCGCGGCATCCGGCGGCGCGTCCGGATTTGCGGCCTTGCACGCGATGCCCACCCATCCGATGTATCGACTGCGGCGTCAGTCCGACGTGGCCCATCACGGGAATGTCGACGGCCGCGATTCGCGCGACTGCGTCGGCGATCGCGACGCCGCCTTCGAGTTTCACCGCCTCGGCGCCGCCTTCCTTGACGAGGCGGCCGGCGTTGCGGAGCGCGTCTTCGGGACTCACCTGGTACGAGAGGAATGGCATGTCGGCGACGACCAGCGCACGGCGTCGCGCGCGTGCGACCGCGCGGGTGTGGTAGATGACTTCGTCGATCGTGACGGCGAGCGTGGTGTCCTCGCCGCGCACCGCCATCCCGAGGCTGTCGCCGATGAGGAGCACGTCGACGCCGCAGTTGTCGAAGATTCGCGCGAAGGGAAAGTCGTACGCAGTCAGCATCGTGATCGGCTGCCGCGCGGCTTTCATGCGCGCGAGATCGGGCACGCGAACTTTTTCCTGCGTCATGTTCTCACTCACTCGCTTCGGTTGCTCCCATCCAAAAAAAATCGGGGCTGCCGCGCGACCGGCAACCCCGCATCAGAGCAAACTCGAATGAACGAGCGCTCGAATCACTCGGAGTCCCGGTCCGGTATCGGATCCAGGCGCGAGCAGACAACGAAACCAATGTCCTCTCAACACCGTCTCGCCGGGAAGATTCTTCCTCGACGGACCGGTTCAATTATATAGAGAAAGCGGGCGCGCGCGTAAAGCGGGAAAGAATAATCGCCTGCGCGGCGGGCGGCAGGGGTGACCCCTGCACCCAGTATTAATCGCAAAATGGCGAGGACGCGCACTCTGCTCTCAGGAGCGGCGCAGGATGCGAGTGCGTATCAGTTGGTGGCTTGGAGGATGTTGGCGGGGACTGGCATCGTTACCTGGACGCGTTTGCCGTCGCGCAGGACGCTCAGGTACACGATTTCGCCGGGCTGCAAGATCGTGCATGCGATCCTGGAAGTCGAGAAAGTTAGTTACGCGCGAGCCGTCGACGCCGATGATCATGTCGTAGCTCTCGCCGACCTGCATGTAGTCGATCGCGGGAATCACGACCACCGACAGTCCGCCCGAGAAAACCGCACCGACCATCGCGGCCGCCGCGAGCGCGTCGTGGACACCGTGAGTATAAGGATGCAGGCCGGCGGCGGCGGCGGGACTGCCTTTGGCGACGGCGGTGATCAGCAGGCCGTCGGCCTCCTCGCCGGTTTTGAGCGATCGCTTCGCTTCGCGCAACTGCATTCCGAACGGAGTCGAAAGCTCGCCCTCGCTATCGAATTCCTGCAACGCCTTGAGCTGCTCCGGCGGCATCCCGCTCTGCTCTTCCTGGTAGCGCGCGACTTCGCTGGCGTCGTTTGAGGTTTGCGGATCGGTCGCGATGCCCGCTGGCTGCTGCGAAGCGTCGGCCGGATTGGCGGGCGCTATCTCCGCGGTGCCGGGCGCCGTCGCCTGGATATTGTCCAGCGGCGTCGGAACCATATTCGATGGGCCCGCGCCGGTTGAGGCGGCCGTGGTAGATGCGGCAACTCCAGTCTTTCGGGTCGTGGGATCGGCGCTGGACTGGGCGGATGCGATCGCAGCTGGTGAGCAGAACCAGCAGCATCGCGGCGAGCGATGCGCCAGAACGCGTGAAACTCGCGCGCGTTGCTAGTTAAGACTCCAGCGCTTTTCATGCTCCACCACGCGGCCCTCTCGCTCGAGCTTTTTCAGATGAGAGCGAATCGAGCTTGCGGCCGCGGCGTGCAGATATTCAGGATAGTCGACGTAAATCTTCTTCACGATTGCCATCGCGTCGAGCGGTCCCGCACCGTCGGCGAGCGCTTCGAGGACCTGGCGCTCGCGCAATTCGCGATGCGCAATGTACTCGCCGATCTTTTCTTTCGGATTGCGGATGACCGGGCCGTGCGCGGGATAGATCGTCTCGAGATCGAGCGCGAGCAAGCGCCTGAGCGAATCCATGTACTGGCCCAAATCTCCGGTATCGTCGGGAATCACTGTGGTACCTGCGCCCAGCACGACATCTCCGGTGAACACAGCGCGCTCTTCTTCGAGGTAGTAGCACAAATGATCGGGGGCGTGACCTGGGGTGAATACCGCGCGCAGGGTGGCGCCTTCGGTGTGCACGACAGCGTCGTGGGCGATTGCGGAAATTTCGCCGGCGGGAGCATCGTGGCCCGCCCACGGCATCTTGAGCACTTCCATCTCGCCGAATTTTTCGGTGACCTGCTTGACGCCGCCGAGGTGATCGACGTGCGCATGCGTCAGCACGATTCGCTCGAGTTCGGTCGCGCCGGAGAGTTCCTTGAGACCTGCTTCGAGCAGGTCGGCGTAGATGGCGACGCCCTGCCCCGTGTCGAGCAGGATCGGGCGCTTCGAGGTGCCGACGATATAAGTGTTGGTGCCGGGTCCGGTGAACGGACTGGGATTCTGGCCGAGCACAGTCGCGACGCGCGGCGAGATGCGCTGGTAGTCAGGCATTTTGAGACCGATCATCGAATCGGTCACGACTCGATCCTGCTTGCTCATCAGACCTTCCCTGAGCCTTGCTTCACAACCTAGCGCCGGTTGCGCTCGAAATATCAGTCGCAGTCCTTTTAATGTCAGAAACTCGTCGACCTCTTCAATCGTTTCGCTCTCGGGCGCGATCAGCTCCGCGAGGCCGCCGGTCGCGATGACGCGCGCCTTTTCGCCGCGCTCCTTCAGGATGCGCGTGACGAGGCCGTCCACCAGCGCGGTGTAGCCGAAGATCAGCCCCGACTGGATCGAGCCGACGGTGGTGCGGCCGACCGCCTCGCGCGGGCGTACCAGCTCGACGCGATACAGCTTGGCGGCGTGCTCGATCAACGCGTTCATCGAGACGCCAAGGCCCGGCGCGATCGCGCCGCCGGCGTACTCGCCCTTGCCGGTCACGTAGTCGAAGGTCGTCGCGGTGCCGAAGTCGACGACGATTGTCGCGCACGCATAGCGTTCGTAGGCAGCGACCGCGTTGACGATTCGGTCGGCGCCGACTTCCTTGGGATTTTCGTAGAGGATCGGCATCCCGGTTTTAATTCCCGGACCGACCATCAGCGGCGTGCAATGGAAATAGCGATCGGCGAGTTGCTCCATCACCTGGTTGAGCGGCGGAACCACGCACGCGATCGCGACGCCTTCAGGCTTGACACCACCTTCGAGGCCGGCGCCCGCAAGCAGCGTGTTGAGCAGCGCGCCATGCTCGTCGGTGGTGCGATCGGGAACGGTCGAGATGCGCCAGTGATTGCGCAGCCGCTCGCCTTCGTAGATTCCAATCACGGTATGGCTGTTGCCGACGTCAACCGTTATCAGCATGACAAATCCCCGTCCGATGGGCGTCGTCGATAGCGACGCGAATCGGGCACAGATAATAGCGCGCGAACTCTATGTAAAAGAAACGGCTCGCGAGACGCCGTTAACGATGAAATCCGAACGGACTCGACGCCATCCCCATCATTGGACTGCCAGCGGGACGGCCGAATGTAGACATCGTCGCCGTATTCATCCACGGGCCCTGATTCAGCGGTGGGCGCGCGGCCTGGGTAATGGGGCTGCTCATCGGCACATACGCGGAAGCGGGAACCGGCGACGGCTGATTCGATTGCGCGACGGTTACCCCGTAAGGATAGCCATACACGGGATACGGAACCGGAACCGCATACACCTGCTGGTTCTGATAGTCGTTGGCGTCGCCCCAATCCGGATCGGCTGCCGGCGCTGGCGGTATCGTCATCGTAGACTTGAGGCGGAGCACCGGGCATGCGGAGCATTGATGGCCTGATCGTCGGGGTCGTCGGCGTCCGCATCGCAGTGTCGTCGCATGGAACCGTCGCGCCATCCTTGGTGCACGCGGTTCGAGGAATTTCGAGGACCTTGTCCGCCGAGGCCGCGCTTTCATCTATAACAGGGGAGTCAATTGTGGAGGCGGGGCTAGCCCAATCGGCATCGACGCTCGAGCCGGAGACGGGGTCTTCCTGTGAGAAGGCGGCGTGTGCATTCACGAAGACGGTCATCGCGAGCGCTACAAATGTTGCGACAATCAATCGCTTCATGATTCGAGGCTACTCCTAGATTCGGAAAGCGCCAAGACGAAATCTGTAGCGCGCTTGCATAAGGTTTGCACGCTGGCCGCGAGCGGCTAAGATTCCGCGTTATGTCGGAAGCAAAAGTCGCATTGGTAACCGGCGCAGGCCGCGGCATCGGCCGCGACATCGCGCTTCGAATGGCAAAAGAAGGCTACGCGGTCGGGCTGATCGCGCGGACCAAGTCGCAGCTCGACGAAACCGCCGAATTGATTCGCGCGCAAGGCGGCAAGGCTGTCGTGACGCCGACTGACGTGTCGAAACGCGAGCAGGTCGTCGCGGCAGTTGAGACCGTCGAGCGCGAGCTCGGGCCGATCTCCGTGCTGATCAACAACGCGGGCGCATACCTGCGCAAACGCTTCACCGAAATCACCGAAGAGGATTTCGATTTCCAGCTCAAGGTGAATGCGTACGGGCCGTTCTTTTGCACGCAGGCGGTTATCGGCAAGATGGCAGAGCGCAAGGCGGGCACGGTGATCTTCGTGCTGGGATCGGAGTCGCGCAGCGGACCGGCGCAATACTCGGCGTACAACGCGTCGAAGCTGGCGCAGCGCGCGATCGCGGAGTCGGTCGCGTACGAGTTCATGCATCTCGGCGTGCATGCTGCCGCGCTCGACGTTGACGGCGCGGTGGACAGCGCGCGAGTGCGCGAATCGATGCCCGACGTGGATCCATCGCACTTCGTGCCGCCCGCGGCGATCTGCGACGAGATCGTGCATCTGATCAATCAGTCGAAGAGCGCGTGGACGTTCCAGGTCGACATGCGAGCGTTCGTGCAATGGCGTCCGCGCGTCGCGCCGAAGAAAAAAGTCTGAGACTCTCGCACGCGTGGACAGGTGTGGTCTTGGCGGAAGCGGATATATAATGTTCGACGCGTCGGGGTGTGGCGCAGACTGGTAGCGCACTCGCTTGGGGTGCGAGTGGTCGCCGGTTCAAATCCGGCCACCCCGACCATTTCGATGAACCTGCGCGGAACTCAGACTAGATGCCAGAACACTTTCCGGCGATTCTGTTCGCGAGTTCGGGGGCGCTGTGTATCGCGCTCGCGATCGCGGAGTGGAAGATTCGCCGCCTCCTCGCCCTATCCTCTCTCGCAGTCGGCGGATTCAGCCTGGTCTGCTTTGCCGCGAATTACGCGTGGGCGCGTTATTCCATACGCGTCGATCTCCTGCTTACGATTCCGGCGGTTTCGCTTGGTGCGCTGGTCGTCGGGACGTTCGCGATCATGCGTCCGCCACCTGCTGCGCGAGTGCTCGGCGCGATGCTCGCGCTGAGCGGCGGCGTTTCGTTCGCGCTATCCATCATTGAGAAGTAGAGGGCGCGCGCAGCATCGCCGTTGTGCTGCAGGAAAAACGCCTGGCCCCGTGTCAACAGATTGTTGACCGGAGGGTTCAGGGGATCGAGGGCCGGCAACGATTGGTCATACCTCGGAGAGCTTTGCTACAATCGACTCAGAATGCGATTTCCAGGGAGGTAACGGTTTTATGAGTGACGCCGACGGCCTTCGCTATACAAAGATACCGCTCAATAACGGCTCCGATGAGATTCCGGCACTCGGCTTTGGCACGCTGATTCCTGATCCGATCGCAACGAAAGAGGCAGTCAGGATCTCTCTGGAGGCGGGCTTTCGTCAATTCGATTGCGCTGAACGGTACCGAAATGAAGAACAGGTGGGCGAAGCAATGCGGGCGGTGTTCAAGGAGGGCAAGGTCAAACGGGAGGACGTTTTTGTAGGTACGAAGCTCTGGAACAACAATCATCGTCCCGAACGCGTTAGGCCCGCCTTCGAGGCAAGTCTGAAAAGACTGCAACTGGACTATGTCGATCTATACAGCATCCATACTCCATTCGCTTTCAAACCCGGCGACGAGCAAGACCCGAGAGACAAGAACGGTAATGTGATTTATGACGACGCGACGACTCTGACGAATACCTGGAAGGCTTTGGAGAGCCTGGTCGATGAAGGTCGGTGCAAGGCGATCGGATTATCAAACGTAAATTTGGGACAGCTGAAAGAGGTGTTCGATATCGCTCGCATAAAGCCAGCTACTATTCAGGTCGAATCCCATCCATATCTCCCTGAATGGGATCTGCTCGACTATTGCAAGAGGAATGGCATCGTGATGCAGGCCTTCGCTGCTTTGGGTCATGGTATTGAACCCAAGTTGATCGACAATCCTGTGATCACCGTCATTGCGAAGCGCGTCAACAAAACGCCCGCCCAAGTCCTACTGGCCTGGGCGGTGCAGCGCGGCACGGCTCCTCTCACCACAGCTACGAGCGCCCGCTACATCGAGGAAAATTTTGATATCTCGGCTCTTCCCGATGACGCCATCGAGGAGATCACTCAAGGGATCAGTACGCGAGTCAGGCTCAATTCGGTTGTGGACACGGGCATCCCGGGGTTCATTCCCAAGGGAAGATGAACGTTCAAGCCGGAATTTCCCGCTTTATGGTCCTTCGGTCGTAGACTTTAGCCATTTCCACCTGAACATCGTCGCGTAAAATTTTCGTAGTTCCAAAAGATGCTGCGCGGTACGGATTTCGCGTTCCAGACATTGCCTAGACCTTCGCTGCGAAAATCGATGGCATAGTTTTCGCTTCTTTTGCGCGCAAATACCTTTGATTTCGAAGCGCTGCTTGCGCTTACAAGGGGAGTTTTCTTGCTGCTGAAGCGTTCGGCCATCAAGTAAGTGCGGAGAGGTGAAATTGGATACCAACGGAAATTTCGGAGGCACTAGTCGTCGACGGCTGCGTATCGCGCAGATTGCACCTCTGTATGAGAGCGTGCCGCCGAGACTGTACGGCGGCACTGAGCGAGTGGTGTCGTATGTTACCGAGGAACTCGTGCGACGTGGTCACGAGGTCACGCTGTTCGCGGCGGGGGATTCGCAAACCAGGGCGAATCTCGTGCCCGCGTGTCCGCAGGCGCTGCGGCTGATGGGAAAGCCCGACCTCGGATCGTCATTGCAGTTAGCAATGCTGGCGGAGGTTTTCGAAAGGGCTCGCGACAGTTTCGACATCGTGCATTCGCACATCGACTATTGGTCATTCCCGTTTGCGACCCTGACGGGAGTGCCGACGGTTTCCACGATGCATGGACGCCTCGACATCCCCGACCTTCATCCGGTGTACCATCGATTCCCCGACGCGGCCCTGGTGTCGATCAGCGATTCGCAGCGCGCGCCGTTGGCGAATATGAATTGGGCGGCGACGGTATATCACGGCATGCCGCGCGATCTGCTTCGCTTCAACCAACGAGGCGGAAAGTATCTCGCGTTTATCGGACGCATATCGCCCGAGAAAGGTATCGAAACTGCGATCGAGGTGGCGCTCCGGTCTGGAGTGCCGCTCAAGATTGCAGCCAAGGTCGACGCGGTCGATCGCGAGTACTTCGCCGATGTGATCAAGCCTCGGATCAAGCCGCCGATGATCGAGTACATCGGCGAAATCGACGACGTCAGCAGAAAAGCGAATTCCTCGGCGGCGCACTCGCGCTGCTCTTCTCGATAGATTGGCCCGAGCCGTTCGGCCTCGCGATGATCGAGGCACTTGCGTGCGGCACACCGGTCATTGCGCGTCCGTGCGGAGCGGTTCCCGAGGTCATCAGGCCGGGCGTCACTGGATTTCTCGCAAAGGAAACTGACGAATTGGTCGCCGCGGTCGGCAAGATCGATTCGATTCCGCGGGAGCGATGCCGGCTCGAATTCGAGGAACGCTTTACCTCGGAAGTGATGATCGCGAAGTACGAACGCGTCTACCATCGCTTGATTGGTCGGGACGCGGTCGAGCCGGAATTCGAAACGCGGGAAGCGGCTGTCGGCCGATAGACGCTGGACTGAAAAGCGGTCGATGCTAGACTGCCGGTCGATCGGAGCGCGCGCTCCAGACTCGTCGGCGCTTCGACAACCCACCATGGCAGAACGCAGGGCTACCGCCGCGCCGGCGCAGACCGTCGTCAAAGTCGGATCCGACTATTATGTGCTGGCGTCCTCGCTCGCCTCGCGCCGCGCGAGCGAGGTGCTCGCGAACGGGCGAAGTTTCGCGGTCTTCGAGACGGCGGGCGATATCATAGATTCGCCGCTCGAGGCGCTCGGATTTTTCAACAGCGACACGCGTCATCTGAGCCGCTTCGAGATGCTGATTGCGGGGGCCGAGCCCTACTTTCTCAACTCGTATCTGAGCGACGATCGCGCGCAGTTCCGCGCCACGCTTACCAACGCCGATTTGGGAAAGAAGGGGCAGCCGGATTGGCTGCCGCGCAACTCGATCAGAGTGAATCGCGGATGGGTGCTCGACGGCGCCTCGCTGTACCATCGGCTGTCGCTGCACAATTACGTTGGCACAGCGGTCGAAATCGAGATCGACTTTTACTACGCCGTCGATTTCGCGGACGTCTTCGAAGTTCGCGGTCTTCACCGCAAGCGTCGCGGTGAAATGTTGAGTCCCTCGGTTGACGGCAGCGGAGTCGAGCTGCGCTACCAGGGTCTCGACAACGCCGTGCGTTCGACCGAGATTCGCTTTGATTCCGCGCCCACCGAGATAAACGAGAATCGCGCGGTCTTCGTGCTACGCCTCGAGCCGGGCGAAAACCGCGACCTCGAATGCCGGATCACGGCCAAGGAACAATCACAACCAGTGCAGGGCCGCGCTTCAAATGGCCGAGCCGTCAACTTTTTATCGGCGCTCGAGGAACGGCAATCCGAGTTGTCCACGATTCGACGGCGGATGGGCCCGAATATCGGCCAGCAATGGCGAGTTCGCATCGATGATTCGGCGGGCGGCCGTCGATCTGACTTCGATGGTCACCGACTGCGACGAACGCGGCGCGTTTCATCATGGCCGGCGTCCCGTGGTTCGCCACGCTCTTCGGCCGCGACAGCATCATCACGTCGCTATCGATCTTGCCGTTTCATCCTGAGATCGCGACAGCGAACCCTGCGGACGCTGGCGCGGCTTCAGGGCGAATACCGTCGACGAGGCGCGCGACGAACAGCCGGGCAAAATCGTGCACGAGATGCGCAGCGGCGAGATGGCGGCGACTGGCGAGATACCGTTCGGCCGCTACTACGGCAGTGTCGATTCGACCCCGCTTTTTCTGTGGCTGTACGGACGCTGCGTCGAATCGACCGGCGATCTCAATCTCGCCAACGAGTTGTGGCCCAACGTCGAACGCGCCATCCAGTGGATCGAGCGATGGGGAGATCGCGACGGCGACGGTTACGTCAAATATATGCGCGAGACTCCTCTCGGTCTTGCCAACCAGGGCTGGAAGGATTCCGAAGACGCGGTCTTTCATCACGACGGCACGCTCGCGCGTCCGCCGATCGCGCTCGCGGAAGTCCAGGGCTACGTGTATGCGGCGTGCACCAGTGTGGCGTCGGTGGCGGCTCGTCTCGGGCATCTTCAGGCCGCAAATCGACTGACGATGCGGGCCGCGTCGCTGAAGCGATCTTTCGAGCGCGACTTCTGGCTCGAGCCCGAAGGGATGATCGCGCTGGCTCTGGACGCCGACGGACGCCCATGCCGCGTGATGACTTCGAACGGCGCGCATTGCCTGGCGACCGGGATAATCGAGGGCGAGCACGCGGCCACGATGTGCAAACGATTGCTGGCCGACGATATGTACTCGGGATGGGGAATTCGCACGCTCTCGGGCAAAGAGCGACGCTACAATCCGATGAGCTATCACAACGGTTCGGTATGGCCGCACGACAACGCGATGGCGGCGCTCGGACTCGCGCGCGCCGGCGATTATGTTGGCGTCGTCAAAGTCGTCGAAGGTCTGTTCGACGCGTGCGAGCAACTCAACACCTCGAGTCTGCCCGAACTCTTCTGCGGCTTCCGGCGCGAGACTGGTCTCGGGCCGGTTCCATATCCGGTCGCGTGCTATCCGCAAGCATGGTCGGCGGCGAGCGTGTTCATGCTGCTGCAGGCGATGCTCGGGATGCGCGTGCTGGGATTCGAGCGGCGCGTCGTCTTCGATACGCACCTGATTCCAAGTCTGGCTGGATTGGCTCAGCATCGACGGGCTGAAGGTCGGCGACGGCAGCATCTCGTTCGTGCTGCGGCGGTCTCCCAACGGCGCCGCGATCGAAGTGAAAGAAAAATCCGGCGGCGTCCGCGTCGAAGTCTGATCCTCTACCGCTGCGGCTTCGCTTCTTTCGCCGATGACGTCGGGGTTGCGCTCGGAGTCGGTTTGTTGGTTGGCGTCAGCTTGTCGGTGGGGGTCGGCGACGGCGTCGGCGATAGCGTGGGGGTAATCGAGGGAGTGGGCGACGGCGTCGGAGTGAGAGTCGGGGTTGGCGACGGCGTCGGCCGAATCCAGGTGATCGGTTCGCGGCCAAAGATGAGCGTGCGCTGTGTCCGGCTCGTGCTTCGGTCATATCGCCGGTGGTAACGAATCTAGTACGCCGAAGGATCGAAAATTTCGGCGGTGGATGAGCGGCTTGTAGTCGGGGTCCCATCCACCCGCGAGCAGCACGGTTCCGTCCGGCAGGAGCGTCGCCGAATGACCGGTACGAGCTGCGACCATCTCGGGTCCCGCGACGAACTGATGCGATTCGGGATCGTAAAACTCCGACGATTTGTCGCCGCGTCCGCCGGCGATCAGTACGCGCCCGTCGGGGAGAAGCGTCGCGGTATGTCCGGCACGGCTCTGAGTCATCTTGGGTCCGGCGCTTACCGCGTGGCCCACTTCGTCGAAGATTTCGCTGGTGTCGACCGCGCTGCTCCTCGCGAAAGGACAACCACCAGCGATCAGCACGAGGCCATCACCGAGCAGCGTGGCAGTGTGATACAGGCGATTGTCGTCGAGCTTGCCGGCGAACTGAAATTTTCCTTTAGCGGGATCGTAAACCTCGACTTTCTGGAATCCACCGCCAGCGATCAGCACGCCGCCGTCGCGCAGCAACGTCGCGGTCTGGCCGTGGCGGCTCGACGCCATCGCACCGGTTTCTGAAAAGGTATTCGACGCCGGATCGTAAAGCTCGGCCGCCGGCGAGTCGCCACCCACAATCAACACTTTACCGTCTTGCAAAGGCGTCAGCGTCGGCTCGTCGCGGGAATATTTCGTGCTCGGCGCGGCGACGAATTTGCCGTCGCCCGAATTGAAAATTTCGGCGGAACGCAAAATCCACGGCATCGCCGGTCCGGGAAACACGTTCAGCGGGACGAGCAGAGTGTTGATGCCGCCGACGATCAGAACCTTGTCGATGCCGATCGCGGCCGCGGCGAACTGGTCGCGCCGCTCGTTCATCGCGGCGATCGGCATGAAGCGGTGGAGCGCGGGATCGTAAATCTCGGCGGAACTGAGCACTCCGGGACTTTGTCCGGTCGGCCGATCGACGTAGCCGGTGCCGCCCGCAATCAGGACAATCGGTTTCAACGCCGCGGGCGTGATCGTCGGTGTGGGCGACGCTTCGTGCGCGCTGGCAGCGGGCTCGGGTTCTTGCGCCAGAACCGTTGCGGAAACGATGCGCGAGCGCAATCGCGCACAGCAGGCTCGCGCAAATGTTCCGGGCGACGAAGTGAGATTTTGAAGCGTTGTCTCATCCTGTCACCTTGTCGGCCGCCTGTCGCGGGTTTTCGGATTCCGCCGGCCACGGATTGTGTCGAACTTCATTCCATTGATCTTCGAGCGCCGACTGCTCGAGGGTCAGACCGCGGGTTTCGTCGATGAAGAGCCCGAAGATCACGGCGCTCGGAATGCCGAGCAATGCCAGATAGCGAATGACGCTCGCGAGTCCGCCGAGCGGTCCGATCAACGCGGCGATCAGCACCTGCGCGAGCATCGAGAATGCGGCTGCGGTTATTCCCTGCCAGCCGATCATTGTTGTGCGCAGCGCCGCCGGGAAAAGTTCGGTCGCCGCGGAGTTCGCGCCGACGGTCATCACACCCGAGGCGAATTTGAACCAGCAATACGCGACAGCCAGCCACATGAATGGCCACTGCACCCATCCCGGGCGGACCGAGGTAAAACGCGAAGGCGCCGAGCCATGCCGCGCCGCCCATATAAACCACCGTCGGCACGCGTCCGAAACGTTCCGACGTCCACGCGCCCAGCGGAAATCCGATCATGCCGACGCCCATTCCGGTAACCACCAGCGTGCTTGCCGCGACCGGCGAGAGACCGAGGATCGAAACCGCTTGATAGTAGAGCCAGCCGTTCACCGCGGTGCCGGCGATGGTGTCGAGCGCGGCGCAGGTCAGCAAGGTGATCGAGCGGCGTCGATAGATCGGATGAAAGATATCGTAGAAATGAGTGCGCTTCGCGCTTCCGCTCGAAGCGGCGCTCGACCATCTGGATTGCGCCGGCAGCATCATCGCGACCGGCACCGCCAGCAATATTCCAGCTACCGACGGCGCCAGGAGCCATCGCCACGAATAGTTCCACGCCAACAGCGCCGGGAATGATCAGATAGCCGAGTACGCCGCCGATAGCGCTCGCCAACGCGGCGGCCGCTTGTCCACGCGCACGCTGCTTGACCGGTAGTTCTTCGGCGAGCAACACGATCGCCGACGAGACCGATCCGCCGAGCAGCGCTGAAACCATTATCTCACACGCGGCGAACGCTCGAGCCGTTGGGCGCCAGCGCTGCTCCAGCGGAGAACAGCGGCGCGAGCAGCAGAGCGGCGAGGATTACGGGCCGGCGTCCGACGCGATCGGCCAGCGCGCGCGAGCAGCAGCGAACCGAATGCCGATATCGCCATCCAGGCAAAAAGCCTCGCGAGCTTGCCTTCGTCCAGCGCAAAACTTTTCGCAATCCACGGCGACGCGATGCCGACGATCGACAACGTGTAGCCCTGATACAGCAGCAGAATGACGATCGCGCCGACGGTGGTGCTCGACCTTGGAGCGCCACTTCGCGCGGACGCGTCGCTTACTGCCTTTGATTTAATCTTTTGCTTCGCCACCAAGCACTCCGCCGCAAATTCAAGCGAGATTCGCGCCAACGCGTCGCGTTAGCATCGAGTCAGCAGTGTCTCATGTTTCGGCATAGGGATCTCTGAGGTTGACGATACGGAGACGCCGAAAATTTCATAGGATCGCAACTCGAGCGGACTCAGTCGTACGAAAATCTCGCGGATTCTAAAAGGATCTAGGCCGAAGGCATGCGCGTTGCTTTCCGTAAAGGCCGCGTATTCTGCCCGGCTCCGCACCCCCTGTTCTCCTGAGGAATTTCCTGAAGGATTTGTATGAACCCGGATGTGGAAAAATTTTCAAAGTCGGTAATTTTTAGATTCGCCGGATTGCTGAAGCCGTATCTGCGCCTGGTGGTTGGTGCCGCGCTAATGGGCGTCGGCAAATTCACGCTGCCGCTGGCGTTTCCGCTTGCCTTCAAGTACGTCATCGACGTTCTGCTTAGTTCGCCGCCGAAATTCGACCGCATCATGCGCTGATCGACAGCTGGTGCGTTGGACTTTCCGCGATGACTGGTTATGCAGCGACGCCTACCAACAAGTTAGCCGCGTTAAGTGTGGTGATGCTGGCGCTCTACGCGCTTCAGTCACTCGCCAGTTTCTATCGCAACTATTGGGCTGGCCTTGCCGGCAACAAGCTGATTTTCGACCTTCAGCGACGCTTGTTCTCGCATCTGCAAACTCTGCCGCATTCGTTCTTCGATCAGAATCCAAGCGGCGTGATTGTCTCGCGCGTGCTCAACGACGTTCAGCAAGCCAACGAACTGGTAGGTTCCGCACTGATCGACGTCTGGATGGACGGCATCTCGCTGACGCTGGTGGTGGTCGCATTGATGGCGCTCAACTGGCATCTCGCACTGGTGGCGCTGTGCATCTCGCCGCTGTGGGTCGCCTTCATGCGATTCTTCGCGCCGCGAATAAAATCGGTGAGTCATCGGATGCAGGAGACGATCGCGGAGATATCGGGCGAAGTTCACGAACGCGTCGTCGGCGCGAGCACGATCAAATCTTTCTGCCGCGAGGAACACGAGGTCGAGCAATTCCACGGTCATACCGAGCGCCTGTTTGAACGCACGATCGACAAGGTGAAACTCGCGGCGCGGCAGGAGATGCTGATTCAGCTGCTGACTCGCGCCGCACCGACCGTGGTGATCTGGGTCGGCGCGCTGATGATCATCCGCGGCACGATGACGCTCGGAACGATGGTCGCATTTTTCTCGTATCTCGGTTTTCTCTACCTGCCGCTGGAGCGTTTCGCGCAGTTGTCAGTGGTGGTGTCCGCGTCGATGGCGGCGATCGAGCGAATCTTTGCGTTTCTCGATCTAAAGCCGGAGATAACCGATCATGCGCTCAGCCGTCCTTTTGCGGTGCGCAGCGGGACCGTTCAGTTCGACGATGTGTCGTTCAGCTACGCCGCGCGCGACGGGGTGTCCAGGGGTGCGGCGCTCGAAGGCCTGAATCTGCACGTTCCCGACGGCTGCCGGGTCGCGCTGGTCGGCCGGTCCGGAGCGGGCAAGACGACGATGGCGAGTTTGATTCCGCGCTTTTACGAAGCGACGCGCGGCCGGGTTCTAATCGATGGGCGCGACGTGCGCCACTACACGCTCAAGTCGCTGCGCGATCACATCGCGCTGGTGGCGCAGGACGCGCTGCTGTTCAGCGCCACTATCTGCGAATAATCTGCGCTATGCGCGCCCCGATGCGAGCGACGAGATGCTGATCCATGCGCTCGAGATGGCTAACCTGCGAGAGTTTGTCGAGAGCCTGCCGGACGGACTGGATACGATCATCGGCGAACGAGGCTTCAAGATTTCCGGCGGCCAGCGTCAGCGCCTCGCGATTGCGCGCGCGTTCTTGAAGGACTCGAAGATAGTTATCTTCGACGAGGCAACCTCGGCGGTTGATTCGGAATCGGAAAATCAAATTCACCGGGCGATGGAACTGCTGATGAGCGGACGGACGGTGTTTCTCATCGCGCATCGCTTGCGCAGCGCGATTACCGCCGATCTGATCGTCGTGATGGATCACGGCCGGATCGTCGAGACCGGCCGCCACGCGGATCTGATGCGTCGCGGCGGCGCATACGCGAAGCTCGTCAACGAGCAAACGCGAGGGCTTGTGCTGGAACCACAAGAGCAAGAGCGACTCAGCCAGCGAATCGCGTCATTCTAACCCGCCAAGATTGCGCGGGCGTGTAAGATCTCCAGGGTTACCGATGTGGGGCGGTAGGTTTGTGCCTGCTCGCAACGATCTCTCTTTCTCATCCTGAAAAATTCGCGCGGCCCCGTTCTTGCTGACTCCTAAGCACGACTAATAGCAGTCGTAAGCGAAGCCTACTTAAACAGGAGATCAAATTATGGAGTTCAAATTCGGGAAGACACTCGTCGGCGCGCTCGCCGCGGTGACGGTAAGCATGTTCGCGGTTCCATTCTGTTCGAGCGCAGTCGCGTCGACAGGCACCAGCATCACGCGCCACGATTCCGGCTCAGCGATCCAGCTTGCCCAGGTTGAGCAGCAGGAAACCGAGGAGAAAAAGACTGAGGAGAAGACCAAGGAAGTTCAAACGGGCAGCGATGCCAGCACCGGCACCGCCGCTTCGGGATCGGTCGTCGTCGCTCCAGCTCCGGCCGTCTCCGCCCCGGCTCCGGTCGTCGTCGCGCCAGCTCCAGCGGTGACCGGTGACGTCGAGAAGAAGCACGAAGAGAGCAAGACCACGGAGAGCGAGAGCTCGGAGAATGGAGTCAGCGGAACGTCGGAGCGCAACGAGAATGAAGTGAGCAACGATTCGAAGAGCGCTCCGGGTACGATGGAGCAGGAGCACGAAGAGCACCAGACGAAGGACAAGGTCGAACAGAACTAGCAATTCTTCAGAGGGCGCTCCTTCTCGTTAAATTCAATCAGTGAGAAGGAGCGCCTATCAGCCGCGGTAGGCACGCGAACTTCGAGCGCCGCCGAGCTCGAGGTCGTCAAACGCATCGCGCGGCGGCGCATCCTGCCAGCAAATTTCCGGTTGCCTCAAGGCACGAAATGATCTTGGCTTTAATTGTGGCTAATATGGTGGGTGACAGCAGCCTCGGCTCTTGAACAAAACGAAACCTCGACCTGATAGCAACCTTCGTCGGCTATGTCTTCTAATCAATCACGAACAGGTTCCACGCCTTCGGATTATCGGCGGCTGAACCACATCATAATCGAAGACGTAATGCCTTCGGTTGATGGCGGCCGCTATCCGGCGAAGCGGATCGCGGGCGAGTCATGCGTCGTCGAAGCGGACATCTTTCGTGACGGGCATCAGATATTGCGCGCCGCGGTCAAATGGCGCCGCAAGCAGGACGAGGTTTTCGACGAGGCGCCGATGGCCGTGTTCGACAACGATCGCTGGCGCGGCGAGTTCATCCCCACTGACAATGCGCGCTATGTTTTCACGATCGAGGCATGGACCGATCTGTTTGCATCGTGGCTCGCGGACTTCACCAAGAAAGTGAATGCCGCGCGGCCGGTCGCGTCCGATGTTCTCGAGGGTATCGCGCTCGTCGAGAAAATGAGGTCGCGCGCGCGATCGAGCTGATCGCGAACTGTTGGAGCGCGCACTCACGCGACTGCGGAAGACGAACGACGGAGCGACGGCGCTTGCGGTCTTTAGCGAAACCGAGATTGCTGCGGCTGCGGAACGCGTCGGGCGAGCGTTACGGTCTGACGCGATTCGAACCGCTGCTCGAGCTGGTAGTCGATCGCGAGAAAGCCCGCTTTGGAACCTGGTACGAAATGTTCGTGCGGTCGCAGGGCATCGAACCCGGCAAGCCCGGCACCTTCCGCGATGCCGAGCGCCGGTTGCCCGAGCTTCGCGACCTCGGCTTCGACGTCGTGTACCTGCCGCCGATTCATCCGATCGGGCACACCAATCGCAAGGGTCCGGGCAATGCGCTCAACGGCGGATCGAATTCTCCCGGCAGCCCGTGGGCGATTGGCAGTGAAGCCGGAGGTCATACGGCGATCGATCCGTCGCTCGGGCACGATAGGACGATTTCGATCGCTTCAACGCTTCCGCCAACCGCTTGGGAATGGAAGTGGCGCTCGATTTTGCAGTCCAGTGCTCGCCCGACCATCCGTGGGTCCGCGAGCATCCGAATTGGTTTCAACATCGGCCCGACGGGAGCATCAAGTACGCCGAGAACCCGCCCAAGGAATACCAGGATATCTATCCGATCGATTTCGACACTGTCTGATCAGCGCGGATTGCTCGAGGAGCTGATTGGAGTGGTGCGATTCTGGCGCGAGCATGGCGTGAAGATCTTCCGCGTCGACAATCCGCATACCAAACCGGTGCAGTTCTGGAACTGGCTAATCAATGAAGTGCAGGCAACCAATCCGGAAGTGATATTCCTGGCGGAAGCGTTTACGCGTCCGAAGATGATGAAGGTACTGGCGAAGGCCGGCTTTACTCAGTCGTATACCTACTTCACCTGGCGCAATAGCAAGTACGAACTGACTGAGTATCTGACCGAGCTCACGCAAACGCCTATGAAGGAGTATTTTCGGCCTAACTTTTTTACCAATACTCCCGACATTCTCGCGCCGATCCTGCAGACCGGCGGGCGCGCGGCCTTCAAGATGCGGCTTGTACTGGCGGCCACGCTGTCGCCTTCATACGGAATCTACAGCGGTTTGAATTGTGCGAGAACCAAGCGGTACCGGGCACCGAAGAATACCTGAACTCGGAGAAGTACGAGATCAAAGTGCGCGACTGGAACCAACCGGGAAACATCAAGGAGTTCATCGGGCGGGTTAACTCGATTCGTCGCGACAATCCCGCGCTGCAACAGTTTCTCAATCTGCAGTTTCTAAGCACGGACAACGATCAGATCCTGTTCTTCGCGAAGACGACGCAGGAGAAGAACAATGTCATCCTGGTGGCCGTGAATCTGGATCCAATGAACACACACTACTGCACGGCCTTCGTACCGCCGGAGGTGGTCGGCGTCGCGCCCGGCAGGAGTTATCGAGTCACTGACCTGCTGACTGGCGCGAAATATGTGTGGTCCGATCGCAATTACGTGCGGCTCGATCCGGCTGTAGAACCGGCGCATATCTTGCGCGTCGAAGAGCGCTTGTGAGTTTCATTCATGCCCAACAACCCTCAGCTTGAAAACGGTTCGCCAGTCTGATCCTTTGTGGTACAAGGACGCCATTTTCTATGAGCTGCGCGTCCGTTCCTTCTCCGACAGCAATGCTGACGGCGTCGGCGATTTTCCCGGTCTGACTGCGAAGCTCGACTACCTGCATTCCCTGGGCGTCACCACGCTCTGGCTGCTCCCGTTTTATCCTTCTCCGATGCGAGACGACGGCTACGACATCTCTGACTACACCAATATCCATTCGTCCTGCGGGACCTTGCGCGACTTCAAGATATTTGTTCGCGAGGCCCATCGCCGCGATCTCAAGATAGTCACTGAGTTAGTACTGAATCATACTTCGGATCGTCATGAATGGTTTCAGCGCGCGCGTCGTTCGCCCGCCGGAAGTATATTTCGCGATTACTATGTCTGGAGCGATACGCCCGAGCGCTACAAGGATGCGCGAATAATCTTTCAGGACTTCGAGCCCTCCAACTGGTCATTCGATCCGCTGGCCAAGGCGTACTACTTCCATCGGTTTTACTCTCATCAACCGGACCTGAACTACGACAATCCCGCGGTCATCCGCGAAATTCGAAAAGTGATCTCGTTCTGGCTGGGTCTGGGTGTCGATGGTTTACGGCTCGACGCGGTTCCCTATCTGTTCAAGCGCGAAGGAACGAATTGCGAGAACCTGCCCGAAACCCACGCATTCCTGCGCGAATTGCGAGCTTACATCGACGCGAAATTCGCGAATCGAATGCTTCTGGCCGAGGCGAATCAGTGGCCGGAAGACGCCGTCGCGTATCTGGCGGAGGGCAAGGAATGCAACATGGCGTTCCACTTTCCCCTGATGCCGCGAATGTTCATGGCGGTGCGGATGGAGGATCGATTTCCACTTACCGACATCTGGGCGCAGACCCCGGACATCGATCCCACCTGCCAGTGGGCATTGTTTCTGCGTAATCACGACGAACTGACTCTCGAAATGGTTACTGACGAGGAGCGCGATTATATGTATCGCGCTTACGCGCAGGACGCGCGAATGAGAGTCAATCTGGGTATTCGCCGCCGGCTCGCGCCGCTGCTCGGCAATCATCGACGTACTATTGAACTGAATAATGCTTTGTTGTGTTCATTGCCGGGAACTCCGGTCATCTACTACGGCGATGAGATTGGAATGGGGGACAATGTGTACCTCGGCGATCGCGACGGAGTGCGTACTCCGATGCAATGGAGCGCGGACCGCAACGCCGGATTTTCCGCGGCCAATCCGCAGCGTCTCATCCTGCCGGTGATCATCGATCCCGAGTACCACTACCAAAGCACCAACGTCGAAGCGCACGAGAGCAATCGCCACTCGTTGCTGTGGTGGATGCGTCGTCTCCTCGCGCTGCGCAAGCAGATCAAAGCGTTCGGCCGCGGCACGATGGAGTTTCTCAGTCCTGAAAATTCACACGTGCTGGCCTTCATCCGTGCTTATGAAGACGAGCAGATACTGGTAGTCGCCAATCTTTCGCGATTCGTGCAATACGTCGAACTCGATCTCGCGAAGTTCAAGGGCACGACACCCGTCGAGTTGTTTGGTCGCACGCCTTTCCCGGCTATCGGAGATCTGCCCTATCTTCTCACGCTCGGACCGCATGGTTTCTTCTGGTTCTCTATCGAACAGCCTAAAACCACTACCGCGGCCGACCACTCCGAGTACGAAATTCCGCGCATCGAGATGAGCCGCGAGCTTCGACGGGTATCCTGCGCGGCGAGGCTCGCAAGCAACTCGAGCGGTTGTTGCCCGCTTACTTGCGGCATTGCCGATGGTTTCGCGCAAAGACCCGATCGATTACCGCCGTCCACATCAGCGGATGTGATGCAAATGGCGGAGGGACCGGGCGTTCCGCAACTCACGCTCCTGAATGTCGACTACTCCAACTCCGAGCCGGAGACGTACCTGTTGCCACTGGCTATTGCTACCGGGGATCGAGCACGCGATGTGCGATCGCGCTGGCCGGAACATGTGATCGCCGAAGTGAGTAGTTCGGGACGCAATGGCGACGGCGACGGGATCCTTTTCGATGCGGCGGTCGATCCCGATTTTCTGAGTACGCTGCTCGAAATCATCGCCAAGCGCCGGCGTCATCGAGGCTCGGTCGGCGAGCTTCTGCCGGGCGCCACCCAGGCGTTTCACCAGTTGCGTGGCGATCCCGAATCGCCGCTCGAACCGCGCGTCCTGAAGGCAGAGCAGAGCAACAGCTCGATCGTGTACGGCGACCGTTTCATCATCAAGCTATTTCGACGCATCGAGGCCGGCTTGAATCCCGATCTCGAGATTGGCCGCTTCCTGACTTCCCACGCGCTGTTTTCCCACGTCCCTCCGTTGGCCGGATGGATCGATTACGGTTCCCCGAGCGGCGAGCGAAGAAATATCGCGGTGCTGCAGGGCTTCGTCCCCAACGAAGGCGACGCGTGGCAGTTCACGCTGAACGAATTGCACCGCTATCTCGAGAACGCCGCGACCCGGTCGGAGCCCGCGCCCGCGATAGACAAGACCCTCGTCGAATTGCTGGCGCTGACCGAGCCGGATCCGCTGGCCGCCGAATTGATTGGCCACTATCTTGACGCGGCGCGCTTGATGGGAAGGCGTCTCGCCGAGCTTCATCTCGCGCTGGCTTCCACAGCCGACGACCCGGATTTCGCTCCTGAGCCGTACTCGACCCTCTACCAGCGTTCGACGTTTCAATCGATGCAGAATTTGCTCTCGCAAGTGATGCGTCTGATCAACAGCCGTGCATCGATTGTACCCAAGGAATTGCGCGATCAGGCGCAACTGATCGTCTCCCATCAGAAAGAGATCGCCGCGCGATTCGATGCCTTTCTTCGCTGCCGCATGACCGTGGAGCGGATGCGGATTCACGGTGACTTGCATCTCGGCCAGATTCTTTACACCGGCAGGGACTTCGCAATCATCGATTTCGAGGGCGAGCCGGCGCGGCCGCTGAGCGAGCGTCGTCTCAAGCGTGCGGGTTTGAGAGACGTTGCCGGGATGCTCCGATCGTTTCACTACGCGGCGCTGACTTCGACGATCGAGCAACTGAAAATCGGAGCGCTTGGCAATTTCGATTTTGCCGGCATGGAGCCGTGGGCGAACTTCTGGCGGACCTGGTCGTCGTGGGCGTTTCTGAAAGGCTATCTGGAAGCTGGCAGCCACAGTTCGTTGGTACCGAAGAGTGACGACGAGCTCAGAATCCTGCTCGACGCCTTCGTGATGGACAAGGCTATCTACGAACTAGGTTATGAACTCAACAATCGTCCCGACTGGCTATTGATTCCATTACTCAGTATTGGTCAGTTGCTCGGCCTGGAAAGTAGTAATATGCAAAACCTGATCGTCCCGAAACCGGGAATCCATGAAAGTCCGCGAGCATAGCCAGCCGACCGCGACCGTCAGCGATCGAGCGGTCTCGAATATTCCCGCCGAGGAATTGAAGCGCCTTCTCGCGCTCAGGCACCACGACCCGCATTCGATTCTTGGCGCGCATCCGACAGATCGAGGCGTAATTGTCCGCGCGTATCGTCCCGACGCTCAACAAATCTTTCTGATCGTCGACGGTGAGCCGCCGCGCGAGATGATCATGCGGCCGGAGCCGGGCCTGTTCGAGATTCTCGTAGCCGGGCGGCGTCAGATTTTCCCGTACCAGCTTAGGATTCACTATCCCGGCGGCCTCGTCGCGACAATCCGCGAACCCTACCCTTTTCCGCCGACGTTGGGCGAGCTCGACCTGCATTTATGGGCAGAGCAGAAGCACGAACGCATCTGGGACAAGCTCGGCGCTCATGTACGCGAGCTGGAAGGCGTGCAGGGGACGTGCTTCGCAGTCTGGGCGCCGAATGCTGATGGCGTCAGCGTAGTCGGCGACTTCAATAGCTGGGACGGCCGGCTCGACCTGATGCGCATGCTCGGCGGCTCGGGTGTCTGGGAAATCTTTGTCCCCGATCTTGCGGCCGGGACCCGATACAAATTCGAGATTCGCACCCAGGCGGGCGGACTGACTATTAAGAGTGACCCATTTGCATTAGCTACTGAAGCCCCACCCGCTACCGCATCGATGGTATATCATTCCGATTACTCATTTGATGACGCCAAGTGGATGTCCGAGCGCAGCAGCCGCGACCCTTTGCGCACGCCAGTAGCTATATATGAGATGCATCTCGGTTCCTGGCGGCGCGTTCCTGAAGAAGGCAACCGACCTCTCACCTATCGCGAAATGGCGTCGCAACTCGTCGAGTACCTGGTGGACGTCGGCTTCACGCATGTCGAATTTCTTCCTGTCATGGAGCATCCGTTCACGGGTTCCTGGGGATATGAGACGACCGGTTACTATGCCCCGACTGCCCGCTACGGATCGCCCGACGACTTTCGTTACCTGATCGACCGCCTGCATCAGAATGGCATCGGGGTAATTCTCGACTGGACTCCCGCGCATTTCCCGACGGATGCGTTCGGGCTCGGGCGCTTCGACGGCAGCGCGCTCTACGAGCATATGGACCCGCGCCAGGGGTTCCATCCCGAATGGAACACTTACATTTTCAATTTCGGCCGCAACGAAGTGCGGAGTTTTCTGCTCGGCAGCGCCAAGTATTGGCTGGAGGAATTCCATGCCGACGGGATTCGCGTCGACGCGGTCTCGTCGATGCTCTACCTCGACTACGGCCGCAAGAGCGGCGAGTGGGTTCCGAACATCCACGGCGGCAACGAGAACCTCGAGGCGATCTCATTTCTCAAGGAACTCAATCAGCAGATCTATGCGCGCAATCCGGGCGTGATGATGATTGCGGAGGAGTCCACTTCATGGCCGGGAGTCAGCCGTCCGTTGTATGTCGGCGGGCTTGGCTTCGGCTTCAAGTGGGACATGGGATGGATGCATGACACGCTCGATTACTTCAGTAAGGAGCCGATTTACCGGCGATTTCATCATCGCGATCTGACCTTCGGATTTGTTTACGCGTGGTTCGAAAACTTCATGCTGCCGCTCTCGCACGACGAGGTCGTTTACGGCAAGCGCTCGCTGATCGACAAGATGCCCGGCGATCGCTGGCAGAAGTTTGCCAACCTGCGCGCGCTGTTCGGTTACATGTGGGCGCGTCCGGGAAAGAAAATTCTTTTCATGGGTGGCGAGTTTGGCCAGTGGCGCGAATGGAATCATGACGCCAGCCTGGATTGGAATCTGCTCGACGAGTCCGATCATCGCGGCGTGCAGAACCTGATTCGCGATCTCAATCGCCTCTATCGCGCCGAGCCGGCGCTGTGGGAAGCCGATCATCAGCCCGCGGGCTTCCAGTGGATCGATGCCAACAATACCGACGAGAACGTGATCGCCTTCATGCGTATTGCACCGTCCAGCGGCCGCAAGCTGATCTGCGTATGTAATTTTGCGCCCGTCGTGCGCACCGGCTATCGCGTCGGTGTTACCAGCGCCCGGCGTCTATCGCGAAATCCTCAACAGCGACTCGACGATGTACGGCGGGAGCAATCAGGGCAATGCCGGTGCGGTGACTGCGGAGCAAATTCCGTGGCATGGACTTCCGTATTCACTATCGCTCAGGCTGCCGCCGCTCGGGACTGTATGGTTCGAGGTTCCGCGTTCCAGCTAGGTGCATCTCGACGACGTAACCGGCGCATCCCCGACTGCGTCTATATAGTGTCACCGACGAGTGGATGGGTTTACCTTGCGGGCACCTCAGGAAATTCTTCGAAAAATTGTGCGCGCCGTCGTGTCGCCATGCTCATAGCTGTCAGTCGCTATCGCGCCTGCCTTCGCCGATGTTTCGCCTCGCTTCGGCGGCACAGTTGTTAGCGCTCCTCTCGACGATCAGAACATCCAGCTTGCCCAAGCCAATCTGCCTGCGATCGGCGGTGTAAACGACTACATGCACCAGGACGGTGACGGCCCATCGAGTTCAGCGGTACCGCCCTCGCAGAACTCTTATCCGCAGGGTCCGCAGAGTTACTATCCGCAGGGCCCTCAGGGCTACTATCCGCAAGGGGTTCCGTCGCAGGAGTGGAACAATGGCTATGCGAATCCTAACTCTGCCCGCAACGCGCTGATCGGCGCCGCGGTCGTAGGTGCGCTAGCGGTCGGGTTGTGGGCGTATCAGCAGCACGCGATTCATCAAGCTCAGACACAACAAGCTCAACCACCTGTCCGCAGAAGATTTCATCCGCAGCATCGCGCGCACAATAATCAGATTGAATAGTCGTCGCGCGACCTCAAGCGTCGGAGACCGTCTCACGCGGGCCGATGCGCCGACCAGTCGACGGATCGAAAAGATGCACGCGCGATGGTTCGAGGTAGAGAGTCAGATGCGTGCCGGGTTCGACGCGTCGGGGCAACTCGGCGCAAATCGAAGATTTTCCAAGCTTCGCGTACACGATGTAAGTAGCGCCTGAGAATTGGACGCTTTCGACAGCGACCTCGATCGCGACGCGGCCCTGCCCTGCCTCCGTGCTTAGGTCGCTTGGACGAATTCCGACTCTGATTTCCGCGGGACTGGTTTCAGGCGGTTTGATTTGGAAGTCGATGCCGTCGACGGAGAGGCGATCGCTGTCAGGCGCCCGCTTCGCGTCGAAAAAGTTCATCGGCGGGTTGCCGACGAAGCCAGCGACGAATTCGCTCTGCGGGCGATCGAAAATCTCCTGAGGTCCTCCGACTTGCTCGACCTTTCCCTTGCGCATCACCACCAGGCGGTCCGCGAGCGCGAGCGCTTCGACCTGGTCGTGAGTCACGTAGACGAAAGTCCGTCCGGTGCGGCGCTGAAATTCTTTCAGCTCGAGCCGCAGCGACGCGCGCAATTGTGCGTCGAGGCTCGCGAGCGCCTCGTCCATCAGGATGATTTCAGGTTCCCGCACCAGCGCTCGAGCTAGTGCAACGCGTTGCCGTTCGCCGCCGGATAGCTCGCGCGGATAGCGTTTGAGATCTACCGTGAGTCCGGCCTTGGCGGCGCTCTCCTTTACGCGCCTTTCGGTCTCCTCGCGCGCGACGTGCCGGAGCTTTAACGGAAACGCGATGTTCTGAAATACCGTCATGTGCGGATAGAGCGCGAAATTCTGAAACACCATCGCGATCGACTCGCGCCGCGTAGAGGTCGCTCCGCCAATCTGAATTTCGCCGCTGTCGGGAAATTCAAGGCCGGCGATCAATCGAAGCAAGGTAGTTTTTCCGCATCCCGAGGGGCCCAGCAGAACCACGAATTCCCCGCTTCGCACCGACAACGAAATATCAAATACGCCTCCGCCAGAAGGGAAATGACGCGTCAGGCTGCGAATGACGAGGTCAGCCATGCAACCGCTTATCGCGAACTCCCCGCCGTCAAGGCTCCCCGCAACGACGGTCCCAGCGCGACCACGACGCATACCGCGGGAATCATCATCAGCAGCGCGAGCGCGCTCGCCGGGCCGACGTTTCCAAACACGGTGTAGTAGTACAGCAGCGGCGGAAGCGTGCGATTGGTCTGTTGCACGAGCAACGCAAATCCAAATTCGTCCCAGCTTAAGATGAAGCACAGGATCAACGCCGTCGCGATCGAGGCGCGCGCCAATGGGAGGTCGATCGTGAGAAAGATTCGCAGCGGCGACGCGCCGTCAATCCAGGCCGCTTCTTCGATCTCCAAAGGAATCGCAACGAAGGACGCGTACAACGTCAGCGCGGCAGTCGGGATCGCAATCGCGGCGTGAACGATCGCCAGCCCGATTCCGCTCGGCGCGTCGTAGATTCCGACGGTCGCCAGAATAATCCCGAGCGGAATAGCCACCGCGATCATCGGCAACAGCCGAATGCCCGATACCGTCGACAAACCGATGCGCTGCGCGAACGAGCTACGCGCCATCGCGTGCGCGAGCATCGCGCCGAGCAGAGTTGCGATCACGGCAGAAATCGCGGCGACACCCAGGCTCCTCAGCACGGCGCTGCGAAGTTCGTTGACCGCAAACACGCTGATGAAGTGCGCGAGCGTCAGATGATGAGGCGTCCAATGCGGCGGCCACGCAAAGGTTTCGAGCTCGGGGGTTACCGATTGTTTCGCAAGCAGGTAGAGCGGCAACGCCGCAGCGATCAGGACGAAGGCGTTCAATGCAACGCGCATCACCTGCAAACTTCTCTCGAGCCGTATCGCCGCGCGCGAGATTGTTCACGCCGGCGCTCCATCGTCGCGCGAGTATCGGCGCGCAAGTAGCAGGCCGCCAATACCGATAATCGTCATCATCAGCGCCAGGATCATCGAGGCCGCCATCGCTTCGTGCGGCTTCTGCGCGTCGTCCCACAGGCTGTACGAATAGGTCGACAGCACGGGAACTCCCTCTGCGCCAGTGAGTACGAGCACAGTCGAAAAGATCCTGAGCGCATCGATGCCGCGCAGGATCAACGCGCCAACGATTGCCGGCATCAGCATCGGAAGCGTCACGAACCTGAAAGTGGCGAACGTTCCGGCGCCGTCGAGGCGCGCGGCTTCGTAGAGTTCCGCAGGAATCGTCTGCAGGCCGGCCATCAGCATCAGCATCACGACCGGAGTCACGTGCCACGCGTCAACCAGGATGACCGTGAGCATCGCGAGCGGGCTGCGCGGACTCAGCCACGGCAGCGCACGCATCCCGAACATAGCGAGCGCGCCGTTCAGATATCCGCGCGGCAAAAGGATGTAGCGCGCAAGGGTAAGGATCACGATTTCGGGGATCGCAAACGGCAGATATCGCGGCGGTCTCGATCAAGGCAGAGCGGTTACGGCGCGCCGTCAGCGTCAGGGCCAGCGCGAGTCCGAATATAAATTCGATGATGACGCTTCCGAATGGTACGAGCAGGTTGTTGGCGAGCGCGCGGAGGAACATCGAATCGTCGAAAAGAATCCGGTAGTTGGCAAGCGAAGGACCGTTGTGATCGAAGGAAAGGACCAGGCCGTTCAATGCCGGCAGTACCAGCATCGCGATCATAAAAATGCACGGGACTAGCACGAAGACTACGCGGAGTTTCCTTGATGCGGCATTCACAATGGTGAACCTGGAGCAGATTCAGTGCACGCGCATCGATCCGCGGCATCGAGGACGTTCGACGCGATCGCGGAAGCGGGCGCAGTATCGTCGAAGAGCACGGCACGAATTGCGCGCCGCCATTGGTCGCTCAGATCGGCGTAGCAGTCGACCGTCGGACGCGCGCGCACGAACTCGCGCATCGCAGTATAGCCGGCATACAGTTGCGCGTCTTCGCTTCCCGGCGCAGGCGGAACACTTCCATACCATCCGAGTTCGCGGCTCAACTTCGCTTGCGTATCCGCGGTTAGCAGATACTGAATGAAGTCGGCGGCGAGCTTCGGATGCGGTGCGGAATTCGGAATCGCGAGGTAGCCGCCGCCGAGCGCGGTGGCTCTGCCGTCGGGCCCCGCCGGAATCGGCGCGCTCAGATTCACGTTGGGCGCCAGGCCTTTGGCGTGCAGATAGCCCATCGCGAACGGCCAATTGAAATGAATCCACACTGTGCCGCGAGCTTGCGCTTCGAGCACCGACATCTCACGAAATACCGCGGACTCGTCGTTCAAGTCGGGCGCGAGTTGCCGCAAAAAGTCCAGCGCCCGGATCGAGCCGGCCGAATCCGGCGCGCATTCGCTGCCGCCCGCCGTCCATACGAACGGCATCACGTCGCAAATCGCGCCTTCGTATCGCGCGCCTTTCAGCGCGAGCTTGCCGGGATGCTCGCGCGCGAAACGCTCGAGCTCGCTCCAGGTGTCCGGCGGATTCGGAACCTCGACGCGATTGTAGATCATCGCCTGCCACATCAGCCGGTGCGGAACAAAGTAGAGCTGGCGATCGATCGTCGCCGCATCCCACGCCGCTTTCGAAAACAACGTCCGCGCTGATGGCGACACGAGGTTGTCGAGGGGCTGAGCGTATCCGTGCGCCTCGCCAAGCGTCGCGAGATCGAGTTCGACCAGGTCCAGCGCTCCATGACTCCCCGCTTGCACGCGCATCGCCTGCAGAATGTCGGTGTAGGTCTGCGCGAACACTTTCACGTGCACGTGATGCTGCGATTCGAAATCTGTCGACGAAGGAGGTGTATCGCGCGGCTTCGTCGGGGAAAATCGCGAGCGCGATATTAAGCTGGTCAGGCGCGGGTGAGGTGCGGCATCCGGCGACGATCATCGCAAGCATCAGGGCTAGTAGATCGCGATGTCCGCAGTAGATGCATCGGTTCGCATCGATTCGATCGATCAGTGCTCGGATCGATGTTCAGCGGGACCCTTAGCGGGCACAAGATTGTGCGCTGTATTGACCAGCGAGACGTGGGTGAAGGCTTGCGGGAAGTTTCCAAGCTGACGGCGAAGAACGGGATCGTATTCTTCCGACAGCAGGCCAACGTCATTGCGCAGATCGAGCAGACGCAAGAACAGATCGCGCGCCTCCTGAGTGCGGCCGGCGATCGCATAGTTGTCGGCGAGCCAGAACGTGCACGGCAAGAACGCTCCTTCACCGGGCGGGAGACCGTCGACGCCGTTCTCAGTCGGGTATCTGAGCACCAGGCCTTTGTACATCAGTTCGCGCTCGATTGCGGCTACGGTTGAGACTACGCGCGGATCTTTTGCAGGAAGAAATCCGACCAGCGGAATCATCAGCAACGACGCGTCGAGGGATTTCGAGCCGTAGTATTGAACGAAGGCGTTGCGATCCACGTCGAAGCCGCGCGCACAGACGTCGCGATGAATCTCGTCGCGCAATGCCATCCATCGATCGAGCGGGCCTTCGCCAAAGCCATGACGAATTTCCTTAACCGATCGATCGACCGCCACCCACGCCATCACTTTCGAGTGCGTGAAATCGCGCCGAGGGCCGCGCACCTCCCAGATTCCCTCGTCAGGTTGCTTCCATCCCGACTCGAGGAAGTCCATCAGCGCGCTCTGCAGCCGCCATGCGTCGTCGTTGCGTTCCAGTTTGTATTTGCGCGCGACATGCAGCGTGTCGATCACTTCGCCGTAGACGTCGAGCTGAAATTGCTCGTGAGCGGCGTTACCGATACGCACTGGAGTGCTCTTCTCATAGCCAGACAGCCAGGGCAAGCTCCAACTCGGTAAGCATTCGCTCGCCCGCGACTCCGTACATGATCTGAGTATCTTGCGGATGACCTGCTATTGCTCTGAGTAGCCATTCGCGCCACGCACGCGCCTCATCCATATAGCCAGAAATCAATAGTGCGTAGAGCGTGAAAGTAGAATCGCGAAGCCAGCAAAATCGGTAGTCCCAATTGCGCGGTCCGCCGAGACTTTCGGGCAGCGAAGTAGTCGGCGCCGCGAGGATCCCGCCGGTTGGTTGATAGGTGAGGGCCTTCAGCGTGATCAACGACCGCACTACGGCGTCGCGCCAATCGCCCTGGGAACTGCAGCGGCCGGCCCAATCGCGCCACCTTTGTTCGGTCGTCGATAACTTGCTTAGCGGATCTCCGTCGGCGGGTTCGTCTTCGTGCGAAGGATATCCGGTCAACCTGAAGGTCTCTGATTGACCTTCGCTGATAGTGAATTCACCGAAGGTCGTATAGTCCTTGCTGTCCAGGGGAACCGCGGTTCGAAACGCGATCGCGTTCGGGCCCGAGACTGCGCTGATACCATAATCGCGTTTTCGCACCCACGGGATCGTGTGCCCGTAGTCGAAACGGATGATTAGTTCCGTTCGCATCGGCACCTGCCCGCGGATGCCCTTCACAATTCGAATCAGATCGACCTGGTCCGGCCGCGCCGCGACCGTCATAAAGTCGATGACCGTCGCGACGCCGCTGTCGGTCTCGAATTCTGTTTCGAGTATCAGCGTATTGTCGCGATACTTTCGCCGGACCTGCTTGAGGCCGCCCTGCGGCGCCAGGAGCCATCGTCCGTTCTCTTTATCTCCTAGTAGGGCCGCGAAGCATGCGCCCGAATCAAACCGGGGCAGACACAGCCAGTCGATGGAACCGGTGCGATCGACGAGCGCCGCCGTCCGCAAATTTCCTATCAGCGCGTAGTTCTCGATCGGGCTGCTCATTTGGACGCTCTCCCTGATGTGCGATCCGCCGGCTCGAGGATCGCGACGGAGACGGGAGGCATTTCAATCGCGCTACCATCTAGCCGAACGCCGGACCTGGATGCGAGCGAAACGCGCAACCCTGTCGCATCGCGCGCGATCGGTACTGCCTTGCGTTGTCGTCGCGAAGTTGCAAATCACGACGGATTCGCCGCGATGGACCCGTATCCAGCGCGCAGATTCGTCGAAGGCAGCCGAATCGAGACAGAGTTGTCCGTTTGCAAGGTCCGGCGCGCATCGGCGCAAATCGATCAGCTGGCGATACCATTCGAGAATCTCGCGATGCTGACCATGCTGCCGCTCTTCCCAATTCAGTTTGGATCGATCGAAAGTCTGCGCTGCCTGCGGATCGGGAACCATCGAAGCGTCGGCGACGGAATGCGCGTATTCCGCCTTGCGGCCTTTGCGTACCGACTCCGCAAGCGCCTTATCCTGATGATCGGTAAAATATTGAAACGGACTCGACGCGTTCCACTCCTCGCCTTGAAAAAGCATCGGAACGAACGACGCGGTCATCAGCAGCGCCGCCGCAATCTTGAGTTGGTCGATAGTCACGAGATGCCCAAGTCGTTCGCCCATCGCGCGATTACCGACCTGATCGTGATTCTGTACGAACGCGATAAACCGATGCGCTGAGAGGCCCAGCACCGGTCTGCCATGCCTGCGCCGCCGGCTTTTCGAATAGATGCCGTCGTACACGAAGCCGCGGGTAAGACATTTCGCGAGCTGCGCGATCGATCCGAAATCAGCCAGGTAGCCGGTCGCCTCCCCGGTCAGGATCGTGTGCAGCGCGTGATGAAAGTCGTCGTTCCATTGGGCGTCCAGACCGTAGCCGCTCGCTTCGCGCGGTGTGACGATTCGCGGTTCGTTGAGATCGCTTTCCGCGATCACCACCAGATGTCGTCCCAGTTCGGCTTCGAGATCATGGACCTCACAACCCAGTTGCTCGAGAAAGGGAATCGCGGAGTCATCGAAAATTGCATGCACCGCGTCCAGCCGCAGCCCGTCGACGCGATAGTCGCGCAGCCACATTAACGCGTTGTCGCAGAAAAATCGGCGCACCTCGTCGCTGTCTCTATC
This sequence comes from uncultured delta proteobacterium, assembly GCA_963814715.1. GTDB lineage: Bacteria > Desulfobacterota > Binatia > Binatales > Binataceae > Binatus. The sequence goes on from CAWFDW010000002.1 coordinate 1,099,303, forward strand.
GTCGAGGTTAAGCGCCTCGCCCCACGGCGTGCGATACCGATCGGAAAAGTAAGGACCGAATTTGCGCAGGTAGTTCCCCTCGGGTCCAAGGTGATTGTAAACGACGTCGAGGATCACACCGAGGCCGTGCCCATGCGCCGCATCGACGAAGCGCTTCATCGCGTCGGGGCCGCCATACAAGTGATGCGGTGCGAAAAGATCGACGCCGTCATAGCCCCAGCCGCGAACACCGGGAAACTCGCTCACCGGCATCACCTCGACATGCGTCACTCCCAGGTCGTGCAGATCGCCAAGGCGCTCAGCAGCCGCGTCGAACGTGCCCGCGGGCGTGAATGTGCCGATGTGGCATTCGTAGATGATCGACGATGACAAAGGCGGCGGCCGCCATTGACGATGGCGCCACTCGAAAGCCGAATGATCGACCGGGCGTGACATTCCGTGCACGCCGTTGGGCTGCGATGGCGACCGCGGATCCGGAAACGGCGGTCCACCGTCGACACTGAAGGCATAGTCGGCCCGCGCCAATTCGGAACTCAATTCGGCGTGCCACCAACCGCCGTTCCCGCGATGCATCTCGACGCGCCCATTTGCTGTCACCATCGCGACGCTTGCCGCCGATGGCGCCCACACGCTGCGCCGATTCACGGCGAAGCTCCTTCACGCGCAATCAACGCAACCGGAAATCGGCGCATCAGCTCTGCCAGTTTGATGCGGCTGCCGCGCAATCGATCGCCGGTCAGATGATTCGTCCATTCTCCTCGCGGCAGTTCTACTTCCGTATCGCGCCAATCGCCGCCAAGCTTCGCGAACAGTCGCGGCACGATCGTCACGACTGATTCTCCGCGCATGAACGCGACAACGTGATCGCGACGCGCTCCGCGAACCTCGACCGGCTCGATCCCGGCCTGCGGGCCGAACCATTCCGGATGGCGTTTGCGCAGCGCGAGGGCCTGTCGAATCAACCACAGCTTGGGCATCCCCTCGTCGATACGCTCCATCACGCGTTCGGGAGTCGCGTCTTTGAGTTCGGCGAGCAGGCGTCGGCGCAGATCGAAATCCTGCGGCCGGCGATTGTCGGGGTCGACCAGCGCGAGGTTCCACAGCTCGGAGCCCTGGTAGAAATCCGGGACGCCGGGCGCGGTAATTTTCAGCAGCGTTTGCGCCAGCGAATTTATCCGTCCGGGATAGATCAGCGATGCGACATATTGATTCAGCGACTCGATGAACTTCGAATCGTCGTAGATGCCTTCGATAAATTTACGGACCGCATCTTCATAGGCGGGCACCGGATCGGTCCACGACGTATGGAGCTTGGCTTCGCGCGCCGCCTTTTCCGCATAAGCGAGCATCCGCGATTTTTCGATTGGCCACGCGCCGACCATGCTTTGATAAAGATGATATTCGAAATTTCGATCCGGCATCTCGCCGCTGCGATGGCGTTCGTTTATCGCGGCCCATTCAACTACCGCGCGGCTCCATCGCTCGGGCTCTTCGGAAAGCAGAAACAGGCGTGCGCGCACATCTTCGCTGCGCTTGGTGTCGTGAGTCGACGTCGCCAGCATCGTAGAAGGCCAATGACGATGCATCCTGCGGCACCAGCCGAGAAATTCCGCGACTGTGACAGCAAAGCAATCCGGATCGCCGCCGACTTCGTTGAGCGCGAGCATCCGGTTGAAGGAATAAAAAGCGGTGTCCTCGACGCCCTTGGCCATCACAGCGGCCGAAATCTGTTGAAATCGAAGGGCCAACTCGGCGCCCAACTTTCCGCCGGTCCGCAGCGCCAGGATATCGCGCAGAAAATCGAACAGTCGCGCGTCAAGGTCCGTCCGGTATGCTTTGCCGGCCTCGATCGCCGCCGAGATTTGACAGTCGTCTTCGGGCGCGACTTCGCGCGGCTCGCGAACGTACGTGCGGTAGACCGGCAGGCACGCCATCGTGGCGCGGATAACCTCGTGCGCGTCGTGCCGGGTGTAATCGCGATGAAGGCGGTCAGCTTCGCAAAGGTCCAGCAGCATCGCCGTGAGAGTATTGATCTCGCTGCCCAGCGTATCGCGCATCGAAAATTGCTTGCGCGCGCGAACCAGCGCCGCATAGTCAGCCGACTCGCCCGTGAACTCGCGATAAAAGTCCGTCAACGGCTGCTCACCGGCGGGATCGACAAACAGGCGGCCCGCGATGTTCAGAAAATCGTAACCGCTGGTGCCTTCGATCGGCCACGACTCGCGAAGCTTCTCAGAGCCAAGGAGAATTTTCTCGGCAACGATCCAGGCGTCGGGGCATGCCGCCCGCAAGCGCTGAAAGTATTGCAGCGGATCGCGCAATCCGTCCGGATGATCGACGCGAAGTCCCGACACGCGCCCCTCGGCAGCCCAGCGCATCACCAATTGATGAGTCGCGTAGAAAACGCGTTCGTCCTCGATTCTCAGGCCCACCAGCGTGTTGATATCGAAAAAGCGGCGGTAGCCGAGATCGCGCGCGGCCATTCGCCAGTACGCGACGCGATAGTTCTGCTGCTCGAGAAGCTCGTGCAGCCGAGCCGGATCGGCGTTCAAGTTGCGAGACGACTTCGTCAATCGCCTGCGCTACCGCCGCGTCCTCGTTCAGCAGCTTCGCGAGCATGTCGGCCAGCAGCTTCTTGTCGCGATGGCGCCGCGTGATGCTCTTGAGATCGGTCGACGACGGCGAAGGCAGCGCATCGAATCCGTCCGCCAGAAATGCCAGCGCATCGCTCCCGCATTTTACCGCCGCCGGCGCGACAATCTGCCACAACGATCTCGGCGCTACCGGGAACACCCGCTCGCCGTTGCGCACTTCGAAGTTGCCGCCGTCGCGAACGACCTTGAGCTTTCCAGCCTCGAGCAGGATTCCGTATTGATCCTCGAGCACCGGCATCAGCACCGTGTTGTGGATGCGGCGTTCCGGCGGCTCCCAGTCGACATCGAAGAACTCTGCGTACGCGCTCGACGGTCCGTTCTCGAGCACGTCCCACCACCACGGATTCTCGCGCGCGATCGCCATGTGATTCGGCACGATGTCGAGCATCTGTCCCATCTTCGAATGAGCGAGCGCGTCGCACATTCGATCGAACCCGAGATCGCCGCCCAGCTCGCGGCTTACCTTCGAGTGATCGACGACGTCGTAGCCGTGAGTACTGCCGGGCGCCGCCTGCAAAATGGGCGAGCAATAGAGGTAGTCGATACCCAGTTCTTCCAGGTAGGGAATAATTTTTGCCGCATCGTCGAAGCCGAACTGGCTATTGAGCTGGATGCGGTAAGTAGATAGCGGATAGCGGTTCACGCAGTGCGGCTCATGACCACCAGGGTTCGCGACTCGATATTTATTTTTGTTCCAGCCGCGCGCGGCCAATCGTCCTCGGCGGGCGCGTCACCGTTTCTGGTATCGAGCACCCTGATCCAGCTCTGTCCCCATATTTCAGCCGGCAGCACAAATTCCACCGGTTCCCAGTGAGCGTTGAAGATCAGGTAGAAAGACTGATCGAGGATGCGGCGGCCGGCGGCGTCAACTTCCTGAATCCCGTCGCCGTTGACGAACACGCCCAACGATTTCGCGAATCCCGCGCCCCAGTCCTCGTCGGACATCTGCTCCCCATCGGGACGAAACCACGCCAGATCGTTTACGTCGCTGCCGCGAATCGATTTTCCCTGGAACCATTTGCGCCGGAAGAACACCGGATGCTGCTTGCGGAACTCGATGATCTCTTTTGTGAACTCGAGTTGGCGGGTGTCTACCCGGTCCCAGTCCAGCCACGAAATCTCATCGTCGTGGCAATAGGCGTTATTGTTGCCCCGTTGGGTTCGGCCGAGTTCGTCACCGGCGAGCAGCATCGGAACGCCCAGCGACAGGAAAAGAGTCGCGATGAAATTACGTTTCTGACGGGCGCGCAGTACGTTGACGGCCGGATCTTCGGTCGGGCCCTCGAAACCGCAATTCCACGATCGGTTGTTGGATTCGCCGTCGCGATTCTCCTCGCCGTTTTTTTCGTTGTGCCGGTCGTTGTAGCTGACCAGGTCATTCAACGTGAATCCGTCATGGGCGGTTAAAAAATTAATGCTGGCGTAAGGTTTGCGCCCACCCAATTCGTACAGGTCCGAGCTGCCCGTGAGCCGCGACGCAAACTCCGCTATTCCCTGGTCGGACCCGCGCCAATAATCGCGGACACAGTCGCGGTAGCGTCCGTTCCATTCCGACCACAACACCGGAAAATTGCCGACCTGGTAGCCGCCTTCGCCCAAATCCCACGGCTCTGCGATTAACTTTACCTGCGACAAGGTCGGATCCTGGTGAATGATATCGAAAAACGCTCCCAGCCGATCGACTTCGTGCAGCTCTCTCGCGAGCGTCGCCGCCAGATCGAATCGGAATCCATCGACGTGCATCTCCGTCACCCAGTAGCGCAGACTGTCCATCAGCAACTGCAGCGCTCGCGGATGCCGCATGTTCAACGTATTGCCGCAGCCCGTGTAGTCCATGTAGTAGCGCGCCTGCCCATCGACGACCCGGTAGTACGCCGTATTGTCGATGCCTCGGAAGCAGACCGTCGGGCCGAGATGGTTGCCCTCCGCAGTATGGTTGTAGACCACGTCCAGGATTACTTCGAGACCGGCGCCGTGCAGGGTACGAACCATGTTCTTGAATTCCGCCACCTGATCGCCTGCGGAACCGGCGGCCGAGAAGCGTGCGTCGGGTGCGAAGAAGCCCAGCGAATTGTAGCCCCAGTAGTTGGTCAGGCCGCGTTCGAGAAGATGCCGGTCCGCAACCGAGTGATGGATAGGCATCAACTCGACTGAGGTGATTCCAAGTTTCTTGAGATATTCGACCGACGCCGGATGAGCCAGCCCCGCGTAGGTGCCACGCATATCGGCCGGTATCTCAGGATGCTGCATCGTGAAGCCCTTCACATGCAGCTCGTAAATTATCGTCTCGTGCCATGGGATGTGCAGCTGGGAATCGTTGCGCCAGTCGAAGAAGGGATCGACGACGATGCTCTTGGGGACGAAAGGGGCGCTATCGCGATCATCGCGGCTCAGGTCTCCTTCGGGATGACCGATCGTGTAGCCGAACAACGCATCGTTCCAGCGGAGGAACCCGTCGATAGATTTGGCATAGGGATCGACCAGCAATTTCGCGGGATTGAAACGCTGCCCATTGTTCGGATCGTAAGGCCCGTGGACCCGATAGCCATAGCGCAAGCCCGGCTTCGCGCCCTGCAAATAGATATGCCAGACCCCGTCGGTCTTTTCGGTGAGCGCTATTCGCCAAGTCTCGAGATTTGAGTCGCGATCGTCGTAAAGACACAGCTCTACGCCCGTCGCGTTTTCGCTGAACAGCGAAAAGTTCACGCCCGCCCCGTCCCAGTTCGCACCCTGCGGGTAAGCGTTCCCGGGCATGGTTCTAATTGTGCCGTTCATGGGGACCAAGGCTCTCTCTCAATGCGGGATTTTCAGCGGTAGCAGATAGCAGAGCCGATTCACCGTCAGAAAATCAGCAAGAGCAAGGCCAACAAATTGCTTTAAAATCCCTAAGATTTTCGGCAACGTGTGGGTAAAAATTACAAACAAAGGCGCCCCCTCTGAAGAAATTACCTATCCCCGAATCTACAAAGTTCGGGATCGATTGAGGCCGCCAATTCTGGTTGCACCCTGATGGATTACGCCCAGTCAGCGGCATGAAATTCATTGTAGGGAAGAAAAAACTACTTGTTTCACAATTAGGCGCAAACCCTCCGCAGGTCTTTCTTGGCTTATTTTCAGGCATATCGTTTGCTTGTCTATACGCGCGAATCCGCACCAAATTTGTTGACCGAGGATGAGGGTCGAGGGGAGATAGTTAAATGCCTGTAGTAGGCACGGCCAACCACGACGGAAATCCTGAACCACGCTTCCTATCAAACTCGCTTTCCAACAATTCCGACTACACCGCGGTGATTCTGGCGGGAGGCGACGGTGTGCGCCTCAGTTCCTTCACTCGCGAAACCTTCGGGTATCACCTGCCCAAGCAGTTCTGTCCGCTGTTCGGGGGCAAGACTCTTCTCGAACAGACCATGCGGCGGATTTCGCTGCTCGTGCCTCCGACGCAAACCTTGACCGTCCTGAATCGAGCTCATCGACAATTCTACTCGCCGCTACTCCAAGGAACGGCGCCGGCAAATCTGCTCGTTCAGCCGGAAAATCGAGGGACTGCGCCTGCGATCCTGTGCGCGCTGCTGCGCCTCGTCGAAACGGGACACTCCGGACCGGTGGCGATTTTCCCGTCCGATCACTACGTCAACGACGACGCCACCTTCATGCACCATGTCGCCACTGCGCTTCGCGCGGTCGCCCGCTCACCCCAGTTGACTGTGCTGCTGGGAATCGCGCCTGACGGACCGGAGACTGAGTATGGATGGATTGAGCCCGGTTCCCCCCTCGCGCTGCCCACCGAGGTAATCGGGAAGTTCAGCCGGATTCGGCGATTCCTCGAGAAGCCATCGCCCGAAGTGGCGCGCGAACTGTATGACCGCAGCTATCTGTGGAACAGTTTCGTCCTGATCGCGAATGCCACCACCCTGCTGTCCTTGATTGCGAAGGCGCTGCCCGATTTGTTCGACACGTTCTCGGGGGTCCGACCGTTCTTCGGCGGCGCTGCCGAAGGTGAAATCCTGCAAACGGTTTATCGTCAACTGCCGTCGGTGGATTTCTCTGCCCGCGTGCTGGCCGAATTTCCCGCAGACTTCTCGGTTTTGCCTGTTAGCGGAGTCAAGTGGAGCGATCTTGGCGATCCAACGCGCCTGCTCGCGGCCATCTCAAATAGCGGACGACAAATTTTGGGAGGAAACCAAAATGTCCCCAGAAGCCAGCATTTCCCAGTTACCGGCGGTCAAGAACAACTCAGTCGCAGCAAAGCGTTTCAGAGTCATCGGTGAAAAATTCGAAGGCCCAAACCTGCGCGAATATCCGATCGCAACCACGGCTCCGAGCCTGCCGCTGGCAATCCGCGACGAGGTCCTTGACCTCTATGCGTTTCTCTTTTGCCAGGGAGGATTTCGGCATCTCGGCATGACCTTCGAACAATTTTTGCTGGTAATTGCCACCTTCAAGCCCAGCGACTTGACGGCAACTATTTACGAAACGATTGGCCCTAACCCATAGGCGTAGAGACTGATGAACAAAAACAGCAGCGCGACAGCAATGGAACGTTTCTTCGGCGAAGAGCCTGGCTTGCTCGATAGTCAGTGGCACTATGTGAGTGTCAGTTACGGCGGCAAGCAGATGGGCCTGCTGGTCGAGACCGACGACGAGGATGAGGCGTGGGAAGAAGCTGAAGACCTCCGACGTGCTTTCGGCGCCGACGCGAAAATCACCATCGTTCAGAAAGTCGTCGTCCAATAGCCAACCGATTCTTTCCGACCCCCTTCCCCTCGGGAAGGGGGTGGGTTCTCCGCATCATTCGCATCCCCAGCGAACTCCTTTATTCCGCTCTCCTGAAGGGAGAGAGGGGTTTGGGGTGAGGTCCTGGTGAAGAAGGCACTTCACAATAAAAAACCGTGCGGGCGGTCCCACCGGTCCCCGTAAGACCTTTGATGGTGAAGCCAGCCCGCACAGCGGAAGCAACAGATTGATCACGCAGGATTAGCTCTGGCCGTCAGCGTATCCCTTCCGAGCTTCTTGGAGTTGCGGACGAAGTAGAATGCACCGTAGGCTCCCCACACGACCGCGATTCCCACTGCCATCAGAGGCTCTTTGACACTGCCCAGTCCTTCCATAGGTCCAATGATGTAGAAAGCCATGCAGGCAAAGTTCGCCAGCGCTCCGAACACCGGTATCGCCATATGCTTCAGGCCGTGGAACATGTGATGTTCGCGGTACGCGACTATGCAGCACACGTTCGTCAAGCCATAAACGATGAACGTTCCGAAGTTTGAGATCAGCGTGACTAAGGCCAGTCCGTTCGGGAGAGCCGTCAGTGATGCGTTCGAACTCATTCCGACCGCGTACCACAGGTTATGCGGCAGGGTGGCGATCGTCTTATCGTCTGGTGCCGAACTGCCGGCGAAGAAATAAAGCGCCGCGTATGCGCCCAGCACTGCCGAAATCGCAGCGAGAGTCCAAATAGTGCGATGCGGAGTGAGGTTCTCGCCGTGCAGCATACCAAAATGCTCTGGTACCTCGGCGTCGCGACCCATCGCATAGGTCACGCGAGCCCCGGTGTTAATGCAGCTAAGTGTCGTGCCTATCAGCGCCAGGAACACTGTGAGCGCTTCGAGCATCATGAACGCCTGACCATGACCACCGAGCAACGCGTTGCCGATGATCGTCATCATGTCGCCAATCGGCGCCGCCGAGCCCTTCGCGTCAGCGAGGCTATAGGCGCTGCTCATGAAGTAGTTGGCCGCGAAGTACTCGAACATGTAGCAGACCAGCCCCTGGATAGTTAGCGAGAGCAATACGCCGCGAGGTATGTCTTTTTTCGGATTCTTGGCTTCCTCGCCAAGTGCCGTCACCGACTCAAATCCTACCAGCAGGAATATCGCGATCGTCGCTTGCAGCATGACATAGCTGAAGTTATGCGGCGCGATGACTGACCAGGCACTCGCATGTGCCGGCGCGTCGCCGCCCAAAGCGTAGTGCAACACCTTCTTGGTGCCATCGAGGGCAAGGCCCGTCGAGCCTTCCGGATGGCCAAGCCGGTACGCGATCGCCAATGCCGCGAAGAACAACAACGCTGCGATTTGAATTGCGTTGATCGCGATATTAACCATCGTCGATCCGTTCACGCCGCGAAACGCAATGTATGCGATTCCAAAAGCGGAGATAATCGCCACTAGCGCCATGAACACCGGGCCTGGTGTGCCCGCGTTGATAGTGCCGGGCGCGAAGTTGCCAACTATATAACCGATCATGATCCCAATCGTGGCGACCATGGCACCGGGATAGACCCAGTAATACAAGTGCGACGCCCATCCCATTATGAATTTGGCAACGCGCGCGAACTTGAAGGCCTTCGTCTTGCTGAGAAATGCCTGCTCAGCAAAGAAGTAGGAACTGCCCGCCCCCGGATAGAGCTTGGCTAGCTCCGAGTAAGACACCGCCGTGGCGTACGCCAGCAGTAGCGCGGCGAAGATACCCGCCCACATCGCCACGCCAGATGGGTATGCATAGCCCGCCTGGACAACAAACGTAATCCATAGGAAGGCTCCCGGCGCGATTAGCGCCATCGCATTGACCGTTACTCCGGTCAATCCCAAGGTCGGTTTCATCTTTGCTTCTGTTGATTCGGCCATCCTTACACCTTTGTGTTGGGCGCAGCGTTGCGCGTTGCACTCATGTCCCCCGCAAGGTCCATCGCCAGTTGTTCCTGCGCGGACGACAGCAGGAACTATGCCACCAGGAGCCCGTTCGGAGAGCAGAATGAGTCGGACACCCATGCTCACAGCGAGGTGCAAGTCGCATTACAAAATGAAATGTTTTCGAGTGAGTGCGAGCTTTTGATTTTTCTATGGACAATGCAGCTTACAGTGCAGGCAATTTCATTTTGCACTGCACGTTATAGGACAAGAAGCTTACGATTTCTTCCCCAACAGTTATCTGGAATCGACTCGCAATTAAATTTGCTGCTAGTTGTTTGTGCAATGCTAAATGAATAGGCGATCTAATGCCTCCTAGATTCGCGATCATCGCCGCTTACCTCGGCCTCTAACCCACGAATTCGAGCACGACCTCCTTGAAACGCTGATCGGCGGGCGCTGTCATGTGGTCGCGTCCTTCGAGCATCACCAGTCGCGCTCCAGGGATCATCTTCGCCAGCGGCTTTGGATCTCCAATCGCGTTATCGTTAGTCCCGACAACGATCAGCACCGGCATCCGCACTGCCGCGAGCCTTGGCGGGATCGAACGGCTTCCGTTCTGCGTCGATCAGCGCCGCCAGCGCCTTCAGATCGTTAGGCATCGACTCCGCGAATCGCCGATAGGCTTTCGCCACCGGACTCTTGATCGTCGAGGGATCGTCGGCGCGATAGGCTGCCGCAATCGCATCGCGGTCAGCCTTGTCTTCCAGACCGTCGTCGTACGCGATTCCGCCCAGCACGATCGCGCGAAAGCGCTCCGGACGCGACAGCATCAGCTCGATCGCGATGCTCGCGCCCATCGAGTAGCCCATCAGAAGCGCGCGCTCGACGCCAAGATGGTCCATCAGGCGCGTCACGTCCGCGCCCATGCTCGCGTATCCGTACGCCTCGCGCGCTCGTGCGGATGGTCGCTGAGCCCGTGCCCGCGAACGTCAGGCGCAATGACGCGATACTTCTCCGACAGCGTCGCGATCCATCCGGTGCCGCCCCAATTGTGCTCCGCCGTCGAAGCAAAACCGTGCACCAGCACGACAGCCTCGCCGGTGCCGACGTCCACGTAGTGAATCTTGACCCCCGCTGAATCGAAAAACGGCATCCCCAAATACTCCTCCCCTGATACCTTAATCGACGCCCGACGTATCTGTATAATGATGCCGCGATGGCGATTGACCTCGAAAATGCGCGCGAGCGGATGGTGCTCGAGCAGCTCGAACGCCGCGGCATCAAAGATCCGCGCGTGCTCGGTGCGATGCGTACGGTCGCGCGCCATCGATTCCTTCCCGCCGAGCTTCACGATCACGCCTACGACGACGGCCCGCTGCCAATCGGCGACGCGCAGACAATTTCGCAACCGTACATGGTCGCGCTGATGAGCGAGGTTGCCGAGCTGACCGGCACCGAGAAAGTTCTCGAAGTCGGCACCGGCTCGGGCTACCAGACCGCGGTGCTCGCGCAGTCTCGCGCGCGTCGTCTATTCGATCGAGTTCAACGCGCATCTTCACGATCGCGCCCGCGTGATTCTCAATTCGATGGGCGTCAACAACGTCTATCTTCGATGCGCCGACGGTTCGGACGGATGGGCCGATGAGGCGCCGTTCGACGTCGTGATGGTGACGGCGGCGATGCCGGGAATCGCGCTGCCGCTGCTGAATCAACTGACACCGCAGGGCCGCCTGATTGCTCCGATTGGCGAAGACGAACTCCAGACCCTGGTGCGTATCAGCCGCAGAGACCGGGCACTGGAACGAGGAATATTTCGGCGAATGCCGATTCGTGAAGATGACCGGGAAGCACGGCTTCCAGGATTAGCGTACTGACATTTCGTATTTCACGGGACCCGCAGGGATGTGGTGCGGGGCGGTGACGGACGGCGGATGAAGTGATCGAGGCGGGGACTGAACATTCGCGATGGATTTCGCGCGCGAGCATCGCACTCGCGCTCGCCCTATCGATTGGCGCTCGCCGGATGCGGTGACAGCACGCCGCCGCCTTCGACCTAGCCTTCCCAGCGGTCTCGCAACGCGCCGGTCACTCACGTCGTTGCGCCGGGCGAGACTGTTTATCACATCGCGACAGAATACGGCGTCAGCGTCGGACGCCTGATGGCGGCGAACGGGCTCAGCGATCCGCGCGAGCTGCGCGTCGGCCAGAGTGCTGACGATTCCGGGCGCGTATCGCGTCCGCGTCAATCGGGACTGCGTCCAGCGGAGTGCATCGGTACACCGGCGAGCGCGAGTCGCGACAATTCCAATGGCCGGTGCAGCAAGGCGTGGTGTCGTCGGGATTCGGAATTCGCAACGGCGCGATGCATGACGGCGTCGATATCGCCGCGCCGGCCGGAACTCCGGTGCTATGCCGCCGACAGCGGCGTCGTGATTTTTTCCGGCACGCTGCACGGCTACGGCAACACTGTGATCATTCGTCACGACGACGGCTACGTCACGGTTTACGGCCATCACGAGCGCAACCTGGTAAGCGAAGGCGCGCGCGTCTCGCGCGGACAGGAAATCGGCGAGATCGGCCGCTCGGGACACACCACCGGCGCCAATCTCCACTTCGAAGTGCGCCGCGACAACGTCGCGAAAGATCCGCTCGCTTATCTGCCCGAGCCCGCGACCTCCGACCGGAATCAGCTTTGCCGCGGCCGGCGGCAGCTAGTATCTTTGACCACCGCACGCGACACTGCTCGCGACACCAGTGCGATGGAATCAAGGATGACTGCCGAAGAAATCAAAAAACTGATTCGCAATGTACCGGACTTTCCGAAGCCCGGAATAATGTTCAGCGACTTCACTCCGCTGATCGCCGACGCGCGCGGTTTCGCCGCGGTGGTCGATCAGCTGGCCGAGCCTTATCTCGGCAAAGTCGACGCCGTGGTCGGAATCGAGTCGCGCGGCTTCGTTGTCGGCGCGCCCGTGGCGTATCGATTGGGCGTCGGCCTCGCGATCGCGCGCAAGCCCGGCAAGCTCCCGTTCCTTACCTACGATCAAGCCTACGATCTCGAGTACGGCAGCGCGACCTTGCAGATGCATCAGGACGCGCTCGCCGGCAAAGGCCGCGTGCTGCTGGTCGACGATTTGCTGGCGACCGGCGGCACCGCATGCCGCGGCGGTACAGTCTGGTTCAGAAGCTCGGTGGCAACGTCATCGGATGCGCGTTCGTGGTCGAGCTCGACGCGCTCAAAGGACGCGAGCGCCTCGCGCCGGTGAATTGCTTCTCGCTGATCCACTATGATTAAGCGATGCGGACCCTCGATGGACAATCACGAGCCGCACGCGCATGCACCTGCACGGTCGGATCAGCGCCGCCTGCTGATCGTCCTCGGCGTCACCTCGGCGTATCTTCTCGACCGAACTCATCGGCGGATACCTGACCGGCAGCCTCGCGCTGCTGTCCGACGCGGTCCACATGCTCACCGACATCGCCGCGCTCTGCCTCGGCATGCTGACGTTGTGGATCTCGACGCGGCCCGCATCGTCGGCGAAAACCTACGGCTATCTTCGCGCGGAAATTCTCGGCGCGCTGCTCAACGGCCTCTTCCTCTGGGTGCTCGTCGTCTTCATCTGGATCGAAGCGTTCGGGCGACTTGCGAAATCCGCGGCCGGTCTCGGGGCTGGCCGTGATGGCGATCGCGATCGTCGGAATCTGCGTAAATTCCTTCTCAGCCTGGATGACCTCGACGGAAACTCACGGCGGGCACCAGCACGGAATGGCGATGCGCGCGGCCTTCGTCCACGTCATTTCCGATCTCATCGGATCGGTCGGCGTGCTCGCTTCCGGTGCGCTGAATTATTTCACCGGGTGGATGCAGGCCGACCCGGCAGTGAGCATATTGATAGGAGTGCTGGTGCTGTACGGCTCGTGGGGCCTGGTGCGCGAGGGCGTGGACATCCTGATGGAATCGGTGCCGCGACATATCGACCTCGACGAAATGCGCACCGATCTGCTCGCCGTCAGCGGCACCGAGGAAGTGCACGACCTTCACGTCTGGTGCCTGACGACGCGGCAGATCGCACTGTCGGCACATGCGGTGGTCGCCGTCGGCGCGGATCGCGATCGAGTGCTGGCCGACATGTGCCATCTGCTGCAAACCAAGTTCGACATCCATCACCTGACGTTGCAACTCGAATGCGACAATCGCCGCCAGCACGAGCCCGAACACTTCTGAGTCAGACCTGAAAATGAAATCCGATCAAACGATTTTTTACGACCTCAACACGCAGCGCGATTTCATTCTGCACGACGGCAAATTTCACATCGAGGGCGCGGAGCAGATCGTGCCGAAGTGGAAGGCGATTACCGATCTCGCGCGGGATCAGCATGTGCTGCATCGTCTGCTCGGTCGATTGCCACGTTCCCGGCGACCCGCAACTGAAAAGTTGGGGCGGACCATATCCCGATCATTGCATGGCGGGCACGCCCGGCCAGCAGAAAATCGACGAAACCATGCCGCTCAATCCACTGACGCTGGAAAATCGGGAATACACGCCGGACGAGATTCAAGAAAGTACTCGATCACGATGGAGAGATCGTTTTTCGCCGCCAGCAGTTCGAGAAGCTCGCCGGCAATGCTCATCTGAGCGCGATCCTGCGGCTCGTCCTGCGCCCCTATCAGGACATCGTGATGTACGGCGTGTACACGGAGGCATGCGTCGCCCGCGAGATCGCCGCGCTCGTCGGAGTCGGCCCAAAACTGCACATCGTCACCGACGCTGTTGCCCTGGTCGGCACCGAGTCGCCGACCTTCCACCAACAATTGCAGCAGCAAGGCGTCGAGCTGCTCACCTTCGACGAGTTGAAAATTCGGATGCTCAACTGATGGCCCCATCGGAACCGGTCGAGAGCGCTGTCGATGACGTCGTCGCGCCGGAATATTTCGAAGAGCCGTGGCTCACCCCGCCGTTCCAACCAATCCGCGCAATCGGCGCTCTCATCCTGATCGCGAGCGGCTTCGGACTCTACGAATACGTGCTGGTGTCGTTCTGGTCGGTGCCGTGGATGGGCATCCACGATCGAGTCCCATGGCCCGCGTTCGCGATTCTCGCCGCCGCGATCGTTCTGTCGATCGCAGGACTGCGACTCGCACTAGGGCTCTATTCGCCGCACGCAAAACTCGGGTTCGGATTGTTCGCGTTCCTGGCGTGCATCGTGGTCGGCGCAGGCGGGGGCAGATTCGTCAGCTACGTGATGCGCGGCGACGCTCAATCCGCCATACACGTTGAAGCTCGCAGTCGGACAACAATTCCCCAGCTTCGCGCTCACCGATCAAAACGATTCGATTCATCACGGCCCGGCTTCCGATGCCGGCGCCACGTTGATTTACGTTTATCGCGGAGACTTCGACCCATTCGCGCGATTCGAGCTCGCCGAACTAACCGCGCACGCCGATGACTTTCGCCGCGCCGGTGTCGATACGCTCGCTATCAGCACCGATCAGGTCGAACGCTCGAAGATGCTCGCAGGATTTCTCCGCACGAAAATCCCGCTGCTGAGCGACAGTAGCGAATCTGTAATCGGGCACAGCTCGGTCTCGTGCAACATCACACGCAACGGCGAGCCCGACAACGCGATCCCGGCGTTCTTTATCGTCGATCGAAATGGCGTCGTGCGATGGATCTTCACCTCGCCGTACTATCGCGAACTGCCTCGGCCGCAAACTCTCCTCGACGCCGCGAAGTCGGTCATCGCATCGCCGACAGCATCGCCGCAGTAGCAAGCGCAGGCGAGTCAGCCGCGAATATCGCACCGATCGAAGCGACGCCCGCCGGCCGTGCCGACGGATCGGCAGATGCGAACAGTTCGCGCGCGCGCTCACTCGTAATGCCGCCGAGCGCGAACACCGGAATCGTCCAGCGTTGCACGCCGCCGCGAGGCCGCTCGCGCCCCAAGCCGGAGCAGTGGATGGCTTCGACAGCGGATCGAAGACGGGCCCGAACACTGCGAAGTCAGCGCCCTCGCGCGCCGCACCGGACACATCAGGCGGCGAATGACTCGAGACACCGATAAGTCGCTCGGGTCCGAGCAGCTTGCGCGCCATGCTGACGCCGATGGAATCGAACGGGAGATGAACCCCGTCAGCATCCGCGGCGATCGCGACATCGACGCGATCGTTGATAATTAGAGGCGCACCAGCGCGCGTGCAGATCTCGCGAAGCCGCAGCGCCAACTCATAGAGTTCGCGCGCCGGCAAATCTTTTTCACGGAGCTGCAACGCAACAGAGCCAGATGGCGCAGCCGACAGCGCAGCCTCGCACGCAGCGACAAGATCGCCGCTCTTCACGACGCGCCGATCGGTGATCAGATAAAGCCGAAACCCAACGCGCTCATCTCTTTTCTTACTAATCATCCTGAGCCGCTGCGCGAAGTTTCCGAGCCACCGCCCCTGAGCAAAGTAGCGCGCCGCGCAACTTTGCGCTTCACACTGGGTGCAGGGGTCACCCCTGACCGCCCGCCGCGCAGGCGATCGTAGGTTCCGCGCCCTACCCTATCAATCCCGTCAACGGACTCGACGCCGTCGCATACAGCCTGCGCTCGATCCGACCCGCGCGATACGCAAGCCGCCCTGCCTCGACCGCGAGCTTCATCGCACGCGCCATCGCAATCGGATCCTTCGCACCCGCGATCGCGGTGTTCATCAGCACCCCGTCGCATCCGAGTTCCATCGCCTCGGCCGCGTCGGACGCCGTGCCGACGCCCGCATCGACGATCACCGGCACCTTCGCCTGTTCGATAATTATCGCCAGGTTGAACGGATTGCGGATTCCCAGCCCCGATCCAATCGGCGCCGCCAGCGGCATCACCGCGACGCATCCAATCTCCTGCAGGCGCAAGCAGGTCACCGGATCGTCGGTGACATACGGCATCACCTTGAATCCTTCCTTGACCAGCACGCGCGCCGCTTCGAGCGTCGCGGCGACATCGGGAAACAGCGTCTGATTGTCGCCGATCACCTCGAGCTTCACCAGCTCGCCGACGCCAACCTCGCGCGCGAGCCGGCAAGTGCGAATCGCCTCCTCGGCCGTGAAGCATCCGGCGGTGTTAGGCAGAATCTGGTAGCGCTTGGGATCGAGGTAGTCGAGCAGATTCTCCTTGCCGCGATCCGTGATATTCACGCGCCGCACCGCGACCGTCACAATCTCGGCGCCGCTTTCTTCGACCGCGGCCTTGGTCTCGGCAAAATCGCGATACTTGCCAGTCCCAACAATCAGCCGCGACGTAAATTTCTTGCCACCTAATTCAAATGGAGTGTCTTGCATATTCGTTTAATTTTCCCGCCGACCGGTCGACTCACCCGCCACCAACGAAATTGATTATCTCGACGTGATCGCCCGCTCTCACAACCGTAACGTCGTAATTTGCCTTGGGCACAATCTCGCGATTGATCTCGACCGCGACGCGCCCACGCCGCATCTTCAGGCGCTCGAGCAACACGGTCAGCGGCGTGTCGCCGTCGATGGGGTACGAATCGCCGTTAAGTATGATTGAACTTGCGCTTGGGTCCACAATTATTGAGCCGCTTCCCCGGTGTGGAGAAGCGGCCCAGGCGCATTCGTGAACGATGCGCCAATGGCTTCCCTACGCCGGCATTACCCGGATCAGGTTCGAGGGGTTCTCCCGAAGGAGCTCTCAGTGCGTGTTATGCACGCCCCCAGCCTGATCTCGACTATACGACTCCCGCCGCGAACTGTCAAAAATCCGCGGAGTACGGTTCGACCTAAGCTTTCGAGACTGCAACAGACGAACGGCAATCCGAATTGGCAGGAGCGATTCTTCTTCATTTTCTCCAGTACGCTATTCAACAGCAAGGCCGCAAGAAAAACATTTGCGTTCGGCTTGCGTTTCACAGCGTCCCAATCAGAGGAATACCCGCTCTACGAGGTCAATCTTCTGAAGTACATCGCTTCTATCGAAAGGCGTCGCGGTGTCGTAGTCGGCGCTATGCCGAGCTTCCTGCAGTTCGGCAAACGTGTCGGCGATGCTCTGGAACTCCGGCTCAAGCGGAGCCTCGGAAGAGCACTCAACTGAGAAGATAATGCAGCTGCGGAATTGGCACTGCGATAAATCTCAGCACACGTCTTTCATCCTTGCATGATCGAACGCCCGCTGCACGCGTGTCCGAAGTTCGATCGGCCTTGCGGGAGCAAGTCTTCGCGCGCCATCCGAAACGAGCAGATGGAACAGTGCATAATACGCTGCGGACACCGCGCGACGGAGACTCGCCTGTTTGGGTTTTTTGGTCTCCTTCGAGGCGAGGTGTTTCGCCTGCGCAAGAAGGTCTTGTGCGAGTGCCAAAATTCGTAATGGTTGCCGGCTGACGCTCAGCTCAAGCCGCCGTGCGTAGCCTCACGTACGGTTGTCGCTGCACATTCGTCTCAAAGATCTCCGTCTTAATCGATCCGGCCAGTTCATTGATCTGCCCAAGTTCACTCTTTGTCAATTTGGAGCGCGGATCGATCACTAGCCAAATCCACACTGCAGGCTGCTCGGTCGAGTCTTCTCCGAGTTCCACATCAGACCCGACGATCAAGGATAGACGACGCTCCTTCAGTACGCGATTTACCAATCTACGAATCTGCGTCTTTTCCTTATCGGGATCAGACACCACTTTATAAGCGACCGCCATGAAAGTTACTCTATCACTCTCCGATTTGAGCTTCCACGCGCTTCAGGAAAAGCGGTAGTCAGATACGATTTGACTAACGCGGGCAGTTTACCGCTTACCAGACTTCGAGGGGGCTGAACTTTTTAGCCTGATCGCGACGCCACCGACCTGCTATCCTACGCGATCCCAATGCACAACTCTCTGACAACTCGCCATCTTCCCTTCGCCACGTCCATCACTTCGCGACGCGCCAACATCCGATTCCGAAAAACCAGTTTTGACGGAACGAAGCTACCGATAGTGGTGGGCCGTCACCAAACCACAACTTGTGGTATGAATTTGCCTTTGCGTAACTTCTGTTCCCCTCTCCAGAAGAGAGAGAAATTAGGAGTGAGGTCGCGATTTGTGTCCGGTCGATCGAGCCCGCGTGACTATGCTAATCCGAAATCGAGCCCAGGAATCGCGAGGAAACGCCATGCCAGCTACATCCGCGATCGTTGAGCAACTCATCGACGGGCCGGGATTCGTTCTGATCCCAAATTTGATCGACGCCTCCGATGCGGCGCAGGCGCGCTCGCGCGCGTTGGAAGTCGCCGCCTCGCCGTCCGGCGCCGCGTTCGGCAAACTCAATGAGAAGATCCGACAGCAGCATGTTCGCGGGCTGCTCGCGCATGGCGAGATATTCGAGCGGCTCGTGCAGCATCCTGCGCTTATCGAAATCGCCGAGGCGATGCTCGGCGACGACATGACGCTCGGCGCGTACTCGGCGCGAATTCTGCATCCCGGCGCGATCGAGATGGGCGTGCACATCGACTATCCGTACTGGGCGATGCGCGGGCCGTTCACGTTGCGGCCGCCGCTCATGGTGCAAGTCATCTGGATGCTGCAGGATTTCACCGAAAAAAACGGCGCTACGCTGGTCGCACCGCGCAGCCAATTGCGATGCGCGCGGCCGAATCGCGAGGCTTTCGCGCGCGAGGCGATCAAGATAACCGGCGCTGCCGGCGATGCGATCATTTCGCACGGGCTGCTGTGGCACGACACGTCGCAAAATCACACCGACCAGCCGCGCGTGGCACTCTTGATCAACTATGGACTGAAAGTAATCCGGCCGCTCGATTCCGAGATCGCGAAAGTTCCGCCCGCCGTACTGGAACGCGCGACGCCGAAACTTCGCCAGTTGCTCGGATTGGAATTCGCCAGTTCACTGGCGCGCGATCTGACCAGGGGCGGTTTGTACTGAGACTCGCTCAATGGAAAACGTGAAGATTGCACCGTACGTGATAAAGCGCCGTGACGACGGATGCGAATTCGTCCCGTCCTCGATGCTGGCCACCTCGATGGTCGTCGGATTCGGCGCCGGCGCTGCGATTTACCTCTACCTGTCAATTCATTTTTTTCGATATCCGCAATTCTTATTCGGACCAATTCTCCTTCTAGCAGGATGTCTGATCGCCGCGATGGCGATTCGCGCCTGGCGCACCCGCCGCACTCCTCTCAGAGTTGAAAGTGGAGGCCGAGTCAGCTACGGCGAACAAGAACTATGCGCGGCAGGTACCGTTCGATGCGTCCGAATCGTCCCCTCGGTGGGCGGCGAAGTAGGCGACTGCGAAGTCTGGCTGGAGCAGGCAGACGGAAAGCTGGTGGCGATACCGTCGCAGTACTTCGCCGGCTTCAAATCGTATGCGCACGCGCGCCCGTTCGCCGCAGAATTCGCAAAGGCGTTGCGAGTTGACGTCACGGAGTCTCGTTGACGACACTCAAGCAGGAGGATGCGCATCCCGTGATTTCAGAAGCGTTGGCGAAGATTGCCAAGGAGCGTGGATGGTCCGATGAGTTGACGCGGCGGATGGCTGAATTGCGGGTGCCGCTTTCGTCGCTCTATTCGTGGACCTGGTTTGGGCTTTCGCCGGATCAGACGGCCGCGCAGCTCGGATGGTACGAGCGGATGACGACCGGCGACTTGCGCGGGCGCGACGCGACCTATGCCGATAACGAGGAATTCTCGGCGCTGTGGTCCGATTCGCCCGAGGAGATCGCCGGATGGGAAATTATCGTCGAGCGCGGTCCCGACGCGTTCGCGCAATTCAAGCTGCAGCAGAATGTTCAAATCCCGATCCTGCTGCTCGGCCCTGAGATCGTTGCGTGCTGCGGGTTCTCGCGGCGCAAGGTGCTGATCGACGGACGCCCCTTTTCGGTGCAATACGGACAGGCGCTGCGCGTGCGGCGCGCGTATCGCCGGCTCGGCTATGGAGACCAGGTGCGACGGCTCGCGATGCCGCCGGGACTGGCGCGGCCGTCAGTCGGCCAATACGACATCATGCGATCGCAAAATTTTGCAGTTGTGAACTGGTGGCAGAAGTACAGCCCGCAATTTTTCGAGAACACGCCCACGCGCGAAGGTGCGGTGCCGGGACTTCCGATTTCCATTTCGCAATATCCGGCTGACGCGCGAGCTGATGACGATCGCAACATCCGGCCGGTGCGACGCGAGGATCTCGCCGCGTGCGCCGCGCTAATCAATCGCACGCACGCCGGAATGGATCTGTTCCGGCCCTACAGCGCCGAGTTTCTCGAAGACGTGCTCGACGAAGGCTTCTGGGGCGAGCGTCCGAAGCTGACCGGCAATCCTCAGATGGATTGGTGGAAGAGCGTTTACGGATGGACCGACTACTTTGTGCTCGAAGAACAGGGACGCATCCGCGCGTGCGGAGGCCTATGGGATCGCGGCCGCGATATGCGCGAGCAATGGCGCCGTATCGGCGGCGATGAGCATCGCTCGATCGCGATCACCTGCGTGCTCGATTTCGGATACGACGATGGCGCCGAGGAATGTATGGCGCGCCTGCTGCGATGGATGATCGGACGCTCGCATGAGCTGGGTCGCGACTATCTCGCGATCCCGATCGAGCATCTGCCGAAGCTGATCCCGATGATGGATAAGCTCGCGTCCGGAGCTGGACACCCGCGCCTTGCGATGGGGTCTCAAGGAGCCGTCGATCGTCCGGCCGTACACCGACCTCCGCTACTGGTAGCGTCATCGAGTGCCTTCATGAGCACCACGCATACAATCGTCGTCAACGGAAAGTCGCACCGGGTGACTGTCGATCACTACGAGACTCCACTGCTCTACGTCCTTCGCGACGACCTCGGTCTCAAGGGAACGCGCTTCGGATGCGGCAACGGAAGCTGCGGTGCATGCACGGTGCTGGTCGACGGGCATGCCCAGCGCTCGTGCGAGTTGCCGCTGTGGTCAGTCGAGAACAAATCGATCACGACGGTCGAAGGTCTCGGCACGCTCGACCGCCTACATCCACTGCAGCAGCGCGTTTATCGATTTCCAGGCCGGCCAGTGCGGCTACTGCCTGTCCGGAATCATCATGACGGCGGCGGAATTGATTGGGAGCGGCGATGAGCCTTCGCGCGAAAAAATCGTCGCGGCGCTGGACACCAATCTTTGCCGATGCGGCGCGCATACACGAATCGTGAAGGCGATCGAAGCCGCGTGGAAGGCGTCAATCACGGGAGCTGCGCGATGACGCCGGCGAAACTTCCCTGGAGCATCGAGGAGAATCCGCTGCTCAGCAATTGGGTCGATTTCAGCGAACCCGGAATCGCGCGGGTGTTCTCAGCCAAGGTGGAAATCGGACAGGGAATCGTCACCGCGATCGCACAAATCGCTGCGGCGGAACTCAGGCTCCCGATTTCGAAGGTAGTCGTCGTATCGGGCGATACGCGTAGCTGCCCGAATGAAAGCTATACCGCGGGCAGCATGTCGATCGAAGTCGGCGGCACTTCGATGCGGATGGCGTGTGCCGAGGCGCACCGCGCGATCGTCGAGCGCGCCGCGATCATGCTCAACGCCGAGGAGTCGCGCGTTGCGGCTGAGGACGGGCTTATCCTGCTCGACGGCGACTCCGTCGAAGCTCGACTACTGGAAAGTTGCTCGCGAGATCGATTGGCAGATACCTATCACGGGATTGGCGCCATTCGCTGCTCCCGCGGACTCAAGTTCGCTCGGCAAGAGCATTGCGCGTCTCGATCTTCCCGCGAAAGTCACCGGCGCTTCATTTATCCACGATCTCGAACTTCCGGGGATGCTGCATGGCCGAGTGCTGCGGCCGCCGTCGTACGGCGCGCGGCTAGAATCACTCGAGACGTCGGCAGTCGAGCAGATGCCCGGAGTTGTAAAAATCTGGCGCAGCGGCGACTTCGTCGGCGTCTGCTGCGAGCACGAATATCAAGCCGTCAAGGCGCTCGAAGCGATCGCCGCAGGCGCACGATGGATTGAGAGCGAGGTGTCAGCCGACTCTCGAAGCTGGCGTGAATTACTGCCGACGCTTCGCTCGATCGATTCGGAAACCGAGACCGGTGAGCGTCCGGCTGCGCTTGCGAACGTGCGACGCTTGTCGGCGACTTATTCGCGTCCGCCGATCGCGCACGCCTCGATGGCGCCGTCGTGTGCCGTCGCCGTCTATGACGAACGCGGTCTGACGGTATGGACGCACTCGCAAGGCGTCTTTCCGCTGCGCGGCGCGCTCGCGAATGCTCTCGGCATCGACGAATCGCACGTCTCGGTGATTCACACGCAGGGCGCCGGAGTCTACGGACACAACGCTGCCGATGACGTCGCGCTCGATGCCGCCCTGCTCGCGCGCCAGCTTCCGTCGCGTCCAGTGCGAATCCAGTGGACCCGCGAGGACGAACTCGCATGGTCGCCGCTGGGCTCGCCGATGGTGATAAAGATCGAAGGCAACGTGAGTCCATCCGGCAACGTCGTCGATTGGTCGAGTGAGATCTGGAGCGGACCGCACGGCCAGCGTCCACGCCCGCACGGACCCGTCAACCTGCTGGCAGCCGCGCACGTCGATCCGCCGATCCCGTTTCCCGAAGCGTACGAGGTTATGTCGAGATTTGCCGGCGGTGCCCGAAATTCCGAGCCGGCATACGACCTGCCTCACCGGAAGATCGTGCTGCACAGCCTGCCGGGCCTGCCCTTTCGCACTTCTGCGCTGCGCACGCTGGGCGGCTACGCAAACGTGTTCGCAACCGAGTCGTTCATGGATGAATTGGCCGACGCCGCCGGCACCGATCCAGTCGAGTTTCGGCTTCGTCACTTGTCGGACCCGCGCGCTCGCCGGGTAATCGAGACCGCGACGAAGTTAGCGCGCTGGCCGTTCAACGCGGAACGCGGCAAAGGCAGCGCTGCGGGAATCGGTTTCGCGCGATACAAGAACACGGCCGCGTACGTCGCAGTGATCGCGAATGTGGAAGTTGACCAGGACGTGCGCGTCTCGAAGGTTGTAGCGGCGGTCGATGCGGGTCTTGTGATCAACCCGGACGGAGTGATCAATCAAATCGAAGGCGGCATCGTGCAATCGATCAGTTGGACGCTCAAGGAACAAGTCTTGTTCGACGGCCGGCGCGTGACCACGCGAACGTGGGAGCAGTATCCGATTCTGCGCTTCGATGAAGTGCCGGAACTGGAGGTCGAACTAATCGAGCGCCCGGATTCTGTGCCTCTTGGTGTGGGCGAGGCGGCACAGGGCCCGGCCGCCGCGGCGGTTGCCAACGCCGTAGCGAGGGCGCTCGACTTCCGAGTGCGAGACTTACCAATCACACGCGAGCGCATCGTCGCTGCCAGCACTGCGCTGTAAAAAGGTGGTGACGTTTAGGCCTGGCTGTTCAGTATGGCCGTGGCCTGGTTCAGACGGTCGCTATACGCGTTGAGTGCGTCGGCCGTTAGTTTGGCGTAGTGGTTGGCGTCGGACCATCGACGGTCTTCGATTGCTTCTCGGACTCCAGGCAAGGTCTTCGCTTCATAGCCGGTGAAGCGGCCCGGGGCATAGACCAGGTTCTTGTACCAGTTTCTGCCCGGTAGGCCTTCATCAGGAGCCAAGGTTTGATCTATGTTCAACATCAAGGCCTGCACCTTCTCCTTCTGAGAGCTGGATAGGTGTGAAGCGTTTTTCAATAGTGCTTCGTCGTAGGACTTTGCGCTTCGCTTCAAACGATCGACAGCGTCTTCGAGCGGTGCGAACTCGAGATGCGGCACGCGGTCGAGCGCAGTGGGCAGTCCGCTTGATTTCGTGGGATCGGCGGCTAGTTGGAATGCGCGATCGTGCAGCAGCTTCGCTTGTGTCTCGGCCTCCTCGCGCTCGTCATCGGCCAGCTTCTTCACCTGATCCAGATAGTCCGAGACTGCGTGGCGAAAGCGCTCGCGTTTTGTACCGGAAGGTCGGCGTCGGCCACGCGAAGCACTATGCCGACCGACAGTCTTCGCCAGCATCGCGTCATACACGAAACCGGGATCGACGAAGCGACTGTGATGCTCGAAGGTGTCGTAGCGAGAGTGATAGACGCCACCTGAGTGGCCTTCTTCGTAGAAGCCGACATCCAGCACCGGCACACCAAGGTGATCGAGAAAGGCTGAGAAGTCGGAACCCGATCCCAGCGCTTCGATAGGAAAGTCTTTGTCCGGGTCCGATGCGATCTTGGCCTCAGCTCTGACGTGCTCGTTAGCAGTAGGAGTGAGAGCCGCTATACGCATCTTCGCGCGCAGCCGATCGCCTATAGTAACACCTGTCTCAGGATCGATTACGTCCGCAGCAATCTCGTTCACCAGATGCTGGAAGTCGTGGCTGCCGCCTACACCTAGAAAGCCGCGTTCGTTCGAGTCGGAGTTTATGTATAGGACGGCTTTCTTCTTCAGCTCGTCCGCATGCTGCTCAGCCCATTCGGTCGAGCCCAGCAGCATCGGCTCTTCCGCGTCCCAACTGGCGTAGACGATCGTGCGCTTGGGCTGCCAGCCCTGTTTCGCCAGTCCGCCGAAAGCCTTGGCCTCGGCCAGCAGCGCTACTTGTCCCGATAGCGGGTCGCTGGCGCCGAAGACCCAACCGTCGTGATGATTGCCGCGGACGACCCACTGGTCCGGCCACGTCGAGCCCTTCATCATCGCGATGACGTCATAGATCGGCTGTTGCTGCCAATCGGACTTTACCGCCAGATGAACTAGCGCAGCTCCCGGTCCTACTCGATAGGTTATCGGAAGTCCGCCGCGCCATGCTGGCGGAGCTACAGGACCAGTGAGCGCCGCGAGGAATACCTGCGCGTCCGCATAGGAGATCGGCAGCGTCGGGATCTTCATGATGGTCGGCGCATCCGAGATATCCAACCGCTTCGCATCCTTGGTTGCACCTATGCCGGGCGTAAGAGGATCGCCCGGATAGAGACCCATATCGAGCACCGATCCACGCTGCACACCGTGGGACGGACGCATAGGACCATCCGGATAGGTCTCGTCGATCGAATAACCGTCTTGTGCAGGGTCGGAGTATATGATGCATCCTATAGCGCCGTGGTCATAGGCCAGCTTAGGCTTCAGTCCGCGCCATCCGCCGCCGTAGCGCGCGATGACAATCTTGCCTTTGACACTTACACCGAGCCGCTGGAGCATCTTGTAGTCGTCCAGCATCCCATAGTTGACGTACACCAGCCCCGCAGTAACATCGCCGTCGCGTTGGTAGTCGACATAGGCAGGAAGCGCGGCGTCAGTCGCAGTCGCGCTGGAATCGCCCGGGATCGGCGGCTCTTGCAGCGTGGCGCTGAACTTCTGCGGACCGACCAGCTCGAGGGTCTCGCTTATCGGCTTGGGATAGAGCACCCAAAAGGTTTCGATGTGCGCGTCCCAGCCCCACTCCTTGAACCAGGCAAGGATTTGATCGGCGTTAGACTTATCGTGCGGCGAGCTGACGTGGTTTGGCTGAGCGGCTAAGAGCTTCATCCAATCGCGCAGATCGTCCGAATGAATGAGCGCATCGAAGTTGCGTTCGAGTGTCGCCTCATCGGAAGGGAGCGGCGATGAGTCTCCAAAGGCCAGACTCATGCAAAGAAGGCTCGCCGCCGCGAGCGAAATGGCGACCTTCGAAGTGATTTTAGATTTGCGAGACACTCAGCCTAAGCGCGCAATCCTGCCAGGCAGCCGGTCGCGTCGAGAATCGCATCGAGCGCGCGCTTGTCGGCGACGGCTTGATACTTCTCGCGCAGAGCTACCAGCGATTTGGCGTGGTACTTCTGCGGCTTCTGTGTCCAGGTACGCCCGCCCAACTCGACGCTGAACTCTTCACTGCCTTTTGCGATCGCCGACGCATTCGCGACCGTCCACGGCATGAAGAGTCTCCCGACCTGCCGCTCGAGCAATGGCGTCAGAGTCGGCGCCAGACTTGACCATTGCTCGAAGTCGCCTTCCGCTCGCGGCCACAGCATCCGATGAATCCATGCGAGCGTGTTTGGTGTGGTCGCATTGATGATCGCGCCCGGCGTCGGATCGGTCCATGCGTTGTAGAGCTGTCCCCACATCGCAAAGTCGGCAAACGCCGGGACGATTGCCGAACAGGTATGCGCGCTTGGCAAGGTGCGGCTCGAGAATCGTGAGCGTGTCGCGGAACGAGTCTTCGATTTGCGGCGCAGTCACCGGGATTCGATCCGACAAAAGAAACGCGCGGGACCATGCGCTCACGAACCATCGCGATCCCGCTGGCGACCTGCGCTTCGTCAACCGCCGGCATCATCGAGCGCGCGATACGCCCGGCCGCCGAGAGAATATCGGCCTCGCGCGCCCATCGATAATGGAACATCCACTTATTGCCCCATTCGTCGCCGAACTCTTCGAGCAGTACCGAAATAAACCGGGCGGTCGGCTCGGTCGGATGAATCGAAGGCTCGGGATGACTCGCTTCAACGTGCTCGATGATCGGCGTGGAATCCTGGATGCCTTTGTTGTCGGGCGTGACGACTAGCGGCACCAGCGGAAGCTTCTGGTATTTCTGATATTCGCCGTCGACGTCGAGACTGCGCGGGATCCATCGATGCGGAATCCCCTTGTAGCGGAAGTACGAACGGACTTTCACGGAGTACGGCGAGAGCTCGATACCGTGAATGCGGTATTCGCTGGTCATGATTCAATCCCTCGACGGCGAGTATCGCACAGAGTGGGCGGCTTTTGTAAATCCGCGGTGCTCCATAGCTAATGAGCTGGCAAGCGGGGCCTCCTGCGTCAGCACGCACGGAAGCCCCGCTGATGCCAGCGGATCGCAATTTCTGTGGTAGACGGTGTTCCGCCTAGTAACCTTTCTCAGGGACGATCGTAGTCTTGTTGGTGTCGTGCTCCGGATTGCTGCTGCAGGCCGCGACCTTATCCGCCGCGGCATTCAGATTGGTCGCAATCTGAGCGTCCGTCTGTCCAGCCGCCCTCTGCGTCTTCACGACGTTACAATCGACCGGATCGTTCGACGGAGAAAACGTCGAGCATCCCGCGGCTATGATCAACAGTCCCGAGATGCTCGCGATCCAAAGTCCGCTGCGTATCTTTCGCTCCATGATTCTCCTCCCGAAGTTCAGTATCG
This sequence comes from uncultured delta proteobacterium, assembly GCA_963814715.1. Taxonomy (GTDB): domain Bacteria; phylum Desulfobacterota; class Binatia; order Binatales; family Binataceae; genus Binatus. The sequence goes on from CAWFDW010000002.1 coordinate 1,126,652, forward strand.
GTCTCTTGCGGTTGCCTGATTCCCCACGATCACCGAGGCAATCGCAGCATTCCTATCATCTGCCGATGCAATGGAAAAGCAAGACCGCGGATGGCGGCGAATCGCAGCCGCCAGAGGGACGGTGCCTGGTAGTACCAGTCTTCGAGATTTGGCGAAATTTTCTAGCGTTTGTCGCGATTGACGGCTGATACCGCTTTGTCGATCGTCTTTCCGATCACATCTTTCACGTCGCCCGCGACTTGATCGATCTTGCCGCGATTCTTCAACTTCCGATCGTTAATCAATACGCCGGCAGCTTCTTCGACGCGCCCTTTGACTTTGTCGGTTGTCCCATTCATTGGTCATTCTCCTTTACCGAACCGCGATTTCGATTTCGTTCGATTTACTTATTCATCGCAGTTTTCAGTGGCGCCACCGTCACCGGTACGAGCATCGAGCCGCCGGACAAGCTGCGCTCGATTGCGATACGTCCCCAGTCTTCGCGCTGCCAGTGATCGATAATCACGCGCATCGACGACCAAACCAGAACGAAGACGATCAACGACGCGACAATTACGGGAATGGCGCCGTTGAGGCTGACAATTTCCTCGTAGTGGCCGGACGCAATGCGCCGAAACAAGTCTGTCTCGACGAGGTGTCCCGTCACGGGAGTGAGCGCGTTCGCGACAAAACTGGCAAAAATCGAATACGCGAGACCGGCGGTCAATCCGGCGAGCAAGCTCAATTTCTCAACTGCTGCCGCTGGATTAGCGCGAACGGACTGACTACGAGGTGGTGCCATGCTGGCCTCCTCAAGCCTTGCGATCGTCACTGATGGCGTTGGTCTAGCGGAACGTGGTCAAAGGCGAGCGAAGAACCACTGTCAGGCTGGATCAGGCCGAGACTCGACTCTTATATCGATTCCGGCTTTCATTAGGTTGGACTACTAACTTAGTAGTGTCAAGCAAGCAAAAGTATAATCAACTGAGAATACTACTATATATGTATTCCGCGGCACCCTTATGCTGCCGACGGCACCGATCTGAGTCTCAGAATCGTCTCGTCGGGCGTCAGCTTGACCATCGACGCGCTCGATTCCCACAACTCAGTCGCCATCGCGGGATCGTAGGAATCCTTCGACGACGGCACATCCCGCGCGCCCTGAAAGTACTTTCCCGAGATGCGCTCGAATCTCGGATCGGTGACCATGCTCGCGAGCGCTCTGCCCGATTGTGCGACGCTGTTCACGTTCGGCACGAATGGGCGCAGGACCGGCAGCACGAAGCGCCATGCAAATCGCGCGAACCTGCCGTAGTCGCGCGCCAGCCCGGTGCCCGGCATCAGTCCGGGATCGAACGCATTGACGGTAATCGCGAGACCATTGGTGCCGACTTTTTCCGCGCGCAGCCTGCGCTCGAGTTCGTAGGTGAACAGCACATTGCACAGCTTCGACGTGGTATACGCGCGCCGGCCGGCCGTTCCCTCGGCGTCATCGAGAGGCTTTGGAATCCTCATCGGGCCGAGCAAGAATCCGCGCGGATCTGTACACCGGCGGCGGCATCCCGGTCGTCTGCGCGGGATCGTGAGTGCCGCTGCTGACGACGACAATCCGCGCCGGCGGAACCATCTGCGCGAGCATCAGGTTCACCAACAGGAAATGCCCGAGATGGTTGACGCCGAACGTCATCTCGAAGCCATCTTTGGTGAAAGTTCTGCCGGTCACGATTTGCGTCGCCGCGTTGCATACGATCGCGCGCAGCGGCGGCCGCGGTTCGGCTGCGTAGTCGCGCGCGAAGTTTCGCACCGATTCGAGCGAGGCGAGGTCCAGCGTCATCGCTTCGATTTCTTTGTGCCGGGTCTGCTCGACTAGCCGCTTGACCGCCTCGCGACCTTTCTCGGCGCTGCGACAAGCGATGACTACGTGCCAATCGCGGGTCTCGGCGAGCGCTCGCGCGCACTCGAAGCCCAAGCCGGTGTTGGCGCCCGTGACGATCGCTGTGTTCATGGCACGCGATGATTGCACTCTCGCAAAGCTGAGGGGAGTGCCTGCCGCGCGGGCGTCCACAACGGCGACCTGACGGCTTGCGTCCGCGCGCGCTAAGATGGGAAATTCATCGTTCGATGAGCATCGAAACGCAACGTCCCACTGTCGCCGAGATCGATCTCGGCGCGCTGCGCTCCAACTTTCGCGCGCTGCGGGCGGTGGCCTCGCACGGCGAGTTGATGGTGGTGGTCAAGGCCGACGCTTACGGACATGGCGCGGTGACGGTCGCGCGCACGCTGCTCGACGAAGGATGCCGTCATTTCGGCGTCGCCACGCTCGACGAGGCGCGCGAGCTGCGCGAGGCCGGCATTCGCACGCGCGTGTACCTGCAGGCGGGTTTCTTTGCGGAGCAGGTCGCGGAGATTGTCGCGCTCGACGTGACGCCGTTCGTCTTCGACGCACGCGATGATCGGATTGCTCGATCGCGCGGCAGCGTCGGCGGGACGCACCGACTTTCCGATTCACGTCAAAATCGACAGCGGCGCGACGCGCCTGGGCGTGATGCCCGCGGATATTCCCGACGTGATCGAGGCGGTCCGCAGCGCGTCGGCAGTGCGTCTCGAAGGCGTCTGCACGCTGCTCGCCAACGCCGGCGATCCGAAGAGTCCGATCACCGACGCGCAACTCACGTGTCTTCAACAAGGCGATCGAGACGCTGAAGGCCGCCGGGATGAGGCCGTCGGTGATCCACGTCGCAAATTCCGCGGCGCTGGTCCTGCGTTACGATTCGCATTTCAATCTCGCGCGGCCGGGGTTGGCGATCTACGGCCTGCCGCCGGTTGCCGCGGTTCGCGAACGGGTCGATCTGCAGCCGGTCATGACCTTCAAGACACGGCTGATGCAAATCAAGCGCGCACCGGCCGGCAGCGGCGTCGGCTACGGGCATACATTCGTGGCGCCGCGCGAAAGCCTGATCGGAGTGCTGCCGGTGGGCTACGCCGACGGCTATCGGCGAGGCTTGCAGCACGGCGGCGAAGTGATCGTGCGCGGCGCGCGGGCGCCGGTGGTCGGCGCAGTCTCGATGGACTTGACGACGATCGACGTCACCGACATCGCGGGCGCATCGGTCGGCGATGAGGTAATCTTGTGGGGCGAATCGGGCGGCGAAGTGATCAGCGTGAACGACGTCGCGCGCCTTGCGCAGACAATTTCGTACGAGATGCTGTGCACGGTCGGCAAACGAGTGCCGCGCGTAATTCGGAGCTAGAGGGCGATGAAGCAACGACAAGGTCGTGATAAGGCGCGCGCTGATCGGCGTCTCGGACAAGGCGGGTCTCGCGGATTTGGCCCGGGTTCTCGTCGCGGCACGGCGTCGAAATCGTTTCGACCGGAGGCACCGCGGCGGCTCTGGAAGCGGCCGGCATCAAAGTGCAGAACTGTCGAGAATTTCACCGGCTTGCCCGAGATGCTCGATGGACGCGTCAAGACGCTGCATCCGAAAATTCACGGCGGAATCCTGGCGCGGCGCGCCGACGAGAATCATCAGCGCCAGATGCAGCAGCATAACATCGAGCCGATCGATCTGGTGGTCGTGAATTTCTATCCATTCGAAAAAACCGTGGCCGCAGCCCACGCGAGTCTCGAGGACGCGATCGAAAATATCGACATCGGCGGACCCACCCTGGTGCGCGCCGCGGCAAAAAATCACGACGATGTCGCGGTGGTCGTCGATGCGGCGGACTACGCGCAGATCGCGACCGAACTCGACGCCAACCACTGCGCGATAACCGCGGAAACGCGCTGGCGTCTCGCGCGCAAGGCCTTCGCGCGGGTGGCTGCCTACGACGCGGCAATCTCAAACTATCTCGGCACCCATGCCGGTGATCGCGACGCGCCTGCTCTCGGCGAGACCTTCAGCCTCTCGCTCGATCGCGAGCAAGCGTTGCGCTACGGCGAGAATCCGCATCAGTCGGGCGCGCTGTACGGCCGCTTCCTGGAAATCGCGCATCAGCTTCACGGCAAGGAACTGTCGTTCAACAACGTCGTCGATATCAGCTCGGCGATGAACCTGATGCTCGAGTTCGAGGACGAGCGGCGCGCGGTAGTTGCGATTCTCAAGCACAACACGCCGTGCGGCGTCGGCGTCGCCGACACGCTCAAAGGGGCCTGGGACAAGGCGTTCGCGACCGATCCCGATTCGCCCTTCGGCGGCATCATCATCACGAATCGGCCGTGGGACATGGAGTTCGCGCACGCCGTCAACGAACTCTTCACCGAGGTGCTGATTGGCCCCTCTTATCCCGACGACGTGATCGCGTTCCTGCGCAAAAACAAGAATCGGCGCGTGATGACGTTCAACTCGAAGGCGGTGGATCGCGACGAGCTCGACGTCAAGAAAGTCCTCGGCGGACTGCTGGTGCAGACGCCGGATCTGACGATCGAAGATCCGCGCAAGGGCAAAGTCGTGACGCGTCGCGCGCCCACCGACGCCGAGATGCGCGCGATGACGTTCGGAATCAAGGTCTGCAAGCATATCAAGTCCAATGCGATCGCGTTCGTCACCGAGGATCGCACGCTGGCGGTCGGCGGCGGTGCGACTTCGCGAATCGATCCGGTTTACGCAGCGCGCGAGAAAGCGGCGCGGCTGAAAGTCGCGCTGCAGGGTTCGGTGCTCGTGTCGGAGGCGCTGTTTCCATTTCCCGACGGCCCGACGCTCGCGGCCGAGGCAGGCGCGACTGCGATTGCGCAGCCGGGCGGCTCGCTGCGCGACGACAAAGTGATCGAAGCGGCCGACAAGTTCGGGCTCGCGATGGTCTTCACGGGGGTGCGCCACTTCAGACATTAGGCGCGCGGCACGATGAAGGTACTGGTCATCGGCAAAGGCGGACGCGAGCACGCGCTCGTCTGGCGGCTCCATCAGAGCGAGACGGTCTGGAAGATTTTTTGCGCGACCGGAAATCCGGGAATCGATCAGATCGCGGAAGCGGTGCCGATCGCGCCGACCGATACGCGGCGCTGGTTGATTTCGCGAAATCAAAATCGGTCGATCTGACGATCGTCGGTCCAGAGGATCCGTACTTGCCACCGGAATCGTCGATCACTTCACGCGCGCCGGACTGAAAATCTTCGGGCCGACCGCGGCCGCGGCGCAGCTCGAAACCAGCAAGTCGTTTGCGAAGACGATCATGCGCGAGGGCGGCGTGCCAACTGCCGACTTCGAGGCATTCGACGACGCTGAATCCGCGCGGCGCTACGTGAAATCGCGCAAAGGCTCGATGGTCGTCAAGGCCGACGGGCTCGCGCTCGGGAAAGGCGTCACCATCTGCCACGACACGGCGACCGCTCTGGAAGCCATCACGGACGCAATGGAACGTCGCGCGCTTCGGCGCGGCGGGCAATCGCGTGGTCGTCGAGGAATTTCTGACCGGCGAGGAAATTTCATTCTTCGCGCTGTGCGACGGCGAGAACGCGATTCCGCTCGGCACCTTTCAGGATCACAAGGCTATCTTCGACGGCGATCGCGGCCCCAACACCGGCGGCATGGGCGCGTATTCGCCGGTGCCGCAATTCGGCCCCGAGATGGAAGCGCGCGTGATGCGCGAGTGATCGTCGAACCCACACTGGCCGCGATGAACGCGCGTGGCATTCCGTTTCGCGGGATGCTGTACGCGGGGTTGATGACTGACGGCGAACGAATCAACGTGATCGAATTCAACGTCCGCTTCGGCGATCCCGAATGCGAACCGCAGATGATGCGGCTGGACAGCGACCTCGCCGAGAACCTGCTCGCCGCTGCCGAGGGCAATGTCGCGAATGCGGCGATCAGGCTCTCGCCGCGCAGTGCGGTCGCGGTCGTGCTCGCGTCGGGCGGATATCCCGGCGAGTACAAAAAAGGCATCCCGATTCACGGCCTGGACCGGCTCGAAGGCAACGTCCCGTCAGACATCAAGATAAAATGGGCGATGAAAAAGATTCGCGTCAAGGTTTTCCATTCGGGCACTGCGATGCGCGACGGGCAATTGGTGACCGACGGCGGGCGCGTGTTGACGGTGACCGCGATGGCGCCGGAGCTGGCGACAGCAGTCGATGCGGCGTACGAGGCGGCGGAGATGATCGAGTTCGAGGGGCGTCAGTTCCGGCGCGACATCGCGCACCGCGCACTCGGCATAGTCGCAATGTTCCAGGCTCGAGAATGGAATTGCGGCATTGAAAGCCGGCGAGTTGGTCGTCTATCCGACCGAAACGTTCTACGCGATCGGCGCCGACGCGTTTTCATCGATCGCATTGCAGCGACTGTTTGATGCTGAAAGGACGCGAGCCCGGACGACCCGTTGGATTGATCGCGGCGGACACAGCGATGGCGTTTTCGGTCGCGCGCGAAATCCCAGTCGATGCGCGGCGACTCGCGGACGCGTTCTGGCCGGGACCACTGACGATCGTGATGCCGGCGCGCGACGAAATCGCGCCCGAGCTCACCGGACCGGACGGCGTCGGCATGCGCGTATCGCCAAATCCCGTCGCGCGCGCACTAAGCGCCGGAATCGGGCGGCCGATCACCGCGACCAGCGCGAACTTGAGCGGCGAAGTGCCGGCCAGCACGCTCGAAAACGCGCGCGGAGGGCTTGGTGAAAAAGTTAAAGTATACCTTGAAGGTGGAAATTTGACGGCGTCGGCGCCGAGCACGGTCGTCGCGGTCAACCGAAGCGGGTGGAAAATGGTGAGAGTGGGAGCGATTTCAGAAGATCGAGATCGCGGCGGCAGCTGAAATGAGCAAACTCGGCAAACGAATCGAGCCGTTCCGCGCACTGATGTACAACCGCGAGGTTGTCGGCGATCCGGCGCACGTCGTGGCGCCGCCGTACGATTTGATCGGCGCCGCGCGTCAGAATCAACTTTACGAACGCAGTCCGTACAACGTCGTGCGGCTCGAACTCGCGCGCGAGGCAGATCGCTACGGCGCCGCCGAGAAAACGCTCGCGGACTGGATTGCGGCGCGCGTCCTCGAGCGGTCGGCGCGTCCCGCGATCTTTCAGTACACGCAGACCTTCGACGTCGAGGGCCGGCTGCTGCATCGCACCGGATTTATCGCGCGCGTGCGGCTCGAGGAATTCGATCGCGGACGCATTCTGCCGCACGAGAAAACTTTTCCCGCCGCCAAGGAGGACCGTCTGCGTCTGCTGACCGCGCTGCAGATCAACACGAGCTCGATCTTCGGGTTGTACTCCGGCAAGCATCCCGAGCTCGACCGATTGCGCGAGCAGGTCGCCGCGCGCGAGCCGCTGATCGATCTGGTCGATGACCTGGGAATCCGCAACGAGCTGCGCCCGATCGAAGCCGACGACGAAATCGCGATCATTCAACGCGAGCTCGAATCACCGCGCATTCTGATCGCCGACGGGCACCATCGCTACGAAACCGCGCTGAACTATCGTCGCGCACGTCGCCACGAGAACGCGTCGAGCGAGCCCGAGCCGTACGACTACACGATGATGACGCTGGTGGCGTGCGACGATCCCGGGCTGGTGATTCTGCCGACGCATCGTGTCGTGAAGTCGCTGCCCGCCAACGCGATCGCGTCGTTCGCGGATCGCGCGCGCGAAGTGTTCGACGTCGACGAAATCGCGCATCGCGACGAATTTCGCGAGCGCTTGAACGATTCGGGGACCGGCTCGATCGGTGTGACGCTCAAGGGAACGTCCGCACTATTTTCTTCTGCGGCTCCGCGACGCCGCTGCGATGCAAGCCGCGATGCCCGACGCGCCAGCCGAGGTGCGACGCCTCGACGTGTCGGTTCTGCACGCGCTGGTGTTCGACCGAATCTTCGGGTTGCGCGCCGACGAGATTCGCAAGGGCGGAAACATCGAGTACACGATCGAGATCGGCGGCGCGCTCGGCGCGGTTGCGCAGGGTCATGCCGACGGTGCGTTCCTGATGAATCCGCCCTCAATCCAGGATGTCGAGCGGGTGAGCGACGCCGGCGCGACGATGCCGGAGAAATCGACCTACTTCCATCCCAAGCTGCTCACCGGACTCGTGATGAATCCGCTTTTCGACGACAAATGATTCGCGCGCGCGCGATTGATTCTCGTGCGCCACGGCGAGACCGAGGGCGAGTCGAGCATCAGGTATCACGGCCGCACCGACGTGGCGCTGTCGGAGCTGGGCCGCGCGCAGATGCGTCTTGCGAGCGCGCGCGATCGAGACGCGTCATGGCATCGAACACTTTCGCGCGCGTTTTTTCGAGTCCGCTGGTTCGCGCATCCGAAGGCGCGCGAATCGTCGCCGGTGACTCGGCGCCGCTCGTCACGATCGACGAATTCGCCGAAGTGCACTTCGGATTGTTCGAAGGTCTCACTGCGGACGAGATTCGCGAACGCTATCCCGATGAGTTCGCGCGATGGAACGCCGATCGACTCGCGCCGGCCTACACTTATCCCGAGGGCGAGAGCCGCGCCGATTTTGCCGATCGCGTCGAGCGCGGCCTCGAACGCATGCTCACTCTGTGGACGCCGCGCGATGGCGACGCGCTGCTGGTGGCGCATCGCGGCGTGATCCGCGCGATCGTGCGCAAGCTCACGCGTCAGGAGCCGATCGTCGAGCTCGGCTCGATCCATATTCTGCGCTTCGACGGCGACTGGCATGCCGAGATGCTCGATCGTGATCGATCATCTCGACGACATCTGAATTCACACGCGGCGCAGTACTCCGAGCCAGCGGTAGCGGCATCTGTCGAGCGGCTTGGTGAACGACAGGTCGCAGTACACGGCCGCCATTTTGAACATCCCGGACGCGAGCGCCGCGAGTTCCAGCGTCGAGGGAGTCGTGTAGCGCACCGGAATCAGATCGCGAGTCGTCACCGCGCCTGCAGGAAAGTTGATCGTGCATTCGAGTTCGTAGATCGAGTGCAGCGGCGAATGCCACACGATCGGACGATGGAATTCGCGGATGTCGAGCGCGACTCCCGAGCGCACGCGCAGTACGTTCGCGCCACATCGTGCGATGCGACACGCGCGGAATCGGGTCCTGGCGATCGATGTCGATGCAGTACAAACCGCCGCGCTTCAGTGCGCGCCCGACGGATTTGAGATGCGACAGCAGGTCCGCGTTCTCGACGATCACCGGAAATGTTTCGGACATGAAGATTGCAGCGTCGAACGCGCGCTCGGGAAGCGTGAACTTTTCGATCGGCCGGCGGTAGAAGCGAAGGTTGGCGAGTGCGTGCGCTTTACGGCGTCCCGCCGCGATCATCGTGGGCGATCGATCGATTCCGACAACCTCGAATCCGTCACCGCCAACAGAGCGGCCGTGCGGCGAGTCGCCACACGCAATATCAAGGATGCGGCGCGTCGGACGTTTGCGATGCCGCTTCCAGACCTGTTGCAGGAAACACCACTTCGGCCGGAATCTCGCCGGGACTCTCCAGATGCGCGCGGCGAAAGATGTCGGGATATTCGTAGATGCTCGGTTCCATCGGCGATGAGCGTACAGACGGCGCGCTTCGAGATCGACGCTTGAGATTTCGCGGCGAACGGCGGGATAATGCGCGCTTCATCCGAGTTCCTTGAACGACCGTTTAGGGGAAAGCATCAATGAGCAAGCCGCTCGAAGGAATCAAGGTCGTCGAGATCGCGCAGGAAATCCAGGGACCGTTCGCGTCGCTGGTTCTGGCCGACATGGGCGCCGACGTCGTCAAGGTCGAGAACAAGGAGACCGGCGATCTCAGCCGCTGGATGCTGACTGCGCTGATTGGCGGGCCGGACGTGAAGAACGCGACGGTGTCGCACTACTTCATCGCGATGAATCGCGGCAAGCGCAGCATCACCGCCGATCTGAAAAAGCCGCGACGCGATCGAGATGGTGCGCCGGATGCTGAAATCGTACGACGTGCTCGTCACCAACTACCGGCCCGGCGTGCTCGACCGCCTCGGCCTCGGCTACGACGACGTGCGCAAGATCAATCCGCGCATCGTGTACGCGCAGGGAAGTTCGTGGGGGCCGCGCGGACCGTGGGTGACGCGCCCGAGCCGCGACACGCTCGCGCAGGCGGCGAGCGGCGTGATGGCGAAGACCGGGATGCCTGACGATCCGCCGCTGGCGGCCGGGATGTTCATCGCGGATCACTCGGGCGCGCTCAGCCTCGCGAGCGGAGTGCTGGCGGCGTTGTTCGCGCGCGAGCGCACCGGCAAGGGACAGAAGGTCGACGCGTCGATCTACGGCACGATGATCGCGATGCAGGGGATGGAGATCAATTACACGTCGATCACCGGCGTCGAGCCCGAGCGCGCCGGCCGCGGGCATCAGTTTCTGCGCGGCGTCTGGGGCGCGTTCCCGACCAGCGACGGATTCATCTGTATCGCGGGCGTCGACGAGAAGCGCTGGCCGTCGTTCTGCAAGATCGTCGGCATCCAGCATCTCGAAACTGATCCTGAGTATTCGGACAACGTGGTCCGCAATTTTCACGGCGAGAAGATTCAGAAAGTGCTCGACGAAATCTTCCCGAAGAAGTCGAGCAAGGAATGGCTCAAGGAACTCACCGACGCCGACATCCTGGCGACCGAGGTCGTCGATTACCGCACGATGCTGAAGAGCGAGCAGGCGCGCGTCAACGGATACCTGCTCGAACTCGACCATCCGGTGGCCGGCAAGGTGCTCGTGTCGGGCACGCCGATAACGATCAACGGCGAAGTTACGACGACGGCGGAAGCCGCGCCCGAACACGGACAGCATACCGAGGAAGTGCTGCTCGAACTCGGCTACACCTGGGAAGAGATCGGCGCGCTGCGCGACAGCGGCGCCGTCTAGAACTCCGACTACGGCCGCGTCAGTCGATAGATGACGAACGTCCCGTTTACCTGCAGGTGGTAGTAAAGCGATTTCTCGTCCGGCGACAGCGCGGGAGCTTCGGCGAATCCGGTGATCGCTTCGATCTTGCGAGGTTTGCCGAACGGCTGTGACTGCTTGCAGCGCGTCGCCGTATAGATCACGGGCGGCGGCTTAGGCAGCGAACCTACAAGATCAATCCGAGTAAAGAAAAACTCGAGTCCCGACTTCGACACATCGGGCGCGTAGTTGAGGTCAGGGGTGTTGATCTTGCGCATGATCTCGGCGCTGTTCGTCAGGCGCACAAAGTGATTGCCATGGCGCTTTGCGATCGCGATGCTCGCGTGCTGCGGAACGACTGCCGCCCTTGAAGACGCCGTCCACAAAGTACAGCGTGCGGCCATCGGGACTGATGCACTGATCGAAATTCACGTCACCCAATTTGTCCTTTGAAATTCCCGGCACCAGCGCGACGTTCGAGAGGCTGCCGTTGGAAAAGATCCCCGAGTAGATGGTGGAGAAGGTCTGCGCGTAACTTCTATTCGAGACGAAATAGAAAATGTTGTTCATATCCATCGAGGGGACTGCGGTGAGCGCGCCCGACGCGTTGGCGCCGCCGATCTCGCCCTGGAACTGGAACGTCACGTCGTCGATACGCGTCGCGTAGTACAGATTGGTCGGCGGCATGGAGTTCGAACTGTTGAAGAACAGGTAGTTGCCGTCGGGGCTGATGAACGGCTCCATCGCATCCTGGCTGTAACCCACGATCGTCACGGGCTGGGGATTGGTGAAGACCCCAAAATGACGGCTTGGCATCCGGCGCGTCGGCGATTGAGATGCTGTCATCTGCGCGGGCGGTGCATGCTGCGCAAAGCAATAGCAGCAATTATCGCGAACATAGATTCGGTTGGTCAGGACATTTTAACTTCGATTTCCATGTTGCATATTAGTTCAAACTCGCACGCCCAGTAGCCAATAAGCGAATCGCGGATGTGAGTTAGCGAATTAGCAGATGGCAGATCGGCACATCGTTGCGATGGGTGGTGGCGGATTCTCGATGGAGCCGCGCAATCCGAGGCTCGACGATTTTGTGTTGAGTCTCGCGCGGCGCAAGCGGCGCCCGCGTGTATGCTTCGTCGGCACCGCGAGCGGCGACAGCGATTCCTACATCAGGCGCTTCCACGAAGCGTTTCCGCCGTCGCGCGCCGCCGCGACTCATCTCACTTTCTTCGAGCGCAACGTTCGCGACCTCAAATCGTTCGTGATGGATCAGGACGTCATCTACGTCGGCGGCGGCAGCAGCGCGAACATGCTCGCAGTGTGGCGTTTGCATGGACTCGACAAGGCGCTGCGCGCGGCGTGGAACGCGGGCGTCGTGATGGCGGGAATCAGCGCGGGCGCGATTTGCTGGTTCGAAGACGGGCTGACCGATTCGTTCGGCATGCCGTTTCGCGCGCTCAACGACGGACTCGGATTCGTGCGCGGCGCGTGCTGTCCGCATTATGATGGTGAGAAGGAGCGGCGGCCGGTGTTGATGCGATTGATCAAGCGCGGATTCCCCTCGACGCTCGCGCTCGATGACGGCGCCGCGGCGCATTTTGTCGGCACGCGGCTCAAGGAAGTAGTTTCGTCGCGGCCGAAAGCACGCGCGATGCGGGTCGAGCTCAAGCGCGGCGTCGCGGTCGAGACGGCGATTCCAGTACGATACCTGGGCGCGGGCAAATGAAGGAGCGACGTGATGCCGACAGCCGGAACAATGGATGACGCCGATCGAAGTTACATCCCCGCGCTCGGAAAACGCTGGCTGCTGCCACTCTACGATCCGTTCCTGTGGCTGCTGGGCGCGGACAAGGCGAAACGACCGCTGATCGAACAGGCTGGGATCAAACCTGGATTTCGCGTGCTCGATATCGGATGCGGCACCGGCTCGATGGCAGTCGCTGATCAAGCGAATGCATCCCGAGGCTGAAGTCGTCGGAATCGATCCGGACCCGTCGGCTTTGTCGGTCGCGGAGCGCAAGGCGAGGCGCGCCGGACTTTCGATCGAGTTCGATCGCGGCTTCGCGGACCATATGCCGTATGCGGATGCGTCGTTCGACCGAGTGTTCTCATCGTTCATGTTCCATCACCTGGCTGCGGACGAGAAGTCGGCGACGCTGGTCGAGATTCGTCGCGTGCTGAAACCGAGACGGCTCGCTTCATCTGCTCGACTTCACGCGAGCGCACAGCGTGCATTCGGGAACTGCGGAGCACGGAAATTGGATCCATCGCCACGGAGCGGTGGCCGAGCGAATCGAAGGCCGAATGACGTCTCTGATGGACGAGGCGGGATTTGTCGATGCGCGGGAGCTGTCGCGCGGGAAAAACTTCTTTGGACCGATCGCCTACTACTGCGCGAATAGTCCTGCTGCGTGACAAGGTGGGCTGGCCTGCTCTAGAATGCGGGACCGCAAATGCGGTGAGGATGAGTTGATGGCGGCATCCACTGAAATCGTCGAGATAAAGGCGCGCGAGATTCTCGACTCGCGCGGCAACCCAACAGTCGAAGTTGATGTGCGGCTTCGCGGCGGCGCGCTCGGCCGCGCCGCGGTGCCGTCGGGCGCATCGACTGGCGTTCACGAGGCGCTCGAGCTTCGCGACGGCGACCCGAAACGCTACGGCGGCAAGGGCGTGCTGAAGGCGGTCGCCAACGTCAATGGGACGATCGCCGCGAAGCTCAAGGGTGCGGACGCGACGAATCAGAGCGCGATCGATCGCACGATGATCGAAATGGACGGCACCGCGAACAAATCGAAGCTCGGCGCCAACGCGATCCTCGGCGTATCGCTCGCGACTGCGCATGCCGCCGCGGCGGCCAACGGAGTGCCGCTGTATCGGTATCTCAATCCCGACGCGCAGGTGATGCCGGTGCCGATGATGAACGTCGTCAACGGCGGGCAGCATGCGGACTCGAACGTCGATATGCAGGAGTTCATGATCGTGCCGGCGGGCGCGCCGAATATCGCCGAGGCGATCCGGATGGGCGCGGAAGTTTTTCACGCGCTCGCGGCGGTGCTGAAGAAGCTCGGGCATTCGACCAACGTCGGCGACGAAGGCGGCTTCGCGCCGAATCTGAAGAGCAACGAGGAGCCGATCGAGTTGATCCTCGAGGCGATCGCGAAGGCCGGCTACCGTCCCGGCGCCGATGTGTCGATCGCGCTCGATCCGGCATCGAGCGAATTTTTCGAAGACGGCAAGTACGTGTTCGCACGCGGGGACAAGAGCTCGCGCAGCGCCGAGCAGATGGTCGAGTTCTACGCGGCGTGGCTCAAAAAATATCCGATCGTTTCGTTCGAAGACCCGCTGGCCGAAGACGATTGGGCGGGATGGAAAATTCTGACGCGCGAGCTCGGCGCGAAGACGCAACTGGTCGGCGACGACATCTTCGTCACCAATCCGAAATTTCTGAAGCGCGGAATCGACGAGCACGTCGCGAATTCGATCCTGATCAAGCTCAACCAGATAGGCACGCTGACCGAGACGCTCGCGACGATCGAGATGGCGCGGGCGGCAGGCTATAGCAGCGTGATTTCTCATCGATCGGGCGAGACCGAGGACACGACGATTGCGGATCTGGTGGTTGCGACCGGCGCGGGACAGATCAAAACCGGATCGATGAGCCGGTCAGCGAGCGCAACGCGAAGTACAATCGGCTGATCAGAATCGCCGAAGAGCTTGGCGCGAAGGCGACCTACCCCGGCGCTCGCAGCTTTCAAGCGCGGGAAATCCTGATGCCGACGAGGCCGCCGGTCGCAGCGCTGATAATTTTCGACGGATGGGGAGTCAGCAAGAGCGGCGCGTCGAACGCGATCGCGGCAGCGAAGACTCCGGTGATGGATCGTCTCTACGCGACGCAGGCGCATACCGAACTCGATGCGTCGGGCGAAGCAGTGGGACTGCCGCCGGGTGTGATGGGAAATTCCGAAGTCGGGCATCTCACGATCGGATCGGGCCGCGTCATCTACCAGGACCTGATGCGAATTACGAAAGCGATCGAGAGCGGCGCCTTCGCGCGCAATCCGGCGATTGTCGATGCGATCAAAAAGACCGTCGCAAGCGGTACGACGCTGCATATCTGGGGACTGCTTTCCGACGGCAGCGTGCACAGCCATATTCGACATCTGATGGCGATACTCGACGTCGCCGCGGCGAACGGCGCAACCCGGATCGCGGTTCACGCGGTGCTCGACGGACGCGACAAGCCGCCGCGCTCGGCGCTCGCGTTTATCGATCAGCTCGAAGCGAAGCTGAAGCAGCTCGGGCGCGGACGAATCGCGACGGTCATCGGGCGCTACTACGCGATGGATCGCGACAAACGATGGGAGCGAGTCGAGCGGGCGTGGCGCGCGATGGTCGAGGGCGAAGGCGTCGCGGCGTCGAGCGCGCGCGAGGCGGTCGAGAAATCGTACGCCGCGAACAAGAGCGATGAGTTCGTCGAGCCGCACGTGATCGGCAAGCGTTCGCCGATGGCGGACGGCGACCAGGTTATCTGCTTCAACTTCCGCGCGGACCGGGCGCGCGAGCTGACGGCCGCGATCGCGCTCGACGGATTCTCCGACTTCCGGCGTCCGCGAATTCCGAAAGTCGGCTACGTGTGCATGACGGAATACGATCGATCGTTCGGGCTGCCGCTGGCGTTCGGCCCCGAGGATGTCCGCAATACGCTGGCCGAGGTGATGGCGCATGCGGGGCTCAGGAATCTGCGCGTCGCGGAGACCGAAAAATATGCGCACGTCACCTACTTCCTGAACGGCGGCGTCGAGAAGGCATTCCCGCTCGAAGAGCGCGCGCTGATCCCGTCGTCGAAGGTCGCGACCTACGATCTCGAACCAACGATGAAGGCGGCGGCGATCGCGACGCGCGTCGAAGAAGAAATCCAGGGCGGCAAGTTCGACGTGATCGTCATGAACTTCGCAAATCCCGACATGGTCGGTCACACGGGCAAGTTCGAGGCGACGGTGGCAGCAGTCGAGGCGACGGACGCGGCGCTGGGCGTCGTGATCGATGCGATCGAGAAGCGCGGCGGCGTCGCTCTGATCACGGCGGATCACGGCAATGCGGAGTTCATGGCAGATCCTGCGACCGGGCAGGCGCATACGGCGCATACGACGAATCCGGTGCCGCTGATTCTGTACGATCCGAAATTCAAAGGCCGGCTCAAGGACGGCGGGACGCTCGCGGATGTGGCGCCGACGCTGCTTGGGATGCTTGGGGTGAAGGCGCCGTCGGAGATGACGGGGCACGATTTGAGGATCGAGACTGCGCGCTGAACCTCGATACGGATTGGCGCGACAGCGCGATTGGGCGAGTACATCATCGAAAACCGTGCAATTGATTTCCGAGGAACCGAGACGCGGATGTTGATCACGCTGAAGCGATCTCTGCAGATCAGGAGAACGAAAGGCGAACGTCTCCGTTTCTGGCGTGGAGAGCGATCTTGAATCGCGCGCGAACCTAACGGCGCTTAAGGACCCCTTCCCGAGCGGGAAGGGGACGAGAGTCGGAACTACCAGCGGATTACTTGTTCGTAGATTTTTGGGAGCTGGCGCGGGAGCGACGCGATGTCTTCGATTACGAGGTAGCGCGAGGACTGGCACATCTGGCGCAGGTAGTCGTGGCCGGTTTTGTCTACCGTGATGCAGAACGGGAGCACGCCGGCGAGTTCCAGTTCCTTCAGCGCGACCATCGTGTCCTGGATGCCGTAGGCGTTCGAGCGGCGGTCGTGGCCGTAGTCGAAATCCTGCGGGAAGCCGTCGCTCAGCAGGATCATGTGCTTGGCGCGCGACGGCGACGTCCTTGAATTTTTCGCGCACGTGGCGAATCGCCGCACCCATCCGGGTTGAGCGCTTCGGTTCGACCGCGCCGACGCGCGCCTTCACCTCGTCGCTCAGTTCCTGATCGAATTCCTTGATGACGTAGAACTCGACGTTGTCGCGGCCGTGGCCCGAGAAGCCCATGATCGCGTAGGCGTCGCCGATTTCCTCGAGCGCCTGCGCCATGATCACGAGCGCTTCCTTGTTCACGTCGATGATGCGGCGCGGACGATTGGCGGTTTGCGGGCGGCGCTGCCATGCCTTCATCCAGTCGTCGGTGTCGTCATCGTCGGTATGCTTGCGCGGCTCGCGATGCACCGGCTCGTCGGTCGAGGCCGACATGTCGAGCAGGAACAGCGTCGCGACGTCGCGCGCTTCCTTCTTGCGCGCCTTGTAGAAGCGGCCGTCGGGCGTCTCGCCCATCAGGCGCGCGACGCGAGCCTCGATAGTGCGGTCGATGTCGATTTCCTCGCCGTCCTCGAGTCCGCGAACCATCCGGTACGACGCGGGGCGGATGCGCTGGAAGTTGCGGCGCACGCCGGGCAGCATCTCGGCGTAGCGGACGAGCGTGTTCTCGAAAAAATCGCCTTCGTCGCCGGTGAGCGGAATTTCGCGCAGCCGGCACCAGTTGCGGCGATAGTCGTTCAGCACGTAATCCCATTCGTCGTAGGCGTAGTAGGAATCCTGGCGGCCGCGGCCGATCATCAGGCGTCCCTGCCCGGTGACGGTGCCGACTTCGCCGAGCTGCTCGCGCATCTGCTCGAGCTCGCTGAGCTGCTTGCCGGTGAGTTGCGTCAGGTACATGCCGTCGCCGTCGGCGCTGCCGTCGCCTTGCGAAGGTTTGATCTCGGCGCCTTGCTCGATGAGCTTGCGCAATTCTTCGGGCGAGAGCGCCCTGCCCTGTCCGCCCTTCGATTGCTTGCCCGAGACGTCCATCTGGACATTCTGATCGGGCTCGCCGCCGCCGTCGCCCTGCTCGCCGTCTTCGCCTTCGCCGGCGGTCTGCGATTCCGAGCCCTTCATTCCTTTGATCAGGTCGTTGCGCATCCGCTCGGCTTCTTCTTCGGTGAGCGGATCGCCTTCGCCGCGCTCGCGCGCCTGCCGAATCAGCTCCTGGAGCCAATTGTAGAGCGCGCTGACCTGACGGACGCTGGTCATCACGTCGGCGCCGCGCTCGCGAACGGGCGCGAAGTGACGCGAGGCCATCAGCACGAGCGGTGATTCGATCGCTTCGCCGATCGGGTCGAGATCGAGCGCCGCGCGCACCAGCATCGTGCTGAGCGACTCGGGATGGAGGCGTTCGAGGAGCGAATGGTTGAGCGTGGCGATGCGCGGTGCGAGTCCGCGATAACGTCGCGCGAGTTCGGCGTCGATTCGCGCCGACTCCGCCAGCCGCATCAGCGCGCCCGCGAGGCCGGGATCGTCGAACGACGCGACGAAGCTGTCGATCGCCTCGACGCCGGTCTCGCCGCGCTCTTCGAAGCCCGCGATGTCGGCGAGCTTCAGCTTGAAGGTGCCGAAGTCGTGACGCGCCGCGAGATGCGCGGTGGTGACGAAATAATAAATGTACGCGTCGCCGCGAGTGCCGAAGGGTTCGAGCTTTTCGGGCAGATAGATCATCTCGCCCGGCAGGAGCGGGTAGTGGAACGGGAGCATCGGGGCGCTGTTGGCGATCGAGTCGATGCGGAATTCAAGCGGAAACAGCATCCGCATGAATTTCGTCAGCACACCCTTTATTTCGAAGAGGTTCTGAGCTTTCTCGGCGATTTCGGGCATTGTCGTAATTGATTCTTGCAAGAACCGGAGTAGCAATCAAATTTACCGGAATAATCGCCTGCGCGGCGGGCGGCAGGGGTGACCTCCTTCGGCTTCGCTCAGGACAGGCTCTGCACCCAGTGAGAATGGGGAACGGATTTTAAGAATATTTGATCCGGTTTCCCGGAACTCGCTTGACTGAAATAATACGCACGTCCATATTGGATTCTTGGCCGCCGCTGGCCCCCATTAATTTCTTTCCAAGGAGAACCCTCATGGATACCCCCGTTGTTTTGATCACTGGCGCCCTCACCGGAATCGGACGTGCCACTGCAATCGCGTTCGCGCGCGAAGGAGCGCGCATCGCTATCTCCGGCCGTCGCGACGAGGTCGGCCAAAAATTAGTCGCTGAACTCCGCGATATCGGCGCCGAGGCCGAGTATTGGCGTACCGACGTGCGCCACGACCAGGATGTGCGCGACCTGGTCGATAAGACCGTCGCGCGCTTCGGCCGCCTCGATATTGCCGTCAACAACGCCGGCACCGAGGGTACGCGGCGGTCTGGTAACCGAGCAGACGGCAGAAAGCTACGCGGCCACCTTCGACACCAACGTGCTGGGCGTGTTGTTGAGCATGAAGCATGAGCTGCGCGCGATGCTGCCTCACGGCAGCTGGGAGCATCGTCAATGTTTCATCGGCCTATGGCAGCGTCGGCGCTGCGGGCGCATCGGTGTACGTGGCGAGCAAACATGCGGTGGAAGGTATGACCAAGTCCGCCGCACTGGAAGTCGCGGGGACCGGCGTTCGCGTAAACGTCGTGGCTCCGGGCACTACGGACACGGGTATGCTCACACGCTTCACCAACACCGATGAAAATAAGGCGGCACTCGTCTCGACCGTGCCTGTAAAGCGTCTCGCTACGCCGGAGGAGATCGCTGACGTGATCGTCTTTGTAGCCTCCGCAAAGGCCTCGTACATGACCGGTGCGTCCATCCCGGTGGATGGAGGAATGCTGGCTGACTAAGAGCGTCAGGAGAAATGACAACGGTTGCAGAGAAAGGCCATCGCCGCGTGGTAACCGGACATCGGGCCGGAAAATCCGTAGTGCTGAGCGATCAGCGTCGCGAGCCTTACAGATTCAAGACGGTCGCAGGCTTCGAGCACACTTACATGTGGTCGACAAACGGCGACCTGGAGTCGGACCCCGATAAGGTCGAGCAGCAACTGCCGAAATCGGCGCTGCCTCCCGCCGATGGGTCACTGCTGCATATTGTGACCTTTCCGCCTGTGAGGCCCGCTGCTGCAACGCCCGATCCGTCGCAGGTTGCCCAGGAGTTTCTCTCACGCCTGCCGGGACTTGCGGATACTTTCGAGCGTGACGGATCGCAAATGCACGTAACACAGACCGTTGACTACGCGATCCTGCTCGATGGCGAGTTGTGGCTGGAACTCGACGATGGCGAGACGGTTCATCTCTCGGCGGGCGATATTGTCGTTCAGCAGGCGACACGCCATGGCTGGCGCAACAAAGGAGATCACCCGGCCACGATAGCCTTCGTGATGCTTGGTGCCGGGCCGCGAGATCTTGCTTGAGGGTGCCTTGAACCCCCTCCTTTCGGGAGCAAGCTCAATTTTTTTGGCCCGTCTCTTGTATATACAAGCACTTGGAGGCAGATAAATGAATAACCTCACTGAAAATAACGACGGCCGATTCGCGAACGGCCAAGTCAGTTGCGATTTGCGAGACAATTCGGACGCTGCGGAATCAGAGGCTCAGCTGGATCCGGTTAACGCTGTCGAACAGCATCCAAATGCGGCGCCGGAAGAATTTCCAGCTCCAATCGGCAAGCTTCTGGGTCTGACGATCACAAGCAGCGGTGATGGTCGAGCTACGGTCGATTTCGAAGCCACCGGACGATACGCGAATCCGGCGGGAACACTTCACGGCGGAGTGCTTTGCGATCTCGCAGATGCCGCGATGGGTCTCGCCTACCTCAGCACTCTCGCAGAAGGCGAGACGCTCACCACCATCGAATTGAAAATCAACTTTCTACGGCCAGTGTGGAACGCAAAGCTCCGCGCTCAAGCCAGGATGGTTCGCGCCGGCAAAGTCGTGGGCCTCGTCGAATGCGACATCCTTGACGAGCGGCAGCGGCTGGTCGCGCGTGCCTCCAGCACCTGTATGACTCTTCAAGGACGACTCGCCGAAGGACGCCAGATACCACGGAATCAACTCGATCTGAGGTTAGGCGGCCAATCCGAACAAACCGCGAGCGCGAGCGACAACGGCAGGTGAGGACAAGATGATTGCACTACCCCCTGACTACTTTAAGCGGTTGGTAAACGCCGGAAACTTGCAAGTCGTCGGTGAGGACATCCCGCCTATCAAAAGTGTCTTCGACCTCAAGAGCGGGGTGCGAGCCAAGCTGGTCGATCGTAGCGGTTCGAAGGTGATCGTCGGAGTCCAGGAGTACCGCTCCGATTGGATCGAATGGAGCGAGGTCAAGGCAAGGATCGCGGCCAATTGAAAACAGGAGTAACGACTGTGGGCAAATTAGATGGAAAAGTAGCAGTCATTACCGGTGGCTCAACCGGAATAGGGCTGGCTACCGCAAAGCTCTTCGTTAAAGAGGGTGCCTACGTCTTTATCACGGGCCGCCGTCAGAAAGAGCTAGACGCCGCCGTAAAGGCAATCGGCAGCAACGTTACTGGCGTTCAGGGAGACGTTGCCAAATTGGCCGACCTCGATCGTCTTTACGAGGCAGTCAAAGCAAAGGGAAAACTTGACATCGTCTTCGCCAATGCCGGCATCGCGGAATTTGTTCCTCTCGACAAAATCACTGAGGATCATTTCGACAGACTTTTCGACATCAACGTCAAGGGAACGCTGTTCACCGTGCAGAAAGCCTTGCCGCTGCTGAAGGATGGTGGCTCGATCATCCTCACGGGCAGTGTCGCAGGGGTCAAAGGTACTCCGGCCTTCGGTGTCTACGGCGCGACGAAGGCCGCGCTGCGTTCCTTCGTGCGGACCTGGACCTCGGATCTCAAGGATCGTCACATTCGCTCAAATGTCGTTAGCCCCGGCCCGACCGACACCCCGATTGTCGGTGGACTAGCTGCGGAGGCGCTTGCGCGGATTGTCTCCACCATTCCGATGGGTCGCATGGGGGAATCCGATGAGATCGCCAAGGCAGCGCTTTTTCTGGCGTCGGATGACTCGAGTTTTGTCACGGGTATCGAACTGTTCGTTGATGGCGGCAGAGCGCAAATCTGATCGAGAGCAGCTGCGCTGCCTCGCTACTTGAGATGAGAGAGGAAGAACAATGAGCAATTCAAACGCGGAGAACAACAAAGCACTTGTACTCGAAGCATTCGATACGCTTTTCAACAAACGAGACTACAAGGCTGCAGAGCGATTTTGGTCGCCCAACTATATCCAGCACAGTGCTCATATCCCGCCGGGACGTGAGGGCCTCTTCAATCTGATCAAAAGCGTGCCGGCAACCTTACGATACGAACACTCCGTGATCCTCGCCGACGAGGAATTTGTGATCATCCACGGGCGCTTTTCAGGCCTCGGGTTCTCGCCGCGCAACTGGATCGCGGCCGACATCGTCCGCATCGAGAATGGTGTACTCGCCGAGCACTGGGACGTCATTGAGGATGAAGCAATCAAAGAAGAGTCGCAAAGCGGGTTGCCGATGTTCGGCACGACGTTTCCTGTGTAGGACGGTCTAAAAACACTGCCGCGAACAACAACACCATGTTCTGACGAAGGCGGCGCGCATGAAGAGACTTATGAAGATTCCGGAATCAATACGCAAACTGATCGCAAAGGCACCTCTCGCTCATCTGACGACACTTAATTCGACAGGTGGTCCGCAGGTCACGGTGGTCTGGGTCGGAATTGAGAACGAAGAGTTCGTCATTGGCCACCTTCACCTGCCGACCTACCAGAAGGTGAAAAATATTCGACGCGATCCGCGAGTAGCGTTGTCCCTGCTTAGTGACACGACAAACGCGCAAGGATTGCGCGAATACCTCGTGGTTTACGGCGACGCACGCGTGACCGATGGTGGCGCATTTGATCTTTTGCAGCGCCTCGGGCGCCTTTACCTGGGACCGAACGCCGTCTATCCACCGGCCGCCATGGGCAATATTCCGGGTTGGATCACGCGAATCACACCCGCGCGCTTTGCCGGAATCGGGCCGTGGACAGCGCCAACTGCTCACGTCCAATCATCGTCGCTCACGAATAATCAATAGGAGAGTTTCAAAATGCCTCTGGATGGCGAGTACGAACCGAGCCGGAACGAGCGAACCCGCGAGCAGGTGGAATTGTACGAAGCGACCAATGGCGTAAAGGGTGGCACGCTGAAAGGCAAACCAGTCATTGTGCTCACTTTCAAAGGCGCCAAGTCCGGCAAGCTTCGCAAGACGCCGCTGATGAGGATCGAACACGACGGCATTTACGCTGTCGTCGCTTCCAACGCCGGCGCCCCGACCCACCCCATCGGGTACCGCAACATCGTCGCCAATCCGATCGTCGAGCTGCAGGATGGCGCGGTCAAGCACGACCTGCGGACGCGCGAAGTCTTCGGCGAAGAAAAGAAGGAATGGTGGAAGCGCGCGGACGCCGCCTATTCGGATTTCCCCGCTTACCGAGCCCGTGCGGGCCGTGAAATCCCGGTGCTCGTCCTGGAGCCGCTTCGTTGACCTCCTGAATACGACCGTACATATTGGGAGTTAGTGGCCAAGCCCTCACATCGGCAGAAAATCTTGACCGAAGGTCTGCGCGTCGTGCACCAGCGGGGTTTCGCTGGCGCGAGCGTTCGCGACATCGTCCAGGCGGCGGGAGTGCCGCAGGGATCCTTCACCAATCACTTCACTTCGAAAGAAGCCTTCTGCCTTGAAATACTCGATCTCTATTTCGAAGGTGCCCGCGCGACGATTCAGAGAACTCTGCGCAATGACTCGCTTCCGCCGCTCAAGCGATTGCGCGCCTTCATCGATGCACAGATCAACTATCTCGATCGGATCGGTTGGCAAAACGGATGTCTGGTCGGCAACTTCAGCGCCGAGGCGAGCGAGCATAGCGAAGTGATCAGGAAGCGGCTGGTTGAAATATATGAGGAGATGCGCCAGGCGGTCGCGTACTGCTTGAGAGCCGCGGTGAAGATTGGCGAGGTGCCGCGGAAGACCGAATGCGATGAGGTCGCGGGCTTCGTGATTGCGTCTATGCAGGGCGCGATTCTTCTATCGAAGACGGAACGCAATTCGGTTCCGCTCGAGCGGTTTAAGCATCTGATTTTTTCGACGCTGCTGAGTTGAACGGGGCTACTGGAGCGCGTGCCAGCAACCTAACCCCTAACCCCTTCCCATGAGTGGGAAGGGGGACCGGATTTGAGAAAGAACTGCGTTCCGAACTTCTTCCTTGACTTGGCTGCGAGCGGCAGACTTAGATGATCGTATACCTATGCGCATCACGATTTTTGGCAATCATCGCCGTCTCGCTCTGGTGGCGGCGCTCGGTACCCTTCTATCACTGACCGCTTCGACTGCCCGCGCGCTGCGGGAATGACGGATGCGGTCAAGGCTCAGACGCTGCCCAACGGGCTTCGCGTGCTGGTGCTCGAGAATCACAAGGCGCCGCTGGCGACGTTCAATGTTTTTTACCGCGTCGGCTCGCGCAACGAGCAATTCGGCAGGACCGGTCTGTCGCATCTGTGCGAGCATCTGATGTTCAAGGGCACCAAGAAGCTGGGGCCCGAAGAGTTCTCGCAAATAATCCAGCAGAACGGCGGCGAGGATAACGCGTTCACGGAATCGGACTTCACCGATTACTTCGAGACGATCAACAAGGATCATATCGACGTGCCGATCACGCTCGAAGCCGATCGGATGGGCAACTTCGAGCCCAAGGATTTCGACAAGGAGAAGCACGTCGTGCTCGAGGAACGGCGTATGCGCACCGAAGACAATCCTGAGGACGCGCTCGACGAGATGGTGCGCGCGGCAGCGTACGTCGCGCATCCGTATCACTGGCCGGTTATTGGATGGTTCCACGACGTTGACGGGCTGACGCTCGACGACGCGATGGCGTATCACAAAATTTATTACTCGCCGCAAAACGCGCTGATCGTGGCGGTCGGCGATTTCGACGCCGACCAGGTGCTCAAGCTGATCAGCGAGGCATTTGCGGGGATCAAGAACGGCGCCAAGCCGCCGCCATTGACGGACCTCGAGCCACCGCAAGATGGAACGCGGCGCGTCGAGCTGAAGCATGCGGCGAATCTGCCTGCGTTCGAACAGGCGTATCACGTGCCGAATATCGTGAGCCCCGACAGTTACGCGCTCGAAGTGGCGTCGGAAATTCTGAGCGATGGGCAGAGCTCGCGGCTGTACAAAAAGCTGGTCGTCGAAAAGCAGATGGTGGTCGATATCGGCGCCGGCTACGACATGACTTCGTTCGATCCGGGATTGTTCGTCGTGTCGGCGCAGATGCGTCCCGGCATTAAGGCGGCGGACACGCAAGTCGAAGTCGAAAAGGAACTCGCCGCGATGCGTGATGCTCCTGTGGGCGCGGAAGAATTGCAGAAGGCCAAGAATCTCGAGCAGGCGCAATTCGTGTACGGGCAGGATTCTGTCATGCGCGAGGCCGAGATGCTGGGCGTGTACGAAATGCTCGGCGACTATCACAAGGTCGACAAGTATCTTGATGGAATCGAGAAGGTGACGGCGGCCGATGTCCAGCGCGTCGCGAAGACGTACCTGGTCGCGACCAACATGACCGAAGGCGTGCTGGTGCCGACTGGGGTGTTGACCTCATCAGGGCGCCGGACCGAGCGGCGGAGAATTACGATGAGCGGCGCGACGATGCGGATGAAAATGTTTGCGAGCATCGCAGCGATCTGCGGCATTGGTCTTCGCGGCTACGCCGTCGCATGCGCTCGACATCAAGAAGATGACGCTGAGCAACGGCGCGACATTGCTCGTGTCGGAACAGCATCAACTGCCGATGGTGACGATGATGATCGAGTTCGACGCGGGCACGCGTCGCGATCCCAAAGGCAAGGAAGGGCTGGCGGAGTTGACGGCGCGATGCATCTCGCAGGGCACCAAGACTCTCACCGCGCCGGAGTTCGATCAGAAAGTCGATTTCATGGGCAGCTCGGTCGGAGTGTCGGCGGGCCGCGACTATTCGACTGCCGGAATGACGTCGCTCAAGAAGTACCAGGGCGAGACACTTCAGTTGTTGGCGGGAATTCTGACGGAGCCGGGACTGCGCGACGCCGATATCGAGCGCAAACGCACCGAGCAGGTCGCGGAAATCAAGGCGGCGGAAGAGCAACCGGGCTACACCGCGAGTGTGGAATTCACAAAAGATTTGTTCGGCGACTCGCCCTACGGCCATACGGGCGCGGGATCATCCGAATCGGTTGCGAAGCTGACCAATGACGACGTGCGCGGTTTCTATCACGATCACTACAAGCTCGGCGGTGCGATCATCGCGGTGGCCGGCGACGTGAACGCGGACGAAGTTAAAGCATCACTTGAGAAAGCGCTGGCGGCCCTTGCGGGCACCGTCGCACCGCAAGATGCACCGGCGCCGATCAACGTCGCGCCGGGCCTGCAGGTGAAACTGATCGATCGGAACGTGATGCAGGCCAACATCATAATGGGTTCGGGCGGCGTCGAGCGATCGAATCCGGATTTCTACCGGCTTAAGGTGATGAACTACATTTTGGGCGGCGGTGGATTTTCGTCGCGGCTGGTGAAGGTCGTGCGCAGCCAGCACGGGCTGGCGTATTCGATCAACAGCGGTTTCGAGGCGGGCAAATTCCAGGGCGCGTTCACGATTGGCCTTCAGACGAAAAACGGGAGCTCGAACGAGGCGATCGATTTGATCCTGCAGCAGCTTCGCGAGATCCAGGAAAAGCCGGTCAGCGACGCCGAGCTGGACGGCGCGAAGAAATTTCTCATCGGCAGCTTCCCGCTTGGGATCGAGCGGCAGAACGCGATCGCGTCGTTCATGGTGCAGATCCAGTTCTACGGGCTGGGTCTCGATTATGCGGATCAGTATCCGAAGCTGATCGCATCGGTCACCAAGGATGACGTGCTGGCGGTAGCGAAAAAATATCTACATCCGGATGCGATGATCGTCGTCGCAGTCGCCAATCAGAGCGAGGCGAAGATCAAAACCGCTCAGACGGAGAAGGCAGCCGACGCCCCAAGCGCGCAATAACGACACGCTGATCTTCACAATCGGGCACTCGACGCATCCGATCGAGCGCTTCGCTCGAATTGCTCGGCGAGCATCGCATCGCAGTCGTCGCCGACGTGCGATCGTTCCCCAGCTCGAAGCGATGGCCGCAGTTCAATCAGGCGGAACTGTCCGCGTCGCTCGAGCGCGCGAACATCGAGTATCGATGGATCAAGCAAGCTCGGCGGACGGCGCAGTTCGAAGCGCGTCGATTCACCGCATACGGCATGGCAGCTGCCCGCCTTCAGATCGTACGCCGACTACACGGAGAGTGCGGATTTCGAAGATGGCTTGCGCGAACTCACGCAAGCGGCGACAGCTTCGCGGACTGCGTACATGTGTTCGGAAGGACTGTGGTGGCGATGCCATCGGCGAATCATCTCGGACAATCTGGTGGTGCGCGACTGGACCGTCGATCACATCATGCCGACCGGAAAATTGTCGCCGCACGCGCTCGCGCCGTTCGCGCGCGTCGTGGACGGACGAATTATTTACGACGGTACCGCTGCGACGGAATCAGACTAGGCGGCGGCGCGATGGTTCAGGGCTTGTCGCAGGAAGCCGGCGGTGTACGAGGCCTTCACTCCGGCGACTTCTTCTGGCGTGCCTTTTGCGACGACCTGGCCGCCGCGGTCGCCGCCCTCGGGGCCGAGATCGATCAGGTAGTCGGCGGTCTTGATCACGTCGAGGTTGTGCTCGATCACGACGATCGTGTTGCCCGCGTCGGCGAGACGGCCGAGCACGCCGAGCAGCCGCTTGATGTCGTCGAAGTGCAGGCCGGTCGTCGGCTCGTCGAGGATGTAAAACGTGCGGCCGGTCGCGCGCCGCGCGAGTTCCTTGGCGAGCTTGATGCGCTGCGCCTCGCCGCCGGACAGCGTCGTCGCCGATCTGGCCGAGATGAATGTAATCGAGGCCGACGTCGCGCAGCGTTTCGAGCTTCTGCCGGATCGGCGGAACCGATCCGAGAAATC
Source organism: uncultured delta proteobacterium (assembly GCA_963814715.1). Lineage (GTDB taxonomy): Bacteria > Desulfobacterota > Binatia > Binatales > Binataceae > Binatus. The sequence continues at coordinate 1,154,276 of CAWFDW010000002.1, forward strand.
CGACCGCGTCGAGCACGGTCATGTTGAGCACCTCGGCGATGTTCTTGCCCTTGTACTGAATTTCGAGCGTGTCGCGATTGTAGCGCTTGCCGGCGCAGACCTCGCAGGTGACGTAAACGTCGGGCAGAAAGTGCATCTCGATCCGGATGATGCCGTCGCCTTCGCACGCCTCGCATCGCCCGCCCTTGACGTTGAACGAGAATCGCCCCGGCCCGTACCCGCGCATTCGCGCCTCCGGCAGTTGCGCAAACAGCTCGCGAATATGGGTGAACAGGCCGGTGTAAGTCGCGGGATTCGAGCGCGGCGTGCGCCCGATCGGGCTCTGATCGACGTGAATGACTTTGTCGAGATGCTCGACACCTTCGAGCGTCTTGTACGCGCCCGCGCGTTCGCGGCTGTGATTCAGTTTCTGCGAGAGCGCGCGATACATCGTGTCGAGCACCAGCGTCGATTTGCCGGAACCCGACACGCCGGTGATGCAGGTGAAGACGCCGAGCGGAATCGCGACGGTGAGATCGCGCAGATTGTTTTCGTGCGCGCCCTTGACGGTCAGCCATCGGCCCGAGAGCTTGCGACGGCGCGACGGCACGGGAATCTCGACCTCGCCTGAAAGGTACTTGCCGGTGAGCGAGTTCTCATCGCGCATCACCTCGTCGGGAGTGCCTTGCGAGACGATGTAGCCGCCGTGAATTCCGGCGCCGGGGCCCATGTCGATCAGATGATCGGCTTCGAGCATCGTCTCGCGATCGTGCTCGACCACCAGCACGGTGTTGCCAAGTTCCTTGAGGCGCTTGAGCGTCGCGAGCAGGCGCTGATTGTCGCGCTGATGAAGTCCGATCGACGGCTCGTCGAGAATGTAGAGCACGCCGACCAGGCTCGATCCGATTTGCGTGGCGAGACGAATGCGCTGGCCCTCGCCGCCGGAGAGACTGCCCGACGGGCGATCGAGCGTCAGGTATTCGAGGCCGACGTCCGCAAGAAAATTCAGCCGCTCGCGAATTTCCTTCAAAATGAGCTTGCCGATTTCCGCTTCCTGCGCGCTCAGCTTCGGCGCGGCGAAGAACGCGAGCGCCTGCTTGATCGACATCGCCGTCACTTCGGAAATCGATTTGTTGTTGAAGCGCACGAACAGGCTTTCCTTCTTGAGGCGCGCGCCGTTGCAGGTCGGACACGGGCGCATGTTCATGTACGCCTCGAGGAACTCGCGCACGCCCTCGGACTCGGTCTCCTTGTAGCGGCGATCGAGCCATTGCAGCGACGCCCTCGAAGGTCTTCGAGTACTCGGCGCGATGATGCCCGCGCTGATACGCGAACTCGATCTCCTCGCTGCCCGAGCCGTTCATGATCGCCTTGCGCGTCTTGAGCCGGAATTTCTTTCCACGGCTGATCGAGGCTGAACTTGTAGTGCCGCGCGAGTGCGTCGAGCACCGGCTGCAGATAGTTCATCGTCGCCCACGGCGCGATCGCGCCATCGGCGATGCTCAAGTCCTCGTTCTGCACGACCAGCTCGGGATCGAAATACATTATCGATCCGATCCCCGAGCATTCGGCGCAGGCGCCGTGCGGACTGTTGAAGGAGAACATCCGCGGCTCGATTTCCGGATACGAGATTCCGCAATCGACGCAGGCGAAACGCTGGCTGAAATAAATCTCGCTCTCGTTCTTTGGCCCTTCCAGCCGCTCGACTTTGAGCAGGTCCTGCCCGTACTTGAACGCGACTTCGAGCGAGTCCGACAGCCGCTTCTCGATTCCCTTGCGGATCGCCAGCCGATCGACCATCACCTCGATCGTGTGGCGCTGATTCTTGTTCAGCACCGGCTCCTCGCCCAGTTCGTAGAGCTTGCCGTCGATCTTCACGCGCACGAAGCCCGCGCGCTTCATCTCGGACAGCTCCTTGCGATACTCACCCTTGCGATCGCGAACGATCGGCGCGAGCACGTGAATCCGCGAGCCGTCGGGCCATCCCATGATTCGATCGACGATCTGCTGCACGCTCTGCTGAGTGATTTCGCGGCCGCAGTTGTAGCAGAACGCATGCCCGACGCGCGCGAAGAGCAGGCGCAGGTAGTCGTAGATTTCGGTGATCGTGCCGACGGTCGAGCGCGGATTGCGCGAGGTGGTCTTCTGCTCGATCGAGATTGCGGGCGACAGCCCATCGATCGAATCGACGTCGGGCTTTTCCATCTGCTCGAGGAACTGGCGCGCATAGGCCGACAGCGATTCGACGTAGCGGCGCTGGCCCTCGGCGTAAATCGTGTCGAAGGCGAGCGACGACTTACCCGAGCCCGAGAGCCCGGTGATCACGACGAGTCGATCGCGCGGAATCTCGAGATCGATATTCTTGAGATTGTGCTCGCGCGCACCTTTGATGACGATTCGATCGGCCATTGTTAACTATGCCGCCACTCGCCGCGCGATTTTGTCGCGGCTCATCGCTGCGCGCCACGCATACTCGATCGCGGCAATCATGCTCGACGGATTCGCAATACCCTTCCCCGCAATATCAAATGCGGTGCCGTGATCGGGCGAGGTGCGCACGAACGGCAATCCAATCGTGATATTCACCGCGCGATCGAACTCCAGCGTCTTGAGCGCAATCAAGCCCTGATCGTGATACATCGCAACCGCGGCGTCGAAATCGAACGCACCCGACTTGCGAATAAACGCGGTGTCGGGCGCGAGCGGACCGTACGCGTCGATGCCGTCACGATTTGCGCGTCGAATCGCCGGTGCGATCACGCGGATTTCCTCGTCGCCAAACATACCGCTTTCACCCGCATGAGGATTCAATCCGAGCACCGCGATTCGCGGCCGCGCGATGCCGAGTGCGCCGCGCAAGTGTGTCGACAGCAAGCGAATCGTATCCAGCACATTGCGCTGCGTCAGTGCAGTCGCCACTTTTGCAAATCCCATGTGCGCAGTCACCAGCGCTACCGTCAGCTCGCCGCCCGCGAACATCATGCGCCACAGTCGGGTTCGCGCCAGATGCGCGAGCAGTTCCGAGTGTCCGGGAAAATGATGCCCCGCACGGTTCATCCAGTCCTTGCTGATCGGCGCGGTCACCAGCGCGTCAGCCTCGCCGCTCATCGCCATCCGCGCCCCGGTTACAATGTAATCATAGGCGGCGCCGCCGCCTTCGACCGTGGGATGCGCCGGACGAATCGCACGCGCCGACAATTTCGATATCGAAAGTACGCCGAGTCCCTTCGTCAGGCGAATCGGCGGCTCACCTGCATGCCACTCAAGAGGCGCCGGAACGTTGCGCAGGCGAGCGGCGGCCGCGTGCATCGCGGACAAGTCGCCGACGACCGCAATCGACGGCGCGCCGCGACGACTTGCGAGCGCTGCTGCCGCCTTGAGGATCACCTCCGGGCCAACGCCCGCCGGATCGCCCATGCTGACAGCCAACAGCGGCGGCATCTTTCGTTTCGGCGGCGTCGTCATCTAGTACATGGTCTCGACGTAATGCTGCTTCACCAGATCGGATTCGACCCACTTCTCGAGCTGCTCGTTGGATTTCTGATCGACGAGCGCAGAGCGGATCTCGGTTTTGACTTCGCTGAGCGGCACGACGCCGGGCACTTCGTGTTCTTCGAGTTTGACGATATGGATACCGTGGCTGGTGCGAACCGGCGCCGAAACGTCGCCAGGCTTGAGCGACTTAACCGCCGCGAGGATCGAGTCATTGATGTCGGCTGGCGCGAACCATCCGAGCTCGCCGCCGTTGGACTTTGAATCGTCGTCCGAATACACCCGCGCGAGATCGCCGAAGTCGTCGCCCTTGAGCGCGCGCGCGCGAACCATCTCGGCCTTCTTTTGCGCGGCGGCCACTTGCGCGGGCGTCGGGTTGGCCGGCAGCGAGATCAGCACCTGCGACAGCCTGAGACGCTCCTTGGCAATCGTGAAGTCTGTCGTGTGCGCGTCGTAGAACGCTTTGATGTCGGAGTCGGGCACGTTGATCTTCGCGCGAACCTCCTGCTCGATCATCATCGCTTTTTCGAGATCGAGCCGCGCGCGCTTGCGCAGCTCGTCGTAGCTCATACCGCTGGCCTGCAGTTGCGAGCGGAACTCCGCCTCGCTCATGTGCTTGTCCATCCGCAGCTGCGCGATGTACTTGTCGATCTGCGCTTCGTCGACCCTGTCATCGTATTTCTTCACTTCCTGTTCGAGCAATTTCTCGCCGATCAACGCCTTCACCGCGGTCCTGGCGGTGTCCGAAGAAGCAAAATCGTCGGTCTCGATGGGCTGGCCGTGTTGCGATGCGAAGTCCTTGACCTCGCGCATCGTGATCGGATCGCCGTCAACGCTGGCGACGACGCGATCCACCGCGGGTGTGCTCGATTCCATCGCCTCATCCGCTGATTGGGGCGATTCTACCGCTGCCGGCGGCGCCGCCTCCGGCTCTTCCTTCTTCGACGCGAAGAGAGGCCCGAGGCCGCCCGGCGCGTCTGACGCCGGCACCATCCGCTGCTCGCGTGACGGGTTTACCGCGCCTGGGGGCGGCGGCGGCAGAGGTATAGGTTGCGACGGTGGCGAAGGTTGCGACGGGTCCGACGGTTGCAGCGGCGACGCGTTCACCATTCTCGACGGCGTCGATCTCGCCGAGGGCGTCCCTTCAGCCCCGGGCGATGCATCCGGCACGGGTGTAGCCTGCAACGCCTCCTTGATGAAGGCGTAGGATTCCGGCTTGAAAAAGTCTATCGAGCATCCCGAAAACACGCTCGCGATCACAATACCCATCGACACCGCCGAAGCTGCCATCACCACGCATCGCGCGGCGGCTCGCGGAAACGATCTCCTGTACTGCATTAGTTGAGGGCCTGCCCGACTTTCGCAGCGGGCCAGTTTTCCAACGTTTCACAGCCCGCCAGTGCCTGCAAGACACCGTCGAGTTGCGCGAACAATTGATCGTAATCTCCGGGCTCGATTCGCGCGATCACCTGGAACGACGGCGTCAGCCGCATCGTGCGCCTATTCTGATCGGCGAGCTTGGCGAGCAGCTTGGTATCTACCGGCGCGTCGGGATGGAATCTGATCTCGAGCTGCGATCCCTTGAGAATCGCGCTGAGGATCATCAACTGCTTCATCTGGCGGCGAACGTTCATCGCCGCGATCAGATTTTCTATAAGCGTCGGCACCGGCCCGAACCGATCGCGCATCTCGTCGCGAATCTCGCCGAGATCCTGCTCGCTATTCGCGCGCGCGAGCCGCCGATACAGCACCAGCCGCTCATTTTCGTCGGAAACGTAAACCTCGGGGATGTACGCGGGCACCGCAATTCGCAACTCGGGCTCGAAGTCGGGGCGATTGGGCTGGCCGCGCAATTCCGCGATCGCCTCTTCCATCATCTCGGTGTAGAGCTCGAATCCGACCGCCGCGATCTCGCCGTGCTGCTCGTGACCGAGCAGGTTGCCGGCGCCGCGATGTTCGAGGTCGGCCATCGCCAGCTTGAAGCCGCCGCCGCTCTCGGACTCGACCAGTTCGCGCAGCGCGTCGATTCGCCGCTTGGCGTCGCGCGTGATGATGTGCTCGCCGGGAATCAGCAGATAAGCATACGCCTTCTGACGCGAGCGTCCGACGCGTCCGCGCAACTGGTAGAGCTGCGCCAGGCCGAAATGATCGGCGCGATTGATAATCATCGTGTTGGCGTTGGGAATGTCGAGGCCCGACTCGATGATCGCGCTGCAGACCAGCACGTTGACGCGCTTCTCGATAAAGTCGCGCATCACGTTCTCGAGCTGCCGCTCCTTCATCTGGCCGTGCGCGATTGCGATCTTCGCCTCTGGTATCAGCGAGCGCAGGTGGCTCGCCATGTAATCGATATTCTCGACGCGATTGTGCACGAAGAAAACCTGGCCGCCGCGGTTTAGCTCGCGAATGATCGAGTCGCGAATAGTGGCGTCGTCGAAGTGCGCGACGAAGGTGCGAATCAGTTGGCGATCCGGCGGCGGCGTCTGAATCACGGAGAGATCGCGGATGCCGAGCATCGCCATGTGCAGCGTGCGCGGAATCGGCGTCGCCGTCATCGTCAGGACCGGCACCAGTTTTTTGAGCTTCTTGATTCGCTCCTTGTCGACCACGCCGAAGCGATGCTCCTCGTCGATCACGAGCAGGCCCAGCCGCGGGAACTGTACGTCGCTCGACAACAGCCGATGGGTCCCGATGATGACGTCGACTTTGCCGGCGGCGGCGTCGTCGATGACGGCTTTGTTTTCCTTATGGCTGCGAAATCGCGAGACCATCTCGACCCGCACCGGCAAATCCTTGAAGCGATCGCGAAACGTGTTCCAGTGCTGCTCGGCGAGGATCGTCGTCGGCACCAGCACGGCGACCTGCCGGCCGTCCATCACCGCGATGAACGCGGCGCGCAGTGCAACTTCCGTCTTGCCGAAGCCGGCGTCGCCGCAAATCAGCCGATCCATCGGTTTAACCCGCGTCAGATCGCGAATGACGTCGTCGATTGCCGACTGTTGATCGGGAGTCTCCTCGAACTCGAAGCGCTCCGCGAACGCTTCGTAGTCCGCACCCGGCGCGGGGTACGCATGCCCTTCCATCACTTCGCGCGCCGCGTAGATGTCGAGCAGCTCGGCCGCCATCGCGAGCACCGCCTGCCGCGTGCGCCGTTTGACCTTCTCCCACGATCCACTGCCCAGCTTGTCGAGTTTCGGCTCGGCGTTGTCGCCGCCGATGTATCGCTGAACGAGATTGATCCGCTCGACCGGCACGTACATCGTGTCGTTGCCGGCGTATTCGAGATTGAGAAAATCGCCCTCGACGTCGGCGACCTTCATGTGCCGCAGGCCGCGGTATTTGGCGATGCCGTGATCGATGTGCACGACGAAATCGTCGGGCTTCAGCTCCTCAAGATTAAGCAGCACGCCCTTCGCGGTCGGACGCTTGCGCCGATGCGCGCGCGGCTCGCCAAAAATCTCCTCTTCGCTGTAAATGTAGAGGCCGTCTTCCTGCAAAACGACGCCCGCGGAAATCTCGCCTTCGATAATCGCGGGACGAAAGTCCGGCCATTCGAGCAGCGCCGACAGGCTTTTGCATTCGACGTTGACCTCGAGGTCCCACGCCTCCAGGTGACGGCGCAGGCGCGCCACCTGGTTCGGTCCTTCGACGATCATCAGCGAACGGCCCTGTCCGCGTTGGACTTCGCGCAGCTCCGTCGCGAGCGGCTCGAAGCTCGGTGGCGTCCGCACTCCGCTCAGTTGGTTCGCTCCAAGGCGCAAAGCGTTCTGCGATTTGACCTCGACGGCGACCGCCCATCCCTCGCGCGGCGCGGCCATCGTCACCAACGATCCGACTTCGACCGCGGTGAAGTTTCCGAGCGCGCGCTCGAACGCATCCGCATTGATGAACAATGCCTCGGGCGCGGGGTGAAACGCGGGCTTCTGCGCGGCAGCCGCGGTCTCATTGTTGACAGTATCGGCAAAGCGGTTTGCCTCGGCGAGAACGCGGCCCGGATCGATCAGCCACAACAAGGTGCCCGCCGGCATGTAGTCGAAGACACTGTCGAGCGCGTGCCCGTACGCATACGGCATCAGCAGCTCGGCGCCGGGAAAGAGCAGACCGTTTTCCAGCGCCTCGGACAGTTCCGCGGCTTCCTTGCGCACCATGCCGATTTCCGCGGCTCGCAGCGTGACCTGATCGCGCAGCTTTGGGTCCTTCAACGCCGACGGCGGCACGTAGCGCGTGCGCGTGATGGTCGCCTCGGTGAGTTCGGCGCCCGAGCGCTGGCTGTCGGCGTCGAAGTGGCGAATCGAGGTGACCACGTCGTCTTCGAGCTCGATGCGAATCGGGTCGCGGTAGAGCGGCGAGAACGCGTCGACGATGCCACCGCGCACGCTGAAGTCGCCCTGCTCTTCGGTCTGCGGCACGCGCTGATAGCCGCACGACGCGAGAGCTTCGACCAGGGCGTCGAGATCCAGGCTGTCGCCAATCGCGACTGTGACGATCGATTCGTTAAACGCGGTGCGCGGAATCGTGCGCGTCATGAGCGCTTCAGCCGACGTGACGATCAGCGGCGACTCGTGACGAAGCATCGCGAACAGCGCGGCGAGTTGCGAGGCCTGGGCGTCCGTCGGCGGCGACAATTGCGCCATCGGCTTCACTTCCCACGATCGCAGCAGATGCACCCGGCGGGTAGCGGCGTCGGCGTCGACCGCCTCGTCGAGAAAAAATGCGACCTCTCCGGCAAGCGCCTCGGCTTCAGGAGCGGTTGAGGTGACGACGACGATCGGACGCGTCAGGCGCAATCCTATCTCGCGGATCATCAGGGCGCCGGCCGCGCCGCGCAGTCCCATTACCGGGAATCGGCGTTCAGTATTTGCCGCCAGTCGCGCCTGGAGCTCGCTGGCTGCTTCTTTGAGGCTTCGCTGCAACTTTTTCCGATCTCAATACGCAAATTCGCCCTGCGGCGATGCGCGCAAGGAGCGCGCATGCCGCCGGCGTCACGGAAAATGATAGCAGAAAATCGCGTACGAACACGCGTCGCAAAGTCTCAGACCGCCCGCGTCAGATGAACCCTGCTTGCTCCCTCAGAAATCGCGATCGGATCGTTGTTCCTTCGAGTTCGTCGTCATCTGTTCGTCGCGCTCACGCATTTGGCTTTCGTCCATCTCTTCAGCCGGCACCTGCGTTGCGGCCTCCATCGCAAGCTTGCTCAAAGTTTTCTCGTTCCAGTCGAGGTGAGTTTTCTCCTGGCGACGGACCTCGCTGACTGCTTTGGTCGCGGCGCGTTTCAGCTCCGGGTCGCCGATTTTCGGCGCGATCGACGCGAGCATCTCCCAATTCCAATGATCCTTCGTTTCCGCAAGCACGAGGTTTTCGATGTTGTTCAGGTCGAGCATTTTCGACGGTACTTCCGCCGTGATGAGGCCCTCCGCCTTATGCTCCGCGGCTTGCGCTCCCGGACTTCGGTAACTGGGGCCCTCGCCCGCCGCCTCGAGCATCGCGGTGCAAAGTTCGACGTGCCGCTGTGTCTGCTGGAGAAACTCGTTTAACTTGTCTTCGAGTTCCGGATGCTCCAAGTCGCTCAGCGCTCTCTCGTAGAGTTTGACGCCGCCGTTTTCGACCGCGAGCATCTCTGACAGAAAATCACGAAGCCATTCCGCGCTGATCGACGAGCCTCGGCGACCGCGCGAACTCGCGTTCGACCGGGACATTCCGCTTGCGTGCGACTTGTGGCCGTTATGCGATTTGTGGCTGCCGTTGCCGTGCGTGCTGTGTTCTCTTGGCATCTGATGAGCCTCCGAGGGCGAATAAAAATGTTTGAAGAGATCAAGCAATGGACATGCCCGCCAAAGGGCACGAGTGTCAGCACGGCAGTGTAACGGTGATCGGAATCCAGAACTTTTTACCGCGAGGATGATCCGCGCGCGACTCACGACCCGGGGAATTGCAATTGTTGCAAAAGAGGCCGCGCATCTCGCGGAGCGCGCGAAGGGAATCAGTTCGCTGCGCTTTCAGTAGCGACCGAAGGCGCTGCGCTGGGCGATGTTCCAGGTGGACGATACAATGTTCCCCGCCGCGTCGGTCAGGTGATCGATATGGAGCGCGATGCGCATCGTGCGATGGTACCCGCCCGGCAATGGCCGGATCACCGTGATGTAAGTTGTATCGCCCAACTTGAGATGGCTGAGGGCATGGACAATCTGCTCCCGGGTCCGCACCCGCACGTCGTCCACCGCGACAATCAGATCGCCGTCCGTACCAAGCGCCCCCGAGGCTCGCAGCATCGGAAAAGTGACCAGCGCGACGGGGCCGAGCAGCAGACTGCCGAGGGCTTTCAGATTGCCCGACGGTGTGGCACCCGTTCTTCCAATCATACCCGCGCGCGCGGCCGGACTGTTGGGATACACGGTCACGACTTCGAAGCCGTGCTCCTCCATGCCGAGATAGCACTCCGTCGTATCCTCGAGATCGAATCCGAGAAACAAAGGATGACTGTCCTCCGAATCCTGGGGATGGAAATTGCGATTCAGCTTTGCGATTTCGTCTTCGCGCGACTGACGAAACTCGCGCTGCTCCTTGGTCTCGCGAGTGTCGGGCGCGGGGACTTTGTCCGATGGCTGACGTCCAATTTCCAGCGCCCCGGATTCAGCCGGCTGTCGAGCAGGGATGCTCAGACTCGAGCTGTCACTCGGCTGTCCTGCGGGAGCTCGTAGATTCCCTGTGTCGTTGGGTTGCGCGGCAATCGAGGGAGAGGCGTGATCGTTGGAAGAGTCCGCGCCAAGGATTGCGGATGGAGCAACCAGCACGACCAGGAGAGGCCAGCCGATGAGGACGCTCGGACTTCGCATGACCGATCACCTCGATACAGTTTTCTCGGTCAGGATACTAAATCCGATTTCAGCGAGGCTCAAGTACAAAAATCACGCGGCGAAGATGCCGTCGCGGTATCCAGGAACAATGTGAAATGAAATCGGGAATCAGTGCGTGAAGCCGTCAGGACTCGACGGCCCCGCATTGGCGATTGGCTCTCCGACCGCGCCGACGTGCACCGCAATTTTGATTGTCTTGTGCGGCGCGCGCTCGTCCGATCCGTCGGGCCTGATCACGGTCAGGTACATCGTGTCGCCCGGCTTCAGCCGCGACATCGCGTTCTCCAGATCGCTCTGGTCGCGCACGCGCTTGTCGTCGACCGCGACGATCAGATCTCCGCCCTGGCCCATCGCGCCCGTGGTGCCGAGCGCTTTGCTCGAGAGGATCGATCCAAACGGCAATACTCCAGTAAGGGTCGAGACCGCGGCGCCGATTGCCGTCATGCCGGATCGCGCCTGCAGACCCGCTTGCGCGGCAGGACTGTTGGGATCGATCGTCAACACCTCGAGCCCGTGCTCCTCGCCCCCCTGGTAGCATTTCGTCACGTACTGCACCGTGATTCCGAGGTAGGGACGCGCATGCGGCCGGTTGCTGTCGACGTTCGTCGTTGCTGTTGACGTTGCTCTCGATGTTGCCGGTCCCGTTCTCGGTGCCGGGGCGAAACTTGCGCTCGACCGACGAGTGTTGTCCTCGCCCGGATTGAAATTCCGGTCGCTGGGGATTTCCTTGACGGCGGGTTTGGGCTGCGTCAGACCGGGCTGCGGCGCTATTTCGAGCGTCGCGTCGTCGCTGCTGCCCTGTCCCGCGATTCCGTGGGTCGCAGAGCTATCGCTCCCCTGCGCAGCCATCTTGCGAGTCCTGGTTCTGCGCAATCGCAATATGAGCGAGCGCGAACAATGCGGCTCGTCGCGATTCCCAAGGTGAATATTTTTTGCAGCTTCATCTTTGTTTCTGCGATCCGGCAGCTGTCCAAATATAAGCTCACCGTCAGATCTCCTCAAGCTGGATGATTTCTCCTTGAAGGACGCACGACCGCATGCGAAAGTTTCGATGTGCCTTCGATGAAGATAATTTCAACAGTTGCGCTACAACCCGCCCACCGTGCCGCGATTACCCAGGCCGCTGCCGGGCGCCGAGGTGCGCGATCGGGAAGTCCGATCGCGAGAAGAATTCAGCCGATTTGGTAAGCGGAGGATGCGACGTACTGCTGACGTTCCGGCTGCCGCAGCGACGCGCTGGATAGAGCGCCCGGAATCCGTTGGATTCAACTGCTCAGCGCGGGCGCCGACCGTGTGCTTGACGGCCCGCTCAAGGGCAGCTCGATACCGCTCACGACCGCCAGCGGGATTCATGCGACGCCGATCGGGGAATACACGCTAGGCTCGATGCTCGCATACGCTCATCGGATTCACCTGGCGATTCGCGCGCAGCTTCGGCATGAGTGGTCGCGTTCTCGTAACTTAACGGAAAATATGGACGATATCCGCGGCCGCACTCTCGGAGTCATTGGCTACGGATCCATTGGCAGAGAAACGGCGCGACTCGCGCAGGCATTCGGGATGACGGTGCTGGCCCTGAAGCGCAATCCCGCCGAGCGCGCGGATACCGGATGGTGTCCCGCCGGGCTAGGCGATCCCGACGGCAAAATTCCTGCTCGCTTCTACGGTTCCGATGAACGCGAAGCGATCCTGCGCGAGAGCGACTACGTATCGGTCACGCTGCCGCTCAGCGCGCATACGCGGAAATTTATCGGCGCTCGAGAAATCGCCGCGATGAAACCGACCGCGTACCTCGTCAACATCGGGAGAGGCCAGGTGATCGACGAGGCCGCGATGGTCACGGCGCTGAAGGCGGGCAGGATTGGCGGTGCGGGGCTGGACGTATTCGAGCACGAGCCGCTCGAACCCGAGAGTCCATTGTGGGACATGGAAAACGTGATTCTGACGCCGCATGTTTCGGGCGACAGCCGCGACTATATGAACAAGGTCTGCGAACTATTCGTCGGAAAATCTGAAAAGGTTCGTCGCCAACCGCCCGTTGCTCAATCAGATAGACCCCGCCCAAGGCTACTAGAGCCAATCTCGGTTGACCCTGACCAGCCGCTGTTCTACAGTCACCGCGCTGGCCGCTAAATCAGAATCAACCGAAACTCTAATGCCGAAAGCCGCACGTTTGGTGGCCCACGACGATGGCGTCGAATCGTCGGTCGCGCAGCAAACGCAGCAGACAGCCTACCAGGTCCCGGCGCCGGCCTACGGCACCCTTCTGATTGCCCTGCTCTTCGTCGAGGTCGCAACCTACTACCGATTTTCAAGTTCGACCGCGATTCTCCGCCATGGCGACCCCGTCGTGCGCCCCCTGCTGATCGTGTTCACCGAATGGATCCGCTTGATGATTCCGGGTGCTGCAGCGACCACGATTCTGCTGAGCTGGAGAGAGTTTGCAGCGTGGGCAAAACGCGTCCTGGGCACGCCGGTCACGGTTTCGACGCGCAAAAGAATCATCGCGATGCAGGTGATGCTGGCATGCGCGCTGATGGCCTGGACCAGCCTGGAGTCCCAGCTATTTCGCTTCGCCGGCATCGGTCGCGGCCTGGGCATTGGTACGGATGACTATCGTTCTCGCCGCGATGGGAGCCTTTGCCCTCGCGCTGATTCCGCTCGAGGTCTGGCGCGAATGGTACGACGCCGGCCGCGCGCATTCCGACATCGGCGTCATCGTCGGACTCGTCGCCGCACCTGTCTTCCGCGACATCATTCCTACGCTGTCGTCGGCGATGGTTACAGATTCCGATGCCTGACAGCGGCGATGTACGAATTCACGATTTGGACCGCCGCCGGGATGCTGAGCGTGCTCGGGCAGCACCCGGTGGTCGACTGGCAGCTCCACTCGATCGCAGTGACGGGTTTCAGGGTGATTGTCAAGCCGCAATGCGCCGGGATCGACGGCATCGTCGTCATCATGGTCTTCCTTGCCGCATATCTCTGGTTTTGCCGCGCCAGTCTGCGATTCCCGATTGCTCTGATCCTTTTTCCGGCGGGCGTGATTATGAGTTGGATTCTCAACGACGTTCGGCTTACGGCACTGGTAATGATTGGCCGCACAAGTCCGAGGATCGCGATACGATCTTTTCATACGATCGCTGGATGGGCTTTCCTCAATCTTCTGGGGATCGCGATGGTTGTATCGAGCCGCAGTATCGTCCGTCTTCCGCGCGGAGCCGATCGACACCGCGCCCGCAGGCGAGCGAACGAAACTCGTCGGCGGACATGTACCTGCTTCCGATGCTCGTGACACTCGCGGCCGGGATGCTGACGAGGCCGTTCGGGGCGTCACTCGATATTCTTTATCCGGTAACCGTGATCGCGACGGCCTCAGTGTTGTTCGTCTATCGCGGCAAGATCGTACGACTTGGATGGAGTCCTGACTGGATCGCGCTTGGAGCCGGGCGCCGTGGTGTTTGCGATCTGGATTGCGATCGCGCGATGGTCCGGGACGCTGCACGATTCCGCGATGGCGACATGCGCTGCACAGGCCGTTCCGGATTGGGAGCGATACGGCTGGTTCGCTCTTCCGGGTGGCGGGTGCGGTTATAACCGTTCCTATCGCGGAAGAGTTGTTCTTTCGCGGTTACCTGTTGAGAAAGCTGGTCTCGGCGGATTTCGAGTCGGTTGATCCTCGGCACTTCACCTGGATGTCTTTTCTGTTCTCGTCGATCCTGTTCGGCGTGCTGCATCAGAATTGGATCGGCGGCATCTTGCCGGGATGATCTTTGCAATGCGTGCAATATCGTCGCGGACGGTTGACCGACGCAATCGTCGCGCATTCTGCCTGCAATGCGCTGTTGGCGGCATACGTTATAGCGACCGGCAGTTGGGGACTATGGAATTAGCGCCTCGAGCTTTCCGTCTAACGACCGGCGCGAGCGCAGCAGTGCTATCGATTTTGGCGGGAGCCGGGTTGCAAGCCGGTTCCATCCTTTATGTGCACGTCGCCGCTACTCATCCTGACTGCACTGGCGGAAGTGCCAGTGCTCGGCGCGATGATCAACTTGAGTCGTGGCGCTTTTTCCTGGGCGCGACGATTTGGGCAGCCGCTGTCCTGATGTGGAGCTTCGTGCTCCAGCGACTATTTCCGATGGACGCATCCGATCGCATGACGTCGCGTGGCATGTGGTTCGATTCGTTGTGGTTCGGCGGAGAGCTAGTGCGCCAGTTGACCTGGATACCTCTGTATTTCGTCTTTCTCATCTGGATAAAGCGCCACCTGCTCGGTGACTTCGAGTTGTTCGGGCCGGGCGTTATGCCGCGCGCGATGTTGCTGATCGTGGGCATATTGGCCGGTGATTTTCTCGCCTACGTAAGTCACATCGCGCGGCATCGATTCGATTTCTTGTGGAATTTTCATGCCATCCATCACTCGCAAAGGGAACTCAACTTATTCACGCAGCATCGCTTTCACGACCTCGATACGTTCGCCGACATGGCGATAAGGACTCTGCCGCTGTTGCTGCTGACGCCGAGCCTGATCGTGGTCGGTGTTTACAATACCGTGGCGCTGATCCATTTCCGGCTCTACCATTGCCCGATCCGAACGAACTACGGACCGTTGCGATACATCCTGGTGACCCCGCAGTCCCATCGCATTCATCACGCCAGCGATCCGCGCTTGCAGAATAGCAACTTCGGAATTTTCTTCAGCGTGTGGGATCATATTTTCGGGACGCAGCATCGCTCCTACGATCAGTATGAAATACAGCTCGGCCTTCAGGATTCGGAGTTCCCGGTCGAGCAGGATACTTCCGCAGGAGAATTTGCCGCGATGTACGCGGCGCAGCTGGTCTATCCTCTTGCGCGACTCCTGCGCGTGAGGAAGTCCGAGGCCGGGCCAGCCTCAACGCCCAACAAGGCGTTTGATTTAACGAAGTCGGTCGAGTAGATAAGCGGTATCGCTGGCTCTGGCCAGCGGAGAGATTGGGGCGTCCGTAGGGAGGTATCAGATGGACAAAGCGTTGCGAATCGCGAGCGTCGTGGCGTTGATCGTCTTCGTTTTTGCTCCTCGAGCTGCGCTAGCAGGTGCACCCAGTGTGCCTGAGCTCGATCCGAGCATGGGCATCGCAGGGTTGGCGTTGCTGGGTGGCACTGCCGCCTTTGTAGTCGAGCGTTATCGCCGTCGCACGAAGTAAGACTCCGGCGATTGCGTATATTTGGGGGTAACCGGGAGGATTCGATGGGGAATGCACTGCGAGTCGCAGGGGTTGTCGCATTGATTACGTTTGTTCTCGCCCCTGGAGCCGCGTTAGCCGGGACTACTGTGCCTGAGCTCGATCCGAGCATGGGGATCGCAGGGTTGGCCTTGCTGGGTGGCACCGCCGCCTTTGTAATCGAGCGTTATCGCCGCCGCACGAAGTAAGATTCTGGCGACTGTATCTCGGAGGATCAGATGAGAAATGCATTGCGAGTCGCAGGGGTTGTCGCATTGATTACGTTCGTTCTCGCCCCCGGAGCCGCGTTGGCAGGGGTTGGACGTGCCTGAGCTCGATCCGAGCATGGGCATCGCAGGGTTGGCGTTGCTGGGTGGCACAACCGCTTTTGTAATCGAGCGTTATCGCCGTCGCACGAAGTAAGAGTCTCGGACGCGACGGCAGAATCGATGGAAATGCATTGCGAGTCGCTGGGGTTGTCGCATTGATTGCGCTTCGTTCTCGCCCCCGGAGCCGCGTTAGCAGGGGGAATTCGTGCCTGAGCTCGATCCTGAGCTTGGGCATCGCAGGATTGGCGTTGCTGGGCGGCTCAGCCGCCTTTGTAATCGAGCGTTATCGCCGCCGAACGAAGTAATGAGTCGGGCGACTGCATACGGGAGGATCAGATGGGAAATGCATTGCGAGTCGCTGGGAGTTGTCGCATTGATTACGTTCGTTCTCGCCCCTGGAGCCGCGTTAGCAGGGACTAGTGTGCCTGAGCTCGATCCGAGCCTGAGTATCGCGGGGCTGGCGTTGCTGGGTGGTACGACCGCCTTTGTTATCGAGCGTTATCGCCGCCGCGCGAAGTAAGCCGTCGCTCCGTTCCTTTGCAAGGCCTATCGGCTTTGCAGTTCCACCAAGAATCGTTTCTTTCAATCCATCGAACGGGCCGTTCGACATGAACAGTGCGACGTCGCCGGCGCGGGCGTCGGCTAGCATCCGTTCGAGGATCTCGTCGTTCGAGGTGCATGCGAACGCATGCGGGCCGCGCGCGCTGATCGCGCTCGCGAGCGCGCCGGTTTCGAGCCGCTCTGTCGGCGCGATCGGATCGTTCTCCTTGAAATAGACCGGGCCCAGGTAAACGCGCGACGCTCGATCGAAGGCGGCCGCGAATGCATCCTGAAAAACATTGCGGCGCGCGGTGTTCGAGCGCGGCTCGAACGCCGCGAGTATCCGCCGGCCGGGAAAGCGTTCGGCGATTGCTTCGAGCGTCACGCCGATCGCCGTCGGATGGTGCGCGAAGTCGTCGACGACCGTTACGCCCGCCGCCTCTCCGATTACCTGCTGGCGGCGCACCACGCCCTTGAAGCTGCGCAATCCCGCAGCGATCTCGTCGCCGGAAACTCCGAATGCGCTCAGCAGCACGTAAACGCCGAGCGCGTTGGCGACGTTCATTCGGCCGCCGATTGGCAGATGGATCGATTCGTGGATTCGGACGCCGTCGCGCGTCACCGAAAATCGCGCGCCGTCGGCGCCTACTGTGATTTCCGTCGCGCGATATTCGCCTTCGCGCAGACCATACGTGAGCCGCCGCGCGCGCGCGCCGGCGCTGACTTCGAGCGGCGTGCGGAAAATCGGCGCATACCGCGAGCACGCGCGATGAATCCATCTGATCGACGAGCGCGCGGAAGCTCGATTTCACGTGATCGAGATCGCGATAGATATCGGCGTGATCGAATTCGACTGCCGTAATGATCGCACCACTGGCGCGGTAGTGCAGAAACTTCGGGCCTTTGTCGAAAAATGCGGTGTCGTATTCGTCGCCTTCGATC
The DNA here is from genome assembly GCA_963814715.1 of uncultured delta proteobacterium. Lineage (GTDB taxonomy): Bacteria > Desulfobacterota > Binatia > Binatales > Binataceae > Binatus. Next base: position 1,171,616 of record CAWFDW010000002.1, read on the forward strand.
ACGAAGTCGGCGCCGCTGCCAAGCCGGTAGTTCGATCCGAAATCGCTCGCGACTCCGCCCACCAGCATCGACGGATCGCGTCCCGCCGCCTCGAGCACGTGCGCCATCATCGCGGTCGAGGTGGTCTTGCCGTGCGTCCCCGCGACCATCAGCACGCGCCGGTCCTTCAGAAAAAAATGCCACAGCGCCTCGGGCATCGAGAGATACGGAATCGGCGAAGCGAGCAGCGCGACGGCTTCGGGATTAGTCGGCACGATCACGTTGCCGACGACCGCCAGGTCGGGCGCTGGGCGACAAGTTCGCGGGCGAAAATCCCGTCATCAATCCGACCCGCGAATTTCTGAGCAGCGACGCCGTCGGCTCGTAGAGCTGATTGTCGGAACCGGTGACCGACAAGCCGCGCTCGACGAGCATCCCGGCCAGCGCAGCCATCGCGGTGCCGCCGACTCCGATCAGATGCACGCGCCGAGCCGACGCAGGAATACGCGCGAGACGTGCTGCGCTGCCGGAATCAGCCACCGTCGAGTGCGTCCATGATCAAGTCGTGAATCTTCGGGCGGAAGTCGCGAATCTTCTGATTGTCGCGCCGCGGATGAACGCGATTGGTCAGCATCGAGATCGCAACTTCGTCTCTCCGGCTCGATCCAGATCGAAGTGCCGGTGAAGCCGAGATGCCCCACGGCCGCCGGCGAGAATCGATGACCGGAGCTGGAATGCTCGGCCGACGGCGTGTCCCATCCGAGCGCCCAGGTCGAGCCGGGCACGGTCGCGTCGCGGGTCCAGAATTCGCGGATTATTTTTTGCGGCACGAAGTCCGAGCGTCCTGCGTAGCATGCGATCAGTTCGCTGGCGATTCGATCGACCTCGCGCACCGGCGCGAACAAGTCCGGCGTGACCGGCGACTCCGCCCATCGCGAATGCGTTCTCGTCGTCAACTTCGCCGACCAGCAGCCGCTTGCGCGAAGGACATATTTCGGTCGGCGCGAACATGTCGGGGACCGGCTCGAGGCGGCGCGAGCGGACATGCGAGATGTCGATATAGTCAGTCGCGCGCAAGCCCAGCGGCCGGAAAATCTTCTCGCGGCAGAATCGGTTGAGCGCGACGCTCGCGACTTTTTCGATCGTCTCGCCGAGCAGGATGAACCCCAGATCCGAGTAGATGGTTTTCGTGGTCGGCGGAGCTTCGGGTTTCTCGCGATGGATCTCCTCGTAGGCGAACTCCTTGGCGCCGTAGCTCGCCATGAAATTGACCCGCCCGCCCTTTTCGATTTCCGTTATCCGCTGGTAGAACGGACGCCACGCCGCCAGACCCGAGCAATGCGCCAGCAGATGCCGAAACGTGATGACGGTCTTGCCGTGCACGCCGAAGTTCGGAAAGAAACGCGTCACGCGGTCGTCGAGGCGGAACTTGCCGTCGCGCGCGAGGATCATCAGCGCGACCGTCGTCGCCAGCGCCTTGGTGAGCGACGAAAGATCGTAAACGGTTTCGATTTTGGCCGGCGAGCGGCTCGGCTCGATCGACCTGGAATCCGAATGCGCCCTCGAACGCGACATCCGCACCGCGACGCACGACCACCGTCGCGCCGGGAATCACCCCCTGCTCGACCGCGTCGTTGAAAGCCTGCTCGACCTCACTCCAACCCAACAGTCCATCCTCCGCAAATCTGCCGTTACCGCGTAACGGCCGGCTCAGTGAAAACAATTCGGCGCGCGGCGGAATCGATTCGCGCGACTACGCCGAACGGTATCGTAAAATTCTCAGTGCCGTGTCCTGCTTCGACGCCGCACAGCACCGGGCATCCGAGGCCGGCGGTCTGCTCGGCGGCGAAGCGCTCAATCATCCGCGTCTCCTGCTCGTTGCCGTCGATCGCGCGAATCGCGCCGAAGACAATTCCCGCAACGCGCCCGAGCGCGCCCGATTGCCGCAACTGCACGAGCATCCGATCGATTCGATAGGCCTTCTCGCCGGTGTCTTCGAGGAACAGAATTCGTCCGTCGAAGCGCGGCGCAAACGGCGTGCCGATCAGTCGCGACCAGCACCGACAGGCATCCACCGATCACTTCGCCCTGCGCGCTCCCCGGATGCATCGCCTCGTGCGCCTCGAGCTCGAAGCCGTCGATCTTGCCGCTGAGCAATCCTTGCAGGTGATCGAGTGAGCGCGGACTCAGGCCTCGCGCAAAATCCATCGCGACCATCGGTCCGTGAAACGACACCATCCCGGCGAAATCGACCAGCGCATTCAGCAGGAAGGTCGCGTCCGAGAAGCCGACGAAGATCTTCGGCGTGCGAGCAATCGCCTTGAAGTCGAGAAGCGGCAGCAGCCGCCCGCATCCGTAACCGCCGCGCGCCGAGAAGATCGCCTTGACCTCGGGGTCGGCGAAATATTCCTGCAACTCGCTCGCGCGATCACGATCGTCACCGGCCAGAATCCCCGAACGCGCCAGCGCGCGTTCCGAGACTTTGACCCGATAACCCATCGCGCCGAGCACGTTGACGCCACGCTCGAGATGCGCGCGTTCGATCGCCGCGGCGGGCGCGACGACCGCAACTGTATCGCCCGGTTTGAGCGCGCGGGGTTTGATTGGTTTGCTATTCACACTATCTCGGGTCGAATCCTACCAGAAGGAACGCGCCAACGCCCGTCAGGTGCGCAAATTGCGCAGCTTTTGATTTCGAGATCAGTCCGCGACAGACGGCGCCGCATGCTCCTCCATTCCGGTGAGCGAACCGACTTCGGAGAAACCGAGCAACGCTGCCGTGACCCAAAACCCAGCCGCACCGATCGCAATCGTCGGACGCAGTCCGATGGCGCCGCCCGCGATTCCAGCGACCAGCTTGCCCAGCGAGGACGCTCGCGAGGCGGACGAAGCGCAGGCTCGCGTTGACGCGGCCGAGCATCGGCTTGGGCGTGATCGTTTGAATCAGGCTGACGGCGTTGATGAAATACACCGTCGCGGCGCTGTCACCGATCAGCTGTTGCGCGATCAAAAGCGCCACCGACATCGCGCCGCTGCCCCGCGCGATCGGCAATAGCATGTACGCGACGCCCTCGATCGCGAGCCCAGCCACCATCGCCCTTCCAGTGCCGAAAATCTCGGCGCTGCGGCGCGCGGCTAACGCGCCGAACAGCGAGCTCGCCCCGCCGACCGCGAAGATCACGCCGAGTACGCCGGGCTTGAAGCCGAGCGCGTTGACGACGTACAGCATGTAGAGCGTGCCGACCAGGCTGTTCGCGAAGCCGCCCACGATCACGTTAACCCCGAATGCGCGCAGACGGCCGTCGGTGAAAATCAGCCGCGCGCCCGCCGCGATGTCGCCGGCGACGCTGGAATCGCGCGCACGCGGCGTCGGTGCGGGCTCAGGCTTTCGTATCAGCGCGATCGCCAACGCGGACGCGAGAAATGAAATCGCATCGATCAGAATCGCGAACGGCGCCGTCAGCCATTGCACCAGCCAGCCCGAAAGCGCGAAGCCGCCTGCTTCGGCGACACCAGCGCTCGCGGTGAGCTTGCTGTTCGCGTCGATCAGATCTTCGCGCTCGACCAGCGACGGCAGGTAGGATCGGTAAGCGACGTCGAAGAATAGATCGAGCGCCGAGTACGCGAGCATCACGGTGCAAAGCTGCACCATCGTGAGCTTCGAGAACATCGCGGCCATCGGGATCGTGCCCAGTACGATGAAGCGGCCGATGTCGGTGGCGATCAGAATCGGACGGCGGCGGACGCGATCGACGATCACGCCCGCGAACAGACCCAGCACCAGCGTCGGCACAATTCCGGCCGCGGCGAGGATACCCATCTGGAATGGAGTCGCCTTGAGCGCGATCACGGCGGCGAAGCTGATCGCGACGTCGCCCATCCGCGTGCCGAACAGCGAGACGGTCTCGCCGGTCCACAATTTCATGAAGTCGGCGTGGCGAAACAGCGCGCTCTTGCGGCGCGCGCCGGCGCTGATTGATTCGTTGTCTTTTTCTTTCGGTTGCATTCAAAGTCTCACGCGCGGCCATCCGCGCAAAAAAGAAAAGAGCCCCGGGCTTCGACGCCCGAGGCTCTTTCAAAGCCAGCTTTCGAAGTATCCCTCACCCAGCAGGTAGATGTTTGATTGGAATGATGAGGGTGACTTTCATGGGATTCTCCGACTTCTGACTGGTCGCGAGACTAATCGCGGGGCGCCGATGCGTCAAGAAAGCGGATCAGTCGAACTTGAGAACGATTTTGCCGAAATGCTCGCTCGCTTGCATCATGCGATGCGCCGTCGGCGCGTCCGCGGCCGGCACCACTTTGTAAATCGGCGGGCGCAACTTGCCGGCTTCGAGCGCGGCGCCGAATCGCTCGAGGAACGCCGCGACGATCTGCGCTTTCTCCGCGGACGAGCGGTTGCGCAACGTCGAGCCGAAGATCTTCAGATGCCGCCGCAGCACTGCCGCGAGGTCGAGCTCGGCGCTCGTCCCGTTCATCAAGCCGATCAGGACCAGGCGCCCGCCTTGCGCGAGCGACTCGATATTCCCCGCCAGGTAGCGCCGCCGATGCTGTCGAGAATCGCGTCGACGCCGCGCCCTTCCGTCGCCGACTTCACGGCCGGTGCGAACGGCCCGCTCTTGTAGTTGATCGCGACGTCGGCGCCCAGCTTGCGGCATTGATCGCATTTCTCATCGGAGCCGGCGGTTACGATCACGCGCATGCCGGCTTCTTTGAGCAACTGAATCGACGCGGTGCCGATCCCGCTGCCGCCGCCATGAATCAGAGCGGTCTCGCCGCGCTTGATTCCGGCGAGCATGAAAAAATTCAGGAAGACAGTCAGAAAGACTTCGGGGAGTCCGGCGGCTTCCTCGAAACTCAGCGCTGCGGGAATCTTCATCGCGGAGCCGTAATGCGCCGACGGCCTTCTCCGCGTAGCCACCGCCGGGTATCAACGCCATCGCGCGATCGCCGATTTTCCAGCCGGGCGCATTAGCGCCGACCGCCGCGACTTCGCCGGCGCATTCCATGCCGATGATTTCCGACGCGCCCGGCGGCGGCGGGTAGAATCCCAGCCGCTGCAGAATGTCCGCGCGATTCACGCCGGCGGCTCGCACGCGAATCAGGATTTCATCGGGCTTGATCGCGGGCTCGGCGACTTCGCCGATTTTGAGCGCGTTCTCATCGCCGGGTTTTTCAACGATTACTGCTTTCATCATCGGTAAATCATTTTCACCGGTATCTGCTTCCAGCCGGTGCCGTCGTAGTGAAACTTGCACTGGTCGAAGGTCGGCGCGCTGAATTGCGGCACGACGTTGTTCGAAAATCCGTAGCCCTCGAGCGGATAGCCGATCATATTCGATTTGAATTTGCCGCTGCTGTCCTCGTCGTGAAAAAGCGTGACGGCGTAGTCGCCGGCCGCAAAATCTCCGCTGAAGACGCATTCGCCGCCGGCATTCTTAATCGGCGCCGTGACGTGCTTCAGGATGTGCGAGTCGTCGCGCGGGAAGCCCGCCGGCCCCGGCCACAGCGAGCATACCAATTGCCCGTTATTGTTTCGAAGTCCCGTGATTTCAACCTTGATACCCTTCGACGCGTCTTGCGCTCGCGACGGGACGGGCAGCGCTGACCACTACAGTCAACAGCGCGAGTGCGATCAACCGGATTTTCACTCTCATCAAATTGCGACTCCACAAACGAAGAGGGTCCACGAGGACCCTCTCACGTGTTTAATTTCCGCGAACGGCGATACCGCGTCTAGTTGTAGTTGTTAATCACCGTGACGCCGACGTTCTGGAACGTGTTCATCTCGTTGAAAATTTTATTTATGCCGTCGAGCCCGCACGTCCCGGTCACCATCGCCTTCGGCGTGACCTTCTTCGCCTCGACCATTTGCAGCATCGACGGATAGTGCGACGCCTGCATTCCGAGCGATCCGATCAGCTGCAGTTCCATCGTGACGATCCGATCGATCGGCACGGGAATCTCGCCCTGTTCGGCAGAAGTGGTGAGTCCGATCTGCAGATGACGTCCCTGCTTGCGCAGACTCATGATCGAATTGCGGCAGGTCGCAGCGACGCCGAGCGCATCGACCGATACGTGCGCGCCGCTGCCGGTGAGATCGAATATCGCGGAGATCGGATCGGTCTTCTTCGCGTTGATTACGTGCGCCGCGCCCATGCCCTTGGCGAGCTCGAGCTTGGCCGAATCGAGATCGACGCCGATCACGTTGGCTCCCATAGCGGCCGCGATGTTAATCGCTGACAGCCCGATTCCGCCGCATCCGTGAACGACGACCCATTCACCCGGCTTCACTTGCGCGCGATCGACGACGCCGTGAAACGACGTCATGAAGCGACAGCCCATCGAGGCTGCCTCGACAAAATCGATGCTCGGCGGAAGCGTGACGAGGTTCATGTCGGCGAATGGCACTGCGACCAGGTGGCCGAATCCGCCGTGATAGGAAAATCCCGGCAGCAGCGGCGTGAGGCATACGTTGGATTGCCCGTTGCGGCAGTACTCGCAGGTGCCGTCGCCCTGGCTGAACGGCACCACGACGCGCGCGCCCTTCTTGAAGTTGCGCACGTCCTTGCCGACTTCCTCGACGACGCCGGTGAATTCATGCCCCATTATCGCGCCGGGCTGTGCGGAGAGTCCCATCCACGTCCAGTCGCCCGACCACGCGTGCCAGTCGGAGCGGCAGATGCCGTTGGCTTCGACGCGCACGATCGCGCTGGTCGGTTCACATTCGGGATCGGGAACAGTTTTGACGACGAGCGGCTTTTTGGTTGCCTCGAATACTGCTGCTTTCATTTTTGTTTAAGCCTCCTGGTCAACGTCGTGATCGATTTCGATATAGCGCCATTCACGGCAAATCGGCAAATTCCGTTTTCGCGATTCGTTAGAGCAGCCGCGCGACTGTTTTCTCGAACTCGGCCGGCGTATGCGCATCGACATCTACCGGATGCAGATCGACGCCCGCCTCATCCTGCGCCTTGAGCCGCTCGACTGCTCCTTCGATGCCGCCGATATAACCCAACTCCGACAGCAGCTTGGGCGACAGCGCCGCAGTTCCCGCCTTCGAGCCGCCCGTTTCCCACGCCTGCTTGACCTTCTGCACGTCGTCGCCGAAGCCGAAGCGCGTGAGTTGCTCGGAATAGAAATGTGCCCATGCGCGCGGCGTAGAACGCGACGTTGGCCGCATGTCCCGCCTTGGCGCGATCGACATTATCCGTCACCGTCACGTGTCCCGGAGCCTTCACTGCGACGTCGCGCGGATTGCGTCCCGCGCTGCTCGCAATCTCGCGGAAGTCCGCGATCGCTTTCTTGAGCGAGTTGATCGGGATCATCACCGGCAGCCATCCGTCGGTTTTCTTCGCGGTGAACTCGACGCTCTTCTTGTTGAGCGACGCGATCCAGATCGGAATGTGCTTGCGTGGAGTCTCGAAGCGCATCGTGAAGCCGCGCTGCAGCTTGAACAGCTTGCCGTCGTAGTTGAGCGGCGTCTGCGCGAAAATCATGTTGATAATATCCACGTACTCCTTCAGCCGCGTCAGCGGCGGATTGAACGGGACGCCGTGGAAATGCTCGATCACCTGCGGACCGCTGGTGCCGAGGCCCATGATCATGCGGCCGTTGCTCAGCTCGTCGAGCGTGCCGAAATGCTGCGCGAGCGCGGCGGGCGTGCGCGAATAGATATTCACGATCGAAGTCGCGAGCTGAATCTTGCTGGTGTGCTCGGCGAGCAGCGTCAGCAGCGTGAACGCGTCGCGGCCCCACGCCTCGGCCACCCAGATCGAATGGATACCCGCGGCGTCCGCGATTTTCGCGTGTTCGATCGTCTTCTTGAAATCGGGCTTGCCCTGCCAATTGACTCCGACTGCTAATTTGCGCGCCATTGAATTCTCCTTCCGCGGCTAAGCGATATCGCGAACTCTGTCATGCCATCGACTGACGTTTTTGAAATCTTTCACCATCGAAAAATTCGACGGATTGAGCGCGAGAAAAAACAGCGGATGGTACAGCGACGCGTCCGCCATCGTGAAGTTCTTGCCCAGGAAAAAATCCTTGCCCGCCAGCTGATCGTCGATCATGCGCAGGTGGCTTGCGAGCTGCTCCTTCATCGGCGCGTGACGCTCGCGCATCTGCGCCGTCGTCATCCCGATCAGCTTCTCGCGATTCGCTTTCAGCTTCGCGTCGCCCGCGGCGTCGAGCAGATCGGGAATCGTCAGAAACAAAATCGACATGAAGAAAGTGTTGTCGGCCCAATTGTCGACAATCTCGATGAGCCGTCGCGCGTCGTCGGGAATCACGCGATTCGCCGGCACCTTGCGATCGAGCCACTTGATGATGTCGGCGGAGTTGTAGACCACCTCACCGTCCCATTCGAGCACCGGCACCCGCGTCCACGCGCCCTTGGTGACCGCGAGCAGGTTGGTCTTGTCCTCGTAATGGCAATCGATCGGATGCCACTTGAGATGCTTGTAGGTGAGTACGCGCCGCACCTTCTCGGAGAACGGCGAGATTGTATACTGGTAAAGATTTATTTCGCCCATTTTTTTCAAAGCCTTCTGATCTCCAACGCAAACGACACTTCGTCGCGGATCAAATTCCGAATATGGCATCCGCGCTCGGCGACTTCGACCAATCGATGGAGTTGCTCGTCATTCGCGCTGGATTCAACTTGAAGTTCTACTTTAATTTCCTTCAAATGCCCTTTTTCGTTGGCGGACGCATGCACCGACGACTCGCCCGATCTCGACTTTGCGCACGCGCGCAGCCACTCGGAGCGACATCAGCAGGCATCCGCCAAGCGCGCCGAGAAACGACGACACAGGATCAGGCGCCGTCGCATCTTCGCCTGACAGCCGCCATCGCAGCTCGCCGTACTTCACTTCGGCGTTGAGCGAATCGCCGACGGAATCGACGACGACCTCACGATGATGGGCCGACTCCTGCGATGAATTCGTAGCTGGCACTTGAGCGCGTCGTTCTCCAACGCCCAACCCTAGCCGAGACGGCGACTTTTCTACAAACCGTTCGTTCAGGGATTTATTCGAGTGCTCGATTTATTCGCGGCGAAGTATCATTGTACGAGATAGCTCGGGGGTAAGGTCATGAAGACACGATTCATATCTCTGTTCGTCGCCGTCACATTGGTCGCCACTCTCGTCTCCTACGCGGTCGCGCACGACATGGACGACATGGACTCGGGTAGCGACAGCGGCGGCGGCACCGGCGCGATGGGCCAGATGGGCGCGCACATGAAGATGAGCGATCACATGACGATGACCGAGACGCGTGCGATGACGCCGGCTGATACGCAGCGCGGCGAACAGATCATCGCGACGATGCGCGCGAAGCTTACGAAATACGAGGACTACAAGGCCGCAATCGCCGACGGCTACGTGCCCTATATGGAGTCGGTGCCGCAGGACGTTTACCACTTCGCCAATCGCACGGCGACGGCGTCGGAGTACATGGGCGATTTCGATCTCGCGCGGCCCGGCTCTCTCCTCTACGAGAAAAAAACTTTCGGCGGATACAAGTTGGTCGGTGCGATGTACGACGCGCCGGCTACCGACACTCCCGAGCAGCTCGACGCGCTGATTCCGCTGAGCCTTTCGCATTGGCACGCGCACACCAACATTTGCCTGCCGAAAGGCGTGACCGAAGAGGACGTGATGAATGGCAACGTCGCGGCCAGAATGCGTCCTGATATTTCGTCGGCGGCCCGCGCTCCGACAGAGTTCGGTCGCGGCAGCGGAGCTGGTAGCGCTGAACGCATGCGCGTCGGATACCTGGCCGATCCGCGTTTCGGCTTTACCGGCACGATTTCAAATCAGTCGGACTGCGAGGCGGCGGACGGAAATTTTCACAAGCAGATTTTCGGCTGGATGATCCACGTCTATCCGTTCGCGAGCGAAGATCTCAAGGTCGCATTCAGCACCGAAGCGCCCTGACGTCGCCGATCACTGCTCCGCAGCAGTGATCCGATAAGCACAGCGGCGCGCGCCCGCCAGGATGTGATCGGTGCGCTCGACCTGCGCCTTGTCGCCAAGCACGGTGCGGAACAGCGAAAGCTCTTCGCGGCATAGGCCCTGGCACGTCGATGCGGCCGCGCAGATCGGACAATGATTCTCCGCCAGCAGCATCGAGCCGTCGGGCATCCGCGAGCATTCGGCCATGTAACCCTGCTCGCGCCGAATCTCGGCCAACGCCAGCGCGCGCTTGGCGATCGAAGTCCCTGCGGGACGGAGCCGCGCGCGATATTCGTCGATCTGGCGGCGCGTTCTCTCGCGCAGCAGCTTGTCCATCCCCGCCTCGCCGAACGCTGCGCGCACCGCACCGATAATCTCGACGGTCAGGTCGCCATGCGTATCGGGAAAGCGCTCGGCCGCTGCGCTGGTCAATCTCCACACGCGCGCCGGCCGTCCAACCTTGCGCCGTTCGTCGGTGAATTCGACGAGTCGTTTCCACCTTGAGGCGATAGAGATGCTGGCGCACAGCCATCGCAGTGACGCCGAGGCGTCGCGCGACTTGCGCCGCGGTTTGCGGCCCGCGAGTCTTGAGCTGGAAGAGAACGCCCTCCTCCGCACGCGCATCATGCTTCATGAGATGAGATGGTACCTGTCGCAAAAGATTAGTCAAGTTACCGCTTGACTTAGTATGTAAAGCGAGTACTTTACTAATAATCGAACGCGAGGAGGAACGCATCGATGAACATGCTGAATCGCGGCGAGAATGTCTTCGATGAAGAGTAAGCAGGTGAACGAAATGAATCGCGCTGACTACTCCGCACTGGATGAGACGCTCGAAATCATGGCGCCGATGGGTCCCGACCTGAGCAACGGTTTCTCCAATCATGCGCCGATGGCGATCGAAGCGATGTGTGCGATGGATCGAGGCGACGCTGTGATGCCGTGGTTCGAGCGCTATCGACATTCGTTCATGCCGCGACGTGCACGAGTCGCGCGCCTCACGAATGACAATTGGCGCGCGGCGATCGGCGACCACCGCCGCACCGAGGATTGGTTCGAGTTCTTTCGCAACGAGCTCGAAGAGCGTCCGTGGCAATCCGTGCTGGACACCTGGGCCGCGCGGCTCGCGCCCGGGTCTGATGGCGTCTGCTACCCACGGCGTGATTCGCACCGGGCACGCGACTCGCGCGCTCGCTCTCGAAAATACTGCCGCGCGGCGCCGCGAGCTGGCCGACGGACTCGCATACTGGGCCGCCGAATACCTGCCGCTTCCCGCTGACCGTCATCCTGCCGCACGCGCGAAGCCGTCAGAGGCGATTGCGCGCGTCAAGATGATTCCGCTCGAGAATCGCCTCGGCAACTTCGGCGCGTTCACCGATGCGCTTGCGAAGCTCGATTCCTTCCCGCCGTTCAAAGATACACTCGATGCGGTCGATCCGTCGGGCGACGCGTCTGCATTCTTATCCGATCTCACTGCGACGTTTGCGCGCGTCTTTCTCGCCAACGCCCGCGATACTTACACAACGATCGCGTTCGTCCACGCCGTGACTGGCCCGTCCGCGCTGCGCCCTTTGCTCCCCTACCTGAGTGATAAGACAGAACACGGCGCGCTCGCATACGCGTGGCAAACGGCGGCTGCGATGTACGCGACGTTCGGCACTCGCGCAGACTTGTCGCACCTCGATGAGGTCACGGTTGGAAATCCCGATGAGCTAGTCGAGCGTGCGATAGCGTGCGGCGACGAGCATGCGATCAAATTCACCGAGGTTTGTTTACGCGAGCATGCGATCAAACCCGACCCCGCGTTTCTTGCGGCCGCCGATCACGCGATTCAAATGCTGAGCGCTACTTGAGGCCGCAGTAAACGGCGAAGATCAGATTCTTGTACGCGCAATCGATGTCGCGGAAGCCGGCCTCGCGCATCCATTCGAGCTGATCTTCGAGCGTCGCCGCGCGATCGAACCTCATCCGTTCCGTCGCCGCCGCGAGATCGCGATCATCGACGCCTAGTTCGCGCACCCGCGTCACCCATCGTTCGTGATGGAACTTATGCCGTTCCGGTGTCGAGCATCGGAACTGTTCGGCGTTGACGAACACTCCCCCATCGTTGAGCGCGCCGTAGATTCGATTGAACAGCGAGCGCTTCTGGTCGTCGCTCAGATGATGTATCGACAACCCCGAAACGATGGCGTCGTACTTCTCCTGGATCTGATCAACGCCGTAATCGGAAACCTCGAAGCGGAAGCGCTCGCCCGCCAGCTCGAAGCGTGCGCGCGCCCGCTCGAGCATCTCGTTAGAGATATCGACCATCGTGATTCGCGCATTCGGGAAACTGTAGGCGATAAACGCCGCCATCAGGCCCGTGCCAGCGCCGAGATCGAGTACCTTGAGCGGGTTCTCGCGCGGAAAGCGGATCAGATCGATAGCCGCCCGATAGAAGTCATCGAATCCGGGCACCAGGCGACGCCGCGCGCGGTCGTAGTCCTCCGCCGCAATATCGAACGCGTGCTGTACTGAATTCGCCATCTGAAGATTGTGCGGATGCTACCGTCGTGAATCAACCGCACGCTTGAGACGGCTCTCGAACCAGCCGTCCCGCTACTTGCCGAGTTTCGTCATTCCTTTCTTTCTGCGTTCGGCCCATCGCTTCTTCATCATCTCCGAGAGCCTCTTCCGACCTTCCTTGCTGATACCACCGCTCCGCTTCCTTGTCTTGGCGGCCGCCTTCGGCCCAGGTTTGCGGCCTCGCCGCTTGCCGGTGTACGTGGAGCCCGCGCCTAGCAGGGCCGCAATCGCTTTGACAAGACGGTCTCTTTCTTTCTGCAATTCCGCAACAATTTTATCGATCTCCAAGTAAGTGCTCCTGTAGGTCTCCGAGGTTTTGTTAGTCGTAACCTGTCCCACCAACTATAATTGCTGGAGTTACAAGGAATTGCAATTCTATAAAGCTAGGTTCTGCGATGGCCCGACGATAGGCCTCGCGATCCCAGCCACAGACCTTGTCCTAGGACTGGTGGCTAACTCTCGAGCGTGACCGTGGCGCAATAGCTTACCCGGCAATGACCCGTTTGACGCTACTTGATCCCTGTTCTCGCGCCTTATGACGGTTCCATTGACGATTACAGCTTCGATCCCTTCCGCATCGGCGATCAGTCGATCCTGATTTGCCGGAAGATCGTAAACGCGCCTGAGTTTGCCGGCACCTACCTTGTCAGGATCGAAAATCGTGACGTCGGCTGCCAAGCCCGGCATCAGGCGTCCTCGATCGGTGATGCCAAACACTTCGGCCGGCCGCGCACTGAGCATCCAGATTGCGCGTTCCATCGGGATTGCGCGCTTCTCGCGCACCCAGCGCCCTAGCATGTAGGTCGAGAAGCATGCGTCGCAAAGCTGGCTTGCATGCGCGCCCGCGTCGGACAGTCCCAGCACCGTATGTCGCCCGGCAAGTAGCTCCGCAACTTCATCTTCGACGTTGTTGAGGATCGACATCCGAAAGCGCGCTTCGAGGTTCGAGGCCAGCGCGAGATCGAGCGCCAGGTCGATCGGATCGATGCCGCGCTCGCGCGCTACTTCATTCAGGTTGCGCTCTTCGAGCGAGGGGTCGTTCGGCGAGAACGAAATCACAGTGCGATCCCATCGATTGGCGAACGCACCGCGCGAGCCTTCGCCCGCCTTGGACTTGAACGCGCGGCGGAATTCCGGGTCGGCGTAGATTTTCTTCTTGCCTTCGAAATCGGCGGCTGACACTGGCGCGAACAGATTCATGCTCTCGAAAATGAACGGCGCCTTGAACTGAAATTCGAAGTTCAGCGGACGGCAGGTGACCTGGGGAATTATGCTGAGACCTTCGTCGCACAGTTTCTGCGACGCCTCGAGCGGCCCGCGATGCCCGCCGGGACCATTCATCCCGGCTAGCAATGCCGTGTAGGTAATCGGGCGATGAATCTCGCGCGCGATTTCCGCGAACTCGCGCAGGAACAGCTCGCGCCCGATCGTCGCCTGCATGATTCCGTGTCCCGCCTCGCTCATCGCGGATGCGAGCGTCTTGATCTCGTCGAAATCCGACATGCGGCTTGGTACCGGTTTGCCGCTGTAGCCGACGTGGGTCGGCGACTTCGAGGTCGCGAAGCCAACCGCGCCTGCGTCTAGTGCGCGACGGACCAGCGTCTTCATCTGTGCGACTTCGTCCGCGCTCGCGGAGCGCTCGGTCGCTTCCTCGCCCATGACGTAGAGTCTTATCGGCGTGTGCCCGACCAGCGCGCCGAGATTGATCGCGGTGCCGCGCTGCTCGATCGTATCCATATATTGTTCGAAGCTCTCGAACGGCCATTCGTAACCGAGGCCGGTCTCGAGCGCCTTCAGACTCATCCCTTCGACGTTCTCGAGCGTGCGCATGATCAGTCCGCGATGTTCGGGACGGGTCGGCGCGACACCAAATCCGCAGTTGCCCATCACAACGGTCGTGACGCCGTGCCACGGCGAGATCGTCATCATGCGATCCCACATCACCTGCGCATCGTAGTGTGTATGAATATCGACGAAGCCCGGCGCGACGACCTTGCCTTTGGCCTCGACGGTTTGCAGCGGCCCTGCCCTTCGCTTCGCCGACCGCCGCGAGCTTGCCGTCTTTGATTCCCACGTCGCCGATACGCCCCGGCGCGCCAGTACCGTCGTAGATCGTGCCGCCTGTGATCTTCAGATCGTAGTCCATCGTCGTGTGCCTCGATTTCCTACCTATATCGCGCGCGGTTCCATGCGGTCCAGACCGATCGGTATGGAACCGCAGCGTTGTAAAGCCCATGATGCTCTAGTAAATAAAAATCTGGCAACTTTTCACTAAAAGACCCGGTCAGGATTTCGCGGCGACGCGAAGCCAATCGAGGGAATACGATGCAGAAGCCAATCATCTCCGCCGACTCTCATATCACCGAGCCGCCCAACACTTACATCGATCGAATCGATCACAAGTATAAGGATACGGCGCCGCACATGATTCACGACGAGAAGCTCGGCGACGTGTTCATCGTCAAGGACTTCCCGCGGCCAATCAACGTCGCGCTGGCGGCAGCGGCGGGCAAGGACGCGAGCGAGCTGAGGACGTTTGGCGCGAAGTTCGAGGAGATGCATAAGGGCGGATGGGATCCGAACGCGCGCATGGCCGATCAGGATCGCGACGGCGTCGCCGCCGAAGTTATCTACCCGACGGTCGGTATGATTCTCTGCAACCATCGCGACTTCGACTACAAGAAGGCATGCTTCGACGCCTACAATCTTTGGATAGGCGAGTATTGCGCCACTCATCCCACGAGGCTGATAGGCACCGGGCAGACTGCGATGCGTTCCGTCGAGGAAGGAATCTCTGATCTGCGCAAGATGAAAGATCTCGGGCTCAAGGGCGTCATGATGCCGGGCAATCCCGCGCTCGAGGACTACGACAGTCCTATCTACGCGCCTTTCTACGAAGCCGCGATCGATCTCCAGATGCCGCTGAGCTTTCATATCCTGACCAGCAGCAGCGACAACTTCCAGACGCGCGGGCCGAAGCTCAACAGCTTCCTGTCGATCATCCGCGGATGCCAGGACATCATCGGCACGTTCGTGCTCGGCGGAGTGTTCGAGCGTCATCCGAAGTTGAAAGTAGTATGCGTCGAAGCCGATGCGGGATGGGTGCCGCACTATATGTATCGGATGGATCATGCATACGACCGCCATCGCTACTGGCTACCAGCGGGCACGCTCAGCAAGATGCCGAGTGAGTATTTCCGCGAGAACGTTTACACGACATTCCAGGACGACTACGTCGCGTTCCAGGTCCGCAATCTTTGCAACATCAAGCGGCTGATGTGGGCGAGCGACTTCCCGCATAGCGACTCGACGTGGCCGTGGTCGCAGGATGTGATCGCCAAGCATACTGTCGGGATGACCGCGGACGAGAAGAACCTGGTGCTGCACGACAACGTCGCGGAGCTGTATCATCTGAGCATCTAGCGGAATCGCCTGCGCGGCGGGCGGCAGGACGACCCCTGCACCCAGTGAGAGGAGCAAAGTTGCGCGCGACTATCGACGTGTGCGCCCGTGGCTTCGTGTTTGCTGCCGATATACACCTATCTGCAAGGAAGGTGCGGCATGAACATCCAACCTGCCCCGCTGGATCGTCCCGGTTCTCTGGATCCTGGCCGCGCTCGACATCGTCAACGGAATCGAGATGTTCTTTTTCCCTTCCGCTTGGTTTTTCAAACTGGTGCCGGGGGTGCCTGAGACCGGGCCGTACAATATGCATCTTGTGATGGACGGCGGGACGTTTCTTTCTCGCCGTCGGAGTTGGATTGGTATTCGCCGCGCTGAATCCGCGGCGCAATACGATTGCCGTCGTCGTGGCCGCAGTTGCAGGCGTGATGCATTCCGCGTTGCACATATACTCACATGCCGCAGGGCTGCTCTCGACTGAGCATCTTGTGACGGAGGTACTGGGTATCTACATTCCCGCGATCTTACTAATCGCGATTGCCGCTATCCTGTATCGCCAGTCGGATGACACTCGGGTCGTCGCGGCGCGGGCTGCGTAGCCCGGAGAGTATTCCAATGCGTATCGAACCGATCGAAGAAAATCAGATGAGTTGGTTGCTGAAGCCGTTGACCTGGATGATGAAGCGGCACGTCGGCAAAGTGCTGAATCCTTACAAGGCGTGGGCGTATCGACCCGGTATCACTTTCCTGATGTCGATGTACCAACAATCGATCGAAAGCTCGAAGGTTACACCGCCGGCTCTGAAGCGGATGGTCTGTCTGCGCGCCGCGCAGATGATCGGCTGCGTTTTTTGAATCGATATCAACGCTGCCGGTGGCAGCGTGAGCCGGACTTAGCGAAGAGAAACTCGCCGCACTCGCGGAGTATGCAGAGAATCCCCTGTTCACGCCAGCCGAGCGCGCCGCGCTGCGCTATACAGAGGAGATGACGCTGGCGTCGGTCGATGTTCCCGACGATGTGTTCGAGGAAGTGAAGCGGCATTTCAATACCGAGCAAATCGTCGACCTGACCGCGACTATCTCGCTCGAAAATATGCGCGCGCGATTCAATCGTGCGCTGCAAATCGAGAGCGACAGCTTTTGCCGATTGCCGGCGCATCACCCTGCACTGGCGTCTGACGGAATAAGCTAAGTTGACGGAATAAATTCCGTCCTACCTTCACTAAACAGACGGATAAACTGACCGGAGACGCGGTTTCGGTTCTCATCCACATTTTCTCGGCTCATGCGAGCCTGATAATATCCTCGACGCTACTTTGGCGGGCCGTAACACTCTCCCGGCGGCACGGTTATCCAGTTCGGGAGTCGAAGGGCAATCTCACGTTGATGCAATGGTGCGCGACAGCACTAATCCCGGCGTTCGCACTGATTGCGATGGCAGGATGCTCGCACGGTCCCGCCGACACTTTCGGCGAGCGCGAGGCGGTGCCGATTCTCGCGGCCAAGGTGGAGCAGAAGACTGTCTCCGATACGATTCGCGCGATTGGCCGCGTCGAGGCTTTCTCGACGGTTGACGTGAAGGCGCAGATCAGCGGGCAGATCATGCAGGTGAACTTCCGCCAGGGACAGGACGTCAAGCAGGGCGACCTGCTGTTCACGATCGATACCGCGCCCGTTCGAAGCCGCGCTGAATCAGGCGCAGGCGAATCTCGCCAAGGATCGCGCGCAGTACCGGCAGGCCGCCGCCGACGAGCATCGCTACTCGACTCTGCTCAAGGAGAGAGTCGGATCGCGCCAGCAATACGATCAGGTCGAGGCTACAGCCGCCGCGCTGTCAGCGTCGATGCAAGCGGACGAAGCCGCGGTGCAGACTGCGAAGCTGAATCTCGAGTACTGCGCGATTCGCGCGCCGATCGACGGGCGCACCGGCGACCTGCTCGTGCATGCCGGCAACCTGGTCAAGCCCGACGCCGACACCGCGATGGTCGTTATCAACCAGGTGCATCCGGTGTACGTCGACTTCGCGATTCCCGAGCAGAAGCTGGCCGCGGTGCGCGAGTTCATGGCGGAGCGCAAGCTTGCTGTCCAGGTCTCACTGCCCGAGCAGCAAGGTCCGCTCGAGTCGGGCGAGCTGAGCTTCGTCGATAACAGCGTCGATTCGAAGACCGGCACGATAAATCTCAAAGGACTGTTCGCCAACACCGACAGCGCGGCTGTGGCCGGGCGAGTTCGTCAACACAACGCTCGTGCTGCACGAACATCCGGGGGCGATCCTGGTGCCGTCGCAGGCCGTCCAGACTGGTCAGCAAGGTTCGTTCGTCTTCGTCGTGCAGCCGAGTATGAAAGCCGAGATCAGGCCGGTCGTGATCGGCGAGTCGATCGACAATCAGACCGTCGTCACCAGCGGGCTCAAGCCGGGCGAGACGGTCGTTACCGACGGACAGCTCAGGCTGATTCCCGGCGCGAAGGTCACGATCAAAAGCGGCCTGAACGAGAGCGGCGCCGCGTCATGAATATCGCCGAAGCATTTATTCGCCGGCCGGTCATGACGACGCTGAGCTCGCTCGCGATCGTGCTGTTCGGCGTGATGGCGTATCGATACCTGCCGGTAAACGATCTGCCCAACGTCGATTTCCCGACGATCGTCGTGAACGCAAGCCTGCCCGGCGCGAGTCCCGAGACGATGGCGTCTTCGGTCGCGACGCCGCTCGAGAAACAGTTCTCGACGATCGCCGGCCTCGACTCGATGACCTCGTCGAACATCCAGGGCGGGACCAACATCACGCTGCAGTTCGATCTCACGCGCAATATCGACGCCGGCGCGCAGGACGTGCAGGCGGCGATCGCGGAGACGCAGGCCGAACTGCCGCAAGGGATGCCGAGTCCGCCGTCGTATCGCAAAGTTAATCCTGCCGATCAACCGATCCTCTACCTGGGGCTCAGCTCGAACACGATGCCGATTTCGCAGGTCGATCAGTACGCGGAGACTTACCTCGCCGAGCGCATCTCGATGGTTAGCGGCGTCGCGCAGGTGCAGGTTTACGGATCGCAAAAGTACGCGGTGCGGATTCAGCTCGATCCGAAGGCGCTTGCGACGCGCGGCATCGGCATCGACGAAGTCTCGACGGCGATCCAGAACGCCAACGTCGATATGCCGACCGGCACGCTCTACGGCGCGCATCAGGCGTTCACCGTCGATACCAAGGGTCAGTTGACCAACGCGGCGGCGTATCGCTCGCTGATCGTCGCTTATCAAAACGGATCGCCGGTGCGGCTCGAGGATGTCGGGCGCGTGCTCGACAGCGTGCAGAACGACAAGACCGCGGGATGGTCGAACGGCGAGCGCTCGGTGGTGCTCGCGGTGCAGCGTCAGCCGGGCACCAACACCGTCGAAGTCGTCGACAACGTGATGCGCCTGATTCCCGCATTTCGCGCGGAAGTGCCCGCCTCGCTCCATATCAACACGCTGGGCGATCATGCCGAGACGATTCGCGCGTCGGTCAACGACGTGCAGTACACGCTGCTGCTCACCATCTTTCTGGTCGTGATGGTGATCTTCCTGTTCCTGCGCAATCTGTCCGCGACGATCATCCCGAGCCTGGCGCTGCCGATGTCGATCATCGGGACGTTCGCGGTGATGTGGGCGCTCGACTACTCGCTCGACAATCTGTCGCTGATGGCGATCACGCTCGCGGTCGGCTTCGTCGTCGATGACGCGATCGTGATGCTCGAAAACATCGTGCGCCACATGGAGATGGGCAAGGACGTGATGACGGCGTCGCTCGACGGCGCGAAGCGAGATCGGCTTCACGATTCTGTCGATGACCTTCTCGCTCGCCGCCGTGTTCATCCCGGTGCTGTTCATGGGCGGGATTCTCGGGCGCCTGCTGCACGAGTTCGCGGTGACGATCGGCGCCGCGATCCTTGTTTCGGGATTTGTGTCGCTGACGCTGACCCCGATGCTGTGCTCGCGCTTCCTGCGCCCGCCGGGCAGCGAGCGTCACGGCAAATTGTATGCGGTCACCGAGCGCTGGTTCGATCGGATGCTCGACGGTTATCAGCGCAGCCTGTCGTGGGTGATGCGTCATCGGCGCGCGACCATGTATTTTTCCGGCGGGCTGCTGCTCGCGACGATCTACATGTTCTACGCGATCCCGAAGGGTTTCCTGCCTTCGGAAGACGCCGACCAGTTGATCATCTTCACGCTCGCCGCGCAGGGGATTTCCTACGACTCGATGGTCGAGCATCAGCTCGCCGCCGCCAGCCTCATCAAGGACGACGACAGCATTCGCAGCTACTTCGTCAGCGTCGGATCGGGCGGCCCGGGCGGCGCCACCAATTCGGGAATCATATTTCTGCATCTGAAGCCGGCGTCGGAGCGCAAGCTCAGCGTCGATCAGTTGATCACGAAGTGGCGGCCGATCCTGAACAGCGTGCCGGGGCTGCGCGTGTTCCTGCAGAATCCGCCGCCGATTCGGATCGGCGCGCAATTCACGCGCAGCATGTATCAGATGACGCTGCAGAGCCAGAATACCGCGACGCTCTACAAGTACGCGCCGATGCTCGAGTCGAAATTGCGCCAGTTACCCGATTTGCGCGGCGTCAACAGCGACCTGCAAGTCGAGAATCCGCAGGTCAGCATCGACATCAATCGCGACAAGGCGCATTCGCTCGGCATTTCCGCCGGCGCGATCGAGGACGCGCTCTACAACGCGTACGGCTCGCGCCAGATCTCGACAATCTACGCGCCCAACGACGAGTACTGGGTCATCATGGAGGTCGAGCCGCAGTACCAGTCACGAGCCGGGCACGCTGTCACTGCTCTACGTGCGATCGTCCAGCGGTTCGCTGGTACCGCTCGACACGCTGGTGAAGTTCACGCGATCGCTTGGGCCATTGCAGGTTAATCATTCGGGGCAACTGCCGTCGGCGACGATTTCGTTCGACGTCGCGCCCGGAGTTTCACTCGGCAAGGCTCTCGCCGAGGTCAACAAGATTGCCGCCGCGACTCTGCCCGACAGCATCACGACCGACTTCGAGGGCACCGCGCAGGCCTTCGAGTCGTCGCTATCCGGACTCGGCGTGTTGCTGATGATGACGATCCTCGTCATCTACCTGGTGCTCGGCGTGCTCTACGAAAGTTTCATCCATCCGATCACGATTCTCTCCGGACTGCCGTCCGCGGGATTCGGCGCGCTGGTGACGCTGTGGCTGTTCGGCATGGAGCTGGACCTGTTCGCGTTCGTCGGCGTGATCATGCTGGTCGGCCTCGTCAAGAAAAACGCCATCATGATGATCGACTTCGCGCTCGACGCTCAGCGCACCGAAGGCAAGTCGCCCGCCGACGCGATCTTCGAGGGCTGCATCATCCGCTTCCGCCCGATCATGATGACCACGATGGCGGCGTTGATGGGCACGCTGCCGATCGCGATAGGATTCGGTGCAGGCGGCTCATCGCGCCGTCCGCTAGGTGTGGCTGTAGTCGGAGGTCTGTTCTTCTCGCAGTTCCTGACGCTCTACATAACGCCGGTCTTCTACACCTACATGGAAGCATTCCTCGAGCGTTACAACGCATGGCGCGAAGGCCGCGAGATCGCGCCTGCTATCCAGCCGGCAACGAAAAAGATCGCGACCGCGCAAACCTCAGAACCGGCAGACGGGCGGCTGGCCTCGTAGACGTGTCGCTAGCTACCAGACTAAGTGCGGAACGTGCGGCCTGGGCAGGCGGGCTCATCCTTCTGGCGATGCTTCTTACTCCGCTCGAAGGTTGGTGCTCCGGTCGCGGAGACATTGGGGACCCGTGCGCGAGTGTTCTCGACTGTCAAGCACAAGGTCGATTGTACTGCGACCAAGACGAGCACGTCTGCAAGCAATGGCCTATGCCTCGCATGGCTCTAGCGATGCCACCAGGCGTTCCAGTTCAAGGGTGCAAGACGGCTGCCGATTGCGCTCCGGGGTGGGAGTGCACTGGGTATATGTGCATTGTAAATGCTCACGGTTGCACAGCTGATCGCGATTGTTCGGCACACCAGGGTTGCGTCCCCGATCATCCTGAGTCGGGGCCCGCCGTTCGGAATGCAGGTTGGAGGAAACGTGCCGTCACCGTCGGCCTCGCCGCCGCCGGTTGCCGTCGCGTGCACGAAAGTGCCGTCGTCTCCGACAATTGGCGTTGACAGCAGAAGAATCTCCAGCTGGCCATCCCCGTTGCGTTGCATTTTCCGAGCGCGGTCACATTGGCGAAGCCGCCTCCGGTGGCGTTGGCCGTCGCCATGCCTTTCAGGTCAGCATCGACGAATGCATCGCTGCCTGCGCCCGATGCGTGGGCGGTCGATTTGCCCTTGCTTTCCGCTTCCGCCTCGGACATCGCTTCATCCGACGCGACCGAGCTGGCGTTGCCGCCGATTTCGACGAAAGTTTGCGCAGAGGCGCCTCCGGTCGCTTTTGCCTTGGCCTTGCCGGTTCCATCTGAACTCGCGAGGCAGGAGCTACCATCGGAAGCAGTGTGCTTCTTCTCGCCGTTACTCGATTTGCACGTGGCGCCACCAGCGTGAACCTGTGTTGCTAAGGCGATGAGCGCAGCCGTTGCCAACCCCGTCATTGCTTTTCTGCTCACCATTTATTCCCTCCCCAAAGCACCCAGATTGGATCCGCGAGGCTATGTCCTTTCGGCGAGTAGCCTATGTATGTTCGCTTTGCGCTAAAGACCAAAGATCAGGTAGCGGCTGTTACCGTTGTCATTGACGATCAATTGTGCTCCCGACGAGAGTTAACCCGAACGGAAAGCTGAGACGCTTGCGCAGTTGGCGTCAAACTTCCACCATTGCCATCGCTGTGCGTGAAGTCGGTTCACCCAGCACGATGCTCGCCGTCGGATTGTTTGAGGTCGGGAACGGACTGAACACGAGGATGCGGTTATTTCTGGAATCCTGCCACGAACAAACGAGTTCCGTCCGAAGCGACGCCACCTGGCTGACGGAGGCTTTGCGCGTCGGGCGTGTCTGGCGTGTCGGCCGAGGTGAAATCCGGCTGTCCAACGACGACATCCGCGGGCGCGCCGTTGCTGGTAGGAAAGCTATTCCATATCAAGACCCGGTTGTTGTCGAAGTCCGCGACCACCAGCTTCGTGCCGTCGCTCCAAAGTCCCTCCGGCTCGCCCATCCCAGTCTGAGTCGTCGCGGCGCTGTTACTCGTAAAATCGGGTTGGCCGACGACGACATCGGCATTCGCGCCGTTGGTCGTGGGAATCTTGTTCCAAATCATGACTCGGAAGTTGTTACGGTCAGAAACCAGGAGCTTGCCATGCGTCACAAACAAACCGGTTTCCGGGAGATTTAGACCCGATTGGGTCGTGGTCGGCGTCGTTCGTAGTGAAGTTGGGTTGCCCAACCACGACGTCCGCCGGGGTGTTTGTCTTGGTCGGCAGCTTGTTCCAGATGAGCACGCGGCTATTGTCGAACTCCACCACGAACAGCTGATTGCTCGTAGTAGCGACTCCGCTTGGAAACTCGAAAGAAGTGCTGCTTGTCCCACTGCCTGAATTTGAAAAATTAGTCTGACCGAGCACCAACTTGGCGGACGCGCCGTTCTTCTTGGGGATTTTCTTGAAGCCCAGCACGCGGTTGTTGTCGGCGTCGGGAATGTAGAGAACCTTTTTGCCCAACGCGGCAGGACCCTCCGGACCGCAGAGAGTACTTTGGCAGCGGGATTGCCGTCGCCCTGATTGCAATCGCCGCTGGTGAAGTTCTTTTGGCCGATCACAACCTTGGCAGCCGCGAAGTTCGTCAGCGCCTCCGCAACGTCGCCCGCACGAGCCGGAGCCGCTGCGATCAGGAAAAATAGGCACACAAATACCCGGAGCCCAATACGTCGAATCATTTGATCTCCCCTCGCGACTCGCTTCCGCTACGAACCGAACTACGCGCCGGATTATGGAGTCGCTCCCGCCATAGCGCAAGTGAGCGTCGCGAGAATGATATTTGTCGCTGGCGAAGCATCATGGCGATTCGAAGGCGCCGATGTCGCATCGGGTCTTCGGGCGCGAGTGCAATCGCTCGTCAGTCTTCGGACAATGGCCGCCGGCGCCGAGGACCGGGCTCCCCAGATTCGGTTCTTGCACGATCTTGACGTCGAAAGGCTCCGTCGCGCCGAGATTGGGATCCTCGCCGGTGATGTTGGATGCGGTCTGCCCGGAAACTGTACATCCGGTCGTATCAAAGATCAGGTTGAAGCCCTGCGACGCGAAGCTGCCACCGCAGTCCTGGGCGAATTCCATCGGCGCCGTATTCAGCGCGATGATCGTGTTCGTGATTTTCACGGAGCCGCTGGCGATGTCGATACCGCCGCCGTTGCTCTGTACCGAATGGTTGCCGTCAATCGTCAGCGAGCCGATTTTGCCATTGCCGAGCGCGAGAATCGCTCCGCCATTCTGGGCGCTGCGATTACCGAACAGCGTATCGTTAAGCAGGTTGAACGTCGTCTCCGCCGCAATTCCACCACCATCGCCCTCGTCAGAGTTGTTGCCGATGATCGAACTGTTCATCACGCTCAGTTTGCCCGGCGGCATCGCCAGGATACCGCCGCCGTCGTTGTGCGAGGTGTTGTTTTCGATGACGCTGTTGGTGATCGTCAAGGGCGACGCCGATTCAATTCCGCCGCCATTTCCATTCGGGGCAACGTTGTCTGCGAGGATCATCGCGTCGATCGTAAGTTTTCCGCCGCTGGCGAAGATACCGCCACCGCCCCCAGAACCTGACGCCTGGCTGCTTTCAACATTGAGCGACGGTTCGTGAGCTTCGCCAGCGAGACCGATGATTTTGGCCTTGGTGTTCGACAGCCAGATTGCGCCGCCGTCGCCACCGGCGTCGCAGAAGCTAAAGTCGACACTCTGAAGGCTCAGTTGGCCGCCTTCCATCGCGAGACATCCGCCGTTTTCCGTAGCTTCGTTTCCGCTGATCCCGCTGTTGGTGATCGTAAGCTTGCCACCGATCTGATGGATCGCCGCACCTCTCATGCCTGAGCATAGGAAGACCTCGATGTTATGCATCGTCAGGCTGCCGCGGCTTTCGATACATGACGAGGCAGTGAAGGTGTCCTGGAACTGCAGATTGTTGATGGTGACCTTCGCACCTGCGGCAACTGTCAGAATCGGATCGGTGGTGATGCCAAAAATTGCGGTCTCGGGATCGGCATTTATAGTGATTTTAGTTTTCGGAATGGAGATATTGTCGAAGTAGGCTCCGACCGCGACGTTGATCACCGAACCCGATTTTCCGGTCGCGTCCACCGCATCCTGGATGCTCGAGAAGCATCCCGCGGTACCGCCCGGGTTGACGCAGAAGGTGGCCGGCTTGGCCAGCACTGATCCTTCAGACAGCAGCGTGAAAACCAGCAGCGCGATCGGAACAACGATTCGGGCACGGCCGAAATCTGCGGGCATTGTAAATTTCCCTCCCCGACGGCATGCCCCCGCATGCGTCGCCATGCCGCGCATCAGTATCACTTGCGCGCGCTTCGGGCAAAATCATATGAACTAAGAAATGACGAAACCGGTGCCGCAAAAAACGCGCGTTCAGTCTCAGCCCCTGATTGCCGTGCGCGATGTAAGGAAGAGCCGCCGATGGTACCAACAACTGCTGGAAGTCAGCGGGCAGCCTGAACATGAGCATCGCAACACCTATGATCGCATGCTCTGTGACGGTCACCTGATCCTTCAGCTCCATGCCTGGGACGAGGAGGATCACCCTAATCTCGTCAACGCGGACGCCGCGCCACCTGGACATGGTGTCCTGCTGTGGTTCGAGGTGGGCGACTTCGATGCGGCGGTGGCGCGAGCGCGCTCACTCAAAGCCGAAGTAATCGAAGAGCCGCACGTCAATCCGAACGCCGGGCATCGCGAGATGTGGCTCCGCGATCTCGACGGCTATGTGGTCGTGATCGCGAGTGCGGAGGCCGGCGCATAACCATCGCGACCAATCTCAGTGGGGCGGCCCGCCGTGCCCGCCGTCAACGCGGGTGCGCGACCAATCTTCGCGCAGGACTGAGTACTGATACTCGTCGCACCACTCGCCCTTGAACCACGCGTTGTGGAGGAAGTGCCCCGCCCTTTTCATCCCCAGCCGCTCCATCAGCGCGACCGACGGCGCGTTGCGGCAATCTGTGGTCGCAATGACCTGCTTGAGCTCGAGCGAGTCGAAAGCGAAATCGATAACCGCTCGGGCAGCCTCGGTCGCGAGACCGGTGTGCTGATAGGCGCGCGCGAAGGTGTAGCCGATCTCCCCGATTCGCGGCGTCGTCCTGATAACCAGCAGCGCGCAATCGCCGGCCAGTTCGCCGCCCGCTTTGACCTCAGCCGCGAATTGAAACCACTTGCCGGGAATCCCGGGGCGGTGCCGGCTCTGCTGTGCGATGAACTTGCACGCTTCGGCGTGAGAGATCGATTCCCA
The DNA here is from genome assembly GCA_963814715.1 of uncultured delta proteobacterium. GTDB lineage: Bacteria > Desulfobacterota > Binatia > Binatales > Binataceae > Binatus. Next base: position 1,197,963 of record CAWFDW010000002.1, read on the forward strand.
CGACTGATAGCGCGCGATTTCTCGATCGTTTCGATAGGCCATAAAATTCGCGAGGTCTGATTCGCGAAAGCGCCTCAGGATAAGGCGCCGGGTGTCGAGAGTGGTAAAGGTTCGCGTGTTCACTGCGGATACGCGGGCTATCTGGAGATGGACTAGCCGACCTCGATCTCGATACGGAGACTCCTACCAGAACAGTTTCAAGACTGCGGATCCAAACCTGCTCATAATTCCGGGAGAATCATCCGACGGTGGCGGCTTGGGCGCACTGGCGGGATCGCGGCCTTCGTCGGAGATCGACGCATAGGGAGGCATCGTCTGATCGATTTCCTGCGTCTGCATGCATCCGGTGGCGAGCACAAGGGCAGCGCCCGCAATCACTGCTGCGAGCATGGATTTTCGCCTTCCGATCAATGGTTTCTTTTATAGGTTCCACGATGAGGGTAGTGTCCGCAGCCGCTTGTTTCAACGCGTTGAACTTATAAGTGGTCGAACTAACACCGCGTTTGTGCCAGAGGATACAAGTCAGGCCTCATAGCGTGCGCGCGTTTGCCGATGCTATGGTGTCGAGCGTCATCCTTTTGCGGAAAAACCGATCACCAGGAATCAAAATGAACAAAATCGACGATTTGCCACGGATCACCGGTCGTTCGGTTGCTCTCGCAGTGGCGGCCATAGTGCTCGGGATGCTCACGAGTACGGCGGTGCGCGCCGACGACAGTGTCGGCACTGTTACCCAGGTCAGCGGCAGTGCGCAGATTCAACGCGGCGGCGCGACTCTCCCCGCGCAGCAAGGGACGCCGGTAAAGATTCACGACACGGTGACGACGCAGTCGGACGCTTCGGTGACCTTGGGATTCGGCGATGGCAGCTCGATGGCGCTGAGCGGCAATACCAGCATCGCGATCGCGGACACTGTGGCCGCCAACGGACAGATAGTGCCGAGCCGCGTCACGCTAATCAGCGGCGACATTCATACGATCGTCCCTGACAAGACCGGGAACCCGCATAGTATCGAAGTGAATACCGAGAACTCGAAGGTGACCGGGCCTTCACCGAATCAATAGCCGGAGCTAGCGCGCGCGCAACTGATCGCCGGGGATCCACGTCGAGTGGAATCCGACCGGTACGCGCTGCGGAATCTGCACGCGCGCGACAGGACCCTCGCCAAAATTTTTCGCATCCAGGATGACGACCTCGGTGCTGCTCGCAGCATTCGCATCCGCGACGAAGGTCACGACGTAGCCGTCGTCCTCGTCGCGCGCACCGACGCGCGGCGCAAATGGCGCTTCGTTCGAGGTGCGTCCCGCGCCGAACAGATATTTCTCCGACGTGCCGCGGACGGTGTCGTACTTCACCAGCCCTTCGTAGTGCGGCACCATCGAGTTGTACGCATAGCGCGACTTGCGGCCCATCAGGTGCCGGTTGATCGTCGGCCACTCGGTCTTTTCGTCGTCGAGCTGCTCTTCGGTCACCGCGCCGGTCACGAGGTTGAAGCGCCAGCGGCAAAGTTGAGCTTCGAGCCGCAGAAACGCCCGCATCCGCGCGAGCTCACCCTCCCCTCGCTTCGCACCCGGCTCCGCCTGGATCACGCGGCACGCTTCCATCACGAACTCGTCACCGTCCTCCCACGCGTTGACCACATGGTAGATGTAGCAGGGCGACGCCTCGAACCATTTCACGTCTGCGTTCGTTCCGTATCGCGGCAAAATTCCGAAGCGGCTCGGCAGCTCAGGATAGTAGGTGACCTTGTGCACCTTGCGCTCGAGCAATTGCGGATCCCAGAACAGCGGCAGATCCATCAGCAGCGAATAATTCTCGGTGAACGCCATATCATGCGGCAGACGCGAACCGGCAAGATCGATCGGCTCATGATGAGTCAGTTCGCCGCGCGCTGAGACCACGTTGTAGGTCATGAACGGGCGCGTGGTTGCATAGTCGAAGAACAGCAACTCGCCGCTCACGGGATCAACCTTGGCATGCGCCGACACGGCGCGTTCGAGCTTGCCGCCGAAGCGTTCTACTCCCAATGTTTCCAGCGTCCGCGGATCGAGCTTGTACGGCAGACCGCACTGATACCACAGCGCGAGCGCGTATCCGTTGTGAAATACGAGGTCGGTGTTGGCACTGTCCTTCAGCCATCCGTCGGAGCCTGCACCGTGCGGGACGTTGGGATCGGGACGATCCATCAGCCCCGGCCATATCGTGCGCTGCGCCGCCTGCTCGGCGGCGAATGCCTCCGTGCGAATCCAGCGATTGCGATACGTCGCTTTGCCGTCGTGGAACTCGATGCCATGGACCATGCCGTCGCCATCGAACCAATGGTAGCGCCCGCGCGGCTGAAAGATCGGATTAGGCCCATTGCGCAGATACGCACCGTCAAGGTCCCTGGGAATCTCGCCGATAACAGTCAAATCATCCGCGGTAATCTCAGTCGCGATTGGCGCATAGATTCCCTTGAGAAACGAATTCTCGCCGGGATCGATCTGAATCGGGATTTCGCGCTCGATCTTCACCATGATGATGCTCCGCCGACGTTAGTTGAGACAGTCCACAACCGCGACACTATCACTCTCGTGGTGCAGCGCAATAAAGGCATGGACGAAGCCGCCCGATTGACATCGAGTTGACGCTGATACAGCGGTTGGGATAACAATCGTGCGTCTGCGAAGTAAAGGGGGAATTTTCATCAAACACTCTCAGTTCGGAGCATGTGCGATCGTGTTCGCGGCTGTCGCGCTTGCGGTTGCATCGGGTCACGCGAATGCAGGTGGTCGCGCGAAGTCCAATCACCCACCGATCCTCTTCGCGGGCGGAGTCACTAAGAAAAACACCTTGGCGAGCGCTGAGTTGTTCGAGCCCAATCAGGGTCCGTCGGGATCATTTATCGCGACTGGGTCAATGAGCACGGCGAGAGTGGGCCATACGGCCACCGTACTGAAGAATGGACAGGTTCTCGTCGCGGGTGGGGCCAGTAAAATGTTTCGCACTCGAACAATTTTCGCCAGCGCCGAAATCTACAATCCTTCAAAGGGACTGTTTTCCAACACGGGCGCGATGCTCGCGGCGCGCACCGGGCATACTGCGACGCTGCTCCCTGGCGGCAAGGTCCTGATCGTCGGGGGAAACGATGGCACGAGATCGCTGACCAGCGCGGAACTGTATGATCCGGCAAGCGCGAAGTTCACCAAAACGGGCGCCATAAATTTTGCGCGAGACGAGTGCACTGCGACGCTCCTCCCGAATGGCAAAGTTCTCGTCGCGGGCGGAGCTCAGCTGTTGCCGGATGGCAGCGGCAGCGTGCTGGATACTGCGGAGCTCTACGATCCCGCAGCGGGCTCATTCAGTCTGACCGGTACGATGACAGCGGCCCGACAAGGTCCTACGGCGACCTTGTTGCCCGACGGTCGCGTGCTGATTACTGGCGGGGTCAACAACGACGGAGCGGTCCTCGACAGCGCCGAGCTGTATGAGCCGTCGACCGGAGAGTTCAGCCCGACCGGTCAGATGACCACGTCGCGTTACGGCCACCTCGCGGCGGCGCTGGGCGACGGAGATGTGCTGGTGGCGGGCGGGATCGACGATGCTGGCGACAGCCTCTCGAGCGCTGAAATCTTTGATGCCAACAGCGAGAGTTTCGCTGCGATCAAGGCGATGCCGCACGATCGCTTTCGGGTCGGCGCGACCGTCCTTACCAGCAGCACGATCCTGATCGCCGGCGGCTACACCCAATGCCCCTCGTCCGCCCTTTCGTTCTGCGAGAAACCCGTGAGGACCGCGCTGATTTTCGATCATGGGAGCGATACGTTCCGCTCGATATCACCGATGACGTCACCGCGCGGCACTTTTGCATCGGCGACGCTCTCGCGCGCCGCGCACTAGAGTCAACCGCAAGCAGCCCAGAGTTACGACGGGAGTTCTTTTGAACTGGGGCAGCTTGTCGGTGATCTCGAACCGTGGTGAGATCATTTGCGTGAGTTCCCTCGATGCGGCTGCTTTCGCCTCGGGCTGGATCGTCTCGTCGCTCCGGCTACCTGCGCGCGTTCGACCAGGCCAAGCAAGCGATCCAAGTCTCGTGTGATCGAACGTAACTTCTGCGCTTCTCGATCGAGCGCCCGGGAGAGCGAGTTATCGAACACCTTTTCTGCAGCTACCATCTTCATTTCCTCCGCACCTTCATCGACTGCGCGCGAGAGGCTGCGTAACTGGAAAACCATATTGGAACGGTCGATCTCAAAAACCTCAACATGATTCGACGGTGGATCAAACGTCCCCGGAGAAATGTCATTTTGTCGAGCGGTTGTCTTGACCATGATCGGCCACGCCACTGGGGACGCACACGCTATCCCACCGGCATTAAGATAACAAATAGTTGACAAACTCTGGCGAGGCAAAGGCGAATGGATCCAAGGAGCCTGTAAATCTTACCAAGCCGAACAATGCCCCAGTGTGTGCCGAATCCAATTGGGACTTCCCGGCACTCACGATGGCTTTCGAGTGCGATCGCATGCTCTACTCGTTCCATTCTCCGGAGGCGCGTATTCGCATGGACGTCACGAAAATCCCGCCCGGCCGCAACCCACCCGACGAGATCAATGTGCTCGTCGAAATTCCGCAGGGTGGGGTTCCGGTCAAGTACGAGCTCGACAAGGCGTCCGGCGCGCTGTTCGTCAATCGATTTCTGCACACCGCGATGTACTATCCCGCCAACTACGGATTCATCCCGAACACGCTGTCCGAAGACGGCGACCCGTGCGACGTGATGGCGCTGTCGCAGGTGCCGGTCGCGCCCGGCGCTGTCATCAGATGCCGTCCGGTGGGCGCGCTGCTGATGGAAGACGAGAACGGCATCGACGAGAAAATTCTCGCGGTGCCGGTTGACGAGCTAAATCCCTACTTCGACGGAATCACGAACTACACCGACCTACCGCAGATAATGCTCGACCAGATCGATCACTTCTTCCGCCACTACAAGGATCTCGAGAAGGGCAAGTGGGTGAAGGTCGGCGATTGGGTCGACCGCGAGGCGGCCGGCAAGTTGATCCTCGAAGCAATCGCACGCCTGCACCAGAAGTAAAATCGCCGCTAGCTCGTCGTGCCGCCCCAGTCCTTCGGATCCACGTCGGCGATGGACTGCGAAAACGTCCATCGATGTCCCGCGAAGTCCTCGACTGTGTATTGCCGTTCGCCGAACGGATAGTCGGCCGGCGAATCCAGCACGCGAGCCCCATGCTGGACGGCGTGCGCATGGTGGCTATCGATATTTTCCACCCTCACCATCACGGCGGAATCTTTGCTGGTAGGCCCGCTTTGCTCAGTTATGACGATCGCACCGTCACCGACGTTCAGTTGTGCGCGATGATTGGCTATTCGCAGGCGTAAGCTGAAGCCGAGTGTAGCGCAAAGCCAGTCGACGGCCGCGCCGACATCTGGATACCCAAGAACCGGGATAACAGTACACGCCGGCATCGACCGATTCTCACGCACGATGCGTCACCAATCGCGGCTATTGCGGAGCGGCCTCGCCCGGCGCCTGCGCCAGTGGAACCAACTGCGCGATGTCGCACTGGATCAGCGCCTGGATCTTGTTGTCGATCTGGTAGAAGCGCGTCACTTTCACCTGTGAAACGGCGGCGCGAAACTGCGGGACGAATTCCTTCTGCACATCAAGCCGCGATTGCGCGATCGCCATTACCTCATCGAGCTTTTTCTGCGCGTCGGCGTCGGTAAAATTATTGTACCGTGCGGCGAAATCCTTGAGCTCTTTGACGTGGCGATCCTCGATACTATCCATCCTCTTTTCATAAGCGTCGTACACCTTCCAGAACCTGGGCGCTTCATCGGCCGTGAGATTCATGTTGGCGCCGACCGTTGCCTTGCGCTGTGCGCGCGCGGCCGCGATGTCGAGTTGCTTCTGCGAATTCTGCGCATAGGCGGGCACGCTAAGTCCTAGCGCGCAAACCACCAGCGAAACGGCGGTGAAACTGGCAAGAATAGTCTTAAGGCTCATCAATCAGTTCTCCTGGGCTTTGGCTTCAAACGAGATCGCAGGATCGTGCTGCATTGCCGGATCATAGTCAAGCGATAAGGTATCGATCGGCCCGTAGTGAAGGTTGCTCGTATTGCATTTCGCCAAGTAAAATGCGAGTTTGCCTCGACTGGGCAACAACGAGAGGAATTTCCATGGCGTCCGGGCCAACCGGAACGGAAAGCCTCACCATAGACGGAGGACGAAAATGAATTCGAAATCAAAGGGACTGTTAATCGCACTGGGATTTGCGGTTGCATTGGCCGCCGGTGCACCATCGGCACGCGCCCAGGGCGCAGCGGCGCCGGCGCCGGCTGCATCGGGCGGAGGGGCCGCAGTTCGAGCTGGATACCTGACTTGTCACGTCGCGTCGGGATGGGGATTTATTTTCGGCTCGTCGCGCAAGCTGGAGTGCGCATACGCCCTGCAGCCCGGATACACCGAGTACTACACGGGTTCGATCACGAAGTTCGGCGCTGACATTGGCTACCTGTCGTCGGGAGTAATCGTTTGGGCGGTTCTCGCCCCGACTACCAACCTCGGTCAGGGTGCGCTTGCGGGTCACTACGGCGGCGCGACGGCGAGCGCGGCGGTGGGAGTCGGCGCGGGCGCGAACGTTCTGGTCGGCGGGTTCAACAGCTCGATAGCGTTGCAGCCGGTTTCGATCGAAGGACAGAACGGCTTGAACGTCGCGGCAGGTGTGGCCGCGATGGCGTTGACGTTCAACAAAGAGAAGCCGGCGAAGAGCACTCCGTAGTCAGCATTTTCGTATAGTTCGGAGTTAGTTTAGCGGGAGCGGTCGTTGTGACCGCTCCCTTTTTTTCTTCAGGGACTCCCGACGACTTGGCGCCAAAAAAGTCCGCAGACCTGACGATGCTCAGATGATAGAACTGCGCGTGGCCTTTAGAAAAAATCGAGGGGAACGATGAGCGTGGATCTGAAGCATGCGCATCCGAACGAACCATGGCTATGGCGTGCGGAGTGGGCCGCGGGCGAGATCCACTCCAGCGCCAGATTCGGCGCTATTGCAGTCTGCGCGCTCGCACTTTTCTGGAACGCCATTGCGTTGCAATCGGCCGTACCCACACTCCTCGCCCACAACCTGCGTGACGAGCCGCAATTCGCGGCGCTCGCAATTTTTCCGATAGCCGGATTCGGACTCTTCGCGTGGGCCATCCACCTGCTCCTCAGGTGGAAGGTCTATGGCGATTCACGCTTCGAGATGAAATCGGTGCCGGGAAAAATCGGCGCAACGCTCGAAGGCTCTATCCTTGTCGGCCGCGGTATCGAGCCGATGCGCCCTGTGAATCTCAAACTCGTCTGCTACAACCACGTCGCCACCGGCGACAGCGGCAGCGACCAGCTTCTGTGGAGCGACGAATCGCAGGTCACCGCCGGCGGCGATGGCTCAATCCCGGTCGAATTCCTCATTCCTCCCGAATGCAGACCGACTGACGATACCAACTTTCGCGATCGGATCTTCTGGCGACTCTATGCGAAGTCATCCTGGGAGCGTCGTCAATTACAAATCGAGCTTCGAGGTGCCGGTCTTCCAAATCGAGGGAACCTTACGCGCAGGCTGCCGAAGCGGTTGAGCTACGCAACCGCCGCGACCAGCGGGTTCGCGAGTTCCGTCCTTCCGGATCGACCATTAGCGTCGGCCTCACCAACGGCGGCCAAACTGAAATCTATTTTCGAGCGTTCCGCAATCCCTCGGTGGTCTTCGGTCTGCTGGGATTCCTCGCCATCTGGTCCGGCTGCACGTATGTGATCTTCAAGGATCACGCGCCATTGATCTTCAAAATCATGTGGCCGGCCTCCGAAGCGATCGTGTTGGTTTGGGTAATCTCGCTGACACTCGGGACCACAACTGTGCTCATCGGCGCCGGCGAGTTGAAGGTGACGCGGCGCCTTTGCGGCTTACCCGTATCGACCCGTCGAATTTCGTCCAGCGATGTGCGCGACGTCCGCTCGATTGCGGGCATGACGGCGGGAACGACACTCTATCGTCGAATCCAGGTTCGATGCGGAAATTCAAAGGAACTGAACTTTGGTGACGGGATAAAAGATCCAATCGAAGCGGATTGGCTGGCCGCAAAGATCGTTGAAGCGTTAGGTCTGACGGGCACCTCTGCGCAGAAGACAGTCGCGTGAGACGCGCATCTACCGGGCGGAAATGATCGGCATAGCCTTCTTCTTCCTTACAATTTCTTCATGTTTCGTTTCGCATTGTAGAAAATCCATTCTCACGACGACCTGTATTTCGTACTAGATTCAGACGGACCGGCGGCGAAAAGTCCATTGTTTCGGAAATCTCTCAACGGGCCCAATGCTGGCACTGTTGATGCTTCTATAACCTGTAGCAAGGAGAGAGACGAATAGAAGGAGAGACGAAATGAACTTCAAAGCAAAAATAACTACCGCACTTTTGGCCGGCGCGATGCTGGCGTTGCCATTCACGACTCCAGTTTTTGCTGCGCCAGCCAACAGCGTAAATTCCAACTACGTTGAACAGGTGAACTGGTGGCATAGCGACCGCGGCTACTACAATCGCGGCTACTATGGACATCCGTACTACGGAAATCGGTACGCCTACGGCTACGGTCGGGGCTATGGCTATGGCGGCTACGGTGCTTGCGCGAATGCTCAACGACTCCGGAACCAGGCGTGGAGAGATCGCTACACTGGCCACCCCGCGGCCGCTTATGACGTATCGCGGGAAGCTGCGTGGGCACGCTCGCGCTGCTATTGAAACGTAAACAGTCTGATCTTTTGACCTTGTGAACCTCGAGCGCCTCGCGTCCATCGCGAGGCGCTCGTCTCTTTACCGGCTGAATACTAAATCTTCGTCTTTGGATTTCGCGCGCGAATCCACGCGACGAACTTCTCCGGCACCGCCATCGTCGAGAGACGTCCTTGCCTGACTAATGCGCAGATCATCGAACTTGCCCGACTGCTTGATCTCCGCCAGCGTTACCGGCGACTCGAGTCGTCCCGCGAATTCCAGGTCGACTACTGCTGACTTGGGATTCTTCGGATCGTCGCGCGACGGCGATTTCACCGCGGCCATCCCGACCACGCTCGAAACGCCGCCGCTGTGATAGATGAACACGATGTCGCCCGGCTTCATCTCGCGGATCGCGCGAACCGCCTGCGGATTCGTCACACCGTCCCAGGTGGTTCGATGGTCGCGTTCGAGATCGTCGATCGAATAGGTCCCTGGCTCGGTCTTGGCAAGAAAGTAATTCATGGGAGTGATCCTCTTCAGCCGTGATTCAAGGTAAATCTAACACGGAACTATCATGCCGGAACTGCCCGATATCAGCGTCTACGTCGAAGCGATCCGATCGCGCGTCAATGGGCACCGGCTGGTCAGGACGTTAGTCAAATCTCCGTTCATCCTGCGTTCCACCGCTCCGCCGATTACCGAGACCGCCGGCAAGACAGTCCGTGAAGTGCGACGGTTGGGCAAGCAGATCGCTATCGGCGTCGAAGGCGACCTGTGGATCGTATTGCATCTCATGATTGCGGGCCGCCTGCACTGGAAAACTTCCGCGCCCAAGCTCGGCAGCCGAAATATCCTGGTGGCTTTCGAATTCGACAATGGCTGGATGTGGCTGACCGAAGCGGGCACGCAGCGCCGCGCCGCGCTGCGGGTCGTCGAGGGCGAAGCAGGCCTTGAGTCGTTGAATGCCGGCGGTATCGAGCCGCTCGACGCGAAGCTCGACGAATTTGCGGCGGCGCTGCGATCGTCAAACCACACGCTCAAGCGATCGCTCACTGACCCGCACATTTTCAGCGGCATCGGCAACGCCTACTCCGACGAAATTCTGCATCGCGCACAACTCTCGCCGATCGCGATGTCGCAGAAGCTGAGCGACGACGAAGTCGCGCGTCTCTTCGATGCGACCCGCGCGATACTACTCGAATGGACTGATCGCTTGCGCGCGGAGGCCGGTGGAGAATTTCCTGAAAAAGTGACTGCGTTTCGTCCCGAGATGGCCGTGCACGGCCGCTATCGGCAACCGTGCCCGCGATGCGGCGCCAAGGTCCAGCGCATCCGCTATGCGAGCAACGAAACAAACTATTGTGCGAAGTGCCAGACCGGAGGTCGTCTGCTCGCCGACCGCGCTCTCTCGCGGCTGATGCACGAGGACTGGCCGCGTACGCTCGACGAACTCGAAGCGATCAAGAAGCGATGAAGTTCGGCTAAGCGGCGCGTCCCGCTTTTTCTCGGGGACGCACCGCGTCTTCGTTGCGCAGCCGGCCCGCCAATCCCAGCGCGATTCGCCTCCACAGTTGAGGGAACCGATCTGCGATCGCCGAAAAGTCGGACTCCGAAATCCGCGCGACGATCGAATCCGAGGTCGCGATGACCGACGCCGTCCGAGCCGTATGCGGATCGACGACCGCCATTTCGCCGACATAATCGCCGGCCCTCTCACGCGCCACGATGCGACCGTCGCGTACAACCGAAACCGCGCCGTCCAGAATCAGAAAAAGATCGGTGTCGGTACCGCCTTGCTGAATGATTTTGGTCCCGGCAGCGACCGCCTCTACCTTCAGCCGCCGCGCGAAGACTATCGCGAGGTTCTGCTCGCGAATGAGCGGCTGCGCGAGCAAAGCGCTAATCAAATGCCGTCGACCTGCCGATCCTTCGAATTGCTTCAGCGGCGATTTTGCCATGCCGTTTCGTCCCCGCAGGCGGTCGGTTTTCTTCGTTTGAACAAACATACGTGGTTGAAGCTTCTTTAAACTCTTCATGCGGCTCCGTATCCGATAATGCGCGCATTTACGACGCCCATGCAAACGCTCGACGATTTATCGACGATTGGCCAGCTCGCCGCTCTCAAAATCCAACGCCGGTCGGGACCGCGCTTCCTTGCTGGCGATTTCGTTGATTTTGCCTTTCGGATGCTAACTGAATCTATTACTATCGCGGGCTGCCGCCGTCGGGCCCGCCTAAATGTTGTTGAGGAGCAGTATCAGAAGGAGCGCGGGCGGCAGTTTGCTCGAGCGTCGACGCACTCTTCCATCTAGCCGGACTACTCTGTGTGCCGTGGTGGTGGCGATTTTCGCCGCCGCATTTGCGTCGGATGCCCTCGGTCCGGGGCACGTCGTCATTCGGGCGAAACTGCGTACGGCATCGATTGCGCAACTACCGCTGGCATTTGAACCCAATTACGGTCAGGCCGATTCCCACGCGCAATTCGTCGCGCACACGGCCGGCGCGACTCTGCTCCTGACCTCGACCGGCACCGCAGTCCGCGCCATCCGTCTCGACCCGTCCACGCGCCTACACGACGGCACTCTCTCCAATCGGCGCGACAAGCTGAGCGGCTACGCAGTGACGATGAACTTTTGGGGCGCAAATCCGCATGCGGCCGCCGCCCCGATCGAGCGGCTGCCGGGAGTCTCGAACTATTTTATCGGCAACAACCCGGCCAATTGGAAAACCGCTATCCCGACTTTTGCGAAGGTGCGCTACGCGTCGATTTATCCGGGCATCGACCTGGTTTACTACGGCAATCGCCAACAGCTCGAATACGACCTGATCGTGAAGCCCGGCGCGGACGCTGGCGCGGTGCGGCTGGCATTCTCGGGCGCCGATGCGCTGGAGATCAACTCGGCAGGCGACGCGATCCTGCGTTCCGGCAAAAGTGAAATGATCCTGCGCCGTCCGTTCGGCTACCAGCCTGACGGCGCAAGCCGGACTCCGGTCGCGGTCAGCTACTACAAGACCGCGCGCGACACGCTTTCCGTCCGGCTTGCGAAGTACGATCACAGTCGCCCGCTGGTCATCGACCCGGTCCTGGTTTACTCAACGTATCTCGGCCATGACTTCGCGCAGGGCCAGGCGGTGGCGATCAATCCGGCGGGCGGCGCAGTGGTGGCGGGCTGGATCGCAGATGGATCGACCTTCCCCACTCTGACCGGTCCCTTCGGCCCGGCGGCAGGATCGGTCAATGCAGTGGTGACGGAGTTCAACTCAACCGGCTCCGCACTGCTGTATTCGTCGGTGTTCGGCGGAAGCAAGGATGAGACGGGCGTCGCAGGCACCAGCACTGACGAGGCGCTCGGCGTCGCCGTTGATACCACAGGCGACATTTTTCTGACCGGTTTCACCAACGCGATCGATTTTCCGATCGCTAACACCTCGGTCGCCGGCGGCACCACTCTCAACCAAAACCACAACGCGCAGGTTCACTCCGACGCCTTTGTGACAGAATTCAATTCCAACTTGTCGGGCATCGTCTATTCGACATATCTCGGCGGCAGCGAGTCGGATTTCGGCAATGCGATCGCAGTGGACAGCAGCGGCAGCGCATACGTCGCGGGTAGCACGCTGTCGACCGACCTTCCGACCTCGGGAGCCAACGCATTCCAGCAGAGCAATCCCGGGATTGGGATCACGCAGGGTTTCGTCACCAAGCTGGCGGTTAGCAGCGGCAAAGTGACCGCCCCCTATTCGACCTATTTTGGCGAGCCGGCAACGTCCAATCCACTTGCCAACGGCACCGTTCTCACCGGGATCGCCGCCGACGCGTCCAACAACGCATACGTCGCAGGCAGCGCCGGCGCGGGTTTCCCGTTCCCCGGCGGATCGCTTGGGAATCACACATTTGGCGGGACCTGGGACGCGATCGCGGCGCGCATCAACACCACGCTGAGCGGCGATGCGTCGGTTATCTGGGCTTCCTATCTTGGCGGTTCGGGAGCCGACTGGGCCAACGCGATCACTATCAGCCTGGGTTGCGTCAAAAATTGCGGGGCATACGTGGCTGGCGGTACCACTTCAGCGGACTTCCCGACCACCGCCGACGCAGCCGCGGGACAGACACCCTTCCAGAGCGGACTGGGCGGCTATGCCGACGGATTCGTGGCTCTTCTTCTAGGACCCACTGGCGCCCCGTTCTACTCGACTCTGCTGGGCGGCGAATCGTTCGACGAGGCGCGCGGAATTGCGGCCAACGTATTGTACAACAATGCGATAGTTACCGGCGTCACCCAGTCCCAGTCTTTCCCAACCCTCTCCGCCACAAGCGGCGGACTGAGCGCGTCGCTGGGCGGCCCCAGCGGTGCTCTGTTCACGAGCATCGACCACGGGGCGACGCTGACCCCGGTCTCCGGATGGTCGGCGACGCAGGGCTCGATCAGATCGTCCAGCGCGCTGGCCTTCGACCCGGGCACGTCGCCGGCAACGATCTTCGCGGGATCGACCACCGGCCTGTGGGTTAGCACCAACGGCGGAACGAGTTTCACGCAGCCGGCGGCTTCGGGGCTGAGCGGCAGTATCGAGTCGGTCGATTTCTCGCCGGCGGGACTGTTCGTCGGAACGACGCTCGGGCTGTCTCTGAGCACGAACGGAGGAATCAGTTTTTCGCAACTGAACGGCGTGCCCACCTCCGACACTGTCTACCAGGTCGGTACGATCTCGCAATTTGCGGGCTACTACACAGCAGCGACCTCGAACGGCTTTTACGTTACCGCCAATTCCGGCACCAACTTTACCCAGGCGACCGGTATTCCCGGCGGTACACAGATATTCGCCAGCGTGATCGACGCGAACAGTTGCTCGGGCAGCAGTTGCACGGTCTACGTCGGCACCGACAAAGGCGTCTATTCGGGCACGCTATCGAGCAGCAGCGCTGCGCTGTCGCTGACGCAGACTCAGCTCAACTTTGCGACCGTTACCGCGCTGGCAGCGGATGCCACCACCACTCCGACCACGCTGTATGCAGCGACTCTGGGCGGCGCGGGCGTGGTCGCCAGTACGACCGGCTTCACGACGCTGACCAACGCAACGCAGTACACGACTCCGCAGAATGTATTCTCGCTTGCGCTCGACACCGCGACCTCAAATCCGGCGACAGTCTATGCGGGCGCAAGCTCGCAGACGTTGACGTCGGTGTTCTCGAGCACCAACGCCGGCGGCAGCTATTCGGAGGGCGCATCCAGGGCTGGGTCGATCTCCGCGTTGCAGGAGCTGTCGGGCACGCTCTATGTCGGCGAGTTCCTGACGCAGGATGCATTCGTCACGTATCTTAACGGGTACGGTTCGCAACTCGGGTTCTCCGGCTATCTGGGCGGCTCGCGCTACGACGTGGGCAACGCGATCGCCAACGACGCGGCCGGAAATTCCTATACGGCCGGCTCGACCTCCTCAACCGACTTCCCGACCAGCGGCACGCCACCTCCGTACCAGGCAACCCTGGGCAGCGGTTCCGGATTCGTCAATTCGTTCGTGGCCGACATTAGTCTCGACTCGATTGTTCCAAGTATCGGATCGCTGATTTTCGGATCGCTAGAATTTGCCACTACCGCCGCGACCAGCGCGCAGAATACCTTCATGCTGACGAACGCGACGACCGGCACGGTGACATTCACCGCCGCGCCGATGGTTTCGGGAGTTCCGGGCGAGTTCGCCATCGTTGCCGGAAATATGTGTGGCGCCGCTGGTACCACTCTCGCAGCGGGACAGTCCTGCACCGTCGCTATGACTTTCACCCCCACTGCTCTGGGCCAGCGCACGGACACGGTCACCTTCACGGCCGGCGCTGTGAGCTCGCCGGCGGTCCACTTGATCGGGAACGGGATAGCGCCTTCGATAACGCACACGCCCCTCGGCCTCACATTCTCGAAGCAGACGGTGGGAACCACCAGTGCAGCAAAGTCGATTACAGTGACCAACAACAGCGCGGTCTCTGTAACGATCGGCGTCACATCGAGCAACCCCGATTTCGCCATTCAGCCAGGCTCGACGTGTGGCGGCGTCCTTGCGAACGGAGGGAGTACCTGCTCGATTTCTGTGGCATTCACGCCGAGCACCGACGCGACGGAGACGGGAACGATCAGCATCACCGGCAATCAGAAGAGCAGCCCGCAAACGATCTCGATGACCGGCAACGGATCGGGCGCGACGGCCACTTCTACCGCAACCGCGACCGGTTCGCCGAAAGCGACCCCTACTGAAACCATGACCGCGACGGCTACAGCTACTTCAACAACAACCGGTGGGACGCCGACCGCGACTGCAACCGCGACGCCTACTGTCACGCCTACCCCGGTGGCGGTGACGCTCAAAATCAAACCAAAGGCGCTCAAGTTTCCGAAGACTGCGGTCTCGAAGACGAGCAACCCGAAAACGGTGAAGGTGTCGAATCCCAAGGGCAAGAAGAAGCATCCGGGGTCCCCTGTGTTAATCGAAATGATTTCGGCTCCGGGTGTGTTCATCGAGACCAACAACTGTCCCGCGAGTCTGGCGGCGGGCGCGTCGTGTTCGATCTCCGTGAGGTTTACTCCGAGCGCGCCACCCACCAAGCACACTGGCACGCTTACGATCACCGACAACGCGAACCATAGTACGCAGACGGTGTCGCTGAGCGGCACAGGAAAATAGCGTTTCTCCGACCTACCTCGCTGCGAATTCCGCGCGCGGAGTGCTCAATTTTTCCGATCGGCAGACCTATGACGCGAATCTATCGCCCCCGTCCACGGCAGGTTGCCAGCACCAAGCCGCGGAGCCAGCGATGCGCCGGATCAGCGTCGAGTCGCGGGTGCCACATTTGTGAGACCGTGATCGCCTCGGTGCGAACCGGCAGCGGGAAGCTCCTGACTACCGCGGGACCGGACATGAACTTATTTCCCTGCGTCCCATTAAAGAACGAGCCAGTCACCAGAGCCACCAGATCGGATACGCCCGCAACCGCTAAAGCTGCTCGGAAGCTGGGCACTACTACGACGACCGTGCGCGAGAGACCAAGGGCCGCCAATGCTTCGTCTACGGGGCCACTCGCGTGACCACGGCGTGAAGCGACTACGTGGCCACACGCCGCGTATCGCTCGGGCGTGATCTTACCCCTTCCAAGCAAAGGGTGGCCCTCCCGAACTGCACCAACAAAGTGGTCGCGGAATAGGGTTTGTAAGCGTACCTCTGGCCCCGACTTTCCGAGCACGCCGATCTCAAGATCTACCAACCCCTCTCGCAGCGCTCGCACGTCCTTGTCGGGCTTGGGCGCGAAACGAAGGCGCACGTTCGGTGCTGCCGCAGTTACCGCCGCAACGAGCTGTGCAGCGGAAACCTCTACAAAACCCTCGTTGGAGCGGATTGTGAAGGTCCGTTTCAATTTGGCGAGATCCAGAGAGGCAACGGCCGGACGCAGTACGGTTTGAGCATCCTGTGCCAGATCGCGCACGCGCTCGCGCAGTTTGGTAGCGTGTGGCGTTGGCACCAATCCTCGACCCGCGCGCACGAGCAGCGGGTCTCCCGTTGCCGCCCGAAGTCGCGCTAGCGTCCTGCTCATCGCCGACGCACTGAGGTCCAAGCGCCGCGCCGCGCCCACCACACTACCCTCGGCCAGCAGAGCATCCAACGCGATCAACAGGTTCAGGTCAATATCAGCCATGCGTCGAAAGTAGCGTACCCGACCATGGCGTTCGGTGCACGTATAAAGTGCGACCGATGCGTCTTCCGCAATTATCCACGGCCGCTATCCTCGGTTAACTGGCTAGGTCAGAGATGCCCCGCCCTGGACGGATCACGACATTCTGGCCTTCATTGATAGCTTGCTAAGGAGAATTGTAAATGCCACCTCCATCGTCTGACAAAACGCTCCTTCTCATTGGCGCGTCCCGCGGCCTTGGTTTTGCCCTGGCTGCGGAATACCTCAAGCGCGGCTGGCGCGTAGTGGCCACTGAACGGGACGGAGCCACATCAAAACTACACGATCTAGAGCGAGCCGCCGAAGGTAGACTCGAAATCGAGAACGTCGACATCGTCTATCCCGATCAAGTCGCCGCGCTGCGGACGCGTCTGGCATCGAGACAGTTCGACATGCTGTTCGTCAATGCCGGCATCGGTACTCGTGACATGGTCGCCGACATTTCGACCGACGAATTCATACGTATGATGATAACGAATGCCTTGAGTCCCATGCGTGTCGTCGAGAGTTTGCAGGAGCTCGTGTTGCCAACTGGCACGATCGGCATCATGTCCTCGGGACAGGGCAGCATCGCAAACAATGAGAACGGACACTACGAGATCTATCGTGCAAGCAAGGCGGCGCTCAACATGTTCATGCGCAGCTTCGCCGCCCGCCACGCCGATGATCCGCGAACCCTGCTGCTCATGGCGCCTGGCTGGGTGCGAACGGATCTGGGCGGCCCGGAAGCGCGTCTGAGCATCGAGGAAAGCATACCGAATCTCGCGAATACGATGGACGCGCAGGCCGGAAAAGCGGGTCTTCAGTATCTGGATTACCTCGGGCCGGAAGGTTCCGTGGTGAGTACGAACGTGCGTATCGTCGCAGTCGAAGAACACTTCGGCATTGCGCCCGATCTTGTCGAGCCGGATCGATTCGCTCGTGCCATCAGTGTAAGTCAACGCGTAGAATGGGTGGCCCGCGCCGGGAACGCTTCTTTCAAATCAGACCATTAACTCCGCGCTCCGGCAGCTTCAATCGGCTGCATCTTTGATGCGATGCTTGCCGAGTTTGTAGGAAAGATCGCTCCGCGACATTCCGAGCCGGCGCGCGACTTCCGCCTGGGCACCATCGGTTATTTTCAGCGCGCGTTGAATCACGGCTTTTTCGAGCGAGGCCAGGAAGTCCCGAAGATTATGTGTCTCTGGAATCATCGCTGCGAGTTGATCGACGAGTGAGCTCGGCGGAACTGCGGGCGCGACGCCGTTTGCGACTGCGCGGCGGCGACACCGGGAAATTCTCCGGCGTGATTTCCTCGCCTGCCGAGAGAATGCATGCGCGCTCGATCAGGTTGCGGAGTTCGCGGATATTTCCCGGGAACTCGTAGCCCAGCAACGTCTGAATCGCGTCGACGCTGATGGTGCGCGGCGGCGTCTTCAGATCGCGCGCCGCTTGCTCCAGAAAGAGCGCGCAAAGCTCCGGAATATCTTCGCGATGATCGCGCAGCGGAGGAACCGTGAGCGGAACCACCGCAAGCCGGTAATACAGGTCCTCGCGAAAACGGCCTTCCTGCACGCGCTTCTTCAAATCCCGGTTGGTTGCGACCAGCAATCGCACGTCGGTATGCCGCGGCTTGGTCGATCCGAGCCGCGTGATCAGCCCGTCAGTCAGCACGCGCAGCAGTTTGGCCTGCGCCGGCAGCGACATCTCGGACGCTTCGTCGAGAAAGAGCGTGCCTTCGTGCGCGGCCTCGAAAACACCTTCGCGCGCGCGGTCGGCGCCGGTGAACGCGCCACGCTCGTGGCCGAACAGCTCGCTTTCGAGCAGGGTTTCGGTGAATGCCGCGCAATTGATCGGCCACCAGCGGCTGCTCGGCACGCAGGCTGCTGCGATGAATCGCGCGCGCGACGAGTTCCTTGCCGGTGCCGGTTTCTCCGGTGATCAGGACGGTGGCGTTGGTTGGTGCGACGCGCGCAATCTGCTCGCGGAGTTGGCGAATCGCGACGCTGCGTCCCGGTGATCTCCGACGAGCCTTCAAGCCGCACTACGGTGTCGCGCAGCCGGGTGTTCTCCCGGACCAGCCGCGTGTGCTCCATCGCGCGCGTCGCCGACGCGAGCAGGACTTCCGGGATGAACGGCTTGGTGATGAAATCGAACGCGCCGCGACGCATGCTCTCGACCGCAAGTTCAATCGTCGCGAACGCGGTCAGAAAAACGACCGACAGGCTCGGATCGGCTTCGCGCGCCGCGGCCAGCACGTCCAATCCTTCACCGTCGGCCATCTTCTGATCCGTGATCACAGCATCGAACGTATGCTCGCCGATCGCACCTCGCGCCTCGTTGACGCCGGCGGCCTCGACGACCTCGTGATGTCTCTTGTTTCAGATTCGAGATCAGTATGCGCCGCAAATGCGGCTCGTCATCTACTATCAGTATCTTCCCCATGATTGTCCCCTGGCTGAAAAATTGATTCGGCATGCGCGGGTATCTCGATGGAAAAGCACACCTGCCGCGGTTCGTTGACTCTCAATACGATATCGCTGCCGTGGGCGCGTGCGATATTGCGCGCGATTGCGAGGCCGAGTCCGCTGCCACCCTGTTTGGTCGTGAACAGCGGCTCGAAAATGTGCGCTACAGTTTCGGGAGGTATCGGTCCAGCCGGATCGACCACGTCGATTCGGATCGAGCCGTTGCCGTTGCTCTGAGCGTTGAGTTTCACCTGGTCGCCGCGATGGCAGGCGTCGATTGCGTTGAGCACCAGGTTCAAGCAGCGCCTGATGCATCTGGTTGGCGTCGAACTCGCCCTCAAGAGTGCTGTCGACAGCTACGTCGATCGCTACGCCTTCGTTGGCTGCATGCGCGCGCGCGACGGTGGCGACGTAATTCAACGTGTCGGCGAGGTTAACCCGCGCGACTTGCACCGGCCGCGGACGCGCATAGACCAGGAAGTCGGTGGTAAGGCGTTCGAGACGCTCGGCTTCTTTCGCGGCGATCGCGAACATTTCTTCACGTTCCGCTTCGTCCTGTCCCGGCCGGGTGGCGGTGGCCAGTGAACTGGAAATCATCGCGACAGGATTTCGAATCTCGTGCGCGATTGCCCGGGACAGTTGTCCAATGGCGGCCAGCTTTTCGTCGGCCAGCAATCGCTGACGAGTGCGCTCGAGTTCCTCGAGATTACGCACAAAGCTTGCCTCTCGCGCGCGAAGATTGTTGACCAGCAGCCAGACCAGCGCTCCCATCACGCTGTAAATCACCGACATCGCGCCCGCTTCGATGTATTCGCCGAAATTCATGCCATAGGCGCCCATGAAGGTGATCAAATCCGCGAGCATGACCACCGTGAGCGTAGCGCGAAGATCGAGCCTGAAAGCCGCTTCCAGGATGGGAAGCAGCATCAGCGCGTAGTAGGCGGTGTCTCCTTTGATCGTCAATAGAGTGAGGATCAATGCCAGCGTCGTGTTAAAGCCGAGTGACCAGAATGTGAGGAACCGTCGTTTGCCGCAGCGAACTTGTCGCGCTCCTCTTGCGAAGCCAGATGAGATGAGCGGCCTGGATTGTAAAACCCACCGCCAGAACGACGATGACCGCGGCGGTAGGTTTGCCGCGGACATACTTCGAGATCGCCTGTAGCGCTAGCAGCGCACCAATCAGCAGGAGATTGAGCGAGGCGAAGACGAATTCCTGCCGGAGAAACGATTCCTGGTCATCTGCGGCGAAATCAGCGGCGCCATCACCGATCGATGCTAGCGAAGGTGCTAAGCGCCCAGAGATTCTGTTTCGGTATCTTGTCAGTCATCGAACGAAACACGGGTTAGAGCAAACGCGATGCCGCGATCGCGGATTAAGATTTGTTAATAAAGCGGAGAGTTTGGTCACACTTGGGGTTCATCTAGTTCAAAAGTTTGTACGTCTGCTTTGAGTCGTGTTCGAATTTTGGAACAGACTGATTCGTCTTCGTAAGATGCCGGATGAGTAGCTCCGCAAATACGTATCCATATTAGCGTAAAACGATGGCAGGCGGCTTGCTAGGATTCACGCATCAGTCGTCGGTGCTCAATCCTTAAAATCAACAACAACGCCTCGACGCGCGGACTGACAAAAGAGATTCTTTACGAATCCCCATTAGTGAGGAGGACACGTTGAGGCATCAGTCTTCGGGCATCAAACTCCCGGTGTTACGATCGGTCGGTCGCGCGCTCCCCAACAACTACTATCCGCAGGAAGTTCTCTCGACCGAAAGCGCTTCCATGTGGTCCAGTGCACCGATCGATCTCAGTCGGCGGGTTTCTCCGCGTGAGTTCCCGGAGCTTATGGATGGTGACTGTAGTTATGAGGATTTCCGTGACTGCCTGCGCAGTCTGGAAAAAATTAATCGCTGGCTCCTGGGCTATCGGCCGACGCTGACGTGGCTGGAGCGGCTACCGCGCGGCTTGCGTGAGCCGATGCACATCGTCGACGTGGGCTGTGGCGGTGGAGATCTACTGCGGCAGATTGCAGGCTGGGCACGGAGACGGGGCATCGCCGTGCAGTTAACGGGAATCGACTTGAATCCTTATGCGGCGCGCGCGGCAGAGGAGTCCACGCCGAAGGAGCTCGGAATTACATGGGTGACCGGCGATGCCAGGGTGTATCGGCCGGAGAAGCCGATGGATGTCGTCGTTAGTTCGCTGCTGGCACATCATCTAGAGGACGAAGAGATCGTCGCGCTGCTGCGGCGGATGGAAGCGACCGTGCAGCTGGGTTGGTTTATCAACGATTTGGAACGGGCGGAGTGGAGTTATCGGACGTTTGGGTTGGTGCGATGGCATCCGATTGTGAGGCACGATGGGCCGGTGTCGTTCCGGCGAGCCTTCCGGAAGGAGGATTGGGTACGCTTGCTGGCTGCGGCTGATGTTCCGCGGGAGGTGGCGACGGTAGAACGTTGGCGGCCGGGACGGTTGTGCGTGGGGCGGTGGAAGTGAGATCGGTGATTCTGAAGCGTCTCGTTAGACTAAGCGATGTGAAGCATATCGCCCAGGCCGCCCTCTGAGAGACGAATAATGGCATCTTTCACCCTGCCTACACTCAGTGCCAGCCGTCCCAGATTCAAAACCGTTCTCTGGATCTCTCTTGGTGTCACGACGCTCTTTGTCTTCATCACGTCAGAGGTCCTTCTCGTCACCGATTACCCCATGTACCATGCCTATCGCCTGCAGGTCATAGCCGACCGCGGACTCCTCATCCCGCACACGCTCTGCGGAACCTTCGCTCTGCTGGCCGGCCCTCTGCAGTTCTCGTCGCGCTTTCGGCAGCGTCACCTGAAGCTCCATCGCGTCTTAGGCCGCATGTACTTCATCGCCGTCATCTTCGGCGCCTTTACCGGGATCGCCCTTGCCACCGGACGTCCCGGGCTGCCTGGGACCGCCATGCAAGGCGCTGCATGGATCGTCTGCACTGCGGCTGCGGTGATCGCCGCGCGTAACAGACAGATCGCCGTGCACCGCCAGTGGATGGCCCGCTCCTATGCGGTCACGTTTACCTTTGTCTCCACCCGTGTGCTCAACCTTGTGCCCGCCTACTGGAGCCATCTTGGCGACGTACTGTCGGCGGTTGGCGTCATCGCCTTCACCCTGGCCTCCATCGTTCTGGTCGACCTCGGGCTCAACTGGAAGGAACTCACCACGCGCCGCAGTCTGATGGAACATCCGTGAATCAGGAGCAATGCCTTGCAAGATGAAGTTCTCGTCCTCGGTGGTGGAGTGGCAGGCTGTGCCGCTGCCATCGCGCTCGCCCGAAAGGGACGAAGCGTCACGTTGATCGAACGCGAGCCCACGCCGCGCCATAAGGTCTGCGGAGAATTCCTGAGCGGTGAGGCCCTTGAAGACCTGCATGCTCTTGGCATCGACGTGGCCTCTCTTGGCGCGGTGCCCATCGATTACGTTCGCCTTGCCGCAGCCAGACGCGCCGCGGAGGCTCCGCTACCTTTTCGCGCAGCCTCGCTCACGCGCAAGGCGCTCGATACAGCGCTCATTGCCGAGGCTGTCACCAGTGGAGTCCGCGTCGAGCGCGGTCGCAGTGTGCAGTCGCTCAGCCGCGCGACCGCCAACCTCTGGCAGGCTACGCTCGACGACGGCACCACATACGAAGCTCCAACCGCCTTTCTCGCCACGGGCAAGCACGATCTGCGCGGCCACGCTCGCCCGAAGGACCCTCACCAATGGGTCGCCTTCAAGATGTATTATCGGTTGTCTGCCGCCCAGACCGCTGACTTGGCGGACGGCTCCGAGTTGATGCTCTATTCCGGAGGCTACGGTGGTATCCAACCGGTGGAAGACGGCATTGCGAATTTCTGCCTGGTGGTGAAACGGTGGTATTTTGCACGTGCGGGTCTTCGCTGGGAGGGCCTCCTTGCGAAGATGCAGCAGGATTGTCCCCACCTCGCAATGCGGCTTGACGGTGCGGAGCCGCTGCTCGACAAACCGATCGTCGTCACTCATATCCCTTACGGTTACATCCGTCGCACAACGGAGGATGGGCTCTACTGCATTGGCGATCAGGCCGCCGTCATCCCCTCGTTCACCGGTGACGGCATATCCATCGCGCTGAATACTGCCCGCCGTGCCGCCGCTGCGTATCTTGCAGCGGAGCCGGCGCAGGTCTTTCAGCCAAAACTGCGCTCCGCAATGCGGCTCCAGATGCGTTTTGCCGAGGCCGCCGACCACGGCTTGAACAACGCACTCGCGCGCGCTGTGCTGCCGTTCTGCCTCAGGGTCTGGCCCGGCGCGATGCGCGTAACGGCCATGCTCACGCGTGTCAGCCAGCCCGCGGCTGTTGCTCCACAGGCGTTCGCCAACTGAAATCGAGCGACGCCAAAACAACTCTGTTTCAATGAGTCCCGAAAAGGCACCACTTCTCGAGGCGATCGAGATTTCGAAGAGTTACGGCGCGCGGCTTGCGCTTGACAATGTCAGCCTCGCAGTAAGGCCAGGTGAAATTGCCGCCTTGCTCGGACCCAACGGCGCGGGTAAGACCACGACGCTGTCGATTCTGGCTACTCTACTTAAACCCGATAGCGGTCATGTTCTTATCAATGGTAAGCCGCGAAAGAGCGACCCGACTGGACTCGGACGGATGCTCGGGCTGGTGCCGCAATCGCTCGCGCTGTATCCCACACTTAGCGCGGCGCAGAACGTATGGCATTTCGCACGCATGCAAGGGACTCGCGCGCGACGATGCGAAGGAGTATTGCCGGCGGGCGCTCGAGGAGGTCGGTCTCGGCGATCGCGCCAACGATCCTATGCATGCCTTCTCCGGCGGGATGAAACGGCTGCTGAACCTGGCCTGTGGAATTGTCCATCGTCCGCCCGTGCTGTTGCTGGACGAACCTACGGTTGGCGTCGATCTTCAGTCGCGCGAACAGTTACTGACGCGGATTCGGCACTATGCCGATGCGGGCGCGGGCGTGATTTACAGCACCCACTACATGGAAGAGGCGGAGCGCATTTGCGATCGCGTGCTGCTGATCGATCGCGGCAAACTGATCGCCGAGGGCGATCTCGAAAAGGTGATTTCGCTCGGAGGCAGCCGGCCTCGCATCGAGCTGACCTATCGCGGGCAGTTGCCGGACGGCCGCTTCGGCAGCCTTGCCGGGGTGCGTGAAATAGGAACCACCGTCAGCGAGGGCAAGGCGATCCTCGAGATGAACAGTTTCGCGCAGGTCGCGGAGGTGCTGCATGGACTTCGGACCCTGGACGTGAATGTCGTCGACTTCAACCTGCACAGCCCGAATCTGTCGGACGCGTTCATCGCGCTGACGGGTCACACGTTGCGCGACCAGGTGATCTGAGCGTGCGAGTTACTTCCATGCTTCGTGCGATATGGCTCACCGCGCAAAACGAGGCGCGGCTGCTGGTCAAGGATCCGATCGTCCTGTTCATGCTGCTGTTCGCGCCGGTCGTGATCATCACGGTCGCCGGATACTCGCTCGGGAGTCTGTACGGCGGTGCTGCGAATTCTTTTCGGCTGCCCCTGGTCGACCTCGATCACGGAAAAGTAGCCCACGGAATAGTTGAGGCTTTGCGCAGGGAGCACGGCGTCGCGTTGGAGATGCTCGACGACCCCGACGAAGCACGACGACTGGTAAGTCGACGTGACCGGACGCCCGTCGCGATAGTGATTCCGGCGGGAACCAGCGTGGCCGTCGCCGCGGGCGGCCAGCCCCGGCTGATTCTGTTCGTCGACCCCGTCAGGCGAGTCGAGGTCAACGCTCTCGAGCTTCGTATCGACGAGTTATGCCGAAGGATCACCGAACAAGCGAGAACGGCGGCCCAATCGCAAATCGAGTCCTTCGGCGCGCCTCAAGCGCTCGGGCTTCCAGGCGATCTCGGATTCGTCGAGAAACCTGCGATCGAGGGTGAAGCCGTGACTATGAACGCCTTCGATCAGTACGTCCCCGGATTCGGCGTCACGTTTCTACTGATCGGCATGATGCTGGGAATAGCGCTGACACTTTTCGATGAGCGCGATTGGGGTACCTTGAAGCGCCTCCAGGTCAGCGGCGCGCCGCTCACAGGTCTGCTGCTGGGAAAATTATTCGCGCGGTTCATCGTCGGGATCGCGCAAATGGCGTTGCTGTTCGCGGTCGGATGGGCGCTGTTCGGAATCTCGCTTGGGCGCAATCCTCTAGCCTTGATCATACCGACGGTCGGGATCTCTTTCGCGGCTGCAGCGCTAGCACTGGTGGTCGCCTCTATTGCAACCGCGCACGACTCGGTGCCGTCATTGGGCGTGACCATCAGCATGTCGATGGCGGCAATCGGCGGATGCTGGTGGCCGCTGGACTTCGAGCCCGGATGGATGCGCGAACTCGCTCGATGGCTACCAACGACATGGACGATGCAGGCGTTCAACGATTTGATGATTCGCAACCAGCCGCCGTCCGCGACCTTGCAGCCTCTGGCGGCGACCTTAGGCATAGGAATGATCTTCTTATGCGCAGGACTTATCCGCTTCGTTAGTCTCGACGACTAGAAAGGATGACGATGCTCAAGACCTTCCTACCGATAGCATGGCTTTTAGCTCTAGCTGTCTTGATCGCGGGCTGTTCAAGCTCTCAGCAGGCGGCGACGCCCGAAACGACGGTACCGAATTCTACCAATACAGTCAGCACTGACTCGCAAGTGAACACGATCCTTGAGAAGTCATGCTTCCAGTGCCATTCCTCAGGAGGCAAAGCGCCATGGTATGCGGCTGTTTCACCTACATACCTTGCTGCCAACTCGGCGCGCGGGGTGCTGAATTTTTCCGATTGGCAGACCTACGACGCGCAGAAAAAATCCGAAGCACTGAAGAATATCGAACAGTCTGTCAGCGCTGGTTCGATGCCGCCGGGAGACTACACGGCGCTCGATCACTCTGCGCGCCTTGCCGACGACCAGAAGCAGGCGCTCCTCAAGTGGGCGTCGCAGCTCGCACTGCCTGCACACTGACTCACACTACGAAATAAATCGTTGTAGTGAGTAGACAATGAACTTAAGAAAGGCAAAAGACTCATCGACCCTCGAGTTGATGCATGCCTCAACCGGCTTCTGGACCGAAGTTTTGAGCATGGCGCGCCGCGCCATAAATGTCATCAGAAGTTGCGCCTTCACATACCTGACGACCATAGCGGTCTTGGTTCATGGTGCGGCGTCGGCGGAATCGCTGTCTGGAACGCTGGAACTCGATCCGGCGAAAACCCTGGTCGAGTTTCGCTTACCGGGCGCGCTCCATGCCACGCATGGAAAATTCAAACTAGCGCACGGAACGATCAGCGCCGATCTCACCACCGGAGAAGCGAGCGGTTCCATCGTCGTCGACGCCAGGAGCGGCGACACGGGCATCGGCGCGCGTGACAATGACATGCGAGAGAGTGTTCTCGAAGCTCAGAAATATCCTGAAATTGTTTTCACGCCACGCCACGCGATCGGCAAACTGGAGAAGGACGGTCAGTTTCAAGCAAAGCTGGACGGCGTCCTGACAATTCACGGCGCTGGACACCAAATCGTCACGGACGTTCGAGGGCGGCTCGCCGGAAACAGCCTGACCGCCGCGTGTCACTTTTCAGTGCCGTACGTCGATTGGGGCATGAAGGATCCGAGCTTGTTCTTTCTTACTGTGGCAAAGACAGTCGATATCGACATAGCCACCTCAGGCGACGTCGCCCGGACACCTGATCCGTCCCGAAGTTCGCACAAGTGAGACGAACGCAAATCCCGTGGCTGTCAATTGTGGCTGTCAAACGAGTCGGTTAACCCCGCTCGCGACGCCGCGGCCGGAGAAAACCCTTATTTTCAATGCCGGGGGCGGGACTCGAACCCGCACGGACCGTTAGGTCCAGAGGATTTTAAGTCCTCTGCGTATGCCATTTCGCCACCCCGGCTCATCGCGCGCGCAGGATCGTTAAATCATAAACGCGCCTGCGCGCGAAGATACAGCGTGCTCTCGAAGATTGTTCATTCAGTCTCGCGCGCGATGCATATATGATCGACCATGCTTGCCATACAAACGGCTCATCGTTGCAGTTCTGTTGGCGCTGACCGTGTCGGGCTGTGCTGCATACCGTCGCTATGAAGCTGCGAAGCCGGAGACCATCCGCAAGACCGAGGCTATGCTCTCAGACGCCGGCTTCACCACTGTCCAACTCGACAGTGACGACAAGGTCGGACTCGTTGAGGACCTGCCGCCGCACGAGATTCGCAGCTACGCAGCGCAATCGGGCACGGTCTATTGGTACTACGACCCCGACGTCTGCGGATGCGTGTACGAAGGTCATCAGAGCGACTTCGATCGCTACGAGATGGCGTCGCAGCACGAGAACGATACCGCACAGTACGCCGCCCAATCGGACGACCAGCAGATCGCGTCGTTGAATGCTTTGAACGGTGGCTTTTTTCCTCCTCCAATTTTCTGGATCGGCGGAGTCGCTCCCATTCCACATTTTGGCGGTGGCGGAGGAGGAGGCGGTGGACACCACGGCGGAGGAGGCGGGCGTAATTTCGGCGGAGGCGGTCGCGGTTTCGGCGGTCACGGAGGGCATGGCCATTAGCTGGCCGCATAATTGCTCCGTTCCATGGATAGCTCCGGAGGCTCACGGCCTGCTGCAAGCTAAGTCCGTCGATGCTCACCTATGCTATTACAATCTTCACCGGCGCATTCCTGCTGTTCCAAATTGAACCACTAATCGCGCGATACATACTGCCCTGGTTCGGCGGTACTTCGGCCGTCTGGCTCACCTGCATGTCGTTCTTTCAGTTGATTCTGGTCGCTGGATACGCATACTCGCATCTGGTCGCAACTCGGCTGCAACCGCGCCGGCAGGTGATTGTTCACCTAGCGATTGTCTCCGCCTGCGTCTTGCTGATGGGCGCTCTCGCCCTGATATGGCAATCGCCAATCACGCCTGGTCCGGCCTGGAAGCCTCTTAGTCTCGACTTTCCCGTCGTGAGAATTTTCATCCTCTTACTGGTCAGCATAGGACTCCCATTTTTTGTCCTTTCCACCACCGGCCCTCTCCTACAAGCATGGTTCGCTCTATCGCATGATAATAGATCGCCATATCGCTTGTATGCACTGTCGAACGTGGGCTCGCTACTAGCCCTCATAACCTATCCATTTATAGTAGAACCGGCTCTAACTCTGAAAGCGCAGGCGATCGTCTGGTCACTGTTATTCTTAGGGTTTGCAGTAGGTGTAGGACTATCCGCGCGGCATATCTATCATGTTGCATCGCCCGTCAAGCTTGATGGTGCTGCGTTTGAACGATCCGTCTCAGGGCCTGCTCGATCGACTCTCATACTTTGGATCGCCTTGGCGACGGTCCCGTCAGTGATGCTGCTGGCTACGACCAACCAAATCTGCCAGCAGGTCGCCGTCATCCCGTTTTTGTGGGTGCTGCCGCTGGCGATTTACCTGTTCTCGTTCGTCATCTGTTTCGACAATCCGCGATGGTATCGCCGCAGCATCTTCCATCCGGCCTTGGGCGTCGCGGTATTTCTCGCACTTGTCGTCCTATGCAGCTCCGACGCCAGTATCGTGGTCCAAATAGTCAGTTACTCGATGTTGCTATTCGCGATCTGCATGGTTTGTCACGGCGAGTTGGTCAGGCTGAAGCCGCATGAGCGATATCTGACATCCTTCTATCTGATGGTAGCGATAGGCGGCGCGCTCGGCGGCATCTTCGTAGTCGCGATTGCGCCATGGCTATTCACCGGCTTGTGGGAGTTTCACCTTGCAATCTGGACCAGCCTGCTGCTGCTCTTCATCGTTCTGATGCGAGATCCCAGCTCGTGGGTTCACGAACGCAGGCCGGTAGTCGCGATGACGATCCTATCGGGCGCACTCGTGCTGCCGGAACTGATCGGCGTAACAGTCAGTGCTGGATCAGTCTCTCGAGAACTATCGCACTTACTTCCCGGATTCGTTGCGGTGGGACTGATGTCCGCGGTGGCGTTTCAAAGGAATTCGCCGATAGCCCGAAGATGGCCGGGTTCAATACTACAGGGATGCGCAATCCTGGGATTGTTGATCGTCGGCGGCATGCTGATTGTTAACATCGAAGGGAATCGCGCTAACAGCCTGATAGCCAGTCGCAACTTCTATGGCACGCTTGCCGTTTACTCAGTCGATAGTCAGGACCCCGAAGACCATTACTACATGCTGCGGCACGGGCAGATCATACATGGCGAGCAATATTCCGCCGCCGACAAGAGACACGAACCTACTACCTACTATGGTCGTGACAGCGCCATCGGATTGACTTTTGCTCAATCATCCGCGGCGCTTCGCGCACGATCCTGACGAACGCGCACTCCGCGTGGGCGCGATCGGCCTGGGTGTCGGAACCATCGCAGCGTACGGCCTATCGGGAGACTACTTTCGCTTTTACGAGATCAATCCTGCCGTCACGAAAATCGCCGCGGGTCAGAACGGGTACTTCAGCTATCTGCGGGATTCGCGCGCGCAAATCGATATCGTGCCGGGCGACGCGCGGCTTTCGATGGAACGCGAGCTGGCTATTGGAACTCCGCAGTCGTTCGACGTGCTGGTACTCGACGCGTTCTCGGGCGACGCGATACCGGTGCATCTGCTGACCATCGAAGCCTTCGAGGTTTACTTGCGCGAATTGAATCCCGACGGAGTCCTCGCGATCCACGTCACCAACCGCTATCTCGACCTTCAGCCCGTAATTCGGGAAATCGCCAATCACTTCGGCATGAGATCCGGAAGAATTCATCAGCCGAGCGGTCCATTGGTCAAACCCAGCGACTGGATAGTTCTTGCGCGCAATAATTCAGTCCTGGGCCGAGCAGCATTCGCACGCCGGCTGACAGCCGTTGGACTCGCAGCGCAAGGTCCGGCTCTGGACTGACGACTACAGCAACCTGTTTCAGATCCTGAAGTGAGGTTTCGCGAGCCGAATCAGCCGGGGTTTCGCGGGAACGTCGTCACTCCCGGGAAATGCGGTGCCCATGCCGGCGCGCTGGCGACGAAGATGCTCGCGGTCGGCTGAAACTGATTTGGATCGTCCAGGCTGCTCGCCTTGATTGCCGTGAACGGCATGCCCGACAGCAGGCTCATGATCGGCGAGCCGCAGTTGGCGCAGAAGCCGCGGCTGACTTTGTTGCCGCTGTCGCCGGTCACCTCGTACTGCTTCAACTCTCCCTTGGTCAGCTTGAACGCCTCCTTGGGGACCAGCAGGACCGGCGCGAACGCGCTGCCCGTCGATCGCTGGCAATCACGGCAGTAACAGCTTGCCTGCATCACGGCGTCGGTCGCGGACTCGTAACGAACCGCACCGCACATGCATCCACCAACAATTTTTGCTGCCATCGGATTCCTCCTGTTCGATGTTACGCGAGCGCCAGGCGCTCCAGTTGATCTTTCGGTGCTTCCATCTCGATCAACGCTGCGCGAAGTTTCTCGGCCGCTCGCTTTTCTTCAGCGCTGCCCGCGAGGTTCGCTTCTTCCGCGGGATCGTCACGCACGCGATACAAATGATTACCACTGAACTTGCCCATCGCCCAGAACGGCAGCAGGTCGCCGGCGCGATACGGCTGGCGGATTACTGGAATCCGCTGCGCCCGGCATCCGGTCGAGCACTGCCCGCTCGTCCGGCGGCGGCATCTGGATTTGCGGCATGTGATGTATCGGCATCGTGGACCATCGATTCGACCACAGGCTGAGCGGCGCGTTGTCGCCCGACGGCGCGCGCGCGTACTTCGACTCCGCATCGATCAGATGAACCTCGCGTCCCCATATTCCCGCGAGCGCCCAGTCGCGAATCGAGCGCGCCTCGCCGGTCATCAGCGGCAGCATCGAGCGCCCATGCGTACGATGCGTCATCTCGACGCCGAAAATTTCCGCGAGCGTCGCGCAGATATCGACATTAGTCGTCAGCGCATCGACATTTCCGTTGCTCACTCCCGGCATCGCAATCAACAACGGCGTATGCCCGAGCGGTTCGTAAATCGGCACCGCGGGCTTGCCCCAGATGTCCTTCTCGCCGAGGTAATGCCCGTGATCGGTGCATACGATCACCGCGGTGTCGTCGTAGAATCCGCCGCGCTCGATTGCCGCGAGCAGCTTGCCCAGCCACGTGTCG
The DNA here is from genome assembly GCA_963814715.1 of uncultured delta proteobacterium. Lineage (GTDB taxonomy): Bacteria > Desulfobacterota > Binatia > Binatales > Binataceae > Binatus. The sequence goes on from CAWFDW010000002.1 coordinate 1,229,029, forward strand.
ATCATCGTGAGCTTCGCGCCGTAGCACGCGCGAATTTGCCGCGCCTGCTCATGTGTGAGCACGCCATGCGCCAGCGCGCCGCGCACGTACGGCGGCCAGATCATGTGCGGACCCTGCCACGACGAATCGTACATCGAGGCGTACGGCTCCGGCGTATCGAACGGCTCGTGCGGATCGAACTCGTCGACGAACAGCATGAAACGATCGTGACTGCGCGCCGAATGCTCGAGCCACTCGGTCGCCGCCGCCATCGTGCGCGGTCCCGGAAAATCCGCCTCATCGCGAAAGTAGCCGCGCGAGTTGTCGTACGGCGTATGCCCGCGCGCGAACGACGGCGCGCCCATCCAGCTCGGATCGGGCCGCGTCTGCCACGGGTCGCTCTCATGCCCGCGCTGGTAATCCCACGCGGTGAAATCGGTGTGATAGTTTTCGCCGCCGACTTCAAACAGATGCGGATGATCCGAGACCAGCTTGGTGACGACGCCGGCCGCGCGAAGATAGCGCGGTCAGCGGACGCTCCCAGATTTCGATCGAGCCCCACGGCTTCCACAAAAAATCGATCGCGCCGCAAAGAATATCGTGACGCGCCGGGATGCACGGCAGCGATCCCGAGTAGTGACGGTCGAAGCGAATCGCGCGCCGCGCGAAACCGTCGAGATTGGGCGTGGCGAACTCGCGCCCGCCGTACGCGCCGAGCATGTGACGATTGAGACTGTCGAGCAGGATTACGATTGCGTTTTTCGGGCGCTGCATATCGTCCGGGTTCATCGAGTGAATCCTAGCAGAGCCTGCCGGAAAAGCCTCGAAAGAGGCGCATCAAATTAACGTTCATTCATCTGAAACGTCCTGCCACGCAAGCAACGTCTAATGATGCGAGCCGTGCGGGGTATAGACTTGCCTCGCGCCATCGACTGAAATGAAGAGCAGGGGTTTGCATTCGTGACGCTGATGAAAAATCGCCTTGCTGCACTGCGAGCCGGAGCCGTCGCGATGATTGTCGCGATTGCCGGATGCGCTGTGGCGCCGGCGCCGATTGCGCATACGCCCAATGTCGTCGCGACACCGCGAGCAGGGCGAGTTCGCGGTAAGCGTCGCGGCCGCGCCGACCGTCGGCGAAGTAACTCCCGTTTATGTGTCGGTCGCGAACGGCACCGATGCGCCGCGCTCCGTGATTCCCAGCCAGATCTTCGCGCTCAATGACGCCGGCGAGCGAGTGGCGCCACTTCCGCCGGGTGAAGCCGCCCGCCAGGCCGGCGGCGCCAACGAACTCGAAGGCGCAGTGAAGAGCGCGGCGATCAGCGGCGTTGGCGGCGCCGCCGTCGGTGCGGGTGCCGGTGCTATCGCCGGTGCGGCGGGACGTTCGGCTGGATGGTGGGGCTTCGGATCTCCCGGCGCAGGCGCGTTGGTCGGCACCGCGTTCGGAGCTGCCGGCGGCGATTTTCAGCGGCGCTGAGAGAGGACAGTCGAAAGCCAACCAGCAGGCCAATCAGCAGCTCGAAGCGGTCTCACTCAAGCCCGAGGAAGTGCGCAAGGACTTTACCGTCAGCGGCTACGTCTTCTTCCCCAAGGGACAGTACAACCACGTCGAGATGCTGCTGGTCGATCGCGAGACCGGCGATACACAAGTCGTCAGCGAACCGTGGCACTGATCGAATAGTTCGCGCCTACAGCATCGACGAGATAATCACGATCGCGCCCTGCCCCTTGCCCTTCTCGGCGGGATCGCAAATCACCGCCTTGTTGCCGATGAATTTCATGTCGGTAGGATCCATCAGGCCCGAGGCGAACGAACGCGCGAGATCCCTTTCTCCACTCGGATAGACCGTGCCGTCTCGCTCGTTGTCGTTCTCGGATGCGAGTTTGCCGCGTGTCCGCGATCAGCAATTCGTCGCTGTATGAGCCGAAGGTGGACGGCGACCACGCGAAGCCCGACGGGCGGATGAATCCGACCAGGTAAACGTCGTCCTTCATCTTGCCGTCGGCGCCGACCATCGCGATGCGGCCGACCTTCGCCGCAAAACCTCCCTTCGCACGCATCCCGATCAGCATCATGCCCGCCGCTTTCGAATCGGACGAGGGTGGAAATGTATATCGTCGTCAGCTCGAACGGGACCGGCTTGTTGTAGGTGCCGAACACGCTCGCCTTGCCCGACGAGTCGATCGCGTAAATCGAGGCGTTGCCGCTGGCTGCGGCGTACAGCTTGCCCGCAAACGGCGATTCGCCGCGCCGAATTCCAGGTCGCGGCATGTCGGTCGCAGCTGCATCGGGCAGTTTCGCGAACGTGCTGACGCGCCCGATTTGTCGATACGTTCGACCTCGCACGGTCCCTTTGATACCGCCGACTCGCGGCGAGGACGAAAACGCTGCCCTCATACGACCCGAATCCCGCCGGACCAACTGCGACTCCGGCCGGGTTCTTGATCTTCGTCTTGTCCGCGAGCGCGCGTCACCTTGCCCGCGAACGTGACCGAGTAAACTCCGCCCGCCTGATCCGACACCACCATCGTGCCGTGGTTGTCCTGCAGAAAGTACGGCGCGACGAGGCCGGGCGCCTTCAGACGCCTTGATCTCGAACGGGACTTCCACTTCGAGACCCGCGCCCGACGCGCGCGCGATCGAGTTGGTCAAGCCAGGCAACGCGGCAACTATCAGTGCGGCGACGCCCAACTCGGCGGCGAACACTGAAAGGATTGAAAAATTACTTTTTCTTTTCGAGAAGTTCATCAAGTGCCTCGTTGACTTCGTACTTTTCGTTCGGATCACGATCGTCCAGCTCTGACTTGCGGCGCGACACCCACTCGGCTAGCCCAACCGTCGCGGCCTCTTCGGGATTCGATATCCCCATCGCCTCCGCGACCCGCATCAGTTGCCGAACAACTCGTCGGGCACCTCGATGTGAATCTTTCTGCTCAAGTGGCCTCTCTCAATACACTTTCCGGCGAATGTTCGTCCTTCCATATAGTCTTAGCTCGCTGCGGTCGTCAAAATGAATTCCGACGTGTCATCACCAGTTAAATTTACCGGCACTATCATCGAGTACCTCGATCAGGGCCGGCTTAAGGCTGCGCTCGTCACCCGCGAGCAGGAACGCCATCTCGCGGTGATCGATTCCGCGGGTCATGAACGACTGGTCCCGCGCGATCTCGTCCTGATGCGCCATCCGGATCGACACGCCGATCGCGAGAACGTCGCCGAGACGCTCGCGGAGCTCGAACACGAGCGCGCAGAGCTTGCCGCCGAACTCGATCTCGAATTGCTGTGGCAGGTCGCGCAGGAACAGAGCCGCAGTTTTTCGGCCGCGGAACTCGCCGATTTGTTTTTCGGGCGACGCTCGAATGCGGCCGCCTCCGTGATGCTCGAAGCTTTGCTGAACGATCGCACCTACTTCGTCCGCCGCCACATGGACTTCGTGCCGCGCACGCCCGAACAGGTCGAGCGGCTGCGGATACAGAACGATCGGATTCGTGCGCGCAGCGACGACTATCGAAAAATCCAGAAGCAGTCTGCGCGACGTCCTCATCGGCGCCGAGAAGCCGCCCGCCGACGAGGCGGCCGCGCTTATCGAAGAGCTCGTCGCGCTATCTCAAAAATCCGTTCACGCGCAGCCGCGACATGACCCAGATGCTCGCGCAGGCGGCGCCCGAGGTCGATCCGGCGGAAGCGGCATTCGAAATTCTCGAGCGACTCGGCGCACCGCTGCGCGTACCGCGCTTCGCATTCATCGCCGGCCTCAAGGACGAGTTCAGCGACGCGGTGATGAAAGAGGCAGTCCGAGGCGGTGCCCGGACCACGCGCGATTTCCGACGGCGGCTTCGCTGTCACCGTCGATGACGAAGATACCGTCGAGGTCGATGACGCACTCAGTTGCGAGGCGCTCGCCGACGGCGGCATCCGCGTGCGCGTGCATATCGCGCTGGTCGCGGACTTCGTCGCGAAGGGCGGTGCGATGGATCAGGAGGCCGCATCTCGCGCGACCACGGTCTATCTGCCTGAGACAACCATCAGGATGCTGCCCGATCCGATCTCATGCCGTGCCGCGAGTCTGATTGAAGGCGAAGATCGACCCGTGATGACCACCGACGTGCGATTGTCGGCGGACGGCGAGCTGCTCGACGCTTCGATCTATCCCGCGCGAATCCCAATCATGCGCCGACTCGACTACGACCAGGTCGATCGTTTTCTGGAATCAGGAGATGACGCCGACGAAACCGCGCGACCATCTCTCGCCTCAATGCCGCGGCGATCAAGCTTCGTCAACGGCGACGAACCGCAGGCGCTGTGCTCGTGCAGCGGCGCGAGGCAAAGGTCCGCGTGCGCGGCGACGACGTGGAAATCACGGTGCTCGACAACGCGTCTCCCGGTCGCACGCTGGTGGCGGAGTTCATGGTGCTGAGCAATTTCGTCGCGGCTCGCTACGCCGCCACGAATCGAATTCCGATCATTTATCGCGTGCAGCCGCAACTGGGCGGAGGCGATATGGCGTCGATGCGCCCGCGGCTGTCGTTGCATCCGGAGTATCATGCCGGAATCGGACTCGACTTTTACGCGCAGTTGAGCTCGCCGATCCGCCGCTACGCCGACCTGGTTTTGCAGCGGCAACTGCTAGGCGCGCTAGCGAATCGCGATCACGACACTGCGATTTATACCGTCGATGAATTGTTGGCCGTGCTCGCAGGCGCCGAGAACGCGGAAGCGTCCGGCCGCGAACTCGAACGACGTGCGAAGCGCTACTGGATTCTCCGCTACCTCGAACGTCACGCCCAGGACGGTCCGCTGCTCGCCTACGTCGCACGCGAAGGCCAGAGTGCGGAACTCGTCGATTACACGGTGCGCGGGACCCTGCACGGCGCGCCCACGCTTGCCGAATCAGATGCCGATAATGGTGCAGGTCAGCCGCGTCGATCCGCTGCGCGGATGGCTCGCATTCGATTTCGTCGGCCCCGCCGACGAAGCCTCGACCGGCGCAATCAGAACCGTCTGATCGAAGCCGCGCAACGCGAGACCTGAATTTGTCATCCTGACGAAGCGACGTCGCCGCTCGCGAACCTCCGTCCGCTCTTCCGATCATTCGCCGCGATATACCACGGCGCGACCACGCGGACATGCGCGCGTACTGCGCTCGCCGCATCACCGACTTTCGCCCTGGCGTGCGCGCCTAGCATCGACTGGACTGCCAGCGACAGGCCCATGATCAATCCCGCTACAATCGTCAATCGCATAATCTCTCCTCGACGCTCACACTCCTCAACCTTGGCGGGCACGGCGGCCCGCCCCACTGACCTCGAAAATTAGCCACGCCGGGCGCCCTTTCGGGCGCCCCTCTGCGTGACTCCCCTCTTCCCCCAGCGACGCCCGCGTCTCCCCACTACGCGCGCCGGCCGTCCTACAGCTCTTTGAATGCGTCCTGCTCCAGACGCCATCGGTCGATCGATTCGATATTGAAGCGCCAGTCGCTGCCAACCTTGAACGCCGGTAGCCGCCCGCGCTTGAGCTGCCTGTATATCGTCGACGGATGAACCTTCAGGTAGTCAGAGAGTTCCTTAACCGTCAGCACGTGACTGCTGTCATTTTTCAGCATCTGTCAGCTCCCTCTTTCAGCTTTCTTTTTTTGATTCGTGTGATTGCCCTTGGCGAACTCACGAGAGGGCTTATCGCAAGCTGCGTGCCGAGGGTGACGCGGGCCTGAATGTCACACGAATAAAGCGGTCTGCGACTAGAATTGAACGCCGCAGACGGTAGGATTTTGCCACTACGACCGAAAAATGACGGTCGCGACGCGAACGCGACTCATCAATGCGCTGCGTCGCGCTCGTGGGACATCCAACGTCCTATTATGACCGCCTGGTGTCGGTTGTTAACTGTGAGTTAGCTCTTGCCGATCAGCTCCCGCGCAACGTCGCTCGACGACCTTCGAGCAGCGCCGCTTCGTCCGCGCCGCGTTGCAGCAGGATCAGCCGACCCACGCCCAGGTCGGCGTAGCGCTTCGCAGTGTCGCGATCGACCTTCACTCGCGGACTCGGCGTGATGCTTATCTCGAGGTCCTCGAACCGACGCCCCGACGCCTTGCACGCCGCCCGCAGTCCCTCGACGCACTTCGCCGTCCCGTCCAGGTCCTGCGCAAACCCGTACCATCCCTTGGCCAGACGCGCCGCACGGCTGAACGCCTCCTTCGTATGTCCGCCGAAGACGATCTCGGGATGCGGCTTCTGCACCGGCCGCGGCATCGCATTGACGCCCTTGAACTTGATCCATTTGCCCGCGAACTCCGGCTTCGGCATCGACCACAACGCGATCATCGCCGCCAGCCATTCCTCCGAGCGCGCGCCCTTGTGATCGAACGGCGCGCCGATCGCGTCGAACTCCGGCTTCAGGTATCCGACGCCGATGCCGAAGATCAGCCGCCCGTTCGACAGCACGTCGGTCGACGCAAGCTCCTTGGCGAGCACCACCGGGTTGCGCTGCGGCAATATGATGATGCCGGTGCCGAGCCGAATCTTGGTCGTATGCGCCGCGACGAACGCCAGCGAGATTGCCGGGTCGAGCATCGGATAATCCGCTGCCACCGGCGAGGGCGGCGCCTGCGGGTCCGGCAGTATCACATGCTCGCCGGTCCACACGCTTTCGAAGCCCGCGTCTTCAGCCGCGCGCGCGACGCTGGCGGCGCATTTGGGAAACGCACACGGTCCGTTGTTGATTCCGAATAGTCCGAATTTCATGATCGACGATTACCACGACATGTGCAGATTCAAGCCAGTTGCGGCGCCGTTCGATTGACGCGGCACACCACCCATCATCATAATCGCATCGACTAGCGACTCAGTTCGATGCGGCGGCATGAGGCGGCGCGCGCGATGAGATGTCCCCAGTGCGGTAACGACAACCAGCAAGGCCGTGCCTTCTGCTCGCGATGCGGCACGCGGATGTTCGCGCCCAAGCCGTCGGCCGTGCGCGAGTACGCGCTCGCCACGTTCCGTCCTTCGCTGTGGTACTACGCCAACGGTTTCCTGGTCGGCGGAGTTTTGATCGCCTTCGGCAGCCGCTTGCTCTACGGCAAGTTCCAAAATGTCCAGATACCGACCCAGGCGGGCTTCGCGGTAGTCGGCGTCGGCGTGCTGACCTGGCTCGTCACGATGATTCGCGCGCGAACCGTCAGTTGGAGTCTCACCTCCGATCGCCTGATCGAAAAGCGCGGGCTGGTCGCGTCGCGCCGGCGCGAGATGGAACTGGCTGACATCCGCTCGGTCGAAGTCGACAAGCGCGTCTTCCAGCGGATGTTCGGGCTCGGCGACGTCACTATCGCGTCCGCCGCGAGCGCCGACTACGCTATCCGCCTCCACGAAATCCAGGATCCCGACGATGCAGCCGAAACGATTCGCAAGGCGCGTCTGAAACGGATGGCGTAATGAGCAAGCGACCCGACCTGCGCTACGAACGACGGCTCTGGAAACTCGGCATCGACGCTGTCGCCGGCGTCGATGAAGCCGGCGTCGGCCCGATGGCAGGTCCGGTGGTCGCCGCCGCGGTCGTCTTCGCACCGGAGACGTTCATCACCGGCGTGCACGATTCGAAACAGTTGACGCACGAGCAGCGCGAAGAACTCTTCATACCGATCAGCGAGCGCGCAATCGCGATCGGCGTCGGAATCGCCGAGGTCAACGAAATCGATCGCCTCAATATCTATTGGGCGACGATGTCCGCGAGCCGCCGCGCACTCGCAGCACTCTGCATGACGCCGGGCCACGTACTGGTTGACGGCCGGCTGATCCCGAGCCTCGAACTTCCGCAGACAAAGATCGTCGGCGGCGATCGCAAGAGCTTCTGCATCGCCGCCGCGTCGATCATCGCCAAGGTCACGCGCGACCGCATGATGGTGGATCTCGACGGCCAATACCCCGGCTACGGCTTCGCGCAACACAAAGGCTACTGCACCAACGAGCATATGCAGACGCTGATCAAGCTGGGCCCGTCGCCAATCCATCGCCGCTCATTCCAGCCAGTAGCAGCATCGGCACAACGCCCACTATTTGATTCCTAATTGCCTCTCCCTACGAGGGGAGAGGCCGACGTGCGTCCGCGCGCGGCGGGTGAGGGACCAAATTCTCCGAGATTCAGAATGTGCCGCGCAACAGACAATCGCGCGGCACAGATGTCCCTCACCCTAACCCTCTCCCCACAGGGGGCGAGGGAATCAAAACTCACCTCGTTTACCCCTATCTCCGATCGCGTTACGCTTGATCCACGATGGCGCTCGAACGCGACAAGCATACTGCTCAGCACGCGCTGCTGACTCTTCACGAGAGTCAGCTTCTCGACCTTTATCGGCGCATGACGCTCATCCGGCGCTTCGAGGAGAAGACTGCCGAGATGTACAGCCGCGGGAAGATCACCGGCTTCTGTCATCTCTATGCCGGCGAGGAAGCGGTCGCCGTCGGCTCGATTTACGCGCTCTACGACAAGGACTACGTCGTCTCGACCTATCGCGAGCACGGGCATTGCCTCGCCAAGGGCGCCGAGCCGCGGGTCGTGATGGCCGAGCTGTTCGGCAAGGCTGACCGGCATCTCGCACGGCCGCGGCGGCTCGATGCATCTGTTCGATCAGGACCTGCGCTTCATGGGCGGTTACGCGATCGTCGGCGGCGGATTGCCGATCGCATGCGGCCTCGCGCTCGCGGTCAGCTACAACGAAGGGCCCGAAGTCGTCTGCTGCTTCTTCGGCGACGGCGCGCTTGCCGCAGGGCGCGTTTCACGAGACGTTGAACATGGCGTCGCTGTGGAAGCTGCCGCTGGTTTTCATCTGCGAGAACAATTTTTACGGGATGGGCACGCTGGTCCAGAATGCGATCAGCCAGGAGGAGCTCTACCGCTTCGCCGAGCCGTACAAGATGCCGGGTGTGCGGGTGGACGGGATGGACGTGCTCGACGTTTATGGCGCCACGATGGAAGCGGTCGCGCGCGCGCGCGCCGGTGACGGGCCGTCGTTGATCGAGGCGGTCACGTATCGGTTCCGCGGTCATTCGATGTCCGATCCGGCGGAGTACCGCTCCAAGCGCGAGGAGAGAATCTGGCAGGAGCGCGATCCGATCAAGAATCTGCGCGGCCGCTTGCTGACCGAGAAGCGCGCCACCGAATCGAAACTCGACCGAGGTCGAGAACGAAGTCATCGCCACTATAGACGACGCGGTCAAGTTCGCCGACGAGAGCCCCGAGCCCTCGATGGATGAACTCGGCAAGGGCGTTTACGCGTCGGAAGACAGATAGAGCGCGAAGCTAAATCCAAGATGGCGCAGATCACTTACCGCGAAGCACTGAATCAGGCCCTGCGCGAGGAACTCGATCGCGACGAGCGGGTCTTCATCATGGGTGAGGAGGTCGGCTACTTCGGCGGCGCGTTCAAGGTTACCGACGGTCTGCTTGCTGTCTATGGTGAGAAGCGCGTCCGCGACACTCCGATTTCCGAACTGACTATTGTCGGCGCCGGCGTCGGCGCCGCGATGGGCGGGCTCAGGCCTGTAGTCGAACTGATGACTATCAACTTTGCGCTGCTGGCTATCGATCAAATAGTCAATAGCGCCGCCAAAATACATTTCATGTTCGGCGGCAAGGCCAATGTACCTATAGTCATTCGCGCGCCGCAGGGCGGCGGTCATCAGCTCGGCGCGCAGCACAGCCAGAGCCTCGAAGCGTACTTCCTCCACTGCCCCGGCCTCCGCGTCGTGATACCGGCCACGCCCGCCGACGCCAAGGGACTGCTCAAAACCGCTATTCGCCAGATCGATCCGGTGATGTTCCTCGAACACGAGTCACTATACGGCGTCAAGGGCGAAGTCCCCGAGGATCCCGAGTTCATGGTGCCGTTCGGCAAGGCAAATGTAATCCGCGAGGGTAAGGATGTGACTATAGTCACTTACTCGAAGTGCGTTTACGACGCGATCGCGGCGGCCGAAGTGCTCGAGAATTCCGGCATCGACGCCGAGATAGTCGATCTGCGCACGCTGAATCCGCTCGACATGGCGACCGTCGTCGCGTCGGTGAAAAAGACCGGCCGCGCAATCGTCGTGTACGAAGGATGGCGCACCGGCGGTGCCGGCGCTGAAATCGCCGCGCAGATTCACGAGGCCGCCTTCGACTCGCTCGACGCGCCGGTCGTGCGCGTCGCCGCGCTCGATAGTCCGATGCCGTACAACAAGCATCTCGAGCACGCGTCGCTGCCGAGCGCCGGCGATATCGTCAAGGCGGCGGAGCAACTGACCTGATCGTGCTGGGCGAGAAATCATGAGCAACGAAATCACGATGCCCAAGCTCTCGGACACGATGGAGGAAGGCAAGATCCTCCGCTGGCTCAAGCATCCCGGCGACAAGATCGCGCGCGGCGAGGCGATCGCCGAAGTCGAGACCGACAAGGCCGACATGGTGCTCGAGTCGTTCGACGAGGGCGTGCTCGATCAGATCAAATTGAACGAAGGCGAGAGCGCGCCGGTCGGCGCGGTGATAGCGACAATGAAATCCGCCGGCGCGAAAGAATCCAAATCCGACGACGAAACCGCAGTTCGCACGCCGCGATGGAAGATCCGGGCACGGAAGCGGCTGCTACTCCGGAGTCTGCCCAAGCCGATCGCGATCAAGCCGAAGGCCGCGGAGAAGAAAGAGACGCCGAAGAGATCGATCGCGCCGAGCTGCCGTCGTGACCGACGGATCCGCGGGCGATTTGCACGTGCATCCTGCGATGTCCGCGAATCCCAGTGCCGCGCCGACTGCGATCGCCGCGCCGCCGCCGCGTCCGCGAGCCCTCCGCGCCCGCTGCTGACGCCGACGCGGGCGACGGCCACAAGCTGCGCGCCTCTCCGCTCGCGCGCCGCGCCGCCGAAGAGGCCGGCATCGATATCACTCACGTGCGCGGCACCGGTCCCGAAGGCCGCGTGACCAAGCGCGACGTCGACAACTTTCTGCGCGAGCAGCAGCTGTTCAAGTTTCGCCGCCTCGTGTCGCCGCGCGAGGGCGCGCCCGGCTCGCGCGAAGAACTGTCCGCGATGCGCAAGACGATCGCCAAGCGGATGGCCCAGTCGAAGCGCGAGATCCCGCACTTCTACGTCACCGTCGAAGTCGCGATGGAAGATGCGGTGCGCTTGAAGGACTCGCTCGAAGCAACCGAGATGTTCGAGGAGGCGATCACCTACAACGACATTATCGTGAAGGCCTGCGCGCTCGCGCTCGGCCGCTATCCGCGAATCAACGCGAGCTACGCCGACGAAGGCATCGTCATCCATCCCAACATCAACATCGGAGTCGCGGTCGCAGTCGAGGACGGACTTATCCTGCCGGTGATTCACGGATGCGAGCAGTTGTCGCTGCTCGAGATCTCGCGCGCGGCGCATCGACTCGTCGCGAAGTCGAGCCGCGGCGGTTTCACCTCGGACGAACTGTCCGGCGCGACGTTCTCGATCTCCAACATGGGCATGCTCGGCATCGAGCATTTCGCCGCGGTGATCGTGCCGCCGCAAGCCGCGATTCTGGCGGTGAGCGCGATCAAGGATCGTCCGGTGGTGCGCAACGGCCAGCTGGCAGTCGGCAAGACGATGATGATGACGGGATCGTTCGACCATCGCATCGTCGACGGCGTCGTCGCCGGCCGCTTCCTGCAGGAACTGAAACGCTTCCTCGAAAACCCGTCCAGCCTCCTGCTGTGAGCGATCCGCACTGACTGCTAACGATCCCGGTGATGGTCTCTGCTGCCGAGCGGCCATGCTCGTTGGATCATTGCGAACAGGAATGCGGTGGTCAGCCCGAACAGCAGCATCCCGTTCAGCGCCTCCAACGCACCCATCAGTTGCCAGCGATCTTTCAGGAACAGATTGGCGTGGCCGTAGGCGGTCATCGCGCTGATCGAGTAGAGCATCGCAGTTCTGGCGTCTGGCAGTGCGCCCAGAAACAGGTACGCAGCCGCCCAGATAGCGCCCTCGAGTCCGTGCAGTACAGTAGCGAGTAGAGAGGTTCCGCCCATCACCAGCGCGAACTTGAGCATGAATCTGCGGCGATCTACTACAACGGATTCGCCCAAAGCCTCGACAACTCTTTCGCCGATGATCGCCAGACCGCATACATGAATAATCACGGTCAGCACGATCAAGGGCAGGCTCCATGCCCAGTCGCCCGTCCAGGTACCTACTCCGCTTGGATGCATTTGTGATCCTCGCGGTGAGTATAGCTGGCGTGCGCCTCGCATTGGGACTTGTTTTGCATGCAGTTCATCATCACCATCTCTCGAAGGACTTCGCGATGATCGTCGACTGGATCTACAACAATCCGACCTGGCTCTGGGGCCCTATCGTGGTAGCGGTGTTCATCGCCGCCGGATGCGCTGGACTGCTCATCTTCCATCGATTGGTGCACGTCAAGGTGCGCCGGGCTCATAACGACTTGGCCGGGTTCACGTTTGCAATCGTCGGAGTGTTGTACGCCGTACTGCTGGCGTTCATCGCAATCGCGACGTGGGAATCTTTCAGCCGGGCGTCGGATGTCGTCGAGAACGAATCGGACTACGCCGGTGGTATGTACCTCGACAGCGCGGGACTGCCGGATGCGAAGGGACAGGAGATTCGCGATGCGCTGGCGAAGTACGTCAGCGTCGTGGTCGACGTCGAATGGCCGATACAGAGGACCGGCAAGACTCCGGACGAGGGCTGGAAGCCGCTGCGCGATCTCGCCACGGCGATTGCCACGATCAATCCGCAGACGCAGGGTCAGGCGGTAATCGAAGCCGAGATGCTCAAAACGTGGAACGAGCTCTACAATGCTCGCAGCGCGCGGCTGTCGGCAGTTCAAGGACATATCCCGGGAGTGATTTGGGCGATCGTGTTTTTCGGCGCGGCGATCACGACCGGCTACACCTATTTCTTCGGCTACGAACACTTCGGGATGCATCTGGCGATGACCGCGGTGCTCGCGGCAACACTCGGACTGATCATCGTGATGATCATCGCGCTGGACTGGCCGTTCCGCGGCGAGATAAGCGTGTCGCCGGACCCGTTCATAATGACGCAGCAGTCGTGGGCGGAGGCGCCGATTCAGAAGAGATAGTTTGGGCAAAGTCACGGTCTATCACCGAGAAAAAGAGCGCCTATCTGCTGGGGTTTCGATGAAAACGTTTCACGTGAAACGTTTTTAGTTCAGGAGAACGAAACACGAATCGCCTCGCGTGTTGTAGCACTAACTCTTTGATCGACGTTTCAGGATTGGCCCCAGCGATGCGATCAGCCATTTTGGCAAAGGTCGGTGCCTGAAAATTATCTGGCCACGGTGTGTCTCCAACATCCGTTTCATCGAGAGTCGATCAGAAGAGTTGTCCAAGACCACGAGCCGGTCTGCAATTTCGTAAATGCCAGCCAGGTTCACGAGGCTTCTACGGAACCGGCGTCGAATATCTGGGGATGGCACGTTGTGGCCTCCTGTTAGCTTCCGGAGCTGCACACGCTCGATAGCGATTGTTGGCGTCTTGAGCCCGATGTAGACAATACCGACACTCCATCCGCCAGCCTTGGCCCTCTTAACGACGTCAAGATGGAACCGGCCGGAAAGTGTCGTTTCAACTGCGAAACTCTTCTTCTGTTCGAGTAGACTTTCGATGCGAGCGATCGCCAATCGGCCAGCTTCCAAGGCGACGCGTTCAGGATCTCCGGGCGACAGTTGAAGAGCGATTAAATCCGGCCTTACAATTTCTTCGACTACTGAGGAGAGGTTCGGAGCATAAGTGCTTTTACCAGCTCCGTTCGGGCCTGCGACCAACCACAACCAAGGGCTTTGCGTCATGCGGACCGCAATTCTCGGACTATGGTCTCACCCCCATTCTCCTTAATTCGCACTTCGAAACGACGCCCTTCAGCAGTTCGTTTGATGATCCGGCCGTTAGTATCCACGTAGTAGGCCGGCGCGCGATTCTTCAATGGTGGAATACGACCTTCTAATGGTTCCCGGATAGCTCGCTCAACTTCAGCCTTACCGGCCAGTTCGACCCGCTCAGAGAAACTCTGCAGGGGAGTGTCGTCAAGATCAGGAGCGGACCAGTGAACATACGGCAGGATCCGCGATTCTCCACCAATGTCGAACAGCACGTCGAGAGAGACTACGATTGAGATTCGACCCAGGATCGGTGTTTTGGACTTTAGATCTCGAGCCCAGGGATCCAGAGCGGCCAAGACTTTGCGCCTATCTGTAGGCAGCGGTGTGTCATCGGAGATGAGGAGATCGTGTCGCGCAGTCGCCGCGAACTTAGACAACTTCGTTATCTTTCTTTCAATCGCGCGGCGCATCAAAATGCACCACTGATTTTCAGCTTCGTCCCCAATCCAGCCCGACTGCGATAGTTCGATGACTACAGGCTCGGGTTCTATACCAGAACCTTCAGCCGCGAGTTCTCTCCGCTGATATTCTCGGTCTGCGCTCGTCATCGCGCGCTGGAGCCATGCTTCAGTGGCTCTCGTCACCTCCAGCCCGATAATCTCGCCAGATTTCGCTACAACGACGAAGTCGGGCGCTTCTCCTTTCCTAACCGTGAGCGGGTAATCCAAAAGCCCATGTTTACCCAGCGCCAACAGGTAGACCCCCAGACTGTATTCCTCTTCATGGTGATGTCTGCGTCCCTCGGTGCGTCTTGGCACTTCGCGAACCTTGAGCCATAGGGTTTGCAGGTCCCTGATAGAATGAATCGTCCACTCGGTCATTGCTGCGCCTCGAATAGTATCTTCGCTCAACTCTGCTAGCTGGTCCATAGTGCCGACGCGTCGGACACTTCCGTGGCGACTGCCCTTACTCGATGCTTTCATTCGGGGAATAATGGGGTGAGCAAAAACTTGGAAGGACTTCATCATCTTGGATAATTCTCGGTATGACCTTGTTGTTATTGGTTCTGGGCCTGGGGGGTATGTTGCGGCGATTCGGGCGGCGCAGTTGAAGATGCGGGTGGCGGTGTTGAGCGGGATCGGCCTGGGGGGGTGTGTCTTAATTGGGGGTGTATTCCTTCCAAGGCGCTGCTTAGTTCGGCGGGCGCGATGGATACTATTCGGGGCGCATCCAAGGAGCATGGGATTGAGACCGGGGAGGTTCGGTTTGATTTTGCCAAAGTGATTGCGCGGTCGCGGGCGGCGGCGGAGAAGCTGTCGAAGGGTGTGCTTGTACCTTTTTCGGAAAAACAAGATTGATTACTTCGAGGCTGATGCGATCGTCACGGGGCCGAACTCCGTTGCGCTTCGCCAAGTCGAAGGGAAGACGGCGCCGGCGGTTGCCGCGCTCGAAGGGAGCGGATTCTGATTGCGGCTGGGTCTGGCGAGAAACTGTTTCCCGGGGATGAAGGTTGGCGACGGCGTCGTTACCAGCCACGAGGCGCTGGTGCTCGACACGATGCCGGCGAGCGTCGTGGTGATTGGAGCCGGCGCGATTGGGCTCGAGTTTGGATACTTCTACAGCGCGTTCGGCGCGAAGGTTACGATCGTCGAGCTCGAGAAGCAGATGCTGCCTGGGATCGATGCCGAGGTCGCCGAGGAGTTGCGGCGCGCGTTCGTCAAACGCGGTATCACGGTGATGCTGGGGCACGGCTACAAATCGATGGCGCGCAAGGGTGAGTTGTGGTCGGTCACGGTCAATGCAGATGGAGCGGAGAAATCGGTCGAGGCGGAGGTGGTGCTGGTCGCGGTCGGGCGCACGCCGCTCAGTATGAACATCGGACTCGAAAAGCTCGGCGTCGAGTTGGAGCGCGGCGGGTTTATCAAGGTGAACGATTCTTTTCAGACGAGCGTACCGAGTATCTACTCGATTGGCGACGTGATTCGGCCGCCGCTGCTGGCGCATAAGGCGAGCTCTGAAGGAATTGCAGCGGTGGAAATTATGGCAGGGGTGCGCGAGCCGGGATTCGACCTGCTCGCGATTCCGGGATGTATCTACTGCGAGCCGGAAGTTGCGACGGTGGGACTGAGCGAGGCGGAAGCGAAGGCGCGCGGTATCGAGGTGAAAGTCGGCAAGATTCCGTTTCGCGCGATGGGCAAGGCCGTTGCGATTGGCGAGACGGCGGGCTTTGTGAAAATCGTCGCGACCAAGCAATACGGCGAAGTGATCGGATGCCAGATTATCGGACACGGCGCCACCGATATCATTTCGGAGGTCGTGCTCGGCAAGGCGCTCGAGACGACGGTCACGGAAATCGGGAAGACGGCGCATCCGCATCCGACGATGTCGGAGGCGATTATGCAGGCGGCTTTGGCGGCTGATGGGGAAGCGATAGACTTTTGAGCGATGGACGTGTCGCTCGATTCGAGGAACCTAACCCCTAACCCCTTCCCGAGCGGGAAGGGGAACCGGACTGGGGAGCGGGGAAAGCTCACTGTTGCGGAGATGGGCGTCGTCGATTACGACGACGCGCTTGCGATGCAGACGGCGATGCTGGCGGCGCGGATCGAGGGCAGCGTCGACAGATACGCTGCTGATGATGGAGCATCCGCACGTGTTTACGCTTGGGCGTGGGGCGGATGAACGGTTTCATCGTCGGCAATATAGATGATGTGCCGATTCGGCGGGTGTCGCGCGGCGGGCAGGTGACGTATCACGGGCCGGGGCAGTTGATCGGCTATCCGATTCTCAAGCTTGAAGGACGCGATCGCGACGTTACCAAATATCTTCGAAATTTAGAGGCGGCGATGATCGACGCGCTCGCGAAATTTGGAATCGACGCTGGGCGGCGTCGACTGGAATGACCGGCGTGTGGGTTGGCGCGCGCAAGATTGCGTCGATCGGCGTAGGTATCCGGCGCTGGACGACGTGGCATGGCTTTGCGCTGAATGTTTCCACCGATCTCAGGTACTTCGATTCGATAGTGCCGTGCGGAATCGAAGGATGTCCGATGACTTCGGTTTGCGAAGTGACTAATCGCGCGGTGACGGTGCGCGAGTTTGCCGAGGTGATGCGCGAGAGTTTCGCGCGCGTGTTCAACTACGAGGTTGTTTCAGTGAGCGCGTCGCCAATTGTGCGGACCGTCGAGTTGACGGCTAACGATGGCTGAACGGAAACATCCGGACTGGATCAAAGTGCGCGCGCCGGTGTCGCCGGAGTATTTTCGCACCAAGGCGATTCTCGGCGAGCTGAAACTGCATTCGGTTTGCCAGGAGGCGTGCTGTCCGAATATCGGCGAATGCTTTTCCCATCGCACGGCCACCTTCATGCTGATGGGCGATGTGTGCACGCGCAATTGTCCGTACTGCGCGGTCGCGCACGGCAAGGTGCGTCCGCTGGATAGCGACGAGCCGCGCCGAATCGCGGAGGCGGTCGCGCGGCTGGGCTTGCAGCATGTGGTCGTCACGTCGGTCGATCGCGACGACTTGCCCGACGGCGGCGCGGCGCATTTTGCGGCTACGGCTCGCGCGATCAAAACGAATCCTGAGCCGGCGCGAGTCGAGGTGCTGGTGCCCGATTTCCAGGGTTCATCCGACAGCGTCAAGACGGTGGTGGAATCGCCAATCGATATCTACAACCACAATATCGAAACGGTGCCTCGCCTTTATCGTTCAGTCCGGCCGGGCGGGAACTATCGGCGCTCGCTCGACGTGATCCGGCATGCAAAGGATGTCGCGCGCGGCATCGACAAGTCGATGTTCACCAAGGCGGGCGTGATGCTCGGGCTCGGGGAGACGAACGACGAGCTGCTCGAGGTGATCCGCGACTTGCGCAGCGTCGAATGCGACATCCTGACGCTCGGGCAGTATCTGCGGCCGTCGGCCGATCATATTCCCGTCGCGCGGTACGTACCGCCGGCGGAGTTTGCGGAGCTCAAGACAGCGGCGCTCGCGATGGGATTCCATCATGTGGAATCGGGGCCGCTGGTGCGGAGTTCGTATCATGCGTGGGAGCATGTACGGCAGGAAGATAGCGGGGAAGGGGAAATCACTTGATTTAAGTGAAACCCGCCTTGGGTTTCACGCTTCCTTCGGCAGGGGTGACCCCTGCACCCAGTACTAATCGCAAAATGGCGAGGACGCCATTTTGCTCGAAGGTTCTTTTCTCAGTATCAGAGTCCCTCTGCTCTCCGCGAGTGCTCCCTAAAGAAACGCGCCGCGGGATATTTTTCCCGCGGCGCGCTTATCGGCAGATTACAGTTGAACTAGGTCAGGCTTACCACTGCTCTTCGTGGAGCTTTTTGACCTCGTGGTTGCGGGTTTGCAGGTACGCATCCTGGACGGCGCCGTAGAGATCTACTGCGTAGCGGTCGGCTTCCTCGAACTGGTTCATGTGGAGCGAGCGGTAGTTCACCGCTTCAACCACGCGCTGGCCAGCACCGGCAGACAGCGTGATGTACCATGGCAGCAGGTAGCTCATCGGATTCATCGCGCCGTCGGCGACCAAGCCGACCGTGTCGCCAACCGTCGAAGGTCCAAAGAACGGCAGCATGATGTATGGGCCGGTCGGGATGTTGTAGTAGCGAATCGTCAGGCCGAAATCGTTGGGATGCTCCTCGAGGCCGAACAGTTGGTCGGCGGGATCGAAGAAGCCGGCCAATCCGATCGTCGTGTTGATTCCGAACCGCGCCACTTCGGTGCCCGCTTCGGCCAGCTTGAGCTGGAAGAGATTGTTGGCAAAGCGCGGGATGACGCGGACGTTGTCAAAGAATCGGCCGACGCCCTCGCGCACCGGCTGCGGCGCAATGAACGAGTATCCCTTGGCTACGGGTCGCAGCACCCAATCGTCAAGTTTGAGGTTGAAGGTGAACATCGGCTCGTTGAATCCGGAGAAGGGATCGGGGGTGACTCCCAGGTTTTCGCCGGGCGGAGCCTGTACTTCCGCGGCGGATCGGGATGCAGGGTTGGCCGAGAGCGGAGCGGCGTCCTGGCTCAGGGCGGGCGTCGTAAACGAAACGACTGCAAGCAGAGACGACGCGATCATCGTCCAGAGCACGCCTGTCTTTTCGATTTTTTTCGGACCAGATCTCATTTGCCTCTCCATCGCGGGGTATATCCAGGATTCTCTCTTATAGAAGTTAGCTGTCCAGCCCCGCTGAATCTATACCTGCCTAGTGGTTGGCGAGGCTCGCGGCGAGCGCGGCCTGTTTCGCCTTCAAATCGGCAATCAAAGTGTCGTAGCCCTTACTGTTCATCACGCGATTAAACTGATTGCGGTAGTTGGCGATGATGCTGATGGCGTCGACGGTCACGTCGTAAATCTTCCAGGTCCCGTTTTCCTGCAGCAGGCGGTAGTTCACGTGGATCGCATCGCCCTTGGGCTGAACGATGTCGGTACTGACCTGGGAATATTGCGGGCCGTCGTTGGAAACTCTGAGGAAGTTCACCTGCTGGCCGCTGTAGTCGTTGATCTTGCTGAGGTACGAATCCTCGATGAAGGCGACGAAGGCGTTGGTGAACTCCTGCTGCTGAGCTGGCGTGATCGTTTTCCAATGATAGCCGAGCGCCGACTTGGCCATCTCGGTGAAATCGAAGGTCCCGGCCACTATCTGGCGAAGCTTGTCCTGGCGCTGGGCCAGCGGAGCGCTCTTGTCGCGCAGCACGTCGAGGGCCTGGTTGACGGTATTCTTGACGACGACCATTGGATCGTCGGCGCGGGCGGGCGCGATGAAGCGCGACGGCGCCAGGCTGAGGACGGCGGCCAAGGTCAGCATCAGGAATCGCGCGTCGATGCATAAATAGGTGGAGGGAACTTGGGGTCATCATAGATTTTACTCGGTTATTTCGTCGGTTTCGCGGGCGTGTGGTCCTTGTCTGGTTCCGGGGCTTTATCCTTGTCCTTGTCTTTGTCTTTATCCTTGTCTCCGCCGCCGCTGCCGGCATTGTTGATCAGCTGGCCGATGGCGTCTTCGAGCACAAATGCGGATTCGGTTTGTCGAATCGTATCACCATCGTTGAGTATACGATCGCTGGGCCCGAGTGCGATGGAGACGTACTTGTCACCGATAATGCCGCTGGTCTTAATTGCCGCGATCGAATCCTGATCGATCTGAACGCTTTCGTTGATGCGCAGCGCCACGCGCGCGCGCATATCCTTGAGGCCAATATGCATCACCTTGCCTATTTGGACGCCGTCGAGTTGGACCTGATCGCCAACCTTCAATCCTGAAATATTATCGAAACTTGCGTAGAGGGTGTACCCCGGCTGGGGAAGCAGGGCAATCTTGCCCAGCGATAGCGAAAGGATCGCCAGCGCGGCGATGCCGAGAAGAGCAAAAATCCCGACGATAAACTGCGTAGTTCGACTTGCGTACATAAAGTTTGGTCTCAGCCCGCGAGGGCTGTTTCATTCTCCTCGCCGGATGCTTTGCCAGCCAGAAAGCGCTTGAAAACGTCGTCGTCGGCCGCCATCACGTCGGCCACGGTGCCGTGGAGACGAGTTTTGCCGTTATGCAAAAACGCGACGCGGTCGCAAACCTGGAAGACCGCCGGCACGTCATGACTGACCATCACGACGGTCAGTTGAAAATTTTCCTGGGTATGACGGATAAGTTGGTGAATCGCGCCCGTCCGCGAGGGGTCGAGGCCGGTCGTCGGCTCGTCGAGCATCAGGATTTTCGGACGTCGCACCAATGCGCGCGCGAGTGCGGCGCGCTTTTGCATCCCGCCGCTCAACTGAGAGGGAAACTTTGCTTCCATACCCTCTAGCCCGACGGCTTTCAGCGTTTCATGTACTTGCTGGGCGATCTCCGCGCGGGTGAGTTTTGTTTTCTCGACCAGCGGGAACGCGACATTGTCGAATATCGACATCGAGTCGAACAGCGCGCCGGCCTGGAACAGCATCCCGAATTTTTCGCGGACCGCATCCAGCGTGCGGCCGCCCAGCTTGGTCACCTCGACACCATCGATCACAATATTGCCCGCGTCGGGCCGCATCAGCAGATTGAGATGCTTCAGCAGGACGGTCTTGCCGCTGCCGCTGGGACCAACGATGGTCGTGATTTGATTGGCCGGGAAATCAAGCGTGATGCCGTCGAGGACCTGCTGTTGGCCGAAGCGTTTGTGAAGGTCGCGCACTTCGATCGCATTGCCGGCGGCGGCCGTATTGCGAGTTTGCGCGTTGTCGTCGTGATGTTTGGTTTCAGCTTCGCTCATTGGCTCATCGAATCGCTACGCTTAAATCACAAAAGTATTGACGTAAGGAAATAGTCGAACGCAAGAATCAGCACGCTCGACAGCACTACCGCTTCGGTGGTGGCGCGGCTGACCCCGGTCGCCATCCGCTCGGCGTTATAGCCCTTGTAGCAGCAGACCCACATTACGATCACGCCAAAGACCAGGGCCTTGTAGAGGCCGATCACGATGTCGTGGCCGCTCATGTAGGCGGCGATACCGTTGAAGTAGGCGCCCGACGGCGCACCCATCAAGCCGACGCCGACCATGTAGCCGCCGTAGATTCCAACCACGTCGAAGATCGAGGTAAGCAGCGGGAAACTGAATACGCCCGCCAGCATCCGCGGCGATACCAGGTACTGGACCGGATTTATAGCCATCACGGTGAGGGCGTCGATCTGTTCCGTCGATTGCATCGAGCCGAGTTCAGCGGCCATCGCGGAACCGGCGCGCGCCGCGATCATCAAGGCCGCGAGCACCGGGCCGAGTTCGCGCACGAGCACGAGCGCGACGACCGTTCCCAGCGCGCCGTCGGAGCCGAAGCGCCGCAGCGTGTTGTAGCCCTGCAGGCCGAGCACCATCCCGGTGAAGCCGCCAATCAGAGTGATCAGGAAGAGCGAATCGGCGCCGATTGTCCGTATCTGCCGAATCCACAGGCGCGGCTTGAACGGCGGGACGAAGACGTAAAAGAGCGTGTTCAGCAGAAAAAGCACGAAGCCGCCGAGCCGGAAAATACCATCCAGCACAGCAGCACCCAGCCGCGCAATCATTTCAACGATCGACATCAGCGGTTTTTCAATTTTTAGTGGTGAGCGATCCCGAGACGGGCCAACTGGTTTTGAGTATGCGTGGCGGACCCGGCGCGCTCGAACTCGCCGAGATCGGCGATCACATCGAGATCCAGCGCGGGCCGTGCAAGTCGCAGCACTCTAGCTGGAACGTCGGTACTGCGGCAATCGTCCAGATGACGGACAAGGCTCATGCGGCCAAAGCGAGTGGGCACATTGTCGGCGGGCGAGCGGCAGATGATGTTGGTGCCGGAGAAATCGCGCGAGGGTACCAGCACCGCGCCGCCTCCATCGGGCATCGCGGCGAACACCGCGTCGATATCCTCGGGCGCGGTCAGCGGGATATCGGACAGCACGGTGCAAACGGTTCGGGCACCCTGGGCTATCAGGGTGGAGGTGCCGAGCGCGACGGCAACGTTAAGGCCTCGGGGAAATTCCTCATCGATGGTCAGGGCACCGGCCGTGCGCGCCATAGCGAGCAGGCCAGCATCGGAGGTCACGACGGCGACCCGGTCGGCGGCCGTGGCGCCGAGGGAGGCAGCCAGCACGTCGCGAAACATCGCTTCAGCCAGCGCGCGACGCTCGCCGGGGCGCAGGACCGAAGCGAGCCGGGTCTTGGCGAATTCGAGTTGCTTGGCGGCAATCAGAATGAAGTGCACGGCGTATCTTTATAACCTAACAAAGGTGGGTATCCAACGGAAAGTTTCAGCGCACGTGACTAGGCATTGGAGTTTCAGAATGTAAGAATTACCGGCTTCGCATGGCAAAGAGGCAGTCGAATTGGTGTGCTTGACAGCGTTTATCTGCGTGAAACAACGTAGTTTGTAGTTTTTTCCGGCGCTGGTCCGAACTTTGCTCGATCCGAGGCGCTTTGGTCTGGGAGGACCCTTATCCTGATGAAAATCAAACGAAGCATACCGGCCGGAATTGGGACGATAGTCGTGGCCGGGGCGATGATCCTGATAGGGGCCGGATGCCATCATAAGACCGCCGATGACTACCTGGCGGAGGGTGACGCGGACATGCAGTCGACTCAGCTACCCCAGGCGGAAGTGGCTTACCTGGAGGCGGCAAAGATCGCGCCGAACGACCCCCGCGTCCATATCGCACTTGGCAATCTTTACGTGTTCGAGCACAAGCCGGGCGACGCGCAGATCGAGTTCATGAAGGTGCTCGAGATCGATCCGAAAAACGCTGCGACGCACGTCGCGCTCGGCAATCTTTATAGCGATCAGAATCAGCGCGGGCTGGCCGAAAATCAGTACCGTGCGGCGGTGGCGCTCGAACCCGATCGCTTCAAGTACCATCTCGATTTGGGCGAAATTCTCAAGGTGGAGGGCAAGACCGGCCCCGCGGAGGATCAATTTCGCACGGCGATCGGACTGAGTCCCAAAGACGCGAAGGCTCATCTGGCATTGGCAAATCTGCTGGCAACCGAGACCGGCCGCGAGAGCGAGGCCAACGCGGAGTTCAACGAAGTGCGGGCGCTCGATGCCAAGATGATGCCCGCGCCGCCGCCGGCGGCTGGGGTCGTTGGGGCACCGTCGGCACCACAGGGAGCGCCCAGCACGACGGTCGCGTCGGTACCGCCCGGAGGCGCAGCGCCGCAAATCAAACCTCTCAACAAACTTTTCCTGTTGACGAAAAATTCGCCGGTATATCAAAATCCTGATCCGACCAGCACGACCATCGGCGAAGTACGTCGCAAGAAGTACGTCCACGTCACCGGCATTGCGGGCGACTACCTGCAGATTCGGCTGAAGAATGGCGCGGTTGGTTTCATCCCGGTCGCGGCCGCGGAATAAATGCGGAGCGCGGGCGGACGATCTTTGAGTTTAGTGATCACTGGCAACGGACATTGAAGCATATCGGCATTGTCGCAGTTAGCGCGGAGGGCGCTGCGCTCTGTTACCGGACTATCTGTCTGGAAGGCGCGGGTCTGCTCGGGCCGCATGATCATCCTGAAATCAGCCTGCATGGTTTTTCTCTACGCAACTACCAGCGTCTGATTGACCAGGATCGTTGGGACGCGGTGGGTGAGATGATGCTCGAATCTGCGGCGCATCTCGTGCGGTCCGGGGCGGAGTTGCTGATCTGTCCCGATAACACCGTTCATCAGGGACTCGATCTGGTCCGCGAGCGTTCGCCGGCGCCGTGGATACATATCGCCGAGGAAGTCTCCGCCGAGGCGCGGCGGCGCGGCTTCAGGCGGATCGCGATTCTCGGGACGCGCTTCCTGATGGAGGGTCCGGTGTACCGGGCCAAGCTGGCGACGGAGGGTATCGACTATCGCGTTCCGAATCCCGAGCAACGTGCGCGAATCAATCAGATCATTTACGAGGAGTTGGTGTACGCGCGTTTTGTTCCGGAGTCTCGCGCGTACTTTCAGAACGTAATCCGCGAGCTTGAGGACAACGGCTGCGACGCGGTCGCGCTGGCCTGCACCGAAATTCCATTGCTGATAAGCGCGGCCGACTCACGCTTGCCGATCCTGGACTCGACGCGGATTCTCGCCCGCGCCGCTCTGCGCGAGGCGATCCCCGATGAAAATGAGAATTAACGGTCCATCAACCGTACGGTTTGTACTTCCGAGGTAGCGACGATGGCGAAGGGAAATATCATTACACGCGAAGTGACCTACGCGGGTCCCGCGTGCATGCTCAAAGCGTTTGTCGCAGAGCCGGCAGACGCAGCGTCGTCGCCCGCGGCGATCGTGGTGCAGGAATGGTGGGGGCTGAACGACCATATCCGCGACATCGCGCGGCGGCTGGCGCGAGAGGGATACTTCGCGATCGCACCGGACCTGTATTCGCGCCAGGGCAATAGAGTGGCCACCGATCCGAACGAAGCGGCGCGGCTGATGGGCGGACTGCGGAAAGAAGACGGCATCGCGGATCTCCAGTCCACGGTGCAATGGCTGCGCGCGCAAACGGAGACGCGTTCGAGCCGAATCGGCATCACCGGATTTTGCATGGGCGGCAGCTACGCGACTCTGTTGCCGTGCGAGAGCAAGGAGATCGCAGCGGCGGCGCCGTTCTATGGCGAGATACCGCCGGACGAAAAACTCCAGCGTCTCGGTTGTCCGATCTTTTACGCCTACGGCGAGAACGATGGATGGATCCAGCGGGCGGACGTCGAACGGATGGCAGCGTCGCTGAAAAAGTTCGAGAAGAATGGCGAAGTCAAGATATACCAAGGATGCTCGCACGGATTTTTCAACGACACCCGCCCGGACGTCTATCGCGTCGACGAAGCAAAGGATGCGTGGGAGCGGACGCTGAAGCTGTTCGAGGCAAATTTGAGAGGATGAGCTGTGCGGAGCCTCAAATTCTGACGGTGGCGAGGCCTGGAATTTTTGGAAAGCTTTTGAGGTCCCGCGTCGCAACGCGGTAATCATGAGCCATCGCAGTCGCAGCTATCATCAGGTCGTGAGCACCAACTTGGCGGCCAATGCGATCCAGCTCGGCCGAAATCGCTGAGTGGACTCGCGCAACGGCGAGATCGAACGGCAGTACTGTCATCTGTGTGAGGACCGCCTCGACGTAGGCATTGCGGCGCTCTTTTTGCGCCATCGTTCGGGCACGATGCAAGCCGTAGAGCAGTTCCGACGCCGTCACCGCGGACAGGGCGAGGGGTTCGCCGCGGAGCGATGCCAGGAGTTCCGCCAGATCGATCCGGCCGCGCTCGCCGGCGATGAAAACGCTGGAATCGATCAGCGCGGCCACTTTGATTTTTCGGCCTTCGGCTGTTTGCGAACATGCCGTTCGACTGCGTCCAGATATTCCTTGCCGGGGTGTGGTAACGTGCGGAGTAATTCCACGAATTCGCGGCCGGTGAAGGTTTTGCTGCGCACCGGGACTATCTCACAGACCGGTTCGCCACCTCGTTTTACGACGAAAGTCTCGTTGCGATAGCGTACGCGATTCACAACTTCTGAAAAGCGTCGAGCCGCCTCAGTGGCTGAAATTTCTGATTTCATGATTATCTGATTTTATGACTGGCCAACTGTTTCAGCAAGTCTCGTCAGGACTCGATCTTCCGCGACATCCTCCAGATCATGGAGCAGCGTGCCGCTGCGACCGTGGAGAAAGCTCGCAGCGATGGCTACGATGTATCATAGGATATGAGAACATGAAAAAGTCGGGTGCGAGCGAAGACCAGTCGGCATCGGAGCTAATCTCGAACAGAATCGCCGAGCTCGGGGACTGGCGCGGGGAAACCCTCGGCAGAATGCGCACGCTCATCAAGCAAGCGGACCCGGAGGTCGTCGAGGAGTGGAAGTGGATGGGCACTCCGGTCTGGTCGCACGACGGCATAATCTGCACTGGCGAGTCCTACAAGAAGGTCGTGAAGCTTACCTTCGCCAAGGGCGCGGCGCTGAAGGATCCGGCGCGTCTCTTCAACTCGAGTCTCGACGGCAACGTACGCCGCGCAATCGACATCCACGAGGGAGAAACCGTGGGCGCCACTGCCTTCAAGACGCTCGTTCGTCAAGCGATCGCGCTCAACAGTTCGGGCAAATCGAAACCGTCGAAGAAAGCGAAGTCGTAAGAGTTAGCCAGAGGGCAGCCAACGTGGCAGTCTAAGATCATGCCTGACTACACCTTGTTCGGAAACGAGCACGTCCGCCAGTACGAGGCGACCGGCGGTAAGACTGGCCACGATTGGAACAACACCAGTGTTCTGGTGCTGCACACGATCGGGCGGAAATCCGGCGATACGAAAAAGTTCCCGCTGATCTATGGGCGCGACAGCAACAACTATCTGATTGTCGCATCGAAGGGTGGCGCGCCAGACCATCCTGGTTGGTACAAAAACCTGCTCGCCCATCCCGATGTAAATATCCAGGTGTGGGACAAAGTGATTCCGGTCCGGGCGCGGACTGCGACGGCCGAAGAAAAGAAGCGCTTGTGGCCGATCATGACAGCGCAATGGCCCGAATATGATACGTACCAGGGCGGAACGAAACGCGACATCCCCGTGGTGTTGCTAACGCCGCGCTAGCGATAGCGCGTCGGGATCGAGCGCCGCACTGGACAGATAAATCAGCCGGCCTTCGTCGGGCGCGCGCTCCCGGAGCCATCGCGCGACGATCGACATCTGCTCGAGCTCTCCGCGCTCGACCGCCTTCAACTTGTAGCGCTCGTAATTGCTGGCGACGAATTCGCGTACCTCAGTCGCTGCCTCTTCGCTCTCGAGCCGCCGCGTCATCGCGAGACGTCCTGACAGCACGACGTGCGCCGCGCGATCGTCGCCCTCGCCTGTCACGATCACGAGATTATTTTCCGTCACCACTTCGCTTAGACGGGTCGCGCGATGCGCCAGCGTGGTCAGTGCTTCGAGATGATGCCGAAAGCGCGACGCTTCCTCGAAGCGCATCGCCGCCGCGGCCTGGTCGCGCGCTCTTGCGAGCTCACCGAGTAGCGGACCGCTGCGCCCGCGCAGAAATCCAACTGCGCGACGAACCCGCTCGGCGTAGCCGTCGGCGTCGATACTCATGTTGCACGGCGCGGTGCAGTGGCCCATCTGGCCGTAGATGCACGGCGAAATTTCCTCACTCGGCGCGAGCTTGCCGCCGCAGGTGCGCAGCCCGAGGATTCGCGAGAGCGCGCGAATCGAATGCTCGATACCGCGGCGGCCGATGAACGGCCCAAGATGCATCACGCCGCGCCGCGTCGTCATCTTCGTCGAGAGCGTCACGCGCGGAAACTCGTCCATCAGATCGACCTTGATGAAAAACGCAGGCGCCGCCGATTTGAGCATCCGGTTGTACGGCGGTTTCAGCTCGCGGATCAGCCGCGCCTCGTCGAGCGCCGCTTCGAGCGGCGAGCGCGTCACTCGCGTCTCGATTTTGTAAACGTGCGAGATTAGCTCCGCGGTCCTCGCCTTCACCGACGCCGTGAAGTACGAGCTCACCCGCTCCCGGAGCCGCCGCGCCTTGCCGATGTACAGCAAATCGCCGCGCTCGTTGCGCATCATATAGACGCCGGGCGCATGCGGAAGCGCCGCGATTTCCTCGGGCGGCACGTGACGCTCGATTCGTTTGCCCGCGATTCCGCGATGATGGTCGTCGAGCAGGCGATCGAGGCGCGTGATTCCCATCTGCTGCGCCATCTCGAGAAAAATCGAAAGAATCTCCGCCGCCATCCGCGCGTCGCCGAGTCCGCGATGCCGTCCTTCGATCGACAGTCCGAAATGATTCGCGAGCAAGTCGAGCCGACGGCGCTTGAGCGACGGCATGAACCGACGCGCCATCCGGAGCGTGCACAACACGGGATTGGCAAGCCCGATTCCAAAGATGCGGCGGTACTCGAAATCGAGAAACCCGAAATCGAAGGCCGCGTTGTGCGCAACCATCACGCGGTCGCCCATGAACTCGCGAAACGGCGGGCAGCACGCGCTCGATCGGCGGCGCCTCACGAATCATCTCGGTCGTTATCGACGTGAGCCCGGTGATGAAGCGCGGCACGACCCCACCTTGCGGCCGAACGAGTTGCGAAAAGGTCTCGGTGAGCCGCTTACCAACCATTCGGTAGGCACCGATTTCGATGATCGTCCCGGGCCCCGCGCGCCCGCCCGTAGTTTCGAGATCGACGACAATAAACTCAGCCTGATCGAGGCCGACGCGCAGCCGATCGCTTTGCGCGAGCCGCCACTGCGCGGTGTCGATGTCGAAAATGAAATTCGGATCGCCGTCGAGCATCTGGCGAACGAGTCGCGCGCCGAGCTCGGGGTCCGATCCGACTCCGCTGAGCAGCAGCCCGACTAGCTCGCCGGCGTCAGCCCCAGCGGGCCGCGAGTATAGATACTGAAAAAGCTTCTGCTTGGCCGAAACGCCAAAATGACGCTGATTGCCGCCCGGTATGCTCGCTGCTTCCATCCGCCTGCCCTTCGTCCTTTGTTCGCTTTAGCAGGAGAACGCAGGGACCGCAACGCGCGCGCGCAGGTCGACAATTGAATGTGAAACCCGCGGTGGGTTTCAGCAGGGGTGACCCCTGCACCCAGTACTAAGAGAATCTCAAGGGATGTTCTTAACGATCTTCCTGTACTCCTCCTCGTTGAATGCGCGATGCGTTTCAGTGCGCACGTTGCCCTGCGCGCCTACCGTCAGCGCCAACTGCGCCATCACGTCGTCGTTCGGCGCCTCGACGATGAACATCGAATCGTACTGTCCCATCATCGAGTAGAAGGCCGTCACCTTGGCGCCGTGCTGGCTGAAGGTCTTCTTGGCCGCATCGACACGGTCGGGCGAACCTCGAAGATGGTCGAGTCCCTGATGAGTGAGATGGAAAAAAACCACGTAATGAGGCATCGCAATATTACCTCCGCGAGTATTTGTCGCCAATATCCCACATCAGAAAGTTGACGGCCAATCCGGCAATACCCAAAAAAATAATCGCCTGCGCGGCGGGCGGCAGGGGTGACCCCTGCACCCAGTGATAAGAAAATCGCGAAATGTCGAAGACGACATTTCGCTCCAAGGGTTCGGGGGGAGAAGGCTAGTGGGGCGGGCCGCCGTGCCCGCCATTCCATATGCGCCACACATGCTCGCGCCGTGATGACACGCGGGGATTCGGTGGTTAGAATAGTGGGTCTGACAAGGAAGGTATTCGTCATATGGAACGCGTTGAACTAGCCCGCGAAATCGAAGGCGTCCAGGTCCCGGCTGGAAATAAGATGATGCTCGAGAAAGGCCTCGAAGCCTTTATCACACAATCGCTCGGCGGAACCTTCACCCTGCAAGTTCCCGCGTACGGCGGCCTGTTCCGCGTCGCCGGCAAGGACGCCGATGCGCTCGGCAAGACTCCTCAGGATGCGGGCGTCGTGTCGGCGTCGGGCGGCGGCGACCTCGAAGCGATGGTCTGGGAGCAGCTCAAGACCTGCTTCGATCCGGAGATTCCCGTCAACATCGTGGACCTCGGCCTCGTCTATGGAATGGAAGTGAAGGACAGCGACGACGGCACCAAGAAAGTCGAAGTCAAGATGACGCTGACGGCGCAGGGTTGCGGCATGGGCGCCTCGATCGCGACCGACGCGCGTCACAAGATCATGAGCCTGCCGGGAGTGTCGGAGGCGGACGTCGATCTGGTGTGGGATCCGCCATGGACCCCGCAGATGATCTCGCCGGAGGGGCGCGAGCGGTTGGGGATCGACTGAAAGACCAATGCAGGTTCTATAACGCTGCCGCACTGGCGCTCGTGGGTCGGTATCTAGTGGTACGCTCGCTCAGTATCGAAGGTTTCGAGCGAAAGAAGCATGGCAGCATTGTCGCGCTGGACGATAGTCCGCGAGTTCGATGCTGCAAAGGACTGCGACGGTCCGTGCGCATCAAGGCGTCAAAAGGCTAGATCCGACTCTCGGTGAATATCGCGGGATGCCGCCGGAAGAGATATACGATGCGCAATGCGTTGCAACCGACGATCCACGCCTCAGATCAAACTGAACTCGCTACAGAAACGACCGATGCGTTGACTTGGCCCACTGCGTCCGATAATTGTGTTCGTTCGACATAGCGATGTTTGCAATAGTAAAGACAGGCGGAAAACAGTACCGCGTCGGCGTCGGCGACCAGATTACGGTCGAGCGGCTCGAAGGCGACGTGGGCGCGGCTATATCACTTGACCAGGTGCTGGCGGTCGGCGGCGATGCTCCGAAGATCGGTACTCCGGTCGTCGCGGGCGCGTCGGTGACGGCGAAGATCGTCCAGCAGCCGCGCGGCACGAAGATAATCGTGTTCAAGAAAAAGCGGCGCAAGAACTATCGCCGCAAACGCGGGCATCGGCAGGAACTGACTGTTCTCAAGATCGAGGAAATTTCCGCCGGCGCATAGTCGTCGCGCGAATTTTCGATTTGAACTGCGGCCCCGAAGGCCGCTCATCCAGGGAGACATTCCGTGGCGCACAAAAAAGGACAAGGTTCGACGCGCAATGGCCGCGATAGTCCGGGCCAGCGCCGTGGTATCAAGATTTACGCGGGCCAGACCGTCAGGGCCGGCAATATCCTCGTCCGCCAGTGCGGCACGCGCGTGCATCCGGGGCGCAACGTCGGGCTTGGCCGCGACTATACGATTTACGCGCTCATCGACGGTGTGGTTAAGTACGAGCCGAAGGGTGAGAAGCGGCAAGTGAGCGTCGAGCCGCTCCCCGCCGGTGACACCGCAGGGGCGTCTGCGTAGATCGTTATCCAGCGAGATTCTGATTGAAGCCCTGCGGCATGCCGTGGGGCTTCTTTTTTTGAACGTAACGCGGACGTTTCCGCGATGGAGGAAATTTCGATGCGACTAGGTTTACTCTCCGGCTATTCGGGCGCGCAGATGGGACTGCCGATGGACACGATCCTCGAGGCGGAGCGCGTCGGCTTCGACTCCGTGTGGACCGCGGAGGCATACGGCTCCGACGCGATCACGCCGCTGGCGTGGATCGGCGCGATGACCAAAAAGATCCGGCTCGGCACCGGTATCATGCAGATGCCCGGGCGCACCCCTGCCATGACCGCGATGACCGCGATGACGATCGACGCGCTGTCGGGCGGGCGCTTCATCCTGGGTATCGGGCCGTCCGGTCCGCAGGTGGTCGAGGGCTGGCACGGCGTGTCGTACGGCAAGCCGTTGCAGCGCACGCGTGAATACATTTCGATTGTGCGCACGATTCTCGCGCGCGAAGTTGCCGTCGAGCATCACGGCAAGGAATTCGACATCCCGTACACCGGCCCGGGCGCGTCAGGCCTCGGCAAGCCGCTCAAGAGTATCCTGCACGGGCGCAAGGACATGCCGATTTACACCGCGTCGATCAGCCCCAAGGGAATTGCTCTCGCTGCGGAAATCGCGGACGGCGTGATCCCGGTCTGGATGAATCCGGAGCGCTGGGACATCTACGACGCGCCGCTGAAGGAAGGTTTCGCGAAGACCGGCGGCAAAAAGAGTCTCGACAATTTCGACGTCGCGCCGTTCGTCACCTGTATCATGGGGCCGGACGTCGAGAAGTGCCGGATGCCGGTGAAGGGGATGCTCGCGCTGTACATCGGCGGGATGGGCGCGCGCGCGAAAAATTTCTACAACGACTACGCCAGGCGGATGGGCTACGAAGACGTCGCGGCGAAAATCCAGGACGCGTTCCTCGCGGGCAAGAAGGCCGAGGCGATGGCGATGGTGCCGGACAAGCTGGTCGACGAGGTCGCGCTGGTCGGCAATCGCGAGCGAATCGCAGATCGCCTGAAGGCGTGGAAGGCGTCGCCGGTCAAGACGATGCTGATCGGCACCGGCGATATCAACACGGTCCGCGCGCTGGCGGAGATTTGTCTGTAGCATCTGCTGACACTGAATGCCGTCGCGGTTGAGGAGCATTGGTTTGACGCCTGTCGCGCGACAGGCGATGATGGTACATGAGTGGGCATTCGCTCGATCCGGCACAGAGGTCTGAAGCGGCTTTACCGAAGCGGAGACGGACGAGATCTTCCGGCGGCTCACGTGCAAAAAATCTCCGATATTCTGCTGGCGATCGACGAAGCGGCGCGCCCTCAGGAAGTTGGGTTATTCCCAGGTTGGCGGCTGCATCCGTTGAAGGGAGAACTGCGGGGATTCTGGAGCGTGACGGTGAGCGGAAACTGGCGAGTGATCTTTCGGTTCGAGGAAGGCGACGCGTTGGATCTTGATTTTGTCGATTATCATTAGGTCGATTATCATTAGAAGGAAGCGCTACAGACTATGGCGATGAAAAATCCTCCGCATGTCGGCGGTTTGATCCGCCGTCAGGTAATTGCGCCTCTCGGCCTCACCGTAACCGAGGCGGCAAAAATCCTTGGGGTCGGGCGGCAGGCGCTTTCGAGCTTGTTAAACGAGAAGACTGCTCTGACCAGCAGCATGGGCTTGCGAATAGAGAAGGCATTTGGCCCGAAGATGGAGCATCTGATGCGCATGCAGCTTGCCTTCGATTTGGCGCAGGCGCGCAGAACGGAAGACGGCCTTCGCGTAAAGCGATACGTTGCAACGAGAAAGGGAGTCATTCGACAAGGTTCACAGAGCCACACTCGTACTGTGTCCACAGCATAGTTGTGACCCTCGTCACGTTATAGCGATCACGTCGTCATGCGATTTATTGATGAAGCCAGGGTATTAATGCACGGCGGCAACGGCGGACGCCGAGGCGTCAGGCTTGCGCGCTCTCTACTACTGCCGCGTGTCTGGCAAATCCTGATCGTCTGTCTTCTCCTGTCGGGATGTTCTGCCCACAGCCTCTTTATCCTCGAAAACACCACGGATTCGACTGTCGTCCAAAACAAGTTCCCACCGAGTCAAGAGAAGGTGTTTGTTACGAAACAGCAACTCCCCGCTAGCGTTGCCTTCGTTCCGATTTCCACTATTGACGTTGGTAAGGTTTGGTACGGCTCGTCGAGTAAGGTCTTGGAGACGATGGCGGACCGGGCTCGTGAATTAGGGGCCAACGCGGTCATTCAAACCAAAACGTGGCATGAACCCGCAGGTTTTTCATTAGCCTCACCTGAGGGTTCTGGGCGAGCCGTGCGGGTCAATGATCTCAAATCACTTGAGGCATCAGGCATCAGCGGGACCTGGTACTAGTTCGCTCGATAGTTAGTTGCGGTGTAATGCGATTTATTGATGAAGCCAGGGTATTCGTGCACGCCGGGAAGGGCGGCGACGGTGCTATTGCGTTTTTGCGCGAGAAGTATCGGCCGTTCGGCGGCCCGGCGGGCGGCAATGGCGGGCGCGGCGGCAGCGTAATCTTCCAGGTCGATGAAGGCCTGTCGACGCTGCTCGATTTCAAATATCAGCCGCGTCTGATCGCGAAAGACGGCGAAGGCGGCCGCGGCAAGGAACAATACGGGCACGGCGCCGACGATATCATCGTGCGCGTCCCGCCCGGCACGATCGTGTTCGAGGAAGAGAGCGGCAAGACGCTCGCGGACCTCGTGATGCCCGGTGATACGGCGGTGATCGCGCAGGGTGGCGAGGGCGGCCGCGGCAATATGCATTTCGCGTCGTCGACGCGGCGCTCGCCGCGAATCGCGACGCCGGGAACTCGCGGGCGAGCAGCGATGGATCCGGATGGAACTGCGGCTGGTCGCGGAGGCCGGCCTCGTGGGACTTCCGAACGCGGGCAAATCGACGCTGCTGAGTGCGCTCAGCGCGGCGCGGCCGAAGATCGCGCCCTACCCTTTCACGACGCTGGCGCCGAATATCGGCCGCGTGTCGATTCCGGACCAGGAAAGTTTCACGCTCGCGGATATTCCCGGTCTGATCGAGGGTGCGCACAAAGGACTTGGGCTGGGAATTCGTTTCTTGCGGCATATCATGCGCACGCGGCTGATCGTTTACGTGATCGATGCGACTGACGAACCTGCGGCGGCGTTTACGACTGTGCGCGGCGAGATTGCGGCGTTCGATCCGGTACTGGCGCATCGGCTGGCGCTGGTCGCGCTCAACAAAATTGACCTGCTCGATACGTCCGAGGTGACCAAGATCGTGCGCAAGCTGCGCAAGCTCACCGGGCTCGAAGTGTTTCCGATTTCGGCGGACAAGCGTGAAAAGCTGGCGCCGCTGGTCGCCGCGATCGCGCGAATGCTGCATACGATGGAACAGCCGGCGCATGTCTCAACTGAACTATAAGGAATCGACGGTCGCGCGCGCGCGGCGAGTCGTGATCAAGGTCGGCAGCGCCGTGCTGTCCGACGTCGACGGACTGCGCGTCGATGTGATCGAGCAGCTCGCGGCGCAGATCGAGTCGGCGGTGCGCGCGGGACAGGAAATCGTGATCGTCACGTCGGGCGCGGTGGCCGCGGGACGCGCACGGTTGTCGAAACTTCACGGCGCGACGATCGCGGCGCGGCAGGCGGCGGCGGCGACCGGGCAAATCGATCTGATGTCGGCGTGGGCGCGCGCATTTGGCAAGTCACGATCGGAGCGTCGCGCAGATTTTGCTGACCCATCAGGATTTGGCGGAACGCAAGCGCCGTCAGAACGCGAATCAAACTATCGCGGAACTGCTCGGCGCGGGCGTGATTCCGATCGTCAACGAGAACGACACGGTCGCGGTCGAGGAAATCCGGCTCGGCGACAACGACGTACTGTCGTCGCTGGTCGCGAGCCTCGTGCAGGCGCAGCTTCTGATTATTTTGAGCGACGTCGATGGCGTCCTGACCGGCGATCCTCGCGAGCGTGCCGATGCGCGGCTGATTCCAGTGATCAACGATCCCGAAGCCGAGATGCGCGGGCTGGTGGCCGAGAAGGCTGGTCCGCTCGGGGTCGGCGGGATGGCGACCAAGTTGAAGGCGGCGCGACAGGCGGCGCGCGCGGGAATCGCGGTGATTATCGCGCGCGGGCGCGAGGCCGGCGTCGTCACCGCGGCGCTGGATCCGTCGCGCGAGGCGGGCACGCTGATCGTGCCGGCCGGAGTGCGGCTCAAGAGCCGCAAGCATTGGATCGCATTCGCGCTGCGGCCGGCGGGCTCGCTCGCCGTCGATAAGGGCGCGGCCGACGCGCTGCGCAATCGCGGACGTTCTCTGCTGCCGTCGGGCGTGAAGGAAGTTCGCGGAGATTTCGGCGGCGGCGATTGCGTGAGCCTGCTCGATCCCGACGGCGTCGAGTTCGGGCGCGGGTTGGTGAATTATCCGGCGGCGGACGTGCTCAAGGTTGCTGGGCGGCGCTCAAACGAAATCCCGACTCTGCTTGGATACAAAGTTGCCGATGAGATTATCCATCGCGATAATTTCGTGCTGATCAAAGAAATCGCGTAGCGCTCCGAATTAAGAAGAAATGCGGGGTCGCCGCCGGTGCTGAACGGCAGCGACCCCGCTTCCACTACTGCGGCACTATCGTGCCGAACAAGCCGTCATTTTCGTCATTCAGACCTGCGCTGAAAAACAGTGTGTCGGGCGATGATGAAGATCCGTCGGACTTCAGAGCGCCACCGAATGTCAACGACCACAGTCCGCTGTTCACCAACGTGCGTCCATCCGAGCCGGCGACTGATCCGAGCCATTGGCCCGATTTCGGATCGAAGGCGTTGATCACGCCATCACCGAAATTACCGACGAGAATGTCACCGCCGAATTGGCCGAAGCTCGCCGGCGCCATCGCGAGGCCCCACGGCGAATCGAGATGGCCATGCTGCGCGAAGCGATTCAACAGATTGCCGTCGGTGTCGAATACATCGACGAAGCCATGCGCCGGCTTGTTGACCGGGTCGTGCTTCGGAGCGTCCTGCTGCGCGTAGGTAACCCAGATCTGCCCGTTGATATTCTGAACGCCGAACGGCGCGTAGCCGTCCTGCAACTTCGGATCGGTGAACGAACCTGTCAGAGGCGGCGTGGGTGATTGAAAATTGCTGTCGAAGACGTCGACTTTCCCTGTGCGGAAATTAGTCGCGTAGAGCAGCGGTCCATTCGCGGCGTTCGCGCCCAGCGCGAGTCCCTTGTACACGGCGCCGGTGGGTCCGCCGCCGGCTGGAGTTGTCGACCACGATCACTGCGCTGAGCGAATCGGGTATTCTGGAGCAATCGGTGGATTGATGTTCCACGCCTCGATCGTGCCGTCCTCGGTGTCAAAGATGAAAAGCGCCGGACCGAAGTTGGTGCCTCCGATCACGATCGGGAACGCGCCGGCTCCGACAAAAAAATTGGCGACGATTCCGGTCGGTGTTCCGGTGGCGGTGCTGGGCGGAGGCGGCGGGATAGATCACGCGTGGAAGAAACGGAAAGCGGAACCGCATCGGCGAAGTAGAGAGCCGAGAAGCCCGCGTTGTTCTCGTTGATCCAAAATGGACTCGCACCGGGGAAGAACGCGAGGCCCCACGGATTCAACAGGTTCGGATCGGTGACTTCGGCGAGTCCCGGTATGTCTGAAATCAGGTTAGTTTGTACGTAGCCGCTCGTCTTCTTTCCGCCAGCATTACTCTTTGCATCAGCGTGACCGGCATTGGCTATCAGGAACCCCAGACAGCCGATCATTACAACCAATCTCCTGGTCAGTTTCATATGTTTTCCTCCGTGATTTATCGGCGCGTGAAAACGACCGCGTAGTTGAGCGCACTCGACGCACTGATGCTTTGCGCGGCGCATCTGGGCGTCAAGGTGAAAAATCCGGCGCGCCTTCAGCCGGTTCGACTCAGTCCGTGCACGCGTCGAAGGAAGGACACCGGGACCACGGAGTTTATTCCATCGGGTACGATATATATTCTCGATTGGAGGCGAACGACCGACCGCAGATCAGATGACTATCGAAACTGACACCATAGCAGCGCTTAAGCAGGCGCGGGCGGCTGCGCCTGCGATGGCGCTGGCGACGACGGCGCAGAAGAATGATTTTTTGCGACGGCTCGCGGATGCGCTTCGGGGCGCGCGCGCGGAGATTATTCGGGCCAATGCGATCGACCTCGAGCGGGCGCGCAAGGCGGGGCGCGGCGGTGCGTTTGTCGAGCGGCTCACGCTCGACGACAAGCGAATCGAGGCGATGGCGGCGGGCGTGTTGCAAGTCGAGGCGCTCGACGATCCGGTCGGCACCGCGATTGAGAAGTGGACGCGGCCCAACGGGCTCAAGATCGAAAAGATCAGAGTGCCGATTGGCGTGATCGCGATGATTTATGAATCGCGGCCCAACGTCACGGTCGATGCAGCCGCGCTGACGCTCAAGGCGGGTAACGCGGTGGTCTTGCGCGGTGGCAGCGAGGCGCTCAGCAGCAATGGATTTCTTGCGGGATTGATCGGGCGCGCGTTGAAGGACGCGGGGCTGGATTCGGACTCCGCTGGTTTTATTCGCGATCCGGATCGCGAAGTTATCCAGGTCATGAAGCGCAGCCGCGATCTGATCGATCTGATAATTCCGCGCGGCGGCAATTCGTTGAAGGACGCGCTGGATGGATCAGCGGTGCCGCTGCTGCCGCATTTCGACGGCATCTGCCACACCTATGTCGATCAGTTCGCGGATTTGAAAATGGCGGAAGAGATTTGCATCAACGCGAAATGCTCGCGGCCCGCGGTCTGCAATTCGATGGAGAAATTGTTGGTACATCGCGCGGTCGCGGAGAAATTTCTCCCGTCGATCGCCGCGCGGATGACGGCGGCGGGCGTCGAGCTTCGCGGCGATGACGCTACGCGGAAAATCGTGCCGGCGATGCGCGCGGCGACTGACGAAGACTGGGATGCGGAATATCTCGACCTGATACTGGCGGTGAAAGTCGTGGATTCGATTGACGAGGCGATCGACTTTATTGCGCGTCACGGATCTCATCTGGCGGACGCGATTGTGACCGGCGATGAAAAATCTGCCGCGCGCTTTGAACGGGAGGTCGATTCGGCTACGGTTTACGTCAATGCGTCGACGCGTTTCACCGACGGCTTTGAATTCGGATTCGGCGCGGAGACCGGAATTTCCACCAATCGATTGCATGCGCGCGGACCGATGGGACTCAACGAATTGACGACATATAAGTACGTCCTGCGCGGGACGGGACAAGTCCGCGCCTGACGCAACGCGAAATCAAATCAAATGCGGGTAGGTCTGTTCGGCGGCAGTTTCAATCCGATTCATCTCGGGCATCTGCGCGCTGCCGAGGAAGTTCGCGAGGCGCTGCAGCTCGACCTCGTTTATTTTATTCCCGCCGCGTCGCCGCCACATAAGGCGGAAGGCGCACTGGCCCCCGCGGAGCATCGCCTGGCGATGGTGCGGTTGGCGACCAAGGGAAATCGACATTTCATGACGTCGGACGTCGAGATTCGCCGGGCCGGACGATCGTACACGATAGACACGGTGCGGTATTTTATCGCGACGCTGCGGCAGCCCGCGCCGCTGTACCTGATGATGGGCGCGGATCAGTTCGCCGAGCTGGATACGTGGAAGGAGCCGGAGGAATTGGCGCGGCTGTGCAACTTTGCCGTTCATACAAGGTTAACCGAAGGACAAGACGGGCCGCCACGAATTTCAGTTGCCGCGCTTAAACAGTTTGGCTACACTCAGACAGACGATCACTACGTGCATTCGAGCGGACAAACGCTATCTTTCGTCGAAACAACGTTCCTCCCTATTTCAGCGACTGAAATTCGCGGCAAACTGCATCACGACGAATCAATCAGGTACCTGGTGCCGATCGACGTCGTCGATTACATCCAGCGCCACGCGCTGTATTGAGGTTCGCTCTGCTTAAATCTTCGCGTTCATTTCAATCCCGATCGAAACATTCACAGGCGGCAAACCTGCCGGCCATTCGCGGTCAGAATTCTTGACGGCGCTGAAGAAGGCTATCGTCGCGGCCGAAGCGGCACTCGAGAAAAAGGCCTACGACCTGGTCGTGCTCGAAGCTGAGCATCTAAAACCGGTCGCGGACTATTTCCTGGTGGCGACCGGGCGATCCGACGTGCAGGTGCAGGCGATTGCACGCGGAATCGAGGAGGCGCTCGGCAAGACTGGGACAGCGGGCGCTGGCCGTCGAAGGGATGCATCACGCGCACTGGGTGGTGCTCGACTACGATGACGTCGTGATCCATCTGTTCTACGAACCGGCGCGCGAGTTCTACCGGCTCGAGAGGAATTGGATCGACGCGCACGAAGTCAAGCTGCCGGAGCCGATTCGCAAGCAGGCCGAGGAGTTGCGTATCCGCGCCAGCGGTTGAAGCGCGCAGTGCGAATACATTGATTTAATGTGAAACCCGCCGTGGGTTTCACGCTTCCTTGGGCAGGGCTAAGCCCTGCACCTTAGAATTAAGAAAAGAGAAGATGCGGGACGTTGTCCCTGTTAGAAAGGGTTGGGCGGCCGCTCAGACCTACAGGATCATGTGCGAGATCCAGACCAGGACTACGGCGCCTACGGTGGCGACCAGATATTTCGCCGAGGGCGCCGTTGGGTCCTGCAACGCCCAGGGCACCGAAGATCCAGGCGCCGACGAAGCCACCGACCAAGCCGAGTATGAGGTCGCCGATCAATCCGAAGCCTGCGCCACGCACCAGCTTGCCGGCCAACCAGCCCGCGATTATTCCGACTACGATCGCACCTAGCATTTGTGGGACCTCATAGCGTTGTCACGATAGCGCTCTGACGACCGCGCGGGATCGCTACTTTTTTTGTTCCATCGGGACGCCGCAGCACTTGAGCTGGCCGGTGCCGCCCTTGGTGACGATGACCTGCGATTTGCAGTTGCCGCAGATATAAACTTTGCCGAGCTGATTTGCCATTCGTTTGGATCCTGGTCCTTTCGGATGATTTAGTCTGCGCCGAAAATTCACGCGCCCCTGAACAGCGGTTTGCGCTTCTCGAGAAAAGCGCGGACGCCTTCGGCACGGTCGGAAGTCGTTTGTAGCAGGGCGTATAGATCCTCCTCAAGCCTGATGCCCTGATCCAAAGTCATATCATAGCCCTTGAGGATCGCATCCTTGACCAGCCGCGCGGCGAGCGGAGCGCGGCTGAGGATAGCCTCGGCGACGCGGCCGCTGGTCGCGGCGAGGTCGGCCGGGCTGTCAGCGAGATATGTGACGAGTCCTGAGCGAAGGGCGTCGTCGGCTCCCAGAGCCGTCCCGGTGAGTATCAGGCGCAACGCGTTGGCCGCACCGATTAGGCGCGGGAGGCGCTGAGTCGCGCCGAAATGAGGCATCGTACCGCGCTTCACCTGGGTGATCGCAAAATGAGCGGATGAAATCGCGACGCGAATGTCGGCGGCCATCGCGAGCTCGAGGCCTTCGTCGAAGGCGTCGCCGTTGAGGATCGCGACGGTAGGCTTGGAGATCACGGCTAGCGATTCGACCAGGCGCGGATCGACGGCGTCATCGAAGCCGACGCAGAACGCGGAGCCGGCGCCGGTGAGCGCGAGCATGCGGGCACTGTCGTCGTCCTCGACATGCTCGAACAGCTCGAGCAGCCGGACGGCCATCGCGGGCGTGAGGATTGCGCGCGAACCGGGGTAGTGAAGCGTCGCGGTGACGCATCCGCGGGCGATAGCTACGTCGATCGCGCCGGCGGGTGCGTTGCGAGCGGTGCGATGCGGCCGGGATTTTTTGGCGGCGCGCGGCGTCAGACGCCTCCAGCGGGAGCGCGCAGATCTTTGCGCAGGATTTTGCCGAGCGGATTTTTCGGCAGCGCGTCGATGAACTCGATACGCTCGGGACGCTTGAAACTGGCGAGTCGCGAGCGGCAGAAATCTTCGAGCTCGGGCTGCGTCACCTTGCCGCCCTTGCGCACGACGACGAAGGCCTTGACGATTTGGCCCCATTCGACGGAGGGCACGCCGATGACGGCGCATTCGTCGACCGCCGGATGGCTCATCAGTACCGTTTCGATTTCGGCGGGCGCGATATTTTCGCCGCCGCGGATGATCATGTCGTCCTTGCGGCCGGCGAAGAAGACGTAGCCGTCGTCGTCGAGCCATCCGAGGTCGCCGGTCGCGCGCCATCCGTCGGGCAATCGCGCGTCGTCGTCGCGGCCGGCGTAGCCCTTCATGATGCGCGGAGTGCGGATGATTATTTCGCCGACCTGGCCGTGCGGCAGGAACTTGCCGTCTTCGTCGCGGACGCGAATCTCGACGTCGGGCAGCGGCTTGCCGATCGAGTTGAGGCGTTTGAGCTTGAGCTCGACTTCTTCGGGCGTGCCTTCGATCCGGTGATCGTCGGGGCCGAGCACGGTCAGCGACGATGTGGTTTCAGTCTGTCCGTACGCGTTCACGAAGCCGACTTTTTTCGGGAAGACTTCGATCGCGCGACGAATAACCTGCACCGGCATCGCCGCGCCGCCGTACGCGAGATTGGTCAGCGTCGAGAGATCGGCTTTCGCGAATGCGGGCTCGTCGATGATCTGCTTCATCATCGTGGGCACGACGAAGGCATGCGTGACGTGCTCGCGCGCGACGAGATCGAGCCACGCCTTGGCGTCGAACTGCGGCATCATGATCAGTTTGCGGCCGGTCCAGATGTTGGTCATGTACGCGGTGGTTCCGGCGATGTGGTAGAACGGCACGCACACCAGCGCGACGCCGCGATCGGTGCCGTCGGCCATCTCGACGTTGGCGGTGACGTAGGCGGCGAAATCGCGGAAGCGCAACTGGACGCCCTTGGGCAGCGACGTGGTCCCGCTCGTGTACATCAGGATCGAGATGTCCTCGTCCTCGACTTCAGCTTCGGATTCATCGGGCTCGGCCTTGGCGATCAGATCGGCGAGACGCGGCAATCCCTTCGCGCCATCGCCGAGCGCGACGATTTTGCTCGCGCGCAGCCGCGGCTGAATCTTCGCGATCAATTCGAGGTAGCGATCGCCGACCAGCAGCGCTTTCGCATCGGCGGTGTTGATCATGTATTCGAGCTCGCCATCCTTGGCGCGATAGTTGAGCGGCAGGAACGTGAGCCCGGCCTTGGCGGCCGCGTAGTAGCATTCGATGTAGAGGTCGGAGTTGGTGTCGAGCACGGCGATCACGTCGCCATGCGCGAGGCCGAGCTGCTTGAAGACCGCGCACAGGCGCGCGACCTGGTCGTTCAGATCCGCGTAGGTTAGGCGTCGTGCGCCGAAGACCAGGATTTCCTGGTCGGGCACGATCGAGGCCGGGATCGTTACGAAGTTGACGGTGTTCACAGCGCGCTTCCTCGCTTCCAGAGCCGTTGTTCGAGTTCGAGTCCTTGTCGCAGCGGCAAATCGAGGCCTTCCCAGACCGCCCGCTTCAGCATCGCGGAGCGCTCGCGGCTGACGCGTGCGAACGCGCGGGCGATCGTCGAGTGCGCGGCGATCCAAATCGGCCAACGGGACCACTTCGGCGACCATACCTACAAGTAACGCGTCTTGGGCGTCAATCCAACGGCCCGTGAGGCAAAGGTCGAGCGCGCGGCCGAGCCCGAGTCGGCGCGCGGCGGTCTGCGTGCCGGCGACGCCGGGAATCATGCCGGCGCCGGTCTCCGGCAGCGACAGGCGGGTGTCGTCTGCGGCGATCGCGAGGTCGCACAGCAGCGCCATCTCGAGGCCGCCGCCTACGGTGTAGCCATGGATTGCCGCGATAGTCGGGATGGGCAGCGCGCGGAGCATCCCCCACACGTCGCGGCGAAAGCGGACCCATCGCGCGACGATCGGCGACGGCGCCATCCCGAATTCTGCGAGATCGCCGCCGGTCGAGAAGGCCTGGCCGGCGCCGCGCAGGACCATCGCGCGAACGTCGCGATCGTCGTGGATTGCGCCGAGGATTTGGAACAGCGCGTCGCGCATCGCCATGTTGTAGGCATTGAATTGCGCGGGACGATTGAGCGTGACCCATGCGACGGGACCGCGCTTTTCGTAGAGCACCGCGCTCGAACCGTTGGTTTTCGAGGTCATCAAGCTGGAACGCAGGTCGGCGCTGTCGCTGCTGGCGATTGCGGGACGGCCGCGCTCATAGACCACGCGGCCGGCGACGATTGTGATATCGACGGTGAGGTTCATCAGATCGGCGGCGCTGAGCGAGAACGGATCGCGCGGCAGCACGATCAGATCGGCAAGGCGATCAGGCTGCGATGACGCCGGCGTCGAGACGCGCGAGGCGCGCGGCTTCAGTGGTGAACAGCGCGAACGCGTCGGGCATCGAGAGCGCTTCGGCAGGTCGCGAGCTCGACAGCCGTCGATGGTGGTGCGGGAAACTGCGGCTACGATCGCCGCGAACGGCCGGCAGGCGTGACGGGCGCGTCGGTCGCGCCGACCAGGTGAACGTTGGCGTCCTTGAGACTGCGCGCGCGATAGAGATGCGCGATGAGGCCGGGCTCGTCGGCGTACTTGGCGCCGCGGAAGTAGATGAAACCTGGATTGGTGACGACCCACACGTTGGCGGCCATCAGGCGGTCGATGTAGTCGGGCGTGATGATACCGCCGTGCTCGATGCGAAAGCGCGGCATCTCGCGCGCGCCGGAGAATTGCGCTTTGGCGGATTCGATCGCGGCGATCGCTTCTTCCAGCTCTTCGAGCTCGGTCACATGAAAGGCGCAATCGAGACCGCGTTCGAGCGCGCGACGAACGGGACGCGACAAGCCCGGCGGGATCGTACTGATATCCGGGCATGAACTTCGCGCCGGCCAGCGTGATTCCGCGCGGCGCGGGCAATCTGGTCGCATCGATCGGCGGCCTCGAGATGCTGGCCGCCGATCATCACGCCGACGCGCTGGCATATCGCGTTCGATTGCACGAGCTTGGCGAACTGCTCGACTTCGACGGGGCCGTTGCGCGTGGTGGCGTCGGTGAACGCGGTGACTCCATTGGCGGCCATCTCGCGGCTCATGATGCGCGCGCGCGATTCGGATTCGGCGACGGTCA
Source organism: uncultured delta proteobacterium (assembly GCA_963814715.1). Taxonomy (GTDB): domain Bacteria; phylum Desulfobacterota; class Binatia; order Binatales; family Binataceae; genus Binatus. Next base: position 1,273,175 of record CAWFDW010000002.1, read on the forward strand.
CCGGCGGCAGATGATCCGACAGCCACGTCTCCATCCCGACTACGAGGCCGGTGAGCTTTGCCGGCGGCGTCGCGAATCATGTTGGCGCCGTACGGCGGAGTGAAATCGGGAGCCTCGAGGCCGAGCAGCGCGATCGCGCGCGAGTTGAGCCACGTCGCGTGCAAAGTCTGATGGCGCAGGCGCAGCGGATTTTTCGGCGTCGAGTGATCGAGCTCGGCGCGCGTCGGTCCGCGCTTCTCGAGCATCAGCGCTTCGTCACATCCGAATGCGCGCAGCCAGTTGCCGGGCGGAGTCTTGCCGGCGGCGAGCCGCAGGTCGGCGAGCAGGTCGCCGACCGTGCGGCATCGCTGGACGGAGATTCCGGTCGCAGCGGCGGCAGCCTCGCGAAAATGAATATGCGAATCGATGAAGCCGGGAGCGACGGTGCGGCCGGCGAGCTTGATCAGATGAGTCTGCGGACCGACCAACGGTTTCAGATTCCGCGAACGGACCGTGCGCGACGATCAAGCCGCCCGAAATGGCGACCGAGTCGCTGCCGGGATGGCCGAGGACGAGACCCTCGTGCAGAACCAGGTCGGCTTTCCCGGAGGCGGCTACCACTTTGAAACGAATGCCTTCGTCGCCAGCGACCGGACGCGGCGTCGCGGTTACTAGTCGGAACTTGGAAGCGGCTTGGCTTCCTTGATTTTCATTTCGATGTCGCAACACTCGAGCGGGCCGGTGCCGGCCTTGTTGCAGAGCACCTCGGTGCCGCACTTTTCGCACATGTAACGTTTCCCGAGCACGTTAGCCATCTGATGAACTCCTGATAAACTTAAAGTATCGCTTCAACTCGTCAATTCTGCGCAAACGGCAATTCGGATACGATCGCGACGCCGCCCTCGCCTACTTTCAAGCTCCGTGCCGGGCGTCCACGCGCTGTGATGCAAAATCGCAAGCCCGATCGCACCGAATCGCGGCGAGCGCACGGCACTCGTCACGCGGCCGACTTCCTTGCCGTCGAGACTGAGGACCGAGCCGGCCACCGGGACGTCCGCAGTATTGAACTTAAGTCCGAACATCCGTTTTTTCAAACCGCCGCGCGCGGTCGCCCGCTCGATAGTTTCCTGGCCGAGGTAGCATCCCTTGTTGAACGAGATCGCGCGATTGAGGCGCGCTTCGAGCGCGATCGTCTTGTCGGTGGTATCGACGCCGACGCGCGCGACGCCGTTTTCGACGCGGATGGTTTCGAGCACCGATGAGTCGATGCGGCGCGAGCCCGGCGTCTTCGCGAGAATTGCGGCGATAGTCGAATCGATCGAAGCTCGCGGGGCGATCACGGATGCTGCGGGTCCGCCGTATCGAGGCAGATTGCCGACGAGCGAGCCGCCGGCCTCGATGAAGCTCCACGGAGCGAGCGACGACGCGCCGGTCGCATCGAGCGCGGCTGGTCCTTCGACGTCGATGATGGCGAGCTCGTTTGCGTCTTCGAATTCGACATCGTCGGCGACCAGCAGTTTTTCGAGATGCGCGTGCGTGCGCGTCCATGCGTCGGCGTCGATGTCGAGGAGGAGCGAATCATCCGTCACCCAGATGAAGGCGTCGGCAATCACGTGCGCGTGCTCGGTGAGAAACAGCGCCGGCAGGATGGTGCCGGGCTTCGCGCCGTTTACGTCGGCGGTGCACATCCCGTGGAGGAACGAGGCGCGATCGTCGCCGGTGACGCGGACGAGGATTCGCGCGTCGAGGGGGAGGACGCCCGCAGTCGGGCGATCGGATGTTTCGAGATGTGGCACGATATGAATCAAGATACTACAACGTGGCGGCGCTGCGTAACGTGCGTTGGCGGAGGGGAGACGCCTGCGCGACGTCTCCCCTCATCTGAATCAGAAGGGCGGCAGCCGCGGCGCGGTGGTCGCCTCGACGTGACCGTGTCCCGCTGCGTTCGCGATTTGCTCGAACGCGTACGCCAATCCCACCAGCTTGTCATCGTCCCAGGCACGTCCCAACAGCTGGATGTTGATCGGCTGTCCGTCGTCGTTGTAGCCGACCGGGAAGATGACGGTCGGAATGCCGTTTGACGCTGACGGCGTGTCGATGCGGCCGAAGCTCGCAAGACTGCCGCCGCCGTCGTTGAGGCTGATGTCGCTCAGCAGACCCGGATAGACGACAGCGTCAACCCCGAGTCCGTCAGCCCCCGCCGTATCCATCCAGGTTTTCGACGTTGCCTGGCGTCCCCTCAGATAGTCCCGCCAGGCCTGGACCTGGGCGGGCGTCAAGCGCGCCGACGGCGTGGCCGAGCAGGTGCTCGCGGCGGCCCGGACGTACGCGACCTTCTTCTGGGAGCAGTTCACGTCGACCGGCGTGTTGATCGAGAAGCCCTCGGTCACCAGCTCGGGATGACTGTCGATGTACATCCACCAGCCCTCCGAAACTCGGTCGGTGGTCGGCGACGGTGGCGAGGGCGGCGTGTCGGTGCCGCCTACTGTCACGCCCATCGGGACGATCGTTGCGCCGGCGTCCGTAAAGTACTGGAGCGCCGCCTTTTCGGCGTCGGTGGTGTTGGTCGTCCCGAACGGATCGACCCATGCCGACGCGATGAAGCCGATCCGCTTTCCCTGGAGTGCATGCGGGTCGAGCAGCGAACGCCAGTCCGCGGGAGTATGCCGGCCGGGCGCCGACGTTTCCGGATCGGCGGGATCGGTCGCCACGACGACATTGAGGATGTCGGCCAGATCGGGAACCGATCGCGCCATCGCGCCGCCGAAGTCGGTGAGGTATGTCAGCGGCATGACGCCGGTGCCGCTCTCGAGGCCGTTGGTGCCACGCAGTGTCACGAGGCTCGCGGCGCTCGACGGGACCGTACAGCGAGTCACCGGTCTGCGATCCCATTGCGCCCGCCGCCAGGCTCGCCGCCAAGGCGCTGGCCGGGCCGCCGCTCGACGCGATCGACGACTTCGACAGATTGAACACGTTCCACACTTGTCCGAATGCGTCGTTCGAGTAGTTGCCACTGGTGGCGTATTCCTCCAGAGCGCCCTTGCCGATGATGACCGCGCCCGCCTGGCGGAGCCGGGCTATCTGGAAGGCGTCGTGTGCCGGGATGAAATCCCGCGAACGTCATGCTGCCGTTGGTGGTCGCCATGTCGAACGTGTCGTAGAGGTTCTTGACCACGATCGGAATGCCGAGCAGCGCCCCGGTTGCGCCCTTCTTGCGCGCGGCGTCAGCGGCCCGCGCCTGGTCAATCGCGTTGGTCGCGACGATTTCGTACGAGTGGAAGCCAAATTGGCCCGTGTCGTAGGCCGCGATCCGGTCGAGATACGCCTGCGTGATCTTCTCCGAGGTCGTGACGCCCGACTCCATATCGGCGCGCAACTGGGCGATCGTCTTCCCGACCACGTCGTACTTCACGGGCGGCGTCGGCAAGTTCTTTTCCGGCGGTACCGGCGCCTGGGCAACCTGGAGCATCTTCGGGTTCTTCTTCGTCGGTGTGCAGACGGCGTAGTTGAAGCCGTTAGCCGTCAGCGCAGCGACGTCGAAGTTGTCGATTGAGCAAATCTCCGCCGTGCTCAGGTCGCCGATCACCGGCGCGGACGCAAGCTCGCTTGCGGTGGCTTCGACCGCCGCGCGCGCGGCCGTCCGACGTCGAGGCGTTGACCCTCTGGGCCCAGCACGACGAAGTGCAGGAGCGATCGGGTTGCGCCCGGCTCGAGAGTTATCGTGTTCACGTAGGCCTGGAAGTTCCCCTTGTGGCCGGTGTACGAGATCGGGTTGTTAAAGGTGTCGACCAGCCAATTGCCCGCGAAGGTGATGGCCCCGTCGAAAGGATTGGCCGGCGTGCTCGGCGTTCCGATGACCGTCACCTGCGGGCCGCCGACCAGCGTCGTGCCCGCGAGCGTCGTGGCGACCTCGACCCACGCGTCGGCCGCGGTGACGACCGTGTCGCCGCTCGACGTATTGACGATCGCGCTCGACCTGCTCGCCGGCGCCGCGCCGATGCCCGACTGTCCGCCGAACGCGACTTTGATCGTCAGCGGCGAATGCGTCGTATTCGTGAAGCTGTCGAGCCAGCGGCCCCAGTTGGCGCCGCTGTTGATAAAGACCGAGCGCGAGATCGTGACGCCGCCGAGGTCGATCGACTGCGTCGTCGTGAAGCGATTGACTCCGTCGAACTGCAAGCCGAAGCCGCGCATCATCTCGCCGTTGAAGCGCAGATTCGGTATCGGCAGGGCCCGGCTTAGGTTCCGTCGGCACGAGGACCTTTAATCCGCCGAAGCCGTTGATCGACGTGCTGAAGGTCGGCGACTGACCCGGTCCGATCTGCGTGGCGCGGATGCTTCCCGTGTCCACGTGCGGCAGCGCGTCGTCCTGGATGCCCCACCAGGTGCCGTTGGCGTCGGCGACGTAGTTGAATGCGCGGGCCGGCCCGGCGAGCGTCAAGCCAATTAGCGAGAGAGCAATTATTAAAACGTTAGCGGTGATGAGTGGCTTAGGAACACGACCTAGTCTGACCATAGTCTCCTCTTCAAATGTTTAGAGCGCACAAAAAAGATCCACGATCCCGTCGTCGCTGACTGGGGTGCACGCACCAGCATCGACGGCAAGGGTCGCGGGTTGCCTCTATGGCAACTCATGTGCCAATGCTTCCGCTGCTGCGGCGGAAGTTAAGCAGCGGTGGCTTTTGTGGAAATCAAAAGTGTTTTGCAGATTCTTGGCGTGGCAAGTCGATCTGCGTTGCAGATTTCACAATTTCTGACTGCGGGGTCCGAAATGCACAAAAATGCTACTGCAAGACGACTGAGAGGGCAGCATGCGATGCGGTCACGCGGAGGGCGCTCACTCGGCTCGATGACTGCGATCGCAAAAAGGTTAGAGCCGGCGATGGAGTGACTGGTTTTTTCGGCTAGGTTCAATCGCGGGAATTTGAATATAATCCGGCTACCGGAGGGCGAAATGTCTATGGGCGCATTTATCCTCGGTCTGATTGTCGGTGCCGGCGGTGCTCTCGCGCTCTTCATCTACGATGAGGGCGAGATGTTCCTGAAACTCTCTCGCCAGATCAAACAATACGGCGGATCGCTACCGGCAATCGCCGTAGCCTGAGGGTCATGGTGGGGTGATCGACTTCGTCGCGCATCGAAGCGGCGCGCGTGTGGCGCGTTTCGGATCCGTCTGCACGGCGGATCGCGACGGCGATTTTGTTGCTCACAATTGTCGCAGTCGCGATGGGACCGCGGCCATCATTCGCACAGGACGCACAGGCGCAGGCGCTCGAGTTGAGCGACCATGCGTTCGCGATGCTCAATGCGCTCAATGCGTCGTCCAGCAAGCCCGGTCCGATCCTGGCTGCCGGTCAGCCAGTCTGGCCGGCGATGCGCAAACGCTGTCGACGGCTCTGGGTGCGCATGACAAGGCCACCGCGAGCGGCGCGATGACGTCGATACTCAGCGATCGCGACCGGATAGAAGCCGCGGCGAAGATTGCGGGCGGACAATATCCCGAGCAGTGGACCAGCTATCAGGGAAAAGATCGCGGCGCTCGAAAAGCAGGTGCCCGCGTCGAAGGGACCTGGTAGCGCGCAGTGAGGTGCCCGAGTCGCATGCGTCGGTCGCGCCGCCGGCCGGAGAAAAGATGCCGGAGGCGCCGAAGATCCAGATCGCTTCGCGAGTGTTCCAGGCCGGCAAGGTGCGCGTGAAAGGTTTCTTCGAAGGCACCGATCTCAAGTCGGCGGGAATTTTCGACGGCGACACTAAGAGCAGGGATATCGACGTCGCGAGTACGCCGGGCGAGCAGCGGGTCAATTTCGACTTCTCGATCGAGCAGCCGTCGCCGACGCAATCGATTCGCGTCGCCGACGTTTACGGGCGCGAGGCGCATGCGCTGGTCACGCCGGACCCTGCGGCTGTCGGCCCGATGAAGGGCAGCGAAGAGATGATCGAGGTCGATCCGGGCGCGAGCGTGTCGCGCGGCGAGGCGGGTCCGTTGGCGGAGAGTCCGCTCGCGTCGGCCGGTCCTTCGCGCGGTAACAACACCGCGGAGATTGCGCGGCCCGGCGATGCGCTCTCGCCGTCGCGCCGTCATATCGAGGAGAACTCGTCGCTCGGGCCGCTGACCAACGTGCAGATCAACGTGATCGATGCCGAAGAATTGATGGCGGCGCCGGGGATGGTCGAAGTCGTCGGACAGATCGCGGGGCCGGGCGTGCGTCATGCGGGGGTTTACGTCAACGGGCGGCTGGCCAAGCCGATTGCGATCAGCACCGGCGGCTACAGCGCGTTCGACCTGACGTTCCCGATGCCGGCGGGCAGCGACGCGAGGATTCGCGCATACGGCAACGGCAACGATTTCGTCGAGGCGTCGATCGACACGGTCGGCGGAGGCGGCGGGATAACGGCGTATAACAATCCGCCGATGTACGCGCGCCGTATGGCGCGTATCCGCCGTCGCCCTACTACCGGCCGAATCCGTACGCGTACGCGAATCCGTATGCGCCTGCGCCGGCCTACAATCCATACGCACCGAATCCGTATCCATATGGATACCCGCCGCCGTACGGCACGCCTCCGCCGACGAGGCCGTGGTACAGCAAACTGATTCCTTAGTGCGCGCGATGAATATCCACCACGCTGCCGCGCTCGCGCTTGTAGGCTGGTATCTGATGGTGCCGGTACCGCAACGATTCGCGCGCACCTGATATCGCGATGGTATCAGGCTGGGGATTTCGACACGCCTGAAGAATGCCGGGCGGCGTTAGCATGGGAAATAACTAAGCGAATATGCGAATCAGGCGGGAAGCCCGACGGCGGTGAAGGGAGTATCAACGTGCTTTAGTACATGCACGATGCATCTCGCCCATCGATGTGCGTTTCACTCGTCCGGCAAATTAAGACACTGACGTTTTCAAATTCAGACACTCAGCCCGAATTAAGACAGTACCCGGACGTTGGCGCGAACTTGCCGCGCGATGCAGGCCCGCGTAGTATTCCCTTCTTAACCTTCGTTCTTATCGAGAGTGTCCAAGCAATGCTGATTCAAGCGACGCAACTGCGCCCGGGTATGATTGTCGAGTACAACAAAGACCTGTGGCGGATCATGACGATCACGCATATCACGCCCGGCAACTGGCGCGGGATGGTGCAGACCAAGCTGCGTAATATCAAGACCGGCTCGCAGACCGAGAACCGGTTCCGCTCGGAAGATCGCGTCGAGCGGGTGATCCTGAATCAGAGCAAGATGCAGTTCCTCTACCAGGACGGCGACGATTTCCATTTCATGAACACCGAGAACTACGAGCAGATCACGATTCCCAAGGAGCTGATCGAGGACGTGGTCGGATTCCTGACGCCGAACCTCGAAGTCGAAGTCGAGTTTTACGAGACCACGCCGCTCAACGTGACGCTGCCGAAGACGGTCGCGCTCAAGGTGGTGCAGACCGACCCGGGAATGAAGACGGCGGCGGTGAACAATACGCTGAAGCCGGCGACGCTCGAGACCGGGATGACGATCAACGTGCCGCATTTCGTGACCGAGGGCGACACGATCACGATCAACACCGAGACCAAAGAGTACCTGTCACGCTCGAAGTAGAGCGCGCCAGCCGACATGATTAGCGCGCGCCAGACGTATCGACGTGTCGCGCGCGCATTGCCGGAGCGCGCGCAGCCGCATCCTATTACGATTCGGGCCAAATCTCTACATCGCGCATACACAGCCGGGGTTCGAAGGAATCGCGGCGGACGAGATAGCGGGACGCATCAGCGGCGCTCGCGAGATCACGCGGCGCGTCGTGCCCGATCGCGCCGGGATGACGATTTTTTTCGCGCCGGCGCGGAGAAGCTCGGCGCAATCCGCACGGCTGAAGACTTGTTCGGGCTGGCCGGTTATCGCGCTGGAATCGGACGCCGAAAATAAGGATCTGGACAAGATTCGCGCCGCGGCGCGCGAGGCTCCGCTGATCGAGACCGGCGCTTGCGGCGCGCGTGAAGGTCTCGCCGGGGACGCGCGCCGGCCGCAGGCTCAAGTTCCGCGTGATCGCGCGGATGGCCGGAGAGCATGAGTATCGCCGCGTCGATTTCCAGCGCGCGGTCGAGCGCGGAATTCTCGAGCGCGGCGATCACACGTGGCGGCTGGAAGAAGAAGACGCCGACGTCGAGTTGTGGGCGACGATGATCGACGCGGAATTTTTCCTGACGGTGCGGCTCAGCGACGACAAGATGCGGCATCGCGAGTACAAGAGCGGCGCATCGCCCGGCGTCGTTGCGCGCGTCGAGTGCGGCGGCGCTCGCGATGGCTGTCGGAGCCGCGCGAGGACGACGTCGTGCTCGATCCGTTTTGCGGCGCGGGCACGATACTGATCGAGCGCGCGCACATGGGGCGGTATGCGATGCTGCTCGGCAGCGATCGCGATGCATGCGGCGCTCGCGGCGGCGCGGGTCAACGTCGGCACGCGCTACAAACCGATCCAGCTCGAGAACTGGGACGCGGGCGCCCTGCCCGCTCGCCGACGCGAGCGTAAATAAAATCGTCACCAACCTGCCGTGGGGATTGCGCTACGGCTCTCACGGCGAGAATCGAAAACTGTATCCGCTGTGGTTCAAAGAGTTCGCGCGCGTCCTGAAAAGCGGCGGCGTGATGGTGCTGCTGACGTCGGAGTGGCGGCTGATGCGCGAGCTCGAGCGCACGCGGAAGATCGCGCCGAGCAAAATTATTCGCGTGTCAGTGCTAGGTAAGCCGGCGGCGATTTACGTGTGCCGGAAATCATAGAGCTTCCGCCCGCAAGCATTGCGTTAGCTCCTTGACAACCTAACCCCTAACCCCTTCCCGAGCGGGAAGGGGAACCGGATGGGGATTACTTCGCTGGCGAGAAGAACGCGAGGACTGCGTTTGCGATTGCGTGCGGCTTGCTGCCGTCGATGGGAACGATCCACGCCGACGGCGCTGGCGCAATTCCCAGCGCCTTGTCGGGCGACCCTTCCAATTTTACGCCCGCGTAAATGAACGCCGACGAATCGGGCGACCAGATCGTGTGCGACACTGCCAGCTGATCGAAGTAGCGATAGGCGGTCGATTCGTCGGGCGTCGCGAGAAAGTTGCCGAGCGATTTTTGCGCGCCGGTCTTAACGTCGACGACCGACCAACTGTAGTACGGCTTTTCTTCAGGGACGCCGATGAATGCGACGTGGCGCGAATCGGGCGCGAAGAAAAATGCGGCGACGTCGTCCTTGGTCAGCCATTTTGAATTTGCGGTCGCGATGTCGACCAGCTTGATCCCGTGATAGGTCGGATCCTGCGGCGTGATCGCCGTCGAGTACGCCAGGTGCGCCGAGTCGGGCGCCCACACGAAGCTGTTCTCTCCCACCGGTAAACTCACGATCGAACGCGCATGACTGGCGTCGGCGTCGGCGACGACGATGTTCGATTCGGCGTGGTAGTTGACGATGTAGGCGAGATGCTTGCCGTCGGGCGACCATGCGGGAGTCTTGAACGGCGTGCGTCCGTTCGACAGCACCTTCGACCACGTTCTGACTGGTCGGCGTCAAGCTCATCAGCGAAACCTGCTCGGTGCGATCCGGATCGAGCGCCAGCGTATGCAACGCAACCTCGCCGGGCGCGCCCCAATCGAAGTACAGCGGCATCCCGGTGGTGACGATTCTGCACCGGCGTCGATTCCTTGACCTCGGCCAGCACCAGGCTGAGTCCGCGCGGCTCGCCGAGCAGGAACGAAAGATGCTGTCCGTCGGGCGTCCAGACCATGTAGACGATGCGCTCGGATCGGCTCTCGAAAATCGAGTATCGCCTGGCTGCGCGCGAGATCGTAAACCCACACCGCGAACGAATCCTCGGCTTGCTTGTGCGTCTCGGACGGAATACGCGATGCGACGGCCGTCGGGCGAGAACGTCGGCCATCCGTAGTCAGTGCCGCCGCCACCAGGCGCTGCCTGCGGGGCGTCGTCGGTGAGCATCGCCGGCATCACTGCTTCGTCGCGCCGGACGTGAATCGCGGCCGCCTTGCACGTGATGCATTTTGGCTGACGCGCATTTTGCGTCGCAGTAGTAGATGTTGGAATCGGTGCCGACGTAAGCGATCGACGCCCGGCGGCGGCGCGCCGTGAGCAATCGATGCGCGAGCGCGAAGACAAGAATGACTGCCGCAGTGGTGGAAATTTGCAAGCATGCACGAAGGGAGCGCATGGCTGATGTGGTCATCGCGCATTAGAATTGCGCCTGCAAGGGCGTCAGCGCAAGAACGATTCGCGATGTGTTGACAGACGGCGGCCAATCAAGCAAAGTTGTCGGCATGCGCAAAGTTGCAATTATTTTCTGCGCCGCGCTGTTCGTTGGGCTGCCGACAATTTCACACGCGCAGTACAACGACAACGATCAACAGAACCCCAAGGAATATCACGACGAGGATTCGCAGCCGCTCGCGCTCTTCGCCGACATCATTTATCCCATCGGCTACGGCCTTGAATGGCTCGTCGCGCGTCCGCTGCATTGGGTCGCCAACGACAGTCCGATCGCGCCGATGTACCGGCCGGTAGGCGGCAACGACACGTCGCCACCGCCGCCAGTGCCTATCATTCCCGACAACACGATGGACCAGGCGACGACCTCGACGACTCCGCAGGACTGGTCTCCGACTCGAACGACAATTACGACCACGACCACCACCGTGAGAGCAGGCTCGGCGCCGGCGGCAGCGCCCGTGACAGCGCCGCCGTTGAGCAGTCAGCCGGCGTATCACTGAAATTTCGCGTACTCGCCGATCAACATCGCCATCGAGCGCAATCTGCCCGGCGTCAGGGGTTATCTTCGCCCTTGAATGTTGCGTATCTTTGAGTAATAGAATTTTCGCTAATCGGAATACGTCCAATGAGATGAGGATGAGCTAATGTAAGCTCGTCCCGATTTGGGAGGTTGCGTCACCTAGATGGCTGTTGCACTGAAAGAGAAGGCTCCGACCGATCCCGCCGAACTGAAAAAGTGGCGCGAGGACGAGCAGGCAAAAGAACGCGCGAAACGCGACAAGGAAAAAAACGAGATCGGCACGTTGTGGAGCCGTCGCGATTTTCTCGGCGTCCTCGGATGGTCAGGGTTCGGCGTTTTCTCGCTGATCGGACTGCTCGCGGCAGTGCGATCGGCATTCCCGCGCGTACTGTTCCTGCCGCCGTCGAAGTTCAAGGCCGGCCTGCCCGACGACTACGTGGTCGGCGAGGTCAGCGAAAAGTTCAAGCAGGATTTCCGCACCTGGATCATTCGCACCAAGGCGGGCTTCTACGCGATCTTCGCCAAATGCACTCATCTCGGATGCACGCCGCGATGGCTCAAGACCGAACAGAAGTTCAAGTGCCCGTGCCACGGCTCCGGCTATTACATCAGCGGACTCAACTTCGAAGGGCCCGGCGCCGCGCCCAATGGATCGATTCAAGATCTACGTCGGCGACGACGGGCAGTTGGTGGTCGACAAGTCGGTCATCTACACGATGGAACCGGGCGTCGATCCCAACGAACAGCATCCCGAGAGCATCCTGAAGCTCGTCTGATAGAGATTCAGAAGTGCGCGCAACTGCGGACGCAGCTCGATAAGGAGCCGCGTCCGTTTTCATTTTCAACTGGAGGAATTTCCGCGATGCCACTAATCAAAGCCGGTAACATCAATATCAACTACGACACTTTCGGCGACGGCGAGCCGCTGCTGCTGATCATGGGATTCGGGATGTCGGGCGCTGGATGGATTCCGTCGCTGCCCTTCTTCAACGGCTTCAAGAGCATCTACTTTGACAATCGCGGCACCGGCCTCAGCGACAAGCCCGAGGGAATCTACACCGTCGAGGCGATGGCCGATGACGCGAGCAATCTGTTGAAGGCGCTCGGAATCGCAAAGGCGAAAGTGTTCGGCGTGTCGATGGGCGGGATGATCGCGCAGGAGCTCACGCTCCGGCATCCCGAGCAGGTCACGCAAGGTCGTGCTCGGATGCACGATGGCCGGCGGCACGACAGCGAAGATGGCGTCGCCGGAAATCCTCGAGCGCCTGATGACGGCGAACAAGATCATGGCGACCGATCCCGAGAAGGGCTTCGACATCCTGCTGCCGGCGATCATGCCGCCGGAATTCGTCGCCGAGCATCCCGAGATCAAACAGATGATGGTTGCGGGAGCGAAGATGATGCCGCCGACGCCGCCGGAAACCGCGGATCGCGCGATGGCGGGAATCCAGACCTTCAACGCTTACGACCGGCTCGGGCAAATCAAATGTCCGGTGCTGATCGTGCACGGCGACAAGGACGTGCTGGTGCTGCCGGAGAACGCGCAACTTGATCAAAAGCAAGATCCCGCAGGCCGAGATGTACATGATTCCCGGGCGCAGGCCACGCCTTCCAGGCCGCCGACCCGGTCGGGATTCATCAGAAGATCGTCAACTGGCTGCGAAACTGAACGATCCGGTTTGTTTGGACCAGCGTCCTTCGCGCGAGCTATTTTCCGATTCCTGCGAGATGAACGACCTGCTGGCCGTTGCTCGCGTTGTCCATAATCTTGAGCTGGCCCGACTGCGCGCCCTGAAGCGCCGGCTTGAACATCACGGCAATCGTGCACTTCTGTCCGGGACTGAGCGTCGCACCATGCACGCAAGTCGTAAGGCTCTGCGCGACAGTGAACGCCCCAGTGAGATTCCAATCGTGGATAGTAACCGGCGCCGCCTTCTTCTTATTCGGGTTCAATAGCGTAACTTTCTGAACATGGCTGGTCCCACCGGTGACGACCTTTCCAAACTTCACCTTCCTGGGCGCGAATTCGAGCGCCGCGGGAACGGGCGATTGAGTTGGGGTCGGAGTCGGCGTCGCAGAAGAGGTCGGAGTGCCAGACCCTGTTGGGCTTGGGGTAGCCGTGGGGGTCGCGGTCGGCGTCGGATGCGGTGTACTCACGAAGGCGTTCGCGAATACCGACATGTCCACGCTGCCCCATCCCGTGTCCTGATCATATCCCACCCCTGCCGTGAACCCGGTCACGCCGTTGACGGTGTTGCTTCCGCTGACGACGTCGTTGAAGCCATTAGCCGCGAGGCCGGCGTTGGCGAGCCGATATATCGCAGGATTGAGCAGACCGAGACGGGCGTTGTTCGACGCCGCCGCAAGGATGCGCGAATAGCCGGCCCATAGTGGAGCGGAAAGACTGGTCCCGCCAAAACAGCACTGGATCTCCGCTGCTCCGCCGGCGTCGGCGCCGATGAACACATATGGCCCCCACGCCAGCATCGAGACGTCGGGGATATCGCGCGCCTTGTCGGCCGGCACTCCCGTTCCAGTCTGCCACGCCGGCTTTGGGAAGATTGCGCTTTGGCCGCCGCCGTTGGCAGTTCCCCCGCCCTCGATTCCGTCCGCGCCGACCCCGACCAGGCTGAGGTCATTACCTGACGGATCGAATAGCGGCGTGAAAGTCGTGCCGCCCACCGCGGTGACATGGGGGCTGGACGCCACCTCGCTCGGGTTCCTGGTCGTGCCGATTACGCAGCTTGCGGTCTTTGCCGAGTACTGGAGGCCTGCCGCACCCCAATCGCCGGTGGCGGCGAAGACTGATTGTCCTTGCGCTGACGCCTGCTTGAACAGCGTGTCCAGGCCCGTGTAGAAGCTCGCCGTCTCGCCACAGAAGACGAAGCTGATGCTGATCACGCCGCAGGCGTTGTCGGTCACGCTACGTTGAATCGCGCTTACCAGCCCGCCGCTGATGTAGGTCTTGATCGGGGTGTTCGGCGCGATCGCATGGGCGTACTCGATATCGAGCAGCGCCTCGAGCTCATTGGAGTTGATGCCCGGCGTGCTGCCGTCCGGATAGGCGCGATTGATAGCCGCGGGCGTAAGTCCGAAAGTGCTGTCGTACAGAGTGATGGCCGAGGGCAGGTAGTCGGAGGCCTCGTCGATTGCGATGCAATCCGGCGCGAGTGATCCGGCATTTCCTGCGTCGATGAGAGGCCGTTCATTATAGAAAGTCTGCAGGTCAGCCGGTCCGAACGCTGTCACACCGCCAGTGATTACTCCGTTTACCTGCGCCGCATCGTCGCCACCGTCACTGCTGACGTCCGCGAGCGCAAGGGTCTCCGGTTTGTGCTGGACGCTCGACGGCGCCGGTGCGCTTCGATGCAATCCCGCCGGCATCGCAGCGTGCATGTTGTCCAATCCCATGATTGAAACGACCGCGCCGTCGAACTGCGCGGGAATAGCGGGATCAGTCGTATTGGCAAATGACGTCCCGTCGGTCATGAGCGTCGTAGAAAAAGCACGCTCGGCGGTCTCGGCGTCGCCCCGGGCCTGAACCGTTCGCCCGATGAGATCGACAGTCGTGACCTCGAACCCCTCTCCCTTGAGCCAGTCCGCGACCAGGCCGGCTTGTTCCGGAGTCGGTCCGAAGCGACTGGCGAAGGCGCCGGGTGTCAGCCAATGATGGTATCGGGGCGAGGCGGGATTTTGCTGGTCGGCGATCAGTTGATCGAGCTCAGCCTGATGGCGAAGGCCCAAAACTATTGTCAGATCGAGCGGCATCGTGCGCTCGGCGCGAGATCCCCGCGCAAGCGCCGCGACTTCAGCCGGATGATTGCCGCGCAGCAGGACCGCAGCGGAGGGAGCTGCCTGACCCATGACGGAAGCGCAAACCATCAGCATCACGCCGACGCCGAGCCCTTTCGCCAGTGCTCGCCCCAAGGTCATGAATACCTACTATCAGTAACGTAAATGAGAAGCTATCGGGCATAAATCACTACAATAAGTAATTATCGCAGCCGCGGCGGAGAAACAGCCGCGAGCACTTCACGACGTACCTACTGACTACTGTGGGGCGGCGACGAAATCAGGCGGTCACGAGCTGCGCGGCTCGTTCGAGCGATACTGGGGCCGGGTCGAGTAGCGCGGTGGTGGCGTCTTCTTCCCAGTCTGACGCTGGAATCTCAAGCGGATCTTCGGCGCGCAGGCGATGCTCGACGACCATGCGCGCGAGGATCATGCGGCGCGCGTCGCGGCCGTTGGCGCCGGCGGTCGCACCTTCCCACGTCATCAGCGCTGCACTCGCTACATTGTAGAGAGCGTCGGTCGCGAGGCGGGCCAATCGTTCATGGCGCGGCTTGGCTGCAACGTCGCCGGCAAATGCGACCGCGCGATCGATTAGCTTTCCGATCTCCGCGCGGAATTTGGCGGGTGCAGCGGTTGCTTCCTGGAGTTTGGCTTTCAGAGCGCGCGCGAGCGTTTCGTGACCGCCGGATTTCGCGACTGCGCGATTGATCACGTCGAGCGCGTTGATATTGCTGGTGCCCTCCCACAGCACGCCGATATGCGCGTCGCGGATGAGCCGCGAGTTGACCCAATCCTCGATGTAGCCGTTGCCGCCGCGCACTTCCATCGCGCCGGTCGCGACGCGGATGTTGTCGCGGCACGCGCGGAACTTCAGCACCGCGGTCAGGATGCGCATCACGCGCTCGGCTTCCGCGTCGCCGGCGCGCGCGCGATCCATCATCGTCGCGTCGTAGGTGAAAACCGAAAGCGCCTGCTCGGTCGGCACCATCAGCTTCATCAACTGGCGCCGCAACAGTGGATGCTCGATGATCGGTTTCCCGAATGCCGCGCGATGCCGCGCGACCGCGAGCGACTCGTTGAGGCATCGACGCATCATGCCCGCGGCGCGCGCGCCATGCGACATGCGGCTGAGATTCACCATGTCCATCATCTGGCGCAGGCCGCGATCGAGCGCGCCGAGCTGGTACGCGATTGCACCTTCGAGCACGACTTCGCCGCTCGCCATCGAGCGCGTGCCGAATTTGTCCTTGAGCCGCGCGATTCGATAGTTGTTGCGCTCGCCGTTTTCCAATCGCCGCGGCATCAGGAAGAGCCCGAGCCCTTTCGAGCCGCTGGACGCACCTTCGGGACGCGCCAGCAGCAACACGACGTCGCCGTCGACCGCGGAGCAGAACCACTTGTCGCCGTAGAGCCGCCAGAAATCGCCCTCGCGCTTCGCAACCACCGCGCTGTTGCCGAGGTCGGAGCCGCCGGCGCGCTCGGTCATGTACTGCGCGCCCTTGAAAATCTCGTCCATGTTCTGCGACAGCATGCGGCCGAGGTAGCGCGTCTTGAGGTCGTCGCTGCCGTAGTTCTCGACCAGCACCGCGCCGGTGTCGGTCACGCTTATCGGGCACATCAGGCCAAACTCGGCCTGCACGAACAGGTACTGGAACGCGTACTTCGCGATGTAGGGCAGCGGCTCGGGCCATCCGAGCACGCCGGGCCGATGCGCCATCGCATGCAGCCCGAACTCGCCGAACCCGATCTGCTCCATCTCGCGATACGCCGGATGAAACTCGACCCAATCCTCGTCGCGCCCGAAACCGATCGCGCGAATGGAGCACCGGCGGATGCTTGTCGGCGATTTCCGCAAGCTCATCAAGCCGCCCGCCCGCGAGCTGCCCAAGGCGATCGAGATGAGGCTCCATCGCCGTGCGCAACCGCGCCTCCATATGAAGATCGAGCAGGTCGCGCAGCCCGCCGTCGATGCGGTAGAAATTCATCCCGCGGCAATCCGGCGCAACGAGTTCCGCAGCAGTCGCGACCTTATCGGAATCTACAGATGGCATAGGAAATTAGAAGTAATCTTTTCGCGATGAGTTGGCTACAAAGGTGAAAACTAAATTATCGGCGGATGAAGCGCGGCGGATTGCGCTCGCGGCGCAAGGGTTCGCGAATCCGCGGCCGACATCGCGGCTCGACCGACGGCATCTGCGACGCGTCATCGCGCAGATCGGATTGCTGCAAATCGATTCGGTCAACGTGCTGGTGCGGTCGCATTACATGCCGCTCTTTTCGCGCCTTGGTGCGTATGCGCCTGAGATGCTCGATGCGTCGTGGCTCGGCGCGCCGGCTAGTCGCGAGCTGTTCGAATATTGGGGGCACATGGCGTCGCTGATCCCGTTCGAGATGCATCCGCTGTTTCGTTGGCGGATGGCGGAGTGGGCCGACGAGCATAGCGACAGCTTTGGCAGTCATTATCGGAGCAGCCCGGAATTCATGCGGGCGGCGATCGAGGAGATTCGCGAGCGCGGCGCGCTGAGTGCTCGCGAGATAACCGGCGCGGGCGCGAGCAAGGGCGGATGGTGGGGATGGAGCGACGGCAAGCGCGTACTCGAAGCGCTGTTCGCGCAAGGCCGCGTCGCGGCGGCGGGACGTCGCGGCTTCGAGCGGCTGTACGATCTGCCGGAGAGAGTTATCCCGGCGCGAGTGCTCGCGATGCCGACGCCCGCGATCGAAGACGCGCAGCGCGAGCTCATGCGAATCGCGGCGCGGGCACTTGGCGTCGGCCACCGAAAAAGATCTTTGCGACTACTTCCGCATCCGCATCAGGCGCTGGCAGGCATCGCATCAGGGAACTCGTCGAGACGGGTGAACTGATCCCCGTCAAGGTCGAAGGATGGCGGGACCCGGCGTACGTCGCGCGCGATGCGAAGTCGCCGCGCAAGCTCGACGCGTCGCGCCCTGCTCTCTCCGTTCGACTCGCTGATATGGGAACGCGCGCGCACCGAACGAATCTTCGGCTTCCGCTACCGGATCGAGATCTATACTCCGTTGGCGAATCGCAAGTACGGATACTACGTGCTCCCGTTCCTGCTAGGAGACCGCCTCGTCGCGCGCGTCGATTTGAAATCCGATCGCGCAACCGGAACCCTCCTCGTGCAAGGCGCGCATAGCGAACCCGGCGTTCGAGCGAGTGCGGTCGCAGAGCCGCTGATGCGCGAGCTCGCGACGATGGCGTCGTGGCTAGGCCTCGAGCAAATCAAGGTGACCCGCCGCGGCGACCTCGCAAAGAAGCTCCGCTCGACGCGCGTACAGCTAAGCAATAGTCAGTCGGGTTCTTCGAGCTTGCGGGTCAATGTTTTGCGATCGACGCCCAGGATTGCGGCGGCTTCGCCGCGGTGACCGTTGACGACTGGCGAGCACGGCGCGGGCGTAGTCGCGCTCGACGGCTTCCAGAGGCATCCGGCGCGTCGCGAGTTGTTCGAGATGAGTCGGCGCGTGATCGTCGCCGGTGATTCGGCTCGGCAGGTCGGCGCGGGTGATCTGAGAGCCTGAGCATAGGATGACTGCTTGCTGGATTGCGTTTTGCAGCTCGCGGATATTGCCGGGCCATCGATAATGCGTGAGGAGATCTGTCGTTTCGGCGTCGAGTTGCGGCGGGTTTTTTCCGGCCTCGGCGCTGGCGCGCGCCAGGAAGTGCTTGATCAGCAGCGGGATGTCTTCGTGGCGATCGCGCAGCGGCGGCACCGCCATCGTGACGGTTGCGATTCGATAGAACAGATCGGAACGGAAGCGGCCGTCCGCGACTGCCTTCTCCAAATCCGCGTTGGTCGCCGCGATGACGCGGACGTCGACTGTCGTTTCGTCGGTCGCGCCGAGCGGGCGCACGCGTTTGTCTTCGATAACTCTCAGCAGCTTGGCCTGGACCGACGGCAGCATCTCGCCGATCTCGTCGAGAAACAAAGTCCCGTGGCTGGCCGCGACGAAAAGGCCGAGCTTGCTCTGCTTCGCGTCGGTGAAGGCGCCGCGCGCGTGTCCGAACAGCTCACTCTCGATCAGACTCTCGGGAATCGCCGCGCAGTTGACGGGCACGAATGGACCGCTGCGACGCGGACTCTGGAAATGAAGCGCGCGCGCCAGGAGATCCTTGCCGGTGCCGCTCTCGCCGGTGATCAGCACGCTCACATTGCTGTCGGCGACTTGCGCGAGCTTGCTGAGCAGCGCGGTCATGTTCGGGCTCGCCGCGATTATATTTTCCAGACCGTGATTGCGCGCCAGTTCGATCCGCAGCCGCTTCACTTCGATCCGCAGGTCGCGATTTTCCAGCGCGCGCGCGACGAGCAGCAGCAACTCGCTGTTGCCGAAGGGTTTGGTGATGTAATCGAAGGCGCCGAGCTTCATCGATTCGACTGCGCTCTGAATCGATCCAAACGCCGTGATGACGATCACCGGCAGGTCGGGCGCAACCCGTTTCAGCTCGGCTTGCAGTCCGTGACCGGTCATCCCGGCCATCCGAAGATCGGAGATCAGCACGTCGGGCGATTCGCGCTCGACGATCGCGAGCGCTTCGTTCCCTGAATGCGCGCCGATCGAATGGTATCCGGCCTGGTGCAGGATGTCGCATAGCGCGGCGACCATGTCGTGATCGTCGTCGACGACCAACACGGTGGCTTGCCGCTATGCGCGCCGCTGTTGCCGGAGTCCGTGCTCATGTTCGACTATCTCGCTTGACGCCATCGGAATCGCGACGACGAACTTCGATCCCGATGGCCCCGAGCTGAAGGTTATCTCGCCGTCGTGCTCGCGCACTATAGACTGGCTGACCGCGAGCCCCATCCCGGTGCCCTTGCCCGGCTCCTTGGTGGTGAAGAATGGCGCGAAGAGGCGCGCCTCATTCTCGGGCGCGACGCCCACGCCGGTATCTTCGAACGCCAGCATCACGCGCGAGCCGCTGCTGTTTTTTTCAGAACTTGCAGTGACGCGGAGCGTTCCGCCGCCGCGATTCATCGCGTCGAACGCGTTCATGATCAGGTTGACGAATACTTGTTCGAGCTGGTCGGCGTCGCAATTTACCATCAGCGGAGTTTCGCCGAGTCGCGCGATTGTCCTGACGCTGCGACGTGCGGCTTCCGGCTCCAGGAGCGCCAGCGCGCGCTCCGCGATGGTTCTGAGATCGCAGATCGCTTTGTGCGATTCGCTCTTGCGCGCGTAGTCGAGAAGCATCCGGACGATTCGCGCGATGCGATCGATCTGGCGGACGATGATGCCGAGCTTGGTGCGCGAGTCGGGCGACATCGTCTCGTCATTTTGGAGCGACTCGGCGCGCACGCGTATCACGCCCATCGGCGTGCCGATTTCGTGCGCGAGGCCCGCGGCCAGCGCGCCGATAGTGGCAAGCCGATCCGCGCGCTGAAGATCGCGCTCGAGTTCCAATTCGCGGCGATGCTTATCTTCGAGATCGGATCGCGCTTGATTGAGCTGGTGATCGAGGCTGCGAAATTCTTCGGTGAGCAATTCCACTTCGCTGCCCGTCGCGCGATCTGAATCATTCGCGGAAAATTTCGTGACCTTCGCCGACAGGTCGGCCAGCGGACGCGAGACGTATCGATGCACCATCGCGGGAATTACCGCCGCGACGATGCCCATCAGCATCAGTGCGACGACGATCGCCGCGATTGCATGCGCGCGGTTGTCGCGTGCGACCTTGGTCCAGTCCTGGACTTCGAGCAGGTATCCGATGACGTCACCACCTTGCCCTTTCAGCGGGACGAGTTCGCAGAACCAGTTCTTCGCAGCTGCGGTGGGTTCGAATTCAGCGGAATGATCTTGCGCGAGCTGCATGCGGGCCGCATCGACGAGTTCCGGCGGGAAGCCCGGCACCGAGCGCCAGAGCGTGCCGTCCTTTCGGAGCAGCGCACTGCGCGTTCCAGCGGCGTCCATTTTCCGGAAAGGCGTCGTCGATTTTGTCGAACTCATTGGCGATTACTTCTGCGTCAACCGAAGGCGCGAGGCCTGAGCTGACGGCGCGGGCCGATTGCTCTCAACTCGTCGACGTAGAGATTGGACTGCGCGACGCTCCACTAGGTGTACGCGGCGATCACCGGCATCACGGAGAGCATCAGCACGATCGTCAGGCGAGTGCCGATTTTCACCGTCGGTGCTCCAATCGAAAGCGCGCGCAGCGAGGTCTCATCGCGTCAGTTATATGCCATCGGCGGCGCTCCGGCTAAGCGGGGCGCAGGAGGGAAATCACTTCATTTAACGCGGAACCCACCGTGGGTTCCGCACCGTATCCAAGCGGCATGAGCGGTCGCGCGGAACGCGCACATCCTGAATTGACGGAATAAATTCCGTCCTACTGCTGTCAGGGAAGAAAGACTCCCGCGGATCGCGCGCCCCGCAGCCGCGTTCGTTCGGGAACAATGCCGTCTCATGATCGGGAATTTTGACCCGTGGTCTGCCGCAATCTCCATACATATGACGGCGAATCCGGCCGGGCGAATCCACGACCCGCGCGAGTCGAGCAAGATTTCGCCCGTATAACGGACGCTTGCAACGTTTGAGCGGAACCGCCGCACGATCGCGTTCATTTGGGCACATCCTTTGCTGATGTTCTCCCAAGAGGCGGCCCGCCCGCGGAGTTGACGCGCAATGTCTGGGGACAGAGCGCCGGCCAAGCTGGAGTGGGGGACCCCGGGCCGCCTCATTTTTTCATGATCCAAAAGGAACGGCACTCGATGAAAATGAAATCAGCGCAGAGCGCCTGTGCGGAGTCGAAGATGAATGAAATTTCGTTGCTCAACCGCGCGAACGTGTTCGAGACCGGACTTTTCTCGTGGGGGATTCCTGAAGATACCGCGCGCGAGCTGACTCGGCATCATACTGAACTCACGTACCCGTCGGGAAAATTGATCTTCAGTCAGGGCGCGCCGGCCGACATCGTGATGTGGGTCGTCAAAGGCGTGGTGCGCGAGGTCTGCCCGAATCCGAACGGCACGCAAACATTGATGCGGCTGGCGACAGCCGGCGACATTCTGGGGCTCGCCGACAAGCTCAACGACCACGGTCAATGGGTGCGACGTTTCGAGGCGTGGGCGGCGGGACCGTGCGTGCTCGCGGTGGTGACGCGCGATCACGTGCGCAATCTGCTCAAACAGATGAGCGCGGAGGATCTGATGGCGCTGTCGGAGCGGATGAATTCGGCGGCGGCGGAATGGGTGCAGTACTACGCGACGTTCCTGGGGCTGTCGTTTCGCGAGCGAATTGAAATGGTGATGTGCGAGCTGGGACGCAAGTTCGGTATCGCCGACAGCGACGGTATCCTGCTCACATTCGAACCCACTCATTCTGATTTGGCGGAGATGATCGGAAGCTCGCGGCCGGTGGTCGGCCGGGTACTGGCGGATCTCGTCGAAGACGGAGAGATCGGACGGCGCGAGCGCAAATATATTTTGCTGCGCGGCGGCACGATCGAAGGCTCAGTTAGTGGAGTATCGAAGATCTCGAAATGGTCACGTGCCGGCGGCAAACGTTCAGCGCGCGCCGGCGAGCGCGCTTCGCCTTCCTGTTCAGCGCCAGCACAGGTGGGGCCGATAATTGTTGCTTTCAGCCGCATCGGGATTATCTGTCGGTCGGATTGGCGTTGACTATCTGACTTATCTCTCGAGCCCACTCCGTGGGTCGGGAAATTTGCCGGCTGCGGGTTTGACTTGAGCATGCCTTTCAATTACAAGCTTCGGGAACGCGTGCATTAATTCGTGGTTTAAGACACGCGGCGTAAGACTAAATTTTTTCGGATCCAGGGGAGCACGCTATGCAACAGCGCGATGGATGCTTTCGTATCCGGCATTCGACTCCGCCAGCACCAGAGCCTCAGGCGACGCAGCTTGAGATGGTCCTTTATTGGATAAAACAGGCTGCCCTTTTTTCGCTGATGCTCCTGGCCATTTATAAGCTCGTATCAGTTTTTTAATAAGCGGCGCGCACCGCGCGCTCGAGGGCGGTGAGTCTCCGGATCGCCGACAGAGACTTTTGCCCGCCGCCAGAGCGCCCGAGAGAATCGGGCGGAGGGCCCACGTGCGAGTGTTTTTCGGCCAGCAGCATCGAAGCTGCATGCGGTACGGCTTGGCGTCCGCACAGGTAAGGACAACAATCGTAGTGACTTCGCTTTGACAAATATCGTCGAAACGAGTCGCTTAAAACTTACTCTTGCATCTACGATGACAGTTGGCTTATAGACCAGAGTCCGGATCGATCGGAAAAATTCCGACACATTTCGTTTTGAATTTGGGGAAGTTGGCCAAATTAGACGACGAAACAGCATGAAGCTCGCGACGGCTCCCGCCACGCACGTACCACTGTCGCACGGATGCCATCGAATGTGGGTGTTCAAATGAATAATCCAACGCCACCTGAAGCGGTAAATCAGTTCGAGGCGCAGCTTTTGTCGTGGAAAATTCCGCCCGATCTGGTGCGTGAGATCGTCGGCTATCACAGCAATCTCAGCTACGCGCCGGGCGCGATGATCTTCTGGCAAGGCGCGCCCGCCGACATAATTTTCTGGGTCGTGAAGGGCCTGGTGAAGGAAAGCTGCCCGACGCCGCGTGGCAACAGAATCATGGTCAGGCTGGCGACGGCCGGCGACGTGATTGGCGGCGCCGATCAGATTAACGAAAAGGGCCAGTGGATCCGCCGCTTCGAGGCGCAGGCGATCAGTAAGTGCGTGGTCGCGATGGTTACCCGCCAGCGCGTTCGCGAGCTGCTGGCGACGCTCGACTCCGCATCACTGATCGGAGTCTCGGAGCGGATGAACGCGGCTTGGTCAGGATGGGTTCATTACTATGCTTCGCTGTTGGGGATGTCGTTCCGCGAGCGGCTCGAGCTGGTGCTGGCGCAGCTGGGACGAAAATTTGGAGCGCCGGACGACGATGGCGTCGCGCTGACCTTCGAGCCGGCGCATGGGGACCTGGCTGAAATGATCGGATGCTCGCGGCCGATGGTGAGCCGGCTGATGGCTGACCTGATCAAGCAGGGCGAAATCGCGCGGCGCGGGCGTTTGTACATCTTGTTGAGGGACGGAGCGATTGCCACGATGGTGCGCAATGTTGCCGGCGTGACGGCGTCGCCGCCGGAGCTGCGGGTGCAGGACGTCGCAGGGTCGGGCCGTCGTCGCCGGGCGGCATAGCGGACGACGGTCGTCGAGCGTCGCGATGCTGCCCGTTCGATGGCGCATTGCCAAAATATCGACCGCATCTCACGCGACGATTCCAGTCATTCGTATAAGCGTAGCCTCGATTTCGGGCATTCTTCACCTCTGGCGTGAAGATTGCTGTGTAAATATTTCCGCGCGCTGATTCGTCCAATTAGAAAGTCCGCGCGTGGAGAATCTATTATGGGTGTCCGCCATCTCGTTAGATCGCAAATTCCCGAGTCGGTCGCCGAGGCCTACGACGGAGTACAATCGATAGTCGCGCCCGACGGGTCGAAGTCGCTCGAGGAATTGCAAGGTGCGGTGGAATATCTGCTCGACAGGGTGAAAGCAGCGCGCGGCGTCGACGCCTCGATCGCCATCACTCGCTCAGCTAATTAAATAACTTTCGGACTACGGTCGACACGGCGCGTTGGTCGGTTCGGGAAAGGGTTCCGGCTGCATGGAGAATCAACCGGTTGTCCAAAGTGAAGACCTTCATCCGAACCTTTGACGGCGCTCGAAGCCCGGCCTCCTCGCCATCAATCGCGACATCCATCGGCCATGGAGGATTGTCGGCGCTGGTGATCATCGCCAGAACGGTATGACCACTCTCCGCGTTGAAGATCTCGGAGGAAAGCGCCAGTGCTGGCCGACGCTTGCTGCGACGGCGGTCGGAGAAGGGAAAAGGCACCACAACTACATCATAAGGCTTACAGATCACGGTAAGCCTTGTCGTCGTTTTCCGAATTCCACTCCGACAGAGTTTTCTCCAAAGCCGAGAGAAATTCGAGGTCGAGAGGCTCCGCTTTCCGGATGCGGACCGTTCCGGCGGCCGATTCCTCGAATATGACTGTGTCGCCCGGCACTAAATTCAGCTTTCGGCGAACGCGCAAAGGTACCGTCGCCTGACCCTTCGTCGTCAGCCTGCTGCTCGCAATCGCACGATCTGCGGAACTCCTGGAGCCCACCATATTACTGTCCTCTGGTATTACCTTCCAACTAGTATTACCACGCCAGTCGGGGAACTCAACCCCGATTGAGCGCGAAACTGTTGGCGTGGTTTCGTCGATTCGATATGCCAATATAGTTTCGATCTAAAACGTCGGAAGGTGTGTCGAATCGATGAGCGGATTGGAGGCGAGCCGTCAATTCTGGGACGAAAAGGCCCGGGAAAATCCTTACTGGTATGTATCGTCGGCGGGTCCCTACGAGGGGCGCGACCTCGCCGAATTCTGGGCGTCGGGGCCTAAGATCTGGAACGATCTGAAGTCGGCGGCCGGCTACGAACCGAAGCGCACCGACACTGTCGTGGAGATCGGTTGCGGCGTTGGACGCCTCACACGAGCGATCGCGCCCGAGGTCGGCAAGGTGTTCGCGTTCGATTTGTCAGCAGAGATGCTGTCGATTGCGCGCACTTCGGTCGAGGCTGGCAACGCTTCGTTCCATCGCGCGGAGACGCCGGCGCTGGCGGAAATCGCGGACGGGTCGGTCGATGCGTTCGTCGCATACTGCGTGTTTCAGCATCTGCCTGATCTCGACGTGCTGCGATCGTATTTGCAGACGGCGGCGCGAGTGCTCAAACCGGGAGGACGCCTGATTTTCACGATGACGCCGCGGACCTGGCGCGACTCGATCGCGTTCGCGCTGCGGATTCGTCGATGGCTGGTCGAGCGGCGATCGGCGCGATGGTCCGCGCGGACTGTATCGCAACGAGTGGTACGGGATCCGTCCGACCGTTCAGGAGATCGAAGGTCTCTCGCCAATCAAGACGAAAAATCTCCTCCTGCACGGCGACAAGCTGCTATTCTTCGGCACGCGCTGACCTCTCGGTCTTCCGTCCGAGGTCTGTAAGCTCGCGCAAATGAGGATTGCCCGGCGGCTGGTAGCTGTAGAGCAGCGCGCGACGATCGTCGCCTGAGCGATTCGGCCTCGACCGATGCACCAGGAACGGTCCGAAGTACGCGACGGCGCCGGCGCTGACTTCCAGCGGGACCAAACGCGACGCGTCGTAGACGTTCGGGATCGATCTCGAGGCTGCCGAAGCCCTCGACGGCGCGACGCTGTTGGAGGCCCTCGCGATGGCTCCCCGGCACGACCTCGAGGCATCCTTTTTCGATCGTCGCGTCATCAAGGAAGAGCATCGCAGTCGCAACCCGGTTCGCGATCGGCGTCAGGTCCTTCCAGTACGGGAAGTCCTGGTGCAGCACGATCGGGCCGCCCTTCTGCGCGCGCTTCAGGTTCAGCTTCTCGGTGAACAGGATTACGTTCGTCGTCGCCGACAACGTCCTTGCACGGGTCGAGGATGCGCGCGTCGTGGGCCCATCGATTCAGCTCGTCGCTCAGATGCGCGAATGGCTCGACGCCCTGCACGACATCGAGGTCGCCGGGCTCCCACTTGACGACGGTGCCGAGGTCGCGCTGCAGTTCGAAGTTGTAGCTGCCGACGCTGAGCTTGCGATGACGTCGTTCGGCGAGCAGGCGCTGCACGAGAGCTTCGCATGCGGAGCGAATTGCAGTGAGCTCGCGCGCGTCAAACACGCTGCGGCGCAGTACGAAACCGCCCTCCTCCAGTTGCCCGCGCTCGCTTGCGTCGAGGCGATACGATTGGCTCATTGAGCAAACCTTTCCGAGCGATTAGTGTCGCTTGCAGGCAGAATTAGCAGATCGATGGACAATCGCGAAGCCACCGCCGATCAGATCGCTTTCTTTCGCGAGCATGGATGGCTCGTCGTCGACGACGCCGTCGCGCCCGCCGAAATCGCCGAGGTGGCCGAGCGGATGGACGTCATCCTGCGCAAAAAGCACAAGCTCGCTTACGACTGGGCGTGGGAAAAAGGCAAGAGCAAGGACGAGCGCGAATTCAAAATCGTGCAAGGCAGCCCGTCGCTGGTGTGGCCTGAGATAGCGCACGCGCGGTTCAGGACCTGGATGATCGAGTTTGCCGGCGCGTTGATGAACGCGCCGATGGAGTTCTGGTACGACCAGTTCCTGGCCAAGCCACCGCGCGACGGCGCGCCGACGTACTGGCATCAGGACGAGGGCTACTGGGGACGCAACCTGCTCGACCGCGGGATCACCTGCTGGATGCCGCTGCACGACGTCGACGCGCGCAACGGATGCATGCATTTCATCGACGGCGGGCATCGCGACGGCGTGCTGACGCATCGCCAGCCCGCGCACATCCAGAGCGATCTCCTCTACTGCGAGCCGGATCTTTCGCGAGTCGTGTCGTGCCCGATTCGCGCGGGCAGCGTGACGTTTCATCACAGCAAAACTCCGCACATGACGCCGCCCAATGTCAGCGACGAGTGGCGGCGCGCGGTGACGACGCACATGCGGGTCGCGGGGACGCCGGGCGAAGGCGATCACTATCCATGGAAGGTGTACGTCAACCAGATGACCGGCGAGCGAACGGTTCCACCGTCGCGATGAGGAGCGGCTATGACTGATACTATCGACGATCTGATGACGCGACGGCCGAAGGTCGAATTCGCAGTCGAGATATCGGCGGCGCGCATCGAGGAATTCAGGACGCGGGGATTTACCAGCATCGATCGAATCACCACCGACGAGGAGTTGGCGTGGCTCGGCGAAATCTATGACCGGCTATTCGCTGAGCGCGTCGCGCCGGTGCCGGGTGCATATGTCGAACTGATGCGGACGAATCAGGCGGGCAAAGACGCGCAGTCGCAGATAATCATGCCCGAGCTGCGTTTTGCGGAGCTGCGAAAGACTGCGTTGTGGCGCAATGGACGCGATGCTCGCGGCGCAGTTGATGGGCGTCGATGCAACCGTGCTTCGCGGATGGGGTCACATGATTCGCAAGCCGCCGCTCGACGACGGCGCGTTGCCGTGGCATCAGGACGAAGCCTACTGGGATCCCGCATTCGACTACCGCGCGCTGGCCTGCTGGATGCCGCTGGATCCCGCCACCGTCGAGAGCGGATGCATGAGCTTCATTCCGGGATCGCATCGCGGCGACCTGCGGATGCATCATCGCTTCGGCGGTGACCACTCCGATCATGTGGTCTATGCGGAAGGCGTCGATTCAGCCGAGGCCGTCGCCGCGCCAGTCAGTGCGGGCGGCGCGGTATTCCATCACTGCCGGACATTGCACAGCTCCGGCCCCAATCGGAGTAATCGCGTGCGACGGGCATACTCCAACGAATGGCAGATCGAGCCTGCCAAACGCGAGCATCCCGCACCGCGCCCGTGGTTCGACGAGATTCGGAGAGCTCAGCAGGAGCGTCCGAGTTAGTCGAACTAGTCCGTCACTCCCAAATCGGCCTGACCTCGATCCGACACCAGCCAGACAAGCGCGCACGGTTGACCGCTGAACAAGCGAAAGCCCTGTGCGTGAGTGCTTTTCTCACGCCGGTTACGATGTTGGTGAGTCATCGCGAGGCGAAGCCTGTCCGCCATTTGTCGAGAGTGCAACGGTTTGATAACTCAATGTCGATGAACCCCCGCCACGCTGCCGCGCTCGCGCTTGTGGGTTGGTGTCCGTCGTGATTACCAAGCGATGGCTACTTATCAGCGCGACAGTGCTGCTCGCGGTCGCCATTCCAAAGGAGCGAGATGTCGTATGGGTTCCGGCGCCACCGACCAGCGAGCTGCGCATGGGATCGTCGGCGCAGACTTACCGGTGGGCGACCGTCACGCAAGAACAGGCGGAGGCTCAAGACCCTGAAGCATGGAAGACTCGGCGCAAGGTAGAGGACGTCATGCGCTGGAATCAATGGATTCTGCTGCTGCCCCACGTCAAAGGCATGATGCTGTGGTGGATTATCGATGAAAACGTCACCCGAAAAGAAGCTATCGCCAAGGGACTTGGCCAGACAGGAATCCGGGTGTGGGTCGATAAACAAGAGCACGTCGCGTTTGTTCAATGGTTTGTCCCGTCGCATTTGGGCGGCGTGCCGGTCGTTGTCGAGCCGAACCCAGTCTTTCGATTGGAGGCGCTGCGCTAGCAGCACACTTTTCGAGCCTTACCCGACCTTATATACCGTTGCAGACAACACCGAAGGCGCTACAATCGCGCCAATGAAGCACCGCCACTCCGCCGCGCTCGCGCTTGTGGGCTGGTATCTAATGATGCCGCCACTAGGCGGACCGAAAAACGGCAACGATTATGTGGATGATGGGGCACCGTACTATAAGTGGAGAGTCCTATTAGAGTTTGACGATCTGACTGCGTGCCAAGAGCGGCGCGACTTGGAGATTCAAGATGGCGAAGACGGTTTGAAAAAACCTCCCATTGACCTCTGGGCGATGGTAGAGACTGAATTAGAGTGTATCGCGACCGACGATACGCGCCTCAAGGGAAAGTAGCCGCCGCTGTTTGCCGACAACATCGGGGCTGCGACGCGAAACCTGCACGCACGCAAGTGGCCGCGCGCCTTCGCGTCCCCGGCGATGCAGCCCGTGGTTCGACGAGATTAAGCGCGCTCAGCAGGAGCGCCCCAGCTAGCGCCGAACGTCACTCCCAAATTGGCCTGACCTCGATCGCCGCGTAATCGGGGTTGCCGAAGTGCGGCATCTTCATCGCCCACTCGAGCGCTTCGTCCATTGAAGCACACTCGATAAGGTACGACCCGCCGGTCTGCTCGCGCGTCTCGCAGTACGGGCCGTCGGTTACGAGGCGCTTGCCCTTTCGAATCCTGATGGTCTTCGCTTCCTTGCTCGGGCGAAGGCGCGTCGAGCCGAGCAACTTTCCCTGCGCTTCCAGTTGCGCATAGACCTTCATGTGCTCGTTGTACACGCGGTCCTTTTCGGCTTGCGGCTCTTCGTCCCAGGAGCGCGCGTCCTGCACCAGCATCAGCAGAAATTTCATGAGTCCCTCCGTCGTTTCGCTCGATGACCTCACGACCCTAGGTCGTTTGGTCACCCGTCGAATCGACAAAATGCAACTGGTTCAGTGGCCGATTTTTTGCCGCGCCGGTCTCGAGGTTCGCTTCGAAGGATCACCGAGCTTGGCGAGAGTCTTAGCTCGGCCCTTCTGCGGCGCCGACATCAGGTAGCCGTCTTTGAGAATCGCCGCGGTCTGGTCCCATTTGACTTTGTAGTCGATGCGGACGCCGACCCATCCTTTCTTGCCCATGTAGGGCGGAACGAAGAACCGCTTCGGATCGGAGTTGACCAGGATTTCCTGAACCATCGCGGGCGCCTTGACCCACACCGCGATATGGCCGCTGCCGTGATGATTGTTGTCGGTCATCGCGAACATGCTGCCGCCGGTGACGCGAAACGTACACTCGCCCCATGCCTCCTTCTCGAAGGCGTCGGGGAAGGCGAGACAGATCTCGCGCAACTTCGCGATCGTCGGATTCGAATCGTCATACATCCGCGGATGTGCCATCGGCCGACTCGCTCACTTCTTATTCGTCGCAATCCACCAGGTGTTGCCCGACGTATCTTTCACACCGCCGACCCGATCGCCCCACGTCATGTCCGACAGGTTCTCTGATCGCCTTGGCGCCAAGACTTACCGCGCGTTTGTAGGTCGCATCGACATCGGGAACGTAAATATAGATCGCCGCCGCCATCGACGGATCGGAAAAATAGCCGTTGCCGAACAGCACATGCGCGCCACCGATTGTCGCCTCGGCGTGGAATTGTCCTTTGGCGTCGGGCGTCGGCGCATGCGTCACCTCGGCGCCGAAAGCATTCTTGAGAAAGTCGACAAGGTCGAGCTTCGCATACAGGTACGGCGTGATTGTCGTGTAGCCGGGCTGAATATGCTTGTTCGCTGGCGCTCATGGTTGACTCCTCGGCGATTGGCTGATCGATCGTTACGCAACTGTCGTTACTACTAGAACCTCGGCGCGTCGGAATGTTACGGTTTCGATGCTAGGCTGAACGACGAGTCGAGTATCCCTCGCAAAGACAAATGAAACCAACACGATGGAGGTGGAGGATGCGGTTGATTGTTGTGATGATCGCGTTAATCGGAACGATGACGGCCGGATGCTTTCAGGTGACAGCCGCAGCCGCCACTGCCTTCGACGACGATGAGTAGCTGGGGACCCGCGGGCGGCTTCACGCTTTCGTCGGGACAAGCAAGCTGCGCCGGGCATGCGACGCTTATGGCGGGACACACCTCGGTTAGCGATCCGTGCTTCACCGGCGTCGATAACATCGTGATGTGCACGGACACGACGACCGCCAGCCCCGTCCAATGCAGTCCCGGGACCGGCTACCTGGTGGTTTCCGGGACGGGAACCGACACGATTTCGTACGCCCGGGTCAAATAGTCAGCGGGCGCGGGAATCCTCGCTTTCGCTCAGTGAAAGTGATGAGTCCCGACCAGGAAATAAACCAGCAGGATGACGAGCATCGCCGGCACGAGTCCGCCGTACTTGCCGTAGCTCCGATATCCGTAATAAGTGAAGCCGCCACTTATGACCAATAGCAACAGAAGAATCAGCACCATCACTGCACCCTCCCTCGTTATCCTTGTTGTCCGCCAAATCCCCGCAAAGCTGACGATAGTGTGCCATGACGGTCATAGGCATGCTACTGGCATTAGAATTATTCTTGACTAGCGCCAATCCGGCTAATCTGACGAAAATGTTGCGGTCCCGAATGATCGGGCGGCGGCGGCATCGCCAAATTTGATCACGTCCGCACGGACCCGCGGTGTGTTATTTTGATGCGCAAGAATTAACTGGCCGTGGATTGTACGCGGCATTTTCGGGTTGGAGAGGATTGGTGGAATTGTCAGCGCGCAAGCGAACTCTTTTTTCCGTGGTAATTTTGGCATCGTTGATCAACCTCGCGCCGCCACTTGTGCAGATCGCACGAGCGCAGTCGGCCGCTTCCACTCCTGCGACGGCGACTGAAAATGATATTCGCGCCGCGACGCTGCTCTTCTATGCCGCATTCAACACCGCTCTGCATGGCGACCAGGCGCCCTTGGGCGCCGTATGGTCTCATCGCGCGGACGTCACCAACCTCAGTGCGGCGGGCGGCTATGCCAAGGGATGGAACGAGGTACACGCCGGTTTTCTGAACATGGCTCGGCTCTACCCAAGAGGCAATATCACGCAGCGGGATATGACCGTGGTCGCCGGAACCGACTTGGGTTACTCGGTATGCATCGAGACTGGCCAATTACTTTCGTTCGAGGGTCCGATGGTCACCTTCAATCAGCGCGCGACCAACATCTTCCGGCGCGAAGCAGGCATCTGGAAACTGGTACATCATCATGCGGACTCGAACCTCAGCCAGTCAGCGGGAGCGGTCTCTCGATAGCTGCTTGAAGAGTAGATAAACGCGAATAGTCGCTCTATAGTGCTTGTGGGGAGCACTAATGAAAATTCGATATCGGCTCGGGGTGTCGGTCGGCGTGATGGCCGCTCTATTGATTACCGGAGCGGTGATTTTCACTCGAGGATTCGGAATTGAGATTCGCGCTTCGGCGGATACTCCGCCGGTGATGCCGGATCCGGCCGAGGCCAACAAATCCAAAGGTGGTTCCTTGCCGGTCGCGGGCGATGTGCTGATGGTCGGAGGTATGGGCAGTGGCAGGACCACAATGAAAACTGTCTCGACCGCGGAATTTTACGATCCTGCCAAGGGCGAATTCTTCCAGACCGGAGGCCTGCCGGTAACCGCTGCGGTGCAGGGCGCGAGCCTCGCTTCCACGTCGCCCGGAGCCAAGGTGGTCGCATTTGGCGGTATCAGCGGGACGGGCCACGCCAACATTAATCTGCTTTCTTTTAAAGGTACGGTGGTCGCCAGCGCGGAGAGTTACGATCCATCGACAGGAAAGTGGACCTCGGCGCCAAACATGATGTCGTCGCCGCGTGCGGGCGCATCGGCGACGCTGCTGCCGTCGGGAAAGATCCTGGTCGCAGGCGGCTTCGATGCGAGCGAGAAAGCACTGAACACCGCTGAAGTGTTCAACCCGGCGGATGGGACCTTTGTCGCCACCGACAACACAATGACAGACGCGCGCGGATTCCATACCGCGATTTTGCTGCTCGACGGAAAGGTTCTGCTGGTCAGCGGACTGACCGACAACAATGGGTCGGCCTCTTCAACCGCAGATATTTTTGATCCGGCGGCGGGAACCAATGGCCGGTTCACCACCAGCGGCGGTGCGCCGACCACCTCCGCGGCCGCGGCGAGCGTGCTGTTCACGAGCGGACCGCTGGTGGGCAAAGTACTGATCACCGGCGGCGACGGATGCGGCAGCGGCACTGTGTGCAGCGTACCAACCGCCGAACTCTACGATCCGGTGATGGATCAATTCAGCTTCGCTTCATCGATGAATTACTCGCGCATGAACCATACCGCTACTTTGCTCCAGAATGGCAAGGTGCTGATAACCGCCGGGATCAACGTGTTCGCGACCATGGGCAACGGGAAGGTGCAAGGGGCAGGCGCCGCGACGACCTTCAGCAACTCGGCGGAGATATTCGACCCCTCCACCGTGACTTTCACATGCGTCGGCGGCACGCTGGCGCAGGGTGGATGCATCCCGACGATGACCAAGACGCGCGCAGGGCACTCAGCGACGCTGCTGTCCAATGGCACCGTGCTGATTGCGGGCGGATTCGTCGCTTACGGACGGCCGATTTTCCAGATGGGCAATGCCAGCAAGAGCGCGGAGATTTTCAATCCGGCGACCGGCATCTTCAGCAAGACCAAGTCGATGCATACGGCACGCGGAGGGCATACGGCGACGTTGCTTCAGTAACTACGGCTTGTTGCTGAGCTGATAGGCGATGGAGCGGACTCCAATTTAGTCCATCAAGAGAACTGCGCCAGAATAAAAAGATTGTTCGTTCATTCGTACCTCTATTTAGGTTATATTTTGCTACTTTCATGGCGCGCTTCGAGTAAGATCGTGGCGGGCGGGTGATTTGCGGGCCGATGAATCTGCAAGTTAGACAAATCGAAAAATGGTAGGAAACTGGCGGCGGCCGGCCTTTGGTGTCGTGCCCGCAATAGTGGCATCCACCTTGTTCGCCGCAATCGTAATGGCGAGCGGGACCACCGGCGACCGCGTGCTGGGACAGTTCGACTTCACTCACGTTGCCGCCAACCTGGTGGACGCGAAGGGCCTGTCGACTCCGCACGCGGTTGCGATCGACGCCAGCGCCTCGCCGAATCGGATCTACGTTTCAGATGCAGAGAACAACCGGGTGCTCGGTTGGAGAACCGCCGCCTCCTTCACCAACGGCGCCCCCGCTGATCTCGTGATCGGGCAGCCCGATTTCATTTCCAACAATTGCAACGCCGCGAGCGCGAGCAGGATTTGCACTCCGGTCGGAGTGGCGGTGGACGCGGCGGGCAATCTGTACGTCGCGGACTCACAGAACAGCCGCGTGCTGGAATATACGAATCCATTCGCGGCGTGCGGCGGCACCTTTCCATGCGTAGGTGGTCCGGCACATCTGGTGTTTGGACAGGGCGGGAGTTTTACCTCGGCAGGATGCGACAGCGACGAGGGCGGAGTGAGTTCCACCGCCGACGACTTGTGCTCGCCTGCTGGCCTGGCAGTGGACGGGTCGGGCAACCTCTACGTGGCGGATTCCGGCAATCAGCGGGTGCTGAAATTCAACACTCCGCTGACCACTGACACTACGGCGGACATTGTGCTTGGCCAAGGCGGAGACTTCACGTCGAGCGACTGCAATTTCGACACCGGCGGTAATCCCACCGCCCACGACTTGTGCGATCCACAGGGCGTCGCGATTGACGGTTCAGGCAATCTCTACGTGGCGGATACGGTCAACGAACGGGTGTTGGAGTACAACACGCCGCTCAGCAGCACCTCCGCTGCCAACAAGGTTTTTGGCCAGGGTGGAAGCTTCAGCACTAGTGACTGCGATGGCGACACTATCGACATCGGCCCAAGCTCGAGCGCCGACGACTTGTGCGACCCGTCCAGCGTCGCCGTTGACGCGTCGGGCCATCTCTACGTGGTGGACACCTCAAACCACCGGGTAGTCGAGTACAACTCGCCACTCAGCAACACGACCGCGAACGTGGTCTTCGGCCAGGGCGGAGATTTCACCTCGAATGTCTGCAATTTCGATATCGCGCTTTTGGGCAGCAACATCGCCGGCAGTACGGCTGACGACCTGTGCCTTCCATCAGGCGTCACAACCGATCCGGGCGGCGACGTTTTTGTGGCGGACGAAGGCAACAGCCGCGTCCTGAAGTACAACACTCCGCTGACGACCGATACGACCGCCGACGCGGTGCTTGGACAACTCGATTCGGCGCATCAGGCGATGAACCTTACCGACGCTCAGGGGCTCATCAGTCCGCAGGCAGTGGCGATCGATGCGAGCGTGACGCCGAATCGGCTCTACGTCGTGGATTTCAACAACAATCGTGTGCTCGGATGGAAAGACAGCGGATCGTTCGCCAACGGCGCGCCTGCCGACCTGGTGGTGGGCCAACCAGATTTCCTGTCTTATTTTTGCGACGGGTCCAGCGCCGACGAGATCAGCGCGAGCGACCTATGCTTTCCCGAGGGTGTCGCAGTGGACGGTCTGGGCAATCTCTATGTCGCGGACACCGACAACAATCGAGTGCTCGAATACTCAAATCCATTCGCCGCGTGCAATAACACCTTCCCCTGCGTCGGCGCCGCCGCCGGCATTGTCGTCGGCCAGGGCATGAGCTTCACGACCGGCGTCGCCAATGAAGGCGGACTCGGCGCCGCGAGCCTCGATTCTCCGGGCGGTGTCGCAGTCGATGGATTCGGCAACGTCTACGTCGCCGACAGCAGCAACAATCGGGTGCTCGAATACAACGCACCGCTGAGCACGGGAGCCGCGGCATCGAGAGTGTTCGGCCAGGCCGGAAGCTTTACGACGAACGGGTGCAATTTCGACACTGGCATCGGCTTCTTCACCCCGGCCAGTGCGATCGACCTGTGCGATCCGGCGGGCGTCGCATTGGACAGTGCCGGAAATCTCTACGTGTCGGACTTCAACAACCATCGGGTGCTCGAATACAACACCCCGCTCAATGCGAGCAGCGGCGAAAGCGGCGCCGGCGATGCCACCGCCGATACGGTATTCGGGCAGAATGGCAACTTCACGACCAAGGCCTGCAATACCGGCGGCGGACCCAGTGCCGGCAACATATGCACTCCAGCCGGCCTCGCGCTCGACGCTTCCGGCGATCTCTACGTGACTGACGGTGGCATCAACAATCGAGTACTCGAGTACAACACTCCACTGACGACCGACACGATCGCAGACCGGGTGTTTGGCACTTGCGGAAGCTTCAAAGTGTCGGCATGCGTCGGGGTCAGCGCCAACAGCCTGAAGGGTCCGACCGGGGTGGCGCTGGACAGCGCCGGCCATCTGTACGTGGCGGACAATCAGAACAATCGTGTGATCGAGTACGCGCAACCATTGCTGGCTGCCACTCCTACCGCGACCGCCACGCCAACTGCCACGGTGACTCCAACCGTCACGTCCACTCCAACCGGCACGCCGACTCCAGCTGCGACACCGACGGCGACCACAACAGTGTCAGCAACGCCTACTGCGACCCCGTCGGGGCCGGGAATAATATCGATCAGTCGGAAAACCTTGAGCTTGAGCGCGGCTCCAGGCGCGACCGCGTCCGCGAGCATCACGATTAACAACATTGGCACGGGAACTCTGACTGCCAACGTCAGCTCGCCGAAGCATAGCCCTATCCTCACGGAGCTGGACGGTGGCAGCGGAATCATGATCGCGCCGGGCGGAATGCATGTTGTGACGATCGTGTTCGCGCCGATGGCGAAGAAATCGACGAAAGATCAGATCGCTATCACGAGCAATGACCCCAAGCAGAAAAAACCGCTCAAGGTTAAGATCAAAGCTGTTTCGAAATAGCCGGGCGGCGCTGCGGTGACTCCCGTCAAAGAATGCGTCTATGCGCAGTCGTGCCGATCTGATAGCTACCGGAGCGCTGGTTGGTGTTTGCCCCCCTTACATCAGTCGGCTTCGGGCTGGCGAGTGTTATTTCGCTGGCCCGTACCTTTTATGGCAAGAGTAGGTGGCCGACGGTGCCGATCAGTTCCAGGAGTATCGTGCCGGCATTCGTAACAAGGGCGACCGCGACGACCGCGACAGTTACGAGTATCAAGGCATACTCGGCCATCGTCTGGCCGCGCGAACTGCCTGCTAGCCGATAAATTGCTGTCAAGTGGCGCATTGACTTCCCTCCCAGGGCGGTCGTGTTCTCAAGAGCGAGTTCCAAGCGGGGGCTGCGCGATGCAGTCCCCGCTGGGAAATCTTCCTGACGACCTGTCACGCCATCCAGAGCTACTACAGGCTACCGTCGACCGAGCTGAGCAGGGTTGTGATGGTCGTACCCATCGTCTGATAGCCGACGAATACCACGACTGCGACCGCCGCCAGGATCAGTGCGTACTCAGCCATCGTCTGTCCACGATTATATTCGCGCGCCCGTACTACCAACTTCGTGATTGCCTTCATCTGTTTCTTCTCACTTCTCTCTTCTAAAGGTGTTGATGCGGGGTGGCGGGGGTTTATGTCCGCCACCCCTTCAGTCAGTGCTTCTCGATTTACAGCTTGCCGTCTACGCTCGACAGCAACGTGGTGATGGTCGTGCCCATCGTCTGGTAGCCGACGAACACTACGACTGCGACGGCCGCGAGGATCAGCGCGTATTCCGCCATGGTCTGTCCCTTCTGATACTCGCGAGCCTTCACAAACATCTTCGTGATCATTTCCATTCCCGTGTCCTCCTGGTCTGTTATTTTGGCCGAAATTGGCCATTGTCCCCGTATTTAAGCTTGGCGTTGTCCCAGCTGGCTGACCGTCCGAGTCAGCTTTAATCCGCGTAAGGCAACCACAACCAACGGTTGTATTAGTATACAGATTGTACGTCTGTGTAAAGAGCCAGGAACAAAACATTTACGCGATAGACCAGCGCGGCCCAATTTTCGATGTACAACATTTGCCGCGCTGATCGTAGTTCACCGAATATGGATGGACGCACGCGCAACAAATTTGCTAAAAGGGGGGCGCTGACTGGGTTTGCCCCCCTTTTCCAGTCGGCAAGCGGGCCGGTGACGGAAACGTCGCTGGCCCGTTTATTTTCACAACCCAAAACCCGAAAAAAGGGCCGTTGCATTTGCAACGGCCCCTGATTCCCGCTGATACCCGCCGAGGCTCAGTCCTCACTTATCTATTGGCACCTCAGTTTCCTGTGCCGAACAACGAAGCCTTCTGAACGCCAGTCCCCGCGTTGTCGTTAACGTTCAGCGTCGATGTGACCTGCCCGGCTGACGTTGGCGTGAAGTTGACCGCAATGGTGCACGAACTTCCACCAGCGAGGCTGCTGCCGCAAGTAGTGCTGCCGCCATCGATTGCGTACACCGGGTTGCCCGTCATGATGCTGCTGATCGCGATGGTACAGCCGGCTACGGCGGGGTTGTTATTGGTCAGCGTCAGGAATTGATCGGGGCTGGTCGTGCCGTGCATCAGGGTGCCGAACACGAGCGACGACGGCGCTAACACCGGAGCGGTAAGCGTCCCGTTGCCTTGCAGTTTGATCGTCGCCGGGCTGTTCTTGGCGTTGCTGGTGAAAGTCAGGTTTCCCATCCGCGCACCTTGCACCGAGGGCGTGAAGGTGGTGGTGACGTTGCAACTGCTATTCGCAGGCAGCACCCCGGTACATCCGTCGTTGGCGATTGCAAAGTCGCTGCCCGACACCATGACGCTGTTAATCGTCACTCCAACCGAATTGGGATTGCTCACCGTCGAAGTCTGAGTCGCGCTGGTCGTGCCCACCTGGGTGTTGGGGAAGACCACGGTTACCGAAAGGTTGATCGATGCCTGCACCGACGAACCGCTGAGCTTCTGGATATTTGGATTGTTAGCCGCGTTCGACGGAACCGTCAGCGTACCTGTCACGTTCCCAACAAAGGTGGACGTGAAGGTCACCATGAGCGAGCACGAGGCATTGGGCGCCAGGATCGTGTTGGAGCACGCATCCGATGTGATCATGAAATTCGGCGAGGGTCCGGCCACCATGTCGGTCGCAATGGTGGTTTGGCCGATATGGATCGGAGATCCGCTGAAGTTGGTGGCGGTGCTGTTCCTGGCCGGCGTGGTGGTGCCGGTATTGCCGTACGTCGAAAGAGGGAAGTTTTGCGAAAGCGGGATTACCGTCAGCGGCAATGGCGTCGGTGTCACCGTCGGAGTCGCGGTTGCAGTGACGGTCGCAGTCGCCGTGGCAGTCGCCGTTGCCGTGGCTGTGGCAGTCGCCGTTGCCGTGGCTGTGGCAGTCGCAGTGGCGGTGGCCGTTGCCGTCGCAGTGGCAGTGGACGTTGCCGTGGCAGTCGCAGTCGAAGTATCGGTGGCCGTCGCCGTTGCCGTGTCTGTCGCCGTCGCAGTGGCAGTATCAGTAGCCGTCGCGCTGGCAGTCGGCGTGTCAGTTGCGGTCGCCGTGGCTGTAGCGGTCGCGGTCGCAGTATTGGTGGCCGTCGCCGTTGCCGTGTCTGTCGCCGTTGCAGTGGCTGTCGGCGTGGCAGTCGCCGTCGCCGTGTCAGTCGCCGTTGCCGTGGCAGTGTCCGTCGCGGTCGCAGTATCGGTGGCCGTTGCCGTGTCTGTGGCCGTCGCAGTGGCTGTCGGCGTGGCTGTCGCTGTTGATGTTGCCGTCGCTGTCGAGGTGGCGGTCGCTGTCGATGTTGCCGTCGCAGTCGCACTAGGAGTTGGCGTCCCGACGCACGTGCCAGCCCCGGTCACAATCAGACTCAGACCGCTGCTGTAGATGAGGTTGCCGATGTCGCCGCTCTGGTTGGCGTTGCCGGTAACTGTCCCTATTACATGGAAATCTGTATAGGTTTGAGCCGGCGATCCGCAGGGAGTCGTTATGGTCAGGGTCGAAGTCTGGTTGCCCGCCCCACCGCTGACACTGGTGCTGACCGTCGGCGGATTGAAAGTAAAAATCGTCCCGGCCGGAAAAGGCGGTGTCGAAGACGGAGCGTCCTGGTCACCGACTGAGAGAGCTACTACTTCTGTGCCGCCGGTCCCGTTTCCAGGAGGAGCTTTGAACTTGATCGTAGTGGTGTAGACGCCGGAGGGTGAGCCGCTGACTTCGTTGTTATTCACGGGCGTGGTCGTGACGTCGTTCAAAGCCGGCGCGCACGCCTGCACCGTCAGCGTATTCGCGGGAGTCGACGTGACCGGCGCCCCACCGCCGACAACCGGCGTCGCGGTCACCGTGAAACTGTAAACCCCCGGCGGCGTGGTGCCGCAGGTAGTGGTGAAGTTCAGTGTCGAAGTCCCTTTGTTCCCGCCACCCGCAGCAACCGGGTTCGTGCCGAATGTCGCCGTCGTACCGGCCGGCAAACCTCCAGTGAAATTAGTTGAGAGATTTGCGGTGTTGCCCGCGGCGCTGAACTGGACCGTAATGTTGTAGTTGGACGATGTCCCACCGTCGGGAACGTTGATGTTTCCCGGGCCGACCATGACGCTCGACACGCTGTCCGTGAACTTATACTGCGCGGTCTGTCCCGAGCTATTCCCGGTCGCCGTCATCAGGAACTTCACGCCGCCGTCGTTGTCCATGAATGCCGAAACTCGTGTCGGTGAATGAACCGCTCGAGTCCGCCGTGTCGGTCAGGAACGTATCGTCGGTGTCGGTCTCCTGGATCTGGATCGTCACCGTCTCGCCCGGCGCCCATCCGGCGCCGTAGATAGTGACCGGCGAGCCCGGCGGGTAGTCGGGCTTGTTGGTGCGGATCGTCGGATACGCGTACATCTCGCTCAGCGCGAGCGGAGTGCCTGTATCGTCCGCGCCGCCGCTCATCAGCACCTGCCCGACTGCGGGCAGCGCAAAGAAATTGGCCGCGAACTCGTCGCGCGCCACACTCATCGGCTCGTTGGCGACGAAGGTCGCCGTAATCGGATCGTAAACTTCGTTGTCCGCCACCGGCTGTCCCGCGCTGGTCCCGCCCGCGATCAACACCTTGCCGTTGTACGGCAAGGTCACGCCGACGTGTCCGCTGCGCGCGGTGTTCATATGCGTGGCGAGCGTCGAGAATGCACCCGTCGCCGGATCGTATTCCTCAGCGCTGTTCAGGTCGTTGCCGGTCGCATCCTGGCCGCCTTCGATCAGCACGGTGCCGTCGAAGTTATAGAGCATCGAGGCGGTCGCGAGCGTGCGCGCCTGCGCGAGGCTCCCGGCCGCGCGTCACCTTGCCCGTGGTGGGATTGAAAATCTCGGCGCTGCGCGAGCGGTCCCGCGGAACCGGCGCCGCCCGCGATCAGCACCGTGCCGTCGGACAGCAGCGTCGCCGTGTGATCCTGCCGCGCATGCTTCAGCGGCGCGACTGCGGCGAATGTTCTCTTTGCCGGATCGAAAATCTCCATGTTGGCGATCGGCGCCGTGGTGTAGAGCTCCGCCCGCGATCAGCACGCGGCCGTCGGACAGCAGCGTCGCCGTATGATGGCTGCGCGCTATTTTCATCATCGGCAGCTTGATGAATCCGCCAGTCGTCGGCGAATAAAGTTCCGCGGCGTTAACCGATCTATTCGAACTGTTGAGTCCGCCCGCCAGCAGCACGGTATTGTCGTTGAGAACAGTGGCAGTCAAACCGGATACGCCGACCAGGAGGCCGGTCGGAAGAGTCGTGAAGCTGTTGGACGAGAGGCTGTAAATTTCGGCGCTGGTGAGCGGCTTGCCGGAGCTGCCGGTGCCGCCGACGATCAAGGCCTGTCCATTGGGGAGCGCCGCGGCCGCGTGATTGGCGCGCGCGGTATTGAGATTACCGGAAAGCGTCCAGGCGCCGGGCCCCTGTGCCGACAACGGCAGCGCCATCGCGATCACCACGATTAGCGCCTTCAAGACGACAGCACCGATGCGCGCCGTTTTCCGGCGACCTTGAACGTCCGATTTCATGATGTTTCCTCCGGGTGCCGCTCGGTCCGAGAGCGGCTCGAACTGTAAACAAGGGCTGAAAAGCGCCCTGCTTTGTCTTAAATTTCCTCACTCCAAACCCGATTGGGGTCTCTGAGTCAGTCGGGTAACTACCACAAAGGCCCACTATGAGCAAATGGCCCTATTGTAGATGAACAAAGTGCTTTGAAAACAAAACAGGGCGAAGAAATCAGCTTGAACCATCGAGTAAATTATCTAGGCGCAAAATTCGACCACTAGACGAATTTATTGACAATAAGTAGGGCTGCGGAAAAAATCCTCAGGTGCGCCGCCTCAGAAAAAAGAAAAGGGCCGCTGCATTTGCAACGGCCCTTGATGTTCACCGAGGCCCGAACCCCGAAAGGCTCGGACCTCATCTATACAGTTAGCCCATTAACTTCCCGATCCGAACAACGACACCTTCTGCACGCCCGTCCCCGCGTTGTCGTTGATGCTTAACGTCGAGGTCATTGTACCCGTCGTTGCCGGTGAGAAGTTCACCGCGATCGTGCACGACGTTCCTCCGCCCGCCAAGGTGCTGCCGCAGGTGGTGTTCATGCCATCGACCGCGTACGCCGGGTTCGCGGTCGTGATGCTGCTGATCGCGATTGTCCCGCCGGCGGTGGCGACGTTGTTGTTCGTCACCGTGATGAACTTGTCCGGACTGGTCGTGCCATGCAGCACAGCGCCGAAGTTGACTGACGTCGGGATGACCACCGGCGCGGAAAGCGTCCCGCTGCCTTGCAGCTTGATCGACGCCGGGCTGTTCCTTGCGTTGCTGGTGAACGTCAGGTTTCCGGTCCGCTGGCCTTGCGCCGACGGCGAGAAGGTGGTCATGACCGTGCAGCTCGAGTTCGCAGGCAGCACGCCGGTGCATCCGTCGTTGGCGATCCCAAAGTCGCTGCCTGACACCACGACGCTATTAATCGTCACTCCGACCGAATTGGGATTGCTCACCGTCGAAGTCTGAGTCGCACTCGTCGATCCCACTTGGGTGTTGGGGAAGACCACGGTTACCGACAGGTTGATCAATGCCTGCACAGCCTGGCCGGTAAGCTTCACTACGTTGGGGCTATTAGGCGCCGACGAGGGAACGGTCAACGTACCCATCACGGTTCCGACGGCGGTCGAAGTGAAGGTCAGCATCACGGTGCACGAGTTGCCGGCCGGCAGGCTCACGCCGGAGCACCCATCCGATGTGATCATGAAATTCGGCGAGGGTCCGCCCACCATGTTGGTCTCCGTGGTGATCGTGCCGATGAGGATCGGATTCGCGGTCGTGTTGGTGGCCGTGACCGGCTTGGGTGGCGTGGTGGTGCCGGTATTTCCGAAGGTCGAGAGATTGAAATTCTGCGAGAACGGCGTGACCGTCAGCGGCAACGGGGTTGGCGTCGAGGTCGGCGTCGCCGTTGCGGTGTCTGTGGCAGTTGCAGTCGTCGTGGCCGTGTCGGTCGCTGTAGCGGTCGCGGTCGCAGTATCCGTGGCCGTCGGAGTTGCTGTCGAGGTCGCCGTCGCCGTTGCGGTATCGGTCGCTGTGGCTGTCGCCGTTGCAGTGTCTGTTGCAGTTGCAGTCGTCGTGGCCGTG
Source organism: uncultured delta proteobacterium (assembly GCA_963814715.1). GTDB lineage: Bacteria > Desulfobacterota > Binatia > Binatales > Binataceae > Binatus. The sequence continues at coordinate 1,316,384 of CAWFDW010000002.1, forward strand.
TCGGTCGCTGTAGCGGTCGCGGTCGCAGTGTCGGTGGCCGTCGGAGTCGCGGTCGCGGTTGTAGTGTCTGTAGCGGTCGCAGTGGCTGTATCAGTCGCGGTCGCCGTAGCCGTGGCGGTCGCCGTCGCAGTATCGGTGGCCGTCGGAGTCGCGGTCGCGGTTGTAGTGGCAGTCGCAGTGGCTGTATCAGTCGCGGTCGCCGTAGCTGTGGAGGTCGCCGTCGCAGTATCGGTGGCCGTCGGAGTTGCGGTCGCGGTTGTAGTGGCAGTCGCAGTCGCTGTATCTGTCGCGGTTGCCGTAGCTGTGGAGGTCGCCGTCGCAGTCGAGGTGTCTGTGGCGGTTGCCGTCGCTGTAGGAGTCGCAGTCGCCGTCGACGTTGCCGTCGCAGTAGCGGTCGGCGTCCCACACGTTCCAACCGCAGTCACCTTCAGCGTCAGTGCGCTGCTATCCTTGGTGCTGCCAACGTCGTTGCTACCGGTGCCACCGGTAACAGTCGCTCGTACTTTGTAATTGGCATAATTCTGGATCGCGGATCCGCACGGTACGGTTATGTTCACCGTCGAGGTCTGGGTGCCGGCCGCGGTGGCAGTGAGCGTGGCCGGGGTGAACGTCACAATCGTCCCCGCCGGAAAAGCCGGCGTCGGCTGTATGCCGATCGACAGAGCGACAGTCTCGCTTCCCCCGCCAGGAGAGCCCGGGGCGGTGAACGCGATCGTGGCGGTTTGGGTCGAAGGTTGACCGGAGGTAACGGTCGGCTGAACCGGCGTTACTGCGACGCCTCCCAGACCCGGCGCACAGGCGACCACGACCAGGTTTTTACTGCTCGACGTGGCCGAACCAGTGGTACCGCCGGTGCCGGTCGCAGTCACCGTGAAAGGGTAAGTCCCCGGCACAGTGGTGCCGCAAGTGGTGCTGAAGGTCAGCGTCGAAGTCCCACGAAACGGAGAGGTGGCAGCGCCGGTGACGGGATTCGTACCAAAATTCGCAGTCGTCCCCGCCGGCACCGCTCCAGTAAAGGTAGTCGACAGAGTCGCTTGCTGGCTTGCGCCCGTAAACACGACGACAGCACCGTAGTCGGCGGTGGTCTGGCCCGCGGTAACAGTTTCGGATGCGTTCGAGGTCGAAGCGCTCATCACGCTATCGGTAAATGTGTACTGCGCAGTCTGCCCCGACGTGTTCCCGGTCGCCGTCATCAGGAACTTCACGCCGCCGTCGTTGTCCATGATGCCGAAACTGTTATCGGTAAATGAACCGCTCGAGTCCGCCGTGTCGGTCAGGAACGTATCGTCGGAGTCGGTCTCCTGGATCTGCGTCGTCACCGTCTCGCCCGGCGCCCATCCGGCGCCGAAAATAGTAACCGGGCGAGCCCGGCGGGATAGTCGGGCTTGTTGGTGCGAATCGTCGGATATGCGTACGTCTCGCTCAGCGCCAGCGGATTGCCTGACGCGTCCGCGCCGCCGCTCATCAGCACCTGCCCGACTGCGGGCAGCGCGAAGAAGTTGGCCGCGAACTCATCGCGCGCCACGCTCATCGGCTCGTTGGCGACGAAGGTCGCCGTGACTGGATCGTAAACTTCGTTGTCCGCCACCGGCTGTCCCGCGCTGGTGCCGCCCGCGATCAACACCTTGCCGTTGTACGGCAAGGTCACGCCGACGTGTCCGCTGCGCGCGGTGTTCATATGCGTGGCGAGCGTCGAGAATGCCCCGGTCGCCGGATCGTATTCCTCAGCGCTGTTCAGGTCGTTGCCGGTCGCGTCCTGCCCGCCTTCGATCAGCACGGTGCCGTCAAAGTTATAGAGCATCGAGGCGGTCGCGAGCGTGCGCGCCTGCGCGAGGCTCCCGGCCGCGGTCACCTTGCCCGTGGTGGGATTGAAAATCTCGGCGCTGCTCAGCGGTCCCGCGGAACCGGCGCCGCCCGCGATCAGCACCGTGCCGTCGGACAGCAGCGTCGCCGTGTGATCCTGCCGCGCATGCTTCAGCGGCGCGACTGCGGCGAATGTTCTCTTTGCCGGATCGAAAATCTCCATGTTGGCGATCGGCGCCGTGGTGTACAGCCCGCCCGCGATCAGCACGCGGCCGTCGGACAGCAGCGTCGCCGTATGATGGCTGCGCGCTATTTTCATCATCGGCAGCTTGATGAATCCGCCAGTCGTCGGCGAATAAAGTTCCGCGGCGTTAACCGATCTATTCGAACTGTTGAGTCCGCCCGCCAGCAGCACGGTATTGTCGTTGAGAACAGTGGCAGTCAAACCGGATACGCCGACCAGGAGGCCGGTCGGAAGAGTCGTGAAGCTGTTGGACGAGAGGCTGTAAATTTCGGCGCTGGTGAGCGGCTTGCCGGAGCTGCCGGTGCCGCCGACGATCAAGGCCTGTCCGTTGGGGAGCGACGCGGCCGCATGATTGGCGCGCGCACTGTTGAGGCTTCCCGAAGTCGTCCACAAGCCGGGCGCACCCGCCGACAACGATAGCGGCATCGCCATCGCGATCACCACCAGGATCCCTTTCAAGACAACAGCACCGATGCGCGCCGTTTTCCGGCGACCTTGAACGTCCGATTTCATGATGTTTCCTCCGGGTGCCGCTCGGTCCGAGAGCGGCTACAACCATAAACAAGGGCCGAAACACGCCCTGCTATGTCTGTAAATTTCCTTACTCAAAAACCCGATTGGGCCTTCGAGTCAGCGGATGTTACACAAATGCCCACTATGAGTAAACTATACATATTGTAGATGAACAGAGCGTTCCGAAAACAAAGAAGAGCAAAATAATCAGTCTGAACCATCGAGTAAATTATCTAGGCGCAAAATTCGACCACTAGACGAATTTATCGACAATAAGTAGTGCTGCGGAAAAAATCCTCAGGTACGCCGCCTCAGAAAAAAGAAAAGGGCCGTTGCATTTGCAACGGCCCTTGATGTTCGCCGAGGCCCGAACCCCGAAAGGCTCGGACCTCATCTATACAGTTAGCGCATTAACTTCCCGATCCGAACAACGACACCTTCTGAACGCCCGTCCCCGCGTTGTCGTTGATGCTTAACGTCGAGGTCATTGTACCCGTCGTCGCCGGTGAGAAGTTCACCGCGATCGTGCACGACGTTCCTCCGCCCGCCAACGTGCTGCCGCAGGTGGTGTTCATGCCATCGACCGCGTACGCCGGGTTCGCGGTCGTGATGCTGCTGATCGCGATTGTCCCGCCGGCCGTGGCGACGTTGTTGTTCGTCACCGTGATGAACTTGTCCGGACTGGTCGTGCCATGCAGCACAGCGCCGAAGTTGACTGACGTGGGGATGACCACTGGCGCGGAAAGCGTACCGGTGCCTCTCTGCGTGATCGACGCCGGGCTGTTCTTGGCGTTGCTGGTAAAGGTCAGCGCGCCGGTGACCAGGCCTGGCGCGGTCGGCGAGAACGTTGTCATGACCGTGCAACTGCTGTTGGCCGGCAGCACCCCGGTGCATCCGTCGTTCGCGATGTTAAACGGTCCCGAGATCGTGACGCTGCTGATTGTCATCCCGACCGAGTTGGGATTGCTGACGGTCGCGGTCTGCGTCGCGCTGGTCTGGCCCACCAGGGTGTTGGGGAAGACGTTAGTCGCCGACAGGTTGATATTCCCCTTAACGCCGGTGCCGCTCAGCGTCACGGTTTGTGGGCTGTTGGGCGACGACGACGGGATGGTCATCGTGCCGTTCTGCGTGCCGACGGCGGTCGCCATGTAGGTCACCGTGACCATGCACGAGTCGCCGCCCGCAAGGAGCACGCCCGAGCAGGTATCGGTCTGGATGGTGAAATTCGGCGAGGGTCCGATGACCATGTTCGTCGCCGTCGTGATCGGGCCGATCAGGATCGGCGAGTTGGTTGTATTGGTCGCCGTGACGGTCCGCGGCGGCGTCACCGTGCCGGTATTCCCGAACGTCGATAGATTGAACACGATTCCGAACGGCGTGACGGTCAGCGGGAACGGAGTCGCCGTCGCCGTCGGAGTCGCGGTCACAGTCGGCGTCGCGGTGGCCGTGTCTGTTGCGGTCGCCGTCACGGTCGCGGTCGCAGTAGCTGTGTCCGTCGCCGTTGCAGTCGCCGTCGATGTAGCCGTTGGAGTGGCAGTCGCCGTCACGGTCGCGGTCGCAGTAGCCGTGTCAGTCGCCGTCGCAGTCGCAGTATCTGTGGCCGTCGCCGTCGCGGTCGAAGTTGCAGTGGCGGTAGCCGTATCGGTAGCCGTCGCAGTCGCGGTGGCTGTATCAGTCGCAGTCGCCGTCGCCGTCGAAGTGGCAGTCGCAGTGGCCGTATCGGTCGCCGTCGCAGTCGCCGTCGATGTCGCGGTCGGCGTTGCCGTCGCGGTTACTGTGGCGGTCGCCGTGGCGGTATCAGTCGCGGTCGCTGTCGCCGTCGAGGTTGCCGTTGGAGTCGCAGTCGCCGTTGACGTGGCGGTCGCAGTGGCCGTATCAGTCGCCGTCGCGGTCGAGGTTGCCGTCGCCGTCGAAGTGGCGGTCGCAGTCGCCGTCGCCGTGGACGTAGCCGTCGAAGTCGCCGTGGCAGTCGATGTTGCGGTCGAGGTCGCCGTCGCGCTGGCAGTCGGAGTCGCCGAGACCGTCGCAGTGGCGGTCGGCGTCGAGCAGCTGGACGCCGCATTCGCCGTCAAGGTGTTATTACCCGACGTCACCGTGCCGGTTGTGGTTCCGCTACCGGTGGCCGTTACCTTGAAATTGTAGGTGTTTGGTCCGGTGATGCTACACGGAACTAGTACGGTCAAATTTACCGTCGAGTTACCAGAGGCGCTCGTAGGAGTAAAAGTCGTGACCGTTCCCACCGGCAGTGTCGAGGCCGTGATTGTGAGATTCGCGGTGCCGCCCGGCGCTATCGTAACCCCATAAACCGGCGAGGTCTGTCCGGCTATTGTAGTGCCCGTGTTAGGACTGACGCTGACGGCCGTGAGAACCGTCGTGGCGACTACCGTGAAGGTCTATCGAACTCGACGTGTGCCGCTCCAGTCGTGGTGCCGCTACCGGTCGCCGTCACGGTAAAAGTGAAAGTCTGCGGTATAGTGCCGGTTATGGTCAGCGTCGAGGTGGTGCCGTTGATCGTCGTCGGACTGAAGGTCGCAGTTGCGGTGATTGGCACACCAGTAGTTGAGAGAGTCGCGGTACCCTCCGTCACCGCGCCGCTATAACCAACCGTGACCGTGTAGGTCGCCGTGGCCAGGGGGGTAACCGTATTCGAGTTAGGCACCACCGTGACGGCGTTCACACTGCCGGTGGCAACCACAACCAACGTCCCGGTGGTGGTTACTGTCGTGGTCCCATCGTTCGCCTGGACGGTGAAAGGATACGTCCCCGCTGGCGTGGTGCCGCTCGTGGTGGTGATGGTCAGCGTCGAGGTATTGTTGGTGAAGGTGACGGGATTGGGAGTAAACGTCGCAGTCGTCCCCGCTGGCAATCCTGAAGTAACCGAAAGAGTCGCCGAGTCGGGACCGCTGATCGCAGCCGTAGCGCGTGTAGGTCGCCGTAGCGCCAACGTCAACCGTTTGTGATGACGGCGAGAGGCTGACCGCCGTCAAAGGCGTGCACGAATTCACGATCAGGGTCTTGCTGCTCGAGGTGGCCGTGCCGGTGGTGCTGCCTGTGCCGGTCGCCGTGACCGTGTAGGTGTAAGTTCCCGGCTGGGTCGTCCCGCAGGTCGTGCTGATAGTCAGATTCGAAGTCGCGGTGAAGCTGCCGCCGCCGCCCGCGACGTTGCCGGTGACCGGGTTCGGAGTGAAAGTCGCAGTCGCTCCCGCCGGCAAACCCGTCGTTGAGAGATTCGCCGTGCCGGGCCCGTTAAATGTTGATGGTAGTCAAGTTGTTCGCAGTGGTGCCGCCGGCGGTAACCGTTTGTGAATTCGTCCCGACCGTCACCGCCGTCACCGCACATGCATTGACGACCAGCGTGTTGGTCACCGACGTAGCCGAGCTGGACTGGGGCGTGGTCTCAGTCGCGGTTACAGTGAACGTGTAAGTCCCCGGCGGCGTATTGCTGACGCCCCCGCAGGTCGTGCCGATGGTCAACGTCGAAGTGGCGTTGTTCCCGCCGCCCGAGCCGGTGACGGGATTCGTACCAAAGATCGCGGTCGCCCCCGTCGGCAAAGATGAAGTTGTTAGAGTCGCCGACTGCCCCGTCGGGCCATTCCACGCGACCGTTGGGCCGTAGTCACTGCTGGTATTGCCGGCAAAAACCGTCTGCGATGTATGCGCCATCGTGACGCTCGATACCCCACACGCAGTGACGATCAGCGTGTTGGTAGTCGACGTGGCCGTGCTCGCCTGAGGGGTGGTCTCAGTCGCGGTTACAGTGAAAGTGTAAGTCCCCGGCGCCGTGACGCCGCAGGTCGTGCTGATAGTCAGATTCGAAGTCGCGTTGTTGCCGCCGCCAGCGCCGGTGACCGGGTTCGTAGCAAAAATCGCAGTCGCACCCGCCGGCAAAGCCGAAGTCGAGAGAGTCGCCTGCTGGCCCGTCGGGCCCGCAAAAGTGGTCGTAGTGGCGTAGTTGCCGGTGGTAATGCCAGCGGCAACCGTATTCGTCGTCGGACTGACCGTCTCGGTCTGCACCCCGCATGCAGTGACGACCAGACGTGTTGGTAGTCGATGTGGCCGAAGTCGCGCCTCCGCCGACGCTAGGGGTCGCGGTTACCGTGAAAGTGTAAGTCCCCGGAGGCGTAGTGCCGCAGGTCGTCGCGATGGTCAGATTCGAAGTCTTGGTGGGAGGAGGGCCGCCTGCGCCGACAACGGGCTGCGTGGCGAAAGTCGCCGTCGCCCCCGCCGGCAAAGATGAAGTCGAGAGCGTCGCACTCTGACCCGTCGCTCCATTCCACGTGGTCGTAGTGACGTAGTTGGCGGTGGTAATGCCCGCGGCAACCGTGTTCGTAGTCGGACTGACAGTCTCGGTCGCCACTCCGCATGCAGTGACGACCAGCGTGTTGGCTAGTGGACGTGGCCGTGCCAGTTGAGGTGCCTGAGCCAGTCGCTGTTATCGTGAAATTGTAAGTCCCCGGCAGCGTGGTGCCGCACGTCGTCGCGATGGTGACATTCGAAGTTCCCGGAGGTCGCCGCCACTGGTGCTGACGCTGGGCGTGGTCACAGTGACGCCCGTAGGCGCAGTTCCGGTAAATGTGGTCGAGACAGTCGCTGTGCTGTTGTTCGCGCTGAAGGTGACCGTGGCGACGTAGTTGGGGGTGGTCTGCGCCGGAGACAACCGTGTTCGTCGTCGGAGCGACTGTGATGCCGGTTATCGCTCCGGCGTCAGTGAACTTATACTGCGCGGTCTGTCCCGAGCTTCCCCCGGTCGCCGTCATCAGGAACTTCACGCCGCCGTCGTTGTCCATGATGCTTGAAACTGTTGTCGGTGAATGCACCGCTCGAGTCCGCCGTGTCGGTCAGGAACGTATCGTCGCTGTCGGTCTCCTGGATCTGGATCGTCACCGTCTCGCCCGGCGCCCATCCGGCGCCAGTAATCGTGACCGGCGATCCCGGCGGGAAGTCGGGCTTGTTGGTGCGGATCGTCGGATACGCATACATCTCGCTCAGCGCGAGCGGAGTGCCCGTATCGTCCATGCCGCCGCTCATCAGCACCTGCCCGACTGCGGGCATCGCGAAGAAATTGGCCGCGAACTCGTCGCGCGCCACGCTCATCGGCTCGTTGGCGACGAAGGTCGCCGTGACCGGATCGTAAACTTCGTTGTCCGCCACCGGCTGTCCCGCGCTGGTGCCGCCCGCGATCAACACCTTGCCGTTGTACGGCAAGGTCACGCCGACGTGGCCGCTGCGCGCGGTGTTCATGTGCGCGGCGAGCGTCGTGAATGCACCGGTCGCCGGATCGTATTCCTCGGCGCGTGTTCAGGTCGTTGCCGGTCGCATCCTGGCCGCCTTCGATCAGCACGGTGCCGTCGAAGTTATAGAGCATCGAGGCGGTCGCGAGCGTGCGCGCCTGCGTCGAGGCTCCCGGCCGCGCGTCACCTTGCCGGTGGCGGGATTGAAAATCTCGGCGCTGCGCGAGCGGTCCCGCGGAACCGGCGCCGCCCGCGATCAGCACCGTGCCGTCGGCCAGCAGCGTCGCAGTGTGATCCTGCCGCGCATGCTTAAGCGGCGCGACTGCGGTGAATGTTCTCGTCGCCGGATCGAAAATCTCCATGTTGGCGAGTCAGGCGCCGTGGTGTACAGTCCGCCCGCGATCAGCACGCGGCCGTCGGACAGCAGCGTCGCCGTATGATGGCTGCGCGCTATTTTCATCGTCGGCAGCTTGATGAATCCGCCAGTCGTCGGATCGAATAAAGTTCCGCGGCGTTAACCGACCTGATTCGAACTGTTGAGTCCGCCCGCAAGCAGCACGGTGTTGTCGTTGAGGACGGTGGCAGTCAAACCGGATACGCCGACCAGGAGGCCGGTCGGCAGAGTCGTGAAGCTGTTGGACGAGAGGCTGAAAATTTCGGCGCTGGTGAGCGGCTTGCCGGAGCTGCCGGTGCCGCCGACGATCAAGCGCCTGTGCCGTTGGGGAGCGATCGCGGCCGCATGATTGGCGCGCGCGGTGTTGAGATTACCGGAAAGTCGTCCAGGCACCGGGCCCCTGCTGCCGACAGCGGCATCGCCACTCGCGATAATGACGAGGATCGCCTTGAGAACGGTTGAGCCGATGCGCCCCGCTGATTTGCGGGGACCTTGATGGTCCAAATTCATATATACCCCTCCCGCTTCCGCTCAGTCCCAGAGCGGCGGGATCGTAACAAAGGGCGTGAAAAGCCCTGCTAATTTCCGAAGACTCCCCGCGCAATAGCGAATGTGTCCGTGAGTCAGAGGCTAGATAACACAAAATGCATACTATGAGCAAATACTACACAGGATAGGATAACAGAGTGCCCTGAAAGCGACGAAAATAGACGATTGACTGCTGACCGATTAGAATGCATCAGTCAGGCGTAAAAAACGCCAATTAGGAATATATGCTTCTTGAAGCGGCAGTGGCGCCGGCGATCCCGAGTGGCGCGGGCCGCCGTGCCCGCGATTTGTAGAACCTCGCTAGCGACGATTACCCTTACCGCTCAAATTCACAATCTGCGGACTATTGGAGGCGTTGTCGTGCAGCGGCAAGTTGCCGGATTCGCTTGCCCGTCGCGGTCGGCTTGAACGTAACGCTGATGTGCACGAATCGAGCGCCGGCCAGGCTCGCGCCGCAGGTATTGGTTTGCGCGAAATCGCCGCTAACCAGCATTCCGGTGAAGCTCACAGACGCGCCGCCGGTCGTTGGTCACTTTCAATGTTCTGAGCTCGACTGACCGTGCCAAGTTTCTGCGGCACCGAATTTCAACTTCGCCGGCGAGACTGACAACGCGCCAGGCGTGGCCGTGGCAGTAGGCGTCGTCGAGGCGGTGGCGGTCGCGGTGCGAGTCGAAGTTGCAGTGACGGTGACGGTCGGCGTCGCAGTCGGTGTAGCAGTCGCCGTTAACGTTACAGTTGCATTGGGAGTTCCGGTTCGCGCCGGTGTCCGGACGGATGTCGGCGTGGCGGTCGACGTTGCGGTCATGGACGGAGTGGCAGTCGGCGTCGCGCACGCAGCCGGGGTTGCCGAGGCAACATCGCCTACCAGAAAGACGTGCGCCTGGTACGGCTGAAATACGCCGGTGAAAGTCGTGCTGGTATCGGGCGCGCAATTCGTTCCAGTGTCGTAATCGAGGACGCTGGTCGCAGGGCCGGCCAGCGTAAACTCGCGCAGTGACCGGCGACGCGGTGTAGTTGTACGCGAACAGGTAGCGGGTGCCGTCGGCGCCGATCTTCGGTTTTGGTGAACACGGTGCCCGCCGCGGAGTTCGCGCTGATCACCGGAGCGTCGGGACTGAGCAGCACCGGCTCGAGCGATTTGATCTCGGTGGTCACGTCGATCAGCTCCTGGTACAGCGCCGCGTGCTGGACCGGATCCTTCACCCACTCCAGTGCGCGCACGCCGTACGACCAGTAAAAGAGGCCGGTCGCGCCTTCGACGATCGCCATCCAGCTCATGTCGTGCAGTTGCTGCTGCAGTCGGCCATGCGGACACCGTGGTCAACTGGAAAAACTGAATGACGGTCCATACCGGACGCGCGCCGTGTCCCGCCTGGTACGCCGCGCGAGTGCGATCGGCCACCTCGGCCAGATCGTTGCCGCTGGCTAGCGCCATCGGATACGCATCAACTCCGAGAACATCGACGGTGTCCTTCCAGAACGGGAGATCGAGCGGATGGTTGAGCACCGCCAGGTTGAAGCCCGACGGATCGTTCGCCTTGATCAGCCCATACTGATGAAACGTCTCCGGCTGCCGGTCGAGCGCGGGCTCGTCGCCAACGTAGTATCCGACCACGCCCGGGTCGGACGACAACGCCGCAGTGTAGTCGGAAATCAGCTGATCCTGATCCTGGGTTCCAAACTCTTTGGCGGGACCGGTCGGCCAGGCCGGCAGCCCCGCGTAGAAGGCAGCCACGTCGGGCAGAAACGTCAATCCCGAATTGCTTCATCGCAGTCAGTGTAGGCGGTAATCGCCTGCGGTCGGCGCGTTGGTAATGTAGTAGTTGATAATCATGTTGATCGGCGCCAGCGCGATCGCGGCCAGCTCCGGCACGTAGTAAGCCTCCCTCAGCGAATACTGGGTCGTGTCGTAGATTCCGATCACGAAGTGCGGGTTGCCATCGATGAAGTGCGCGCGATTGGCGGGGTCGATCCACGCCTTCATGCCCGGAACGCGCCGATGCGTCGAGCTTCACGATGGCGTAGGGGCTCTGCGTTAGCAGCACGTTGCCGGAGGCGTCTTCGAGTTTTCCCGCAACCTGGTAGGTCCCCGACGGCAATGACCCCATGTCGAGGGTCGCTGTGAACTCGCTCGATTCGGCAGCGTAGGTCTGGCTGGCCACCGTAATGCCGCCCGCGTCGACCGCGTCGATTTCGACCTGAAGGCTGCTCAGCGAGGTTCCCGTCGGTGGCGCCACGATCAGGTCCATGCTTGCGACCTGACTTTGATCGGAAAACATCAAGCCGCGGTAGTTCGGGTACAGCATGAACACTTGCAGCTCCGGCGGTATCTCCTGCTGCATCGACATGTTTGCAAACCATGCGCTCCCGGACGGCATCGGATAGCCGAAGGTCTGCAGGCGGAACGCGAGTCTTTATGCCCGCAGGGACGGTCACGTGTTGATGGTCGTGGAGGTCCAGTCGTTGGTGCCGTTCAAGATGGGCGAGCGGGCATAGCCGAACAGATTGAACATCGCTCCGGCCGTAGCCTTCGAGCTTAGAAAATCTTCGGTCTTGATCTGGCCGCTGATTGTGTACACCTGTCCGCTGACAACTTTGAGCGAATTCGAGGCGACCGGAACCGGGTTGCAGGTCGAGGGATTGAGCAACTCCAGGCTGGCGCCGCCGTTGGGCGCCACCGTGGCGGCATCGAGACTGAAGCAGGTGCTGGGAAACGTCCAACCGGTCACACCTTGCGAGAAATCGCCGTTCACCAGCAGATTGGAACTCAACGAGAAGCCCGTTTCCGGAGCGGTCAGGCCGCCGGCGACAACTGCCTGAGCACAGCGCGCGCGCTCCGCCTGTCATTGAAAGAGTATACAGTACGAATAGTAAGATCGAACGTCTAGCTAATGACGTAGTAGCTAATGAAATATAGTATCGATGCCGATATCGACGCGACATGATCGTTGCCCTCGCATGAGCTGACACGCACTGCGCAATCGCTCACGGTGCAATTTCTCTGCCGCTGCGGGACTCTTTCGTCGATAATCATTTAGTGTTCCGCGATGAAACACTCTGTCGCCGAACGATGCACGATCTTCGCGCGGATGGATCGAATTGAAACTTCGGGTCGCAAATTTGGGAAAGAGCTCGGCATGGAATTGCCGGTACTGTCCAAATTCGGACTACGCCAATCTTCTCCACCTTGCAGCGGGGCGGCGGCCTGGTCTATACCGCGTGGTGGAATTCGGAGAGTGAAGACGGAAATTCAGGATAAACCCCTCCCTGCATCAACCGAGCGCCCCGCCAGTGGCTCAGTTCATCGCGATACCGGATTTTACGTGCCGTCCTTCGATGGGCTGCGCGCGCTATGCATCACCGCTGTCGTCGCGACGCATGTGAAAATCCCGTTCTTCTTTCTTCCTCGAGGATGGTACGGAGTTGACTGTTTCTTCGTCTTGAGCGGGTTTCTCATCACCTGGATTCTGGCCGGCGAAATCGAACGCCTGGGAACCATCCGCATCCCGCGCTTCTACTTGAGACGCGTCCTTCGACTGCAGCCGGCATATTTCTCGTCGCTCCTGTGGTGCTTTGCGTTCGGTGTCCTGTTCGAGCGATACGCGATGCGCCGCACCTGGCTGACGCTGCCGTTCCTGATGACCTACACGGCCAACTTTTCCAGAGCGGTGGGATTGATCCCGCAAACGCCGCTCCCCCCTGCCTGGTCGCTTTGTATCGAGGAGCAGTTCTACCTCTTCTGGCCGTTGATCCTCAGAAAGGCAGGATTGCGCAGAGGCCTTTGGTTCGCGATCGGCGCAGTTTGCTTCGTGGGAGCACTCAGGACGGGATTGTATGTCTGGTTCGCAGGCGGATTGTTCCGTCCTCTCCAGGGTATCGCTGGCGGTATCGTTGAATACTCGACGCTGACTCGCGTTGACACAATTTTTGTCGGCTGCGCGCTCGCCCTGGCACTGAAGGACAAAGTGCTGGGACCAAAACTCGAGCGCCTCGCACTGCGCTCATGGTTCCCGCTGGCCGTGACTGCTCTGGCAATTTTCGTGATCGGATGGGGAACCGGCGGTCTCCATGCCAGCAGCTACCGCGCGGAAAGCATCGGCGGAACGATCATGGCCATAGCGGTCGGTGGGGTGATTCTAGCCTTATTTTTTCGGCCCGACAGTTCAATCTCGTGGGTATTGTCGCTGAAGCCACTCACCTTCGTCGGCGAGATTTCGTACGGTATTTATCTGTTCCATCCGCTCATCCACAGGATCATGAGCATGATCTTTGGCGCCGCGCATGTTGGCGAGTTCGGGCGTAACTTGCTTCTCTTCCCCTCGGTACTTTTCGCGAGCATCTTTTTCGCCTGGGGTCACTACGCTTTGGTGGAAACCTATTTTCTCTCGCTGCGAGATCGAATCGGGCGATGGCTTCAAGCCCGCGCCGAGCAGCCGGCGGTTGCGGTACCGGAAACCGTCGAGAATCGAGTCAGCCGCTAGTCCAGGTCGCCATCTCCGAAGATCACCTTTTGTGCAGATTGCTATGCCGGTGCGGCACTTCCGTGGCATAGTGGCAGGTCGTAGTTTGCCGGCTAAGAGAGAGTCCTCATCATGCCCCCCGAAGCAATAAAGCCTGCGCCGCCATCGATTGACGCGGCGCCGGAGATAAATCCTGCGGACATGAGCGACCACGAGCGCGAAACCTCTCTCAAACTCAGGGAGGCTCTGCTCAAGACATTTTTTACCGGTCTTTCATGGACGGCAGCAGCGCGCGGACTGACCTCGCTTGGCACCGCCGCGCGCTACATCGTCTTCGTGCGGTTGCTCAAACCCTTTGACTTCGGCGTGATCGCCAGCGCGACGTTGGTCTGCGCGACGCTGAGCGCCGTGACCGAGCCGCGCATGGGGCAGGCGCTGATCCAGCAGGAAGATAAGATCGATCCCTACCTCGACACTCTTTTCACGAGCTATCTCGTGCGCAGCCTGCTGCTCGGACTGATACTGGTTGCGTTCTCGCGTCCACTGGGCAGATTTTTTCACTTGGGCGACGCATACACAGTTTTCTGGGCGATCGTTCCACTTCCGATTCTGCAGTCGATTCAAAGTCCCCGCCTGATCTCTCTCTACCGGCGCCTCGACTTCCATTACGTGACCATCCTGAACGTATCGGAGGTGGCGGCGAGTTTTATATTTGGGCTTATCGCCGTGCTTTACTGGCGCGACTGGCGGGGGCTCATGTTCTCTTTGCTGGTCGGGGCACTGGTCCGGGCCGTTTTGACCTATTGGCTATTTCCACATCGTCCGCGGCTTGGATTCAGTCTGCCCCACGCCAAGATTATGCTCTCCTTCGGCATGTGGCTCGGCCTTGGCGGGCTGTGCGAGTTCATTGCGAAGCAACTCGACAATCTGACGGTGGGCCATCTGCTCGGACCGGGCGCGCTTGGCAACTACCAAATGGCTTTTCGCGCCGGCGAAATGCCGGTCGCAGAATTAACCTTGGCCGCTTCCGTGGTGACGTTTCCGATGGTGGCGCGACTCCGCAAGGATCGCCCCGCGAGAGTTCGCTTGTTCTGGTCGGTAATCGGGGTGGTGGCCCTGGCCGGGATCATTTATGCCGCGATCATTTTCGCCTTTGGCCCGAGAATCGTTTTGCGGTTGTTCGGCCCGGCCTGGATTCACGCGGTGAACCCGCTCAGGGTTCTGTGCCTATACGGGCTTCTGCAAGGATTCCTGGTAATCGGACGAAGCCATCTGGTGGGGCTTGGAAAACCGAGGCAGTACGTTGTCGTGGCCGCGGCGCGCGCTGTGGTTCTCGCCATCGCGATCTATCCGTCGACTGTATTGCACGGCCCCACCGGCGCTGCCGCCGCCGGAGTTCTGTCGCTCCTGGTAGCGATGCCGATAATGGGCTACCTGCTGCAGCAGTCGGAGTAGGCGGGTGTGAGATGACTCCCGACACAACGGCGGCGGCGCCGTCCGCGCAATCGGATCGGCCGCTGATCAGCATCATCGTGATCAACTACAACTACGCGCGATTTCTGCGCACCTCGCTCGACAGCGCACTCTCACAGACCTATCCCAACGTTGAGGTGATTGCGGTTGACGACGGCTCGACTGACCAATCGCGCGACATAATCGAGTCCTACGGCAGCCGGATATCATCGGTCTTCAAGCGCAATGGTGGGCAGGGATCGTCGCTCAATGCCGGCTTCGCCGCCAGCCGGGGCGAATTGGCGATCTTCCTCGATGCGGACGATGCGCTGATCCCCACCGCCGCCGCCGAGGTCGCGGAGGCATGGCGCCCCGGCATCGCAAAGGTGCAGTTTCAATTGGAGATTGTCGACGTGAACGGCGCTCCGTTGGGAGGCCGTGTTCCTGAATTTGAAGTTTTTTTGCCCAATGGCGATATGCGCGATCTCATCCGGCGCTGCGGAGAATATCCGACTTCTCCGTCCAGCGGGAACGCGTTCAGTCGCGCGGCGATAGAAGGACTGATGCCGTTGGAGGAACCGGATTGGACGGAGATCGGTGAGCATCCGCTGGTGATGTTGTCGCCATTTTTTGGCGACGTCGTCTCGCTTCGAAGGACGCTCGGGATCTACCGGATTCACAACACCAACCAGTCAAATCTCGGCGGAGCTTATCTCGACCGGCTTCACCATCGGTTGACCGGCACTCCGTACCTGGCCGAAACGCTGTGCAAGGCTGCAAAACGCACTGGAATCGACCTGGATCCGAGGTTGATTGGATCCACGACTGCGACGGGTGAAATTAAGGATGATCTCATTGCGCCTCGATCCCACTACTCATCCGATCGCCGGCGACAGCCGATTCGGACTGCTGGTGGCGGGAATCAAGGCCATCGCGCGCGAGCCGAATTTATCGATCCGAAACAGGATTTCAAACGCCGGATGGCTGACCCTGATGGCAACGGCGCCGTTCGCGGTCGTCTCTCGCTTGAGCGCGCCCGCTCGATAGCACCGGACTACCGGCTCTGCCGAAGCGAACCGTTCGTCGCTGACTGCGCGGGACGAGGTTTGATGAAATAGGCGGCTCGATCGCGGAACTGCCGAAGCCTGGGAACCGAAGTCGGCGACGCGATACCCGCAAGAAATTCATTGACCGCCCGCCCGCATCCATCCCAGTTGTAGTAGTCATCAACGATGACTATCCCGCCCGGCGCGACATGCGGATACAGATTCTCCAGACAGACGCGGGTCGAATCGTACCAATCGCCATCGAGTCGCAGCACCGCGATTTCGGACGGAGGCGCAAATCGCGGCAGCGTTTCATTGAACCACCCCTTGACGAGTGAGAACGAAGTCGCGCCTGAAAGCTTCATCGCGGCCGCAGCTTCCTCTTCCGCGGCCGTGCAATTGTTGTGGTAGTTTGGCGATTGGGTGTCGCTTTGCCAGGCGATTGCCGATGCGCCGTCAACTTCGCGCGCGGGCGGCAATCCCTCGAAGCTGTCGAACAGAAAATATTCCCGATCGGCGCCCAGCACTTCGGCAATTCCGGCGATCATTCCGCCGCGCCAGACTCCGCATTCCACCACGCATCCGGAAATTTCCTTGAACTCGAAACAGAGCTCCAGATTGTTGACGTACTTGGCCTCGTGCAACATCGTGAATGAGCGAAATTTCCTGTAGATTTCCCTGAAGCTTGCGCGCAGGCGGCGCCTTTCCAGATTGGCCGCGATTACTCCGGGCTTGGGCAGCAGATCCGAGAGACTCATCTTGCGCGATGCTATCTGACAGCCCAGTTGTTTGCTAATCGTTAAAATGGAATACGGACGGGAACCGAATGCGCAAAAGCCTGACGGACTTCTATGCCGAAGATCTGTATGAACGCGATCTCGCCCACGACTCCGCTCGAATCGTGGTGCCGATGGTCGTGGCTCTCGCTCGACCGTCAAGCGTACTCGACGTGGGATGCGGTCGCGGTGCGTGGCTGAGTGAATTCAAGGCGCAGGGGATAGATAAAATCGTCGGACTTGATGGCGCTTACCTGAAACCGTCGACGCTGCTGTTTCCGGCCGAATGTTTTCGTCCCACCGATCTGAGTTCCAAATTCGAGATTCCGCCCGATAGATTCGATTTGGCGATCTGCCTCGAAGTCGGGGAGCATCTGCCCGCCGGGAATTCGCGGCACCTGGTTCGGCAACTGACTTCGGCGGCGCCGCAAGTGCTCTTCTCGGCGGCGCCTCCCGGTCAGTGGGCAAGGGGGCACACCAACTGCCAGCCGCTGTCCTACTGGCGCAAAATTTTTGAAGAGTTTGGTTTCAAGATTCTCGATCCATTCCGCCCCAAGCTTCGCGAAGATCGCAGGGTCGCCTGGTGGTATCGCCAAAATATGGTTCTCTTCGCGTCGCCCGACGCGATCGCCGCCAATCCGGCTTGGGCGGATTGCCCAGAGGTCCCGCCGGGCTTCGAGTCCGAATGGGTCCACATGTGGGTTGCCAGTGCTCTAGCTGCCGGACCCGCAACCCGAGTTCGGAAGCTGACCAAACGAGTCCTGCGCCGCGCCAGGAAAGCATTGAGGCCAAAGCCCTGAATTGCGGCTCCAGTAAGATCATCGATATCTGAAGGCGTGCGGGGTACCGCGGACTTCTGCTCCGCCGTTCCCTAAGATCGAAATCAGCCTGAGGATCGAGCTCGCTCCGGCATCGATTCGGCAGCCTCGCCTCCCGCACTTACCCGTGGCTTGGCCTGTCGCGACCGGTCGGTTCCAAACATTTCCGCCCATCGGTAGTCTTGCTGAGGAATCTTGAATTCGCTCATCGCGGCGACCTTTCGGGCGACCATCCAGATAAGCGTGTCCCCCTTGGGCTGCTCGAGAATCCGTCCCTCGCGCGAAGTGTACCGTCGATACACGACCTCGAATCCGTTCAGGGTGAGCGCAAGCCCCAGTCCCCTCGCGTCAAACGTATGGAAACCATGGCCGACCCATCCGCTGACCGGAGTGCAAAGTACGTAGTATCCTCCCGGAGCGACCATACGCATGCAGTTTTCGATACATTGGCTGGTATCGAAAACGTGTTCCAAACATCCGATATCGATGAACAAGCCGTAGCGATTGTGAAACTCCGCAGCCACCGGTTCGTTCATGTCGAACCGGAGATTCGCGCGCTTGTCGAACCAATCAAGTACGTCGATCGGTTGCACGCCGCGCGCTCGAAGCAGCGCAACCAGGTCAGGTTGGCCGAATTCCTCAGGCAGTGCCCAAGGCAGATTGTGCAGCAGAGTATGATGCAGCTTGATCAGCTTCTGGCGAATTGTGAGGTCGCGCCACGGCTTGCGGAAGAATTCCGGGATGTTGATATCGGTGACGCCCCAACAGAGAACCGGACCCGCGACGACTCCAGGCAGCGCCAAAATTTCCTCGCAGATCGGAACGTATTGCGCAATTATGGACATAGTGTCGCAGTTAGTAGAGTACGACCCAGGAAGTTAAAAATCGATCGTTGATTGTGGAAACTTTGTCGAACTGTCCCGGGCCGCAGTCGCCCGGCACTACTCTTACCGATCGACTACCTTGAGCAACATCGGCTTCGAAAAGTAACTCTGTTCCATCACCAGATTAGTCGTTCCCGGGGCTTCCCGCCGGAAGTAGAATACCTGCGAACTGCGGTCAAAAGGTGTCCAGTTCGCCGGCCGCCGAGTATCAGGGCCCGCGATCAATTTCAAAGTCGATCCCGAATTGCCCTTGACGCTCCAGTAGTTGTCGTCCCAGCGGCGCTGAAGCGGAAGCGTCACTATGAGTTCCTGTCCGACCGAAAGCGCGACTGTCTTCCCCGTATCCTGCAGATTAACGTGGAGCGGCCGCGGACGTTCAGCGGATAGCGATGCCGTCGCGGCTGAGAATAATCCAGCAACAATCGTGAGACATACGATCAGGTAAAATTGACGAAGCGATCGTTTTGACATGGTTGCGCGAAGCCTCTGTGTAGGAATTCCTACCATATTGGCAGCCGGCGAAATAGGCGGCCGTTGAGATGCATCACAAACACCTGCTAATTGGCGCCCCTGCGCCGCAACACCGCCGGCACGGTTCGCAGCAGTATTTCGATGTCTTTGCCGAGTGACTGATCGCGGATGTATTCCAGGTCCAATTCCACCCGCTTGCCGTATTCCGCGATCTCGCTGCGCCCGCTGACCTGCCAGTGCCCGGTCATCCCCGGTTTCGCCGACATGAAGAGCATCCCGGAATCGCCGTATTCAACCGCCTCATGTGGCACGATCGGACGCGGCCCCACCAGGCTCATCTCACCGATCAGTACGTTGTACAGTTGCGGCAGTTCGTCGAGGCTGGTCGCACGCAAAAATTTGCCCGACCGACGTTAGCCGTGGATCTTCGCCCTTGGGAAGCTTGAAGTTGTTCTCCACGTATTTTGCAAGCAGCGCCGGCGAGTTCTTCAGGACCTGCTCAGCGTCAGCGCGCATCGTGCGGAACTTGTAGAGGGTAAACGGTTCGCCATTGAGACCCAGGCGCTTTTGCCGGAACAGTGCCGGTCCGGACGACGTCCATTTTACTGCCAGCGCGACTGCCCCGATAAGCGGCGACAGGACGATTAGCAATATCGATGAAAGGACGAAGTCGACGCTGCGTTTGACGGCCGACTGAATCGGACTCAGTTCGCCCTTGCTCACCGAGAGCACCGGAATCCCGGCGACGTCGCCGAGCGATTGGCGAAACAGCCGGGTATCGAGCAGGCTCGGTATGATGTGCACGGACTTGCCCTTCTTAAGGAGGGCGAGCACTCCTTTCGCTCCGGCCGGAGAATCGGCCCCGTCGTTCACCCCGACCAGATAGACGTCATCAAATCCCGCAAACGATTCTGCATCGAATTCGTGCGTCCCCGCCCCGTTTCCGTTGCCATTGCCGATGTGTTCGGCGATGCGCTTGTTGGGCTGAATGGCTACCTGCTGATAGCCCATCGGATACGTTGCCGTCAGAAGTCCAGCGAAATGCTCACAGGTTGCCTCGTCGTCTCCGATCACGACGGCAGTCCGCCATCGGTGGGCGGAGCGGCGCAGGTTGCGCAACAAAAGCGTGGTTCCCAACTGCCGCGCGAAGATCAAGACAGTCGATGCGCCAACGAAATAGGCGATGAACTGGCGGCTGACGAAATCAAATTTCAGCGAAAAGACCGCAGTGGTCGTAATCAGCGCCCAGGTCAGCAACGTCCGTGTCAGCCCGCGTGCGAGGAAATTGAGTCGCTCGGTACGATGAGGTTTGTATGTATCCGTGAACGCGGTCAGCGTCAGCCAGCACAAAATGGAAACGATTAAGAGCGCCGAATATTGCGATTGCGCTTCGGAAGCCAGCCCATGCGGGACTACCAGGATCCTGCCCCACCTCAATGCCAGCGCGATTTCCGTGGCCACGAAGTAGCCGACGAAAATGCAAATCGCGTCGGCAATTCGCTCGCCGATTTCCCTGCTATTTTGTGGATTCAATCCCCGTCCCCCGCCGCACTGCTTCGGCGTTCCCTCTCGCCTTGCAGTGGTCCCCTAATTTTGTCCTAGAGCCTCAGTTACCTATTTCCTTCGTCGTAGGCTTCACTTTTTAGCTGTATTACGACTTTGTTGTCAAACTTCGAACATCTTGTGTGCCGATACCCGATCTGCCTGATTTCTCGGCCAACTATCGGCGTTTTTTTTCCCGTCCTGACCGGATTGCTTGACTTGCCTGCCAATGACCGGTTCGAGTGATTTCTGCATGCCACGCGTATCAGCAGTCCTCGCCATGATTCGAGACCAGGGCATCTTGAACCTGCCCCGGATGGCGCTCGATTCGATCAAGCTGCTGGATTTTCACATTTTTGAAATCAATCGCGGGGAACTGCAGGCGCCGCTTCCGGTCCCCGACGGCGCCACCATGCATGCCGACGCTTTGGATCGCCTCAAGCGCGCGCGCGAAAAGCGTACCGACCTGCCCAATGAATTCTGGCGCGACCAACTCAACGGCGCCTTGCATTGCGCGACGCTCGAACTCAACGAGGAAATAGCCAGTGTGCTCTGGATATACGAATATCCGGCCGAACGTCCGATAATTATTCTGGAACCGGACGCGGCCGAGTTAACGACGACGTACACGCTGGAAAAATTCCGCGGCCGCGGACTCTACCGGGCATTGCTGTGGTTTGCGACTGAATGGCAGTTGCGCGAGCGCTCCCGCATTTTCATGGTCGTGGACGACCACAATCAAACTCCGATGAAGGCGGTTCTCGAAGTCGGATACCATGAAGTCGGCGTTGTCCGGCGTCGAGCGATCCGCGGGCCAAAGTTTTCGATTGCGAAAATGAAGGCTCTATGAGCGATCGCTAAGCCGGCTTTCGAAACACCGCCAGTATTACGCTGGCCGCGAAATTTTCCGCGCCCATGCGAATCATCAGCCTGCTCGCGGCGAGTTCCGCCGCGCACAAGGGTGCAACGAAGTAGAAGAGCGGACGCGCCGGCACCAACATCAGCTTCTCGATCGAGAGCCCGGCCTGGCTCGCAGCCGTGCTCAGATCCGCCCGCGTGTTGGCGCGATAGTAGGTAGGAAACACGTCTTCTTCTTCGCGATGATCCATGTAGCGAATCATTTTCATGACCAACGGCCGCGGCAAGATACGATGTCCCAGTTCCACGAAACGCATCGCGTAGCTCGAGATGTTGGGGGTGTGGATGATTGCCCGCCCGCCCGGGGTAAGCACGCGGGCAAACTCCGACAGCACCTCGCGCGGGTGCTCGAGATGCTCCGCTACGTTGTTAAGCGTGATCAACTCGAGCGATTCGCTGCGAAACGGAAGATGGTCCAGCGTGGCGCCGACCGCGACGCGAATGCTGCGATGCTTCGCGATCGCATCGATCACGCGATCGCAGCACGCGGCGAGCCTGACCCGTCGCACCATCGCCAGCTCGAGGTCGGGTTCGGTGACCTCGATTATCTTGTGGCCGCCGCCGGCATCCAGCCATCGCGTCTGCGGTGTCAGCACGTCGCCGATCAAGCGTGCGTAGGTGAGCTGGGTGTATTCGCGATTCGGATGAATCCGGTCTTTCAGCCAATAGTAAGAGCCGCGGCCCAGGTATCGATCCAGCGACCGCCACACTTGCGACGTGCCGCCCCCGCCGACGGAGTAATTCTCGCTCATCAAAATTCTCGAGGTTCCTTCAGGGCGTGCGAAATAGCATCCGATCTCTGAACGGTGCACAACCAGCCCTTGAGACGATAGCGGCTCCGAGGCGGCCGCGCCAAGCTTGGCAAGAGGCTTCATGCCAACGCGACATTTGCTATTCTAATCCGCAATCGAACTGGAGCTTTCACGCCCGCACTACCCATGCTGAGACTGACTAGCCGAGTGGCTATTGCGCTGGTAATCGTCGGCCTCTCGATGATTACACCAGCCGGTTCCGGACGTTGCGAGGGCATCGTTACCGGCGGCCTCGACACACCGGAAACCGGGTACAGCTTGGGCCCGAATCTTCTGGTCAATGGAGATCTGCGCTCCGGACTTCAGGGGTGGATAGTCGACTCTTCCTGCTTCAGCATCGATGGCAGTGGCGATAACGCCAGCCTGCGATTGCAGGAACCATGCGGCCAGCGGTACCCATTCGCCCAGAATACTTTGCAATGTCCGCCGGGTCTGTACACCATGTCGGCCGAGATAAAAACTCAGACCACTGGAGCACCGCAGCGCGCCGGCACCCGCATACGTCTGTTTCAAATCTCCGCGAAGAAATGGACGATGACCAAGCAGATTATCGGCACCAACGATTGGACTGCTTCAGTAAAAGCGCACGCCAGCGTCCTGGATGGCAACGTCGGTTCCTTCCGTGCGGAGACCGTGGGACCGGTCGAAGGAATCTCATGGTTCAGAAAACTGTTTCTGGGCCGCGAGACTCCCCCGCCGCTGGAAACTTTTCTGATGTACCCGAACTATCGCGGAATGATGTTCAGCGATGGGAGCCAGGTCGCGCGAGTTGCGATCGACGTCAATCCGCCCGCGAACACCACCATGGCACAGCTTCGCGTCGCGCTTGAATTGACGGATTCGGCCGGGAAAGTGCTCTCGACCATCCGCCTGTCGCCGCCGGCGAACGGCTCGACGGTCTCGACCGTGGACATGACTAACCTTCCGCTTGGTAGATATCGGCTGCAGGGATTTCTGGAGGGGTCCGACCACAAGCGGCTATTTACCCAATCGTCCTACACGATCGCCAAGGTCAGCGGCGCGACGCGCGCCTCGCTGAAGGCCTGGATCGATCCAGACAACATTATTCACATGGGCGGCCGGCCGCGATTTGTGATTGGCGTGTACGACACGACCGGCTTTGGCGCTCAAGCCCGATTTCTACGCGCCCCGATTGAAGGCCATATCCAAAGCGCCGATCAATCTAATCATAAATTATTTTCTCTCCAACGGCCGCGCGGATGTTATCCATCCTTACACCGAGGCGATGGAGCCGTTGGGCATTTTCTACCTGGCCACCGTAAGCGCGTTTTTCCCCGAGATGCACGCGTATCCGAGGTGGGCGCAAACTCAAAATATCGGGCCGGACGAGCTGGTTACCCAATATACCAAGGGACTGGCGAGCGACTCCCGCGTGGTCGGCTATTACACTTGCGACGAGTGCGCGAGCGAGAGGCAACCGCGGACCTTGCATCAATATGGACTGATCAAGCAGAACGACCCGGGAAGCATATCCTTCGCGGTGGAAAATTATCCAAACGAGTTTCAGTTCTGGCGCGACACTGTCGATGTGCTCGGCGTCGACCCGTACGTTATTGGTACCCGCTACGCTGAGAGTTATGTCGGCGATTTGACCCGCAAGGTGATAGGTGCGGTTCATGGCGCCCGTCCAGTATGGACGGTGATCCAGTTTTTCCAACAAACGATGATTTCGCATTTTCCCACCGAGCAGGAACTGCATGACATGAGCTGGATGGCGATCACCGAAGGCGCGCGCGGGGTCATCTATTGGTCATACGGACTGCGCGGACTCGATTGGGGCAAACGGGATCCGGTGCTTCGCCAGCAGCGCTACGACGAAGTGGTCAACGTGACCAAGGGAATCAGCGCGCTCGAGCCGGTACTGCTCGCGCCGGACAGCCCGGTGCTCTCGGAAAATTCAACCTCCGGCGTCGTGATTACCAAGGAGAAAGACCTCAAGGACGGAAGCCGTTACGTTATTTCGTACAACCATAGCGGTGACAGCGTGACCGCCAGCTTCACTTTGCGGCGGCCCGCTCATGCGGTATCGGCGTACGGCGAAAATCGCTCAATAGCGGTGGACCAGGGCTCTCGATTCAAAGATACTTACGCTCCATTTCAAGCTCACGTTTACAAGATAGATTGATGAACCTGGGCCTTTGACCTCCAGCGAAATGAGTAACGGAAAGCCACTACGATTGCCCAATTTCATTCACGCGGGCCCCACTCGTACCGGGACAACCTGGTTGCACGAGGCGTTGAAGGGTCACGTCGGCTTGCCGAGTGAAAAAGAAACCAGGTTCTTCGATCTCCACCACGATCGCGGAATCCAATGGTACAGCAATCTGTTCGGCGACTACCCGGCCGATGTTCCGGCGGGAGAGATGGGTCCCACTTATTTCTCGAATGCGATCGCGCGGGCGAGAATCAAACATCATATTCCGGACTGCAAAATCATCCTCACGTTTCGGGAACCCGCGGCCAGACAGTATTCGGTGTATCGTCTGATCAGATCGTTGCGCCGCCCTATGAATGCCGGCTTCGACGGATATTGGCGTCCGCAGATCAACGCCGGCGCGGATCTGTGCAACTACGCAACTCAGCTCAAGCGATGGCAGGCGACCTTTGGAAAGTCGCAGGTGCTGGTGCTGTTCTACGAAGATCTGAATTCGAAGCCGCAAGCCTACCTGGACTCGGTCTGCGACTTTATCGGTTCGCGCCGCATCCCGATCGATCGCTCGAAGGTCGGGAGCACCAAGGTATATTCGGCGCCAAGGACCCCCGGCGCCGGTGCAATCGCAAGAGCAATGACCGGTGGAGTCGATTGGGCTGCTCGCCATGGCGCGCGTCCCTTGATCAAACTCGGCCAACGTACCGCGCTGTGGAAGATCTTGCGGCGGCCATTCGTCGAGGAGTTCGCGCCGATGGACGAGGAGTCGGCTGACGAGATCCGTGCGCTGATGCAGCCTGAGATCGAGGAGCTTGAACTGCTCACGGGAAGAGATCTTTCCCGCTGGAAATCCCGCAAGCATCACAAATTTGACAACGGCCGCGTTGATACGATTGATGTGGCGCAGCAACGTGGTCTGAGAAATTGAACCGGAGCCTGCTTTCTCAAATTTGCGGCTTTGGTAATGAACGATAGGACTGCAACAACACTTATGAATACGATCAACGCTGGCGACAGAGGACAAATGCGCCTTCCAGATTTTATACACGTCGGGCCGTGTCGAACCGGAACTAGTTGGCTGCAGGAGGCCTTGTACGGTCACGTTTGCCTACCGCGGATGAAGGAGACGCAATTTTTTGAGTTACGGTACGACGAACTTGGAATGCAGTGGTACAGCGATTTTTTCAAGGACGCTTCGAGCGACCTTAAGTGCGGCGAAATCGGTCCGTCCTACTTTGCGAATACCGTCGCCCGCGAAAGAATCAAGACTGACATTCCAGATTGCAAGATAATCTGCACTCTCCGCGATCCGGCGACCCGCTTGTATTCGCAGTATCGGTTTTTGCGTAGAGGGCATTCCTTACAGCGGTCGATTGATTTCGACACCTATTGGCGAACCCTGGTGCATTGGGGATCGGATCTATGCGGCTACGCAACCCAGCTCCGCCGATGGCAGGAAACATTCGGCGAGCGTCGCGTGCTGGTCTTGTTCTATGAAGACTTGATCTCGAATCCTCAAGCATACCTCGACGCCTTCTGCGATTTCGTCGGCTCACCCAGAATGGCCCTCAAAGAATCGCCGGTGGCCGACGTGAAAGTATTGTCGGTATGGTCCAGGGCGCGCGATAACCCTAGCTTCCAAGCTTGCGGTAGGTTCTCTTCACTGGATCGCCCAGCACGGGGGATGGTCGCTGGTCCGTCGGAGCAAGGAGACTCGGCTTGGGCAGCGGATTCGCGGCCTGCTGGTCGAGGACTATGAACCTCTCAGTCAATCCTCGGCGGATGAAATTCGGCACATGATGCTGCCCGAGACAGAAGCGTTGGAACGATTGACGGGAAGATCTCTGTCTGCGTGGAAGCCCGCCGCCATGTGCTATGCTAAGTCGACTGACGGAGAGATGGACGCGCACTCTCTTCCCGACACTCCGCAGCATCGCTCCGCGTAACCGCCGGTCGATCGAGCATTCGGCGGAGAACAAGAATCGCATGGATAGGGATCTGATCTACGACGTTGGCTTCCATTGCGGGGAAGACACCGAATTTTATCTGGCTAAGGGCTTCAGGGCCGTGGCGATCGAGGCCCACCCTGCGCTTTACGCAGCGGGTTGCGCCAAGTTCGCTCGCGAGATCGAATCTGGACGGCTCGTGCTGCTGAACCTTGCTGTCGCTGAAACTTCCGGGCCGATCAGCTTCTTTGAAAGCGACAACGACGTCTGGGGCAGCATCCGAGCCGACGCTGCCAGGCGTAACGAGCGGCTGGGCGCTGGATGGCGCGAAATCACCGTCGAGGGCAGGCGCTTTGGCGAGATTCTCCGCCAGTTCGGCGTTCCCTACTACTTGAAAGTGGACATCGAGGGTGCCGACATGCTGTGTCTGAAGGCTCTCGCAGAGTTCGACAATCGTCCCCAATATGTTTCGATCGAAGCCGAGGTCGATGCTCTCTCGGGAATCCGCAAGGAAATATCCACCTTGAGCAGCTTGGGCTACGGCAAGTTCAAGATCGTCCGACAGGGCCACGTGCCACTTCAATCATGTCCCTTTCCCGCACGCGAAGGACAATTTGTAAAGTACAAGTTTCCCTACGGCTCGAGTGGAATGTTCGGCGCAGAGGCTCCCGGCGAGTGGATCAGTGGCGACCGCGTACTCGAAGCTTACCGCAAGATCGTCCGCGTCCAGCGACTCTTCGGCGACAAGGGACGGGTTCGCCGGCTCCCGCTCGGCAACAAGATCATTAATTTCCTGCAGCCGGATGTGAGCTGGTACGATACTCACGCGAGTCTCGCCTAGCCGGCTAATGCTTCGCTGCCGTACTCCTTTCCGCGAAACCCGATGAAAGCCGCGGAACAGCAGCGCGACTCACAACCCCTCGTCAGCATCATCGTCGACAATTTCAACTACGCGCGTTACCTCGGAGCGGCGATCGATAGTGCTCTCGCGCAGACCTACCAGCCGGTCGAAATTGTAGTCGTCGATGACGGCTCGACCGACAATTCCCGCGAAGTGATTTCCAACTACGGCAACAAGGTCTCCGCAATCTTCAAGGCAAATGGCGGGCACGCTTCCGCGTTCAACGCCGGCTTCCGCGCGAGTCACGGCAGCATCGTAATGTTTCTCGACGCCGATGATTTGCTTCTGCCCAATGCCGTCGAGGAGGTAGTGCGAGCGTGGCATCGCGGAGTAGCCAAGGCACAATTCGTGTTGGCTCATATCGACGCAGATGGGCGCGCCCTTGGCGGCACCGTTCCGTATTCTCCGGCGCAAATGCAGGCCGGCGACATCGGACCGTCGATCCTCGACGCGGGCGGCTACGTCGGAGTACCCACCAGCGGCAATGCGTTCGCGCGATCGGTTCTCGACCGCCTGCTGCCATTGCCCGAATCGCTGTGGCGTCAGGCCGCCGACACCCCGCTTGAAATAATCGCGCCGTTTTTGGGTGAAGTCGTTTCACTCAGAAAAACTCTTGGATGCTACCGGATCCACGAGGCTAATCACGGCATGCTCGGCGACGAACTGGATTCGCGCAAGCTGCGCGTCAAGATCATCATCGACCTGCAGCGCGAGTGCGCCCTTTCCGACTTCGCAAGCCAGACCGGATTCGCTATCCCCGACCATTGGGCCTCGCGCGAGCCGGCCCATCTGAAGTATCGACTGGCTTCACTGCGCATCGACCCAACTCATCATCCGTTGATGGACGATCGGCCGACGCGCCTGATGCTCATGGGAGTGAAATCCGCGTGGCGCAATCGCGGCTACAATCTCAAAAGCAAGCTATTTCACACTGCTCTGGTTTCCGCTCGCCGCACTTCTGCCGCAAGCCGCCGCGCTCAAGACAATCCGGCTCGGACTGCTGCCGCGCCGCCCTCCCGCGACGACTTCCGCAAAGCAACTGCTCACCGATCCGTAAGCGATTCGCGCTGCGCCAGCACTGCGCGGTACTCGCTTTCATATTGCGTCGCGACCGACCCCCATGAGCTTTCCGTCTCGACTTTGCGCCGCGCTTCGCGCGAGAGCGATTCGCGCAACGCCGGGTCCGCTAACAGGCGGACGACCGAGTCGCCGAATTTTGCGTCGTCATCCGCGATCATCGCGTGCAGCCCGTCGATCAGCGGAGTACCGGAGAGACTGTGCGAGGTTGCAACTATCGGCGCGCCGGAAGCCATCGCCTCCAGGATCTTGTTCTTTACCCCAAGTCCGAATCTTAGCGGACTTGCATAAACCGCGGCGCTCCTGATCCACGGCTGAATATCGGCAACGGTTCCTGTGACATGAATTCCCGGGATGCTCGCCAGGCTTTGAACTCGCGCGGATGGATCCGCGCCTACGATCCAGAATGACGCGTCAGGAACCTCGCGCTCGGATCGCCGGCATGACATCGCGAGCAAAATGTTCGGCTGCGTCTTCATTGGGTGGCCAACTCATATTGCCGGTGAACACGATTCGCCCCGGCTCAGGCGCCGGCCGGTACGCGAAGTATTCGAGGTCAACTCCGTTGGCTATCACGGCGATTCGATCCGCGCGCACTGCGCCCGACAGCGCCTGCGCGTCAGACGGCGACGTGACTACGACCCGGTCCGCATATCCGAACCATCTACGCTCATGACGCCGAGCCAGCGCTGAGAGCATCTTGAGACGAACGCGCTCTCGCGTCCCGGCGGCATAGACGGCGAATTCCCGGTAGCGCTGCGCCTTCGAATCATGCACGCAGAGAATCGACGGCAGACCTCGCGAAGCCGAGCGAAGCAGCGGCGCCAATCCTCCGCCTTCGAGATGGATCAGGTCCGGGCTTACTTTCGCGACCGCATCGCCGACCAGGCGCGCCAGCGCCGGATCGATGCCGCCGGTTATCGCGCGCAACCTGGCGCGAATTCCATGATCGGATCGAAATATCGAGACTGACTTGCAGTAAGCGCGAGGCCACTCCGCTTGCCCTTCGCCCTCTCCGTCATGGGAAAGCGCTACCAGGTGAATTTCATGACGATCGGAGAGGTTGCGAATCAGGTTTGCAGGTATAAGGCGGAACCCGTCGTGACTCGGCAAACACGGGATCATCTCTGAAACGAGCAGGATCCTCATCCGGTGCGCAAGCGTGGCCTCAGAATAATCGGCTTGGCTGGGACAGTCTGCGCGGCGGGTACGGTCTTCCTGCTCAATGTCACCGCGTGCATGGAAATCGCGTATAAATTCGGCGTGAGCGAGATGAATACCCAGACCTCTTTGATGTATTGAGCGGTGAGAAAAAACTGCGCCACCATGATGCCGATCAGTCCGATCTGAAATGACATTGCGAGCGCCGAGATATCTTCCGGCACGCCCGCCAACTTCTGGGAGTTCCGGCAAGCGGCCAGAGTCATCGCCAGAATTGTCAAATAGAGCGCCAATGTGGGCAGCCCTCCCTCGGCGCCCAACTCGACGTAAGTGTCGTGCGCGATATGAGGATTCGGCTCAAGACTGATCAGCGTAGGGTTATAATGAAATTCGACCGACTTGAATTGATCCATCCCAACCCCGAACACCGGATGCGCCGCTATCATGTGGATGCCTGCTCGCGCTAACTCGACCCGGCATCGCGTCGAGAGTTCAGGACCGGTCTCAGCATGTCCTTCAACTTGAATCTGCTCGATTCGCTTGAACACTTGAGTGGGCGCAATCGCGACCACCAGTGCGAGTGCGCCTGCGAATCCAGCCATTAAGCGCATCTTGTGTTTGGAATTCAACCAGGCCAGCGCTCCCATCACCATCAGTGCAAGCAATCCACCTCGCGACTGCGAAACGAACACCGCGAACGCAAGAACCGGAGCACAAATCCGCCCGACCCATTTCCACGACTGGCGCTTTTCATAGCGAACCAGCCAGATCGCGAGCGGTACCATTATCACCAGCGAAAGCGCCTCATAGTTGGGGTCTTTCGAGGGACCCAGCGGCCGCGGCCAATGATAAATGTAGTACTGCTTGTATAACCACGTGCTCGCAAACGTCTCGACCAGCACCACCGCGCGGATAGTCATCTGCAACCTATGCTCGGTGGTGATCAGCATATTGGTGGCGACCATCAGAACCCCGAAGGCAAACAAGGTCGATGCGTCGTTGGATGGAAAGGTCAAGCCAGATAGCGTCGTGCCGGCAACCTGGAAGAGCGCGAATGCGGCAAACAGCAAAAGAATTCCCACACTCGGACGCGGCGCCGCGTCGCGCGGCCGTGGCAACAGTAGCGCCGCGGCGACTAGCGGTATGCCCACCAGCTTGATCGGCGTTACCGGGAAGCTGCCCACGTGGAACAGCTGGGCTCCGAGAATCGGATGCTGCTGAAACGGAACGAGCAACAGAAAAAGGTAATAGAGAATCATGCTACAGAATTCTCTCGCGGAAACGCCGCTGGATTCTTCCAAAAAATGGCACCCGCTCGGCTCGGATCTCGCGCACGTGCTTCAGTGAGTCGGCGTCGAGATTGTGACGCTCCATCCGCGACAACCCGCGCGCGCCGTCCACGCATCCCTGCAGATAGGCCTTGACTTGCATCGCGCGCAACGAAAAAAATCCCATCGTCGCCAGATGCGCCAACATTCGCGGTATCGCCATCGCCGGCGGAAAAGACCGGTACACTACCCAGATTCCATTTCGAGTGTAGTAATAGTAGACCCGCCAGTCGGGGCGATGCTCGAGCGCGGCGTGATGGGTCGTCGAGACTCGCGGCGTATGCACCACGCGATAGCCGGCGCCGATCAGTCGATAGCTGAGATCGACGCCCTCATGTCCCAGGAAGAATTCAGCCGGGTAACCGCCCACCGATAAAACTTTCTCGCGGCTGAGCGCGCTCGCTCCCTCCAGAATAAAGTGAGTCTCAAACTCCACTGCCGCGTGTGCGATCGGCCGCGGATGGCACCAGTCGCGCTCGAGTACTTTGCCGTCGGCGCCGGTGACCGTGAAGTTCAGGCATGCGAGCCGCGGATCGCGCGCGAATGCCGCTTCCACTTCGGAGATACAGTCAGGACTGGACAATTCGACGTCGTCATCGATCGTAATCACGATTGGAGTAGTAGCTGCTCGCAGCCCGATGTTCCGGCCTTCGCATCCGGCGTTAGACGGCGCGGCAATGTAGCGCACACCTGGATATTCGGCCGTCAGCAGGCTCTTGAGTTCCGGCTCGGCAGCATTGTCGACAACGATGATTTCTTCCACCTGGCCGGCATATCCAAGCACCGACGCCAGCGCGCGCCTCAGATGTTGATGGCGCTTGTAAGTTAGAATCGAGATGGTGACCGCGCGACTCATGCGGCAGCGAACCTCAGATGTTTCTCCCACGCTCCAAGCGTGGCTCGTGTGAGCAGCCGGCGGCGTTCCGATGCGTCTTGCGCGTCAACCGCGAGCGCGCGGCAAAGTTCTGCCGCCATCTCGCGTCCTCCGCCCTGCCCCGATCCGATCTCATCCCAAAAGAAATCGATCACGCATCCGCTTCCGTATATCAGCGTGGCGAGCGAACCGACTCGCGCGGCGGCCATGATCGAACGCGGTCCCAGTTGACGCAGTCGCGACGGCTGCCGCATCACGCGCGCCCAGTCGCGAAAGCGCTGCCCTGCGGTCTCGACCTTGCTCAAGCGTGCAAAGACCCGGCGCCAGTCGCCCGCGGCCGTCCTGGTGCCGAGCAACTGGTCGCTCTCCCAGTTCCAGGTCGCGCGCGCAATCTCAACCGCCTCGTTGAATTCGCAGTCCAGGCCTCGCGAGGTAAATTCCGCCTGTCCGAGCTTCTGAGCCATCGCGTTGCGGAAACGCTCGATAAGCCTGCCGCCCATCTCGGTTCCAAAAATCTCAGGATGCGCGCGGAGTGCGTCCTCAACCGGCTTCTGCCTGCTCCGATATCCGGGCAGGTAGCATCCCAAAAAAACCGACAGCGACGTTCCCAGATCGATCCAGAATTTGGCGAGCGAGTAGGCGACCGCGGTGCTATCGGTGGCGCCGTCCGCATATTCGCTCCGTACCGCGATCTGCTCGATTATCCGATTGTTCAGCAGACGAAACGCATCATGTTTGGAGATCTCTGCGCCGCTTACCGGCACCCGCGGTGCCGGAATCGAGGCCGCGTCGCCCCAGATCAGCTTCGCATGCTCGCACAGCTCCCGAGTGAAGATCGCGGGACGCAGTCGCAGCATTCCCTCGGTCAGAATCGCGCGCAATTCAACCTTGATTCCGCGCTCGGTGCTGGCGCCATCGGAATTGGTGTCCGACTCGATCTTCCGCATCGACCGCTGAATTTCCGGCGTTGGGATGACACCGCCACGAACCACCACCAGGCACTCGACGTCGCTCAACCACCGGCTCTTCGTTCGGGAATCGGCGATCACAGTTCCCTCACCGCGGGCGAAGCTCCCGGTCAACAGGACGCCGGCAACGCTGGGAGCGGCCGCGGAATTGCGGACGCGCTCTACTAGTAAATCCAGCTCGCGCCGCACCTCGTCTTGAAACGCGGGATCGGCGCTGAGCGGAAAAGAACCTGGCGGGCTTAAACTGAACGCGCCGACAGTCATTCTCTCATATCGGGATCAGCGTATTTCGAGTATTTCGAATACTTCGAATATTTCCCGTAGCGCCCATAACGCCCGTATCGGCCGTATCGGCCATAGCGCTCGCTGCGCATGGTGGAATAGGAAGGCCTGAACCGGTTCAGCACCACGCCGAACAGATTCGCGGGATCGAACATAAGAAACGTCTTGGTGGTCGCCGCGCGCGCCGTGCTGTCCGCCGCCGTCACGATAATTGTGCCGTCTCCCGCCGTCGCCAGAATCTGCGCATCCGGAACCAGCAGTGCCGGCGGCGTATCGACTATAATGTACTGGTAGGCGTTACTGGCTTTTATGGTATCCATCAACTGGTCCATTCTGGTCGAAGCCAGGTATTCGGGTGCGCGGTTGCTGGTTCCACCCGACGGCATCAGGCTGAGGCCCGGAACCGGGGTCGGAAGTATGGTCGAAGCAAATTCGGTATTTCCCTGCAGATATCCGAGCAGGCCGTCCACTTTGGGCACCGGAAACGAATAGTGCTGAAATGGCGCTCGGATATCAGCGTCGATCAAGAGTGTGCCGCTGCCCGAAACCGCCAGCGCGGCCGCCAGGTTCAGTGCGATAAAACTCTTTCCCTCTCCGCCGACGGCGCTGGCGACGACGAATACCTTGGCGTTGTTGTGCTGCGCCGCCCACGTCCTTAGCTTGAACGCGAGCAACTGAAACTCGTCAGCCGCGGTGCTGATCATTTCCTCGCCGGCCGCCACCAGCGGCGGCGCAGGATAACGCTGGGCAAACCTTGCGGCCCGCCCCGTCAGCGGAACTAAACTTGTGTCAGTACCATTGTGGTCCGCCGATTCGCCGTCGCCTTCGACTGAATGTCCATTGGCGGACCCTCCATTTCCATTTGCACCGGAGTAAGCCGCCGCTCCATTTCCCGCTAATTGTGGCGGCGCCTCAGCCAGTCTTAGCTGCGCGTTGAGGATTCGACGCTCGACTTCTTCCACCCGCGAGATAGGAATCGCGTCGACGTCCGCAAACTCTGACTTGATGTCATCGGCGTCCTTGAACGAAGTATCCGTGAAGAACATTCCAAACGGTATTGCCAGCGCGACGATCAGCGTCAGAGTAATCCCGCCACCTACCAGTACCAGCCGATTCGGGTATGACGGATTCAAGGGCAGCCATGCCGCCTGCAGCACTTTCAGACGCTCGCCTTGCCCGCGTTCCAAAACTTCCTGATCGGCGCGAGCCTGGAACAGGAGATTGCTCAGATCGTGATACCGGTTCGACAAAATTCCGTAGTCGCGGTTCACGGCGGCGATCGCCTCTTCATGTGCCGGGGTCTCGCCTATTCTGCGCTGGTAATCGGCGACCTGCTGCTGGATCAAGCCCGCCGCCGAATCGGGTGCGGGCGCCGTGTTCACGTGCGTGACAGGATTCGCAACTTCCTGCTTCAGGATTGCGATCTGCTCCTGTGTCTCGATAACTTCAGGATACTCGTCGCTGTACTGCGCTCTGAGCGCAACCAGCTTCGTCTTGAGTACCGCCAGAGCCGCTTCGGGCGTGTTTGCTTTTGGCGAAGGCGAGGAGGCATTTTGATCCGTCGCGTCCGTCTTGCCCGAGCTTGGCGCGGTTCGTTGGACCTGCAATTGAAGCGCCTGCAGCGCCCTGACGTTGTCATCGAGGTCCTGCGGCAAGCTCCCGCGAAATTTCTCCTTCAGGACTTTGATCTGGCCCTGGCTATCGGCCAGCTTGGCTCGGGTCTCATCGACCTCGCTCGAAATCAGCTTGATCGTCTCCGCATTATGGCGTTCGAGTTCCTTGCGGTACTCGTCGATCATTATGTTGCCGAGATCGTTCGCCACCACCTGTGCCTTTGCCGGATCGGTGTATTGGAAGGAAATCTCGATAGCGTCGGGCGGAAGACTTCTCTGCCATTTACTCGGGATCTTTGACTGCAGCACTGCATCTGGAATGTTGATCGATATGCCATCCGCCATTTTCCCGATTGCGCCGCGCTCCAACTTCCCGTCGCGCAGATACAGTCCGTGCTTCGATATCAATTCCTCGAGATGACCGCGGGCGATGGTCTGTTCGCTGAGTGCTTCCAGACGCGATTCGATATGAGTAATGGTGGCGTTGTTTTGAGGTTCTGCTCCAATCAAAGAAGGCTGAACATCGGAATGCCAGACCTCCAGCAGCACCGATGAAGTGTATTCCTTCGGCACGAAGAAGAGGGCTAGTACCGTAAGCAGGAGGCCCGCCGCCATCGTCAAGAAGAAGCTGGTTCGATGCCGATGGACAACGTCCCAATAGGGTCCAACTGATATGAAGGTCTGATTACTCATTGCCAGCTCCACCTAAACGCTTCTACCGAAGCGTTGAATCCTATTACGATATAGTTGCCAACCGCTTCCTGCCCATTTTGGAAGCCGGTGGGAAGAAGTTGTTTGTCGGTTGTATTCTCAGTCACGCGAACCTGAATGAACCTTGCGTACACGCTTACAAATTTATTCAACCGATCACTCAGACCAACGCCCCAGGAAATGAGTTGTCCGTCAAAGTTGTCTCCCGTCGATTGATAAAATGAGCCGCCAACATTTCCGGACAGTCGAGGCGTGAATAAGTAGGTAACGCTGCCCCGCACCCCTCGAATATTACCGACACCACCCAAGGCCGTGACCAATTGCGGTTCCTGGCCTCCCCAGACGTTGATGTGCCCATGGCGGAAGGTATATTCAGCGAGACCAATACCGCCGGGATTGAGGGTTTCTCCGCTCTGCCCCTGGGTATGCGAAATCACGATTCCCGCAATTCCTGAGATGTAGAGGTTCTTTATCGGAACCAGGATAATGCGCGCGTAAGGCCAATGCGCCTGTTCACCCGGTCGTCCCTGCAGGGTAAATCGGAAATCATAAAATCGATATCCTGCGCCCAGACTTAAGCGGTCGGAGAAATGATAGTCCGTGTTGGTGCTGACGCTTTGGGCGTAGCTGGTATTGTTGCTGCTGCTGGAAATGTTGGAACCGTTACCCCAATAGGTGGTCTGATGAACGCCCAGTTCGCTTGACCAGTTGTGTCCCCAGGAGTGCGACAACACTGCGTTAAAGTGATTTACCGTCGCCTGATCGTTCGCAAGTATAAGCTGCGCCAAGGTGGTGTTGAACTGCGGTGACTGATCGCTGGTGGTTACCGCGACCTCGGTCGGCGCATCGCGGTAGAAGAACTCATCAAAATGCAACTTGGTCGTCCGCGACAAATTCTCATCGTCTGTCGCGTTGACGAACTGTCCTTGCCCTGCTCGATCGAGCCTCGATTGCTGCGCATACAACTGGGCAAAGGTATCCCAATGCAGCGACGCGTACCTGGCCGCCGAGGTGTAGTCGAGAAAAAATCCCGCTGCCCAGGTTGTCCCGAAATCGCCCTCCTCATTATTGGTGCGAAGGGGAATGTTAGTTCCATAGAATCCGTTCCCCTGAATCTCAGGATAAAACCGCAACAGATTGTCCGCATGACCTGCGGCGGGAGCCCCTAGGATAAAGAGCGCTGCTATAAGTAGGATCCCTGGGTGATTTCTAGTTCTCTTCATCATGGCACTTGCACCGTGTCCCCGGGTTCCACCGGAACATCCGCTGATACGTCCCCACCAGATCGCACCACGTAATAGTTCACCGTGATTACGACAGTCTCATTCTCTTTGTGGCGCAGAATCCGGATTTTGCCCGCGTCCGCAAACTGGCCCAGACCGCCCGCCTCCGCCAGCGCCTGCGAAAGCACTTCGCCGGAATGCAGCTTGTACACGCCCGGCTTGTTCACCTCGCCGAGCACGTAAAACACATGGCTGGCAGGATCGGCCACTCGCACGGTAGCATTCGCCCCGTGAACATAGCGAGCATAACGCTTCTCTAGCTCGACTTTGAGCTGGTCCGGAGTCATTCCGGCCACCGGCACCCGCCCGATT
Organism: uncultured delta proteobacterium; assembly: GCA_963814715.1. Lineage (GTDB taxonomy): Bacteria > Desulfobacterota > Binatia > Binatales > Binataceae > Binatus. The sequence continues at coordinate 1,352,923 of CAWFDW010000002.1, forward strand.
AGCGGCATCGAGATCGTTCCGTCCGAAGCGACGGTTACTTTGCCGCTGAGTTGCGGCTGGGTCCATACAATGATGTCGAGTTCATCGTCGCGGCCTATCTGGTATGGATCGGCGTCGGCTTTTACTTCCGGGTGCGTAACCACTTTTTCGTGCACCGGCGAACCATCGAACAAGCTGCACGCCGCCGTCGAAGTTGAAATTGCTACCGCCAAAAAAAATATTCCTGTTCGATTCGCGCCGACACGGAAGTAGTCCCGCGCGAACTCGAGTTTGCCAATCTTCATCAATTATTTTCCAGCCGCACCTTTCAATGTCGTCCCCGCCCGCACCGCCCTCGGCCGATCGGCCACAACTGAAAGCCGGCCATAGTGCTGCGATACCGGTTCCGCAGGCCGTGGCTCCTGGCGAGCGCGCTCTGCTCCCGGGTGAATCCTATGTTCTTGAGAGTCCCAACCCTTCAATAGAAGATACTGCTTACCGCGCCGCTGAACTAGACCGCGCTCTTCCATTTCGTTCAAAAGACGGCTTACCAGCGGTCGCGAACTCGCGATCATCTCAGCCAGATCCGCCTGCGACAGCTCGGGAATTATCAGCGTGCCACGGTTGTCATGCACGCCCACCCGTTGCCCCAGGTCGCTCAGCACGACTTCAAGTCGCTGCTGGAACGGCAGACCTAGAAAACTCGCCCACCAATGCAGCGTGAGCGACCAGAATGAATTCAGCGTTTGATAGAGCTCTATCGCCTGATCGGGCTCAAGCGATCGTAGCAGCCGCACCGCGCGCTCCCGCGTGAATAGCGCGACCGAGCACTTCGTCAGCGCCTGCGTCTCAAATATTTTCGATCGCCGCCCTTTGCTGTCTTCCGCATCGGCGTATCCGATCAAATCGCCGGGCCCCGACAGTCGTGCCAGTACCCGCGCGCCGTTGGCCGAGTTGCAGTAAACCTTTACGTAGCCGGCCAGCACGCAGCCGAACAAGTCGCCCGGCGATCCTTCCAGGAACACCATCGCCGCCACGCGGGTAGCTCACCGCGTTTCGATGATCGACCAGGTCGTCGATAATGGCGCTGGGCACTCGCCAGCGGCTGAAATTCCCCCGCAGACGCGCGTAGCCCTCTTCGCATCCAACGCCGATTCCCATTAGCAGTTCCTCCGCTTCATGCGTGCGCCTTCATCACGCCAAAAATATCGGTGATCTGATTGATGCTGTCGCCGTAGTCGACACTCGATACAAATGCCGACCGCGAATGCGGCGCGGACGGCAGAAAGCCATGCATCCCGGCCATCGCTTGCGCGCCCATGTGACTCGGCGCAATCACTGTCCCCGACTCGGTCAGAAAAATCTTTTCGCCGTATTTGGAATCCGGAAACCACGAATGCAGATTGACCAGGTCGTCGGCCTCGAGCCATTTCCCGCCCTCGACCTCGCTCAAAGCCGCCGACACCAGCTCGCGGGCGCGCGGGTTGAAGAACCAGAAGCGCGCCATCGTCGAGTCCAGCAGGCACAGGTAATCGACCGACGCTTTGATCGGCAGTGCCGCAAGCCGCGCCTGGATATCGATCGTCGCAACCGTCGGCGCCATCCCGTGATCGCCGAACACGTGAATATCCGCCGCGCCGTAAGTCTCGAGCGCAATCTGATGCAGGCGCGCGATCGCGGTCGAATATTTCGTCAGCATCGCAGCCGCAGCCTCGCGATCGTCGGCATGCAGATGCAGAAAATAGTCGAGCTCTGCGAGATACAGAAAATAAAATTTCGCCGCGCCCGCCCGCAGGTCCGCTTCAATCGACCCGAGCAGTTGATCGTCCGTGCCGTCATGGTAACAATACGTTTTGTAGGATTTACCATCGGCACGCAACAGGTCGAAGATCGAGGTCGATCCCGGAATCCCGCCGGGCGCGTAGATATTGCGCTTCTCGCAGACGTCGAGCTTCGGCAGATAGTTCAGCGGAATCCCGTAAAGCTGAAAATATCCGGTCAGATTGTTCATCCGCCGCGCCAGCGTCTTGACCCCGAACCGCGCGTATCGATTCTCCACCAGCCACGGCGGCATCGCGCAAATCAGGCTTCAGCTTCTTGAACGGCGAATGCCCGTTCGCGCGATGGAACAGCGACAGCCGCCCGTGCTCTTCGGGAAATCGGCCCGTCAGAATCGACGGAATCGCCGCCGTGCTGAAGCCCAGCACCGAATCCAGCGGACGCCGATATGGTGCGACCTCTTTCAGGAACGGATGCTCCTTGATCCATTCCCAGCCCAGCGCGTCCATCAGTACGAAGATGCTTGCTTTCATCGCGTGGGCGGTTTCCTCACGATCGCGAGCAGTCCCGGAGCCATGTCGCGTCGGCGTGTGATTTTCCAGAAAGCTCAGCGCGAGCAGGAACGGCAACGACGCCGCGAACACAATCGGATTCGGCTTGCTGTCGCCGAGTCACGAAAAATAAATCGTGCGCGAGATTGCCGAACGGTCCGTAGGTCCACACCGTCTTCACCGTTTCGAGTCCGACCGCGCGCGCGAGGCTGTCCATCATCGCGGGCGAATAACCCGGCCGCACGTGACCGATATCTTCCGGCTTGAATCCGATTCGACGCTCGCGCCACGCCACCAGCTTCAGATGCCGCCGCTGCGGCACCGACGGAAACGTCAACAGCAGGTAGCCGCCCGGCGCCAGCGCTCGCGCCAGGTTCGCCATCGCGCCGACGTCGTCCTCAATATGCTCGAGCACGTCGGTGTTGGTGATCAGATCGTATTCGGAAGTCGCGGTCAGGTTGAGCAGGTTGTCGCGACTGAAGCTGACGTTGCTCAGCACCAAGGTTGCCCGCGGCCGTACGGCACCGCTCCACTCGATCGTCCAGCAGATCGATGCCGTGCACTCGCCACTCCGGATGCAGCCGCGCGCAGTGCAGCGCGATATCGCCGCGGCCGGTGCCCGCATCGAGCATCCGCACCCCGCTCTCCGGCAAGCCAATCGCCTTTATCTCGTGGAACACGTGATGGAGCCGAATCCGCCCCGGAATGTGAATCTCGCCGAGGTAGCGGTACGCATTGCGGCGCATCCGCGACGGCTCGCCCGCCGCCTTCTCGATCCCGAATCGCGTCGCCGCTATCGAACTCAATTTGATATTCCTCGTCGCAGCCCGGGACCAAACGCGCGAGCCACTCCCAGTGGCATGTGGCGCCACAGGCGGCTGATCGTCTGCAGGCTCTTGCGCTGGCGTGGCGCCGCCGCGCGAGGCGAAAGATAGAGAGTGCTCCAATACGGTTGCACCGGCGTCGGTCCCCATTGCCGCTTGAATTCGTAAATCCCCGACCCAACTGTAGATCGCCCGAAATCAAAGGTATGGCAACCGGACTCGATACCGAGCTGAATCGCTTTCCAGTACAGCGCGTTGGTCGCGTACACCGGACGCGCCTCGAAGGTCGCTCCCGACCACGGCAGCATCATCGATCCGCGAAAATTCATCGCGAGCCCGGCCGCAACCACGCGGCCCTTGCTGCGGATGCGAATCAGCGAGAGCTGATCGCGAAATCGCATTGACGAGATTGCCGAAGAACCGCCGGCCGTGCGTCGGCGATCCAAGATCGCGCATATTCTCGGAATAGGTCGCGCAGAAATCCGCGAGCGCCGCCTGATCGGTCGCGTCGCCCACCTCGACGCCCGAGCCCCAGCTTTTCAATTCGCTTGAGCCGGTTGCGGCGCTCCGACGGCAAGCGGCGCATTTGCTCGTCGACCGTTGACGACAGCGCCAGATGCTGCGCCACCTTCTCGGTGCTGATTTCGAATGGCGGCTGCATCTGCATCAGGCTCCGGATGTGCAATCGCTTGGCGCGCAGCTTCGACGGCCAGCTCGCGGGCATGCGCGATCAGTTCGGCATCAGCCGCGGCGCGTCCCGCTGCATCCAGCGAGTCGGCGTGACAGACACCGCCGTAGTCGAGATAGGGCATCGACGAGAGCTCGCTGCCATAAAGAAAACTGCGCACGAAGATGAACGGCGCGGCCGCGATCGGACGACCGCTCGCGTCCTGTGCGATCAGGTAATGGGAATCGAAGCCGTACGCCGATCCGACCACCTCGCGCCATTGCCAAAGATGGCCCGACGTCGCATCGGCGCAACTGCGCGATCAGGTCTTCCCAATCGGCGCGTCGACTCTCGCTACAAACTACAACACTCAAACCAGATCAAAACCCCCGAACTACAGATTCCTCGGTTTCCAGAGCACCGGCACTTCGCCGGCAAAACATCGCCACAGTCCGACCGCCTGCGCGCAGTTGAGCGCAACGAACTGGTAGGCGAAGGTCGCCTTGCCGTCGGTGCCGCGCCGCGTGGCGATCCATCCGATCGCCGCGACCAGTGCAAACAATATTTCCAGGCCCAGCACGACTCGGAAAAATCCGCCGTCCCGGGCAAGCGGCACCGTCGCAATTACCCCAATCGCGAGAATCGGCGCCGTCAGCCAGCGCAGCATTTTATGCGAGGTCAGAACGAGGATCGAGCGCCAACGCCGTTGCTGGACGAGCTCCGGCAGCAGGCGGAAATACACCAGCGCCGCCTGCGAGACCATCCTGCACCTGCCGCGAGAATTCGCCCGCCGTCTCGAAAATTCCTCGAGCACAAAAGCGTCGCGCGCCATCACCGACTGCGCATCCCGCCAGCGATCCCAGAATCGGATGCACGAAGTCGTTGATCAGCGCCGGGTCCAGCGGCTTGAACAACTCGCGGCGCATCGCATACAGCGCACCGTCGGCGCCTGCCACCACTCCCAGCCGCGACTCCAGCCCCTTCAGCATTTGCTCGTAGCGCTGGTAGGCCGATCCAATCGTCCCGTCCGAGTAGCGCGATATTCCCGTCACCAGCCCAATCGACTTGTCGCGCAGCGGACGCACCAGCTCGGTCAACGCGTCGACCGCAAACATCGAGTTCGCGTCGGTGAAGACCAGCACGTCGCCATGCGCCGCCATCGCGCCCGCATTCACCGCGACTCCTTTGCCGCGGCGCTCGGGCTGGCGAATCACGCGCACGCGCTCCGACGCCATCGATTCGGCAATTTCCGCGGTGCGATCGCTCGATCCGTCAGACACGACGATCATCTCGGCGTCACCCGAGTACCGGCACGACAGAAAATTCTGGATCTTCTGCGCGATACAACTCTCTTCGTTGTACGCAGCGACGATTATCGAAAGCGACGGCGCAGCAGTCCCTTCAGCGTGATTCGCTATCACGATCGGCGCGACGCGGCTGCGATACCGACAGCGCAAACAGCAGCGCCGGATACAGCACATACGCGTACAGCAGCAGAAATGCTGAAATGTAAAACAGGATGGTCAAAATTTATTGCGTCCCCCGACGCGCGTACCCTAAGCGGCTTCTCCTTCCCGGTGCATCCCGGTCAGCTCGGAGTAAAGCGCGGCGGTCTGTTCGATCTGCCGCTGCACCGCAAAATTTTCATGTACAAACTTTCGCCCCTCCGACGCAAGCCGCGCGGCCAGCGCCGGATCGTCAAGCAATCGCTCAATCGCCGCCGCCAATGCCACCGGATTCGCCGGCGGCACCAGCAGTCCCGGTCCGTTCGTGAATCACCACCTCGGGCGTGCCGTCCACGTTCGTCGCGACCATCGGACGTCCCGCCGCGAGCGCCTCGATCGCCGCCAGCGGCAGACCCTCGTACAGCGACGGCAGCACCACGAGGTCCGCCGCCTCGAGCAGTTCCGGCACGTCACGCCGGTAGCCGAGAAATCGCACCCGATCGCTTAGCCCCAACGCCGCGCATTGCGCGCGCAGGCTCTGCTCCAGCGGACCGTCGCCCGCGAGCAAGCGTGACCAGGTTTGGCCGGCGCGGCGCGAGGATCGCGATCGCGTCGATCAGATGCCGATGCCCTTTCTGATCGTCCAGCCGCGCCATCGTCAGAATCGCCGGTTCGTCGCCAAGTCCAAGCAGCTGCGCGAGTCGCGCGCGTCGCTGCGCATCGGCCGGCGCAAATCGATCCAGGTCGCGTCCGTTGTGGATAACCCGAATTTTGTTCTTTGGCACCCGCTTGTTTCCGACCAGATGCCGCTCCGCCGCGTGCGACACCGCGATATATTTGTCGACCAGCCGTCCGACCTGCCGATCCACCCAGAAGCTGGCGCGCAATCCTTTCCCCATCCGCCAGACCTCGGGACCGTGACAGGTCTCGAGCACCGCGCCGACCCCAGCCATCCGCGCAACGCCGGCGCCGAACAAACTGGCGGTGAACAGATGGCAATGCAGAATCGCGATATTCTCGCGCCGGATGAAATCGCAACAGCCGCGCGCCGGTCAGCACGTCGATCCGCGACGAAAATTCAAGCGGCAGGCATTTTACGCCCGCCGCCGAAAGTCCCGGTTCCATCGCCGCGATCAGCGCAGCTCGGCGCCGCCAGACACGGCTCGAATCCGTATTCGCGTATCGCGGTCAAAATTGACAGTGCATGCTCCTCTGCACCGCCGAATATCCGGCCAGTCAGCAGATGCAATACCGCGCGCGATCGTGCTCTTGGACCGACCAACAGCGCTGAGGCTTTCGCTTGCCACCTTCGTCATAGATAAGTCAAAACGCGTCACTCAGAGCAAATATAGTGGCGAAGGAATACCTCATTACGGGAAGATGATCCAGTCGATTAGGGTATGAAAAAAGGCTAATTAAGGCGAATAAGTCGCTGCGAGCGTATCCATTGGGACATTCCCGCAGCATTCAATGTGCTTTTTCACGCTCGACTCGCACCGTCAGCGTTTACCGTTAAACGCGAACGGCGAGTCATTTCTGACTCGCCGCATCATCGCCACGGTCTAAATCTACCGATCTCTCACTGGCTCGCCGCGTCGTCGGCGCTCTGCGCAGCCGCGTCGGCGGCGTCCTTCGCTGCGCGCGCCTGTGCGATTGCCTCATTGGCCGCATCTATCTGATCCTGCGATGCGCCGTCGCTCTCGAGCTGGTCGCGCGCCTGCGTCGCATTGTCGAGCGCTTCCTCTGCGGCATCTGCCGTATCGTGCGCCTGCTGCGCTGCGTCCTGCTTGGCCTTCTGCTCGGGATCGAGCGTGGCGCTCTGATCCGGTTGCTCGGCAGTTGCCGGCGCACTCGCACTATCCGACGACCCGTCGCCGTACTGCGCCCGCGCATCCGACAAGTTCCCGATTGCCAACGCGGCCGAGAACGCCATCGCCGCGATCGCCGCGAGCCCAAAGCGCGAAGGTTCGCATCGTGCCTGTCTCTAATCTCATTGTTGATGTCCTGCTTTCAGTCTGCCGATTGAAGATAGTTCTCACCCTTCTCAGGATCAAGATCGGACCGCTCATGGAGCGTCGCCCGGTTGCGGCCCATCCGAATTCTGCGCGGCATGACGCTCAACCCGCGCCGCCGAAAGCTGATTGAATTTCAAAAACTCCCGCATGAAAGTCCGTCTCACGCCCCATCGCCTGGTACTGATGGGCCAGCATCAGATGCATGTACGGGTCGTCGGGCGCGATCGCGACTGCGCTCTCGTAGGTTCGAGCGGCGGCCTCGCGATCGCCGGCAATGTTCTGCGAGGCGGCCAGCTTGAGGCGATAGTCGGCGACCGTGGGATCGATTTCGGCGCAGCGCGCGAAAAAAGTCACGTCGTCGTACCAATAATGCTCCGACCGAACGCTCGCGATCGCGCAGGCAACCAGGAACACCGATACCGCAACGACGACCGTGCGACCTCCGTAACCCGCGGCGGACAGGCGTACCAGTGCGACGCCGGCTGCAAGACAAAATCCAAATGACGGAGCATAGAGGTAGCGATCGTCAACCAGGTACCAAAGCGCGTTCAGATTCAGCGCAGGCGCGATCGTGATCAGACTCCACACCGCCGCGAAGATATAGATACTGCGATCGGAACTGCGCCAGCCGAAAATACCTGCGGCCGTCAATATCACCAGTAACGCCGCGCTGCACAGGAACAGCGCCGGTTGCGGATAGGTAATCCAATGGACGGCATGCGCCGGTCCCGCCATCCATGGGACCGTGAATATTCCGATATAGTCGAGCACCGCAGCCGGCAGAGTCATCACCACGTCAGCAATACGGTGATGCGCTTTCGCCACTATAAAGCCCCGCACAATTCCCGAGCTGGTTGCGCTATGAATCCCAAAAAGAGAATTCCAGCCAAGCGCATTGAGCCGCGCGCACATATAAAGCATCGCGAGAAACACGAAAGGCGCGCTGCCCGTCACGGCGGAAACAACCCGTCGGAAGAGACGCCCCTCAACATCTTCGAACAGGAAAATGTACGTCGCGACGATCGCGCCGAAGAGTATTGCCGTCTCGTGACTGAGTAGCGCACCGGTATACAGGACTAACGCGAACACCAGCCCGCGAGTCGATCCCGGCTTGCGATTGATCAGGCAGCACAGCGCCGCCATTTCAAAAATCGTCGATAGCGGTTCGCCGATTGCCGACACCCACACGACCGATTCAACATTAGCCGGCAGGATCGCGAAGACTGCCGCCGTCAACAGACCTATCGAGGAGTTTCTCGTAAGCAATTGCGTCAGCCGGAAGCACAGCGCCACCGCTATCACTTGCAGAATTATTTTTTCGAGATGCCACGCGGCGGGATGGTTCCCGAAGATCATGAAATTCAGTCCGAACCATGACGCCTGCAGCGGCCGATAGTACGCGCTTTGAGGCAGATTCTTTGGATCAAGAAACCACCAACTGTCGTAGATGAAGGACTTTCCAATCCCACTCCAGCTGTGCAGCGGAATGCTACGAACGATTTGCGGCCCGTCGTCGAATACCCAGCCGTTTCGCACGCTCGGCATATAGGCGACGAGTGTCGCGAGGAGAATCGCACTGAGGATTGCAGCTTCGCGCCGGCTCAGGCTCCAAATCAGCGCAGCTGACGGCGCCTGATCTGCGGGATCCTCGATCGCCGATTCCGGTTTGATCACGGCGACTCCGTCGCTCCCGGTACGCTCGCCGCCGCGCCATTCGGTTGATCCAATGATCGGCTCTGTTCAGTGAACTTCTGGAACTCCCGCATGAAGTCCGCTTGACGCCCCAACTCCTGGTATTGCTGCGCGAGCCGGAGATGCATATGCGCGTCGCTGGGATCGAGCGCCGTCCCTTGCTCCAGTACTCGCACCGCTCCCTCGCGATCTCCGGCTTGATTCAACGCGTACGCGAGCTTGAGGCGATAATCCGCAAAACGCGGCGCGATTTCCACGGCGCGTTGGAAGAAAGTTATATCGTCATGCCAGTAATGCTCCATCCTCATCGTCGATACGATGTACATCGACAGGATGGTCGCGACTGCGACACCGACCACCTTGCGCGCTCTCGAACTTGCCGCGGCTATCGTTACCGCGGCGACCGCGACGGCCAGGCTCCAGCCGAATGCCGGCGCGTAGAGATAGCGGTCATCGACCAGCCACCACAGGGAATTCAGGTTCAGCGCCGGCGCAATCGCGAGCGCCATCCAGATCGCGCAAAACAGGTAGATGCGCCGATTGGAACTTCGCATCCCAAGGACCAACGCGGCCGCCGCCAGTACGATCAGCGCAGTCGCATCGACGATCACCACTGGCTGCAGATTCGTACTCCAGTTCACGTCGTGCACGGGATCAGCAACCGTGGGAATTGTCAGCGCGCCAAGATACATCATCAATGCCTTCGGCAGCGTCATTAGAAACTGCACGATCGTGTAATCGGGTCGCAGAACTTTGATGCCTCTGACGTAGGCGCTTCCCGTATTCTGGAAGTGAACGACGAACATGGATTCTGGCCCGAGCACGATGAACCGCGCGCACAGGTATGCGATCACGACCGCGAAAAATGGCGCGCAGACCCGCACCGTCGCTCCGATGGTCTGGCGCTCCAGAACGAGGAGGTACGCGGCAACCACAAATGGAAACAAGATAGCGCTCTCGTGTGTGAACGCCGCGCCTACATACAGGATCGACGCTCCAATCAATCCTTGTGACACCCCCGGCCTGCGCCCGATCAACAGAATCAGCGATCCCAATTCAAATGCCAGCGACAGCGGCTCGGGTATCGCGCTGGCGAAGACCACCGCGCCGGTATGCGCCGGCAGCACCGCAAAGATCGCCGCAGCGAGCAGTCCCACCGTGACGTCACCGGCGATCAATTGCGCAGCTCGGAAACTCAGCACGACCACCACGACGTGCAGCGCGATCTTCTCCAAATGCCACAGCACCGGACGGAACCCGAATATCCCGGTGTTGATCCAGAACCAGACGTTCTCGATCGGGCGGTAGTAGGAGCTGTGCGGCACAGCGCTCGGACCGTTAAACCACCAGTTATCGTAGCGGAATGAATCCCACAGGAACGACCAACTGTGAATTAGTTTGTTGTCGACGAGCTCTCCGTGATCGTCGAGCACCCAGCCATTGCGCAAGCTGGGCAAATACATCGCTATCGTCACTACCACAATTCCCGCGAGCATCGCGGCTTGCCGCCCGTTCAGCCCCCAAACCAGCGCGCCATCGGGTAGTGGGCCGTTTTGAATTCCTGTCGAGAATTTCTCAGTATCGCCGCGCCTGCGCCTGACGATCCCGATTGCGGCTATCGCCATAGCGATAAGGCCGGACCCTTCAACGTCTTTCCCGCACGCTGGCAACATTCGGTTGTCAGGATGATTGTGGAAGGTTGGAAATGCGATCTTGTGAGTTCTGAATCCAATCAATAATCCATCTGCCAATCCAGCCGGTGATCTCCTCGGGTTTCACTTCGCAGATCAGCATAGTGTCCAGATCGCCTAACAATGGTAGCAGCCTTGCGTACCAGCGGCTCGTGTCGCTCGTGGTCAGAACGAGCCAACAATTTGGCATATAATAAATCCAATCCACGGCCTTGCTGAAGGTTTTCTTTATTTCCGCAGTGTCGCGCTCTGATCCAAAATTGATACTGATGTGAATCAAGCGCAGATTTCTAACAGCAGGAAGATTGCTACTCACGGCACTGGTTGCTCGTCGGCCTCGTCGGGACTAATTGAGGCAATCTCATCAGGCGGAGCTGGCTGAAATGGTCGCGGAGGCTGTTCCGGCGGAGCGGAAACCGTCTTTGCTTGAGGTCTCATTTCGGTCTCTGAAGGCGGAAATGGAATCCAGTCAAAGTTGATCTCACCACCGATTGCTGCGGCCAATTTGGTCGCCGATTCTATTGTCCAATTTCCCGGGACTCCCAATTGCTGGCAAATCCGGGCGCGAGACACTCCAAGACGTCGTGCGATTGTAGCTTGGTCCAAACCCTTGTCTTCCTTAGCCGCAAATTTCCGGAGAATCAGATCGTGAAGTCTAAGTTTCGCCCGAGCTACTAGATAAGCGATCTTATCTGCCGGAATTGGTTCTTCGCTGTGGATATCAGTCAAGATGTCGGGCAAGGCTGAGGTAGGCATCTGGATAACTCCCTCCATACATCGGTCGGTGTCCATCGATTAGTTCGGTCCATTTAGTTTTGTAATCTCGTAAAGCTCTGGTCCATCCTTCCGATCCCTTAGCTCCTAGCTCAGCGCGCTCATAAGGTGCCAAGGCAATAAAAACATCTTTCTCGATAAAGCTGCCGAGTATTCGTACCGACGGTTTGGGTTTGACATCGCGAATCTCCCAAATCCCGTCGTCATGCGGACAGAGTATTCCCATTTGCGCGCGGCTCTTAGGTTTCGATTTGACCGTGATCCATTTCCCATCTACAAAGGTTTCAAGAACCGCGCGCGCAGTCAGCCATCTGGCGCGCTTTTCAATGTCCATGCCTGGGGCAGTGCCCGTAATGTATTGCCTCACCTTTTCCGAAATATAGAGCGCGCGGCGCGCAGGAAGACCAGGAAACACCGCCTTTGACAGCTGATCACTATGAATCTCGCATATGTGATCGAGATCCGATATTGTTAACATTTAACTTAACAACAGCCCCCCGGCGCGTCAAGCGGAAAAGGAACGGTAATCGTGTTTACTATCACAAGAGGTCTCTAAATCGATAAATCCGATAGTACGCCTATCTCAACGCAGTCGATTCGACGTTTGGCGGCGACATTGACTACGCGATGCCGGTGCGAAGTAGCGCGTCGCGCGCAACTTTGCGCTTCTCACTCGGGTGCAGGGATCACCCCTGCCGCCCGCCGCGCAGGCGATTATTCTTTTTGCATCCCCCTATGCCGCAGCGCCTGAACCTTCATGATCTCTGCTTCGAAGTCAGCGCCCCGCCCCATCGTCCCGTATTGCTCCGCCAGTTTGGTGTGAAGATAAACATTGTCCGGATCGCGATTGACCGCGCCGACGAGCACCTTCATCCCGCCGTCGAGATCGCCTTTGTAATTCAGCATGTCCACCAGTCCGCGAAGGTATTCCGGACGGTTCGGAGCGATCTCCAGGCATCGCGTGAAGAACGTGATGTCGTCATGCCAGTAGCGCTCGACCCGCACAATCGTGGCCGCATTGGCTATCAGCAACAGCGAGATCGCGCCTGCCACTATCGTGCGCGCGCGCGAACTTCGCGCGGCGATCCGAATCGCCGCAATCGACACGGCCAGGCTCCATCCGAACGCCGGCGCATACAGGATGCGATCCTGCACCAGCTCGGCGAGCGCCTTTAGATTCATCGCGGGCGCGATTGCGACCAGCCCCCACGCGGCGCAGAACAGATACAGCCGCCAATCGCGACTGCGCCTGGCCAGCAGTATCGCCACCATCGCAAGCATCAGTATGATTCCGCCGCTCACGAACGTTATCGGACTCAGTGATGTGATCCACGACACGTTATGCGTCGGACTCGCCATCCCCGGAATCGCCAACACTGAGAGGTATCTCAGCGCCACCACCGGCGTAGTCATGAAGATGTCGATCAGGTTGCGCGGCGGAAACGGTTTCTCCCATCCCAGCGCGACCGCCGGCGGAAGGAAGTTAGGCCGGCCCAAAAAGTGGCTGATACCGAGCGCGTTGAGGCGCGCACCCAGATACAGAACCGCCATCAGCGCGAACGCCGCAACGATCCGCATCGTCTCGCCCACCCGCTTCCCTTCGATCAGAAACAGGTACGCCGCAATCACCATCCAGAACAGCACCGCCGTTTCGTGGCTGAGCAGCGCGCCCGCATAGAGCATCAAAGCCAATGCGATCCCGCGCGACGATCCTTGCCTGCGATTAATCAGGCAGCACATCGCACCCATCTCGAATATCGCCGACAACGGCTCTCCGATCGCGGAGCACCACACCACCGATTCGATGTTGGCCGGCATCAGTCCGAAAACCGCCGCCGTCAGCAATGCGATCGCGTTGTTGCGGGTGAGAAGTTGCGCGAGCCGGAAACAGAGCATCACGCCGATCAGCTCGAGTACGATTTTTTCGAGATGCCAAACCAGTGGACGGTTCCCGGCGATCATGTAGTTCAGTCCGAACCACAGCGTCTGGAACGGCCGATAGTATGCGCTTTGCGGAAGATTGCTCGGATCGCGAAACCACCAGCTGTCGTGGATAAATGATCTCGCGATCCCCAACCAGCTATGCAGCTCGCCGGCTTCGATCGTCTGCGCCTTGTCGTCCCACACCCAGCCGTAGCGGATGCTCGGCATATAGATGAGCGCCGTCGCAACCAGGATTCCCGCCAGTATCGCAAGCTCGCGCCGCTCGAGGTTCCACCAGCGCGAAACACCGGCATTCGGTCGCGGCTCGATCGATTCCGCCGCGCGGGCGGACGGTGCTGATGCGGTCATAAAGCTATTGCGAATAGTCGGCGCCGATCGATCGTACGCGCAGACTAATCAAATCCGCAAACATCCGGATCGGATCGATCGGAAACCGCACCTTGGTCGCCGCGTCATGGTTCCAGCGCACCGGCACCTCGACAATCTTGCCGCCGGTCCGCTCGATCAGAAACAGCAGCTCCGGATCGAAACCGAATCCTTCGACGCGCTGCAGCTCGAATGCGCGCCGTGTCGCTTCCATCCGAAACAGTTTGAATCCGCATTGAGTGTCATGAATTCGCAAGCCCGTGAACAAGCGCACCAGCAGGTTGTAGGTCCGCCCCGAATAATCCCGCAGTATCGACTCGCGCACTCCTATCAATTCCCGCCGCAGCGCCCGCGATCCTACCGCCGCCGCCGCGCCATTGCTCTCGATCGCCGCCAGCAGCTTGTCCGCTTCCTCAATCGGCGCCGACAGGTCCGCGTCGGTGAACAACACCAGCTTGCCCGACGCGTTCAGCGCGCCGTGCCGCACCGCGTAGCCCTTGCCGCGATTCGGTGTGACCCGGATGACGCGAACTTCGGGAAATTTCGCCACCACCGCCTCGGTCCCGTCGCTCGACCCGTCGTTCACGACGATTATTTCGGTCGGCGCCGACTGCGCCTGCGCATAAGCGCAAATCTTGCGCAGGCTCGCCTCGATCCGCCGCTCTTCGTTGTACGCGGGCACAACGATACTCAACCACGCTTCAGGCACGACGCTTTAGAAGAACACGCCCGCGCGAATTCGACACATCAATGAGCCGCGGACGCCGCCGCTGCCGGCTTCGCTCCCGCCGCAGGTTTGCCCGGCGCCGACGTATTGTAGTCGGCCGGCACCATGAACGTATCGGCCGGCAGGTCCTTCACCTCGATTTTCGTGACCTTCGCACTCCTGAGCACTGGCTTGAGCTTGGCCTCCGATTCCTTGACCTTTGCCGCCTGCTCGGGAGGAAATCCCTTCGGTATCGGAGGCGGGATGCTGCCGATAGTCAGAGTCGAAGAGACCGGGACGCCGTCGGGAACGTCGCCTTTTATTTCTACATGCGAGCCCTTGAGCTTCGCCGCCAGCCCCTTGCCGAATGCGGTGTATTCCGCCGCACCCGCAGCCGCGCTGGCCACGCATGCGGTCGCGTCAATTTTGAGCCGGCCCTCGTTGTCGCTCCCGGTGTAATTCTGGCACTCGTATCCCGCCACTTTGCCGCCACCGCTCGCCTTCTGATAACCGACGAACATCCCGAAGCGCGACAGTAGCATTGCGATTCGAGGGGGCGGCGGAAGCGGGAACGACGCTGATCCTTTGCTCCCCGGTATCAACACAATTACCTTCCCCGCGTCGAGGTCCGTAATAATCGCCCGCGCTGGCAGTATGATTTTCTGTTTATTGCCCTGGAGCATCACCGTCACTTCGCTCTTATGCTGCTTGCCGGCAAGGTCCGTATCGACCACGTCCTGCGAGATTACGACGCCGGCGGACGCTGTCGTGGCAGCAATCGCCAATAGCAGTCCTGCGCCTGCGGCTACTGTGGATCTCATTCCAATTTGTCTCCTTCCTATCATTGTATGGTCACTCGCTTTTGCGATGCCCGCTGGATCGATAGTTCATATCAGTTAAGACCTCAAGCACGAAATCTCCAACCCGCCGCGTGAATCCCACACATCCGCCGCCCGCGGGTACTGATCCTGATTCGCCCTGAGATATGAGCGAGTGTCCGGGTTTGAAAACCGACGATTGTCCTGATTTGCCGGCGATGCGGCGGGACCAGAGTTGAGATGCACCGGGATGCCGGTCCAGCGCGGACCAAGCCGGACGAGGGCTGGACGGCGCGGGTAATTTTACTAGTCCGCGTACGGAGACATGGAAGTCTTCGCTCGAGGCGCGGAACGCGCTCGAAGATTTGGACCGACGTAGACCAGAGCGGATCTCGAGCAAGCTGACAGAATGCTTAGCGCGTGCGTGCCCGACAGCCGACCACGATGCGACACTTCGTTAGTTGTTGGAATATCTGGTTGCCAATAACGTCAAGAAGCTTTCCGAATCCACCAAGATTCAAACTCACTTCAAGTTGGCTCAGGAAAAGGGCTTATCAGTCCGTTCGAGAATAGGGAGTTTCGTCTTGAACCACTCCATCAGGTCATTCAGACACAGTTCGGCGTCGTCGGTAGAAGTCGAGCTATCAATACGAATCCATCGCCGCTCGATCTGTTACCCAAGGACGCGACACGGGAGACACAATGGACATGAAGCCCCGCCACGCAGCCGCGTGCGCCCGCTGCGGCAATCCCGGCGAGCCGTATCAGCTAAACGACCTGCTACGATTCGATCAGAGCGAGCCTGTTGTCGCGCTCTGCAATGATTGTCTTTATGCGCTCAGGTACGCGGATGCCACAACGTGGAAGTGGGTTCGCGAATACCGCGAATCGATTACCGCGCTTGCCTTAAAATCGCCAGTTTCGTAATTCTTCAGTAATCAAATCTACCAAAGGCGCGGCCACTCTTGAGAATCTTCCTTTTGCCGCCAAACGGCACCTGCATTGATGGACTCGCTATCCGAGCCTGCGAAGTTTTGCGTCATTCGCTCATCATGTCGGCGCGCGTAGGCGGCATCATCAACGACCAAGCTGTCGTGCTGGTCGCTCCGCCGGATGTGGAGCAAGCGGTCGCCGTATTGAAAAAGGCCGGAATCTTGGCGAGCGCCGTCATCGCAATCGACTGAAAACGGTAACGGCCAGAACTTCTCGATCCTCGCCGTACGCACGATGGATCGGCTACCTTCGGCTTATGCGATGCCTACTATGCGGTGCGAAGCCGGCTATCGAGGCGAAGATCAATTAGTTCCCGCTCAGTGAGCAAGTGCGGAAAATGCTCGAAAGAGAGTTCAGCCTCAACTCTGAGAACGGCGTCTGCCGTGAATGTCTGGCGCTTCCGGCTGCCGATCCCTCCGCCGTCGGTAGTGGGTCAGTTTGAAATCCGGCCTCGGTGCGTTCGCGCTGTTCGTGTGCGATAATGGCTCCATGGCCGAACGACGAAAGAAACGTCCGCGTGATCCGTTAGCGTTAGCGAAAATGATCGGCGACATTGCGACGGGCCAAGCATCCGATACCGAGCCGGACAAGCGCAATTCCGCCGCTGTCGAGATGGGGCGATTGGGCGGACAGAAGGGCGGTCGAGCGCGAGCGGAACGGCTGACGCCAGAACAACGTCGGCAAATCGCCCAAAAAGCGGCGCAAAAGCGCTGGTCGAAATAAGCCAACTTGATTTACACCCGGTTCTAATGCAAGTGTTTGGGACGGGAGGGGTGCGATTCGAACGCACGGGCCTGCTGCAACAGGCCAACGGTTTTTAAGACCGTCGCGATAATCCAGACTCCGCCACCCTCCCGTATTTTCTTTTCAAAGCGTCTTCAGGAATTCGTCGCGCACCCTCTTATACATATCGAAAAATTTCTTCATATCGGGATCGTTTAGTTGTTCCTCCGTAGGAATGTTTTCAGGTGGGATTAGATCGGCTCGGATCGGAATCTTACCAGTCTGTGTTTCCATTACTTCGACTTGGAGCCGGAGCCAATACAGCGTTAGCTTCGCTTGAGCCCAAGGAATCGTGACTGCCACATTTGGCTTGACCACGGTGCTTCCCGACGACTGGTCTACTTGGCCGAAAATAATTTTCAAATCCCATGCACTCGCCTCGTAAAGGAGGTTGTTCGCGTACAGGGAAATGGGTGCACCGGTCGATTCGTCTGCCATTAGCTTGCCACCTTAAATGGTTTTCTAGGGCCTTCCCCTAACCCTCTTTCCTTCAACCAGCGGTCTATGAAAACTACATTCTTCTCACGGACTGGGCTTGGCTGGGTTGTCTTTGCTTCGTTAGTCATTCCTCCAGTGTTGCCAGCCGCTGGGACCGCGCTTGCTGGCGATGCGCCAGACGCTGGCTGTTCTTCCATCCAGCTTTTCAATTTCGCATTCAACTGAGTAAGGACATCTAGGGTTAGTCCCGTATTGGTGCCCTTATCCAGCATGGAAACTAGGCCGCAGTTTTCGGCTTGCGCAGCTTCTTGTTGCTCTTGTTCAGTGACGATAGTGTTCTCTATAGGCGTGAACGGAAATGAGTCGAAGTCCATCCCCAGTCCGACCATCAAATCGCTAATGGAATCGACGGTTAGGTTACTTTCAGTGCTCAGCCATCTGGCAATTTGCGCGCGCGTCCTATGGATTCTTTTCGCAAGGTCGGACCGTTTAAGACCTTTCTCTTTCGCACGGCGTGTGAATGCATCGAGTATCGTGGAATGTAGGCGAAGCCTTAATCGTTCTCTGAAATACACTAGCGTGTCTTGAGGAACAGGCTTCCATTCAAGAATCTCTGAGAGGAACTCCAATTGGCCAGATGTAGTCATCTCCATCTCTCCCATAGAGTGGCGGCTTGTCATCAAAAATAACTCGCCATTCTTCTTGGCATCGAATGATCTCATTCGGGTAATTAACACCGGTACGGTCCGCCGGACCTGTTAACGCGATAAATGTATTTAGAAAAGCAAAGCGTCCGAAAACTCTTAGCTGCAAATTCTTTTTCAAGCTGACCTTGAATTCCCAAACCTCCGCACCCGGCGGGGACAGTCTCTTGATGTTTGTGCTCATAACTTCCGGTTCGAGACTAACTGAAATTAAGTCGCCAGCTATGAATTCGTCGAACAGCGCTTGCAATTTACGTCTGTCGTTATTGGTGCCAGGATCGGCTGATTTGTAAGTCAGAAATCTATGAAGGTCTAACGAGGCGTAAATCGCTCGCCTTCTTGGTATTCGCCAATCAGTCGGCTCAACCAAGACTAAGCGCCCAGCATCGGAAACGCACTTGACCTCACCTTCTGTCAACATATAAGTATACGGCCACTAATAAGTCAAGCGCCTAAAGCGCGCGACACTATATCCATATACAAATCATAGCGTAATCCAAGTAAACTGACTTATATGCTTGACAGACTAAGCATAAAGGTCTATTATCGAATGCATGAACAAGTCATCCCCCAAACGGCGCGCTCAGATTCTCGGCATGATGGTCGTGGGTGTTTCGATCCGCGCAATTTCTCGCATGACTGGCGCGAGCAAAAACACCATCGTCAAGTTGCTGGCCGATGCTGGCAACGCGTGCTCCGAGTATCAGGATCGGACGCTAAGAAATCTACCGTGCAAACGCATTCAGGCGGACGAAATCTGGAGTTTCGTTTACGCCAAACAGCGAAACATCCCCGATGAAATGCGCGGTCAGTTTGGAGTTGGCGATGTCTGGACGTGGACCGCTCTGGATGCCGATACCAAATTGATTGCATCGTGGTACGTCGGCACCCGCGATGGAGATGCCGCCTACTC
The DNA here is from genome assembly GCA_963814715.1 of uncultured delta proteobacterium. GTDB lineage: Bacteria > Desulfobacterota > Binatia > Binatales > Binataceae > Binatus. The sequence continues at coordinate 1,372,005 of CAWFDW010000002.1, forward strand.
GTTCCTGAGCGATTTGGCGAGTCGCCTGAGTAATCGCGTTCAACTAACAACTGACGGCCATCGCGCGTACCTAGAAGCCGTCGATTCCGCATTCCCGCACGGAATCGACTACGCAACGTTAATGAAATTACACGGCACGCCAGCAGACGGCGAGCGCCGCTATACACCCGCTGTCTGCTTAAGCGCGGAGAGTACGGTCATTCGCGGAGTGCCGGAGCGCGAGCATATCAACACGTCGTATGTCGAGCGCCAGAACCTTTCGATGCGAATGGGAATCCGTCGATTTACTCGGCTGACAAATGCGTTTTCAAAAAAGCTGGAGAACCACATCCACGCGCTTTCGATTTACTTCATGCACTATAATTTCGTGCGCATGCATCAGACTATCCGATGCTCGCCCGCGATGCAGGCTGGCGTCACGGATACTTTGTGGTCGCTTGATGATATGGTGCGAATCGTGGATGAATGGGAAGCATCTCGCGATGAATTACGAGAGTGAATGGCGAGACCTTCGAGAACGCAGCCGTCTCTTCTGGATTGTTTTCTTGTGCTGGGCGCCGGTATCCGCCCTAGTTGGCGTCACTCTAGATGCGATTTCTCCAGGTCTCGGGTCTCGCCATTTCCTGTGGATAGTAGGACCGTGGATAGTTGCTTGTGTTGTGGTTGAAATCCATCTGATGAGATTTCGCTGTCCGCGATGTCGGGAGCTTTATTTTCTCGGTTGGATTTGGATGCTTCACAGACGGAAGTGTCCTCATTGCGGCCTGCGACGATGGAGCGAACAGGAGACAACTTCAAACTGATCCACTACCCCGCCGTCCGCGCTCGTCCGGCCTAGTCCGCTCTGGTCCACCGTCCCACTTGATCCCAGACTGGTCGGTAGTGGGCTGTTTTGGGTAGTGTCTCAGTTTGAATTTTAGCATGAATTAGCCGGGATGAAGCGGGACCAGACTGGGATGAACTGGGATCGCGGACCTGTGAGATCACAGTGCCGTTCTTAGCCGGAAGAATAAATCGACTACACCGAAAATCACGAAGAACACGCCGCCACGGCATATCCCCACCTGTAGAGGGGATTAGTCGGGAGTTGACAGTCATCGCAATCTGCGCTAATGTACCACGCATGCAGACGATAGACGCATTCGACAAAGAGTTCCATGACGAGACGGCGTGCAAGAATTTCCTCGTTTCGATGCGCTGGCCCGACGGCGTGCGATGCCCTCGTTGCAAGAGCAAAGAGCGCATCTACGTATTGAAGGCGCGTCCGTTCCATTGGGTCTGTTGCAACAAGGGATGCGGCGAGCGGCGCGGCTATCGTTTCAGCGTCATCACAAAGACGATTTTTGAGAACACCAAAATCCCTCTCAAGATTTGGTTCAAAGTCGCGTTCCTGATTCTCACTGCGAAGAAAGGGATCAGCGCTCTACAGGTCCATCGCGTCATCTTCGGAGAAGAATCGACGCATGCCTACCACACAAGCTGGTACGTCTGCATGCGCTGGCGCGCTGCGATGAAAGGCGACGTGATGCCGCTAACTGGCATCGTGGAAATCGACGAAACCTTTGTCGGCGGAAAAGCGCGCAACATGCACGCGCATCAGCGCAAGAATTTGGTCGGGACCAAAAACAAAGTCGCGGTCATCGGGGCAATCGCGCGCAAGGGAATGGTGATCGCCAAAGTAATCGAGAATACCGACACCGCTACGCTAGACAGTTTCGTGCGCCGGTCTGTATCGACACAGGCCAAGCTGGTCGCCACCGATGAACACAGCGGCTATCGCTTGCTCGGAGCCGACTACGATCATCGCGTCGTGAATCACACGCAGGGCCAGTACGTTGTCGGCACGACGCACACGAATTCAATCGAATCGTTTTGGTCCCTGTTCAAGCGCGGGATCATCGGCAGTTACCACAAAGTCAGCAAACAGTATCTTCCGTTGTACGTGAACGAATTTGCATGGCGTTTTAACAATCGGAAAAATCCAGCGATGTTTGCTGACTTGATCCAAAGCGTCAGCCGCTAGCCGAGCGAACCTCGAATCGCTAAAGTACACGGGTGGCTTCCACCCGCACTCGCAAATCTACCATCACCGCAAAAACCCGCGCCGAAGACGACCGGCTAAGGGAAATGCTAAAGCACGCCGACATCGGCAAGCTGAAAAAGCTGATGTCCCCGTTGATCGAGCGGCGCGAGTCGGAGGCAGAGAAGCCGAGCAAGAAACGAAACGAGCGGTAAGCCCTGCCAGGGGCCAACCGCTCACCATTCACGAAGGGTATTCGTGCGCTATGAATCTAAAATAGCGCAGGTGTACCAGTGCGACAAGCTCAGACCAACGCATGTACTGGAAAGATATTCGACAAGAAGCGCGGACGCGTACTTGGAACGAATTTCAATCCCGTTTGCGCACTTCCCTTACCTTGTCGGCACTCGCGCTTTTTGTCGCCTGTGCAGCGCTGCTTCTGATGAATGTCACTATTCCCATCACGCTGGTTGTGGGGTTTGGGGCGGCAGTGATCGCTAATCTGATGTATTTGGGAGGGCGATGGTGCAATCAACTAGTCAAGATTCCCGTCGAAAGACATGAGCGACAAAAGGAAATCATTGAAGAGAAAGACCAGAAGATCGCTGAACTCAGTCCGACTGTTCGTCCGTATTCTGAACTTCAATTGACGAAGTTGGCTCGACTAAAACAAGAAGGCCATTCACTGCTTGAACATCATATTACCCCAAATCAATCGGACGCGCTTCAACAAGTCGAAACGTGTATCAATAAACATCGGCGGTGGCGAGGAGAAATATTAGAGATTCTCAAGGAACAAGATGCCATCGTTTTTGTAGCGCTCATCCCCTTCTCCAACACTAATTTTCAGATCCCCGGACTTACTGCGCCGTACAACCTTGACCACGCACGATTGCGTATCGAATTGTTTAGCGAGATAGGTCGCCTAGAGGAAATTCTTATCCGCGCGCATCGCTCAGGCGCTTAGAACTTTACGCCAGCGGAGTGCGCAACTTTGAAATGTGTTCCGCCGTCAAGACAGTCCTGCACCATTCTAGCGATTGCACTCAATCCCTGCTCAAACGCCAGCTTCGCGTCTTCCTCGTTCAATTCTTTGAGTTCTGGGTGTGACAGAGGATCGCGATACAGTTTACTCAGCGGTCGTAAAATACCGATTACCAATTCCAACTGTCCGAATGGCGCTCGCGCGGTTTTAAGCGTTTCATACTCGGTATTCAAATCGTTGACGATTGTTCCGAAGCCGTCATATCGAATCGTGCCCTTTTTATCGGTCCACTGAACATCTTTGCCGATGACTAGTTTTTTGTACTGACGCAACACAGATTCAACGGATCGCATAATGTGAAAGCCGGTCGCGGTAGGACGATCAACGACCCAACATTTCGCAGCTTCCGCAATATTGAAATTTACAAAATCAGACAGGTGAGGAATCACCCTACTGTCAATTAACTTGAGTGGATTCAGCCACAGCGTTTTAACACTCCGGCCGCCTTTGTCTTCGAGAACTTCCGTATAGACTTTCCCCAAGTTGGCATAAAGTCGGTCGCGAAAGGTAAATATCAAATATCCCATTCGCGAGTACTCGTCCGCAGTTATCGAAGGATATGGATTCTTGGCAAGTAGGGTCGAGAGTTGCGCAGCCAATTCAGCGGCCACACCTACCGCATCTGGTAAGTCTTCGCGATTCTCATTTGCTTCTGCAAATTCTCGAAGGCTTTTCCGGACGCCAGTGATCAGTTCTACCGATGGACGAAGATCAACATTCTGAGGTAGCGCGGTCAGCAAAACTACCTGCCCAAGCTCAAAGAGGAAGAAGCCGTTTACTTCGCGCATGTCAGACAACCCCTTTCGGAAGACGGCGCGACCGTACACCCGTAAGCATGGCTTATCTGCGGTGCATTCGCCGTAGTCCTGACTATGCGATAGATTACTGCCGTGAATCCGGCTTGACTGTCAACATCCGACTAATCCCCACCTGTAGAGGGGTATCTGATCGGAAGTATCTTTACGACCGAGCCACTTATTCGGCTGGGCCGCCTGACGCACGCCTACCTCGTTGAGAACTACGCAGAACCCGCCGAACACGATGAAAAACAGGTCTAAGAAAACTCTAAATACCGCTGGTCCAAGGTAACGCTGAACCAGGAAGGCGGTGAGTAATGTAAGGAGTCCCCATATCCAAGGGTGATGGAACGACCGTTCCTGCCACTCAGATTTCATGACTCTTTGTCTTTCTGGTCTCGCTTCCCATTCGTCCACGATTCCGACCAATTCTTCATACGAGAAGAGTCGATCCGTTACGCCCGATTCCATTGCGGGCGTTACTCTCGACGCGAAGACCTGGCAGTGGTTTCGGGAGTGTCGTGAGCGATTGGGTAGGTAGTCTTTACAGGATTCCGCAAGGACAGTTGTAGGAGTCGCAGTTGATAGGTGGCGACATGGAGCTTTACCGCGCGCAAGCTCTCTTCTACTTGTGCCAAAAGGAGCGCGCAATCTGGCTCATTCCCCACCACACTGGAATTCTACGCAATCCGTAGGCCATCGAGGGCAATGTTTAGATGCTGTTTCTGCGGGTTGCGTCTGTTGTGGCCGATTGTTCTCTAGAACGGGCGCACTGGCTGGCATCTCGCGCACCGGAATTGCCGAGACGAATTTCTGAAAGCAAAACGCAAAACGTGATTTCATTCAAAATCGCCCAACTACCGACTGGTCCCGCTTCATCCCGCTCGTTGGCGGTGTCAAGTCCGTTATACTTCCCCTCCCATAGACCCTCGCGGCCCGATCTGTTAGCCAACTAGGACCTTCTGAACAATGGACCGAGCTGTATATAGATTGGTGACCCTTGCTGTGATTGCGCTCGCAGTCGCTTACTTCTGGGTGAACTACAACTCGATTCGCACCGAGGTCCAGGCCTTCACCGCCAACTGGTGGCACGAGTAACCCCGCACTCCGACTCACTCAAAATGCGAACGGCGGGCCATTGCTGACCCGCCGTCCGGTTACTGAACGTTATTAGCTTCGATCCGTCTCTAGTTCTTGCAAGTAAACGGGACCGAGGCGCCGCTTGCGATCGGGCAATTGCTCGACGTGCTGTTGATGTTCCAGATGTCCGATTCCGCAGGCGTTTTGCCGGTGCAGGTGCAGTTCACGCCAACCAGCGTGTTAACCGTGTCGCCTTCCGAAACTGTCGAAGTGGAAGCCAACGTGACCGTGCACAGCGAGTTCGTGCCGCTCGCGAACACCTTCGCTACTGAAATGTCGCATCCAGCCGGGCTGGTGTTCGTGATCTTCAGCATCGCCGTCTTCGTCTGCGGGTATGGACCCGTGTCGGTTTCCGACGTAGGCGAGATAGCTATCGCGACTTTGCCCGCAGGCGTGCTGGCCAAGCCAATCGCCGTTGCGATATCGCCCGAAGGAATCAGCTCATCATTAGTGTCGGCATGGTCAGCAAGACCGGACACGATCGCATAGTCGTTCGTGTCGGTCGATCCAAACTGAACCGTGTCGATTGTGAACGATGCAGCCGCGGCCGCGTCGCCACAAGTCGCGCTCGGATGCACGATAAAGGCCTGGTTGTTCGTCGTGCCGTCCGCAAAGTTCGACTCCTGAACCAGATTCGTGTCGCAATCGTTCTCGGTTACACCAGTGGTGTTGCCTACGTTGTCATTGCTGCTAAAGCTCGTGCTTCCGCCTGCCTGACCGTTCGAGAAGATCTGCAACGCGCTAACCGTCGATCCGAACGATCCGGTGATGCCCGGCAGGTTAAACGGATCGCTAGAGGGCGCGCCGTATCCTTCAAACAAGCTCATCGACAGCCCCAGGTATGGAGCCGTGCCGTAGCCGTTGGCGCCACCGTTTACCGGCAGCACCGCGGTCGTCGACTGCTTCTGCATCGTGATTACGAGAACCGGGCTTCCCGGCGGAGGGCTGGTCGGGGTCGGGCCGTTATCGGGCACGATCGTTCCAAGGATGGTCGACGCGCCAGTGTTCGCCTGCAGGGTGAACGCCATAGGCAGATCTGCGCTGCCCGGTCCGCCGTTTACCCAAGTGAAGCTCGGGTCGATCGACAGCCGCGCTGCGCCATTGCCGAAGGGCGACGGTGACAGCGTGCCACCAGTCCCCTGATGGTCGCGCGCCGTCGAAGCACGGTACGCCACCGCCGAGCAGTGAGTTGCCCGCATCGCAGGTGTTCGGGCCGGCGTTCAGGGTCACAATCGCATTGTCATTGTACTCCAGCTCGAGATGGCTGACCGTACAGCCGGTCGGACCATTGGTTCCGGCCGCGGCAAAGCTGATCTGGCCGATGCCGACGATGTAGTGAAGCACCGAATCGTTGGTGAGCGCTGGCTCAGTGCCATGCACCTGGAATGCATAGCTCTTTCCGCACTCGCCAAGCGCGGCGGCGTTTGCCTGGGCAGCCATCAATGCGAAGCTGCTCAACATTGCAAGACCTAGAAGAATTCGTTTCATACGTCCTCCCGAAACATTAGTGGTTCGATACCTTGTTGATTCCCATATCCCCATTGCGCTCGTCCCGTACCTTAAAGACGCCTGGTTAGCGCCTGTAAAACCTCCTTACTCACGACGCCGCCGGACTCTACTCAATCTCGCGCGACACCGAAATAGCCTCCCTTTACGCGTTCCCCGATGCGCGTCCCGCATCTCTCTGCTCGCTGCGCAGTTGCTCAAAAATCCAACCCTCGACACGCCACCTATTGGGGCAGTTGCCTTTGCGCTGTGCGAAGCACGTCAGTAATCGCTCTTCGGGACGTACTATCGAGGGACACTCTAGTCAGATCTCGTCAAAGACAACCATCAGGATTGCACGAAAAAGCGTCATATTTTGTGAAATAGCAATTCGTTGACAGTTATTTTGGAACATCCTGACCATCAAAGTCCGCTTTTGGGGCTCTCGGCGCTTACTTTTTGTCCCCATGGGAACCACCGAAAGTTGTATTCGCTTGACAATTTTTCACGTTCCAGCCTAATGTCGCCGCACTTCTGACACCTAGGCTCAGGGGGCTAACAGTGTGCTCCACAGAACACACGATTAGCGAGCAGCGCTAGGACGATGTCGGACTTGTTCGAGGAGGATTCTGTTCATGCGGCGCTTCAATTCGTTGGTACGCTCACTCGCAATTCTAACCTTCGCAATACTCTTTGCATCAATCGCACGCCCCGCCTTCGCACAGTCGGCGGGCTCGGGCGATTCACTGCAATTCAGAGTCAATGCCAGCGCCACTCGGCCCGACAAGATCAAGAAGATCCATTTCGGAGCCGACTTCGGAGATGTCTTCGTGGGCACCACCAGCGAGCCGATGCCGGTGGATCTCGTCAACACCTCCAATAAGAAAGGAATCAAGATCCAGAGCATTTCTGTCAGTCCCCCCTTCAGCGAGGTGGACGACAACTGTAATGGATTTATCTCACCCGGAAGTTTCTGTGAGGTTTTTATCGTCTTCCAGCCAACCGACGTTGGCGAAGTCGTGCTGAAAAATGGCCTCATCGTCAAAAGCAAGGCCGGCAACAGCCCGCACAAATTTTCGCTCATAGGCAATGGAATAACCGGGACGCCGACTCCGACCGCAACCAGCACCGCAACCGCAACGCCGACCGACACCGCGACTGACACGCCGACCGCAACTTCTACCGCCACCGCAACCAGCACGGCGACCTCAACTGCGACGGCCACCTCGACTGCAACCGCAACTGCGACGGACACCGCAACTGCAACTCCGACCGCAACCGCAACTGCGACGGACACCGCGACCGCGACCGCCACTTCGACCGATACGCCGACCGCCACCGCGACGTCGACTGCGACCGACACGGCGACTGCGACCTCCACTGCGACCTCGACTGAGACCGCAACTTCAACCGCGACCTCAACTGCAACTGCAACTGACACGGCAACCTCGACCGCCACCTCATCGCCGACTGCGTCCTCAACGGCAACCGCGACCGCGTCGGGCTCGCCGACTGCATCGGCAACGGCGACCGCGACCATATCGGCCACGCCGACCGCCTCGGCAACCTCAACCGCGACCTCGTCGCCTACCGCCACTGCCACCGCGACCGGCGGCACTCCGACGGCGACAGCAACCGCAACCAACACGGCAACTCCAACCGCAACGTCGAACGTCAACCTCCACCGCGACCTCAACCTGCAACGGCGACCTCAACGATAACTGCGACGCCAACGGCGACCTCGACCTCGAGCAATACGGCGACCGCCACCTCGACGGCTACGTCAACCTCGACCGCAACCGCCACCGCAACCACGACGCATACCGCGACGGCGACTGCGACCTCGACCTCGACCGCAACTGCCACCGCAACCGCGACCGGAACATCCGTATCGACTGCGACTGCAACTTCGACTGCGACAGCAACCGCGACGCATACTGCGACGGCAACCTCAACCGCGACTTCGACCGCGACCTCGACCGCGACGGCTACCGCAACCTCGACCGGAGGAGCACCGACCGCAACTGCAACCTCAACCCCCGGACCTGAAGCAGGAAGCATCCTGGTCGCAGGCGGCGACAGCGGCGGTGCACTGGGCGGCGTAGTCCATCTGGCGACCTCGACCAACTCCAGCGCCGGCGCGCAGATCTTCAACACTGCCACCGACACCTTCCTGCTGGTCGGCAGCCTCAACACCAAGCGCGAATCGGCCGGCATCGTGGCGCTGCCCAACGATCTGACTTTGATCGTAGGCGGAGCGAGCTGCGGCGCGATGAGCTACGGCGGGACCAACGGCTTCCAGTGCGACGCGCTGGCAACCGCAGAGTTGTACAACGAGAGCACCAAGGCCTTCACCTTTGCCGGCACCGGTGGCGCCATGTCCATCTCGCGCAGCGGCCCCAGCGTAACCCTGATCAAGGGTAGCGGCACCGCGCTGGACGGCCAGGCGCTGATAGTCGGCGGCTCGACCGGCAGTTCGTTCCTGAGCCTTACTCCTCCGCCGGCGGGTTCGGGCGCACCTCCGGGACAAGCGGCGCTCAATACCGCCGAATTGTACAACCCGGCGACCGACGCCTTCTCCTTGACCAACGCACTCCCGTCCTGCCCTGCCGGACATGCAGCGCCGCCGGTGTCGCCTGCGACCTGCCCGGCCGGTGATACCTGCGACTGCACCACCGGTCTGCCCGCAGTCTGCGCCGGGACCGCCAATGCGGTCAGCTCGGCCTCCGAAAGCGGCACGACCGCCACCATCACGATGACCTCGGCCAATCCTACGGGGCTGACCATTGGTAACAACGTGACGCTCGCCAACGTGAGCGTCGCGGGCTACAACGGGACCTTCGTGGTGACCGCGATTCCTACTGGCACCACCTTCCAGTTCACCGCGGCCGCGGGCCTGACCGCCGGCACCGGTGGCACCGCCGCCGCCGACACCTTCGAGTGCGGATTGGTGGACCAGGGCTCGGCGCTGATTCCCAACGACGGCGGCAAAGTGCTGCTGGCGGGCGGCGACGTGGTGGCCTTCCTGGGCGAGGCGACGAACCTCTCGTTCATCTTCGACCCGGCCACCCATATGTTCAGCAAGACCACTGGTCCGATGGTGGTTCCGCGCGAACTGTTCCCGCTGGTCGCGCTGGATCCGTCAGTGGTCACCGGCCCGCTGTCGGGCCATGTGGTTGCGTACGGCGGCGTCTGGGCCAACACCGCGTCCTGCGTCTCGCCCAATATCGTGGCGACCACCCTGGGCAATTCCGAAGTGTTCGATCCCAGCACTGGGACCTGGAGCCTGAATGTCGGCGCCAGCGCATCGATCACCTCGACCAGTGAATCAACCAACGTGGTATCCGTCACCAGCACCACGGCCAACCCGGTCGGCTTGACCGTAGGCCATGGCGTTACCATCTCCGGCGTCACCACGGCAGCCGCGCCCAACAACTACAACGGCACCTTCGTGGTGGCCTCGATTCCGACCGCCTCCACCTTCACCTACACCGCCCACAACCCCACCGCCTCGCCCTCGACTGCGGGCAGCGGTGGCACGGCGCAGGCCGGTACCATGGGCGATGCGCGCGCCGCAGTCGCGACCCTGTTCGAGGCGGGCAGTCTGGCGGGCGAGGTGATCCTGCCCGGCGGCGTCGATGTCGAAGCAGGCACCTTCCCTACCACTTGCGTTGCAATAGCCACCTTGAAGCAGCGCGCAACCGCTGAAGTCGACCTGTACGATCCGGGCACCGGCACCCTGGGCACCTTCAGCGCCACCGGCTCGCTCAACCAGGCGCGCGAAGGCGCGGGCCAGGGCCAGCTCGGCGCGGGCGCCGACGTGACCGACCTGCTGCTAATCGGTGGTGCGTGCACTACGCCGAATCCGAGCTTGCAGTCGGTGACCATCGGCACCTCGCAGGCGACTACCACCTGCGGCAATGCGAGCGCGACCAACGATTACTCGGAGTTGTACAGCCAGGGCTCCGGGTTGTGGACCGTCGGTCCCGGACCCGCGGCTACCTACACTCCGACCAACGCCGCCGCCTCCACGGTTCTCCCATAGCGACGACGTTCACATTCTGACCTAACCGAGCAACGCCGCTCCCCTCACGGGGAGCGGCGTTGCCGCTTCTTGACGCCAACTCCAGACACCCTTACTCATTGACGACATTTGCTATTTGCCTCCTGCGGTGCTACAGGCCTCGGAGGGCATTAGACGCAGTTAGCGTCAGAAAGGCATAGGCATCTGAAAATCGCCGTGACCTTCGCCGCGCTCGCGGCCGGTCACCCTCGCTTGTGAGGCAGGCAAATGTCTTACGTAGTCTCGAAAGACTGGAGCGGACGCTTCGTCTATAACACTCTGCGGCAGTCCACGCTTGGCAAGAGCACAGGACTGCGGTGGTTGTGCCTGTTACTAAATTCCACTGAAAAAATGGACTGTACCGGCGCTGGCATCGTCGTCACGCGTTTCCCTGAAGGTCTGGGGTCCAACGCACCGGAGAACTGAAGAAAGCCAAAGTCATACACCTCGGAGGATCACACATGATGAATCGATGGAGGAATCGATTTAACCAGGCTTCAATAGATTCTCTTTCCACGCATTCTGCACTTGCGGGCATCAAGCACGCGGTGGCGCGCCTCGGGAAATTCGCGGCGATCGCGCTGACAGCGATTCTGATACTGACGAGTATCGCAACGGCGCCTGCCTACGCCGCCACCAGGTTGACCATCAGTCCGCTTTCGCTTTCGTTTCCGAACCAGGAAGTCGATACGACATCCGCCCCTAAAAACGTAACGCTCACCAATCCGAACAGCTCCCCGCTGCAAATTGACAGCGTAATGGCTTCGGCTGGAGATTTTTCAGTCTCGAGCGATGGATGCAGCGGGGTCCTGCTCGCGCCCGGCGCAAACTGCGTCGTCAGCGTGGTCTTCACGCCGAGCCAAATAGGCACCCGCACCGGAACTTTGACGATTACCGACGCTGCGGCCAACAGCCCGCAAACCGTGAACCTCTCGGGCACCGGCATCCTGGTCAAGCCGACTTTTAATCCCACTCACCTGAGTTTCGGTCACCAGGCCGTGCAAGTACCCAGCGCTACCAAAACCGTAGTCTTGACCAACCCGAACCTGGTTCCCTTGAGCGTCTCCAGCGTCGCCTCATCCAACGGCGACTTCACTGTGAGCAACGACACTTGCAGCGGAACGCAGGTCGCGGCGTCCGGCACCTGCAGCTTCGATGTGACTTTCACTCCTGCTGCAGCCGGAGTCGTCAATGCCAGTATAGTTGTCACCGACAACGCGGATCCTGCGACGCAGTCCGTCCCAGTGTCTGGCGACGGCATCATCCTGAAGCCGACTTTTTCACCCACTCACCTAAGCTTCGGCCAGCAGCCGATCGAGGTTCCCAGCGCGCCCCAAACCGTCACCTTGACCAATCCCAACGTGGTTCCGCTCAGTGTGACGAGCGTCGTGCCTTCGGGAGACTTTAGCCTGAGCAGTGACAACTGCAGCGGGACTCAGGTCGCGGCAGGCGGCACTTGCACCTTTGCGGTGATTTTCACTCCCACGCAGACCGGGGCCAGAACCGGGAAAGTCACCGTCACTGACAATGCGTATGTACCCACGCAGACGGTCGCATTATCAGGCGTCGGCTTCGTCATCACTCCGACTCTATCGCCGACCTCTCTGTCGTTCGGAAGGGTCCAGGTCGGTACTATTTCGCCGCCACAAACGGTTACGCTCACCAACTCCAACGCGGTGCCCGTGACCTTCACGTCAATCTCAACTAGCGGCCCCTACGCCATCACGGCGAATAGCTGCGACGGCTCGGTGCCTGCGAATTCGACCTGCCAGGTCTCGGTGACATTCAATCCGGTCACCGATACCAATCCAAATGGAACCACCGAAACCGGAAAGCTGACCTTTGTCGACAACGGGCAGCGGACCACGCAAACGGCGAGCCTCACTGGTATCGCATTCGGTACGGCCGCGACTGCGACCCCAACTGCTACGGCAACCGCCACTGTTACGGCTACGCCGACTACCACCGATACAGCGACCGCAACTGCGACTCCGACGCAGACCTCTACCGCCACCGCGACTGCGACTGGTACCAATACGGCGACTGCAACTGCGACTTCGACGGCAACCTCTACCGTGACCGCGACTGCAACCGCTACTGATACAGCGACTGCGACCGCAACGAATACTCAGACGGCTACATCGACCGCTACCGCAACGTCGACATCGACGGCCACGGCGACAACAACATCGACGTTGACCGCGACACCGACCGCAACATTGACCCCAACGGCTACCGATACGGCGACAGCTACATCGACAGTGACACCGACGCCGACGGCTACGGCAACCGCGACCGCGACGACCGTGTCGACAGGGACACCAACTGCAACAGCGACCAGCACGCCCGGACCTGAAGCTGGAAGCATCCTGGTCGCAGGTGGCGACAGCGGCGGTGCACTGGGCGGAGTGGTCCATCTGGCGACCTCGACCAACTCCAGCGCCGGCGCGCAGATCTTCAACACTGCCACCAACACGTTCCTGCTGGTCGGCAGCCTCAACACCGCGCGCGAATCGGCTGGCGTCGTCGCGCTGCCCAACGATCTGACCTTGATCGTCGGCGGGGCAGACCTGCGGCGCGATGAGTTACGGCGGGACCAACGGCTTCCAGTGCAACGCGCTGCAGACGGCAGAGTTGTACAACGAGAGCACCAAGGCCTTCACCTTTGCCGGCAGCGCGGTGGCGCAATGACCATCGCGCGCAGCGGCCCGAGCGCAACCCTGATCAGCGGTAGCGGCACGGCGCTCGACGGCCAGGTGCTGATAGTCGGCGGCTCGACCGGCAGTTCGTTCCTGAGCCTTACTCCTCCGCCGGCGGGTTCAGGCGCACCTCCGGGACAAGCGGCGCTCAATACCGCCGAATTGTACAACCCGGCAACCGACGCCTTTACCGCGACCAACGCGCTCCCCTCCTGCCCGGCTGGACACGCAGCGCCGCCGGTGTCTCCTGCGACCTGCCCGGCCGGCGATACTTGCGACTGCACCACCGGTCTGCCCGCAGTCTGCGCCGGGACCGCCAATGCGATCAGCGTCGGCCTCCGAAAGCGGAACGACCGCAACCATCACGATGACCTCGGCCAATCCTGCGGGGCTGACCATTGGTAACAACGTGACACTCACCAACGTGAACATCGCGGGCTACAACGGGACCTTCGTGGTGACCGCGATTCCGACTGGCACCACCTTCCAGTTCACCGCGGCTGCGGGCCTGACCCCCGGCTCCGGCGGCGTCGCCGCCTCCGACACCTTCGAGTGCGGCTTGGTGGACCAGGGCGCGGCGCTGATTCCCAACGACAGCGGCAAGGTGCTGCTGGCGGGCGGCGACGTAGTGACGTTCCTGGGCGAGTCGTCGAACCTCTCGTTCATCTTCGACCCGAGCACCCAGATGTTCAGCAAGACTACTGGTTCGATGGTTCTTCCGCGCGAACTGTTCCCGCTGGTCGCGCTGGATCCGTCTGTGGTCAGCGGCCCGCTGTCAGGCCATATGGTCGCGTTCGGCGGAGTCAGGGCCAACACCTCGGCCTGCGTCTCGCCCAATATCGTGGCGACCACGCTCGGCAATGCCGAAGTGTTCGATCCCAGCTCCGGGACCTGGAGCCTGATTGCCGGTGCGACTGCGGCGATCACCTCGACCAGTGAAAGCACCAACGTGGTGACCGTCAGCAGCACCACCGCCAACCCGGTCGGCTTGACCGTAGGCCAGGGCGTGACCATCTCCGGCGTCACGGTTATCAGCGGGGTCAACAACTACAACGGCACCTTCGTGGTGACTTCGATTCCGACCGGCAGCACCTTCACCTACACCGCCCATAACCTGACCACCTCTCCCTCGACTGCGGGCAGCGGCGGCACGGCTCAGGCCGGCACCATGGGCGATACACGCGCCGCGGTGGCGACGCTATTCACTGCGGGCAGCCTCGTGGGCGAGGTTATCCTGCCCGGCGGCGTCGATGTCGAAGCGGGCACCTTCCCTTCGACTTGCGTTGCAATAGCCACCTTGAAGCAGCGCGCAACGGCTGAAGTCGACCTGTACAATCCGGACGTCATGGGCAGCCCGCTGGGCACGTTCAGCGCCACCGGCTCGCTCAACCAGGCGCGCGAAGGCGCGGGCCAGGGCCAGCTCGGCGCGGGCACCGACGTGACCGACCTGCTGCTAATCGGTGGTGCATGCACTACGCCGAACCCGAGCTTGCAGTCGGTGACCATCGGCACCTCGCAGGCGGCTACCACCTGCCAAACCACCAACGCGCAGAACGATTACTCGGAGCTCTACAGCCAGGGTTCCGGCTTGTGGACCGTCGGTCCCGGACCCGCGGCCGGCTTCACTCCGACCAACGCCCCAGCCTCGACGGTACTGCCATAGGCCGACGCTCACAAAACTGACGTAACCGGCGACGCCGCTCCTCCTAACCGGGGAGCGGCGTCGCCGCCTTCACATGCTTGGCAATTGCCGCTAGATTCGTTCACTGCGCATCCGAAGCAATTATGGATATCTCCGTAATCCTCCCCGTCATCAACGAACGCGACAACCTCCGCATTCTCCTGCCGCGCATCCAGGCTTCCCTCGAACAGGAGAAGCTCTCCTACGAGATCGTCGTAGTCGACGGTAACTCGATCGACGGCACCCGCGAGGCCGCCGCAGATCTCGGCGCCCGCGTGATTACCGAACGCCGCCATGGCTTCGCCGGCGCCCTCGAAACCGGCTTTGCCGAGGCCACCGGCGACTACGTCCTCACCCTCGACGCCGACCTCTCCCACGATCCCGATTTCATCGGCAAGCTCTGGAGCAGCCGCCATCGCGCCGATATCATCGTCGCCTCCCGCTACACCCGCGGCGGCGTCGTCTATACCTCATTCATTCGACGATGGACCAGCTTTCTCTTGAATCTCGTCCTCGGCCGCATGCTCTCAATCCCCGTCCGCGATATGTCCAGCGGCTTCCGCCTCTATCGCCGCGACGCCCTCCGCGATCTCAAGCTCATCTCCGAGAACCTCGAGGTCCAGCAGGAAATCCTCGTCCGCGCCTACGCCCGCGGTTTCAGCGTGATCGAAGTCCCCTTCGTCTACTTCCCCCGCCGCAGCGGACGCTCCCACACCAGGCTCATAAGCTTCGGCTTCGACATCTTCCTTTCATCCCTCAAGCTCTGGAAGGTCCGCAATTCCCTCGAGTCCTCCGATTACGACGAGCGCGGCTTCTACAGCATCATCCCGATTCAGCGCTATTGGCATCGCAGCCGCCATCGTATCGCCGTCAATTGGGCCCGCGGCAGCCGCCGTATCCTCGACGCCGGATGCGGCTCCAGCCTCATCATCCAGAGCCTCAACAACGCCGTCGGCATGGATTTCAATCTCGGCAAGCTCCGCTTTCTCCGACGCTACGGGATGCCCCTGGTGCGCGGTTCCGCCTTCGCCCTCCCCTTCGCCGACAACAGCTTCGATTGCGTCGTCTCCCAGGAGGTCATCGAGCACCTCCCCTACGACGAGGGCATCTTCAACGAGATGCGCCGTGTCCTCAAACCCGGCGGCACCGTGATTCTCGGCACCCCCGACTACGCCACATGGGTCTGGCGCACCATCGAGCCCATCTACGGCTTCCTGATGCCCGGCGGCTACAAGGACGAGCACATCACCCACTTCACCCGCTCGAGCCTCACCGAAATCATGGTCCGCCTCGGCTTCGCCGTCGAAGAGGTCGCCTACGTAGGCGGCAGCGACCTCCTCATGCTATGCCGCAAAATCGAACACCGCCCCGCCGCCGCCATCTCCACCGCCGCCTAACCCTTTCTAATCCGGTTCCCCTTCCCGCTCGGGAAGGGGTTAGGGGTTAGGTTGTCCGCATCATCCGCGACGCTCAATCGCATCGATCCCCCGCCCCTTCGAGCAAAGTAGTGCGCTGCGCGCAACTTTGCGCTCTCTCACTGAGGTAGCGAGGGGTCACCCCTGCCGCCCGCCGCGCAGGCGATTCCTCTTCTTCTGATTCCCCTTCCCATCCATGGGAAGGGGCCAGGGGTTAGGTGTGCTATAAATCTCCCCGTTGACCACCACCCCCAAATCCCGCGATCCCCTCTTAATCGCCCTAATCCTCGCCTACATCCTCTGGGGATCCGCCTTCATCTACCAATCCAGCTTCATCGACGCCGGCGTCCGCTACTTCTCCCTCCTCGACGACGAGATGATCTCGATGCGCTATGCGCGCAACCTCGCCCACGGCTTCGGCCTCGTCTACAACCCCGGCGGCGACCGCGTCGAAGGCTTCACCAACCCGCTATGGGTCCTATACATGGCTTTACTCCATCTCCTGCCAGTATCGCCCCCGAAGATAAGCCTGCTCGTTCAACTTACCGGCCTCGCCCTGCTAGCCCTTAACCTTATCGTGATCGATCGCCTCGCCGAGTCAGTCTCCGGCGGCTCGCGACGCTGTGGGCTATGCGCGTCATTTCTGACCGCCTTCTATGTCCCACTTGCCAACTGGGGCCTCCAAGGTTCCGAAGTATGCGTAGTGACACTGATCGTCAGCGCCAGCGCCTTGATGGCGATACGCTGCGTCGAGTCGGAATCCTCCGCCGTTCCGCTCTATCTCCTGCTAGGAGTGGCGACGCTCTTTCGCCTCGACGCCTTCGTAGTGGGACTCGTTGTCCTCGCGATGCTAGCCGTGATGGACCCCCGCCGCCGATGGCAGCACGTACTGTTAGGAACTCTCGTGCTAGCCCTGTTTCTCGGAGCGCAAACTGCTTTCCGCGAGTACTACTACCACGACCTCCTACCCAACACTTACTACTTGAAGATGACGGGATTCCCACTGATCCCTCGTCTCACTCGCGGTGCCATCGCCGCTATCAGGTTTCTGGTCGAGATGAATCCTATCCTGCCTATCCTGGTAGTCGCCTTGCTCCTGCTACGCCGCGACTGGCGTCTCCTTTTCCTCGGCTCGATATTCGGTGCATGCCTCGCTTACAGCATCTGGGTCGGCGGAGACTTCGTTGAGGCCGCAGGTGGGAGCAACCGATTTATTTCGATCGCGATGCCTCTCTTTTTCGTCCTGCTGGCGTGCGTGCTCGACTCGTGCGCTTCGTATATTGCGGGCGCCATTCGCGATTTTGCCTTAGTTGTCAAACCGCGTGCCGCCGGCATCCTGGCGGTTCTCACGGTGGTCACCCTAATCACCGCCGACTTACCTGTCCGTAACGAACCTGAAGGCGGGGGATTTGCCTTCAACTCGCTCAGTAGCCTACCCTGCGCCTCGCTGCTGTTGCTCATCGTGCCAACCGACGTCGGGTTCAATCGGTTTCGGGTGCAATCATCTCGGGAAATTGAGCAGATTACCGATCCGGACGCTCGAATCATGGTTCCAGGTGCCGGAGTAATCCCTTATTTCACCGATCGCTTTTCGATTGAACTTCTAGGAAAGACAGATCGTGTCATCGCGCACGAGAATGCGAAGCGGATGTGGCCTGATGAACCAGAATGGGAATCTTTCCTGCCAGGACATTTCAAATGGGACTACGCCTATGCGATTGGAGAAAAAAAGCCGGACTTGATCGTCGATCTGTTAGTATGGGACCAAGCTTCAGCGCAGCCTTATCTGCACGACTATACTCGCTATCTCAACTACTACATCAAGAACGGCTCGCCGCACGTTCACATTCCTTCGGGCCCCGTAGTAAGTGTCGACCCGATCTCTGCAAAGTTCGCCGCCGCAATCAAATGGCAGCGAGAACACGGGTTGAAACACTGAGCAACTCTGACTCGTTGTGACTCTTCTCGCGACTACTCAGACTGCGCGCGACGGTAGGCGCGTGAATCGTTCTCGACCTCTGCGCTGTCCTTGGCATGCTCTGAAATCGGAATTCGCGTCAGCGCAAACACACCTATCGCGTATATCAGCACAGCGGCCAGTTGCACCAGTCGAAAACCAATCGTCATCGACAGGATAGTAGTCAGGACCGAGCTTATCACCGAGAAGAACCCATTGACCGCCCAACCCCACGCGATGAACTCCTTGCTACCGCCGCTCGCGACGGCGATCGTGCCGATTCCCAGCGGCATGAACGCACCCAGGCAGAAGCCCAGCGGTGCCATAAACAGCACCGCCAGCACGATCCGCAGCGGCAGACCGAATCCTATGCAGTGCTCGATGACCGGACCCAACGCGAACTGGTAAAGGAGCGTCATCACCACAATGACAGTCAGCAGCGTAAGCACTGCGCGGTCGCGATAGCCGTCGTATCGCGCGCTGAACAGGCTGCCCAGACCCGTAAAGATCAGCAGCGAAAAGAGCGTGACTGTGAGCGAGTAAGTGGGATAACCGAGAAACAGTGTGAACCTCTGAATCAAAGTCACTTCAAAGAACATGAAGCCCATGCCGATGGCCGCGAAAAAAGTCGCCGCCGGCAGCTTGTACGGCGTGCGTGCCCACGTCTCCCGAATCATCACGAACGGCAGCAGCAGGAACACCGAGGCGAAGACTGTTACGAACGCCAGCAGAATCAGCAGCACCCGCTCCCCGGTTCCGATCTCCAAATCGAACTCGCTCCGCGCGCCACCGACCGCGTCGCGAAAACGCGTGAAGTGCCAAAAGAACGGCGAGTCGTCCGTAATCGGCCGCACGTCGTACGGATAGCTGTCATACCAGCGCCCGAGATCCGGTTCTGGCAAACCAATCACTTTATCTGCCAAAGCGTCATTCGGCAGACCGGATGCGTAGCGCACCCTGCTCCCCGGCATTGCGATCGCATTCTGCACAAAGCGCAGCACTTCTTCCGACGTGAAAGGCGTTCCTTTGAGCAGGATTGTCGACATCGTTGCGATGGGCCAGCCCGGAGTGGTGGCAAGCAGTACGTGTTTTCCGAAATCGGCAACGCCGATCTCCTCGAACGCGGTGCGTGCGGTCCCGAGGTAGCGCGCCGTGCGATTCGGTTTCTGCTCGAAGTCGACCTCGCCGAATTGCATGCAGACAACACCATCTTCCGTCAGGTGTTCTAAACTCTCCCGGATCATTCCGTTGGTGTATAGGTAACTCTCGGAGAGCACGAAAGCCCCGGATGTCGCCGCGTTCATCGACGAGTAGCTGTCAGGCGCAACGAACCAGATCAGATCGTACTTCGTGTCGCTCCTCTTCAGGAACGACCGCCCGTCGCCGTTGATCAGCGTCACGCGGTCGTTGTCTGCCAGATGTCCGCTGTAGTCCGCGAAATGCTTTGTCAGCAGCGATACGGTGACCGGATTGAGCTCGACTCCGGTCACGTGCGCCGCGCCAAAGTGCAACGCCGCCAGTATCTCGTGACCTCCCGCCGCACCGATAATGAGTACCCGCGGCGCCTTCTTGAGGACCCGAAACGCGTACGAGCGTGGATCAGTATCGAATTGCTTCTGGGCCGCCGCGTCGCCGTTGAAGCGATACAGTCCCGAGCCCGGCAGGCCATCATGTAAAATGTAATCAAAGTCTTTGGACTGCGGAACGACGTCGACGCGAAAAATTGGACTCCATTGCGAGAAGACGGAGACCTTCGATGCCCAATCCCCCTTGCTCACGTCGACGACTGGATCGGGCAGCCTGTTCGAAAACGCAGTGGTCGCCAGCAGCGCGAACGCCATAGCCCCGCCGAACCAGAACAGAGGCCGCGAGGTGGCCGCGGCAAGCCGCAAGCCGGCGGCAACAAAGATGAACCCACTCACGATCACGCACCCCGGCGGCGTCAGCAGATAGATAAGCGGTATGCAGGCCGCACACCCGAGGCCCGCGCCAAGGAGATCGGCAAAGTAGAGGCGATTAACGTCGGTGGGACGGGACGCGAACAAGGTCGCGATCACGATGCCCGCCATCAGGAACGGCGTGAACAGGCACAAGCACACGGCAGTCAGCTTCACCATCTGCGCCACATGCCCCAGATGCAGCATGTCGAGCTGTACCAGCGCAACGACGAAGTAACCGGCCAGCGTCGTGATACCAGCAATCAGGGAGCAAACGACGATAATGCTTTCTGCCGACGCCTGCCGCAGCCGGGGAATGATCGCCAGAAACACCCCGCCCGATCCGATGCCCAAAAGCGCTATGCCGATGATCGGGTAGGTGAAGTAATAGTACAGCTTGAACGAGAAAACGCGGGTATAGGCAATCTCGAACAGGATCATCGCCATCGAGATCAAAAAGATCTCGAGGTAGTAGCGCCTTTCTAATGTGTTCGTGCGGTCATCAGTCATCCGTGCACCCTAACCCGACCGTCGCCGATCAAACAATAACCCGTCCGGTTCCCCTCTCCTGAAGGGAGAGGGGTTAGGGGAGAGGTTCCGTTCCCCTCTCCATTAATGGAGAGGGGTTAGGGGAGAGGTCCCTCATACCGCCCGAGAAGGAACCCGCGCAAATCTCTCCTTCATCCGCAAAAAAGGTGCTTCCAGCCACCGGTACGACGCTGCCGATATTGCCAGGTTCAAGCCAAATGAAATCAGAATGGCGAGCAGTGACTCCGTCCACAGCGACCAACTTCCCAGCGCAGAGAACCTCAACGCCCCGCGAAACTGCAGAAGATGCGCTGTGTTGGTTGCGATCGTGTTGTACATGTAAAGCCCAAAGGAAACCTTCCCCATATACATGAGCCATCCAACAATCCAGGAGCTTGGGTTAATGCTCTTGGTCCCCAACGTCGCCAGCAGGAAAGCGCCGCTGCCAAGTGCTATCGCGGGAAAACCAAGCGATATCTTCAGTGTGCTGTAGTGAACCGTCTCTATAGGTATTCCACACCAACCCGCCGCGAACCCCCAACCCGCGATACCGGCAATCAACAGTAGCAGACGAACGCCCGGCCCCAGGTTAAGCGCCGGCATAAGTGCAATCAAAATTCCTACCGCTATCGGATCGATCCGTATGAAGGTGTAGTTCCACATCAGCCGATCCATATTGAAGTCCACGGTCGCGCGAACGACGCAGGCCACCGCAATCATCAGTATAGGAACGACAACGACCCGCCTTCGCGGCATGTATTTCGCAAACCACGGCCAGAACAAATAGAACTGCTCTTCCACCGAAAGGCTCCAGAGTTGAGCCATAAAGGGAGGCGGATTAGTCAGGAGAGTGTTATAGAAATTGAAGTTGTACACAAATATCGCCATGAAGAAGTAGCCGAGCGGCGGCATCGGCGCGAACACATTGGCGACAAATGGCGGCGCGGAGGTTAGCGACACAGGAAGCTGCGAGAGCACAAATGCTAGCCCTATCGAAAAATAGTATAGCGGCCAGATCCTCAGCGTTCGTCGGACGTAAAACGCCTTCAGATTAATGTCCCCGGTCTCATCGCGTTCTCGAAGCAGCAGCCGGGTTATCAGGTAGCCGCTCAACGTGAAGAACAGGTCCACCCCGAAAGCCCCAGCCTTGCCAACGACGCCAAGTATTCCCGGCTCATTGTAAAACCCAATCCAGTGATGAACGAAAACCGCAAAGAACGCAAAAAACCGAAGAACATCAAGCTCCGGAAAATAAAACCGCTGCCCTCGCGCCGCCTCCACGCCGGCATTTTGATGTATTGCCTGACTCACGAATTAGATCAGCCGGAGCTAGTGTCGCGTCCCACAAATATCTTCAAAATAGTGCTCTTCTTCTGTTCCCCCTTTCCACCACCCCTGGAAAGGGGGTGAGGGGGATAGGACGTGGCGGAATCGTTACTCCAATCCCCTTCCCATTCATGGGAAGGGGCTAGGGGTTAGGTTCCCCGCATCGTTCGCAACGCTATCGTGCCCCCGCCCCTGAGAGCAAAGTAGCGCGCCGCGCGCAACTTTGCGCTTCTCACTGGGTGCAGGGGTCACCCCTGCCGCCCGCCGCGCAGGCGATTACTTCTTCGCGTTATTCTCATCGCCATTCGCCGCCGCGTCCCGAATCTTCGTGCACGCGAACTTCGTCGTCAACAGCCGCGGCGCCATCGCCTCCGCCAGCCGGCATTGATCGATCGCTTCCTTATTCCGGCCCATCCCCTGCAACGCTTTCGCCATCGAGACATGCGTTGGCGCATCCATATACCAGCCCGCGCTGGCCAGCCGGTAGTCCTCCAGCGCCTGCTCATACTGTTTCTTGTCGAGTGCCATATCCCCCAACGGAATCAGAACCAAGTGAGCTGGGGTAACGCTTCGATAGGTCTAGCAGAATCTTCTCCTCGCCCGCTTTGTCCGAATGCCTCGCGCGTATCCGCGCGCGCGCCAGACCTACCGCTAGCTCTCCCTCGGTCATCGAATCCATTTCTTTCAGCACTGCCTCGACCTGCTCCTGGTTGCCCATCGAATCATAAAGCACCGCCAGATCGATATACAGCATCGCGATAGGTCCGTCCTCGGGCATCGGAGACCTTCTCATCATATCGAGTCCTTTGCTCATTTCACCGACGGCCTGCTCGTTGTGCCCTGCCTTTTCGTCGGCAAGGGCCTTGTAGTAGAGATTTTCCCCCGTCTCGTCATGCTTGCGCGGAGGCCGCGGCGGATGTGCCTGGTCCTCATCGTCTGGCGTAGTCAGGCTAAGGCTCATTTCCTGTTCCGCCCCGTCGATATCGCCGCGCCGCGCCAGCAGCTCGCCCAGCGAATGATGCAGCTCGTCGGAAAACGGATGTACCGTGCCGGTCGGGTCGGGCTCGAGGCTCAGCGCGGTCCTGATCTCCTGCTCCGCCCCCTTAAGGTCGCCCACTCGGTCGAGCCACGTCGCCAGATTCCAATGCCACTCCACCGAAGTTGGATCGCCCTCGATATAACCTCTGCCGATCGCGATATCGTCATGCCAGAAAGGTTCCACTCGCCATGCAGTGACCGCATAGACGATAAGCATCGCAGTCGCCACGCCCAACGCGATGCGCCGGGCAACCGCGTTCTGTGCGCAACCACCGCGATAACATCGCCCAGTATGATGCACCATCCAACCGACGGCAGGAAAAGATAGTAGTCCTGCACCAGGTGCGGCATCTGATGCAGCACCATCATCGGCGCAAGTGTTACTCCCATCCATGCCGCGCAAAAAAGATGGAGCCGCCGCCTCGGATCGCGCACCTCGGCGACAACAAAAGCTGCCGCCACGATAATGATCGCCGCCAGCGGCACCCAGAACTCCGGCGACGACGCGATTGAAACCGGCGTCACGCGATGGTTCGGCAGCGTCAGCCACGGCATCACCAACATCGTAATATAGGTGGCGAACACCAACGGCACTGTCAGCACCGCTTGCGCGTCGGTCAAAAGGTTGATGTAGAAGTAAGGGTTGCCGAGGTAGAACCCCAGCAGAATTCGCCTTGTGATCAGGTAAAGCGCAAACTCGATCGCGAACGGCGCCATCCAGATAATTGCGCGACGCGTCCGCATCCATAGCGACGCAATCGATAGGCCCGTCTCGGAATCGCCGTCGTCGAACAGAAACGCATAGCATGCGACCAGCGCCGGAAATGCCGCCATGCTCTCATGGCACAACAGCGCGCCCGCGTAGAGCGCAATCGCAGCCGGCCAATTGCCCGCGCTGCCATCCTCGCGCGGCAGGATAAGATAGAACGCCGCCAATCCAAACGCGGCGCCGATCACGTAACATGAAGCCGCCACCCACGTCACCGCCGCGACGTGCACCGGAATCAGCGCGAACAACCCAGCGCCTAGCAGCGCCGACGTCGCGTCACCCGACAGCCGCCGCGCAATCTTGTACACCAGCCACACCACCAGCAGATAGACTGCCAGCATCGCCGCATGCCACAGCGCGGGATTCAAACCAAACAGATGGTAATTGATCCAACACCAGACCAGGAACAGCGGCCGATAGTTCTTGAACTGCTGAACCTGAAGGAACGAAGCATCGCTGTACCAGAACTCATTCCTGGTAAACGCCTTCCACAAAAACGACCAGTAGCGAAGGTCCGGATTCTTGACGAACATTATCGGATCGTCAAGCACGAACCCGTTACCAAGACATCGCAGGTACGTCACCGCCGTAACCGCGAGGATGCCCCACAAACACACCCGCTCCGCCCGCTCCGACAGATACGCCCGCTCCCCCGTCTCCGGAATCACGTCCGCGCGCCGATGTATCGCCTGACTCACGCCTGAGACTTAACCGCTACCCCTCATAATTTTCAACCCGCCACTGCCCCTGACTGCAAAGTAGCGCCCCGCGCGCAACTTTGCACTTTTCACTTTAACACTGGGTGCAGGGGTCACCCCTGCCGCCCGCCGCGCAGGCGATTATTCCGGGGATGAACTTTTCAGCCTGATCAACCCCAACCTTCCTTGCTATAATCCCCCACATGGCAACTCACCACGACTCCCACACCCCCCAAACCCTCCGCCTCCCCCGCGTCATGTCAACAACAGATGCAGGTAATGCCATTTTCGATTTTTTTCTCTCTGCACTTCCTCTCCTCAACCACAAGCCCTTTTTGTTCACCCCTCCAACAACCTACTACACCCGGCTTCAGCCCTGGCATAGTAGTGGCAAGTTGACAACAATGTTCGACTATGCGGGAATGCGCGATGGCCGTGCGTAGCCCTATGCCTCATCCAGTGCCCGGAATTCGGCCCCAATTGCGAAAGGCGGAGTCGTTTACACAACGTTGAGCGGACCTGGTCCATCGACGACAACCTGGCGCCGGCCCGACCGCGAGACCGCGCTCCTATGGTGCATCCTCGCCGTCACCGCGGTGGTCTACCTGCGATCGCTGTCCAATGGGTTCGTACTCGACGACGTACCTATGCTCGTCAAGAATCCCAACCTTGGCGAGTGGTCCTTTGTATGGAAGGCATTTACGCGAGAGGAGTTCTGGTATACCGATGCCGCCTTTCTTCCGCACTTCCGCAACTATCGGCCGCTGCTACTCGTCTGGTACTGGATCGACTACAAGTTGTTTGGTCTGAATCCGGCCCCGTGGCATGCCTCTGCCGTTCTGGTTCATCTGGTTGCGGTATGGCTGGTGTTCAAGGTTTCCCGCCGGCTCTCCCACGACTCGACGGCTGCACTTCTGGCGGCGAGCCTCTTCGCTCTCACTCCGGTCCATGTCGCTGCGGTGGTGTGGGTAGCAGGTTCGGGATTTGCGCTCGCTACCGCATTCGTCCTGGCTGCGTTCTATCTTATCTTGCCGCGGGCTGATGGTTCGTTACGAACCTGGCCGGCCGCAATCGCGCTCTACGCGTGCGCGCTTCTATCGCACGAGAGTGCGATTGCGTTTCCCGTGCTCGTCGCCTGCTACGCATTTCTCTTTGTCGACGTAGCACCTGCATCGTTGTGGATGCGTGCGCGTCGAGCCGCCATCTGGTCAACGCCGTTCGCGGTAGAACTTCTGCTCTACCTGTGCATAAGACGGCTGGTGCTGGGATTCTTCGTCAGCAATCCTTACGAGTTCGCCAACCTTCTAACCAATACGCAAGTCGTGCTGACAGTGCCGTTGGTGTTCTCCACCTATCTGACTGACCTGGCGATGCCGTGGATGACACTGCCCAATCATCGAGTGCTTCCGGTTTCAAGTGCTCTATCGCCTCAATTCTGGGTGCCGCTCACAACTATCTCACTGATTGCAGGAACGTTCCTTGTTCTCGCGTTGCGCAGCCCCAGGCGACAGCTTTACCTATTCTGCGCGGCATGGATTGGGATCACGCTCATGCCCATGATGTTGTTGCACTCGGTTTATCACCTCGTTCAAGACTACTATCTCTACCTGCCGTCAGTTGGATGGAGCCTGCTGGCGGGCGACCTGATAGCCGTTGTTGCGGCGAAGAACGCGCTTGGCCGGCGTATCGCTTTCGGCGGAGCGGCTGCCATGCTCACTATATATGTAGTCTTCCTGTGGAAGGTGCAGCATTTCTGGCATGACGATATCGCGGCGGCGAGCGGCTACGTCGAAGGCTGCCCCGAATCGACCGCATGGCGCTCTACTCTGGCGACCTATCTGGAACAAGCGGGGGATTTGACACAGGCCGAGGAGGAAATACGGACCGCGATTCGCCTGCAACCCGATCTTACAGGAACACTTCATCCTAATTCCGATGTGTTGCACAGGATTCTCGGTGACCTTCTTGTGAAGAGCGGCGATATCGGCGGCGCAGAGTCAGAACTCCAGATAAGCGCGAACAATCCCGCGGATGAGGGCGGACCGACGATCTCAGCGGCGAGTCGCGACTATATCCGGGATAGCCTGGCGCTCTACCGCATGGGCCTTCGCGATCAGAAGGCCGGCCGCACCGATCAGGCCTTATCGGAACTCACCGCGGGCATAGCCATGATGAGTAGCGAGCCCTCGAGAGATTTCGGGCCTCTTGCGATGCGCTATATCCCGCTGCTGGAGATCTACGATTCGCTGGGAAATAGCCGGCAAGTCCAGTCGCTGATGAAGGAAGTCGAATCGATGCCAGAAGGAGAGCTAGCCGTAGGGATGGCGCGCGCGGAGATTCGATTGCAACACGGTGACAAGAGTGGCGCAGAGCAACTCTTGCGCGAGCTGTTGGATCGTTACCCTGACGACGACGCGCTATTAATGAAACTCGGCAACCTGCAAGCTGACCTGAAACAACATGAGCAAGCACTAGCCTCCTACCAGCGGATTTCGCATTGGCTTGGAAATCCAAATCTATATGTTGCAAGGGCACAATCGCTGCATGCTTTGGGCCGCGACCGCGAGGCGCTTGAGCAATGCGATCTGGCACTCGCATCGGCGCCGCAGAAGGATCGAGAGACTCGGTTCTATTGCATCCAGATCAGAAATGAAGTCGGGAATAAGTAGCGCAGATCGATCTAATGCGCTCGAGGCACAGCTTCGGACGACTCGCCCAACGCGAAAGGTGTCGCCAGCACCGACACTCCTCGCAGCCGCGCAACCTGTAGGCGGTAATAGTGCCGCAAGTTAAGAAAATGCTCGGGGAAGAGAGACTGTGCGCTGTCAGTAAGAATCAGCATTTGCGCCCTTTGATTGTTCTCGCTGAAAAGGGTCGGATTCACATGGTCATTCCGCGTGTAGTAGAGAAGTACGGATTTCCCATAGCCGGGAACCACGATTACCGGTCGTCCAGCCTTGAGTTCCGGCAGAACCGCTGCCGTCGCAGCGCGCCATTGCACTCCCCACTCTACGTCGCCAGAGGCAGGATCATATGAATGGATTCGAATGCCGGCGAGCAAGACCACCAGCGCCAGCGCGGCGAACCGCGCGGCTGATGTACGGAGTTCCCAGATTCCCAGTCCGACGAATATGCACAACGGCACCATACTGGTAAGAACCCATCGATGGGCAAAGAGTGGCGTCCAGGAATAGATTGTCACTACCATCAGCATCATAGGTCCGAGCCACATGGCTAGCGGTAAAATTGGGACAAACATCCATAGGAGTGCAAATCCTACGCTTTCCGGATACTTCTGCCGGCCGCGAATCGCACCCCAAAAGGCAAGCGCCAGAGTCACAACGACAACCGGACTTGTGAGCGCGCTGCTTAGGAATCCGAGGACATAGCCAGTTAGATATCCTGGCTTAATCCAACCGAAGAAACTGGCTTCTTCGATCCAAAGACGCCAGGGAGTCAGACACGCCACGATTGCCCCAGCTGAGGCGAGTGTAACCATCACGTTCCAGGAGTAAGACCGTCGGCTGACACCCGATCGGACCGCATAAAGTACTGCGGTAGCTTCCGCGAGGAAGAGCAGGAACGCAACAAAGCTGGATGCAGCCGCCAGTACCGAAAACAATGCAATGCCGAGGTAGTTCACAAGACCGCCACCTCGAACAGCTCGCAGAAAGAACCAGAGCTGGATAAGAGTCGCTGCCAGCATCAGCCCATACATTCGCCCTTCGCGTGAGTACCGGATAGCTACCACGTTCAGCGCGAACATCAAGGCGCTTAGCGCGCCTATCGTGCTGCTTTCACCCGCAAAGGGCGGTACCTTGATTTCTTCCCGGCCAGCAAAGAGTTCCCGAGTAACGACGTAGACTAGAGCGATCGCAAGAGTGCCAAGTAGCGCTGAGAGTGCCCGTATAGAGGTCACGCTATCGCCGAACGCTAGCATCCAGAAGTGCAGGACGACGTCATGAGCTGCCAGCTTGCCTGGATTGTACTCGAGTCCCTGGTGGATAACGTCGCCGATGGTCGAAGCGGATGCGGCCAGCCACGATGGCGCCTCGTCGGCGGTCATATCCAGAACTCCCAGCGCGCGGAACCGGAGCCACCCGCCGACCAGAACGGCGCCACCAAGCATAGTCGCGTTCAATATGTTCTGCCGAGCGTATGGCGAGAGTTCGGGTTCAGATGAGGGCGACAGTGACATGCCAGAGGAGTGCTATTTCACAACTATTTTGTAAGCGACGTTACCGTCCGGATAACGAATCAAACCGTCCGGGGGCAGAAGCGTTCGCTCGCCACCCTCAAATACGAATATCCCGTGCGGAAGCTGCATAAGAGTCAACAGTGGAGATTCAAATCTATAGCGGTCGAATCCTTCAACCCTATTGAACAATCCCGGCTGTTGCACCACCGTTCCTTGCTGGTACTTTGCGGGAGGATATCGTTCGAAGAACAAAACGTAGATATACGGTTGATTTATTCTGGAAGTGATCACTACCGGCAAATCGTGGCTATAACCTTGGTCGATCGTTTGCAAAACCTCCTTGATGCCGTATTGGAAATATGGCGCCGCGATCGTCGGAAAGTCTTCAAAGTAAGATCGCAAATACCGCGAGCTGTGAAATATCACGCCACACAAAAGCAGCACCAGTGCACCTGCCTGTAAGACAGGGAAATCAGAAGTCAAATCGAGTAGCACCACAAGTCCCAACGCTGACAGTAAGATCCATGGGACGACGGCCAGGATGTCATGTCGCGAATCGGCATGACCGAGCAGCAGCGATGGAGTGACCGGTGCGGGAGGAATCTTGGTATTGAGCAGCACGTACGGTGTGGGCATCTCTCGCGATTCTGGCATGCTCGCGCCCAGAGGTTTTATCAACGCAGCCGGTAGGGCCGCGATTATCAGCCAACCCATGATCAGGAGTGCGATCCTTCGGCGCCGCTCGCTCAGTAGCGCAAACAAACCTAGTACGACCAGCGGGGCTTGCTCCGGTAGCAGCTCACCGAAATTCGGCGGGTGAAGCATCGTCCAGTGATCGCCGAGGTCGCCATTCAGGAACAGAAACGAGGTCGTGAAGTTGCTCGCAAAGTTGGCAGCTAGCAAGTAGGGTATCGATTTCGTTGCCAGCTTCTTTTGTTCACTGTTGCACCCAGTGCAAATCGCTTCCGGGTTGAATAGCGAGAGGTTCTGGTATTGCGCCTGCGTCTCGGCAAGGTGACGCAAGGTGAACACA
The DNA here is from genome assembly GCA_963814715.1 of uncultured delta proteobacterium. GTDB lineage: Bacteria > Desulfobacterota > Binatia > Binatales > Binataceae > Binatus. Next base: position 1,401,834 of record CAWFDW010000002.1, read on the forward strand.
ACCTGGGGAACAGCGAAAACAACCACTATGCTCAACGCGATGAGCGGCTTGGGCCACGCCTCCTTTAGTTCCCGCCTATACAAGATAGTTAGCAGAACCATGATGAGCGGCGTAAACAGCCTCGCGACCGAGTAAGAATATAGAGAGAGCCCCAAAAAGACTCCGCTCATAATCAGGTAACGGGTCTTGCGCCCACTAAGCCACGCGAACAAGCACAAGATCGCCAGGGTGACGGTGGCGGAGCCTGTGATGGCTTCCTGGCCGAAGCGGCTAAAAGCTAGATGCCACGGCGATAGCGCACCGAGCACTGCCGCAGCCGCCGCTCCGGGCCATCCCAGCATCAGGCCCGCCAGACAGATGGTGGCAGCCAGGTCCAAGGTTCCCCAACTCGCTGCGCCGAGGCGTACGATTTCGGTTTTAAGTCCGAACATGCCGACCAGCGGCACCAATGAGTATTGGAGCAGCGGCATGCGATAGTCGTTGAAGCCCTGCATCACGATCGGCATGAAATTCCCGTGATGGTCGCGGCCGGTGGTGAGGATGCTGTAGGCATCGTAGCCGTCGCACGCCTCATCCTGGTTGAGTGCGGGCGGAACCTTGTCCAGCCGCGCGACTCTCAGACCGATACCTACCAGCAGCGCAACCGCGATCACGGCGGCGCTCAGAATCTTCACCAAGTCCCCACCTGGTCGGTCTGTGTTCATCAATACTCCCCGCAAGAACTATAGAGCGACGGCACTCATTTAGCACTAGCTTCGGAGATCCGCACGCCATTTCGCTCAGTCGCGGCAGTTCAAAGAGCAAATAAATAATCGAAAACGAAAAGCGTCCGAGGCTCGATGCGTGCTATGGTCGGCGCGTGAGGCTGCATCTCGTCGACGGAACTTATGAGCTCTATCGGGCTCACTTTGCGCCGCGCCCCGGTCATCTCGAGCCGTCGGGCAAGGATGCCAAAGCTACTGTCGGCATCGTCGAGTCGCTGCTCGCCCTCCTGCACGACGCGGACGAGGCGGTCACTCACATTGCGGTCGCTTTTGACAATCCGATCCGATCGTTTCGCAACGATCTGTTTCTGCCTTACAAAAGTGATGAAGGCGTTCCGCCGGAGTTGCGATCGCAATTCGATGCGGCTGAAGACGCCGTTCGCGCGATCGGCGTGACGGTCTGGTCGATGCGCGAGTATGAAGCCGATGATGGCCTCGCGACTGGCGCGCGCAAATTTCGCGACCAGGTCGATCAGGTACGAATCATGACGCCCGACAAGGATCTCGGCCAGTGTATCCAGGGCGATCGCGTGGTCCAGGTCGATCGGCGCCAGAGGAAAGTGACGAATGAGTCGGCGTTTCGCGCCGATCGCGGCTTCGCGCCGGAGAGCATGGCGGACTTCCTCGCGCTGGCCGGCGACAGCGCCGACGGCTTCCCCGGATTGCCGGGATTCGGCAAGAAGACGGCGTCGATGCTGATCGGGGCCTACGAACGGATCGAGCAGATCCCCGCAGACTCTGCCAATTGGACAGGTAAAGCCGCGCGGCGCGATGCAGCTTGCGGCGACGCTTGGTCGAGCATCGCGACGACGCCCTCCTCTACCGCAAGCTCGCGACGCTGATCGACACGGTCCCGCTCGCGGAGTCGCTCGACGATCTGAAATTCAACGGTGTGCCACGCGAGCAATTCGAGCGATGGTGCGACGACCTCGGCGTTCAAAGGCTGAAGACCGTGCCGAAACGATGGCAATGATCTGGCGTAACCGATGCTCTGCTTCGACGGTTATGAGATCACAATGATGCATCCGATGTTCGATCGTCTAAGAGCGCGCCCTGAGTGGAAGTTCTTCGGTGTTCTGCTGAAGGCCGATCGCCCACTCGCAATCGCATGGTGGGCCGCACTCGGTCTGCGCGGGTTGCTGCCGGCGCTGTTCGCAATCGCGATGGGCGCGCTGGTGGGTGCGGTACAGCGCGGCAATCCTCTCGCGACTCCGCTTGTCGCAGTCGGCACGATATTCGTTCTCCTTCAGATAACGCCGCCGTTCCATCATGCGGTCGGCGCGAACCTCGGCAGCCGCGTGGCCGCGTGGCTCTACGATCAGTTGACGATTGCGTGCGTCACGCCGCCGGGCATGGGGCATCTCGAAGACCCGCGCCTGACCACCGACCTCGCGATGGCGCGCGACTTCGACTTGGGAATCAGCGGACCGCCGATGAGCATCTCGATGGACTTCATCGCGTCGGGACTGGTCGAGATGGTCGGAGGACTGCTGTCCGCGATCGTGCTCGCGGCCTACGCGTGGTGGGCGCCGATTCTGCTCGCGGGTGCATGGCTCGCGACGCATTGGCTGCTGCGCGAAAGCGGAGTCTGGCGCGATCGCAATACAGATGAAGTGCGCGAGGCGCAGCGGCATGCCGACTATGCTTATCGGCTCGCCGTCGATCCTCCGGCCGCAAAGGAACTGCGCCTGTTCGGACTCGCGTCATGGACCATCGAGCGATTCACCTCGCGACGACGACGCCTGTTCGATTTGCGCTGGGAGGCGACGCGCCTTCGCGAGCAACCCGTGCTGTGGAGCTTGCTGCTGGTGCTGTCCGCCAACCTGATCGTGTTCTGGGCGCTGGCAGCAGACGCCGCCAGTGGTCGCCTCGCCGTAGGTCACGTCGTCACCTTCGCCAGCGCAGCGATCAGCACGAGCATGATTGCGTTCGGCGGATTGTCGTGGGCGCTCGACGGTGCCGCAGCGCCCGCTGGCGCTGTGCTCCGACTCCAGGAAGCGATGCGTCCGGCCGGCAGCCTCGTGCGCGGAGATCGCGTTGTGCAGGACATGCCATTTCGCGAAATCCGATTCCGCAACGTGAACTTTGCATATCCCGGAACTAGTGACCCGGTGCTGGTCGGCTTTTGATTTGACGATTCCAGCCGGTACATCGCTCGCGATTGTCGGCCAGAACGGCGCCGGCAAGACCACGCTCGCGAAGCTGCTGTGCCGACTCTATGATCCGAATGAAGGAGCGATCGAGATCGACGGCGTCGACCTGCGGGAAATCGACATCGATGCGTGGCGCGAGCGGGTGACCGCCGTATTCCAGGACTTCACCAAGTTTGAGCTGCCGCTGCGTGACAATGTTTCGCCCTTAGGCGCGCCCGACGATGCGATCCGGCAGGCGCTCGTGGATGCGGGTGCGGCGCAATCTCGCGTCGCTCGACACGGTGCTCGCGCGCGGCTACCAGAATGGCACCGATCTCTCGGGCGGGCAGTGGCAGCGGATCGCTCTGGCGCGTGCGTTGTGTGCCGTCAAGCTCGGCGCGGGTGTGGTGCTGCTCGACGAGCCGACCGCGCAACTCGACGTGCGCGGCGAGAGCGAGATTTTCAATCGCGTCCTTACCGCGACCCATCACGCCACTACCATTTTGATCTCGCATCGATTCTCGACTGTACGCCACGCGGATCGCATTTGCGTGCTCGAACACGGCCGCGTGGTCGAACTCGGCACGCATGACGAACTGATGGCGCTCGGCGGACGCTACCGCACGATGTTCGATCTGCAGGCGTCGCGCTTCGGCGAAAGCGCCGCCGAGGAAGAAGAAGGAGTTGCACTCGATGAGCCCGCATGACGATATGCCGGCCGCGATTCCCGCGATGTGGCGTGCGCTCAAGCGCGGCTATCAGGCGGAGCCGCGCCTGCTGACTGTAGCGTTCGGATTGTCGCTGCTGGCGGCACTGCCCGACGCGCTGTTGGCGTTGTGGCTGATGCTGCTGGCCAACGGCGTGACCAGCCACGATCGATTCGAAGTGATCGCGTCCGCGCTGGGCCTCGGCGTATCCGCCGTCGGCACCTGGTTCCTGCGCGTGACCAGCGACCGCGTTCAGCGCCGCTTCCGCGACCGCCTGACGATCGCGCTCGAATCTCACGTGGCGAGGCTGCAGGCGACAGTCGCGACGATCGCGCATCACGAACGTCCCGAATACCTCGACCGCCTCGCAGTTCTGCGCGACCAGGTCTTCGTGCTCGACCACATGTACATGTCGCTGTTCTCGACCTGCGGATGGATCCTGCGGCTCGGCGTGACCGTCGTGCTGCTGATGTCGATAAGCCCGATCCTCGCGCTGCTGGCCGCGTTCGCATTGCCGACTGTGCTGACCTCGACCTGGCGGCCCGGCATCGAGCGCGCCGCTGAAGAGCGCGGCGCATCGGCGAACCGCCTCGCGCGCCATCTGTTCACCGTCGCGACAACTGCTCCTCCCGGAAAAGAGGTGCGCGTCACGCGGATTGGAAATCGTCTCGTGAAATTGCGGCGCGACGCGTGGGAGCGCTGGTACGGACCGGTCGCATCCGCGCGTTGGGGCAGTGCGGCGTGGCATACAGTGGCGTGGCTGATTTTCGGCGCTGGATACATCGGCGCGATCGTGTACGTCACCGTTGCGCTTCACGCAACCTCAGGACAGGTGCTGCTGGTGCTCGCGGCGGGATCGCGGCTGTCGGCGTATATCGGCGCGACGGTCGGCGAAATCGGATTCCTGCGCGGCATCTGGCTCGACGGTTCGCGCCGGCTCGCGTGGCTCGAGGACTATGCTGCCGCTCTGACCGAGCATGCCGACACGCCGGCGCCCGAGCAGCCTCGTCGACGGTATCCGCTTCGAGCACGTGTCGTTCTCCTATCCCGGCACGACGCGCCATGTACTCGACGATGTGAGCCTCGATCTGAAACAAGGGTCGGTGATTGCAATCGTCGGCGAGAACGGCGCCGGCAAGAGTACGCTGGTCAAGCTGCTGGCGCGGCTCTACCAGCCCGACGCAGGGACGAATCCTCGTCGATGGCGTCGACCTGGCGCGGATTCCCGCTGACGATTGGCGCGAGCACGTCGCGGGCGCGTTCCAGGATTTTTTCCGGTTCGAGTTTCGCGCGCGTCACACGGTCGGTCTCGGCGACGTCCCGCGGCTCGACGATGAACCCGCGGTCGTTGCCGCCGTAAATCGCGCGGGCGCCGATGACGTGATCGAGCATCTGAATGCCGGCCTCGAGACGCAGCTCGGCCCGACCTGGCCGAGCGGAGTCGAAGTAAGTTTTGGCCAATGGCAGAAGCTGGCTCTCGCGCGCGGCTTCATGCGCGATCATCCGCTGTTGCTAGTGCTCGATGAACCCACTGCGGCGCTCGACGCCGAGACAGAACACGCGTTGTTCGAGCGCTACGCCGCAGCGGCACGGAGTGAGCGACGCGATGGCAACTCCGGCAACGGACGCCAGGGGCAAATCACGATCCTGATCTCGCATCGATTCAGCACGGTGCGGATGGCCGATCAGATCGTCGTGCTCGACGGCGCGCGTGTCGCGGAAGTCGGCACTCATGAGGCGCTGATGGCGAAAGGCGGACAGTACGCCGAGCTTTACGGTATCCAGGCCGCAGCGTATCGGTGACGTTCGCTACATCCAATGCATGCAGTGTGCGAAAATGTTTGCGTGAGTACGAAAATCGTAAGACTCGCTGACTCGCAAATCCCGGCTGCTGGGGCGACGCTCGCGCGAGCGTTCCACGACGATCCACTGATGATCTACGCGATTCCCGATGCTGCGGAACGCACGCGGCTACTGCCCGACGTGTACGCAAGAATGATTCGCTTCGGAACGCTCACGGGCGAAGTGTACGTGACCGCTGGAACGCTCGAAGGCGTCGCGCTATGGCTCCCGCCGAACGCGAAATGGTCGCGCGAGAATATCGAAGCGTCGGGCATGCACGAGACGCCGGCTGTCATCGGCAACGACGCCTATCAGCGCTATCGCGACGTCGTCGGACGCGAATGGCAGGCGCGCGAGCGCGACATGACCGCCCCTTGCTGGTACCTGTTCCTGCTCGGCGTCGAGCCGCGCAGTCAACGTCGCGGACTCGGCGGCGCGTTGATGCGCCCGATACTCAACCGTTCCGACTCCGAACAAGTTGCGTGCTATCTCGAAACTGAGAATGCGCGCAACGTCGCGTTCTATCTAAAGCATGGCTTCGAGCTGATCGTGAACGGCGAAGAAGCCGGCACCAGCGGCGTGCGATTCTGGACCTTCAGCCGCACGCCAAAACGCTGAACGCGAAAATCAGCTATGCGCTTGGGCGGCGCGATTCCATTCGCTCGACAACTTTGCTCAACCAGCGTCGGTATCGCTGCGTATTGCCGGCGCCCGAACCAAGTCCAATCGCACGCCGGACGCTCGGTCCGAACAATGAATCACCGAGCACGAGAATAAAGAGATGGGTCGCGGCGAACATCGTTTCTTCCAGTTCGGGCGATCGTCGTCCTTCGCGCTCTGCGCGACGTACCCGGCCGGCGTGCATTCTTTCTGCCGCCGGCTTGAACACGCCGGGAGTCATCGTCCGGTTGCTGTGGCCGGAAAGAATCAGCCACGCCAGCATCCGCGCAATTCCACGATGCGACGCGACTTCGTAAAAGCGCTCGAGCACGCCCTCGATGTCCGGTTCCTTCGCACTCGGCCATCCTTCGAGGAATTGCGCTTGAAGATTCGTGATGCCCCGGATGACCATCGCTTCGACCAAACCTTCGCGGCTGCCGAAGTGATGGAGGATCGCGGGATGCGAGATGCCGACGTCGGCAGCGATTTCCTGAAGCCGGATTGCCTCCGGACCGCCGTCGAGAAGTCGACGCTCTGCAGCTTCCAGGATAGCGAGCCGAGTCTCCGCAGCGCTCCGGCGCCGTCGAGCCGCAGAATGGATCCTGGAGCTAACGACCGATTGTCGCGGTCCGGCTGGCATCTGCTTTCCGAGAGGCAGGCGCGTCAGTTGCGACTTCCGCGGATTCGCCGCGATGCTGCGCATAGGTCCGAAGCGTCCATTGAAACGCGGGATGCGTCGAGACCGAGTCCCTGATTTTCGCGAGCGGCTCTGGAACTGGAGCCGGAGTCTTATACGGAAACTCGGGCGGCTTGACCAGCGGCGAGAGCAACGCCGCGGCCGTAAGATCGGCAACGGTGAAACGATCGCCCACCAGGTAACCTGACCGCTGCAACTCGTGCTCCAATCGATCCATCGCCGCCATCGTCTTGCTCCGAGCGACTTCGGCGGTCGCGGGAGTGATATCCATCTGCCGCCGCATGACCGCGCCGATCATCGGAGACATCGCGCGCTGTGCGAGTTGAGCAGCCGCGCTCGCGTGAGATGCGAACGCGGCGCGCACAAACTTCGGATACGGCAGGATGACGTGAAAAACCCAGCGCCGAATATAGGGTCCGAGTTCTTCATCGAAAAAGTCTTCGAGCTCGAGCGCGCGCCGGCGTTCATCCGGATTGGCGGGATAGAGCGCCGGCTCGGGGTACGCACGCTCGAGCGCCTCGATGATTTTGCTCGAATCCGAGACCGCGGTGCCATTCAGTTTCAGCACGGGAACCTGAGTCTTGCCGGTAATCCGCTTTACGACTGGGACGTGAAAGCCGGGAATCAACGAGTGTCGGATATGCGGCACCCGCTTGAAATCCAGCGCCCAGCGCGCCTTCTCGTTAAAGTGAGAGCTCGTGAACTGCCACAACTCGGGAGTATCCATAGTGAAATGACTTCCTTTGGTTTCGGATGCCTGAGGTTACTTACAATTTTGTAAGCTAGTTCCAGAGGTCTGTCAAACGCTTTCGCAAACCGGCTGCAAGCGCTAGAAAGATCAAGGAGCACTGCGATGGCAAATGAACACGGCCTCGGCGTAGTCGAAGTAAAAAGTTTCTCGACCGGCAATTTCCGCCTTCAAAGCGGCGAGGTCCTGCCCGAGCTCCACCTCACCTATGAGACGTACGGAACTCTCGCGCCCGACGCCCACAACGCGATCCTCGTTACTCATGGCTATACCTCGAGCCAACATGCCGCGGGACTCGACACCAATGGCGAGCCCGGCTGGTGGGATGGACTGATCGGGCCGGGCAAGGCGTTCGACACCGACAGATATTTTGTCGTGTCGTCGAACATGCTCGGCTCGTCGTACGGTTCCACTGCGCCCGCGAGCATCAATCCGAAAACCGGGATGCGTTACGGTCCCGATTTTCCCGACTACAGTCTGGTCGATATCGTCACAGCGCAACGCGCGCTGCTCGATGCGATCGGCGTGAAGACTTTGGTCGCGGTCGCGGGTCTGTCGTTCGGCGGCTACCAGGCGTTTCAATGGGGCGTCACATTTCCCGACGCGATGCGCGGTATCGTCCCGGTCGTCACCGCACCGAATGCGACCGACGGCGCAAGAATGGTTACCGATTTGCGAGCGCGTTTTGCCGAGGCGCCCGGATGGAACCACGGCCATCATTATGGCAACGCCGAGATGCTCGGCTTCATGACGGAGCTGCGGGTTGCGACGCTGAAGCGTTACGGTATCGAGGCTGAGCTCGCTCCGAGGTTTCCCGATCCCGAGAAGCGCGAGGCTGTAATCAATCAGCTCGCGGAACCGTGGGCCAAGGCCTTCGATCCCAATTCGATGATCGCGCTGGCGCAGGCGCGCTCGCACTATAACGCCGAGAAGGAGTTCGCGAAGATTCGGGCGAAGGTGCTTTACGTGCTGTCGCGCACCGACAAGCTGTTTCCGCCGAGTATCGCACCCGAGGTGATGGCGAAGTTGAAGGCGGCCGGCGTCGACGCCACCTACTTCGAGATCGACAGCGACAAGGGCCATCTCGCGAGCGGCGCCGATTGGCGGAAGTGGGATCGCGTGCTGCGTGATTTTCTGAAGAGTCTCGAGTAAGGCGTTCATTGACGAACTCGATCGAAAGCCTGCCCATCATTGACCTTGCGTCGAGAGACGCCGCCCGCGTCGGCGCCGCGCTCGACCGTGCGTGCTGCGAGTTCGGGTTCTTCTACATCACTGGTCATGGAATCTCCCCTGCCCTGTCCGCCCGGATGATGATACTTGCGCGAGAATTCTTCGCCTCGCCGTTGGAACAGAAGATGGCAATCGCGATGGCGCATGGCGGACGCGCGTGGCGCGGATATTTTCCAGTGGACGGTGAGCTGACTTCGGGCCGGCCCGACCGCAAGGAAGGAATCTACTTCGGCACCGAGCTGGGTCCCGACGATCCGCGGGTTCAGGCGGGATTGCCGCTGCATGGCGCCAACCTTTTTCCCGCGCTGCCGGGATTTCGCGACACGATTCTCGCCTATATAGATGAGGTAACCACCATCGGCCAACGAGTCTTGAACGGAATTGCCGTCGGACTCGGGCTTCCGCAGGACTATTTCCTCGAGCGCTATACTCGCGACCCGACCGTGCTCTTCCGCATCTTCAACTACCCGCCTTCTACAGCCGGCTCGGACGAAAACGAACTTGGCGTGGGTGAGCACACCGATTATGGACTCCTGACGCTGCTCCAACAGGACGACGCCGGAGGCCTCCAGGTTTGGCATCGCGATCGATGGATTCCCGCGCCGCCGGTGCCCGATTCGTTGGTCTGCAATATCGGCGACATGCTCGAGCGGCTGACTGCCGGACGGTACGTGTCGGCATTGCATCGAGTGCGCAATGTCTCGGCGCTGGATCGCGTCTCGATGCCGCTTTTCCTGGATCCAAGCTTTGACGCGGTGTTGAGGCCGATAGAAGTTCTTGCGCCCGATCCTACAGCCCGCGATCGGCGGCGCGACGGCCGCCGATGGGACGGCACCGACCTGGCCGCGGTCAGCGGCACCTACGGCGACTACCTGTTAAATAAGGTTTCGAAGGTGTTCCCACAATTGAAATCCAAAGTGCTCTGACCGGCAACGACAAACCGGCACGTGCGCTTATCTTCTATATACGTAGCTGTTCAACTCACGAGCCGAGAGTTATCGCGGGGAAATAGATTCCTTGAGGCTGGCGTACCCACCATGCGCCGGTGGCTTTTTTTTCCTCAGGACTGGAATATCGATAGTCGTAAAGCAAAGCCCTGACGAAGAGCGGCGGTTTCCGCGGGAAAGGATTGCTACCCAACAGGGCAATCACTTGCGGCGAATTTTCCAACAGGCGCTGCATGAATATCGAGAGCCATTGATTTTCCGACGCGGTTCCTAAAGCCGCAAACCACATTTGCCAATCAAGGCGCGGCTGGTGCGGAAAATTCCATAGCGGTCGCCGCATGACATCTCCCGGTTTGTACTTGAACCCGTATTCGAGCCAGTGAACGCCGTCGTCTGAGCCCTCGACGATGATCTCCGGGAGGGTGGTAGTCATCACCGCGAACAGACCGTAGGTATTGACGATACGCAGTGGCGCAATCTCACCGCTAAGCCACGCGGCCGGGATTGAGACGCGGCCGCTGAACACCTCATGAAGCTGTTCAAGACTGACGCATACGATCAACAGCGCGAATGCTCCAACGACCATAGAAAAACTCTTTCTCGGCCTGGTCTCCGGTATAGCGCGGACAATTCGCTCTGGAAGTACCTTGCGCAGTGCCGCATCGTCGAACAGCACCAGGCATAGGGCCATCGTCAGCAGATTGAAGAAGGCATAGTTGCCGGTGAGAAGAATCACCACTTGCAACAACAGAAAGCCGAATGCCGCGACGAACCTTAGGCGCCGCGGAAAGAAAATCAAAAATGGCAGCGCCAGTTCAATGAAGAGAGTAGCTATCGTGCACGCCGTTAGCACCGCCGGCGGCAGATGATGGACGTACCAGGCCAGCGGTGTCGGTAGCGGCTCGGTCTGAAAATAATATGATAGCGCCGAAAGGTTAGCCCATGTGCGATCGCCGCTCAGCAGCTTGACCGCGCCCGAAAGCAACATGAAGCGGAACAGCAGCCATCGCAGAAGCCAGATGCCGGGCTTGGTCGCCAAGCTAAGAAGAAGGGCAAGGAAGCCGGCTTCGAGCAGAAGCAGATCCCACTGAAATCCCATGAACTCCTGACCGGCGTAGAAGAGCGAGAGATAAAGCACATAGAGAAAAAACAGGCTTATGCGCGGCATCACGTTGAAAATCAAAAGTATCGACAACGCTGCTCCCGTCCAGCATGCGGCCTGAATCGCGAAATCGCTCTGGTCGATCCAGAACACCATCGGAACCCGCCAGTAGCTCTCGAAGCCGAGCTGGCTCCGGACCGCGCCGGCGAATTCGGATAGCGGCATGATGCCGTGACTGCCGATCAATCCGAGCGCCTGCGTGCCAAATGAAACAAAGGCCGCAAGATAAATCAGTCCAATGGCTCGCAGGAACAACCATGAAACCAGATCGAAACGAGGCGGCTCATAGTCGCGCCCCCACAACCACAGACTCAGGCGATGAAAATCGGACCGGTGCGTCGCGACGAAAGCGTAGATCAGCTCGGCGATAGCGGCGAAAGCGGGAAGACGTCGATAGAGCGCGAGCCAGAAGCCCTTGCCGGGTGCATGGCTTAGAGTAAGAAGAGCGGCCTCGGCACCGCTCGCGATTTTCCCATCGGGCGCTACGTATTGGACGGCATCCTTAAAGGCGGCGGGAGGAATCTCCGGATATTGCGCGCCGACCTCCTGGTACGGCGCATAAGTCACGCGGTCACCGGTGAGTTTGCGCCAGTAACGCACCCAGTAGATGCAGAACCCGCAATCACCGTCATAAATGAGAAGCGGCTCGCGCATATCGCCCGGTCCCGATAGACCGCTTCCTTTCCTCGCAGCGATTCCCAGCCGTCAGATCGGAGTGCCGGTTTCCTGGTTCCTGGCCGCTGACAGCGACCATTGCTGAAAAAGGCTGTAGCCCAACGCGACCAGCGTGGGACCGAGGAACAGGCCGATGACACCGAAGGCGAGCGCTCCGCCCAACACTCCAAGCATCACGAGAATCATGGGTGTCGAGCCGCCACGGCTAATGAGTAGAGGTTTAACAATATTGTCCAGTGCTCCGACCATCAGTCCCCACACCATCATGAAGACCGCCCAGCCGGGAGACCCTTGTCGATACAGCCAAAAGGCAGCCGGCGCCGCGACGATAGGTGGTCCGCCCGGTACCAGGGACAGTACGAACGTCACGAACCCCAAGGTTACGGAGCCCGGGACACCGGCGATAGCAAAACCAACCGCCGCGATCACGCCCTGAAGAAGCGAGGTTCCGAGAATTCCGTAAACGACCGCACGAATCGTTGCACCGGCGAGATCGAGAAGACGATCGCCTTCTTCTCCCGCGACCCGATGAAACGTGGCGTGGAGTTGATTGGCAGCGGCATGTCCGTCGCGATAGAAAAAAAATGCGATGAGCAGGCTCAGAGTGATCTGAAAGATGCCTTCGGCAAGTGCGCCCCCGCCCCACAAGACGATTGTCTTCGCTGCCGGTAGCATCCTGGACAACTCGTGGAGCCTCACAGAGCTGCTCTCGCCCAGATGGTTCCAGTAGTCGGCGACATGGCTGCCAATCATCGGAATGCTCGAGACCCAATCAGGCGGACTCGGTGGACCTTCGTGGATCAGTTTCTGACTTGCGGAGATCAGTGCCGATACATTGTCCGCCAGCGTAGCTCCCAGGATCACAACCGGCACCACTATGACCGCAGCCAGGAACAACGTAGCGATCAACGCAGACAGCGTCCGTCGTCCGCCGAGAATGTCTTCAAGGCGCAGGAACAGCGGCCAAGTTGTGAAACAGAGAATGAGAGCCCATAGCGCCGCGGATACAAATGGACGCAAGACGAGAAGGCATCCAAGTCCGAGTAGGACGACGGCGGTTCCGCCTATCCAGAGTTCGACTTGGGTTCGTCCAGGCTGATCGACCGAATTCAACTGAAGCCGCCTCGTGGCGCTTTGATCGGAGATTCTGCGAGCAGTGCTTTGGATTCCACCATGTCGGCGGTGTCGAAGCCTTCGGTGAAGCTCGCGAAGAGCGGGCCTAGCAGGTCGCGCGCTTCAGCGAGATCGCCGCGCTGTCTCAGCATCCGCACCAAGCTCATCGCGGCGCGCAGTTCCCATGCCTTCGCGCCCATCTTCTGCGCAAGTGCGATTGCCGCGCGGAAATCGGTTTCCGCTTCGTCAATCTTATCAAGTCTACGCCGCAATTCCCCACGTACTCTTAGGGCCTCGGGCCTCCAAGCGAGTTCTTCGGGGTTCACTTGCAATGCTTTATCGATCGTCACAAGCGCCTCCGGCACTTTGCCATCGAGCGACTGGGCCACCGCGACCCAGCTAAGATATAGAGTCATCGCGACTACGCCCCCGCTTTCGTTTAGACCTTCCAAGCCCATATTGATAGTCGGCATCCCTTGCGCTGGATGGCCGAGGGCAGCCTCCGCCAGACCGAGGAAGACTCGAGACCCGGCCGAGTACTGCCGAATCCCATACTCGTCTGACAGTGCGATCGATTTCTCCGCGAAAGTTTTTGCGTCCGCGAATTCCCTGACGAAGAGATGCAGCATCGCGGCCAGATACTGAGCGTACGCCAACTCAAAGGGACTCTTTAGCTTAGTCGCTGCGGCAATCGCCTGGCGGATTCGGTCGCGCGCTGTATCCGCGCGTCCCAGCATCCAGGCAACGTGGCTTCCAAAACCAAATCCGGAGGCTACTGTGGTCGGAAATCTTTCGCCCGCAGTCTCGAACAAGTCTGCACCAGCCAGAAAATTGTCTTCGGCGCCGCTCAGGTCTCCCCGGAAGTAGCGTGTGGTAACCTCGCCCACTCGGGCGAGTGCCAGAACGGCGGGACTGCCCTCGCGCATCGCAAGATCAGATACCTGAGCGGCGAGCGCACTCGCCGCTGGCAGGTCGCCTCGGCTAACGCTACTGACAAAAGCGCCAACCACCTGTAGCAAGAGTTGCCCGAGATTGTCGGTCTTTTCTGCGAGGGATCGAGTGTACGCGATCGCTTCAGCGGCTTCGGGCGCGGCCCATCCTTTTGCCAGCTGGAGCACCGGCACCAGCCGATTCATAAGCTCTAGCTCTTGTGCATCGCGTTCACGCGACTCGGCCTGCGCTCTGATCAGATCAAGCGCGTGCCGATACGCATTTTCAGCCTCCGTGAACGCGTACCGCTTGGACCCGATGTCCCCAGCCTTTCGCCATGCCGCAATAGCCTTCGCTGTCTCGCCCGCATCGGTCCAGTGTCGCGCGACGCTTTCGAGTTGAGTCTCCGCCAGCGCAGGAAATGTCTCAGTCATGGCGATGGCGACGCGTCGATGCAACTCGCGGCGGCGGCTCTTGAGCAGCGCTTCGTATGCGGCGTCCTGGATCAGCGCATGCCTGAACGTATAGTTCGCCTCGGGCGGGATACCGCGAGCATGAATCAATTCAGCATTGCTGAGCTTTGTCAGCGCAGACTGCAAATCACCGTCGGGCATCATCGACACAGCGAAGAGCAACTCGTAGGAGAATTCCCGCCCGATGACTGACGCGATCTGCGCGACCTCCTTGGCCGGCCCGAGTCGATCGAGCCGCGCCATCAGCGAGTCGTGCAACGTGGCAGGAATCTCCCGCGACGAGAGCTTGGAATCGCCTTGCTCGAGCACTGCGCGGGTCAACTCTTCGACGAACAACGGCACGCCGCCGGTGCGCTCGATCACCTTGTCAATTGCTTCGCCCGACAGCGCACTGGTGGATACCACTTGTACCACCAGCTCGCGCACATCGCGCGCGGTCAGTCGATTCAAGGTCAAGTGCGTGTGATGCGTTCGCGGGGTCCATGGCGCACGAAACTCAGGACGAGCCGTGCAGACCAACATCACGCGGGCCGTTGCTGCTTGCTCCGCAAGCAATTGCATAAGCTCCAGCGAGGACGCGTCGAACCAATGCAAATCTTCGACGACCATCACTACCGATTGCACGGCGGCGAAAAGCCATCGAGCGAGTGTCGTCATGAGCCGTTTGCGTTGCTGCTCGGGAGAAAGCGTCAGCGGCGGATACTTCTCGCCCATGGGTAGATTCAGCATCGGCGCGATAAGCGGAACCGCTTCAGCCAGCTTCAATCCCGCGAGTTCGAGCGCTCGTTCCAATCCGCTTAGCTTCTCCGCGTCCGATCCGTCGCCGCGTTGCGCGAAGTTCTGTTGAAGCATGTCGGCGATCGGATAGAAGGGCGTGTTCTGAAAATAGGGCGAACCGGCGCATTCGATCCAGAGATGCGAGGTCGGAGCCAGCCGCTTGCGAAACTGGCGCACCAGGCGCGACTTGCCGATTCCCGCTTCACCGACGATCGACAAGACCTGCCCCTCGCCATTGTTTGCGCGTTCCCAGCGACTCCACAAAAGTCGCGTTTCATCGTCACGTCCAACAAACGGCGTAAGACCTCGTACCATCGATGCAGCCAGACGATTTCGCACACTGCTCAGCCGCACGATTCGATACAGTTCGAGCGGCGTGGCGATTCCCTTGAGCTGATGAGCGCCGCGCGCCTCGACCACGAACAGGCCCGAGACCAGCCTGTTAACCGCCGGGGTGACAATCACCGCGTCCGGATCGGCTGCCGACTGCACTCGCGCGGCGATGTTGGCGGCGTCGCCGAAGACTTCCGACTCGCTGGCGCCACCCTTGCCGATCACGACGTTGCCGGTATCGATGCCGACGCGCACCGAGAGCTTGGGACGGTCACTCTTCGCGTCTCGATCGTTTAGTGCGGCTATTCCCTCGAGGATCGCGAGTCCCGCACGCGCAGCGCGTTCGGCGTCGTTGTCGTGCGCCTCGGGCCATCCGAAGTACGCCATCACGCCATCGCCAAGAAATTTCGCCACATAGCCGCCGAAGCGGGTGATCGCTTCGGCCGTCGCGCGATGATAGTCCGCCACCAGTTCTCGGAACTCCTCAGGATCGAGCCGCGCCGATATCTCGGTCGAGCCCACCAAATCACTGAACAACACCGTCAGATGGCGCCGCTCGCCAACGACTTCTCGCGGCAGGACGGATGGTGTCTCGGAAGCTGGTGAGGCAACCGGCGCACTGACCGCAGCACCGCATTCACTGCAGAACTTTGCCGTCGACGCGCTAGCCGCGCCGCACTGTGGGCAGCCGCGGGGCAATCCAGTTCCGCATTCAGAGCAGAACTTTCCGCCTGCTGGATTTTCGAACGCACAGTTCGTACAGCGCATTGAGTCACTCTGCGACTAATTGCAGGGCTCTCGCAATGCGCTGGATTCTCTCAACAGAATTGTATGCGAGAAATCAGACTCTGGTCGGATGGCCGAAGTGCTCGCTTAGCGGTAGACACAATGTAGTAGAAGCGCAATTCCATAAGGGCAGGGAAAAGAAAATGGGTGCTCCTCCAAAACCGACTGGGCGTGATGCGGTATCGAAACTCTTCGAACAGTACGGATGCGGTCCAGTTCAGTTCTCGGGGACGGATGACGGACTCTACGAACGCCATCTTATCTTCGACAACGTTGTCGATCTTCCGAGGGCAGGCCAGCGCGAGCGCTTCGAGGCGATCGCTCGCTCCGTGCGCGATGTCCTTTCGCAGAGATGGTTGCTTACCGATCGAACTTACGATCGCGAGAACCCGAAGCGCATCTACTACCTCTCGATGGAGTTCCTCATCGGCCGGTCGCTGGCCAACAATGTGACGAACCTCCTGCTCGATCCGGTCGCCAAACAAGCTATCGAGCAGAAGAACCTGGACTGGTTCGAAATACTCGAGCAAGAGCCCGACGCAGGTCTCGGTAACGGTGGACTTGGGCGTCTTGCAGCTTGCTTTCTTGACTCGATGGCGACGATGCAACTGCCCGCCATCGGTTATGGGCTGCGTTACGAATACGGAATCTTCAAACAGTCGATCCGCAACGGCTGGCAGCAGGAACAGCCTGACAACTGGCTGCGGCGTCACGATCCCTGGGAGGTGAAACGCTCGCACGATTGGGTGGAAGTGAAGCTGAACTGCTCGTTCGAGTTGCGCAGTGGAACCTTGCGCGCCGTTGTTGGCAAGCCGTCTACGTTGTACGGGATTCCGTATGATCGCCCGATCGTTGGTTACGGTGGCAAGACCATCAATACGCTCCGCCTTTGGACAGCGGCCACATCAGACTACTTCGACTTTCAGGAATTCAGCAGCGGCGATTTCGTCGGTGCGTTAGCCGAATCTCTGGCTGCCGAATCCGTCACCCGCGTCCTCTACCCGGACGACTCCACCAGCATGGGACAGGGCCTGCGCTTCATCCAGGAATATTTTCTGGTCGCTTGCTCGCTCGCAGATCTCGTGCGGCGGTTCCGGCGCAGCAACAAAGATTGGAACGCGCTTCCCGACAAAGTCGCTATCCAGCTCAACGACACGCACCCGACGATGGCGGTGCCGGAGTTGATGCGGATTTTGCTCGACGAAGCGCACCTCGGCTGGGATCAAGCCTGGGATCTCACCCGAAGGACGTTGGCGTATACGAATCATACTCTGCTGCCCGAAGCTCTCGAGAAGTGGCCTCTTGAATGGTTCGAGATGATGCTGCCGCGTCAGTTGGAAATCATCTTCGAGATCAATCGGCGATTCCTGAATGATGTTCGAGTCTCGTTTTCCTGGGGACGAGAAACGCGTCAGCCGCGTTAGCCTGGTGGAGGAGGGATCTCAGCGCAGGATTCGGATGGCAAACCTGGCCATCGTTGGCACGCACAGTACGAATGGAGTGGCGGCCATTCATTCCGAGTTGCTGCGCACCATGACCGTTAAGGACCTGGCCGAAATGTTTCCGGATCGATTCAGCAACAAGACCAACGGCGTCACGCCGCGACGTTGGCTGTTGCTGGCAAATCCCGCGCTCTCCAGCACGATCACCGACGCCATCGGCGATAGCTGGATGACCGATCTCAATCAACTGAGCAAGCTACGACCGCTCGCTGACGACAAGAGCTTTCGAGATAAGGTTCGCAAGGCCAAGCGCGACGCCAAATCCCGGTTTGCCAATTGGCTCAAATCGACTTCCGGACAGAGCGTCGATCCGGACTCTATCTTTGATTGCCAGGTCAAGCGCATCCACGAATACAAGCGGCAACTGCTCAACGCGTTGCGCATTGTCGTGATGTACGACCGGCTGCGGGACAATCCGCGTCTCGAGATGGTGCCGCGGACCTTCTTTTTCTCCGGCAAAGCCGCACCTGCCTACCATCTGGCAAAGGTCATCATAAAATTCATCAACAACCTCGCCGACACCATCGACAACGATCCCGCGATGCGCAATCGGCTGAAAGTTGTGTTCATCCCGGAGTACTGCGTTTCGCTGGCGGAGCGCCTGATCCCCGCCACCGATGTGTCCAACCAGATCTCCACCGCCGGATACGAAGCGAGCGGCACCAGCAATATGAAGTTCATGATGAACGGGGCATTGACGATTGGCACGCGCGACGGTGCGACAATCGAAATGGCTGAGGAAGCCGGCGAGGAGAATTTCTTTCTGTTCGGACTGACGGCGCAGCAGGTAGCGGACAGCCGCGGTTGGTACGATCCGCACTGGCACTACAACCATGAGCCAGAGACGCGCGCGGCGCTGGACCTGATCTTTTCAGACCACTTCAGCCGCGGTGAACCAGGCATCTTCACTCCGTTGCGTGACGTCCTTCTGACGCACGACTACTACATGCACCTCGCTGACCTTAAGTCCTATCTCGAGGCGGACCAAAAGCTAGGCAAGCTTTACGCGGACTCCGACGGATGGGCGCGTAAGGCCATCTTGAATGTGGCGGGTTCCGGAAAATTCTCCAGCGATCGCACCATCGCGGAGTACGCCGCCGAGATCTGGAACGCGAAGCCCTGCATAGTGAAGTAACAAGTCTTCTTCGCGGTAAAACGACAACGATTCCAGGATCAGTCTTCCGCCGTGCCGCGGAGAGGAATCACTGTGCCAGGCGCAGCATGTTCGTTCGTTGTGTCCCACTTGATGATTTTCAAGTCGAGCACGAATATTCCGTAGAACACCGGCACCAGCAGCAGTTCTATGAAAGTCGCGACAGTCAGGCCACCTATCTGCGCGTAGCATAGTGGCTCCCAGAGCGGGCCGCCGCGAATTGAGAGCGGAAACAATGCGAGCACCGCAGCGCCAACCGTGATCAGAACGGGACGCAGCCGCTCGATGCCCGCGTCGAGGACCGCTTCCATGAACGGTTCACCCTTCTCGTGCATCTCCTCTATAAAATCGAACAGCACAATAACGTGACTGACGATGACACCTATCAGACTGGCTATACCGAGGAATGCCATGAAGCCAAACGGCGTGCCCATCACGAGCAGCGCCAGCAGCGCGCCGACTACACCGTATGGCACGCACATAAACACCAGTATTGGTTTGATGGCATTGTTGAACTGGATGACCAGCGCTACATAGATCATGAGGCAGGAGATCAGCAGTATGACGCTTAGCTCTGCGAATCCGGTCTGCTGCTTGGCATACTCGCCGCCGATTTCGATCTTGTAGCCGGCCGGTAATGTAGCCTGAAGTTCCTTGATCTTCGGCAACGCTTCGTTGAGGACTTCCGAAGCCAGCACGCCCGGCGCCGTGAATGCCGCGACTGTTATCGTGCGGTAGTGCGCGCGGCGGCGGATTCGTTGCGTCTCGAGGCGGTACTGCACTGACGAGATTGCCTTAAGTGGAACCGGCTTGCCGCCGCCGGACGGATAGACGTAAAGATTTTCCAGATCCTGCACGGTTGCGCGCTCGCGCCGGTAAAGGCGGGCGACGACGGGGATTTGCTTGTCTCCCTCGAGTAGTGTCGCCACCGGCGTGCCGCTCAAGCTGGCAGTAGTGGACGCGGCGACATCTTCGTTCGAAACGCCGGCCAGGTTGGCGCGATCGGGATCGATTTGGAGCCGCGCTACCATCGTCTGGCCGAACCAGTCGTTGCGAACCCGGCGCGCGTCCGGGACCGCGCGCAGAATGTTTTCGACGTTGTTGGCGA
Source organism: uncultured delta proteobacterium (assembly GCA_963814715.1). Classification (GTDB taxonomy): domain Bacteria; phylum Desulfobacterota; class Binatia; order Binatales; family Binataceae; genus Binatus. The sequence goes on from CAWFDW010000002.1 coordinate 1,421,573, forward strand.
GCTTGCTCAGTGTCGCGATATCCTCGGTCTCGCCGCTAAGTGTGGACTCCGCGCGGCCGCTTACGAAAATCTCGATGGGATTCTTGGAGCCGTTGGTTTGCAACTCCTGCACGTCCATGTATGCGCCGGGAATCGCCGCCGTGAGTGCGGGTTGCAGCACTTTTGCGAACCGCGCCATACGGCGCCTGTCGTCAATCTCGATGACGACTTGCGCATAGTTGACCTGTTTTGGCTCTGGTGCCAGCGAGTACCAGAAGCGCGGGCCGCTGCCGCCGACAAAAGTGGTCAGTGACTTCAGGATGTGACTCGGATGTTCGGCGGTCGATTCTTCGGCGTCGACCTTATTTGCTTGCTGCTTAATTATCTCACGCGCTTTCGCCGCTGCCGCCGTGGTCTCGCTCAACGCGCTGCTGTTGGGCAGAAAGATATCCACGGTCGACAGGAACTGGAGATCGATCGGAAAAAATGCCGACTGAAGCAGCCCGCCCAACTTGAATCCTACAACCAGAAAAACTATCGAGGCTGCCAGGGTCAGCCATCGATGTTCCAAACACCAATGTCCCGTGCGGTAGTAATAGCCGGTGAAGCCTTGGCGGCGCTGCTCTTCGATCGGCAGCGGTTTTTTCTTGGCCGGGCGCAGCCAGTAATAACCCAGCATCGGGATAAATGTCATCGAGACCAGCCGCGAGGCGATCAACGATGCCGTCATCACGACCGGAAGCGAAACTATGAACTTGCCGGTGTCTTTAGTGAGCAAACCGAACGGTAGGTAAGCGACTATGTTAGTGATCGTTGCATACAGGATCGCGCGCGCCAGCTTGGTCGGTCCCAGCCACGCCGACACGATTCCCGGATGACCAGCGTCAAGGTCGCGCTTGATTGCGTCGCCGGCCACTACGGGGTCATCGATCAGCAGGCCCAGCGCGATGATCAGCGATGCGATCGAGACCTGCTGGATGTCCCATCCAACCAGGTCCATGAAGCCGAACGTCATTAGAAGAGTCAGCGGCATCGATACCGCCATCAGCAGCGCCGAGCGCCATTCCCAGAACCCGATCAGCGCCGTGATGACGACCAGCACGATCGCTTCCTCGAGCGCATGATTGAGAAGCTCGACGTTTTCCTCGACCTGCCGCGGCTGGTCCGAGGTTCGCGCAAGAATCAGATCCGACGGCAGTTGCTGGCGCAGCAGCGCTAGCTGGTGATCGACGTTCTCGCCGAATAAGTGAATCTGTTCGCCGGAACGCATTTGCACGGCGCTCGTGATCGCTCGATGCGTCTGCCATCCGCCGGCGGAGTCGCGCACGGTGTAGTAGTTAAGATATCGCGCGGGGTCCTGGTAGCCGCTCCTGATCGTGACGAGGTCGCGAAGATACAAGGGCGTACCGGTTGCCGACTTACTGATGATTACGTCTCCAACGTCCTTTTCGCTCTTGAACTCGCCCGATGGCAGCACGATTAGATTGCGGCCATTGGTTTCGAGCGCGCCTCCGGGCGCTACGATATTTCGCGCAGCCAGCACCTGCGCGATTTTGCTCGGTGTGATGCCATAGCTGGCGAGCTTGGACTGCGAATATTCGAGATGGATCCACCGCGGCAGGTCTCCCGAAATCAGGATCTTCGATACCTGCGGCACGCCGGTCAGTCCGCGCTTGATCAAATCGGTGAAATCGTCGAGTTCACGGAAGGTGTACTTGTCTCCCGCGACCGTATCGAGCTGCGCCTGGGCGTCATCGGGATTGCGAATCACGACGGGCTGCCAAATGTCCGGATCTAACGAAGCCGAGCCGTATCTTTCCTCGACGCACCCGACGAATGCCTGCTGCAGCCCGTCGTCGGAGTTCGCGATGCCGTCGAGGCCAACGAAGCCTTTGCCCGCAATCGGACGGATGTTACCGAGGGCGCCACGCTTTTCCAGGCACGGTCCAAGAATCCCGCTGACGCTCTCGCCGATATTCGGCGGATCGATACTCATCGGAAACGCGACCACTACTGTTGCGCGCTTCGACGCCTCGGCTCCGCTGCCCCGAGTCGCCTTTATCGCCGCTGCGATCTCCTTGGCGCGCAGCGAGATAGCGACCTCGGTTTCCTTCGGACTGGCCACTGTCAACATCAACGCCGCCGTATCGCCAAAGCCGCTGAAGAACTGGATCGGGCCGGCACCCTTGGGCAAGTCCGTGATGCTTCTGAGCTTCAAGTCCATCTCGTTGAAGATGGGCTTAAGGTCCTTGACGTTGTAGTCAACCTGTACGTTGACGACCGACACTCCGTCGAGCGTCACCGACCTGATCGAGTACTCTTCGGCCGACGGCGCTCGAACCTCGGAGACCTCTGCCAGTTTCTCCTCGATCTTGCGCGTGACGAGCTGCTCGACGCGGTCAGCGCTGACGCCCGGCCATGCGCATATCACCTGCGCTTCCTTGACCGGGATATCGGGATCCTTGCGCTTGGGCATTTTCTGGTAGCCGTAGAGGCCCCAGGCAATCACGATCAGGAGTGCGACCCACGAAATCTGGCGGTTCTCGGTAAAGAAGCGCGCCGTGTTGTGAGTAGTCGCGATTATTTCAGCGTCAGGTCGATGTGCCATTGGAATCGCGCCTAAGGAACGACAGTGATACTGGCGCCGTTGAACACTACATCCGCGCCCCTGATAATCACCTGCGCACCGGGGTCGAGCCCTGACTCGATGGAGACTTCGTCGCCAACGACGGGACCGATTTCGATCTTCTTCAACTGTGCGGTCAGCTTGCCGTCGGCGTCCTTTTCCGCGACGTACACCGCGTAGCCCTTCGGATCGTCGGGCGGCCGCACTATCGCCCTCGTCGGCACCACCATCATGCTCGCCGCTTGCGCGGTGACCGGCAGATGAAGCGCGGCAATCATACCGACGCGCAGACGGGCGTCGGGGTTGGGAATCGTCGCCTCGATATCAAATACGCGGGTGTTGGGATCCGCGACTGCGGCCACTTTGGAAATCGTGCCTTTAAAGGTCTGGCCGGGAAACGCGTCGACGGTGGCCGAGATCTCCGCGCCGGGTTTCAACTCGCCGACAATCGCGCCCGGCACGCCAAAGACCACTTTGACCTTGCCAGTATCGCCAATTTGAAAACCGATAGTGTTGGGCGACACCAGCGTGCCGACCTCGATCTTGCGATCGAGCACCAGCGCGCTCATCGGCGATTTGAGCTTGCAGTCGGCGAGATCGACCTGCGCCTGTTGGACCGCGGCTTGCGAGGCGCCGACCCCAGCCTGCGCCGACTCGTACTGCTGCTTGGCGGCGTCATACTCGGCCTTCGCCACGACGCGCTCCTCCAACAGGTGCGTATAGCGGGCGAAATCCGCCTTGGACTTGCTCAACGAGGCGCGCGAGTTCTGCAAATCGGCTTGAGCCTTCACCAGGCTGTTCCGGTACGTATCGTCTTTCACGACTGCGAGCACCGCACCTGCGGTCACCGGGTCGCCCGCCTGAAGATTGCGCAGCTTTCCGTCCGCGCCTTTCACCTGCAGGATCGATTGCACGTAGCCGTTCACCTTGAAGGCAACGTCCACCTGCGTATCGGCGATGATATTCGCCGAATAGCCGCCGCCCGCCGCGCCCTTCGCCGAGGCCACAGCCTGTACGGTCACTGGAAGCGAATCTGTCGCTGGCGGAGCTTTATGACCGCATCCCAAAATTGCTATCGAAACGGCTGCTGCAGAGGCAATGCGCCAAACAAGAACCCACGCCGGCTTTTTTTTCATAATCGCCTGGAACCTTTAATCATCGCGCGAGTGCCGTCGCGATACTCACCCACGCTGATGGACAGTATTCCTGTACACCGTTCTGCGCCATGCTGCGAGTTACCAGTCAGACATTGGAACGGTTCACTAGATTTTCATGGCGTCTGATATTCGTCGCAAGGAGGATTTCCGTAAATCAGACCTTGGTCTGATGGTTCGTCCTATCGGACTAAAGTCCTATTTCGCGGCGAGCCGGCTTGAGGTCTTCTGGAGGGAAGGAGCCCGTCTACCTGGTGCGAGAGGGCACATACTCGATACTCGGAGGGAGAGGCCAGGAATGCGAACCCCATTGGTCATGTTGGCATCGACCGGGTAGTTCTTTGCACCGCCTACGGTCGGTGTCTTCGCAGTTCTCAAACTCGTTTTCTTCGATCAGTAACATCTCGGAAAGCGGCCGTCCCGAAATTGTGTCAGAGGATATCGAGCGCGCCATCTTCAATATTTCTCCGACACGAATTTCCTCCCCTTCAGTGAGGCCTTGTCGTCGTAGGCTCCTTTGGTCGCACGTTTCGGCACCTTGACCTTCTCACGCGGAACGTCCTTGTAGGGAATTAAACTCAGGAGGTGGCGGATACAGTTCAAACGTGCGCGCTTCTTGTCATCGGAGTTCAGTATGTACCAGGGAGCGTGTTTTGTATCCGTGGCCGCAAGCATCAAGTCACGCGCGCGCGAATACTCGAACCATTTGCTGCGCGAAGGCAGGTCCATGGGGCTGAGTTTCCACTGGCGCAGCGGATCATGAAGGCGTGCCTCGAAGCGACGTTTTTGCTCGTCGTCACTGACCTCGAGCCAGATCTTAACGATTTGAATGCCACCATCCACGATAAATTTTTCGACTGGCGGGCACAGTTCGAGAAACTGCCGACGCTGCTCCTCGGTGCAAAAGCCCATCACATATTCCACTCCCGCCCGGTTGTACCAACTCCGATCAAAGATCACGACTTCGCCCGCCGCCGGAAAATGCTGCACATAGCGCTGAATGTACATCTGCGACTTTTCGCGGTCGGACGGCGCTGGCAGCGCGGCGATGCGGAATACGCGTGGGCTGACACGCTCAGTAATGGCCTTAATCGTTCCACCTTTGCCGGCCGCATCACGGCCCTCGAACACGACTATCACGCGCAAGCCCTTGTGTTTCACCCATTCCTGCAATCTACAAAGCTCAGCCTGGAGCTTGCGCAGTTCGGTTTCGTATTGTTTGCGCTTAATTTTTCGTTTGGGCGAATTATCTTTCATAGCCACGATCTCCCGAATGCGAACTCTTGGTTGTGAGCGAGCGATCGCTCTTGCGACAGAGGGGAAGAACTCAACGGCTTAGCCAACATATGCAGACTCGCCTTCCTGTCCTTGGCACAGTTCCATGAGCTGAACATGGAAAATTCCAGCTCGCTCGGCTAGACTTGATCCAGAAAGGTTTGACCAAGGTTCACAGCAACCACCAATTTGACGCCCGCATCGTTCGGGTTGTATAGGAGTTGCATACATGGCCACAGAAAAGGAAAACGAGAGCTGTCTTGAGTTATACGATGTCGACAAGAAGGAAATCGTAGCAAAAACACCGTTCGCGAAAGTTAGATTCATTCCACGTTCCGGAGAACGCCTTTTCCTCACTCTTGAGGGACCTGGAAAATGGGCGTCATATACCGTCTTGGATGTACACTACTTCCTTAGTTATGATTCGTCTACCGGCAAGCCTGCCCGGTCTGGTTCGGAAGGTTTCGGTCGGATTACGCTCTACGTCGAACCATCGAAATAGAATTTCATTTCCAGTACCTGGCGCCGCCAACGTTCAAGAGCTGCATATCGGAACCACGAGTATCGGGTCAGGAGAGCTCGACGCTAAGGGGACGAGACTCGCCCAAGGCCTCCTCGATAGACGCTCGGCATACACTCGGGCTCAACATCGCAAAATGAAGTGGCCAACATTTAAAGACTGAATGTCTGGAAAGTCATCAGAGTCAAAAACATCGAATCCTAATGCTGTTTTTCGCGGGCATGGTTCCTGCTGGGTATTATCCCTTGAGGCAAACAAACCCGATGAAAAGAATAGAGGCAGTAGTTAAGCGCTCAGCGTTGGACGACTTTCACCGATGCGCCCGACGGCTTGGGATCTTCGGATTTGATTTATCTGAGAACCCTACCAAGCGTTGGGACCATCAACCGCTCGCTGCAGCGGGCGAGTACGCTCCCGACGCTACCTCGAGGGTCAAGGTCGATTTCGCGGTCCTCGATGAAGAGACTAAACCCACCGTTCACGCCGTTCTCGAATCAGTCCATCCCGAAAGCATCGCAATCTTCAAATTCGATCAAGATACGCAGCCGCAAACCTTATCGCGGCGCAGTTCACCCCGAACGTAAAAAAGTTCGCCTTAGTGCGACATGGGCCGGCTTTCGGTTGGCGTTGTGGCCGGCCCTGGGTTAGGCATTCGTCTGATCCTCTATCTGGACTAGCCCGACCCGAGCCATCGCATCGCGCACCCTGGACTTGGTGCTATCCCTGATTTCGCACAAGGGCAGACGTACTTCCGACGTCGACAAACCAAGAAGACTTGCCGCGTATTTGACAGGAGAAGGACTCGTCTCGAGGAAGAGCGCCCGATTTAGCGGCGCGAGGATTTCATTGATGCGTTGCGCCTCCCTGACCGCACCCGACCGCCAGGCGGCCTGCATCGCGGCACAGATTTTTGGCGCGACATTTGATGTTACCGAGACGACGCCGTCACCGCCCTGCGCCAAAAAAGCGAGAGCGGTCGCGTCATCTCCTGACAGCAAGGAGAAATCCTCGCCCATGGCGAGCCGAGTATAGAGCGGACGGGAAAGGTCGGCGGTCGCGTCTTTGACGCCGATGATCCGCGGCAGTTTTGCAAGTTCCACCATGGTATCCACCGACATATCGACAGCGGAACGGCCCGGGACATTGTAGATGATGATCGGCAGGCCACTATGATCGTGCACCGCCTTGAAGTGCTGATAGAGCCCTTCCTGCGTGGGTTTGTTGTAGTACGGCGTGACCACAAGTTGCGCATCAGCGCCGGCCTTCTCGGCGTGTCTGGAAAAGTCGATCGTCTCCTCCGTGGAGTTGGAGCCGGTGCCGGCGATCACGGGGACTCGGTGCGCTGCGACCGCGATGCATAGTTCGGTCACCCGCATGTGCTCCCTGTGGCTCAGCGTTGGTGACTCGCCAGTCGTCCCGCAGGGGACTAAGCCGTTAATCCCTTCTTTCACTTGCCAATCGATCAGGGCTTGAAAGGCCTTTTCATCGACCTTTCCCTCACGCAATGGAGTAATCAGCGCTGTGAAGCATCCGCTAAAGTCTTTCACAGTGGCTTCCGCTCAATGAAGAGCTCAATCGAGATGGTACCGTTTTCGCTTGTGCCACAGCGTCGAAATGCAGACGCCCAAGGTCGCCGCTGCATCTTCGAAAGTGGGCGCCAACGCGAGCACGCGCCGGATGTGCTCCTGCTCCATCTGCTCTAGTGTTGACTGTTCGGGCAGAGTTCGGTCCCGTGGAACGCTTGAGTGAAAAAGGATGTCGGGCAAATCTTCCTTGCGCAGGGTCGCGCCGCGGCTCAACACGACTGCGCGTTCGACGGCATTGCGCAATTCGCGGATGTTGCCGGGCCATGAATAGGCGACCAGCGCTTTGCGAGCGTCGTCCGAAAACTGCAATCCAGTCCGGCTGTTGCGAGCGGCAGTCTCGGTGAGAAACATTTCGGCGAGCGGCAGAATATCTTCGGTTCGTTCGCGCAGCGCGGGCACGCGGAGGCTGATGACATTTAATCTGTAGTATAGGTCGCTGCGAAACCGCTCGCCGCTGATCTCTTGCGGAAGACTGCGGTTGGTTGCCGCGATGATACGCGCGTCGACTTTGATCGTTTCCTCTCCGCCTACGCGCTCGAAACGCTCATCCTCCAGGAAACGCAGGAATTTGGATTGTAACGCGGGCGACAGCTCCGCGATTTCGTCGAGAAATACCGAACCGCCATTCGCCGCTTCCAGCCGCCCAGGCTTGTCCTTTATCGCACCGGTAAAGGAGCCTTTCATGTGGCCGAACAGCTCGCTTTCCAGCAGATGCTCGGAAAGCGTGGTGCAATTCACGGTGACGAACGGCCGCTCGCGGCGTGAACTCCATTCGTGGATCTGTCGTGGCGAGAACGTTCTTGCCGGTGCCGCTTTCTCCAGTGAGCAGGACTGTCGCGTCGCTCGACGCGGCAGCGAAAGCCGTCTCTATAAGGGAACGATATTCACCGCTCCCCGTAGTCAGCAGAGGTACCCCATCGATCGAATTGCGCAGAGCGCGAACCTCGGTCCGCAGCTCCTTCACTTCAAGCGCGCGATCAACTGCGTGCTGAATCTCATCAAGCGAGAACGGCTTGGTGACATAGTCGTAGGCACCAGCTTTCATCGCTGCTACAGCATTCTGTACCGTGGCATATGCAGTCATCAGAATCACGATCGTGGTCGGGAATTTCGCTTTGATTTCGGTGAGCAGCTCGAGTCCGTTCATCTCGGCCATTCGCCAGTCGCTGAGAACGAGGTCGAACGCCCCGTTGCGTTCCGTGAGGGCAAGTGCCTCACGCCCGCTTTCGGCTATTGCAATCTCGTGGTCGTGGGATCCCAAAAAGCGGCCGAGGGCGTCGCGGATATTTTTTTCATCGTCAACGATGAGTAATTTTGCCATTTAGATGCACCGCGAGTGCGGGAGCTGGACTACGAAGGTGCTGCCCTGAGCGGAGGAATCCAGAAAGATACGACCCCTGTGCGATTCGACGATTTCCTTGGCGATCGCCAGGCCCAGAGCCGCATGACTGCCTTCAAATCCATCCGGAGTCCACTGCTGTTCGAAAACCAGGTCGCTCACTTCGAGCGGAATTCCTGGTCCGGTATCGGAGACCGATAACCGCAGGACTTGCCCCGATCGATCGGCGGAAACTTCAACCGAACCGCCTTCCGGAGTGTAGCGCAGCGCGTTGCCAATCAAAGTCGAGAACACCCAGGAGAGTTTCACTGGGTCTCCATAAGACTCGAGCTCGGCTCCCACATGTATGCGCAATGCGACTTCCTTTTGTGCGGCCTGCAGCGAAAACTTTTTAGCGACCGAAGTCACGAGCCTGGCAAGATCAAAGGCGACGTTCCGTACCGCGATCGAAGTGGTTTCATCGCGAGTGACGTTCAAAAGACTGTCTGCCAGGTCGCGGATGCGAGCCAAATCCTCAACCACAGTATCGATGATTTCGTGCTGTTTCGGATCGGGCGTTTTTCTCTGAAGCAATTCGACTGCGAGAGACAGCGATGTCAGCGGCGTTCTGAGTTCATTCGAAAGCGCGGCGATCAGGTTCGTGCGTGCACGCTCCTTGTCACGAAGATAAGTCATGTCATGAAGGGTGATTATCGTGCCGAACAGAGTACCATCATCGAGACTCAGGGGTGCAGGCTTGAGAAGATATGTATGATCGCGACCGCGGACGTACAGACTTACTTCGGCCTGCTGTTCGCCTCCCGGATAAGCAAGGGCGCTCCGAAGGCGCGGTCCGGACGTTTACGTAGTGACTATTGTCTTCATCAAGGCTGAAGAACGAACGGCCCAGAATCTCTGCGCGATCGATACCAACTATCAGTGCAGCTTGCTCGTTGAGATTGACAACAACCGCGTCGATGTCTATCAGGATCACCGCAATATCGAGGCATTTCAGGATTGCCGCCGTTTTTTTGTCTTCATCGGTAGTGGCTGTGGATTTCATTCTGAGCCCTCGCTCGATACGAGCAAGCTCCGGCCGCCAGCAAGAAAATCGGGCACTTCTATACAGGTTTCAGCAGTTCGCTACCTTACGCTGGCGGTGCGCCGAAGTGCTTGCGCAGTTCCAGGTTCACTTCGAGCACGTTCACCATCTTCTCGCCGACCAGGCCATAGAACGGGGCCGAGATTCATCAGCCTGCAGGATCTGTTCGATCTCGGTGCGCACCTGACCTTGATCCTCGCTTGGTGTCCTTGGCCCACGCGGAGGATACGCGATCTAGCTGATACTCTGCGTTCTGGAGCGTGATATTAGGATCGAGACCCGAGCCAGAGGTCGTGACCATGTCTCCCGGCACGTCCTGCAAGTCCGCATCGGCGTGCTCCTGCCGCCACATGTCGAAGAAGTTCGACTGGATGTCGGAGCCCTCCTTGACTGGCTCGATTGCGGTCTCCGTCTTGCCGTCCTTGGTCTGATGCTGCACCGCTGACGGAAACTTACCGGGGTTCTCTTTGGAGAAGCTCTCGAAGAAGACCATAGCCAGGTCGGCAGACTTAGGCTCCGGCGTACCCGGATTGTCTTTGATGAATTGCTGAACTTCCTTAGTGTGAGTCTTGCCCCAGTCTTGTATGTACTTGTCGTGCGTGGGATCAGCGTTGACCCATGCTGTGGCGACGGCGTTGTGAGCATCAGCCCACTGCGCAACGATATGCGGCTGACCGCCGAAGCTGTCCTGCTGGAACCACGCTTCGATATCAGGCGCTACCAGTTGGCCCGCCTTTGGCCCAGCTCTTGTACTTGACGATAGGACCTAATTGCTGCGCGACGCGATTGCGAAGCATATAGTTGGAAGCAGCCAGCGTGGATGACGCGGATGCCGACCCGTCATAGGATGCTGCCGACGGTCGCGGCTGAAAGTACTCATCCTTGGTGAACGGCTGGGCGATCAGACGCGAGCCCACCGGCTTGCCGTCAGGTCCCATGAGCATGCTGCCGTTGGCCTCGAAAGGGAATAGCGTCTGTCCGACCGCCCATAGCGCCAAGGGATAGATGATGCAGCAAATGACTACTGCGAAAGTCAGTAACCAGAGACTTTTCGATATATAGCGCGACATCGTCTTACTCCTTCAATTCACGCCGCTTAGACAGTTAAGTGCAGAGCGACCAACACCAGGTCAATCAGCTTGATGCCGGCGAACGGCATTATTACGCCGCCCAGGCCCCAGATGAGCAGGTTTCTTCGCAGCAGCGCGTCAGCGCCGAGCGGTACGTACTTCACTCCCTTCAACGCGACCGGAATCAGAGCCGGGATGATGAGCGCATTGAAGATGACCGCCGACAGTATCGCCGAAGTGGGCGAGTGTAGATGCATGACATCCATCGCCACGAGCCACGGCAGCGTTCCTGCGAATAGGGCTGGGACGATCGCGAAGTACTTGGCGACGTCGTTCGCGATCGAAAACGTCGTGAGCGCGCCGCGAGTCATTAGTAGCTGTTTCCCGATCTCGACTACTTCGAGTAGCTTGGTCGGATTGCTATCAAGGTCGACCATGTTGCCGGCCTCTTTGGCCGCCTGGGTCCCTGAGTTCATCGCCGAGACCAACGTCCGCTTGGGCCAGCGCTGGAGCGTCGTTGGTGCCGTCACCGATCATCGCGACAAGTTTGCCCGCTGCCTGTTCCTTGCGGATATAGGCGAGCTTGGACTCGGGTGTGCATTCGGCGACGAAGTCATTCACACCCGCCCGCTTCGCAATCGTTGCGGCGGTCAGCGGGTTGTCGCCCGTGATCATGACGGTGCGAACTCCCATCCTATGGAGCCGCTCCAGGCGCTCACTTATCGCGGGCTTCAGTACGTCTTCGAGTACCACCACACCGACGACCTGCGCCCCTTCAGTGACGACCAGCGGAGTAGCACCCTCGGAGGCGACGCTGTCTACAATCGCCTGTAGGTCTTTCGGTACGCTTCCGCCCAGCTTCTGAACGTATCGAGCAACCGCGTCGGGCGCACCTTTGCGAATTTGCCTTCCATCGGTCAGATCGATTCCGCTCATGCGGGTTTGCGCGGTGAACGGAACGAACCGGGCGTCGCTGGCGTTGATCAAGTCCGGTGAACCACTCTGTTCCCGATAGAGCGCCACTATCGTCTTTCCTTCCGGCGTCTCATCCGCAACCGACGACAATGCAGCCAGGCGGCCAACGTCATTAGCGTTATACTTGCCGACTGGCAGGAACTTGGTTGCGTGACGGTTGCCGATCGTAATCGTGCCGGTCTTGTCGAGCAGCACCGCATCGATGTCGCCGGCGGTTTCTACCGCCCGTCCGCTCTTGGCGATGATGTTCGCCTGGAGCGCGCGATCCATGCCCGGCTATTCCGATTGCTGCCAGCAGCGCGCCGATGGTCGTAGGTATCAAGCACACCAACAAAGCGACCAGGGTTGGAACATCGGTACCGAGGCTCTTGAGCGGCTCCGTCACTCCCAGGTAGCCCATCATGTAGATCTCGGCATTCCGGGCCATCGGCAAAAGCGGAACAACTACGATCAAAAAGATCAGTGTGAATGCGCTGAGAACCAGCGTGAGAGCTATCTCGTTGGGCGTACGCTGACGGACTGCGCCTTCGACCAACGCAATCATTCGATCGAGAAAGGACTCACCAGTGGCGGCGGTGATACGCACGACGATGCGATCCGATAGGACTCGCGTGCCGCCAGTGACACCTGAGCGGTCACCGCCTGCTTCGCGAATCACCGGCGCGGACTCTCCAGTGATAGCTGCTTCATCGACCGACGCGATGCCCTCGATAATCTCGCCGTCGCCCGGAATCATCTGGCCCGCTTGAACTACTACCCGATCGTCCGGCCGCAATTCGCTCGAAGGAACCTCTTCGATAGTGTCCTTTCCGCGCAGTCGATAAGCCGGTGTGTCGCGTCGCGCCTTTCTGAGTGAATCGGCTTGCGCTCTGCCACGTGCTTCAGCCAGTGCGGTCGCGAAATTGGCAAACAGCACTGTTAGAAACAGCCATATGTCCAAGGCTATGAAGTAGGTGATCGGAACCTGGCTCTGCGATTGGCCTATCGCCGCTTGCAGGACGAACGCCGAGCGTCAGGAAGGCGCCGATCTCGACCACGAACATGACAGGATTGGCCCATTGGATGTCCGGCCGCAGCATTACGAACGCCTGTCTTAGAGCTGGCCCACCAAATCGGGAGCGAACAAGATCCATTTTCCGTCGCGCGCCTGGGTGTCCAATCATCCGGTGACCGCGTCGACTCCGGCGGAACTACTTGAAACTGCGGTTGTATTGACTTAGATGGTTCCACTTTTTTTCCTCAACTGATTCTGGCGTAGCTCCGAATGCCGTGATCCCGGTCAGGTCAGCCTCCGAACGGTATAGGACCCAAATGCTCGGCCAAGCGGACCCAACGCCGCCACTGGCAGGAAGAGCAGAGCACCTATGATTACGATGGTGCCCAACAAGAGAAATCCGAATGTTGGCGTGTCGTCCCTCATGGTTCCAGAACTGAAAGGTGTTTCTTTCTTCATCCCCAGGAATGCCGCCAACGCTATCGGAGCAACAATCGGAAGGTAGCGACTGGCCAGCATGACCAATCCGGTGCTTACGTCCCACGGAACTGCTTCGGGCGCTGGGTTGGGGTTGCTATTCAGGCCGTAGTTTGTTCCGAGGCCGTCGAACGCCGAACCGTTATTGGCGGACGCAGAGGAGAATTGGTACACGATTTCCGAAAATCCGTGTGCACCTGGATTGTTCTCCGCCTTGATGCCCCAATCTGTCGCTGCAAACACGCCAGTGGGCATCAGAATCATGATCGGATGAACAAGCAAAGCGAGCATCGCCAGCTTCATCTCGCGCGCCCCCACCTTCTTACCCAGGTACTCGGGCGAACGGCCCACCATCTGGCCGGCGATGAAGACTCCGATGATCAAGAACAGCAGCAGGTTGATCATGCCGACGCCTTTGCCGCCGAAAATGCAGTTCACCCACATCCCCCACATCGGCGCGAGCGCTGCAATCGGGTTCAGGCTGTCATGTTCGCAGTTGACGGCGCCGCACGTCACGTTGACGGTCATCGCCGCGAAGGTCGCGCCTGCCGACGTTCCGAAGCGCAGTTCTTTGCCCTCCAGGTTGCCGAGATGTTGGTCGATCGGCAGTCCGGCTACGGCGGGGAGTGTAAATGCTTTCTTTCCTCCCGGCGCACTCGCCATCGGTATTTGAAAAGTCTTGCTCTCCGGATGAGCTGTCAAACCGGGATTCGGTCTCAGAGTGTCATAGTGGATCGTCCAGAAGATCGTCCCGACCATCATGGACATCATTACTATGAAGATAACTGCTGCGTGGCGCGGCCGACCCAGCATTCTGCCGTACATCAAGACCAGCGCGAACGGGAAAAGCATCATGCCGAAGCATTCCAGGAAGTTAGTCCACGCGCTTGGGTTCTCGAAGGGATGGGCGGAGTTCATTCCGAAGAATCCGCCACCATTCGTTCCAAGCTGTTTGATAGGTATAACTGCCGCGACCGGTCCGACCACTATGGTCTGTTGCTTCGCCTGACCCTTATCGTCGGTGCCCAATGCGCCAGGTTCGAGCGTCGATACCTGGTAGGTGCTGGCGAAGGTCATCGGCATGCCCTGGTGAATGAACAGCACGCCTATGATGAAAGCTATGGGTACGAAGGTGTAGACCACGACCCGCCACATATCGATAAAGAAGTTGCCGACCTTCGACTCGCCGCGGAACGCTCGAATGATTGCAGTTAGCGCGCAGAATCCCACCGACGCCGAGACAAACATCATCGTGATGATGAAGAAAATCTGGCTGAAATTCGAAAGGTGCTGATCGCCGGCAGTAGTGCTGAAGGTTGGTGTTAGTCATGAACGAGCAGACCGTCATGAAGATCGTGCTCGGCGCTAATATTCCCAAGTCCCCGTGGGTTCAAAGGTGCGATCGGCTGAAGGCACAGCACCAGGAAGCCGAATACAAAAAGCACGGTGTTGAAGATCAGAAGAGCGGCCGTGTACTGCTTCCAGTCCTGCGGTCCGCTATCCAGCCGGCTCTCGAACCATCGGAAGAATCCGGGCGCGTGATACTTTACCGTCCATGATCCACGCGAGGTAGCGACTGAGCGGGATCGCCAAAAGCGTCGTGAAGACAAGCATCGAGATAGGAAGGAGCCACATAGTTAGTAACCTCTCTTGAGAGAAAACTATTCGCGCCTAGAACTATTCCGGACGAATCAGCGCGGTGAACAGGTAGACAAACAAACACACGGCAATAACAGCAGTTACGTAGATCATCGTTTTACCTCAAATGTTCTCGCAAGCGATCAGAAACGCATAGCAAAGGCCCATGCTGACGATTCCCAACGCGAACATCGCAGGCAGCCAGATTGTCAAATCCATTTTGATTCTCTCCTCGGTTCGATTGGGTATTCAGCAAGAGCTATGCCTCAAAATTTAGCTTGGATTGCCTTGTGACGTGGCAGCAGAGGAGCCCAAAGCTTTCAAATGTGAAAGATCGCGAAGTTTCATTTTGCATTGTCGAACGATGGGCGAGGCACCGCGGGAATCGGAATCGAGATTCCGACAGAACCGTGAGAACTTGAGCAGAATTCGGGATTCTGAGGAGGGTTAAAGGGACCCCGAGCGCTTGCCGCACTCGAGGTCCGCGAGGCGGGTCTATTGAGGCTGCCCGTACTTGTTTCTCAGGGCGAGGTTGATTTGCAGCACGTTGACAAACTTCTCACCGAAGAGGCCGCCCACCGGAGCGTCTGCGTCCGCCTGGACCATCTGCTCGATCTCGGTGCGCACAAGACCTTGATCCTTCTTGGTATCCTTGGCCCACGCAGAGGATACGCGATCGAGCTGATACTCTGCGTTTTCGAGCGTGATGTCAGGATCGAGACCTGATGCAGAAGTCGTGACCATATCTCCCGGGACGTCCTGCAAGTCCGCATCGGCATGCTCCTGCCGCCACATGTCGAAGAAGTTCGACTGGATGTCGGAGCCGTCCTTCACTGGTTCGATTACAGTTTCCGTCTTGCCATCTTTGGTCTGATGCTGCACTGCGGACGGAAATTTGCCCGGGTTCTCCTTGGAGAAACTCTCGAAGAACACCATAGCCAGGTCGGCAGACTTGGGCTCCGGCGTACCCGGATTGTCCTTGATGAATTGCTGAACCTCCTTAGTATGAGTCTTGCCCCAGTCTTGAATGTACTTGTCATGCGTGGGATCGGCGTTGACCCATGCCGTGGCGACGGCATTGTGAGCATCAGCCCACTGCGCAACGATATGCGGCTGTCCGCCGAAGCTGTCCTGCTGAAACCATGTTTCGATATCAGGCGCCACCAGCTGGCCCGCCTTTGGTCCGCTCTTGTACTTCACGATAGGACCCAGCTGCTGCGCCACTCGATTGCGCAACATGTAGTTATTTGCGGAAAGTGCGGACGAAGTCCCAGCTGATGCGTCGTAGGACGCCGCCGACGGTCGCGGCTGGAAATACTCGTCCTTGGTGAACGGCTGTGCGATAAGCAGAGAGCCCACCGGCTTGCCGTCGGGTCCGTTGACCATGCTGCCGTTTGCGCTGAACGGGAAAAACGTCTGCCCGATTGCCCACACGGCCAGTGGGTAGATCAGACAGCAGAGGACTACCGTAGAACCCAACAGCCACATACTTTTGACTATGTTGTTTTTCATTGTTGTTATCCTCGACTAGCTTTGCTCAGGCAACCATGTGCATAGCGCTAAGAACGACATCAATAATCTTGATGCCCGCGAACGGCATGATTACACCGCCCAGTCCCCAGATGAGCAGATTCCTCTTGAGCAGAGCGTCAGCTCCAAGCGGCACATACTTCACGCCTCTCAACGCGACGGGGATTAGAGCCGGGATGATGAGTGCGTTGAAAATGACCGCCGACAGTATCGCGGAGGTCGGCGAATGAAGTTGCATAACGTCCATCGCCTTCACCCATGGAAGAGTGCCGGCGAACAGAGCTGGAACGATCGCGAAGTACTTGGCAACGTCGTTGGCCACGGAAAACGTGGTCAGCGCCCCGCGAGTCATGAGCAGCTGCTTGCCTATCTCGACGACTTCAATGAGCTTCGTCGGATCGGAATCAAGGTCAACCATGTTCCCGGCTTCTTTTGCCGCCTGGGTCCCGGAATTCATAGCCAGCCCTACGTCCGCCTGCGCCAACGCTGGAGCGTCGTTGGTGCCGTCACCGACCATCGCGACAAGCTTGCCCTCAGCCTGATCCTTGCGGATATAAGCGAGCTTCGATTCGGGCGTACATTCTGCGACGAAATCGTTCACTCCCGCGCGCTTCGCAATCGTTGCCGCAGTCAGCGGATTGTCGCCGGTAATCATGACGGTGCGAACTCCCATCATGTGGAGCCGCTCGAGACGCTCACTTATCGCGGGCTTCAATACGTCTTCGAGTACCACAACTCCGACGACTTGCTTTGCCTCGGTGACGACCAGCGGGGTTGCTCCGCTGGTAGCGACGCCGTCCACGACTGCATGTAGTTCGGCCGGGACTGTCCCACCCTGTTTTTGAATGTACCGAACCACCGCATCCGCCGCGCCTTTGCGAATCTGTTTTCCATCGGGGAGATCGATTCCGCTCATGCGGGTTTGCGCCGTGAACGGAACGACACGGAGGTCGCGAGTGTTAATCAGATCCTGCGAACCGCTTTGCTTCTTATATAGCGCGACTATGGTCTTACCTTCCGGCGTTTCGTCGGCGACCGACGACCATGCCGCCAGTCGGCCGACGTCATTCTCGGTATACTTGCCAACGGGTAGGAACGAAGTCGCATGACGGTTGCCCATCGTAATCGTGCCGGTCTTGTCGAGTAGCACCGTGTCGATATCGCCCGCCGTCTCAACCGCCTTGCCGCTCTTGGTGAGGATGTTGGCCTGAAGCGCGCGATCCATCCCGGCGATACCGATAGCAGCGAGCAGCGCGCCGATCGTGGTGGGAATGAGACATACCAACAGTGCAACGAGAGTCGGAACGTCGGTGCCCAGGCTCTTCATCGGTCCCGTAATTCCCGCGTAAGTCGCCATGTATTGTTCCGCGTTCCACGCCATCGGCCAGAGCGGGATCACAACGATGACAAACGCGAGCGTCAGTGCGGAAAGAGCGAGGGTGAGGGCGATTTCGTTGGGCGTCTTCTGGCGAACGGCGCCCTCGACCAGCGCTATCATGCGATCGAGAAAAGTCTCGCCCGGCGGCTGCGACGATCTTTACGACGATTCGATCCGAAATCACTCGCGTGCCGCCAGTGACACCAGAGCGGTCACCGCCTGCTTCGCGAATCACCGGGGCGGACTCTCCGGTGATAGCAGCTTCATCGACCGATGCGATGCCCTCGATAATTTCGCCATCGCCGGGAATCATCTGGCCCGCTTCAACGACGACGCGATCGCCCGGCCTTAGCGCGCTCGAGGGAACTTCCTCGATACCGTCCTTTCCGCGCAGTCGATAAGCCGGTGTGTCGCTTCGGGCGCGTCTGAGCGACTCGGCCTGCGCCTTGCCCCGCGCCTCCGCCAACCCGGTTGCGAAGTTTGCAAACAGCACCGTTAGCCAGAGCCAGAAATCCAGCGCGATGAAATAAGTAATCGGAACCTGGCTCGCGGAGGTGCTTACCAGCGCTTGCACGATGAAGAGCAGCGTAAGCACTGCGCCAATCTCGACCACGAACATCACCGGATTGCTCCACTGAATATCCGGGCGAAGCATGATGATTGACTGCTTTAGAGCCTCGCGCACGAGCTCCGGCTCGAATAGCTTCCGGCTTCTGACCCGCCGTTGCGCGCGCGGATGTTCAGGCGTCTCAAAATTCTGTATCGGTGTGGCTGCGGCCATTTTTTTCTCCTTCGAAAAGTGCCCGATATATTCGGTGTTCTACCTCGGGACCGTCTCCCTATCCTCCGAACGGAATTGGCCCTAAGTGGTCAGCCACGGGTCCTAATGCTGCCACTGGCAGGAACAACAGCGCGCCGACAATTACGATCGTGCCAAACAGAAGACATCCGAAGGTAAAAGTGTCGTCGCGTAAGGTACCTAATCCGAATGGTGTGCTCTTCTTCATGCCGAGAAAGCCGGCCATCGCAATAGGAGCAATAATCGGCAGAAATCGCCCGAACATGATCACGAAGCCGGCGGCGATGTCCCATGGCACGGCTTCAGGCGCCGGACTGGGATTGTTGTTGAGCCCGTAGCTGACACCTAGACCGTCGAAGGCGGAGCCGTTGTTAGCTGAATCAGAAGAGAACTGGTAAACGATTTGCGAGAATCCATGCGGCCCGGGATTGCTCTCCGCCTTCATTCCCCAACTCGTTGCGGCAAACAAGCCCGTCGGCATAAGTATCACCAGCGGATGCACCAGCAGCGCGACCAGCGCGAGCTTTACTTCCCGCGGGCCGATCTTCTTTCCTAAGTACTCCGGCGTGCGCCCGACCATCTGGCCGACCACAAAGATTCCAACAATCAGAAATAAGAGCAGGTTGACCATCCCAACGCCCTTGCCACCGAATATGCAGTTCACCCACATCCCGAACATCGGCGACAAGCCGGCGATAGGATTCAGGCTGTCGTGCTCACAGATAATCGCACCACAGGTGAAATCGACGGTAAGCGCGGCGAAGGCCGCACCGGCGGAGGTCCCAAAGCGAAGTTCCTTCCCTTCGAGATTGCCAAGATGCTGATCGACCGGAAGTCCAGCCACGGCAGGCAGAGTAATGATCCGCTTGCCGCCCGGCGCTGTAGCGCTTGCGATCTCGAAGTTTTGCGGACCTGGATGAGCCGTCAGACCGGGATTGGGTTTCAGGGTGTCGAAATAAATCGCCCAAAGGACGGTGCCGACTAACAACGTCAACATCACTGCGAAGATGACGTTGGCATGTCGGCGGCGGCTGAGCATCCGGCCGTACATGAGAACCAGGGCCATCGGGAACAACATGAAAGATGAGGTGGTGAAGATGTTGCTCCCGGCAGTGGGATTCTCAAACGGATGAGCCGAGTTCATCCCGAAGAAACCGCCGCCATTGGTGCCGAGCATTTTCATCGGTACGAACGCGGCCAAGGGGCCGGTCACGATCGTCTGCTGCTTGGGCTGGTTGTTATTATCAGTGCCCATTGCCGCAGGCTCGAGCGTGTTGACCTGGTAACTGCTCTGGAAGGTCATCGGCATGCCCTGGATCAGAAACACGATGCTCAAGGCAAACGCGGCCGGCAAAAACAGGTAGACAACCACTCGCCACATATCGACGAAGAAGTTGCCGAGATGCTCATCGCTCCGGAACGCTCGGATGATCGCGGCCAAGGCGCAGAGGCCGATAGCCGCCGATAGAAAAAACATCGGTATGCAGAAAAAGATCTGACTGAAATTCGAAAACGCCTGATCCCCCGAGTAGTGCTGAATATCGGTATTGGTAGCGAACGAGATCACCGTGTTGAAGATCGTGCTGGGCGCCAGCATCCCGAGACCGCGCGGGTTCAGCGGCATCCACGGCTGCAACGACAGGACCAGATAACCAAACAGATACAGGATGGTGTTGAAAACCAGCAAGGTCACCGTGTACTGCTTCCAATTTTGATGGCCAGAGTCGAGGCGCTTCTCGAACCATCCAAATACGGGCCAGGCCTTATATTTCCCATCCATGATGCGAGCCATAAAGCTGCTCACTGGGATGGCCAGGAGTACGGGAAGTACTATTATTGTAATGGGCAAAAGCCACATAACATTCGTCCTCTATCGGGTCGGATAGTTGATGACTAGAACCACTCCGGCCGTATCATGGCCGTTACGAGATATACGAACACAAAAGCCGCGACGACAGCTGTTAGATAGGTCATTGGTGTCTCCCTAAATGTTCTCGCAAGCGCCTATAAACGCGAAGCACAGGCCTATACCTAGCAGACCAAGAACGAATGTCGCCGGAAGCCATATTGCGATGCTCACTTTCAGTTCCTCCTTGGCGCCATGACTGGGCCATCCTGATCCGCTAAAGCAAGATCGGTGCTCCGGGAAAACCAAAGAGTAATGGACAATAAGTGGTCGCTTTTCTCGAACGAGATGCCTTGATCGCACGCGATTGCCAAGGCGAGCGTCACCCTCGAGCACGCACAATTAAAAATTGAACGTCAGAGAAGGAAGAGGTGCGACTACAAATTACAGTGCCACGTGCTCGCCTACGTCGCCAACGGCAAGGGCGAGTAACTATTGAAGTGTGGATTAAATGAAGGTGCTTAAGAGATCAGAGTCTATCGGGTGAGATTCCTGGTCGAAGAATGCTTCGCTTTGTCCTGGTCACTCGCACCTCGATCCAGAAATAAGGCAACTGCGATCACGACGACGAGCAGTAATAAGACAATCGGCATAACCAACTATCTCTGTCGTTTCCTGCTCTCCATACTTAAGCGGTTCCGAGTTAGAGTCCCGATGGGCGTGGCTTGGATATCGACCTCGCCATGTCACGTGGCAATCGCCCAATCAGTGCGCGGCTGCCACCGCCGGAGGATTGGGAACTGCGGCGATACGATTCGAGCGAACGGCAGCCTGACTAGTGACGACTGTCTGCTCTAACTTCAGGATCGCCATACTTTCTGGACGAACACTCTCGACCAATTCGCGCGCTATTTGCATTGCGGCGTCGTCCGCAACCATAAGATCGATCTTCAGCCGCTCGACCAAATCCAGGACGAACTCGCGACCGCGGTAGAGCCGTTGGCGTGCGACGCTGCTCGCAGGGAGCGTGCGGCGAACTTCGGTCACGTCGTAGTCCGACAGGTTCAAGACGTTGGCAGCATCCCTGAAGCGGTCGAGAGTGCCCGGATCGATCACCAATTCGATTCTTTTCATCTTCAGCACTCCTGTTTCGACCGAACGAATCGGCACGTTACTTCGGGGTAAGTGCATCAGGCGTGCCCGCGAGAAACCCTAATCTTCAAGGGGATTTCTTTAAGTCATCGAGGCAGAACAATTGATTTTCAAACGAAGCAGCTTTTCATTTTGAAATGCGATGCCGCCGAAAACTCCCCCTGTACAAAGTGAACTGAACCGCAATTGCGAAAAATCTTGAAGGATCGCGCGGCTTTAAAGTCGACCCGGTCTGCCGCGCTATTTCACCACAGTATCTGGCGCGCTGGTTGCTTGGATCTAAGTTCCATGAGTTGAGCTGCGTGAGCAGCAACCATGGAAGCATCTATGAAACAGCATCGTAATTTTTCTCCTATCAGGATCATCGCTCCAGTTTCGAAATTCGGTATTCAGATGCCTCTGGCAGTTTCACCGGTCGGTTACCACCAGCTCAATCGACTGTATCCCTCGGCAAGACGCGACTATTCCGAGAAGCCTTATTCGCCAGTGGAGATGAAGCACAACTTTGCGATCCGATCGCTTAAGAAGCCGGGCTTCTTTGTGCGTCGGCCGTACATCTATCTGTGCGTGCGGTGCAAACAGATATTTCTGGTCAATGGGCGCGGCGGCTCAATCGTAGCTATCGATCGTAATAGAAATCCGTTGCCCGAGCCCGAGAACTCAAGACAGGTTAAGACCTTTGGTGAAGGCCCATGCCCCAGCTTCAGGTTTGCTGCGAAATTTCCCCGACAGCGGCAAGCGGCGACTACCGTCAAACTAAGCATGTTGAAGCTTGGCTTGTTGAGAATCCTGGCTTCACTTTGCCCGGAATTCCGGGGCGATAAGAACATCGAAACCGCCGGCAAGCGAGCTCAGGCTATACCCGCGATTAGTCCTCAGGAATTTCTCTTCTAGCAGTCTATTAGCAATAGGTCTCAGAAGCAGGCATATGAAAACGAATCCAGAAATTCGGGCGCGCTTCATGGCACCCTTCCTTGGCGCGAAGGTGGACGCGTTCTCAGCTATGCAATCGCATCCACTCGACTCTTCCACCACCCATGAGCGTTCTATTGACGTAGTCGCGGAATCGTCTGCGACGTCAGAGCGGGCGCCCCGCTTCAAGCGGAAGTTGGCCTTCACCGCAGAGGAAACACGCCATCACTACGCAATTGAGGCCCTGGAGAAACCCGGGTCCTTTCGCCCACAGCCGTATCTATATACCTGCGTTCGCTGCAGATGGATTTTCCGCGTCAATGATTCGCGCGGCTCGATCGTTGCCCTGGACGGGTTGGGCCGGCGTCTACCCGAACCCGAAAACGCCAAACGCATCGTCACCTTTCACCGAGGACCGTGCCCTGCCTTTCCAGTCTTCGAGTACCTGGTCGCGGAGGTAGACCGCGAACGTCTACTCCCCAGGTATTTGTTGAGAATTGTCGAGGTGCTACGCGGCCTCGCCGATGTTGGTAGACATCGGAACCGTAGACGCAGGCAGGAGACGACGACGGCCTAGCACTCGGCACGCGTCAGGCACGGATACTTTGCCTCAAGCGGTGTGACCTGCTTTTTCTCTATCGTGGTCGGCGACATTGCGATTTCGCAGTTGGCTCGCCAATTCCAGCGCGAGTCTTCGCCACAGTCGGGGGTGCCTGTCGGCGAGCACTGAGAAGTCGGGTTCGGCAATTCGCGCGACCACCGAATCAGAAGTCGCGGTGACCGAAGCCGACCGGGGCGCAGACGGATCGACAACGGCCATTTCACCGACGTGCTCGCCGGCTTTCTTCCGGGCGACGATGCGCCCGTCGATCGCTATCGAAAACGCACCGCTCAGGATCAGAAAAAGATCAGTGTCAGAAGCTCCTTGCTTGATGAGATCTGTCCCCGCGAGCGTCTCTTCCACTTTCAGGTACGGCTCGACTACAGCCGCGAGGTCCTTATCGCGAATTAGTGGCTGCGAGATCAACGCATCTATCAGATGCTGTCTTCCCTCCGAGCCTTGAAATGATTTCAAAAGTGATTCTCTCATTTCTATCTCACCAACTCCCATGAGAACCGTCACAAACTCAAAAAATAACCGCATTAATCGTGCCGATCAGAGACTCTAAGACTGGAATGAGCTTTTCGGTTGAGGCTCCTGTCGGCATTTCAAATTGAAATGGTCTGATCCGTCGATTTTGAAATGCCGCTCCTTTGCGGCTGAAAAAATCGTTGACTATCCTGATAGTCGGTTGACGGCACAGTTGATGCTCCCTTCCGGTGCATGGCTTCCCTCATCCCATCCAAATTGCCGTTACGCGCCGACTCGTTTTCTCCGCCGAAACTGAGATTGGTTGCGAACCAGAAGGGGATGCTGCCAACTGCACGAACTGAGAAGCAACCGCAGAGGACGGCAGTGATGGCCTGCCTAAGTGTCCATGGTTCCAGCAACGGCGAACTCTTGCGTAAGGCCTCCGCCGCCGCGCGCGAACATGACGGTCAGTTCTATGCGGTTTTCGTCGATTCGCCGCGTACCCGATTTGGAAGTGCTGACGTTCAGGCGTTAATAGATGACGCTATTCTCGCCAGCTACCTCGGCGCGAGAATCGTATGGCTCGAATCATCCGACGTGGTCGGCGAGCTCCTACGGTTCGCCAGCCAATCTCGCGTAGGCAGAGTCTTCGTTACTAGAAATCGGCCAGCGCGATTCCCTCGACTATTTGGCCGCGCCGTCTATCCCGATCTGCTTAACCGCGCCGAGGGTCTTCGCATCGACGTTGTCGGGTTCGAACTGCTGGCTCCAAACTGATAGGACGCTCGCACGGCCCCAAAAGATCAGGATCGCCGCGGCAGCGAAGACCTCCGCGGCGATCCCGAATGTCAGCAACGCGATGATGAAGTGATCGCAGTCCTGGCCACGGTCCTCGTCTGGCTTAGCTGCTAATAGCCATCGCAGGCGGCGGGCGTTCTGCATGGCGCCCCGGTTGTCTGCTGCGGGTCCAAAGTGTTCAGGCCACCCGGACCGACTGTTGGCACGCGCGGAGTGATCGCTGGGACGACCAACGCACCGCTTGGCAATACTGTGATTCCATTCATCGTGACCGAACCGCCCATGCCCGATGCTCCGCTGTGGCTCGCGACAGATGCCATCCGTCCTGAACCCACTGAACCCATCGCGCCGGCATGTACCCCAACGGCGCCGCCCATCATCCCGAGCGCGAACGCCTGTTGTGCGCTCAGCGCAATCGCTCCGGCTGCGCCCAATAGGGCGGTGGTTAAGATCTTGTTTTTGAATATTCTCGTTTTCATTCTCTACTCGTCCTTTGCGTCGTCGCGATCAAATTTACTTGCCATTAAGAATCCCCTGGTTGAGTCCGGAGTTCCTGCCAAGTCGATAGGTAAGACCTATTGGCCTTTCATGCGTGAAAAATCGACGCACAAAACCGGGTTCGCTTGCGGACATCAATTGAGACCTTTGAGTACGTCTAGCGTGCTTCCAGTCGTACAACGCATGTCTGAGAAAAACCTTTCGAAATCTAAAGGGCTCCCGACATGCAATAGGATCTGCGCTTTCAGAGGATAGGACTCGATGGGTGAGAAAAAATTCCCGCGATCGAAGTCGGGAACAAAATTGGCGCGCCCGCAGTTTGGAACCTAATAGGGGACGCGAGTGAAGGGCGTGACTGCCGATGCTCACCCGCTATGGAAGTTGGCGTAACTGATCGACTATGGAAGCCGGCGTCGATCCCAATGACATCATGATGTTCTTTTTGGAGACCGATCGTGCAAGTGGATCATTCGGCGGCGGCAAGTTCGCACCGCCTGTTGCCTTAGCCTGATCAACAGACACCCGTCCGACTCCGGTGCGGCAGCAACCCCGTTGCGAAATCTACTGGCGCGTCATGGCGGCGCGCACTTGGGCGTCGATCTCGCGATCCTGCGGTCCGGTCGGAAGTTCAAACACCGCGCTCAGAATCCGTCCCGGATACTTGAAAGGCGATTGATAGTCCGGGTTGATTGGCGAAAGACTGCGCCCGAGATCCATCCCGGTGCTGGAAAGTATACGCAGCAGGTTCCCGATTTGGCCTTCTCCCACCTGGACGCCATCGATCATCAGCGCCGCGCGAGCGGCGGTCTTTTCGGTCTTCTCGACCTTCACGGCGATTTGGTGGCGGCCCGCGGCTAGCCGATTCTCCGACTCGATCAGGGTGTGCTGATGAAAGCAGTTGTAGTCGAACTTCACCTGACCCTGTTTCACGTACAGCACAAATCCGCTGTTGCTGCTCCCGCGAGAAATGAGCGCGCCCTCAGCGTCCGGCGACGGATGATCGAGTTCTACGGTCATGGTCCAGCCGCGCGCTGTGGATGGACACGCGTCGGCGACGATGTGCGAGATGGGCGGATAGTACACGAACCGCCGGCGTGAGGTCGGAAGTCCCGGCCGCATCGCGGCCCGGAACAGCATCGCGGCTCCGCGATCGTCGAGCGGCAGCACTCCGTTGCGTTCCGCCTCGGCCCACCACAGATCCACCATCTCCTTCAGGCGCTTGGGCTCAGCGATGGCCAGATCGTTGCACTCCGAGAAGTCCTCGTCGAGGTGATATAGCTCCCACTTGTCCTCGTCGAACGGCGTGCCCGACTCGTGATGGGTGACCGCCTTCCAGCCGCGATGCCAGATTCCCCGATGTCCGAGCATCTCGAAGTACTGGGTGGTTCGCAATGTCGCTGCGTTCGGATCGGTCAGCGCAGGCGCCAGACTGGTGCCATGAACCGGCATCTGCGGGACGCCCGCGACCACGCCAGGCGGCTCGAGGTTGAGCAGATCCATTACGGTCGGCGCGAGATCGATCGCATGGCAGAACTGGGGACGAATTTGTCCCGGCGCTCCAAGCTTCGCGGGCCAGTGAATGATCAGCGGGTCTCTCACTCCGCCGCCGTGAGTATTCTGCTTGTACCACTTCAGGGGAGTGTTGCCCGCCTGCGCCCATCCCCACGGTATGTTGCAGTGGCTATTCGGTCCGCCGATATCGTCCAGCCTCGCGACCGCGGTATCGAGATCCTCACGCATGCCGTTGAAGTAGCGCATCTCGTCGAGCACGCCGGTCGGGCCACCCTCCTGGCTGGCGCCGTTGTCGGACATCACGATGAACAGTGTGTCGTCGAGCAGATTAAGCTCTTTGAGAGATGCGACAAGGCGCCCGATCTGCGCGTCGGTATGATCCAGCATCGCCGCGAACGCTTCCTGCAACCGCGCGGCGAACAGGCGTTCCTTCTCCGATAGCTGCGCCCACGGCTTCACGCCCGGATTGTGCGGTGCGAGCCGAGTTTCCTTCGGCACGATTCCGAATTGCTTTTGCCGGGCGAACCATTCCTCGCGCGCGGCGTCCCAGCCGGCATCGAAGCGTCCGCGATACTTCTCGAGATAGCTGCGCGGCGACTGATGAGGCGAATGAGTAGCACCGAAGGCCAGATACAGGAAGAACGGCCGCTCGGGCACCAGTGATTTGGTGTCGCGAATGAAACCAATCGAGCGATCGACGATATCCTCGGACA
Source organism: uncultured delta proteobacterium (assembly GCA_963814715.1). Classification (GTDB taxonomy): domain Bacteria; phylum Desulfobacterota; class Binatia; order Binatales; family Binataceae; genus Binatus. The sequence continues at coordinate 1,448,497 of CAWFDW010000002.1, forward strand.
CGTGATATCCCTCGGCGACCGTCCCGGGCGTATCGACGAAGTGATTGTCGGAGGTTAGCTCAGGATAGAACTGATCGGTTTCAGCCTGCAGGAAGCCGTAGTAACGATCGAACCCCCGCTGCAGCGGCCAATTGTGCAGCGGTCCCGCCGCGGTACATTCAGCCATCGGCGCCAGATGCCACTTTCCGGCGGCGAATGTTGCGTGGCCGTGATCGCGCAAAATTTCGGCCAGCGTCGCAGCAGAGCGCGGAATCGCGCCGCGCATGTTGGGAAAGCCGGTGTCCATGTTGGAGATGGCTCGCATCCCGACCGCGTGATGATTTCGTCCTGTGAGCAGGCACGCGCGTGATGGCGAGCACAGCGCGGTGGTGTGAAAGCCCGTGAAGCGCAGACCCGCAGCAGCGAGCCGGTCGATGTTGGGTGTTTCAATAGTCGAGCCGTAGCAACCGAAATGCGCAAAGCCGCTGTCGTCGAGCACCACGATTACTACGTTCGGCGCGCCTTTCGCCAGCTTCGGCTCAGGCCACCAGGGTTTCGACTCCGCGACTGTGCGTCCGATAACGCCGCCAAATTCTTCTCCAGACGGATGCTTGTACGACATAGGCCCTTCCTTCGCTGCCTTTTCTGGCGGTGTCCTATTGACTATCAAATATGAAGCGAATCCGTTACCGCCTCATACTTCGAAAGCCTGTAAGAGTTCAGGTTATGCGATCAACGCCATGCGCGAGGGCTGCTACGGCTGAGGGCGGTTCATCATGCGATGGTCAACGCGCGCAACGATCTTTCCTCTCTGATCGATCAGCGTAGAGCGGATCACGACAAATATCATTGTGCCGGTACGACCGGTTTTCTCGTAAATCTGTTTTACTTCGGACGACACACGGATTGAGTCGCCAGCCCGAATTGGTGCCTCAAACTCGAAGTCGATACCGCTCATAAGCCCGCCGCGACCGAAGCGCGGGAGTTGATCGAAGACATTATCCGCGTAGCGAAATGAGGCTACGAACGCCGGCGGCGCAACGATCTCGCCGTACGGACCCAATTTGGCAGCCTCCGGATCGACGTACAAAGGATTGTGGTCCCCAACTGCGGCACAGAAACTGGCGATCCTTTCTGCCGTCACGAGGTAGGGCGCGCCCGCCTCGAAAGTGCGGCCCACCAGTTTTGAGTCGTCGTGTCGCACCGTTCGACAAACTTACGTATGCGCTGAACTACTTCGATGCCCGGCGCGTCCCGGCGGCACCTTCTGCATCTGCGTGTTTCGCGGCTCGCTCTTCAGCGTGCTTCTGAATCATCGCCCCGGCGGCGTTCATCGCCTGCCCCATGAAGTCTTTCGCGTTCGACATGGTCCAATCGTATGACGCCTGACGGCTCACGTTGGCGTTCTTGAATACCGGCGCGACGTGCTCGGCCCACAGGTCATACGACTTGAGGGTCTTGTCGAAGCTCGCCCAGTTGTGCGCGAGCTGCAGGAACGCCCCGAACTCGCCCTGCTTGTTCTCGAGCCGTTTCAGCTGCGCGATCGCGTCGTCGGGTGTGCCAATCACCGCGCGGCCGGATTCGATCATGTCGTCGATCGGGTCTTTGCCGTTGGTGGGCGTTGGCGCGAGCGGATTCAGTCTCGCGAAATATTCCATAAATTTATGGATGCCATATTCGACGTTCTTGCGCGCCTGCTCGCGAGTCTCGGCCAGATGCACCGGTCCGACCAGGCGGAGGCGGCTACGATCCATCGTGCGTCCGCTCTCGGCCGCGATCTCATTTGCGATCTGCCAATTGGTGGCGAGTGCATCGAACCCATCCGCGTTGGTCGCCGCCACACACAACATCCCGAAACCGTACTTGCCCGCGGCGCGCCCGCCTGAGGGGCTGACTGCACTCGCCACTGCTATCTCAGGATGCGGTTTGGTGTAGGGCAGCAGATGTGCTCGCGCGTTGACGAGGTTGTACCAATCGCTTTTTTCCGTTACGACCTCGCCGTTGAAGAGACGCATGATGACCTGCAAACCCTCCATCATTCGGTCGCGCTGAGTCATCGGATTGATCCCCAGCATCATGGCGTCGGAAGGAAGCAGACCGGGGCCAACACCGAACATCACGCGGCCGCGCGTTTGATGGTCGAGTTGAATCATGCGATTCGCCGTCATCAGCGGGTTGTGATACGGCAGCGACACCACGCCGGTGCCGAGGCGGATCTTTTTGGTTCTCTCCGCCGCGGCGGCGATGAAAACTTCGGGCGAGGAGATGATCTCGAAGCCGGCAGAATGGTGCTCGCCGATCCAGGCCTCCTCATAGCCGAGCCGGTCCAGGTTCTCGACCAATTCCAGGTCGCGGTGAATTGCTTCGGTCGGATCCTGGTCAAGCGGATGAAACGGGGCAAGGAAGATACCGTTACGCATTGGAATCGTGCGGGTCATTCGTCGGCCTCCTGTAGGCTCTCCATCTTCGATAGCCATCAGAATATCTCACATCCGATGACGGCCCAAAGAGCCAACGGCGCTTGATTTTCAAGGCATTGCACTCTCGCTGACGGTCGTGTTACGTGCGATTCAGAAGGTTCGTCGCTCTTCAGTAGTGGCGAAACCGCCAAGGGATCGATCACGTTTTGGTGGACTGATCTTCAACGCTCGCGCATTCGACTAACCGTTAAGGAGGCCTCCAATGAAACTGTATTACTCACCCGGTGCATGCTCGCTTTCACCTCACATCGTCGCAACCGAGGCCGGCATCACGGTCGAACTGGAAAAGGTAAACCTCGCCGAACATAAGACCGAAAGCGGCGAGGATTACATGAAGATAAATCCGAAGGGCTATGTTCCCGCGCTGCGTCTCGACGATGGGAGCGTTCTCACCGAGGGCCCGGCCATCGTTCAGTACATGGCGGATCAGAATCCTTCGAGCGGACTCGCGCCAAAGGCCGGAAGTATCGAGCGCTATCGGCTTCAGGAGTGGCTCAACTTTATCGGCACCGAACTGCACAAAAACTTCGGGCCGCTCTTCAACAAGGCTTCCTCGGACGAAGCCAAAAATACGGCGAAGACCAACATCAGCAAGAGGCTGACGTATATCAACGAACAGCTCGCGAACCGCCAATACCTGATGGGGAGCAACTTCACGGTCGCCGACGCTTACGCTTTCACCATCATAAACTGGACGAACTTCGTCGGGATCGATCTCAAGCCCTATCCGAATGTCGCAGCCTACCAGGCCCGCGTTGGCGCACGCCCGAAGGTGCACGAAACCCTGAAAGCCGAAGGCCTCGCGAAGTAGATGACAGCGCCCGCTATCTGAAGATGAAGACTGGATGGCGGATGACGCAGTTGATGAGAACTGCTCTCTGATGCCGGCTGACGCCAGGGGATCCAACGCGACCGCCGCGTCGCCGACCGCACACCACTGGCAAAGGCACCAAAAGTTGCGGAGGCGCAACTTTTGATACCGGATTTGCCTTTTGAGTCACCTTGGGACGCACCCTCCGCGTTCTGCCAGTTAACATAGAGAAGAAAAACTAGTCATAGAGTAATGGCATATCGCTTGCTTAATTTTCTCGCTCCTGCTTGATTTGGACGTTGTCTTCCGATATAACGGCTGGCGGGGCGGGAGTTACAGGGTGGCTGTTGTTTCTACTACTTGTTCTACTCTCCTTCTACAACACAGCAGCTTCTAGAGTCGTTAGCCGTCGGGGAAGGGATGTTTCGGCAACGATTTCGTGAGCGGTTCACGGCCTCCTGAAGTCGCGCCAAGGGACCTGCTGACCGGCCGCATGGTCGGTCACGGGGGGAGAGAGTTATCATAGTTCCGCGATGCTGTTCGGGACGAGCGCGTCTGGCGTCGTGTCGCGTGCGGATCGCTAACTAAAACAGATTTACCAAATAGATTCCGGTGCAGGCGCTGGTACGCCTGCACCGGGCATGACCTGACGTGCCCAAGCGAGGGACACAATCGAGGCTGGCAAGCCGATTGTTGCGCTCTGCTCGCGGCCCGTCAAACCGACGGGAGCGAGCGCATGAAGTTTGGTGCACTCTGGGCAGCCTTGATGGTTCTGGTTGTCGCTGGCGGTTACGCGGATGCCGGAACAACTCCGCCGGCCGCAACTCTGCAAACCTCCGTTGTATATCCATCTGATGGAATACTCACCCCGGGCCAGCCGCAAATGGTCCAAATCGGGGTTAAGATCCAGCCTTCACCAGCAATACCCATCGACAAGTATGGATTAGTGCTTGCAGTCCGCCGCGCTGGTGGACACTTGGTCCGAAATCATTCCTATCGCCATCGCGGTACACAATTTCTCGCGGCTGTTTCGATGAAGAAAGCTACGCCCGGCGACTACTACATCACCGCTCACTTGCAGCATAACGGAGAGACAGTTGCGTCAACGCCTTCTACAAAGGTGACGGCAATCTCAGCGCCGAGTTTGGACAACGTCAGCGTCTCGCCGGCGCAGATCAGCGTTGTCGCTGGTCAGCCATCCCTCAGCTTCATCAATCAGGTCAAATTCAAAAACGCGGCCGGAGGGGGGAGCGGGGGGAGCGAGACGGTTGCTCTCTCGATCGGTGGACAGCCGACACCGTCTTTTCCAGTGGGGACGATTGTGACTTTCAACCCGCCTTCGGTGACCAGCAGCGTCGGCGGCGCCGCTGGCAACCAGACTTCGACCCTGAACATAACCGTCCCGTGCGAATCGACCAGCAGTACGCATTATTCCAATTTCCGGGTACGAGCGACCGTCAGTGGCGGCGTCGGCAGCATCGACATTGGCACTACCAAGCTGAGCAACGGTCTGACGTTGAACGTATCTCCGGCGCATGCGTGCTCCGCGACGCCAACGCCTACATCGACTGCGACCGCCAGCGCCACCCGAACCTCAACCGGTACGCCCACATCAACTGCAACTGCGACCGCCACTGGCAGTTCGACGGCGACGCCATCCTCGACCATGACTCGCACTGCGACCTCGACGCCGACAGCGACCGCCTCCGCCAGTGCAACTTCGACTGCGACCGCGACGTCGACGCCATCTTCATCCGCGACCCATACCGCGACCTCGACGCCGACGGCGACCGCCACAGCCACCGCAACGTCGACCGCGACCGCAACGTCGACGCCATCTTCATCGGCAACCCACACTGCGACAGCGACTGCAACTCACACTGCCACCTTGACGCCGACCGTAACCGGCACCGCCACCGCCACCGCGACTTCGAGTGCGACTCGCACTGCGACCCCGACTTCGACCGCGACGCCCACGGCTACTCGCAGCGCGACAGTGAGTCCAACGCCAACGGCGACCGCTACGCCCTCAACGACTCTGAACCAGAGCGTAACCACCCTGATGGCGCAACTGTTTGGCGTCGGCGCACCGATACCTACGCTATACGCGGGGTCGAGTCCGCAGGCTTTTGGAGCCAAGGGAGACGGCGTGACTGATGACACTGCGGCGTTCCAGGCGGCGGTCAACGCGGGCGACGTCCTGGTCGGGCCAGCGACTTACCTGATTAACGGTACGATCACGATGCCGAGTTATCGCCAGATTCAATGTCAGTCAGGCGCGCTCCTCTACAGCACCGTCCACAACACCAGCGCAACCTCAATAATCAGCTTCAACAGCACCAGCTATAGCAGCATCATCGGCTGCGCCTTCGCCTCGACTAACAATTCGACCCCGCCCGATTTCATCAGCGGCCAGGAATCCAATTATGCAATTCTCGTCAGCGGCGGTGGTCATAACATCTTCGTGGGCGACACCTTCAGCTCGACCTGGGCTGATGCGGCCCTCGATATCACCGGTGGCTCCAGCTACAACGTGGTCGAGTACTGCGACTTCGAATCCAACGCGATGTACGGCCTGGTGCTCGTCAACACCACTTCCAACCGGGTGATGTTTAACCGGATGGTCGACAGTTCGCTGGGCAATCAAGCGACTGCTCTGACGCAAATCAACACGGGCAACGCAATCGCGCATAACCTGGTGCGGAAGGTTAACGGCAACGGCTACAACAACGTGTTCCTAACGGGCGGCGAAGCGCCTACAGGTTTCAATTACGGCGGTGACAATGTGCTCTTCCACCTGATGCAGGGCGTGGACAACTACTACACATCGGTCTCGGGCGGGACCAACGCGTACTACTACGCGAACTTGCTCGACCCGATAATTCCAGCGCCGCTCTCGTCCCCCGGCACAAACCCTCTGACGCAGGACATCAACGCCCTGAACGCGTTCGTCCTGGGGCAGAGTATGCCTTTGCCGACGTTGAACAGTTACGTGACACCACAGGCATATGGGGCGAAGGGCGATGGAGTGACCGATGACACAGCGGCGTTTCAGTCTGCGGTCAACGCCGGAGACTTAGTGGTGCCGCCCGCGACCTACCTGATCAACGGCAACATCTATGTGCCGAGCTACCGCAACGTGCAGTGCCAGCCTGGAGCGAATCTCCATACCACTCGCCACGACAGCCATGAAAGCGGCGTAATCACCTTCAAAGCGGTAAGCTATAGCAGCCTGATCGGCTGCACGATCAGCGGCGCCAACACCACCACCCAGCCGGTGCTGGATGGCAATCAATGGAACTATCTGGTCTGGGTCAGTTCCTCGAGCAACATCGTGGTCACGGGCAACACGCTCAAGAACGCGTTTGCTAACGGCGCACTGCGATTTGACGCCGAGGGTAATTCCAACACCCCCAGTACCAATATCCTGGCAAGCTACAACGACTTCGAGTCCAACGGGTATTACGGCCTAGTGACTATCTCCGGCAACAACATCCAGGCCGTCTTCAATCGCTTTGTCGATAGCTCGTGTTGCGCCGAATCGAACAGCCCGACGACCGATCAGAGCATGCACAACGTTTATGCCTACAACTACATGACCTCGGTCCACGGCAATGCCGCGACTTGTGGCACGGCTTGCGACGCAGGCATCTTCTTCACCGGTGGCAAGAGTCCGAGCAACTTCAACTACGGCACGGTCCAGGTGTACGACAATTACATCACGGGTACTAACACGCATCTCACCACCTGGGCTGATTCCGGGAGTACTCCGCCGGTATACACGAACAACCAATGCGTGAACGGATGTCAGTAGACGATTAAGTCTATGTGATAAAAAAACGGTGGCGGTCGTAAGAGACCGCCACCGTTTTGCTACAGTCGTCGCCCGAGGTTCCAGCTAACGGAACGGTTTCCGTGCCTGGATGAACCCGCCGCGTGCGTGCAAATCCGAATCGCTCAAGCCGACCCATCGGCTTGCCAGAGCCTTGCGGGGAATGCCGCCTTTATCCGAGTTGATCATTGCGCACGCTATCTCAAAGCCCGCGTTTTGTATTGCGCACAGATGCGCGGAGAAGGGCAGGCGACCTATTGCGCCTGGCCGGTTGCCGGTAATCATCCGCCAGGTCCATTCGTCGCGCGACCAATGGCTATTCCACTCAGCTCTTGCGAACTGCAGGCCGCCAAAATCGATCTGATGCGAAATCATCCCGCCGGGCCTTAGCCAGTCGTACATCGTCCTGTAGACCTTGACGGGATCGCTGAAGTACTGCATCACCACATGTGACAACACCAGATCGACGGAGCCTGGCTCAATAGAGCGATTCTCCCATGGCGCTATATATCTTATGGTAATGGGTGATTCATTGTGGAATGCGCGCGCAACGTCCTGAGTCCTCTGGGACGACAAGGCGACGTCGAGCAGTGGCTGGGACAGTATGTGATGGGGAAACTCAGGACCGTACAATGGCCAGCCCTTGATCTGTTGACCGGCTTGCGCGCGGAACAAGAGGATCATCTCATCAAGCAGGTCAGCGCTCGCGCCAAGATCGCAGATAGGCACCGAGTCCAGCCCATAGTACGCATGCGCGCCGGAAAGCAGCGCCGCAAGGCCGACGGCGAGTGATTGCCCAGGCCCGAGTTCGACAACGGTCTCTGGCATCTTTTGCAGACCATTTTTCCAGAGATGCCAAAGATGCTTGATCCAAACGTCATAGCCGTATGACGCTGAGGGTGCTTCTCCCCCCTTGGGGTTCTTAGCCATTCCAGGAATTCTGGACGCGAGACCTTTAGCTATCTGAACTGGCTCTCTCAAGGTAGATTCTCAGAAATCGATCTTACAATCCGGCGGCTTTGATCAGTTCGTGCAGACCTTGTTCGGTGGTTACCTGCGGACGCCAGCCCAGGATTTCCTCGGCTTGGCGAAAATCGGCGAGAGTATGACGTACATCGGCCTTGCGCACGGGCAGTTTCACGATCGGACCACCAATCTGCCGCGCGATCCAATCGACACTCACGTTTCGCCCCTGGCCGATATTCAACGCGCGCCCATCCGCAATGGCGCAATCCATCGCCAACAGGTTGGCGCGGACCACGTCACGTACATGGGTAAAATCGCGAGTCTGCTCGCCGTCACCTTCGATCGTCAGCGGCTCGCCGGCCAATCGCCGACGCAGAAACGCGCTGATGACAGTGACGTACGCGCCCTGGGTAGCCATGCGCGGACCGAACACGTTGAAATACCGGAGCGTCAATGTCTGCAGACCGTAGAGTCGATGGAACAGGCGGGTGTACTGCTCTCCGGTCAGCTTCTGCAGGGCATAGGGGCTCTGCGGGTTCGGTTTCATAGCTTCGTTCAGCGGCATTTCTGTCTGGTCGCCATACACTGACGATGAGCCGGAGAATATCAGCCGGCGCACGCCCGCATTACGCGCCGCGATAAGAACGTTGATAGTACCCACCACATTAACCATGTGGGTTTCCAGCGGATTCTCGATTGATAAAGGAACTCGGGGCAAAGCTGCGGTATGGAAAACGCAGTCTGCGCCGTCGAACAGACCTTCCAGGGTTTCGGCCCGCGTTATGTCACCGGTTACTAACTCTGCTGCCCGATGCACCCGCTCAGCCTGGCCGGTGGAAAGATTGTCGATAACTCTTACCCGGTGTCCTCGGGATAACAGGGCTTCAACCAGATGGGAACCGATGAAGCCCGCTCCGCCGGTTACAATAACCGTCCGTATAGGTCCGCGATGCAGGTTCTCTTCAGTGGTCAGATTGCTTTCCATGGCCAACTACCTTTCCAATCATCAGCGTGACGTCAGGCGAGCATGATGTTCTGGTTGAGTGAACGATAAGGTGCGGTGGCGTTGCGCGTATCGATCACGAGTTTCGCGTTGCGCACGATCATTTCATAGTCGACGTCGTGATGGTTCGTCACGATTACGACCGCGTCGACGGACCTGACCAGTTCCGGCGTGAGGTCCAACGTGAGCATGTCTGCTTCCAGGTGCCGTGAGCGCAGACGGGGCACCATGGGATCATGATATGCGACGCGCGCAAGTTTGGAATGCAATTGCTTAATGATCGGGATCGCGGGCGACTCTCTGACATCGTCGACGTCGGGCTTATAGGCGACGCCAACCAGCAGGACGTTGGCACCCTTAAGAGGCTTGCCGTTGAGATTGAGCCCATCGGCGACGCGGTCGACTACGTGGACCGGTAGAGAGACGTTGATCTCACCTGCCAATTCAATGAAGCGGGTCTCGAAATCGTATTGGCGAGCCTTCCAGGTGAGATAAAAGGGATCGATCGGGATGCAGTGCCCGCCCATCCCGGGCCCGGGATAAAAAGCTGTGAAGCCGAAAGGTTTAGTCGAGGCCGCCTTCACTACTTCCCATACGTCGATATCCATCCGCTCGAAGAGCAGCTTGAGTTCGTTGATCATCGCGATGTTGACGCAACGATAGATGTTCTCCAGCAGCTTCGACGATTCGGCTACGCGTGCCGACGAGACCTGGACCACCCGCTCGACGACCTCGCCATAAGCCGCGGCGGCGACCTCGAGACAGTGCGGTGTGACCCCGCCTACTATCTTCGGAATGGTGCGGGTGTTGAAGTCCTTGTTGGCTGGATCCTCGCGCTCGGGAGAGAAAGCAAGGAAGAAATCCTCGCCAGGGCGCATGCCAGTTTCCATGAACATCGGCAGCAGCACTTCCTCGGTGGTGCCGGGATAGGTGGTGCTCTCGAGCACGACCAGCATTCCGCGATGGAGCTGGGCCTGAACCTCACGCCCGGTGGCCGCGACATACTGCAAATCCGGCATGCGTCCTTCGCCGAGCGGTGTGGGAACACAGATTATTGCAGCATTGCATTCCGCCAAGAGGCGGAAATCAGAGCTAGCCCGGAAATTACCCGCCGCCGCAAGGCGCTCGATCCGGGCGGAGTCAATATGAGCTATGTAGCTTCTCCCGTGGCTGAGTTCGCGCACCTTGCGGTCGTCGACATCGAAACCGGTCACCTGGAATCCTGCCTCAGCGAAACTGCAGGCGAGCGGCAAGCCGGCGTAACCGAGCCCGAGTACTCCTATCCTGGCGCGCCGGGTTTTGAACCTTTCTCTTGCTTCTTCAAACAGATGCATACGTCCCTCCGGTAAATGGGCAAAAGAGCGTTGAAGGTGGAAATCTGGTTGAGAGATACAAACGGAGTCCGCGTCTGGCGCTGGCTGACGGTTGGGAGCTGGGCAGTGGGCTATTGGTCGGTGCCGGTCAACTCAGCTCTGGGCAGGATATGGGGACCGGCGAGTTGCTCGTAGAATTTCTCGTAACGCGCGACGACCGACTGAATCGAATATCGGCTCTGGACACGTCTTCGCGCACGCAGACCCATTTGACGCCGTTGCTCGGGGCTAAGTGTGAGCAGGCTCTGACAAGCCTCTGCAAAGGCCCGCGGATCGCCGGGAGCTACTACTTTGCCGTCGTCCTCCACCAGCAGTGCTGAATCGCCAACATGAGTAACTACACAGGGGATGCCACACGCCAGCGCCTCTCCGACGGCGTTTGGGAAACCTTCACCGAAGGAAGAGGAGCAGGCGATGTCGAAACCGGCAACGACCTTCTGAACATCGGATCGTTCGCCCAAAAAGTAAACGCGATCCAACGGAACACCACTCGATTGGAGCATTCCAACCAGTCGTTGATTACTTCGCGCGATTCCACGTCCGACCAGAACGAAATGCGCATCGAGGTTTTGCTTTGCCAGGATGGCGGCAGCGGCAGCGAAATTCGTGTGGCCTTTGATCGGAACAAAGCGCGCGACCAAGCCAACCAGGCGGGCGTTCCCCGCCAGGCCTAGTTCGGAGCGCAGTGCCGTTGGTGCGTCGGGATCGGGCCGGAATCGATCGGCGTCGAGCGAATTTGGGATCCACACCCAACGGCGCGGCCGGTATCCCAGAGCTTCATGGGTAAACTGGCCGGCCAGCGAATTTGTGACCACACCATCGGGTAGTGACGAGAATTTCACTGCAGCACGCAACACCATTCGAGAGTCCCACCCGTGCTCGCTCATGCCGATGAACGAGCGCCGCAAATTCCATGCGATTGCCGGAGTCCTGGTCAGCTTGCCAATTAGCAGACCCATTAAGTCGGCATGATACATCCAGGTTTGCAGCACGTGCGGGCGCAGCATCCTGATCGTCGCGCTGAGGCGGTACATCGCGCGCAGACTCGGCACCCCCGAGCGCATCTCCAGACACTGAAAGGGAACCGTCTTTGCCGGGAATTGAGCAGGAAATTCGGGCAGGCGCCCCATCACCACGATATGGTTAGAGAAGCGCGCGCTATCCATACGCGAGACGAGGCGAGCAAGGTTACCTTCCGCGCCACCCATACCAAAGCTCGTAATGAGGTGAAGAATTCTAATCACAGCAGATCGATAAAGACCTTTGCGGTGTTCCGCGCCAGAGAATCAATACTGAAGGACGATACGACTCGCTCTCTCGCCGCGATCCCAATCTGAGGCTCTAGACTGAGTCGCCGCACCATCCGCTCAAGGCCGTCAGCCAACGCCTGAGCGTCGCGCGACGGTACGACCACTCCTGTCTCGCCAACGATCATGCGCGAGTCGCCAACGTCGCTGACGACACAGGGCACGCCACACGCCATTGCTTCCAGGATGACGTTGGAGGTTCCTTCGGCGTAGGACGAGGAGCAGTAGATGTTCATCGCGTTGTAGGCGTCGGGAAGCTCTCCGATCATCTCACCCGGCCAGATAATTTTCTCTTCCAATCCGAGAGCTGTGGCCAGACTGCGCAGACTGCGCACGTATTCCTGAGAACCGCTGCCGACACAGACGAACCGAGCCTCGGATCTGATCTGCGCAAATCTTGCCGCGGCTCGGAGGAACGTCTCACAATCCTTTACTGGAACGATCCGTCCCACCAGACCAACTAGCAGAGCGCCTTCAGCTACCTGCCAGGACGAACGCAACCTTAATCCAGCGTGCCGATCGGGGTAGAAGCGGACGGTGTCGACGCCATTGCGGATAACTGCCACCCGAGTGCCGGCGACGCCCTGCGCAAGGTGAAACTGCTTGCCCGCGTCGGAATTGAAGATGATAAGGTCGGCGAGCCGCGAGAATAGTATCTGCAGGCGTAAGTTGAGCGTCGAAAGCCAGTCACGTATCGCCGGGTCATATGCCGACCCCCGTATGCCCCACACCATCCTGGTTCCACGAAGGAAGGGTTTCAGGAAAATTGCGACGAGATTCTGTCCCGGCAGATACGAATGAAGTATGTGAGGGCGGAGCCTGCGACATTCCTTTACCAGGCGCGCAAGGAAGCCGACCAGATCCCAGCGACTCTTTTTGCCGAGGGAAATGATCCGAACGCCAGTCCCTCGCAAGTCACCGATTAGCGCACCACCGCCGTAAAACGTAAGAACCGTAACCTCAAAGACCTTCGCATCGAGACTCCGCGCGAGCGCCATGATCTGGCGCTGGGCGCCCCCGATATCTAGGGCTCTTATCAAGAAGGCGACCCTTATCCGTTCACGCATACCCAGTACAGGGCGCGAACTTCCCTCGTCGGCAGCTTGACGCCGCCGATCCAATCGCGCATTTGAGGCAAGAGCCATTGCGGCTGATTGATCGCTATCTGAGTGCCTGTTCAAAGACAGTAGCCCACATATCGGCGATCCTAAGCAGACCGAAGCGATTGACGACGTCGGCTGCGCGCCTACCGAGGCGTTTGCGTTCGTCCTCGGAACTCATCAAACGGCTGATCGCGGTGGCCAGCGCGTCAATCTCGTTGGGAGGCACCAGCAGGCCGTCCTCGCCATCATGGATTATTTCTCGCGGCCCGCTCGGACAGTCGAAACTAACAACTGGAAGTCCACACGCCATCGCCTCAAGCAGGGCCATCGGAAAGCCTTCGTACCTGGATGAAAGAACGAAGAGGTCCGAGCGATGTAACTCCTTTTCTGGCTCCTTGACACTCCCCTCCCAGATGACGCGATCGCTGATTTGCAAGGTCGTCGCCAGCGCCTGCAATTGATCTCGCCTGGAGCCGTCGCCGACTATTTTCAAGGTCCAGTCCGGATGTTGCTTTGCGCTTTGGGCGAAGGCTTTTATCAGCATATCGAAGCCCTTCACCGGTTCCAGTCTCCCAATCGCGATAACGCTATGGCCACCTTTTGCGCGCTCGACCCGGCCGTTCTGGTGGAACTGCAGGCTTATCGGGTTCGGGATCACGTGGATCGCTTCGCCTCTGACAAAGCCGCTGGCCCATTGGGCGATTCCCGGATGCAGCACCACAACGGCGCGCGCCCGTTTGTAAAGCAAGCGCCTCAGGAGTTTTACGATACTGCCAGTCGAACTTTGCGTCGGGTCGGTATGCTCCTCGACAATCACGGGGACACCGGTTCCGATGCTCGCCAGCAGCATCCGAACATTCGTTGTATCCAGGAAGCTGAGAATCACATCTGGCTCGAAGTCGAGAATAGCTGAGCGCAGCTTTCTGAGCCGTTTGAAATTGTCGAGCAGGAAGTCACGCCAATTCCGGGAGCTGCGGTTCAGGTCCAGAGCGATTCGGGTTACGCGTTGGTCGAGCGCATAGAAGTCGAGGTCGGTCGAGGCCACCGTAAGCAGAGCGACTCTGTGCCCGCCAGCGCTCCAATGATTGACGAGAGTCGCCGCCACCCTTTCCGCGCCGCCGGCCACCATCGATGAAACCGCCAGCATGATCCGCATATGTCTCATTTTCCGATGGCTCAGGCGTAGCTGTAGCGGCGAGCTAACCAAGAGTACGCGGTAGCAGGCACCCGATTCGGTTGAGCGGGCTCCGCCGCTTCGATGGCGATAACAATCAACGAAAACGGCAGCAGCAGGACCAGATGCAAGAAGAAGGACCAGATGAGAAAAATGAGCCCGAATACGTTTGAATCCCACGACTTTCGGCGCACGCTCAAGACCAGCGCGGGAATCAGAAAAGCTCCAAGGATTCCGTAGTTGGCAAGCATGTTGAGAAAAAAATCATGCGATGGTTGTGTATCGATCCAGTACTCATCGGTGCCGAAGCCGTGGCCGAGCAGCGGAGCGGCTTCGAACTCCTCGAGCATTTTGCGCCCCAGCGAAAGGCGTTCCTGAGCGCTGGTATCGCTAGTCGATAAGCTCAGCCGCTCGAAATTCGCCGCAGTCCAGCTTTCCGTTCCTTTGAGCGAATTGCCGAGCTCCAGCGCAGAAAAAAGCGCGCACGCCAAAGCGCCGACTACTAACAGCCGGCGCAGCGAGATTGCTCGCCCCAGCGCGGCACCTGCCGTGACGATAGCGAACGCAAGTATTGCCTCGCGGGAAAATGTGACCATGACGCCGGCGAACGTGAGCATCAGGAAAATATCCCGCCAGCGCCGCGGTATTGCGGTCAGACCTACAAGACAGCCCAACACGAGAGCCATCCCGGAGCAGTTGGAATCGACGTACAGGCCCGCGGCCCTTCCGAGGGTCGAGCTGAAGGTTCCCGGATGAAACAGTTCGTAAAGGTTCAGGGCCACGCCCAGCAACGTCGCCAGGACGACCCCGGTCTTGGCCACGGCGAGAACTTTGGGATGATCAAAGATGACGACGCAAGCGAGCATGAAACCAATTGCATGCGCCTGCAGCCCGAAAGTCCGAAGGAAGTCATAGCTTGGGATTCCCGCAGGCGCGTAAAAAGTTCGCACCAGCATGCCCCAGGTAAAGAGCATAAACGCCGCAAAGGTCCACTTGAAAATGCGTTTTTGCACCAGACGTGTCCCGGTTGACGGCTCTAGCGCCAGGATAAGAGCGCAGACACCATAGGTTGCGATCTGCAAGACATACGGCGAGCGCGGTTCCGCCAGATGAGTTTTGCCGCCTTCGCTGATAACTGTGTAGAGGTTGGTAAACTCAAGCCCTATCAAGAGAGGAGCCCAAACTAAACGGAGCCAATAAGCAATGCGAGCGCTGTTCACGGCTGATCAGTCCACCGAAGCCTCGGACAGCATCATCTCAGGGGTAAGGAGAACGGTATTGTTCGCCCTTTCATGTTGTCTGAGCGCTCGGAAGAGCATCAAGCATAGGTAAGTGCAGGATATGGCGTAAACCGCGCTGGTTGAGAGCGCGATTCCTGGAAGCCCGATCATCCTCATGAAGAGAATGTTCAAACCGATGTTGGAGGAAACGCTGATAAGCGTACCCCACATGATCAGGTGATTGCGCTTGAGCGAAGAGATCGCCCGGACGTATAGGATTGCGATTGAGTAGAATGGGATCTCCAGACAAAACATCATCTGGACACGCGCGACTAGATTAGTATCGGCGGCGGTAAATGCTCCACCCTGGAAGAAGAGCGAAACCACCGGCCTGGAAATGACGATCAGGAGCCCAGTCAGTGGAATCGTGACGAGAGCCAAGAGGATTGTGTAGCTTAGTAGCACCCGGCGCATCTCACGCCAGTCCCCATTGGCGCTAAGCCGAGAAAAGCTCGGCAGTATCGCGGTCGACAGCGACGAGAGCCCTAGACTCACAACCAAAGCCGGCAGCTTATACCCATAGGCCAGAGCAGAGACACTACCGCTGCCCAGCATCGCCGCCATCGCGGGATCGACCAGCGTCGTGCCGCCCATCAGCAGCGCTCCCGTGACACTCGGAGCGTATTGCCGCATCACCCGCCGCGTCCACGAATCGATACCGTACCAGCGCGGTAGTAGCGGAATTCCAAGCTGCCTCAGGCCGTAGCCGGCGATCGCGAGCTCTCCTACTGTGCCGAGAACGACGCCCGCTGCCAGCGCATAGATTCCCCATGAGCGACTGGCGATCACCAGCATGGATCACGATTGCGATTGGATTCGAAATAGGAGCTATAGCTGTGCGCGTAAAACAATCGTGAGCGTTGAGTGCGGCACGCCATAGCACCGAGAGTCCGACCAGCGACATCGAGACCAGGAACACCAAGAACAAAGGTCGCGCCAGGGCTAATTTTTGCGGACTGAACCCGGATCCAAGGAGTGGCAGGAGCCATCCCTGCAATCCCGCGAGTAGTGCCGCGACAAAGGCCAACGAGGCAAGATTGAACACCGCGATATTGGAGAAGAGGCGATTGGCGGTGGTGGAGTCTGCCTGCTCGCGAGCCTCGATGTAGGTCGGGATGAAAGCTTCATTGAAGGACGTGTCGACAACTGAGCCAAGGAAACTTGGCAGCAGAAGGGCTATGTAGAAAGCATCCAGGGAATCACTCGCTCCGAATCTGCGCGCAATGACCATCTCTTTGGCGAGGCTTGCCACTTTTACAAGGATCACCAGCCGGGCAATCGTCGCTGCGGCCGAAAATATCCGCCGGTTGACCGAGCCGACACCCCAGGTATTCGCATCGCGGGGCGAGCCAGCCAGCCTGTTCAGCTTCGGCTCGAGAATAGTCCGTGCGCGAGTGAGAATTGCAATTGACATCTGAGGACCCAAGACGGTCGATTTAGTCCACCGCGCTGGCCGGGTTCTTTAGGCCCATAGCTTCCCGCCGGGAAGCGGGGTCCTGCAGTACTTCCGCGTACAGATTTTCAATATCCTTGATCATTCGTGAGACCGAGTACTGTTGGCATATGGTGGAGCTGCGGGCAGCCGCGATGCCGGGACGCCGGCGTGCAACTCTAGCGAGCGCGGCCGCCAGCGCTTCTTCGTTATCCGGTTCCACCAACTCGCCGTCGCCAGGATCGCTCATTACGTCGGCAACACCTCCGACGCGTGTTGCTACCACCGGTATTCCAGCCGCGAGGCTCTCGATGATCGATACGGGCGTACCCTCGTTATGCGAGGAAAGGCACGTCACGTCGAGGTCGCTGAAAATCCGCTCCCGGTCGAGCATCCAGCTGCAAAACGCGACCCGGTCGTTAATTGACAGCTCGCGCGCAAGGTTCTGCAAGTTCTCCAACTGGTCGCCGTCGCCGATAACCGCCAAGCGCGCGTCAATGGGCTGTTCGCGGAGCATTCGTGCGAAGGCGCGCAGCATGAGCGCGGTATTCTTGATTTTAGCCAACCGCCCCACAGTACCGATAAGTACGGTCGAATCACCGATGCCGAGTCTAGCGCGAAGCGCTCCGCGTTTGCCGGCGAGACGATCACGCCAGGCGAAATCGAATCCAAGTGGAACGACTCGAACCTTATCCGCCGCAGCGATGTGATACTCCTCGATGAGCTCCCTGCGGATAGTCGGACTCACAGTGATGATCATATCCGTGAAGCTCGCCATGGTGCGCTCGATCGCTACGAAGGCGCGAGTCACTGGGCTGTTGAAGTAGTGATGGAAGACATGCCCGTGGAATGTGTGGACGAGGCGGGCGTGCTCGCGCCGCGTGAAGTAACGCCACAGCCCTGCCGCCCGTCCCAGAGTGCCGGCCTTTGCGGTATGAGTCGCCACAATCATTGGGTCGATGCGCGCTAGCAGCCGGTTGATCGCTACGCAGGCGTTGAGGTCCGACCATCCTGGATTACGCTTCAAGCCATCGATGTAAGTAGGCGTGATGCCGGCCTCGGCCGCAATCGATGAGCCGTCATGCTCGTTTTCTGCGGCGCGACCGCAGATAAGCCAGCTTGCGAACTTCGTGTGGT
Source organism: uncultured delta proteobacterium (assembly GCA_963814715.1). Taxonomy (GTDB): domain Bacteria; phylum Desulfobacterota; class Binatia; order Binatales; family Binataceae; genus Binatus. The sequence continues at coordinate 1,466,374 of CAWFDW010000002.1, forward strand.
CTAAATCAGCCGTCAGCGAGCATACATGGCGCGCCGGACCGCTCAGGTCGAGGCGCGTGATTATTCTTGCAATTCTGGTTGGAGCCAAGCTGCTCATGCAGGTCCTGGGGTAGATAGGAGGGAGGCGGCCAAGTCGCGCGATGAAATCAGGAATCCAGTCGGGCCGATTTATAGGTATACGATTCGCTATAGCGCTGATGTTGGGCACTCACATCATTGAGCACCACGCCCAGCAGCTTTGCTCCCACCTGAATCAGGCGCGAACAGGCGTCACGGACCAGAGGTCGGGCGGTCTGCGCGTTGGCCACGATCACCACGCCATCTACCAGCCTCGACAGCAGCACAGAATCGCTGACGGGAAGAATCGGGGCGGCGTCAATCAGCACATGCTGGAACGAGGTTCCGGCGGCGACGAGAATTTCGCGCATCTTGCTCGAACCGAGGAGCTCAGTCGGATTGGGAGGAGCGATCCCCGCGCTTAGCAAATAGAGACCCTTGACGTTGGTGGGCTGGATCGCCTTGGACAGATCCTCGAAGCCCGTGAGGACTTCGGTCAATCCAGGCGAGTTGTCACGATCGAGCGCTGTGTGACAGCGCGGCTGGCGGAGGTCGGCATCAATTAGCAGGACACGGTCGGATACTTGGGCAAAGGCGATCGCAGTATTGATCGCGGTCAAGCTTTTGCCCTCGCCGCTTATCGCGCTGGTCAAGAGGATCGTCCTGGGCGGTGTCTCTGAGCGGGATAAGAGGATGCCTGTACGCACGGCGCGATAGGCATCGTTAGCATCTGCGAGAATGGCACGAATCGGCAGATCCTCTTTTTCATCGGCCGAACTAGCGGACTTGCGCCACGGCAAAGCCAGGAGTTGCCTTGGGTGCAGAGACCTTTCTTCCGGGGTAGCGAAATGCAACACGGTCGCGAGGTTCGGCAGGCGCATATAGCGCTGCACTTCGTCGGCATTCTTGAGTCCCTGATCTCTCCCCTCAATTGCGAAGGCAGCTGCGACGCCCAACAGCAATGCCAGGAAACCGCTCAACACCTCGCTCAGCCACTTCCTCGGACTCGATGCATTAAGCGGCACCTCGGCGGCATCGATTATCGAAACGTTGGTTACCCGCGATTCGCTGGACACGCCTAGCACCTTGATGCGCTCGAGCACGTTTTCATGGAGGGCCCGGTTGGTGTCGACTTCGCGTGACAGGATTACATCGCGCAGCGACGCGTCCTTGAGCGACATTGCTTTCGCCTTCTCGGCCTCTATCTCGTCCTTTAGTTGATCCTGCTGATCGACCGCCGACTGATAGCGCAGCTTGATGCTGTCAACGACCTTGGCAATTTCCTCTTGCTCCCGGCTTTGAGTCTGCTGCAGCTGAGCGTGCAGTTGGGCGAGCGGCGGCCAGTCCGGCTTAAACTGATTCGCCATGTTCGCGTATTGGCCCTCGAGCTTCGAGGCTTCGCTCTTGAGGTTCTGAATGAGAGCGGCGTTGACCACCGCGGGAAGCGAATCATAGTCGTGAGCCTTGATCGTTTCTACGTCAGCCTGCAGCGAGATTCGCTGGGTTTCAGCCGCGACCAGGGCCTTACTGAGCTCGGTCATGCGCTCGCCGGCTATCTGGTCCTTGTTATCGAGGGAAAACACCACGATCCCGCGCTTGCGGCGATAGTCGTTCAATGCGCTCTCGGATTTCTCGATCCGCTTCTCCAGTTCGACCAGCTTTTTCTCAAGGAATTGCTGTTGCGCCTCACTGCTTTGCGCTTGCCGTTCGGAGCCCTGCAAGATGTACGCCTCCACATGAGCGTTGGCGACATTGGCAGCGAGAACCGGGTCAGGGCTGCTGAATGCGACCATCACCAGGCGTGTGCCAAACTCGGGCCGGATCGTCAGACTGTTTTGATAGGTATCTATTAATTGGGGTTTCACTCCAAACTCGGTGCTCGCGATGTGGCTGCTCGATGGATTCGCCTTGGGCGAGAGCCATCCCAGCAGACCGGTCCCGCTTTGTCTTGTAGGCGGCGCGGCCGCGAAGTAAGGGTTGTGGTCGAGCCCCGTATCGTGGATCACTCGCGCGGCTAGGCTGCGGCTCTTCAGGATCTCATACTGGGTCTTGTAGAAACTCTCCGCAGACAAATCGGTCTCCGACTGTTCGCTGGCATTGTTGTTCCCGAGCAATTGAGGTGACTGATGTTCGATGAGAATCGTGCTCAAGCCGGTGTAAAGCGGGGTCATGCTGAAGATGACCGCCGCGGTCAATAGCTCCGCGACTACGAATAGCGCCAGAATCAGAATCCGATGACGATAGATTACAGACCAATATGTCCATAGGTCGGGTTGATCGTCTATTTGCGACGACGCATAGGGCTCGCTATGCAACAATTCACTCGGCTGCGGAGCAACCACGTGATTATGGTTGTTGTTGTAGTATCGGGATAATTCTTGCACGGGTTAAATCGCTCCTTGAGAGTTTCTCTCGAAGCGCAGTAGTGGCAGGCTTCTGAGCAGTTGCCCTAGAATATTGGCAGCCCGAGACCTACGTGCTGTATCAGGAAATACACCGAGTAAGGTACGGCGCCGACCACGGAACGCTCGACCACGACTACGTCCCCGCCCTCGACTCGCAGGTCGGGTTGTTCGCCGCTTTTCACCTTAGAGAGGTCAAGCGCTATGGAGTGTTTGCCACCATTAGGTTGTTCTCGTAACAAGGTTGCGGAGGAGCTGAATTGTGGGCCACCAGCTGCGGCGATCGCGCTAAGCACAGTCATCCCGGTGGTCACCTTGAAAGAGCCCGGCTTCTCGACCCATCCCTGCACCGTAACTTCGCCGGCAAGTGGAACCAGGACCACGTCTCCTGGCCTTGCGGGGATCTCAGTGTAGCGTTGGCTTTTCGGCTTCGACATGTCGATGACCAGTTGGTCGCCGTCGAGTGCCCGCGGGAGGGAGTCCAATCCGCTCGACGGGTGGGCGAAAGCATTGGCATTCACCGCTCCGTCTCCCGGTCTATCAGCTGAGGCGGAGATCGGCGTGATTGTCGTGCTGTCGGCGGAGGCGACCTGAACCAGTGGCGACGCGGCTCGCGAGCGAACGTCCCCGATCGGCGCGGGTATCAGGAAAATCCGCGAGGCAGCGCCCTCGGTGATGCCACCGGCGCGGCCTATCAGAGTCATTACGGTGTCAGCGCGGCTGGCCAGGGCATAGCGTCCCGGCGTTTTAACCGCGCCCAACACTGCGACTTGCCGGTCCTCGGCCTGGTCGAGAAATACCTCGACCTGAGGATGGTACATGTATTTTCCAATGCGATCGGCTAGAGCAGCGCGCAGGTCCTTCTCGGTCATTCCGGCCACGTTGATTTCACCGAGAAGCGGCAGAGCGATGGTGTCCTCTTCGGAAACCCGCACCTTGCGATCCTTGAGCTGGTCGATCAATGGAACCGAGATAAGCAACAAATCGCCGGGACCCAGCACAAAGCTGCCGGTGGAAGAATTATTGGCCGAATCAAGCATCCGTTCTTTCCAGAGCCTCTCGAGCGCCGCCGAATCGTCGTCCTGGAATTTGCAGGCTCGTGGCGGATTCCGGCAAGGTTGGACTCGGTGCTGATGCCGTCGGCGATCCGGCGTCGGTTGGATTTGGCGCACTGGAGGTTGCGCATCCCGAGACCAGTAGCATCAGGGCGCTAAAGAGCAGCCCGCTCACGCGCCGATTCATATCGTTCGCCAAGTGATTCACTGCCTTGCTATCCATATAGGCCCTTCTGACCTTGTGAGATCGCTCACTTGAGATGCGCGCGGGCGATTGAGACGCACGCGGGCGATTCGGCCGCCTAGTGAGTTCCGACATTGATAAGCGACCAAGAGTGGTATCTCGAGTAACGCCGGCACCAGATCATCGGGTGAGAAAACCGCAAATGCCGACGCGCCGGCAACCGAGCGCAGATAGGCTTCAGGTGTAAGCCGCCCACGCCATACTTCCTGCGATGCGGCCGCTATGTCACGCACCATCCGCACCCATTTAACACCGGGATTCCCGCGAACCCTCTCGATCGGCCACTTATGTACCTGGCGCCAGAGCAGATAAGGGAAGTCGACCCCGGCTTTTTCGGCCAGTGTATGCCAGCTCCAGATTCGCGGATTGATGTCGAGCAATTTGTAAGTCCTGTCGCGAGGATCGAACTTGAATTCAACTTCTACCAGTCCGCTATATCGGAGAGTGCCTAGTAGACGTTCTGCCGCGCGCTCGATGCTGTCGCATTCGTCGGTCTCGACGTAGGAGCTGCTCTGTCCAAAATCGACTGGAAACTGCCGCGTGCGGCGGGCGACCAGCGATGCGATCGGTTGCCCTTCGTCATATAGCGCCGCGTAGGAGAGCTGGTTCTCGCCTCCACCAGGAATCATCTGCTGAATCAGAACGGCATCAGCGCCGACCAAATCGGCGGCTTCTTCGTATCGCTTCAGTAGCTCCTCGCGATTGTGCACGAGCCAGGCTCGCGCGCGAGTAAAGCGGTTGATGGCAGTTTTGACGGCGGGTTTCAGTACTACTGGAAACTCGCATTCCAGCTCCGCTACCTCGTCGCGGGTGCAGGGCTGATAAGTCCTGGGATGATCGAGCCCAAGGCTGGCCGCCAGTTGGTAGGTGAGTCGCTTGTCAAACGCGTGCCGCATCACGTCCCAATCCGGGGGCGGAATCAGAAACCCCTCGCTGAGCGCATTACGGTTGCGGGCCAGAAACGCCGCGCGGTTATCGTCTGTCGTAAGAAGCAGCCAGCCGTCAAGGCCATTGCGTCTGCCGATCTCCAGAAGGAATTCCAGGTCGTTGGTCTCGTCGGACGGCTGGGGCCATCGCAGCGTTCGGCTGCAATAGCGCGACAAGCCGGCGAGCCGATATTTTCCCACCAATGCCCACACTGGGATGTTATGCCTTCCGAGACTTCTGATGATCCCAAGACTCGCAGGATCTCCGCCGAGGACCAATGCGCCGCCTCTCTGAGTGGGCGAAGGCGCCCGCGAAATGTGGCCGAGCCTTTGCGTGGAGTGTCCCGCCGCCGTTTCGATGTTTGAATCTGCGTGGATGCGCCGGGCTATAGTCCTGGCACTGTACTTTGTGCCTGATACGAACCTGACTAATGGACCGAAACTTCGAGCGGCGGCAGCACCGGTGAAGTAGAGCCCGCGCACTGACGACTGGAAACCGCGGTCGAGTTCTGGATAGCCGTCGACGCGAGCGATGGAATCGAGCAATTCGCGGTCAATGAAGCTGTAGCGCGAGATGTCTACTCGGTAGCCGGTGCCAAGCAGAATATGGTCGGCGTTTCGCCTGCTGCCGTCGTCCAGAGTGAGGGTCAGACGATCGCGATCGGCGTCGGCGGCAATAATCCTTCGGGAAGCCGTGATGGTAGCTCCCTTTACTCGCGGTCTGAGCCATCCCGAAACGGCCGGACGCACCGAAGCGTCGTGAAGTATCTGCTGAATCGACCGGGGCAACGTCCGCAGAAAGTCAGGCCGGGCAACTGCGAGAGTAGCCGGTGGAAAATGCCACTCAAGTGGTCCGACATCGGTTCGCGGATTGAGCATGTCGCGGATCCGGCTTGGGGCTTTGCCGTTGCTATTTCGAAGCCAGAAAACATCCGCCGCCCGCATTATGATCTCGACTTGCGCGCCATGCTCGAGCAGCAGTGCGGCGCTTTCGAAAGCGCTTTGTCCACTGCCGACCACGATTACGCGAGCATCCGAGAACCTGGAAAGATCGCAGTGATTGGACGTATGCGATGCCAACCGAGGCGGTAGTCCGGCGAACTGAGCTGGTATATGAGCGAAGGCGTCAATTCCGGCTGCAACCACAACGCATGCAGCTTCTATTTGCTCGCCATCCTCCAGCGTAAGGTGGAAAGTCTCAGCGGTCTTCGCGAGCTTCGCAACCTTGCGGCGATCGACGTCCGGCACAGCATGCTGCTGATACCAGAGCCCGTACTCGCGAAAATCTTCGACCCGGACCCGCTCGGTAAAGGTCTTTCCAGGTGAAGCTGAGAAGTCATTTAGCTCCAGATGAAGGGCAGGATCGCCAATACTGGAAGCGAACCTCGCCGATCGGAGCAGCATCCCCGATGGCGTCCGCTTCAACCAGAACTCCATCGGCTCCCCGAAGATGCGTGGCTTTTTCCCGTTTGCGCGCAAGCCAGCTGCCAGGGAAAGGCCATAAGGACCTGCCCCGACTATCGCAATCTGACAGCTCGAATTTGGCATTCTATGCGTCCGCCCTCCCATTAGAAGGGCACCATCACTGGGGAACAGTCGGTTCGGAAACGCGACTGATCTCAGAAATATTTCCGTCGCAGACCAGCGTAAGGAGAATCATGCAAAGGAATCTCAGGTGGTCGGCTTTATTGACTCGAACGGATTTATGTTTTGCTAATTTTAACGAACTTTAGAGGAATTCTGCTTTTAAGACGTTTACGCTAACTTACGAAAACCCCTACCCTTTGCCCAGAAATAGGTCCGGACGCCAAGCTTGAACAAGTGGGAGTTCTCCTTCAACGAGAAGCGCAAGAAATTGGTCGAGCGCTTTTCAATCTGATGTCTCAAGTAGGCCAAAGGAGTCCGCATCCGGTACTCCTTGAAATACGCGTCAAGCTCTTCTTTCGATTTTGCCAGGCCATTGTCGGCGTACTTCGTCACGTAAGGAATAAAGTCCGGACCGGATAGAAGCCGCTCCTCCTTGCCATGAATCGTCGTCTTCATAAAGTTTGCGTTGAGCAGGTCATCGAAAATTTCATTGTCGATTGCAGTCATCAGCGAGTTGCGTGGAGCCTCGAAGGTCAGCCCCCGATCGAAGCGTCTCTTGGCCAATTCAACCACGTGCTCCGTGCCGCCGACTCTTATACGGATGAAATCCAGGAAAGTCTCCAGATGGGAGATCGCTTTGAAATATCTTGTGATTTTTAGCCCGTCGGAAGGCTCGAGCGGTTCCGACCAGTCATCTCCGAATTCTCTGGGGTCGGCCGGCGCGGAGTTGTTCGCGGGAGGGTTAAGAGACTCCGCTAAATCTCGCGTTGCATCGTAACGGATAAAAGCCGGCAGTATTTTGGTCGTCCGGGACTCGAAGCCCATCGGGTAGTCGGAGAGCTTGATCCGATACTTCTGTGCCCATAAGCAGTCGGTTCTCTGGAAACGATGCATCGAGCTGAACGGAACGCAAAATGTAGTTCCAAATTCCTGGCTTTGGCCGGCAAGCAGGCGGCCGATCGGCCTTCGCATCGTCGCTCTGGGTTCAATGAAAGTACCGTCCTCCCGCCAGAGGTTGATCATCTCCGCATCCCCGGTGCCCTTGGGCTGCTGAAGTAAGAAAGAGACCTTAGACTTCGTAACTGCACGTTTTACGTCTCCCCCCCAGCCACGATCGGACGCGTCGTTCAAGTTAGCGATCAGGTTACCGTCCAGATCCACGAGCAGGATTGCATCTTGATTATAGTCGGCAATGCTGAGAACCCGGATTCTGTCGGATAGGCGATACCATCGGCGATCCTTCATTACGGTCACGTTCAAGCCGCGATCCTTAAGGCCTTCGAAAACCCTCCCGCCGACATGATCCGGTAGGAGAAATTTTTGGCCTTGGAGCAACGCGAGCGAGGGCGGACTCATATGGTCGGGATGTCCATGCGAAAGCCAGACGAACTCGCAATTCCTGATGCTGCTCAGCGTTTCATCCGGAATTTCATGACTCCTTCCCCAAGAGCCAAAGTAAGCTGTGCCGACAACCCACGGGTCGGTGACCAGGATTGGCCGCCTGTCGTGACATACCAGGGTAGCATTACCGACAGTTTCGAAACCCAAATCCATACCTATGAACCCCCACTGATAGCCCGCGACTCTTTCAGCGTAGATATCGCCCGGCTCCGAGCGAGACCGCGCGCCTGGACTTAGTGCGAGGAGAATTGCTGATTCGCGGCAAGTTGGGGATGTGCCAGAAAATCGCGCCTCAAATGGCTGCGTCGCTTGGGAGGCAGCGCAGCCAGATCAAATAAGGCCCGCTTCCCATCCACCACCGCCACGCTTCCGTCGAACGAGATGGTATGCAGACCAAGCGAATAGGGTCCCGCCGGATCAGGTCTGAGTTCGCCGATCATTTCTTCGTGAAACTGAGTAGGAGTTAGCGTGATGACGTGATTGAAATTGATTTTGGCGCCATAGGTTACCGAGCAGTCCTGGCTTGGTCTAATCAGAGCGCCACGGTAGACGAATGGAGTTCCGGCCCCACGCGAGCATCGCGGGTCGATTTTCACGGGATTGAGTTGATGCGGCTGCCATGGACCGGTGAGTTCAGTGGCGTACCAAAGCATCAGCCGGCCGTTGCGGTCGATACTCGCGTCGGTGTATGCGATCCACCAATAGCCGCCATGCTGGAACAAAGTAGAGTCGACTGCCTCGATGTCCGGCAGCAGAAGACCCACGCGCTCCCATCGCAGCGGGAAGTCGATCGCTCGATAGAGCATGATCGACTTCGACTCAGCTTGCTCGGGAACACAATAGATTTCCCCCTTCGATTGAATCAGGTAGGGATAGGACGAGTGAAACGGCTCGTCGATCACGGTGCCAAGCGGCACAATCTTGCCCCCATCGATCTGGTGGGCCGCCGCTATCTTGCCGCAGTTGTTCGACGGATCGAGTTTCTCGAAAAGTAAGGTGACTTTATCGTCGTGCCGCAGGAAAAAGGGATCCGCGGCGAAATCCTTCACGCTTTCAGTTGGAAGCCAGCGTACGTTGCGAGCCGTAACGGTGCTGAAAGGATCGAGCAGCGTTGAATCAAGAAATCCGGTGTTCCATTGTTCGCGCGTCAAAACTGCGCGAAACAAACTAACCGGCTTGCGCGCACACAGACAAATGAAAAACTTAAGCATCAAAATATTGCCGGGGATTCCGACCGCTTGATGTGCCGAAGGTGAATCGGCTGGAGTCCTTTCTAATTCGCGTCCAGCGAGTAAGTCGCGGCATGCAAGCACCGGAAAATCGACGCTGCCGCTCAGCATGCCCGCCAGGGTTTTCTTGAATGAGTAATCGGGCACAGCGAAATGGCCGTCCCGCAGCAGCCGGCGATTCGCCGCATGGTCTCCGACAAAGCTGACCAATCCCACGCGAACGAGATTATCGCGAGATGAGAAGGCAGCCCTGAAGGCGGCTAGCGGCGCCGCGATGTCGAGTGCGTCGCCGTATTTGAAACACCAGATGCCTTGAGTGGCTACAGTCGCCAGGTTATCTGCCGGTGTGCTCTCTCCGAAATGCAAAATAAAATCGAACTGCCTACTGCGAATCTGCTCGGTCTCGGGAGCTCCCAAATCAAGCAGACCGCCGCGGCTGAACCCCGCGCACGCAATTGCTTCGATACCGTGAAAGAGCTTCGGGTCCGCCGCACCGGTCGAAACTTTTCGCTTCTGAGTGGCGAGATACGCCTGCCACAGTGCCTGTCGCGTCAGCGAGACGGCTCTTCGTAGAGACCGTTTCATCCGGGGAGCGACGTGAATGATAAGTTCCAGGCTGGCCGTGCCACTGGCGATTAGCCTGGAAACACATTCGGACTGCCATCGATTGAATTGACCTCCTTCCAGCAGCACGGCGAATCGGAGTGGTGTCTGCGTATCCATGCGCCCCGATGGATATGACGGAGAGGTCTGCACTTTGGAATCGCGGAAAAACATCTTGGTCAGCATTTTGAATTCGTCTGCCTCGAGCGCCAACACTGCACTCGCCCCCAACTGCTCGTACTAGCCCGGACTTCGGAGCCGACGGACAGCGTAAAACAACGCGATAGCGAGGCGGCCGATCGAATTGGCGATCATGTAGTTGTGTTCGACTACCTGATTGCCACCCAATGAAAGCTTGAAACGAGCAATAGCTTCCTTCTGCGGCGTCGAAGTGCCGGTGCCGCCCAAATCGTAGATTTCGATTCCCTCAGACTTGTAGAGCTGCATCTCGCGCCAGTGCATCCACCGGTTGATGGAGCCGACAAGAGTTGGCGAATCTTCGCCTGATAGCCGAGTCGAGCCAGCCAACGTAAGACCCACGCGCTTGAGCTTCTCGTCCTTGACGTAGGCGTGAGCGCACAATGGCCGGCCCTCGAAATAGCAAACGAAAAAATCTGTGAATGGCTTGAGCTGTTGCAATCTGCGCGGCGAGAGTCGTTCGGCGTACCGCTTGACAGCGACGAAATTGTTGTAGACGGTCAGGAAGTCGGAGGTGACGCCGTCATTTCTGCGAATCTCAACTCGATCGCGCATCCGTTCGACTCTTTTGATTTGGGCGCGAGAGTTTCTCTTCAGGCCCCCGAACAACTCGTCCGTCCCACGGGTGAGATCAACCAGGCTCGTATGGAACTCTTGATGGTGCACGACAGGACCCTGTATTTCAAAGGATTCCGGTGCCTGACGTATATAAATAATTTGGTTCAAACCTCGGCTGCGGCCCATACCGCGAATCTCCTGCGCTGACGGATAGTATACGTCGGACACTCGAAACGGGCCGCGTGTCGATTCCACTACTACCATCGTGAACCTAACTCACCCGGAAGTTCTCACCGCGCCTACTGCTCCCTGCACCCGTTGATACATAGGTTGTTCGCATGTACCGGCGGAATACTCCCCGAATCAGCGCTGGTGATGAGGCGCGTATTCTTACCTGTGATGTAATTGTCGTGCACCTGGACCGTGCCGTAGTTGAAGTTGCGCGGGCTCTTGCCGCCAGTAAAAAAAATGCCTGCGTCGCAATTCGAGCCGCACGTCGCGGCATTGCCATTGATCGAGGTCATGTAGTTATAGGCATACACGTTATGCATGCTCTGATCGGTCGTCGGGCTATTGGCTTCGGCGCAGCACGAGCTATCGACGAAGCGGTTGTGGAGGACCTTAACGTTGTTGCCCGAGATAGTAGCAAGGCCGTAGTAGCCGTTGGATTCGAAGTTGTTGTAGGTCACCAGGATGTCGGTGCTGGGTGTGTTGGAACTACCCTCGCCGTCAAATCGCAACGCGCCGTTGGCGAAAGCGTATTTTAGCGTGTTGCTCGTGACCACGATGTTGTTCGAGGAACTGACCCAGATCAGGTAGTTCCATTGATTGCCATCCAGCACCGGCACAGTGCTGGTGTTTGATCCGGTGATGGTACAGCCGATGACGCTGCTATTGCTTACCGCTTTGAATGTGATCACACCGCTTTCGTGCCCGTCGTGTCGGGTAGTATGCAGGTTCGCGCCGGGCTGGCACTTCACATTCCGGTAACTTGGTACGTAGACATTGCCGTTGATCAGATAAGTCGCGGGCGGCACCAGCAAATCCCCAGCGGCGAGCGCCGACTGAAACGCCGCGGTGTCATCGGTTATTCCGTCACCCTTCGCCCCAAATGCCTGCGGCGTCACGTAAGCGGTCGTCGCGTCCGAAGGGCCGGCGACTGCTTGGGTCGTGATAAGAGTGACACTAAACATCGATGTCAAGCCAAAGAACAGAAGCAAAGCGGTGCGGGCTACGGAGCGCGGGCGAATATTAGGCTCCACTTGACCGAAGCGAACTGTCATAGCAGGAGGGTTAGCGAGCACCGCGGCCGTACAACACCACTTTTACAGTTTGCAACATGATTTGCAGATCCAGGAGCAGCGACCAGTTTTTAATATAGTAGAGATCGTAGCAAAGCTTTTCTTTAGCATCCTCGACCGTCGCGCCATATTGGTAGCAGACCTGCGCCCATCCGCTGAGGCCGGGCCGCATCGAATGCCTGTGGTTATACAGTGGTATAGTAGGTATCAGCCTGGCGATTATTTCAGGTCTCTCTGGCCTGGGTCCGACCAAGCTCATCTCACCCTTGAACACGTTAATCAATTGCGGCAATTCATCGATTCGCAGAAGCCGCATTAACCTGCCTACACGAGTGACCCTTGGATCGCGCAGCGCTGCCCACGCCGCTCCCGTGCCGGTCTCTGCGTCAACCCGCATCGAACGGAACTTGAAAATGCGAAAGACCTTACCCCCCATACCTAGGCGGTCCTGTTGATAAAAGATCGGACCTGGTGAATCGAGCTTGACTGCGATTAGGGCAATCAGGGCTATAGGCATTGTGAGCGCAAGCAATGCGAGAGCCGCGACTATATCGATTAAACGCTTTGTGGCGAGGCGCCAGCGGCCGCGCACGTAGCCCGGTGCAAAGACCAGCCAGCTATAACGCAGCTCGTTCACTGGTAGCTTTCCTGTAACAAGTTCGTAGAACGACTCGCAGTCATTCACGCCAACCCCCATGGCTCGCACTTTCAATAGTTGCTCCGGACTCAAGGGCAGACCTTGGGCCGCGTCAACCACCAGAGTAAGCGGCCGGCGGTCCATGAGCAGCGTATCGAGGGACGCGAGGAAGTGGCTGGCCTGTCCCATCGACGGACTTTCTCCGACTGCGGCGCCACCTTGATCAGGACACACGAAGCCAAGGAAACGGTTGCCCAGATACCGGCGTTCATCGATCTCGCGCGCCAGGATCCTTCCGATTGTGGTGTTGCCTAAGATGATCACTCTGCGTGTCACATGCCTCTTAACGAACCGGTCCAGGGCCAGGCGCCAGAGTATTAAGCACAGTGTGGTGATCGTCGTGGTGACTATGCAAAGTTTGCGTTCGGCGAGAGCGAGTACGAGCATGGCAGATAGGCTTACGGACAAGCTGATTGCGCCGCCCATTAGAACCGCGGACGCCGAACGCGCAAAGTCCTTATACTCCAGCGCATAGGAATCACTTAGATACATCAGGATTGCGAAGAATAATCCCAACAGAGGGGCTGTGTCCGCCAGGTGATACTCCACGCCGGCTGGATATTCGACTGGGCCGAGGATCCGGAAACACAGGTAAGCCACCATAGTGGCGACCAGGAAGTCGCCGCCGCTCATCAATACATAACGGTTAGACCAGGCGCGCGGAGTGATCATGTTAAAACTCCCAAGATTGTCCCCTAGGCTGCGCTGGCGATGTTCAGGGATTGAACGGGAATGCGTCCGCCCTCCCATTCGAGGGGCTTTGCAGAATCGGTGCGATGGTCAAACGGCTCACGAACGCCACCACAATGCCGATAGGGCGGGTAACCTGCCGCCCTTACTCACGAAAACCGCTTGCCTCTTCGTCAGTTCTAGCGTTTTGTGAGAAAATCCCTTTTATTACTGACCAAGCTGCAGGACAGTCCTGCTTATAGAAGGTAGGTGTAGTTGATTCGGCGGCGCTCGAATGCGGCGAACGCGGCTTCGTAGGATAAGTGTCAGCGTCGATACGGGCGCTTGTCCGCGCGGTTGTGTTACTCTCTTGAGAGCGGGTGCGGCGGGCTTGCGGCCGACAGCCATAAATCGACAGAGGCCCTGCTAACCCTCCAGCTGCCGCCGATCTTGAAAGCAGGAAGTTCGCCACGCTTAACCAGCCGATAAATGGTCGTAGGATTCAGGCGCAATACCTCAGCGACCTCGCTGATAGTAAGGACTCTATCGAGTTTTTCGTTTGCTCCGTCCATATCCGTTTCACCGGTCGCGCCGCCTCCGATGTCTCGATATCGGATTTGGACCGAACACCTGTAACGACGCGCGGGACATAGCGCCTCTGTCTTCTGTCTCAGGTTTTGACGTTTGCTGATGTGCGCCCTGACCTAAAACGACGAAATTGCCGTTAATTCGATCTCAAATCGAAGGCAAACCAGAACCATTTCGGCTGTCGCCATGGTGCGAAACTCAACAGCGAGGGCTAGGCGGGGAACAAAACAATGCAAGAGAACGATAGCACTTTCAAGTAGGTCGGCGACCAGCCTGAAAGTGCTTATTGGGTATAAGTCAAAGCATTAGCATCTGGCATCGCTATCGATCGCTGCGCTCGGTACTGGAGCCGACAGAGGAGCGGCGCCAATTACCGAGCACTTCGATGTGTCTCTTATGCTGAACCTCGGGCATCGTAAGCAGCGATGCCCTGAGTTGAGCCGCCTGATGACGGTACCAAGGTCGAGAACCTTGCTGAAGGGACGGCTTCAACCCGCCGAACGGGGCTCGTGGCGCTGCGACCGCTGGCATTAAAGTCCCACTTCTTCAAAAGGATATATTGCTTGCCTCGGCGCGCAATCAACCCCGATTCGACCATTTCGGCTAGCATCCGGCTCACTAATGGCCGCGAGCAACCGATCATTTCGGCAAGATCCTCGTGCCCGAGTTCCGGAATCAGGATTGTCCCCTCCGAGTCCCTAACCGAAGCTCGCGTCGCCAAATCGCTCATTACGACGGTGAGCCTGTCCCAAGACGGAAGGGTCAGCAGTGCCGCGAAGTATCGAAGGCTCTCCGACCAGAAGGTGTTCATCGAGACAAGGATCGAGATGAGAACATCCGGCGGAAGATCTCTCAGCAGCCGCGCTACGTGATCGCGGCTGAAAAGTGCCAAAGTGCATTTGCTCGCGACCTGCGCTTCGAACAGCCGCGCGTGACGGCCTTTTTCGTCGACGTAGTCGGGATAGCCGATGATCTCGCCGGGCCCGGCCATTCGTACCAAGGTGCGATTCCCATCGCCCACCGGGCAATACACGTTCACATACCCGCTCAGGATGCAGGCAAGCATGCCATCGACATTGCCCTCGCAGAACGCCATCGCGCCCTTCTCGAAGACGACAGCAATGTGGCGGTCTATCAACTCGTCTACCAACTCTAGGGGCAGGTTTAACCGGCTCAGGTTGGATCGGAGGATTGTGAAGGCTTCTTCATGTTGACGGTTCAAGTTCGTCTTCATTTAACTTAACCTCCTTTCTTGTATTTGGTTTTGAGTCTTTCTTTGATTTTGTGTGATCTTGTGCGATGGTTCCTTAAGCGGAGCTTATTTCGTTCGAAGTCACTTCCCGACCTCTTCACGTGAGTTCCGCCGATTTGGCAAAGTTTGGCCGGGCAACGATTTACAATTCTCGCCTAGCTGAGTAATCCTTTTACAATTCTCCTTCACTTAACTATTCTTCCCGTTTTCTAGAAGTTCCTGACGTGGCATGAGGTGCATAGCAATTTCCGATCCTCTCCGTGGCTAAGGCGCTGGTCCGCAAACTCCTCTTCGCAATGAGAATGTTTTGCGCCGGTAAATTGACGTGTAGAGCAGTTTGTGGTGCTCTTGGAGCAGTGATTCTCTACGCAGTTCTTAACCTGTCTCGACTATTATTTTCGAGCATCTCTTACATGGTTCTCAGTTCCAATGCGTGGTTCTCACTCCCGAAGAGAAAAATTCAGTCAATATTGACGCGCAGCAGTGTAATAGAACCCGCCGAGGGTCGAGCAGCGATTTCGCTAAATCTTTGATACACCGAGAAGAGTCCAGGGCCCTCGAGATCTTGGTGTGCATGCGGCTTGGGTTCCACTTTCAGCTTTTCGATTGTCTTCGGCGGTGCTTGGCAGCGAACAACTGCGCGCGCCTTTGATCTAAAGACGAATGACTGGACGCATCCAGCTACCGACACAGCTTGGCTGTAATGGGTGGTTGCGGCTCGTCGCAAATCCCCTGGGAAGCAAGCTGATAACGCTCGGCGCTGGCTTAGCCTGTTTTGAGATTAGACCCGTTGATATGAGTGAGGTTGTGCGCGCCTTGAGCAGTCGCCGCTTCCACGGCCGCGCGTGAATCGCGCCCCACGCACCGATTTCAAACATGCCAGGCTGTGTGGCGGAGAGGGAGGGATTCGAACCCTCGGTACCGGTTACCCAGTACGCCAGATTAGCAATCTGGTGCCTTCGACCACTCGGCCACCTCTCCGCGTCGAAGGACGTGAGAGGCGATTGTTCAATATCGATCGATTGCGCGCAAGCCGGTTGGATAGTTGCGCCGGAGCGCACCGCCGAAGTAAAGCAACACGAATGGCGCCCGAGCAAGACGACTGAAAACTTCATGGTCGAGCAGGACGGTCCGATCACGACGATCACGTTCAATCGGCCGGAGCGGCGCAATTGTCTCGACGAAGGCGTCATCCTCGATTTCGAGCGTCATCTGCATGCGTGTCCGCGACGATCGCGAGTGCCGGGTGCTTATCGTGACGGGCAAGGGCATCCGCGTTCTGCGCCGGCGCTGACAAGGCGATGTTCGAGGTTCCAGCCGGCGCGGTCGTCGATCCTGCGGAGCGTCGGCGACGAATGGGCGAGTTCGGCAAACGATGGCCACGCTTGATAGGCCGTGCGTTCGACGTGCTGGCGCATCTCGACCAGATCACGATTGGCGCGATCAACGGCTACGCGGTTGGCGGCGGATGGTCGTTCGTGCTGGCATTCGATTTCGCGATCGCAGTCGAAGGCGCGGAGTTCTGGGTGCCGGAAGTCGATCTCGACGTGCCGTATCGCGGCGCTCCCGCCAGCGTGCTCGCCGCGCGGACTCGGGCCGTGGCGCGCGAAGGAAGCTATTCTGATGTGCCGTCATTACAAGGCCGAGGAGTTACTCGCGATGGGCGCGCTCAACCGCGTCGTCAAACCCGACGCGCTGATGCCCGCGGCGCGGGAGTTGGCGAAAACGATGGCGGCGAAATCTCGCGACGCGCTCGCGTCTCGAAGCGCGATATCAACGCCGTGTTCTTCGGCCAGCGTCTGTTCTGAGGGCTCATTCGAGACAGGTGACGACGCAGAGGTTGGCGGCGCTCGCGTCGACGTAGAATTGTCGCAGCTGTCGGAACGCGTCCATCAGCCACTGACGATCGTCGTCAGCATCGAATTGTCCCGGATAGATTCCGAGGTTCGCCATTTGCGCCGGATCCAATCGCGCCAGTCATCTCCGCTTCGAGATTTGGTCGTGACAGTTCGCGAGCGATGTCGGCGACCTGGTTCGCATCGAAGTATCGTGCGGGACCGTAGCCGAGGTCCTCGCCCGACTCCGTCCCGCCCATAATCGCCTGGCTCGCGATATCGGTTCCGGGTTCGGCCTTGCCGCACAACAGGTAGTGCACTCCGTGCCATGCCTTGTCGATCGAGAGGCTCGCGCCCTTGCCCGACGCCTGCGCGCTGCCGCCTGATGCGGGCGGCTGACCGGGCAGACGCAGGCCGAGCGCTTGCACGCGTTGAGCCATCAACTTCGCGAGGTCATCGCCGCCTTCGCCGCGCGCGAGCGCGTCGGGATCCAAGCCCAGGTTTTTCAGCGACTGTGTGAGTCTGTCGCGCAACTCCGGAGGCATTGTCGCAATCGACGCAGCGAGCATCTTCGGCGCGCGGCCCTCGAGACCCTTCAGCGCACCCATAAAATTCGGCATAGCCCGGGCAGCGGGCTCGCTAACGAAAAGCTCCTCGATGCTGGAAGGGTCGTCGAGAAGCTGTTTCAAGCGATCCGGCATCACCTGCACGAAGCGTCCCATCATCGACATGTCAGTTTCCTCCTGCGCCGGATTGTAGGGTTTCGCCCGGTTCCGCGCCAACTCCGATTGCATGGCCAAGGAAGGAGCCGGGATTCTTCGCTGCGCTCTGAATGACACAAGGACTTCGCTCTGAGTTTGTGAGCGAATTGAACTAGAGCGGGCGAATGGCCGGCGCGGCGGTGGACGCGGGCAACCCAACCCCTAACCCCTTCCCGAGCGGGAAGGGGAACCGGAAGCGAGAGGTGTGAAACCAAAAAACTCACATACTCTCTGAATGACACTAAAGACGTTCCTTGTTTGATTCCCGGTTATCGGATAAGTCCGAGTCACACTCGCAGTGAGGGGAAATTGAAAGATGGCAGAACTGAAGAATCGGCAATGGCTGCTCGAGGCGCGTCCGCAAGGGATTATCAAGGAGAGCGATTTTCGCTGGAATGAGACGGTCGTTCCGGCGCTGAAGGACGGGCAGGTGCTGCTGCGCAACCTTGCGTTCTCGTTCGATCCGACGCAGCGCGGATGGATGTCGATGGACACCTACATGCCGGCGATTCCGCTCGGACAGACGATGAAGGCCGGCACGATAGGACAGGTGGTCGAGTCCAAACGCGAGGGATTTGCCAAGGGCGATCTCGTGCAGGGGCTTTTCGGATGGGAGGACTACACGGTCAACGGCGGCGAAGGGCTGATGGGCTTGCAGAAGCTGCCGCGCGGCACCGATCCGATACTCGCACTGTCGCTGCTTGGAACTACCGGACTGACCGCATACTTCGGCACGCTCGCGGTCGGCGACGGTGAAGGCGGGCGAGACGTTCGTCGTCTCGGGCGCGGCGGGTGCGACTGGTTCGGTGTCGGGGATGATCGCGAAGATCAAAGGATGCCGCGTAGTTGGTATCGCGGGCGGGCGCGAGAAATGCGACTGGCTGTTGAAAGAGGCGGGCTTCGACGCTGCGATTGACTATAAGAATGAGGATGTCGGTGAGGCGCTGACCAAGCATTGCCCGCAAGGTATCAACGTGTACTTCGACAACGTCGGCGGCGAGATTCTCGATGATGCGCTCGCGCGGCTGGACTTATGGCGCGCGGGTCGTCGTGTGCGGAGCGATCTCGCAGTACAACAACCTCGGCGAGAGAAATCCGGTCGGACCGAAGAACTACTTCAACCTGATCATGCAGCACGCGCGGATGGAAGGGCTTCCTGGTGTTTCATTTTATGCCGCGCTATGCCGAGGCGATCGCGGAAATGTCGAAGTGGTATGCAGAGGGCAAGCTCAAGAACGAGGTCGATTTGCAGCAAGGACTGGAGAACGCGCCTAAGACGATTATCCGGCTGTTCACCGGCGCGAACTTCGGCAAGCAGTTGTTGAAGCTCGGCGATCCTCAATAACCCGGAGCTACGACAATGATCGATCATATCTCGCTGAGAGTTTCGGATTTCCAGCGGAGCAAGGCTTTCTATGAGAAGGCGCTCGCACCGCTCGGATACACGCTCGTCTTCAGCAACGATAAAGAGCAATACGCGGGCTTTGCGGGGCCTGATAAGGAGCGAATCTGGATCGGCCATCGTGAAGGCGTTTCGCATGGCTTTGCGCATGTCGCGATTCTGGCGAAGGATCGCGCGACGGTGCGCAAATTCTATGACGCGGCGATAAAGGCCGGCGGTCGCGATAACGGCGGAGCCGGTCCGCGGCCGAATTACAGTCCGACGTACTATGGCGCGTTTGTGTTGGATCCCGATGGTCACAATATCGAGGCGGTCTGCTTCGAGAAGGGTGAGTAGCGGGACTGGTCGATTCTGTGGCGCGGTGAGCTTTTGCTCATCCGATATTAATGACGAGTTTGGTGATTCTGCGTAAGGGTGAACAGTTCATCCCTGAACATTGGTGGCATGCTGGATCGAGAGGACTTGCCGGCGATGACATGCGCGCAGGTCAGGAGCATGAAGAATCTTGAATCGCGCGCAAAATCGCGCGCTGAATAAGGTCCCTCACCTTCGATCCTCTCCCTTCGGGAGAGGGGAAGAACGAGAACGACTCTTAGTGACAGCGCCGAGGAATTCCGCACATAGGACTTTGACTACGTCATCGCGGCCTGCCAGTTAGCGCGAGCCGCGTGTTGGTATTGTCCTAGTTTCAGTGGGGCGGGCCGCCGTGCCCGCCCTTTCTTTCGGGTGCGGCTAGAGCATCATTCGTCGGTAGGCGCGGGCGCGGACGCCCGCGCGTCGATGGCGGGCACGGCGGCCCGCCCCACTATTAAAAACATAAGCTCTGGTAGGAGGCATGGCGGCCAGCCTCCTCGAATAGGGGCAATACTATGTTCCAGCGATAACTCGACCGTCGGCGAGCGGTAGCTACTTCGTGCCGAGCAGATCGACTTCGAAGATCAGCGTGGCGCCCGGCGGGATGTCGGCGCCGGCGCCGTTCGCGCCGTAGCCGAGGTCCGGCGGAATGATCAGGGTGCGCTTGCCGCCGACATGCATGGTGGAGAGGCCTTCGTCCCATCCCTTGATGACCTGGCCCTGGCCGATCGTGAAGGAAAACGGTTGGCCCCGGTCGAGCGAGCTGTCGAATTTCTTGCCCTTCTTGCCGTCAACGAACAGCCATCCGGTGTAATTGACCGTCACGGTCTGGCCGGCTTGCGGCACGGGTCCGGTCCCCGGCTTGTCGTCGATGATGCGCAGGCCGCTGGGTGTCTTGACCTCGGCGGCCAGGGCGGACCGAACAGTCAGGGGTGCTACGAAGAGGGCCAGGAGGATTGCAGACATGAAGAGACGCGAGTGGGACATAAGGCCTCGTGAATTGGGTGATAAGAGTTCAAACGGGCCGGCATCCGCCGGCCCCGATTGACGGCAGACAGTAGCATTCATCGGGGCGGGTGCGCGAGAGGATGCGAGGGCTTGATCGGGTGAGTGGTTGCATCGGAAGAGCGAACGCCAGGAGCAGATTTCGTGGCACGAAGCTCGGCCAAAAGATTTCATTATTGTGCTGCGGCAAGCGTTGCACCTCTCCCGCCGCGCTCCTGTTTTTCACTGGCGTGCGGCGACCGCCGCTCGGACAAAACACTTTTGCATAGCCAGACGCCTGCGGGCGAAGCGAGACGCGCTGCGCGCGAGATCCTTCGCTGCGCTCAGGATGACTCAAAAATCTGAGCCACCCCACGTGTCATTCTGAGCGAAAGCTGCTGTAGCGAAGAATCTCGACGGGCGCTCTTGCGTCCGGCGTTAGTTGCGCAGAAGTCTCTCGGACAAGGGGAGGTTAGGACGGATACACGCGCTCTACTTCTCGACGGAGCTTTGGGGCTGAGGCTTCAGGAAGCTGGCGGATTCCTGGGTTTCGAGGTCTGGGCGGAAGCCGTTGCGGGCCAGGTCGGGGCGGACTACCTCGATTGGGTCGCGGGTGTCGTCGACGTAGCCGAGGGCGTAGGCGCCTAGGCGGTAGCCCATCAATCTAAGAAGGTCGACGGGCAGCGTGCGGGCGATTTCCAGCGGTACCGATAAATATTGGTTTTCTTCCTGGCGGAGCCACGAGACGTTGTAGGTGATGTTGATTCCGGTGCGGATGTTTTTCGAGCGGTTTGCGCCGCCGCCGTGGTAGATGCTGCCGGTGTAGAAGAGCACCGAGCCTTTGGACATCTCGGCCGGCTCGGTGTCGGCTTCGGTGAATCGCAGCTTGTCGTCGAAGCGGTTGCTGCCGGGGATTACGCGGGTGGCGCCGTTTTCCTCGGTGAAGTCGGTCATCGCCCAGATTGTGTTGCACTGGACCTCGTAGCCGCGCGGGAACGGGAAGAAATCGAACGCCCATTGGTCGCGATGAATCGTCTGGGCGGGCTCGCCGGGGCCGATCGAGATGATCTGCGTGAGATGGAGCTGGAAGCTGGTGGCGTGGCCGAGCATTTTGCCGACGGCGCCGAGGACGGTCGGATTCATCACGAGGTCGCGGGATTTTGGCGAGCGCGCGATGAGGCCGCCGGTCCTGCGGGTGCGGCGTCCGCTGAAATCGTCGGCGCCGATTGGGTGTCGTTTCAGCGAAAGGACGCAGCTCTTTGGCGACCTCGTCCATCACTTCGGGGCGGACGACGTTATCGACGACGACGCATCCGTCGTCGGCGAGCGCGGCGCAGATTTCGTCGGGGGAAGCTGAGGCGGGTAGATGTGTGATGCTCATGGTTGATGCTCCGCGGGGAATTGTAGCAACGATGACGTAGTCATCGAAACCGGCACCTGTTTTCTGAATTCGCGCAGAGCCGCTTTGTTGATGGGCGTGGCGAATGATGCGAAAAACCTAACCCCTAACCCCTTCCCGAGCGGGAAGGGGAACCGGATTGTTGGGAGTAATCCCTGCTGAGCGGGAAGGGGATTGTTGGGAATAGCGAATCGTCGATCAGTCGTCGCGGCGGGGGCCGGGTTGCATGAAGGCGATTGCGACTCCGTCGAGCGGGTCGACGATTCGGGCGATTTGGCCGCCCTGGATTGCGAGCTTGGGCTCGGTTGCCTGCAAGCCGTTCGCGCGGGCTGTGGCGACAGCCTTTGCGATGTCGGAGCACATCAGCGCGACGCCCCAGCATCCGGGACGTCCTCGCGTCGCTGGGCCGACGACTTCGAGTACCGTCTGCTCGAGCTTGAAGAACGCCTGCCGCGCTCCGTTGCCGACTTCGCGGATTCGCTTGCATGGGACGCCGATTGCTTCGTTCGCGGCAATCGCATCGTCGAGTACCGGGGTCATCACGACGATATGCTCGAGATACTCGACGGTGTTTGGGTTGGTCCCGCAAAGCTGTGCGAGTGCATGGCGGCGCGACTCGAGGTCGAGAGTGAGCGGCGCGGCTGCGGTGACGACGCCGGGCAATCCCGACGAAAGCATCTCGGCCTTCACCGTGGGATGCGCCAGACCCGGTAGCTCGATTGATTCTATGGATGGGATTGAATTCGACTCGCGCTCGTTGGAGACGAGCACGCCCTTCACGCCCCAGACCCATCCGATGATGCCGCCGCCGCTCTCACTCCTGGTCGCTTCGCGCAAATGTCGAGCGAGCGGCGATCTGGATTCGGCGGATGCGTCGTGCAGAGATCGATTTCCACGGCACCCGCGGCCATCCGGGCGATAGCTGAATGTCGTCGCCGTCGAACTCCTCGCGGGCGATGGCGAAGCCAGCGCGTCGCCAATTTTCGCGCGACGCCGCCAGATCGGGCACCGCGATGAGGACTCTTTCGACACAAATGATGCCCACGATTTTTGCAACCCTTCAGCGAGGCTATCGTCAGATGCAGCGGGATGCCGCGGAAATAAATTAGCGGCGGAGAGCGCCTGCGAGGGTACTTTATTTGCGTCGTTTTAGTAACGATAATCGACGTTCAAACGTCTATACTCGTGTTGTAACAGGTTGTAGCATTCTATGACAAATTATCGACTTCACGCGAAGGGGGAACTCGATGACGATCTCGTGGCAGGCGTTTCAGCAAGAGGCGCTCGATTGTTTGCGCGCACTGGTCAGGCTCGACACCACCAATCCGCCGGGCAACGAGCGAATCGCGGCGGATTACATGGCGGAGGCGCTGGGCGCACACGGGGTCAAATCGGTGATCCGCGAAAGTGCTCCGACGCGGGCAAACCTCGTGGCGCGCCATACGGGCACGGATTCATCGGCAGGCGCCCTGCTGCTCTCGTCGCATACGGACGTGGTTCCGGTCGAGCGATCGGGATGGACTCGCGAGCCGTTCAGCGGCGAAATCGCGGACGGATGCCTGTGGGGACGCGGCTCGATCGACATGAAGTCCAAATGCGCGATGGACCTGGTGATGATGACGGCGATGAAGCGCGCGGGCGCGAAGCCGAATCGCGACGTGATCCTCGCGGCGGTCGCGGACGAGGAGGCCGGATCGGATTTCGGCGCGAAATTTCTCGTCGAGCGGCATCCCGAGCTGGTCCGCGCGGGCTACGTGCTGAACGAAGTCGGCGGCTTCACGGTCCATCTCAGGAACAAGCGCTTCTACCCGATCCAGGTGGCGGAGAAGGGTTTCGTCACGATCAAGATGAAGGTGACGGCGATGCCGGGGCATGGATCGATGCCGCGATCGGACACCGCTATCTCGCGAATGTCGGAGCTGATCACAAAAATCGTGCGGACGCCGATGCGCAAGAACGTGTCGCCGTTCATGCGGCAGACGCTCGAGGAGATGGGCGTGCCGATCGAATCGCCGGGGCCGCTGTTTGCGCCGATGCTTTCCAACACGGTGTCGCCGACGATTCTGCGCGCGGGATACAAGGACAACGTGATTCCCGGCGAGGCGACGATCGTGCTCGACGGGCGCACGCTGCCCGGCGAAGATCCCGAGAGCTTCATGGCCGAGCTGCGGCAAATTGTCGGACCCGAGCCGACCTTCGAGCTGCTCAAGACGGCGCCGCCGGCCGAGACGAGTCCCGACACGCCGCTGTTCGAGCTGATCAAAAAAACCGTCGAGGCGGCCGATCCCGGGTCGCTCGCGATACCCTGGATGATCCCGGGCGCGACCGACAGCAAGTTCTACTCGAAGCTGGGGGCGGCGTGTTACGGATTTTCGCCGGTCAAGCTGGATCCGCACATGCCGTTCGGCATCGCTGTATCACGGCAACGACGAGCGCCTGCCAATCGAGGGGTTTTACTGGGGATTGAAGGTGTACGCGGAAGTGGTGCTGAAGTTCCTCGATATCAAGTTCGACGAGGTGTTCTGCGTAAAGAGCTACTTCGCGGAGCTGGTTTTCAGGGTGCCGGCCTGGGGGGTGAAGGTCATCAGGAGGCGCGGGGGGCTTTCCAGCGGGACGACGGCGAAATGGGCGACTGGCTGCATGTTCAGGGTTATGGTCGTGCCGGCCTTGGTGCTTCGAGACGCTGCAATCCTTGAAGATCGATTTGTCGAACACGACGTGAGTCTGCATGGCCGGGTCGAGGGTGACGTCCTTGAGCATGAGGGTCGCGGTCGAGCCGTCGGAATTGTTCTGTAGATTTTTGTCGAAGCTGACCGGGCCGCTCAGTTCGAGAATCACCGACAGTGGCGGATCGTTCGATGACAAACGGATCGTCTTGAGGGTCGCGGGACCGGCCGTCGGCGGCTCGCTCAGCGATAGCGGCGCCGCTGATGACGACGTGTCCCCCGGGACAGTCATCTGATGCATCGTCGGTTCCGGCGCGGGCGAGGAATCGGCGAGTCATCTGATGCATCGACGGGTTCCGGCGCGGGCGCAGAGTCGGCGGTCATTTGATGCATCGTCGGGTTCCGACGACGGCGCAGCGTCGGCCAATCCTGTCATCGCGCGCGACTGCGCTGCGGCGGCGCCGGCGATGCTGCCGGTGGGCTTCGGCAAGGTCGGGGCAGGCACTCGCATCATGTCGGGCCCGCCGGGCTTTGCGCTGGGAAGATCGGGCTGCGATGGCGATTCGGGTGCCTGGCGACGAGCCGCGGGCGCGTCGAGATTCGGCAGTCCGTCGGCACCGTAGGTCGAGCCGCCGGCCGACGACGCCACCTCGGCGCCGCGCATGTCGGAGCGCTGGCGCACGACAACCTTGTCGGCGTTCGAGTCATCGGGACTTCCGCCGTAGCCGGTCTCGGCCAGCACTAGTGGGAGCGGATCTTCTTCGGTGTCGATTGGCTGGTGGAGCTTGGCGAGTTCGACCTGGGCTCTCTTGGCGTAGATGGAATCGGGGAAATGCTTCTTGACGGCGGCGAATGCCTGCGCCGCCGAGTATCGCTTGCCTTCCTTCTCCAGCGAAATTCCCAGCTCGAACAGCGCGTCCGGCGCGACGGGAGTCTCGGGATATTTCTGCAGCAGCTCGGCGAAGCGCGATTCAGCCGCGCGGAAGTTTGCGCGCTTGTAGTAGTAGTTGCCGACGATCATCTGGTTGCGCGCGAGCATCTCGCGGCATACCAGGACCTTGTCGTGCGCCAGCTCGGCGAAGTCGCCTTCCGGGAAGCGCTGCTCCAATTCCTGGAAGCGCTTGAGCGCCGCCTCGGTCTTGCCCTGATCCTGGTCCTCGCGACCGATCTGATCGTAGTAACTCAGCCCGATGTAATAGGTGACGAGCTCGAGATTCTTGCTGGTCGGATGCATCCGCTGGAAATCGTCGAGCGCGCCGATCGCCTCGGCGTAGTCTTTTTGCTGGTAGTAGGCGAGGCCGATTTTCATCTCGGCATCTTCGGCGTACGGGCTGAACGGATACTTGTCGATCACCTGCTGATAATTTTCGATCGCAGCCTTGTATTCTTTTGTCGCAAAATTAAGTTGGGCCTGCGAATAGTAGTCTTCGCCGGTGGGCTTCTGGCGCAGACTGCATGCGGCGGCGGGCAGCAGAACAAAAGCCACCAATATCAACAAGATGCGTTTCATCGGAGAGTCGCGAAAAGGTTAGACAACGCACTCCGGCATTGCAATCCGCGCGCGATCCTCGATTCCTCGGATAGCGGAGGCGATTCCGCGGATTCAGGTATTTTCGGACTGGCGCGGGCGTCGGAACGAGGCTGAATATACCGGCTTGCCGGCGGCGACGTACTTGCGCGCGAAGCCGGTGCGCTCGGCGCCGGGCGCGGCCTCGACGGCGCGGATAAAGCCCGCCGCGAGCATCATCGGGAAAATTTCGGCGGCGTAATCGCGCACGTCGGTCGCGACGTAGGCGATCGCGCCGGGCTCAACCGTGCGAAACACGCTGGCGGCGAGCGTCGGCGTGAACAGGCGATGCTTGACGTGGCGCTCTTTCGGCCACGGGTCGGGATAGTAGATGTGGTACGCGCTGACGCTCGCGTCGGGGAGCATCAGGTTGACGAGAGTGCGCGCGTCCATCCGCACGACGCGGAGATTGTCGAGTCCCGCGCGGCCGCATCGCACGGCCAGCACTCGGGTGATCGTCGAGGAGAGTTCGACTGCGATAAAGTCGCGATCGGGAAATTCGGCGGCGCGCTCGATGATAAATTCGCCCTTGCCGGCGCCGATCTCGATTTCGACGGGCGCGCGGCGGCCGAACATCGCGGGCGGATCGATCGTGAAGAGGTTGTCGTCAGGCGCGAAGAGTACGCGCTCGCCAATTTCGCGCGCCTTGGGATTCCCCCAGATGCGCGCTGCTTTTCGAAGTCTCGCCATGGATGCGATGACGATAGCTGGCGGCGCCCTACTCCGCTATCGGCGATTGCTAAACTCTTCTAGCGGGGAATGACGGAATAAATTCCGTCCTACATTTCTCTGGAAGTAGGACGAAATTCATTTCGTCGATTCTCTGGCAGTACGACGAAATTCATTTCGTCGATTGCTTGTTTCGCGCTCGTTCGTTACGGGCTGGTAAAAGGTTGCTGCTTTGGCGAGAATCCGGGTGTGAGTCTCAGCTGCGAGTGGCGGCGGGACAACACTCTACATGGAGGACTAATTATCATGAGTTGGGATTTTGAAACTGAGCCGGAGTTCCAGAAGGAGCTCGACTGGATCGAAAAATTCGTGCGCGAGGAGGTCGAGCCGCTCGAGTTCGTGCTCGACTGTCATCCGTATGACGTGCGCAATCCGAAACGTAACGCACTCGTGCGGCCGCTTCAGGCCGAAGTGAAAAAGCGCAAGCTGTGGGCGTGCCATCTCGGGCCGGAGCTCGGCGGGCAGGGATACGGGCAGGTCAAGCTCGGGCTGATGAACGAGATTTTGGGGCGCGCGACTTATGCGCCGATCGTGTTCGGATGCCAGGCGCCGGATTCGGGCAATGCAGAGATTCTTGCGCATTACGGGACGCCCGAGCAGAAGAAAAAATATCTGCAGCCGCTGCTCGACAACGAAATCGTCTCGGCGTTCTCGATGACCGAACCGCAGGGCGGCGCCGATCCGAAAGTTTTCAAGACCCATGCGGAGCTGAAGGGCGATAGCTGGGTGATCAACGGCGAGAAATGGTTTTCGTCGAATGCGCATCTCGCGTCGTTCCTGATCGTGATGGTGGTGACGGATCCCGACGCGAAGGAATACAACCGGATGTCGATGTTTATCGTGCCGAAGGAAACTCCGGGCGTGAACATCTTGAAGAACCTCGGCGTCGGGACGCATGAGCGCGGCGGCAGTCACGCGTACATCCGCTACGAAGATGTTCACGTGCCGAAGGATCACATGCTGGGGCCTCGCGGCGGCGCGTTCGTGGTGGCGCAGACGCGGCTCGGCGGCGGCCGGATTCATCATGCGATGCGCACGATCGGGCAGGTGCGCAAGGCGTTCGACATGATGTGCGAGCGGGTGCTGTCGCGCACGACGCAGGGATCGCGGCTGGCGGACAAGCAGATGGTGCAGGAAAAAATCGCGGACTCGTGGATGGAGATCGAGCAGTTCAGGCTGCTGGTGCTGCGCACCGCGTGGAAGATCGATCGCTACAAGGACTATCTGAAAGTGCGCAAGGATATCGCGGCGGTGAAGGCGCTGATGCCGAAAGTATTTCACGACGTGGCGGCGCGCGCGCTACATCTGCACGGATCGCTCGGCGCGACCGGCGAGATGCCGTTCGTCGAGCAGGTGATCCAGAGCTTCCACATGGGACTCGCGGACGGGCCGACCGAGGTCCACAAGATCACGCTCGCGCGGCAGGTGTTGCGCGACTACAAGGCGACCGACGGCTTGTTCCCGACGCAGCACATCCCGCGACTGCGCGAGGCGGCGATCAAGAAGTATGCGGACCGGATCGAACTCGAGGTGGCGAATCAGTAAGCATTTTGCATTTTACAAAGGTGATCGCACTTAGCGAGTAGAAAAGATCCGGTTGGATCTTTCGGCGCGCTGTAAATTCTACAGAACCTCGCCGCGTATCGGTCAAGTTCTCTTTGTGATTCGTTCGGGCATGAAAAATGCTCCCTCGAATCATGGCAGAGGATAGACGACCATGGGCAAGTTAATTTTTTCGCTCGGGTTCTGGATGACGATCGTGCTCTTCGTCGCACTTGGTTACGCGTCGACCGTGCATGGGGATGCAGAGTGCGCTGGATCGATGAATTGCGGCTTTCAACGAACTGCGTTCGCGTCACCTGACTTTTCAGACGAGAATCGACACTTCGAAAACGATCTTGGAGCGAGCGACGTTGCTCGTCGCCGTCGATGCACGGCCAACGCTACCACGCGCGGTGAATACCCCAACTCCAGCAGATGGCGAATCTGCAGGCCGGCGACGCCCGACCTACGCGCCAGGTATCTCGTTCTCGATAACCCGTCGCCCTCCGGAAATGAGGCTGTGTCCGGGCCCGATCGAAATTCCGCGCCACTGAAGTTTTTGAGCGAGCTAAGTACTTCCAGCCGCGAGCCGTTACGCGCCGCCGCTCCCTTACTTTTCAGTTGCATTATGAAACCCGACTCGGCTAGAACCGAGGAAGTTTCTGGCATCAATCGAAAATATAGAGGAGGACGGCGATGCAGACGATCAAGTTTGACGATATACCCGCGCTCACCGCGAAGATCGGCAAGGAGTTCGGGCCGTGGAGCGAGCCGATTCACGTGACGCAGGAAAAAATCAATCAGTTCGCCGACGTGACCGGCGACCATCAGTGGATTCATATCGATATCGAGCGATGCAAAAAAGAAAGTCCGTTCGGCGGACCGGTGGCGCATGGATTTCTGACGCTGAGCCTGTTGCCGGCGTTCAAGGGCACCGACGAATACACGATCACGGGATTTCGCAACGTCGTGAACTACGGTGCCAACAAGCTGCGCTTCGTCGTCGCCCGTGCCTGCCGGCGCCAGCGTCCATGCGCGATCGCGGCTGATCGCAGTCGAGCCGCGGCCGATGGGCACGATGCTCACGCGCGAGACGGAGATCCAGGTCGTAGGTTCGCAAAAGCCGGCGGTAGTTTACGAGGCCTTGATGCTGTTCGTGAAGTAGTTGGAGATCCGTTGATGGCGTACGAACAGATTATTTACGAAGTCGCCGACAATATCGCGACGATCACGCTCAATCGGCCGGAAAAGCTGAACGCGTTTACCGGCATCATGATGAACGAGATGCTCGACGCGTTCGACAAGGCCGACGCGGACGACAATGTTCGCGCCGTCATCGTGACGGGAGCGGGTCGTGCGTTCTGCGCGGGCGCAGATTTGTCGGCGGGGCCGAGGACGTTCGACGCATCGCGCGAGGATCGTCCGGACAGGAAAGCTGCGATCAAAGCCTGATGGCAGTGTTGATTGGAGCAATGAGGGCGTTCGCGACGGCGGCGGACGGCTGACGCTGCGAATCTTCGAGTGCCTGAAGCCGGTGATCGCGGCGGTGAACGGACCGGCGGTCGGGGTCGGGGTGACGATGCAGCTGGCGATGGATGTGCGGCTCGCGTCGGACAATGCGCGCTTCGGCTTCGTATTCGCGCGGCGCGGGATCGTGCCGGAGGCGTGCTCGAGCTGGTTCCTGCCGAAGATCGTCGGGATTTCGCAGGCGCTCGAGTGGACTTTCACGGGACGCGTCTTTCCCGCTGAAGAGGCGCTCGAAGGCGGGCTGATCAAAAAGATCTACAAACCCGATCAACTTATTCCGGCGGCGCGGGCGCTCGCGCGGGAGATTGCCGACAACACGTCGCAAGTGTCGGTCGCGCTGATTCGCCAGATGCTGTGGAAGATGGCCGGCGCGGACCATCCGATGGAAGCGCACAAAGTCGACAGTCGCGGAATTTTCGCACGCGGGTCGTCGGCGGATGTTAAGGAAGGCGTCGCGTCGTTTCTGGAAAAGCGTCCGGCGAAATTTCCGGACAAGGTTTCCAAGGATATGCCGCGTACTTTCCGTGGTGGAAGGAGAGAAAGTACAGCTAGGACGTCAGGGCTTTCGGCAGATCACGACGCGGACTTCGCCGGCGTCCTTGACCTTGATGATTGCGCGCTGGTTTTCGACGTCCAGCTCAGCGACGCCGCCGATCACTTCGATCTCGCATCCGTGCGGGTACTGAAGGCGCGGGATGAAGATCTCGGTCGCGCTGCCGACGGATGGATCGACTCTCGAAAGTATAGTCGAATAGCCCCGTAAGGCGATCGAATTTCATCTTGCGCGGGATACCTTGAGTAGCCAGTGCGTATGGTCTGACGAAGCCTGCGAGCGCGCGGCCGCCGCTGTTGATATCGGCGGGATTAGTCTGTTGGTCGCGCGAGAAGATACTCAGATCCTCCTGGTTCCATCCGTCGCCAATAGCCAGATCGTTTCTATTCGATGCAGTATAGTTCCATTGCGTACTATTGATTAACAGAGTATCGAGCGCGTTATACATCATATCGAGCGCGACGATGTGAGGAGTCCACGGCGTATCGGTGCGATCGCCGGCTTTGAAGGCGCGGTACGCCTCGGCGCCGTTCAAATCGAAGGGGATTCCGAATTCACCGATCAGGGTGGGCGCGCCGCCGTGCACCGCGTCTGACATCCTGGCGATCTTGCCGAGCTGGCGTTCGTAGCGCGCTTGCAATTCGTCGGCGGCTTCCGCAATTTCACCGGTCATTGCGCCGAGGCTGAAGTTCGGATTGAAAGTTTTGGTCGCGAGCGCCACCACGTCGTACCAATGGCCGGCGTTGACTGTGTTGGGCGGAGTGTCGGCGGGAAATCCCGGTCCGAAGTAGCCGGAATGCGGATCGAGCTCGGCAAACAGGATCCAGTCGGGATTAATCTCGCGAATACTCTCGGCGACGCTGGCGAAAAACGGTCCCATGTAGTCTTCGATGAAGTTGACCTTGCGGTCGCCGACGCGCTCGAAAAAGTCGTCGCGCATAACGTCGCAAGTGCCGTCTTTATTGAGCTTCCATGCACCCGCCTGCTCGAATGGATCGGGTCGATCGTCGGCCCAGATCGAGATGCGGTCGGGATTGATCGTGCGATCCCGTTTGTGCACGACCGCTCTGGTCTCAGGATCGAAGTTGAGCACCGGGATCGATCGCGAGACCCCGTGCGATACCAGCAGGCCGTCGATCGGTGACCACGCAAGTCCGGGCATCGCGCGGTTGGGATTGGCGTCGCTCGGGCCGAGATGACGATAGCTGAGCGACTGCCCGATCCATCCGGGAGCAGGTTCGTTGAGCGAGTCGAAGCCCATGACGTTGGGCAGATCGCGGATGCGTCGCGCGATCTCGCGCATCGATCCGAGGTAATGCTCGAGCATGTAGTGCTGAACGTTGTCGCCGTCGATCGTCAGGCCGGGGGCGAAGTCGTGGCCGGCGAAGAACAGCGTCCACATGATGCCGTTGGCGGGGCGGCGCGCATTCGCCGACCAGCTCATCGTCGGGTAGCGATCCTCCTGACGGCCGCCGCGCGAGTAGTCATATAGATGTTGCATCACATGTGCGGAGCCGGACTCGGCGATACGCCGATAGTCAATTCCAACTTTGTCGAATAGCCAGCCGGGTGCGCCGTCACCGCCAGACATGCGACTCCATACGTCCTGGTGAAAGTCGACGAATACATAGAAGCCATAGTCACCCGCGAGCCGGCACAACTCGGCGAAGTAGTCGAGATACTCAGTGTCGTAGTCATTCGGGCCGCGATGCTCGACGGCCTCCCACGTCGTCAGCAGGCGGAGGCAGTTGAAGCCCCACGCACGCAGGCGCGAGAAGTGCTCGTCAGCCTCGGCGATCGGAAACGGACGGCCGATGAAGGAGACCTCGCGATGGTCGGAGAAATCGGAGGGGAAATTGGTGCCGCCGTCGAGGTAAGGAACCTTGCAATCGCCGCCGAGGTTGACGCCGCGCAGAATGACGCGCCGCCCGTGCTCGTCAACGAACCATCTTCCATCGATATGCAGCCGTGGCAGATTCATGGCGCGAGGTTGACGCAATGTCCGTCGGCCCGTCAAGGATGCATGGTCGAAGGGAAATCACTTGATTTAAATGTGGAACCCACGGTGGTTTTCGCACTCTCCTCGGGCAGGGGTGACCCCTGCACCCAGTACTAATCGCAAAATGGCGAGGACGCCATTTTGCTCTAAGGTTCTTCACTGAGAGAGGGGAAGAACTACGAGCTGGGTTATGCAAAGCTCTTCAATCAGGACACTACCGTTATATGGCGGAGAGCTGGCGAGAGAGCGAAATAATTCCCGGGCTGTTCGTCGGGGATTTGCAGGACGCGCAGAAATTCGACGGGACGATTGTCAGCGTGCTGCCTGATGTGCCCGAGGGGGAACCGGCCGAGGCGATTCACATGCCGTTCCTTGCCGAGGGCGTCGTGACGCTCGACAAGACGGCGGCATTGATCGACGACGAGCTTGCGCAGGGCAATCGCGTGCTGGTGCATTGCGAGGAAGGATGCGAGCGCGCGCCGCTGGTAGTCGCGTGGTTTCTGAAGACGCGGCGTGGCAAGACGCTTGACGAGGCGTACGCGATGCTCAAGAGGGCGCGGCCGATTGTTGTGGATCGGCGGCGATGGCTGGGTATCCATAATCGATAGTCAGATCTAAGGTGTACCCGGCGAATTGACTATTGGCTGGCGACGGCTCACGCTGGCGGCCTCAGTGAGGGGAGCATGGCGGGCTTTTTCAAAAGAGCGAGGGAGTCCACAAAAGCTGCGACTGGAAAGTTGAGCGCGGCGGGCAAGCCGTTGGTGACGCGCACTCGGGAGTTGGGGCGCTCGCGACGCGCGCGCAAAATCGGCGTGATTGTCGTCGCGGTCGTGCTGTTTCTCGGGCTGGCAACTTTTATCGCGGTTCCGCCGATATTGCGGCACGTGCTGACCGGTAGCGTCGCCACGAGCATCCATCGGCAGGTGAGCGTCGGCAAAATCCGTTTCAATCTTTATCGGCTGAAGCTTGATCTCGATCAGCTGCACGTCGCCGAGCGCGACGATCCGCAGAAACCGTTCGTCGACCTGGGGCATCTGGGGGTGAAGGTTTCGTGGACTTCGCTGTTCAGGCTGGCGCCGGTGGTCGGCGAAGTCGTCGTCGATAAACCGGCGATCCATGTCGTTCGCGTATCGCAGCAGAAATTCAATTTTTCAGATTTGCTCGAGAGCGCGCCAGCACCGGAGAAACCGAAACCTGTGACGCCGAGCTCACCGCAGCGATTTGCGGTGTCGAATATTCAGCTGCGCGACGGTGAAATAACGATCGACGATCAACTGCTCGGCAAGCAGCACAAGGTCGACAAGATTCAGATCAACGTGCCGTTTATCGCGAACCTGCCCGCGGACGTCGACGTGTTCGTGCAGCCGCTGGTGCAGATGGTGATTGACGGGAGCCCGCTGCGGATCGCCGGCGTCGCCAAGCCGTTCCAGGCGACGCGCGACTCGGTGGTCGATTTGAAACTGCATCGGCTCGACCTGCCGCTCTACGTCAGCTATTCGCCGACGAAGCTGCCGGTCAAAATTTCGAGCGGGGCGTTGTCGACGGACCTGTATGTGCATTTCGTGCAGGCGGAAGCGCAGCCGCTGATTCGCGTGAACGGGACGGTAGCTATCGATCAGCTCGACGTTCGCGACATCGCAGACGCGCCGCTGGTCGCGCTGAAGCATGCCGAGGTGAAGCTGAGCGATGTCGAGCCGCTCACTGCGGTGTTCTATCTGCGGTCGATTTGGATCGACGGGCTGATGGCGAACGTGCGACTGAATGCCGACGGCACCAACAATCTCTCGTCGTTGGCGGGCGCCAATGCGGCGCCGGCCGCGAGTCCTCCTGCGCAAATCGCAGCAGCGGCCAGTCCAACCGCGGCGCCGACGCCGGCGGGCAACGTGGCGCAGCAAGCGGTGCCCGTGGCGGGTCCGTCGACGGCGGCGGCGAAATCGCCGATGGATTTTCAGCTGGAGTCGTTTGTTCTCACCAAGAGCGGAGTGAATGTTCAGGACAACAGCGGTGCGACGCCGGCGACCGCGGCGCTGGACGCGCTCGAGGTGGGCGTAAAAAATCTGCAAACGCTCGGGAAATCGCCGGCGACATTTTACGTCAACACCAATATCCACAGCGGCGGTGCGCTGGCGGTGACGGGTGCGCTGAATCTCGCGCAATCGCAGGTTACGACCGACGTGTCGATCGACAAGATCGATCTGCCGTCGCTGCAGCCGTTCGCACAGAAGTTTTTGGCGGCGACGGTGGCGTCGGGCAAGTTCAACGCGAAGGCCACGGTGCAGACGAATTTCGCGAGCGATCATTTCAACGTCCACGCGGAGCCGGCGAGCGTCGCGATAGAAAATTTCGAAGTGGATGCGCCGCACGAAAAAGAAAAGCCGGTGCTGTGGAAAAATTTCAGCGTCGCGATCGGACAGTTCGATCTGGCGTCGCGCAATGCGACGGTCACCGAAGTGAAAGGCGACGGGATGCATCTGTTCGTCCGCCGCGGGCGCGACGGGAAATTGAGTCTCGAATCGCTGATGCGCGGCAACGAGGCGCCGCCGCACGCCGAGCGCGTAGCGACGCGGTCGCAGCGCCGGATGCCGCGCGAGCGCAGGCGCGCGGAGCGCAAACCGGTTACGCCTGCGCCAGCGCAGACGCCGGCGTCGCCGAGTTTTCAATTCCAGGTCGCGAGCGTCTCGCTGAATCAGACCGACGCCACCTTTATTGACGAGAGCGCGCCGAAACCGGTGACGGTCGCGGTCGCGCCGCTCAACCTGCATCTCAAGGACGTGACCAGCAACTTCACCAAGCCGTTTGGGATCGATATCGACGGCACGCTGAATCGCAAGGGCACTTTCAAAGTCACCGGCACCGCGGCGATTGCGCCGCTCAAGGCCGACTTGCGGGTCGGGACGAAACGGCTCGACCTGACGTTTGCCGATCCGTACGTGAGCAGCAGGCTGAACGCGATCATCACGAGCGCGAACCTGACGATGGACGGCGCAGTCGGGCTCGAGCAGCAGCGCAAGGATTTTCTCGTCAGCTACAAGGGCGACGCGACGCTCGGCAGCGTGCGGATGCTCGACAAGCTGACCAACGATCTGTTTTTCAGGATGAACGCGCTCAACGTGAACGGAATCGATTTCGCGCTCGGCAAAGGTCCGCCGAAAGTACACGTCGGACTGATCGGGCTGAACGATTTCTATTCGCGGATCATTCTCAACAAGGACGGCAAGCTGAACCTGAAGGACGTCACTGCGAATCCGCAGGAAGCGCCGACCTCGTTGACCCGCGCACAGGGAGAGCCGGGATCGAAGGGCGCGGCGCCAGTTGCGCCGAGCTCGACGCCGACTCCGGCCGCCGCGCCGAGCGTAGCAGCCGCGATGGCTCCAGGAGCCAGTCCAGGCGCAGAGGCGAGTCCGGCGCAGCCGTACCAGGGGCAGCCGATGGACGCCGACGTCGAGCTCAAAAAAATCACGCTCAAGGGCGGCAAGGTCGACTACACCGACAACTTCATCAAGCCCAACTACACCGCGAACATGACCGACATGGAGGGCAGCGTCGGTGCGTTCGGGACCAAGTCCACGTCGCCGGCGCCGGTTTCACTCGACGGAAAAATCAACGGCAGCTCGCCGCTCAATATTGACGGGTCGATCAATCCACTCGCGCCAACTGCGTTCGTCGATATCAAGGCGAAAGCGGACGCGATCGAGCTGACCGGAGTCTCGCCCTACACGGTCAAGTACACCGGCTACCCGATCACCAAAGGCACTCTCACCGTTGACGTTCATTACCTGCTCGATACCGGCAAGCTGACTGCCGACAACCATATCTTCATCGATCAGCTGACGTTCGGCGATCACGTGGAGAGCCCGGACGCGACCAATCTGCCGATTCGGCTGGCGGTTTCGCTGCTCAAGAATTCGAAGGGACAAATCGACGTGCGAATCCCGATATCGGGGTCGCTGTCGGACCCGCAATTCAGCATCGGCAGCATCATCCTGGGCGCGTTCATGAATCTGATCGTCAAGGCTGCGACGGCGCCCTTCTCGCTGATCGCTTCCGCGTTCGGCAGCGTTACCGGCGGCGGAGCGCCGCAGGATCTCGCGTATATCGAGTTCAAGCCGGGCTATTCGACGCTGACGCCGGAGAGTCAGCAGAAGCTGGACACGGTCGCGAAGGCGTTGGCGGATCGCACGGCGCTGAAGCTCAACATCGAAGGCCGCGTCGATCCGAAGTTCGACACCGACGGCTACAAGGAAGCGTCGCTGGATCACAGTATCCAGGTGTTGAGGCACAATTCCGAGGGCAGCAGTGGAGATGGCACCGGGAAAAGCGCGGCGCTATCGACGGAGGATTACAACAAGTACCTGAAGAAGGTGTACGGCGCCGGCGATTTCAAGAAGCCGCGCGACGTAGTGGGATTGGCGAAGACTCAGCCGCCCGACGAAATGAAGAAACTAATTCTGGAGAACACTCCTGTGAGCGATCAGGATTTGAAGAATCTCGCGGATGCGCGCGCGAATGCGGTGCGCGCGTACCTGAGCAGCAAGCAGGTCGATTCGGGGCGGATGTTTATAGTCGCGCCGAAGCTGGATGCTAGTGGGATCAAGGATCAGGGGAAGACGACGCGCGTGGATTTGTCGTTGGAGTGATGGCGCGATCGATGGAGGCCGGAATTGTATGAGTAGTACATGGGGACTCTGCAAGGATTGTAAGTGGTGGCAGATCGAGCCCAAGGCGCCCATCAAGAATTCCACGATGGGACTTTGCATCGACGATAAAATGCTGAAGTTCAATCTGCGGGTTTCCGGCAACAGCGGCTGCAATCGATTCATGGAAGGGAAGCCGGCGCATGCGAAGGGATCGAGCGGACAACCGCCGACGGCGAAGGCGACTCGGTGATTCAACGTAACCCTTCCTGTGTTTGGAGACCCAATTAAATAACTTTACACCAGATCTAATCGACAACTATCTGTATTTGATCTGAGTGATGGGTCGCCTCGGGATCTTGTAGTCCGGTTCCCCTTCCCGCTCGGGAAGGGGTTAGGGGTTGGGTTCTCTACTACAACCACTACGATCATGACGCGCAGCAACAAAATCACGAGCGGCCAGAAGGTTCATCCCGACAAGCTCGCGT
The DNA here is from genome assembly GCA_963814715.1 of uncultured delta proteobacterium. GTDB lineage: Bacteria > Desulfobacterota > Binatia > Binatales > Binataceae > Binatus. The sequence goes on from CAWFDW010000002.1 coordinate 1,503,581, forward strand.
TCGCCAAACGATTGCGGCGTGAAATGACTCCGCCGGAGCGTCGACTTTGGAGGGCCCTTCGCGGAAATGCGCTGGACGGGTTTCACTTCCGCCGACAGCAAGTGATCGAAGGGTACATCGCTGACTTTTATTGCGACGCCGCCAAACTGGCGATAGAACTCGATGGTGGCGCGCATCAGGAGCAGTGGCGATACGACGAGTCGCGCGACAAGGCGATCGCCAGCATTGGGATACGAGTTCTCAGAATTTCGAATGACGCGGTGCTTGATGTTGAGGCGGCTGTTGCACATATCCGGCGAGCGCTGTCGGTCGCGCCGGAAAACCTAACCCCTAACCCCTTCCCGAGCGGGAAGGGGAACCGGATAAAGAAAACGACCCCATTCCCATAGATGGTGGCGCGCATCAGGAGCAGTGGCGATACGACGAGTCGCGCGACAAGGCGATCGCCAGCATTGGGATACGTGTTCTCAGAATTTCGAATGACGCGGTGCTTGATGTTGAGGCGGCTGTTGCACATATCCGGCGAGCGCTGTCGGTCGCGCCGGAAAACCTAACCCCTAACCCCTTCCCGAGCGGGAAGGGGAACCGGATAAAGAAAACGACCCCATTCCCATAGATGGTGGCGCGCATCAGGAGCAGTGGCGATACGACGAGTCGCGCGACAAGGCGATCGCCAGCATTGGGATACGTGTTCTCAGAATTTCGAATGACGCGATGCTTGATGTTGAGGCGGCTGTTGCACATATCCGGCGAGCGCTGTCGGTCGCGCCGGAAAACCTAACCCCTAACCCCTTCCCGAGCGGGAAGGGGAACCGGATAAAGAAAAACGGACCCTTCCCGTAGCGGGAAGGGGAACCGGATGAAGAAAGCGAGTAAACCTTAGAGCGAGCCGAAGATTTTATCGGGGACTGCGTCCCAACTGCGGCGTTCTTCGTCGCGGGGGGCGTCCTCTAGTTTCGTGGTTGCGCCGAAGACCATTGTGGCGCGATTTGCTTCGTAAGGCTTCCACTTGCCGGTGCTTTCGTTGCTTGGGTCGCCTGATTTTGCGAATGCGAGCCATGCGTCTTGCATCTGGGTTGCGAGCTTTTCTGCGGCTGGGCCGGTGCCGGCGAATGAACTCATCCCCGGGATGCTATTCGTGCCGAAGACGAAACCGAGTTCCAGGGCGTGGCATGAGCCGAGCACGCCGCCCATCGCGGGTGACGGCCAGGTGAAGAGGTAGCTGTAAACGCGCGCGTCGTGACGCGGCTGGACTTGCGCGAGGCGCACGCCGGGCATGCGGAAGACGCGGTCGGTCTCGATTGCGGTGAACAGGTCGGCGGGCGTGACGGACTCGCCACGCTGCGCGCGCGCTTTCGCGTAAGAATCGATGACGGCGTCGGCCGCCTCCGCGGTCAGTCGGCGGCTTATGCGCGCGCCGAGGCCTGCGCGATCGAGCTTGTGCAACGACGCGTCCATCAGCGAGAACAATTTCCATTCTTCGAGCGTCGATCCGACCATCACGGCTACGCCCGACGCCGACCCGTCCGCGACCATCTCGATCGCGGAGCGCGGCACCTGAGCTGCCGTCGATTACCGGCTGATACGCCATCCCGAGTTCAGGATCGGGCGTCTTGCCGTCGGCGAGCATCGTGCCGGTGAGCAATTGCGCGGGCGTCAGTGCGCGGATAGCAGCCGCATCTCCCGCGTTCACGCCGAGCTTCGACAACACTCGCTCTGCCGTGCGATTCGCGCGCGCGACGGGAGCGCCGGTGTGACACGCGCCGCTTTGCGGTATCGCTTTGTGGAACAGGCCGCGCGCCGCCGGCATCGCGAGCAGAGTCCCGACGCTCATGCCGCCCGCTGATTCACCGAAGATCGTGACGTTGCCGGGGTCGCCGCCGAACTCCGCGATATTGTCGCGGACCCATTCGAGCGCCGCGACTTGATCGAGCATCCCTTCGTTGCCGGTCGACGGAATCTTGCCGTTGGTCACGTCGGCGAGGCGGATGAAGCCCAGAGGTCCGAGCCGATAGTTGACCGTGACGAGTACAACGTCGCCGCGACGCGCGAGAACCGATCCGTCGTAGAGCGCCTGCGAGCTCGAGCCGATGGTGAAGCCGCCGCCGTGAATCCAGACCATCACGGGCCGCCGCTTGCCGTCGGCGGCGAACGTCCAGACGTTGAGCGAGAGGCAATCTTCGGACTGTTCGCCGTCAATCACCATCGCGGAGAGCGCACTGAGCTGCACGCGGTTCTGATGCGAGACTGCGCCAAACTGGCGAGCATCGCGAACGCCGGTCCACGATGCGGGCTTCTCGGGCGGCTGCCATCGGAGCGCGCCGACGGGCGGCGAGGCAAACGGGATTCCCTTGAAGACCTGCAGACCGGCCTGATCGTCACCTTCGAGCTTGCCTTGATGGATTGAAACAGTCGCGCTCATGTGGATGAACCTCGATACGAGAATTGTTGCGGGATTCTCGCAGAATTGGTGTGCGGTTAACAATGGCGGAGGGAGGCGTTGCGGGAAATCTCAAAGTGAAGATCTTTGGCATAACCTCTGCGCCGGTGGCGCTAAGTGAGAGCGCTGCGCGCGAGATCCTTCGCTGCGCTCAGGATGACTCAAAAATCTGAGCCGCCCCACGTGTCATTCTGAGCGAAAGCTGCTGTAGCGAAGAATCTCGACGGGCGCTCTTGCGTCCGGCGTTAGTTACGCAAAGGTCTCCTTCGGCGGGGCCCAGGGCAGGCTCTTCATCCTCGCCCTAACAGGGCGAGGAGACAGAAAGCGGCAAAATCCCAAAGTGGGACACTTCGCGTCGAATCGCGCCGCGAGGTGAGAGGATCGACCAGAAGATCGGGGCATTCTATCCCGATAAGCGACAGATTTTCGGGCATTGGACTTGCTGAGATTGAGTGGATCCCTGCGCTTGCGAAGGCAGGGAAGGAAATCGCATGGGCGCATTGCCCAAGCATCATGACTATCCCTCACTCGAGAGAAACCCCGAGCACGACCAGTTGAGCGACGAAGTTTTGACTTCCGGCGAGCTGGCGCGTGCGCGGTCGAGCGGTATTCTGTCCGATTCGCGGGCGGCCGAGGAAAAGATAAGGGGTTTGTTGCGAACGGCCGGGGCGCTGATTGTGCTCTTTGAGCTGGGTTATGCGGTCGAGCAACGTCACGCGTCCGTCATCGACGTTCGACGCGACACTCAGCCTCGTGCTGACCAACATCGCAATCGGGATCGGTTTCTTTCTGACGACCTTCATTGCCTCGATGCCGCGCTATTGGCGTGAGATCGGGGCCCTCGTGTGTATCGCATTGCTGGTATCCGTATCCCGGATCGGCGCGATATCGATGCGCGTGGAGCCGGCGTTCGTTTCGGTGTGCGTGATCGTGATCGGGGCCGGCACGATGGCGCCGTGGAACTGGCCGTGGCAGGCGGCAATCAGCAGTGCCGGGATGATTTGCTTTTACCTGCTGGGACGCGCGCATGGAGTCGTCGATTACGATCCGCCGATGCATTGGCTGGGACTGATGACCGCCGTCGGGCTGGCGCAATCGAGCGTTTACCTGCAGATGAAGAATCGGCGCGCGATCGCGCAGAACGTCGCGGAACGGGTGAGCAGCGATCAGAAACTCACCGACAGCGAAGAAAAGTTCCGGCAGATTTTCCAGCAGAGCGGCGACATGGTGGTGGTCAACAACCTCGACACCGGCGCGATCCTCGAGGTCAACAACCAGTTCGTCAAGCGCAGCCGGGTGCCGCGCGAGCTGGTGGTGGGCCGACTCGATACCGACTTCAATTTCTTTGCGGAACCGGCCGCGCGCGAGCAGTTCATGCAGGAACTCCATCAGAGCGGCGTGGTGAAAAACTTCGAGGTCCAGCTCAACGGGCTCGGCTATGGCCGTCCGATGCCGGCGCTGATTTCCGCGGTCGTCGTGCGGCTCAACAATCAGAACTGCGCGATTATCGTGGTCCGCGAAATCTCGGACGTGAGAGAAGCGGAGCGGAAGCTGCGCAACAGCGAATCCACGCTGCGCAAAATCTTCGACGCGAATCTGGATTCGGTGACGACCACCGACGCGTTGACGCGGTGCTACACAGACGTCAATCACGAATTCTGTCGCTCGACCGGCTTCACCCGCGAAGAGGTGCTGGGCAAACCGTATTGGGAGATTGGCGTCTGGCCGAGCCGCAAGGAATCGGACGACTTTTCCGCGGCGATGATCCGCAACGGCGAAGTCCGCAACATGCGAGCAGACTTTTACGCCAAGGATGGAACCCTGATTCCGTGCCTGATGTCGGGCGCGATGCTTGAGCTGGACGGCAAGCTGACTGTCCTGACGATCACCCGCAACATCGGCGATTTGCTGGAGGCGGAGGAGAGACTCAAGCACAGCGAAGCGATGCTGCGGGAAATCTTCGACTCGAGCGTGGATAACATCACGCTGACCGATCTGAGCGACGGCGTCATCATCGACGTGAACAACGAGATGGTGCGGTCGCTCGGACTGGCAAAAAATGAAATCGTCGGCAAGCGCTTCGACGAAGTCAAAGTCTGGGAAAGCACCGAGCAGCTCGATCTGTTCACCGCGACTCTGCTGCGGCTGCGCGAGGTGCGCAATTTCGAAACCACATTCCGCACCGCCAGCGGCAGTACTTTTCCCGCGCTGATCTCGGCGGTCGTGCTCGAGCTCGACGGACGCGAGTGCGCGCTGTCGATCGCACGCGACATCACCGACCTCGAGGCGGCGCGTCAGAAGGCGCTGGCCGCGTCGAAGGCCAAGACCGAATTCCTGTCGAGCATGTCGCACGAAATTCGCACGCCGATGAATGCGATACTCGGGATGGCCGACCTGATCGGCGAGAGCGAGCTCGATTCAGAACAGCGGCGTTACCTCGACACAATCATCAGCAACGGCAACGCCCTGCTCGAACTGATCAACAGCATCCTGGATCTCGCGCGGGTCGAGAGTGGACGCCTGAACCTCGAGGCGGCGGCGTTCGACGTGGCCGAGCTGACGGAGAAGGTTGCCGACACGCTGGCGGTGCGCGCGCACGAAAAAGGAATCGAGCTGGCAGTGCGATTCAGCGACGATCTGCCGGCGACGCTGATGGGAGACTCGTTGCGCCTGCGGCAGGTGCTGACCAATTTGATCGGCAACGCGATCAAATTCACCGAGCGCGGCGAAGTCGTGATCGACGTCGCGCACAATCCCGAACAGTCCAATCCCGGCAACCTGCTGTTTTCGGTGCGCGACAGCGGTATCGGGATGCCCCGCGAGACATTGTCCAACATTTTCTCGGCGTTCACGCAGGCGGACTCATCGACGACGCGAAAATACGGCGGCAGCGGACTCGGCCTGACGATCGTCGATCGGCTGGTCGCGCTGATGGGGGGCAAAGTCTGGGTGGAAAGCGAACTCGGCATCGGGAGCACTTTCTATTTTACGGTGGAGCTGAGTCTGCCGGCTGACGTCGCTATCCACGGCGCAACTCGGGACTATCGCGGACCTGATCTGTCTTCAGTTCGCGCGCTGGTGGTCGATGATAACGAGACCAACCGCGCGATCGTCAGACAGATGCTCGATGCCAGCGGAGCGATCGTCACTGAAGCGTGCTCAGCGGCCGAAGGTCTGACACGCGTTCGCGGCTGCGAATCGGGACGGCGCGCCGTTCGGCCTGCTGCTGATTGATAAGCAAATGCCGGTGATGGACGGTCTCGAGATGATCCGGCAAATGCGGCTTCATCCGAATGGAAACGCGCCGATCGTCATGTTCGTGACGTCCAACGGCTTGGGCGCCCGCCTGAACGCGATCAGGGAACTGGGCGTGACTCATTACGTGGTGAAGCCGGTCAAGCGTCGCGAATTGTATGCTGCGATTTCGGAAGCGAGGGCGGAATTTGCTGCGCCGGCGCATCCTGCCGCAGCGCCGCGCAATGAAATCGCGCTCAACGGTTTGGGGAAGCATCTGCTCGATCGTCCGCTCAGTATCCTGCTGGCCGATGATTCACCGGACAATCGTCTCTTGATAGCGGCTTACCTGAAGAAGAGCGGCTACGTGCTCGACGAAGTCGAAGACGGCCAACTGGCGCTCGACCATTTTATGACGCGCACCTACGACCTGGTCCTGATGGACATCCAGATGCCGGTGCTCGACGGATACAGCGCAGTGCGCCTGATTCGTCAATGGGAGTCGGACAACCAACGCGGCAGGACGCCGATTATCGCGCTGTCAGCCGCCGGCACTCGAAGCGGACGTGCTCCGCGCGATTCAGGCTGGCTGCGATATGCACGTCAGCAAGCCGGTCAAGAAGTCGACGCTGCTCAAGGCAATCGCAGAAATGGTCGAGGAGGGAGAAAGGGAGGATACGGGGCCTGCGGCGAATCCGGGTGTCGAGGAACTTGTTTGAATGTGGAACCCGCGGTGGGTTCCACACCTCCTTCGGCAGGGGTGACCCCTGCACCCAGTACTAATCGCAAAATGGCGAGGACGCCATTTTGCTCTCAGGTTCTTTTTCGGAGGCCTCGGTGGGGTTCTTGCGTGTACCTGAATGGCGCAGGTTGTCTGTGAACCGCTAGTCTCTGATCCAGGCGATTCGCTGCAGTTTGGGCGGGTCGTCCGGGAGGGATTTCGAGAGATGGATTTCCTACTCTACTGGGGAGCTGCCAGCCAGATCATTTTCGTGATCGTAGTGTTCGGCGGTGGCAGCGTAGCCGGTCTTTGCCTCGTGAGATGGTTGGTTCCGCTGGACCGGCTGCAGAAGAATCACGAGGTGGCGGGTGTGACGTTTGGAGTGCTGGGCGCGTTTTACGGGCTGGTCCTCGCCTTCGTGATTGTGGCGGCGTGGGAGCGCTTCAATGACGCCAATGACTATGCGCTTACGGAAGCGACGGCGCTCGAGAGCCTCTACAAACTCGGCGCGGCCTTTTCAGAACCTATGCGGACTCAGCTCGATACGGCCGTGCTGGAATACTCACATCGGGTGATCGAAAAAGAATGGCCGCAGATGGCCGACAACACCTTTCAAGGCGGAAAAGTCGGTGCCCACGAACTCTGGGCCATCGTGCTCTCGTATCACACCGCCGACAGCCGCGAGCAAATGTTGATGGACAAGTCGATCGACCAGCTCAACCTCGTCAGCCAGGCACGCGGCCAGCGGTTCAACTTTTACGAAGAAGATCTCCCATCCGTAGTGTGGACGGTGATTTATCTTGGATGCTTGATGACGATCGGATTCAGCTATTTTTTCGGCAGCAATATTTTTCGCGCGCAGGTACTGATGTGCGGGTTCTTTTCGATCCTGCTCGGCATGACGATTCTCGCGATTCTGGAACTGGCGCATCCGTACCAGGGCGTCGTCACGATCTCGGACGAGCCGTACCGCTACGCGCTCTCGCGAATGGAAGCGGCTAGTGGCTTTAAGATGGCGACGGCAAAGGCATCGCCCGGGGCGGTCAGCGCATCAGATCGATAGAGGAAACAAAGACCATGGCAGAACAACGACCAATTCGGTTTGGAATACTCGGCGCGGCGCGGATTGCGCCGGACGCATTGATCAAGGCGGCGCAGAATGTGCCGGAGGCTGAGGTCGTCGCGGTTGCGGCGCGCGATCCGAAGCGTGCGCGCGAGTTCGCCGACTGCCCACAAAATCCCGCGAGTGATCGCGACCTACGACGATCTGGTCAACGACCCCGCGCTCGACGTTATCTACAATCCGCTGCCGAACTCGATGCATTGCGAATGGACTATCGCGGCGCTGCGCGCGGGCAAGCACGTGCTATGCGAAAAGCCGATCGCTTCCAACGCGATCGAGGCTGAGCGGATGACGAAAGCGGCGGATGAGACCGGGAAAATTCTCGGCGAGGCGTTCCACTACCGCTATCATCCGCTGGCCGATCGCATCCGCGCGCTGATGACCGACGGGACACTCGGCCGCCTCGTCCACGTCGAGGGGCATTTCTCGGTGCCGATTCCGGAAACGAACATCCGCTTCGATTGGAGCCTCGCCGGCGGCGCCACGATGGATTTGGGATGCTACCCGCTCCACATGATCCGCTATTTTTCCGGCCTGGCAGCCAGCGTGGTTCGCGCCAAGGCCGAGACCGGACCTAAGAACATCGACATTGCGATGGACGTCGATCTGGAACTGGCAGGCGGCGTCACGGCGAAGATGACCTGCGCGATGAAAAAGGATTCCGTTATCAGCGCGACGTTCATGGCGCGCGGCGATCGCGGAGAACTGCGCGTGATGAATCCGATCGCGCCTCAACGAGGTCATCAGCTCGTCGTGAAGACCGCCGCCGGCGAAAAGGCCGAGACGGTGCCGGGCGACACGACGTTTACGCATCAGTTGCGCGCATTCGTGAAGGCCGTCCGTGGCGAAGCCAAATTCCCGACCGACGGCGCCGAAGGCGTCATCAACATGCGCGTGATTGATGACGTGTATCGAGCCGCAGGCCTCCCACCGCGCGCGACGTGAACGGTTATGTATGCCCGAAAACCGGGGCATATCTCTGATGGCTAAGACCGCAAGAATTTGCGGCCAAAAGGCGACTGAAATCTCTCAAAACTTGATTTAGCTGGACGTAACAGCTACTTATTACCAACAGTCTTTTTTCGTAGCGCTACAATATTCTTTGAGGGGAAAATTACGCATGAAGTTAGCTAAGACGCTTGCAATCGTCGTCTGCGCCGGCCTGATCTCGGCCGGAGCAATCGGCTCTGCCCATCGTGCCTACGCCCAGGACGCAGAAGAAGGTGCCTGGAGTGCCGGCGGAACCGGCAGTGACGACGTCGCATCCAGTCCCGACTCGAAAGGGCTTCCGCTTGCCATCCAAGGGTGCTGGGAGGGCAACGTCCAGGACAGTGGCGATGGTACCGGAGACGCCACTTTTGAGTTCATTCAGAACACGAAGGGGACGAAACTTGTCAACGGAACCGGTTTTGACTTCGAGTGGTCCGATAACGCCTTCGCACATGGTCCTATGGCTGGCACCGTGAGTTCCAAAGGAATCAAATTTCACGGCAACGCAGGCAAGGGTTGTCCGATGAACGGAACCGCGACCGGTGACACTTCCGTATTGACGGGAAAAGTTAAGTTCGGTGGGAAATGCGCGAAGTTTTTCAAGAACGTGACGATTTCCATCTCGCCCTGCTAGGCTAGCGAGCGATCCAATTTTTGACGATGGGCCTGTTGCGCGTTCTGCGCGGCGGGCCCGTCTCTATTTTTGGTTGATCGGCGGAAAACATCCTCGGGGTGATTGTCTTGGGCGCAGCCAAGGCTTGTAAGAAATAGACTCTATTGCTACTCATTAAGCTCTGTTATTGACGTTATGGCACGCTGAAAGAGGAAAATCATAGATGAAATTAGCGAAGGCGTTTGCAATCGTTGTCTCTGCGGGCCTGCTGTCGGTAGCGACCTTCGGCTCGCCGCGCGATTTGTACGCGCAGGACGGCAGCGAGACTGATCAAGGTGCCTGGAGTGCGCCCGATGGCGGCAGCGCGGATCAATCGAGTCCTGATGCTAAAAAAACGCATCCGCTCAATATTAAAGGCTGCTGGTCAGGCAGCGTAACGGACACTGGCGATGGTACGGGGACTGCCATGTTCGTATTCCATCAGAATGGGAATCATAAAAAAATCATCATTGGAACTACTTTTATGTTCCAGTGGGCCGATTCGGCGATGGCGCGCGGCCCTCTGAAGGGTTCGGTTACCGCTACGGGATTCACGCGTCAACGGCAATGCCGGGATAACCTGTCAGATCACCGGAAACGCCACCGGCAATGCTACCGCCTTGATGGGGGCATTCACCTTCACAGGCGACTGCGCGTCGATCTTTCAGGATGTGACGTTCTCGATCACGCCCGGTTGCAATTAGAGATCGCGCGAACGTTCAAATTCCGCGCGCAGACCATTGCTCGCAATTTCGTGATATAGCCGTCGCTGTAGCCCTGCGTATCGAGACGGAGGGAATATGGCGAGCGAGCAACTGAACAAGGTAATCGAGCGGATCAAGTCGCAGCCGCAGAATCCGAGCGCGTCGATGGAGCAGCGGCGCGCCGGGATGGAGCGGATCAGCGAGCGCGTCCCGGCCGACGTGATTTGCGAGAAGGTCAGCGCAGGTGGCGTCAACGCGGAATGGATCGCGGCGCCCGGGCGCGGCCGCCGATCGCGTCATTCTGTATCTGCACGGCGGCGGTTACGTCATCGGATCGATCAATACGCATCGCGCGATGGTCTCGAGGATCGCGCGCGCGTCCAATGCTCGCGCGCTGTCGATTGACTACCGGCTCGCGCCGGAGCATCCGTTTCCCGCGGCAGTCGAGGATGCGTTCGCCGCGTACAAGTGGCTGCTCGCGCAGGGCATACAAGCCGGGCAAAATTGTTATCGCGGGCGATTCTGCCGGCGGAGGACTCACGATTGCGCTGTTGCTTGCGATTCGCGATGCAGGACTGCCGATGCCGGCCGGCGCTGTTCCGATCTCACCGTGGACGGACCTCGAAGGCACTGGAGAATCGGTGCGCACGCGCGCGGCGAGAGATGTGATGGTGACGCAGGAGAATCTGGCGCACTCGGCGAAGCAATATTACGGCACGCACGATCCCAAGGATCCGCTGGTGTCGCCGGTGCATGCGGACTTTCGCGGACTGCCGCCGATGCTGATCCATGTCGGCGACGCGGAAATTCTGCTCGACGATGCGACCCGGGTCGCGAAGAGCGCAAAAGCGGCCGGCGTCGATGTCGAACTCGAAGTCTGGGACGACATGCCGCACGTCTGGCACGTGTTTGCGAAGATACTGCCGGAGGGACAGCAGGCGATCGACAAGATCGGAAAGTTCGTGATCGCGCGCACGTCGTAGAACGCGATCGATCGCTCAGAACGCGTAGTGCACGTTGGTGAGCTGCTCGGATACGTCCCACAGCCGCGATGCTGCCGCAGCGTCCTGCGCCGCCGCGCTACGCCCGACACGCGCGGGATGTCCCCACATCTCACCCATGCCGTCAGGGCCGATGTAATCGTTGCCGTGGACGTCCGGTGCGACGGCCGCATACTCGGTCGGCAGCGCGCCCATCGCAGCACTCTGCGCGAGCACGTTGTTGGCGACCGAGAAAACAGATTCGAGCATCGACGATCCCGTCATCCGCGGTCCCGCCGCTTGCAGATTCGTCGCCGCGTATCCGGGATGGCATGCGACGGCCAGCAGCTTCTTTCCGGCCGCTTCCAATTTGCGCTGCAACTCTGAGCGTGAACAGCAGATTGGCGAGCTTGCTCTGCCCGTACGCGCACCACTTGCGGTAGCCGTTCTTCCATTGGAGATCGTCGAAACGAATTTTGCCCATGCGATGCGCGCCGCTGGCGACGTTGACGACTCGCGCGCCGTCGGTGGCGAGCAGGCGATCGAGCAGCAGGCCGGTCAGCGCGAAGTGCCCGAGATGATTGGTGCCGAATTGCATTTCGAAGCCGTCGGCAGTTTGCCGATACGGAATCGCCATCACGCCGGCGTTGTTGCACAGCACGTGCAGCGCCTGATGCTGCAAATGAAACGCGTCGGAGAATCCGCGCACTGACGCGAGGTTCGAGAGGTCGAGTTCCATCACTTCGACCTTCGCGCCCGGCGCCGACGCCGTGATCTGCGCGGCTGCGGTGCGCGCCTTGCCGAGATCGCGACACGCCAGAATGACGTCGGCTCGCTTGCGCGCGAACTCCAGCGCGGCTTCATAGCCGATACCGCTGTTGCCGCCGGTTACGACAATCGTCTTGCCGGAAAGATCCGGTATGTCATCGGCGGTCCATGCTTTCGTGTCGGGCATCGCGAGCGTTCCTCCTCGTCAGTTATGTGAAAGCTATCACAGGATTAGGATAAGACGCCTGCGCGGCGGGCGGCAGGGGTGACCCCTGCACCCAGTGTCTACTCGAATGCGAAGACGCGAAATCCCGCGGACGGGCTTTCGCGAACCTTGGTTTGACAGAAACCTTTCACTGGGTTCCAAGGGGTTGCTCACCGCGCAGGTGATTCAATTGGGGAGATGCCGGCAAGTGCGGCGATTTGCGACAAATCCACGGATTGTTCGAGTGCGTCAGCGATTCGATCGAAGGCCGCGATGCGATCGGCGTCAGTGTCCTCCCGTTGCAGAGGATTCGAGCGGGCTGAGCCCTTTTGAAGTTCGCACCTCGTCGAGAAAATTTCGCCGAAAGCCGGCCGAATCGAAGACACCGTGAATCGAAGTGCCGATCACTCGTCCATCGTCTGATCGGATGCCCTCGATTTCATCCACGGCGCCAGTATCTCGATGGGTCAGTCTGAACAAGTGCGCGCGATTCCGGGATGCCGGTGATGCGTCCTGAGTGAATTTCGTAGCCGACTATCGGCAGTTTTGTCGGTAGATGAATCGCGCGGATTCGATCGGTGATTTTTTCAGCCTGAAAGGTGGTTTCTATTTCGAGCAATCCCAGCCCGATCGTTTCAGGCGTATCGCTCTCGACACCGTCGGTGTCGACGATGCGCCGTCCCAGCATCTGGTAGCCTCCGCAGACTCCAACTATCCATCCGCCTGCGCGACGATGGCGCACAAGGAAATCCTCCCAGCCGTCGCGCGCATCCATTTCAGGTCAGCGACGGTGCTCTTCGTCCCTGGAAGGATCAGAACATCGAGACGTGGCGCGATTCCGGGATCAGCTCAAGTAGTGCACGGCGACATCAGGTTCGCTCTCAAGCGCTTCGAAATCCGTATAGTTAGAGATGCACGGCAGATGTATCACTCCAATAGTCAGTGGCTTGTTACCGCAGACTTCGGAGTCCCAGTCAGCATCGCGGCGTCTTCTTGCGGCAATCCCAGGTGATCCTGCCATGGCAGCACGCCGATTACCGGGATGCCGGTGCGTTGTTCGAGAAAGCGAAGGCCGGATTCCAGCAGCTTCACGTCGCCGCGGAACTTGTTGATCAGCACGCCCTTGACGCGTCGGCGCTCCTCGGGCGCGAGCAGCTCGATCGTTCCGACAATCGACGCAAAGACTCCGCCCTTGTCGATATCCGCGACCAATAGCACGGGTGCGTCGGCGAGCTCGGCGATTTTCCAGTTGACGATATCGCGATGCCGCAGATTGATCTCCGCCGCGCCGCCCGCTCCTTCGATTACTATCAGCTCGAAATCGCGCGCCAGATTGCTATAGCTACTGACTATCTCGGGCCATGCCTCAGTTCGATATCGCTCATAGTCATTCACGCCCATTTGAAATCGCGCGCGGCCGCGAATGACCACCTGGCACGTCATGTCGGATTCCGTCTTCAACAGCACCGGATTCATATCGACGCTCGGTTCGAGTCCGCACGCCTCGGCCTGCACCGCCTGCGCGCGTCCGATTTCGCCGCCACCGGGGCAAACCGCCGAATTGTTCGACATGTTCTGCGATTTGAATGGCGCAACGCGGACGCCGGCGCGCGCGAATGCCCGGCACAGCGCGGTGACGATCACGCTCTTGCCGACGTCCGACGCCGTGCCCATTACCATCAGGCTCCTGGCGCTCAAAACGCCGGCTCCTTTTCGCGCAGAAATTCATTTGAGCCATAACATCCGCGATGCGATAGTTTTATACGACTTCTGTTCAACAAGGAGCCACTACAATGCAAATGGGAATGGTCGGCCTCGGCCGGATGGGTGCGAACATGGTGCGGCGTCTGATCCGCGGCGGTCACGAATGCGTCGTGTTCGACGTAAGCGCCGACGCGGTCAAGGAATTGGCGAAGGAAGGCGCGATCGGTGCGTCGTCGCTCGACGATTTCGCCGCCAAGCTCAAGCTGCCGCGCGTTGCGTGGATGATGGTGCCGGCGGCGGTCGTCGAGCAGACGGTCGCGGACCTGTCGAGCCGATTCCAGCGCGACGACATCATCGTTGACGGCGGCAATTCGTATTACATCGACGACATCCGGCGCGCCGAGTCGCTCGCGGCGAAGGGAATTCACTACGTCGATTCGGGCACCAGCGGCGGCGTCTGGGGACTCGAGCGCGGATTTTGCCAGATGATCGGCGGCGAGCCGCAGTCATCAAGCATCTCGATTCGATCTTCGCGACGCTCGCGCCGCCGCTCGATTCCGCGCCGCGCACTGCCGGCCGCGAGAAGGTCAAGGGCAGCACCGCCGAGCACGGCTATTTGCATTGCGGCCCGAACGGCGCCGGTCATTTCGTGAAGATGGTTCACAACGGAATCGAGTACGGGATCATGGCGGCGTATGCGGAAGGGATGAACATCCTGAAGAACGCGAACGTCGGCAAGCAGACGCATGCGGTCGATGCGGAGACCACGCCGTTGCGCAATCCCAAGCTGTACCAGTACGACTTCAATCTCACCGACGTCGCCGAAGTATGGCGGCGCGGCAGCGTGATCGCGTCGTGGCTGCTGGACCTGATCGCGGACGCGATGCTCGGCGATCCGGAGCTGAAGAAATTTGCGGGACGCGTGTCGGACTCGGGCGAGGGTCGATGGACGATCGACGCGGCGATTGACGAAGGCGTCCCGGCGCACGTGCTCACTGCGGCGCTCTACGAGCGTTTCGACTCGCGCGGAGCTGCCGACTTTGCCGACAAGCTGCTGTCCGCGATGCGCTACGAGTTCGGCGGACACATCGAGAAGAAAGCGTAGCAGGGGTTCGCGATGCCGAATCCAGAACCAAAGAACCCATCGGTGAAAGGACGTCCCGGCGATCCGTGCGTGTTCGTGATCTTCGGCGCGACCGGCGATCTGACCAAGCGGCTGTTGATACCGTCGCTGTACAATCTGCTCGCCAACAAACTGCTGCCGGACAAGTTCGCGATCGTCGGCATCAGCAACGTGAAGATGAGTTCCGAAGATTTCCGCAAGCAGCTCGGCGACGAGGTCGGTCAATTCACGACGACCAAGTTGGATCCGGAGCTCTGGAAATGGTTCGACCAGCGCATCTCCTACATGTCGGGCGACTTCACTGATGCGGCGACGTATCAGCGGCTCAAGTCAGAGCTCGACACTGCCGACAAGGCGCACGGCACTCCGGGAAATTATTTGTTCTACACCGCGGTATCGCCAAGTTTCTTCGGCGAGATCGTGAAGCAACTGGCTGCGGCGGGACTCGCCAAGGAACCCGATGGCCACTGGCGAAGGGTGATCATCGAGAAGCCGTTCGGTCACGATTTGGAATCGGCGAACGCGCTCAATCGCGAGATCGGCGCGTGCCTGCACGAGAATCAGATCTACCGAATCGATCACTATCTCGGCAAAGAAACCGTGCAGAACATCCTGGCGTTTCGCTTCGCCAACGGCATCTTCGAACCACTGTGGAACAACAACTATATCGATCACGTGCAAATTACGGTGGCGGAAACCGTCGGCGTCGAGCATCGCGGCGCATTCTATGAAGCGACCGGTGCGCTGCGCGACATGGTGCCGAATCATATCCTGGCGCTGGTTTCTCTCACGGCTATGGAACCGCCGAATTCGTTCGACTCCGAGCCCGTGCGCGACGAGAAGACCAAGGCCCTGCGCGCGATCCGCCCGCTCAAACCCGAGGACGTCGCGAAATGGGCGGTGCGCGGACAGTATGGACCCGGCACTCTCGAAGGCAAATCTGTGCCTGGCTATCGCGAGGAGCCGCAAGTCGATCCCAAATCCGGAACCGGGACTTACGTCGCGATGAAGCTCGCGATCGACAATTGGCGATGGTCGGGCGTGCCGTTCTACCTGCGCACGGGAAAACGGATGACTCAGCGCCTCACCGAAATCGCAATCAGGTTCAAGGTACCACCGATGCTGCAGTTTCGGCGGACTGGTGTCAGGCACCTCGAGCAGAACGAGCTCGTGATGCACCTTCAGCCGAACGAGGGCATCTCGCTCAGCTTCAACGCAAAGGTACCGGGACCCGTGGTCAGGCTCGGCGGCGTCGATATGAATTTCAAGTATGCGGATTACTTCGGCGCCGCGCCCAGTATCGGCTACGAAACGCTGCTGCTCGATTGCATGATTGGCGATCCGACGCTGTTCCAGCGCGCCGACACGGTGGACGCGGGATGGCGCGTGGTCGATCCGATTCTGGACGCATGGAAACAGACGCCGGCGTCCGACTTTCCCAACTACGCGGCCGGTTCGTGGGGACCGGCTGCCGCAGACGATCTACTCAAACGCGACGGCCACAAATGGAGAGAAAACTCATGATGTCGCTGCGTGACGTACTCAAGCAGGCCGAAGTGAACAAAGTCGCGATCGGCCATTTCAATTTTTCCGATCTGGTGGCGTTCAACGCGATCGTTGCCGCCGCTCGCGACGAGGAACTTCCTGTGATGGTCGGCGTGTCCGAAGGCGAGCGCGAGTTTACCGGCGTGCAACAGGCCGCCGCGCTGGTGCGTGCGATTCGCGACGAATACAACTACCCGATTTTCCTGAACGCCGACCACACTCACTCGATCGCGCATGCTGAGGTGGCGGCGAAAGCAGGCTTCGACGAAATCATCTTCGACGGATCGGCGCTCTCTTTCGACGAAAACATCAAGGAGACGAAGAAAGCGATCGAGGCGATCAAGTCGATCAATCCCGCGATTCTGGTCGAAGGCGAGATCGGATGGATCGGCGCGTCGTCGGCAGTTATCGACAAGGTTCCGGAAGGCGTCGGGATTCTCACCACTCCTGAGGAGGCGAAACAATTCGTCGAGGCGACCAAAGTTGACGTGCTGGCGCCGGCCGTTGGCAACATGCACGGGATGCTCGCGAGCATGGTTCACGGCAATGTGCAGAAGCGGCTGAATATCGAGCGGATCGCGGAGATCAAGGCGGCGGCGAAAATCTTCATGACGCTGCACGGCGGCTCGGGCACCAACGACGACGATTTCAAGCGCGCGATCAAGGCCGGGATGACGATCGTCCACGTCAACACCGAAATCCGGATCGCATGGCGGCGCGGAGTCGAAGCGGGTCTGGCAGCGGGGCCAAACGAAGTGGCGCCCTACAAAATTCTGACGCCCGCCGTCGAAGCGGTGAAGAAGGTAGTCAGCTCGAGGCTCGAACTGTTCAGCTCGAAGTAACGGCTTACTTCGCCCAGCCTTTTTCGTACGGCGCGGACATCCGGCCGATCGCGCGCAGATGCGCGAACTTCCACTCGCCGTTGAGCTTCACGTAGTCGTCTTCGTAGCGCGCGCCGAGCCATAGTTGGCGATTTCCGGCGCGCATTGTGAACGGGCCGATGAAATACCAGATGCCGGTGGCGCGATCGCCATTGACGTCGATGATCGGATTCATCACGTTATGCTGCGAGAAGCTGATCCGTTCCTGGAAGCCCTGGAACAGTTTGCGAATCGCGTCGTGTCCCTGATGCCGCCCGACGCCCGCGCCTTCCCAGATGCCGTCGGGAGCGAACAGCGTCGTGATTTTCGCCGGATTGTGATCCTCGTCGCAGATCGCGCAGTAGCGGGCCTTGAGCTTCTTGATCGCCTCGATATCTTCGAGAACCGTGATCCGCTTTTCGAGGTCGCTGATATCATCGCAGCATTTGCGCTACTTGTCGTTCGTCGGCAGATTCACGAATACCGCGGCGGTGACGACCGTCGTCCACAGACCGTCGCGATCGCCGATTGCCGACTGCGTGATGTTTCGCGTCTGCACGATTTTATCCGACAGCTTCCACACGTCCTTGCGTTCGTCGTAGCTGACGTTGGGATCGAAGTCCACGCCGAGCGCCGTCGCGAGCATCGTCGCCGCGAGATCCTCGGCGTAGTCGCCGGCCTTCTCGTCGGTCTGCCCGAAACTCTTGTGCTCGGACAGGTAGCCGTACTGATCCTTGTCGGCCGGAATCGCGAGGCCGACCGAGGTCGCCATCAGGCGATGCGGCTCGTCGGTCGAGTTGTCGTACATGACGGTGTAAACGATCTGGCCCGGGAGTCAGCGTCTTCAGTCCGTCCTGGATCGAGATGACTTTGCATCCGGGCGGGAAAATCGAGCTGACGCGAACGAGATTGAACTCGGCGATTCGCGCGTCGCGCAGTGCGAGCTCGAAGGAGGTGAGTTTCTCGCGATGCCTGCCGACGCCCTTGGTCAGAAAAATAGCTTTGCCTGTTGGCCCCATCTAAGTTTGATTCCTCGATATCGATTTCTCCATGTACATAGAGCAAGCGCAAGAGTTTTGCGAGATTACGCGACGATGATCGGTTCGTGAACGACACGTTCAATCGAGGCCGTTGCGCGCGACGAAGATTGCCCAGCCCAGATAGCGGCCGTCGAGTTCCAGGTTGCGGCGCATCCCGGCGGGGTCGTTGAATCGGGCCGCGTCTGGATGGCCGGGATTCTCAAGCGTCCAATCGAGCGCTGCTTGCATATGCAGCGAGTGATAGCGATGCCAATCGTCGATCGAGGCTTCGACGATCCCGCGAAGCCGCATTCCGTGCGCACGCATCGTCTCGACCGTCGTCCACAACGATCGCTGAGGATAGTCGGTGTCGACGCGAGATCCGAGCGATACTTCCGGAGGGTAAGGCAGTTCCATCGCGAACACCTCGCCGAGCGCGATTGCGCCGCCGCGTTTCGCCGCCCGGCTCATCCAGTCGAGCGACGGGCTCGAATCCATCGAGCGCGAACGATGCGCCGATGCACATCACCACGTCGAAGCTCGCCGGCTCCGGCATGAAACTCGAGCGCCGGTCCTTCAACAATCTGAATTCGATCGGTGAGATTTTCCGCTGCGACGAGACGGCGCGCCTCAGCCGCGAAAGTGGGATTGATCTCAAGACCCGTTGCCTGAATGTCGAACCGGCTGGCGAGTCGACGCAGCAGCCATCCCTTGCCGCATCCGACGTCGAGGATGCGCATGCCGTCGCGAACACCGCAGTAACGTGACGCCAGATCCAACTTCTCCTCGGAGGTCGGATTCTGGATCGTGTGATAACGCTCGATCGTTGCGTAGAATTCAAAAAGGTTCAATTTCGTTGCTCCTGGTTTATCGCAGAGTTAAATCTGCCGCAGAAAGTCACACGGGTGCCGAGACGTTTCCGCGGCGCGCAACAACGCCCGATGAAACGCTCTGCCGGATCTGTGATGACGCGAATTGCTTAGCGGCAGCGAGACGGCAGGTGCGTTTCACGCGCTTCGGTCGCAAGCTTCTTACTCGTCTTCGTTGTATTCATAAAACGCACCTCCTTTGGGAAGTTGAGGCGAAGCTAGCTAAAATCTGTTGGGGTTACAATCTGTGCAGTTCGCGGTAGGATTGTGGCTCAAAGAAATTCAGGCGAGGTGATGTCGTGATCGAAACGAGTCCATTTGGGAAGACGGGGCATCAGAGTACACGAATTCTTTTCGGCGCCGCCGCACTCGGCGGGATGAAGCAGGACAAGGCTGACGGCGTGCTCGAGGTGCTGCTCGAATACGGCATCAATCATATCGACACGGCGGCGTCGTACGGGGAGTCGGAGCTGCGAATCGGGCCGTGGATGCGCGAGCATCGGAAGCGATTTTTTCTCGCCACCAAGACCGGTGACCGCACTTATCAAGGCGCGCGCGACAGTCTCCATCGCTCGCTCGAGCGGTTGCGCGTCGATCAGGTCGATCTGATCCAGATGCATAACCTCGCAACCGAGAAAGAACAGGAAACCGCTTTCGGATCGGGCGGTGCGCTCGAGGCTCTGGTCGAAGCGCGCACGCAGGGGTTGGTGCGGTTTATCGGCGTCACCGGGCATGGCTCGCAGATCGCCGCGATGCATCGTCGCAGCCTGGAGCGGTTCGCGTTCGACTCGGTGCTGTTCCCGTACAATTTCACGATGCTGAATATCGACCAGTACGCGGCCGACGCCGAGGCGCTGCTGAAAATCTGCGGCGAACGCGGCGTTGCGACGCAGACGATCAAGTCGGTTGCGCGACGGCGATGGCAAAATGGCGACGGCCGTAAATTCAGCTGGTACGAGCCGCTGCGCGATCGCGACGCGATCCGGCGCGGCGTGCATTTCGTGCTGAGCCGGCCCGGCCTCTTCCTGAACACGTCGAGCGACGCGACCCTCCTGCGCGACATTCTCGATGCGGCGAGCATGAAAGCGAACACTGCCAGCGCGCGCGGAGATGGAAGCCGACGTCGAGCGCTACGCGATGGAACCGCTGTTCATCCCGGGAGTGTCGGACACAATTTAATGTGAAACCCCTCCGTGGGTTTCACGCTTCCTTGGGCAGGGGTAACCCCTGCACCTTAGAATTAAGAAAAGATGCGGGACTTCGTCCCTGTTAGAAGGGTTTGGGGGGAATGACCTCGCCCGCGGCTTGCGACATTGTCGCTAGCCGCAAGTTGGGAGAGGTCGTCCGACGACATTCATGTCGTCGGACGGGTGAGGGTGCGGTGCTCGCCTACACTACTTTGCGGAAGGCCAGGGCTGGTGGGAGTCTTACTGCTTCCAGGATTGGGACTATGCCGCTGATCAGACTTACTGCCAACGCCGCTATTAGTGCGTTGACTGTCTGAGCGGGAGTTACCCATAAGGCTCCGTTACCACCAAGGGCGGCGCCTAGTGTTATGCCGCCGGAGAACATCCACAGCGCAGGGACTGCGCCTATGATTCCGCCTAACAGTCCTATCATGCCGCATTCGCCGAATAGCAGCACGGCTACCGCGCTGCGGCTGAAGCCTAGCGCGCGCATCACTGCTACGTCGCTGATTTGTTCGCGGACCATCATGACGGTGGAGTTGGCGGCTATCAGTAGGACTGTCAGTAGCACCACGAGACATAGCGCGAAGACTATTGCCCGAATGTTACCTATGGCCGAAAGACCGGATGACAGTGCGTCGCTCTCGGTCATGGTGCGCGTTTCGGCGTCGGAGTTGGCGAAGTGCTCGTCGATCTGCTTGGCCAGCGTGGCCATCGTGTCGTTGCTGGTCGCGCGAACTATTATGTTCCACGCGATGTCTTCGTCGGGCAGCCCGTGCGCCTTGCGCGCCGCCATCATGTAGTCGCGGCGCATCAGGAAGGTGTTGGGATAGCGCTTTGACGAAATCTTGCCGATGATGATGAAGGTCATCTCCATGTGATCGGCGTCGGCGCTGCGGAGCGTGATGGTGTCGCCGATTTTCCAGCCGTGTTTGCGCATCAGGATGTCGCCGACGATCGCGCCGCGCCTTTCTTTCGCGGTCTCGAGGCGTTGCTGACCGGTGAGCGCGTAGTCGGGGAACACGTCGCCAATCTCGGGGCCGGCGCCGACGGCGAAGACCGGGTCACTGACGTCGCGCCACGTCGCGGGCCATCCGGTGATCGCGACGCATGCGGCGACGCCGGGCATTTTGTTGATGTCGTCGCAGTAGCGCGCCGGCAGATCCTCCCACGGCGCGGTCTTGTTGTTGATGATGAGACGAAGCGTGCCCGACGCGTCCTTGACGACGCGATCCATCGAGGCCGGCACGCTGACCAGGACGGTGTAGATGAAGGTGGCCAGCCCGATGGTGAGAATCGTCAGAATCGTGCGGCGCAGATTCCGGCGCATGTTGCGTTCGATCAATTTTAGCCAGTTGAACATAACGCCCTCGTCTCAGACCGAGCGCAGCGATTCGACCAGTCGAATGCGCGAGGCGCGCCACGCCGGCAGGAATCCGCCGAGCGCACCGATTAAGATTGCAGCGACCAGGCCTGATACGAACGCGCCCAGCGTCATCCGAAACCTGAAGATAAATTCGCCGACGTTCATGAGCTGGCTGTTAAGGCCGGTCGAATACGCGACCAGGACTCCGAGGACCTCGCCGAGTATGCCGCCGGCGAGCGCGAGCACGATGCTCTCGATTACGAAACTCGTGAGCACGTTGAAGCGGCTGAAGCCCAGCACTCGCAACACGCCGATTTCGCTGGTGCGTCGCGCGACCGCGGAATACATCGTGTTCATCGCACCGAACACCGACCCGACAGCGAGAATGAGAGCAACGATCAGGCCGAGCGCGCGCAACTGATCGATGAAGGCGGTCTGCTTGGCGTAAAAATCATGCTCCGACATCGCGTCGAGCTTGACCCGCGAATCGGTCGTCAGCGATTTGGCGAAGTCGTCCTGCGTGCCGGGTTTGAGCACGACGTGCAGCACCGCGAAGCCGTTGGCGAAGTGAACGTCCTGCGTGAGGATGCCGAGATCGGTGAGCACTTCAGACTCGCGCGCGCTGTCCTGATCGGAAAAGATGCCGACGATTTTGAATGTGCGCGGCCCGAATTTGAAATCGCTGCCGACCGCGAGATTGGGGAAGCGCGCGGCGAGCTTGCGGCCGACGACCATCTCGGACGCACTGCGAGCTGGCCAGCGCCCGCCTCCAGGTGCATGCCGCCGTGAACCTGGTAGGCGATCGGATAAACGCCGCGCATCATCGTGAAGAGCGACTGCGAAGGCGGCGCGTCGGGCTTCGCATTGAAGCCGGTGATCATCTCGGGCGAGATGAGCGCCTGGCCGTCGGGAGTCGTCGCGATTTGCGGGCGGCTTTTGACGATCTCGTATTGCTCGTGCGAGATGAAGCTGGCGCCTTCGTCGGTGGTGCCGCGGCTGAGCACGATCCAGTTGTCGGGAAGCGCGTTTTGCATCACGGTCGCGCGCAGTCCGGCGACGAATCCCGAGAGGATGAAGAGCAGCATCACGACCAGCGCGACGACTGACGCCGTCATCGCGGCGGTGGCGCGTCGAACCATCAGGCTGCGCAGGTTGTAGCGAATCGGGATCAATCTACCCTCCCGGGAAAATCGTTCCGGGTAAATAAGGACGTTGGCGCGAACTGGAAAGTGATGGAGTGTAGACGTTCGGCGCGCGCGATCCTAGAGGCTGGCGCAGTTGGGAGACTGCGGCATCGAGTCGCGCTTGGCGGCGACGCGGCTTCGATACTAAGCTCCAAAAAAAGTGGAGGCGAAGCGATGGCCATCGAGAAGAAGTCAGAGGCGCAGCGGATTCGCGCGAGTCTCAAGCATCCGGTGATCGATGCCGACGGGCATTGGCTGGAGTTCGGGCCGATCATCGTCGAGCAGTTGGAAAAATTCGGCGGCCAGCGTGCAGTCGAGGGATTTCGCGCGTTCAACGGACGCGTGTCGAAGCAACTGACCTCCTCGGAAGATGACCGCAAGCGCACGCGGCGCGCGCAGGAAGCATTCTGGGCCTTGCCGACGAAGAACACGCGCGATCGCGCGACCGAGATTTTGCCGCGGCTGCTTTACGAACGGCTCGACGAATTCGGAATGGATTTCACCGTGCTGTATCCGACCGCCGGGCTCGGCATTCCATTTCATCCAATTGACGAGACGCGGCGCGCGACCTGCCGCGCGTTCAACCGGTTCATCGCGGAATTTTTCGGAGAATTTTCCGACCGCATGACGCCCGCGGCGGTGATTCCGATGCATACGCCAGAGGAGGCGTGCGCGGAACTCGAGTACGTCGTCAAAACACTCGGACTGAAAGTCGTGATGATGGCGAGCATGGTGCGGCGGCGGATACCAGCAGTGGATGCGGCCCGATCCGCGACGTGGTTCGACATGCTCGGGCTCGACAGCGAGTACAACTACGATCCGGTGTGGGCGAAATGCGTCGAGCTGGGAATCTCGCCGACCTTTCATTCGGGATCGCGCGGCGTCGGACTGCGTAATTCGCCGACCAATTTTGTCTACAACCATATCGGACATTTCGCCGCCGCGAGCGAGGCCGTCTGCAAGGCGATCTTCCTGGGCGGCGTGACGCGCCGGTTTCCGCAACTCAAGATGGGGTTCCTCGAAGGCGGCGTCGGATGGGCGTGCGCGCTTTACTGCGATCTGATCGGTCATTGGAAGAAGCGCAATCGCGAGGCGCTCGAGGAAACGAATCCGGCCAATCTGAATCGCGAGATGCTCACGCAACTGATCCGCGAGTACGGCGGAAAGTGGGTCGAGGGCAAGATTGAGCCGAAGGCCGGCGCGCCCAATGTCGCGACGATACTCGAGCGCGATCAAAGCGGCGCGACCGGCGGGATTCGCGAGCTCGACGATTTCGCCGCGTGCAAGATCAAGCGCGCGGAAGACATCCGCGATTTGTTCGTCGACAATTTTTATTTCGGATGCGAAGCCGACGACCCGCTCAACGCCTACGCGTTCAACCGCAAGGCGAATCCGTACGGCGCGAAGATCAACGTACTGTTCGGCTCGGACATCGGACATTTCGACGTGCCGGATATGAAAGACGTCGTGCCAGAAGCATACGAGCTGGTGGAGGACGAGCTGATCACGGCGGACGACTTCCGCGATTTCATGTTCGTCAATCCGGTGCGCTTCTGGGGCGAGGCGAACCCGAATTTTTTCAAGGGCACGCGGGTCGAGAAGGAAGCGGCGGCGCTACTGGCAAACCGCGCTTCTCGCTAGGCTTTCAGACTTGCGAATCCACGGTTGGCGGCGGCGATGAATGCTCGCACGCGCGCCGGATCTTTTTTTCCGCGCATCCCGGGAACGTCGGTGTGCGTGAACGAATCGACGCCCCACGGCCTGACGGTGGCGATCGCGTCGGCGACGTTGTCGGCGGAAAGTCCTCCCGCGAGGATCACCGGGATTCGCGAGCGCTCTACGACGGTACGGCTAATCGACCAATCGTGAGTCTCACCGGTCGCACCGGCAAACGACGCGCCCTTGGCGCCCGAATCGAGCATCAGGTAATCGACGCAATCCTGATGCGCGTCGGCCTCGGTGAGAGTTTCGCCGGCGCGTACGGCAATCGCGCGCAGGAGCATGACGGGTGCGATGCGTTTGCGAATCCATGCGCAGTCCTCGGGCTCGATCTCGCGCGCGACGATATGCAGGACGTCGGGGCGCACTGCATCGGCCATAGCGCAGATCTCGTCGCGATCGTCGGAGAGCGAGAGCGCGATGCCGCGCGAGCGCGGGCGAATCGCGGCGAAAATCTCGCGCGCCGCGGATTCGTCTATCGCCTCGGGCACCACGCCGGGCTCAGCAACGACGACGCCGATCAGGTCGGTGCCGGCGTCGGCAGTCGCGACCGCGTCGGCCACCGAGGTCATGCTGTAGATTTGGATCGCCATCGACGCAGTTACCGCAGCGAGGACTTTTTCGTTCTTACAGCATCGCAGATCGTTTTGGCAACCGAACACTTAGAAGGTGCGGCGGTAGGTGACGTAGTTTGCGCAGACTTTGGCGCCTAGCTTTTCTGCGGTGCGGCGCGACGGCCAGTTGTCGTCGAGGACCAGCGTGTAGCTGAGGTACTTCGAGCCGATCCTGATCAGGTGCAGGTACGAATACGCCGCCATCGCGAGGTTGACGCCGCGGCCGCGCGCTTCTTCGAGCACGCCGATGCCCGAGAAAGTTCAGGTTCTCTTTGTCGCCGAGCTTGCGGCCGGGGCTTCAGTATTGCGCCGTCGGAATTCGGCGGAGTCACCATCAGGGCGCCGACCGGGCTGGCCGTCGCGGTACGCGATCACCGAAGTGTCGAGCGCGCCGGACATCGCGAAGAAATCGAACAGGAATGCGAGCTCGTCGGTGGTGAACGGAGTCGCGCCCCAGTGATGTGCGAATGCGGTGTTCCAGGTGTGCTCGAAATCGCGGATGCGGCGCGCGGCGGGCAGGTCCCTCAGCGCGACGATTTCGAAATCCGGCGCGGCGGCTTGCTTCGAGTGCGCTTTCGTAGCGCGCGATCAGTTCCGGCGTCACTTCGATCTTATAGTCAACCCATCCACGCTCGGTCTCGAAGCCGGCGTCCTTGAGCAGCGCGTGATAGTACGCGGGATTCTGCCGCGCGATGTCCGGCGGCAGGGTTTCGTAGTCGTCGATCACGAACGGAAATTCGAGCAATCCGTAGCCGGCGCGCGCCGCGCGTCGCGCCGTTCGCTTTCATCCATTCCGACGCCGCGTCGATCATCGGATTGACCGCGTCGCGCGTATTGGGCATCGCCTCGAACATCACGATATGTCCGAGCGCCTCGTTCCAGTGACGCTGGTAGTGACTGTCGATTATCGCGACCGCGCGCGCGACGATGTTGCCGTCGATGCGGGCGGTGAACGGCCGAATCATGCGCCCGGCGGCGAACGGTCCCTCGCCCATCAGGATCGGCAACTGCACCGCGACCATCGCGGCCCATCGCGCGCTGCGGTATTCGTAAACCCGATGCTGAAAAAGAACGAACTCGGTCAGCGCTTCTTCGCCGGACGGGCGACTCGATTTTGACTGACAACTACAGACTCTCCAGACGGGCTGACCAATCGCGCGCTTCGATTCAGACGTGTCGCAGAGCGCGTTCGCGCGATGTCACCTTGTTTCGCATCTCGCTGTGCGATAACCACTGTTCAGGGGCGAGCGTAGCGCCGCATGCGTGCAAGGGTCAAACAATCGCGCGCAAATCGAAGCCCCGACAAGGAGCGGCTGAGCGTTATGGTTGAAAAAACGATCGACCTTACAGGCATCTCGGCCAATTCGGTCGAAGACGCCGTGCAATTGGCGATCTCGCGCGCCGGCGTAACGATCAAAGGCATCCACACCGCTCACGTCACGGATATCGATGCGATGGTCGAAGCCAACAAAGTGGTGCGATGGAAGGTGCGAATGAAAGTGACCTTCCAGGTGAAGGACGAGCTGCACGAGTGATCGCTCCGAGTTGCGCCACGAAGCAAGCGGCGGAGCGCAAGGACTTCCACGTCATGCGAAACCAGCCGCTGAGAGTAATCGATGGCGAAAATAGTTGAGGTCCATCCGGGTATCTACGAGATTTTTCTGCCGCTGCCGATGCGGCCGACCATCATCAATGTTTATTTGATCGACTGTCACGGCGCGTGGACGCTGGTCGACACGGGGATGAACTCGCCCGAGAGCATCAAGGCGCTCGAGGAAGCGTTGGCCGAGGTCAGTATCAAGATCGAGGACCTCGATGCGATCGTCGCGACGCATCACCATATCGATCACTTCGGCGCTTCCGGCGAGATTCGCCGCCGCAGTCATGCGGTTACTCATATTCATCGCCTCGAAGCCGAGCGCGCGGGCAGGATGATCGAGTTCGGCAAGATGGCGCCGCACGATCGTCCCGAGTCGCGCGTATTTTTCGCGCAAGCACGGATTTCCGATCGAACAATTCTCGCCGACCGGGATGCGTCCGGCGTGGATGGGAACCTCGATGTACGGGCCGGTCACGCAGCCCGACAAGTACATCGACGATCACGACGTGGTCAAAATCGGCGACCGCGAGCTCGAAGTGATCTGGACGCCGGGACATTCGCCGGGTCACAACGTGATTTATCTGCGCAAAGAAAAGGTGATGATCGTCGGCGATCACCTGCTGCCGAAAATTACGCCACACGTCGGAATTTATCCCGACGCGGCGGGCACCAACCCGCTCGGCGACTTTATCGCGTCGCAATTGAAGGTGCAGAAGTTCGACGTTGAGCTGGTTCTGCCTGCGCACGGCGGCGTTTATCACGACCATCGCCATCGCGCGAATCAGTTAATCGAGCATCATCGGTATCGAGAGGCCGAGATGCTGGATTTGACGCGCCGAGCGCCGCAGACTGCGTTCGAGATTGCGCAGCAAGTATTTGGCGGCGAAGAAAGACCGATATTCCACGTGATGGCGGCGACTTTTGAGACCCTCGCGCACCTGGAGCTTGCCTGTTTTGAAGGCCGGGCGCGCCGGTCGGAGCGTGGTGAACAAACTGTTTTCCAGGCGTTATGAAAGCATTATGGGGGGTTTGCTAATTGCCCCAGACGGTGTATTTTGGCCCTGCTTAAACGAACGGCGGATAGGCATGTTAGCTCGGTAGTGGGAGGGGTTCCCTAGATTGAAGGAGGATGCGATGAAACGGAAAATTGGATTGGCGCTGGCCGCGGGGCTGGCATTGTTGATCGCCGGTTGCGAGAGCCAAAGTAGTAGTGGCAGCAGCGGCGGTTCTAGCGCTGGCACCGTAGGAGTTGCGCCCGCAGGAAATCCGGCGGCGGCGTCAACTGCGAGAAATTTCAACCTGGCAGTGAAATGTCCCGGGGTCCATTGGGAAAAGAAGCACGGTTGGTCTGATCAGCAGATTATGCAGCAGGAGTCGCTCGAAGCCGACGATATTCCTGCTTGCGAGCAATGGGTGCAGGCACAGCCCAAGGGCTACGTGCCTCCTCCTCCAGGAGGAACGGTGGCAGAGAAAAGTCCGACAGCTCCGGCTGGCGGCGCTCCGGCCCCGGCCCCTCATTGATACGCCTCAGGGCGTAGCGGCAGTTCGCGCGGAGGATATCATCCCGAGCGCGTTTGCCTGAAAAATCGAGCGGCGCGGCATCTCGTCAGAGATGTCGCGCCGCTTTTCTAATTATGCAGGATTTGAGTCGTCGCCGATCGCGCCGACTAACGTTCTAACGAGCTTATGCCGACGCCGTGCGCTTCGCATCGCGACGCGCTGGAGCACTGATTCGGCCGCTGCGGACCACTGGCGAGCGTCGGGCCAGGCGCCGCGTCGATACGCCCGCCAACTGCTGAGTCCGCCAATCGCGCAAGCCGCGGCGCAGAAATTGAGGCTCGATTCCGAGCGTCTCGCACACCGTCTCGAACGAGAACGGCCCCTCTCCGCCTTCGCCAATCAGCCATTGCTCAGCTTCGCTGAACAGACGCTTGCGCGGGCCGCCCTTGGCGTCGGAGTTATTCTGAAAGCATCGAAGCGCATCTTCCAGAATCGCCATCATCAGCTTCTTGACTGGGCGGATCGTACTGTCGTCGCGCCGACTGTCATAAAACTGCTCAGGCGTCAGGACGTCTGGCACAAAGAGGTTTCCGAGAGCGCTGTTTTCCCATTCCATGGTATTCTGTCCTCACCCGACCGTGCCTGCGCCCGCGTTTGAGCGGGTTCATGGATCGATGCTGGGATTCCGACTTGTTCGTTCGCTTAACAGGAAAGCAACGATCATGCCGAATTTGTCGGCAACTGCCCTAATACAATTATGCTAGCGTGTTAAGCCCTGATGAACGCCAACTCAGGTTGCCTTCCATTGGGGAATCCACAAGATGGGCTAACTTTTCGCAAAACATTGCGCATTTTGCGAAACGGGCCTCGTTGTGCGGAGGCTGGCTCATTTGCGACACGCGTTACGATTCGGCCACAAACCCGACCGCATTGTGTCGCGCCGGTGCCATAGAATGGCTGCGCAGTCTGCCGCCTTTTGGTCGCTTATCGCTACTGGACGGTATCGGGACCGCCACTGGTGCCTGCCGGCCCGTGCTTGCGCTCCTCGAGCTTGAAGGTCAGCACGTCGAGCAGGCAATCGACCCGGTCTGCCAGCGCTTCGAGCAGGGTCTGCTTTTCGAGCGGCGTAATGTCGAGATGGAAGCAAAGAAAGTTGATTAGCTGGGCGCCGCGCAGGCCGCGCTGCTCGACGATTGTGCGCCAAGCCTCATGCGCCGGATCTCCGAGGTAGCTGAAGAGCATCTCGCGCAAGCGCGTCCATCGTCTCGGCGTCGCAATCGAGTGCTTCGGGGCGGACCGGACACCAATTCACCTGCGCCTGCCGGTACGAGCGATCGCGAATCTCGCGCATCACGCGAAACTCGCCGATTCCCTCGAGCACCAGGTTGTAGCGGCCGTCGGCCAGCTTGAGGAGACCGCCGATTTTGCCCGCGCATCCGATTTCGAAAATATCCGGAAAGGCATCGTAGTCGGCCTGCCAGTCGCCCTTCAGCAGCGCCATCCCGATGATCCCGTGCTCGTTGGAGACGTCCGCGATCATCTCGCGATAGCGCGGCTCGAAAATATGCAGCGGCACGCTCAACCCGGGGAACAGGACGAGGTTGGGCAACGGGAAGATGGGGATGACGGTGGGTAATGCAGCCACGATTACAGTCGGCGCCTGGAGATTTCGATAGTCAGGTTAGGGCCGTTACGATCAGGCGTCAAGGAAAGCGCAGCCGAGATACCACCCGCGCGCGCTTTTGCTATGTTTCAGCGAATCCGCGAAACTCCATTCAAGCAAGAAGTGGAAACCAGATTGTTCATCGCAGGACGCTACGTCGACGCGGTCAAGGCTGCGCGCTTCACCGACGTCGAGCCGGCCACCGAACGCGAATTGGCGCAAGTGTCGAGCGCGAGCGATGACGACGTGAATCGGGCAGTCGATGCGGCGCGCGAGGCCGCCGATCATGGACCGTGGCCGCGAATGAGCGCCGACGCGCGCGCGAACATCCTCATCAAGATGGCCGATGGGATCGAAAAGCGTGCGCGCGATCTCGGGATGCTCGAGGCGCGCGATGTCGGCAAGCCGGTGTCGGAGTGCGTCAATCACGACGTCGCGCGGGCCGCGCGCAACATCCGATTTTTTGCGGCGGTCGCACAAACCTGGACTCATGAGGCCGCCGATAGCGACGCGAAATTTCTCGGCCGCGATCTGAAATTGATGAGCGTGACGCAGCGGCCGCCGGTCGGCGTCGGCGCGATCATCATCCCATGGAACTCGCCGTTGATGCTCGCGACGTGGAACCTCGGGCCGTGCCTCGCCGCGGGCAATAGCTGCGTGCTCAAGCCGTCGGAGCTGGCGCCGCTGACTTCGATCGCGATCGGCGAGATCGCAAACGAGGCCGGCCTGCCGCCGGGCGTGCTGAATATCGTGCCCGGACTCGGCGACGCCGGCGCGGCGCTGGTTGCTCATCCGGGAGTCGATGCGATCGCGTTTACCGGCGGCGTCGCGACGGGGCGGCGCGTGATGGCGTCGCGCGGCTGAGTCGCTCAAGCGGGTTACGCTCGAGCTTGGCGGCAAGTCGCCAAATCTGGTTTTCGCCGACGCGAACCTGAAGCGCACCGCAGCCGGCGTGGCGCGATCGATCTATCGCAGCCAGGGACAATCGTGCGTCGCGGGATCGCGATTGATCGTCGACAGCCGCGTCGCCGCGGAATTTTCTGGAACTGCTCGCCGCGGAGATCGCGACGCTCAAGATTGGCGACCCACTCGCGGATGGCACCGACTACGGCCCACTGATTTCAGCGGCGCATCGGGAGCACGTCCATTCGTTCGTCGCTGACGCCGTAGCAAACGGCGCGAAGCTGCTGGCCGGTGGAAAGAATCCGGCCGAACCCGCTCGAGGATTCTACTACCTGCCGACATTGCTCGACGGCGTCGATGCGAAGTCGCGCGCTGTGTCGGAGGAAATCTTCGGGCCGGTGCTGACGATCGAACGATTCGATGACGAAGAGCAGGCAATCGCGAGCGCCAATGCGACGCGCTTCGGCCTCGCGGCTTACGTATGGACGTCGAACGTCGATCGCGCGCTGCGCGTCGCTGAAAAGATCAAGACCGGGATGGTATGGGTCAACAGTTTTTTTCTGCGCGATCTGCGCGTCCCGTTTGGAGGTGCGAAGATGAGCGGGCTCGGCAGGCAGGGCGGCCGTTTCAGCATGGAATTCTGGACCGAGCCGAAACTGGTGTGCGTCGCATACGGCGAGGAGGATCGCGATGGGTAAGGTCGTCGCCACGGTGTTCACCACCCACGTCCCGCGCCTGATGATCACCGATCCGATCGCGCGCCGCGCGTACATGGGCCGCAACGTGACGACCTTTTACGACGCGATGCCGAAGCTCGAGCGCGAGCGCCTCCGTCATCTCGACTTCGACACCTTCTTACTAATCGATACTCACTGGTTTTCTACTTTGGAGTACGTACTCAATGCTCACGAGCGGCTGTCGGGTGTGTATACATCGGAAGAGCTGCCGGAGATGCTGCACGGCCTCGAATATGACTATCGCGGCGACTGCCGAACTTGCGCGCGCAGTCGAGATGGAGGCGCGGGAGCGAGGGATTCGTGCGATCGCGTCGGCGCATAGCAACTTGCCGATACACTATCCAACGCTCAACGTGATGCACTATTTCAATCACGAGGCGCGCCGCCGCGTGCTCTCGGTGAGCGTGTGTCAGACTGCGTCGGTCAAAAATGATTTGGCGTACGGCGCCGCGATCGGACAGGCTATCTGGAAATCGAATCGCCGCGTCGTGATCGTCGCGTCGGGCGGCATGTCGCACAAGTTCTGGGACTACGATCACATTCTCGATCGCGCATCGGCGTCACCTGACGACATCTCGTCAACCGCCAATCGCCTGTACGACGAACGAATCATGGAATGGTTCAAAGCAGGGGCGGCATGACGCCGTGCTCGCCGCTGCCGACGACTACCGTGCACATTGCTCGCCCGAGGGCCGCTTCTCGCATTACATCACGATGGCCGGCGCGATGGGCGGCGACTCGTGGACCTGGCGCGGCGAGCAATTTGGAAAATACGAGGCCGCGATCGGAACCGGCCAGGCAATCTTTTTCTTTCAACCGTCGTTCAGCGGCGCCGAACGCGAAGCCGCCTAACTCGACGGAGAGGTGCGCATTTGAAACTTGCACATGGAATTTTGGCGATGCTGGTGACGCCGTTTCATGACGACTACCGGCTCAATGAAGATGCGCTGCGGCGCGAAGTTCAGTGGGCGATTGCGGCGGGCGCGCAGGGCGTCGTCGCTGCGCCGAGTATCGGCGAGTTTCTGCACATGGATGAAGCGGAGCGCACGCGCGTGTTCGAAATCGTGATCGAGGAGACGCGCAAACGCGCCAACCTGTCGGCGGTTGCGATGACTTCGGGCGCGACGACGCTCGAGACTCTGCGCTACGCGAAGATCGCGGCGCGACTCGGTTACGACGCGCAGCAGGTGATCCCGCCGTATTACTGGCGATGCGGTGAGGCCGAAGTCGAGCGTCATTACCGCATGATTGCCGAGGCCGGCGACCTGCCCGTCGTCATCTACCACAACCCCGCGCTCAGCAAGTTCAACATCACGCCGCGTTTCGCGGGCAAGCTCGCGACGATTCCCGGCGTCGTGGCGTTCAAGGAAGTGCTGACCGATTTGCAGCATCTCGAGGCGCTGTACGACGAAGTCGACGGACGCGCGGACATCTACAATACGTTTCGCGCGATGCTGGCGGGGCTGATGCTCGGCGCGGCCGGCGGCTTCATCAATATTTTCGCGGTGCCGGCGGCGGTCGCGCTGCTCAAGGCGTACAAGGCCGGCGACTACAAGCGCGCCGAGGAAATTCAGCGGCGGCTCAATCGATGCTTCCCGCGCGGCGGCGAGGAAACGCTCGGCCATCTCGGAACAACGAAGGTCACCGCGTCGGTCGCGACCGGAATCGAGATGGGACCGGCGCGGCCGCCGTACATGGCGCCGGCTGACGCTGCCGAACGAATCCGCAAGCGGCTGCCGTTGCTCAACGAGGTCATCTGAGATGGGCGCGCGCTCGGGCAACAATTATCTGTCGTCGCTGAAAAAGCTCGGCGCCGAAATCTGGATCGGCGGCGCGCGCGCCGGCGACGTCACCGCGCATCCGGCGTTTGCCAATTGCGCGCGCTCGGTCGCGTCGCTCTACGACATGCAGATGGAGCATCCCGAGACGATGACGTTTCGCACCGAGGACGGCGGTCGCGCGGGCATGTCGTTCATCATTCCGAAAACCGCCGACGACCTGCGCAAGCGCTCGCGCATGATGAAGACGTGGGCGGACTTCGGCTGCGGGATGCTCGGGCGCACGCCGGATTATCTGAACGTGAGTCTCGCCGCGATGGCCGCCGCGCGCGAATTTTTCGCCGAGAGCGATAAACGTCACGGCGACAATATCTGGAACTACTATATCCAGGCGCGCCACACGATTGGTGCGCGACGCATACGCTGGTCAATCCGCGCGCGAGCCGCGCCGCAGGATGGGCGGGACACACCGACGCCGACCTCGCGCTGAAGCTGGTCGAGAAGACCAAGGACGGCATCGTCGTGAGCGGATGCCGGATGCTCGCGACGCTCGCGCCGCTCTCCGAAGAACTGCTCGTGTTTCCTTCGACGGTGCTGAAGGCCGAGCCGGCGGCGGAGCCATTCGCGCTGTCGTTCGCGATCAATTGCAACGCCAAGGGCCTGAAGTTCCTCTGTCGCGACACCTACGACCTCGGCCGTTCGCGCTTCGACAATCCGCTCGCGTCGCGCTTCGACGAGATGGACGCGGTGGTCATCTTCGACAACGTGATCGTCCCGTGGGAGCGCGTGTTCCTGTGCGGCGACGTCGCGCGATGCAATGCGTTGTACGCGGGGACCGGCGCCGTCGTGCACATGATGCATCAGGTGGCGGTGAAGAACGTCGCGAAGAGCGAGTTCGTCCTGGGATTGGCGGCGCGAATCGCAGAGGCCAGCGACGCGATGTCGTTGCCGCATGTGCGCGAGCGCCTGGCCGAGATGATCACGACCACCGAGACGATGCGCGCGTGCCTGCGCGCGGCCGAAGCCGACGCCTCGGTCGACAAGTGGGGTGTGTTCACGCCGGCGCGAGCGCCGCTCGACACCGCGCGCAATCTTTTCCCGCGCCTGTATCCGCGCCTGGTCGAGATCATCCAGCTCAACAGTTCGAGCTCCTTGATGGCGACGCCGTCCGCAGCCGATTTCGCAAATCCTGCAGAGCTGACGGATATCGAACGTTACTTCGGCGCTGCCGACGCAGGCGCCAAGGAGCGAGTCGCGCTTTATCGATTGGCGTGGGAAGTCGCATGCAGCGCATTCGGCGGCCGGCAGGTTTTATATGAGCGCTTCTTCTTCGGCGATCCCGTCAGAATGGCGAGCGCGCTAGTCGACAACACCGACCTGAAGCCGCTGGTCGAGCGAGTGCGCGCATTTCTGAAACGTTCAGATTGAGCGAAAAAATTCCGGCCAGGATCCACCTGCGGACTGCTTTGCGATCCGCCACTGGAATCGTTCGACGCTGCCACGCAAGATGACCGTATAAGCACCGCCATGAAACTCTCGATCATCGACCAATGCCCCGTCCCCGCCGGCTTCACCACCGCCGACGCTTTTCGCAACACTATCGAGCTTGCGCGACTCGCCGATCGGCTCGGCTATGAGCGCTACTGGATCGCCGAGCATCATGCGACCGGCGCGTTCGCGAGCCCCGCACCCGAAGTGCTGCTAGCGCGCGTCGGCGCAGAGACCTCGCAGATTCGCGTCGGCTCGGGCGGCGTGATGCTTCCGCATTACAGTCCGATGAAAGTCGCGGAGAGCTTCCGCGTCTTGCATGCGCTGTATCCGGGACGCATCGATCTCGGCATCGGGCGCGCACCCGGCGGCAGTCCGCTCGATTCATTCGCACTGCGCCGCGATCGCAACTCGCAGCAGACCGAAGACGACTTCCCCAAACAACTGCTCGAGCTGATTGCGTTCCTGCACGGTGGCTTCCGCCCCGATCACGCCTTCAGCCGTATCGAGCTTTCGCCCGCGATGCCCGGTGCGCCCGAGGTCTGGCTGCTCGGCTCGAGCATGTGGAGCGCGGCCGCCGCGGCGCAGCTCGGATTGCCATACGCGTTCGCACACTTCATCGATCCCACTCACACGCGCGCCGCGATCGAGTACTATCGCACGCACTTCAAGCCCTCGAATGAGCTATCCACGCCCGTT
The DNA here is from genome assembly GCA_963814715.1 of uncultured delta proteobacterium. GTDB lineage: Bacteria > Desulfobacterota > Binatia > Binatales > Binataceae > Binatus. The sequence continues at coordinate 1,538,956 of CAWFDW010000002.1, forward strand.
GCGATTCTCGGAATCAGCGCGATCTGCGCACCGACTGACGAAGAGGCGCAACGGATGGCGTCGAGCGTGCGGCTGTTCGTACGAAACGCGCGCAACGGAATGCGCGGCCCGATTCCGACGCCCGAACAGGCGCTCGCCGAACTCGGCCCCGGCCCGTTACCCGCCGACGTGATGATGCGCGAGACGGGCGAATGGCCGCGCGCGATCATCGGGACGCCCACGCACGTCCGCGACACGCTCGTCGATATCGCAAGCATCCTGCACCTCGACGAAGTGATGATCGTAACAGTCGTGCACGACCATCAGGCGCGGCTGCGCTCCCACGAGCTTCTCGCCGACGCCTTCAACCTGACGCGCCGCTGAACCATGTGCTGCATTGACGCAGGCGCGCGCCCTTTCTAAAGAAGAGCTTAACGCCGGGGGGTTGGAGGATTGTGTATGGCTATCGACGGAGACAAGTTACAGGAACTGATCAATAGAATGTTCGGCGACGTCGGCGCTGCGATGGGCTCGGCGCTGGTGCTGATCGGCGACAAGTTTGGATTTTACAAAACTCTCGCTGCCGGAGGACCGATGACCTCCGCCGAACTCGCGTCGAAGACCGGCACCGTCGAGCGCTACGTGCGCGAATGGACCGCGCAGCAGGCCGCCGCCGGTTACATCAACTACGACACCACCTCGGGCCGCTTTTCGATTTCGCCCGAACAAGCGCTGGTGCTGGCCGATGAAAACGGGCCGGCATTTTTCCCTGCCATGTACGAGATTGTCGCCGCCACCCTTCGCGATGAACCCAAAATAGCCAACGCGTTTCGCAACGGTGGCGGAGTAGGATGGCACGAGCACGACCCGTGCTTGTTCAGCGGCACCGAGCGATTCTTCCGTCCCGGCTATGCGATGCATCTGGTCTCGGAATGGATTCCCGCGCTCGACGGCGTCCGCGAGAAACTCGAGCGCGGCGCGCGCGTCGCGGACGTAGGATGCGGCCACGGCGCTTCGGTAATCCTGATGGCGAAGGCGTTTCCGAAATCGAAATTCTTCGGCTTCGACTATCACGAGCCGTCGATCGTCCGCGCCCGCGAAATCGCGCGCGAACAGGGAGTCGCCGATCGCGTGACCTTCGAGCGAGCCGCGGCCAAGGATTATCCGGGAACCTTCGACCTGGTCGCCTTCTTTGACTGTCTGCACGACATGGGCGATCCGGTCGGCGCCGCCGCGCACGTGAAGAGCTCGCTCGCGAAAGACGGAACCTGGATGGTAGTCGAGCCGTTCGGCAACGATCGCCTCGAGGATAATCTCACTCCAATCGGCCGCGTATTCTACGCCGCATCAACGATGATCTGCGTGCCGGGCTCGCTCTCGCAGGAAGTCGGCAAAGGGCTGGGCGCGCAGGCCGGCGAAACACGCCTGACCGAAGTGCTCAAAGCCGGAGGATTCTCCCGGGTACGCCGCGCAACCGCGACGCCGTTCAACCTGGTGCTCGAAGCGCGCCCTTGACGCGACGTTTCAGCAAGCGTCGAGCATCGACCACAGCGCAGTTAGCGCGCGGTCAGTCGCATCGATGGGTGCAGGGGTCACCCCTGCCGCCCGCCGCGCAGGCGATTATTCTTAAATCTCTGGATGCTTGTCCTTCCACGGGCGCGCGCGCTCGAACTCCGCCGCCAGCGCGATAATGCCAGCTTCGTCACCGGGGCGTCCGACAATTTGAAGCGCGAGCGGCAAACCCGTCTTGCTGAAGCCGTTGGGGATCGAAATGGCCGGCTGGCCGGTCGCGTTGAACGGAAAGGTGAACGCGATCCATCCGTAAATGTCTTCCGAGGCCGTCTCGGGACTCGATGGCAGCGAGCCGATTCGCACCGCAGGCCGCGTGAGCGTCGGGGCGAGCAACGCGTCGTAAGGCATGAGCGCGTGGATGACTTCGCGCGACGTATTTTGCATCCCGGTTACGGCGCGGATGTAGTCGGCGGCGGAAATTTTGGCGCCCCATTCGAAGCTGGGACGAACCATCGGATCGAGCAGGTCGGGATTCGGGATTTCGATCTCGGAGCACGACGCGCCGACGATAATTCGCACAAATTTGCCGAGCATCGCGCCGGGATCGAGCGTAACCGGCTCGACGCTGTGGCCCATCTCGCGAAACACGCCGCATGCGGATTCGAGCGCGGCGAGAGTTTCTGCGTCAACAGTGCCGAGCGTGCTCTTATTGATGACAGCGAGCCGGAGTTTTTTCGGATGCGCCGAAACTTCCTCGACAAACGGACGCGCCGGCGGCCGCGCTGCATACGGATCGCCGGGCATCATCCCCGCCATCGCGTCGAGCATCAGCGCCGCATCGCGGACCGTGCGCGCGATCGGGCCGGCCGTCGAAAGGCCGGCCCATCCTTCGCCCGCGGACGGCGCGAAGGTAATTCGTCCGCGCGACGGCTTGATTCCCACCAGCCCGCAACATGCGGAGGGGATTCGCACCGAGCCGCCGCCATCGCTGCCCTGCGCCACCGGATGAAGTCCCGCAGCGACCGCGGACGCGGAACCGCCGCTGGAGCCGCCGGCAGTATGCTCGAGGTTCCACGGATTTCGCGCCGGCGGACAGAGTCCACCCTCGGTAGTCGGACGGAGTCCGAATTCAGGCGTTGATGTTTTCCCAAGAAGGATTCCACCCGACTTCGCGAGTCGCACCGCGAGTTCCGCATCAGCAGGCGCATGCCAGTTCTCGTAATTCTTCGATCCGAACGTAGTGCGAATATCTTTGGTCCACAGCAAATCCTTGAGCGAATATGCAACGCCGAATAGCGGCAGCTTGGCCGCATCTGAAGTGTTCGTCTTTTCAAGCCGCGCCGCATCTGCCAGCGCGCGATCGGCGGTGATCGTAATGAATGCGCCAAGCTTGGGATTCAGCTTCTCAATCCGCGCAAGAAAAAATTCAGCAACCTCGCGCGGCCGGATTTCTTTCTTCAGAACCAACTCGCGCAAATCCCAAGCTTCGACAAATGGATCGAGCATCGCGTTCACCTCTGGGAAAAACTCTAGTTAGCTCAAATCCTCGTTGCCCGGCAACGCAAGGGTGAGAGCAGTTCGGACCGAGACGGGACTTAAGATCGTTCAGATAGCCAACGAAAAATGGCCATCAGCGTGTAGAGTAAAGGCACACTGGCAAAGTATGTCGCGTCCAAGAAGAATCTGATGTCCGCAGTTTGGAGTTGGCGTGTACTCGAAGACCAGCATATTTGCGAACCACCAAGGGTATTCCGGGAAGACGACTGCGAGGTCGACTACATAAGTATTTGTCGCGACCGAGGATTGACTCGCCGAGCCCATCTGGCGCATACCGGCTGGCTTGATTCCTAGTACGGAGACAACGGACGCTGATATACAACTCATCGTCGCGCCACTATCAATCAGCGCGGTAAATACCCTGTCAGCGGGGACCGGTTGCAGGATTCTTCCAGGAGTGCGCGCGATCGTCCAGGCTGGTTCGGCCCCGATTTGTATGAGTGGACCATTGGAGGCGGTGTATCTACCGCTCAGTAACGGCATGGTTGAAAAAGCCGAGATCAACGGCGGAGTCGGTTATCTCCTGAATCGAAAAAAGTCCTTCGCCGTAGCTCTTCATCCCTGCTTTGTACGCGTCGCCAACGGTATCGAAAATTTCGACAACCTCGCCGGCATGCATCAGCGCGATCTTGCCGCGATGAGAGGCAAGCAGTTCAGGAAGCTTTTTAAGAAATGCCTCGTAGTTTGTACGAACTTCGGACGGCGCATCTTTCGTCGAGTCAGCCATTTTTGGAGCTTTTACCATTCGGAGCAGTCATTTTCGCAGAATTCCGGTTTTTTAGCCATCTAGCCGCTACTCGAACCGCCGCCCTTGCCAACGCGGGCGGGTGTAATCGCAGGTGGCTGCGGGTTAATCTCTTCGCGATTCGTCAAACGGAGACCTTAGCGATTGTTTTCTTCTGCGATTCTCTGGACGCATGCTGCTGCCGGCGCTATCTGGGTTGGCGCGTGCGCATGCTTTGTGATCGCCGGGCTTGCGCTTGCGGCGGGGAGCGTTGAGCAGCGCAATTTTGTCACGAACGCGGCGCCGAAGATCGACGTGCTTGGGCTGGTTGCGGCGGTCACGTTGCTCGTTACCGGATTCATCAACCTGATGACGGCGGGCATCGCGCGACGCTTTGTATTCTCCACTGCGTTCATGACCGTGCTTGCGATCAAGATAGCTTTGTTTATCGTGATGATCGTCGTGATGATGTGGTCGATGAGAATTGGCGCGGTGATCAAGGCCGTCGTGGCGCGCGGGCGTACCGATGCGGTCCCGGGCGCGATGTCGCGAATGACGCGGGCGCACGTCGTGATTGTCGCGATGGGCGGCCTCGCGCTGATACTTGGAACGTGGTTGATGGGAAGTTAGAGACGCGAGATGGCTGAGATACCACCGAAGATCAAAGTCGGCGCGTTCACCGTGGCGTTCCTTGCCGACGGGCTGTGGCGCAATGACGGTGGATGCATGTTCGGCGTCGTCCCGCGCGAACTTTGGAAACACAACCATCCGCCCGACGAGCGCAACCGTATCCGTCTCAACCTGACGTGTCCGCTTATAATGAAGGGCAGCGACGCGATCCTGGTTGATACCGGAATCGGCAATCGTCTGAGCAAGGTTGAACGACAGATTTTCGATCATGGCGACGGATGGCTGCCCCAGCATTTGCAGGCGCTTGGGATGGAGACGGGGGACATCACGCATCTGATCGTGTCGCATCTGCATTTCGATCATTGCGGCGGTATCGTGCGGCGGCGTGATTCAGGCGCGCTCGAAGCGGCGTTTCCGCGCGCGCGAATATTCGTGCAGCGCGGCGAGCTCGAGATCGCCGAAAATCCGCGCAACGAGCGGCTGCGCGCCGCGTATCGGCATGCCGAGGAGATCCTCGCGCCGGTGCGCTCGATGCTCGAAGTCGTCGACGGCGACACCGACGTCATCGCGGGCGTGCGCGCCGTCGTCACCGGCGGCCATACGCGGGACCATCAGGCGGCGATTGTCAGCGACGGCGGCGAATGCTTCATGCATCTGGCCGATATCGTGCCGACGCGATCGCATATCCGAGGTCCGTGGAACCAGGCCTTCGATCTCGACGCGCTGCGCACGATGGAGCAGAAGGCGCACTACCTCGGGCTGGCGGCTGAGAAACGATGGTGGCTGTCGTTCGCGCACGACGACACCATCTTCGCCGCGATGGTGCGAAACGATCGCGGGCGTATCGTCGTCGGCGATACCGTCCCCGTCTCCGAGCGATCGTTTCAGTAAAGTCCAAATTTGCATTCTGCTTGCTTGTTGATGCGGGACGCGTCTGAGCATGTTGCTTGAGACCTATTTTACTTGTTGCAGATCACCTTGTCCGATATACTCGGATTCAGATGGGCTCCAGAAATCGTACGGCCCGACAGTTTCCCACTCTCCCAGGCAGTAAAACTGCCCAAAACTCTATAACCCGAACCCGAAGGAGATAGCCGATGGCGGATCTCAATAACTTCGAGCGAGTGATCAAAGAGGACCGCGCTGCGCGCGAGTCGAAGCAGTGGCGCGGGACTTTGCTCGAATATCTCGAGGTCGTGAAAGCCGACCCGATCATGACCAAGCTCGCGCACGCGCGGATTTACGACTTGATTATTTCGTCAGGTCTCCATCCGCTGCACGAGACCGACGATCCGCGCACCAAGCGGCTGTTCAAGGATGAGCCGATCAAGGTGTTCGATTTCTTCTCGGAGGAATTCTTCGGGATCGAGCGCACCATCGCGCAGATCGTCCGCTACTTCCATTCGGCGTCGCTCAAGGGCGAAGAGAGCCGCCAGGTTCTCTACCTGATGGGCCCGGTCGGATCGGGCAAAAGTTCGCTGGTCGAGAGAATCCAGCGCGGACTCGAGCAGGTCGGACTCATCTACGCGATCGAAGGATGCCCGATGAACGAGGAGCCGCTGCATCTCGTCCCACGCCATCTGCGGCGCGAATTCGAGAAGATGCTCGGCGTGCATATCGAGGGCGACCTGTGCCCGGTATGCCGCTATCGGCTGAAGTCCGAGTTCAACAATCGGTACGAAGAGTTTCCGGTAATCGCGCGCAACTTCTCCAAGCGCAACCGCGTCGGCGTCGGCGTGGTGCCACCGGTCGATCCGAACAACCAGGACACCTCGGTGCTGATCGGATCGGAAGACATCTCGAAGCTCGATCAATATTCCGAGGGTGACCCGCGCGTGCTGGAGCTTAACGGCGCGCTCAACGTCGGCAACCGTGGAATCGTCGAGTTCATCGAAGTTTTCAAGAACGAGACCGAATACCTGCACGCGATGATCACGGCGACGCAGGAGAAAGTGATCCCGGCGCCGGGCCGCCACGGCATGGTCTACGTCGATACCTGCATCGTCGCGCATTCGAACGAGGCCGAATGGCAGAAGTTCAAGGCCGATCACACCAACGAGGCGATTCTCGATCGTATCGTCGTCGTGAAAGTGCCGTACAATCTGCGCCTGTCGGAAGAGGTGAAGATCTACCAGAAGATCATCAAGAACTCGGATTTCCGCGCGCACGTCGCGCCGCACACGCTCGAACTCGCCTCGATGTACGCGATTCTGTCGCGCCTCGAGCCGACTTCGAAGTGCGATCTGATGACCAAGCTGCGGCTCTACAACGGCGAGGAAGTCGTCGAGAAGGGACGCACCAAGAAGATCGACGTGCAGGAGCTGAAGGAAGACACCAAGCGCGAGGGCATGTCGGGGATTTCGACCCGCTTCATCATGAAGGCGCTCGACAACGCGCTGTCAGACAACGTCACCGGCAACTGCATCAATCCGATCAACGTGCGCGAGGCGCTGATCTCGATGACCAAGGAGGGCGACCTGCCCGACGACACGCGCAAGCAGTACCTCGAGTTCCTGCAGGACACGCTGCACAAGGAATATCTCGACCTGCTCGAAAAAGAGATCACGCGCGCGTTCGTTTACTCGTACCAGGAGCAGGCGGAGTCGCTGTTCCAGAACTACCTCGATCACGCGGAGGCGTACGTCAACAAGACTCGCGTGCGCGATCGCAATACGAACGAGGAACTGTCGCCTGACGAAGGCTTCCTGAAATCGATCGAGGAGCAGATCGCGATCATCGGATCGGCGGCCGACGGCTTCCGCCAGGAAGTGATCGCGTACCTGTGGGCCACGTCGCGACGCGGCGAAAAGATCAGCTACAAGAGCTACGAGCCGCTGAAGGAAGCGATCGAGAAAAAGCTGATGACCAGCGTGCGCGACATTTCACGCATCATCACCAAGGCGCGCACCCGCGACGAGGAGCAAGGCGAAAAGTACGGCTCGATGGTAAAAAACCTGCTCGAAAACGGCTACTGCGAATCATGCGTGGATGTGGTGCTGAAGTACGCGGCAAACAATCTGTGGAAGGATTGAGCTTTTGTGTCATTCAGAGAGCGGAGTCCGCGGAGCGACGAATCCCGGTCCTTGTGTCATTCAGAGCGAAGCGAAGAATCCTGGCTCCGAACCCACGATGTGCAGAATTCGACTTCTAACGGAACGAAGCTACCGATGGTAGTGAAGAATCTCACAACCACCACCTATGGGATGAGAGCACCCCGATGAGCGGCGATACAATCTTTCGCGAGTACCGGATCTCCGACGCCGAGCGCTCTGATCGCTCTGCCGGTGATCGGCTGCGGCATCGGCAGAAAGTTCGCGAATCGATTCGCGAGAATATCGCCGACATTATCGCCGAAGAATCGATCATCGGCAAAAACAAGGACCGCGTCATCAAGGTTCCGCTGCGCGGGATCAAGGAATATCGTTTCGTGTTCGGCGACAACGCGCCCGGCGCGTCGCAGGGCGATGGCGACTCGCGCCCCGGGCAGGTCGTCGGCAAGACCGGCAAGGACGGTCAAGGCAAAGGCGACGAGGCCGGCGACCGGCCCGGCGTCGATTACTACGAGACCGACGTTACCCTCGAGGAATTGATCGAGATCATGTTCGAGGATCTCGAACTCCCCAATCTCGAACGGCGTGCGCTGCGCGAAATCCAGTCGGACTACTCGTCGAAGCGCAAAGGCTACCGCAAGGTCGGCATCCGCATCAGGCTCGATAAGCGCCGCACCGCCAAGCAGCGCGTGATGCGTATGCTCGCGGCCGACAAGCGCAATGACGCTGCCGCGCGGGCGTTGGAAGAATCGAAGGCCGACCGTGAAATCGGCGCCGATGCTGACGTCGAAGGCGCGCTCGACGAGATTGCGCTCGAAGAAGGCGCACTGGACGGGGCACCACTCGACGAAGATGCCCTCGCCGGCTCACCCGGCGTCGCCGCGCTCCAGCGCGTTCGTCGGCGCTACCCGTTTCATCAGAACGACCTGCGCTACAAGCACGTCGAGATCGACACCAAGGAAGAATCGAACGCCGCCGTCATCTGCATCATGGATACGTCGGGCTCGATGGACACGATGAAGAAGTACCTGGCGCGCAGCTTCTTCTTCCTGCTGTATCAGTTCATCTCGACGCGTTACCGCAACGTCGAAATCGTCTTCATCGCGCATCACACGGAGGCCAGCGAGGTCACCGAGGAAGAATTCTTTCACAAGGGCGAATCGGGCGGCACGTTCATTTCATCCGGCTACGCCAAGGCGCTGGAAATAATCGCCGCGCGATACCATCCGTCGCTGTGGAATCTGTATGCGTTCCATTGCTCGGACGGCGACAACTTCGATTCCGACAATCCAGCCGCGCTGAAGGACGCCGAGGAGCTCGCCGGAATTTGCAACCTGTTCGGTTACGGCGAGATCAAGCCGATGGGCTCGCGATACTACGAATCCTCGATGCTCAACGTGTTCCGCCGAATCCAGGCGCCGAATTTTCACACGGTGCTGATCGAGCGCAAGGAAGACATCTGGCCGTCGTTCAAGGCGTTCCTGGCCAAGGACCGGGTGAAGGAAGCATGAGCGCGTCGCCATCCACTCCCGCCGCCGCCAGTAACGTCAAGGTGTGGACGCTCAACGACCTCGTCGATTGGGACGTGCGGATTCGCGCCAAGGCCGACGAGTTCGGGCTCAGACTACTATCCGCAGGAGTTCGAGCTTTGCGATCACACCGGGATGCTCGGCTACATGGCGTACTCCGGCATGCCGTCGCATTACCCGCATTGGTCGTACGGCAAGTCGTACGAAAAGCTCAAGACACTTTACGATCACGGCGTGAGCGGCCTGCCCTACGAGATGGTGATCAACTCGAATCCCGCGATCGCGTACCTGATGCGCGACAACTCGCTGCTGCTGCATATCCTGACGATTGCGCACGTGTACGGGCACAACGATTTCTTCAAGAATAATTTCACGTTCAGGTCAGCGACGCGCGCCGAGCTCACGATCGAAAGCTTCAAGGCGGCGGCGATGCGCGTGCGGCGCTACGTCGAGGATCCGTCGATCGGCGTCGAGAAGGTCGAGCGCATCCTCGATGCGGCGCATGCGCTGTCGTGGCAATGCCGGCGCAATTTCGCGATCAAGAAGCTTTCGCCGTTCGAGCAGATGGCGCGCGCCGAAGACACCGCGCAGGGACAGGCCGATCCGTTTCAGAAAGATCCACGCGCGCAAGACGGTCGAGGTCCCCGATTTCCACAAGGTTCCGCTCGAGCCCGACGAGGACCTGCTGCTTTTCATTCGCGATCACAATCCGTTCCTCGCCGACTTCGAAAAAGATCTGCTCACTATCGTCGATGAAGAAGCCAAGTACTTCATCTCGATGATGGAGACGAAGATCATGAACGAGGGATGGGCGAGCTACTGGCACAAGAAAATCCTGGAGTCGCTCGACCTCGACCAGGGGCTGCATCTCGAATTTATCGTGAATCACAACCAGGTCTGCCGCCCGATTCCCGGCCAGATCAATCCGTATCACCTGGGACTCAAGATTTGGGAAGACATCTATCGCCGCTACACGAATCCGACCAAGGAAGAGATCAAGCGCGACGGGACCTCCGGCGAAAACCGGCGCGGAAAAACTCTTCGAGGTGCGCGAGGTCGAGCGTGACGCGTCGTTCCTGCGCCGCTATCTCACCGAAGATCTCATGCGCGAGATGGACATCTTCGAATACGAGGCGCGCGGCGAGGAGCTGGTCGTCAGCAAGGTGGCCGACGACGAAGGCTGGAAAGAGGTCAAAGCGACGCTGATCAAGAATGTCGGCACGAACTCGATACCGGTGCTGAAAGTCGAGGACGCCGACTTCGGTCAGAATCGCACGCTTTACGTGAAGCACGATCACGACGGCCGCGACCTGCATATCGAATATGCGGAGAAGAGCCTCAACTACCTGCAGCGGCTGTGGGGCCGCGAGGTTGTGCTCGAGACCGTGCTCGACGGCAAGCGCTCGCTGCTGTGCTGCAACGATCGCGGCTTTTCGGTTCGCGCGCTCAAGTAAAAACCGCCCGCTATCTTTCGGCATCTCGCCCTTTGCGAACGTTCGAGAACGCTTGCGGACGGCTCCGGTGGCGTCCCCGCGGCACGTTGCTTTAGATTTGAGGGTCGGATAATTTCAGGCACGGACGATGCGGTTCGGGTCGGCTGTAAGGAGGCGCGGATGATGGAGTGGCCGAAGTGCCAAAAGTGCAACGCTGGTGCGTTGATTCCCTTGTCCGACTATGGGCAGGAAGGAGCATCAGTGATGTTCAAGGCGTGGGTCTGCACCAATCCAGATTGCGGTTTCAGCTTGCGAGTGGACAAAGGTGAAGTTACGTACGGCAGGCGAATCGAGACAAAGCACTAGGTACTTTTCGATTTCGACTTATAAGGCAGCCCCTCCGGGCTGCCTTTTTTGTAATCTTTTCGCCTGTTTGAAACATTCCGCGACGTCGCGTCGTCTTTTGATCGTGCGCAATTGGTTCCCAAATTGCCGTCGCGGTTTTTTGTTCGCATTGCTGGGTGCTGCAGCCTGTTCGTTGACCGGATGCATGCCGTATGGCGAATCTGTCGTCTATCGGCTCTATCAGACGAACGCCGACCGATGCGCGCAAAACGAAACTGACGCATGCGTCGCGATGCTCCAGTCGAGTTGCGAGGCGCCCGCACTCGTCTGCACCGACTACGTCCCAACATTCCAGGCACAGGCCAGCAAGCAGCTCTCGCAAAAGTGTCGGGCTAACGACGAGGCGGCGTGCCAGGCGCTCGACGTGGTCGCGTGCGATGGTGGCGATGCGGGGGTATGCGATCGGCTCGGCGAGCGATACACAAATCTTTACGCGTCGTGCAAACAGGGCAATGCGACCGATTGCGAATCGCTCTCGCTGTTAGTATGGCCGAAAAAGCAAACCGACCTCGCTGACAACTCGTGCAAGAGCGGCGACTCGATCGCATGTCGCGTCGTCAGCTCGAGCGCCAGCGCAATGAAGGTGAACGTCGACAAGAACGCGCAGTTCGCGATGTTCTAGATCACGCGCCCGCATCCGCGTAGGAGAACTTCGTCTTGATTTCCTTCTGCGTCACAGCGGCTCCGTCGATCTCGGCGTAAGGATAGATCAGGTAGTTGAGCGGCTCGCCATTCTGCGGAGGCTTCAGCACGAGATCGCGGCCCATCGTGAAGGCGACCCGCGCCGCGTCGAGATGCCCGAAGTAGTAGTCGTGCCGATCAGGATGCTTCCATGCTTCGGACGCATCGACCGGCACCCACACTCCACCTGAGTAGAATTCGGCCCAGCAATGGTAGCCGGGCACGTCGCCGGACTTCGCCGAACCGATCGGAAAACCGATCGTGAACCGCGCCGGGATTCCTCGCGCGCGCGCCAATCCAATGAACAGCGAATGGAAGTCAGTACAGTTGCCGCGCCGCACGTCGCATGCGTAGAGCGCGTCGCCGCGGCCCCATCCGGTGCCACTCTTGTCGTACTTCATGATCGACGTCACGTACTCGTAGTCGATGCGCGCCTGTTGCAGCGGAGTTACATAAGTCTCGGCGAGGTTGGCACTGACCTGGGCGATTCTGCCGGACAACGGAACGAGACGATTCGGCTGGAGATACGCCGCGAAGTGTCCATCGGTCGGCTCGGGGACGTCGCGCGCAGCCGCGACCATGTCGGCGGCTTCTTCACGCCGGGTCGTCGTGAAAGTCATCGTGACAGGCACCGATGTCGGCAGGGGCGCCGACGCCTCGAGATGCGCGACGCGATTGCCGTTCGATCCCTGGTCAACGATCTCGAAATGCACCGGCGTCTCGATGTGAAGATCGCGAACCTGTTGGAAGGCATCCTCGCGCGGCAGCGGAATCCATGCTTCGAACTTCTTCGCTGCCGGATTCGAGACCGGAATATCCGCGTGATAGGTGAACTTGAAACTGCGCACTCGATCGGGCGGCGCGCTCGACTTGGCAGGAGACTCTGCACGCGCTCCTGGATTGAGGCCCAACAGAAGAATGATTCCAAGGAAAGAAGTGGAAAGGTGTTTCGCGTTCATGGTTGAACTTCCTGTGAGAACGAATAGACGGTGGCGTCGGTGACCGGTTCGTAGCCCATTTTCTGGTAGACGTGATTCGAGATCGGATTGGCGAGGTCGGTATATAGAAAGCAGAACTTGCGGCCGTCATCGAGCAGCTTCTGGCTGAGCGCCGCGACACATGCGCCGGCAAATCCTTTGCCCCGATTTTCCGGCGGCGTGTAGACCCAGGCTATGCGAATGCCGTTCGGCGTTCGTCCGGCGAATCCCGCCATCGATACTGCGAGTTCCTTCGAGCTCCCACAAGACACATGCGTCGCGATGTGGCATAGGCAGTGCAGCGTCTTTTTCGGCTTGCTCGCGATCCATGCCCTCAGCTTCAATCGAGAAACGCGGCGCGCCATTCGCGCAACAATGCTTCGTCGGATTGCTCAGGTTCGCGAAGATGACCCGCAGATCTCGTTTCGCTGGTGACTCGGCTCAACTGATAAATCCGTTGCGCCATCTGAACGCGATAGCTGCATCGCGATAGCTCCGACCACTTCAACGCAAACTTCTGCGCGATGTCAGCAGAGCCGTTGACGCCCGGAATCGCGATTCCTCTTGCACGCAGTTCGTGAGCGATCGCGTCGATCGTGGAATCGTCGGCTATCGATGAAAGGATGAGGTTACGCGGCGGCGTCATCAGAGCGACGGCCGCAATCTCATCGCGTTCTTCAACCGATGCCATCAACGGCGGCGCGGCGCCAAATTGCTCGCCAGATCGAAGTCCGTCGAGCAGGCCGAGTATCAAGCAGTGCTCAGCTTCGCGCCTCAAGAGAAACGGCTGAACGCGTTCGAGGAATTCCCCGGCATCTGAGAAGAACTTCATTGGAATGTCCGATGCCACAATGCTGAACAGTATTTTTCGATCGCAGACGAGGCAAACATCAACGGCCGTATTTGCGCAATACATCGACGAGGCGATCGTGCGGGATAGCCTCGACGCGACGGCCGTTGATTCCGATCATCGTCGTGGCTGCCACCAACGCGTTGACTATCGCTTCCTCGGTCGCCTGCACGGTTGCAGTGAATAGCGGATCCATCCGCGAGTTGCGGAGCATCTTGACGGTCTCGACGTCGGATCTTTTCGCGCTGGCGGGATTGGCGGTTGAAAATGCGATGAACAGATCGCCGGAGCCGTTGCCCGACACGCTGCCGGTGCGCGCCAGGCCCATCGTGAGTCGGCGCGCGATTCGTTTCAGTTGATGAGGCATCAAGGGAGCGTCGGTAGCCGCAACTATGATGATCGAGCCGAGTTCCTGCGTACTGAACGGGTCGCGGCCGGGGCGAAGCTCTTTGCCGACCGGGACGCCAGCGATCGTCAGCTCATTGGGACGTCCGCAATTGAGCTGGACCAACACTCCCAACGTATAGCCGCCGGATTTGCGAGCGAGCCGGCGTGATGCCGTGCCGATCCCGCCCTTCCATCCGTAGCCGATCATCCCCGTGCCGCCGCCGACGCATCCTTCGACGACGCGTCCGCCGCGCGCGCTCGCGATGGCGCCCATCGCGTGCTTCGGCCGTCACGTGGAATCCGTTGATGTCGTTGAGCAACCCGTCGTAGGTCTCAGCGACGACCGGCAGCGACCACGGCTGCGTCATTTTGCGCTGTCGCACCTGCCATGCGATCACCGCGTCGCGCACGACGCCGACGCTATGCGTGTTGGTGATCATGATCGGCGTCGTCAGCAGGCCCGACTCCTCGATCCATGCCGTGCCGGTCATCTCGCCGTTGCCGTTGAGCGAGAAATAGCCGGCAAAGACCGGCGAGGCGTCGCGCCTGCCGCGCGGCAGGATCGCAGTGACACCGGTGCGAACCGGCCCGCGTCCAACGATCAGCTTGCCGTCGCCGCGAATGATCGTGGTGTGACCAACCTCGACGCCGGCAACGTCGGTGATCGCATTGAGCGGCCCGGGCTGGCCGTCGAAAGGAATCCCAAGTTGCGTGCGCGAGGCTTCGCAGCCTCGCCGTGCGATCTGGTCGGCATCGCAAGAGTCATAGCCGAGAAGCCCCGCGAGTGACAGAATGCCGGAAACCGAGGACCCATGATTATTCGCCGATCACATTTGGTGTGGCTTCTGGTTGCGATCGTGTTCTCAGTGCCACGTCAGGCGAGTGCGAGCATGGTTTTTATTTCGCAGGACGACAATGGGCGCGAGTTTGCGCTCGATCGAGGCGATGCGCTGGAGATTTCGCTGCCCGCGACTTCGGGGACTGGGTATACATGGCAGGCTGAGCCCGTCGCGGGCGGGTTCGCCAAGCAAGTTGGTGAGCCGGCGTTCACGCTCGACAACGCGATGCCTGGTGCTCCGGGGCATCAGATTTTCCACTTCGGAATCGATGCGAGCGGTACCGGAACGCTCGAGATTCGTTACCTGCGTCCGTGGGAGAAGGGCTCGAAGCCGGCCAAGGTTTTCAAGATCATGCTTATCGTCCGCTGATTGCGTCTCTCGAAATTCGGTACTGCCGATCGTATTCCGCCTTTGCTGCCTGCTCGTATTCGGGACTGGTTAGCGTTGCGAGGAATGCGACCAGGTCGTCCTCATCGGTTTTGGAAAGATCCAACGGGACGATTGCTGGAGTCCAGATATGGATTGCTAACACCGCCTCGATTGAAATGCGCGACGACATCCCACAGCGTCGCGGCCGAGCCGTCGTGAAAATACGGCTGGGTGACGAGCAGGTTGCGGAGATCGGGCGTGCGGAATGCGCCGATATCGGCAGGCTTGTGCGTTACAAGATAGCGGCCGAGGTCGCTCATGCCGCTGTCGGTCGCGAGCTTGTCGAGTTGCGTCGAGTCGTCGCGATCGACACGAATCGCGGTCGCTTGGTGCGCGAGTGCGGCGCCTGCGGATACCCCTACATTGTGGAAGAGGCCGTCGGTGAACAGCGGACGATCGCGAGTCCAGGCGTGGCACCCGATACATCGGCCGCTGCCGTTGAAGATTTTCCAGCCGCGCTTGGCTGACTCATCGATCGCACCGTTCTCGCCGGCCATATAGTGATCGAAAGGCGAGTCGAAGGAGATCTGTGTGCGCTCGTACGACGCGAGCGCGCGCGCGATGTCGTCGAAGTTCACTTCGCGCCCAAAGACCCGCTCGAACGCTTCGCGATACCGCGGCATCGCTTTGATCTTGGCGACGACTTCGTCGGGACTCTTCATACCCATCTCGATTGGATTCAGGATTGGCGATCTGGCCTGTTCCTCGAGCGTCGACGGCGCGGCCGTCCCAGAACTGACTGGTGTTGAACATCGCATTGAGAATGGTCGGGGCGTTGCGCCGGCCGGTCTGTTTGTCGATCCCCACCGAAGTTCTTTTCTGGTCGGTGAAGCCAAGCGCGTAGTTGTGGCATCCCTCGCAATGCTGGAGGTTGTCGGCGGAGAGGCGCTGTTCGACGAACAGCGCCTGTCCCAGCGCAATCTTGGCGGATGTCTGGGGATTGTCGGCGGGAATCGAGCGCGCGTAGAGCTCGGCCGGGAAGCCGACCTGATGCTCTGACTTTCGGGGAGGCGCCTGATCGCGAAGCGCCGATGGTGGTCGCGACGGCGCAGGCCGTCGCGACTGCGAAGCATCGCGAGCGACGCGCATAGCGCGATGCGAGCGATGCTGTGATTCTCGGGCATGATGCCCGAGAATCTGACTATTGCGCGGAGTCGCGCAATAGAGTTTTTTCGCGCGCGCAGCGCACGAAAAAAAGAAGGGCGGAGTCTTTCGACTCCGCCCTCTCCGAGATTCCCCGGCCGCGTCCTACTCTCCCGTGACGCCTTCGGTCACAGTACCATCGGCGCTGAAGGGCTTAACTGCCGTGTTCGGGATGGGAACGGGTGTTTCACCTTCGCCATGGCGACCGGAAACCTGTCGCACTCGCACTGTTAGGCGAGCGCTCAAGCTCCGACAAATCTGAATAGTAGGGTCTGCAAGTGCAGTCGTTCGAACCTTATTTGTGACTCGACCTTTGCCGTCCCATCCGGTTAGCGATTGAAACCCGGACAAGTATGCGGCGACTATTCCAACCTGAATTGAAATAGGTAGTGGTCAAGCCTCACGGCCAATTAGTACCAGTCAGCTCCACGCCTTACGGCGCTTCCACCCCTGGCCTATCAACCTCCTGGTCTAGAAGGGGCCTTTAGGATCTTACGATCGGGATACCTAATCTTGAGGTGGGCTTCCCGCTTATATGCTTTCAGCGGTTATCCCGTCCGTACATGGCTACCCGGCGATGCGGCTGGCGCCACAACCGGTACACCAGAGGTACGTCCGTCCCGGTCCTCTCGTACTAAGGACAGCTCCTCTCAAGTATCCTTCGCCCACGGCGGATAGGGACCGAACTGTCTCACGACGTTCTGAACCCAGCTCGCGTGCCACTTTAATCGGCGAACAGCCGAACCCTTGGGAGCTACTCCACCCCCAGGATGTGACGAGCCGACATCGAGGTGCCAAACCTCCCCGTCTATGTGAACTATTGGGGGAGATAAGCCTGTTATCCCCGGCGTACCTTTTGTCCGATTAGCGATGGCCCTTCCATACGGGACCACCGGATCACTATGACCTGCTTTCGCACCTGCTCGAGCCGTCGCTCTCGCAGTTAAGCTCTCTTATGCCATTACACTCAACGGCTGGTTTCCACTCAGCCTGAGAGAACCTTCGCGCGCCTCCGTTATCTTTTGGGAGGCGACCGCCCCAGTCAAACTACCCACCATGCAGTGTCCCACACCCGGTAAGAGTGATGGTTAGAAGCCAAGAATCACAAGGGTGGTATTTCAAGGTTGGCTCCATGCGAGCTAGCGCCCACACTTCAAAGCCTCCCACCTATCCTACACATGAAATCCCTAGATTCACTGCAAAGTTATAGTAAAGGTGCACAGGGTCTTTCCGTCCTGCCGCGGGTACTCGGTATCTTCACCGAGAGTGCAGTTTCGCTGTGTTTGTGGTCGAGACAGCTGGGAAGTCGTTACGCCATTCGTGCAGGTCGGAACTTACCCGACAAGGAATTTCGCTACCTTAGGACCGTTATAGTTACGGCCGCCGTTTACCGGGGCTTCGGTTCCCCGCCTCGCCCTTACGGACTAACGGGTCCCCTTAACCTTCCGGCACCGGGCAGGCGTCAGACCATATACATCGCCTTGCGGCTTAGCATAGTCCTGTGTTTTTGCTAAACAGTCGCTACCCACTGCTCTCTGCGACCCGCCGATGCTTCTGGACGCGAAGTCCATGACATCAGCAGGCACACCTTCTTCCGAAGTTACGGTGTCAATTTGCTGAGTTCCTTAACCACAATTCTCACAAGCGCCTTGGTATACTCTACCCGTCCACCTGAGTCGGTTTGCGGTACGGTCACCAAATGATCTCGCTTAGAGGTTTTTCTTGGGAGCATGGGATCAGTCACTTCGCGAGATCTGACGAAATCGCTCGACATCACCTCTCGGCGTTAATGAAGCAGCGGATTTACCTACCGCTTCCGCCTACGGGTTTGTACCGGGACATCCAACACCCGGACGACCTACCCTTCTCCGTCACCCCATCGCTCAAACGATCAACTGGTGGTGCAGGAATATTAACCTGCTTTCCATCGCCTACGCTTTTCAGCCTCGGCTTAGGCACCGACTAACCCTGAGAAGATTAACTTTACCCAGGAAACCTTGGACTCACGGCGAGAAGGTTTCTAACCTTCTTTATCGCTACTCGTGTCTGCATAATCACTTCTGGGGCCTCCATACGTCCTTGCCGGTCGTACTTCGCTGGCAACCAGAATGCTCCTCTACCGCTCCCATTGCTGGAAGCCCGCGGCTTCGGCGCGATGCTTAAGCCCCGTTACATTTTCGGCGCAGGTTCGCTTGACCAGTGAGCTGTTACGCTTTCTTTAAAGGATGGCTGCTTCTAAGCCAACCTCCTGGTTGTCTGTGCGCTCCCACATCCTTTCCCACTTAGCATCGACTTTGGGGCCTTAGCCGGCGGTCTGGGCTGTTTCCCTTTCGACCACGGACCTTATCGCCCGTAGTCTGACTCCCAGATTAACCTTGGTGGCATTCGGAGTTTGGTTAGGTTTGGTATCCTGGTAAGGA